>CP107049.1 GCA_025736915.1 Acinetobacter nosocomialis | reverse complement strand
TCAGTTACTCGCAAGCTTACTGGGCGTTATTTTGTTGGCATTTTTAAGTGAACAACAATTACATGATGGCGGTTGGCGTATTCCATTTGTTATTGGTGGTATCGCAGCCATTCTATCTTTGCTTGCACGTAGTCGTTTAGAAGAAACACTTTCTCATCAAGACAGCGAACGAAAAGAGTCTGGTAGCTTAAGAGAGCTCTTTAAAAAGCACTGGAAAACTTTTTTATTGGTGGTTGGATATACTTCTGCTGGTTCATTAACGTTTTATGTAGAGACTGTTTATTCAAAAACCTATTTAACCAACTTAGGGATGGATGGAAAAACCGTTGGTTATATCATGACCTTCGCCCTATTTGTTTATATGTGTGCTCAACCTGTATTTGGTGCAATTTCGGACCGTATTGGGCGACGCTCTTCAATGTTGGCATTTAGCTTATTGTCCGCCATTTTTATTTATCCCGTCATGGTGATCGGGATGCGTGCCTATATAGATTCTCCAATCATCATTACCTTGCTACTCATCTTTATGATGATGTTACTCAGTTTCTATACATCTATCAGTGGCTTGGTAAAAGCTGAAATGTTCCCACCTCATGTGCGAGCTTTAGGTGTAGGTTTCTCTTATGCAGTAGGTAATGCGCTGTTTGGTGGTTCTGCGCCTTCGGTTGCCTTACAGTTTAAAGCTGCCGGAATTGAAAATACCTTCTTTATATATGTCATTGTCATGCTGATTATCTGTTTCTTATGTAGCCTTGCGCTTCCTAAAAAACCAGATTATTTAGAACATGATCATTAATTAAATAAGATGCCTTCTGTCCCAAGCAGAAGGCATCTTTTAGCTCTTAGTAAATTCTTTTAAAAAAGCCCACGGAAAAATCCCTTTATCATGCCCATCACTAAAGCAAATTTGGGCACCATAACCTTGATCGAACATAGCTGTCACTTCAATATTTTGATGCTCTATTTTAATTTGTTTAATCCGCTTCGCTCGACAAAAGCCGCATGGGCAAATTTCTCTTAAACTTTGATGACTCAGACATACGCTTGAGCCATCGGTCCATATAAAGTGAACCTGCTTATTTATAGTGTCGACACGAATATCAGGTCTGATTTGCATACTTCATCTCACCAATTTGATTTAATCCAATACGAATCGCTTTTCGTACTTCAGGATCTGGATCATTTTGATGTTGTTCCAATAGCTTCTGAGCTTCTGCTGTACCAATTTCACCGAGTGCTAAAGCGACTTCTTTACGCAAGTTACTAATTTCATGCTTAAAGTTATCAGTCAAATGAGCAACTGCCAGATGTGATTTAAGTAGTCCCAAGCTCCGTACTGCTGCAATACGTACTTGCCAATACAAGTCTGATACAGCATGAATTAAAGGAGCTTCGAGCTGAACAATACGTAATTTTCCAACCGTAAGTGCAGCTTCCACTCTTAGTTGCCAACTTTCCGAAGTTAAAGAATGTTGAAGTGCTTGGATTACCTCTGCAGATATACTCTGACTATAAGCCAAACCACCTGTTGCAATGCGGCGGACCTCATCATCTGTATCTGTTTCTGAAATTTTTGCCAATATCGTAATTGCTTGGTCTTGTTGTAACCAACTTAATGCACTGACTGCCTCACGGCGCACAAGTGCATCTTCATGATGTATCAAAGCAGATATCTCTGTGAATAATTGCTGGGGTCGTAAAGGTTTTAAAGCACGTAAAATTGCACTAAGAGCAAAAGTATCCGTATGCTTTAAATACGGTGCCAGTATCTGGGCCGATGCCGCATTTTTGACTTCACTTAAGCTTTGGCTGGCAGCTTGTTTCACATTCAGATCTGCATCAAATAAGGCTTGAGCCAATACTTGTAAACTGGTTGGATCTTCCCAACTTTCTAACTTTTTTGCCGCCTCTTCACGAACTAAACCTGAAGAGTCGTGTTGTAGTGCTGCATGCAACCAAGGAAGTAAATCCGGATTTTCTTCATCGCCAATATTCATTAAAGCGACAAAGCGAATCTTTTCATCTTCGTGATTAAGCTGTGCAAGAAATTCCTGATTATATTCATCGAGGTCATCTAAAGCTTGATAATAAAAACTCATTCGTATTCCTTAATTTGTGATTTCTTTCCAAGCCCTAATGGATTTAAACGGCTTAACTCTTCTTGTTGAGTGGCTTCTTTTAACGTCTGGATGCAATGCTTTTTAATGGCTGTAAATTCACTACTCGTTACAAGCTCAACGTCTCGTGGACGTTCAAAGTTAAGTGGAATTTCTTCAATAATTCGCCCTGGCCGATGGCTCATAATCAACACTCGGTCGGCTAAAAAAAGTGCCTCATCAATATCGTGGGTAATAAATAAAACCGACGTTCGGATTTCTTGCCAAATTTCGAGTAATAGCATTTGCATTTTTAAACGAGTTTGAGCATCTAACGCACCAAAAGGTTCATCCATTAATAAAATGCGAGGTTGATTAATCAGTACTCTCGCAATTTCAACCCGTTGCTGCATGCCACCAGAAAGTTCAGCTGGAAATTTATATTCAAAATCTTTAAGCCCGACCAGATCAATCATTTTCTGAGCTTGTTCAATACGCTTTTGTTTGGCGATGCCTTTCATTTTTAAACCAAAGGCAATATTTTCAAGCACGCTTTTCCATGGAAATAAGGTATGTTGCTGGAACACCAAACCTCTGTCTGGATGCGGTTCAAGGATAGATTCATTATCGACCGTTAAAGTCCCAGAACTAATGGGTAAGTGCCCTGCCAAAGCACCTAATAATGTTGATTTACCACAACCCGACGGGCCAAGTAGACATATAAACTCACCCGGTTGTATTTCAAAATTAACCCGATCTAATGCCTGAAAACGATTTTTAGCTTGCCCTAAATGTAGCGATAGATTTTGAATACGCACATGGCCTTGTGTAATTGACATTTTATGATTTCCTTAGTTGATACCATGGGGTAAATCGGTTTCCAATCACACGCACCAATGTACTGCTAAACATACCTAACGCTCCTATTAGCACCATGCCAACCACGATATTGCTATAGTTTTGCAAGGTAAAAGATTCCCATGTGAAGTATCCAATTCCGTGTTGCCCCGAAATCATTTCCGCAGTCACTAAACAGAACCAACAAGTACCCATTCCAATGGATAAACCCGTAATAATGTTAGGTAATGCACCCGGAATAATGACTTCATAAATGATAGCTAGATCAGAAGCACCTAGACTTTTCGCAGATGCAACGAGCCTTGGGTCAACTGCACCAACACCATGTACCGTGTTTAATAAAATTGGAAATAAAGCCCCAATAAAGGTAATAAAAATCATAGAAGCTTCTGATGAAGGAAAAATCAGAATCGCTAAAGGAATCCATGCAACTGCTGGAATTGGACGTAATACTTCTAATGGCGGCATTAGAAATACAGCAAGTTTTTGATAACGTCCTGCTAACAAACCAATACCTACACCAATTAAAGCCGCGAGCACAAAACCAACCACTACTCGAAACACACTCGATTCAACATGTTCAAATGCAGTGTTAAGTTGAAAGAAAGCCCAAAGCGCATGAATAACATCTAAAGGTGTGGGTACATTGCTAAAGTTCACAATACCTAAATTTATTTTAAACTGAGCTAGGCCTTGCCAAATGACTATCCAGAAAACTATCGATATAAAAGCAATGGCATAGCTTTTTAAATGCGCCGGATATAACCTCAATTGTTGGAAAAATTTAATCAAAAATGTACTTTGGTTTTTAGGTTTTGTTTGGACTAAACTATTCATTCGTCACCTCCTGCTCATTAGGTAAGACAACACATCAGCTCTGGGTTACAAGCTGAATAGCTTTAAAGTCATATACTTTTCCGCCCTGTTGTTTAGCCCATTTTTCAGCATCATCTTTTAATAAAAAGGCCTGAATTTGTCCTGCTTTATCTGTGGCATACCATGCCAGATTGGCAAGTAACTTAATGTCAGACTGATGATCTTGGCTATAAACCACACGCACCGTTTTTCCATCGGCTTGAATTTTCTTTAAATCAGAAAAAGCATTCTCAGGTGTTTCATAGCTACGCACTTTTTCTTCACCCTTTACCCAAATTTGAGTCACCCGATCAAATGTTTTGATGGGTTGTCCCGTTAAAGCGTCATTGGCAACTAAAGGTGATTTTGCATAGTCAGCCAATTGCTGGCTGTAATTAAGTCCAGATGCCTGAAATGCATCCTTAATATATTGATCATCAATAAATTTATTTACATCAAGCGTACCGTCGTTTTTGCCTAGAACTTTTAAGGTGTCTATCGCAATTTGAGTCGCTTTTCGATATTCAGGTTTCCACGTTAAGTCCCGAGTTTGCAGACCTAATGGACCATGAAATAGATAAACAACTTCGGCAGGAATACCGGTTTTTTCAGCAATAAATTCACTATATTTTTCAGGTTGTTCTCGAATCAGTCGATTTGCTTCAATGGTTGCTTGTAAATAAGCTTTTATGACTTCCGGATGCTGCTGTGCATAATCCTTGCTGGCAAGTGAACCATGAAATGTAGGTGATTTTGCTTGTGAACCATCATAGATTTTTTTAGCAAAGCCTTGGTAAGCAAATAACTCTCCAAATGGTACGAAGTCAGCATGCGCAGCGATCTTGTGACTTTTTAATGCAGGTCCCGCCACTTCTGGCGCCTGAGCTATCACTTTAATATCTTTATCAAGTTGCCAACCTTCAGCTTGAATTGCTCGCAATAATAGTCCGTGAGCAGTTGAGGCAAAAGGTACAGAAATAGTCTGCCCCTTTAGCTCTTTAAGTGAAGTTACTTTTGAATCAATTGGAACAACAATCGCATTACCGCTGCCATTAATACTGCCTGACAATGGCGCTAAAAATATGCTTTCTTTTCCAGCTTTTTTAAATGCCGCTAAATTATTAACAGCAGGAAAGTCAGCCATTGCTCCCAAATCTAGACGCCCAGCCACCATCTCACTAGTAAGTGGTGCACCAGAGGTAAAGTTTTTCCATTGAATGTCATATTTAACATTCTTGTATTCACCATCTTTAGGTAAATATTTTGGTAATAAATTCAACTCACGAATGAGCAACCCACCTGTTGCACAGTTAATGGTGGTGTCTTGCGTGCCAATGGCGACACGCACAGTTTCTGTTTTACTTCCGCACCCCAAAGTGCCAAGTACAATGGCACCAATTAAGCTACTGAGTAATAGTTTTTTATTGATCAATTTATTTTGTCTCATGTTGCGTATTCCAAATTAATTATTTGAGTAGGTATGGGATATTTACTTTGACTGCATCCGTTGGACAGTCCTTTTCACAAGGCATGCAGTACCAACATTCATCAAACTGCATGAAAGCTTTTTGAGTTATTGGATCGATCGCCAATAAGTCCATTGGACAAACATCTACACAGACTGTGCACCCTTTATCAGCAATACATTTATCTTCATCAATAATGACGGGTGCGACAGTACGGTGCTCTACTTCTTTAAAAATAAAAGCCATGATTTAAATTCCTGATTTATTTAGTCTGCTAGAGCAACATCTTTTTGAATACGTAAACGGTCATACGACACAGCTTCATCTTGGTTAATCGGAACCACATAAGGCTCGATTTGTTTTTTGAAACTGACCATGTTGCCGTGTTCATCTTTTTTCAAATGAGCGTGACAGAACCAATCCGAGTTATTTTTTTGAGGGAAATCTGCTCTATAGTGGTACAGTCCCCAGCGGCTTTCTTCTCTAAACAGTGAAGCTCGGGCTGCCATTTCTGCACAGTCTCGAATAAAAGAAACTTCAGCAGCACGCATCAGCTCATGTGGGTTTCTTGCAGAGATTCGCTTAATGTCCTGTTTGATTTCTTCAAAACGTTTGAGCCCAATTTCCATTTTTTGGCGAGTTTTAGGCGGTTGCAAATAGTCGTTTACAAAACGGCGCAGCTTATATTCCACTTGTTCTGGAGGTAAACCTTCAGAGCAATCCAGTGGCGCAAATATTCGAGCTTTTTCTGCTTCTATTTCGCTTTGGTTTAATTCGCTATCTTCAACTGCATTCACGTATTGGGCGGCATTTACACCTGCAAACCAACCATAGGTAAATGCACCAAGCATATAGTTATGAGGTACAGCCGCCATATCACCAGCACTGTATAATCCTTTAACTGAAGTCTCAGCTTTTTCATTGACCCATACGCCAGAAGCACTGTGTCCGCTACAGAAACCAATTTCGGATATATGCATTTCCACCATATCTTGACGGTAATTGGTTCCTCGACCCTCATGAAAACGTCCACGGCTTGGGCGCTCATTGGTATGCAAGATTTCTTCGATGGTTTGAATGGTTTCTTCGGCCAGATGATCTACTTTTAAATAAACAGGGCCATTACCACTTTCCAGCTCTTGGTAAAACTCCCACATCATTTGACCACTCCAGTAGTCACATTCAATGAAACGTTCACCTCTACTATTGGCCGTATAACCTCCTAAAGGACCAGTCACATAGGCACAAGCCGGACCGTTATAGTCTTTAATTAGAGGATTAATTTGGAAGCATTCTAAGTTGGCTAGTTCAGCACCTGCATGGTATGCCATTGCATAGCCGTCACCTGCATTGGTTGGGTTTTCATAAGTGCCCATCAAATAGCCAGAAGCTGGCAAACCTAAACGCCCTGCGGCACCACAACATAAAATGGCAGCTTTCGTTTTAATGACATAAAAGTCACCACTACGACAGTCAAAGCCAAGTACACCATTGATTGCACCTTGCTCATTTTTTAGAAGCTTTGTGGTGACAATCCGATTATTAATTTTGACTTGAGCACGTTTTAATTGACGATATAAAACTTTTTTAACGTCATGACCTTCGGGCATTGGTAAAACATATGCCCCCATATGATGTACTTTTTTTACTGCAAATTCACCTGTCTCATCTTTTTCAAACTTAATGCCCCATTGATCGAGCTGTTGAATGGTTGTGAAACTATGCTTCGCATATGCATATACAGTGGTTTGGTTAACCACTCCATCATTGGCAATGGTAATTTCTTTGGTGTATTGCTCAGGTGTTGCGTATCCCGGAATAACGGCATTATTCAGCCCGTCCATTCCCATTGAAATCGCCCCACTGCGTTTTACATTCGCTTTTTCAATGAGTAAGACTTTTAAATTGGGGTTTTCTTGTTTTGCTTTAATCGCAGCCATTGGTCCAGCAGTTCCACCACCAATCACCACAATATCGAACTCAAGATATTTAGTTTCCATTGTAAAATCCTTATTTTTATCTGAGTTATTAACGATGAATACGTAAACGGTACTGGAAGGTATCGCCTGAAAAATAGAGATATTCATAGTCAATCGGTTGGCCATTTGCGTCATGAGTCAAACGTTCGACTCGTAATACAGGAGTTCCGATTTCGACTTGCAACAGAGCCGCTAATTCTTCATCCGCCACCGTGGCATCAATGCTTAAATCCGCATGTCCCAAAGGGATGTCGCACTCTTGTTCTAATGCCTTAAAAATATCGGTTGTACGTAAATCAATCGCTTTTTCTTTAAGCTTCAAACCAATATGTTCTGGCAAATAAGTCAACTCATAAGACACTGGTTGACGGTTGAGCAAACGAACACGTTGAATTTCATATACATTGGCTTTAACAGGTAACTTTAATTTGGGCACAACGTGCATCGGGATCTGTTTGAGCTCGGCCGAGATGACACGGTTTAAAATTTCGTGACCAGCAGATGACATTGCTTCCGCAAAACCTTGCAAACTTGAGATGTTCTGGAACGTTTTTGGCTTACTTACAAAGGTCCCTTTACCCGGCACCTTAAAAATATAGCCTTCCAACTGTAATTGGTTGAGTGCTTGGCGAACTGTGATTCGACTTACACCGAACTGTTCAGCAAACTCATTTTCAGATGGAATTTGGCTCAACACTGCGTATTCGCCATTTACAATTTTGTTAAGGATGAGTTCCCTTAACTGATCGTAAAGAGGCTTGTGATTTTTGGGATCGTGGGGTAGCTGGCTCACGGCTTACAACCTGTTATAACAACTTGAGCAAATAATGTTTAAAATGTTTCAACTTTGGAAATAATTTAAAGCGATAACTTTAGTTAAAAAAATAATTTCAATGAATATCAATAAATTAATGAATGGTTATCTATAAAATTTGAATTATTATCATAAAAAATACATTTGTATTTGTTATGCTATAAAACATACTCCGTTATGCCATAAACGTAAAAATTACTATTATTTTTTAGGGGATAATATGCAACAAAAACAACAAAATACCCCTGATGATTCAGCGGGAAAGGTCACCTTCTGGCAAGCCTTCTTATTTTGGCTGAAGCTCGGCTTTATTAGCTTTGGAGGACCAGCTGGACAAATCGCTGTGATGCATCAGGAACTGGTTGAACAAAAGCGCTGGATATCTGAAAAAAGATTTTTACATGCACTGAACTACTGCATGTTGTTACCCGGCCCTGAAGCACAGCAATTAGCAACCTACATTGGTTGGCTCATGCACAGAACTGCTGGAGGACTAGTCGCAGGCATTCTATTTGTATTGCCCTCATTATTTATTTTAATTGGGCTGTCTTGGGTCTATATAAAATTTGGAGATGTTCCCGTTATCGCAGGCATTTTCTACGGGATCAAGCCTGCTGTTACCGCAATTGTCTTTCATGCAACGTACCGTATAGGTAGCCGTTCGCTTAAAAATAAATTTTTATGGTTCGTGGCAATTGCAGCGTTTCTTGCCATTTTTGTCTTAAAGCTTCCTTTCCCACTTATTGTTTTATCTGCAGGCATTGCAGGTTATTTAGTAAGTAAAAAGTACCCTGAGCTACTTTCCTCAGCAGCTGGGCATAAAACTAGTCAGAAAGATTATGGCCCGGCATTTATTGATGATGATACCCCGACACCAGAGCATGCTAAATTCCATTGGTCACGATTAGCTAAACTTATTTTTGTGGCAATCGCTTTATGGTTATTGCCAATTTTAGCTTTAGGCGCATATTTTGGATGGCATCATTCTTATACGCAAATGGCGTGGTTTTTCACTAAAGCTGCTTTGCTCACGTTTGGGGGTGCTTACGCAGTTTTACCTTACGTCTATCAAGGGGCTGTGAATCATTTTGGTTGGCTTTCACCTACGCAAATGATTGATGGTTTAGCTTTAGGTGAAACTACCCCCGGTCCACTGATTATGGTCGTTGCCTTTGTTGGTTTTTTAGGAGGCGTTAATCATTCATTACTTGGGCCTGAACATCTATTTTTTGCTGGAGCGCTCGGTGCTGTCATTGTGACTTGGTTTACCTTTCTCTTTTCATTTGTATTTATTTTTGCAGGTGGCCCTTTTATTGAATCTACTCATAATGAAATAAAGTTTACGGCACCACTCACTGCGATTACCGCGGCTGTGGTCGGTGTCATTTTAAATCTAGCATTATTTTTTAGTTATCACGTGCTATGGCCACACGGTTTTTCCGGTCACTTTGATGTTATCTCGGCGATCATTACTGTGGCTGCATTTATTGCCTTATTCCGCTTTAACATTAATGTACTCTATGTCATTTTTGCATCAGCACTAATTGGTTTAGGTATTTATCTTTTATAAAAATGAGTCATGGGTCTTTTAACGTAATTGTGAAGGACTCATGCCATAAAACTGTTTAAAGCGATGGCTTAAATGACTCGCTGAACTAAACCCACAAACTAGGGCAATATCTTGTAAAGAAAGCTGAGATGACTGAATTAACCCCTTTGCCTTAGTTAAACGTCTTTGCATGACATATTGGTGAGGCGGCATATTCATGGACTGTTTAAACATATGAGCAAAATGGTATTCGCTTAAATTCACAACATTTGCCAAGTCTGACAAAGCGAGCGCCTGACCTAGATGATCTTCAATCCATTCTTGAATATATTTGAGTTTATGAGGTGCCAGTCCGCCTTTAATGGCAGGCTGTTGCCATTGAACACTACTGTATCTTCGAATTAAATGATTCAACAACAAACTTGCTGTTGTACTCATTTGTAAATGGTTTGAAGAATCTTGCCAATCACAATCTAGTAAGAAGAACTGATAAAGTGCTCGAATCCGTTCATCATCACTAAATGCAACTTCGTTTAGTTGAATTTGATTCGGTTCTTTGTCCCATATTTTTTCGGCAACATCACGCAAATGTTGGTCGGTATAATACAAGTGAACGAATTTAAGCCCACCACGTATGTCCCAAGTTGATTCCTGATGTTCAGGCAACAAACAAAAACGCCCCGGCCCACCGCCATTTTTCCAGCCCGCAGGTGTTTTTTGATAGCTTTCATAGCCATCTTGAATATACAGACTTAGAGTGTGATGATCGCTACAGACACTTACACGATCTTGCTGATTAGACCAAAATGCAAGTTGCATATTTTCATCAAGCACCACAGTTTCGTGAAGCTTGGCTTTAGATTGCTGTAGCTGTTCTAAAGTTTGATAGGCCATGCAAAATTAAAACGAATATCATTGAGCTTAAGTTAACCATATTCAGCAAAGTTCAGCTAGTTTAGATCTATAAAAAACGCAAGATCTTGCATGTATAACACAAGAATATATACGTGAAAAATGAAGCATTCCTAGATACTTAAGCTTGGTAATCGAGGATGAACTTATGAATATTTTACTCTATGTTGCGGTGGTGTTGATTTGGGGAACAACATGGATTGGAATTGCCGTTCAAAGCCACTATGCAACACCCGTTGTCGCAATTTTATGGCGTTTTGCCATTTCAGCCTTATTACTGTGGGTTGTTTTACTATTTTCAGGAAAATTACAGCGAATTGCTTTAAAAGATCACTTGTTTTGTATGCTACAAGGACTCTGTGTTTTCGGCCTAAACTTTATTTGTTTTTATACTGCGGTTAAATATGTAAATAGCGGTTTAGAGTCTGTCATTTTTTCGATGGCTGTTTTCTTTAATGCCATTAATGCGCTTATCTTTTTTAAACAGAAACCTTCTCCAAACTTTGCGCCAGCTGCACTTTTGGGTCTAAGTGGTATTGTTCTACTGTTTTGGCATGACCTCATTAATAGTCAGTTTAATGCGCAGTTATTAATGGGTATTGGTCTATGTGCAATAGGCACTTACGGTTTTTCTTTAGGAAATATGATTAGTGTTAGACACCAAAAACGTGGTCTAAATATCTTTTCAACAAACTGTTATGCCATGACTTATGGTGCATTGGTGATGTTAAGTCTAGCTTTATTTACAGGACAAGATTTAATGCCTCCAATGAATTTCCCATTTTTAAGTTCGGTACTTTACTTGGCTGTATTTGGTACGGTTATTGGGTTCTCGGCTTATTTTTCTTTAGTCGGGCGAATTGGTGCAGCTAAAGCAGCCTATAGCACATTACTCTTCCCTTTAGTCGCTCTAACAGTTTCGACTTTCTTTGAAGGATATGAGTGGACTTTAAATGCTGTATTTGGAATTTTACTCATCTTACTTGGTAACTACCTAATGTTCAGTAAGTTTGAAATTGGAAAGAAATTATTTAGCAGTCAAAAAAATTGTGAGAAGCAGGCATAAAAGCCTGCTTTTTTATAAGTAATAATTCATCTCTAGCAGTACGTTTTTAGCATCAGCTCAAAATCTTTCAAAGCCGCAGCTGCCGTAGCTAAAGGCGCAGATGCTCCTCCACTTACAACAAGTTCCCCCATTTCTTGAGTTAACACCCGAATGCATTTATTGGAACCTTGCAGATGAGCAAACGGATGATTTGCTGGAACTAATCTTAATTCAACACCTGTTTGAATTTGCTGATTCTTAATATGAATAAAACCGACCAGACGAGGAATTACATTTTCTTTTTTCCAACCACGAATATGATCGGCTGTGACATGACTGATTCCTTGTCTTGGAATATCTTGAATTTTTATATCAGCTCCCAAAACAGTATTGGCTAGTATCGTAATTTTGGCAGCAGTATCCCATCCATCTACATCGAAAGAGCTGTCAGGTTCTGCAATACCTTTTGCTTGAGCTTTTTCAAGAGATTCTGCAAACGCACATTCATGTTGCAACATATCATTCAAAATAAAATTCGTGGTGCCTGTAAACACACCTTCTATTTCTAAAATTTGGCAGCCAGCTAAGTTATATTCAAACAAATCAACAGTTGGTAAGGCAGCAGCTGTCGCACCGCTAAAAAATAGTTTTTTATTGTGCTGATGTGCCAAGTTAACTATTTTTTTACCATCTACGACTAAAGCACCTTTAGATACCGCAATCGCATTCATGCTATGTGTTAAAGCATAATCTAAATAAAATAGGCCTTTTCCACCTGTCACATAGTCACTTGGCCCTGTCTCAATAATGACATCTGCTTGAACCTGTTCTAAAAACTTTTGCTCTGTTAGGCCTACTTGATATTTTGTTTTATCTAGCCACTTTGAAGCGTGTAAACCTTCTTGATCAATTAAACCTGATGATGAGTTGCAGACGCCCACTAAACGGGCATCAATTTGATATTTTTGTTTATAGTAGGTCGATCGATTTAAAAGAAGCTCTGCAATTTGTTGCCCAATCCGTCCAAAACCACAAATTGCCACGTTAACTCGCTTCATATCGCTTTCTCAAAAATTTATATGGTTTAAATCAAATTTCCAAAGAGAATTTTAACATCTCGTCTTTGGAAAATTGCTAACTACAGAGATAGTTAAAATACTATATTACTTAGATATTTGTTAGATTAACTATCTTAATCACCATATAAATTGCGACAGCAAAAACCATTAAAGCAAAGACTTTTTGCACAATTGCAGACGGAATAAAACGAATAGCTCTGCGCCCTAATAACATACCAACTGCACATGCGAGCGCAAACGCACTAGTAATGCCTACTGGATAATGAAAACCCTCTGCAATATGCATCACAATACTCATTCCACTAATGAGAAAAATAATCATAAGTGACGTTGCAACAATGCTATGCATATCCAAATTTGTGACTTTTCTAAGCGCTGGCACAATTACAAAGCCGCCACCAACCCCTAACATGCCAGTTAAAAGCCCCGCAATAATCCCGATGCTGGCAAGAACGCTTCCCGTTTTAAAATTCCAGATAAAGCGTCCTGTACTTGGGTTGACCTGGCACGGCGGGTTATGAAAGTCTGATACTCGGTTACTAATAAGTCGATAACCTACTGTAAACATGACTAAGCTGAACATTAACATGAGCCAAACAGGTGAAATCGCGTTGGCTATTAAAATGCCGATGTGTGCCATAGGGGCACCAATTAAGGCAATCCAAATAGCAGCGCGATAACGAACTATCTTTTTAAATAAGCCTTCAATAGTTCCAATGAGTGTAGATAGTGCAACAGCGAGCAATCCAATCGGTGCAGCTTGAGCCACACTCCAGCCTTGACTGGTCATGAGCGCAGGCACAGCAAGAATACCGCCACCTGCACCAGTAAGACCAAGTAAAAAGCCAATCACAATGCCTTCAACGACAAGTAATAACATATTAAAAGCCTAAAATTGCATATATTTCATTTGCTGTGAGCTGCCATTTGATGAGTAAGCAATTTCTCATCTTCTTGCGAAGCTTCAACCGCTTCTCAGGACAAAGCGTTGCTTTACTTAACCTCTTCCGCTCGGACAAAGCTTTGCTTTGTTTATCCTCGCTCAGGTTTTACCATCCACTCGCGGCCTTTGAGCATGCCTTGCCAGTAAATCGGTGGCAAAATCTGTTCTTTAAGCAACCAAGCCAAACGAGATGGTTTTTGTCCATCAATCACCCATTTTGGAAAACTAGGAAGCAATTTACCGCCGTAACCAAACTCGGCTAGAATGATTTTTCCACGCTCTACTGTGAGTGGACATGAGCCATACCCATTGTATTCACAGAAGTTTTGTTCACCCTTGAGCTGCGTTATCACATTCACAGCGACGATCGGAGCTTGTGCGCGTGCAGCAGCAGCCGTTTTGGCATTAGGCGCATTCATCACATCACCTAAAGCGAAAATATTGGCATGCTGTGTGTGTTGTAAAGTTTGAGGATTCACACTCACCCAGCCTGCGTCATCAGTGAGTGTGCTAGCACGAATAAAATCTGGGGCTTGTTGGGGTGGAACAACATGCAACATATCGAAATCGGTCTCGACTAATGCTGCATTTTCCTCATTCACTACCTTAAACCATGCTTTTTTTGCAGGCCCATCTACTTTGACCAGTTGATGATTAAAATGAAGTTCAGAGCCATATTTTTCGACGTATTGCATGAGTGCAGGCACATATTCCTTCACACCAAATAAAACACCACCGGTGTTATAAAAATGTATAGAGATATCTTTTAATTTGCCTTGCTTTAACCAGTAGTCGGCTGAAAGGTACATTGCTTTTTGAGGAGCACCCGCACACTTAATCGGCATAGGCGGTTGAGTAAAGATTGCCTTTCCACCGTTTAGCTGTTGCACCAGTTCCCATGTATACGGTGCTAGATCATAACGATAGTTAGACGTTACCCCATTTTTACCTAAGGTTTCGACTAAACCTTCAATGCCATGCCAATTGAGTTTTAAACCGGGACAGACGACTAAGGCTTTATATTGAATGGGCTGGCATCCTTCCAAAATAACCTGATTGTGCTCAGGGTCGAATCCAGCAACCGAAGCTTTCATCCATTTCACTTTTGAAGGAATCACACTTGCCATGGAGCGTGCAGTAACTTGCGGTTTAAAAATGCCGCCACCCACCATGGTCCATCCTGGTTGATAATAATGGGTATCTGCCGGATCAATAATGACAATATCCAAATGAGGTTCACGAGACAGTAAGCTCGATGCTACAGAAACTCCAGCTGCTCCAGCTCCTACAATCACAACGCTATAACAAGGAATTGTCGCTGGTTCATGGTCACGTTTTAAAATACGTGGCACTAACCCTTTCAAGTTAAAACCAAGTTTGTTACCCGATTCTACCAAAAGCGCTGCATCTGAAGGGTCAACTTCTGCCAAAGCCCATAAACTGATTGCACGCATACCAGAGCGACAATATGCTAAAACGGGCTTCTGAGCATTCTGATAAAGCTGCTTAAACTCGGTAACTTGTTGATCAGTAATTTTACCACTGATAACAGGCTGATAGATTACGTTTAGGCCATGTCGCTGAGCTACTTCTTCAATTTCAATCACATTGGGTTGATCTGCACCTTCTCCATCTGGACGGTTACATATCAGAGTTTTTATTCCTTGGTCTGCAATTTTCGCAATATCGTTGGCAGTAATCTGGCCAGCAACATAAAAATCTTGATTAACTCGTTTAAATTCCATATTGCCACCTTATAATTGTGAAATTGAGCCGCAAGCCTGATTAGCAGGAAGTGCTTTATCGATTTGTTTTGGATATGGCAGATTTAAGTTATTCATTAATTCAATAAAATCTTCACGCGAGCGATTCTGACCTAGACGTGAATTATTTAAGCGTTCATAACCAATTGTTGAAGATAGACGACCTTTATAATCGTGTCCCGGATACACAATAGTCTCGTCAGGTAGGCTGAAAAGTTGCTTATGAATACTGTCATAAAGTGTGCCTGCATTACCTTGTTGGAAGTCAGTTCGACCGCAGCCATCAATTAATAATGCATCACCAGTGAAAACCATATTTCCCACCAAATAACTCGTACAAGCATTGGTATGACCTGGTGTATAACGTGCTTCAATACTAAGTTTGCCTAGTTTCAGCGTACAACCATCTGTAATAAGAATATCTCCACAACTTACATCTGAATTTCTATGTAAAACCGATTTACAATGAAAACGTTCACGCAGTAAATTTGCAGCAGTAATATGATCTGCATGAACATGTGTATCTAAGGTATAGATGAGCGTAAATTGATGCTTTTCTAATTCTTTTGCATAGATTTCTATATCTGATGCAACTGGGTCAATTAAAACAGCCTCTCGTGTTTCTTCACATCCAAGCATATATGTATAAGTCGAACTTTCTTGTTCAAAAAATTGCTTAAAGAACATGATTTATACCCTGATAATTTATTTCTATCCTATATTTTGCAAATACAATGCCAATTATTTTTATTTAAATAATAAGTTTAAAAATCATATATTTAATTAAAAACTTAAAATTGGAATCAGAATATAAACTTTGCTTGATGTTTCATTGAAACTCAAGTATGTTTCAATGAAACGATTGTGAAACATATAAAATGGCAAAGCTAAATTTTGAGTCAGAACAAGATTTTTATATTTTATTTGAGCAACTTAAGGCTTTATTCCCAAATGCGAGTCTGTTTTTAGCAGATACAACGACTCAAGCAATTCACTATAAATTTAATACAGACGATATTTCTGTAGAGAACATGGCAGCGCTTACTCAAGACCATCACAATCAATATCTCGAAATTAATACTCCAAAAATGAGAAGGCGATTTATCTATCAGGAAAATGATATTTACATCACAGAGCATCGCATTATCGGGAAATTGCATATTCTACAACCCGTTAGCATAGAGAATGATATTGCTGATCATGTAGAGCTAACAGAACAATTACAAGACTTGGCTAAAGTTTTTAATAGTTGCTCACCAGAAATGGCTCGTATGTTTTCAATTATTCAAAGGGTGGCAATTACTGAGTTTCCAGTGCTCGTTCGCGGCGAATCTGGTAGCGGTAAAGAACTGGTGGCACAAGCAATTCATGATTATAGCCAACGTAAAAATAAGATTTTTGTAGCGATTAACTGTGCGGCCCTCAATGCCAATATTTTAGAAAGTGAACTATTTGGACATGTGAAAGGTGCTTTTACGGGAGCAATTCGCGACCATAAAGGTGTATTTGAACGTGCCGCAGGCGGAACACTGTTTCTGGATGAAATTGCCGAGATTCCTTTAGAGCTTCAGGCTAAATTATTACGGGTGTTAGAAACAGGTGAATTTACTCCTGTAGGTGGTGAAAAACCGATTCAGGCCAATGTCCGAATTATTACCGCAACACATAAAGCTTTACGCGAAGAGGCTAAGGCTGGGCGTTTCCGTCATGATTTACTCTACCGTTTACGCGTAATTCCAATTTTTATACCGCCACTCAGAGAGAGAAAAGTCGATATTCCACTCATTGTCGATCAGATTTTAAAAGAAAGCTCAACTCAACTCGACACAATGCCCCGTCATGTCAATCAAAAAGCCATGCAAGTTCTTTTAAATTATGACTGGCCAGGAAATGTTCGTGAGCTTAAAAACACTCTGCTTTATGCTTTAACCATGGCAAATGGTAAAGATGAAATTGAAGTCGAAGACTTACCGAATGAGCTCTTAAATGCAGATGATTACGTTAAATTACCCGAGACAAATACCGAGCTTAGTCCAGAAAATGTGCAAGCCGCTTTAGAAAAATATAATCATAACCTGAATATGGTCGCGAATATTTTTGGAATTAGCCGCACTACTCTTTGGCGATACAGACAAAAATATAAGCTTTAGCTAGGTATTTAGCTCGTCTAAGGCGTATCATATTGCACTTGGTTTGGTTCGTTAGTTCAAAGGCTTTATATGATTGTTCGTGATAAAAGCAATGTATTTAAACTTTTATTTGCTTGGAAAGGAACAATTTTGCCGCAGGTTTTGCCTGCACTGAGTTTTGTTGTACTTATTTCGGCATGTGTAGTCTGGCTCTCTTATTATCATTGGATTCAAATTCCTACCGTACCCGCGATTGGATTTACAATCTTCGGCGTGATTCTTTCGATTTGTACAGGTTTTAGAAATAACGCATGTTATGACCGATGGTGGGAAGGTCGCAAGCTCTGGGGTGCTTTAATTGCCAATGCGAGACATATCGTTAGAGATAGCCATGTTCTATCTAATGAACAACGTGAACATTTAATTCATCAGGTCTTAATTTTTAGTAATTTATTGCGTGATCGTTTACGTCAACAAACAGTTGAACCCACAAAATTTCTTGAGCATGCCTATTTAAATAACTCTTCACTTAATTATTTAAATGAGCATATTAATGCACCGCAATTTGTACTCGAAAACATTCAAAAAGATTTAGTTAAAATACTCAAAGATGGCGAAATTAGTGACATTATCTATAGCACGCTAAATAGACATATTGTTGAGCTAGGCAATATCCAAGCAGGTTGTGATCGAATTGCTGGGACGCCTTTGCCCTACTCATATTCAGTACTTTTACATCGTGCTGTTTATTGTTTTTGTTTCATCTTACCGTTTAGCCTTGAAGCAGCTTTAGGTATTTGGACACCACTTATTGTCGGCTTAATCGCTTATATGTTTTTAGGTTTAGATGCCTTAAGTGCTCAAATTGAAGAACCTTTTGGTTTGCAAGAAAATGATTTACCACTCGATTCTATTGTGCGTTTAATTGAACGAGAGTCTTTAAGTTCATTAGGACAACCATTACCCCCTATTATTGAACCTCAAAACAACAACTTACTTTAATAAAAAAGAGCGATGATTCGCTCTTTTTTTATAGGTTTAAGTGTCTATTTATGGATGTACGATAATCTTAACAGCTGACTCATTGTTATGAATTAAGGTTTCAAAACCTTGTGAAATCAAATCATCAAGTTGAATACGCTGCGTAATAAAAGGTTCCAGATTTATTTTACCTTCTTCGACCAGTTTAATAGTTTCTTGATGGTCATTTACATAGGCAATTGTGCCTCGTACATCAAGCTCTTTCATTACTACACTATGCACATTAATTGATGCTGGATGGCTCCAAATCGAAACAATAACTATAACGCCTGTTGGTTTCACTGCCGCAACCAAAGTATCTAATACCTTGTTAACGCTACTACATTCAAATGCAACATCGACACCATCACCATTAGTGATTTTCATGACCTCAGAAACAACATCAACTTCTGACGGGTCTAAAATATAATCTGCAACACCCGACTCTTTGGCTTTTTCTTTACGTTTTGCACTTAGCTCAGTAATGATGACCTTAAGCCCTTTCGCTTTTAAAATTGCCGAAAGCAATAAACCAATTGGGCCGGCTCCGCCAACCAGTGCAATGTCACCAGCCTTTGCACCACTGCGCACATAGGCATGATGACCTACCGATAACGGTTCAATTAAGGCCGCCTGATCCAGTGGAATTTTATTGGAAATTGGATGCACCCAACGGCGTTTAACTGCAATTTTCTCCGACAAACCACCACCACGCCCACCTAAACCAATAAAGTTCATATTTTTGGAAAGATGATAATTATCGCCCGGTCCAGTCGGCACATCATCAGCCACAATATAAGGCTCTACGACTACATGCTGACCAATTTCAATATCATCAACACCTTCACCTACGGCATAAACCACACCTGAAAACTCATGTCCCATAGTAATCGGCGCAGATTCGCCTGAAATAGGATGCGGATGCCCACACGGTGGAATAAAAATTGGCCCTTCCATAAACTCATGTAAATCTGTACCACAGATTCCACACCAAGCCACCTTGATACCTACAGTGCCGGGAGTGACTTCTGGTTCAGGGATATCTTCAATACGAATATCGCCTCTGTCATAAAAACGTGCTGCTTTCATTATTATCTCCCTCAAATCAGGATGTTGTTTTAGCGATAGACAATTCCGCCGTCTGTTAAAATGGATTGACCCGTAATATAGTCCGAATCTTCACTTGCCAGAAAAGCAACTAATGCGGCTACATCATCTGGCGTTTGGGCTCTACCTAAGGCAATGCCTTCCACATATTTTTTATAAGTTTCACCAATTGCGGCACCGGTAATTTCAGCAAAACGTTTATCTATTTCCACCCACATATCAGTTCCGACAATTCCGGGGCAATATCCATTTACTGTAATACCGTGACTGGCATATTCTTTTGTCGCAGCTTGGGTAAGTGCTCGTACCGCAAATTTGGTTGCCGAGTAAATACCGAGTAAAGCAAACCCATCGTGGCCTGCAATTGAGCAAGCATTAATGATTTTTCCTTTATGTTGACGTTGCTTAAATTTTGCAGCAGCAGCCTGTATTCCCCACAGCACGCCACCAATATTAATATCAACAATTTTTTGGAATTCATCAGGTGTGATATCCGCAATCGCTTGAACTTGTGCAATTCCAGCGTTATTAATCATGACATCAAGCCCACCAAGTGTCTGCTCAGTATGATTTATAGCAGCATACACTTGCTCGCGGTCACTTACATCAGCAATAAATGTGCTCGCATTTACACCTAAAGCCTGAATTTCCTGCTGCACATCATTCAGTCGATCTTGTTTCATATCAACTAATGCAATATGTGCCCCTTCTTGCGCCAAGCGCAGGGCAATCCCACGGCCAATGCCTTGAGCTGCCCCAGTCACTAAAACGACTTTATTTTTTAATCCCTTAACCATGTTCAACTCCTGTAAATGTAGAATTTCTACATATGAATCGCTCGTTGCATTGAGGCCAAAATGGACTCATGCATGGCTTCTGATAAGGTTGGATGTGGGAAAATCACTTGAGCTAAACTTTCATCAGTTGCTTCCAGATATTTGGCAATCGCAAAGCCTTGGATATGTTCAGTCACTTCATGGCCTACCATATGTGCACCAAGTAATTCACCCGTTTCTGCATGTACCACCGTTTTAACGAAACCTGACGCATCTCTAATTGCTAAAGCTTTACCATTTGCAGTTAAAGAAAACTTACCAATACGTATAGGTAAATTCATAGCTTTTGCTGCGTTTTCTGTTAAACCAATACTCGCCACTTGTGGATGTGTAAAAATACAACCCGGGATCTGGCTACGATCGAGTGAATGTACGTTTTTCACACCAGCAATTTTCTCGACACATATCATGGCTTCATGGCTTGCTTTATGAGCGAGACACGGCGCTCCAGCAACATCACCAATGGCATAAAGCCCTGCTACGTTGGTTTTACAATAGTCATCAATTGCCACAAAACCTTGTGGATTCAGTTCTACACCTAAACGTGCTAGTCCTAGCCCCGTGGTATTCGGCTGTACACCAATTGCCGAAAGCACGCGGTCAAAAACAAGAGTTTGAACATCATTTGCCGTTTCAACCACACAGTGGACTTGCTCATTTTCAATCTGAATACTTTGAACGACAGCATCGGTTAAGACTTTCATACCTTTTTGTTCAAATTGTTTTCTAACAAATTGAGCAACTTCTGCATCTTCGGTCGGTAAAATTTGTTTAGCCAAATCAATAAGGGTCACCTGACATCCCAAATCTTGATAAAGGCTAGCAAACTCACTACCAATTGCACCTGAACCTACAACCAGTAAACTTTTCGGTAACTGCTCTGGAACAAGCGCTTCTTTATAGCTCCAGACATATGTTCCATCTACGGGAAGCTGAGGAACATGTCGAGCTTTAGCTCCAGTTGCCAAAATGATATGTGGTGCACTCAAAGCCTGACTATTACCTTGAGCATCTGTCACTTCAAGTTTTTCTTTTGCCGTAAGCTGAGCACGACCATTAAAAACCGTCACCTGATTCTTTTTCAGTAAGTAGTCGATGCCTTGTACTAATTGAGCTGACACTTGTCGACTATGTTGCACAAGCTTTTGAATATCAAAATCGAGTTGGGATACCTGAAAACCAAACTGTCCGGCATGTTTAAACTGGGTTGCGAGCTCTGCCCCTGCAAGCAAAGCTTTGGTTGGAATACAGCCCCAATTTAGACAAATTCCGCCTAAATGTTGCTCTTCTACAATTGCGGTTTTTAACCCGAGCTGGGCTGCACGAATTGCAGCCACATACCCACCCGGTCCCGCGCCAATCACAATTAAATCAAATTGAGCTTCTGACATGCGGGTTCTCCTACACCAAAATTAAAGCAGGGTTTTCAACAAACTGCTTAAAGCTGGCCAAGAATTTCGCCCCAACTGCGCCATCAATAACTCGGTGATCGCATGACAACGTCGCTGTGACAATCTCACGAACCACTACATTGCCATTTTCGACAACAGCGCGAGATTCCGAAGCACCTAATGCCATAATTGCACCTTGCGGTGGGTTAATAATGGCATCGAACTGTTTAATGCCTAACATTCCTAAATTTGAAATGCTAAAGCTACCACCCTGAAACTCGTCAGGTTGTAACTTGCCAGTCTTAGCACGAGTTGCCAAATCACGCATGTCATCGGAAATTTGTGCCAACGATTTTTGATTTGCAGCTTTCACAATGGGTGTAATTAAACCGTTTGGAATCGCTACGGCCACGGAAATATCCGCTTGAGAGAACTGTAAAATTGATTGAGTCGCCTCATCAAATTGAACATTCACCTCTGGTACTTTAATCAGCGCGGCGGCAGCTGCCTTAATTAGCATGTCATTAATAGAAAGTTTGACTTGTGGAACAGTCTCATTAATCTGCTTACGTAGTTTTTGCAAAGCTTCTACGTTGAGATCGACCACTAAACGGAAATGCGGTGCGTTACGTTTTGCAGCCTGTAACCGTGAAGCAATCGCTTTACGCATCCCATTCATCGCCACCGTCGTAACGGTTGATTGTGGTTGGGCTGCACATTGTACAGGTTGTTCACTTACCGACACTGGGTTATTACGATAGTAAACTGCCTCAACATCTTCTTTACAGACACGGCCACGAGTACCTGAAACACGGCAATCATTTAGGTTAATGCCCCACTGCTTTGCTAAACGACGCGCTACAGGCGTTGCTAAAACTTGGCTATCATCGGCCGTAGATTTAACCACTTTAGCTTGAGTTTGCTGCCTAACATCAGGCCATTGACCACCAGACGCTTGTACAGCTTTCTGGATGTCTTGAACACTAATGCGGCCTTCACGACCAGAACCTGTGACTTTCGCTAAGTTCACATTGTGCTTTTCTGCAAGCTTTAACGCATGTGGTGTTGCAAACAACTCATTAGATGTTTGATAGCCTTGTAATGACTCTGGTACAGCGTAGTCATCTTTCGCTACCTTTGCAGGAGCTGAAGCACTAGCAGCTGCAGTCTGTGGTTGTGCTGTTTTTTCAGCAACAGGTGCAGATGTTTCCGCTTTACTTTGCTCCGAAGATGCTTCGGGTGCTTGAGCTGCTGAACCACCTAGTGATGCGATAAACTTTTCAATTTCTGCATCAGAAACTTCACTATCAGCACATACGGCAATAAGACCACCAACAGGTAAAGTATCACCATCTTTCGCTAAAATTTTACGGAGCGTTCCAGCAAAAGGCGCTTCTAACACATTGACGATTTTTGTGGTTTCAATTTCACAAATTTCATCGCCCTTATTAAAGCTATCACCCTCTTTAATCAACCATTGGGCGATCGTGCCTTCTTCCATGGATAATCCCCATTTCGGGATCTCCAGCGTTTTAATTTCGCTCATCCTAAGCCTCCAATGTTTTTCGCACAGCTTGCTCAATACGCTCTACACTTGGAATCCATTCTTTTTCTAAAACTGGAGAGAATGGAACAGGCGTATGTGGTGGCGTTACGAGTTCAACAGGTGCTTTCAAATAGTGGAAACCTTTTTGCGCGATCAGTGCAGCAACATCGTGACCAAAACCACAGCGTGCCGCTGATTCATCCACAATAACCACACGCCCAGTCGATGCAACAGACTCTAAAATTCCTTCTTCATCCAGAGGTGAAATTGTGCGAGGGTCGACCACTTCAACCGAAATGCCATCTTTTGCCAGTTTGTCTGCCACTTCATTAGCGCGATGTACCATCAAACCTAAAGCAATAATGGTCACGTCTGTCCCTTCACGGGTGTAATTTGCTACACCAAAAGGAATGGTATATACATCATCTGGAACTTCGCCTTTAATGTCATAAAGCATTTTATGTTCACAGAACACTACAGGGTCATCATCACGAATAGCCTGAATTAATAGCCCTTTCACATCATATGGGCTAGATGGAACCACAACTTTTAAGCCCGGAACCGCGGCAAATACGTTATATGGTGACTGAGAATGCTGGGCTGCCGCAGAAAAACCTGCACCAATCATGCCACGTACAACCATGGGTGCTTTTGCTTTTCCACCAAACATATAACGGAATTTAGCGGCTTGGTTATAGAGCATGTCATGACACACGCCGTAGAAATCCATAAACATTAAATCGGCAACAGGACGTAAACCTGTTGCAGCAGCACCAGCGGCCATACCAATAATTGCAGACTCGGTAATTGGCGTATCAATAACACGTTCCGAACCAAACTCTGTCCATAAACCTTTGGTTACGCCCAATACACCACCGAAACCTTCTAATTGGTTTTCTTCAGTGTTTTTACCGCCGTGCCCACCGCGGACATCTTCACCAACAACAAATACGGTTGGATCACGGCGCATTTCTGATTCAATGGCTTCTTTAATTGCATTACGAAAACTTTTATTTGGCATCTTTACTATTCCTTTAGTAAGAGACATAGACGTCAGTAAGGAGTTGTTCTGGTTTCGGATATGCCGCAGCACGGGCTTTAGCAACGGCATCATCAACATTTGCCTTTGAAGCTGCATCAATCTCGTCTAGTTTGGCTTCATCAATTTTGCCTTTGACTTTTTCTCGGAAAATTTTCAAAGGATCTTTATTTTCTTTGATGAACTCGACTTCTTCTTTAGAACGAATCAAGCCAGGATCACCTTCGAAGTGGCCATAAAAACGGTTTGTGATGGTTTCAATCACGCTTGGACCTTCACCACGGCGCGCGCGTTCAATGGCAGTTTGAGCGGCTTCATAGACGGCAAAGAAGTCTGTACCATCAACTTTAACTGCCGGTAAACCAAAGCCTGCTGCACGACCAGCAATGTCTTTGCTTCCTACAGCGTAATCATGACCAGTTCCCTCACCAAAACCGTTATTTTCAAAAACGAAAATCACAGGAAGTTTAAGAACAACAGCCATGTTCATCGCTTCAAAAGTAAGGCCTTGGTTTGAACCACCATCACCTGTAAAAGACAGTCCGACGCCACCAGTCTTTAAAGTTTTCGCTGTCAACGCTGCACCAATTGCTAAAGGAGGCCCACCACCCACAATCCCGTTGGCACCGAGCATACCTTTATCTAAATCGGCAATATGCATAGAACCGCCTTTTCCACGGCATAGCCCGTCATCTTTACCGAAAATTTCCAGCATCATGGCGTGAATATCACAGCCTTTTGCAATACAGTGTCCATGTCCACGGTGTGTTGAAGTGATATAGTCTTTGTCGGTTAAATTTTCGCAAATCCCGACTGCTACAGCTTCTTCACCACTGTATAAGTGAATAAAGCCAGGAATATCACCATTGGTATTTTCTTCGTGAAGTCGATCCTCAAATTCACGAATATCGCGCATGCGTTTATATGCTGCGAGTAATTGCTCTTCCGTTAATTGCATATCCTTTTCCTTTATTATCTTGATTATTAAAAATCAACCAAGTTTCAGCGAGAATTATATATTTCGCTATAAATAATAAAGCTCAATTTAATTTAATATGCTATTAGACTAAAAAGTTTTAAATAGTTTTTATGGTTATTATTTTTTATTTTTCAAAAACTTGCATAGCAAAAATAAAATTAAAAAATTTTAATACATTTCATTAACTTGTGAAACAAACCTTTAACCAACCTTTATTAATTTATAATATTAGCTGTGCACTACGCTCATTAATAAACTCCATATTCTTTATTTAAATTATAAGGATTTTTATTATATAGAGTCTAGTTGAAAATTATTTAATATAAAATGGAATTTTATATATGGACTTAAAAAGGCAAATAGAAACTGGTATTAAATTAAGAGGAGCGGATAAAGTTGCTCGCATTCCGATTAAAATTTTACCTACAGAAGAGTTACCCACTAAACCGGATTGGATTAGAGCCAAAATAACCGATTTTGAAGAAATTAAACGCATAAAAAATTTGCTGCGCCAACAGAAGTTACACAGTGTTTGCGAAGAAGCGGCGTGTCCAAATTTACCGGAATGTTTTGGTGGAGGTACGGCAACATTTATGATTATGGGAGATATTTGTACAAGACGTTGCCCTTTCTGCGATGTAGCTCATGGTCGTCCAATGCCTTTAGATGAAAATGAACCTAAGCATCTGGCAGAAACAGTCGCTAACCTAAACTTAAAATATGTCGTGATTACCTCTGTAGACCGTGATGATCTACACGATGGTGGCGCAGCACATTTTGTAAAATGCATTGAAGAAATTAGGAAACGTTGTCCAGATACGCTAATTGAAATTTTAGTTCCAGACTTTCGTGGCCGTTTAGAAACAGCACTCTCTACATTAAGCTTATCACCACCCGATGTGTTTAATCATAATATTGAGACAGTGCCACGTTTGTATAAAGCGATACGCCCTGGTTCGGACTATCAGCATTCGTTAAATTTATTAAAACGTTTTAAGAAATACTGTCCAGATATTAAAACCAAATGTGGTCTGATGGTTGGATTAGGAGAAATTGAAGCTGAGGTTATTGCTCTACTCAACGATTTAAAAGATCATGATGTAGATTTAGTGACTATTGGACAATATTTACAGCCCTCTAAATCACATGCCCCTATTCACCGGTTTGTGAATTTACAAGAATTTGAAAGATACACTCAGCATGGCCAGCGTTTAGGCTTTAAAAATATCTGGAGTGCGCCGATGGTCCGTTCTAGCTATTTTGCCGACCGGCAATATTTCGGTGAATCTGTACCAAAGCCATTTTCAAGAGAGGACGTTTTGTCTTAGGAAAAGACAAAATAACAAAACTTACCCAATTGGCTAATGGTCAAACCCTTTAAAATTATTTAAGGTAAATGAAATAAGAGGAAATAGTCACAATAAGAAAGCTAAACCTGTTGAGCGGCTACGGATACGCCATTTCAACGATAAAGGAATTTCGATATGGATATGTCAAAACAACTATTATTGCCTTCTACAGATAACCTTCCGTCTTTCTTTAGACCGGAAACAACCTCTGAATCACCTTGTTTAGGAAAAAAACCGTCACTCGATCTAGATGCGGCCCCTATATTTGATCTTGATCAGGAATGGGAACATTCCTTATTTGGTCGTTCAATCCAAGAGTGTCATAGAAATTTGATGCACATTGCTGAAGATGCAGATATGGCCATTGGTGTGACTGATCCTCACGGTACGTTACTCTGGACATGGAGTAGTACGCCTATGCGTTCATCTGCTGAACAGGTCCATTTTGTTGAAGGTGGGCAATGGTCAACTCAAGCAGTTGGACAAAATGCAATTGGTCTTGCCCTAAATACACATGCTGCAAGCTGTGTTTATTCGCATGAAAATCAGATGAACAGCGTTAGAGACTGGGTATGTTATGCAGCACCTATAACCGATGCAAGTACAGGCCAGTTTTACGGCATTATGAACCTATCAACGAAGTACCAAAAGCATAACTCTCTTGGAATTTTAGCTGTTGAACGTTGTGCCGATATTGTAAAACAAGCCATTCAACTTCATCAAAAAAACATTTTATATATTAAGGCTTTAGGCACACCTAAAGTTCAATACAATCAACATGGTTTAACACTTACACAGCGCCAAATCGAAATTTTATGTATTCTTGCGCTGTGCCCAGAAGGTATAAACCTAGAAGAACTGCACTACGCCTTATATGGCGACCGCCCAGTGAGTACCACTACACTAAAAGCCGAGCTTTCACAGCTTCGAAACCTGATTCCCGATGTGATCGAGTCGCGACCATATAGACTTAACTGTGAAATTCAATGTGACTTTCTTATGGCTGAGCAGGCATTAAACCTAGGTTTTACTGCAACCACTTTAACACTTTATAGAGGTAGTTTTTTAGCCAAGTCAGAAAGTCCATTTTTATGTGCTTGGAGAGACTGTTTTGATGCTCGATTGAGCCATGTAATTTATCAAATTGACGATATAGACCAACTGTTACGTGTAGTCAGTCGTGTACCTGACCGTGTGGATGCCGTTGAACGCCTACTTGAATTATTACCCGAAGAAACACCTTATCGGGCAAAACTTTTAAAATTACTTGAATAAAATAAAAGGGAGAATATCTAACAATATTCTCCCTTTTTAAATGAGATCAAGCAGAAGCTTTAAGCTGTACTCTATAGCAATCATCTAAAGCCAGCTCGTAATAACGTAATCCTTCTTCGGCAGCATGAAATGCTTTTTGCTGCCAATCTGGTCGGTCATTCGACAAACGTTTAATCAACTCCATGGCTTCATAAGGATGTAAGTCATCATAATGAGCATGAGCACGTAACCAAGCTAAAGAACGCTTATCAATCGTGACGTCAGGGTGGTCTGTATAAGCATGAATACCTTTATAGACCTGAATAGACCAGTCGCCTGTCGCCCATTCAATTGCTAAATTGGTCGCAGCTAAACATTCAGCTAAATTACCACGATGACTCATATTCCATAAAAAGTGATTCACCGCATTCATTGCAGCTGGGGGCCGCACGCTATCAAGCTGGTCTACAGTTAACCCAAAACCCTTCGCCCAATCACGATACCACTGTAAATGGCGTTCTTCGACTTTAATATTTTGAATTAACCAATCTCGTGTTTCTGTTACACCCGGTTCAGCAAAAGCAGTCGCCTTAGCTAATGCACCAGCCATATATGACGGGAAATGTGCAACCAGTGGATAGAAATTAAGTAAAGCATAACGGAAACTTTCTAGGCTCAATCCCCCATTGGCCATTTCAGTAAAAAACGGATGTTTACTCACCCGCTCCTTAACCGGTAAAAGATCATCCCAAAACCGCTGAGACCATTCATTATGCGCTGTAATTTCTAAACTCATTCCATATTGATTTAAAGCAGTCATTGCTAATTTTCCTATTTATATGACAGCAATCATCTGTACTTCACGGCTATAAGTCTATCCGAAAATGATAAAGATACAATCTTTAATCGACCATTAGTAATTTTTTCTCAAAGGTTTTGAATCTTTAGATAATTGTGACGCTAATCATTGAAATGTCGTGATTTTTATCACAATAAGGACCTATAAAAATCATTACTTTTTTAAAAAATCTGTATTATTATTTTGAATAAACCACACAATATATAACCAATATTTTTAGATGGAACTTTAATAAAACAAGTCGCATTTTATGCCAACTTCCAATATAGAGAGCATTAATTATGAAGTTGCAAGGTTCCAATATATTGGGACAGGAACAAATAGATTTATTAACCACACGCGGATTAAATTTCGTATGGTTTCCAAAGCAACTTGAAACGATCTATCGTTTTCAATATCAAAATGGTGCGGCCTATGAGTTTCGCTATAGAGCACCTATTATTTTAATATTATATTTATTTTTAAGCTTTGGTATATACCAAGTCTTACCAACCGACCAAGTTTTATCCTGGTTAAGCTATTATTCTTGGGTAGGTATAATTGTTTTAATTGCGTGGATTTTATCGTTTATTAAAAAATTAAATCAGTGGTTTGATTATTATGTCGGAATTGGCTCTGCTTCCGCTGTCGCTATCACCTTTATTTTAATTAACGTTTTAGAAAATGGCCAAGATAATGTACTTTTTCATGCAGCAATGATGTATGCGATTGTGATTATCTACGGTGCGGTAGGTATGCGCTTTTATACTGCGATCATTGCAGGATGGGTTGGCGGTTTGGTTGGTATTTTAGTCAGTACTTATGTGAAAGGCGACATAGATTGGACCTTTTTGAATCGCACATATACGTTTAGTAGTTTCTTAGGAATGACACTTGCCTATGCTACAGACCGTCAGCATCGAGAAAACTATTTACAAAACTGTATGATTGAGCTCAACCGTATTGAACTCATGCAACAAGCGCAGCAGTTGTCTTTGCTTTCACAGCAAGATGCTTTAACTGGGCTTGCTAATCGACGTTATCTTGATGAAACACTAGATAATGAATGGCGTCGTGCACTACGCCATGAAACACCACTTACTATTATGATGGTGGATATCGACTTCTTTAAACCCTATAACGATACCTTAGGACATCTTAAAGGCGATAAGTGCTTAAAAGATATTGCTACAGCAATTTCTTCAATTGCTGCTCGTAGTGGAGATTTAGTTGCCCGTTATGGTGGTGAAGAATTTTTACTTCTCTTCCCTATGACTAATGCTCAGCAAGCTCAAATTCAAGTCGAAAGATTAATGAACGCAATTAAAAAAATTGCCATTGTTCATCCATGTAGTAACGTTTCACCATACGTAACCATTAGTGTGGGTGTGGCAACCACAATTCCGCGTTTAAATGATTCAATTTCTGCCTTTGTTAGCCGTGCAGATCATGCACTCTATCAAGCAAAAACAAATGGTCGCAATCAGTATCAAATTGCTGTAAATCAAGAACAAATTGTAGATTTAACTTAAAATTATTAATAGGTCTTTTAATTAAAAAATTGCGCTCAATAACAATAAAAAAGCCACATACTTTGAGTTATGTGGCTTTTTTACGTCAACCAAGTCTCTATGGTTCAATTGGTGCAAATGGAGGAACAACATCTGCATTTTGAGCACGATTTCGCAAGAAATGGTCCATTAAAACTATTGCTAACATTGCTTCAGCAATTGGAGTTGCTCGAACGCCCACGCACGGATCATGACGGCCTTTAGTTAACACATCAGTATCTTCACGATTTAAATTAATCGTTTTACCTGGAGTAGTAATACTTGCAGTCGGTTTTAGTGCAATTGCTACACGAATGGTTTGACCACTTGAGATACCGCCCAAAATACCACCAGCATGATTCGCCAAGAAGCCCTGACTCGTCAATTCATCACGTGTTTCATGACCAAACTGACCTGCTACAGCAAAACCATCACCAATTTCAACACCTTTAACCGCATTAATACTCATCATGGCATGTGCGATATCAGCATCTAAACGGTCAAAAACAGGCTCACCCCAACCTACAGGAACTTTCTCAGCTAAGATTTCTAGCTTAGCGCCACAGCTGGTGCCTTGTTCACGTAAAGACGTAACCAATGCTTCAAAACGAGGAACAGCGTCTGCATCGCCACAGAAAAACGGATTATTTGGAACTTCATTCCAATCGAGTTTTTCGGCAACTTCGTTACCAATTTGAGTGACATGACCACGAATCAAGACACCAAATTTTTCTGCTAAATATTTCTTCGCAATAGCACCAGCTGCAACACGCATAGCAGTTTCACGAGCACTTGAACGGCCACCACCACGATAATCACGGAAACCATACTTTTGTGTATAAGTATAATCCGCGTGACCCGGTCTAAAGGTTTGCGCAATATTCCCATAATCTTTCGATTTTTGGTCAGTATTACGAATGAGTAAACCAATTGGTGTACCTGTGGTTTTACCCTCAAATACCCCTGAAATGATTTCAACTTGATCAGGTTCTTTACGCTGGGTAGCAAATTTCGATGTACCAGGCTTACGGCGGTCCAAATCTATTTGCAGATCTTCTGCTGTTAATGCAAGGCCTGGTGGCACTCCATCAACAATTGCCATTAAACCAACACCATGCGATTCACCGCATGTGGTTACACGAAAGAGTTGTCCAATAGTGTTCCCTGCCATACGTACAACTCCTTAAGCTTGTTCTGCAAATAATTTTCTATAACGACGACATTGTTCAGCAGTCAAAGCAAAAATACCTGAACCACCTTTTTGGAAAGTAAGCCAGTTAAACTCAACAGTATTGAAGTTCTGACGCATAGCCCATTCAGAGTTACCGACTTCAATTACAATTAAACCATCTTCTGTTAAATAATCTGCCGCTTGAGCTAACATTTTACGAACTAAGTCTAAACCATCTTGTCCTGCTGCTAATGCAAGTTCAGGCTCATGCAAAAACTCTTCTGGTAAGTCAGCCATATCTTCGGCATCAACGTACGGCGGGTTACTTACGATTAAATCGTACTGGTTTTCAGCTGGAATCTTGGCGAATAAATCAGATTCAAGTAACGCAACTTGATATTGCTTATTGTGATGTTCAACATTAATCGATGCTACTTCTAAAGCTTCTTTAGAGATGTCTGTTGCATCTACTTCAGCATCTGGATAAGCATAAGCTAAAGCTACCGCAATACAGCCAGAACCTGTACACATGTCTAAAATACGTTGTGGTGTCTTAGGCTTGGTATTTTCTGGTAAGTTGTTGAGTGCTTCACGCATTTGACCATTTTCATCTAAACAATATGGTGCAAAACGTTGCTCAATTAACTCTGCGATTGGTGAACGCGGAATAAGTACACGTTCATCTACATAAAATGGCTTATTAAAGAAGTAAGCTAAATTTAATAAATAAGAAGTCGGAATACGGTCATTAATACGACGTTCTAACAAACTTAAGAATTCTGCTTTTTCACTTGGTAAAAGTTTAGCATCTAAAATCTCTGAGTCTGCTGACCATTCAAGAGATAAGGTTTGTAAAACTAATGCAGAACTTTCTGCAAAATAATCTTCAGTACCTTGTCCTAAATGTGCATCATGTTGACGTAATGCTGATACCCCAAAACGAATAAAATCTCGAATTGTAGATAAATTTTCAGCAGCTTCCTGTAAATGTTCAGGGCTAATCGTCGGTCGCTCCACTTAGGCGTCTCCAAAGGCAAATTTTGCAAAGTGACTATTCTACTGAGTGAGACAAAGCAACGCAACGCTTTGCCTTGTGAAGCAGTGTTTTACACACCTATCTCTAACAATCTCAGCTTAAAATCAGAATACTTTGTTTTAATTAAGAAATAATGAACTTTATAAGTAGCGCAATATGTAGTCTCTGAAACAAAAAAGCGGCCTTTAAATACTGACCGCTTATCAACTCTAGTTGGCTTAAAGCTTAAGCTTTTCTGCAACATAGTCAGAATCTTTATCACCACGACCCGACAGATTCACCACAATCATGGTTTCTTTCGGTAGCTTTGGTGCTTCACGAATTGCCCATGCCACAGCGTGTGAGCTTTCAAGCGCAGGAACAATTCCTTCTACACGAGATAAGGTCATAAAAGCATCCAAACATTCTTGGTCAGTTGCAGTGCTATATTCCACACGGCCTAAATCTTTTAAGAAACTATGCTGAGGACCAACACCAGGATAGTCCAATCCTGAAGCAATAGAATGTACCGGTAAAGGTTCACCAGCTTCATTTTCAAGCACGTAACATGCCATACCATGAATTTGACTTGGTTTACCTAATGTTAGAGTTGCTGAGTGCATATTGGTGTCTAACCCATGTCCAGCGGGTTCCACCCCAACCAGTTTTACATCTGAATCATTTAAAAATGCGGTAAAGGCACCAATCGCATTTGAACCACCACCAACACATGCCACCACATAATCTGGATTTTTTCCAAAGCGCTGATGTGTCTGATCTTTAATTTCATTGCCAATAATTGATTGAAAATCTCGAACCATTTTAGGAAATGGATGAGGACCAACCACAGAACCAATTGCATAAATAAAGTTTTTAGGGTCTTTTAAATATTCTTCAAACGCACTATCTACAGCATCTTTTAAGGTTGCTGTACCACGAGTGACTGAAACTAAATGAGCACCCAAAATTTTCATTTTGACCACGTTTGGATGTTCTTTTTCAATATCAACTTGCCCCATATGAATTTCACATGGAATACCCACTAGAGCACAAGCCGTTGCTAAAGCCACCCCATGTTGACCCGCACCCGTCTCGGCAATGACTTTCTTTTTGCCCATATATTTAGCAAGTAAAGCTTCGCCTAAGCAGTGATTGATTTTATGGGCACCGGTATGATTTAAGTCTTCACGCTTTAAATAAATTTGTGCACCGCCTAACTGCTCAGAAAGGCGTTTTGCATGAAATAAAGGACTTGGACGACCTACATAATTTGCAAAGAGGTCTGATAATTCATTTTGAAATTCTGGTGTGTGGCGAATTTCTTCGTAAGCAGCATTAATTTCATCCATTGCTTCTTTTAAATGTGGAGGAATAAATTGACCTCCATACTCACCAAAAAATCCTTGTTCATTTGGCAAAGCAATACCATTAATTTGATGTTGCATATCATCCCTCTTTTTAAATTATTAAAGTTATCAAGTTTATCGAGAAAGGTAGCGCGTTAAGTCTTCAATGCCTTTTAGCGTCATTGGGTACATATGGTTTTCAAAAATCTCTTTAATCCAACCAATCGTTTGTGTGTAATGCCAATACCCTTCTGTTTCAGGGTTTAACCATGCTGTTTTATCAAAATGCTGATGTAGGCGGCGTAACCAAACTTCACCTGCTTCATCATTCATATATTCAACCGATCCACCTACCGATTTCAGCTCATACGGTGCCATACTGGCATCACCTACGACAATTACACGATAGTCGCGTCCATAAGTATGGAACAAGTCCCATGTGTTCATGCGAGTAGCTGTTCTTCGATAGTTATCTTTCCACACATAGTCATAAAGACAATTATGGAAATAAAAGTATTCAAGTGTTTTAAATTCTGTTTTAGCGGCACTAAATAACTTTTCACATTGGGCAATGTGCGCATCCATCGAACCGCCAACATCAAACAACATCAGTACTTTGATTCGATTGCGACGCTCTGGCACCATCTGAACATCCAAGATACCTTGCTTGGCTGTTTCCCGAATCGTTCCGTCAACATCTAACTCTTCAGCTGCACCTTGGCGAGCAAATTTGCGTAAACGTCGTAAAGCAATTTGCATTTGGCGAGTACCAAGAACTTGGTCGTCATCTAGGTTTTGGTATTTACGCTGTTCCCAGACTTTAACCGCCGAACGTTTACGACCCGGCCCACCAATTCTGACGCCTTCTGGATGGTCACCAAAAGCGCCAAAGGGTGAAGTTCCACCTGTGCCAACCATACGGTTACCACCTTGGTGTTTTTTATGCTGTTCACGTAAACGCTCTTCTAGCATTTTCATTAGTTCTTCTAAAGAACCTGCTTTTTGAAGTTCAGCCCTTTGCTCTGGTGTTAAATGCTTTTCGAGAAGTTCTAAATCAAACCAGTCTTTTGGTAGTTTATGGACTTGCTTGAGTAACTCATCGATATCAAAGGTTTCTATGCCATCAAAGTAATCTTTCATGGCACGATCGAACTTATCAAAAAAGCGTTCATCTTTAACTAAAATTGTTTTAGCAAGTTGATAGAACTCTTCCTGATCGGCAAAAACTAAGCCTTCACTCACCGCACGATTTAAATCAATGAGTTCACGAGTTGTAACTGGAACACCATATTTTCGTAAGGTGTAAAATAACCGCACAAACATGGGTTATTCCCTCCTTTAACGTCGCGACATGAAAGCCAAACGTTCAAGCAATTGCACATCTTGCTCGTTTTTAATAAGTGCGCCATACAAAGGAGGAATAGCTTTTGATGTATCTCGATTACGTAGTACATCTTCAGGCATATCATCTGCCATAAGCAGACTCAACCAATCGATCAGTTCAGATGTAGATGGTGGTTTCTTCAAATTAGGAATTTCACGGAGTTTGAAGAAAACTTGAAGTGCTTCATTTACCAAAGTCGCAGAGATATTTGGGAAATGTACCGAGATAATTTCACGCATAGTTGCTTCGTCTGGAAACTCGATGTAGTGGAAGAAGCAACGACGCAGGAACGCATCTGGTAATTCTTTTTCATTATTTGAAGTAATAATTACGATTGGACGTTGAGTAGCCGTAATCGTTTCGCCTGTTTCATAAACATAAAAAGACATCTTATCAAGTTCATGTAACAAGTCATTTGGAAACTCGATGTCCGCCTTATCAATTTCATCAATTAAAAGCACACAACGCTCTTCACTGGTGAAGGCTTCCCACAGTTTACCGGGCTTAATATAGTTCTTAATATCGTAAACACGATCATCACCCAATTGACTATCACGCAAGCGAGACACAGCATCGTATTCATATAAGCCTTGCTGTGCCTTAGTTGTTGACTTAATGTGCCAAGTGATGAGTTTTAAACCAAGACTTTCTGCCACTTGCTCAGCAAGTAAAGTTTTACCTGTACCCGGCTCACCTTTAACCAATAAAGGCTTTTGCAAGGCACGAGCTGCTTTTACAGCAAGTTTAAGACTATCAGTCGCGATATATTGATCTGTACCGGTAAAATGTTGGGTATCAGCAGACATGTAGAGACCTTATTTTTCTATTTCAATGGTTAGATGGAACGCATGCTTTTGTTTGTTGTATATTTTGACCAACAATAGCCAATAACTAAACCTAGACCGATTACAAATAGAATTAAGGATAAATTTGACCAGATTAAAGGACTGTCTTTCGTTAAAACACCAAACAGTAGTCCAAAAATAGCTGGTGCTACAGATGCATTCGGCCCTTCCGAAACGGTTGGCGTCACCAAAATAGCAAAAACAACTAACCAGCTTATTGCGCCAAAAGTAGCAGGTAAACGGCGCATTAAACGCCACCAACACCACAAGGCAATAATAGCGCCAACGCCATAAGCTGTTAAAGCAATGATCTCTTCAGGAATTGCATCGAGAGAAGAAAGTAATTGATTTAAAACTCCAGCTTGATCTTCACGCACCACGTAAGCCCTCTGGTTCAACTGCATTTGGGTTAATTAACCCTTCTGGCGGCATCTGAATAAAGAAACCTTTTGTTTGTAATGAATCTAGAACATGTAAAACATTTACACGCGCTAATTTACGTGTTGGAGCCAATTCTAAATGCATGACAAACGTTGCACGACCAAATGCTTGTAAAACAGCTTCTGGAACTTTTTCAAACGGATCGGTTTGCTCCGTATCATCAGGATAGTTTGGACGAGCAATATAAATGTACATTTCATCTTTTTTGCTCGATCTATAAATATCACAGTGCATTTCAAATCAACTCTTGAACTAAGGACAGCATACATGAAAAAAAACAACTGACACACGCAGGTTTGTTTACGCATCAGTCGTTTTTTCTTTTCTTGCGAAATATTAACCCACAACAATCATCAAGGTCGATAAATAACTTTTAATTTTCTAAAGTTTTAAATTTTTCAACCTTTATTAAGCTTTTAATTTTACATAAAAAATCTTTTTATTTACTTTTATAAAATGAAAAAATTACATTTTAAAAACAATAAAACTCAGCCTAAAACAGATTGTACTCAGCTTAATTTATTGAAAATAATAAATTTAATTTAACTAAAATTTAAAACAAGTTCTAAATAAGATTCAACTTATGCATACAGGATAAGACATTATTTAACCGATTTTAAATTCGGATGTGTTTCAATAATAGAAGATCTTAAAACAAAATACGGAGGTCTATGCTATGTCTCGTGGCGATAAATCATCTTATACAGCAAAGCAAAAGCGTCAGGCTAAACATATTGTTGAGAGTGAAGTAGATAGAGGTCATTCTCAAGAAGAAGCTGAACGTATTGCATGGTCTACCGTCAATAAACAAGATGGCGGTGGCAAGAAAAAATCACATTAAAATGACCACTGGATACTTCTTCAGTTAACTTGATGACTAAAGAAGTATCCTACTAATAAGCTAAACAAAGATTTTAAAAGACTCTTGCACCCTGCATATAGTCATTACTCACCTGATTTAACGCACTCAAAATTATGCTGTCATCTTGAGTAAGTAAGGCTTTATTTAAATGACTCATGTAATTCATTAACGTTTCTTTAGAAGCTTGCGCAAACTCGGTAGTCACTGCTTCATCTTCATATAAGATTACATAACTACGAGCAAACCCATAAATGAGATAAGTTGCTGCTTTTTCATTTAAATCTGAAGATTGCTTGAGATACTGCTCACACGCATTTTTTAAGTTTTTAAATGCATCTGTACCAGTAGATTGATTTTTGAAAGATGAAAGTATTGCTTGGAAGTTCATATCCATATTCCACTCAAAAAGTAAAGCTACAGAAGAAGCTCAAACCTGTCAAACAATATATTGATTTTTATAAATTTAGATTGTAAAAAATTATAAGAAACGCCCTAAATTATGGGCGTTTGATTGAACAAAAGTTTAGAAACTAACTTCAATATTGACCGTTGTACCAGACTGTTCAATATTGGTTGAAACATTGAAACCTCGCGTCTTTAGCTCTTCCTCTACCTGTGTAATATGTTCAGGATGCAAAGCATCTATTGGAAATTGAAACACTGCTCGACGTTTACCTTCTTTCGAGATTTCCTCAGTTCCAGTTAAGATTTTTTCCAACAATATTGCTTGATCTATTTTGACATCTTTAGCATTTTTTCTTGCCTGTTCAGCATTAAAATTATTAGTCATGTTTATCTCTCTAGTTATTAGTAACTTTCATTTATAGCATAAAAAATTAATCTCAATATTAACTTATTATTGATTTTAAAAACTTTTTACGGCTGTACAAATAAAATTAGAGGCCTCCTCTCCCCGAGAAGGCCTCTATATTTCTGCACCGAAACAAACTTATAGTTATATATTGTTTATTTTGAAATTGTTTTTCTTGATGCCAAGAATATACAGACCTGTATATATACGCAATTGAATTTTTCTCACGAATAAAGTTAATTTAATTCAGCATAATCATATGAAATTAAGATTAACTCATATTTATAGTATTTAAACTTTAAAAAAACCTAAGAATATAAAGTACAACTAAATAAAAGATTAAATTTATAAAGATGACCTTATAAAAAAGCTTTATTTTAAATTAAAATTAACCACTATTATTTGAGCAAATATTAATCAAATAACTTATTTTTAAATACAAAGTGCTCATTTGAACTGAAAACACATTGGTAAATTTAAAATAACAGAGTTGCTTTCTCTTCTGTAAATAGTTGGATAAGTGGTTTGGTGAGTAATTCGTAGCGCCAACCCAACAAGTAATCGGGTAAATCTTGTTCATCACCTTTAGAAAGTACATGCTGATGAATTGCATTTAACCATTTCTTACGCAGTAAAACTTCTTTCGGAATGGAGGTTTGCTCTATAGCATTTGCAATTAACGCATCCATTTTATCTAGAGTTTCTTTTGACGTAATTTTAAAAGGTTTAGCAATTTTAGCCGGCCATTGCCCTTCTACTGGTAAATCCTTTAAAAGATCCAGAATAATCTTGCCATATTCACGAACAACATTTGGACGGATATCTCTTACTTGAGATAATTGAAAATTATTACGTGGATTTTTTTCGACCAAATCAATCATTGTCGAATTTCTAAGGATAAAACTACGTGGCTGATTGGTTGCTTTAACTATATGTTCGCGCCATTCACTTAAATTCTGCAATTGCATTAATTGACGGCGTGAATGTCGATAGTTGCCTACATCTGTATAGAGTAATGACGTTGGTGTTTCCCTAATAATTTCTTTGGTTAGACTACTACAGTCTTCAAGAACATATTCATAAAGCCCTTTTTGCTTAAGCTGATCCTTAATATGGTTAGCCAACTGCATAAGGTATAAAACATCATTTGCTGCGTAGCATAACTGTTGAGGAGACAAAGGTCTTGCTAACCAGTCAGATCGAGTTTGGTCTTTTTCAATGTCAATCTCTAAACAAAGCTTTAAAGCACCTTGATAGCTTACTTGTAAACCATGCCCTAAAAAGGAAAGTCCAACTTGAGTATCAAAAACATTTAATAGGTTTTGTTCATCAGCATAGTGATAGATTAAATCGATATCTTCACCACATGCGTGAAAAATATTTTGTTGAGCAACAAAGATTTTTTTCCAAAACTCACTTAAGTCTAGCGACACGCCATCCAGCAAATATACGTTTCCGTTGACATTGACTTGACATACTCCAAGTTTAGGCCAAAGGGTATCAACCTTAATAAATTCTGTATCAAGTCCATACGTTGAACATTGATCCATTTGTTGAAGAACATCAACCAATTCGGTTTGCTGTTGGATAAACTGAAACATGCTTTCTCAAGTAAATGCAAAGAGTGCTTTAAACTCTGGTATATATAACATAGCAATAGAAAAATGCTACTGAATCCATGATGAATAATCTATTTTTGAACAATTTTCCAAAAAAGAGATAATTTTTTGATCATTATTTTAAATTTTTCAATTTAAGATCCTTATAAAAATTTATTTTTTACAAACAGCTTTTTTAATTTATATATTCATTAAGTTATTTTTAAAAATATGTTTTTGTCTTTTAAAAAGATTTTTTTAATAATAAAACTTATATTTTAAAAAATCTTTGAAATAAGCACCGAGGTACTTATTTCATACGCATACGGTTATGCACCGCCTGACTTAATGTATGACTATCAACATATTCAAGCTCACCACCTTGTGGTACACCTTGAGCAATACGTGTCATGTGAATAGGTAAATGCTTCGTCGCTTCAACCAAATAATGCGCTGTCGCCTGACCTTCTACAGTAGCGTTAGTTGCCAAAATGACTTCTTCGATAGTGCCTTGGCTTAAACGCTGGATTAGGTAAGGAATACCTATTTCCTCTGGTCCAATTCCATCTAATGGAGAAAGATGCCCACCCAACACATGGTATTTGCCACGGAAACTACCACTTTGCTCAATTGCCATCACATCTGCTGGAGATTCAACTACACAGAGCAGTTGATCATCTCTTTCTGTTGAAGCGCAAATATCACAAATTTCGTGCTCAGTTAAAGAGTGACAAACACTACATTCGTGGATATAACTTGATGCTTCATGTAGAGCATGCGCTAAAGCAAATGCACCTTCACGATTTTTCATCAATAGATGTAAAGCCATACGTTGAGCCGACTTCGGTCCAACGCTAGGCAAAATACGTAAAGCTTGAACGAGTTGTTCAAATCTATCACTAAACACTGAATTTCCTTAGAACATGCCCGCTAAGCCAGGAGGTAAACCCATGCCAGAATTAGCTTTTTGCATTTTTTCTTCAGAAACTACTTCTGCTTGACGTACAGCATCATTAACAGCAGCTGCGATTAAATCTTCAATCATATCTGGTTCATCTTGAAGCAATTCTGGATTAATTTCGATACGTTTTACGATATAACGACCAGTCATGGTTACTTTAACTAAACCACCACCCGCTTCAGCGTGTACTTCAGTTTGAGCAAGCTCTTCTTTGGCCTTTTTTATATTTGATTCCATATCTTTTTGCATGCGCTGCGCTTGCTGCATGAGCATATTGATATTCATAAACCTAACTCCGTATCTCTACCAAATATAATTGATAGTCACATAACACTTCAGAACTTAAACTCTTTTAGTCCCTCAACCCATCATAAAGAGCATTGAGGTCATTACGTTTAAATCAAAATTAATCTGTAATTCTGACACAATAAATTAATGTTTTCTATTGGTATCTATGAAACTATTTTCGCTAACTCATGAGTTTAAAGCTTTCTGTGTAAAACTTTTCACTCTTAGAACCAGTTCTAAAATTTAAGTGCAACTATTGTGAGGCTTGAAGGTTTTTATTATCCGGTTTGTATTCATTTAAAGGCATTTTCTGAAAAGAGGCATTTGCCTTTTCTATTGAATGATCTGCATCTTCAACTGATTTGTTCGCATCATTAATTAACAATACAGTTTCGCTAATCTGAGTCGGTTCGTCTTTTTGGGCAAATACTCTGTATCCAACCAAACCAATTGCCCCTATAGCGACTAATATAATTATAAGTTTAAGCATGGTTCAAAAACTCACTTTGTTATTTTTATTAAATTTAGAACTTTTATACGTTGTGATTTTAGAGTCATTTATAACAAAATGTAGTCTTTTTATTGCTTTCGTTGTGTGTAAGTAACAGCATCATTAATAAAAAACCACACCTAAATAAGTGTGGTTTAATCTTAAATATATAAATTAATTAAATTAAATCCAATCCACGTGAGATATCACCAATAATATCGTTAATATCTTCTAAACCAACTGAAACACGGATTAGGCCTTCTTGAATTCCTGCTGCTTGTTTTGCTTCAGCAGAAAGTTTGCCGTGTGTTGTTGTCGCAGGATGGGTAATTGTTGACTTCACATCACCTAAATTACCAGTAATTGAAATAAATTTGGTGTTATCAATCACCTTCCAAGCACCTTCACGTTCGCCTTTAACAACGAAAGAAACAATCCCACCAAAACCATTTTGCTGTTTTGCAGCAAGTTCGTGTCCTTCATGAGTTGGTAGGCCCGCGTAGTAAACTTTTTCTACTTTGTCATGGGTAGATAACCATTCGGCAAGAATTTGAGCACTTTCACAGTGTGCTTTCATACGTAAGCGTAAAGTTTCTAGACCTTTTAAGAAAACCCATGCATTAAACGGACTCATTGATGGCCCAAGTGTACGGACGACACCAAAAACCTCTTCTAACAACTGATGATTACCGACAACAGCACCGCCTAATGCTCGCCCTTGTCCATCTAAATATTTAGTTGCCGAGTAAATCACAAGGTCTGCACCAAATTTTAATGGTTGCTGCAAAACAGGCGTACAGAAACTATTATCAACCGCAAGTAATGCACCATTCGCATGCGCAATATCTGCAAGTGCTTGAATATCTGCAATCTCAGCTAAAGGGTTCGATGGAGACTCAACAAATAAAAGTTTAGTTTCTGGACGTACCGCGTTTTTCCAATCGTCCAAATCACATAAATCGACAAATGTAATATCTACACCAAACTTGGCAATATATTTCTCAAACAAAGCGACAACTGAACCAAAAACTGCTCTTGAGCAAATAACATGATCACCCGCTTTTAAATATGCCATAGCAACTGACAAAATCGCGCCCATTCCAGAACTTGTCGCAACAGCACGTTCAGCACCGTCTAAAGCTGCTAAGCGTTTTTCGAACATCGATACAGTCGGATTGGTAAAACGTGAATAGATATTTCCTTGAACTTGACCAGAAAATTTTGCAGCCGCTTCAGCAGCGTTTTCATACACAAAAGATGAAGTCAAAAAAATCGGTTCGCCATGCTCACCTTCAAAACTACGAGTATGTCCGGTACGAATGGCTAAAGTATCAAGTTGGTATTCTAAATCATCAGACTGGTTCATTAAATGTTCGCCTTTACTGGTCATGTACTAAAAAACTATCATCATTTTGAGTGTCTAAGGTATTTAAGGTCAAGGTAAACCTGAAAATTATCGCTTAGACTTTATTTAATTTTAGTAAATAGTTGGCAAAGTAAGATGAAACGCTTAAAGTCCATTGCCTCTGAGCAAAGTCAAATCAAACACCTCTCTACTCGACTATTTCAACCAGAAACACTGGTGTTGTCACAAAGCACACCATATGAAGTCATCGGTCAATTTAATGAAACTCGTATTCGTTACTATGCGGCTGCTCAAAAGCGTTTTAAAGAACCATTAGTATTTGTTGCACCTCTAGCAATTAATATGGCGATCTATGATTTATATCCTTATCGTTCTCTTATTAAGCATTTCCAAAATACAGGATTTGACGTGTACCTTGTCGATTGGGGCCGTTTAGGGTTTAAAGATAGACATCTTAACTTTTTATCATTTATTGAAGATTTTATTCCTAAAGCTATAGGGCTTGTCCGCACTCATTCAGGAAGTGATCAAATTTCTCTACATGGGTGGAGTATGGCGGGTATATTCGTTACTTTGTATACAGCGCATAACCATCCAAATTATGTCAAAAACCTTATAGTGTTAGGCAGTCCAATCGATAGCTATGCTTCTGGCTATATCGGAAAACTCTACCGAACTATAAATAATGTTATTGGTCGTAATAAAAAACTTCAGGCACGTATTTACTCAGGTTTACCAAAGCGTTTGATTCATACTCCAGGTATTTTAAATTCTCTAGGATTTAAAATTCTTGACCCTAAAGGCTGGTTCGAGGGTCATATTCAATTACTTAAAAACCTTGATGATCTGCAGTTTGTACAAGAACATGCCACATTAAGTAGTTTTTTAAACAATATGATTGATTATCCTGGTGGTATTAATCAGGACATGTTATTCAACGTATGGCTACAAAATCCGTTGAAGCAAGGTTCTATTCTATTAAAAGATAAAAAAATTGAGTTAAAAAATATCGATTGTTCTCTTTTAGTTGGCGCTGGTCGTAGCGATCAATTGGTTACGGCGGATGCTGCTCAACCATTAAGCGAATTAACCAGCAGCAAAGATGTGACGTTTACGCTTATTCCTGGTGGGCATTTGGGACTAATGTCAAGCCAAGCAAGTGCTCAGGAATTCTGGCCAAAGCTAGCAGCATGGCTAAGTGATCGTTCAACAAAAGTTTAAATATAGATATGAAAGCCCTTCAGGTAAGGGCTTTTATTTAACGTTTTCTATGAAATTCACTTCACGAGATGAAGCACAGATGACAATTTCATCGCCAAGAGACCACTCAGCAGCTCGGGCCGCCATTGCTGCAGGTACTTCTTCTGAGCCAGGACCTGCGGGTACATTGTAAGTTGCATGTGCATCATGAGGTAAAAGCACCCCATAACCTAATTCGAGTGCAGCACGAGCAGTAGCCGCTACACACATTTCGGATAGTACCCCACAAATTGCAAAGGTTTGTACTCTGCTTTCATTTAGAATTTGCTGAAGTGGCGTACCATCAAACCCATTGTCATTGACTTTTCTTAAGACAATTTCACCTTGTTGAGGAGGAAAAAATAGTTCCCATCCCAATTGAAATGGTTCATCTACAGTATCTAAAGCGCCGTCATTTTGCAGAAAAATGACAGGTGCTCGAGCTAAGCGCGCTTTCGAAAGTAAAATATTAATTGAAGAAAGAAGTTGCTCTGCGGCTGGAACAGCCTCATTGCCTAATACAAAAGCCTTTTGTACATCTACTACAATTAATGCATTAACCGAATTATTCTGGATTAAAATCTTTATCTCCTATCGACTTCAATAGCCCATTTCACATAACTTTTATAATGATATGAGCATTTTATTTCATTGGCTTCAAAGTTTTAAAACTTTTTCGTATTTCATAACTCTCAAGCTAAAATTAAACTAGAAGGCTATCTTTTTAAATACAAAGTACCCTACCTTACTTTCGAAACTTCCGTCTTTTTGAATATTAAAATATTTTTTGACTACATCTGATGCATTCTCTTGTAGATACTTAAGCGTTTTTATCTGATCTTCAGGAGTTTTCATACGCTGTACCCAACTATCAAAATCTAGCATGAGTGATTGTTTATCTAAGGCAGTTAATTCAAAACCAGCATCTTCTATAAAGTAAACCCATTCTTTAATACTGTAATTTCTTACATGACTTGGGTCCCGAATCACCTCTATAGTCTGTAAAAACGTGTCTAAAATGGGAAAACTTGAGCTGATAATATCAACAAAAATAACAGTACCATTTGGTTTTAAAACACGGTTTATTTCTTTCATGGCCGTTGGTACATGCTGCCAGTGATGAGCAGAATATCGGCTGATTACCACATCAAACTGTTCGTCAGTAAAAGGCATATCTTCAGCTAAGCCCTGTTGCACGAAGATATTTTTTATTTTCCGAGCATTGGCAGCTTTTGAAACAGTATCAAGCATTTCATGAGATAAATCATAAGCAAAAACCAGATCGGCATGGTGAGCAACGTTATAAGCCACATGACCACCACCACAGCCTAAATCTAAAACAACCGCATTTGAATATTTCTCAATCTCTTTAATAAACTTATCAAACTCAACTCCTTCAGAATGAGCTGTGCTATTCAAATAACTTAAAGATTTATTTTGGTACTGTTTTAAATTTATCTCATGTTGATTCGACATGGCTTATTCCTCTTCTTCGATGGGTTAACCATAAAAGAAAAAGTAGATAAAAAATAATGATTAGTTTTTAAATAATTAATAAAATAAAGTTATAGCTTGGTCACGTATGCAGTTACAGCAATGACATAATGAGGTTTAAAAGTTTTTCTATATATTTGTTATTTATAATTTTAAATGTAGAAAACCACCTCTCGGTGGTTTTCTACATTTAAAAGGCGAAGTTCATATTTAAAATTTACTTTGCCATAAATTTGATGTTGAACTTTCTTACCTGTTTTCTTACATCAGGATTAGAAGGTAAAACAAAAGGACTTGCACGCCATATTGCTTTTTCAATACTCGATTTAAACTTTGGGTCTTCTTTATCTAGAAAAATAATTTGCTCAATCTCACCACTATCATTTAAAAAGACTTTAACACTGGCGCTCATGCCTACTGAAGACGGTGGAATATCCCAAATTTTAAATATCTTTTTTTGATATTGTTGCTTATATTTTTCAGCCTCTAAAATAATTTTATCATCGCTACTTTTAGTCGGTGATAATGTCTTCGAGTTAATTGCGCACCCAGTTAATAACAATATAGAAGTTAAAATAATGACTCTTTTCATTTATAAAACCAATTTTTTCAATGATTAAAATTTAACATTTTATCGTTTTAAAAACCACCTGACCGGTGGTTTTATACTTAATAGCTATTACTAAATACAATCTTAGTAAATTTTAAATTTCTGCCAATTTACTGGATTATTTAGTTTAACTATTCAATTTTAATTTTAAGTATTGACTTAAAATGATATTTTATAACGTGAATTAATATTTGAATGCTCAGGCATATCAGCAATATCCTGCTCAGTAAAAATTCCATGCTCACGTACTTTCGTACCATTAAATGCGGTATTGACCGGGGTAATTGGTGACTTGCTAATATAATTTTCATCAGCTTTTTCCGTCAGTGACGCACAACCTTCTAGCCCAAACCCAGCAATAATGACAAATAATAATTTCTTCATTTGGCTCACCTGTTGTTATAAAAATCAAACAATCTAACAAACTATGCTTTGATTGTCACATATTTAAAACGATTAATCTCAGATCAAACCTTTAACAAATCTTAATGAAATGTAAACTAATTTGCATAAAATGTTAAATTGTGTAAAATACCTAAATAATTTAACGATATGTTTTAACTCATGGTCTTTCTACTTTTTTTATTTTTATTATTTACATTCGTGCTTCTTTTAAATGCTCATTACAAACAATAGGAGCATCGATGAGCCTCTCATCTATGGTGTCCAACTATTTTTTTAAAAAATAATACGCTTTTACAGGCACAATAAATTAATTCTCGTAATCTATAATTTTATAAAAATAAAAAAGCCCGCTTTGTAAGCAGGCTTTACCCTTTTGATTTTTTGCGCTGATCATTCAGGACTTTTTGCTGTTTGTAACAGCGCTCGGATATTACACTTATACTTAAAGATTAAAAAGACTAATCTTTTTTAAACTGATATACTTACTCATCAAGTTCTATAGGATCACCATCTTCTGGACGAATATGTCGTGTGCCATCATCGGCGGGGTCAACACTAGATCCATCCTTAGTGATCGAGTTATACATTTCATCCTCTTTTTTATCATCTGTGAATTCTTCATCTTCAAAATCAAGAGGCTCGTCATCATCTTCAAAATTTAAAGGCTTTTCTTCATCTATCATGTGAACCATCCTTTTTAAGTTATGTGATTTTATGCTCAATTAAATGTCAGATATATTCAACAGTGAACACACATCATTTATGTAACGAACACTTAAGAAGTATTAAAAGATATAAAATTTAAAAGATGTTATTCAAAGTACTTTAAGAATTCCTCAATAACAGGCAAATGATCAAAACTTTTATGAGCGTTCGCTAACACCACCCATTCATGTTTTGACTCTATACAAAAATTAAGCTTTAAGTCCGGATTAAATGATTGTTCCAAAAGCCCTAATGGTATCCATATATAGTTTGTACCATTAATTTTATTGGGTACTGGCGAACCACACTGATTACAAAACGACGAGGTAAAACCAGTCTCCTTTTTATAGGTAGCGACATATTCACTTCCAACTAACCAGTTAAATTGGCTTTCTTTCACCAAAGTAGCCGCATTCGCTCCCGTACCCGTTTGTTTTCGGCATAAACTGCAATGACAGTGATAAACCGTTTTTATTTCACGGGATATAGAAAACTTTACTTGATTACATAAACAAGAACCGATGTTACTCATATAATATATTTAATTCATCACTATGAAATTTCAATAATGACGTTAAATATTTATTATGTATATATTTTTATTGTTTAATATAAAACAATACCTAAATATTTGATTTAAAATAAATTTAAAAAAAGATATTGATATGTAAAGCTTTTTTGTATTATAAGATCAAATATGATTTTTAATAACACTTGAGTAATTAATAGTCATTGAAATATTGGGAATAAACCTTATATTGAGTACAGGTTCATACCTTTAACTGAGGAAAAGCTCATGAATAAATTATTGGTTGCAGTATTCACTGGAATGGTAACCCTTGCCGGTTTCAGTGCTCAAGCTGCAACACCTGAGCAAGAATGTCAAAAATTGCAAGATGATTACAATTTGATTTATGCATCAAAAGGTTTTTGTTTTAAAGACCAAGATGCTAAAGAAAAATATGGTAATGAAAACTGTCATACGACTAAGCCAAAATTCTCTGATAAAGAGCAGCAACGTCTAGACGCAATTAAAGAACGTCAAAAAGAATTGAAGTGTAAATAGTATTTAAAGGAATAATACATGGCATATGATGATCAAAATATCTTCGCAAAAATTTTACGTGGTGAACTTCCAGCGATAAAACTCTATGAAGATGATCAAGTTCTAGCTTTTATGGATATTATGCCCCAAGCCGATGGTCATGCATTAGTTATTCCAAAAACTCCTGCAGTAACTTTACTTGATTTACCGCCTGAAGCGGCAGCCTATACCATTCAGATCGTGCAAAAAATTGCGAAAGCAATGGAAACTGCACTGAACCTTGATGGAATTGTACTCATGCAATTATCAGGTGCTGCTGCTGGACAAACTGTCCCTCATGTTCATTTTCACCTAATTCCGACAAATGTTCACCAACTTGGTAAACATGCTGCACAATTAGGTGATCAAGATAAAATCAAGGCTTTAGCTGAAAAAATTAAAGCAGCTCTTTGATTTAAAGACTTAAAAGCGGAGCTTCGGCTCGGCTTTTTTATTTAAAAAGTGTAATAAAATCAAAAGAAAATAAAATATTTCTAATTTTTAATTGTCATAAAACTGTCATTTCCTCTTCACTCCACTGTCACAAAGTTTACAGATACTTCTTAGCAAGTTGGTGAGCTTCTGTAACTTTTTGTACACAAGTCAACTACAAAATAATTAGTTAACAGGCATGTGCCATTTTTAAAATACTTTTTGGAGAAATCTCAATGAAGAAATTGCTACTCGCTGCCGCAGTTGCAACTTTGAGCGTAAACGCGGTGCAAGCAGCGCCAACTTTGTATGGCAAACTGAATGTTTCTATTAACCAAGTTGACAATAAAAATTTCGATGGGAAAAGTGACGTTACTGAAATTAACTCAAACGCTTCTCGCATTGGGGTGAAAGGCGAAGAAAAATTAACTGACAAGCTATCTGCTGTTTATTTAGCTGAGTGGGCAATCTCTACTGATGGTTCAGGTTCTGATAGTGATCTTAGCGCTCGTAACCGTTATATCGGTTTAAAAACTGACGGTGTTGGTACATTAAAAGTAGGTAAATACGATTCTTACTTTAAAACTGCTGCTGGTAATAACCAAGATATCTTTAATGACGATACACGTTTAGATATTACTAATATCATGTATGGTGAAAACCGTTTAGATAACGTAATTGGTTTTGAATTAGATCCTAAATTATTAGCTGGTATAACTTTCAACATCATGGCTCAAACTGGTGAAAGTACTACTGATAATAAACCAGGTGAAACTGGTAAAGACAGCAAAAATAATAGTTTTGACTCTGTATCAACTGCGCTTGGTTATGAAAACAAAGACCTTGGCTTAGCAATTGCTGCTGCAGGTGACTTTGGTATTAAAGGTAAATATGCGGCTTATGGTCTGAAAGATATTTATACAGATGCTTACCGCGTAACAGGCTCTTATGACATCGCAAAAACAGGTCTAGTAATAGGCGCTTTATGGCAACATGCTGAACCTACGGATGAGTTGACTGCGTATGGTCAAACATACAAAGCAGATGGATCAGTTGACAAAGCTGGTAAAGCTTACCGTGATTTACAAGAAGAAGCTTATTCAATCACAGCTGCTTATAAAATCCCGAATACTAAACTTAAAGTGAAAGCAGAATATTCTTCTGCTGAAACACAAGTAAGTGGTTTAGCAGATCGTAAAATTGACTTGTACGGTGTAGGTCTTGATTACCAAATCAACAAACAAGCTCGCTTCTACGGCATTGTTGCTCAACAAAAACGTGATTGGTTGAGTGATAACGACAAACAAACTGTTGTAGGTACTGGTATCGAATATAACTTCTAATCAGTTATGTTTGATTCAGATCTAAAATAAAAGGGCTTCTGCCCTTTTATTTTATTGTGCCGACTAAAAAAGCCGATATAAGAATTATCGGCTTTTTAAAATTTATATCTTATTTTAAGAAACCACTTACTAGATTCATCACATTTTGAATGTCTTGATTAGCTTCCTGGTGGTCTGTACTGTCACCCTGAGGTGTTAAAGAATCAATAACCTGCGGTAAGACAGAAGCAATCGCACCATAAACTTGTTCTTTTGGCGCTTGAGCCTGCTGGGCAACTTGTTCAATATCTGCTGGGTTAAATAAGCTTTGTAATTGTTGAGTTGGAACTTCACTATTACTTTGATTTGGGTCAACCCAACTTTGAACTTGACTGCCAAAACCAGCTCCTTTTAACTTTTCTAAAGCAGCCTGTAAACCACCTTGTTGCTGCACCCAACCTAAGATTAAAGGTACAACTGCAATTAATAAACTTTGTACGCCGCCACCTGCTTGAGGTGCGTTATTATTATTTCCAGTCACTTGACCTAATACAGAACCTAGTACGCCTCCAAGACCACCTTGTGCGCCAGAAGAAGTATTGCCCCCCATTTGTCCGAGTACTGAACCTAAAATTCCACCTAAACCACCTTGACCTGATGCTTGCTGGTTCCCACCTAAAGCTTGTTGAGCTAAAACTTCTACAATCTTGCTTAAATTTGTCATGTGTAACTCTTATGTATGGTTTATACATGAGCATACGCGTTTTTCTGTTAAGACAGCAAAAGCGAAATTGTTAAATTTTGAAAGAGATTTAGTGGCCTTTTACCAGCGGAATTTATTCCAATTTTCCGGGTTTGCCCAAAACTTTGAGTTAAACCAGTCTGGAACATGTTTATAGGTCAAGATGTTAAATTGCCATAAAGCGAAATCACTATCATGTGAAGTTTTATCAATGAGTTGCGTGAAACCTAAAGAACGTAATAACTGTTCATCACTGCGTTTGCTGACTACAACAATTCGTTTTGCTAATAAATCTCTTAACTTTACTAATAATTGTGATTTTTGCACATCGCTAATGTTTTGCATTTCATCTGTATAAAACAATACAAAACCCAAATCATAACGCTGAGTAAAAGGCAGACTTAAAAGCTCAGGTACGGTAAAATAGTGCCATTGAATTGCGTTATTCTGGTCAATTTTCTGGCCAATACAAAGTGCAGTATGAATGGGCTGTTCGTTTGATAAATCGTCTAGCATAGAAGTGATGACATTTTGTTCAGCCATAACTGCAACCCTTAATTGAAAGATGTGAGTTTAAACTTTATGGAACTACAAGGCATTTGCCATAAAATGCATGCAGGCCTAAAAGATGCTAGTGTAACTGATCAACAGACAACCAAGGCAAATGTTGAATACAAATTTGTATTAGACCGTTCAGAAATTGATCTTCCTTTTAATTTAGGACAAGAACTAGAAATCGAATGGACAGGTAATATTTATTGCACATCTTGTGGCACCAAAACACCGAAGTCTTATTCTCAAGGTCACTGCTTTAAATGTTTTAAAACAAAAGCTGAATGTGACCTTTGCATTATGAAACCTGAAACATGCCACTACCACTTGGGTACATGTCGTGAAGATGACTTTGCCCACAGTGTGTGTTTCCAACCTCATATTGTATATTTGGCAAACTCAAGTGCTCTAAAAGTAGGTATTACTCGCGTTAGTCATATGCCAGGTCGTTGGTTAGATCAAGGGGCAACTCAAGCCTTACCTATTTTAAAGGTTGGATCACGTCGTTTATCTGGTCAGCTTGAAACCATGTTTGGCTCTTTAATTGCTGATAAAACTGACTGGCGTAAACTCCTTAAGGGTGAGGCTGAACCTTTAAATATGGTTGAACAACGTGATCAGTTAATTGAAGAGTTTGCACCTAAAATTCAATCTATTCGTGAAGAATTTAGTCAAAACCTTGAATTTAACGAAACGGTTGAACTACTAGAAAATGAATTGCCACGTGAGTTTGTTTATCCAGTTGAACAATATCCTGAAAAAATTAAGTCTTTAAACCTAGATAAAACACCAAAAATTCGTGGTGTATTACAAGGCATTAAAGGACAATATTTAATCTTTGATATTGGTGTCATTAATATCCGTAAATATACGGGTTACGAGCTGATCGTACGTGCATAAGTGAAATTTTAAAGCCCCTAAAATGGGGCTTTTTAATTAATATATTTAAGATAATCTGTTTCTAAATAGCCAAGCTGCCAAAGGTAAAGTGACCAGTCCAAGTATGATCATTGGAATAAAGTTGAATTTGACTTGTGCAAAGCTTGCACCTTCCAAATAAACTCGTTGTACCAAGTTAATTCCAAACCTTAAAGGATTTGCGTACGTTGCTATTTGCAATGCTTCCGGCATGTTTTCTACAGGAGTTAATAAACCTGAAAGCAACATCAAAGGCATAATCAATAAAAAAGTAAAAAGCATGGCTTGTTGCATATTTAAAGATAATGCCGAAATTGATAAGCCCACACCAACTACAGCCACATTAAAACTCAATAAACCAAAATAAAGCAGCCCAATAGAGCCATTCATGGGAATTTTAAACCAGAACAAAATAATCAATAAAATAATGGTTGATTGCATCAGCCCTACAAAAATTGGCGGTAAGGCTTTACCAATCATAATTTGTAATGGTGTATACGGTGTCACTAATAACTGATCAAATGTACCTTGCTCACGTTCACGCGCGACCGATAAAGCGGATAAAAGTAATGTTTGCATCATACTTAAGGCCGCAATTAATGAAGGCATGAGGCTCCATCGCGACTCTTGATTTGGGTTGTACCATGTTCTTGTTTCAAGGCTAATCGGCAAAGCTGAGTTAAATTTTTGCTGATTAAACTGACCAACAATTTTATTTAGATATGAACCAGCTACAACAGCAGTTGATGAGTTCCTGCCATCAACAATCACCTGTATAGATGAACTTTGGTTGTTATTTAATTTGTCTTCAAAATCTGATGGAATCGTAATTACAACCAATGCCTGACGATTATTAATAACTTGTTTGATTTGACTAGTATATTCAAGTGTTGCAACACGTTTAAAAATACCCGAGCCATCTAGTTTTGAGATGAGTTCATGAGAGATCTGCCCATTGCTCTGGTCTAAAATTGCATAATCCACATGGTTAACATCATAAGTAGCAGCATAACCAAACAAAAGCGCTTGCATCAGTGCGGGTGCAAATAGAATGACTCTATTTGCAGGGTCACTAAAAATGGTTAAGAATTCTTTTTTAACCAAAAAACTTAAATGTTTTAGCCAAGCAATTAGTTGCTGCCACATAACTTTATCTCAACCGTTTTTTCAGTGAAAAGTTCACAGCACATATCAAAACAACGATATATCCCAACAGAAAACCGCACTCTTTGAACCATAACTTCCAATCATCACCTCCCATAAATAAGGTTTTAATTAAAATCATAAAATGCGTAGCTGGAAGCAACTGACTAATAATTTGCACCACTAAAGGTAAGTTACGCGTATCAAAAACAAACCCAGAAAGCATCAGCGCGGGCATAAAACTTGCCAATAAAGCAATTTGACTTGCCTGAAACTGACTTTGAGCAAAGCCAGATATAGTTAAACCAAGTAATAACGAGACAATTAAATATAGAAATGAAGCCGACAAAATTGAGAATAATGAACCGCGCATAGGCACTTCAAAAATAAAATATGCAGCAACAATACAGATCACAATATCAATCATGCCGACCACCACATAGGGAATGAGTTTTGCTAATACAATTTCAAATGGCCGTACAGGCGTAACAAATAAAGCTTCTAGAGTTCCCCGTTCTCTTTCACGGGCAATGAGCAGCCCTGTTAAAAATGCGCCAATTAAAGTTAAAATGAGCACCATTAAGCCAGGGACTAAAAACCACGTACTGTTACCAGATTCGTTAAACCATATTCGTTGTTCAATATTAACGGCGCTTGACGTTGCTAATATTTGCCCACGGTCAACTTGTATAGACGGCGCGGTAGCTAAAGCACCTGCAACATAACCTTCTAAGGCTGTTGCTATGGTGGTGGATGTACCATTTAATAATAATTGAACCTTTGCATTACCTTGCTGTGCCTGAGTGGCGAAATCTGAAGGAAAATGCAAAATGGCATCAATTTCCCCATCTCGAATGGCCTGCTCTGCTTCAGGCAAATTATGAAACTCTTGACTGGTTAAATATCGTGAGCCATTTAAACCAGCTAAAGCCTGACTGATTTGTGGTGAGGACTGATCAACGACAACGCCGACTCGGGCCTGATTTAAGTCAAAAGAAAGTCCATAACCAAACAGTAGAATTAAAATAACAGGCAAAACCAGTCCAATCCCGAGGCTGCTTTTATCACGAATGAGCTGCTTAGTTTCTTTACGAACTAACGCTGTCAATCGATTCCAAAATCCAAAGCTCATTGTAGACCTCCTAACCAACGTGCCTTAACGCGCGTGCTTGTTCCACAATTGCTATAAAAGCCTCATTCATGTCAGCAATAGGTTTATCTTTACTTGCCAATTTACGGACTTGTTGGGGAGAACCTAAGGCCAATAACTTTCCAGCATCTTGTATGGCAATGCGGTCACAATATTCTGCCTCCTCCATAAAATGCGTCGTAATAATGATAGTAATGCCCTGATTTGCAAGTTCACCAATGCTGTACCAAAATGAACGCCGTGCAAGCGGGTCAATTCCGCTCGTGGGTTCGTCTAAAAATAAAATTTCTGGTTCATGTAATAGTGCAGCAGCCATAGATAGCCGTTGTTTATACCCACCTGGTAAATCACCACTTTTAATATGTGGCTTTAAATCATATTGCTGTAAGGCTTTATCAATTTGTTGATTTAGTTTTTTGCCTGACAACCCATAAGCTCCCCCAAAAAACTTCAAGTTTTCTAAGACAGTTAAATTACTATACAGTGCAAATTTTTGAGAGACGTACCCCACTTTAGCCCTTGCCTCAGCACGAGCTGTGCGTAAATTTTTACCAGCAACTTCTAGATACCCACTACTTGCTGGGAGTAATCCACATAACATTCGAAAAGTTGTCGTTTTACCCGCGCCATTTGGTCCAAGTAACCCAAATATTTCGCCACGTTGAACATCAAATGATGTATTGGCAACAGCAGTAAAATCTCCAAAAGTTCGGACTAAATCTTTAACTACAATGATAGGTTGCTCTGATTTCAAATTATTGTTTTGTTCTAATTGAAAAGCTTGCTCAGAAATAGGTATATGTTTTGGTTGCTTTTGAGTCTGCTGCAACAGCATCATAAATGCATCTTCAAGTTCAGGTGGTCGTGCATTGGCTTTTAGCCCTTCAGGTAAAGTATTAGCTGATAGCTCTTTTTGACGACTAATAAAGTTTACTTGTTCACCCTTTGGAACAGCATCGATAATCTCTATATGGTTATCAAGTAACTCGGCTTGTAAGGCCCGAGCTTTAATTTGTTCTGAAAGTTTTATTTTCCATGTTTGTCCATGTGCTATTTCTTTTAATTGTTCAGGTGAACCTTGTTTTAAAATTTTTCCCTCATGCATGATATACACGTGAGCACATTTTTCTGCCTCATCCATATAAGCAGTACTTATAATTACGCTTAAGTTTGCTTCTTGAACAAGTTGTTCAATAATGATCCATAAATCTCGTCTTGATAGAGGATCCACCCCAACACTAGGCTCATCAAGTAAGAGCAATTCTGGGGAACGAACTAAAGTACATGCCAGCCCTAGTTTTTGTTTCATCCCACCAGAAAGTTGGCCTGCTAGACGTTGAGTGAATTGAGTAAGATCCGTTATTTCCAATAACCGCTTAAACCTTTGCCCCCGTACATCCTTTGAAACGCCATGTAAGTCGGCATATAAATCTAAATTTTCCTGTACGCTTAAATCCTCATATAGTCCAAAGCGTTGTGGCATATAGCTAATACGGTCTTGTACAGCTTGCGGATTTTTACTCACGTCAATTCCAAGTACATTTAATGAACCCGAAGTGGCTTTATATAGCCCTGCAATTAATCTTAATAAAGTTGTTTTCCCCGAACCATCTGGACCAACTAAAGCTGTAAGCTCTCCTTTGTTAATTTGCATATTCAAATCAACAATTGCCGTAATTTCTGCTGTCTTTTTACTCTCAGCCTTAAAAGTCATGAACAAATTTTTAACTTGAACCACTGCTTTTTCATCAGTCATGAGCTTTCTCACCTGAAGCAAGTGGCACTTTTACAGTCACAGGTTGACCCATTTTCAATTGATCATTCGGATCATTTACATAGACCCTAACCTCATAAACCAGTGTTGTTCTAATCTCTTCGGTCTGTACTGTTTTAGGGGTGAACTCAGCCACTGAAGATATATAGCCAATTTTTCCATTAATAGGCTGATTAGGATTAGAATCACGAATAACTTGAGCCGTGCCACCCATTTTAATAGAGCTTAAATCTTGCTCGTTTACATACACCCGAATCCATTTGGGATCGGTCAAAGCCAATGTATAAACGGCCTTTTGCGCAGTTGTCATATCGCCAACTTCTTGTAACCGCCCTCGTACCACTGCATTTACAGGAGACTTTAGTTCAGCCTGAGTAAGGTTATAGTTAATTAGATCTAAATTAGCCTTAGTTACTTCATACTGGGCTTTGGTCGCTTCACGATCTTCTTGTCTGGCACCTTTAATGATCAACTCTAAATTGGCCTGTCTTTCACGGACCGCTGCCTCGGCACTATCTTTATTACTTTTGGAATAGTCTAGCTCTTGTTGGCTAATTGCCCGACCATCCGTACTACTTACCAAAGTTTGTAAGCGTTGCAAATTTTTGTTGGTCTTATCAAGTTCAGCTTGGGCAGATGCAAGTTGTGCTTTTGCTTGAGTAATTTCTTCAGGACGAGCTCCTACGTCTTGTTTAACAATTGCCTCTTGTTGAGCTTTAAGTTGTGCTTGAACTTGCTTTGCCTGAATTTGTAATGCATTGGTATTAAGGATCGCCAGTACTTGACCTGCTTGAACTTTATCGCCCTCTTGAACTAAAAGTTTCTCTATACGGCCAGCCTGTTCAAATGCAAGTGAAACTTGGCGAATATCAACATTTCCATATAAAGTTAATACATTATCTTTTTGATTCTTATTATTATATTTCCATGTCCAAAAGCCGACGATAACCACAGCTATAACAACCAAGACGATGGCAATTACTTTTTTATTCATCTTATTGGCCTTCTTATTAAATTCAAATTTTATTAGTTTAAATTCAATTTAAATTTAAATTACTCCAATCTTTGAATAAAAGATATACTTTTATGGTGAATAAAAATTAGGTTTAAATATGTCCAGATCTAGACGAAGTGATGGTGACTTAACCAAGTCCAAAATTATTGAGGCAGCAGGACCTTTAATTGCCCAATATGGTTTTGCAAAGACAGCGAACAAAACAATTGCTAACGCTGCGAATGTCGATTTGGCTGCAATTAATTATCACTTCGATGGTCGAGATGGACTATATCAAGCCGTTTTAGTGGAAGCTCACGCTCACTATCTAGATGAAAAATATTTACTAGAACTTGTTGAAAGCACTCAGTCACCAGAAGAAAAGCTAAGCTTATTACTTGAGACCTTGCTGCATAAATTAACCGAAAAAGATGTTTGGCATGGCAAAGTCTTTATTCGTGAACTCTTTTCACCTTCTGAGCATTTATTAAATTTTATTGAACTTGCAGGTATGAGGAAATTTTTTCTTATTCGTAGGCTCATTAGTCAAGTTGCTGGTTTAGATGAAAATGATCCAGCTGTTTTGCCTTGTATTTTAAGCGTGATGACACCTTGTATGATGCTCATTATTGCAGGGCCAAATGCTCAAGCACCTGAGCCGCTTAAAAATATTGCTCAGATGCCATTACACGATTTAGTTGAACATTTTAAGAAATTTTATTTAGCTGGCTTAAAAGCAATTAGCCAACCAAATCTTACAAATTAGCGATTTAAACATTGCAAAATGGCTTGTACAGGATCTTCTGTATTTCCAGAAATAAGCTGTTTATGCATGGTTAAATGTTGCATCACTTGAATTTGGGCTGTTTCAACATTCATTAGTTTTTCTATTTCAGCTGCTAAATTTTCTGGTGTTGCATCAGCTTGTATCAACTCTTCAATGACTTTCTTACCTGCAATAATATTAGGCAAAGAATAGTAAGGAATTTTCACTAAAAGCTTAGCAATTATATAGGTCAACCAATGCAATTTATAGAAAGTAACCATTGGTCTATGCATGAGCATAGCTTCTAATGTCGCCGTTCCAGAAGCTAACGCGATAATATCACTTGCATTCATGACCATACGGCCAATTTTAGATTCACTATCAGTATTTTCTAAAATATGAATGCAGGCCTTTAAATGAGGTGCTAATTGTTCAACACCCTGCTCAATCTGTTGCTTACGGGCATCATTAATTGCTGGAATTAAAAATTGGATGTCTGGATATTTTGTATGCAAAATATTAGCAGCACCCAGCAGCATAGGAAGGAGTCGCTCTACTTCACCTTTTCGACTACCTGGTAACAAAGCAATATGCTTCTGATTTTCATTAAGACCTAATTGCTGCTTAGCAATTTGAATTGGGTTCTCAAGTGGCAATTGTTTAGCTAGCGGATGTCCTACAAATGCTGCTGGAACTTCGTATCGTTCATAGAAAACTTTTTCAAAAGGAAATAAGCAAAGTACTAAATCTATGCTCTGCTTAATGCCATGAACACGCCCTTGGCGCCACGCCCAAACAGACGGACTGACATATTGAACTGTTTTTATTGGAAGACTCTTTTCTTTAATACTTTTCGAAAGTCTAAGATTAAAATCTGGTGCATCAATACCAATAAATATATCAACTGGATGCTGAGTCCATTGGTTAATTAAACCATCTCGAACGGCGAATAGCTTTTTTAAGTCTTTTAAAACCTCAACAATCCCCATCACAGACAGAGTTTCCATTGAGTAATAACTGTTAAAACCTTCAGCAATCATTTGGGGTCCACCGATTCCCTCAAATTCAGCATCGATTCCTTGCTCCCGGAAGCTACGCATGAGTTTCACACCCAGTGTATCTCCAGAAACTTCCCCAACTACAATGCCTATTTTAAGTTTTCGATTTGCCAAGGCGAGTTACCCAAAAATTTGAAATAATGCATTCTAGCATAGAGGCTTATTAATCTTGAACTTGCTAAATACATGTGGCTAAAGCCAGTGAATGCACACCACAATCTAAAATTACATTCATGCCCTATCTTTTAATCTAAATTAACAATGTGATTTGAATTGTAGCTTACATTTACAAACAATAAAATAAATGAGAATTATTTACATTATCTTTACTATTATGACCTTTCCACCTCGACCATTTAAACTTTCTGTAATCGCCTGCGCGATTTGTTATGTAAATCTCACTTATGCTCAAGACGCAGATATACAAGCTTTGCAGACGATTCAAGTTAAAGCGACAAGTACAGAACAATCTTCTGAACAAACCAAAGCATATAATGTTAAAAACTCGAGTAGCGCAACCAAGCTTAATATTGAGGCTAAAGAAACTCCTCAAACTATTAATGTCGTTACTCGTCAACAAATTGAAGACTTTGGTCTTACTAGCACCCGAGATGTTCTAAACAATACACCCGGAGTCACAGTAACCAATCAGGAAACAGAGCGAACTACTTATATGGCTCGCGGTTTTGAGATTTCAAATATATTGACTGACGGCGTAGGTTTCCCCCTCTCAGGTTATAACTATAACAATACCAATCCTGATACTTATTTTTATGATCGTGTAGAAGTCGTTAAAGGTGCTGACTCTTTAACGAACGCATTTGGTGACCCAAGTGCAACAATCAATAATATTAGAAAGCGTCCAACTCAAGAATTTCAAGCAAGCGGCGGTATAAGTTATGGGTCTTGGGATACTCAGCGTTATGAAGCAGATGTATCTGGCTCAATTCTACCGAGTGGAAAAGTCCGTGGCCGTATTATGGGCTATGAGCAAACTGGTGATTCTTACCTTGACCGATATTCTTCAGAGAAAAATGGTTTCGCTGGTATTGTGGAAGCTGATTTAACAGATACCACGTTACTTACCGTAGGTTATAGCCAAGAAAAAAATAAACCGAATGCAAACAACTGGGGTGCTCTACCCTTACTGGGTGCTAACGGCAAACAAATTTCATATGACCGCTCATATAACCCAAACCCTGACTGGGCACATTGGGATAATGAAACACAAAATGCTTTTGTTGAATTAAAACAGAAAATTAATGATCAATGGGCAGCTAAGCTGACTTATAACTATCTTGATAGTAAACATAATAGTCGCCTTCTTTATTATTATGGTTATCCAAAAGCTGATGGTTCAGGAGTGTCTTTGACACCATGGGGTGGTCAAGAGCATCAAGAACAACATGCTGTAGATTTTAACCTTGAGGGAACTTATAAGCTCTTTAACCAAGAGCATGAAGCAACTTTAGGCTATAACTATGTACGTAGTCGTCAGCACGATAAACAATCTACAGGAACAATTAACGACAGTAATGTTATCAATTCGACCACTACAAACTGGGCCAGCTGGACGCCTCAATCTATAACGTGGTCAGATTTCACGGAAGCCGCGAACTATACGCAAAATATAGATTCAGTCTATGCTGCTACACGTTTACATCTTAATGAAGATTTAAAACTTTTACTTGGTGCAAACTATGTGAGAGCCGAGAGTAAGGGCGAAAGCTATGGTTCACCCATGGCATATAGTGAGAGTAAAGTTTCACCCTATGCTGGCTTAACCTATAACTTTACGCCTGAATATACAGGTTATATGAGTTATACCTCAATTTTCCGTCCACAAACTGGTATTGATCAAGATACCAACCAGGCTTTAAAACCTGTTGAGGGTAAAAGCTATGAAATGGGGGTAAAAAGCTCGTGGTTAGATGACCGTTTAACCGGCACTCTTTCAGTATTTAAAACCGAACAAAACAATTACCCACTACGTAACTCGGACGGAAATCCACTTAATCGAAAAGTACCAACCAGTGATTTAGAGTCACAAGGTGTAGAAGTCGGCTTATCTGGTCAAATCACTGATAACGTCAATCTTGCTTTGGGCTATGCTCAATTTAGTATTAAAGATATTAAAAATGGTGGTGAAGCGAGAACGTATAATCCGAACCAAACCCTTAACTTGCTGACGACCTATACACCATCAGTTTTACCTAAGCTAAAAGTTGGTGCAGGCTTACAATGGCAAGATGCCGTGAAACTATATGACTCGACAGCAAACAGCACCATTAAACAAGATTCTTATGCTTTGGTGAATTTAATGGCGAGCTATGAAGTGAATGACCACATTACGCTTCAAGCCAACGGTAATAATATTTTCGATAAGAAATATTTATATAGTTTCCCTAATGGTCAAGGCTTTTATGGACCCTCAGCTAACTATACAGTTGCTGTAAAGTTTAAATATTAATCGCGTAGCCAACTCCAGTTTAGGCGTTGGCTTTCTTATTATTTTTTATGTGCCAGTAAAGATGTCCAAAACTTTAAGTCTCCCTATGTCATATCGCATAAAAGTTTTCTATCGATTCTTAGTCGTTTTCGGTATGGGTTATGCCTGTATGGCTTATTTAAGTCTTGGTCTTACTGGCATTTTTCATTTGACTCTAGACAAACCTGAAGCCATTTATTTGGCAGCATTTATCTCTATTTTGTTTTATGTACTTTTCGTGATTATAGGTTTCTGCATCCAATCATTATGGAAACTGACTGGACTATCAATTGTGCTATGTGCCCTTTTCTTTTTTGTGACACGGATGGTGAGTTATGCATAAAGGTATACGCCAATATATGGCATGGCTCCACTCATGGACTGGCTTAATATTTGGATGGCTCGTATTTACTATTTTTTTAATGGGTAGTTTGTCGTATTACCGCCATGAAGTTAATTTGTGGATGCAACCACAACTTGCACAATATGAAATAAAACAAGATGTAGCAATTAAAACGGCATATCAATACTTACAAAAAAACGCTCCAGATGCCAAGTCTTGGTATTTAACTGTTGCTACCGTAGAAAACCCCGTTAACACCATGTATTGGGAAAAATCTGACGGTGGTTATGGCAATGCCACACTCGATGCAAACACAGGTCAACAACTAAAACTTTCGGCAACCGAAGGTGGTGACTTCTTTTATCGTTTCCACTATCAACTTTTTGGTGTTCCGATATTAATTGGACGGCTAGTTGTATCTTTAGCAGCTTTTATTATGTTGATCGCCTTAGTCTCGGGCATTATTACTCATAAAAAAATCTTTACCGACTTTTTTACCTTACGCACCTTTAAGTCTCAGCGTTCATGGCTAGATTTTCACAATGTATCATCTGTTCTTGCGTTACCATTCTTTTTGACTATTACTTTTACAGGTTTAGCTATTTTCTTTTATTTATATCTACCTTGGGGAATGCAAAAACTCTATCCAGAGAATCCCTATCAATATTTTACCGAAATTCGCACAAAGACTGTCTCTGAGAACCAATCGATTCAACCTGCTCAAAACTTAGCGATTGAGAAGTTATTGAGTCAAGTTCAGCAACGTTGGGGAAATCAAACTTTAGAAACTATGAGTGTTAAAAACCCAAATACGAATCAGGCTCAAATTACATTTATCCAGCAAGAAGACCGCTCTATTACCCGTAATCAAGCACAAATCACCTTAGATGCCACAACCGGCAAAGTCTTGGGGGATACACGTAATCATAGTCCTATTGCTACACTTTATGCTGGAGTATATGGCTTACATATGGCAACTTTTGCTCAACCTTTACTTCGCTTAGGATTGTTTTTTTCTGGCATTTTAGGTTGTGTGATGATTGCGTCTGGCTTATTAGTTTGGAGCCTTAAACGCCAACTTCAAAATAAAAATACTAAGTTTCATTTCGGGCACTATTTAGTTGACCGTTTAAATGTTGCCACATTTGTAGGCTTGCCTTGTGCAACCATTGCTTATTTATACGCAAATCGATTATTTACCGTCACCCCGACTACAATAAATTATGAAATTTATAGTTTCTTCTTAGTCTGGCTCATGAGCCTAGTTATTGCATTAATCACTAAAAAGCAGCATTTGTGGCGAACTCAACTGAGTATTTTTATTGTGCTTTGTATTGTACTTCCAATCTTAAATCTAAGCTATTTACTCAAATATGATTACATTCGAAGCCTCAGCGACTATTGGAACTTTGCTCGTGTAGACGTTTTTTTCTGGTTATTTGCAGCTTTAGCACTCTTCATATTCTGCAAAATTAGACCTATTCAGTATAAAGCTGTAGAAAAAATTCAAAAAAAGCTGAATAAGTTAAATATTGAGGTGAATTCATGATGATCTTTGTTTTTGTCCTGACTTTGCTGGGTATGTATTTATTATTCATATCTAGCGAGAAATATCGATCACCGAAATCAACGGGTTATTTCAAATCGTTGGCTCAAAAATATTATTCATTTTTGAGGATATCGGCCTTTCTATTATTTGCTTTAAGCGGATTTGTACTCATCAAAAAGTATGGATTTTCAATTGGTTTTGTCAGCTGGTGGATCTTTGCAACGCCTTTGACATTTTTACTCATATTATGGCTTAACCCATTGCGAGCTTCACGATCATCATCTAAGTCATAAATTTGAATAAAATTTCATCAAAATAGTCATTTTCTTGATTGCTTAGCTTTTTTTTGCATAAGTAAATCATTATTCATGACAACTGTTTATCTCTAAAAGGAATAAGATATCTGCGTTTCGTGATAAGTGGCGATAAAGATGTCTGGTGCTTTTGAATTTATCTTAGCGGGTATGTTAGTTGGCTTCTGTGTAGGTATTACAGGAGTTGGTGGTGGGTCATTAATGACACCAATTTTAATTGGTCTTTTTAGAATTGAACCTCATATCGCAATTGGTACCGATTTACTTTATGCCGCAATTTCAAAGTTCTGTGGATCAATGGTTCACGCAAAAAAACTCAATATTGTGTGGCCTATCGTTTTATGGCTCGCAGTCGGTAGTATTCCTGCATCTTTCGGTACTGCTTGGGTATTGGAACATTATTTAAGTCAGTCAACACACTATAAAGCCGTTTTAACAATGGTTTTAGGCTTTATGCTGACCTTGACTGGTGTTTCTATTATTTTCCGTTCTCGTATTGAAAAGTTCTTCAGTAAATTCCGTAATAAAGAAATTACTCATACGGAAAATGAGCAATTAGCTGTTCAAAACAAGCGTACCTATATTGTCATTATGGGCATCATTTTAGGTGTATTCGTAACGTTATCATCTGTTGGTGCTGGTGCTTTTGGCATTATGGCACTTGTGATTATGTTCCCGAACTTGCCAATGATCCGAATTATTGGGTCAGATGTGGTACATGCGGTATTACTTACCTTAGTGGCTGGCCTTGGACATATGAGTGCGGGTAATGTCGACTTTATGCTACTTATGTGGTTATTAGTGGGTTCTATTCCGGCAATTATTATTGGGACATTAATTAGCTCTCGTATGCCGGAACGCTTAATCCGAAAAATTCTAGGGATTACCCTATTTGCCCTCGGTGTTAACTTTATGGTTCACCCAGTCAAAGCCAAACCAAAAGCAGCTGTGGTACAACAACAAGCAGTAGTTGCTGAAAAAACAAGCAACTCGACTGAAAGATAGTAAAATCAATAGGATTTTTCCAAACTGAAATACCATGAGATGTAGCATTTTCATAATTATTTCATGGTATATTCAGTACACAAAACAACCTTTAGTATGATCGAACCAGTGACAGCAATGACTACACATTCAAATTCCGTTTCCAAGCCAGATATCGACGACGTTAATATTAAAAGCATCCAAACTCTTGTAACACCTGCCGAGCTTAAGTCAGAACTTCCTTTATCTGATGTTGCTTCACAAACTGTTCTAAAAGGTCGCGAAACTATTCGTAATATTTTAGATGGTTCAGATAAACGTTTATTTGTCGTTATTGGTCCTTGCTCTATTCATGATCCAAAAGCTGCTCACGAATATGCTGATCGCTTAAAAGCGCTAAGTGAAAAGGTTAAAGATACTTTATATCTAGTTATGCGTGTTTATTTTGAAAAACCACGTACAACAATTGGTTGGAAAGGCTTAATTAACGACCCAGATATGAATGACTCATTTAATATCGAAAAAGGTTTACGTATTGGTCGTAAGCTTTTGCTTGAGTTAAATGAAAAAGGTTTACCTTGTGCAACTGAAGCACTTGACCCTAACTCACCACAGTACTACCAAGATTTAATTTCATGGTCTGCGATTGGTGCACGTACAACAGAAAGCCAAACTCACCGTGAAATGTCTTCTGGTCTATCATCACCAGTAGGTTTTAAAAATGGTACAGACGGCGGTTTAACTGTTGCAACCAATGCCATGCAGTCTGTTAAATATGGTCACAGCTTCTTAGGTCTTAACGAAGACGGTCAGGTTTCAATCATTAATACAAATGGTAACCCTTATGCACACGTTGTATTACGTGGTGGTAATGGTAAGCCGAACTATGACGCAGGCTCTGTTGCAGAAGCAGAAAATGCTTTAGCAAAAGCAAAAGTTAGCAATAAAATCATGATTGATGCGAGCCATGCTAACTCAAATAAAGACCCGTATTTACAACCGCTTGTTCTTAAAAATATTACTGAACAAATTTTAGATGGCAATAAGTCAATCGTAGGTATTATGGTTGAGAGTCATTTAAAAGGCGGCCGCCAAGATATTCCTGAAAACCTTTGTGACCTTGAATATGGTAAATCAGTAACTGATGGCTGTATTGACTGGGAAACTACCGAAAAGACGTTGCTTGAAATGCATGAAGCTTTAAAAGATGTTTTACCAAACCGTTAATCCATCTTTTTAAGATTGAAAATTAAGCCCTCAAAAATGAGGGCTTTTTTATTTTGCTTGGACAAAATTTAACATCAAAATAAGTAAAAATAACTCACCACAAAAGTAAAAAGCAGTACAGTTTCACTAATCTCCATTGCTGTGCCGACAGTATCGCCTGTAATACCACCTATTCGTTTTATAAATAAAAGTCTTAAATAAACAAGACTGCTTAAAAAGCCAATAATCGCAATAAACCCTTGCAACTTCCAATACAAAGGTAGCAGCAGAACAAACCCAGTTATTATCCATGAAGCAGTTTTGGGCAAATGGTCTGTCAAAGAACGCCCTAAACCTTTTTCACGAACATATGGTGTAGTTAAAAACAAAATAGAAGGCACCAAACGTCCAAAGATAGGAACACATATTAAAAATAGAGTTTGATGTTGTTCAATCAACACATAGATCAGTACAAATTTGAGTAAACAAATAATAACTAAGCTAAGTACTCCAATTGGACCACAACTTGGATCCTTCATGATTTGTAAAGTACGTTGTTTATCTCCAAAACCACCTACCCACGCATCAGCAGTATCGGCTAGTCCATCTAAATGCAGTCCACCTGTCAGCCAAATCCATAAAGTCATTATGATGACAGCAAGTAAAACAATCGGGAGTTTGGCTAAAAGACAAGCGGCAATAAAAAGAATGCCACCAATAATGAGACCAATCAGTGGATAAAACAAAATAGCCCGACCATTTTGTTGCGCCGTCGGTATAGTCTTTAACTCAATAGGCAGAACAGTTAAAAATTGCAATGCAATCCAAAAAGGTGTCATATCCAAGTCTCTAACTGATCTATATTTAAAAACAAATTGAATTATGAAGAAATAAAAATGGGAATAGCAATCCCTATTCCCATTAAAGACTTCAAAAACTGAAAATCTATTGCATTTGATAGCACTGTTTCAATTTAATGTAGTCGTAGTAAAAACTAGTTGGTGTATAACGTGCATAGTTACATGTAGATTTGAACAAAGTTTCTTTTTCGTTATAAAGCATTTTTACCAAAGTATTGCCTTGGCTATTTTGGTAAATATCCCACTGTACATTTGCCGCCATAGGAGAAACTACTTCACCACGCCATGCACTTGTCGAGTAATTATAAGTCTGGCGTAGTGGTAACGGCTGCATCATATTATGCAAATCTAGGCTGGTTGCCAGAGGAATAATAATTTCAGCATGGGCAAAACGTAAAACTGCTTTATATGGTTGAGCTTTATTTACAACCGCATCAACTTGTTGGAACAGGTCCTGTTTAAGCCCTTGAGCAATTTCACTTGTAACTTGGTTTGACTCTGCGAAACTTGGGCCTTTTTCATAAAAATCATTGGCATCATTAAATTCAGCATAAAATTTTGCAGCATCTAAAGGCATATATTTATCAAAATCAACACCTTTCAGCTCATCTTTCATGCCACCAGAAATTGAATAAAGCTCATAAATATAAGCTGCTGCATCTACTGCGCTAGCAATCGTATTTTTGCCCTTACCTTTTTCTGTAATTTGCTCACCTTTTGGTGAAGTTACTGTAAAAGATCCATTATTACTAAAGCTATAACCTGTTGTACCCAGTTTTTTAATAAAATCTGCTTTAAAAATCGGAGTGAGTACGGTCTGAGCAATTTTTTCTGCCTGAGTATTTTTTGATAACTCGCTCAACTTTTGGGCTAAATCTTTATTATTTGCTTCGAAATCTTGATAGGCCTGACTCGCATGATAAATTTTTTGTTGGCTAGTACTCAATGGCTGAGTCAAATCTTCAGTCGCATTTAAGCTATGAAAATAAAGTTTAAAACGGTCAACACCACCATCTACAACACTTGGAACACTTGAACTCGATAAACTGGTATAAGTCACAGGAACAATTTTATCTTTAAGCTGGGGTTGTTGTTTAATCAATTCAGCAGTGAAGAATTTAGCACTATCCACCGCACGATCTACCCCGGAACTTTGTACCAATATAGATGCTTGAGAGTTTACAAGTGTTGGTAAGCGTTGTAATAAGCGATCGGCAATGCCACGGTGTTCTAAAATACCAGTCATGGTTTCATTCCCATAACCATACTGACGGATCCCTTCCACGCCATAACCTAACAGGATATTGGCTTTCATCATGGCTTCTAAATCAGCACCCAATTGCTCACCTAATGGTGTTAAGGCATTTTCTGCTTTGGCCTGTTTCCATAAATTATAAAGTGCTAAATCATATTTCAGACTTGAGAGTCCTCGTGAACCATGACGTGCCACTAACTCTGTAAAAACTGGTTGGAACCCATTTGGTGCTTATTCATAGCTTTTTAGGTCTTGTTGCGGTTGGTAAGGTGTTTTTGTTTGATAATATTTCGATGAGTTTGTAGATGGTGTTGTTTGAACTTCTTGCTCATCATTATTATTACAGGCTACAAGCAATATGGTTGTGGCAAGCAACGTCGTTTTAAATAAAATATTCATAAGTCAAATAGGCTATTAATAAGGAATAGCAATAGCTTAATTTTTAGCAATGACAGTACGATTACATGATTTTAAATATCTTTATAAAAATAATAACTTACAAGTGTATAAAAATATAAAACTACTCTCTCAACATGAAAGTTAATTGACCATCTGTTTGAGAAAACTCTAAAGAATATAACTTCCCAAGCTCGGCCGCCATTTTTAGTAAATCATCTAAAGGGTGTTGCCCAGCCAAACAAGCCAATAGCTTAATCACACCACCATGTGTAACAACCAATGCATGTTGCCAATTTTGGTTTTGCATCTCTAAGAGTAAAACTTGAAAGCCTTTCAAAACCCTTTTTTGAAACTGGTTTAATGTTTCTGCGCGAGGTGGACAATATTGACTTGGTTTTTGCCAAAAGTTTGCAAGTAGTTCAGGTGAAGTTTCGTAAATTTGCTGAGTTGAGACACCTTCCCACTCACCAAAATACATTTCCTTTAAGTCATGATTTACAAGTAAAGGCAGCTGAGTTGTCTTCGACAGTTGCTCAGCAAAACAAGCACAACGTTTTAATGAAGAACTTACAATGACATCCCATGTCTGGTTTGAAACTTGCTCAATGGTTGACTGCATTTGCTGCCAACCTTTTGCTGTTAACTCATCATCTAAATGCCCACGTAAAGTATGGCTATACTGACTTTCACCATGTCTGAGCAAATCGATCCTAAATTTACCCAATTTTATCCCCAGTTACAGCAGCTTGAGCAAAGGTAGCCATTTGGTTGTGTAATACACATGCCATTTTAACTAATGCTAAGGCAGTACCAGCGCCACTACCTTCACCTAAACGCAAGTTCATTTTTAAAATCGGGTCAGCATTGAGCTCTTGTAAAATACGAAGGTGTCCATATTCAGCCGATTGATGACCAAACAACATCCAGTCACGTACTTTAGGGCTCATCCGCACAGCACATAAAGCGGCTACAGAACTAATAAAACCATCCACAATAATAGGTAAACCTACTTGTGCACATCGAATATAAGCACCAGTAATTGCCGCAATTTCCAAACCACCTACGGCACATAGTGTTTTGAAGACATCACCAACGACATGTTTATGGTGAAGTTCTATGGCTTTTTCAATCACTTCAATTTTATGCCTTAGCTGATCGGCACCTATTCCTGTACCAACTCCCGTTAATTGCTCAGCAGTATCATTTAGTAAAAGACAAGCTAAGGCAGAAGCTGAACAGGTGTTCCCGATTCCCATTTCACCTGCAATATAAATATCTGCGCCGTCGGCTTTAGCTGTATCTACACTCTTTTTTCCCAACTCTAAAGCAGCACGACATTCGTCAGCAGTCATTGCGGCTTGTTTAGCAAAATTTGCTGTCCCAGCACGAATACAATGACGCTCAACACCTGCGTATTCGTATGCTTCGCCCACTGTGCCACAGTCAATGACTTGTAAATGAGCTTCATGGTATTTAGCAAGTACACTAATTGCTGCACCACCCGTCGTGAAGTTTTGCAACATTTGACGGGTAACAGCTTGAGGATATGCAGAGATATTTTCTTCAACTACACCATGATCACCTGCAAAAATTGCGATCCATGGATGGCTAACTTGTGGATGTGCATTTGACTGTAAACTAGCAAGTGTAATTGCAATTTGCTCTAAATCACCTAAGGCACCAGTAGGTTTGGTGAGCTGGAGTTGATGTTGTTCAGCTTGTTGTTTTGCGTCCAAATTAGGTTGCTTTACAGATTCTAACCACCAGTTCATTTTACTTCTCACCTTTTAAAATCATTGGAAAACCAGCCACACAAAACACAACCTTATCTGCAATTTGCCCTAAAGCTTGATGTAGTCTTCCCGCTTCATCTACAAAACGGCGGCTAATCTCACCGAGTGGCACAACCCCAAGCCCTGTTTCATTACTTACTAAAATAATTTCTGATTCAAGTGTAGGTAAAACTTTTAATAGTTGCTCACACTCAAGTTGCTGAACATTTTGATCTTCTAACAGTAACAAATTGGTTAGCCAAAGCGTTAAACAATCTACTAAAATAATTTGATTAGGTTGATCAATTTTTTTCAGAGCATTTGCTAAAAATAATGGCTCTTCGATTAAGGACCAATGTGCTGGACGCTGATTTTGATGATGAGCAATTCGACTGTGCATTTCTGGGTCAAGCGCTTGCGCCGTAGCAACATAAGTCACAGCTAATTGCGTATTTATTGCTGTTTGTTCAGCCAGTCGGCTTTTGCCAGAACGGGCTCCACCCAAAATCAGTTGCAACATGAATCACCTAAGAACAAATGCTGAGATGGATATAACTTACCTTGTAAAGTTTGAGCTTCATAAAAACCAAACGTTAAATGCTCAACTTTCAGTTCAAATTCAGCGTATTTGTATTGTACAGGTAATTGAGAAATTTTTTGCAAAATCAAATCACTACTATAGATGTTTTTATATAAGCCTAAGGTGATGTGGGGATAGTAATCTAAAGCAGCAATTTCATTAGAAACTATGCCTAATTTTTGACGTATGTGAGATAAGATATTATCGGTATCTTGGATTTCTACAAATAAAGCACTACTAAAACTATCAACTGAACCAATTTTTAAACGGAATGATGAAATATTTTCTTTTTTTAAAATTTCTCTTTGTTCTGAGAAATCATGGAAACTAAAGTCATCACTATAAACACTAGGTTCATGGGTTAAAAATCCACATATAAATAATGTGACATGATATTGACGGTTATTCGGTTCTAATAAAAATTCTGAAAAATGTGTACGTAAGATATCTAGATAATCAACTAATTTTTGATCATTAATTTCTAGATACCATAAAGCGTAATTTTGACGCCCACGGTGCCATTCAGGATAATCCCGTATAGGTGTCGGCACCATGAGTGTTGAGGGTTTTAACAGCACAGTTTTAATTCAAAATCATTCAAGTTGTGTATTAAAACATGTTTGCTTTTAAATTGTAGAGCCTTAATTTATTAAGCGAATTTAAACATATTGAGTACCTGTAGTTTTGGCGTTGGTAATACTCATGTTCAAGGGTTGTTTGTCTTGTTCAGAAAACAAATATTGAATAAGTTGAACCAACTCAACTTCAAGTTGTCTTCTTTGAGATGTACTCAGGTCTAAGGTCTGAATTTGCTGTTGCAAATGTTCAACCGCTTTAGTCTCTTCAATTTCTAAAAATTGAATTGCATAGGCATAACCTAAAGCAGCACCTTTTAATAAATTTTTATAAGGCAAATCATGACGAATATTCACTTCAATTGATGCCATAACACGTTCATTATGATTGAGTTTGCGTAATGGATCTCTAGCTACGCGTTGACAAGGATCTTTAAATGCATATTCACATGAGTCTAGAAAACTTTGAGCTATTCGATCCAGATCTTTTGCATAGTTAGGTAATGCAATTGCAAGCCCTTGCTTCACTTCTGTAATTAAGTTCTCGGCAAATGCTTTAACGAAATGATCGCCCATGGCAACACCAATAGATTCATACCCCATTAAAGATGCATACCAAGCAAGCATCGCATGTACGCCGTTCCATAGACGGTTTTTAATGAGTTGAATATCCGTAATTTGGTCAACCAATACCACCTGACGCAACTTTTCAAGTAAAGGACTGCCTTTCTCTACATAAATTGGCATATCTGTTTCACTATGGAACAAGATTAAATCCATGCTTTGTAAGATATGTCCCGGCTGAAAATTACGACGCATGTTATCGACATAGATAGAAGCCTGATTTTGCTGATCTTGAGTCAGTTTATTGCAGTCTTCAATTTCGGTTTGTTCTTCTTGCTCCACATCTTCTAAATGCTGTTCAAGAAAATTATGCTTAATACGAAGCTGACGATATAAATTTTGATTAGATAGCTTTGAGACCATGCGGTTTACAACGGTGTCGCAAAAGTAATGCTCTTTTAAGATATGCTCGGTTATATCTTCATCGTTGGTTAACTCTAGTAGAGCTTCTCTCAGATGCTTCATCACTAAATATTTCGCACCGACTTTATTTAAAATAATTAGAAAGGTTAGCGGTTCTATACATGATTCAAGTGGTGAGTTAAAACGTGCATATAACCCTTTTGCAATTATTTTTGCTTCAGCTTCGATGGCTTGTTCGGGTAAACAAAGTGCAATTAAGCTTGAATGGGTATACATCTCTAACATTTGTTGTTCATTGTCAGAATCAACAATGGTCATATTCTCAATACGCTCATCATAAGAAAATTGCCCATAGCGAATACTATAGGTTCCAAACGCATTTACAGCTTCGCGGAAAAGACTATTTCTTGTTGACGCAATAATACGTTTTGGTTTCGTATAACCATCCCAATGCGACAAGATTTGTGCTACATAACCACCGCCAATTGCTCCAAAACCATGTATCCCAACTGTAAGCTGATTCAGACTTTGCGGAAAAGGTTCCTGTATCTCTGGCATATCCATAACAGGAATAAACTGGTCAAGATCAGTTAAGAAGTCATACATCTGGTCATAATAAAAATGTGCTTTATCTAACATTTCATCATTTGGCTCTTTAATATCTTTTAATAAAATCGTTAAACCTTTCGATGTATGCGCTGAAGTTAAACCATTTTCCGAATCTTCAAACATTAAGCATTGGTTAGCGTCCAAATGAAGTTGACTAGCTGCTTTGAGAAAAATTTCTGGATGTGGCTTCCCTTGTTCGACTTCATCTCCACAAGTAATCACATCAAAAAATTTATAAACATTCGCATTAATCAAATATTCTTCGGCAATTGCTCTACGGCTTGAAGTCGCAATGGCCATTCTTAAACCCGATTTTCGTAAACGTTCTAAAACTTGAACTAATCCCTTTTTAATAGGCACACCATGTTTACGAATATATTCAAGCTCCATCTCATCGGCTCTTTTTCGTATTTCTTTATATGGCGCATCTACTCCATATAAACGTTGTGCAAGCTTTTCCGCCGTTGTTGCACTTAAACCCAAACATTGCATTAAATATTCGTGAGAAAACTCCTGCCCAATGAGTTCTTGAGATGCCTGTTGCAATGTTTGAAACCGTAAACGCTCAGTATCAAACATTGTCCCATCCATATCAAAGATAGCTCCATGAACAGGTTTTCCATGAAAAATAAGCACGTTTTTACCTCTTTTTTGATCATGTTTTATTCAGGGTATACAAAAAAATGGCTAAAAAGGGATGACGATAATAAATGAAACATTAGTGGTTATTTTTTAATCAAAAATATAAGTATTCTGTTACTGAGCTAAGTTAAAAGCTCAAAAAAGTTGAATAATAAAAATAATCCTGAAACTGAGTTTAAGTACAAAAGTAGCAAGCCATCCTCGCTTGCTACCTTTGCTTATTCTTTTTATTGCGCTGATAATGTTTATTTTTCTTAGGTCCATTTACTGCTAAATAAACCTGCATTCTTTTTATTATGTCTTGCAGGCATACCAATACCAGAAGCGTTTATAACTCTTGTTATTTTCTGGTAGAACCAAACAATACATAATAATGATAATCATTTTCATTTAAGATGTCAACTTGTAATACCCTACTTTTAATTAATCCAGTACATCTACAAATTGCGCCGTTAATATCTGTGCTAGATCTTTAGGGTTTAAACCAATATCTAAACCTCTTTTACCACCACTTACATAAATTTTGCTGAGCTCTTGTGCAGATGCATCAATCACAGTTTTCAAACGTTTCTTTTGGCCTAATGGACTAATTCCCCCCACTAAGTACCCTGTCAAACGTTCGGCATCTTTTGGATTTGCCATGTGCAATTTTTTACACCCAACCGCCGTTGCAACCTTTTTTAAACTGAGCTGATGATTAACAGGTATGATTGCGACAAAATAATTTTTTTCATCGGTAACAAGAAGTGTTTTAAACACCTCATTTACATCAAGGTTTAATTTTTCTGCGGCTTCTAAGCCAAAACTTTTGGCGTTTGCATCATGTTCATATTCATGAACAGAAAATTCAATTTTATTACTTTTTAACAGTCTACATGCAGGTGTCATAGGATTTTAGATTTTAATGAAATGAGGTTGATTATATTTATTTTAAATAAAAGTTTAAAATTTGCTTAGGCTATTTACATCATTTACATGAAAAATCAAACAGACACTGAACAAAAAACAATCTGAACTTGATATTGAGTGGATGACTCCAATATATTTAACTGAGATTTAAAGTCTGAACTGGCAAATTTATGAGTTATAAACACAACAATCTGATGGCAATGCGTCACCGTTTTTGGGATGAGTCGTCAGATCATGTATTAAATGAAAAGCAATTTTTACAGCAGACCTTAATCGAACAAGGCATTTTTAATAATGCGACTTTTGAGGATGTTAAGTATTTTTTCTATACGTTGCCTAGCATTATCATTGTAAAGGCTCATGCGCTTGGTTTTATGCATGATTCTGTCAAGCAAATGGTTATTCAACATATTCAAGCTAATCGTATCCACTTAATGCAAAAGGCTGAATTAAAAATTCAGTTTAAAATATGAGTTAGCGGTTAATACCTAACGGCTTTTTAATCTAGCTTCTCTTTCTGAAAGACTTGTATTTTAATTTTCATTATACCACTTAGGCTATTTACAGAAAATTAAGATACAAAATGAGACTTTCAACTCACCATTCAGTCTGAGGGAACTATTTTAATACGTTCAAAACATGTAATATTCGTTACAATTTTAGATCACCAGCGTTTGGCTGCATGATGCGCATAGGATTCTATTTTCATGTCAAATCAGAACGATAAGCTTAAGAGTTTAAAAACTTCTTCCATGGATCGACGCTTATCAATCGCGAAAGCTTCTTTACTGGCAGGAACACGTTGGGCTACTGCGAGTGCCTCTACCCTCTTTTCTAGTGAAGAAGAAAAAGAGAAGAAGCGTAAAAAGGCAATGAGCGAGCAGGCTAATTATCTTGTTTCTGAAATTGGCAAACTTAAGGGTTCTATTGTTAAGATTGGCCAAATGATGGCGCTTTATGGTGAACATTTTTTACCAGAAGAAATTACTCAGGCATTAAATACGTTAAACAACCAAACCGTTGCTTTAGACTGGCCTGCAATTAAGCCGCATTTACAAGAACAACTCGGTTCAAAATTAAACGACTTAACGATTGATCATGAACCTATTGGTACAGCGTCTCTTGCACAAGTTCATCGCGCTATTCGCAAATCAGATGGCTTAGAGTTAGTTTTAAAAATTCAATATCCTGGCGTGGCAAGTGCAATCGACTCAGACATGAGTCTATTTAAAAACATGCTTAAGCTTACACGTATGGTGCCACAAACCCGTGAGTTTGATCAGTGGTTTGATGAAGTACGTGAAATGATGCATCGTGAAGTTAATTATGATGTAGAAGCAGCAACCACTCGCCGCTTTGGTGAGCGCTTGAAAGATGATGAGCGTTATATTGTTCCTACAATTGTAGATGAATATTGTACCGATCAAGTCTTATGTATGACGTTTGAACGCGGCGTACCTATTAATAGTCCGGTAATGCTCTCTCTTCCACAAGAACGTCGTAATCAACTTGGTGAAGCATCATTAGAGATTGCAGTTCGTGAAATTTTTGAATGGGGTGAAATGCAAACTGACCCTAACTTTGGTAACTACCTTGTTCGTTTAGGTAATGGCCAAGATGTTCAGGATAAAATCGTACTATTAGATTTTGGTGCAATCCGTCAGTTCGATGAACACTTACTCTCAGTTGCGCGTAATCTCATTCAAGCGGGTTATCAGCATGATAAACATTCGATGGTCCAAGCAATGACCGGATATGAGTTTTTTGATGCAATGCCTGAAAGTATTAAACCTGGCATGGCCGATGTCTTTTTACTTGCGACCGAAGCATTCAGTACCCCTGCAAATAATCCAGATATGCCAGCTGGCCTGATGGATGAACATGAACGTTATGACTGGAAAAAAAGCCAGTTACATAGTCGTGTTATGCAACAAGCAAGCAAATCAATGGCGTCGCGCTATTTCTCAGTTCCTCCAAAAGAATTTATGTTTATTAGCCGTAAGTTTATTGGTGCATATACATTTATGACTGTAATTGATGCCAAAACGAATGTACGTCGTATGATTCGTAACTTTGCTTAATTTATCAAGACTAGAATGGCTCCATGTCATTCTAGTCAATCCACATAAAATGATTATTTTTAACAATTGATTTTCATTTATAAAATCAAATACATAAAATCAATTCTATTTTGTTCTTACCATTTATCTACTCATTTTTTGACTGTCAGTAACGACATAGTTTTTTCTTATATAGCGTGTCAGCATAAAACAATAACAATGTGTTAGGACACCATAATCATGACAAATATGATCAATAAAGCCCAAGGGTTGGGTTTATCGCTGATCACAAAACTAGCTGGAAGCGATGTACTTGATCAACTCAAACTACGTAAATTTCTTGAAAAGTCTCTTTATCAAGGTTCAAAAGCGGGCTTTAGAGCATTAAGCCAAACTCAGAAAGCATTTAAACCAAAACAAATTTCACAACAACGCCTACCTCAACAGAAGAAAAACCTATTTGATTTAAGCCTGACTGAAGAACAACAAATGACTTCTGAAGCAATGTCTCAATTTGCTCAAGAAGTTTTACTAGGATTAGCTCATGATGCTGATCAGGCAGCTCAATTTCCAGAAAGTCTTTGGCAATATGTTGAAGATTTAGGGCTAAATTATTACGCCCTACCGGAAGCACTAGGTGGTGTTGCTGCTGAACAAAATATTGTCAGTAACTTATTGATTGCTGAAAAACTAGCTGAAGGTGATTTTAGTCTTACAGCGGGATTACTCAGTACATTTAGCGTTATTAATGCCATTACACATTGGGGTTCGACCAAGGTTCAGTCAATGTATCTGCCTTGCTTTGCTGAAGACTCAGACATTACCGCAACCTTTGCAGTACAAGAAGCAACTCCAGCATTTAACCCTTATGTTTTAAAAACAAAAGCCTCTCTTGAAAATGATCAATATTTTATAGATGGTGAAAAAACCTTAGTCATTTTAGGTGATCTGGCTGATGTGTTCTTAGTGAGTGCTGACTTTAATGGCAAGCCAGATGTATTTGTAGTTCAAGTGGGTGACACTATTTCCATTAAGAACACTCCAGCAATGGGCCTCAAAGCAACAGAGACAGCTACTTTAAAATTCAGCCATACACCTGCTCTACGTCTAGGTACAACAGATTTTGATTACACCGCATTTTTAGATTTAGGCAACTTAATGTGGTGTGCAATGGCTGTAGGAACCTGTGAAGCTGTAAAAGCCTACTGTATTAAATATGCCAATGAGCGAACTGCTTTCGGAGAACCTATTTCACATCGTCAAAGTGTCGCATTCATGATCGCAGATATGGCAATTGAAATTGATGCCATGCGTATGCTGATTCTAAATGCCGCAAGTCTTGCCGAAGCAGGTAAACCTTTCCATCGTGAAGCATATTTAGCTCGACTTCTTTGCGCAGAAAAATCCATGAAAATAGGAACAGATGGCGTACAAATTCTGGGTGGTCATGGTTTCACAAAAGAGCACCCAGTTGAACGTTGGTACCGTGATTTACGTGCAACCGCAATTTTGCATTCTGGCTTACATGCTTAAGATCGATCAGAGGATATTTCCATGAATTTACAAAATCCAAAAAAATTCAAAATGATGATTGATCAGGCACATGATGTTGCGATCAATGTATTACGCCCTATTTCCCGAAAATACGATAAAGCAGAACATGCATATCCAAAAGAACTTGATATGCTCGCTTCACTCATTGATGGCATGAATGAAGGTGGTGAAGGAATTAATGCAGGTGCAGCTGGTGCAGGTAAACGTGGTGAAACTGATAATGAAGGTGTCCGTAATGGCACCAACATGTCGACAGCACTTGGCATCATTGAAATGTGTTATGGCGATACGGGTTTATTGCTCAGCATGCCACGTCAAGGTTTAGGGAATTCTGCAATTGCTGCAGTTGCAAATGATGAGCAACTAGAACGTTTTAAAGGTACTTGGGCTGCAATGGCCATTACTGAACCCGGCTGTGGTTCAGACTCTGCTGCTATCCGCACTACAGCAACTAAAGATGGCAATGACTATATTTTAAATGGTGAAAAGATTTTCGTAACCTCTGGTGAACGCGCAGACTCTGTGGTCGTGTGGGCTACCCTAGACCGAAAACTTGGACGTGCAGCAATCAAGTCATTTGTCGTACCTAAAGGCACACCTGGAATGAAGGTGGAGCGCCTTGAACATAAATTAGGAATTAAAGCTTCTGATACGGCAGTTATTAGTTTTACTGACTGCCGTGTGCCAGCTGAAAATCTTTTAGGTAATGCTGAAGTGGACGTTGCTAAAGGTTTCGCAGGTGTAATGGAAACTTTTGATAATACACGCCCACTGGTCGCTGCTATGGCGATTGGCTGTGCAAAGGCTTCTTTAGAACGTATTAAAGAAATTTTTAAAGACCAGTTAGATCCAGATTATTCAACGCCATATTTACAAACGTCCAATCTTGCGGCACAAATTTACCGTATGGAAGCCGAATGGGAAGCCGCACGGTTACTTATGTTGAAAGCAACATGGATGGCCGACAACAAAAAACCAAACTCAAAAGAAGCTTCCATCGCCAAAGCAAAAGCTGGCCGTGTTGGTAATGAAATCACTTTAAAATGTGTCGAGTTGGCAGCAAGTGTTGGTTATAACGAGGATGAATTACTTGAAAAATGGGCACGTGACTCAAAAATTCTCGATATTTTTGAAGGTACTCAACAAATCCAGCAACTTATTATTGCTCGACGTGAGCTTGGTAAATCTTCAAGTGAACTAAAATAAGAGCATTGCAAGGGAGTTTAAATTCCCTTGCTGCTTAGCACTACTCTATCTACAAAATAAAAACCCTCTAATCACCTGATTAGAGGGTTTGGTATTTCAGGAATATATTTTTTATTTATTTAGCTGGTGTAACTTCTAATGACTTATCAACTACACCGAATTTTTTAAAGATTTTTGCACGACGTTTTGGTGAAATATTTGCCTTATTTAAATCACCTTTGTAGTGATCAAATACACGCTTGTCCATCATTTTAAACCACAATGAAGGAATCAATGCTGGTAGCAACATACTTGCATAACCACTTGGTAACTCAGGTGCTTCATCGAAATGACGCAGTGCCTGGAATGGACGAGTTGGATAAGCATGATGGTCTGAGTGACGTTGTAACTGATATAAGAACAAGTTTGTCACTACGTTGTTATTATTCCAGCTATGCTCTGGCATTGTACGTTCATATTGACCATTTTCTTTTTTCTGGCGCAATAAACCATAATGCTCAATGTAGTTAATAATTTCAAATAGACTAACACCGTAAAATGCTTGTGTTGCCAAATAAGGAATTGTGCCTTTACCAAAAATTCCGACCATAGAAGCATGGAAAGCAGCACTCATACCCCAGCCTTGCAGCAATTCGTTATCGAGTGACCAGAACTCTTTACCTTTACGCTTTAAACGGTTTTTTTCAATTTCAATTGCTGACTTGAAAGAACCAATCACTGTACGTGGCCAAAATTCATAGAATGTTTCACCCATACGTGAAGATGCTGGGTCTTCAGGCGTTGCCGCACGTTTATGGTGACCATATGGATGCTCAATACGGAAATGGTTATAACCAGTAGGTACTAAAGCAAGATGAGATAAAATATGGTCGATACGATCATGTTTATGGCTTAGTTCATGGGCTGTATTAATTGCAATACCATTAATTGCACCCATTGAAATACCAAGCAAAATTTTATCAATAAATGAAGTAGTTTTACGGCTTGTTAAATAACATGCGTAAACGTTAGCTGCATATTGTAATGGAATAAAGCTCTTCACCAAACGTGAATAATACGGATCTTTTTCAAGAAGTTTAATTTCTTCATCGGTTGGATTACGTACATCTTTACCAATAATCGTATCAATTGCAGGAATCACAACGTGTAATAAAAGTGGGCCACCTAAAGCAAATACTTTCTTTAATGGGCGTGGACCAAAATGGTAACCAGCTAAAATACCTAAACCAATTACAGGTAGAGCCGGACTAATCATCCATAAATAGCGCTTACGATCTATCTCACGCATAGACGCTGGCACTGGCATAAGTTCTTGCTGAACATTTACTGGTGCATTCATAGTCATATTTCCTTTTTCTATATATCTATATAGTTAAAGAAATACCATTTGCTTAACAGTTGTAACCGTCCAAAAAACCTATTTCAAAGTCTTTGGCATTTTCTTCCACTTTTTTGTCCTAAAAACACATGTTGATCTATTCTTATAGCTCACTATAATTTTATTAAAATAATGATTGATCACGTAAATATGGATGCACTAAGTAAATTTTTTGATGATATCCACTTAAATAAGTCTGAATATATCTATATAAAAGCACAAGGTGAATGGGCCTTTAAAACACAAGATCAATCTGCTTTACTTGCTTATATCGTTTTAACGGGTTCTGTATATATTCACATAAATGCTTCAGAAAAAATAACAGCAACAGCTGGAGATATTATTTTAATACCCTCTGGAAAAGCTCACCATGCTACAGACTCAAAAGCTACTGCGAGTAAACTTGTAGATCCTGTCGATATTACTCCGTTATTTAATGGGCATCGTCATGATCCAATTGAACTAGGTTCATCAGCATCTGAAAATACATTATTGCTCTGCCTACGCTGTCAAGTTGATACGTATATGGCTGGGCCACTTATTAATGCATTACCCTCTATTATGCATATTCAGCATGAGAACCAAACGACTCCACCTGAATGGTTGCAAATAGGACTTTATTTTCTAGCGGTCGAAACACAAAAAATTCAACCCGGTCATGACAAAATTATCGATCATTTAGTTAGTATTCTTTTAATTGAATGTATTCGAGATCATATTCAACAAATGTCTGACCAACAAAACTGGTTAGGAGCATTAACTCATCCTGAGTTAAGTAATGCTCTATCTGCAATTCATAGCCAACCTGAAGCAAGCTGGACTGTTGAATCATTAGCTGAACAATGCTGCATGTCACGTTCTAAGTTTGCCAATCTTTTTAATAGTATTATTGGGGAACCTCCCCTTACTTATTTACAGCATTATCGCTTTCGTTTAGCAAGCCAATATCTTCGTACAAGTAATTTATCAATTCAACAAATTTCAAATAAAGTGGGCTATTCGTCAGAAACAGCATTTAGTCAGGCATTTAAAAGAGTATTTGATTTATCACCTAAACAATATAGACAAAACTATATTGGCAGTAGTCTAGATCAGTAATAAAAAAAGCGCCGAAGCGCTTTTTTTATTACATAAGTTTTATTTGATTTTAGCGTGTGACTTTAAGTATTCGCTGTAATCTTCAAGTATTTGCTGACCGCGAGATTGGCGATAAAGCTGTTGTAATTGCTTTAACTGATCGGCCGGCATAGCGTTTACGGCAGCTGAATTTACATTAGAAACAGCAACAACGACTAACTCATTTGGTAAGTTCGCTGTTGTAACAGACCACATACCAGGTTTTGGCGTAGGAACACTAAATGCTGCACGCTCAATTGCACGTTTCAAACCTTGTGAACGAGTAAAGACACCAGCAGATTCAAAAGGTACATTATTTTTCGCAACAACTTGTTCAGCTGGCTGAGTTTTGAATTCAGTCAACATTGTTGCAATTTTAGCTTGAGCTGCTTTACGTGCTTTTTCATCAATCACTTTAGCTTTCGCTTCATTCATGGCTTGAGCAATTGGTTTAACACCAGCAGCATGATAATCACGTACTTTAATCCAAACTGTATCACCATTCGCTAATTGAATATTTGATGAAGCATTACGATCGCCATTTTTCACATCATCATTAAACAATTTAATTTTTACGTTTGGATCACTTAGTTGTGGATTTTGAGTCGCTAAAGTTACGCCATTTAATGATTCAATTTTAGTACCTTTAACTTGCTGTACAACTGCATCTAAAGAGTCATTACCAACAATTGTTTCATTCAAACTATTTACAGTATCAGAATAAACAGTAGCAACTTTATTCTTTTCAACTTCAGCAGTTAAACGCGCCTTCTCAGCTTCAAATGAGGGAATTTGGGTCGCTGGAGTTTCTGCTTCAATAATATGATAGCCATATTGTGTTTTTACTGGCTGTGAAACTTGACCATTTTTCAAACTTGAAACAGTTTTATCAAATGCATCAGAGAAAACGCCAGGTGCATAAGCCTCAACTAAACCACCTTTCGCTTTTGAAGTTGGATCTTCTGAGAACTGAGCTGCTGCTTGAGCAAATGAGAGACCGCCTTGAATTTTTGCGTATACATCTTTAGCGAGCTTTTGAGCTGCTGCATCATCACGAGCATCTGTCGTAATAAGGATATGTTTCACTACACGTTTAGCATCTTTTTGCTGAGTTTCTACAAACTTCGCATAAGCTTGTTTAAGCTCAGCATCTGTTGCTGGTGCAGGTTTCGCCATTAAAGACGGAGATAAAACAACATAATCTACATCAACAGAAGCAGGCTGTTTAAACTCATTTTGATGTTTGTTGTAGTAGTCAGTAGCTTCTTGATTAGATGCTGTTAAGCCAGTTTTATAACTGTCTAACTTAATGCTAGCCAAATGTAATGTACGTTGTTCAGTTTGCAAATTCGCAATTTGCATTAAATCAACTTTACTTACTAAAGAATAATCTGAAAAAGTTGAAGTTAACATTTTTAAAGCGTGATCTTGACGCAAGCTCGCAATTAAAGCTTGGCTTGTCATACCAATCGAACGCAAATAATTTTCATATAATTTTTGTGAAAACTGGCCATTTTCTTGCAAACTTGGCTGCTGAGCTAACATTTGCTCGATTTGAGCATCGCTCAAAGAAATACCCAGTTTTTCAGCTTGCTGAATAAGTAAATTACGAGATACCAATATATCAAGCGCTTTTGCTTGAATTACCGGTAAATTCAATAAACTTTCATCACCCTTTACAGCAGCTAAATATTGTTCTTTATACCTTTGCGTTAAAGTTTCAAGGTCTTTTTTTGATATGTCCTGTCCATTTACAGTTTTTGCGACATCTGCCTTGTTTCCCCTATTAAAATATCCATTAATACCTACAAGCGCTAAAGGGGTCAAAAACAAAATTAAAAGGACTTTGCCGAGCCAACCCTTAATGACTGTACGAAACGATTCCATAAGTATTCCAATATTTTATTTCGAGGAGAATTTTAACTGAAAAACCACAATGAATGAATGAGCAATATTGGTCAATTCAGATATTTAATAAAAAACGCGCCTATATCGGCGCGTTTAATCATCTTAAAAGATTAAGCAACTGAATCTTTAAGACCTTTACCAGCTTTAAAGCTAGGTACTTTTGTTGCTTTAATTTGAAGCTCTTCGCCAGTTTTAGGGTTGCGACCAGTACGTGCAGCACGTTCTTTAACACTGAAAGTACCAAAACCAACTAAAGTTACTGTGTCACCTTTTTTAAGTGCTTCAGTAATTGACGCAATTGTCGCATCGAGTGCCTTGCCTGCATCAGTCTTAGATACTCCCCCTTTTTCAGCAATTGCATCGATTAATTCTGATTTATTCATGAATAAAACATCCTCTTAATATCGTTTGTTTAAGGTCCAAGGCTATAGTTTAAAAGGCCATGACGCCTTTATAGCAATGCTTTGGGGGAAAACGCAATACTAGAGCAGAGCTTTTAGCAAAAATAAATGCTAAAAAACTGTTATATATTTGCTAAATCCCTACATTTTTTTACTTTTCATTCAATTTTGCCTTCAATTTCTGATTTTCTTCAATTAAAGCATCTACCTTTATATGCAGTTGAACTAGGAGTTGTTCAATGTGCTGTAAATCCTTCGGAGTAACCAAACCAATTCGATTTAAAGAGTGATTTACACTGGTATCTAAAATTTTTTCGACCTTGTCTTTTGTATCAGACACTGACTCTTTCGCTTTTTCGGTTACTTTACCAACAGTTGTATCGGCTAAATCACCAGTTTTAGACTCGAGCTCTTCACCTACTTTGACTAGAGAGTCAAATAGTTTATTGCCTTCTTCTTCTGCACGAGAAAAAGCACCTAAACCCGCTAACCAGATTTGTTTGGTATACTTCCTAAAATCTAATGCAGACTTCCTAGAACTTTTTGATTTTAATTTATTTTTTTCTCCTTGATCTTCTGCTTGTGTTTCTATATTTCCATTATCCATTGATCTAAGCTCCTGATCGGATGAGACAGACGAAGTCTTATTTAACCACAAAATATTCTTATAATAACAAAGTCAAGACTTGATACATTTATGAAACTGTTCTACAAAACAATCATGTCATGTAAATATATTTAACAGGACATTGTGTTAAGTTTGAGATAGGATGTCTCATTCTCTCAATTAATCTCTAATATTTAAGGATAAACTTTTATGAGTGAAACGCAACAAAGACAAAAACATCCACGTCTGTTGCTGAATATTGTTCTAATTATTTTAGAAACTTTTTTCTCATTTATTCTCACCCACGATGGTGTTCTTCGCTTGCAAGCGAAAAAGTTTATCGCCAACAAAATAACAATCCGTATTAATAGCTATTTGCCATTTTTTGACTTTTATGTGCAATTTACGGAAAAAGGACTGTTATTTGATATTTATTCATATGACCGTCGTATTGATCTAGAAATCAATAGTACACTCATCGATCTTATCAAAATTTTTGCTTTCTCAAACCAACGCAGTTTAAACAACATGCGAATTGATGGTGATGCAGAAACTAAAAAAGAACTTATCGATTTAATCTCACATCTTACTTTACCTAAGCTTCTTGCAGATTGGAAACAATGGTTCAACACACCAGATGATGAAGCCGAAGCCCTAGCTTCACGCAAAAGAATTGCACCTTTACTTGAAAAAATCGATCAACAACGTTCAGAGATAAATTCGTTGCATGTCGAAATTAAACAATATCAAAATCGAATTGCACGCTTACAACAGCGCCAACGCAATATTAACTTGTGCTTTGGTATAATTAGCCTAATATTTATTGCTTATTTCATATATAATTTGTGGGTGGCCTAACTTATTTTTTCTATCTTGATCCTGCACTTGAATTAAAAATAAAAAAACTTGACTATTTTAGTCGGGATTCATAAAATCCTATTATCTAGTCTTAACATGTGTATCGAATCATGCGCCTTACAACTCGCGGTCGCTACGCAGTGACTGCTCTACTTGATTTAGCTTTGCAGCCAACTGAACAAACGATCACGCTCGCCGAAATTGCCGCACGTCAATCTATTTCAGTTGCTTATTTAGAGCAGTTGTTCGCAAAACTTAAGCGTCATGGGTTAGTTTCTAGTGTTCGCGGTGCAAATGGTGGTTACCATTTGGCTCGAAACGCTGATGAAATTACTGTGTTAGAAATCATTGAAGCCGTAAATGAAACTGTTGACGCAACACGTTGTGACCACAAAGGCAACTGCCAAAATGGTGCAATGTGTCTTACTCACGATTTATGGCAAGAACTCTCTCATCATATTGCCGACTATTTAGCCAAAATCACACTTGCCGACCTCATTAGCCGAGACAACGTTCAAACTGTTGCACTACGCCAAAATGTGACTGGCATAGATTCAGCTCTTTTATCGGGTACAGGTATTTGATATGAAACGTCCAATTTATCTTGATTACGCAGCAACCACTCCAGTAGATCCGCAAGTTGCAGAACGTATGATGGAGTGTTTAACTTTCGACGGTACCTTTGGTAATGCTGCATCTCGTTCCCACGCTTACGGCTGGCAGGCAGAAGAAAAAGTTGAATATGCACGTGAGCAAGTCGCAAATTTAATTAAAGCCGATCCACGTGAAATTGTTTGGACTTCTGGTGCAACTGAATCAGACAACCTTGCTCTTAAAGGTGTAGCTCAATTCTATGCATCTAAAGGCAAACACATCATTACAAGTAAAATTGAACATAAAGCTGTTCTAGATCCTTGTCGTGAATTAGAAGAACAAGGTTTTGAAATTACTTACCTAGAGCCAGAGCCACAAACAGGTTTAATTACTCCTGAGATGGTTAAGGCTGCCCTTCGTCCAGATACTATTCTTGTTTCCCTTATGATGGTAAACAATGAAATTGGTACAGTTACAGATGTAGCGGCGATTGGTGAATTAACACGTGCCAACAAAACATTTTTCCATGTAGATGCAGCGCAAGCAGCTGGTAAAGTTGATATCGACTTATCTACTATGAAAATTGATCTTATGAGTTTCTCTGCTCATAAAATTTATGGTCCAAAAGGTATCGGCGCATTATATGTACGTCGTAGTCCACGTGTTCGCTTAAAAGCACAAATTCATGGTGGTGGTCATGAGCGCGGTATGCGTTCTGGTACTTTGGCAACTCACCAAATCGTTGGTATGGGTGAAGCTTTTGAAATTGCAGGCAAAACAATGCATGCAGAACAAGAGCGTATTCGTAAACTTCGTGACAAACTTTGGAACGGTTTACAAGACCTTGAACAAGTGTTCCTAAATGGCCACCCTACTCAAAACGTTGCTAACTATTTAAATGTCAGCTTTAACTTTGTTGAAGGTGAATCTTTAATGATGTCGCTTAAAGATGCTGCTGTATCAAGTGGTTCAGCTTGTACTTCTGCAACTTTAGAGCCTTCATATGTTCTTCGCGCATTAGGTTTATCTGATGAGCTAGCACATAGCTCAATTCGCTTTAGTTTTGGTAAATACACCACTGAAGAAGACATTGACCACGTGCTTACAATTACCAAAGCCGCTGTTGAGAAATTACGTGAACTTTCTCCGCTTTGGGACATGTACAAAGAAGGTATCGATCTTTCTACAGTTGAATGGGCAGAACACTAATTATTGAAATTAGTGTTTTAACCCTCATATTAATATTAGGCTGACCCCGAGGTTTGGAGAAGCGAAATGGCTTATAGCGAAAAGGTAATTGATCATTACGAAAATCCACGTAATGTTGGTGTTTTAGATAAAAACTCTGAAAATGTTGGTACAGGTATGGTGGGTGCACCTGCATGTGGCGACGTGATGCGTTTACAGATTCAAGTAAATGACAGTGGCGTAATCGAAGAAGCACGTTTTAAAACTTACGGTTGTGGTTCTGCAATCGCATCAAGTTCCCTTGTAACTGAATGGTTAAAAGGCAAAACTCTTGATGAAGCTCAAGCAATCAAAAACATTGATATTGCAACTGAGTTAGCTCTTCCACCAGTAAAAGTTCACTGTTCTGTTTTAGCTGAAGATGCAATTAAAGCTGCGATTGAAGATTATCGTAGTAAAAAGTCAAAAGCTTAATTTGTTACCATTATAAACGTTGGAGTTTTCATGATTCATTTAACTGAAAATGCTGCGACTCATATTAGCAATTACCTTAAAAACCGAGGTAAGGGTGAAGGCATTCGCGTTGGTGTGAAAACTTCTGGTTGTTCTGGGTTGGCTTATGTTCTCGAATTTGTAGACGATATCGATGAGCATGATCAAGTTTTCGAACAATTCGGCGTTAAGGTTTTTGTAGATCCTAAAAGCTTAGTTTACTTAGAAGGCTTAGAAATGGACTATGTTAAAAATGGCCTTAATGAAGGGTTCGAATTTAACAATCCTAATAAAAAGGGTGAATGTGGTTGTGGTGAGTCTTTCACTGTTTAATCCTCTCCTTTCCTTTTTCTCATTAAAACAGTGTCTTTCAATAGCACTGTTTTAATGTATTTAATTAACGTGGATCCCATTTCTAATGAATCATTTTGAGTTGTTCAATTTACCTGTGGCACTCGATATCGATTTGGCAAGCTTAAAATCAAATTTCTTGAGTTTGCAACAACAATATCATCCAGATAAAGCCGCAGATAAAGATCAAGCATTGATCAAATCAAGTGAAATCAATCAAGCTTTTAAAACGCTTTCACAAGTTGATAGCCGTGCTGCCTACCTTTTAGCACTTAAAAAGCAAGATCATCATCTTGACCAATCTATTAGTGATTTTGAATTTCTACAATCTGCATTAGAGCTTCGTGAACAACTTGATGAAGCCACATCACCTGAACATTTACGTACTTTAAGATTAGAAGTACAACAATGGATTGATGGCTTAGTTCGTGAATTCAAAATTGATTACAGCGAAGAAGATTGGGCTGAAGCACGTGATACCGTACGTAAGTTGCGTTTCTTTCAACGTGTTTTAAACGATATTGATAAAGCAGAAGATCAACTGTTAGATGAAGAAGACAGCTTTGATTTAGACGATGATTTTTAATTTTGCTTTCTCTACTTTATTTTCAAGGGATTTAACTCATGGCACTTTTGCAAATTGCTGAACCGGGTCAATCCAGTGCCCCACACCAACATCGCATTGCGATTGGTATTGACCTAGGAACAACACACTCATTAGTTGCGACAGTGTTATCAGGCAAACCTAAAGTACTCAATGATGTCCAAAATAGAAGATTACTTCCTTCTATCGTTCATTATGGGGAAAATACAACTCATTATGGTGAAGAAGCTAAACCATTTATTATTGCAGATCCCAAAAATACAATTGTATCTGTTAAACGATTTATGGGTCGCTCAAAAGCAGATATTAAGTTTCAGCATCCTTATGAATTAGTAGGCTCAGAAAATGAAATGCCTGCTTTTGAAACACGTGCTGGACGCAAAACACCAGTAGAAATTTCAGCTGAAATTTTAAAACAATTAAAAGATCGTGCTGAAGACAGCTTACAAAATCCTGTTAATGGTGCTGTAATTACCGTTCCTGCTTATTTTGATGAAGCTCAGCGTCAAGCAACTCGCGATGCAGCTCAACTTGCTGGTTTAAACGTATTACGTTTATTAAATGAGCCGACAGCTGCTGCAGTCGCTTATGGATTAGATCAAGAAAGTAATTTAGAGACCGACCGTAATTATGTAATTTACGATTTGGGCGGTGGTACTTTTGATGTATCAATCCTACGTTTTTCACAAGGCGTATTTGAAGTTTTAGCGACCGGCGGCCATACAGCTTTAGGTGGTGATGACTTAGACCGTCTAATTGTAAAATGGGCAAAAAAACAGCTTAATATTGATGCATTAAGTAATGAAGACTATGCCGTATTTATAGTTGCAGCACGTCAAGCTAAAGAGCAATTATCGACTCAAGATGCTGTTGAATTAAAACTGCTTGATGCAACTCTTACTCTAGACCGACCTACATTTGAAAGCATTATTCAAGTTGCGTTAGATAAAACGATCAGTGTTTGTAAGCGTGTACTGCGTGATGCAAAGCTCGAGTTAAGTGACATTCAAAATGTAGTTTTAGTGGGTGGTTCTACCCGCTCTTATGCAGTTCAAAAAGCTGTACGTGAAGTTTTTGACCAAGAGCCTCTCTGCACAATCAACCCAGATGAAGTTGTGGCAATCGGTGCTTCCATTACAGCAAACCAGTTAATTGGTAATAGCCAAGATGGCTCACTTCTTCTAGACGTAACTCCTCTTTCTCTTGGTTTAGAGACAATGGGTGGTCTGGTTGAACGTCTCATCTCTCGTAATACAGCTATTCCTGTTGCACGTCGTCAAGAGTTCACAACCTATCAAGATGGCCAAACTGCCATGTTAATTCATGTGGTTCAAGGTGAACGTGATTTAGTTGAACATTGCCGCTCGTTAGGTAGATTTGTACTCCATGGCATTCCGCCAATGACTGCAGGTCAAGCACGTATTGAAGTCACTTTCCAAGTTGATGCCGATGGCTTACTCACCGTTTCTGCTCGTGAAGCAACTTCTGGTGTACAAGCTCATATCGATATCAAACCATCTTATGGTTTATCTGAAGCAGATACAGAACGCTTATTAATTGAAGGTTTCCAACATGCTGAAGAAGACAAAAATCTTCGTCATTTAAAGGAAACTAAAGTTGAAGCAGAACGTGAACTTGAAGCTCTAGAGCAAGCATTAAAAGTAGATGCAGATTTACTTGATGAAACGCAGCTCGCAGAACTCAATTCTGCAAAAGAATCATTAAAAGCTCAACTTGAAGGTAGTGATATCCAAGCGATTGAGCAAGCTGTTCAACAGCTTAAAGTATATAGTGACGCTTTTGCAGCATTACGAATGAATCGACATATTGACCATGCCTTAAAGGGCACGAAGCTCGACGATTGGTCAAAATCAAACTAAAAGGTATAGGTGATCAATATGCCACGTATTAAAGTACTTCCTCATGCTCAGATTTGCCCTGAAGGCGCAGAATTTGAGGTTGAACAAAATGCCAATCTTTGCCAAAGTCTGCTCAATAAAGGTATCAAAATTGAGCACGCGTGTGATATGTCTTGTGCATGTACAACTTGCCACGTGATTGTTCGCAAAGGTTTTGATAGCTTAGAAGAAATGAATGATGTTGAAGCTGATCTTTTAGACCGTGCTTGGGGATTAGAACCTGACTCTCGTCTTTCATGTCAGGTTAAAATTGTAGATGAAGATCTTGAAATCGAGATTCCGAAATATACAATTAACCATGCTTCAGAAAATCATTAAGATTTAATGTTAAAAAAAGCTGCTTAAAGCAGCTTTTTTTATTTATATGATTTATATCGAATCTTGCTCTTGATCAATATTTATTGGCTTAACCTCATCTTCGAGTCTAAGCTGAGCAACACCTTGAGTATTAATTAAAGTTTGTTGAACTTTAATGCGTTGAATCATTTTTTCAAGCACTTCAACCAATTCTGGATATTCGTAGTTTTGTACTTCTTCTAAGTTTAATACTAAATGGAAACCTTTATATTCATAATCAAACCATTGCTGATGATCTGACTTGTTCCCTGTATATTTTTCCATGACTTGCCATGTTTTTACTGCACCTTGAATACCTTTTAAATAAATTGGTGTTTTAGGCGCACACAGGAAATCACTTTTAATGAGTTGATAAGTATCATCAGAAATAAGTATTTCATCGATTTCAGCAGCATACTGTAAACGTGCTGCCAAATTTACATCACGACCTACAATCGTATAGGCCATACGATGCGTTGCCCCATAGTTCCCAACGTGGCAATAACCTGTACTAATCCCCATACGAATATGTAAGGCTGAATATCCCATTTTTTTCCAACGTTCGCGCAGCAGCTTCATTTGCTGACGCATCGCAATTGCCATTTCTACGCAAGATTTAGCATCTTGTTCGACACCTTGCGAATTTGGATCTCCAAAAAATATGAGAATGGCATCTCCCATAAATTTATCGACAGTTGCCTCGTATTGCTTCGCAATTTCAGTCATATGACTTAAATAGTCATTAAGCAAGAAAGCTAAGTCATCTGGAATTAAGGTTTCCGACAATTCAGTAAAACCCTGAATATCAGAAAAGAATACGGTCATTTTTTTACGTTTATATTCGATTTTTGCTTCAGCTTCACCACGCATAATCGACTGCCATAGCTGTAATGGTGCATAGCGGCTTAACTGATTAGCAAAAGCGATATAACGCGTCATTTGGTCATAATAATGCTGACGTTGCTGACTAATTTTTTTAACCCAGCGATGTTGGTAATAATTTCCAATGGTTATAAACATCACTAAGCCAAGTAAGGTAATTACCGTTAATTCTTGGCTTGTTGCTTCAAAATATGGATGAAAACCAAATAGAAAAAAAGTACTTAAATAAAAAATAATCGCACCAAGTAAACTCGTTAAACAAATCACTGCAAACGAAATACGACTATTAATTGCTGAGTAAAATAATGCAAAAAGCGCAATAAATGTAGGAACAAGATTGAGGTGTACACCCGCTAGAGTAACTGCTACTACAATTGCATCTATCGCAAAGAAAACACTTTTTTGGGTTTTCTTATCAAACTGGTACTGTAACCAGTGCTCTAATTTAGAACTAACAAAAAGTAAAAAGAGAAAGAAAGGAGGAATATAGATTTGATAATTAGTATCTGGTGAGGTAAAGGCATAGATCACTAAAATCAATGACAGAATTGAATACCCCATCAAACGATGAAAATATGCAAACTGCTTAGGTTCCCGATCTATAAACCTCTCTAATTGCACCCTATCCTCCACATTTCAATGTTGCCACACTCACATGTGGCATGACATTGATTTAATCCATACGCCAATCAAAAGGCATATCACCTTGACCACGTAAAGCAAGCATAAGGGTCTGACGCATGTGAGCTAAAACATCACTTGTGTATGGCACAGCTGGTGTCCCCCACACTGGTTTAGGCCAAGCTACGTCATTTTGATAACGGACAACATGGTGAAAATGTAATTGAGGAACCATATTACCTAAAGCTGCAACATTCATTTTGTCAGCACGAAAAACGCGAGCTAACTGGCTAGATAACCAACTTGATTCACGTAAAAACTGTTCTTGGTCAGCTTGACTTAATTCGTATAATTCCGTGATCCCTGGTACGCGTGGTACTAAAATCAACCAAGGAAATTGCATATCATTCATTAAACGACATGTTGAAAGCGGAAAATCGCCTACAAAAAAAGTATCTTGAGCAAGTTGTGGATGCAAACTAAACATATCTTTTATAAATGACAATAAACAATAATGGCTAATACTATCACATCAGTTTTGATGTGAATATTATTAGTAGCCCGTTTGCTTACAAATAACAATGATTTTATGCACTTATTCATATCTCAAGGTATAAAAAAGTGCATAAAATCCAATCACAACAAAACAAATGTTCCGATCAGCTACCGCTTATTAAAAAAACAGAACTCAAGCATGTAATTCACTCATCAATTTTTGTAGTAAATCATTGATAAATTGAATTCGTTTTTCATAATCTTCAAGCTGCACCATCACTTTTAAGCGCTGTCCACCTTCCATACGATAATAGGTCGGGTTCTTTTGCATGAGTTGAATAATACTAATAGCCTGAACAGGAGTATCTGGTGAAAATTCAATGTTGCCGCCTTGAGTATTAATATCAATTTTTGTAATACCCAAATGCTCCGCTTTTAAGCGGATCTGATGCACGCTAAATAAGTGCTTAACTGATTGCGGTGGAACACCAAAGCGGTCAATAAGCTCCATGCGGATATTATCCAGTTTTTCTTGAGTATCTGTATTACTAATACGCTTATAGAATAATAAACGTTGATGTACATCACCTAAGTAATCATCTGGAATAAGTGCTGGAATATGTAAATTAATTTCGGCAGTTAATGACAATGGTGCATCGAAATTCGGTGTTTTACCTTGCTGAATTGCTTTGGTCGCTTTCTCAAGCATTTCCATATACAAGCTATATCCGATCGCCTGCATTGAACCGCTTTGTTGCTCACCTAACAATTCACCAGCACCACGAATTTCTAAATCTTCCGTAGCGAGCATAAAACCTGCGCCTAATGTGGAAGCGCGTTGAATTGCATCGAGACGTTTTTCAGCATCACCTTTCAAGTGTTTGATTGAAGGCACTAATAAGTAAGCATAAGCTTGGTGATGTGAACGACCTACACGTCCACGCAACTGGTGCAATTGCGCTAAGCCAAGCTTATCTGCACGCTCAATTAAAATTGTATTGGCATTTGGAACATCAATACCCGTTTCAATAATGGTTGAACACACCAGCACATTATATTCTTTGTGGTAGAACTGCTGCATAACTTGCTCAAGTTCACGTTCGCGCATTTGTCCATGTGCTACTGCCACGCGTGCTTCAGGAACAAGCATGCGAATATTTTCAGCCGCTCGCTCAATGGTATCTACTTCATTATGTAAGAAGTAAACTTGTCCACCACGTAATAACTCACGCAAAATCGCCTCTTTAATTGAAGCGTCTGTATGTTCTTGTACAAAGGTTTTTACTGCTAAACGACGTGCTGGCGGAGTGGCAATGATCGACAAATCACGCATTCCCGAAAAAGCCATATTAAGCGTACGAGGAATTGGGGTTGCGGTAAGAGTCAACATATCGACATCGGCACGCAAAGCTTTAATTCGCTCTTTGTCACGCACGCCAAAGCGATGTTCTTCGTCTACAACCATTAAGCCTAAATCTTTAAACTGAACATTTTCTTGTAATAGTTTATGTGTACCTACCACAATATCGACTTTACCATCTGCCAAGTCTTCAATATTTTTTACATGAGTTTTGTTTGAACCGAAACGTGATAACACTTCAATACGTACTGGCCAATCAGCAAAACGGTCTTTAAAAGACTCATAATGCTGTTGAGCAAGTAATGTGGTAGGAACTAAAACTGCAACTTGTTTACCATTTTGCACTGCAACAAACGCTGCACGCATGGCCACTTCGGTTTTACCAAAACCTACATCACCACACACCAATCTATCCATTGGTTTTGCTTGCTGCATATCATACAGCGTGGCTTCAATTGCATTGGCCTGATCAAGTGTCTCTTCATAGGCAAAGCCGCTCGCAAATTGCATATAAAGCGACTGATCCAATTCAAAAGCAAAGCCGGGTTTTGACTGACGACGTGCCTGAATATGTAAAAGCTCGGCTGCAACATCATGAATTTGCTCCAATGCCTTACGCTTTGCTTTACTCCAAGCATCTGTACCAATTTTATGTAACGGTGCTAAATCTGGATCGCCGCCACTATAACGGCTAATCAGATGCAAGTTGGTTACTGGGACATACACTTTTGCATCTTCAGCATAATCCAGTTGCAAGAACTCATAGTCTTGCCCTTCGATAGCCAGTGTAATTAAGCCAGCATAACGCCCCACACCATGATCAATATGTACAACAGGAGCACCAATACTTAGTTCAGTTAAGCTTCGAATTAGAAACTCTTCCGAAACTTCTTGTTGACGCTTACGACGACGCTGTACAACTCGGTGTTCGTAAAGCTGATTTTCTGAAATAACTGTTAATTGATCAGTTATAAGTAAACCACGGTCTAAAGGTGCATTGGTAATCGCAATTGCAAATTGACTGGTTTTGAATTGCTCAAAATTCTCTACATTCGGAATTTCACCCAAACTTGAACGCAATGCATCTTTTAAACTTTCTCGGCGTCCTGCACTTTCCGCAACTAGTAGAACAGGATGGTTTGCTTCATCAATATATTTTTTTACAGCTGCAAATGGTTTTTCTTTTTTTGGATCGACCGGTAATTTAGGTGGTTGCTCAGTTTTAAGATTAAGTGCACCAGCTTTTTCTTCAATCGTTTCTGCACTCACAAGCATTCGTGGAAACTGATTTAAAGCACTCAGCAAATTATTTGGAGAAATAAATAGCTCTTCAGGTGCAAGAAGAGGTTGATCAATATTATGACGTCGATCTTCATAACGACGCATAACTTCTTTCCAGAAGTTAGTTAAATCGGTATCAACATCATTAGTTGTAATTACAATGCAATTCTTTGGTAAGTACGTTGTAAACATACTTTGCGATTGCATTTGTTCTTTATCAAAAAATAACGGTAAATAAAACTCAATCCCTGGAGATGCTATGCCATCTAAGACATCTTGATAAATTGGATTTTTCTTAGGATTTGCTGTCGGGAAAAACTCAGAATAACGATCTCTAAAAACTGACCGTGCTTCTTTTAATGGAAACTCTTTAGCTGGTAGAACAGTAAAACTTTTTAGCGTTGTGGTTGTTCTTTGGGTTTCAGGGTCAAAGAATTTTAAAGAATCAATTTCATCATCAAATAGGTCTATGCGGATAGGAGCTTCTTGCCCAGATGCAAAAATATCCATAATACTACCGCGTACCGCAAATTCTCCATGATCATATACTGTATCTACCAAGTGGTAGCCAGCCTGAACCAGTCTTAACTTTTGCTGTTCTAAATCAAATTTTTGTCCCACTCTTATATCAAAGTGCTTACCTAGAACCCATGAATAAGGTGCAACTCGTTGAGCCAAAGTACTTGCTGAAATGAGTAATACGCCTTGTTGCGGCATATTCGATAAAATTGCAAGACGCTCTGAGACAATATCCTGATGCGGAGATAACCGATCATAAGGCAAGATTTCCCAATCGGGGAAAATTGTCGGTTTTATTCCATAAAACTCAAGTTCACTTTCTAATTGTGCAACATGTTGGTTATTTCGAGCGACTAAAACTAATAAAGAAGAATGCTGAGTCGCAATTTCTTTAAGCAATAAAGCGGCTGATGAACCTAATAATGACCCCACCCAACGCTTTTCACCGGCCTTGAGCTGTTGCAAATTCAATTGAGAGATTTCTTGTTGAAACATGTATATGGCTTTTATGAGCTAAAAAGATATGAGGTTAATAGTAGCATGATGTTTTTATTGAATTGAGTTATTTTTCTGAAATCAAGCTACTACTTTACAATACTTTTTTATAGTTCTTAAACAAATATTTGAACTTATTTATCACGTAAAAACATCACATAATATTGGTTCAATATTTGTATGATTGCTTTAAGTTCAAGTAACTTTTCTTGAGTATTACCTAACCTTTCGACATAGCGCTGATTTGCAATCTCTAAGTCAATTTTTTCATTAATTTGTGGCGTAATTTGAAATAACTTACGTAAATCATCAAAGTTCTGTAATTTTCGATTTGAAAAATACTCAATATGCTCTGACCATTTTTCATTAATCACAACATTTTTAATTACGGGTCCACGCTCAGAATCAAAACTAAGTTGATTCTCTTGTAAATATAGCTGCTCTGGTGACTCTTTCGAGCCCTGAAAAAGCTGGCCTAACTTTTTGAACATTTCATCACATCGTATTAGTTTCAATATAAATAATGAAGGCAACCTACTCGCCTCCACCACTTATATCTAATTATTTTTTATAGACTATTCGTCACCCAAATCATCGAGAAAATCTACAGTCGGTACGAAAAATAAAGTACCTGTTTGGGCAGTACTAAAGTCAAGTAAACGGTCAAGATGGCCTTGCTCATTTCCTAGGAACATATTTTCAAGCATTTGACGTGTTGTACTAAATTTACGGGAATAACCAATAAAAAAAGTACCATATTCATTTTTTGATGGGTTCGAGAAAGGCATATTGGCACGCATAATTTTTAGCTCATTGCCTTCAGCATCATGCGCTTTACTTACGACATTATGGGCTGTTAAAGGCTTTTCATCATCACCAAGTTCAATATCATTAAACTTTTTGCGACCTATCACTTTTTCTTGCTCTTCATCGCTTAAAGCACGCCATTTTTCCATGTCATGGGTATATTTTTGAATAAATGCGTAACTTCCCCCAATAAATTCGGGATCTTCACTACCCACTAGCGCCCATTGTGCAGCAATTACAGGTTCAGGGTTTTCTGTTCCATCAACAAAGCCAATAATCGCTCGACCATCAAAATAACGAAAGCCGTGTACTTCATCAATTGGATAAGTCACTTTACCCAACTGTTCATTGATTATGCTCCCCAATTCATAGCAGAGAGCTTGTCGATCAGCACGAATATGAAAGAATAAATCACCAGGTGTTGAAACAGCTGTGTACTTTGGACCTTTTATTTCTTGAAATGTTTCTAATTCTTGAGGCTTTGCTTGCTCTGGAAATAAAACATCCCATGCATTTGAGCTAAAACCGAATGTGGCATTAAATTTACTTTCTGGATAACGATTAGACAAACTTCGAGTTAACGCTGAAAAATTAGCAGCAAAATCTTTTACTTTTTCTACAACAGAATCACCTTGAGCTAATCCCAATACAATAAATAATGCATTTTCTCCAGGATGACTCGTTACAGGCTGAATTCTCATACATTCCATAAAACAGGCCTTATTTTGGTAATTTACGGTAGTAATTTAGCATATTCATGTTTTTATCGTACGATTTCTTATTGTTCTCATAACTTAAAAAGAGACTGAATTTACTCAATCTCTTTTAACTTTTCTAACTTATCTTAGCTGCCATATTGCTTTTTTAAGTATTTTACAATTTGAGCAGATTCAAACATTTTCACTCCCGTATTTGGGTCGACTAGATAAGGTACTTGCATTTTACCTTGCATAATCGGCAACAACTTTTCTCTTTTTCCATCTTTTAAGGGTATATATTTACCCGGTTTTAAGCGAAGAATAGCAGGTCCCATATCTTGCCATCGTTCTTTTGCCACATTGTGCAAAATATAAGGAATTTCAAGTTCGCATAGTACATTTCTTACTACTCTCGAATATGGGCTTGCTTCAAAGCTCCATAGTTCAAGTTTTTGCTCAGGCGCAGCTCTATTTACTATTTTTTTATTAATCCAGACTCCACTAGCACCATTCAACAACGTTCCAGCAAATGCCAGATATGGCATTTTTGGATAATTTGAAAATTTCTGAGGCGTTTGTCCTGTCTTACCATAGTGTTTAAATAAGTGATGAATAATATCTTGCGATTCGTATAATTTATCACCTGTATTTTCATCAATTAAAAAAGGAAACTGTAACTTGCCACCCGTTTCTTTAACAATAGAACGGTATTTCGTTCCACCTTTGGGACATGGATAAATTTCAACATCTAAATTTAATAGTGTAATCACTTCACGAACACGTCGACAAAATGGCGAACCTTCAAATTCATAAAGTTTTAGAGCTTTAACAGGCTGATTAGGAAATGCTGTACCTGTAACCCCTCTACCACCTTGAGCAATTGCAGATGCTACTGCTTGCAGCACCTTAATTTGATGATTCACCATTACACGTTCCTTTATATTGTGGAGCTAAACTAATTTTTCCTTAGCAATCACAATTCCATTGTTATCTGCATAAATAAAATCACCAGATTGAATTGTGACTCCACCAAAATACAAAGGAATATCAACTTCACCAATGCCCTTACGATTACTTTTTTGCGGAATTGCAGCCAATGCATGTACACCTAAATCTAGAGTTACAAGTGCATCAACATCGCGTACACAGCCATAAATAACCACACCATTCCAGTTATTTTTAACAGCCGATTCAGCAATCATATCTCCCATCAGTGCGCAGCGCATTGAAGCACCACCATCCACAACCAACACCTTCCCTGTACCATCTGTTGCTAATAACTCTTTTACACGTGAGTTATCTTCAAAGCACTTTACAGTTACAACCTGTCCACCAAAGGTTTGACGCGCACCATAACTTCTAAAGAACTTACCATCCATTGATGGTATGACCACTTGTAAATCTTTTTCTGGGTTATCATCCAATAAATCACATGTCACAAATGGTACTGTAGACACTTTTATTCTCCCTTATCGAGTTTGTTGTATGCTGAGATTATCATATCGTTTAAATGCTTCAATTTGCGTTAGCGCCGCTACGACCATCGTATGAGCCAATTGCTCAGCTGTAACAGGTTTATATTTGAATGGTTTATTCCATTTATTTTCAATAAATTTAAAAAGACTTTGCCCCAAATCTTCCATAAAACGCACATCGCTACGCTTACCAATCAATAAAGATGGTCTGAAAATAGATAATTTTTCGATGCCTAAACTCTCAATATAGTCTTCTAATTGCCCTTTGACCTTATTGTAGAAAATTGGTGAATTTGCATTTGCTCCAAGTGCACTCACAATTAAAAAATGAATATGTTTATCTTGAACTAAGTCTGCAAAGTGGGCATTTATCTCGTAGTCCACTGCATAGAAACCTTGTTTTGAACCTGCTATTTTTAAAGTTGTACCTAAGCAGCTAAATGCGTGAGTATGATCATTTACATCTTCATCATTGAGCAATAAAAAATCCTCAATCACCAACTGAGTAACTTTTTTATATGTATTAAGTAGTTGTGATTCTTTTCTAACAACAATCGTAATTGCTTCAAATTCTGGTGTTTGTTCAAGCTCTTCAACTAGAGCTAATCCAACGAGTCCTGTAGCACCTACTACAATTGCTTTTTTCGTGCTTATAGTCATTTTTTATTCAACCCTCTTTAAGTTTGTATCAAATTTAACCTTTTCTTACGGTTTTAGCAGCCCCTAAAACGGCTTAAAATGCTCGCAAGGCTTGACTTCACGGTATTGATTCATCACAATATGGCACTTGTTTACGGGCTGGTGATGGTTACACCAGTTTACTGGATTGACCACAGCCCGCCCAGACCAACTTATTTTCAAGGAGTGCAAGAGTGGCAAACTCTGCTCAAGCTAAAAAACGTGCGCGCCAAAACGTAACAGCGCGTAAACACAACGCAAGCTTGCGTTCTATGGTTCGTACTTACATCAAGCGTACTTTAAGTGCAATCGCTGGTGGTGATTATGCAGTTGCTACAGAAGCTTATAAAAAAGCTGTTCCTGTAATCGACCGCATGGCTGATAAAGGCATCATCCACAAAAATAAAGCTGCTCGTCATAAGAGCCGTTTAAATGCTCAAGTTAAAGCGTTAGCTAACTAATTTGAAGTATGTAAAAAAAGCCCAACAGGGCTTTTTTTATTGCCTATAATTTTATAATTACTCTACTTTATGAAATTTAGATACATCTAACTCGTAAGCTTCGCCTCTCCAAATCCATTTCAATTTACAATTTGGAAATTCATCCCCTTCAAACCATACAAATAGACCTTCCATCATTTCTGGCCAATCTGCCTTTTGTATTTGATTATTACCTGAAATTACGGCAACTATGGCTGCAATAATCGTGTCATGACTTACAGCTAAACTTAGCCCATTTTTTGTTTTAGGATGAGTTCGATAAATCAGTTCTAACACATCTAAAACACCAGTAATTGGATGTTTCATGCCTGGCAAAGCATTATTCACAAAACTATTAATAAACCCGAGTGCTCCTTGTTTACGAAAATAAGGAGCAGCCTGTTGAATATCGAGTACAAAACTTCCCGGTTCTACCAATAAGCCTTGCTCAACAATTTCAATCGTATGCGTATTAGGCTCAGGACTTACACCGTCTGCACCCTCAATCATAAGCGCAGCAGTATCTACACAACGTTGAATTGGACTAGAAATACAGTGTTGAATCACACGATCCGTATTTTTAATTAAGTAGCTACCCCATGCTTGTGCAAGCTCACGGCCTTGAGGAGTAAGTTGAAGGTCGTATCCCGCCAAGCCTTGCCCATCAACCAGCTCTCTTAAAGAGTGACGTGTAAAAAGGGTTACAGGGGTTGAAGCATCAGGCAATAAATCAATTGCTTCAAACATGCTTTTAGGCAATAAATCGAGTGCCATTTTGATCGTGTCATCTTTTCTCAATATTTTGCCACTATAGCATGTCTACAATAACTCTCAATCCAAAACACCCGATTGAGCTAAAGCTTCAAATGCTATTTTTTTGCTTTCCTGATCACGAAATGCGATAAAGCCTCCGTTTAATACAGTATCACGCTGATTATATTCAAAGGGTTTACCTTTTAAGGTGAGTAAACCTCCACCAATACTTTCTAATAATCCCTGACCTGAACTGGTATCCCATTCAGATGTAGGATGAAATCTAGGGTAAATATCAATCTCACCCTCTAACATCATACAAAACTTATAAGCGCTGCCCGCTTCACGTCGAATTACGGTACGGTTTTTTTCAATAGGTTCAATAAATTTATGATATTTCGGATTTTTACTACTATGACTTAAACCAATTTGTACAGGTGCTTGTGTTGAATAAGACTCTTTTTGGTATTGGTACCATTGTTTTTGGCTAAAGCTATATTTAAAAGGCAAATCTTTTAAATAACCTAAATAAACAACCTGTTCACAAGGCACAACGATCACAGAAAATACTGTTTCGCGTCCCTCAATCAAGCTCAAGTTTATCGTGAACTCATCCCGTTCATGTATAAACTCTTTAGTACCATCAAGCGGATCAAGCATCCAGCAAGAAGACCAGTCATGGCGAGCGCTATAGTCACTTTCTTCCGATAAAACCGGTAAATCCGGTGTGATTTCTGCAAGATGCTTTAATAAAAATTGATTTACCTTTAAATCTGCTTGAGTTACAGGTGAATCATCATGTTTTTCTTGAATATTAAACTCATATCCTGCTGAATAGTTTTGATATTCTTGTAATAAGATCTGACTAGCCTCTTCCAAAATTGGTAGCAGCTGTTCAATTAAGGCATCGTTGGGACGAGTTGTTGTTATAAACATAAATAAGCTCTATTTACTTTCCTTTTCATTATAAGTGAATTATGACAAATTCAGTATTCACCAACAGTCTAGTATCCTTATAAAAATGCTTTATCTTTAATTAAGAACACGGTTATTTCTTCAAAAGCTCAGTCTTTATATTTTAACTGGGCAAGATGCTTATAATTCAAGAGAAACTAACGTTAAATTTTGTATAAAAAACATGCTATAACTTATGAAAAATAAACAACTTAATGTGAAACCAACCATTTTCTTTTCACACTTTTCTTGCTATGTTCATTAACACAATAACAAAATGGAAGACTAAATAATGATGCTATATGGATATCACTTCTCAACAATTGAAAATAACTGGGAAGACTTAACCCCATTAAATGAGTTTTTACAAACATTTGCAGATGATGACGGCGATGTTTCCCAAAGAGACAAAGAATCGCTTAAAGAAATTATTGCTAAATCAGATACGGCTTTGACTTTGGCTAAAGAAATGGGTTGGGACGGTAGCTATACGGGTTGCCCTTACTTATTTTGGTTACCGAGTAAAAATACGCAATCATTTGAATATGGGTTTGTTTTTAAACAAACTTCAGATAACTCAACTTTTGTAATTTCACCCATTGAATTGGCTTATCTAGCACAAGATAATCAGGTACAAACTTTAAGTAAAAATATTGATTAAATATAAAGGGTTATTGACTTAACAATTAAGCCAATAACCTTGCTCTACTATTGCTATTCAAACATACTTAATTGAGGCGTAGGTTTTATAATTTTCTCTTTGGGAACATGTAAACATTCAAACTCCTCAACAGGGAAACCCTCAATAAAGCTTGAAATATCTGGTTTTTCTAAACTTAACCATTCATCTAAACGGTCATGCGGAATCACAATGACTGATCTTTTGACATCGCCCGGTTCGTGGAAGTCTTTCATCATCGGATGATCAATCGCGTCCATGGTTAACATACTTGCAGATCGGACAATCGTTTCATTCATTTTGCAAATTTCATAAATTGCTGCAATGAAAAATGCCTGCCCATCTTTACGGCGTACAGCCCATCGCTCAGGTTTATCATTTATATATTTACTTTCATAAAACTCAGTCACGGGGATTACACCGAACTTACATTTAAGAGCAGCTTCTTGAAAACTCGGTTTTTGGAAAATTGTTTCGTGACGAGCATTATAAGTATGTTTTGCTATGTTTGTATCTTCCGCCCATTTGGGAACTAATCCAAACATGACTTCACGCCATTCAAGACCTTGCGGTGATTTAAATAATAACGGCATTGTTCCAGCAGGATAAACCTCATCGGCATAGCTAAAGCCGACCACAGGCAACTGAAGTTGCTGCAATTGGGCAAGAGTTAAAGGTTTAAAGTTGGCACACATAGCAAGAATAAAATACTGTAATTTTACTTCTCTTATTTTATAAGTATTTATTCTATAAACCAAATAAAAAGGCACTCGAAAGTGCCTTGAACGACGTAACTTTACGCTTATGAAACGTGTTGAATACCTTGTGGAATCGCCTGCAATAGTCGTTTAGTGTAGTCATGTTGAGGGTGTGCATAGAGCTCGTCTGAGTTAGCGATTTCAACAACCTCACCATGATTCATGACCATGACCTGATCAGAGATATATTTCACAACCGATAAATCATGTGAAATAAAGATATAACTGAGTCCAAACTCATCTTGTAAGTCCTGTAATAAGTTAAGTACTTGTGCCTGAACTGAAACATCGAGTGCAGAAACGGATTCATCACATATCAAAATTTCAGGCTTTAGCGTTAAACAACGTGCAATCGCAATACGTTGGCGTTGCCCACCCGAGAACTCATGTGGGTATCGATAATAAGCTTGTTCAGGTAAATTGACTCGTTCAAGTAACCCAAGTGCGATTTGTTTACGCTCAGCATCATCTTTACCAATGCCATGAATTTGCATAGGTTCTAATAAAATCTGCCCAATCGTAAAGCGTGGATTTAGCGAAGCATATGGATTCTGAAAGATAATCTGAATCTTTCTTTGATATTTGGCAAACTCTTTTTCAGTTAATGAAAGAATATCTTTACCTTCAATTAAGGCTTCCCCACCTGTTGCTTCGTGTAAACGCATAAGCAACAAGCCCACAGTGGTTTTGCCTGAGCCTGACTCTCCCACTAAACCAAGCGTTTTCCCTTTAGCGAGTTTAAAAGAAACGCCTTTTACTGCCTGAAACTCTTCTTTGCCAAATAATCCTTTACGGCTATAAAAGCTTTTTTTCAGATCTTTTACTTCTAAAATAATTTGCTCATCGCCATTTAAACCGCGTTTACGTTGTGGAATTTCTGAAACATCAAAGCTTTGTTCGACTAATACATTGTCTTCTTGACGCATAAAGTCGCTGGTCACAGGCAAACGATAAGGTCGCTGTGACATTTGAGGACGACAGTAAAGTAAAGCACGGGTATATACATCTTTAGGCTGTTCTAGAACTTGTTCTGCAAGACCTTGCTCTCTAATTTCACCATGACGCATTACAATGACTTGATCTGCAATTTCACCCACCAAAGCCAAATCATGCGTAATAAAAAGCATCGACATTTGACGGCGCTGGCGCAACGATTCAAGCAGATCAATAATTTGTTTTTGAATGGTGACATCAAGCGCTGTAGTCGGTTCATCAGCTATCAGTAGCTTAGGTTCACAAGCAATCGCCATTGCAATCATGACACGTTGCTGCTGACCACCAGAAAGCTGGTTGGGATAAGCATCAATTTTCGTTTCTGGTGAAGGTATCCCAACCTCTTTGAGTAACTCTAAAACACGTTGACGGGCTTGTTTACGGCTCATGCCCATATGTATGCACAATACTTCTGCAATTTGATTGCCAACTGTAAAAACCGGATTTAATGATGACATCGGTTCCTGAAAAATCATGGCAATGTCTTTACCACAGATTTTTCGCATATCCTTACGGGATAAGCTGAGTAAGTCTTGACCCTCAAAAACAATCTTACTTTTTTCATCAATTTTACTTTGGCCTATAGGTAGTAAACCCATGGTTGCCAAAGAAGTAACTGACTTGCCACTACCCGACTCACCAACTAAAGCGACAGTGGTATTTGCTGGAATATCAAAGGAGATTCCTTTAACAGTTTCGATATACTGCTTATCTTCACCTTTAAAGCTTACACGTAAGTTTTCAATGTGGAGTAAAGGGACACTTTTTTGTTGTTCTGACATTAGGTTTTCCTCTTATTTTAGTTTTGGATCTAATGCATCACGCAGTGCATCAGTAAACATTGAAAATGCCGTAACCAAAACAGCCATTGCGACAGAGGCTGCGACAAGCTGCCACCATTTTCCTAAAAGAAGTTCACTTTGTGCTTCATTTAACATACTGCCCCAAGACACTACGCCTACTGGCACACCAAAACCCAAGAAACTCAAAATAACTTCCGATTTAATAAAAGAAACCACCAAAATCGACATTTGAACCAAAGCAATATGGCTGACATTAGGAAAAATATGAATGAACATACGGCGGAAATGCCCAACACCAATTGCCTTGGCAGCCAGAACATATTCACGTGCGGTATGTTTCATATACTCAGCACGAATTAAACGGTAAACACCTGTCCAGCCCGTTAAACCTAAAATCAGAACAATAGATAAAATACCCTTTTGTTGCAGTACGGCAGCTATCGCAAGAACTAATAATAAATATGGAATGGAAGTAAAAATGTTATAAAACCAGTTAAGGATGTCATCTACCCAACCACCAAAGTAGCCTGAAATTGCACCTAATAATGTGCCTAAGGTCACTGCGAGCAATGCTGAAACTAGCCCTACAATAATTGAGGTTTCAGCACCTTTAATGGTCTTTTTAAGAACATCTTGTCCCCATTTGTCAGCTCCAAATATAAGTGTGCTTTTAAGTTCACTTTGCTGATCGAGTAAATGTCCACCGAGTTGCTGATCAATTGCTTTCATATCATCAGCCAGCGGATCAACCACACCATAATAATCAATTGCACTTCCAGAGCTCTTTTCTTGTTTAATTTCAGCCTTGAGTTGGTGAATGACATCTTTTAAGGGATCGACTGGATTTTCTGGTAATTCCTCATCTACAGCGGCTGTACTTTTCAAAGCTTCAGTTGTCTTATCTGCACCTATAAATGTAGGGGGCGCATAACTGACAGCAACTTCTTTGTTCCAGTCCGATGCAATCACTCCCGTAAATGATAATAGCAATACGACCAAATAGAACAGCACAACAATGAGCGATGCTATTGCAATTTTATCAGCCCGAAGACGACGCATTGCAAGGCGCCATAAACCCGCTGAAGCAGGTGCTGTCTGGGTTTGTAATTTTCTTTTTGATAGAACACTTAGCATAACCCACCTACTTCAACTGTACACGTGGATCAACCACTTTGTAGACTAAATCGGCAATCAAGTTAAAAATCATGGTTGCAGCTGCGATATACACTGTAATTGCTTTAATCACAGGAAAATCACTTCGCTCAACCGCGATAATTACTTCTCGACCAATACCGGGAATACCAAAAAAACGTTCAATTAAAAATGCACCTATGAGCAACGCAGGCAAAGTCGCCATCACATCGGTAATAATAGGAATTGAGGCATTACGTAAAACATGTACACCTAAAATTCGGCTTTCACCTACACCTTTAGCACGTGCCGTTCTAACGTAATCTTGGTTAATCTCATCCAGCACAAAACTACGGTATAACCTTAAAGTAGGTGCAATACTCACCACCAACATAATTAAAATTGGAAGCAAGGCGAACTTAAATAAATTATCGGTAAAGTTATCGCTCCAGCCCTGCACTGGAAACCAACTTAACTGATAAGCCAGAACATATTGAAAAACAATAATGTAAACCAAGATACTGATCGACATACCGATGGTACATAACATCATGACCATACGATCTGTTAAAGTGCCACGTACTGCCGATACAGCCAAAGCTAAGCCAATTGAAATAACGGTTTGTAAAATAGTAAGTGGAATTAACAGCGTTAGCGAAGGCCCCAAGCGAGTTAAAATAATTTGTGAAACAGGTTCCCCCGTACTCCAACTTGCGCCATAGTCAAAAGTGAGAATCTGCTTAATAAAAATCCAGAGCTGAACGTAATAAGGCTGATCGACACCTAGTTGTTTACGAATGTTCTCAATCTGCTCGGGATTAGACATCTTACCTGCCAGAATATAGGCTGGATCTCCACCCACCCAGTTAAAAAGAATAAAGATAAACAGTACTACTCCCAACATGGTTGGAATCATCTGCCATAAACGCCGAATAACATATGCCAGCATAGTGATAATTCCTTATTTAACCCGTTGTCCGGTAATTTCATTAAAGAATGCTTTATTGTCAGGATCACGACCAAGGAAATCTTTAACCAATTCAGCTGCCGGTTTTTGACTACCTTGGGATAAAATCGTTTGACGGTAACGTTGTCCTACTTGTGGGTTATTTAGGTTGTCACCATAAGCAGAAAGCATGTCTAAAGCTAAAACCTCAGACCACATATAACCGTAGTAGCCTGCTTGATAGCCACCCATCAAGTGTCCAAACTGACCAGGAAACTCTGTTGTTGGCACATATCCTAAGGCTGTAGCTGCTTCCATTTTTTGCCAAGTTTCTAAAGGTTTTACTTTTAAAGCGTCGGCGGTATGAAGCGCCATATCGTACTGTGCATAAAGCGTCTGACGTGCATAACGTAAACCGCGCCCATAGTTATGTACTGCTTTTAAACGTGCAATTAATTCATCATCGACCCGTGGACATGCTGGATCACAATAGTCAGCTACTTTAGATAAGGTTTCTTTACGACGTGCCCACTCTTCATACATTTGAGATGGCGCTTCTACAAAATCACGCTCTACAGATGTTCCAGACTGGCTGGCATAGCGGGTATTAGATAAAATGCCATGTAAAGCATGACCAAATTCATGAACAAAAGTTTCGAGCTCGTCACTATTTAAACCTTTACGGTTAAAGTTCGTAACTAGTGCTGAAACTGGCAATCGGTTGGTTAAAGTGCTACCACCATATACTCCCCAAACGGCGGCATGACCATATTTCCCTTCTCGAGGGAATTTATCCATATATAAACCGCCTAAAAGTTTTCCTGTCTTTTTATCGACTACATCGTAATATTCAACTTCGCTCTGCCATGCTTTCACTTTGACAGGTTTAAAATCAATACCATAAAGGTCAGATGAAATAGCAAATAACCATTTTTGTGCCGCTAAAGTCGGGAAATAATCACGAAGCTTTTCCTGATCAATTTGATATTTGCTCTTACGAAGTTTTTCACTCCAGTAAGCTTCACTCCAACGCGTTATCTCGGTTTTATCTAATGGTGTTTTTAAAGTTTGTGCTTTAAATGCTCGGAGCTCTTCTACTTCTTTGCGCTCAAGTGGTGCGACTGTTTTCTGTACTTCTGCCAAAAACTGATTTACAGCTTCAGGCGTTTTTGCCATACGGTCTTTTAACACCCAATCTGCATAACTTGCTTTTCCAAATAACTGCGCAAGCTCATAACGTAAATCTACTGCCTGTTTGAGTAGTTTTAAGTTTTGTTCAGTACCACGTCGTGTAAAGGCAATCTGGTATCTTTTTCTGGCATCATCATTATCTGCCAGTTCCATAAATGGACGATATTCCGGATACTCAAAACCTAAAAGATAGTTACCTTTAGCATTTTTCTTTAACCCTGAAATATAACTTTCTGGCAGCCCTTTCATTTCTTCAGGAGTAAATTCAAGTTTTTCAGGGTTATCACGAATATTGCGGTTATATTCTTGTTCGAGTTTAGTCAACTCATCCAGAATAGCTTTCATTCTTGCACGTTTTGCTGGTTCTAATTGAACCCCCGTGTCTTCAAACTGATCGAGAATATCCTGACGGTATTTTTTATCTATCGGATCAGTCGCTTTTGTATTTTTAATTACGCTATATAGTTTTGAATTTTGGAATATATCAGTATGAAACTGATTAATTTTAATTTCGCAGTCTTCGGCTGCCTTACGTAATTTCGCATCTGGGTCTACATTACTATATAGACCTATGGGTCCTGAAAAATCTTCAAGATGAGCAAAAATTTTATCCCACTTTGCTAATATCGGAGCGGCGGCAGCATCGGTTTTAGCAGGTATTTTTTCAAAACTTGAAATCTCTTGCTGGATTTTTTTTAAATTAGAATCGCACCATGTGGGAAGTTGCTCTGCTTTAAGTAATGGTAACGTCGCACGTGTCGTCTCTGCCGATGCAAACTGACTTATACCTATCGTCAACATACATAAACTAGTCATTTTCAGTGTGTTATTTTTCATCGTATCTCCAATTTTTTTCATTTAATGATTAGATTTCGTATTTGTATCGATATCGAAGTACATCCATTCAGCATGTAAAATCGGATGCTTCTTATATCCAATGATTCTTGGCTGAGCCAACATATTTCTATAACGTGCATACAACACTTGCACTGGCATATACACTTCTAACAAACGTGTCATTTTTCGATAAATCACGTCGCGTTCTGGGCCTGGCTTAATCTGTTGAGACTGACGGTATAATTGATCAAACTCTGGTATTGAACCGCAAGACCAGTTGGTCATATGAGTGTTGGGGCCATAAAAATTCTGCATAAAATTATCGCCATCTGGATAATCGGCAATCCATGCAGAGGAACCAAACATTCCGTCACACTGTTTTTGTGCCCGAATGAGGTCTGAAAAGAGCATAGGCTTGTACACCATACGGATATTCAAACTGTCAAAGTTCTTTTTCCAAAGCTCAGCGCTTTGCTGACCAATACTGTCATTACGCGCCATATATTCAATGACTAGAGGCTTGCCATTTGGCTGTGTACGCCATCCTGAAGCATCTTTTTTGTAGTTATATTTATCTAATAATAGATTTGCTGCTTTTACCGAATATGGGGTACTGCTTCTATATTGCGGGTCAGCCCCCACTACACCTGGCGGTACTGGAAAATGTAGACGCTCAGCATCACTATTACGTACTAATTTAATTTCTTGATCTATTGAACGAGACATTGCAATTGCACGGCGTAAAGCAATTTTTTCTTTACTCATCCCTCCAACAACAGGATTTTTAAGGTTCCAATAGTTGTAACTAATTTCCGGATCAACAATACGAGATAAATGCACACCATCTTTTGCAAGTTCAGGTCTTAACTTGCCGTCTTTAATGGCTTTCGAGACTAATTGCCCTTCAAGTTGAATGATATCAACTTCACCACGTTGGAATGCCAGCCACCTTGACTGGTTTTCCTCCATCACCTGAATATCAATTGTGCCGATTTGAGGCATTTGTTTACCTTTGAGGCGTTTTACAATTGCTTGGTCCTCAGGGCTACTGGCTACAAAGTTCCAAGTAAAACCGCGATAATCAGGATTCGCTTTTAAAACAATACGCGAAGCAGGCACCCACTTACTGAGCATATAAGGTCCTGTCCCTACTGGATGCCCCATAACAAAGCCAGATTTATCTTTATATTTTTCGATAACTTCACGCGCTACAGCCCCTGTAGGGTCATGTGCCAGTAATAAAGGAAAGTTATAATCAGGCTTCACTAACCGAATAACCAAGGTGTACTTATCAGGTGTTTGTAAACCACTCACACTTTGATCATAGTTAAACTTTCCTGTTTTACTGGCTGATTGTACTAAAGCATCCATACCTTCAATTTTGTTCTCCAACAACCAGCTATTTGGCGAACGTAAATTTGGGTCCAATAAACGCTTAAAAGAGTACGCATAATCGTAAGCCGTTAACTCTCTAGGTTTACCTTTAAAAACAGGGTCCGGTGTAAAATAAATACCTTTTTTAATGTGAATAGTATAAGTCAGACCATCTGCACTCACTTCTGGCATAGCGGTTGCGATTTGGGGAATAAGCTTTGCTGGCCTTGCTAAATAGTCATAGGTATATAAAGTTTCAAATATTGAAGTGGTTACATGTGCCGAATATAAGTCATGGATATACGCTGGGTCGAAACCTGTTTCAGCTGTTGGGAACGTATAATGTAAAACTTTATTCGGATCGGCTGGGCTTTTTGCAAAAATAGTCATGGTACCCGTTAATGCCATACTGGCGAATAATAGACCTACACTACAGTGCTTGAGCTTTTGTTTTAAATTTTCAGTCATGATGATCTTTATCTAAAATTATTTTTTAACGGGGGTAATATCAAGATATTGCCAGTTTGTATTCATCATCGGGTGGGGTTTAAAACCCTGAACTTGTGGTCGTATCAACCAATTGCGAATTCGAGTGACATGAATAATCCAAGGATTGTCAGCTTCAATCTGGCGATTAAGCTTTTCATAATATGGTAGACGTTGTAGAGGTGGTAAATGAATGGCCTGAGTATAAAGAGCGTCATATGTTTTAGACTGATAACAAGCATGGTTTCCTTGCCCAGCATTTGGTCCATATAGTAATTGTGCAAAATTATCTCCTTCGGGATAGTCAGCAATCCATGCCCCGCTCCACATCATATATTTACATTGAGTTGCGGCTTTTAAGTTATCTGCAAAATTACTTACTTTAAAGTCAGCACGAATGCCAATCGCGTCTAGATTTTTTTTCCAGAGTTCAGAATGAATAACTGATGCTGAGCTATTTTCATTATTAATTTTTAAAACTAAAGGTTTGCCATTTGGTAAGGTCCGATAGCCATCAGCCCCTTTTTTATAACCATAATAATCAAGCAGTTTATTTGCTAGCCGCGGATTATATCCTACGCTACTTTTATACTTCGGGTTATATCCGTTTACACCTTCAGGTATAAACATTTCTGCTCTCACTGCCTGACCTTTATATGCCTGTTTTATGCTTTCTTTTTGGTCATAGGCCAAAGTAATTGCTCGACGAAGCGCAATTTTTTCTGGACTAAAACCACCAATAACCGGATCACGCATATTCATCATGGTATAGGTCATTTCAGGTTCTTTATATGGAAAATGTTTAATGCCTCTTTTTTGAAAAGAAGCTTTAAGTTGATTTCCATCTAACGCTTGAGGAACGGCATCTGCTGTAAGTTTGTCAAAATCTAATTGACCCGATTGAAAAGCTAACCATCTTGATTGTTGTTCTTCAATGATACTGACCACCACCTTGCCAACTTGCGGCATTTTCTTTCCAGACATTTCTTTAACAAGTTGGTTATCCCACGGTGTTCCTGTTGACTTAAAATTCCAGACAAAACCACGATAATCAGGATTGGCAACCAACTCGACCTTACTTCTTGGAACATATTTACTTAACATGTACGGTCCGGTACCTACTGGATGCATACCGATACGATCACCGTAATAATCAACAACCTCTTTAGCAACGCTACCAAAAGCAATATAGGCAAGAATATAAGGAAAATTATAGTCTTGGCGAGTTAAGGTAAACTGTAGGGTATATCGGTCAGTCGCTTTAAGTCCTGCAATTGGCGTAGCATAATCAAACTTTCCAGTTTTCTTTGCTTGAGCTACAACTGCATCGGCACCCACTAATTTTCCATCCAAAAAAGAAACGGAAGGTGCTCTATTTTTAGGGTCTAAAATACGTTTAATTGAATAAACATAATCTTCGGCCACCAATTCACGGCGTTTGCCTTTAAAGGCAGGATCATCCGTAAAATAAATACCTGGCTTAATTTTAAATATATAAACTTTACCGTCTTGCTCAACCTTCGGCATGCTTTCAGCCGTATAAGGAACCAGTTGTAGTGGACGTGCTAAATAATCGTATTTGAGTAGTGGTTCAAAAATAGCTTCTGCAATACTTGCACTATAGAAATTGGTGGTTTTAACCATGTCAAAACCGTCATCAGGTGCTTCATAGGCAACATGCAAAATCTTGTTTGGTTGTGCTGGCGTAATTGCATAAGCACATGGAATTGATGTAATAGCCAAACTTAAAATGGCGAGCTTAAAAAATTTTAATTTCAAGTTCATATCCACATAACTAATTTTTTTAAAAGATATTAACCTTTTGAGTAACATCTAAATCCGCATAAGAAAAGTTCTTTTTTCAGCAGATAGGCCTATTTGGGATTTGGAATTCACTTTCCTTTATCATCTTTTTATTTGATCAAATGGAAAAATAAATTCAAGTACCCAGTGTTTTGTAACTACTGAATATAAAGCGAATTTCATGCCATCTATGAGTATTCATAATAAAAAATTTAAGAATATTAGAAATTCATATTTTTATTAGGTACTTAAATCCGTTTGAACTATATAAATAAAAGTTACTTTTTGCCAAATATTATATTTGTATATGTTAATCATTTAACACCTTAAATGCACAAAAAAAATACATTGATGATTCATTATGCATCATATTAATCCATTTATACTTAGTTAAAAATATCAACTTAATATACTGATATTTAAATAAAATTATATAAAAAAATCTTACAACAAATAGTATAACATTACATATAATAAAGTTCTAAAACGATACATTTTTATTTATTAAGTATGTGAAGTGTCCATTAATGTATATTTTTTATACAAATAAATTTGAAACTTTTAGCCAATACAAAAAAATTTGCCAAACGGAAAATTTATTTAACTTCAAAAGAAACAGAAACACTGCCCTCAAACATAATAAAATCAATATTTATCAATATTTTGCATAAACTAAAAAAAGAAAAATATATAGTTGGCACTTGCTTTGCTTAAAAACATTCCAGCAATATCGCTAACTACAACAAAAAGGGATCACGTCCACGATGAAAAAAAAATACAATGTTCGATCTCAGGTAACCCCCAAGATCGGCAAGACAATACTTAAATTAAGTACCCTTAGTTTAAGCATGATGTGTCTTACCATGGCACAAGCAGCAGAAACCGAACAAACAAGTAATGATGATAAACCAGCAAAAGTTGTGAAAGTTGCCGTTACAGGTTCTTCAATCAAAGGCGTTGCTGCTCAAAGTGCTTCACCAATTACTGTTGTAAAAGTTGATGAAATTTTAAAACAAGGGGTAACATCAACTGAAGAAGCCTTAGCCAAGATTAGTGCAAACCAATCAAACTTCGTAACTGCTAGCAATGTGGGCGCTAGTAAAACTGTGGGGTCAGCAGCAAACCTGAGAGCTTTGGGTGCTAACAAGACACTTATTTTGCTGAATGGTCGTAGATTAGCTGCTAATGCATATGATAGTGGGGTGACAAACTTAAATATTATTCCACTCGCCATGTTAGACCGTATTGAAGTTTTACGTGATGGTGCTTCTTCCATTTATGGAACAGATGCAATCGGTGGGGTTATCAACTTCATTACTAAAAAGCAGTTTACGGGTCTTAACCTAACCGCTGGATATCAAAAACCAGAAGAAAAAGGTGGAGATCAACAAGACTATAGCATTTTCGGCGGTTTTGGTGACTTAGAGGAAAATGGCTACAACGTTTTTGGAGTTGTCGATTACCGAAAAGGTGATGATGTCATGGCCCAAGACCGTAAAGTCAGTCGACGCGGAGGCATATTACCTGAATTAGGTGTAAATAAAACCAGTAGTGGTTCATTCCCTGCCAATGTTCCAGGTTTAGGCAATCCTTATGCATCTATAGGTTGTAGTGATAACCCTCTAGTCAGCAGTCCTGATGGCAAAACTTGTAGATATAACAGCCAAGCGGTTATTGGAATAGTTCCAAAAACAGAAGACATTTCTGTAATGGGCCGTGCGACTTTTAAACTCAGCGATAATTTTAATGCAATTGCCGAATATTTATATGCAAGAAATGAGGTCACCACTTCAGTCGCACCAGACGTATTTTTTGATTTAAGCCTAGACCCTAACAGTAAATATTACCCAGGAAATGGGATAACCCCTGCTCTTGCTGGAGCATCGGGTCCTATCGATCTTTATTTACGTTCACAAGCTGGTAATCGTGTAAGTAATAGTATTAATCAATCACACCGGATATTTGCGGGTATTGAAGGTGAAACACATGGTTGGGATATCAATTCAGGGGTGACCTATGCACATAGCAGTGCCTCCGATGCAATCTTGAGTGGATATTTAAACTATGACAAAACTCAAGAAGCTTTAAACAATGGCACCTTAAATCCATTCGGACCTCAGAACGCTGAAGATGCTGGTGTATGGGATCAACTCGGTGTTAAGGGCAAATATTTAAAAGCCAACCTAGACACAACCACAGTTGATTTCACTGCAAGTCGACCTATTTTCAAACTACCAGCAGGTGATGTTGGGTTCGCTGTTGGAGCAAGCTATCGTTATGAAGATTGGACTTCAAAGGTAGTTGCGGATGTTGCTCGACTAGCTCCTAGTACGGGTACTGATCCAGACGAACCGGAAAATAAAGGTGATCGTAATATCAAATCGGTATTTACCGAATTTCATATTCCACTGCACAAAACTTTAGAAGCTCAAATTGCTGCTCGATATGATGACTACAATGACTTTGGTGATACGTTCAATCCAAAATTTGCACTTCGTTGGGAGCCAATCAAACAATTAATGTTCCGTACCACTTATAGTACAGGTTTCAGAGCTCCTACACTTTGGGAGGTTAATGGCCCGAACTCTGTCACAAATACTGGTGCAACATATGACGACCCAGCACTTTGTCCTGGAGGAGTTGTACAACCTGGTGGTAAACAAGAACGCGACTGTAATATGCAGTTCAAACGTCAAAACGGTGGGAATAAGAGTTTAAATCCAGAAGAATCTAAATCTTTTACAGCAGGTTTAGTATTTGAACCTGTTAAAAATTTAGCCTTCACTCTTGATTACTTCAATATAGAAGTAGATAAACAAATTGCCACACTATCCGAAGCAGCTATATTTGCAGATCCTGTGAAATATGGAGACAAATTTGTACGTAATGCTGACGGTTCACTAAATTATATTATTACTACACAACAAAATTTAGGTGGTATTAAAACATCTGGTTTTGATGTGGGCTTAAGTTGGGTTTCACCAATGACTGCCACAGGTCGATTTGGTTTCAATATTGATGGTACATATATCACTGACTACAAATATCAAGCAGAACCAGATGGTGACTGGAAAGGTGTTGCAGGGTCATATAGCGGCTTAGATTATCAATCGATTATTTTGCGCTGGAAACATACTGCAAACCTGAACTGGAACTATGAGAACTGGGCTTTAAATCTACAACAAAACTTCTCACGCGGTTATCAAGATCAAAACGCGAATGATCAGAACCATAGAGTAAGTGACTATACAACCTACAATATTTCAGGGACTTACAAAGGCTTTAAAAACCTAGAGTTAACAGCAGGCATTAAAAATATATTTGATGAAGATCCACCTGCTTCTAACGTAATTGATAACTTCCAAATGGGATATGACCCACGTTACGCAGATCCTTTAGGACGTACTTACTTTGTACGAGGTACATATAAGTTCTAAATGGTTGTTCTGCAAATATAACCCTCAAAAAGTTAGTTTGCAGAACAAATACTCATTCTTAGCCAAACAGTCATTTTAAAAAATTGTTTGTCTACAGTTTCAGGAGTAACTATGGGCATGACTTTTACAGACATAGAAAATAAATCTGCCAAACGCCTTATTGGTATTGCCGCAGTGCTTTTTCTGCATCTTCTTGTTGCCTATATTCTGATGTCAGGTTTAGCAAACAATATTCAAAAACCAGCAGAAAAACCTGTGGAATTACAAATTATTCAGGATATTAAACCACCTCCTCCGCCAAAACCGGAGGAGCCAAAACCGAAGGAAAAACCACCTGAGCCACCCAAAATGGTCGAAAAGGTTGCCAAGGTTCCTGAGCCGCCTAAACAGGTTGAGAAAGTAGCGACACCGGTACAAAAAACCACTCCGGTAGCTCAGCCAACTAAAGTTGCGACTCCTGCTCCAGCTGCGCCGGCTGCACCTAGTGCACCATCGCCAAGTCCAGTTGCAGCCCCTGCTCCAGCAGCGGCCGCACCAGCGCCTAAACAAGCTGGCGTGACTCGTGGCGTTTCAGAAGGTTCTGCAGGTTGTGAAAAACCGGAATATCCACGTGAAGCACTAATGAATGAAGAACAAGGTACGGTGCGCATACGTGTATTAGTTGATACTTCCGGCAAAGTAATTGATGCCAAAGTGAAAAAATCGAGTGGTAGCAAAACCTTAGATAAAGCGGCAACTAAAGCTTACAGCTTATGTACGTTCAAACCAGCAATGAAAGATGGTGTGCCTCAGCAGGACTGGTATGAAATTGAATATCCATTCGTAATTGAATAAACAATTGAATTAGTAAGAAATTAAAAATATTGGAGATAATATGATGAAAAAATCAACTCAACCACTCGTACGTTTCGCTTCTGCAAGTTTAATCGCAGCATGCTCATTGCTCCCATTAAGTACAGTTTTTGCAGAAGAAACGAGCAATACTCCTGTTGCAACCGCAACTACAGAAGCAACTTCAAACGCAAATACACCAACTCCACCTCCAAAGCCTGCAAGCAGTGAAACTGTTAAAAACCCTTATGGTCTGGAAGCTCTTTGGCGTGAAGGTGATTTAGTTGCTAAATCTACCCTATTCATACTCGTACTTATGTCTATTGGTACGTGGTACATCATTGTTTCTAAATTCTTACAACAAGCTAAAGTAAAACGCCAAGGTAAAGAAGCAGAAAAAAGTTTTTGGGAAGCTACTTCTCTGGATAATGCTGCTGATGGTCTAGAACAAAGTAGTGCATATCGTTTTATTGCAGAAAAAGGTATTAACTCAACTAAGTCACACGGCGGTTCTTTACTAGAACGTATTGACTTCAATACTTGGGTAAGCATTTCAATACAACGTGCAATTGAAAAAGTACAAAACCATTTAGGTGGCGGTTTAGCCTTTTTAGCAACTGTAGGTTCTACGGCACCTTTCGTGGGCCTATTCGGAACAGTCTGGGGAATCTATCATGCTTTAACAGCTATCGGGATTTCAGGTCAGGCGTCTATTGATAAAGTTGCAGGACCTGTCGGTGAAGCTCTGATTATGACAGCTATTGGTCTTGCAGTCGCAGTACCGGCTGTACTTGGTTACAACTGGTTGACTCGTCGCAATAAAGCAGTAATGGAAAACGTCCGTTCATTTGGTTCAGATTTACATGCAGTTTTATTAAGCGGTGAAATTAATACCAATAATTCAGTTAACCGCAGTATCAAATAATCAGGAGCAAACATTATGGGTATGAGTGTTGGTTCTGAAGATGATGACGAAATGATTGGAACAATTAACACGACGCCTCTAGTTGATGTCATGTTGGTTTTACTTATTATTTTTCTTATTACTATTCCGGTAGTTACTCATACAGTTCCAGTGAAACTGCCAGAAGAAAAAAATACGCCGTACGCAACTACACCTGAAAATATTCAACTTTCAGTAAATAAGAAAGGAGATATTTTCTGGAATGAAAGTTATGTACCTAATAAAGAAATATTGTTAGCAAAATTACAGGCTGTGGCACAAAAAAGACCACAGCCAGAGGTACATATTCGAGGAGATCAGCTTACCCATTTTGAAGCGATAGATCAGGTCATTAGTACGACCAAACAAGCTGGTATTGGCAAAATTGCATTTGTTACTACCCCTCCAGCCTCCCCATAACTATTTTAAGGAGAATCTTATGGGTATGAATGTCGGTTCAAATAATGACGATGATGTAATGTTGGAAGTCAACATGACACCTCTTATTGATGTCATGTTGGTACTCATTATTATGTTTATTATTACTATACCTGCACCAAACAACGCGATTAATATTAATTTGCCAAATGGCACACCGCCACCAACAAATGAAAAGCCACCTGAAGTGATTGATGTAAGAATTGATGCAGCAGGCAAAGTATTTTGGAATAACCAAGCAGTTTCTGACCGCAAGGCTCTAGAGACTTTATTTCAAGGTGTGGTTGCTAAAAAAGATCAAGACCAGATCAAACTCAAACCAGACCAGTTGGCTGAATATAAAAATGTAGCGATGGTTATGGCTACAGCACAGCGTTTAGGTGTTACTAAAATTGGAATTGTGAGCAGTAACTAATTATTGCGTTTCAATCTATTTAACTCTATTAACTCCTGCGCTAACTTGAATCTTCAGTTAGCGTTTTTTTTGAAGCGAAATATTCAAGTCTCAGCAATAGAATATATATTTGGTGCAACATAGCCCTTTTGAGATTCATCCAACGATAACTTTGCACATTGAATCCAATTCTCACGATTAAGATTTTTTAAGCTAATCAATCTCAAAACCTTTTAGCTATAGATTTGCCTTTTATAAGCACAAAATATACCGAAAATAAAAAAGCCTCCGAAGAGGCTTTTTTATAACAGGTTAAAATTAGTCACCTGTATAACCTTTTAATTTTAAACGAGCAGCATGTAGTAACGGTTCAGTATAACCTGAAGGCTGTTCACAACCTTTAAAAATAAGGTCAGAAGCTGCTTGGAAAGCAATATTTGTTTCAAAGTTAGCTGCCATTGGTTTATACAATGGGTCATTCGCATTTTGCTCATCAACAATTTTTGCCATGCGTTTAAGCACTTCTTCAACTTGTTCACGAGTCACAATACCGTGACGTAGCCAGTTCGCAACGTGTTGAGAAGAAATACGTAATGTCGCACGGTCTTCCATTAAGCCCACATTGTTAATATCAGGAACTTTTGAACACCCCACACCTAAGTCAACCCAACGAACAACATAACCTAAGATACCTTGGCAGTTATTTTCAAGTTCATTATTGATCTCTTCCGCTGACCAGTTTGTATCAGGTGCAAATGGAGGTGTTAACAAGTCGTCTAATGACAACATTTCTTCAGCTTTTAGCTGATCTTGACGTGCTTTTACATTTACTTGATGGTAATGCATCGCATGCAGTACTGCACCAGTTGGTGATGGAACCCAAGCACATGAAGCACCAGCATTTGGATGAGCAGCTTTAGTTGCCAACATATCTTTCATGCTATCTGGTTTTGGCCACATGCCTTTACCAATTTGAGCTTTACCTTGTAAACCACATTTCAAGCCAATTGCAACGTTACGGTTTTCGTAAGCAGCAATCCATTTTTGTGTTTTAACCGCTTCTTTGCGAACAACTGGTGCAGCTTCCATAGAAGTATGGATTTCATCACCTGTACGGTCCATGAAACCAGTATTAATAAAGATCGTACGATCTTTAGCAGCAGCAATACAGTTTTTCAAGTTTACAGATGTACGGCGTTCTTCATCCATAATACCGATTTTTAAAGATTTCGCTGGTAAACCTAGTGCTTGCTCAGCGCGTTCAAATAATTCAACAGCAAAAGCAACTTCTTCTGGACCATGCATTTTTGGCTTAACAATATACATAGACCCTTTACGAGAGTTTTTATTTTCGTTTGTACTACGGATATCAGCAACTGATAACAATGGTGTTACCAATGCATCCATAATACCTTCGAAAATTTCTTCACCATCTACCAAAATCGCTGGGTTCGTCATTAAGTGACCTACATTACGAAGTAACATAAGTGAACGACCATGAAGTTTTGTTGTTCCACCAATTAAGTTTTTAATTTCGCGATCTTTGCTTAATGCACGGACAATTGTTTTACCATTCTTTTCGATAGATTCTTGAAGTGTACCCTTCATTAAACCTAACCAGTTACGATAACCTTCAACCTTTTCTTCTGCATCTACAGCTGCAACAGAGTCTTCCAAATCTTGAATCGTTGTAACCGCAGCTTCAAGTGTTAAATCTTTAACACCTGCTAAATCAGTTTGACCAATTGGGCTATTTGCATCAATTTCAATAATGACATGCAAGCCATTACTTAAAAGTACAACCTCTGAAGGATTTGCTTCTTCACCATTGAAACCAACAAATTGAGCTTCATGAGCTAAACCTGTTTTTGAACCATCTTTCAAAGTTACAACAAGTTTATTTTGCTCAATTGCATATTTAGTTGCATCTGCATGTGAGCCTTGTGCAAGCGGGAAAACTTCATTTAAGAAATTCTTAGCGAACTCAATTACCTTAGCACCGCGAACAGGGTTATACCCTTTTCCTTTTTCAGCACCACCTTCTTCTGAAATTACATCGAAGCCGTAAAGTGCATCGTACAAAGAACCCCAACGTGCGTTTGCTGCATTTAAGCAATAACGTGCATTACGTACAGGCACTACTAACTGCGGACCTGCCAATAATGCAATTTCTTCGTCTACGTTTTCAGTTGTGATCTGGAAATCTTCAACTTCTGGTAATAAATAACCAATTTCAGTTAAAAACGCTTTATAAGCACCTAATTCAAATTTGTTATTACGGTGCCATTCATCAATTTTTGCTTGTAATTCATCACGCTTAGCCAATAATGCTTTATTTTTTGGGCTAAGATCGACAACAACTTGCTCAAAGTTCTTCCAGTAAGTTTCACTATCTAAACCAGAACCTGGTAAAGCTTCATTTTCGATAAAATCGTAAAGTTCTTTAGCAATCGCTAACTTGCCTTTTTGAATACGTGCAGTCATTGTCTTTCCTGAAGTTGCTACTTTTTATACCAAGAGAAACCTAGTATACCGATTTAAATTAAGCTGAATACTAATATCACATTCCTAAATAGTAAGCATTTTCCCTTGCAAAACTATTGACAAAGATAAATTTTTCTATATAGGAAAATATTAAAATTCTAACTAGGTTTCCCAACAATTTATTCAATATTAAAAGATACTGAAACTAGACTTTTTGTTAACATACAAAAAGTTTCACTATCTTATTTTTTCTAAAGCGTATTTAGTTATATCAAACTTTGCACAATGAAAAAGTATTATTTAGCTAAATTTATCTATTTTTGTTGTAAAAAAAGCGCCCTATTTAGAGCGCTCTTTTATATCTCATTTCTTAAGAAGTTTTAGTAGCATCAATATGACGATGCTCAGAATGCAAATACTCATCTGATTGCATTTCTAACAAACGAGAACGAGTACGCTCAATTTCAAAAGCTAATTTCTCGCCTTGATAGATATCAATAATGCTGTCTTGAGAAGTTAAGAGTAACTTCACGCCACGATCATAAAATTCATCAACTAGATAAATAAAACGACGTGTACCTTCTGACAAGAAGTCAGTTAAATGCGGAACATTACTCACCAGAACAGTATTATAGATATTGGCAATTTCAATAAAGTCTGCAGGACTACGCGGCTTTAAACAAAGTTCAGAGAACTCACACCATAGAACATCTTCTGTATGACCTAGTGTTTCAACAACACGGTTATTGATCACAATCGGTTCATGAGAATTCGTTTGAGTATGAGTTAAAGCTGTATAACGCTCTGATATCCAGTTTTGAGCTTCATTGCCCAGTGGTGATTTAAACAATTGAGCTTGTTTTAAAACACGTAAACGGTAATCCACACCTGCGTCTACATTTAAAACGACACAGTTCTTTTTAACCATTTCAATTGTAGGAATAAAGCGATCACGATGAATCCCGTTTTTATACAAACCGTCTGGTGCAATGTTTGAAGTTGCAATGAGTGTCACACCGCGAACAAATAACTTCTGGAATAAATCACTCAAGATCATTGCATCTGTTACGTTTGAAACGAAGAACTCATCGAAACAAATAACAACAGCATCTTTATAGATTTGATCAGCCACGATATCGAGTGGATTACGTTGGCCAGAAAGTTTATTTAATTCTTTATGAACGTGTTGCATAAAGTGGTGGAAATGCATACGTGTTTTACGGCGAAACGGCACAGATTCGTAAAATTGATCCATAAGCCAAGTTTTGCCACGCCCTACACCGCCCCACATATATACACCCTTTGGTGAGGTTTGACGACGGAAACGACGGAAAGCTTTTTTAGAGGCCTTATAACGATTTAAAAGTTCTTTCCATACACGATCTAATTCTTGCACTGCCTGTGCTTGTGCTTCATCTGCCATGAATTGGCCTGAAGCCAATGCCTCAGCATAGCGCTCTGCTGGGGAAGAAGGGGTAAATGCAGTACTATGAGAAGATTTTAAATTTAACATATCATTTTATTTCAATTTTAACTGAAGAGAGTATAACGAACATTTTGTCCGACCACATTAGCTTTTAGCATCAAGAGTTATGCTCAGTAAAACTCCTTTCCATATTGCCGAGGGCTCTGCCCAAACCATCTTTTAAATGCATGATTAAAAGCTGCAGGTTCAGAATAGCCAAGCGATTCAGCAATAACCTCTATTGAATATTCTTTATATTCCATAAGTTTAAGCGCCTTATTCTTAATAATCTGTTCACGAATTTGTTTATAACTCGTATTAAGCTGCTGCAATTGATGCCTTAATGTCCTTTCAGGCATTTTTAAAGCAAAAGCGGTTTCCGCCATGCTCGGGATAATTCCTTGTTGTAGCTCTAGATAATCTTGCACATATTGAATAATGGGTGGTATTTGATGATCTTGCTCATTTAATCGTTTTATTTCTTTAATACATTTAGCTTCATAGATACGATGAGTAATGATATCTGCCGAAGGAATTTTTATTCCAAGCACATTCTTACTTAGGCTAAATGCTGCATGTGTAGAATTAAAATGCAGATCATCTCCATAATATGAGAAATATTGAGCAACGGTATCTGTATTATTTGGTTTGGGAAACGGTACATCTATCCGCATATGAGGCATGGTTAAGCCCATCATGGTATAAATATCCTGAATAAACTTATAGGTCCCCGAAATTTCACATTGGGCACGAAGCAAACCGATTTCTGTTTTTAAATCGACAGGTAAATAGTTCAAAATAATATGATTTTCAGTTTCTTGTAAGCTCAAAGTACCAAATAAATGAGTAAGTTTTTGATACTTTATGCCTTTTTCTAAGGCGGTTTGTATATCTTGACTTGTTACAAGTAGCATTAACAAAGGGCCATAACCTGCTAATGCATAGTGCTGACCAATGAATAATCCTTTTTCAGGATCAACATTTTCACTAATAATTTGTTGAATATCCCATTCTAAACTGTCATGAATTGTTGAACTGGGGTCCAAGGAATCTACTTTAATACCGATATCTGCCAAACGTGAGTCGACATCAATGCCCGCATTGCGCATTCCTTGAATTAAATAGATTAAACCAAGTGCCGATCGTTTCATTCTTCAATCAATTTCTCTAGACTGAAATGTTTTACTATAAAGAAGTAATAAAATTAATTGCCGAATCTATCAATTTTCACGTCGATACAATCATGTTTAAACTGATCAAAAAACGTTAGGCTTGCTTACAATCCTCTTTACAGCATATGCAGGGTTTACAATGCTCAATGCAAAACAAAACGCTATTCAAAAAACTAAAATCGCAATTATTGGTGCTGGATTCGGTGGCCTTGCAATGGCTATTCGTCTATTACAGAATCAACAAACAGATTTTCTTATTTTAGAAAAATCTAATGACGTTGGTGGAACATGGCGAGAAAATCGATATCCGGGAGCTGCATGTGACGTCCAGTCACATATGTACTCTCTATCTTTTGCACCTAAAACGGACTGGTCAAAACGTTATGCGGAAGCACCGGAAATTTTTGATTATATTCAAGATATAACCAAAAAATATCAAATTAAAAACTACTGTAAATTTAATCATGAAGTTAATCATGTTCAGTATGATGAAACGCGCCATGTATGGACGTTAGATTTTACAAACCAACCTTCTCTCGAAGCACAATTTTTAGTATTTGCCTCTGGACCCTTACATATTCCACAAATCCCTCATATTCGTGGTATCGAAAAGTTTAAAGGTAAAGTCTTTCACTCATCACAATGGGAACATGACTATGACTTAAACGGAAAGTCAGTCGCATCTATTGGTACAGGTGGTAGCGCAATTCAATATATTCCTGAAATAGCCAAAGATGTTAAACAACTATATGTCTTTCAAAGAACAGCCGCATGGGTTATTCCACGAGATGAACGTAAATACTCCAGTTTGAGTAAAACTCTATTTAAAACATCTAATCTTTACAGAAAAATTCATCGCAGCCGCCTTTATTGGAGTAATGAATCACGTGTTGTTCCTATAGTTCAGCCGCAAATCATGAAATATGGGCAAAAATTAGCTGAGGCTTTCATACGTTTCCAAGTCAAAGATAAAGAATTAGCTAAGAAACTCACACCAGACTTTGTGATGGGTTGTAAACGCATTCTCATTTCAAATAAATACTTCCCGACATTTAACCGTAAAAATGTTGAATTAGTGACGGATGGTATTCAAGAAATTAAAGAGCACAGCATTATCACAAAAGATGGAAAAGAAAGACCTATTGATTATCTGATTTATGGAACTGGCTTTATTACAGATCCACGCATTTACTTAAAACATTTTACTTGTGTTGGTCTTAATCAAATTGAATTAAAACAGGCTTGGAAAGATGGTGCAGAAAGTTATTATGGAATTATGACCAAGAATTTTCCTAACCTATTCCAACTCGTCGGACCAAATACTGTTTTAGGTCATAACTCAGTTATTTTTATGATCGAGTCACAAGTTAATTATATTTTACAACTGATTGAACTTGTCGATAAATCTGGTCAACATGCGATAGAAATTAAACCGGAAGTTCAAGATAGCTTCAATGAAAGAATACAGAAACAACTTCAAGGTACTGTATGGCAAGCAGGTGGCTGTAATAGTTGGTATCAGGCTGCCGATGGGAAGAACTTCTCTTTATGGCCAACTTATACTTGGAAATATTGGTTAGAAACCCGTAAAGTGAATCCCAAAGATTATTTGCTATTAAATAAATGCTCTAAGAGCTATGCAGCATAATATGTTCGATACATAATAGATGGGTTGATAACAATCTATTTATTATTATATGCAATCTGTTAGCCTCATTATTCAAATTTTTCTTGTATTAGCTTTTGGTTATTTTCTAGGTCCTAAACTTTCATTAAATATTCGGCAGTTTATTTTTAAAATTCTGCCTTATTTCTCTTATATTTTATTAGCAAGTGTCGCTTTAGAATTAACACTTGCACTTGATCAAATTGAAAATCCTTCTACTATACTCCCACCTGCTCTATTAATTGCACTTACCACCTCTCTCGGTTCTTTTTTTACTTGTTTAGTTGCCTATACAATATTTGATAAAGAAAGCGTTAAAGGAAAAATTTCACTTCAGCTTTTTATAAATGCTCTAAAAAATATTGCCAAGGCATTTCTAGCTTTAACTGTCGGCGTAATTTTAGGTGTCCTTTTTACTCGGTTAAATGTCCATATTCCATTCAATAGCTGGTATTTACTCTTACTTTTTATTTTTTTAATCGGAATCGAACTTGCTTTTACTCATTTCAACCGTACATGGTTAAGCTGGAAAATTCTGATTGTACCTTTGGCTGCCTTTGTAGGTTCATGCATAGCTGGTTTTCTCAACTATTTCTTACTAGGCGATCACTTTACACTTAATGAAATGCTGGCTTTAGCCCAAGGCTATGGTTGGTATTCAATGTCAGGTATTTTATTTACACAATTACATTCAGCTGAGTTAGGTGGAATTGCCTTACTCACAGACCTATTTAGAGAAATAGTGGCAATATTGCTGATGTACACAATGGGATGGCGTTTTCCACGTCCAGCAATTTCAAGCGCTGGCGCCACTTCAATGGATGTAACATTAGCTATGGTGAAACAGTCATGTGGCACACATTATGTACCACATGCCATGATGAGTGGCTTACTTCTAAGCCTGCTCGCTCCACTTTTAATTACTGTGTTTTTAAACGTTTAAGCAATTGAAGCAAGAATTGATTTCAACATTTGAGTTGGGTCTTCTGCTTTAGTAATCGGGCGACCAATAACTAAATGAGTAGAACCATCAAGCATTGCTTGTTTTGGAGTTACAATACGTTTTTGGTCATCTGCATTGCTACCCTCTGGACGTATTCCAGGAGTAACTAAAGAGAAATCTTGCCCAATTAATTCACGGAGAATTTTAGCTTCTTGAGCAGAACAAACTACACCATCTAAACCACTATCTTTAGTCAGTTTAGCTAATCTTTTAACTTGCTCTACAGGTTCAATATCTAACCCAATATCTTTTAAGTCTTCACGACCCATTGAAGTTAAAACTGTTACTGCAATTAACTGAGTTTGATAATTACCCGCCTTTAAACGCTCTACACAGGTCTCCATCATTTTACGACCACCTGATGCATGTACGTTCACCATCCATACACCCAAATCTGCCGCAGCACATACAGCTTGAGCAGTTGTATTAGGAATATCATGGAATTTTAAATCTAGGAAAACTTCGAAATTCTCTTCTTGAAGTTTTTTTACAACAGATGGGCCTTCATGAGTAAAAAGCTCTTTACCTACTTTTACGCGACATAACGTAGGATCAAGTTGTTCAACAATTTTTAAAGCGTCATATTGGCTTTTAGCATCCAACGCAACAATGATACTCAAGAGACTTTCTTCCATCATATAAAATCAGGGCTATTATAATAGACAAGTCAGCTACTAATAAAGAAATCTATTGAGACAAGTTTTTGAATAAGAAAATATTGATTTTAAATTTGATAGATAATGAGGAAATATAGGAAGCAAAATACTACTCTTTATACCTAGATAAAGAGTAGTACCAAGAATAATTATAACGGAGTAGAGTTTTTATCTTGGGGATAAATATCTACCACAGTTTTTTCATGTCTTACATTTGCAGCTGCTTCTGCTGCTGCCAATTGAGCACTTTGAATTTGTTCTTTTCTCAAATGATCAATATCTTTTCTAAGGCGCTTAATTTCCCAACCTTTTTGAAAAACGCGGAAAACTTGTACACCCAATAAAAGTCCAACTACAATTCCAAGCGCCAAGGTAAGCAGCAATAATAAACCTAAACGCATTGCAGGAACTTGAGTAAATAATAAATCAACAGGAAGTTCTGTTGGGTTCTGCAAAACAAGTGCTAAAGAATAGCCAAATACAATAATGAGTAATGCAATTAGAATATAACGCATAGGCACCCCACTTATGAGTTTTATTTATTTTCCAGATTCATTCACTGCATCACGGAGTGCTTTACCTGGTTTAAAATGTGGAACAGCCTTAGCTGCAACATCTACTGACTTACCTGTTTTTGGGTTGCGACCAACTCTAGGTTCACGGTGGTGTAAAGCAAAGCTACCAAAACCACGGATTTCAATACGATTGTCAGTCGAAAGAGCTTCGATCATTTGATCAATCATGATTTTAACCGCTTCTTCCACTAATGGTTCAGCCAAGTGTGGATTTTTTAGCGCAATGCGTTCAATCAAATCAGACTTATTAAGAGCTTCAGTAGTCATCTACGACCTCGTTATTTATTACTACTCTAAGTCGTTTGATAATAACCTGTTTAAATACAAAACGGTAGCGCAGTATGTTGAATACTACGCTACCGTTTACAGTAATTTGTATAAAAAGTACAATTTCGTTACATGAAACTGTACTTTGTTACCTTATTACTTCATTTGTGCTTTGATCAAGTCACCAATAGTCTTAGGACCATTTTCTTGAGAAGCTGATGCTGTACGTAAGTTAGCAACTGCTTCTTTCTCTTCAGCTTCGTCTTTCGCTTTGATAGACAAGTTGATAGAGCGAGATTTACGATCAACGTTGATGATTTTCGCTTCAACTTCTTGACCAACTTCTAAGAATTTAGTCGCATCTTCAACGCGGTCACGGTTGATTTCAGAAGCTTTAAGAGTAGCTTCTACTTCGTCAGCTAACTTAACAGTTGCGCCACGAGCATCAACTGCAGTCACAGTACCTTTAACTAAAGCACCACGTTCGTTAGCAGCTAAGAAATCATTGAACGGATCGCTGTTCAATTGCTTGATACCAAGGCTGATACGGTTACCTTCAGCGTCTACAGACAAGATAACTGCTTCAACAGTGTCACCTTTCTTGTAACGACGGATAGCTTCTTCGCCTTGTTCGTTCCAAGAAATATCAGACAAGTGAACTAGACCGTCGATACCGCCATTTAAACCAATGAAGATACCGAAGTCAGTGATAGACTTGATTGTACCTGAAACTTTTTCGCCTTTCTCATGAGACTTAGCAAACTCTTCCCATGGGTTAGCACGAGTTTGTTTGATACCAAGGCTGATACGACGACGTTCTTCGTCAACTTCAAGAACCATAACATCAACTTCGTCACCGATCTGAACAACTTTAGATGGGTGGATGTTTTTGTTAGTGTGGTCCATTTCAGAAACGTGAACTAAACCTTCAACACCTTCAGCGATTTCAGCGAAACAACCGTAGTCAGTTAAGTTAGTAACACGTGCTTTAACGATAGAACCTTTAGGGTAACGGCTCATGATCGCTAACCATGGATCTTCGCCTAATTGTTTAAGGCCTAAAGATACGCGGTTACGCTCACGGTCAAATTTAAGTACTTTAACAGTAACTTCTTGACCAACTTCAACAACTTCTGAAGGGTGCTTGATACGCTTCCAAGCCATATCTGTGATATGAAGAAGACCATCAATACCGCCAAGATCAACGAATGCACCGTAATCAGTAAGGTTCTTGATAGTACCTGTAACTGTTTGACCTTCTTCAAGTTGAGCAAGTAATGCTTCACGGTCAGCAGAAGATTCAGCTTCCATAACAGCACGACGAGATACAACAACGTTGTTACGTTTAGCATCAAGTTTGATTACTTTAAACTCTAACTCTTTACCTTCAAGGTGAGTAGTGTCACGGATAGGACGAGTGTCAACTAATGAACCTGGTAAGAACGCACGAACAGGACCGATGTCAACAGTGAAACCGCCTTTAACTTTACCAGAGATAACACCAGTAACGATTTCGCCATCTTCAAAGATTTTTTCAAGTTTAGTCCAAGTTTCAGCACGTTTAGCTTTTTCACGTGATAAAACTGTTTGACCCATACCGTTGTCAAGAGCTTCAACAACTACGTCAACAGTATCGCCAACCTGAACTTCAAGTTCACGTTGTTCATTTAAAAATTCAGCACGATCAACAATGCCTTCTGATTTAAGGCCAGTGTCAACAGTAACCCAGTCGCTATCGATGTTTACAACAACACCTTGGATGACTGCACCCTTTTCAACGTTGAGGTTTAATTCACTTTCTTCAAAGAGGGCTGCAAAAGATTCGGTCATGATATACCTGATAAATTCAGCGGTCTTGGATCAGACAAGGCCGGTTTAGTTAAGTATCAACATAGTCTTTATAGACTGATCAAGCTATGCGTCAACTGATAATCTTAGTTGCTAACAGTACGGCTATTGACATAATCAACCATTAACTTAAATACTTGATCGATCGTTAATTCCGAACTATCAATAATATAAGCATCTGCGGCTGGCTTGAGAGGAGCAACTTCTCGCTCCATATCTCTTTTGTCACGCGCTTGTATATTAGCTAAAATGTCGTTTATTTTAGCATCTAGACCCATGCCCTGCAACTGTTTTACTCTTCGCTCAGCACGAGACTCAGCTGAAGCTGTTAGGTAAATTTTTGCATTGGCTTCCGGGAAAATTGATGTTGCCATATCTCGGCCATCTGCAACTAAACCTGGAGTTTGTGCAAATGCTCTTTGACGATCAAAGAGCGCTTGTCTTAGCTCAGGGATTGCAGCAACTTTAGATGCATATTCACCAACTCGCTCTGTGCGGATGGTTTGCGATACATCTTCTCCATCAAGGAAAACCAATGTTCCCTCAGGTGAAGTTTCAAACTTGATATTAAGCTGACGAGCATAATTCACACACTCATCTAAATGGCTATCTAATTTTTCCAATAAATCATGTTTATGTAATGACAACCCTAACAAACGATACAAGGCGCCAGAGTCAAGTAAATGAAATTGATAATATGCAGCAAGTTTTGCCGCTAATGTTCCTTTACCCGAACCACTCGGACCATCAATAGTAATAATTTGAACTGTCATTGAACTCTCACTAAGAAGCAAATGCTTTAGCTAATCTCGAAAAGCCTAGTGTAATCGCTAGTTTTAGCTGTGCAAGAATTAATTTACTTACAACGGGGGCTTTTGCCGTTAATTCGATACGATAAGTAACCAAAGTAATATATGGGGTAATTTCAGAAAACTCGATACGACCTAAATGGTGTTTAACTAAACGATTATCAATCAATTTATATTCAATACGCTTGTTTTCTTCGAGATGAGTGATTTCTTCTTTAAGCGGTTTAATCGCACCAAACCCCATACGACGAACAGAACCAACTCCATCTGGTCTTTCAGGATCTGCCGAGTCTTTCACACGCACAACTTGTAGTGGAGCAAATGCCTTGTTGTAAGTTGCATGTTTAGAAAGCAGGTTAAATACATCACTAAGAGGAGCATTAAATTCTTTTTGTATAGTAATTACATTACGCATGAAAGTTCCTTATTTAAATAAATCATGTCAATGAAACGGCGCTAGTTTGCCATAACCCTATGACATTTTTTAATCATTTAAGGACGTTTTTTGTTGCTTCTCTTGTTTCTTTTGTTCACGTCTTTGCTTAAAAAAAAGACTTAACTGTTGAGCACATTTTTCATGTAAACATCCATGCTCAAAAGTAAATTTATGGTTGTAATAACCATGTTCTAATAGTTGACGTGCACTCACGAGTGAACCAGCTTTAGGCTCTGTTGTCCCAAATACAACGTGTTTAATCCTTGCATGCACTAGAGCACCTACACACATTGTGCATGGCTCAAGCGTAACATATAAAGTCGCATCTTCGGGTAAACGATAATTTTTCAATGTCTCACAAGCCGAACGAATAGCTTGGATTTCCGCATGGGCAGTAGGATCAGACAAACCAATTGGAGCATTAAAACCAGCTCCAATTAATTTATTTTGACTTACGATTACAGCCCCAACAGGAATTTCACCCTGCTTGGCTGCTAATTCAGCTTGCTCGTAAGCAAGCTGCATCCAGTACTCATCACTAAATTTAGACATTTATTTATTATGAAACTACGCCATATTGTCTAAGTAATGCATTCCAGCTATCAATAGTCGTTATTGGCGGATCATCAGCCAAAATACCTCTTAATGTAAGGTCTTCACATGCTTTCCATTCTGGTGATAAATCTTTATCAACTAAGCGAGCACGTACACCTTCCACAAAATCAGGGTGACGAATTTTCCATTCAGAGATTTGCGCTTCTAGATCAAAAACTTCGTCCCAAGAATGTACTTGTTTACCCCATTGCCATAACAACCAAGTAATAGCCGCTGTGCTCGGTGAACCCTTTTGTAAGTTTTCACTGGCTTGACGCAACCAATCACTGCTTGCATCACGTAAGCTTACGATGGCTTGATAGTCCTGTTCAAAACTTGAACCACGACAAACGCTATGAATAACATCTAATGAATTTTGCAAAGGTCCAGCTGCCACAGGACGATGCAAACTATTTAAAGTATCGTCAATCGCACGAAAATCACCTGCAGGATAGTGAGCCCAATTAATATTGAGTACTTTTTGCAGAACATTATCACGTTGTGCTTCACAAATATGTGTCGCCCAACCAATACTATATGCCCCAGCAGCAGTCATGATAGAACCTGTCAAACCAGTAAATAAACCAATTTGACCACGGTCAGCAAGGAAACGGCTTGCTCCAACATCCGGATATAGACCGATGTTAATTTCAGGCATTGCTAAACGTGAGTATGGCGTAACTAAACGGAATGGTGCTGCCATGAACAAGCCTAGCCCGCCACCCATTACATAACCTTCGCCCCATACAACAACTGGTTTAGCATAGTTATGCAAAAGTAAATCCAAAGCATATTCTTGCTGGAAAAACTTATTTGCTGCTTCTACTTCTTGATTAATGACCAGCTGACGTAATTTGCGTACATCTCCGCCTGCACAAAAAGCTTTTGGTGTTGTCGAATCCAACCAAATTGCTTTTACTCGCTCATCATCACGGAAGTCTTCAAATACTCGTAATAAAGCCGTTACGATTGATTCATCTAAAGCATGTAATGATTTAGGTCGATTCAAACGTACGATACGCCAACCATTTTTCGCTTCTTCTACTACCAAATCCGGATGATAGCTATTTACATTGGGAGAGTTCATCATGCGTCCAATTGCCAGTCTATGGGCTCAATGCCATGTTGTTTCAAATATTGATTTGTTTTTGAAAACACTTTACATCCAAAGAAACCACCACGATTAGCCGCAAGTGGTGATGGATGTGCAGCAGTTAAAACTAAGTGTTTTTCTCTATTTATACGTTGTCCTTTACGTTGTGCATAAGCACCCCATAAAATAAAAACTATGTGTTCGCGTTGTTCATTTAAAACATCAATTACTGCGTCAGTAAACTCTTCCCAACCTTGTTTTTGATGTGATGTGGGCTGTCCTGCTTCTACAGTAAGTACACTGTTTAATAAAAGTACACCTTGCTCGGCCCATTTGGTTAAATCACCATGGCGTGAAACTGGTACACCTAAATCTGTATTTAACTCATGAAAAATATTACGCAAAGATGGAGGTAATGCAACACCTCTTTGCACAGAGAAACTTAAGCCATTTGCCTGATTAGGTCCATGATATGGATCTTGACCTAAAATAACGACTTTCACATGGTCTAACGGCGTAATATTTAAAGCACTAAAAATTTGTTTACTTGGTGGATATATTGTTTTTTGAGCCTGCTTCTGTTGGAACAGAAAGTCTCGCAAACTATCCATATAAGGACTCAGCAAAAATGGAGTTAATGATCTTTTCCAGCTTTCTTCTAATTGAACTTTACTGAGTTTGTCTTGCTGTTGCTCAGTTAATTGCATTAATGTCATCCTAGATCAATTTTCATTTCTAAAACAAAAGTAAGTTAACTTACACTTCTACTTGTAAGTTAACATGTGGATTCTGAAACTTAATCCCTTGTTTTAAATTTTCATACATTTGTGGATCAGTCCATTCAGATTGAACTTGTTCTGAAAAAACAATTCCTTCAAGGTTTAATAACCCCATTTGTTCATTTTGAATATCTTCAAGGAAACTTTGGGCATACCCCGTATCGGTTTCATGAACAATCACTGAATAAACTTCAACATCGCCTTCCCCGTTTTGGGTGACGGTTGATTTTAATACTTGCTGAGCTAGATAGAAGAAGATACGAGAAAATTGCTCGGCTGATGGCGACACCGGTAAAGAAATCCAACGTGCACTAAAAGTTTTACAAGCATCGATATATTGCGGATCATCTTTTTCCCAGAAACAAATCGCATGATCAAAACTATCAAAAAGGTCCTTAATGACACCTTTTAATAGTCCAAAATCATATACCATTTGTCCATGATCTAATTTCGAAGCTTTAAGTAATAACTCGACTTTATAACTATGCCCATGAATCGATCGCTTACAACGATCCGATGTACAGTTACGTACTATATGTGCATTTTCAAACTTAAATAACTTACGAATTAACATGTGCCAAATCGATCATTCCTTCTAAGAACATTATTATAAAGCAAAAGATAAAAACTTCGCACCACTTTTCAAATAGAAACAATTAGCAAAAAGTATGATAAGAGATGTGAAGGAATTTTGAAGATATTGATTTTTACTTTAAATACTGTCTATACAGAAATATGACCCCATCCCTTTTATTAATAAGTTTCAAGTATTACAGACTCAAAAAAAATATCAATAAATTTATTTAGTTAAATGGAGCCAAACTTCTTGAATAGACATATACTTGCTTATCTTTTCGTATTAAAGCACTAGTAAACTGACGCTTTCTATTGTTTAGAACAACTTCAATTTGTGCTTGAAAGAAGTTGGATTTAACATCAATAAGACCACTTGCCTGCTTTTTCTTTTGGCTATCAACCGTTGAAAAAGCACTCAATTGCCATAATTCATCAACATTTTGGAAGAACTTCAAATTTTGCTGTCGTGCCTGCAATTCTTTTTCGATCGCCCCAACATCTAATTTTTCATCAATACTTGCCAAAACCAATGGCGAAGCGGTATTGATATTTAACTTTGTATTTTCTGGTAAAGCAGAAATATATGGGGCGATCAGATCATATTTTTTCCCATCAAAGCCTCTAACTAGTTTTAACTCTTCAATACGATGAAATTTAGTATTCGCAGCCATATAGCTTGGATCTAAACCTTGATAATAACTACTTTCTGCTCCCATTGGTCCAGCCGGTTCATCATTTGGATCTTGCCAATCAATCACAGCTTGACTTAACTCAGCAGGTAAACCCACTCTTACGAGCAAACGCTCGAACCAACTTTTAGTGTCTTCATTTACGGCACCGTCCCCATTGGTCAAATTATTTAAATTAAATTTACCCGATTCATCAAGTAAACGCCCAGAGACAGAACCGTCGTCCACTGGAAACGGCGGCATAGGTTGAGCCCATGTCTCCTTTAAATGATCCACTCCACCTGCATTATTTGCATCTTGAATTAATAATTCCGAGAAAAAAGCTTCTGCACTTTTCGCATAGAGTAGAGACTGATTTTGGCGCATTAAGTACGCCGTATTTTCCATAGTATTATTTTGATGCTTAGCAATTGAAGCAGCTAAAATTGTAGCTAAGGCAACCATAATGAGTATTGTCAGTAAAGCAACACCCCGTTGGTGTTTATAAGTAGCCATTATGAACCACCTTGCTGAGAAAGGGCCAAGTTGCCTTGATTTAAGCTATAGATCCATTCATAACTTACTCCCGCTACTGTAAGTTGGATTTTTATTCCTTTCGGTAATTTTTTTAACTCGTTAGGCTTTGTTGGATCAATATTAACCTCGGGCCATTTTGTTACCTCTTGCGGAGTCAAAACCATAATTTGATATTGATCAACTTGACTTAACAAGGTACTTGATAAAGGCTGCTCCCTATTCGAAGTATTTAAATTGGTATATTTAAGACGATATAGTTTTTTTTGTTCTGCATCATAACGATACTCAATTCGTTCAAACGGTGAGAGCCCTTGTTTTAAAGGATCAGTTACCCCTGCTTTGCTAAAACGCAAAATTTGATTATCGATTTCTAAAGCTGGATGAAGTTGTCCACCCTGATTTGCCGATAGAGGAATAATTTGCAAAGTATCACGAAGGATTTGTTGATAAGCGTCTTGTAACTCAAATAAATGCACTTCATGTACAGCGTTGCGATCACGAACCTTGAGTAGATAATCGAAAATTTTCCACCCTAATAAAGATAAAACCGCAAAGATAGCTATAGCAACCAACAACTCAACCAACGTAAATCCTGAGGCGCGAGTTAATCGAACACTGCTCGATCGCGCCGCAAGACGAGAAACCATGTTTCGAGTGTGAGGGTCTTTAAAGCTACACTTTGTCTGAGCGCAAAACGAAGAGCTATGCTCTGAATAGCCAGTCGACACAACTCCTGATCGTGCCGCGAGATGCGCAGCTGTGCTACGATAGTGAAAATATTTATTTTTTATCATTATTTTGCTTTCACTGGATAATTAAAAAAGACCATATGAGTAATACCGTTTTGTACTTTTCCCTTATCCGGATCATATAAGCTAATTTGTACATCAATTTTTTGAACATTAGGGCTAACAGTCGATTCAGCTGATTTATCAATCTGCCAAGTCTCACCTTGAGAGGTTACTTGCTTACTTTGAGTGCCCTGCAACCACTCTTGATTAATCTCCATCATAGCAATTTCATTCATTGCCACAAATTGAGCTTTGGTTCGTAAAATCGCATTAGAGGTAGACTGAGTGTACTGCATAGCCACTTTAGTTAAAGCGACAGCTGCTACAGCAAAGATTGCCAAAGCAACCATAACTTCTAAGAGGGTAAAGCCTTTAGATTTCATTTATTTTACCCAAGTGATCTATTTGTATTTCCGAACCAATCGGTTTTTGTTCTAGATAAAATTGTATTTTAACGGTCTTGGCTTCACCATTACCAAACCAGATGAGTTGAGGTGTTTTTTCCCCCACTAAATCGGTATTTTTAGCCTTAGAATAATTCTGGCCATCCAAGGGTTCTACAGAAAAAGACACATGCGTAGGAAGTTGCCGTGTTTTAAATTCAGTGTATTTCTGCCATTGGTTTTTTATATCTTGTACTTGCAAGGTACTTTGATCGTGATATTCATATAATTCATAAGAAAATGGTGAGACATCTGTCTCACCATGAGTTTCTAAAGCTAATACACGTGATTGATCTAGTGATTCTTTATTAATTTTTTGCAAATCAAGTAGAAATAACTCTCTTGCCTGCATTGCCTTCTTTTGGTCTATACCACCGATATTCAAGACAACAAGTGAGGTCATAATTGTCATAATCACAATGACCACCATCACTTCTATAAGAGTAAAGCCTTTTTGTGATTGAAATGATTTCGATTTCATATCGACCTATTAAGCATATTGCTCAACTGCTTGTTTCGGTAAGGCCAATGCCTGATCAATATAAGCTACTCTTAAAGTATCTCTTGAACCCAAATAACGTTGGTAAAAACTTGAATTCAGAATTGCAGCAGCCCCATGAGTGAGCGACCAGATTGAAGCTAAGTAATCTCGTGTAGTCATATGACTCTGGATTGACTCTAAATAATGATCAGTCATACGAATAATAATACGTAGGCGCTGCTTTCTCACTTGATAGAGTTCATTAAAAAGATGGTGTACACCTTGAGCAGTAATCGAAAGCTTTTCTTCAATTTGATGAAACAATACTGTTCGTTCCGGATGGTGCAAATGGTGCAACATAAAGAAAGCCAAATGTTCTGGAAAAGCCTTTTCAGTGTCTTGGACCATTTCAAGTAACATGCGCTCATTACGAATAATTAACAGCATGTACAATTCATCTTTGCTTTGAAAATGTTTGTACAAGGTGCCTTTTGCCAAATCAAGCTCAGCAGCCAGCACATCAAGTGTCATTCCGGCTTCGCCATTTTCTAACAACAACTGTTCCGCAACTTGAAATATTAATGCTTCTCTTGCTCGGAACTGAGCTTGACGGTCCATCTTCACGCAATTACTCTCTTTATATAGTTTCTATAAGTTAAATCGCTTTGAGTAAATTTTCGAAATTTTGCGAGGTGATTCTTGCAATTTCCTCAATCGATTTATCATATACATCACTAAGTGCTTTCGCTACATAGGGTACGTATTTTGGTTCATTTGTTTTACCACGATATGGCACTGGAGCCAAATAAGGACTATCTGTTTCAATTAAGAGTCGATCTAAAGGTACTTGCTTGGCAACATCACGTAAATCTTGAGCATTTTTAAATGAAACAATCCCTGAAAAGGAAATATAGTAACCACAGTCCAATACGGCTTTTGCTGTTTCCCAGTCTTCAGTAAAACAATGCAAAATACCATGCGAAGATTGTTCAGCTCGAATAATATCCACCGTATCATGTTTTGCTGAACGTGTATGAACAACTACTGGCTTTTTGACATTTTTAGAGGCTTGAATATGCCGAGCAAAACAAGCCTTTTGCTCATTAATAAAGTCAGTACTGTGGTAATAATCTAAACCTGTTTCGCCTAAAGCCCACACTTTTTCTGATTGAGCTAACTCAGTCAAATACTCAGTCGTTGCTCGAGCCATAGTATCTACATCCTCACAAGGATGCACACCCACCGTATACCCAACATCTTCATGACGCTTTGCGATTTCAGCTAAAGCAACATGATCATCAAGGTCAACTGAAATTGCCATAAACTTAGAGACACCTTCTTCTCGTGCAGCAGCAAGTGCAAGATCTAAATCACCGTTATAAGGCGTTAAATCTAACATTGTTAAATGGCAATGGGTATCAACAAACACTGTACTTTCCTATCTGCTTACATGGTATAACTTGGACGATCTAAAGACATACTACCAGCTAAAATCCGCTCAGCTTCAGCTTTATAGTAAATTCCTTTATCACCACTCAATTGAATTGCGAAACCTTGCGGTTTAAATCCACTTTGCTTATGTGAAATCCACACTACTTTACCAGTTAAAGGAATTTTTTGTGATTGTTCTGGTAACGTAGCTAAAATAAAAATTTCTTGGCCCATCTTCACTTTTTGCTTCGATGGCACAAATAAGCCCCCACCTTGCACATACCCCATATAGCTTGCTTGTAAGGTTGCTCTATCAGGAATATTGACCTGAATAATTCCACCCATTTGTGGTTGCATTATAGTTTCCCCTTAAACGTTCATTAATTTTATAAAAAGTTGATCTGTGATGAGTTGTGTTTGTACATTTTGTTCAACCAATCTTTTAGATTGCTGTAATTCCTCATAAAGACTGAATAAGCTTTCTAAATTATAGTTTTGTGCCAATTGATCAAATTGTAAATCAATATTTTTCTGTGGTTGGTTCAGCTTGACACAAATTAAATCCCCTAACAAGTATTCAAGAAGCATCATAAAATCGTTAAAATTGAGCTCTTTCTGCCACTTAGCTGAATAAAATAAAGGCATATTTTTTTGGTTAACTACCTTAGTCCAGTCTTCTAAAAATGTTTGTCTTTTCGCAAACCAATCACTAGTAGCAATTTCGACTGCTTGCAAAGGCATATCATTAGAAAGACCTAACAATAATTCAGGTGGTACTGCCGCGATTTCAGCCAAATGCTCATTTAGATAAGATGTTGCCTGCTCATATGAAATACGGTCTAAAGCAAAATGCTGTAAGCGACTTCGAATGGTAGCTGGTAATTTCAAATAGTGATCAGCCAACAAAATTAAAACAACGCGCTCACCGGGTTCTTCTAAAGTTTTTAACAGTGCATTTGATGATGCAAGATTTAAAGCTTCAGCTGGTTCAATGACAATAACACGCCATCCTTCACCAGTTTGCTGTACAAATGGCAATAAATCTCGAATTTTTTCTATTTTAATTTTTGCATTCTGTTTTTTATTTTCTTCATCAGTCGTGATATGAACATAGTTCGGGTGCGTGTCTGATTTTAACCATTGACAGCTACTACATTCTCCACAAGCCCCCTGAGGCTGCTTATTTAAACAAAGTACCCATGCTAAAAAATGCTTGGCAAAAGCATGCTTACCACAACCTTGTTTACCATAAAATAATAAGCCATGCCCAATATTAGGAAAACGTGTTGTTAACGTTTCCCACATTGTCTGTTGCCACGGATAAACCTTAGAAGTCACATTCTGATTCATTAAATTAACACTTACTCAAAAGACTCAACAGGCATATTATTTAGACGGTCAAGATCTGCTTGGGTGTCAACACCTGGCGGTAAATTCGCTTCTGCTACAGCAATAGCAATACGATGCCCGTTTTCTAAAACACGTAATTGCTCAAGACTCTCTAGCTTTTCAAGTTTACCCATATCCCATGTAACATATTCTTGTAACAAGTTCACACGATAAGCATATAAACCTAAATGACGAAATGCTTGGGTATGTAAAGTTGGTTCAGCTTGTTTAGCACCATCTCGATCATAAGGAATAGTTGCACGACTAAAGTACAAAGCTTCATTTTGATTAGACATAACCACTTTCACAATGCTATCACGCTGAAACTCATCTAAAGCATGAATAGGCTCACATAATGTGGACATTGAGCAATTTGGTTTTTCAACTAGAAGCTTCGCAACCTGCTGAACAAGTTGAGCTGGCAGTAAAGGCTCATCACCTTGTACATTTACAATAATGTCATCCGCATCCCACCCCTTAATACAAGCAACTTCACTCAAACGGTCAGTTCCCGATGGATGGTCAGCACTTGTTAAAACAACATCAACACCCTCTGCACGGCATATTTCAGCAATACGTTCATCATCGGTTGCTACACACAGATCATCGAAACCTTCAACTTTCTTTGCCTGATCTACTACGCGTAAAATCATAGGTCGGTCATGAATAAGTAACAATGGCTTACCTGGCAAACGCGAACTTGAGAAGCGTGCTGGAATAACGATGTGTTTCATTTTTTCTTCCTAAGATATTTGAATATCAAGTTTTTGCAATTGCTGATTTAAAACCTGATAGCACTCTTCAGACAAAACAGCTTTAACAGGTACGACCCAAATAGGCCGTTTAAATTCTGGACGCTTTTCAAGTAAAGGCAACAACTTAACCGCATCTTTTTCAGTCGTAATGATAGGTTGGTCATCATTAAATAAAAGGTCATCAATAACATAATCATGATGATCACGAAAAGCATGCTCTTGAAATTGGTTTACACCTAAACCTTTAAGTGTTTGGTAAAAGCGCTGAGGAAAACCAATACCAACTACTGCATGGTAATTATTTTGAGTATTGAATGATAATTCAGTTGCTGAAGAAGGATTCAATAAGTAAGGTTGTCCAGCATCCAGATGCATATGCATTGCTGTTGATGGGGCAAATGCATGTTCGATTACTGTACCCGTTTTTAAACGTTCAGCAGGTTCACGCAAATAGCCTTCTGGTAATAACTTTCTATTTCCAAGGCCACGATTTTGATCAAGCACGATCCATTCTATTTGACGACCTAATGCCCAATGTTGCAATCCATCATCACTAATAATTAAATCTAGTTTCATCGATGCTAATAATAATTCGATTGCCGCTTGTCTATTGGGTCCTACTGCCATAGGTACGCCAGTTGACTGTACAATCAAAGCAGGTTCATCTCCTGCTTCAGCTGCCTGACTGGCTGATGTTACCAACATAGGAAAAGGACCAACTCCACCATAGCCCCGACTAATTACACCTACTTTTACGTTATGTTGTTTTAAGTAATTAACCAGCTCTATTAATAATGGGGTTTTGCCACTACCACCCACTGTAATATTTCCAATCACCATAACCGGTACAGGCGCGTCATAGACCTTTTTAAAACCTGAATTATAAAAATGACGATTCAATAAAAACCCAGCACGATACAAACATGATAATGGACGCAAAACAACCAACCAATTTGATTGCTTATTCCATGCATTTTGTATCAGCTGGGCTAAAGACATGCTTAGTTGTCCTCAAAATTACGCTGATGTAATTGATAATAAGCACCATGCTTAGCAAGTAATTCTTGATGAGTACCTTGTTCAACAATTTGTCCACGATCTAATACGACAATACGGTCTGCATTTTCAATTGTAGATAAACGATGAGCAATCACAATCGTTGTACGGTCTTGCATCGCCTCATCAAATGCTTGCTGAATAAAATGTTCAGATTCGTTATCAAGCGCACTTGTAGCTTCATCTAAAACGAGAATAGGCGCATTTTTCAAAATTGCACGAGCGATTGCTATACGTTGACGTTGGCCACCCGACAGATTTAGCCCTTGAGCACCTAGGACAGTATCATAACCATTTGGTAAATTCATAATAAAGTCATGGGCATAAGCAGCCTTTGCCGCTGCGATAACTTCTTCATCGCTCGCATCGTGTAGCTGACCATAAGCAATATTTTCACGTACAGTTCGGTTAAACAAAACAACTTGCTGATTTACCATCGCAATTTGTGTACGTAAACTTGAAAGCTCAATATCACGTATTGGCAAGTCATCTAAATAAATTTGACCACTTGAGACTTCTTGGAAACGTACCAACATGTTCACTAAAGAGGTTTTACCAGCACCAGAGCGCCCTACCAATGCAACAGTTTCACCTGGACGAATATCTAAAGAAAAATCTTTAATCGCCTGAGTGCCATCAGCATAGTTAAGTACAACATGGTCAAAACGAATTGCACCTTGCAACTGAGGTTTAAGCTGACCACTATTTTCTTCTTCAGGTAAATCTAATAATTCAAAAACTGAATGTGCTGCCGCTAAACCACGCTGCAACTTCTCATTAATATCAGTTAAGTTTTTAACAGGTTTAGAAAGAAGACCAGCTGCCGTAATATATGCAACAAACTCACCCGCACTTGTATTACCTAAAATTTGTGGTCTTAAGGCTAACCATACAATAAGAGCCATTGCACAAGCCATGACCACTTGAACAACTGGGCTATTTAGGTTTTGCACAATCACCATTTTTAAGCCGCGTTTTAAGTTCTCTTCAGATGACTTATAAAAACGCTCTTGTTCTGACTCTTCACCAGCGAAACTTTTAACAACTGCACTACCACTAATACTTTCTTGCACTACATGGTTAACATCACCCATAGTGTCCTGAACTTGCAGTGAAAGTTTACGCATTCTTTTTGAGGCTCTACGCACCAAAACACCAATAATAGGTAAGAACACCATAATACAAAGGGTCAAGCGCCAATTTGTATAAAACAAATAACCTAACAATCCCAGCGTAATCATGCCATCTCGAACGATGGTTTTTAATGACTCCGATGAAGCAGCTGTCAGTTGCTCGACGTTATACATAATTTTGGCTGTGATATGTCCCGAAGAGTTATCGAGATAATATTGAGCTGGTAATCTTAAAAGTTTTGCATAAACTTCTTGGCGAATGCTAAAAACTAAACTACGTGAGATAACAGCAGTATAGTAGCCACCCATAAATAGGCCTAGGCCACGGAAAAATACCAATAAAATGATTAATAAAGGGAACCAATCCAGATCCGCTCTACTCGCATTTTGAATTGCATCAATAATAAATTTAATGAGCTTAGCAACAGAAACCTCTGTTGCTGAGTTCATACCGAATCCGATAAGAACTAATAAGGCCACGCCCCAATAAGGTTTTAAATAAGATATGAGACGCAAATAAACCTTAAAATCTTGATTCACTCAGAAAAACCTCTAGAAGGAACTTTGGTACTAATATTGATGTTAACAAAACCGAGTTGTCCTGCTACATCCATAACACGAATAACATCCTGATGAGACGCTTTTGCATCAGCAGCGATGATAAACATAAAATCACGGCGCTCTTGAGCAATTTGCTTAATTGCAGTGCTCAAATCAGCCACATCTTTGCTAGATAATGCCTGACCGTTGACAGCGTAATGACCGCTAGAGTCTACCACGACTTCAATTTTATGATCGTACTGTTTTGGTGGGACACCTTGGGCATCTGGTAAAGTTAAATTGATGCGACTTGGTTGATTAAAAGTGGTAGATAACAATAAAAACACCAGAATGAACAGTAAACAATCAATCATAGGCGTTAGATTGATATGAATGTCTTCAACTTGAGAACGTTTAAACTTCATATTTGTTCCCTACCCATCAACCAACACGGCGATGTTCTTGCGTAACTGAAGAACGTTTGTAAAACAACGATGCATGGAAGAGTGTAGATTGCTGTTCTAACTCCGCAATGTAATTTTGCACCACTCTTTGAAAATAGCGATATGAAATAAGAGCAGGAATTGCAATAAGCATTCCAACCGCTGTCGTGATCAAGGCTTTTGAAATACCAGGAATCATTAAGCTTGGGCTACCTGCCGAACCAAAATCAATCACAAGAAAAGACTCAATAATCCCTACAACCGTTCCAAGTAACCCAAGTAAAGGTGCAATAGCACTTAAAGTTCCCAAGAAGTTAATATTTTTTTCTAAATAAGAAATTTCTTGAGAAGCCATTGCTTCCATTTGAGCCCGAGCAAATTGCTCTCCATGCTCCTGATGCTCAAAACCAGCTTTTAGAATATTTCCTAATGCTGTGCTTGGGGCATCAGTATCTTGCTCTAAATTCGTGATGATATGAGAAATATCTGCACTACCGTCACTCATCAATGCTTTAGGCAAAACTTGTGAACGTCTTAAACGTATAAAACGCTCAATACTAATAGCGACTGTTAAAATTGAACACAAAATTAAAGGCAGCATTAACCAGCCGCCCGCTTTCACAAGTTCCCACATATTTTCTTCCCCAAGAATATAAATTAGAAATATATGACCTAACTTAGAATTAATCTGGTAAACAAATATTCAAAATACCATCTAACTCATCGAGTGAATGATAATGAATAACAAGCTTACCTTTACCTTTCTGGTTATGATCAATTTTAACATTGGCACCAAATCGTTCAGATAGTTTCTGTGTCAATTGCTCGATATCTGGTGCAACAGGAGTTTTTTCCTTTTCCTGTTTAGGTTCGTTCCAATCACGAACCAACTGCTCAGTCTGACGAACAGATAATCCTTTTTCGATAACAATGTTGGCAACTTCAAGTTGCTCTTTGCCTTTTAAGGTCAGGATCGCACGAGCATGGCCCATATCAAGCTGACCTTGTTGCATAAATTCTTTAATGTCATCAGCCAAACTCAATAGACGCAACAAGTTACTGACCGTTGTTCTCGCCTTACCTACAGTATCGGCAATTTCCTGATGACTTAAACCAAACTCATCATGAAAACGTTGCAATGCCAAGGCTTGATCAATTGGGTTTAAATCTTGACGTTGGATATTCTCAATAAGCGCTAAAGCAATCGCGACTTGGTCATTTAAATCACGAACAATTGCTGGAATTTCAGTTAAACCAGCAATTTGTGCTGCACGCCAACGACGCTCACCTGCAATAATTTCGTAAGGATGAGCTTCATCATCTACAGGACGAATAACGATTGGTTGCATCACCCCATGTTTTTCAATAGAAGATGCCAACTCTTGCAAATCATGCTCATGAATAAAACGACGTGGCTGATATTCACCTCGTTTCAACAAATTCACATCAATTTGCTTTAACTGCCCGTGATCAAGTGCTTGAGCTTCTAGTTGTAATTTTTCTTTTTGAATTGAACCAAGTAATGCATCTAAACCACGCCCTTTCGCCAATCCGCGTTTTTTGATGCTCATACTTTACTTCCTTTCTTCACTTTACTTTTCTTTAACATCTCAGCTGCAAGATTTAAGTATGCAACTGCACCCTTTGAACTCTTTTCAAAATAAATAACTGGCAAACCGTGTGCAGGCGCTTCAGCCAATCGAACGTTACGAGGAATCACGGTGTCATAAAGCTTTTTACCAAAATACTGTTCTAACTCAGCTGATACATCGCGAGTTAAAGCATTACGTGCGTCGTACATCGTACGTAAAACACCAATAATTTCTAAATCAGGATTTAATGCTTTTTGAATACGATCGATAGTTTGGGTTAAATCAGCCAAACCTTCTAATGCATAGTACTCACATTGCATAGGAATGATTACACTATCTACGGCAGCTAAGGCATTTACCGTAATTAAACTTAAGCTAGGTGCACAGTCAACAATAATGTAGTCAAAAGAATTTCTAACTTCGTTCAGAGCATTCTTTAAAATAAACTCACGACCTTCTTGTTCGGCAATTGCCAGTTCAACACCTGAAAGCTCACGGTTTGAACCCAAAACTTTATATCCAACCTCTGCCTTTTGAATTGCAGTTTCAATTGGCACTTCACCCAATAAAACATCAGTGATTGAGTAAAGTAGATCATTCTTTTGAATACCAGACCCCATCGTGGCATTACCTTGTGAATCTATATCAACAAGTAACACACGTTTTTTCAATACAGCAAGTGATGCTGCAAGATTTACTGCAGTCGTTGTTTTACCAACACCACCCTTTTGGTTTGCAATCGCAATAATTTGAGCCATGGTAACCCTAATACTTTTTATTTAAATTCGTTGAAGTAAAAGTAAATGACGTTGTTCATCAAGTCTTGGTACATGCAGTTCAATCACTTTACATGAAAATTCCTGCTTAAGCTCTTCCATTTCTTCAACTGGAATCAGTCCTTTCATCGCAGCAATTATACTCTGCTCATGCAAATATGGACGCGCAGCATCAACAAAATCAGTTAACGATGCAAATGCACGACTTGTAATCACATCAAATTGGCCAAGCTCATCAATTGTATCTTGATTTTCAACGCGTGTTTGCACTGCTACTACGTTTTTAAGCTTAAGGTCAGCAATAAACTGTTTCAAAAAACGAATTTTCTTACCATTTGAATCAAGCAATACGCATGAGCGTTCTGGCTGACATAATGCAATGATCATGCCTGGCATACCGCCACCTGTACCTACATCAAGTAAACGGCCTGCTGGCAAATCTTTCAAAATACTTAGGCTATCTAACAAATGCTTCACTAACATTTCTTTCGGATCACGAATCGCTGTTAGATTATAAGCTTTGTTCCAAAGTACCAAAGCATCTTGATACTTCAACAATAATGTCAAAGCTTCATCGCTAAGCGACAAACCTAATTTTTGACTACCCTGTTGTAACTCTTGAAAAAATGGATGCATAAACAGATAACATCTAAGTAAAATTTAAAACAAAGTATACCCATTTATGCATCGTGGAACACTATTTAACGATTAGCGATTACGCAGTTAATCGTAGAAGCCTTCACGAATTTGCAAATCTAGCTCCATTAGGCGCTCTGGCGTCCCCACATCTACCCATGCACCCTTAAGCTTTTCAGCAGATACCTTTTGATTTTGCATCGCTTGCTTTAATAGTGGAGCTAAAGGACGTTTACCATGTTCCAATCCATCAAAAAGCTTAGGATGGATAACAGATACACCACTAAAAGTAAGGCTCTCACCCTTCACATCTTGATCGAATGTAAAAGCGCGCCCATCCAATAATGTAAAGTCGCCGTCAGGATGTTGTTTAGGATTATCAACTAACACAAGATGAGCCAAATCATCATTTAGCTTAATATCGCGTAGAGCTTCAAAATCCATTGTGGTCCATACATCTCCATTCACCAGAATAAAAGGATCTATTCCAAGCAGTGGCAAAGCATTAATAATTCCGCCAGCTGTTTCTAGCCCTTCTTCTTCTCGTGTCCAACGAATGTCCACACCAAATTGAGAGCCATCTCCCAAGCTACTGATGAGTTTGTCTGCTAACCACGCAGAATTGATGACTATTTCAGTCACACCCATATTTTTAAGTTTTTCAATATGCCACACAATAAGTGGTTTACCGCCGACCTCAAGCAGAGGCTTTGGTGTATATAGCGTGAGTGGACGCATACGATTGCCCAAGCCAGCAGCAAGAATCATTGCTTTCATTATGCTGCTACCTCATAGGGACCATATTTCTCGATAAATTTAGGCATTACTATGTTATTTATAAATACCATAAACTCGTCAAGTTCAGTGTAACCGCGGCTCTCTTCAAGCAAATACCACATGACTCGCGGCAAGTCTTTTAAGTATCCAGACTTACCATCTCGCTCAAACAAACGGACAAAAATTCCCAAAATTTTGATATGGCGTTGGATTGCCATTAAATCGGCATCACGCTTAAATTGCTCAAAAGTTCGGTTTTGTTTAGCAGAGACTGGTAAAAGCTCATAGAAAACTTTGAACCATTGATAAACACGCTCAGCGTTCCACTGCACATATGCATCACGTGTAATCGAGATTAAATCATAAGTATCAGCACCAATAACTGCGTCTTGGAAGTCGATTACTCCCAATTCCTCTTCATTGGTAATTTTCATTAAATTACGACTATGAAAATCACGATGCACAATAACTTGAGGCTGAGCCAATGCTGCATGAGCTAAGAAATCAAATGCATCATCAATAGTTTTCTTCTGCTCAGCCGTTGGATGAATTCCAAGTGATGGTAACATCCAATCTGTTAGCAGCTGCATTTCAGACACAAGCTTTTCATAAGAATAAACTGGGAAATGATCAGTACCATTAATTGATTGCAAATGAGTGAGCTGCTTAAAGCTTTGTTCGTAGTATTGATCAACTGTTGCATCATTCAATAATGTCGACAACAGTACATCACCAAAGTCTTCCAACAACAGAAAACCTTGTGTTAAATCTTTTGCAACAATCTGAGGTACTCGAACCCCATGACCCGCAAAAAATTCGTCAATGGTTACAAACGGAACACAGTCTTCTTTTTCAGGAGGCGCATCCATAAGCATATACGTTTTATTTTGTAACTGGATGCGAGCATAACGACGAAAGCTGGCATCCCCTGCTAAATAAGCGATCTGAAATTGATCATTTTCAAGAACAGATGTAAGCCATGTATGTATCAATTGTTCACGTTGTGTATTCATTTGCAATAAAATCTAAAACAAGCTGAGATTTTTGAAGGGTTAAGTGTAGCCACTTATAAACTTTTTCTCTATGATGCGACAATAATTAATTGTGAATTAGCATACTTGGTTAATGAGACAATGAAGCATCAGTTTAAATTTAATCCTTTAGCGACCGCTATTTTTACGCTCTTATGTGGCTCCATACAATCAAGTTATGCTGAGTCAGCTGGTGTTGTCTCCAACATAGACAATAATCAACTTAAGGCGAGTATTAAAGAAGCCTATCCAGGGCAGGAATTCTTTCAACAATATTATGTTGATAAATCTGCACCTGAGGCGCAGTTGCGCAATAATAAATATTTGAGTTCGGCATTTTGCCAAGGAACTTGGATTACACCAATCAACCCTGAAACTAAAGCATTAGATGCAGATAAGGCTACATCGGTTGTAACTGCCGATTACGGTCATTACAACCCTGCTGGTGATTCTGAGCTAGAAGGAAACGTAGTAATAGACCAAGAAGGTCGTACTGTTCGTGCCGATAAAGTCACCATCGATAAAACTCAAACATTTGCCCACGCCCAAGGCCGAGTACAGTTAGCTCAAGGGGGCTTACTCTCTCAAAGTGATGAAATTAATTATAATTTAAAGACTCAAACGGGCGATTTAAATAATAGTTTTTATATTTCTGAACAACAACATGCGCATGGTCACGCAGGGAAAATCGAAAGAACATCTCCAAATGTAATGGTTCTTAATGATGCAAGCTATACCACTTGTCCACCAGGTCAAAAACCTGCTTGGAAAATTCAGGCTAATAAAATTGAGCTGAATCAGGAAACTGGTCGAGGCGTCACTCGCAATGCAAAGATCTATGTTAAAGATGTTCCAGTTATAGCAGTCCCATACTTTAACTTCCCAATTGATGACCGTCGAACTACAGGTATTCTTAACCCTCAGTTTGGTTTCTCGGGTTTCTCAAATAGTGGTGGTGGCGGTGAACTTTCTGTTCCAATTTATTTAAATCTTGCACCTAATTATGATGCAACGATTACTCCACGATATCTATCAGAACGTGGAGCTATGCTCAAAGGTGAATTTCGCTATTTAACGGATGGATTTGGTGCAGGGGTAATATCAGGCGGTATTCTTCCATCTGATAAAGAATATAACGATAAAGACCGTAAAGATTTTAATTTCCTCCACAATTGGAATATTAATGATCAATGGTCTACCAACCTTGAATATCACTATGCATCTGATAAAGATTATTTTGCAGACTTAGACAGCAGTCCGAACTCTAAAACTGATGTAAATCTTCGTAGAGCTTGGGAGCTGAACTACCAGCATGGCATTCCAGGTTTAAAAGCTCAGCTTAAAGTTGAGGACTTCCAGACACTAGACCCTTCAGTTTTGGATGCAAACAAACCTTATGCCCGTTTACCACAGTTCTTATTAAACTATGTCACAGGTAACCCACAAGGTTTACAATACGAATTTAATAACGATACGGCATACTTCAAAAAATCAATTAATGATGGTTCTGCTCAGGAAAGTAGTGGTACGCGTATTTATAACCAGTTCGCAACACGTTATAACTATCGTACACCAGCGGCTTTCGTTATCCCTGAAGTGTCTGTACGTTCTATTCAGACTTTCTATGACAAAGACAGTATTGCCTCACAAGACTTAGATGCTAGTTCAGAATCCAAATCAGTTGTTGTACCCCAGTTTACTTTAGATACAGGTCTGACATTTGAGCGCGATGGTAAATATCTCCAAACCATTACACCTCGTGCTTTTTACGCTTATGCTCCTTATAAAAATCAGAACAGTTATCCAAACTTTGACTCAACTTCAGCATCGGTTAATTACGATCAATTATTTAACCCTTACCGCTTCTATGGACATGACCGCCTTGAAGACAACAACTTCTTATCACTTGGTGTAAGTTATAGTTTATTTGATACGGTGGGCTTAGAACGTTTACGTGCAAGTGTAGGCCAAAGCTATTATTTTGAAGATCGACGTGTAACTCTACAAAATCAACCCGATGCATTTGATACTGAACGCAATACAGGACCAGTTGTAAGCTTAACAAGCCAACTCAACCAGAACTTTACTATTGGAGCAAATTCAGCATGGATGTCAAACGGTGATAACGCTCAGCGAGACTTCCAAGTTTACTATACAGGTGACAAAGGCAACCTATACAACTTAGGTTACTTCTATCGCAAAAATATTCCTGGTCGTCAAGAAACTTATGATCAAGTTGTTGCATCCTTTATACAACCAATCAAAGACAACTGGCGTATTATGGGTCTTGTTCAATATGACATGGACAATGATGTGGCTCGTGAGCTGTTATTAGGTGTTAACTATGAATCATGTTGCTGGGGTATCTCAGTCTATGGCCGTTCTTACTATAACGACCTAGATGATCCAAAATCTCCTAATGTTAACGAGAAACGCGCGATTATGGCTGAAATTACGCTTAAAGGTTTAGGTGGTTTAAACAATAAACTCGCGTCTATACTTGAAAATCGCGTTTTAGGTTTTAACAAAATTAATCAATCTTGGACACAACGTTAATGAAGGCAAAGCATCTTAAACAGTTTTTTAAAGCAACAACCCTTGCTGTATTAATATCTTCATCAATGCATAGTTTTGCCCAACCCACTGATGAAGTTGTGGCAATTGTGGACAATAGCGTAATTTTGAAAAGTGACCTTGAACAAGGAATGGCAGAAGCTGCTCACGAATTGCAAGCACAAAAAAAAGACGTACCACCTCAACAATACCTACAATTTCAGGTTTTAGATCAACTCATCTTACGTCAAGCTCAACTCGAACAAGTAAAACGTTACGGCATTAAACCTGATGAGAAAAGTCTAAACGAGGCAGTACTTAAAGTAGCAAGTCAATCTGGCAGTAAAAGTTTAGAAGCATTTCAACAAAAGTTAGATGCAATTGCTCCAGGAACATATGAAAACTTACGAGGCCGTATTGCTGAAGATTTAGCAATTAATCGCCTGCGTCAGCAACAAGTGATGTCTCGTATTAAAATTAGTGACCAAGATGTCGACAATTTTTTAAAGTCACCACAAGGACAAGCTGCCCTAGGTAATCAGGCTCACGTGATTCATATGCGAATCGCAGGAGACAACCCTCAAGAAGTTCAGAATGTAGCCAAAGAAGTTCGCTCAAAGCTTGCTCAAAGCAATGATTTAAATGCTCTCAAAAAGCTTTCAACTGCGACTGTAAAAGTTGAAGGTGCAGATATGGGATTCCGCCCTCTTTCTGATATTCCAGCAGAACTTGCCGCTCGTATTACTCCACTCCAAGATGGTCAAACAACTGATTTAATCTCTGTACGTGATGGTGTACATGTTCTAAAACTCTTAGAACGCAAGCAAAATGAACAAAAAGCATTGGTACCACAATATCAAACTCGTCATATTCTTATTCAACCATCTGAAGTGGTAAGTCCTGAAAATGCGAAACAAATTATTGACAGCATTTACAAGCGATTAAAGGCGGGACAAGATTTCGCTACGCTTGCTGCAACCTATTCAAATGATACAGGTTCAGCACGTGATGGCGGTAGTTTAGGTTGGGTTACACCAGGCATGATGGTTCCTGAGTTTGATAAAAAAATGCAGGAAATTCCTGTAGGTCAAATTAGTGAGCCTTTCCAAACTCAATTTGGCTGGCATATTCTACAAGTGACAGATAAACGCGAAAAAGATATGACTCATGAATATCAAGAGCGTATGGCACGTCAAATTTTAGGTGAGCGTCAATTCAATACCGAAGTTGATAGCTGGTTACGAGAAGTACGTGCTAATGCATATGTAGAAATTAAAGACCCTAGCCTCGACAAAAAGAATCTACAAAAGTAAGTTCTTTTTGCCGCTCTTAAAACCTGTGTTTATCACAGGTTTTTTTACGAATAAAATCTGGCTAATAAAAAACCGGTTATTTACATAACCGGTTTCTATAAATCAAACCCTAACGGGAGTTATTTATAACGATCAACCATTTTTTCTAAAGAAATTGGGCGGATCTTGTCAGCATTTCCAGCTGTACCAAATGCTTCATAACGATCAATACAAATTTGCTTCATTGAATCTACAGTTTTAGCAAAGTATTTACGTGGATCAAATTCAGCTGGGTTTTCAGCCATAAACTGACGAATTGCACCAGTAGATGCTAAACGTAAGTCTGTATCGATATTGATCTTACGTACACCATGTTTAATTGCTTCTACAAGCTGTTCAACAGGTACACCATAAGTCTCTTTAATATCACCACCGAACTCATTGATTACTTTCAACCATTCTTGTGGCACAGAGCTTGAACCGTGCATAACAAGGTGAGTATTTGGTAATGCCGCATGAATTTCTTTAATACGGTCAATTGCCAAGATATCGCCTGTAGGTGGACGAGTGAATTTGTAAGCACCATGTGAAGTACCCACAGCAATCGCTAATGCATCTACATTGGTATCAGCAACAAATTGAGTCGCTTCTTCGACAGAAGTAAGAAGTTGTGAGTGATCAAGTACACCTTCAGCACCAACACCATCTTCTTCGCCAGCCATACCAGTTTCAAGGCTACCTAAACAGCCAATCTCACCTTCAACAGAAACACCACATGCATGTGCCAAAGCAACAACATTACGAGTTACATCAACGTTGTATTCGTAAGATGTAGGTGTTTTACCATCTGTACCTAATGAACCGTCCATCATTACAGAGCTAAAGCCAAGCTGAATTGAACGCTGACAGATATCAGGGCTTGTACCATGGTCTTGGTGCATTACCACTGGAATGTGCGGCCATTCTTCAATTGCAGCCAAAATAAGATGGCGCAAGAATGGAGCGCCTGCATATTTGCGAGCTCCAGCTGATGCCTGAACAATTACAGGTGAATTGGTTGCATCCGCGGCAAGCATAATTGCACGCATTTGTTCTAAGTTATTTACGTTAAATGCTGGTACGCCGTAGTTATGTTCTGCAGCGTGATCCAAGAGCTGGCGCATTGAAATGAGTGCCATAATATCCTCCCAGGTAGTGCGGCTTATTCTACCTTGTCATTTATTTCAATTCAGCAACAAATCACAGTATTTCAAAAAAAATCCCTGCATTTGCAGGGACTTTTTAACAAAATACAACAAATTAATGAGTTTCTGAAGCAGCCGGCTCGCTAGACGCGCCACCTTCAACCACATCGGTATTCTTTTCATCTAAAACTGGCTTATCAAGCGAATCAATTGTAGCTTGCTGTTCAGGAGTTACTTTATCAGCAACTGCTGTAGAAGCAGCATCTTGCCCTGCTTTAGAAGACTCTTCTTTTTTAGCACAAGCAGTCAACATCACTGGAACAATTAACAAAGCAGCTAAGGTAAGTTTTAAATTCATCACTATTTTCCACAATTGGTGATTTAGTGCTCATTATTTTATTTCAGAAATATGACAATTTAATGACTTATCCATGAAAAAGGGGTTGAACCCAACCCCTTCTTATTTTTACATATATGTATTATGCACGTTCTAATAAAACTGCAACTGCCGGCAAAGTTTTACCTTCAACAAACTCAAGGAATGCACCACCACCAGTTGAAATATAGCCAATTTGGTCAGCAACATCATATTTATCAATCGCAGCTAGAGTATCGCCACCGCCAGCAATCGAGAATGCGTCAGATTGAGCAACTGCAAGAGAAAGTGCTTTAGTACCTTCACCAAATTGATCAACTTCAAATACGCCAACAGGACCATTCCAAAGAATCGTTTTTGATGTTGTTAAAATATTTGCAAATGCTTTAGCTGTTTCAGGACCCACATCTAAAATCATGTCATTTGCTGTTACGTCTTCAACTTTTTTAACAACTGCTTGTGCTGCTGCTAAAGAACCTAAGAAATCTTCAAAATTAATTTGAGATGCATCAGCAACAACAACATCTGTAGGAAGTGGAACACTTACTTTAGCAGCGATTTGTTTTGCCGTTTCAATCAAGTCAGCTTCGTATAAAGATTTACCAACATTATAACCTGCAGCTGCGAGGAAAGTATTTGCAATACCACCACCAACAATAAGTTGATCGCAAATAGTAGACAATGAGTTTAAGACATCAAGTTTTGTTGAAACTTTAGAGCCAGCAACAATAGCCACCATTGGTTTTTCAGGTGTTTGCATTGCACGGCCAAGTGCGTCTAATTCAGCAGCTAATAATGGACCAGCAGCTGCAATAGGAGCAAAACGTGCCACGCCTTCTGTAGAAGCTTCTGCACGGTGAGCAGTACCGAATGCATCCATCACAAACACATCACATAAAGCAGCATACTTTTGTGCAAGCTCCGGATTATTTTTCTTTTCACCTGCATTAAAACGAACATTTTCAAGCAAAACTACTTGGCCTGCTTGAACTTCTACACCATCAAGATAATCAGTAAATAATTTAACTTCTTGGCCTAGTGCTTCAGTTAAATATGCTGCAACTGGTGCAAGCGACTGCTCAGGCTTTGGTTCACCTTCAACAGGACGACCTAAATGCGAAAATACCATTACAGCAGCGCCTTTTTCTAAAGCAGCTTTTATTGTTGGAAGTGCTGCACGTAAACGAGCATCGCTGGTAATCACACCATTTTTAACAGGAACGTTTAAATCTTCACGAATAAGTACACGTTTACCTGCTAAGTTAAGGTCAGTCATACGCTGAAAATTCATGTAAAGCTCTCTTTATGATTTTAAAAACGCGCCAATTTTAAATGATTACATCAAAAAAGGTTAGTTTTTTTGCATAAAAGCTGTAGAAAGCCAAAGTTTTGATTATGATAGAGGTAGTAATTTAATATTTCATCCATTATGTCTATTCATCCAGATCCACAAATCAATCGTTTAAATGTTTTAGGTGAACCTTTAGCAAGCTGCTGTTTTGACCCTATTACGGGTTATTTTCGAAATGGTTTTTGCCATACAGCTGTAACAGATCTTGGGCAACATACCGTATGTGCTCAAATGACATCTGAGTTTTTAAATTTTTCGCAAAAAGTTGGCAACGATCTCATTACGCCTCTACCGGAAGCTGGTTTTCCAGGTCTACAACCAGGTGACTTCTGGTGCATTTGCGTAACTCGTTGGGTAGAAGCATATCAAGCTGGTCAAGCACCACCTGTCAAACTTCATGCCTGCCATCAAGCAGTATTAAGCTATGTCCCATTAGATGTATTGATGGAATATGCAGTGTAATGAAACACCCCCAAATTATTTTGGCATCGAGTAGTCAAACACGTAAGGATTTGATGAATCGTTTGGGAATCGAATATATCTGTATTAGTCCAGATATTGATGAGAGTCCTCGTGGCGAGACTCATGCTGATGATTTAGCGAAAAGACTAGCATTTACTAAAGCTCAGGTGATTGCTCAGAAAAATCCTCAAGCGATTGTAATTGGATCAGATCAAGTCGCATGGCGAGAACATGCACCTCATGATTTTATTGGCAAGCCATTAACTATTGAAAATGCAAAAGCTCAGTTAACAGCAAATTCAGCCAGAACAGTTTTTTTTAGTACAGCCTTAAGCGTCCAATGTCTTGAAAAAAACTTTGAACATACTCTAGTTGAACATTATCAAGTTAAATTTCGCAATTTAACTCAGCTTGAAATCGAGAGATATGTCGATTTAGACCAACCCCTTCATTGTGCTGGAAGTTTTAAGTGTGAAAGTCTTGGCATTAGTTTATTCGAGAAAATGATAGGCCAAGATCAAACCACCCTAATGGGTTTACCCATGATTCAGCTTTGTCAGATTTTAAGACAGCTTGAACTTCAAATTCCTTAATATTTTTTAGCTTAACTTATAGGTTATCTCCATGACAGAACCTTTAACCGTTCTAGGCGGCATTACTGCTGAACAGTTTTTAACAGAATATTGGCAGAAAAAACCATTACTTGTGCGTAATGCCATGCCTGAAATCATTGGCATGTTAGAGCCAAATGATGTGAGAGAATTCGCTTTAGAAGATCATGTTAGTGCGCGTCTTATCCGTCAGAAAGACAAAAATCCAAATGAATGGCATGTAAAGTCGTCTCCTCTAACCAAAGGTGACTTTCAAAAATTACCAAAGTTATGGACACTCTTGGTACAAGCGGTTGATCATTATTCATTTGATTTAGCTGGTTTATGGAAGAAATTTCCTTTCATTCCCCAATGGCGTCGTGATGACATCATGGTTTCTTATGCTCCTAAAGGTGGTTCAGTTGGAAAACATTTTGACTTTTATGATGTATTTCTTGTTCAAGGACATGGACACCGTCGTTGGCAATTAGGCCAAATGTGTGATGCAAGCACTGAACTTGTTCCTAATCAACCATTAAAGCTATTGCCAGAAATCGATGTTCATTTTGATGAAGTTTTAGCACCTGGTGACTTATTATATGTCCCACCAGGATTATCACATTATGGCGTTGCCGAAGATGATTGTTTAACTTTCTCATTTGGTTTCCGTATGCCTAATGTTTCAGGCATGATCGATAGAATTAGCGATCAATTTGCGACTGATGAATTACTACAGAATCCAGTTGTAGATATTGCTAGAAAGAACCTTCCTCAAGTTGGTGAAATTAATAAAGAAGAATTGGCTTATTTAAGAGAGTTAGTTTTAGCTCAGTTGCAAAACTCATCAGTACTTGATGCTGCCATCATGGCGTATATGACTGAGCCTAAATATCCAGATAACATTCCTGAACCAGACGAAATCGAAATTGAAGATCTCAATGCTATTTTGTCAGAAGGTTATGAACTATTGCTTGAACCAGCTTCTCGTCTACTTTATACAGAACAAAATGGCACTTTAAAGTTTTGGGGTAATGGAGAAGATTTACCAATAGTGGAATCTTTTGCCACTCAACTCAAAGCAATTGCAGATGGAGAAAGCATCCCTTTCAACGACCAGCTGAGCAGTTTAGATATTTTAGAGAATATTGTTCAATTATTGAATGATTCAATTCTTATGTTACTGCCACCTGCAGAATAATATCGTCTAAATACATTAAAAGGAGGAATTTATAAAATTTCTCCTTTTTTCTTTTATAAATACATGCTTAAATATACCATTCTTTAAATCTATTTTATGGCTGTATGTCTATGGTATAAATTTATTTTTCTACATCAAAAAATTATCTAGTTAATACGTCTGATTAAGACATAGAAATTTTTTTAATAAATATAAAATTCACATCTAGAGCATTATGCTTTGAACTTCTATTGCTTTTAAAAAACCCATTTTTTCCTATCAATAACAATCAATACAATGTAAAATTGTGCGTTCGTGCTTTTTATTTATACACTCGACCATTTAGGCTAAGAGCAATTTTTTTGTGTGAGGCTACTAAAATATGTCAAAAAAAGATGACATCATTACCACTGCTTTAAGACTTTTTAACTCATATAGTTATAACTCTATAGGGGTTGATCGTATCATCAGTGAGTCTGGTGTAGCAAAAATGACATTTTATAAATACTTCCCTTCAAAAGAGAAACTTATTGAAGAGTGTTTATTATTAAGAAACTCACTTTTACAGAATTCTCTGACTGCTGCTATATCTAAAGAAGATGAAAACGACCCGTTGAGTCGTATCAAAGCAATTTTCTTATGGTATTCAGATTGGTTTAATAGCGAAGACTTTAATGGCTGTATGTTTCAAAAAGCTTTAGAAGAAGTATTAAAACAATACCCTTCAACACATCAACCAGCGACTTTATATAAAATATGGTTAACGCAACTCATGCAAGACCTTCTCGTCCAGCATGAAATTGAAGAGTCTCGTCCTCTGGCATTGTTATTAGTCAATATATTAGAAGGCATGACCATTCAAGCTCAGGTCGAACATGGCTCAGTAAAAATTTATGACTATTGGAAGCGTGTAGAGAAACTTATTGAATTTGAAAAAGTTGCACACTAAAAAATAAAGCGTGATATTATTCTTCTTATATTGTTGAATCTTCTTCTTATTCATCACGCTGCGTCTGAAAGTCATTCTAGTCTAGAGTTAGACGTTTTTTTTGGACTATACATCCCAAACTAGAATATACAGACCTGTCTGTACAGGATTGATTATATCCTTAAAAAGTAAAAACTCAATCTTTTTTTATTCCCCTTTTAAACATAAATCAGAATTAACTATTGATAGAGCAAAAAAGAGGATTTATTTTCTTTGACATTGTTTCATTTATACTTAACAATTACGCTTCTCACACAATGCAACACTTTTGACACAAAACAACTACAAATTATTGTTATACCTTAATAATGCTATATATTTATCAATTACACTTATAAACCTTTTCAACAAAAACAATTGGATTGATTAGTTTTGCTACATTCATTTTCATAAGATCAATCTATACTATGCCGGCCATATTGATATAGGTATAAAGTATGAAAGATGGACTCCAAATTGAAGAAATGAAAAATGCGGCTGATTCAGTCGTAGGAACATTAAAGTCTTTAGCTAACACTGACCGTTTATTAATTTTATGTCACTTAGCTCATGAGGAGTTGAATGTCTCTCAAATCGAAGAGAAAACACAAATCACCCAACCCACCCTTTCACAACAATTGATGATGCTACGTAAAAGTGATGTCGTTTCAACACGTCGTGATGGCAAACAAATTTTCTACTCCATAAAGGATGATAAGATGCACTCCATTTTAAATACGCTTTATCAGTTATACTGTATAGAATAACTGCGCTGAACTTATAAAATTATAATAATATTAATGTATTCCTGAAATATGCGATTTTTCAACTTGGTAGCTGGTAATGATCCAAGCAAAGAGGACTGAAAATTCGCGTAGTTTTTCTAACATTCAAATCTATTGAAAACAAAAATAATCTCTCTATTTCTTTTTATATCTCCCTTAACTCGTCTTAACCCTCAATAATTAAGTTTACTTATTTCCATTATTGTCTGTAATATAAGCAAAACATTATTTTAATTACTCTAGCATTCAAATTTTACTATTTTAAAAACAAATACTTAATATTACCATTTTTTATAAATATGATTAGTGAGTATAAAAAAGCTTAAGATTCACATCACTTAAGTATAAAATACTCCGCTTGTTCAACCTTTAGCCACGAATAGGTTAATAAGGCCTTTATATGCTTGAATTCTTTTCTCGATTAAGCTTAGTCACCAAAATTATTATCGCCATTATTTTAGGGATAGGCGTTGCTCTCTTATTTCCAAACGTTACGCCCTACCTAAGCTTGTTTGGTGAACTGTTCATTAAAGCATTGAAATCGGTTGCCCCTATTTTAGTCTTTGTCCTAGTTCTCTCATCAATTGCCAACTTTCAGGTTGGTCACAGTGCAAATTTACGTCCAGTCTTACTATTATATGTAGTAGGTATGTTATTAGCCGCTTTTAGTGCTGTTGTAGCAAGCTTATCTTTTCCAAGCACTTTATTTCTCAACACTGTTTCGCATAACAACTTACAAGCGCCAGGTAGTCTCGCTGATATATTAAAAAACTTGCTTTTAAGTTTTATTGCAAACCCAGTACAAGCGATTAGCGAAGCAAACTTTATTGGTATTCTTGCATGGGCGATTGGTCTCGGTTTAGCAATGCGCCACAGCTCAGATACCACTAAACAAGTAATGCATGATGTTTCACATGCAGTGAGCGTGATTATTCATAAAGTGATTGCATTTGCTCCGGTGGGTATTTTTGGTTTAGTGGCAGTAACTTTTGCCGATGCTGGTTTAGCAACGCTTGAAAGCTATGCACAATTATTAGCTGTTCTACTAGGAACAATGCTTTTTGTTGCCCTTGTAGTTAATCCAATTTTGGTGGGTTTAACAATTCGTGGTAACCCATACCCACTTGTTTTTAAATGCTTAAAAGAAAGTGGTATTACCGCATTCTTCACCCGCAGCTCAGCAGCTAACATTCCAGTTAATCTCGATTTAGCTGAACGTTTAGGTGTTAACCCATCTACTGCAAGCGTTTCTATTCCTTTAGGTGCTACTGTTAACATGGCTGGTGCAGCTGTTACGATTACTGTGCTTACCTTGGCAACTGTCCATACTTTAGGAATTCATGTTGATTTAGCAACTATGATTATTTTATCTGTAGTCGCTACAGTTTCAGCATGTGGAGCATCTGGGGTTGCAGGTGGTTCATTACTTTTAATTCCAGTCGCTTGTAGTTTATTTGGTATTTCATCAGAAATTGCGATGCAAGTTGTTGCAGTGGGTATGATTATTAGTGTATTACAAGATTCAACGGAAACGGCTCTTAACTCATCTACCGATGTTTTATTTACAGCCGCAGTTGATATTCGCTCAAAACAAAACTCTTAGAGAACATGCCATTTCAACGTTTACCAAACTGGTTCCAAGTTGGTGCCTTTTTACTGGCTATAAATGCCGGAATGATTAATGTATTAGGGCTAATCACCCTTTTACATCAGTCAGTTTCGCATATGACAGGTAATGTCAGTATGCTAGCTATGAGTTTGGTAAACTGGCAATTTGAACACATCATATATTTAGTACTTGTTATACTGTGTTACGTATGTGGATCATTTTATAGCGGCTTTATTTTAGGTAATAGCCATTTTAAATTAGGCCGTCGATATGGCCTTCCTTTAAGCCTCGTTGCTCTCTTCATTTTCCTTTGCTGGTTATTACTGCCTTATTTTCCTAAATATGGATTATTATGGGCCTGTGTCGCTATGGGGTTACAAAATGCCATGGTTAGCCATTATAAAGGAACCATTATCAGAACCACTCATTTATCGGGTGTCTTAACAGACCTTGGTCTTGCGCTTGGTTATATGGCACGTGGTTTAAAAGTTGAAAACCGTCGTATAATTTTACATCTACTTATTTTTTCAGGTTTTCTTATTGGTGGTATAATTGCTGCTTCAGTTCACCCCTACTTAAAATTGCAATCATTTTTGCTTCCAGCAATTTTAAGCTTAACTCTCAGTATTTCGTATTGGGCCGTTTATTTTCATAGTTCTTCCTCTTCAGATTCGGATTAAGTCATGGTTAAAAATGCCTTACAAGCTCAGTTACTCAAAGCCGGTTTAGTTGACAATAAAAAAGCAAAAAAACTCACCAAGCAAGCTCAGCATGAACAGCGTACTGGTCAAAGTAATGAAGCAGAAATCAAAGCAAATATTGAAAAAGCTCAAAAAGAGAAGCAAGCAAAAGACCAAGCTTTGAATCTAGAAAAGCAGCAGCAACTCGAAGAAAAAGCATTAAAGGCTTCAATCATTCAAATGATTAAGCAACATAAAATTGCAGATTTTGCTGGAGATGTTGCATATCAATTTATTGATGAAAATAAAATTAAAAAAGTATACCTATCTCAGCAAGTCTACAACGCACTTGTAACAGGTAGTTTAGTCATTGCAAAAGATCAAGATCAATACGCGTATCTACCAAAGGCTTTGGCTGAAAAAATTGATCAAAAAATGCAAGGCTTTATTTTAATTAATAATGCAGAGAAAAATGAACAAACTACCGATGAAGAAGATCCATATGCAGCATATGTAATTCCAGATGACTTAATGTGGTAATTATTATGAGAGCCTTTATCAATATTGAGATAAAGGCTCATACTGCTTAGCAGTAAATATCAATATTTTATCATTTATTAAAAAATCTTATAAAAATTACATTCTGGGCAAATTCATTCACCACTTCATCTATTATTATCGATATAATGAATAAAACATTTTGTCTTTACCATGCCTCTTAGGCTTTTCCCGATTCCAAATTTATGTCTTGTCTAAATCATGTCAGTTTTAGCCAAAGATATACAACATAGACTTTGACGTGTACCCACACACCCAACAGATCAACATCTTTATCAGGTTTGATCTAACTGACTTTATTGCAAATTAAATTGCGAAATTTTAATAAAGTAGCTGATGTATAAAGGTAGTCATTCATGCTGAAGTGGTTTGAAAAACTTGTAGATCCTTATCCAACCAAAGGTCTGGATGAGCCCTTACCAACTCGCTTTTTCCCATTTGTTTGGCAAGCTACTGAGGGTGTACGCCCATATTTACTATTACTGATTATTTGTACAGCTGGTGCAGCTAGCTTTGAAGCCTTACTTTTTTCAAAAATTGGACAATTAGTAGATTGGCTTAGTAATAGCCAGCCTGAAAGCTTTTTAAGCCAACATGCGTCCAATATGCTTATTTTAATCAGTGTTTTATTCGCCAATATTTTATTTGTTAATATTCAATCTGTTATAAAACACCAAATTTTATATAGCACTTTCCCAATGCGCTTACGCTGGCGCTTCCACAACCTTTTATTAAAGCAAAGCCTAGACTTTTTCCATAATGATTTTGCGGGACGCCTTTCAGCAAAGGTGATGCAAACAGCATTAGCTATACGCGAGTTTTGGATAATTTTGGGTGATATGTTGGCTTACGTCAGCATTTACTTTATTACCGTTAGTATTGTTCTGGGTGCAATTTCACCAACTTTACTTATTCCCCTTATGGTTTGGTTGGGACTATTTTTATTAAGTGCTTGGTTCTTTATTCCACGTTTAAGCAAAGTTTCACAGCAACAAGCTGACGCTCGTGCCGTGATGACTGGCCGTGTAACTGATGCTTATACAAATATTCAAACTGTTAAATTATTTGCACATGCTGGTCGTGAAAGCCAGTATGCAAAAGCGTCAATGAAAGAGTTTATGTCAACAGTCTATGCGCAAATGCGTTTAGGTACTCTTTTTGAAGTCAGCATTAATTTACTCTCTGCTGTTTTATTTGTAGGTGTAATTGGTACTGCAGTTTGGCTATGGACACAAGGCTTAGCAGCATTAGGTGTAATTGCGGCGACTACCGCCATGATTTTAAAACTGAATAGCATGGCTGAGTTTATGATGTGGCATATGTCAGCTTTATTTGAGAATGTTGGGACTATTCAAGATGGTATGCAAACTCTTGGTAAGAAAATCAATATTCAAGACAAACCAGATGCAAAACCACTTACAGTAAAGCAAGGTGAAATCGTATTTAAAGATGTTACCTTTGCCTATAACAATAAAAATGTCATCGATCACTTTAACCTACATATTAAAGCGGGTGAAAAGATTGGTATCGTTGGCCGTTCAGGTGCAGGAAAATCTACCCTCATTCAATTACTTTTACACTTTTACCATCTTAAAGAAGGTGCAATTTTAATTGATGGGCAAAATATTGAAGATGTTACCCAAGATAGTTTGAGAGCGAATATTGCTTTAGTTACTCAAGATACCTCTCTACTACATCGCTCAGTTGCTGAAAACATTAAATATGGCCGTCCGGATGCAACCGATCTAGACATGCAAAGCGCAGTACATAAAGCAAGGGCAGCCGAGTTTATTCCCCAACTTGTCGACTTAAAAGGTCGTTCTGGCTATGACGCACAGGTGGGTGAGCGTGGTGTTAAACTTTCAGGCGGTCAAAGACAACGTATCGCTATTGCACGTGTTTTCTTAAAAGATGCACCAATTTTAATATTAGATGAAGCAACAAGTGCATTAGACTCAGAAGTTGAAGCAGCTATTCAGTCTAGTTTAAATGACCTGATGGTAGATAAAACAGTTATTGCAATTGCTCACCGTTTGTCTACCATTGCTCAAATGGACCGTTTAATTGTTCTTGATGAAGGTAAAATTGCAGAGCAAGGCACTCATGAAGAATTAATTGCCAAAGATGGTATATATGCACAATTATGGAAACGTCAAACTGGCGGTTTTCTTATTGAGCAAAAAGTAGTACAGGGTCAAGATTAATGCTTTATTTAGAAGATTTAAAAATTGGTGATCGTTTTATCAGTCGTGAATATGAAATTACACTAGATGAAATCAAACAATTTGCAAGCCACTATGACCCTCAGCCTTTCCATACAGATGAAGAGCTAGCCAAAGAAGATCCCATTTTTAAAGGTATTGCTGCCAGTGGGTGGCATACCTCTGCAATTACGATGCGCTTATGGACTGAATGTATGCCAATTCATGGTGGACTAGTGGGATCGGAGTCTAGTCTACGTTGGCCTCGCCCAACCCGCCCAGGTGACCGCATTCATGTTGAAGCTGAAATTTCCGCGATTACACCATCCAAAACAAAATTGGATCGTGGTATTGTAAGTTACGTTACGCAAGCCTTAAATCAGCATGGGGATGTTTTACTTATTTCAACGACAAAAATCGTTGTCTTTAAAAAGAATGTTTAACGAATCGTTGATATGATTGTCTAACAGTTTTTATAAACTCAAATTATATTTCATGACAAGATGTGTAAGAAATGCACGTAGAAAATTGATGAGAGCAACGGAACGCATATGAAAATTACCTCAGCTCGTCAAGATCAAGGTATTCCAGGAGTCTATGGCTTATTGCTATTAGATGTTGTTTCACGTTGGGGATACAACGATGAAACATTATTTGCCCCTTTTCATCTTACGAGTGAGCAATTGGCCGATCCTGAATATCGTATTTCAACACCTGTAGCAAATGAGCTGGTTAAACATGCCTTAAATCTCACTGGTGAAAGTACATTGGGTTTCCATATTGGCACTCAAATGCGTATTTCAATTCATGGGTTTATTGGCTACGCGATAATGACAGCAAAAGATATTACCGAAGCAATTGCTCTTGCTGCTCGTTTTATCCAGTTACGCTTACCCTTTTTACAACTTTATTTTTCTACATTCGGCCCCAAAGCCACATTACAATTACAGTGTGATATTGAGTTAGAACCACTTCGTACCGAAATTGTTTTAGGCTTAACCATTGGCATCATGACAATGGCAAAAGCAATGACAGGTATCGAAGATTTAGCAGGCGATGTCGACCTAGATTTTCCAGAACCTGCAGGTTTTGATAAATATAAGAACAAACTCAGCAGTACTATTCGCTTTAATCAACCTCATTTAATTTCTAGTTTTGATAAAAAATATTTAGGTCTTAAATTAATTAATTCAGACCCAATCGCCAGTCAAATTGCCATTAACCAATGTGAAGCTGAACTGTCTGCTTTGGGCGAACGCCGCCGTTTGGCAATGCGCGTACGTGATATTTTAAGTAATTCTGAGCAACATTACTTAAGCATAGAAAATGTAGCAGAATACCTACATATGTCAGATCGAACCTTAAAACGACAGTTGGCAGCTGAAGGGACTTCATTTTCAACATTAGTAGATGAGGTCCGATATCGTCATGCGACTTCTTTACTTTCACGTACAGATTATAGCCTTGAACAAATTGCGGATGAACTTGGTTACTCCGATGTCGCAAATTTCAGCCGTGCATTCAAACGCTGGAGTGGCCGTAGTCCGAGTAACTGGCGCAAAGACCCCTATTTATAATGTTATTAAGATATTGGACACAAGCTTAAGGAGTTGTCATGAACCACCCTTCAGAATTGAAGTATGCGCGTACACATGAGTGGGTAAAAATTGAAGGTGATCTTGTTATTACAGGGATTACTGACCATGCACAAGATGAACTTGGAGACTTGGTCTATGTTGAGACTCCTGAAATTGGCAGCAAAGTAACAGCTGGAGAACAAGCTGGAGTAGTTGAATCAGTTAAGACTGCTTCTGATATCCACGCTCCTGTTTCTGGTACTGTAGTGGAAGTAAATACAGACCTTGAAGATGATCCAGATTTTGTAAATGAAGATCCATACGGGAAAGGCTGGATTTATAAAATCAAGCCAGACAACATGGCAGATGTTGAAAAACTTTTAACAAATGCTGAATATGAAGCAGGCTTATAAAAGATAGCCTCGCTTTCAATATTTAATAAAAACCAGTTTACTTTTAAACTGGTTTTTTTATATATGTATAAATCAGCTCTAAAAACTGGATGAATAGGATCACTGACATGACAAGATTTGTTGTATTTTCTGGTGCAGGCATGAGTGCAGAAAGTGGAATTAGTACTTTTCGTGACAGTAATGGCCTATGGGAAAATTATGATATACAACAAGTTGCCACTCCAGAAGCTTGGAATAAAGACGCTGCCTTAGTCCAGCGGTTTTATAACGAACGCCGTAAAAATATTTTAGAAGCTCAGCCAAATGAAGCTCATCAGTACATTGCCAAACTACAAGATCATTTCGATGTACAAGTTATTACTCAAAATATTGATGATTTACATGAGCGCGCTGGTAGCCACAATGTCTTGCATCTACATGGCAATATTCGACTAGCAAAAAGCTCGGGACCAGATGCACAATATACAACTGAATTTTATGAAATTAATGGTTGGAAGTTAGACTTAGAACATGACTTTTGCCCCAATGGCTATCCACTTCGTCCTCATGTAGTTTGGTTTGGTGAAGCAGTTCCCGCATTTGAAGAAGCCATAAAGCAAGTACAGAAAGCAGATATTTTCATTGTTATTGGTTCAACCTTAAGTGTTTATCCTGTTGCTGCTTTAGTTCATGAAATTCCAAATTACACTGAAGCCTACTATATAGATCCCCAAGCAGATCATTCTCGTGTTCCATCTAAATATAAACTATTAAATATGACAGCCACAGAAGGTATGAAAGAGCTATTTCATCAGTTGACGAGCTAATATTTCTTTCATTTTTATTGCAGATTTCACCTCTAAAATTGTCTTTTCACATGAAATTGATGCAAAAACACTCAACTCATGTCAATTTTTTTCTTGAGTCATATATTGTCATTGCTAATTTTGTAACCAAACATGCTGATCTATTTTCTAAATTTACTATTTTTATAATTTTCTAAAGAATAAATGAATTATTTAACTCATATAAACCATTGATTAAAATAAATTTAATTTAAAGTGTAACCACTTTTACATTGCTTTACATAAAAATACACAAAATACATCACAAAGATAACAGAGCAAAAAAATTCTTTTGTGGTTGAATCTCAACCTCTTGAAATGCCGTACAAGAAAACAGCGACCTGGATTAGGTTACAATCACGGATTATGGATATAAGGACACACATCCATTATGAGTTATTTTGATCCCACCCTCATCATGTTTATGGTGTACATCGTAGCAATGGTACTTATTGGCTTATTCGCCTACCGTGCTACAAGCGACTTCTCTGATTATATTCTTGGTGGTCGTAGTTTAGGCAGTTTTGTTACTGCATTATCCGCAGGCGCATCAGACATGAGTGGTTGGTTACTCATGGGCTTACCAGGAGCAATTTATCTTTCTGGTTTATCTGAAGCGTGGATTGCAATTGGTCTAATTATCGGTGCTTGGCTTAACTGGTTACTGGTTGCTGGTCGATTACGCGTTCATACTGAAATCCAAAATAATGCACTCACTCTGCCCGACTATTTTACAAGTCGATTTGATGACAAGAAAAAGATTCTTCGTATTTTCTCTGCCGTTATTATCTTGGTTTTCTTCGCAATTTACTGTGCCTCAGGTATGGTAGCTGGCGCTCGTTTATTTGAAAATTTATTTGGTATGTCATATACCACCGCAATCTGGTTAAGTGCTATTGCAACAATCAGTTATGTTTGTATTGGTGGATTCTTAGCAATTAGCTGGACTGATACTTTCCAAGCTGGCTTAATGATTTTTGCCCTTTTACTCACCCCAATCGTAACTTACCTTGCAATTGGCGACACAACTCAGTTTGTAACGCTTATTGAAACTGCTCGCCCACATGCATTTAACATCGTTTCAGATTTAAGTGTGGTAGCCGTTTTATCTTCAATGGCATGGGGTTTAGGCTATTTTGGCCAACCGCACATTCTTGTACGTTTCATGGCTGCTGACTCTGTAAAATCAATTCCTGCTGCTCGCCGTATTGGTATGACTTGGATGATTTTATGTTTAGTTGGTGCTGTTGGTGCTGGTTTCTTCGGTATTGCATATTTCCAGCAACACCCTGAACTTGCAGCAGTTGTAAGCAAAAACCCTGAAACTGTATTTATGGAATTGACTAAAATTTTATTCAATCCATGGATTGTGGGTATCATTCTAGCTGCTATCTTGGCTGCTGTTATGAGTACATTAAGCTGTCAGCTTTTAGTATGTTCAAGTGCGCTAACTGAAGATTTGTACAAAGGTTTCATCCGTAAAAACGCATCTCAAAAAGAACTTGTATGGGTTGGCCGTATCATGGTTCTTGCAATTGCAGTTCTTGCAATTGTGCTTGCAGGTAATCCTGACAGTAAAGTTCTTGGTCTTGTTGCTTACGCATGGGCTGGCTTTGGCGCTGCATTTGGTCCACTCATCATCTTGTCATTGTTCTGGAAACGTATGACTTTAGAAGGTGCTTTAGCGGGCATGATCGTAGGTGCCGTTGTTGTGATTGGTTGGAAAAATCTTTTCGCAGGCACTGGGGTTTACGAGATTATTCCTGGCTTTATCTGTGCGTTTATCAGCATCATTGTAGTGAGCTTAATTTCAAAAGCGCCAAACTCTGATGTGACTGATCGTTTTGAACAAGGCGACAAACTCTACAAAGAAAGTGTATAAAAATGAATAAAATAAAAAGGGGCTTCAGCCCCTTTTTATTTATTTTTCGTTTTGATTTTAATTTTTGAAGTATCTTTGACTACTTGCATTACAGGGTAACTACGGGTTTCTTTCACGCCCGGCAGTTGCCATAGTACTTGCCCAGCAATACGTCTAAACTCCTCCATACTGCCACTTCGTAATTTAATTAAAAAATCAAATCCTCCACTGACCATATGGCATTCAACGATTTCTGGATAATGCACGACTGCATCAATAAACTCGTCTAAAACGTTAGGCGTTGTTTTATCGAGCAAGACCTCTACAAACACTAAAAAATTTGCATTCAGTTTGATTGGATTCAATTTTGCTTCATAGCCCAAGATAAATTCATCTTTTGTTAGCTTCTGCACTCGAGCCATAACAGCGGTTGGAGATAAGTTCACCATTTCGGCTAATTTGCTATTAGAAATTCGCCCATCTGTTTGAAGAATATCCAAAATTTTTAAATCAGTGCGATCAAGGCTTAATAATGGGCCATTCATCTGAATTTTCCTCTAAAAAATAGGCTAAATATAGTGAGTTATTCGGTGTTTCTTCTGTAATCATAAATTATCTAAACCTCTCTACTCAAGATGAGTTTATGAGAGTCGGTTGTCGGAAATAGATATGAACACAATGGATACTTTTCATCAAATGGATAAATCTCACCAAGGCTATATCACCGAATTCAACGATAAAAGTGAGTTTGAACAGCGCATTAATACAGCTTGGCGACGTGCCGAACCTGAAGCTGTAGAAGAGTTATTACAAGCTGCTGCGGTATCTGATGATTTAGATCATAAAATTTATGACCTTGCATTTAACCTTGCCCATAATTTACGTGAACGTAAGACCTCTTCTGGGAAAGCAGGTATTGTTCAAGGGTTATTACAAGAGTTCTCTCTGTCTTCACAAGAAGGTGTGGCTTTAATGTGCCTTGCCGAAGCTTTGCTTCGTATTCCAGACACAGCAACACGTGACTTACTGATTCGAGATAAAATCAACCAAGGTAACTGGAAAGAACACGTTGGCCAAAGTAGCTTAATGTTTGTCAATGCTGCTGCATGGGGCCTCATGTTAACTGGTAAGCTTATGGAAACACCAAAGCAAACCAGTCTTTCAAGTGTACTTACTGGCCTTTTAGCACGTAGTGGACGTGGCATTATTCGTAAAGCAGTTGATGTTGCAATGCGTATGATGGGTGAACAGTTTGTAACTGGGGAAACCATTGAAGAAGCTGTCGACCACGCAAAAGTACTTGAGGATAAAGGTTTCCGCTATTCTTATGACATGCTAGGTGAAGCAGCTTTAACTGACCATGATGCTGAACGCTACTTTAACGATTATACGCAAGCTATTCATGCAATTGGTAAAGCGTCGAATGGTAAAGGCGTTTATGATGGCCCAGGTATCTCAATTAAGCTTTCTGCTTTACATCCTCGTTACCAACGTGCGCAGATTGAACGTGTTCATCAAGAACTTTACGGCAAAGTATTTGAACTCGCTCGTTTAGCAAAACACTACAACATTGGTTTAAATATCGATGCTGAAGAATCAGAGCGTTTAGAAATTTCGCTTGAGTTACTCGAACGTCTTTGTTTCGAGCCGGAACTAGCGAACTGGAAAGGCATTGGATTCGTTATTCAAGCTTACCAAAAGCGCTGTTTCTTTGTAGTTGATTATATTATTGACCTTGCTAAACGCAGCCAAAAACGCCTCATGATTCGTCTTGTAAAAGGTGCGTACTGGGATAGCGAAATCAAGAAAGCACAAATCGAAGGTATGGATGACTACCCTGTCTTCACACGTAAAGTACATACAGATTTATCTTATATTGCTTGTGCTAAAAAATTACTTGCAGCGCCTGAGTTCATCTATCCGCAATTTGCGACTCATAATGCTCAAACATTGGCAACGATCTATCATTTAGCTGATCCAAGCAAATATTATGCTGGTCAATATGAGTTCCAATGCTTACATGGCATGGGCGAACCACTTTATGAACAAGTTGTTGGTCCACGCGAGCAGAATAAATTAGGCGTGCCATGCCGTATTTATGCTCCAGTTGGGAACCATGAAACTTTGTTAGCTTATCTGGTTCGTCGTTTACTTGAAAATGGTGCAAATACTTCATTTGTTAACCGTATTGCCGATAAAACGCTTAAAGTTGAAGACCTCATTCAGTCTCCAATTTACGATATACGCAATGCAGCTAAGCTTGAAGGTTCAATTGGTTTAAAACACCCATCAATTCCTCTTCCTTTAGATATGTACGGCACACTCCGTAAAAACTCTAAAGGATATGACTTAGCAAACGACACTCCGCTTGAAGCTTTAGATAGCACAGCTCAACAACTACGTAATCGTGTTTGGCAAAGCCGTCCATTACTAGGAAATAACGCTTCAACAGAACAAGGTCATTCTGTTGCAATTACAAACCCAGCACAAAATGATGAAATTGTTGGGTATGTACAAGAAGCTGATCTTAATGATGTAGAAATTGCATTGAATGCAGCTGAACAGATACAAATTGAATGGGCAAATACACCTAAAGATCAACGCACACAATATTTAAAACGTGCAGCTGACCTTATGGAAAGTCGTATTCAAGAGTTAATGGTATTACTTTGCCGTGAAAGTGGTAAAACTTATGCCAATGCAATTGCAGAAGTTCGTGAAGCTGTAGATTTCTTACGTTACTACGCAACTCAAGTTGAGAATCTTCCAGCAAATACAACTATTCAGCCACTTGGTACTGTACTTTGTATTAGTCCATGGAACTTCCCTCTTGCAATTTTCTCTGGTCAAATTGCTGCAGCATTAGTCAGTGGTAACTGTGTTATTGCAAAACCTGCCGAACAAACACCTTTAATCGCGGCTCAAGCAGTGCAAATTTTATGGGAAGCTGGTATTCCACATGGTGCTGTACAATTATTACCTGGCCGTGGTGAAACAGTAGGTGCTCAGCTTAGCCAAGATCGACGCATTGATGGCATCATGTTTACTGGCTCAACTGAAGTTGCAAAAATTTTGCAGAAAACAGTTGCAAAACGTTTGGCTGCTAATGGCCAATCTATTCCTCTCATTGCAGAAACTGGTGGTCAGAATGCAATGATTGTGGACTCATCTGCATTAACTGAACAAGTTGTACTAGATGTTGTAAGTTCTGCATTTGATAGCGCAGGTCAACGCTGCTCTGCTTTACGTATTTTATGTGTACAAGAAGATAGTGCCGTAAGCGTTATTAAAATGCTTAAAGGTGCAATGCAGCAGTTAATCGTAGGTAACCCTGCTATTTTAAAAACGGATATTGGTCCTGTTATTGATGAAGAAGCAAAACAGACAATTGATCAACATATCCAAAAAATGAAGTCTAAGGGTTATCCAGTTCATCAATTGATGTTTGGTGCAACTAACCAAAATGAATTGAGCAAAGGAACTTTTGTTGTACCAACAGCAATTGAGTTACCTAACCTCGATGACTTACAACGCGAAGTTTTTGGCCCTGTTTTACACATCATTACCTATAAATACGGCGAACTTGAACAACTCATCTCACGTATTAATGCCAAAGGTTATGGTTTAACAATGGGTCTGCACACCCGTATTGATGAAACCATCCAAACCGTTATTCAACATGCTGAAGTGGGTAACCTTTATATCAACCGTAATATTGTTGGTGCTGTTGTTGGTGTTCAACCATTTGGTGGTGAAGGTTTATCGGGTACAGGTCCGAAAGCTGGTGGTCCGCTTTATATGTATCGCTTAATGCAAAATTGTTCAAATAAAGTATTGGCAACACCATTTGCTATGAAAAATGAACAAACTGCATATGAAGGCTTTAACCGAGAGGTTCATCAGAGCTTACAAAACTGGGCAAAACAGCATTTACCTCAAGCAAATCGTGATATTGAACCATTTGGTGTAGGTAAGTTTTATGAGTTACAAGGCCCTACTGGGGAAAGTAACCAATATATTATTTTGCCTCGTCACCGTGTGCTTTCAATTGCAGACACTGAACAAAATCAATTGCATCAATTGCTCGCAATTTTTGCAGTGGGTAGTCAAGCTGCTGTAATGCCAAATAGCCCATTGTTGGCAAAGCATAAACAAACGTTGCCAAGAGATGTTCTTGATGCAATTACTACAGTTAAAAACATCACATCAGATAATTTTGATGCTGTTTTACACCATGGTAGTCGTGAAGAGGTTCTTTCATTACAGCAAGAAATTGCGAGCCGCTCTGGCGCCATTGTTGGCATTACACACGTTGAATCAAACGAGTCGATTCCACTTGAACGTTTAGTAATTGAACGTGCAATTAGTGTGAATACAGCTGCGGCTGGTGGTAATGCAAGTTTAATGACTATGTCTGACTAACACATAAATTTGTCTAAAAAGCCCAAATCTCAGTATTTGGGCTTTTTTCTTTAATCGAGTAATCTATTTTTTAAATATATAAATGTTATCGATTAGAGAATTTCATAATGATCTTTTTAGAACCAGAACAATATCAAAAAAATTGTGTTCAGCTTTTTAACTCATATCAAAAGGATATTTCCACCCTTCTTCCATTTGCCAAAATTGAGCATATTGGTTCATCTGCAATACCGAATGCAATTTCAAAAGGTGATCTAGATATTTATATCGAAGTTATGCCTGAGCAATTTGAATTTGCAATAGAGCAATTAAAAACACTTAATTTTATAGAGAAGCAAAATATTTTAAGAACAGATGAGCTTTGCATGCTCGAATCACTCAACAACGATGATGTTGCATTTCAAGTTGTAGTAGCTGGTTCAGTATTCACATTTTTCTTAACATTTAGAAATAAGCTTATAGACTCACCACTCTCGGTGAAAGAATATAATCAATTAAAATTAGAGTGTAGCCATTTAGACCATGATCAATATAGAACAATAAAATCAGATTTTATTAACCGCGTCTTAAATCATCTCTAATTTAAGTATCCTATTTCTTTATGAATATCTGACTAAAATTGGCTCCTGCAAGCGCGTTTTTTTTGATACCATTCACTATTTGATTCTGTCTAAATTTTCTTTGTCTATGACCTCTTCTTATCGTCAACAACTTCAAGCTAAAATTGATCGCATTACTACTCAATTTTCTGAATTTACACCGCCTACATTAGAAGTGTTTGAATCACCTGAACAACATTTCCGTATGCGTGCTGAGTTTCGGATTTGGCATACAGAAAATGATATGTTTTATGCCATGTTTGAACGTAACGATGAAGACAAGCAAAAAACAGTTGTTCGCATAGATGAGTTTCCTATTGCAGACAAAAGCATTAATGATTTAATGCCTCGCCTTTTAGCAGAGCTCAAAGCAGAACCTTTACTTTCACAGCGTTTATTTGAAGTTGATTTTCTCGCAACACTTAGTGGAGAAATGCTAGTTACCCTGATTTATCACCGCAAACTTAATCAGGAGTGGGAACAAACAGCTAAAGCACTTGCTGAAAAATTAAATATTAAAATTATGGGCCGTAGCCGAGGTCAGAAAGTTGTTATTGGCGATGACTTTGTTGTAGAAGAGTTTGAACTTTTAAACCGTACATTCAAATACAAACAAATTGAAAGCAGTTTTACCCAGCCGAATGCACAAGTTTGCAAAAAAATGCTGCAATGGGCATGTGATGCAGCTGAGGGTTCGAAAAAACACTTGCTAGAACTTTATTGTGGTAACGGTAACTTTACCCTTCCATTATCACTAAAATTCGAACGCGTACTTGCTACCGAACTTGCTAAATCATCAGTTTATGCGGCTCAATGGAATATTGAACAAAACCAGATCGATAATATTCAGGTCGCACGTCTATCAGCTGAAGAGTTTACTCAAGCCTATCAAGGTGAGCGCGAATTCCGCCGTCTGCAAGAAGCAAATATTGATATTCAGAGCTACGACTTTGATACCGTATTTGTAGACCCTCCGCGTGCAGGAATTGATGATGAAACTTTAAAACTTTTACAAGGTTTTGAGCGTATCATCTACATTTCATGTAATCCTGACACTTTATATGAAAATTTGAAAACGCTGACAAAAACTCATCGAGTGACTAAGTTTGCTTTATTCGATCAGTTCCCTTATACGCATCATGTTGAGTCAGGTGTATTACTTGAGAAGATTTAAACAAAATTTTTCAATGTAACACTATTTTATAAGGAGATTAAATATCTCCTTATTTTTCAAAATTTTTTAATTAAGTATTTAAATTTTAAAAAAATATCAAGTCATCTATTCGTCATAATTTCGTTTAACTCAACCATTACTATCGAAAATTCTCTAGTTCAACTGGTGGATTTATCACTTATAGAGACTTGTATTTTAATTTAAATTGGCTATATTTCGATCTATGTTAGGTTGTATATGAAGGCTCTATGAGTTTTTGGCAAAAGCTGTTCTTAGCAGATCAACAGCATAACGAGCATAAGAATCAAACTGCTTGTGTTGAAAATGACTGCTCATGTAAAACTAATGAACAACTTCTAAGTGCGCTCGCACAAGCAACAGATGAAGATGTCATTATGGGAATAAAAAAAGTTCTTATTTCCCGTGGGTATAGCCGAAAAGAGTTAAATGAACTCATTCAAAAACCATCTATTCATTAATTATAAAGCCAGTCCTGTACTGGCTTTTTTGCATTTTATTTGGCTGCACAATCTGCATGACTGACTAAACTAATAATGGGTCCCATATAAAATTTTCTATCATTACGATTATTCTTTTGCAAATAGAGACTAGAGATAGAACCATCAAGATAAAGAGCTTGTTCTACTTTTAAATTCTTTTGGAGAAATTCAGCGAAATTATAAAAATTCACTCTATTTTTAGATATCACAAAATATAGCTTATTATTTTTTATACCTACCCCATTACGTATTTTCTTTGAATCGCTATTTGCTAGAAATAAGGGATTTATTTTCCCATTCATTACTAACATTGGGCCGGATTGTGTCGCATAATCGGGTTGAAAAGCCTTTGCTTTATATTGTTCAGTTGTCCATATAATAGCTTGTCTTTTATTCCATGCTAAAACCCCATTAGGCTGCAAAAAGAAGTTTCCCCATCCTTTGTCTTCATTTAATGCTTGAATAACGTTCCCTTGTTCAATGTACAACCCTACCGGAGAAAAGCCGGAATGAAACATTCCTGCATTCATTGCAAAAGTAAGCTGTTCACATGATTTGAGTTGGTGCTGAATATTATCAAAGCTTTTATAATATTGATTATTTTGTGGATTCTTCAAAAACAGGTGTAGTTGATTTAAATTAGAAATTTCAATGACTTCAAATTGATCATCTGCAGCATTTTCAATTTGTCGATACTCTACTGCTAAAGCAGATTGCACAAAAACTATAAAGTTCATAATACATAATATTAATATTTTCATTAATGACAAACCTCATATGTCATTTTCTGTTCATAAGAACACTTTATTAAGTAAAAATGCTTTTATGTGATGTATACCCGAAAGTCGCTTATTCCACCTAATCAATACACTAGAACACAACCATATTCGTTATAATAGTGGATAGCTTTTAATAAAAGTGATCAAAACTTTATTGGATCAGCGTGAATATGCAACAAACAAATAAACGCTACCCTTTAGGGGCTCATCTTATTGTAAAACATCTCGGCTATAGCCATCATGGTATTTACGCTGGGAGAGGTCGAGTTATTCATTATTCGGGCCTAGCACATTTCATCAAAAAACGTCCTATTGAAATCACATCAATAGATGCCTTTTCCCATGGCAAAAAAATTCATGTACGTTCTTACGATGCTCCACGTTACAAAGGAAAAGTTGTTGTACGGCGTATGCGCTCACGCATGCACGAAAACCATTATCATCTGATCATTAATAATTGCGAACATTTATGTAGTTGGGCAATTACGGGTATAGAAAGCAGTACCCAAGTTGAACGTATGATGCATCGTCTAACCACAATAGGCTATGTAAGTTCAATTATGAGTTATATGAATGGCATGATGTTGACCGTAGCAACGACCTGCTTTGCTCTTGTTCTTTATATTAAAAAGAAATTACGTGATCAGGCAAAAATGAAAGTACCAACTTATCAATTTTTAAGAGAAAAAGCCGAAAAAAGAAATGTAGATCCTTCTCAACCTTTAGTTTTTATAGAACCAGATAAAAAAGAACCAATCTAATTAAAAAAAGTCCTCATGATTGAGGACTTTTTTAGAAAACTTACAACTTATTTTTTAGCTGCACTAGCTGCCGTTGCTTCAGTCGTAATGTTTACAGTGATCTTATCACCTACATTCGGTACATAGCTGCCTAGACCGAACTCAGAACGATTGAATGAAGTTGTCGCGTTGAAACCAATTGCTGGAACTTTTGCCATTGGGTGTTCACCCTGTTTGTTTAAAACAGCGTCAAGTACAACTGGCTTAGTTACACCTTTAACAGTTAAGTCACCAGTAATTTTGAAGTGCTTTTTGTCTTTAGTTTCTACTTTTGTACTTTTGAAAGTGATATTTGGGTATTTAGCTGCATTAAACCAAGCTTCTTGTTGGAATTCTTTATCTAAAGCAGGTACGTTTGTATTTACGCTGCTTAAAGGAATTGTCACATTTACAGAAGAATTTGCTGGTTTAGCATTATCAACTTTAATTACACCTTGGATGTCCGAGAAGTTAGCGCTTGGTGTTGAAAAACCAAAGTGATTCCATGAGAAAACAGTCGCCGTATGCGTTGGATCAATTTTATAGTCCACTGGTGCAGCTAATGTAACTGTACTTGCCAATGCCACTGCCAAACCGAAGCTTAATGTCTTAAGATGCATTTTTCGTATCCTTTATTGATATAGTCGTTAGTGTATACATCAAGTAATTAAATTCACTATTCTTTATAAAACGATATGTTTCATCCATGCAACAATAAAAGCGTTACAGTTGTTATTCAAAACCCATATTATAAAGTATAGATATTTTTCTATTCGAAACCTTCAGATTTATTGGTTTTTACTTCGATTTTATTGATAAATAACAAGGTAAAACATGGTTAACACTGTTCAAGCACAAAGCACTTCTACTCCTTACCGAGTAACACTTACCGATCCATCTGGTCATCAATGGTTTGGAGATGAACCAACTGATAAAGGTGGACAAGATACAGCTCCGAACCCTGTTCAGCTTTTATTATCAGCTTTAGGTGCTTGCACTACAATTACATTAGAAATGTATGCAAGTCACAAAGGGATTAAGCTTGAGCATGTACAAGTCGATTTATCCTTAAATCCAAATGGTGATCCGGAAGCAGGTCAAAATAACATTAAACGTAAAATTACTTTAAAGGGTGAATTTACTGAAGATCAACATAAACGTCTGTTAAAAGTTGCTGAAAGCTGCCCAATTCATAAGCTTTTAACTTCTAATATTTCGATTCAAACTGAGCTTAATATTTAAGATTTATAAAAAAAAGCGCCCTATTTAGGACGCTTTTTCTTCTGCTTAGTTAAATCATTAAGCAGTTAATTCTTTTACCGCAGCTACTACAGCTTCAGTTGTAATACCAAAGAATTGGAACAAATCTTTTGCTGGTGCAGATTCACCATAAGTTGTCATACCAATTACTTTGCCATCAAGACCAACAAACTTCCACCAGTAGTCAACGTGAGCAGCTTCTACAGCTACACGTGCACGGATATGAGCTGGCAATACAGCTTCACGGTATGCAGCATCTTGTTTCATGAACTCTTCAGCACATGGCATAGAAACAACACGAACACCTTCAAGTTGAGCATAAGCTTCCATTGCTAAAGAAACTTCAGAACCAGTAGCAATAATAATTGCTTTCAACTCACCTTTCTCTTGAGCAAGAACATAACCACCTTTTGCTGCATTCTGAATTTGTTCTTCAGTACGCGTTTGGAAAGGCAAGTTTTGACGAGAGAAAATAAGTGCTGTAGGACCATCTTTACGCTCTAAAGCAGATTTCCAAGCAATTGCTGTTTCAACAGTGTCAGCAGGACGCCAAGTATTTAGGTTTGGTGTACCACGTAAAGAAGCAATTTGTTCAATTGGTTGGTGTGTTGGACCATCTTCACCTAAACCGATTGAGTCATGTGTATAAACATGAATCACGCGTTGTTTCATCAATGCAGACATACGCACTGCGTTACGTGCATATTCCATAAACATTAAGAATGTTGCAACGTAAGGAATAAAGCCACCATGTAATGCAACACCATTCGCAATTGCAGTCATACCGAACTCACGTACACCATAGTACACGTAGTTACCAGCTGGGTTTTCTTGAACACCTTGGCAACCTTTCCAAAGTGTTAAGTTAGAACCAGCTAAGTCCGCAGAACCACCTAATAATTCAGGTAATAAAGGACCAAATGCTTGTAATGTGTTTTGGCTTGCTTTACGAGTTGCTACAGTCTCAGCTTTAGCATTTGTTTCGCGAATAAATGCATCTGCTTGAGCTGAAAACTCTGCTGGTAAATCACCGCTAATACGACGAAGTAACTCAGCTGCTTCTGTTGGATATTTTGCTTGGTATTGAGCGAATACTTCATTCCAAGCTGCTTCAGCTTCATTACCTTTTGCTTTAGCATCCCATGCAGCATATACATCAGCAGGAATAACAAATGCTTCTTCAGTCCAGCCTAAAGCTTCACGAGTCAAGGTAATTTCATCTTTACCTAATGGCGCGCCGTGACAGTCTTCTTTGCCTTGTTTGTTTGGAGAACCTAAGCCAATAATTGTTTTACAAATAATGATCGTTGGTTTTTGAGTTTCTGCTTTAGCTTCAACTGTTGCTTGACGAATAGCATCAGCATCATGGCCATCTACACGAAGAACTTGCCAACCATAAGCTTTGAAACGCTCTTCAGTGTCATCACTGAACCAACCTTCTACTTCACCATCAATTGAAATGCCGTTGTCATCATAATAAGCAATCAATTTACCAAGCTGTAAAGTACCTGCCAATGAACATACTTCGTGAGAAATACCTTCCATTAGACAGCCATCACCCAAGAAACAATAAGTGAAGTGATCAACTACTTTTAAGTCATCTTTATTGAACTGAGCAGCTAAAGTCTTTTCTGCCAACGCAAAACCAACAGCGTTTGCAATACCTTGACCTAAAGGACCAGTCGTTGTTTCAATGCCTGGTGCATAACCATATTCAGGGTGACCAGGAGTTTTTGAGTGCAATTGACGGAATTGTTTTAAATCTTCAATTGAAAGATCATAACCTGTTAAATGAAGCAAAGCATATTGCAACATTGAGCCATGGCCATTTGACAAAACAAAACGGTCACGGTTTGCCCATTGTGGATTAGTTGGGTTGTGATTTAAAAACTCGCGCCAGACGACATCAGCAATATCTGCCATCCCCATTGGAGCACCTGGATGCCCTGAGTTTGCCTGTTGCACAGCATCCATTGCCAATACACGAATTGCGTTTGCAATACGACGTTCGTTTAAAGGGGTCGTCATAGATCAGAATCCAATTTTAATAGATTGATGAAAAGAAGAAGATGAATAACCATTCAATGCCGCTATATTGTCTTAAAAAAACGTCTAAGGGTAAACCCCAACACTGTATATTTCTTTATTTTTAACCATTTCTTGGTTACTCAAAAAACATTTAGATTCTTAAGTTGCATAAAACAATACGTTTTATCGCTATTGTTTAATGAACTGTTGTAGGCATTTGATGTTTATAAAAAGCATATAAATATGAATTTATCTTTCTTATTTGTACTATTTCACTTCACAGTCTAAATTTTGTTGATTAATTTTTTCGCAAAATCAAATGCTTAAAATTTATGCGTTATGAGCGTCGTCTATTATAAAAATATTTAATTATCAGATGACTATATCAATTTCACTGATACACTTATCAATTAAAACATAGTAGAAATGAAATAAATTCATGCTTTTTAGTCAGTATGAACTGGTCCTCAAGCTCAAGTCGATGTAACATATTATGTCTTTTTGAAATAACCAAGATAGGACTTTCATGCGCGAGTACGCTGTTTTTACCTCGGAATCTGTAAGCGAAGGTCATCCCGATAAAATGGCCGACCAAATTAGCGACGCTATTTTGGATGCAATCTTAAAAGAAGACCCATACGCACGTGTTGCTTGTGAAACACTGGTAAAAACAGGCGCTGTTGTACTTGCAGGTGAAATCACAACAACTGCGAATATTGATGTAGAAGCTGTAGTTCGCCAAACTGTTAACGGTATCGGTTATCACCATTCAGATCTAGGCTTTGATGGTTCAACTTGTGCAGTCATCAATATGATTGGTAAACAATCACCAGAAATTGCCCAAGGTGTAGACCGCCAAAAACCTGAAGATCAAGGTGCCGGTGACCAAGGTTTAATGTTTGGTTACGCAAGTCGTGAAACTGACGTGCTTATGCCAGCTCCTATTTCTTACGCTCACCGTTTAATGGAGCGTCAAGCTGAACTTCGTCGTTCAGGTGCATTACCATGGTTACGTCCAGATGCAAAAAGTCAGGTAACTTTTGCTTATGAAAATGGCAAACCTGTACGTTTAGATGCAGTAGTACTTTCTACTCAACATGATCCTGAAATTAGTCAAACTCAGCTTAAAGAAGCTGTAATTGAAGAAATTATCAAACCGATCATTCCTGCTGAAATGTTCCATGCTGCTACTAAATTCCACATTAACCCGACTGGTATGTTTGTTATCGGTGGTCCAGTAGGTGACTGTGGTTTAACAGGACGTAAAATCATCGTTGATACTTACGGTGGTATGGCTCGTCACGGCGGTGGTGCATTCTCTGGTAAAGATCCATCTAAAGTAGACCGTTCAGCTGCATATGCTGGTCGTTATGTTGCTAAAAATATTGTTGCGGCTGGTCTTGCTGACAAATGCGAAATTCAGGTGAGTTATGCAATTGGTGTTGCAGAACCGACCTCTATTTCCATCAATACTTTCGGTACTGCAAAAGTTTCTGATGAGTTAATTATTCAATTAGTACGTGAACATTTTGATTTACGTCCATTTGGTATTACTCGTATGCTTAACTTAATTCAACCAATGTATAAGCAAACAGCTGCTTATGGTCACTTTGGTCGCGAAGGTTCAGACTCTGCATTTACATGGGAAAAAACTGACAAAGTTGAAGTACTTAAAGATGCTGCGGGCCTCTAAGTCCCATATATTAAAAGCCCGCTTAATGCGGGCTTTTTTATTATTTTTATATTTTATATGTTGGTAAAACTAAGCAATAAGCTAACCAACACACATTATTGAATAAGTATGTAGCAAATTAAGCACTACTACTGTTTCGTAGTTTTATCACCTTCATTTAGTACATCCAACAAAGTCGATTGCGTAGGCGTATCTTGATGATTCTGGATATAAACATGGACAACTTTGAATACAACAACCACAGCCAGACAAGCCATCACACAAAACATCCATAACCCATACGGGCTTCGAATATGGTGTGAACCACAATACGGACATGATTTATCTGTTGATGCCACGACTTTATCACAACATGCACAATGATATTGATATAGCATAGGTAACCCTCCTTCCCTCACTTCAACCGTTGTTGTTTTAATAGGTTTGCTACAATTTTTAATTTATACATCCTTTATATTTATCCTATGTGAAATGAAAAGAGAATTCAATCTGAATGAACAATGCGTTCATTTTTAAAAAATTTAAATTATACAAAGAGATAAATTAAATATTATTTTTTCTGTACTATTTTTCTTATTTTGATATTTTGCTGAATTTGTTAAAATACATGAATAGTTTATTTTCTAGGCCAATCTATGTCACACACACAGCTCATTAATAAAGGTGGCTTTCGTGAAAGAGCCAATAGAAGCCGGAAATATCAACAGTCTGAAAACAAGCAAGCAAGTCTGCCTTCAAACAAGTATCAACCTCAAACCAAGTCAGAAGAAAATCAAACTGTAATAGCTCAAGCTGACATGGATACTTCTAAAACTTCAGATGAATAACGCATATAACATTAAAAAAGGCCTAAACATTTAAGATTTAGGCCTTTTATCTTTTATATAAGGAATTAATTAATCCTTATTTTTATGTTCAATTTTCTTGTGGTCTGGGGTAACTTCTCGTGCTTCACCATCAATAATGCTTGAATCGCCACGGTATTGACCGCCACCTTGTTGACCTTGCATGTCCTGCATTTGACGCATTAAATCAGCAAATGGATTTTGACCAGCGCCAGCACCACCCATGCCTCCCATCATTTTTTCCATCATGGCTTGCTGACGCTTTGCAAGTGTTCTCATTGCGATATTACGGAACGCAGTTTGTACGCCCGGAATTAGAATTAAGAGCGCTAAAACATCCGATACCAATCCAGGCACCATCAATAAAAAACCTGCAAAAGCATATGCTAGTTTTTTAGTCACAGCTGGATCACTGCCTAATTGCCCAGTCATCTGCATTTGTTGTAATTGCGGCATAATACCAGCCGTACTTTTACGAATAAGCGTTAGACCAATAAAGAAAGCAATAATGAACCAGAAAAACACATACCATCCACTGATGAACTGTGCTACGCCAATCCATACGGCAATTTCAACAATCGCGCCCAGAACCACAATAAGAAGTAAATTCATGTAAAACTTTATCTATCTCAAAAAGAAAATTCATTGCAGGTGTCACCATCTAAACCGTAAACCATTTTCAGTTGGAAATAGGATTAAAAAGGCTGTAAAGCTTAGACAATGTTTTCTTGTAACTTCAAATCACCGCTAAACCAACATTCTGCAATACTATCAATAAGACTGATTCTAAATTAATAAAATAGCCATACTTTATTATTAATGAGTGCTATAACGACTTTATCAAGTGTTTTTTCTACAAGATTGCATTTTTTTCAAAAATTAGCCGTTTTTTTAACTATTATCGACATTTTTCTAAAATCTAACTTACATTTTTGATATCTAATATTTGATCCACTCAAGTTACATTAATTAGCTAAACTTTAAATTTAATTTTATAAATCGCATGAATATTAAAGCTATCTTATTGGTAACAAGCGCTCTTCTTATTTCTGCCTGCTCGCCTTATATAATGACAGCAAATCCAAATAATAGTGCTTTAAAAGCAGATGAAAAAGCGCAGAAAATTAAAGACATCTTTGAAGAAGCACATACAACTGGTGTTTTAGTTATTCAACAAGGTCAAACACAACAAAGCTATGGTAATGATCTTACTCGAGCTTCAACAGAGTATGTACCGGCTTCAACATTTAAAATGCTTAATGCTTTAATCGGCCTTGAGCACCATAAGGTAACCACAACAGAAATATTCAAATGGGATGGAAAAAAGCGACTCTTTCCTGAATGGGAAAAGGATATGACGCTAGGCGATGCTATGAAGGCTTCTGCTATTCCAGTTTATCAAGATTTAGCTCGTCGTATTGGACTTGAGCTCATGTCTGCTGAGGTAAAACGTGTAGATTATGGTAATACTAATATTGGCACCCAAGTCGATAATTTTTGGCTTGTCGGCCCTTTAAAAATTACGCCTCAACAAGAAGCACAATTTGCCTATAGATTAGCTAACAGAACCCTTCCATTTAGTCAAAATGTACAAGAACAAGTTCAATCCATGCTTTTCATAGAAGAAAAAAATGGAAATAAAATATACGCAAAAAGTGGTTGGGGATGGGATGTAGACCCACAAGTGGGTTGGTTAACTGGTTGGGTGGTCCAACCTAAAGGGAATATTGTAGCGTTCTCTCTCAATTTAGAAATGAAAAAAGGAATACCTAGCTCTGTTCGAAAAGAGATTACTTATAAAAGCTTAGAACAATTAGGTATTTTATAAACCTGCGCTAGGACCCAGTTCAGTTTTTCTTATATTGAACTGGGCCATTGTCTAATAAAAAATTTGATAATTTACCCATCAACAGGTTCAAATGGTGTATTTAAAATTAACTGATAAAAAGCAGCATCTAACCATTGTCCAAACTTAAAACCTACCTGTTTAAAAGTACCAGCATGTGTGAATCCCATTTTTTCATGGAGGCCTATACTGGCTTGATTTGTCGCATCGATACAACCAATGAGTACATGAAGCTGGGCTTCTTGAGCTCGCTCAATTAACGCTTGCATTAAAACTTTACTCAAACCACACCCACGATGTTCATGATGAATATAGATACTATGCTCAACTGTATACTTATAAGCTGGAAAAGCCCTGAAAGTTCCCCAACTGGCAAATCCTAATAATTTACCCGATTCATTTATAACCCCAATGATAGGGAAATCATTTTCTCTCTTTACAGAAAACCACGTTTTCATTGAAGCAAGCGAACGCGGTACATAGTCATATAGAGCAGTAGAGTTAATAATTGCCTCATTTAGAATCTCTAATATTGCTGCTGCATGTTCTGTCTCATTACAGTCAATTAAGCGAAAATTAGAATCGAGGGAATAGTTCATAAAGATTCCTTAAGAGCAGATACGAGTTGATTAGAGACGACTAAAATATAGCGAGCGACTTGTGATGAATTATTGCTGTATATAACAGGTTGATCTAATTGCATAGCCAAGCAATCCCCTTGACCTAATGCGTAAGAATTTTCACCTAATTGAATATCAATTTGCCCTTCAACTATCCAAAGTTGCTGTTGTACTACTTTAGAGCTTTCACTCATTTCATACGTAATTCGAGAATGAGGCGGGAATTCAATTTCAACAATTTGAAATGTTAGTTTTAAATTCGGTGGTGATACGGTACGGCGAACATACCCAGTTTCCGGATCTCGCCACTCAGCTTGTTCATTTCGGTGAATAAATGGTTGAGGAGATGAACTAGTTGCTTCGTTCGTGAAAATTTGAGTTAAGGGTACTTCAAGTCCATTAGCTAGTTTTTCAAGCACGACTGCTGTTGGACTCGTTTCCCCTCTTTCAATTAAAGAAATAGCTGAACGACTGACTTGGCATCGTGCTGCAAGTACGTCTAAAGTATACCCACGGGCTAAACGTAACTCTCGTATACGATGTGCAATTCGTATATTGATATCGTCCATTCATCAGACTTTATTCCACAATTATAGATAAGTATTCCACTAAAATAGAATTACATCAAATGATTTTAAAAATATAATTTGGTACGATAAAAACCGAAAAATAACCGTTCATCACAGCATCCTTTAAATTACGCATGCAGAACCGTTTTGGCTATGTAACAATACTCTCTAAACTATTTATACAAGTCTTCATATGGCATTGATTATTGGAATTGACCCAGGTTCACGCTTAACAGGTTATGGAATCATTGAAAAAGATGGTAGTAAACTGCGTTTTGTCGATGCCGGTACAATTCGAACAGAAACTCAAGAAATGCCAGAGCGCTTAAAGCGTATTTTCGCTGGCATTGAGCGAATTGTGAAATTTCATGGTCCAACTGAGGCTGCGGTTGAACAAGTTTTTATGGCCCAAAACCCAGACTCTGCCTTAAAACTAGGACAAGCCCGTGGTGCTGCCATCGCCGCATTAGTTAATTTAGATTTACAAGTTGCAGAATATACTGCCCGTCAAATTAAACAATCTGTAGTAGGTTATGGCGCAGCAGATAAAGAACAAGTACAAATGATGGTTATGCGATTACTTAATCTGACCATTAAACCGCAATCCGATGCAGCCGATGCCCTTGCGGCTGCTATTTGCCATGCTCATGCATCGGGAAGTATGAGTAAGCTTTCGGTCTTAAATGCTTTAGGTGGTATGGCACGGGGACGAAGCCGCTCGAGTAGCCGTAGACGTTAAAGTTTTATTGATTCACGACTTGAGTAATTGCCTGATTCATTTCATAAGCTTGTAAACCACGCATGCCGTGTTTTGCAAGCTCATCACCTGCTTGGGCATGCAGAGTCACTATCTCGTGTAATGTAATATCTTTGTGGAACTGGGCTTTTAAGCTCACGATCATACCTGCTAATACATCCCCCATTCCACCAGTTCCCATACCAGCATTACCTTGGGTACAAATGTACAAGTTATTCTCTAAAATTAAGCTACCAGCCCCTTTAAGCACCCATTGACCCATATATTTTTGTTGCAACGCATAAATTGCAGCAATTCGGTCATTTTCAATTTCCGCTGTAGAAGAACCCAGTAAGGTAGCAGCTTCTCCTGGATGAGGCGTCACATAAACATGTGCACCCAATTTTTCAGGCTGCTTGGCAAGAAACCATAAAGCATCTGCATCTAATACAACTTCCAAATGAGAGGCGTGATTTAGGCCATTAAACCATTGCTGATAAATTTGCTGTGCCCAGTCGTCACGGCCTAATCCCATTCCAAAACATACTGCATCGACTTGAGACAAAATATCTTTGATGTCCTTTTCATCGAACTCATTAATATCACGGAGCATAATATTAGGAGCTCGTGACAAAATGGCCTGATGGTGGTTGCGATGACAAATCACAGTCACTTTACCTGCCCCCGCATGAAAAGCAGCTTCAGCGGCCATAATGACAGCGCCACCCATTTGCTCATGCCCACCGATCACCAAAACATGTCCATAACTTCCTTTATGCCCAAAAGCCATACGTTTAGGAAGTTTAATATTTATAGGTGTTAAATAAGCTAAAGGTTTTAGCTCTTGATCTACCGGAATCAAATTAATTAAATGAACTTGCCCTGCGTACTCTTTACCTTGCCCAGTAAATAATCCTGCCTTAAGACCTAAAACAGTAAAAGTATGGTCAGCTTTTATTGCTGAAGGTAAGACACGTCCTGTATTTGCGTGCAAACCACTGGGTATATCAATCGAGATTTTTAGTCCAACTTGTTCATTAAATTGTTGAATAGCCTGTTGCCAATTAGTATTTAATTCACGATTTAAGCCTATGCCAAATAGAGCATCAATATGACAATCGAATGTTCTTTTAATATCAAAATCTGAATGAATTTGAACTTTCTTTTCTATAGCAAATTGCGCTGCACAATGTAAATCGTTTGATTCACCCAATTGAGCCGCAAATATTTCAACGTGAAATCCAGCTTGCTTTAGATAACTTGCTATAAAGTAGCCATCACCTGCGTTATTACCTTGTCCGCACCAGACAGCAATATTATTAATACTGCGATCTTTAAAAAGCTCGATGAACTGCTGAGCGATTGACCAAGCTGCTTGTTGCATTAAACCTAATGAGGAGTTTTGTGCAGCAAACCAACGCTGCTCCCATGCTCGAATATCATCGCTATGGTAAACTACCGCCTGCATATTATTATCCTCTTGCATTTTGGTTTATGACATCTTCCGACACATCACGCATTGCAGTGCAACAACTTGATCCTCATGAATTAAAAGCATGGATCAAAGCTCAAGCATTAGACTTGGGTTTTGCTGATTGTGTCATCGCAAAACCAGATGCTCAAGAGCAAATGCCACGTTTTTTAGAGTATCTTGAACGTGGTTATCATGCAGATATGACTTATCTAGAAGAAAACCTAGAAAAGCGAGCTGATCCGACCTTATTAGTTCCGGGCACAAAAAGTATTATTTGCGTACGTATGAATTATTTGGTGGAATCGCCAAAGCCACGATATGTACCGTTTGAACCAAACTCAGCCATTATCGCCCGATATGCACGTGGCCGTGATTACCATAAGGTGATGCGTGGTAGATTGAAAACTTTAGCAACACGAATTCGTGAAAAAGTAGGAGATTTTGAGTCACGCCCTTTTGCTGATTCGGCACCTATTTTTGAAAAATCACTGGCTGAAAGTGCTGGAATGGGATGGACGGGTAAACATACTTTGCTCATTCATAAAAAGTCGGGTTCTTTTTTTGTTTTAGGTGAATTGTTTACATCACTCGACCTACCTTTTGACGAACCTGCAACAGCACATTGTGGCTCTTGTAGCGCGTGTATCGACATTTGCCCAACGCAGGCGATTGTCGAACCTTATATGTTAGATGCTAGACGCTGTATTGCTTATCTCACAATCGAATATAAGGGAATTATTGATGAAGAATTACGTGCAGGTATTGGTAACCGAATATTTGGTTGTGATGACTGTCAGTTAATTTGCCCATGGAATAGCTTTGCAAAAACAGCTTCTATTACCGATTTTAATCCTAGACATGGTTTAGACAATATTAGTCTGCTGGATATCTGGCAGTGGGATGAAGCCACTTTTTTAGCCAATACAGAAGGCAGTCCAATACGCCGTACAGGTTACCAATCATTTAAACGCAATATCGCCATTGGTTTAGGTAATGCACCGTACTCCAAAGAGATTGTAGATCAACTACACAAAGGCAAAAATTTACATGACGAAATCGTCAATGTGCATATTGATTGGGCAATTGAGCAGCAACTTAATCAACTTCAGCTATCAAATTAAAAAAATGATGTTTTTTGCCCTATAGCTTTAATACGAATTCTGTATGATTATGTACAGTGAATTAATGCCATCATCATGGATATGACAATGACTCTACGTAATGATTGGACTCGTGAAGAAATCCAAGCTCTATATGAACAACCTTTTTTGGATTTAGTTTTTAAGGCTCAACAAGTACACCGTGAGCACTTCACTGCCAATACAATTCAGGTCAGCACCCTTTTATCGATTAAAACGGGTAAATGTCCTGAAGATTGCAAATATTGCTCTCAATCTGCACATTACGATTCAAAATTAGAAGCAGAAAAACGTATTGCTGTTGAAAAAGTAATTAGCGAAGCAAAAGCTGCAAAAGATTCAGGTTCTTCTCGTTTTTGTATGGGCGCTGCTTGGCGTAACCCACATGAACGCGATATGCCGTATGTTTTAGAAATGGTACGTGAAGTTAAAGCATTAGGTATGGAAACCTGTATGACTTTAGGTATGCTTAACCAATCACAAGCAGAACGCCTAAAAGATGCTGGTTTAGATTATTACAACCACAATCTTGATACTTCTCGTGAGTACTATTCTCATATTATTAGTACTCGTACTTTTGATGACCGTTTAAATACTTTGGACTATGTACGTCAAGCAGGTATGAAAGTATGTAGTGGTGGTATTGTTGGTTTAGGTGAAAGCCGTGAAGATCGTATCGGCCTATTGCATGAACTAGCGACCTTACCTATTCATCCAGAATCTGTGCCAATTAACATGTTAGTTCCAATTGAAGGTACACCACTAGCTGATGTTGAAAAACTAGATGTCATTGAGTGGATTCGTACAATTGCTGTAGCACGTATTGTTATGCCACATAGCTATATCCGTTTATCAGCAGGTCGTGAATCTTTAAGTGATTCAGATCAAGCTTTAGCATTTATGGCAGGTGCGAACTCTCTGTTCTCGGGCGATAAATTGCTTACCACTCCAAATGCAGGTGAAGGTAAAGACCAAGCATTATTTAACAAACTTGGTTTAACTGCTGAAAAGCCAAAACCAACTGTTTCTGATTTATCAGTAGATGCAATGAGTGCTTAACAGCATCAAGAATAGAAAAGCCCTGATCATTCAGGGCTTTTTTGATTTATACAGAAGTGACTAATATTCCATAAGTAGCATTCAGGAAGGTTCCAACTCGAATAATATCCCTACCTGCCGCATGTGTAACCGATAATTCTTGGCTCAATACATCAAACTGAAAAGATTCAAAAACATCTTGATGGTTTAAAAGCCATAGAATGGTATCTGAAATATTTTCATCCGCGATATAAGTCAAAGCTTTATAGTCTTTGCTCATGAATAACTCTAATAAAAAAACCAAGTAAATTTTATCCGAGATATTCAGAGCTTAAAAGAAATTTCCTTAGGCAGCTTTAGGGTTTACCAATGAGTGACCTGACAACAAGCTAGTTAACGCCTTAGGTGAAAACTCTAAAGAAAGTACATGACTTTTTAAGTTGATCGAGTGTCTACTAATCAGTGGTAACAGCCCTTCTTCAGTTTCTAGAACATACTCATCAACAATATTTAAAATGCCTTCTAAATTCGTTGTACTAGATGCCAAGTCATGGCTAAAGACATCATAAATTGTCTGTAAGTTAAACGTCGTATTCTGTTCTGTAGGATGTTTAAGTAAATAGTCTTTTAAAAATAAGACTAATTTATGAGCAAAGAAAAAATAATTTGGTTTATAACTGTATTTCATGCTGTTCATGGAAACAAACTCCAGACGATCTTTTATTGAATTACAACTAAAACACTAGGAATTAAACCTTAAAAAATTCTTAAAAAAATTAATATCTTTAAGCAATATAAACAAAACAATTTTATCATTAAAAAACAATTACTTAATCAAAGAAGGAAACATACATTTTATATTTCTTTTTAAAGAAAAACTTAAATTAATTAAATTCAACAACTTAAATTAAACTCATTATCAATTTATTTTAAATAAAATAAATTTAATGTATTTTACCAAATGGTATAAATCACAATTAAAATAAAATTATTTATTAAAAAATAACCAATCAAAATACATAAAAATATAATGTTATTCTTGTTTTTTAATTGAAAGGTGCTATATTTCCACCGCACTACTTGATCAGAATAAAAGCACTGAAAAGTAAGCAATCTATACTTATAGGATATTTCGGGGATTTCATGAAAAAATTTATTTTTATAGCGACAGCTACGCTTTTTAATATTACAGCAGCACAAGCAGCGGACGGTACAATTACTATTAATGGTTTAGTAACTGATAATACTTGTACAATTGATACAGGTGATAAAAACCTTACTGTGAATTTACCTACAGTATCATCTCAATCTTTAAAAAATGCAGGTGATGTTGCTGGTCGCACTCCTTTTCAAATCAATTTAACCAATTGTGCTTCAGCTGGAAAAGTTGCGACTTATTTTGAACCAGGCGCAACTGTCGATTTTAATACTGGCCGCTTATTAAACCAAGCTACCTCTGGTGCAGCTGCTAATGTCAATATTCAACTATTAGGGAGCAATAATGCAGTAATTCCTGTAATTGCTAAAGGAATTTCAGGTGCACAGGATAACTCTCAATGGGTAAATGTTTCTGCTGGTGGTAATGCTGATCTTAATTATTATGCTGAATATTATGCGACTGGTGCATCTACTGCTGGTACTGTAACTTCACAAGTAAAATACACGATTATTTATCAATAATTTAAAACCAGCTTCTATTATTAAATAGAAGCTATATCTCATCTATTATTTGTTATTGAGAATATGACTCATGCTTTTTCGTGGTCGTAAATTTTTTTGGGGAATGGCTTGTCTTCAAGCCGTAATTGCTACTACAGGACATGCTGAAATAGTACTTCATGGTACACGTGTAATATACCCATCGGACGCCCGAGAAGTCAGCTTACAGCTCAGCAATAATGGTACAGCTCCTTCTCTTGTTCAAGCTTGGATTGATGACGGAAATGCTAAATCGACTCCCGATGAGTCGAATGTACCCTTTATTATTACACCTCCTATTTCACGCATCGAACCATCTAAAGGTCAAACTTTACGAATTACTGCGCTACCCAATGCATCTCAATTAAACCAAAATAAAGAAAGTGTTTTCTGGCTTAATGTATTAGATATTCCCCCAAGACCAGAAGGGAAAAAACAGGAAAATAATGAAGCATTACCTAATAATTTTCTTCAATTAGCGATTCGTTCACGAATTAAATTCTTTTATCGACCAGTAAATTTAAAAGAAAATATTGATACTTTTAGTGAAAAAATCCAGTGGGTAAAAAACGGGGAAACATTGCTTATTAAAAACCCTACTCCCTTTTACATTACAATAAGCTCAATTTTTCAAGAACAGAATCATCAAAAAACAGACTTATTAAAACAAGGTTTGATGATTGCTCCATTTTCAGAAGATCAGATAAAACTTAAAAATAGCAATATAACGAATATGAGCTTTGTCTATATAAATGATTACGGCGGGCGAATTGAAAAAACAATAAAGTTCTAAACCTATCTATCTTTTTAAAAACTTAAACAGCTATTTATGAATAGGCATAAAGACTATGTCAGAATGGTTCATGCTCAGCACATGCTTTAAAAAGCGCACTAGTTATTATCTAGTATTAAGCATAGCGATTAATGTGCCCTTAGTCGCATATGCATCAGATAATATGAGTGGGCAAAATATACTAAAAGCAGACTTTGATACTAACTTTTTAGTAGGAAATGCACAGAAAATCGACATTGGTCGATTTAAATACGGCAATCCTATTTTACCGGGCGAATATAGTCTTGATGTATATATTAATGGACAATGGTTAGGTAAAAGAAAGTTTGTTTTTAAAACTACAAGTGCCAATGAAAATGCAAAAACCTGTTTTACCGCAGATATGCTTTTAGAATATGGGGTTAAATCAGAAATTCTTCATCGGGAAGCAAATAATTTACCAACCTGTAGTGATTTAGAAAAATGGGTCAACGATGCTTTTTATCAATTTGATACTTCTCGTTTAAGACTTGATATTTCGATCCCTCAAGTTGCTTTACAAAAAAATGCTCAAGGATACGTCGACTCACGTTTATGGGATCGTGGTATAAACGCTGCTTTTTTTGCATACAATGCTTCTGCCTATCGTATTGTAAGTAATGACCATGAAACAAGTCATGCTTTTATGGGTACAAATGTCGGGATAAATCTCTATGACTGGCAGTTACGCCATACTGGCCAGTGGAAATGGCAAGATCATAACGAAATCTCAGAAAAGACTTCTTCGTATACATCAAATAATACTTATACCCAAAAAGCATTTCCTAAGCTCAATAGTGTCGTTACTTTAGGTGATTACTTTACCAATAGTAATTTTTTTGATGCCCTACCTTATCGTGGAATTAACATCTCAAGTGATGACCGCATGTTGCCTAACAGTATGCTTGGATATGCTCCACAAATTCGGGGTTATGCAAAGACTAATGCGAAAGTTGAAGTACGCCAACAGGGAAATTTAATTTATCAAACTACTATTACACCCGGAAGTTTTGAAATTAACGATCTTTACCCGACAGGTTTTGGTGGTGAACTACAAGTTTCTATATACGAGGCCAATGGAGAAATTCAAAAGTTCTCTATTCCCTACGCTTCTGTAGTAGAGATGCTACGCCCAAAGATGAGCCGTTATTCTTTTACTCTTGGACAGTTTAGAGATGCCAATATCAATTTAAATCCATGGCTGGTACAAGGGAAATATCAAAGAGGCATTAATAACTATTTAACAAGTTATGGAGGATTTCAGGCAACCAAGCACTACCAGTCTTTTTTAATAGGTAGCGCATTTGCAACTCCAATTGGTGCAATTGCATTTGATGCAACTCAATCGAATGCTGATTTTGACCAAAAGCCTACACTTAAAGGGCAAAGTTACCGTTTAAGTTATAATCGTTTATTTACGCCAACGAATACAAATTTAACTTTGGCAACCTACAGATATTCAACCGAAAATTATTTGAAATTAAGAGATTCAATTTTAATTCAAGATTTACAACAAAGAAATATCGATAGTTTTTCTGTGGGGAAACAAAAAAGCGAATTTCAGGTCACATTAAATCAAAGTCTTCCAAATCAGTGGGGCAATTTTTATTTGGTAGGTTCATGGATTAGTTACTGGAATCAACCTCATCGTAATCAACAATTTCAATTTGGATATAGCAATCAATTTAGAGATTTAACCTACAGTATTTCCGCAATGACTCATGAGCTAGACTTAGAAAATCAACGGTCAGATCATGAAACGCAATATTTATTGTCCTTATCTTTTCCACTTAAAATTAAGAAAAACACAATTAACTTTAATAGTTCTATTTCAGAAGATAGTAAGACTTTAGGGATGAGCGGTTATATCGGAAACCGTTTTGAATATGGCTCATCCATTTCATATCAAGATCAAGGTCAAACCAGCGCAAATATTAATGGTACCTACCGGACCAACTACACAACTGTAGGTGCGTCATTTAGTCAATCCGACGCATATCAACAGGAAATGCTCAATTTAAACGGAAGTGTAGTTGCCCATTCTAAAGGTCTTTTATTTGGACCAGATCAAGTGCAAACCATGGTATTGGTCTATGCGCCTGAAGCTACAGGTGCTCGAGTCGGCAACACGTCTGGTCTAAGCATTAATAAACAAGGTTATGCAGTTATTCCTTATGTTACCCCGTATCGTTTGAATGACATTAGCCTTGACCCTCAAGGGATGCCATCAAATGTTGAACTTTCAGAAACAAGTCACCGTATTGCACCTTATGCAGGATCAATAACCAAAGTCGATTTCTCAACAAAAACGGGTTATGCACTCTTTATTAATACCCAAACGCCTAATGGTGGCCATCTGCCATTTGCTGCACAAGTTTTTAACCAGAATAACGAAGCGGTTGGAATGGTAGCTCAAGGTAGTCGCATTTATTTACGTACTCCTCTGACCCATGATCATCTTTATGTGAAATGGGGAGAAAGTAATACCGAAGAATGTCAACTTGAATATGATATTCAATCAAAAATCTCACAGGAAAAACAATCAATTATTATGACAGAGGCAATCTGCAAATGAAAAAAATGCTTATACAGAGTGGCTTACTAATCACGAGTTTCTTTATTTATAACCAAGCCTATGCAAACTGTACTTTAAGTAAAGGTTTTACCACAGTGGATATTCCAATAACGATTGGTACTATTGTAGTTCGTCCGACCGATCCAATCGGGACAGTTCTACAAAAGAATACTTTTACCATTTCACCCAATAATTCTACTGCAACGTGTAACCGCCCCGGTGACCAAATTACAGCGGCTCTACCTCTAAATTATCCAATTAGTCCTATAGGTAATAATGTTTATGCTACAAATATTCCGGGTATAGGCATACGAATTTACCGTGAAGTAACAGACTCTTCAAACGCTTCTGGCTATTACCCTTATAAACTTACATTGACGCCTCACACAACATACACACTTTCTCCAGGTTATATTGTCTTGGAAGTAATTAAAACTGCTGCCACTACAGGCTCTGGAGCATTGGTGGCTGGTCGTTATAGTACTTACTATGTAACAGGTCAACAGAATCGTCCGTTCTTAACAACCACAGTATTAGGAAGTGCACCTATTCTCATTGCATCCTCATCTTGTGAAATCCAAAATGGCGTAGATACGGTTGTTGAACTTCCTACTGTGACAAAATCAGGCTTTAGAGCTATCGGATCAACTCAAGGTGAGAAAAACTTTAACCTATCCATTCTGTGTAATGGTGGCGAGAATAACTCGGGTGTACCTACAAGTAATACATTGAGTTTAAGCTTTGACTATAATTCTGACACTGCAAACAGTCAGGTTATTAACAACAGCGCTGCTGAATCGACTAAAGCGAACGGCGTTGGTGTAGAGCTTCTATGGAATATGAATGGTGCAAACAACACGATTCAAAAAGGAAATAAACTAGGGATTGGTACTGTAGGCTCTAACCAAACGGTTCAATATGATGTCCCCTTAACTGCGCGTTACTACCAGACTGCTGCCAATGTCACCGCTGGAGAAGTCAAAGCTAATGCCACAGTCACGATTCAATATGATTAGAATAGTTTTGGTACATTCTAAGTACTGACTCTGAACAGAACATAGTTAGATATATTGAATGAAAAAATTATAGGAATAATTTTTAATTAATACTAAAAAAATTAATTTTTAACATGAATTATTTTTTAAATTTTACTAATAAATAAGCTAAAAAAATGCTCATAAGCGAATAAAGCTCATGAGCATTAGTGATAACCACTTAACCTGAAATACAAATTGTGGGAAATAGATCACAATTTGCATAACTATAATTTCAAAATTTAGCTTAAATATCAAGTCTTTTTTTTAACAAAAGTTTGATAAAACCATTTAACCGGTTAATTTTAAACAAAAATTAATTAAAAATAAAATTTAGACTTCCTATTCTACAGGCTTTCTAAAGAATTATCATTCTATTAATTAAGAAAATATGAATTTTATAGAGATTAATGTGCAATATAATTAAAAAATCTCTCATGTAGATAGTTTGACATAAAAGCAAACCTTCATAGTATGTAACTTCATAAATTATAAAGTTTTACACAACCTATAAGAAAAAAAACATAAACAAATCTAGAAATATTCTTCAATTACAACCTAACTTCAAGTTTTTACTATAAAACCGCATGCTTATTTTTTGGAAAATCTTTTGTATTTTATTATTAAGTTTAGGGGCTTTCGGAATTGGTATAGGTATTAGTCATTTAGATTTTTTCTTATTTTTTATTGGATTACTTTTTCTACTATGCTTTTTTCTAGCTTTAAAACAGGCACGAGAAGATGCAGGGATTTTTCCCGACGAATAAAAAATCTTTTAATTTAATAGATACATCAGGAAAAACAGAGTTAAAGAAAATTTAAAATTAAACTCTAAATGGTTCAAAACAATTTAAAAGAAAATCCATCACTACCCTTACCACAGGACTACTCCGTAGATCTTCGTGTATGACCAACCAAATTTCAGCGCTCATCGGATCATTATCGGGTAATTTTATCAAATTGCCTTGTTGACCTAAAAAGTCAGGTAGTACAGCTAAACCTACTCCCCCACATGCAGCTCTCCATTGCAACTCAGGATGATTAGTAACCATGAGCGGGTCTTTATTATTCAATTTCTCTTTTAATTTTTGTTGTTTCTGTCCATGTACCCCGCCAACCTCTACACTAATCCACTCATAATTTTCTTGGTTCGTTGAAGCCAAATAACTTGGGGTAGCATATATTCCAAAAGGAATTTCTCCGACTTTACGAGCAACTAAATATTCATCTTTAGGTCGCCCAAATCTTACAGCAATATCAGCCTCTCTATGCTGTAAAGATACATAATGAACATCTCCAAGTACACGCAGTTTTAATTGCGGATAATGACGATAAAACTTTCCGAGATGAGGCATGATTAGATGAGCAGCCGTTAATGGAGGCATACTAATAGAAACAGTCCCCGTAACTTCCTGCTGTCCAGCTAGAGCAAGCCGCTCAATAGAAAACGTCTCTTCCATCATACGTGCCACTACTTGGGCAAGCCGCTCGCCTTCCGATGTTAAAACATAAGTCCGAGGTCTACGATCAACTAATTTTAATTTTAAGTTCTGTTCTAACTGAGCGATTCTTCTTGCAACAGTGGCATGGTCAACCCCTAACTTTCTTGCCGCAGCTGAAAGTGATTTTTCTTCAGAAAAAACCGAAAAGTAATGTAAATTTTCCCAATCTATCATTGTGCAAATTTTCACATCAGAGATGAATTAATATGGAATTGTACACCTTTAAGTGATTACTCAGAATAGAGATATTCTTTTTCGGAGCCCTATCATGAATAAAACGATGGTTTATGCCTACACAGGTGTTGTAATAACGATGCTTTTTTGGGGCTCAGCATTTAATGCGATGTCTTATATTATCCAATCTATGCCTCCTCTTTCAGCAGCAGCTGAACGTTTTACGCTTGCAAGCCTTGGCCTATTTATTGTTTTTGCGGCCATGGGAAAATTGCGTTGGAACGTTTTACGGCAGAATTTATTTATCTATCTTCTTATTGGAATTATAGGTATTGCTGGTTTTAATATAGGCTGTTTCTATGGCTTACAAACCACATCAGCAGTCAACGGTGCTTTAATCATGGCAACTACTCCATTGATTACTCTACTGTTAGCAATTTTGCTTGATGGAGAAAAATTAACACTTCCTAAATCTATCGGTGTTGTATTTGGTTTAAGTGGTGTGCTTTTCGTTATTAGCCATGGACATATTTCAACGCTACTTCATTTAAAAATAGCAATCGGTGACTTATTCATCTTACTCGGTGGTATCAGCTTTTGTTTAGCCAACGTGTTATCACGCCGTTATGTAAAAAATGCTACGCCTTTAGAAACTACTACTTTCTCTATGTTGTTCGGTGCTTTGACTTTAATCATATTAAGTATAATTTTCGAACATCCATTTAAAGCAGTTGTTATGGCACCTATTAGTGCACACTTGGTAATGGGTTACGTCATTATCTGCTCTACCATGATTGCTTATTTATTTTGGTTTAATGGCATTCAAAAACTAGGCGCAGGCCGAGCATCAATCTTTTTTAATTTTGTTCCAGTTTTTAGTATGTTGGTGGCACTGTTGGCTGGTCAAGCTCTTAATATCTGGCAACTTATAGGGACTGCTTTAGTCATGTTAGGCGTGCTAAGTAGTGGAGGATTTATTCAAATCAAGCGTCCGACACTTATGGCTAAGCCTTGTACGAAATAGTGATCACACAAATTCATCTTAATTATTGCGTTGTAACAAAGAATGTATGTTTCTTTAAAACTTAACAATTGGTTGCCATATATAGTTTTAAAAACACAACAAGGAGAAATTAAGATGAATTTGGATTTTACAACAATCGAAAAACAGGCCAGATTGCTAAAAGAAGAGCAAGAGAAACTAGAACAGCAAGATCATGATTTTCAGTTAGCTTTAGATAAGCACAGAGAATCATTAAAAGACTTATTCAAAGAACTATTTCACGATCGAGAAATTAAAACAGAAAAAGGAGGTCAGTTTTGTGTCGTATTTGGTGATTTTAAAATCTCTTTACTGATTGAAACTGCCAAATTTGAAAATGGTGTACCCGTTAAATTAAACTCTGTGAACCCAATTATCGTTAAATTTAAGAAAGATAAACCCGTTGCAAAAGCTCAATTTTCTGATGCAACACAATATCTCGATAGCGCTTTTGAAACGCCCCACTATCAATACTATTATAAGCACGATGATAAAACTCAGTTAGTTCAATTTTCGGAACTACCTGTATTTTTTCAGGCCATTCTTGATGCAGAAGTCTGATGATCTGCCCTCATTAGAGGGCTTTTTTATAAGCTTAATTTACAGATTAAATCTTTTCATATTTATAAAATCAGTCACAACACCAGTTGAATTTTCACAGCACATCTAAATTTATGAGCCCACAAATTTTATAGCAATGATTTAAATAAACCCATTGCTTCTTTTTTAAATAACTTGTATATACATGTTTGTATTTGTTTGTACAAAATGGATTCTAATAAAAGAAAAGCTCTTAAAGGATAAGGAGAGTGTTATGGACTCATCAACTGGAACATCGAAAAGTGGGTTTGTTGAAAACCGAAGTATTGACTTTATTCCTGAAAATGAAAGGCATGGCAGTATATTCGCCCAATTTACGCTTTGGTTTGGTGCCAATTTACAGATTACAGCGATTGTCACGGGTGCTTTAGCCGTCGTATTAGGTGGCGATGTATTTTGGTCAATCATTGGCCTCTTTATCGGACAATGTTTTGGTGCTGCTGTCATGGCTTTGCATGCAGCCCAAGGACCAAAACTTGGTCTCCCTCAAATGATTTCCAGTCGGGTTCAATTTGGAGTGTATGGTGCATGCATTCCCATTATTCTGGTTTGCCTAATGTATATTGGCTTTACCGCAACTGGTGAAGTACTGGCAGGTAAAGCAATTGCACACCTTGCACAAGTCAGTAATACGATAGGTATTTTAATTTATGCTTGTTTTATTATTGTATTTGCAACTATTGGCTATCGCTTAATTCACTGGGTAGGAAAAGTCGCAAGCGTTATCGGTTTAATTGCTTTTATTATTATCCTTACTCAAATTTTGGCTCTCTCGAATATTTCAGAATTGCTTGCGGTACGCCATTTTAGCTGGTCATCATTTTTACTAGCTGTTTCTCTTTCTGCTTCTTGGCAAATTTCGTTTGGGCCTTATGTTGCCGATTACTCTCGTTATTTACCTACAAAGACCTCTTCAAATCGGGTGTTTTGGGCGGTTGGACTCGGATCTTTAGTCGGTTCACAGATTTCTATGACGCTAGGTGTATTGATTGCTCAAGTATCGAATGGTGGTTTTGTCGGTAATGAAGTTCAGTATGTTGTAGGCATGAACCCTATCGCTCTCATAATTACTTTCTTATATTTTAGTATTGCATTTGGAAAGGTCACTTTATCCACACTCAATGCTTATGGCAGTTTTATGTGTATAGCGACCATTTGGAATAGTTTTAAACCAACTGGACAGATTTCAAAACTGACCCGACTTATCATTGTTCTTGCAATGGTTCTGATCTCGACATTTATTGCTGTTGTAGGTGAACATACCTTCTTAAGTGCATTCAAAGCTTTTATTTTATTTCTTTTGACATTTTTCATTCCTTGGAGTGCAATTAATTTAGTTGATTATTATTTTATTTCTAAAGAAGAATGTGATGTCGACGCACTATATGATCCAAATGGTAAATATGGACGCTGGAACACCATTGGTATAGCTTGTTATTTTATTGGCATATTACTTCAACTACCCTTTATCGATAGCAAATTTTACAAAGGACAAATTGCTCAAATGCTAGGTGGAGTTGATTTATCTTGGTTAGTTGGATTGTTATCAACTGCGCTTTTATATTATGTGTTAGCAAAAAGAGCTCAAATAAAGGTTTCAAAAAATCTTGAGCTTGAACAAATTAAATAATTTCAGATGAGATATCAAAGTTAACAGATCAGTACTTTGATATCTCTTAAATAGTTTCTTTTACTCTTGAACAATCTTTACCTGTGCAGAAGCAGGTAATCCAAATAATTTATCGAACGTCCAGTTAAATATAAATGTATAAATTGGAATGATGATAATAAAGGCAACATCTAGCCAGAATGCGGCAACGAGAGAAATATTCATCCACCATGCAATCAGCGGAATTAAGAACATCACCAAAGTGATCTGAAAACCGATCGCATGTCCGATTCTACGTTTAACCGTACGTGACTTATTTTCTTGGCGAGCTTCCCATTTTTCGTAAAGAATGTTGTAAATAAAGTTCCATGTTACCGCAATGGTCGTAATCATGACTGAGAGCGGACCAGTATGCTCTACACTATCGCCAGCGAGAAGAGCTAAACCAACCGATGAAATCACCATTCCAATAATTTCATATGAGGACACATAAACAATACGACGCTTTAAACCTTGCATAACCAATCATCTTTTCTTACTTCTTTTTATTTTAGTTTCAGTTAAAATCATACATAAAGTTAACAGCTTTCAGTTCTACTGATATCAAAATGAATTTTAATAGCGAAAATATAGAGCTTTTCTTAACTGTATTAGATACAGGATCTTTTTCGGCAGCGGCGCGTAAGTTAAATCGAGTACCATCAGCAGTGAGCATGGCTGTTGCCAATATCGAGGCAGAACTTGGTTATCCCCTGTTTGAACGTACTCACCGTAAAGTTATTCCTACTTCGGCAGCTTTAGCATTAGAACCTCAAGCAAGAATTATTGCTGAGCAACTTAGGCTATTAGGCACCCATGCCTATGAACTTTCATTAGGGCTTGAAAGTAAACTAAAAATTGGTGTTGTTTCAGATGCGAATACCGATTTACTTTTTAAAGCCATAAAGAAACTGGCTGACAAATTTCCCTTACTTAACATAGAGATTATTACAGCTCCACAAGACGATATTCTAAATTTGCTCTATACAGAAAATATTAGTCTTTGCCTTGCAGGTTCAGATCTCAATATAAAAATGCGTGAAAGTTTGCAATTGGTGATGAATGAAACTCTAGTCGCCACAATTTCTGCTCATCATCCACTTTTAGAACAAAAGAATAAGTTAATCTCTATCGAAGAATTAATTAATGTTCGGCAAATTGTGGTTGCAAGTAGTGAATTAAATATGCAGGACTCACGTTCCATCGTTGGGGCCATGTATTGGAAAACCAACAGTTTACAAACTGCCATTCATATGGTCGAGGCTGGTTTGGGATGGGGAAATTTTCCTTTATCTTTAATAAAAGAAAAAATTGAGCAAGGACATTTAGTTCAACTAGATTTTAAAAATACAAAAAATCATTTACCTCTATCTATCTATCTCATCTGGCTCCAAGATAAACCCTTATCAAAAGCAGCAAGAGAGCTTGTACAAATTATTCAAGCAAACTTATCTAATGCTGCTCATTAAAAACCGCCATATAGGCGGTTTTTCAGTGCTTATTTAGATTTATCAGCTTCGGCTTTATCATTCTTATGTTTATAACAATAGCCAAACATTGCACCTGCACTGAAGAAAAACATTGCTTTTAACATGATGACACTCCTATGCCTCGTTTAGTGAAAATTAAACTTAGCATTTAGGTATGTTTCACTTTGACTACTATTTAAATCAGTTTTGTTCATAATGAAAATTTACGTGTCAATTTTTTTCAATTTATTAAAACCGCCTAAAAAACTATTTATTTGATTTTATTAGATTAATTTTTAAGAAATTTAGACTTAAGTTATCAATTAAAACAAAGCAAAAAGCCTATTCATAGCGAATAGGCTTCTTACTGTATTTCAGGACTAAGCAATAATAATAATTATCAAAAATACTCCACTACTGTATAAATTCCAAGTGTTTTAGTCAAGTATAAAATTCATCAATTACAAATGGTTGTAGGAAGTGTGAAAGAATAATCATTCGGTGTTTTACTGACAAAACTTACTATAAACTTACACTAATTTTAGAAGAGGCTGTATTCTTATTTTTAGTTTAGAAAAATCAAAATTTTTATAGATGGATAGTGATAGATTTAATAAATTCATCTCTATATATGCCAAGAACAACTTGTTCTACCCTATTCATTCCATTACGCATATCATGAACCACATTGTTAGATTCTGGTATTTTCTCTTTCTCATCTGCCTTTCTAATAAATAGTGGTTTATCACTTAAGTGATCTACAACAAAATTAAATGTTCTACGTAAATCTTGAAAAGTAAAAGAGATATTACACTGCTCTTCTATTTTTTTCCGGAATTTTGAAATATTAACAATATGACCAGTTTTAGACTTCACAGATGGGAACACCCATTCTTCCCTAATTTGCCTTTTACGTTTTTTCATTAAATCCCAAAGGAAATCACCCATATAAAGTTTATAGAGTTCATTATTATAAGTATTTATAAAAGAAAGGCTTCCTTCGTCCAAGTCTAGATCCGCCCAACGTAAGCATTCACACTCATTTCTAAAAAGCCCTGTTAAAACAAGTGTTAATAAAAAGTCCCTATTTGTTTCATTTTCTTGGCCCCGACCTTGATATTCAATAACTGCATGGACCCATTTTGTTAAATTTTCTCTATCAATATAGTTATTTCGAGGTGGGATCGCTTGCCAAAGTTGTTTCGAATTTAAAAAAGTAACTGGGTTCATCATAGGTATGACTGTTTCTTTATTTTTATTTTGATAATACTTAACCGAAAAACAATAAACAGCTCTCAATACCCGCATAGATAGATTCGCTTTTGCATAACTACTTTTTGTTAACTGGATATACTTATCTTCAATCATCTTTTCAGTAATATGAATTAGTTTAAGCTCCCCCCAGTCTATTAAGTATTTTTCTATGACTTCTTTATAGTCAACTAATGTCCTTTCTTTTAGCTTATGGTGATTTATATAAGTCTGGAAAGCTTCATTTAAGACGGGCTGATAATTTTTCTTATCTAAATTATTTTTTAATATTTTATTATTTTTGATAGTTGAAGGATTGGTATCAGATAAATCTTTTAACTTCTGCTCGGCAAGTATACGTGCTTCTTCGAGAGTAATGTTTTCGTAGTCTCCTAATTTACAACGTATTGACCTACCTTTTACTTTCTTCTCCACAATATAGGTTTTATAGGAATTATTTACACGAATAGCAAAACCAATAATCTCACTGTCGCGATAAATTGCTGGAATGAGTTTAAGTTGATCGATAAATGGCTTAGTTAGCTTTACTCGTGAAGTGCTCATAAGCTAGAATCCCTATCGCTTGTGATAATTAACAATATAGCAAAATATTTTTTCAGGTCTACTGCGAACCTACTTTTGAAAAATACTTGTGTTTAATAAAAAAATTGATTAGTATTGCAGGCACTGAAAAGCCTTGAGATTAAAAGCTTTTCTTACTTATAGGGCCTATAGCTCAGTTGGTTAGAGCAGCGGACTCATAATCCGTTGGTCCACAGTTCAAGTCTGTGTGGGCCCACCAAATACAAACCCCAAAAACCTACAGTTTTTGGGGTTCTTTAATTTTAGGCATCTTAAAATACTGCCGAATATCACTACATTATTCAAAAATTGATCACTTACACTTTAAAAGATCTTTACCTATTTCCATATTTTTAAACATTCCTTTTAGTATTTATGATTGTTATAAATTATTGGGTTAATTATTTGATATATTCTTAAGCCAGATTCTGTTTAGGAATTGATTTCGAGTTTTCCATTTGAATATCCCAAAACTTTTCCCATAAATCACAATATTCAAGACATAAGTTTTCTAAATGAACATAGTCTTCTTCTGTACAAGCTTGCATCAAAATAAACCATAAATCTTCTTCATGATCATCATCTGCTGCCTCAGCAGTTTCATCTTCGGATACACCATGAACATGGTAATACCCACCACCCTCAACCTCTATACCGACAGCACTGGTTGCTCTTCGCAAAGGTGGACTATATAAAATAACTTCTTCTTCGGCTACTGCCAGTAAAGCGGAAACAGCTTTATAGTCGTTATAAGAGTTTTCTAAAAACTCTCTTACTTGATGTGCAATGCTTGTTGGCCTATAACTCTGGCGCTCTTCCTCAGTTACTCCAAAATCATTAAGCACGTCTTCGAATAATGGATAATGAGCATATTCAGGATTTCCCTGATAGTAACCATCTCGGTCAGCTCCCGGTCTAAATCCAAACTCATCAAATATATTTAAACTTAAAAGAAAACGTGGGAACATTTTTGCCCCTGCATGCAATCTAGGCTCTAACTGCTTTGTTTGATACTGAGCCATTAATAAAGCATCTGTAAATGTTTGTACGATTGCATGGCGATATTCCAAATGAATACGCTTTAAATTTTCTTTATTAATCTCTCCGTTATTTAAAATTTCAATTGCAGGATGATGAGATACCGGATGCTGCGCAATCTTCGCTCTTAATTGAGTTAAAAAGTTAAGATTTTTATCCCAAAGTTCAGCTGAAATGCTTTGTTTCATCCCTGCGAGTGCCTTTTTCCTAGGATTATTAAAGTTCTCAAATTTTTTAGGCATAATCCACGCTCGTTAAACTTATTAAAGTTCTTTGGTTTTCCATATTTTATTTTAAAAACAAAGAGTTATACCAAAAATAAAACTCCTTTTATCAAAAATCCATATTAGAATTAAAATCATACGAAATCAAATAGAATATTTAAAAAAAGTTAAAAATAATGCTTATTATTTTTATAATATTAACTTGAATCAAATTATGTTTTTGATTATGATCAATTTGATTAAAAATTTAAAATCTATGTAAAGTAATAATTAGTTTTAACTATATGGAACAGTAATGTCAAAAAAAGAAGATATTATAAATACTGCTTTAGATCTTTTTAACCAAATCGGTTATAACGCTACAGGCGTAGATAAAATTATTGCTGAATCAAACGTCGCGAAGATGACTTTCTATAAATACTTTCCTTCCAAAGAAAGTTTAATCATGGAATGTCTACATCATCGAAATATTAATATACAAAATTCAATTTATGAAAAATTAAATTTACATCCAGATGCTGAGCCGCTTGAAAAAATACATCTTATTTTTAACTGGTATATTGACTGGATTAATAGCGAAAACTTTAATGGTTGCTTGTTTAAGAAGGCATTTATTGAAGTATCTAAACAATACACCTCAATTCGTGAACCATTTCAAGAATATACAAATTGGCTTATCAATTTACTCAATAGTTTATTAGTAGAGTTAGATATTAAAGACCCTACTCCGCTTACTCATATCATCATCTCGATTATTGATGGGATTATTATTGATGGAACCATTGATAAAGAATTGATTGATCCTGTAAAAAAATGGAGATATATCGAGTATTTAATTAAAACCGAGAATTCATAGTATTTTTAATATATAAAAGATTACTTTAAATTGATTTATTATATATTTTTCTATTGGAGAGTTAAAATATAATATTAATAAATATAAATTTTATTAAATATTTCAATTTAAAAATTAAAATAAATAAAGTTTAATATGTTGATAATTTTCTACCTTTTTAGACCAACTCATATTAGAATTCCGCAACCTTATTGTCTCCCACGTCTCTATGAAAAAGTTTTTAGGCAATTCTATCTTCAAAGCAGTTGGTTGGACCTATGATGTAGATCCTACAATTCTTGAAAAAAAACAAGTTATTATTGGGTTCGAGCATACTTCTAACCTAGATGCGATCTTATCAATCGCTATGTTTCAAATATTAGATTTAAAGATTCATACGCTAATTAAAAAAGAGCTTTTTAAAGGGCCAATGAAGCCCATACTTGAGAAACTAGGTGGCATTCCTGTAGACCGCAAAGCAAGCAAAGATATTGTTTCTCAAATGGTCGAAAAATTTCAAAGTAATGAGACCTTCAATCTAGTCATTGCCCCTGAAGCAACTCGTGCAAAAGATGGATCTGAGCGTAAGCCCATTCGTACAGGTTTCTGGCATATTGCAAAAGCTGCGAATGTTCCAATTGTACTGATGTATGCAAATGCAAGAACAAAGAAAGGCGGTATTTTAGGTAAGATTTACCCTTCCGATTTGCAAAAAGATCTTGAAACGATTAAAGAACTTTACGCGCAATATGATATTGATGTGAAGATTAACTAATTTGTTATGTAACAACTTTAGGGACTATTTTTTACTTAAATTTAGGGCCTATAAGCTTACTTAATTGGTTAACAAAACATAGGACAACAGTTTTCAAGAAAACCATGCCTATGATAATATTCTGGCACTTTTGCATTTTTTAATTTTTGGAGTTCACTTCCATGGCGGGTCATTCTAAATGGGCCAATATTAAGCATCGTAAAGCTAAACAAGATGCAAGTCGCGGTAAAGTTTTTACTAAATATATTCGTGAAATTGTGACTGCTGCCAGACTTGGTGGTGGAGATGCTGCTAGCAACCCTCGCCTTCGTGCTGTTGTCGAAAAAGCACTTTCTGTCAACATGACACGTGACACCATTAACCGTGCAATCCAACGCGGTGTTGGTGGTGAAGACAATGACGATTTAAAAGAAGTAACTTACGAAGGTTATGGTGTTGGTGGTGTTGCTGTCCTTATTGAAACAATGACAGATAACCTTAACCGTACAGTTCCAGATGTACGTCACTGCTTTAGTAAAACCAATGGTAACTTAGGAACTGCGGGTTCTGTATCTTACCTATTTACTAAACGTGGCGAAATTACTTTTGAAGATGTGTCTTTAGAAGACAAAATCATGGAAGTTGCTTTGGAAGCAGGTGCAGAAGATATTGAAGTTTCAGAAGATGAAATTTTAGTTATCACCTCACCAGAAACTTTTGGTGAAGTTCAAGATGCTCTTGCTGCTGCAGGTTTAAAATCTGATAACGCAGAAGTTGTGATGAGCCCATCAACAAAAGCTGAAATTACAGATATTGACCAAGCAAAACAAATTCTTAAAATGATCGATATGTTTGAAGATCTTGATGATGTACAAAACGTTTATACAAATGTTGAATTCTCAGATGAAGTTTTAGCTCAATTAGATGCTTAAACCAAACATTGAAATTAAAAAAACGCACCAATCGGTGCGTTTTTTTATAGCTTATTTAATAAATTATAACAGTTAAATACATTGTACTCTTTAATCACAAAACTCGAATGTAGAGCGACTACATTGTCAATTTTACCAATACGTCTTAATAAAATTTCGCTGTAGTCATCCATATTACGTGCAACTAATTCAAGAATAAAATCGGCACTTTGACCAGTAACCAAAAATGCATTTGTAACTTCAGGAATCGCTTCAATTTCAGAAAGAAATTTATCGAAGGTCTCACTATCATGTTTACTTAAAGAGACTTGTAGCAAAATATGCAAGGTAAACCCCAATTTGCTAAAGTTAATTTCTCTTTTAAGCTGCCCCATGATATTAGCTTCAATCAAATGCTTAATGCGGCGATGAACAGAGCTAACTGAAAGATTAATCCGTTCTGAGAGCTCATTCAAATTCAGGTCTTCATGAGACAAAATTTCCAGAATTTGTTTATCAAAACGGTCTAACTCCATTCTTTTCTCCAATGAGCTCTTTTTAGGTTAACAGTATATCCTAAAGCTAAGTCTACTTTAAAAATCAAACTCAATTAAAAAAGAATTAAGCTTTACTTCAATATCTTGAGTCAACACTGTGCCTGTTAACTGTGCAGTGGTATGACGTTTATAGCGCATTTGCAATCGTTTATCGCCTTATATCTCTTCAACATTTTCCTTACCGCATCAAAGAAAGACCATCGCATCTTAAAAATCCCATATTTTCCTTAATAAAATCAATAACTTTGTATAATTTTAAAAAGTTGGCACTGTTTTTGTTATGCACATACGGGAAAACTTTATCCGATGTGGGGAATGCTTGTGAAAAAAATCAAAACTTTAGTTCTTGCGATGAGTACTGTCAGCCTAACAGGTGTAGTTATGCCTGCTCATGCTGCTACTGATGCAGAAGTTAATGCTTTACGTGATGAAGTGAAGGAGTTGAAACAACTCGTCCAGAAACTATCTGATCAACAAAAAACAGTTTTATCGGTTAGTGCTCCAGCAACAACTCCCGTAGCACCAGCTACTCCTCCTGTATCAAAACCAGGTTGGATGGCAATGACGGATGGACAAACCCAAGTTAAGCTTTATGGTAGTGTCCGTGCAGATGCAACCTATGACTTTAAAGGTTCAAATGGTAGCATTTCAAATGGTGCCAACTATCCATTAAATAAAGATGATCCAAAACAAGATTCACTAAATGTATCTGCTGCGACTTCAAGAATTGGTCTAGACATCACTCGACCTACTCAGTACGGAGATTTAACCGGAAAAATTGAAGCCGATTTCATGGGTGGAAATGGCGATAATGGTAATGGTACCTTCCGTGTTCGCCATGCTTATATGTCTTTAGGAAAATGGTTAGCTGGTCAAACGACCTCACCTTTTGTAAATACAGATACATCACCAGAAACAGTAGATTTTAATGGTGCTATTGGTACAGGAACAACACGTACTGTACAAGTCCGTTATACTCAGCCGATTGATGCACAACAAAAAATATTAGTTGCTTTAGAAGGCGGCGATGTTGAAAAAGCTGGTAACGCTGCTGGTGGAAGCCGCTTTCCTGCTTTAACAGCACGATATGATTTTAAAACTACAGATAATAAAGGCCTATTACAATTACATGGTCTTGCTCATGAAAACCGTGTAGCTCCCAAAGATAGCACTTCTGAAGAAAAATTTGGTTGGGGTGTCGGTATAGGTGGTAAATATGATTTAACGCCTCAAGATAGCTTGGTTGCTAATTACTATCATGTTAAAGGAGATGGCCGCTATTTACTTTATAGCAACTCAGCTTATGCCTATGACACAACAACTCAGGATATTAATTTAGCTGAATTTGATAGTGCAGTTATCGGCTATCAACGTAAATGGAGCCCTATCCTCCGCTCTACCTTTGCAATAGGCGGTATTCAATATAAAGATGATAGCATCTATGCAAATAGCAATTTAACCAACACCAGCTATAACAAAGAAATTTATAATGCACTGGTTAACCTAATTTGGAACCCTGTTAAGAACATTGACTTAGGTGCAGAATATACTTATGGCCAGCGCAAAACATTTGCAGATGATAAAGGGGATTACTCCCGCATAAATTTATTAGCAAAATATAGTTTCTAAAATCTGGATGTAAAAAAAAGAGCCTTTCAAAAGGCTCTTTTTTATTAATGGTATTAGTGCATGGCTTGAATTTTCTGCAAGAACAGTTTAGCGCGCTCATGACGAGCCTCTAAATTATCAAAAAATTCATTGGTTGGACAATCTTCAAGAATTTTGCCTTCATCCATGAAAATTAAGCGGTTAGATACGCGTTTAGCAAAGCCCATTTCATGGGTCACACACATCATGGTCATACCTTCATGAGCAAGTTGCACCATAACTTCAAGAACTTCACCTACCATTTCAGGGTCGAGTGCCGAAGTAGGTTCATCAAACAACATACAGACTGGGTCCATCGATAATCCGCGAGCAATTGCAACGCGTTGCTGCTGCCCACCAGAGAGTTGACCTGGGAATTTATCTTTATGAGCAAGTAACCCAACGCGTTCTAAATACTTAAGCCCCTTTTCACGCGCTTCAGCAACTGAACGCTTTAACACTTTAACTTGAGCAATGGTTAGATTTTCCAAAACAGTCATGTGTGGGAAAAGTTCAAAATGCTGGAATACCATTCCTACACGTGAACGGAATTTAGCAAGATCCGTTTTGGGATCTTTCAGAGAAACTCCATCAACAATAATATCGCCTTGTTGAAATGGTTCTAACGCATTTACTGTTTTAATGAGTGTTGATTTTCCTGAACCAGATGGCCCACAAACAACAACGACATCACCTTTTTCAATACTCGTCGTGCAATCTGTTAAAACCTGAAAATCACCATACCATTTAGAGATATGTTGGATGTCTATCATTGGCATTTAAAATCTCCAATTAGCGAATGATGGCAATTTTTTTCTGTAAACGTTTGACTAATTGCGATAGCACAAACGAGCTACAGAAATACACCACAGCGACGATTAAGTAGAATGTTGCTTTCGTTTCAGGACCATAGGTATTGGCCAATGTATCTGCACGACCTAAGAAGTCTGGTGCACTAATCACATAAACTAATGACACGTCCTGAAAGAGAATAATAGTTTGAGTTAGTAATACTGGAAGCATATTACGGAAGGCCTGCGGTAACACCACATAACGCATAGATTGCCCATAGGTAAACCCTAAAGCGTAGCCTGCATTGACCTGACCTTTTGAAATAGACTGAATACCGGAACGTACAATTTCCGAGAAAAATGCAGCTTCAAAAATAGCAAAAGTCACTACACTCGAAAATAATGGCCCCCAATAAGTATCTGATTGAAACTCAAATATTTTCGGCAACAAAAAATAGAAAATAAAGATGACCTGAATTAATGGAATACCACGAAACAGATCGACATAAAATTTCGCAAAGTTACTTGCAATGGTGCTGTTAGATAAACGCATCATTGCTAATGGAGTTCCAATCAGGATCCCCCCCATCATCGCAAGCACCGTTACTGTAAGCGTGAAGATAAAGCCTTCTTTTAATGCAGCAATAACATCAGGGTTATGTAATAGAGAAAAATCCATATTTATTTTCCTCCCGAACCTAAACCTGGTACAGCCATGCGTTTTTCAATCCATGCCATCACAAATTTAATCGTGTAGGTAATGATTAAATAAACCGGCGTAGACAGAATAAGAATGATAATGTCCTGAGAAGTTTCTTCTCGCATGGTTTTGGTATAAGCAAAGAAGTTCAAAACGCTTAGTGCATATAGAACTGCCGAGTTCTTGAAGACGTTCATTGCTTCTGAAGTAATGGTTGGCCATACCGTACGGTATGCAACTGGTAAAATCACATAACGATAACTTTGCGCTGTGGTGAAACCCATTGCAGAAGCTGCAAATTTTTGTCCTCGAGAAACAGTGTTAATCCCCGCTCTTACATGCTCAGAAACACGTGCTGCGGTATATAGACCCAAAGCAAAAACACCAATAACAGCAGGATGATGATTTAAAATATTTTTCCACCAACCACCTGCTACGACATCTCCACTTCCGGCACTTAAACTATCTGGTAAGAACTCTGGAAATACAAAAGCCCAGAAGAATAACTGTACAATTAAAGGAATATTACGGAATATTTCGACATAACAGTTGCCGATAAAAGCAAGCGGTTTATTGGGTAAAGTACGAATTACCCCAAGGAGAGAACCTAATAAAAATGCGATAAGAAAGGCTACAACGGCAGTCCATACCATAGTAAAGACACCAGAACCTAACATTTGTAACCATGTGGGCGCCTCAGAATAGGCATTGTAGCTAGAGCTACCAATGACTTTACAAACTGATTCTGCCCATGCGGCTTTATCGACACCATATTCATTAGACTCCGCACAGAATATAGTCCAGTTTAGCGAGCCGACTGACATGTTTGCCCCTTAAATGAATATCTTAGAAAATAGACCACTTGTGCAAATGAAGTTTTACACTTGCACAAGTAAATTTAGGACAAAAGGATCTGGTTAGATTCCTGCATCTGTTGGGTGAGCTTTAAGTTTTTTGTAAGATGAACTTGGTTGCATGTTCAAATTAGTATTTTTTGGTGGGATTGGTGATAAGAACCATTTCTTATATAAAGCGTCCATTTGACCAGTTTTCCATAAATTATTTACGGTACGGTCAGCAATTGCTTTAAATTTTGGATCATCTTTTGCAATCATGATGCCATAAGGTTCTGATGAAAGTACTGGCCCTACAATTGCGAATGCTTTTGGTGTAGATGACTTGGCAATTAGACCAGCTAAGATATTGTCATCCATTACAAATGCTGCGGCACGGCCAGATGCCATCATGGCAAATGAGTCAGAATGGTCTTTACCATAAATGTTTTGTACATTAAGTGACTGACCTTTTTCATTCATTTTAATGTACTTGTCTGATGTTGTACCTTGAGTCGTTACAACTGCTTTACCATTTAAATCAGCTAGACTCTTAATACCAGAGTTTGCTTTAACAGCCATACGCACTTCTGTTGCATAGTAGTTCGTTGAAAAACCAACTTGCTGCTGACGCTGTTTAGAGTTTGTAGTGGTACCACATTCCATATCAATATTGCCGGCTAAAAGCTCAGGAATACGTGTTGATGAAGTAACTGCCTTGTATTCAACTTTTAAACCAGGCATTTTCAATTCTTTTTTAATATCATTTGCGAACTGGTTACAAATGTCGACTGCATAACCTACTGGTTTACCTCCAACAACGTATGAAATTGGGTCGGATGATTCTCGGTGACCAATAACGATTTTTCCAGTACTTTTAATTTTAGCTAATGTATCTGCTGCCTGAATTTGAGAAGTAGCACCAACCGTACAAAGCATAACTGTTGAAACAATGAGAGAGGTTGCAGAACGTTTCATAAGAACTCCTTGATGATCATTCTCTCTATTTGTCTACAGAATCATTCTTATAGAGAAATAGAGCGATTTATTATTAAATTGCAATTATCGAGCCAACTTTTCCAAGCAGGACTCCATCCATTTGCTTCACTTATTATTCATCTGTTTCGCAGAATTAATACCTTTAAAACTGCTCACATGTTTCTACTTTAATCTAAGTTTTAATCTTCTGTCTATTATTAAGCTCATCTATTTACACTTAAATGTGGCAATTATTGATTACAATGTAAACACATGCACAATAAAGTGGCTTAAATTTTTCTAAAAACTATTTTTAGAAAAAGATTACTATTTTGATAAAAAGAAAAATTAAACTTATTAAACAGTTAGACCGAAGCAGATTATTTTTCTAAAAAAGAAGATAAAGCATCAAAATAATATTTATAAATGTTTTAATAAAATCCATTTATAAAATTGATAGTAATATTTTTACAATTAAAATATTTTTAGAAATATGACAAAAAGGCCCGATTTATTTCGAGCCTTTTTATAAAATCTATAGATTAAATGCCTCGCCAATCAACGCGTGCATTTCTTTCAGTTTGATAAATTCTTAAAACATATTGTCCAAGCGGCAAATCAAGTAAAGCTTTCTGATAATTGCTCCACTCTGGCGACACCTCTTCATCCACTTCGGGTTCCCATGGCGTACCTTTTATTTCTAATAAAGGTGCAAGCATAGAACACACCGAAATATCAGCGAGACTTAAGCGGTCTCCAACCATATAACGTGCTTGGTTTTCAATGAGGTACTGATTCAACTCACTGATGAGTTCATCCATACGCTCTTTTGACTGGCTCACCACTTCCCCTTCAAGCTTATAGTTCTTCTTTACTAAAGTCTTGAGGAAAGGTTTTGATATTTTTTCAAACTGGCGCAAGTAACCTTGTTCACCCATCATAATCTCTAGAGCATGGTCGCCGTGGGCTAAAGTATGGGCAAGTGCCCAACGACGTACATGTACACCCAGTTCATCTGCCAAACTATCAATCTTAAGTGTTTGCTGTCTAAGTTGCTCATCACGGCGTAAAAGTGCATGTTCTGGATAGGTATCATCCAGATAAAGCGCAATTTTAGTTGATTCAGCAATCCAGCGATGGTCATCTTTCAAAATTGGCAATAAATTTTGCCCTGTTTTGAGTTGTGCAAAAGCACGATGAAAGCCAGGAATCAAATTATGTGCAACGTAATCAAGTTCTTTATGGTCTAACAACCAGCGAGCTTTTTCACAATAATGAGATAAAGGAAACTGATACAAAACCCGCATAAAATCTCCACGTTTATTTTTATTTGACTATTCGTACAAAAATCGTCTTCGGTAAATAGATACTTTAGAAGCTATTTTTAATGAAAACAATGGATATTGTGCTCATTTTTCACTGACAGTTAGGTCTATATTTTTTATATCTTTTTTTACCGTACTTATAGCTCTTTTTCATATTAAAACTACTTTAGTAATTCATTTTGCAAACAAAAAGCATAATTATTTGATTTTTAATATATTTCTATATCTATATTTATCTATTAAAAATCAAAAAAATTGCTTTGCATTTTTATTCATAAGCTGAGCATAAGTCCTCGTTTAGTGGAAAAATATTTCTTTTGTAAGGTAATGACAGCAATACAAGGTGTCATTATGTCTAATTCTCTATCTAAAACGACGGGATACGTCCAAGTCATTCAAAATGATCAACAAGCGATTAATGCCGCTTATCAAGTGGCTGATTTTGCTTTAGAGGGTCGTAATACACGTGATCAACAACGCTTATTACCTTATGAGCAAATCGAGAGCTTTAGCCAAAAAGGTTTAGGCGGAATTCGAATTGCAAAAAAATATGGTGGTGCTTTTGTTTCCAATAAAACTTTGGCTCAAGTTTTCCGTATTTTAAGTAAAGGCGATGCCAATGTCGGTCAAATTCCACAAAATCAGATTAGCCTGTTAAACCTCATCGAAATCTTGGGTACAGAACAACAAAAACAATTTATCTTCTCAGAAATATTAGCAGGCAAACGTCTTGCTAACGGCGGTCCAGAGCGTAATACACATGACTCAAAAACACTAAAAACCACGCTTACCATTGAAAACGGTAAATACATTTTAAACGGTGAAAAATTTTATTCGACTGGAACAAGTTTTGCGCATTGGCTCGCAATTAAAGCGGTTCATCCCGAAGGTCATGTGGTTTTAGTCATTGTTAACCGGGAGGCTCAAGGTATTGAAGTCATTAATGACTGGAATGGTTTTGGGCAACGTACGACAGCGAGCGGCACAGTTAAATTAAATCATGTTGAAGTTAACCCTGATCTTATTTTTGATGAACGCTTATTAACTAAAGCCCCTACTTATCGCGGTGCTTATTCTCAGTTATTACAAGTAGCCATTGATGTGGGGATTGCAGAAGCTGCATTTGACGATACTTTATCGACTATTCATAAAGCACGTCCAATTATTGATGCAAACGTTGAAAAAGCCAGCTTTGAACATTACACCCTGCAAGAGGTAGGTAAGTTAAATATTTTGCTCGATGCTGCAATTTTACTGCTTGATGACGCTGCTGAATATTTAGATGAACTTGACCAACTTGAAACTGTGACTGATGAACAAGTAGCTAAAGCTTCAATTTTGGTTGCTGAAGCAAAAGTCTATGCCAATGATGCTGCCCTACAAATCTCTGAAAAACTACTAGAGCTAGGTGGTAGTCGTTCAAGCTTAAGCCAACATAATTTAGATCAACATTGGCGAAATGCCCGTGTACATACCTTACACGACCCTGTTCGCTGGAAATTACATGCCATTGGCAATTATTACCTTAATGGTCATTTCCCTGCCCGCCATGCCTGGATTTAAGGAGCAATTGTCATGACTTCATATCAATCGGTTCAAACTAAACAAACATCGGCATCTGGCCAAGCGCACATTATTCAAAATGATGCTGAAGCATTAGAAATTGCCAAACAATTTGCTGAGCAATTTAAAAAAACCGCAGTTGAGCGAGACGCTAAACGAATTTTACCGTATACCGAAATTGATGCTTTGAGCCAATCTGGTCTTTGGGCAATTACAGTGCCAAAGCAATATGGCGGTGCTGAAGTTTCAAGTCATACTGTTGCTAAAGTGATTGCACTTTTAAGCGGTGCAGATGGTTCAATCGGACAAATTCCACAAAATCATTTCTATGCTTTAGAAGTATTGCGCAATACGGGCACAGAAGCTCAAAAACAACGTTTATACGGCGAAGTTTTAAATGGCACTCGCTTTGGTAATGCACTTGCTGAGTTTAAAACCAAAACTTCAACTCATAAACAAACCAATATTCGCCCTCACGAAAATGGATATCTCATTCAAGGTGAAAAGTTTTACTGCACAGGAAGTTTATTTGCTCACCGTATTCCAACCTTAGTTTTAGATGATGCAGGCCGAGAATATTTAGCCTTTGTAAAAAGTGGTTCACAAGGATTAAAACTTGTTGATGACTGGTCTGGCTTTGGGCAGAAAACCACAGGTAGCGGTACAGTTAAATTTGATCAGGTTTTTGTAGATGCAGATGATGTTATTCCTTTTGATACTGCATTTTTACAACCAACCTTAGTGGGCCCTTTTGCCCAAATTATGCATGCATCAATTGAAGTAGGCATTGCACGTGCAGCCTTTGAAGAAAGCTTGCAAAGAGTGCATCAGGCCCGCCCATGGATTGATTCAAATGTAGAAACAGCAAACCAAGATCCTTTAACAATTTATGAATTAGGACGCATTGCTGTAGATGTACGGGCAAGTGAAGTGTTATTAAAACAAGCAGCTCAATCAATTGATGCCGCAAAAATTGAAACCACACCTGAAAGCATTGCAAAAGCTTCAATTGATGTGGCCAAAGTGCGTGCTCATAGTACTGATATCGCACTCAAAGCATCGTCTAAGCTGATTGAACTTGCAGGAAGCCGTGGTAGTCAGTCACAAGATGGTCTAGACCGTTTCTGGCGCAATGCGCGTGTACATACGTTACATGATGCCGCACGATGGAAATATTACTTTATTGGGAACTATGTTCTTAACGGTGTTCTACCACCTCGTCGGGGGACATTGTAATGGCAGATTTCAAAGCAAAAGAAATTTTATTAAACGCCTTTGACATGAACTGTGTTGGTCATATCAATCATGGCTTATGGACACATCCACGTGATGAATCACACCGCTTTAATGAACTGAGCTATTGGACAGAACAAGCCAAAATCTTAGAAAGTGGTTTATTTGATGGTTTGTTTATTGCGGACATTACAGGTGTCTATGACGTCTATCAAAATGGTATTGATTTAACTTTAAAAGAGTCCATTCAGCTTCCGAGCCATGATCCATCTACACTTATTTCAGCTATGGCAGCAGTCACTCAAAACTTAAGTTTTGGAGTCACTGTAAATTTGAGCTATGAGCATCCTTATCAATTTGCCCGCCGCTTTGCGAGTCTCGACCATTTAACTCAAGGTCGTATTGGCTGGAATATTGTGACAGGTTATCTAGACAGTGCCGAACGCTTAGTTGGTCAAAAAGGTTTAAAAGACCACGATGCTCGCTATGAACAAGCCGAAGAGTTTTTAGAGCTCTGCTATAAATATTGGGAAGGTTCATGGGAAAACGACGCAGTTAAAAAAGATAAAGTACAGCGTGTTTTTACAGATCCATCTAAAGTTCACACCATTCACCATCACGGAAAATATTACCAAAGTGAAGGGGTATTTCAGGTATCTCCTTCTGTGCAACGCACCCCAACACTATTTCAAGCAGGTGCTTCACCAAAAGGCATGCAGTTTGCGACTCGTCATGCTGAGTGTGTATTTATTGGCGGTGACAAACCCGAAAAAATACGCGAACAAGTGAAAAAGATTCGTGATCTTGCAGAACAACAAGGCCGTTCAGCGGATGACATTAAAGTCTTTGTCGGTATAACCGTTGTTGTTGCCGAAACACATGATCTGGCCGTACAAAAACTTAATGAATATCGTCAATATGCAAGTCCTGAAGCAGGCCTCGCACATTATGCGAGTTCAACAGGCATTGACTTAAGTAAATTTGCTGACGATGAAGCAATTCCTTACCAAAAAAGTAACAGCATTGTTTCGATTACCGAAAAATTTAAAGAACAGCAAATCACAAAAAATGACTTAAAAGCTCAACATGTTTTAGGTGGCCGTTATCCCCTTATCGTGGGTAGTGGCGAAGAAGTTGCTGAATACTTAATTCATCTTTTAGATGAGACTGATATTGATGGCTTTAATTTGACACGTACAGTTGCGCCTGAGTCTCACCACGACTTTATTCGCTTGGTTATTCCTGAACTACAGCAACGTGGTCGCTATAAAACTGCATATAAAACGGGTTCACTACGGAACAAAATTTTTAATCGGGGTGATCAATTACCAGAACAACACCCTGTTCAAGCGTTCCGATGTAGTCCCTATAACAACAGCAAAAACCTAACAAAAATTGAAGAAATAACCGCTTAAATTTGGAGATAGACATGGCTCAAACAGCCTCTAAAAAATGGCTAGGCGTAGGCTTAGTCGTTGTAGTCCTTTTTGTTGCTTTATTCTTATGGAATAAACATCGTCAAAGTGGCTCAAATGAACTTGTGATTGGCATTAGTCCACCATTTGCAAAACCTTTACAAGCTGCTGCCGATGAAGCAAAGAAACAAGGTTTAAATGTGAAACTGGTTGAGTTTTCTGACTGGAACACACCAAACATTACCTTAAATCATGGGGATATTGATGCCAACTTTTTCCAGCATCAACCTTTCTTAGACAATGCAATTAAAGAAACTGGCTTTAAATTAAAAGCATTTGCAGTAGGGGCAGCATCACATGTGGGACTTTATTCAAAGAAATATAAAAGCCTTGATGAATTGCCACAAAACGCACGTGTAGTCATCCCAAATGATCCAGTGAATCAAGGTCGTGCCCTACTCCTTTTACAGCAAGCTAAATTAATTACGCTTAAAGATTCAAACAACCATTTATCTGCACTTAAAGATGTTGTTTCAAACCCTAAAAACTTGCAATTCATCGAGGTTGAAGGACCACAAACTGCTCGTGCAATTGATGATGTTGACTTGGCTTTTGGCTATCCACATTACTTACGCTTAGCAAAAACAGCTGACCCTAATAGTGCACTTTTACTTGATGACAATACCAATAAACGCTATGCCATTTTGTTTGTAGTACGTGACGACTATCAGGACAAGGGCGACAAATTAAAGAAATTTGTTGAGATCTATCAAAACTCGCCAAAAGTTAAAGCTGTGTTAGATGCTGAGATTGGGCCAAAACTTTGGTTCCCTGGCTGGAAGTAATAGCGGAAAGATTATGGCGATTCAGTTCAAACAGCATAAGCCTTGGTTACTCGGAATTACGATTGTTATCGTAGTTCTGGGCCTCGTCGGTTATCGTTATATTAAAAATAAACAAGCCGATGATGTTTTAACGATTGGCATTAGTCCACCGTATGCTGAATTATTACAAAGCGTTGCCAATGAAGTAGAAAAGCAAGGCGTTCATGTCAAGCTTGTTGAATTTTCTGATTGGCGAGCACCAAATGTTGCCGTACAAAACGGTGATATTGATGCAAACTTTTTCCAGCAAAGCGTATTTCTACGTAATGCTGTTAAAGAAACGGGTTATGACTTACATGCATTTGGTGTGGGTTCAGGAAGTCATGTGGGTTTATATTCAAAAAAATATAAATCACTTAAAGACTTACCTTCAAATGCACGTGTTGCTATTCCAAACGATCCGGTCAATTTAGCCCGTGCTTTAATTTTATTGCACCGTGCAGGTTTAATTCAGCTTAAAGACATTAATAATGAACTTTCAACCACCCAAGACATTATCGCTAATCCCAAACAGCTGAGCTTTGTTGAAGTTGAGGGCCCTCAAACCGCACATGCATATAACGATGTCGATTTAATTTTCGGCTTCCCTCACTACTTAAAAATGGCAAAGGTAACCGACCCACATAGCGCATTATTTTTAGATCCAATCGATAAAAAATATGCAATTTTGTTTGTGACCCGTCGCGATTACCAAGATAAAAACCAAAAACTTGCAACCTTTGTTAAAGCATTCCAGAACTCAAAACAAGCACAAGACATTCTGGATAAAGACTTTGGCCAAGGTATGTGGTTTCAAGGCTGGAAATAAGGAGAATGACAATGGTGAGTTTTGGATCACAAGTTGATTTTTCTCTACCCCATATCAAAATTCGTGGTTTAAATAAGTTTTACCAATCGCAGGGTCAAAAACTGCATGCTTTAAAAGAGATTAACCTTGATATTCCTCAAGGTAAGATTTTAGGCATTATTGGTAAAAGTGGTGCGGGAAAGTCTTCCCTACTCCGCACATTAAATGGCTTAGAACAAGTAAATACTGGCAGCATTCATATTCATCAACAAAACATTGCTGAATTGAGTCATTCAGAGCTTATTCAAACTCGCCAACACATTGGAATGATTTTTCAACATTTCAATTTGATGTCTGCAAAAACGGTCTGGGAAAATGTGGCATTACCCTTAAAAGTTTCCCATTACAACAAAGCAGATATCGATCAACGTGTAAATGAAGTTCTAGCACTCGTAGGCCTTGCAGATAAGTCTGGTCATTATCCATCACAACTTTCGGGCGGACAAAAGCAACGTGTCGGTATTGCACGTGCACTTGTTCACCATCCAGAAATTTTACTTTGCGATGAAGCCACCTCAGCACTTGATCCAGAAAGTACTGCCACTATTTTGGCTTTACTTAAAACGATTAATCAGGAACTTGGTCTAACGATTGTACTCATCACTCACGAAATGCAAGTCATTCGAGAAATTTGTGATCAAGTCGTGGTGATTGACCAAGGTGAAATTGTAGAGGCTGGGCAAGTTTGGTCTGTATTTTCACGACCAGAACAACAGATTACTCAAGAATTACTGAATCTTGAACAGATCACCCTGCCTTTTAAAATCAGTACTCTACCCGATGAAGATTCGACTCATATTATTGTAAAACTGAAATATGAAGCTGAAGCACATCAGGTTCCAGATATTCAAGAACTACTTGCCAAATTCAAAGCACCCGTCAATTTATATCAAAGTCAGGTCGATACCATTCAAGGGCACATTATTGGTTCACTTTTAGTCGGTATTCCTAACGTAGAAATTGATCTTTCATCTATACGACAAGATGCATCAACTGCAATTGCACAATTTGAGGTACTTGGCTATGCACGACCAGCTCATTGATTTATTAATTACTGGAACTGTAGATACCTTACTCATGGTAGGTGCATCTGCGTTTATTGCTTTTTTAATTGGCTTACCTATTGCTGTTGTTTTAGTTAGCACTTCTGAGCATGGCATTCATCCGTCACAAAAGATTAATCAGGCTTTAGGTTGGGTCATCAACATTACTCGTTCTGTGCCCTTTCTTATTTTAATGGTTGCACTTATTCCGCTTACTCGCTGGATTGTCGGGACAAGTTATGGGGTTTGGGCAGCGGTTGTTCCCTTAACTATTGCAGCAATTCCCTTTTTTGCGCGTATTGCAGAAGTCAGCTTACGTGAAGTCGACCAAGGTTTAATTGAAGCTGCACAAGCCATGGGTTGTAACCGTAAACAAATTATTTGGCATGTGCTTTTACCAGAGGCTTTGCCGGGTATTGTAGCAGGCTTTACCGTGACTATTGTGACTATGATTAACTCCTCTGCGATTGCTGGTGCTATTGGTGCAGGTGGCCTAGGAGACATTGCTTATCGTTATGGTTATCAACGTTTTGATATGCAAATTATGTTGGCTGTAATTTTTGTGCTTATTGTTTTAGTCATGTTAGTACAAGCGACTGGCGATGCATTAGCCCAGCAACTTGATAAACGTAAAGTTTAAAAGCAATACAACCCCGCTCTAGCCATGACTTTGTCATGGCTTTCATGTAAAATCAGCAACAATTTTTAATTTACACATTTGTGAGTGGTTTTCATGGGTTTTAATTGCGGTATTGTTGGTCTGCCAAACGTAGGGAAATCTACCCTTTTCAATGCATTAACGAAAGCAGCGATTGCAGCGGAAAACTTCCCTTTCTGTACCATTGAACCAAACACAGGTATTGTTCCTGTACCAGATCCACGCTTAGACAAACTTGCTGCGATTGTTAAACCACAGCGTATTTTGCCAACTACAATGGAATTTGTGGACATTGCAGGTCTTGTTGCTGGTGCATCAAAAGGTGAAGGCTTAGGTAACCAATTCCTTGCTAACATCCGTGAAACTGATGCAATCGCTCATGTTGTACGTTGTTTCGAAGACGAAAACGTAATTCACGTAAATGGTAAAATTGATCCATTAGACGACATTGCAACTATCAATACTGAACTTGCGCTTGCCGATCTTGAAACTGTTGCTAAAGCAATTTTACGTTTAACTAAAGTTGCTAAAGGCGGTGATAAAGAAGCTGTAGCAACTAAAGCAGTTTTAGAGAAAATCCAACCTTTACTTGACGAAGGTAAACCAGCTCGCGCGGCTGATTTGTCTGATGACGAGCGTAAATTAGTTCGTGGTTTTGGTTTAATGACTTTAAAACCAACCATGTATATTGCAAACGTTGCTGAAGATGGTTTTGAAAACAACCCCCACTTAGACGCAGTTAAAAAACTTGCGGCTGAAGAAAACGCAATTGTTGTTCCTCTTTGCAACCAGATCGAAGCTGAAATTTCATTATTAGAAGATGAAGATCGTGCTGAATTCTTAGAAGCAATGGGTATGGAAGAACCTGGCTTAAATGTGGTTATTCGTGCAGGTTATGCGCTTTTAGGTTTACAAACTTATTTCACTGCCGGTGTACAAGAAGTACGTGCTTGGACAGTAAAAGTTGGTGCAACTGCTCCTCAAGCGGCTGGTGTAATTCATACTGACTTCGAAAAAGGCTTTATCCGTGCTGAAGTTGTTGCATATGATGACTTCGTACAATACAACGGTGAAAACGGCGCTAAAGAAGCTGGTAAATGGCGTTTAGAAGGTAAAACTTACGTTGTTCAAGACGGCGATGTAATGCACTTTCGTTTTAACGTATAAGTTAAAGCTTAAGAAAGAAAAAGCCCCAATGTGTTGGGGCTTTTTTTATTGTTAATGACTTAAATCCATCGCCTCTCGTTTACTACGCGCCTCTTGTAAAATACGCGCATGCAAAGGCTTTCTAAAACCCAGCATAAATATAAATTCTGCCAATACAAATAATGGCCCTATCGCAAGTCCTATTACATCATCAACAAAAGCAGGTTTTTTCTTTTCAAAATAATGTCCAACAAACTGAAAGACCCAACCCACTACAAAGAAACCAATACTTGCCGCTAACCATTGTCCTAAAGAAAGCTCGGCAATTTGGCTTGCCAATGGATACACAGCAACTAAAATAATCAGCATGAGTAAACCAAATACTTTATCTAAAATGAAGTAATAGATCGTACTAACTGCAATCAACACCATAGCTAAAGTCAGTTTAAAACTGCCAATATCAACTCCAGCTCTCACTGTTAAACATAAAATTGAAAATACAATAAGTGGAATACCAACAAAATGCGTCAAAATATTTTTATGATTTAAGTGGTAAGCCGCATATTTGCTAAGCTGTTGCTCCAGATTTGACATGAGTTGTTCCCTATTCATCTATCTATAGTCATACTGTACAAATAAGGAAAACTTAAAGTTGTCAGCTATTTGACAAAGTAATGATTTTTTCATGGATGGGCTGATCTTGGATCTTATTTATATTAATCGATTAAGAGAAAATACATGGTTTAGTTTGCTTCCAGAAGCATTCCAAAACTTTATTCTAGAGCATGGTAAGCAAAGAACCTTTGAAAAAAACAATTATGTGTTTCGTGCTCAAGATGAGTTTGATGGTATTTATACTGTGCTCGAAGGCTCAATTAGCTTGGGGTATGTCGATGTAAACGGGAATGAAGCCCTTTCTGCAATTGCTGAGCCAATTATGTGGTTTGGTGAAATATCGCTGATTGACCATGAACCGCGTTCGCACGATGCGATTGCTTTGAAAAAAAGTATCGTTCTACATATTCCTGCAAAACCATTAAATGAGCTACTCAAGGACAATCCGTATTATTGGTACTACTTCGCGCGCTTAACTAGTCAAAAGCTCAGATATGTTTTTTTAGAACAGATCGCTATCCAAACACGCAGTATTTCTCAAAGACTTGCTCAACGTCTGCTGTTTATTTTAGAGGGTTATGGCAATCACATTTTTATCCAAGAAAAGCAAATTCACATTTCTCAAGAGCAATTAGCTAATATGCTAACTACTTCAAGACAGACCATTAATCACGAATTAAACTTGTTAGAAAAACAAAATATTATTAAAATTGCCTTTAGAAAAATTGAAATTTTAGATATCGAAAAATTAAGTTTAATTGCAAAATCTAATACTTAAAGGCGCTATATAATAAAAACTTAAAATTAAATTAAAAAATCAGATAACACTGCAAAATAAAACATTGTTCAAACTCTATTTCACAAAATAAGTATTCCAAAACAGAAATTTTCATTTTACACTCAGACTGAGCAATAATACTCAAAAACTCAACAAGGCGCTGATTAACATGAAAAAATTATCAACAATTCTTACAGCTGGCGTATTGGCAATGTTAAGTGTTTCGGCATTTGCATGTCCAAAAGGAACTCAACTCCAAGGAGGAACTGGACCACATCATAAAGGTGGTAAATGTGTTGCTGTAAGCGGCAAACCTACTGCTCAAAAAGCAAAAAAAGAAGCTGAAAAAACAAAACAAGATGTTAAAAAAGATATGAATGAGCAGAAACATGCTGCAATGACTAGCGCAACTCATGCTAAACAAGAAGCAAATCAAGCTACTCACCAAATGAAACAAGATGCTGTAAAAACTGCGAACACTGCTAAAACTGCAACAAAACCATAATTAATATTGATTAATTTATGAGTTAAAAAAAGCGAGATTCAAAATCTCGCTTTTTTATATGCAGTGATTTTATTTCGGAGATGTATTTCCTAAATTTGGATTTGCAATTGCATCCTTACACTGCTGTTTATCGCGCTCGTAATCAGCCTGTTTTTGAGCAACAGAATTTGAATGTTCCACAGTTTCTCTTGCCCATACATCTAGACTTGTTAAGGCTTTGCGGCAAAGTGCATATTTTCCTTCAGTTACCGAATCTGTCATTTTTACATTAATACGCCAATCCGTACTGAGCTGACGTAGCGGTTTACGAACCTTATCATTTATCTGACTAAGCTGTTTTCCATAGACTAAAGGATCAACCGTGTTAATTAATGTCCATGCCTTATTTGCATAGACCGTTGCATCATTGGTTAATTTCGGCGCTGGTTTAATTTCAACTTTTTTATCCGTGCTCTGATTCCCATTATCACAGCCTTGCAATATAAATACGCTCGCACTCAGGATGGCGATATAAACTAAACGAGTCTTTGATTTGAACATATCAAACTGCCGAATTAAACATTTCGGCACTATGCTATTAAATTCGGCTACAATACTCAATCTTTCAAGTTTTTATAATTGGTTTACTGCCAAGGTGTTTTGTGTCAAATCAACAACAGATGGCTGCTCAAAAAGCAACTTTTTGGCAGGGTGCCAAAGATAGTCAAGCCATCGTACTCACTTATTTACCTGTTTCTTTTGCTTTTGGTGTTTCTGCATCTCAATTTGGTTTTAGCCCGTGGGAAGCATTTTTTCTTTCTTGTTCGATGTATGCCGGTGCTAGCCAATTTCTAGTGGTGGCTCTTTTAGCAAGTGGTTCATCTATCTGGTTAACTGCCCTAACGGTTATTGCACTTGATATTCGCCATGTCCTTTATGGTCCAGCGCTCTATAACCTAATTCCAAATAAACTGAACTTAAAAAAGACGGCTGTTTGGGCTTGGGGTCTTACAGATGAAGTTTTTGCGAGTGGAATGATTCAGCTTTCACAGCGCAAGCAGCAATGGTCTGAATCTTGGATGTTAGGTTTAAGTCTGTTCAGCTGGATGTCTTGGGCAAGTGGTTCGTTGTTAGGTGGCTTATTTGCAGATCAAGTCGCTCATCTTCCAAAATTTTTACAAGCAGCTCTAGACTTTTTACTACCAGCTTTATTTTTAAGTTTTTTACTCGCGGCTTTTGAACGTAAACATACTTTGGTTGTCGCTGTATCTTTAGTGGTTTCAGCCTTAGCCTGTTATTGGATTAACTTATCTGCTGCTATTTTTATTGGTATTTTTTCAGGCATTTTAGCGGGTCTATTTAAATATTATGTGCTGAAACAGTTTGATGAGGTTGAAGCCTGATATGAATTTAGAAATTATTTTGGTGGGTATTATTGTTGGTATTGCCAATTTTGCTTCACGCTTCGGACCATTTTTCGTTATACAAAAACTACAAGGTTCTCATCAAAAACGTGGTTCTGTATGGATAAAAATTGCATTGGGAAGTATTGGTATATCTGCAATTAGCGCCATGCTTGTGGTAGCAACCCTTCCACCACTTCTTAAAAATCCAGATAAAAGTTTAGCTATGCTCATCGGCTTTCTGGTTTTAGCAGGTCTTTATTTTAAATTTAAGAAAATTGTTCCAGCAACGTTAACTGCTGCGCTCGTTTATGGCTTGATCTACACTTATTTACCTTTATAAATAGATAAACTTATCAACCTTATATAATATATAAATACTAGAAGTGATTAAGAATAATAACTTCTAGTATGAAAACTCATTTTTGAAATTTATTAAAAGATAACACCATCTAGCGATTAGAGATAAAAATGTCACAAGTTAAAATTTATGCAAATGAACAAACCATCATGCAGTATCGAGAAATGCTTTCTCATGCAGTTCATCAGGCCCTCATTGAAGAGTTGAAATACCCAATAGAGAAAAAATTTCAAAGGTTTATTAGCCTTAAACCGGAAAACTTTATCTATCCATCAGATCGAAGCCAGCACTACGTTATTATTGAACTTTCAATGTTTACTGGCCGAAGTACCGAAGCCAAGAAAAGACTCATTCAAACTTTATTTCGTAATATTGAACAGTATTGCCGAATTGCCCCACAAGACATTGAAATCACTATTTTTGAAACCCCTAAAGAAAATTGGGGCATCCGTGGTCAAAACGCAGATGAATTACGTTTAAATTATCAAGTTAACGTTTAAAAACGACTTACGCATTGTCTGACAAAATTCATCTTTTTATGCGTTATAAGGCTTAACTCCACCATAAGTTCTGCTATGCTTAAAAAAATAATTTTGTCAGGATGATTCGCATGAGCGTGACACTCGGTACCCCCCTTCAATCTTCTGCATTTAAAGTTTTATTGTTAGGTTCAGGAGAGCTTGGCAAAGAAGTTGTAATTTCCCTACAACGCCTTGGTGTCGAAGTACATGCAGCCGACCGTTATGATCACGCACCAGCCATGCAAGTTGCACACTTTTCTTATGTGTTAAACATGGCTGATCCTGCTCAATTAAAACAGCTCATTGAAAAAGTTAAACCGAATTTAATTGTTCCAGAAATTGAAGCAATTGCGACAGAAGTTTTGCTTGAGATTGAAGCTAACCAAACAGCAACTGTTATTCCTTCTGCTAAAGCTGTAAACCTCACCATGAACCGTGAAGGTATTCGCCGCCTTGCGGCTGAAGAGCTTGGTTTACCTACTTCTGCTTATCGTTTTGCTGAATCTTTAGAAAGTTTCCGCGCCGCGTGTGATGATATTGGTTATCCGAACTTTGTAAAACCAGTCATGTCATCTTCAGGTAAAGGTCAGTCTCGTGTAAAAAGTTTCGATGAAGTCGATGCTGCTTGGGAATATGCGATGCAAGGTGGCCGTGTTAATCAAGGCACAGTGATTATTGAATCTCAAATTGATTTTGATTTTGAAATTACCTTACTTACTGTTCGTGCTAAAAACCCTGAAACCGGTGAAATTGAAACTCACTACTGTGACCCAATTGGTCACCGCCAAGATGCAGGCGATTATGTAGAAAGCTGGCAACCTCAACCCATGTCCCCTGCTGCACTTGAAGAAGCAAAACGTATTGCAAATAAAGTGACAACAGCACTTGGTGGCTGTGGTATTTTTGGTGTAGAACTGTTTATTAAGGGCGATAAAGTTTGGTTCAGTGAAGTTTCACCTCGTCCACACGACACAGGACTTGTAACTTTAGCGTCTCAGTATCAAAGTGAATTTGAACTGCATGCACGTGCCATTTTAGGTTTACCTGTAAACACGACGCGTCACAGTGTGGCCGCAAGCGCCGTAATTTATGCGGGTGTAGATGCCAACAATTTAAGTTATAGCAATCTGAATGTAGCTTTAGCTCATCCAGATACCGACTTACGTTTGTTTGGTAAACCGGAAGGTTTCAAACGTCGTCGTATGGGTGTTGCAACTGCTCGTGCTGAAAATACTGATCTTGCTCGTACTTTAGCGAAAGAAACCGCTGATCAAGTAAGCGTTCAAACAAACTCTTAATTTTTACTTATTGGTAGACCCATTTTCATGATCAATACATCGCCATTGTTGAACTATGTCTCAAGTCATCATGATATTAAAGCCATTAATCAGTGGCGAACGGATGTAGAAAAGCAATTGCAAGATTCATATGAAAATGGGCAATCTATTCGTGAAATTATTAAAGCCCGTTCAGATCTAGTTGACGAAGCACTGATCTTTTTATGGAAACATGCTGAACTTGATCAGACTGAATTAGGTCTTTTTGCTGTAGGTGGTTATGGGCGCCGTGAAATGCTGCCCTACTCTGACGTCGATATCATGATTTTGTCAGAACATGAAATCAGTGAAGAAAATGAAAAACGTATCTCTACCTTTATTTCTTCATTATGGGACGTTGGAAACTTTAAACCCGGCATTAGCGTTCGTACCATTCAAAGTTGTGTTGAGCAGGCTGCTACCGATTTAACCGTTGCAACTACACTCATTGAAGCTCGTTTAATTACAGGTAATACTCAACTTGCAAGATGGCCTCGCCGCATTGTTTCGCAGACGTGGACAGATAAAACCTTTTATGACGCAAAAATGGCAGAACAAGCTAAGCGTTACCACCAACACAACAATACTGAAAGCAATTTAGAACCTGACATTAAAAATGCGCCTGGCGGTATTCGCGATATTAATCAGATTGGTTGGATTGCCAAACGCCACTTTCGTGTAAACCGTATTTATGACTTAGTACATTTAGGCTTTATTTCAGAATTTGAGCTGGGTGTTTTAGAAGAAGCTGAAAGTTTTCTTTGGGAAATTCGTCACCATTTACACCGTTTAGCGAAACGTGACGAAAACCGTTTACTTTTCGATCACCAAAGAGAAATCGCCGCAAAATTTGGCTATGTTCGTCAAGAAGGTCAACCTGTAAATTACGGCGTTGAGCAGTTCATGAAACGCTACTACCGTACGGCGCAACAGGTTTCGACATTGAATGAAATGCTGCTGGCGTATTTTAGCGAATCGGTGATTACCCCTCGACTACCCAACTACGAACGCAAAATTGAAGTTGTTAATGATCACTTTAAAATTGTCGATAATAAACTTGCCGTACAGCATCATAAAATATTTGCAGAACATCCAAGTGCGATTTTAGAGTTGTTCTATATTTTAGCGAATAGACCAGATATCGAAGGTATTCGCGCTCGTACTTTGCGCTTACTGATTCTTGCAGCGAAAAGAATTAACCAAAGTTACCGTAATAACCCAGAAAACCAAGCATTGTTTATGTCGATTATTCGCTCACCGTATCGTCTATACGATACCTTGGTTGCGATGAAACGTTATGGTGTTTTAGGAAATTACATTCCTGCTTTTGGGCAAATTATGGGTCTTATGCAATATGACCTATTCCATATCTATACAGTCGATGCTCACACATTACTATTACTGCGCAATTTAAACCGTTTTAGAGAGCCAGAGTTTGCTAAAGAGTTTCCTGTTGTAAGTTCGGTTTTCCAACGTCTTGCGCGTCAAGATATTGTATTTATTGCTGCTTTATTCCATGACATCGCAAAAGGTCGTGGTGGTGACCATAGCGAACTCGGTGCCGAAGATGCAATTGAGTTTGGGCGTGCACATGGCTTTACAGAACGTGAATGCAAATTAATTGCATGGTTGATTCAAAACCATTTGCTCATGTCACTCACTGCTCAGAAAAAAGATATTTCTGATCCAGACGTCGTAAAAGATTTTGCAGAAAAACTTGGCGATATGGAGCATCTCGATTATCTATACACCTTAACGGTTGCCGATATTAATGCGACAAATCCAAAACTTTGGAACACATGGCGTGCCTCGCTTATGCGTCAGCTTTATACGCATGCCCGTGATGTAATCCGTACTGGTTTAGGCCGTCCTGTTGACTATCAAATGCTGATTGAAGACACCAAATTTGCAGCAAGTGAATTACTCGTGAATAACTTCGCATTGGCAGATGTCGAAAAAGTATGGCAAGAACTTGGTGATGAATACTTCATTAAAGAATCGGCCGATGAAATTGCATGGCACACACAAGCTATTTTAAAACACGGCGATAACCCTGAGCCATTAGTCCTCTTACGTGCTCACCGTAAAGCAGCTCAAGATGCGGTACAAATCTTTATTTATACACGCGATCAACCTAACCTGTTTGCTACAACCGTTGCCGTTTTAGACCGAATGAACCTAGACGTTCAGGACGCAAAAATTATCACGGCAAGTACGGCATTTAGTTTAGATACCTATGTTGTACTCGATCGTTTCGGTACATTACTTACCGACCCAGAACGCGAAGAAACGGTTAAAAATGCATTAGTGAAAGCACTTAGCCAACCAGACCAATACCCGGGACTCATGCAACGCCGTATTCCACGTCAATTACGTCACTTCGATATTGAAAATACAGTCGACGTTACATTGAATGAAGCTTTACAGCAAAACATGGTCGAAATTTCAACACTTGACCATCCTGGTCTACTTGCACGTGTAGGTGGTTTATTTATGATGCAAGGTTTAGACATCCATTCAGCTCGAATTGCAACTTTAGGTGAGCGTGCAGAAGATATTTTCTTTGTCACCAAAAAAGATGGAAAACCGCTGAATCACGAAGAGGTTAAACTCTTCTCGGAAAAACTGAAAGCTGCATTAGATGAAGCATCTAATCAAATTTGTCAGCACTGAAACTCAACTACTTGGTAACTGTTTAATGAACTCTAGCTTGTCGTTATTACATCCGTATCCATTTGAAAAGTTAAACCAACTTTTTAAGGATATTACCCCAGCTAACCTTCCCTTGATTCCTCTATCAATTGGCGAACCGAAGCACCCAGCACCAGAGTTTGTTAAACAGGCTATTATTGATAACTTTAACCATCTATCCACTTATCCAAACAGTAAAGGCTTACCAGAGCTTCGCCAAAGCATTGCAGATTGGCTAACTAAGCGCTTTAAACTGAATAGTATTAGTGCTGAAAACCACATCTTGCCTGTGTCTGGTACACGTGAAGGGATTTTCTCTTTTGTACAGGCATTAATTAACCGTGAAGATGCACCATATGTGGTAATGCCAAACCCGTTTTATCAAATTTATGAAGGTGCAGCATTACTTGCCGGCGCAAAGCCATACTTCATTAATTGCACAGAAGAAAACGGTTACTTAGGTGATTTTGATGCCGTACCAGCAGAAGTTTGGGAAAAAACAGCCCTTCTTTTTGTATGTACACCAGGGAACCCAACAGGTACTGTGCTTTCTAAAGAACAATTTAAAAAGCTAATTGCATTATCTGATCAATATAATTTTGTTATTGCTTCTGACGAATGCTATTCAGAACTTTGGTTCGAGCAAGCACCTACAGGTTTATTAGAGGTTTGTGCAGAACTTGGTCGTGATGACTATAAAAACTGTGTCGTATTTCATTCACTGTCTAAACGTTCAAACTTGCCGGGTTTACGCTCAGGTTTTGTAGCGGGTGATGCAGAATTATTAAAACCATATTTGCAGTATCGTACCTATCATGGTGCAGCAATGCCTGTTCAACATCAACTTGCATCAATTGCGGCATGGAATGATGAAAACCATGTTGAAGAAAACCGTAAGCAATATCGAGCAAAATTTGACTTATTCCAATCTGAGCTAGGCCATTTACTGCCATTACAAAAACCTGATGCTGGTTTTTACTATTGGCTAAAAGTTGATAATGATGAAACTTTTGCCAAAATGCTGATGGAAAAAGCACACATTAAAGTTTTACCGGGTCGTTATCTATCTCGTGATACCGAACAAGGTAACCCTGGTGCCAATCATGTGCGTATGGCTTTAGTAGCAGATTTGGCACAATGTGAAGAAGTTGTTAAACGTTTAAAAGCAGTTCTTTAAGTCTATTCTTAGCAGTTGTATAGTCTTTAAACATCAAGACTATACAACTGGGCTATAACACTATTTATAGGTAATCAAAAGCACAGCAAAAATAATAAAAGCAACACTAGAACAATAGTATAAACCTGTCGCAGAGCGCTTAATTTTGTCTAAAACCTGCCCCTGAGCAAGTAATCCAATCAGTAGAATATTCCAACCAAGAACGACTCCAACCATCCATGTGCTCATGAGCAGTTTTTGAATTAAGCTGAACTTATATTGTATAAGCAGCATCAAACTACTATAAAACATAATATTTTTAGGATTTAGAAGACTAGACTGCACACCTAACATTAAACTTTTAATTTTGTTTTGCTTAAGGTTGGCTTGATCACTTAAATTATTGTCTTCAGTTGAAAAAGATAAAGTACTAGATCTGGCTGCCTTAAAGCAAAGAAAACTCAAATAAGCTAAATAAGCTGCACCAAGCCATTTCAATAATGTAAGAATGCTACTGCTCAAATCTCCAAGCAGCATAAAACCAAACAAACATGCAGCTAAAATTAAAGCATTTCCGAAAGTAATGCCCAAAACAACACCATAGGTATAACCGCGTCCTTTTTGCAGAAGACTAGTGAGAATTAAAAAGAAATCTGGACCCGGAGATAACAATGCTAAGAAATGAGTAAATGCAATAACTAAAAAAACTTCCATAACAGCTTCATCTATAAAACAGTCTGGAAAATCTTAAAAATAGAAGCGAATTATTTCTTGTAAATTATTGCGCGGCTGCAAGTTGGAACTGTCGAGGAGTAACGCCAGTATGTGCTTTAAATGCTTTATGAAAATGACTTTGATCACTAAAGCCTAAATTGACAGCCAGCTCTGCGAGTGAAATTCCTTGTTTAAGGAGTTCTCGAGCTTGGTTAATCTTTAAATTTATTTGAAAGGCATGCGGTGTTAAACCAACATTTGCTTTAAATAGCCGTATGATTGCGTATCTGCTCAAACCAACCTGCTGGGCCAGTTCCTCTAAAGAAATAAAATTCTCAGAAGAATTAATCACATCGACCAAATTTAGAAAATCTTTATATAAATATTGAGGTTTTTGTATTTCTTCTAAAATAAAATGAGGCAATAACAAATGTATAAGACAATGAAGAAGCGATTGTTCTTTTTCAAGAATTAATTTTTGCGAATCAAATAGTGTCTCATTCATTTCAGTAAAAGCTTCATATAAAGAGTCGTCCTTTATAATGAGCGGCTTATGCTGAGGTAGATGCAAATCAAAACCTTGTTCTTGAAATTCTGAATATAACTGACTTAACCAAGCTATATTTAAATGCAGCATTTGGTAACTCCAAGCCTCATTTGGCTTCGGGTTACAAGAATGTTCAATATGTGCGGGCACAATAACTAGAGTACCCGCGGAGATCTCTTGAGCAGTGCCAAAAGAACTTTGAAAAACACTATTCCCTTCATCAATAGCCCCAATAGAAAATGTTGGATGGCTATGAGACTTATAACATGTTCGGCTAAAACACGACCTTCGAGTTTCAACATATGGCATTCGCCGATCTTGCCAAAACTCGAAAGTTTGAGGAATAGCGTTCATTGAATTGATTAGCCCGCTAATGCTTTTTCAATATCGGCTTCTAATGCTTCTGGTTTGGTTGTAGGCGCATAACGATTCAAAACTGAGCCATCTTTGCCAACTAAAAACTTGGTAAAGTTCCATTTAATGCTACTGCTTCCCAAAATTCCTTTTGCTTCACGTGTTAAATATCTAAAAATCACATGAGCTTCTGGCCCTTTTACATCTACTTTGGCAAACATAGGGAACTTCACCCCATAATTTCGCTGGCAGAATGCTCCGATTTCTTTATTATTTCCTGGATCTTGCCCACCAAACTGATTGCAGGGAAAACCTAAAACTTCTAAACCTTGATCTTTATATTTTTCATAAAGTTTTTCGAGACCTGCAAATTGTGGAGTAAAACCACATTTACTGGCAGTATTTACAATTAATAAAACTTTACCTTTGTAATCAGCAAATTGCTTAATATCACCTTCTAACAATTCAGCTTCAAACTGATAAATGTTACTCATGGATAAGTTTCCTCGTCATTTTTTTCTTGTGTTTTAAGTTGTAATGATGCCGAGTTCACACAGTAGCGCAAACCAGTCGGCTGTGGTCCATCTTCAAAAACATGCCCAAGATGAGCTTCGCAATCATGACAAACAATTTCTGTTCTGACCATACCATGCGTTAAATCTTCATGTTCTTCAATGACTGTTCCATTTACTGGACGAAAGAAACTTGGCCAGCCGCAACCGCTATCGTATTTTGCATCTGACGAGAACAATTCCGCGCCACAACAACGACAAACATAAGTACCATGTTGCTTAGTGTTCCAGTATTGCCCCGTAAAAGCTGGTTCAGTGCCCTTTTGTCGCGTTATCCGATATTCTTCTGGTGATAACTCTCTTTGCCATTCCCGGTCTGTTTTATTAACTTTTCCCATGAGCTGCACCTTTTATTCTGATGTAAACATAAATTGATAATCGTATTTTATATTTACGCCATTCATCAAAAAAACACTAGTCTCTGAACGTAAAATTTGTTGGAATTTAATCATCTAAGCAATGGAAAGCAAAAGGTAAGCAAATTATAAAAACAAAAGTAAGCAGATTTATGCTTTATTTTCTTTCAAGGAAGCAAAGATGGTGCTATTCTTGTTTGGCACGGTTGTATAGGACAAAACATGTCTCAGAAAAAAAGTGTGCTTTTCCAGCAACTATTACCAGTTATCAAACAGTATCAGCAATCGGGCTTTACCCATGAAAAAATTGTTGAATTACTAAAAGATCAACACGATCTGAATTTGGTGACAGTTAAAACATTTAAAAGTTATTTATACCGATATGCAAAAGTGAATCCAGCTATGTCTAAAAATACTGCTACTCTCCAATCCATGCCAACTTCTCGTGAAATTAAGAAATCATCGAAGCTTGAGCATGTTTGTTATGACATTCGCGGACCTGTATTACGAGCCGCCAATGAAATGGAAGAGCAAGGACATAAAATCATTAAGCTAAATATCGGCAACCCTGCTCCATTTGGTTTTGAAGCACCACAAGAAATTATTAATGACGTTGCTTTAAACCTGCCAAATGCAATTGGCTATGTTGATTCGAAAGGTATCTTTCCAGCACGTAAAGCGATCTGCCAGTATTACCAGCAAAAAGGCATCCTAAATATGCACGTTAATGACGTGTATATTGGTAACGGTGTGTCTGAACTTATTGTAATGGCTATGCAAGGTCTACTTGACGATGGCGATGAAATGCTCATTCCAATGCCGGACTATCCGCTTTGGACAGCAGCCGTTAACCTTTCAGGTGGTACAGCCATTCACTATAAATGCGATGAAGAAAATAGCTGGTATCCAGATATTGCCGATATTGAAAGTAAAATTACTTCAAATACGCGCGGTATTGTGATCATTAACCCGAACAATCCAACTGGTTCGGTATATCCACGCCACGTGCTTGAACAAATTGTGGCACTTGCCAAGAAATACGACCTCATTCTATTTGCTGACGAAATTTACGACAAAATTGTTTATGACGGAATTGAGCACGTTTCAGTTGCCTCTTTAGCCGGCGATCAGCTATGTATTTCGTTTAATGGCTTATCAAAAGCTTATCGTATTGCGGGTTTCCGTTCAGGTTGGATGGCAATCACAGGCGATAGAAGTCGTGCATTAGATTATATTGAAGGCCTAGACATGTTGGCTTCTATGCGTTTATGTGCAAACGTACAAGCTCAATATGCAATTCAAACTGCTCTTGGTGGCTATCAATCCATTAATGACTTGATCCGCCCGGGTGGTCGTTTATATGAACAGCGCAATATCGCATGGGAAATGTTAAATGAAATTCCTGGGGTAAGCTGTGTAAAACCAGAAGGTGCAATGTATTGTTTCCCACGACTTGATCCTAATATTTACCCAATCGAAGACGATGAAAAATTAATGTTAGATTTACTTCGTGCCGAAAAAGTACTTTTAGTACAAGGAACGGGATTTAACTGGCCAACACCAGACCATTTCCGCGTTGTTTTCTTACCAGCAGAAAATGAATTACGTGAAGCAATTGGTCGTTTAGGTCGTTTCTTAGCAAATCGCCGTTAAAAAATGCATAATAAAAAAGGCATCTTAAATTAGATGCCTTTTTTGTTTTTTACATCATCTATATATGCATTTAAAATTTATTCACTTCTATTTAAAAAAATTAATAAATTAAATTAATATATTGATTCATATATATTTTTAATAAATTTAATTCAACACTTTTCCTCCTTAAAAAGAAACCTATATTTTTTACCATTCGATTAAATTATTATATTTTTCCTCTATTTGCTTTTTAGTAATTATGCAAAAAATGCATGAGTTGATATTTTTTTGCATTTCACACTGCTTCAAAATCGAGCAACAATCCCTTTCCATAACAACATCACCATATTCGATTCGGTTAACACTGATGCAGATTTAGGAAGATGAAATCAGTTAAAGGACCGAACTGAAGTTACAAGGAAAGCTTTTCAATCATCTCTAGCCCATCTAAAAGATGATTGAACCCAAAGGATAGAGGTTCATATGAAGCAAAAGAAATTGCTCAAGTATATTGTGGTTGCTATTTTATTAGGAGTATTGACGGGTTGGATCTGTCACCACTTCTTTAATGAAGGTGAGCAACTGAAACAAATCGCTTCTTATTTTAATATCGTCACAGATATCTTTTTACGTCTCATCAAAATGATTATTGCTCCATTGGTATTTGCCACAATTGTGTCTGGCATTGTATCTATGGGTAAATCAACTTCTATTGGTAGTATCACGCTTAAATCAATGACTTGGTTTATTACTGCGTCGTTTGTATCGCTTGCAATCGGTATGGGCTTAGTCAACTTTTTCCAGCCTGGCGCAGCATTAAATTTAGTATTACCAACAGCTCAAGAACTCAGTAGCGCCACTCTCCCAGCGACTACTGGCTTTACACTACAATCATTCTTAAGCCATGTATTCCCGCGCAGTATTGCAGAAGCCATGGCGAACAATGATATTTTACAAGTGCTTGTATTTGCTATTTTCTTTGGTTCAGCACTTGCTTATGTCAATCAGGGTAAAGAAAAAGACTCCGTTATTATTCGTCTAACGGATGAACTCAGTAAAATCATGTTCCGTATTACTGATTACGTCATGAAATTTGCACCTGTAGCAGTGTTTGCAGCGATTGCATCTGCAATTACTGTACAAGGCCTAGGCTTAATTGTTGACTACGGTATTTTAATTGCAGAGTTCTACTTCGGTCTTTTATTACTTTGGATCATTTTGTTCTCTGTTGGTGCAATCGTACTTAAAAAAGATATCTTCCGTTTAGGTAAGTTAATTCGTGAACCTGTAACACTTGCTTTTGCTACAGCTTCGAGCGAATCGGCTTATCCAAAAGTTATGGATGCCCTAAATAAGTTCGGTGTGCCTAAAAAAGTGACCAGTTTCGTTTTACCTTTGGGTTATTCATTTAACCTAGATGGTTCAATGATGTACACCACATTTGCAGTACTCTTTATTGCGCAGGCTTACCATATTGATTTGAGCTTCACCCAGCAAATCTTAATTTTGTTAACGCTTATGGTCACAAGTAAAGGTATTGCAGGTGTTTCGAGAGCTTCTATTGTGGTGATTTCAGCAACCCTGACGATGTTCCATTTACCTGAAGCTGGCATTTTATTATTGCTTGGAATTGATCAATTCCTAGATATGGGCCGCACCGCTACAAATGTGGTTGGTAATAGTATTGCTACCGCAGTCGTCGCAAAACTTGAAGGTGACAAAGTTGCTGATATTGAAGAGTCACCAGAACCAGTATTAATTAAAACAACACAAGAACAAACGATCGCTTAAGTTTCTCTTTTCTCCCACTCTCCCAACTAAAGAGCAATTTTATATGACCAATAAAATTGCTCTTTTTTTTATTCTAAAATTAAACAATCAAAATTTACGGACATTTTTATATTAAATAATAGTCCAAAAAATAGATTTTAACTCCTATTAAATTTCTCAAACCTAAACCTTAAAAAAAGAATAAAAACCAAACAATCAAAATTTATATTTTTAAAAATATAGATCAAACGCTTACTTTTTAATTCAATTTATTTCTTGTTATTTATATTAAATAACTGAAATTATTATTGAGTTTAACTATATTAATTTTAATATTATTTACAATTTCAACTATAACATTAAAAATCAATAATATAAAATTATCATATGGTAAATAAAACTTCAAAACTACCTGTTATTTTTTATTTTTATAATAATAAAAAAGTCATTTGTAATATTTATATAAAAAAGTAAAAAAAGAGAGATAAATTAGAAAAACTTAATAGATTTTTTATTTTTTTCATGATATTTATTAGCGCTGAATAAAAGCAATGACTAAATGATTGTTGTCGAAACAAAATGATATTCAGGGATGCTTCTTATTCAAACAAGTTGCGAATATGTTTTACATGGTATGTATTTTGCTTAGGACAAGCAGGCGTATTCAGCAAACTTCTACTTCGTCACTTCATAAGGATATTTTCGATGTTGACTAAAACTGTTAAATCTTTCGGTTTAGCTATGGGCTTATTGGCCTGCTCTCTCCCACTTTACGCAAAAAACAATGTTGTTGTCGTTGCTACTGGCGGTACAATCGCTGGTGCTGGCGCAAGCTCAGCAAATAGTGCAACTTACACAGCAGCAAAAGTTCCAGTTGATGCTTTAATCAATGCAGTGCCACAAATCAAAGATTTGGCAAATGTAAGCGGTATTCAAGCATTACAGGTTGCTTCTGAAAGTATTACTGACAAGGAATTATTACAAATTGCTCGTCAAGTAAACGACCTTGTTAAGAAGCCATCTGTGAATGGTGTCGTAATTACTCATGGTACAGACACTTTAGAAGAAACAGCATTTTTCTTAAATCTTGTTGTTCATACTGACAAACCAATTGTTGTTGTTGGTTCAATGCGTCCTTCAACTGCACTTTCAGCAGATGGACCACTTAACCTTTATAGCGCAGTTGCTTTAGCAGCTTCTGATGAAGCAAAAAATAAAGGCGTTATGGTTCTCATGAACGACTCTATTTTTGCTGCACGTGATGTAACTAAAGGCATTAACATTCATACAAATGCTTTTGTTAGCCAATGGGGTGCTTTAGGTACATTAGTTGAAGGTAAACCATACTGGTTCAGACAGTCTGTTAAACGTTTTGCAAATGCTTCAGAATTTAATATTGAAAATATTAAAGGTGATGCACTTCCACTCGTACAAATCGTTTACGGTTCAGACTCTATGCTTCCTGATGCTTATGAAGCATATGCAAAAGCTGGCGCTAAAGCGATTATCCATGCGGGTACAGGTAACGGTTCTGTTGCGAACTATATCGTTCCAACTTTACAAAAACTTCATGATAAAGACGGTATTCAAATTATCCGTTCATCACGTGTACCACAAGGTTTCGTATTACGTAATGCTGAACAACCTGATGATAAATATGGTTGGGTAGCTGCTCATGACTTAAACCCACAAAAAGCACGTCTTCTTGCAGCTTTAGCTCTTACTAAGACGAATGATGCTAAAGAAATTCAACGTATGTTCTGGCAGTACTAAGTTTTTCAACCAGCCCAAACTGATTTGGGCTGGTTCTTTTCTCCTTAATTCTCTCCTTGAAAATACACTCCATCTTTGGTCAATCCTCCACTTTCGTGTTCTCAACATTCTGTTTAAATACTAAAATCCATAACAGTTGCCAAAATATTAAGCATTTCGTTTGAACTTTGCGTGTTAAACTATGCTTCGGTCGCATTAAGGATTGGTTTATGCAGTTTGTTCATCTCGGTATTTACACAGAATTTTCGATTACAGAGTCGATTGTTCGCATACCCGACTTGGTCAAGGCTGCTGTAAAGGATGAAATGCCTGCGCTGGCACTTACCGACTTATCCAACCTGCATGCTGCTGTAAAGTTTTATAACTCTTGTCTAAAAAAAGGTATTAAACCTATTTTAGGTAGCACCATCCGTCTTAACGATGCCCAGCATCGTGCAACGTTACTTGCAATGAGTGAGGTTGGATGGAAAGGTATGACTGAAATTGTTTCACGTGGCTTCATTGAAGGTCAACAACTCAGTATCCCTTGTGTACAAAAAGAATGGGTTCTAGAACAACACCAAGATATTATTGTTTTACTGGGTCAGCACAGCGATGTTGGGCAAATGCTTTGCTCATCTAACCCACAAAAAGCTGAACCTTTACTCGAAGAATGGATCGAAAAGTTTGGCAATCGAGTTTATCTTGCTTTAACACGTACTGATCGTGCGGGAGAAGAAGATTTTATTCAAGAAGCTGCCAAGTTAGCAGCTAAATATAATATTGGGGTAGTTGCACATAACGATGTGCACTTTGTTGAAAAAGAAGATTTCGAAGCACATGAAGCACGTGTATGTATTGCAGATGGTTATGTTTTAGCAGATGACCGACGTCCACGTTTGTATAGTCCTGAACAGCATTTCAAAACTTCAGATGAAATGATCGAGCTATTTTCAGACATCCCGAGTGCTATTGAAAACACATATCATATTGCTAAACGCTGTAATGTCAGCTTAAAGCTCGGCACTTACTTCTTACCTGAGTACCCAATTCCTGATGGTTTTACCATCGACAGCTATTTTGAGCACTTATCAAAAGAAGGTTTGGAAGAGCGTTTAAACTATCTTTACCCAGTTGAAAAACGTGGTGAAGACTGGCCAGAAATTCGTAAGCCATATGATGAGCGAATTGATTATGAAGTCGGAATCATTCTTAAAATGGGATTCCCCGGCTACTTCCTTATCGTCATGGACTTCATTCAATGGGCAAAAAATAATGGTGTCCCTGTAGGGCCAGGCCGTGGTTCTGGTGCTGGTTCATTGGTTGCATATAGCTTAAAAATTACCGACCTTGACCCTCTTCGTTATGACTTACTCTTTGAACGTTTCTTAAACCCGGAACGTGTATCGATGCCCGACTTTGACGTCGATTTCTGTATCGCAGGTCGTGACCGTGTTATTGACTATGTATCGCGTACTTATGGCCGTGAAGCGGTTTCCCAGATTGCCACGTTCGGTACAATGGCCGCAAAAGGTGCAATTCGTGACGTTGCCCGTGTTTTAGGTAAATCTTATGGTCTAGCTGACCGTATTTCAAAAATGGTTCCAACTAAACCACTCGGTGTAGATTTGGCAACTGCGATTGAGATGGAACCTCAGCTTAAAGATATCGTAACTAACCCTTCAAACCCCGATAACGATGATGCCAGCGAAATTTGGGAAATGGCATTAAAGTTAGAAGGTATTACCCGAAATACCGGTAAACATGCTGGTGGTGTTGTTATTGCACCCGGTAAAATTACCGATTTCTCTGCGGTACTTTGTGACGCCGACGGTACTAACCGTGTAGCTCAATACGATAAAGATGACGTAGAAGCAGCAGGTCTCGTAAAATTCGACTTCTTGGGCTTACGCAACTTAACGGTTATTGAAGATGCTATTCAAAATATTAATAAAAATCGTGGCAATGACCCTTTAAATATTTCTCACGTCCCTCTTGACGATCCGAAAGCTTATTCTGTCTTTGCCGATGCAAATACAACCGCGGTATTCCAGTTTGAATCCGTCGGTATGAAACGAATGCTGAAAGAAGCACGTCCAAGTAAATTCGAAGAAATTATTGCGTTCGTGTCTTTGTATCGTCCGGGCCCGATGGACCTAATTCCTGACTTTATTCACCGTATGCATGGTGGAGATTTTGAATATCTTCATCCTTTGCTTGAAGGCGTATTAGAGCCAACCTACGGGATTATGGTTTACCAAGAACAGGTAATGCAAACTGCACAGATTTGTGCGGGTTATACGCTCGGTGGCGCTGACTTACTTCGCCGTGCAATGGGTAAAAAGAAACCTGAAGAAATGGTGAAACAACGCCAAATCTTCCTTGAAGGTGCTGGACAAAAAGGCATTGATGAAAGCACAGCCAACCATATCTTTGACTATATGGAAAAGTTCGCAGGCTATGGTTTCAACAAATCACACGCAGCTGCTTATGCCCTTGTTGCATACCATACGGCATGGTTAAAAGCTCATTATCCTGCAGAGTTTATGGCAGCGGTAATGTCATCGGAAATGCAGAACACTGACAGTGTGGTATTTTTGATTGATGACTGTCGAAATAACGGACTCGAGGTCTTACCTCCATCGGTTAATATGTCGACTTATCATTTCCATGCCAGTGATGATAAAACCATTGTTTATGGTTTAGGTGCAATTAAAGGTGTTGGTGAACAGGCAATGCAGTCTGTTATTGACTCCCGTCGTCAACAAGGGCCTTATACCGACCTATTCGACTTCTGCCACCGTATTGATTTGAAGAAAATCAATAAACGAACTTTAGAGGCACTTATCCGTGCTGGTGCGCTAGACTGTTTAGGTATTGAACGTTCGAGTTTAATGGCTCAATTGCCAGAAGCCGTACAAGCTGCTGAACAAGCACGTAGTAACCGTGAAAGCGGCATTATGGACTTATTTGGTGAAGTTGAAGAAGTTCAACGTAAACCCGCCAAGCCAGTTAAGCCGTGGAGCGATGAAGTTCGTCTTAAGGGTGAAAAAGACACTCTTGGTTTGTATTTAACAGGTCACCCTATTGATGTTTACCGTCAAGAACTCAAAGCATTTATTCCTGCAAAACTTAACGAAATTACAGCAACTCGTCGCGGCGTAACGACTGTTTATGCAGGTCTTGTTCTTGATGTAGCCAACTTCCCAAACCGTGTTGTTATCGTACTCGACGATGGAACAGCACGTATTGAAGTCAGCTGTAACCATGAGCGTTTCCAACGCTTTAAAGATATCATTCAAGTTGAACGTGTAGTGGTCTTTGAAGGCGAAATTTATGAGCGTGAAGGCTTTGATCGTCCAATGGGGCGATTAAACAAAGCATTTAACTTAAATGAAATCAGACAAAAACGTGCCAACAGTATTCAAATCAAATTAACCCATGATTTAATGCAACCAAGTTTGGCTAAAGATCTACAAAATATATTATTGCCTTATTGTAATGTCGATATGCATCAGCATATTGCAATACAACTACAGATTGACCAACCATATGCTCAAGCTGAGCTTCAGCTTGGTCCGCAATGGAAAGTCGCTCCTTTAGATGAACTTCTTGCCAAACTGAGAGATTACTTTGGCAAAGATAATATTCATATTGAATATCAGGTAAAATCTAAGGCAGCTAAAGCAGCAGAACCTGTTCGTCCACAACCTGTTGCCTCACCTCCTGTGGACATGACTATTGATGATGCGTTGGATTCATACCAAAGCGAAGTTTCTCAATATTCGTAATTTCTGGAAATCTTATGAGTTTGTTTGACGACACCGCTGTGTCAAAACAATTAGCACAAGTGCGTATTGTGATGGTCAATACCACTTTGCCTGCTAATATTGGCAGTGCTTTACGCGCAATGAAAACAATGGGCTTGAGTAAGTTGGTTCTGGTTTCACCAAAGACCTATCCACATCCAGATATTCAGGCGCTTGCTGCTGGTGCACAAGATTTATTAGAACAAGTTGAAATTGTTGAAACACTCGAAGACGCGATTAAAGATTGCCATTTAGTTTTTGGAACGAGTGCGCGTAGCCGTACTATTCCATGGCCTTTGCTTGATGTGCGCCCTGCTTCCAAAGAAGCAATTAAGGCAGCTTCACAAGGTCAACAGATTGCTATTGTTTTTGGACGTGAAGACCGCGGCTTAACCAATGAAGAATTAGCTTTAGCAAACTATCACCTTACTATTCCTGTAAACTCGGAGTATGGTGTACTTAACGTTGCTCAAGCGATTCAAGTCGTATGTTACGAACTTCGCATGTCGGTATTAGAGCAAAAAGAGTCTACTTCTGATGATGGACAAATGCCACTTGCTCAAGGTCAAAGCATGCAATGGGATGAGCCTTTAGTCACTCAGCAACAAATGGAAGAGTTTTATCCTCATTTGGAAAAAATGCTGACCGAAATTGAATTTTTAGATCCAGAAAATCCACGTTTATTACCTTTACGCTTGCGTCGTTTATTTGGTCGTATACAATTAGATCGTATGGAATATCATTTACTTCGCGGTATTTTTAGTCGAGTTCAAGCTCTGACTAGCGGCAAATGGAAAAAAGCATCATCGGACAAGGAGGATCAATCCAATGCTTAAACAGCTTAAAGAAGATATACAGGCTGTATTCGCGCGAGATCCTGCTGCACGAAATACATTTGAAGTACTCACTACTTATCCTGGTATTCACGCCTTGCTCTTGCACAGACTTGCACATGAGCTTTGGAAAAAAGACTGCAAAGGTACTGCTCGCTTTGTTTCATCATTTAGCCGTTTTGCAACAGGTATTGAAATCCATCCTGGTGCCAAAATTGGTAAACGCTTCTTTATCGATCATGGTATGGGCGTTGTAATAGGTGAAACTGCTGAAATTGGTGACGATGTAACGCTTTATCATGGTGTTACCTTAGGTGGTACCACATGGAAAACTGGCAAACGCCATCCAACGCTAGAAGATGGCGTGGTTGTAGGAGCTGGTGCAAAAATCTTAGGCCCATTTACAGTAGGTAAAGGTGCTAAAGTTGGTTCAAATGCTGTGGTGACAAAAGCTGTTCCTGCTGGTGTAACAGCAGTTGGAAACCCTGCTCGCTATATTTATAAAGATGCCGATAAAACTAAAGATAAAGATGAAGAACGTCGCCGTGATTATGCACAGAGTATTGGTTTTGCTCCGTATGCGACTACTGCTGATCAATCTGATCCGATTTTAGAAGGAATGCGAGTTTTACTTGATCGTATTCAACACAACGAAACACGTATGAATAATTTGTGCCAACGCTTATCTGAACTTGATCCAACTTTCAAAAAAGAAAGCCAAGATGAACAGCCTTTTAGTGATGAAGAGCTAAAAATTCTTGAAGAAGTTCGTCGTGAATGCGGTGCACAAAACAAGACATCAAAAACGTAATATTCTTGATTCATAATGTAACACGCTTACCCTTGCAAGTGGGTTTAGCTTTTCCTAGACTTAGCTGTACCAAATCTGACTTTACTAAAATGAACGGAAGATCCTATGAATTTTAAGCCATTGGCGTATTTAATCCTTGCAACTTCTAGTTTAACAGCGTGTACAATGGCACCTGTAAAAGAACAAAAAATTGAACCTTTTGTTTTCAAGGAACCAGAGCTTACTCCTCCATTTTATGCGTTAAATCCATTTAATTATGATGCTCCACCTGCGTTTGAAGTCGCTTTAAAAGAAGCTGCAGCACAGCCTGTAACTAAAATGGTGGTAACTCGTCAGGACGATCCAACTAAATCACTTACATTAGATACAAATAAATTAATTGTACCTACTATCAATAATTCACAACGTTCAATGAAATACGCAGTTTTAGCGGGCGATAATGAAATTGATGTGACTGAAATTGATGACTTCTTACAACTTGTTGAAGGTAAAGCTCGTCACTACCCGCCTCGCTTTACTGACCGTCAAGAACGTAAAGGTTTTGAAAGCAAACTTAAAGAAGTCACTCAGCGTTTAGATACTTTAGCTGCTAATCCAAATGCGTCATTTGATATTCTTATTCGTGCTTTTAAAGCAAGCGTACTTGCCCGTAACCTTGATTTAGGTACTGCACATACAACTAGATCTTTAGAATATGCACAAAGACTTTTAAAAATTAACCCAGACGATGCAGAAGCGAATTTCTGGTTTGGTTTTGGTTTGTCTGAAGGTGGTGGTCAACGTGAAGCTATTCCATACTTAGACAAAGCCATTAAAGGCAATGTTCAAGAAGCATATTTAGCCGCTGCAAATAACTATATTGCAATGGAACAAAAGAAAAATGCGATTCAGACTTTGAAAAATTACAAGGTTAAATACCCTGACGAAGCTGAAGTTGCAGATCGTTTAATTCAAGAAATTGAAAAACAAGGTCGTTGGAATGTATGGCAAGTTTTAACAAACCCTGCTATGGCGCCAGCTACCCCAACTGCACCTGCAAAAAAGTAAGAATGTAAGCTTATTAAAAAGGGCTGATTTGACAGCCCTTTTTTTATATTTGATCAATTGAAAAATACTTTAAAATTTGTATGATCAGCATATTACTGATCCAGATATTTGACCATAATGTTTGTTAGAAAAAGAAACTCAGCGCTCTTCACGGTCATACTCCTCGGTTCAATTCTGAGTGGATGTCAGGTGGTCAATGTTAAGCAACAAGCTCTCAACGTGACTATTGCAAATGAACGTAATAGTATTCTTACCCAAGATAAACTGAGTGAAGCAAGTCTTAACGTTTTGTCTATGTCAGGACAAGAGGCCAAAACCTGTACAGACTCCCCTGACACCTGTGTTAATCAGCTTAAAAATCTTCCCCAAATTTTAGACGAACAGCTTTTATCTGCTGCGAGCGAAATGTATCTGGCAAAAGCGATGGCTTTATCAGATTCTTCCGAGTGTAAAATTAGTCGATTCACTAAACACAAAGCGGCTGATGAACAAAAAGCGATTCAGAATAAATATGGCGATTGCTTAGACCAGCAATTGAACTTACTCGACAAGAGCATTCGTTATAGTTATGCCTATTTGTTTTCAACAAAACGTCAGCCGACTGACCGTATTTTTGATAACAGACAAGTTCAAATACGCGACTTTTATAATCAAGCCATTGCCAAAATGGTGAGTGTTTATGATTTAAGATACCCGAAAAAAAATGTGGTAGAGCCACAAATCCATATTGGTAAGAGTGTTTATTCAATAGACTTTGAATTTCATAGACAATTAACTGGCCAAAAGTTAGAGAAATTAATTTCGAGCTATAACTTAAATTTCTCTGGTTTAAGAACAATCAACCGTCGTGATGGTTTCGGTTCTGAATTTGTAGCTGTTTTTCCGAGTTCAGGAAAAGAAGACATTAATGAATATATTTTAGATCCACTTAATTACAGCTATAAAAATGGTGTAAATCCTAATATTCACCATGCCCGTTATTTAGCTGCAACGATTGTGGCTGAGCCTAAAAATGCCAAAACTGTTCAAGACATACTAAATAACCCAGAATTTGTAATTCGAGTTTATGACCCTTATCGCACCGATAATATTAATGTCGCAGGTAAACAATATCCTCTAGCAGCCAACTTCTCTGCACCTTATGGTTTATGGCTAGCTGAAAATAACTTAGGCGTAGCGGCTTATTTAAGTCTGATTGATCGTGATCAGCATTTAACTATGCCGCATTTATATATGCTCGAACCTTATAATCCAAACAAAAAAATTATTGTGTTGGTACATGGTTTGGCAAGTAGCCCCGAGGCATGGATTGCTCTCACCAACGATGTTATGGGCGATACGGTTTTAAGAGACAATTACCAAGTTTGGCAAGTTTTCTATTCGACCAATATGCCAATTTTGGAAAGTCGCTTCCAAATTTATGCACTGCTTAAACAAGCGTTTAGTTCGCTAAACCCAAGTGACCCTGCTGCACACGATGCTGTGCTTGTAGGTCATAGTATGGGCGGTATTATTAGCCGTTTACTGGTCAGTGATGGTGATATTACTCAACCAGCCTTAAAACTGATGACTGTACGTCAACAGAACCGTTTCAAGAAACACCCTATGGTAACTGAGCGATTGCAAATGCATTCAATTGGAAACTTTGATCGCGCAATTTTCTTGGCATCACCTCACAGAGGTACAGATTATGCAGACCGATGGTTTACTTTGGCTGCTCGTAAAATTATTCGTTTGCCGGGTGCTTTTTTATCTGCTGTAGCGACGTCACTAACTACTGAAAACCTAGATGTTAAAGATTTCTTGAATAACATTGATAATGGTCTAATTCAAAATGGACCAAGTGATTTGAGTCATCAATCTAAATTTATGGAGCTTACGGAAAATATTAATCCACACCAAGGATTAGTCTTCCACTCAATTATGGGTAACATTACCAAGAGCGATGATCCAAATGTGATTACCGATGGTATTGTTCCTTATAAGAGTGCTCATCTAGAAGGTGCAAAGTCTGAGAAAGTCCTTCCGGGTGGACACTCTATTCAGTTGACACCTCAAGCTGTACTAGAGCTACGTCGTATTTTACGAGAGCATTTAGTTGAACATGGTTTATATAAACCATAAAAAATAAAAAGAGCCAAAGGATATCCTTTGGCTCTTTTGTTTTAGACTAGATTTTACTGCCCAGAACGAATGATGTAATCAAACGCAGAGAGCGATGCCTTAGCGCCTTCACCTGTAGCAATAATGATTTGCTTATAAGGCACAGTGGTACAGTCACCCGCAGCAAATACACCTTGCACATTGGTTTCGTTGCGGTCATTCACAATGATCTCACCACGATTAGTTAACTCAACTTCACTTTCTTTCAAGAAGTCAGTGTTTGGTAATAAACCAATCTGTACAAAGATCCCTGCAAGCTCTACCACATGCTCTTCATCAGTCGCACGGTCTTTATATTTAAGGCCAGTCACTTGTGAGCCATCGCCTAACACTTCTGTACTTAAGGCATTCATAATCACAGTTGTGTTTGGCAAGCTATGCAATTTGTTTTGCAAAACTTGGTCAGCACGTAGTTTTGTATCGAACTCAACCAAAGTTACATGTTCAACAATTCCTGCAAGGTCAATCGCAGCTTCAACACCCGAGTTACCGCCACCAATCACAGCAACACGTTTACCTTTGAATAATGGGCCATCACAGTGTGGGCAGTACGCAACGCCACGGGTACGATATTCTTGCTCACCCGGTACATTCATTTCTCTCCAACGTGCACCTGTAGAAAGGATCACTGTTTTCGATTCAAGCTTTGCACCGTTTTCAAGTTCAACTGCAACCAAGCCATTTGCAGTCTGGTTCGCGCCTGTGATTTTGCTGACACGTTGCAGGTTCATGATATCAACATCATATTCACGAACGTGTGCTTCCATCTCGGCAGCAAACTTAGGACCTTGAGTCTTTTGCACAGAAGTGAAGTTTTCAATGTCCATGGTATCCATCACCTGACCACCGAAGCGTTCAGCTACGATACCTGTGTTAATACCTTTACGTGCTGCATAGATTGCAGCTGTTGCACCTGCAGGTCCACCACCAATCACCAATACATCAAACGCATCTTTGGCATTAAGTGCTGCTGCATCTTTTTCAGCCGAGTTGGTATCAAGTTTTGCCACGATCTCTTCAAGCGTCATACGACCTTGACCAATGTGTTCGTTGTCTTGGAATACCATTGGTACAGCCATGATTTTGCGTTGTTCAACTTCGTCTTGGAAGAATGCACCATCAATCATGGTTGCTGTAGTGTTCGGGTTATAAATCGCAATCAGGTTCAGCGCCTGTACTACATCCGGACAGTTATGACAGCTTAAAGATACAAACACATCAAAGTTAGCTTTGAGGTTTAAACCTTTAATCTGGTTCAGCAATTCATCAGAAACTTTAGGTGCATAGCCAGACACCTGTAACAGAGCCAAGATCAAAGATGTAAACTCATGACCCATCGGTAAGCCTGCAAAGAACACTCGAGGCTGTTCACCTGCTTTAGCCACACCAAAGCTTGGACGACGTGTATTGTTGCCATCAAAACGGGCAGTTACCTTGTCAGAAAGCTCAGCGATTTCTGTCACAAGTTCTTTAATTTGAGCAGCTTTATCTGATTCATCTAAAGCAGCAACTAATTCGATTGGACTTTCTAAACGTTCTAGGTAAGCTTTTAATTGAGTTTTAATGTTTTGATCTAACATCTGTTTTTACTCCAATGCATCCAAATTCTTTCAATAGATGCATAGTACTTTAAAACAATAAATAGGTAAAACAGTATGTTTTTATAGATTTGATCGGTTTTTTAGATTTTATTCTTTTCATTCAAAAAAAGCCAACCTGAACTTATCCCAGCGCAGGTCGGCAAACTGGTTAAACTAGAGTAAGACCACGCCAAATACCGCTCCTGCAATTAAGACATGCAAGGGATGAACTTTTTTAATTAAAGATAATAAAGTTGCAATGAAGACCATAATGACAAGTAAAGTATTTATTGCCGCTGCCTCAGAAATAATCCACGCACTCGCAAGCACAGTTCCCACAGTGACAGGTTGTAAAGCAAGCTGTAAAACACGGCGCCATTTCTTATCTTTAAATTTTGACCAGCCTCTCATCACAAATACAGTAATAAGAGATGAAGGTAAAAATTTAGCAGTAGACGTTACCAGTAGACCTGACAACCCTGCTACATGCCATCCTACCAACGGTACAATCATCATGTTTGGACCGGGAGCTGCTTGAGCCATGGCAAATAATGCACTAAATTCTTGTGCCGTCATCCAATGATGAATATCAACGACTTGGCGTTGCATTTCAGGCAAAATTGTATTGCCGCCACCAAATGCAATAAGAGACAATTGAGTAAAAATGATGGCTAAAGTAAGTAAAACTGCGCCCATTACACACGTCTCCAAATAATAGTTGAATAAAGTGCCAACAAAATCAGCATGGTCAAAAGCAAGGAGATTTTTAGAAAAGCAATACTGATAATTGCAGCCACGACTACACACATCGCTATTGGGTTACGTAATAATGGCTTAAGCATTTTCAAACCTGTTGCAACTAGAAGTCCAGCTGCCGCCGCCGCTAAACCTTCGAAAAGATGCTTAACCATCAAATTGTCTTGGAACTGCTCATAGACATAATGTAAAAGTACAACAATTATCGTAGGCGCAAGGATCAAGCCAATCAGTGAACTCACCGCTCCACGGACACCGCGAAACTCCATGCCAATCGCAACAGATAAATTAATGATATTGCCGCCCGGTAAAAATTGACATAGACCCAGTAACTCAGTGAATTTTTCAGGACTTAGCCACTGTCGTTGCTCTACAACGACTTTACGCGCTAAAGGCAATACGCCACCAAATCCGATTAAACCTAATGTTAAAAAACCTAAAAACAGTTCTGTGCAAGTCGGTACGGTCTCCTTCTGCACAGCAATCTCAACATGGTTCATTTTCGTTACTTTTCACTTTATCTGACCAAGATAGAATGCTACTTTTGTGGTATATCTACAAATGCTTTTATTTTCATTAACCATACCATAAAGGTATTCCTATGCTCGATTTACATAAGCTCCATGCCTTTGTTGTGGTGGTTGAAGAAAGGAATATTACGCATGCCGCAAACCGATTGTTTATTCAACAACCACCTTTGACGCGTTTACTCAAAAAGCTTGAAGAAGAACTCGGTACACAGTTACTTATTCGCCAGCCTCGTGGCATTGAACCGACTGAAGCAGGTTTAGCCTTATTTAAAGAAGCACAACTTTTATTAGAACATGCCAAACATATTCCAAAATTAGTCCAAGATGTTAGCCAAGGTAAAACTGGACAACTCAATATTGGTTTTACAAGTTCCGCAGGTTTACATCCACTTATTTCACTCGTATTGCGGTCATATCGAGAAATATATCCAAAGGTACTAACCAAACTTGAAGAAGCAGGCAGCCAAAAACAATTAGATCGATTAATCTCCGAGAAACTTGATATTGCTTTTTTAAGAGCACCGATCAGCCGTGATATTGGGTTAAAACATCACCATATATTAGATGAACCAATGATGGTGGCATTGCCTATAGGCCATCCACTTACACAAAAAGAAAAAATTAGCTCAAATGACTTATCAGATGAAAATTTTGTTTTATATCGTCGTTCTTCAGGACAAGGTTTATATGACAATATTTTATATAGTTGCTATCAAGCAGGCTTTAGTCCACGCATTATTCAAGAAGCACCTCGTCCTACCGCAACATTAAATTTAGTCGCTGCTGGAATTGGTATAACGATTGTGCCAGCCTCAATGCATAACTTTTGGGAACATGGAATTGTCTATCGAGAATTTGATGATTCAATAAAACTGAATGCGCCTATTTACTTGATTACACGTGAAAATGAAAATTCAGCGAAAGTTTCAAACTTTATTGAACTTATGCAAAAACTTTTGCCCACAATCACCTGAGTGTAAAAACTAAGCAATAAAAAGTGCTCCAAATGAAGCACTTTTTCATGAAACTGTTTATTTTTGATTTACTCGTTTTGACAGCTCTTCTGCCGATTCTTTACGCTCAGAATAGCGATCTGTCAAATATTCTTTTTGTCCACGTGTTAATAAAGTGAACTTATAGAGTTCCTCCATTACATCGACAATTCGGTCATAGTAAGAGGATGGTTTCATACTTCCATCTTCTTCAAACTCTAAAAAAGCTTTAGCAACCGAAGACTGATTCGGGATCGTAATCATACGCATCCAACGCCCTAAAATACGCATTTGATTGACCGCATTAAACGACTGCGAACCACCACTAACTTGCATGACTGCTAAGGTTTTACCTTGAGTTGCACGGATTGCTCCAGCTGCTAAAGGAATCCAGTCAATCTGGGCTTTTAAAATCGAACTCATTGCACCATGACGTTCTGGTGAACACCACACCATACCTTCTGCCCAAGCCAAAAGCTCATGCAACTCTTGCACTTTCGGATGATCTGTTTCTGCATCCTCTGGTAAAGGTAAACCTTTAGGATGAAAAATTTTGACCTCCGCACCTAAATATTCAAGAATTCGTCCAGCCGTCAACACAGCAAAACGGCTATAAGAACGCTCACGATTAGAACCATATAGCAATAGAATGCGTGGTGGATGTTCAAGTTGCTGTGCTTGCACTTGTTCAAAGGTAGGCTTATCTAAAAGATTTAATGCCAAATTGGATAAATCATTGTTAAGACTGTTCATGTGAGAAATACTTTTTCTTTAACCAAAGAGAAACTGAAACGAGAGAAATTAAAACCGGAACTTCAACCAATGGTCCTATCACTGTGGTAAATGCCACAGGTGATGCCAAACCAAATGTTGCAATGGCAACGGCTAATGCGAGCTCAAAGTTGTTACCAGCAGCGGTAAAGGAAATTGCCGCTGTTTGAGGATAGTTATTCCCCAGCCGTTTACTCATAAAAAAGCTGATAAAGAACATCACCACAAAGTAAATCGTAAGTGGAATCGCAATACGTAATACATCTAAAGGTAAGCTCACCACATCACCACCTTTTAGGCTAAACATAGCCACAATGGTAAAAAGTAAAGCAATTAAACTAATCGGGCTGATTTTTGGTAAAAATTTAGTTTGATACCAATCTAACCCTTTTGATTTAACTAAAATCAAACGCGTAAAGAATCCCATTAAGAATGGAATACCTAAGTACACTAAAACAGCATGCGTAATGGTCCAGAAATTGACATCAATGACTTGCCCTGCCACACCAAAATACGGCGGCAAAAAGGTCAAGAATAACCATGCATAAGTACTAAAAAACAAAATTTGGAAAATACTGTTAAAAGCAACCAACGCTGCAACATATTGGTTATCGCCACAAGCCAAGCCATTCCAGACTAATACCATGGCAATACAACGTGCTAAGCCAATTAAAATAAGGCCCGTCATATACTCTGGATAGTTATGTAAGAAAATAATCGCAAGGATAAACATTAAAACTGGAGCAATAATCCAGTTCTGTATCAACGATAAAGCCAAGGTTTTTTTATCTTTAAATACTTCTGGTAGCGTAGCATAATCTACCTTTGCTAAAGGCGGATACATCATCAAAATTAAACCGATTGCGATTGGAATATTAACGTTATCTACACTTAACTCATTTAAAGACACAGATGCCTGAGGAAAGAAAACTCCAATCGCTAAGCCTAAAGCCATCGCAATAAAAATCCATAGCGTTAGGTTTCGATCTAAAAATGAAAGCCCTTGTCTGGTCATGTTCTACTCGAAGAAAGAATTGATTAATTTTGTTCAATACACAAATGATTAATGCACCTATGCTAGAAAACCGAATTTTTAAGACAGAAATCTAGGAAGATTAATCACAGCACGTTGTAGTGATGAAAGGCTGATCTTGTTGCTTTACTCTTGTCTCACTCGCATCATTTTCTATAACCTTTAAAATATTTAAAGCCCATAGAGGTAAATCAGGATTTAAGCTGTAATAGACCCACTGTCCTTTTCTTTCATCCAGCAATACGCCATGAGTTCTTAATAAGGCCAAGTGCCTAGAAATTTTCGGTTGGCTCAACTCAAGCTGTTCTGTTAGCTCACAAACACAAATATTTTGTTTATTTAGAACTAATTTAAGAATATTTAACCGAGTTTGGTCAGATAGACATTTAAAGAAATCGACTTGGTTGATCATATCTTCAACAGAATATATTCGTTATTGCAAATATACGGATATCCATATATAAAAGCAATATCTTAATTCAACGCTGAATTTACGCCATGACTGAGCAAGTAAAAATCTATCATAACCCTGCTTGTGGAACCTCACGCAATACATTGGCGCTTATTCGTCATGCAGGAATTGAGCCTATTGTTATTGAATATTTAAAAACACCACCAAGTAAAGATGAGCTAATCCAACTCATTAAGGATTCAAACTTAACTGTACGAGAAGCCATTCGTAAAAATGTTGATCCATATAAAGATTTAGAGTTGGAACAAGCCGATTGGACCGATGAGCAGTTAATTGATTTTATGGTTCAGTACCCAATTTTAATTAATCGCCCATTCGTGGTTACACCAAAAGGCACACGACTTTGCCGCCCTTCTGAAGTGGTGCTCGACATTTTAGATTCAAAAAACTTAGGCTATTTTGCAAAAGAAGATGGTGAAGTGATTATTGATGAACAAGGTCGTCGTATAAAGTAATTGAAGACACTTATTAATATAAAAAGCTAAATGGCACGACACCATTTAGCTTTTTTGAATGAAACGGATTAAAAATAGGATTTGATAAAAGGAAGGAGTTGCTCTCCTATTACCATGCCTAATAATCCAACTAATGCAACAAGAGGTGGAGCTGGTGACTTAACATTTAAAACGTAATATAAGACACCAACGAGCAACCCTACAGCCAAAGATAACAAGTACATTTTCATCGTACATACCTTAGGGAAGCAAGCCATTTAACGAGGCAGGTTCCCAAACTGTTTTATTTAAAATGCAAAACAAGAACACCCGAGTGCACCCCAGAAAGACTTTTTATCTTTATCATTTACAGGAACATCAAGCATCCAAGAGTGACTATGCCCATGCATGCCACAACTGCTAGCACATTCACACAATGCACTTTGTGACTGTAATGATTGATTCGAAGGAGCATTACGATTTTCAGATAAACGCCACTGACCGCCAAAGCGTTTTACTGGCGACCATGTTGGAGATGCTGGCGGTAACGGTGGATCGTCTTGCTTAAACTCTGCACCTGCATATACCACTTTTCCGCCTAAGACAGTAAGTACCGACTCAATCCACTGGATATCTTCTGCTTCAACCTTGAAGTAGTCATCGGACAATACGACCAGATCAGCAAGCTCACCTGCTGTGAGTGAACCTTTGACATCTTTTTCACCTGAGAACCAAGCCGAACCTTTAGTCCAGAGTTTGAGTGCTGTCTGACGGTCTAATAGATTTTTTTCATCATAGAGTGGTAAACCACCAACTGTTTTACCCGTACTTAGCCAATACAAACACACCCAAGGGTTATAAGAGGCAACACGAGTCGCATCTGTTCCCGCACCCACAGGAACACCAAGTTCTAACATTTTCTTAACTGGTGGCGTTGCTTGAGCAGCCTCGGCACCATAGCGTTTCACGAAAATCTCACCTTGATATGCCATACGATGTTGAATGGCGATACCACCACCCAATGCACCAATACGTTCGATATTACGCTCAGATACAGTTTCGGCATGGTCAATAATAAATCGAGTTGCAAATGGCTGTTTTGAATTTACTTTCTCAAATACATTGAGCAGACGATTAATACTTTCATCATAGGTTGCATGAATACGGAATGGCCATTTCTTTTCAGCCAAGTGCTCTACAATGGCTTCGAGTTCACCTTCCATTTTTTCTGGTAAATCCGGACGTGGCTCATAGAAATCTTCGAAGTCACCCGCTGACCACGTCAGGTTCTCACCTGCTCCATTCATTCTAAATAGTTCATCACCATCGCCCGGAAATGTCATTTCTGTCCAGCGGCGATAATCATCAAGCTCTTGACCTGCCTTCTGAGCAAATAAGTTGTAAGCAATTCGCACTGTCATCTGATTTTGATCATGCAATTGCTTAATCACATCATAATCTTCAGGGTAGTTTTGACCACCGCCACCCGCATCAATTGCTGAAGTAATGCCTAATCGGTTCAGCTCACGCATGAAATGACGAGTTGAATTGACTTGATCTTCAACTGGCAATTTCGGCGCTTTACCTAAGGTCGAATATAAAATCATAGCCGATGGAGTTGCGAGCAACAGACCTGTTGGCTCACCCTTTTCATCTCGTACAATCTTGCCCCCCGGTGGGTCTGGTGTGTCTTTGTTAAAGCCTAATACATCAAGCGCAGCTCGGTTCAACAAAGCACTGGCATATAAATGTAAAACGAATACAGGAGTATTTGGCGCAGCTTTATTAATTTCTTCTAAAGTCGGTAAACGCTTTTCGGCAAATTGGAACTCGGTCCAACCACCTACTACACGGACCCATTGTGGAGCTGGCGTATTATCTGCTTGCTCTTTAAGTAAGCGTAGTGCATCAGCAACGGATGGTACACCTTCCCAGCGCAGTTCCATATTGTAATTTAAGCCACCACGAATAATATGCAGATGACTGTCATTTAGACCCGGTATAACGCGACGACCATTTAAGTCTACGACTTTGCTTGTTGGTATTGCGAGTTTCATAACCTCATCATTTGTACCCGTACGTACGACTTTACCGTCTGCAATCGCAATTGCTTGTACTTCGGGGTTGTGAGGATCTAGTGTTGTGATTTTACCGTTTATGAGTATGAGGTTTATTTCGGTCATTCTGAACTCCATTCTTGTGAATTATCGTTCTAAAAAATAAAGGCATATCTGTATTAATATCACTTAAATATTGAATACTAGACATGCCTTTACCTAAATCAGTACTGTTTTATTTTGCAGGAACTGGTGCAAGTACTTCGTGTTTTGATGTTGTACGTTCAGGCGCCTTATGTACCATCGTATAGGCATAGTCCACACCCATACCGTAAGCACCAGAATGCTCGCGTACAATTGCCATAACTGCATCATACGTATCACGATGTGCCCAATCACGTTGCCATTCAAGTAGTACTTGTTGCCAAGTTACCGGAACAACACCCGCTTGAATCATGCGTTGCATGGCATAGTCATGTGCCTCTTTCGATGTACCACCAGAAGCATCGGCAACCATATAAATTTCATAATCGCCTTCTAGCATGGCACCAAAAGCAAAGGTGTTATTGCACACTTCAGTCCACAAACCTGAAACAATCACTTTTTTACGATTATTTTTTGCAAGCGAATCACGTACTTTTTGGTCATCCCATGAATTCATTGAAGTACGTTCTAGTAATGGAGCATCTGGAAATACATCTAAAAGTTCTGGATAGGTATGACCAGAGAAGCTTTCAGTTTCAACCGTTGTAATGGTGACAGGAATATTAAATGTTTTAGCTGCTTTTGCTAATCCTACAGTATTATTCTTTAATACTTGGCGATCTATTGACTGTACCCCAAAAGCCATTTGTGGCTGATGATCAATAAAAATAACCTGACAATTGGTTGGTGATAGTTGTTCTAAAAGTGATTTATTCATGGGTAAACTCCATTATTCCTTATGAGTAATGCATCAAAATTGCTTACTGTTTATTATGAAAACAGATAAAAATGTAAAAGCATAGACAGCAAATCAGCACGAATCTGTATTCTGTACGAATACAATCAAAACAATGATTGCTTTTTAATTTTTATAGTTTAATCATTGATATATATTTTTTACCTTTCGCTTATCCATGGATCGATTAGACTGTATTTCCACTTTCGTAAGTGTTGTAGAACATGGGAATTTTAGTAGCGCAGCCAGAGCACTCGATATTTCTCGTGACTTAGTTGCCAAACGTGTTTGCTACCTCGAAAACGACCTCAGAACCACACTTTTAACTCGAACAACAAGACAGATGAACCTCACCTCTTGTGGGGAAAAGTTTTATCAACATAGCAAAGTCATTTTAAGTGAGTTCGAATGGGCTGCATACGAAATTAGCTACAATCAGCAGTACCCAGAAGGCGAACTCAAGCTCAATACACCAATGTCTTTTAGCAACATTTTTCTTCAGCATATCATTTCGGACTTTATGGAGAAATATCCGAGCATCAAAATTGATTTATTCATGACTGATCAGCTATTAGACATGAATAATAATAAATTTGATTTAACCATTCGTGTAGATGGCTCTCCTCCAAATTTGGCAAATAGTAAAATATTAAATACCTATCAACGATATTTGTATGCAACACCTGAGTATTTTAATCAGCATGGATTGCCAAATTCATTAGAAGAACTTAAAGAACATAAGTTTCTAATTTACTATCAGGATAGCCGACATAAGAAGTTGATCTTTCAAAAAGATCAAAAAGAAGTGTCCTTTAATTGCTTCCCTGTGATGACCTGTAATAATGGTGAATTATTATTAGATATGTGCTTGAAAGATCATGGTATCGTCTTTCTTCCAGAGTTTATTGCAGAGCCTTACTACAAAGAAGGTAAATTACAGAAATGTTTGGAAGACTACACCAGTCAGCCGCTTCACCTATATGTCACATGGCCAAACCGTAAGATTTTATCGAAGAAAGTAAAATTATTTATTGATTTTCTAACACGTCAAATCGTTCCCATAAAATAACCAATTTGGGCCTTTTCCAGAAGAAATGGCCCATTATTTTTTAGTTAGTTTAAATGGTTTCAATCTTCTTATTTTTAAATAAATTTAATAAATTTTGCTCTGCTGTTGCTGTACTGTCTTGTTCAACAAATGTCGTCGCGTAGTGTTCTAAATGCTCTTCCATCAATTGAGTTGCTCGTTTTTCATTGCCTTGTTCAATCGCATCTAAAATTGCACGATGTTCATCTGCCGAACAATTATTATGTTTGGGAATTTCATATAAGCCAATTAATAACGAAGTTCTCGCAATAAGTGTCTGCAAATAATTAGTCATGATCGTATTCTGATTTGCTTCAATCAGCTTTAAATGAAATTGCCCTGATAGCTTAATCCACTCGGCCCAATTACCAGCTAAACGCTCATGAGACTCTTGATCTACTAAGCTTCTAAGCTCACTAAAATCTAAGTTATGTGACTTTTGAGCTAACTTTTTTACAGTGGCGATTTCAAGCATGCTGCGTGCTTCAAAGACCTCTTTTGTCTCATGAGCGCTATGTTTTGCGATGAGTGCCCCACGATTGGGCTGAATTTCGATGACCTTATCATGGGCAAGTTTCACGAAAACACGTCTTAACACTCCTCGCGTTACACCGAATGCTTCACACAAAGGTGCTTCTACTAAACGTGCGCCAGGGGCAAGTTGCCTATTTAAAATAGCATCTACAATAGCGTTATATATATGGTCATCAATTTCATCATTGCTCATTTCTACGGCTTTTTTTGGTGCATTCGATGGCATTGATTTTTCCATTTTTTATTGATGCTCCCTCTTTTTAAAACTTTATCTCGTGACAGTAGTGTAAGTTTAACTTAAGCGTTTTGGAATATTGTTCTCATTCCCCAAATACTTATATTGAGCTAAACAATTCAATATTAGACCTCTAAATATCCACTTATACAGCTAAATTTACTTACTTTTTATAAAAAATTAAGCACTTTTCATTTTATAAATCTGTCTCTGCATATCCAAAATCCATACCAGTTTAGATAACTCATAAGCGCTACTTCTGAAATTTGGCATAACTTTTGCTCAATTGAAATTGTGCACAATTTGAATATCACATTGTACACAATTTTAATTCCATTCTTTTAGACAGAAAAACAATGCTGCTGAAAGTGCCTCCATCTTAAAGAAGTGAGTGTTCAAGATGAATAATACCGAAGCAATAATTAAACCTTCTTATGATGCAAAACTGACAAATCAAGACTTGGCTCCTTTAAAAAAGCAAACATGGGGCGCTTATAATATTTTTGCTTTCTGGATGTCTGATGTTCATAGTGTCGGCGGTTATGTCATGGCCGGAAGCCTTTTTGCACTTGGGCTCAATAGCTGGCAGGTACTTCTCTCTTTACTCATCGGCATTGCCATAGTTCAGTTTTTTACAAACCTGATTGCCAAGTCTAGCCAACAAACAGGTACGCCCTATCCTGTTATTTGTCGTGCCACTTTCGGTGTGCTTGGTGCAAATATTCCTGCTGTTATCCGTGGTCTTATTGCTGTCGCATGGTATGGCATTCAAACCTATTTGGCATCAAGTGCTTTCTTATTAGTCATTTTAAAGTTCTTTCCAGAATGGTCGGTCTATGCCGATGTTTCAACTTACGGCTTTCTTGGGCTTTCCTATTTAGGATGGGTTGGCTTCATGCTGCTTTGGCTACTGCAAGCGATTGTTTTCTGGTCTGGCATGGACAGTATTCGTAAGTTCATTGACTGGGCAGGTCCAGCTGTCTACATCGTAATGTTTGCGATGGCAGTCTGGCTGATCTGGAAAGCTGGCTGGCAGAATATTGATTTAAACTTGAGCGGTGTTCAATACGACGGCTTTGCGGTTGTACCTGTCATGATTGGTGCTATTGCGCTTGTTGTCTCATATTTTTCAGGGCCGATGCTGAACTTCGGTGACTTCTCTCGTTATGGTAAAAGCTTTAACGCGATTAAAATGGGCAACTTTCTTGGCCTACCGATCAATTTCTTAGGCTTTTCTTTACTTACTGTGGTTTGTATTGCTGCAACGCTTCCAGTGTACGGCAAGCTCATTACAGACCCTGTCGAGATGGTCGGTAAACTGGATAACACATTTGTAGTCATTTTAGGTAGTTTGACCTTAATGATTGCCACCATCGGGATTAATATTGTCGCTAACTTTGTTTCACCTGCCTTTGATTTTTCCAACGTTTCACCGAGCAAAATTAGCTGGCGCATGGGTGGAATGATTGCAGCAGTGGGTTCGATTTTCATTACCCCATGGAATTTGTTTAATAATCCTCAAGTGATCCATTACACCATTGATATTTTAGGCGCGTTTATCGGTCCACTTTTTGGTGTATTGCTCGCCGATTTTTACCTCGTTAAAAAACAGAAAATCGAAGTAGATGATTTATATACCTTAGATACCAAAGGTTTGTATTGGTACAAAAATGGTTATAACCACTCTGCCTTTTATGCCTTAATTCCAGCTTCATTAATTCCTATTCTCTGCGTGCTTTTACCACAACTCTCTGCACTTGCTAATTTCACATGGTTTATTGGGATGGGATTCGGTTTTGTCATTTACCGATTTCTTAACCAACCGCTTGCCCATGCTAAATCGGCAATGACTAAGGTAAAAGTACAATGAAAATTAAAATTATTAATCCCAATACTACTCAAAGCATGACTAATAAAATTGCTACATCAGCAAAGATAGTCGCGAATTCTGGCACTCAAATTATTGCAGTGAGTCCTCAAATGGGCCCTGCAACGATTGAAAGTTATTATGATGAAGCCCTAAGTGCAGTAGGTGTGCTAGAGGAAATCCGCCAAGGTGAACTTCTAGGCGTAGATGCTTATGTTATTGCCTGTTTTGGTGACCCTGCGCTTTATGCTGCCCGTGAAATGACTTCAGCACCTGTGATTGGGATTGCCGAAGCAGCTATGCGAACTGCAAGTTATGTTAGTACTGGATTTAGTGTAGTTACAACCTTACAACGCACAGTGAATATGAGTTGGCATCTGGCTCATCGCTATGGGGCTACACCATTTTGCAAAAATGTTCGAGCTTGTGACATCGCAGTTGAAGAGTTGGAGCTTCCTGACTCAGATGCTTATCGAACCATACGAGATGAATGCAAAAAAGCACTCGCTGAAGATAAAAGCGATGCGATTGTTTTGGGCTGTGCAGGTATGAGTGATTTGTGCCTAAAACTACAAAACGAGTTGGGAGTGATTGTTATTGACGGCGTTGCAGCAGCAGTTAAACAAGCTGAAATGTTAGTTCAGTTAAATTTAAAAACCAGCAAAGTTGGTGATTGGGCCTCACCTCCTGTAAAGAGTTACACAGGCATATTGTCAGGATTTGGAGCACACTAGAAATAAATTACTGTTTCAATTCCAACTCAAAACGCTGCGTTGGAATTGAAACGGCTGAAAACCAAAGAATTAAACTTCGGCTAACTCTGGCTGTTGTTCATTTTTATAAAATGGCACATCACCGTTAATGGTTGCACGGTGCATGATGCGATGAGCATCACCATAATCAAATAATGCTTTATGTTGTGTGCAACGGTTATCCCAAATCGCGATATCACCATCTTGCCACTTCCAGCGTAAATGAAATTGCTCTTGGGTCGCATGTTCAAACAAGAAGTTAAGTAATTGCTCACTTTCTTGCTCGGGTAACTCATTAATGTGTGTGGTAAAACCCTCGCTTACAAATAACAAAGGCTCACCTGTAACCGGATGAGTACGTACCACTGGGTGAACTACTGGCGGGTTACGCTTAAAGGTTTGTAAAAGCTTTTCACGCTCTTCTTCGTTATGGGCAAAACGCTCAAGTGGAAAAGACTTACGAATATCGTGTGTTGCAGTTAAGCCACGCAATTTTTGCTGTAACTCAAGCGGAAGCCCTTTAAAAGCTGCTGTATTACTCGACCACAACGTGTCACCGCCTACAGATGGAATTTTAATGGCTTGCAACACACAACCTAAAGGTGGAGTTTTACTAAAAGTCACGTCTGTGTGCCAAAGTTCATTGTCACGCAAATCTTGTTTCCAACTGTCGAGTACCATCACCTCAGGTACATCTTCAATTGAAGGATAAATCGGGTGCACATGCAACGTACCAAAACTACGGGCCAAGTCTGCTTGTGCTTGCGGAGCTAATTGTTGCTTTCGAAAAAAAATGACTTGATGATCAAGCAAAGCCTGCTGGATTTGTTTCGTTGTCTGTTCATTTAACGCATTCAAATCAATATCGTGAATAATTGCGCCAATGGTAGGCTTGATCACTTCTATATTTAAGTTTGCTACTACTGTATTCATCTTCTTTACTACAACTGCTGACCATACCAAGGAGAAAACTGTTTTTGTAACCAACGTAAAAACAGCTCAAAACTAACTGCGACAATCGCAATCACAATAATGCCCAGAATCACCGTATCGGTAATTAAGAACTGTGCTGCCGATTGCACCATAAAACCAATACCACGGTCCGCTGCAACCAACTCAGCTGCAACTAATGTTGACCAGCCCACCCCAAGACCAATACGAATACCGGTAATAATATGAGGCAAAGCGGTTGGTAAAATGACATGCCAAAAGACTTGTGACTGACTTGCCCCTAATGACAATGCCGCACGTTCACGATTAAGCTGATGGCTTAACACACCATGCGCACTACTAATAATGACAGGCGCCAAAATCGAGAAGAAAATCAAAAGTACTTTTGTGGTTTCACCAATACCGAACCAAATAACAAGTAATGGCAAATAAGCTAACGGTGGAACTGGACGTAATAATTCAACCAAAGGATCTAGAACAGCACGAACCCATTTGTTCAGCCCCATCCACAAACCCAGCGGAACACCAATCACAACGGCAGCAATCAAAGCTAAAAATACACGAGAAATGCTGGCTGCCAAATGTTGCCACAAAGTTGCTTTCATAAAGCCTTCTTGGCTGACCGATATAAATTTTTGCCAGACTGCCTGTGGACTCGGTAAAAATAGTTCAGGTACAACATGCAAAGCAGTAATGAGGAACCAGAGTGCAACTACACTTCCCACACTGATTATGCTGACCGCCAAAGTACGATGCTTCTCAAAAAATGATGATAGAAATGAAGCATTTTCTGTTTGCACATTTAACTCAGGTTTAAGCTCTGCTTTGTCATATTCATAGACGTTATCTTTAGTGTTCATGTAGGTAACGCCTCCTTACCGCTTTGTTTTTGTGCCCTTAAACTTTCAAATAACTGTTCTCTGAGCTGAATAAATTGAGGATCCGATTTAATTGAACGAATAGACTCGCCCTGACGGTACCGTTGGGCAAAATCGAGGTGTAGAGTTTCTACAATTTTGCCTGGATGCGCTGTCATTAGTACCAGCTGATTGCTGAGTAATAATGCTTCTTCAATGTCATGAGTAATCAAAAAGAAGCTTTTATTTTGTTGAATCCATAAATCGAGCACTAACTGCTGCATGTTTTCACGTGTAAAAGCATCTAATGCGGCAAAAGGTTCATCTAATAAAATAAACGGCGCGTGACTGATCAAAGCTCTGGCAATACCAACACGTTGTTTCATACCACCCGAAAGTTCCCAGATATTGGCTTTTTCAACGTGGCTTAAACCCACAATTTTTAAAATTGCGTTTACTTGTGCTTCGATCTCTGCACGCTTTAAACCTTTTAACTGCAAAGCGAAGCCAACATTATCTGCAACATTTAGCCAAGGAAGTAAGGCGTGATCTTGAAATACAACAGCACGAGTTACATCTGGTCCAGTTACGACTTCATGATTTACAAGCACATCACCAGAACTTGGCTTTTGAAACCCTGCCAAGATATTAAGCAAAGTTGTTTTGCCACAACCCGACTCACCTAAAATCACGGTTAAAGAACCTTCTTCAATGGTTAGGTTAATGTCTTGTAAAACTGGCTTTTGCTGTTTAGGAAAAGTCAGATGAATATGTTTGGCTTCTAGTACACTCATGACAACTCCTTAAGGCTGCAAAAATGAAGAATTCACATTGCCTTTATAATCGGCTTTCAGTTGATCGACTTTACCCTGACCTTTTAAGAACTTCGCTGTATCAAAAATATTTTGCGCAAATTCACCATCTAACGTTTGTTTTTGCTGAGCATGGTCAAGGTAAATATTTCCACTTAATAAAAGCGGGATATCTTTTGCATCAGAACCTGTGAGCTGCGCAATTTTTTGCACGTTATCAGCATCTTTAACGTAAGCGGCTGGGTCTTGGTTATATTTTTCGAGTCGCTCAAGTGTGGTTTGGACAAAAGCTTTTAAAAAGTCAGGATTTTTTTCTGCAAAATCTTTACGCACAACCCATAAGTCATAAGTTGGAGCGCCCCATTCACCCACTTGTTTTGAGTCTGTTAAAACCGTACCAGATGCTTTGGCTTTACTTAAAGCAGGTTCCCACACATAGGCAGCATCAATATCACCACGTTCCCAAGCAGCTGAAATTTCAGGTGGACGCAAGTTAATAATTTTTACTTTGTCTTCTGGAATGTTCCAATGTTTAAGTGCAGACAAAAGGCTGTAATGGGTTGTCGAAACAAACGGTACAGCAATAGTTTTGCCAATTAAATCTTGAGGAGTTTTAATGCCTGATTTATTACTCACCACGAGTGCTTCAGATGCACCAAGTTTTGAAGTAATTAAGAACACCTCAATCGGTAAATTACGGCTTGCCGCGGCAGCAAGTGGGCTTGAACCAATATTACCAAGTACGACATCACCTGAAGCCAGAGCATTGACAACATCTGAACCCGCATCAAATTTTTTCCATTGAATAGTACGTTGACTATGTTTTTCATAGTCTCCATTCGCCTGTGCAACTTTGCTTGGGTCAACCCCAGTTTGATAAGCAATCACGACAGGTTTGTTGTCACGAACTGAAGCACTTGTATTATTGTCTTTTTTATTTTGCCATACGATAAATGCAACAATTGCGACTATAACAATTGCCGTGATAATCAACGGTTTGGTCTTCGTGCTCATAATTTCATGATCTTTCAATAATATAAGCTCATGGTATGCAGCTGGCCTTATAATGAAAAATAAAAAAATATGAGTTGCTTATCTGGTTTTTATAAATAACTTTTCTTCATAAGTTTTTATCTTTTGGTAAAAAGCAAATTTCAAGCAAACTTACAGATTAGCGGTAAAATTAAATTACTTATATATCAATAATTAAAAACGATATTCACAAAAGATAAGATGTGAAAAGGCTGACACACATCTTCTAAGTATTTTATCCTACTCATTTCATCATTTTTATTTTTGTCTTTATATCCAGAGTTTTGCATCTCATTAATTTTCATTCTTTTATATAAAGTACAGATTTTATTATCTTTTTATCTTGAATCTTCTGCAAATATTAAGATTTGGACAAATCTTTTTCTGGTTTATACATGAGGCAAATTTAATTTTTATTTTTAAGAGGAGAAAAATTCTTTTGTTTAAACATTCTCAAATTTTGACAAAAACATTAATTACAACATCTTTGCTTACATTCAGCCTCTCAAGTCATGCAGCCCTTACCTTTGGCAATGCTGAAGAAGGTCAACTTAAAGTAAGCGGTACTGTTCGAGCCAAATATGTTTATGATTTTGACTCTGATCCCACTACCAGTAAATTTTCTTTTAATGACGCAGTATTATGGTTAGATTACAACTCTCCAAAATGGATTGGTCGTTTAGATTATCGGGTTTATGAGTATTATGGACGTTTAGGCGATGCCAACTGGCTTACCGATGCATGGATGGGTTATAAAATTAATGACAACAGTAAAATTATTGCTGGCTTAAACCCCGTTCCTTTTGGCTTGGGTCGCTTTTGGGGAAATACTTATTATTTAGGCATTGCCAATAGTGCTGGTTGGGAAGATGTACACAACCTTGGGGTGAAATATGATTTCAATGATGGAACCAATGAAGCACAACTCGCCTTTTATCCTACCGATGGTGGCACCTATAGAGGTAAAAGCAAAGACTCGAGTCGTTTTAGTATCAACCCTGTCAATGCAGATGACTCTGTACCGCAAGGCACTAATACCAAAGAAAAGAACTCAATTGTTGTTCGCGGTGCTCATACCTTTAAGAATATCTTAGGCCAAGAAAATTTCTCTACTCAACTTGGCGCCTCCGCATGGTATTCCACCATTGAAAATAAGCGTTCAGGGCAAGATGGCGATCGCCAAGTTTATTCGGTTTTTAGCAATACCAATTATAATCAATGGAATTTACAGCTTTTGGCTGGTTATCAAGACATTGATAATGCCGACACCCAATATAAAGATCATCTGACTTTGGGCGGTTTCGATTATTCATTTAACTCGGCAACCAAAGGTCAGATTTATTCAGCCGAACTGAGCTATTTATTTCCTCAGCAGTTTGGCCCCATTACCTCTGTTCGTCCTTACCTAAATTATAGTTCTTATCGAAAAGAGCAAGATGGCTTTAAAGACTCCACCCGTTTTATTCCCGGCATTGCCTTTAACTATCAAAAATTGACAGTACAAGCGGAGTTGCTGATGGGTAAACACGATCCATATCTAGGAGACAGTGAAGGCCTTGCGGCTGGCGGAAGCAATGATAAATGGAATAAAAAAGCATTTGTAATTTTTGCTTATTATTTCTAACTCCAAAACAAAGGCCAACAGATGTTGGCCTTTGTTTTTATTTAGATATCTATTTCACTCTAGTCAATTACTGGTGAATTATTGAGAGGAAGTTCTGTTTTATCTTCATCAATAACATCAACATCTTGGGCGGTAGGCTCAAACTTAATCAGTAGTCCAATCACAATTAAAGGAATAAACGCAAAGATAGAAATAATCAGATAAACGTCGGTTTTATATCCCGCCATCCAGATCGGTAAAACAAACAAAGCAATTGCTTGAGCAACGCCCGTTACCGCACGGTTAAAGCCAACACCAACACCACGAATCGAAGCTGGATAAGCCATAGTTGGATAAACCATCATTTGTGCACCTGGCCCAAAACCTTCAGCAAAAAGCCACAAACCGAGCATGCCAATTGCGGTGTAGAGTAAAAAGCTATTACCGGGTTCACCAATGAATGCCAAGGCAATCAGGGCAATAAACTGGAGTAAAAAGCCTGTAAGCAATACATGACGAGATTTAAATCTGCTGGCAACAAATACCCCTAACAACCCACCCGTAAATGCAAATAGTAAATTAAGTCCAAGCGTGGTGGTAATGGTCGTCAAGACATCGGTATGAAAGAAACGCGTTAAAATAGAAGGTAAAAAGAAAGCAATGGTCGTGTACTGAAATGCCACCGAAATGTGAATCACAATTGCCACAATCGTTCTTGGCAAATAGGTTTTATTAAATAAAACCGCAAACCCCTCGCGCTTTTTCTTTTCAGCAGTTCTTTCTACTTTTTCAACTGTAGCGATTGCATGAATTGCATAGGATTCTTGTAGAACTTTAGCTGCGCCTTTTAAATCACCTTGGTTTGCAAGCCAGATTGGTGATTCAGTTAAATATTTACCCCGAATAAAAATAATGAGTAACGCTGGCACTGCTCCAAAAATTAAAGATGCTCGCCATAGCCAATTGCTATGCTCAGGGGGTAAAAGAAAATAAAGCGCCAGAACTAGACCAAAACACACCGAAGAAGCGGCATACCACATTGGGCACCATGCGGCTAAACGCGCTGCCTTGTTGCTACTACCGTTAAATTTGGAAAACTCAGATAAGTATGACATTGCCACAGGCAAATCAATACCAACACTAATTCCCATAATAAATCTGGCTAAAATCAAAACCCATACATTCGGTGCAAAGCCTGCGACAATTGCAGCAATAACAAACAGCACCATGTCCGCCATGAAGACCCGATAACGGCCGATTTTATCTGTCAGCCAACCACCAATCAGGTTACCCACAATGGTTCCGCAGACAATTGCTGAAGCCACCACACCAGTCATCACAGGGCTTAAAGAAAACTCTGAGATAACTTGCTCAATACCAAAGGACAGCGTTGTTAAATCATAGGCATCAATAAACACACCAATCAGTGCCAACCAAATAACTTTATTCGATTTACCCTTCCCTGCAAATTTTGAAATTAATTGTGAAACATCATCGGGAGATTTAATTTCATAACGATGGTTATGATCGAGTTCTTGTGTGCTCACTTAATAATTCCTGAATTTTAATAACAGGAACAAAATAATGATTATTCACATAATACAAAAACAAATTAATCTGATGTTTTAATCTAAATTATAGAATTATCTTTTCATTATTAACTCAGCAGTAAAACCGATATAAAAAGGCAAAATAAAAGCTGGTATTTAACCAGCTATTTATTTAAAGGTTTTCCAAAATATTAACTCGCCTCTGCAAGTTTTAACTCTTTTAGATTACGATATTTTGCACCTCGGTGATTTTCAGGCAAATATGGCCCAGCACCAAATAGTTTTTCTCTTAATGTTCCTTGTGCATATGAGGTTTGATATACCCCTCGTTTTTGCAACTCTGGAACAATAAATTCGACCACATCGGCAAAGGTTTGATGCGCCAAAATATAGGCAAGGTTAAAGCCATCGACATCTGTATCTTCAACCCATTGCTGTAGAGCATCTGAAACTGTTTCTGCCGAACCCACTAACACAGGTCCATTCCCACCTAAGCTGTTCCAATTTGCAATTTCTTCAATGGTCCAAACACGCTCTGGATCTGCATTTACATAAGAATCTAATAAAGATTGAATGGCATTGGTTTGAATATATTCAACTTTGTCAGTGGGTTGATATTGTGAAAAATCAACACCCGACCAGCCAGACAGCAAGGTTAAAGCGCCATCATAGCTTCCATAGCTTTGATATTCTTTAAACTTAGCCTGTGCTTTTGCATCGGTTTCATCAGTGACAATCGACAAAAGCGCATAAATTTTAACAGAGTACGGATCGCGGCCTTCTTGAGCCAATTTTTGGCGAATGCCCTGCACCACTTTTTTAGTGGCAATTTTAGAAGGCGCTGCAATAAATACACACTCGGCATTTTGACTGGCAAACTTCTGCCCACGTGAAGATGCCCCTGCTTGGTAGAGTACTGGTGTTCGCTGCGGTGATGGCTCACAAATATGGATGCCCGGTACAGTAAAGTATTTACCCTCGTGCTGAATTGGATGCACTTTTTTATGGTCAGCAAAGATACCGCTTTCACGGTCACGAACTACCGAACCTTCTTCCCAAGAACCTTCCCAAAGTTTGTAAAGGACCTCTAAGTATTCATCAGCAATATCATAACGATTGTCATGATTAACCTGAGTTTTTAGACCTAAGTTTTTCGAACCACTTTCCAAATAAGACGTCACGATATTCCATCCAACTCGCCCTTTGGTTAAATGGTCTAGTGTACTAATACGTCTAGCAAAAGGATAAGGATGTTCAAAAGAAATCGAAGTTGTGACACCAAAGCCCAAGTGCTTTGTGACTGCGGCCATCGCTGGCACAATCTGTAGCGGATCATTGACCGGAACTTGTACTGCACCTGTTAAGGCATGTTCAGCACTTTGATGATAAACGTCATAAATACCAAGCACATCTGCAATAAAAATACCGTCAAAAAAACCACGCTCAAGAATTTGTGCTAAATCTGTCCAATATTCTAAATCTTTATATTCAACAGATCGATCTTGAGGATGTCGCCATAATCCAGGAGATTGGTGAGCAATACAATTCATTTCAAAAGCATTAAAACTAATTTTCTTAGTCATAAAATATCAGCCAGCATTTTATTTAATTTTTATACTAAAGCAATTTTTATGTTTTCTTTATAATATATACCCCAAACAAAATATGATTTTATTCTAATAGATTTTTATAATTTAATTTAAACAATCAAAATAATATTAAGCCACTAAAAATAGCAGCTTAATATCTATGATTATCAATTATTGTTTAGCTACTTCACCAATACGCCATTGATAAGGTGGTAATGTGCCGTTTACACTAAAATCACCAATAATTCGATTTTTAAATACTCTCGGGTTATGTGAAGCTAAAGTTCGTACATTACGCCAGTATCGATCTAGGCCTAAATCTTTGTCCGTTGCAGAAGCACCTAAAGCGTCAAATAAAATCGTAGAAGCATTTAAAATTAGATCGGTAATGACCGTTTGAGACTGCGCACTTTCAAGTTCGGCAAGCACATTTTGCTCTTCTTCAAGCTGCTCATTATTTTGAAATGCAGCTAAGTAAGCACGTTGTAAGCTTTGTGCGACTTTTTCAACAATCGCTCCTGCAGTGTAAGCTGCACCACGAATTTGTCCCACTACTTGTAAAATTTGCGGATCCTGTTTTACAAATTGAGCATTCGCATGCGTATAGTTTCGGGTACGTTTAGCAACAGCTTGAGAAACATCATAGGTTGCAGCACGTCCTAGACCTGTAATGATTGCCAGTTGGACCAGTTGATAGTAAGCCGCTGAATATTTAAAACGGTCATCATCAGGTAAAATTTCAGTTTCATCGACTAATACATCATGGAAATATGCTGTACCACTCGCGGTAAGTTGCTGACCAAAGCCATTCCAGTCATCAACAATTTCGACGCCTTCATCTTCACGGCGAACAACGACCGAGCCAGATTCACCCTTTAAATCTGTTACACCAACGTCAACCCAATCCGCATATAGACTGCCTGTGGTGTAATATTTTTTACCTTTAACGCGAATTTTACCGTCACTATCTCGATATAAATGTGTTTCGAATTGATCAATTGACTCTTTCCCGCCTTCAGACCATGCACTGCCTACTGTTTCCCCATTTGCAATTCGGCTAAGCCAACGCTGTTGAAACGCTTTGTCTTTACTTACCAAGACATCTTCAGTGAAACCAAAATGCACTCGCAAAGCTTGCGGTAAGTTTGAGTCCGCTTCTGCAAGCTCAATGAGTAATGCAAATAATTCAGGAATAGTTGCATCAAAGCCACCATGAACTTTGGGAAGTCGTAAGCGCGTAAAGCCAATATCTTTGAGCCACTGAAGTTGTTCATAAGGCAAAATATGCTGCTGCTCACGGATTAAAGCCCCTTCTTTAATACGGGCAAAAGTCGGTCTAAAATTTTTTGCCAATTCATCATAACGTTCTGAAGGCCCTTCACCCCACACGCGAGAAATAATTGAGGCCTGACTAAGTGCAGCATGTGTTAAGGAACCGAGATGATGCTCAAAATTTAAATTTGTCATGTAAGTAAAACCAATATTGCTTTGCTTTTACCATAAAATATTTATTTCACATGAAAACGATTATTTTTTTATAACTGTATTCATTCTTTATATAAGAACCTAAACACAAAGATAAAAAGCTCATCTCCCAAGCCCTAAGATAGTTCTTTTTGTCTAATGCTCTGCTGGCTTTGCAGAAGTGTTTGTATATATTCTGAATAGACAGATAGCTTTTCGAAAATATGCTCTGAATAAAACATATCATCAATTAAATGTGTCATTTGACCAGCAGTAAAGGTATCGCATAAACCCACCAACGCTGCGTTCATTTGAGCGAATTTCGCGCATAATTTGACATAAGTTTCATCTTTATTTTTGAATAATAATTTCCGCATTTCTAAGCCATTGAGGTTTTTTAAGTCATCATCTTTTGTGGTTTTAATCCAATAAATTTTGATCTTTAAAAATTGCTCCAGTGCTTTTAAATGCTCGACATCTACGTCTAAACTCGTAATTAGAAAAACTGTTGAGAGATCACTTCGGCACAGTGCCTTGATTAAGCTTAAATAAATAAACTCAACCTCATTAAGCTCTGCAAGCTCCAAATCTATATAAATTTTTAGACTTTCTAAAACGTCATCTACTTTAAAGAGTACTTTATTTTCAGCTTGGTAATATTTATTAAGAATAGAAAGCACAGGCGCAGTTGCAGGTGTTGTATAAATAGCTGCCTTGTTTAAGTTAGCAAAAATAAATGGTGAGAATAGATAAGCCAAACTGCTTTGCTGTGGCTCAATATGAGACTGAATTAAATAAACCGTTTGAGTTTTAGAAAAGTCTCTGAGTACTTTCGCTCTAAGTAAGGTTGCTTCAAGGTTCACATAAGTCTGTTCTAACTGATCTAATACCAATGTAGAAATAGACTGATTTTTAATAATTTTATGTAGAACATTTAGTTGAGAAGTAATAAACATTTTTTAACATCCAAGCTATTTTAGAAGCGCTACACTTACACTTAGGTCTTTAAGAAACACGCAGCAACCGGACCCTACACAAAACAACAATGGAAATAGAAAAGAAGAACATAATCATGTGCTTAAAAAAATCTAAAACAGCGTTCACATTGAGTCTTGAAGGTTGGTTTAGGTTGGCGGTAAATCCTGTTCATTTTTATTGTGAACTTTGGAGGAATGAATATATAGCTACAGATGATTGAAAAAAAACTATAGCACACCCTTGAAACCATACTGAACTGTTATAGTTTTATAAAAAATTTCTGTATCTACATATACAAATAGAGCGAGTGCATGATTAAGAAAACTTCTTAAGGTAGGTAGTTTTCATGAGACGATCTATTGCATATCGCCAGATATTTCATCAATGTTTCAATGCAACATGCATTTTTACAAATGCAACATCAAGCATAAACTTTATTAACAGATTGAAAACAATCAATCGCACTATTCTATTGAAATATCAAGCAATTATGTTGCTTTACCCTGTTGGCATTTTACTTGCTAAGAACATTTATCACAGAAGTAAGGTTAATCGCCAGAGTACTTTTTTGCCTGAAAATAAGTATTTAACTCATTTAATCATCATCAGCTAGTTCACAGGGGGAAAGTTTTATGAGCCTCGGTCTAACCGCTCTAGAATTAGCGCGAATACAATTTGCTTTCACAGTATCCTTCCATATTATTTTTCCGGCCACTTCCATCGGTCTTGCCTGTTTTTTAGCAGTTTTAGAATGGAAATGGTTAAGAACGCAAAACCCAATTTATAAAGATCTATTTAAATACTGGATTAAGATCTTTGCCGTTGCGTTTGGTATGGGAGTTGTTTCCGGTGTCGTAATGAGCTACCAGTTTGGTACCAACTGGAGTGAATTTTCACGCGTCGCCGGAAGTATTACTGGACCTTTACTTACCTATGAAGTCTTAAGTGCCTTCTTCTTAGAAGCAGGTTTCTTGGGTATTATGCTGTTTGGTTGGGGTCGTGTTGGCCCTCGAGCCCATTTCTTCGCAACACTTATGGTTGCCATCGGAACATGTATTTCCATGTTCTGGATTTTATCTTCCAATAGCTGGATGCAAACCCCGCAAGGTTTTGCTATCGAAAATGGCATTATTGTGCCAAAAGACTGGTTGTCTATTGTCTTTAACCCATCCTTCCCTTACCGCTTAGCCCATATGGGTGCTGCTGCCTTCTTGGTTTCATCTTTATTGGTGGTGGGAACATCTGCTTGGCATTTGGTAAAAGGCCGTCGTGATGAATTGGTGAAAAAATCATTCTCGATGGGTTTATGGATGGTACTTGTGACTTCATGTTTACAAGTGGTGATTGGTGATAACCATGGTTTAAACACCCGTGAACATCAACCAGCCAAACTTGCCGCAATGGAAGGTCACTGGGAAACCAACCACAATGAGCCTATGCCATTACTGTTATTTGCTATTCCAGATATGAAAGAAGAACGTAACCACTTTGAAGTGGGAGTTCCATATTTGGGTAGCTTAATTTTGACTCACAGTTTAGATGGTCAAGTCACTGGTTTAAAAGATTTCGCACCTGAAGATCGTCCAAACTCAACCATTATTTTCTGGAGCTTCCGTGTCATGGTCGGGCTTGGCGTACTCATGGTCACGCTGTCTTTAATAGCCCTTTGGCTACGTAAGCGTGGAAAACTCTATGAAACTTCATGGTTCCATAAGTTTGCTTTAGTGATGGGGCCATCTGGTTATATCGCCATGCTTGCAGGTTGGGTGACTACTGAAGTCGGCCGTCAACCATGGGTGGTATATGGCATCCTACGAACTAAAGATGGTTTATCTCATACTGTGTCGGCAGAACAAGTCGGCCTTAGCCTCTTTATTTTTGTAGTGGTATATACCATCGTTTTTGGTAGTGGTATCTACTACACCTTAAAATTGATTAATAAGGGCCCTGTATTTATCGATACGCCAAATATGGAAGCAGGCGGTGTTGGACACTTTAAAACACCAATGCGCCCACTCAGTGCTGTCGATGAAAACATTGACAGTAAACAAAATTCTGGGGAGAACCGTCATGATTGATCTTTCTTTAATATGGGTCGGTATTATCGGTTTAGGTGTCATGATTTATGTGGTCATGGATGGCTTTGACTTAGGAATCGGGATCATGTTCCCTTTCATTAAGAACAGCCAAGAACGTGACGTGATGATGAATACCGTAGCCCCTGTCTGGGATGGCAACGAAACATGGATGGTACTCGGTGGAGCTGGTCTCTATGCTGCATTTCCACTAGTTTACTCAACGGTTTTATCGGCACTGTATTTACCTATTATTTTTATGGTAATTGCCTTAATTTTCCGTGGAGTCGCATTTGAATTCCGCTTTAAAGCTCATCGCACCAAATACCTTTGGGACTTAGCTTTTATTTGGGGTTCAGTGTTAACTAGCTTCCTTCAAGGCATCATCTTGGGTGCCTATATTCAAGGCATTAAAACCACCAATGGTATTTTTTCTGGCGGATCACTTGATTGGTTGACACCATTTACCTTCTTTACTGGTATTGGTGTAGTTGCCATGTATGCCACTTTAGGATGTGGATGGCTTATTTTAAAAACCGAAAAAGGTTTGCAGCAACGTATGTATGAGCTTATGCCAAAACTTATTATTGCACTGCTTATTATTTTTGGTGGAGTGAGTTTATATACTCCGTTGACTCATCCTGAAATCGCAGATCGCTGGTTCTCTTTACCGAATCTGTTCTATTTTAGTCCTGTACCTATTTTGGTTTTATTGTTTGTTGGTCTGATTTTATCAGCGTGTAAAAAGCAGCAACATGACCTTAAACCATTTATATATACGCTAGCCCTCGTTTTCCTTGCATTTACAGGTTTTGTGATTAGTTTATGGCCTTATATTATTCCGCCATCAGTCACCATCTGGCAAGCCGCAGCTCCACATTCAAGCCAACTGTTTGCTTTAGTCGGTGCGCTCATTCTGATTCCAATCATTATTGCTTACACTATTGTGTCTTACTGGGTATTCCGTGACAAAGTACGTGTAGGTGATGAAGGCTATCATTAAAGTTAGGAGGGTTTTATGAAAAATTTATCTTCTAAACTGTCTCAAACCCAATGGTTTATTTTGCTATGGCTAGGTGGTTTTTTAGCATTAGCTGTTATTGCTGGTTTGTTTAAAGTGATATTGATTTATGCAGCCCCTTACCTAAAGTAAACTTATTTTTATAAGCAAATGCCGTTTGTAGATTCTACAAACGGCATTTATTATTAATTCAGTGCATCTTTTTTTATTTCGTGCAGCTCATACATGTATAAATCAGAACAACTTGCCCATAGCATTCGCCAACTCATTGAGAGCGGCACTTTAAATGCACACGAGAAGTTACCTTCTTTAAGAGATCAGGTGCAACGCTCTGGTTTTAGTTTAATGACGGTAATGAATGCTTACCAAGAACTTGAATCACAAGGTCTGATTTATTCAAAAGAAAAATCTGGATATTTTGTTGCAGAGCAAATTGCACTAAAGCCACTCGAGCAATATTCAGTTGTTTCATTAAATTCTAAAATCGAAATTAACTCATTAGTTTTTAAATATCTTAAATCGATTCAACATGAATCTGTTGTACCTTTTGGTTCAGCTTTTCCAGATAGTCAGCTTTTAGCTGCCCCCAAACTTATTCAAATTATGGGGCAACTTGCGCGTCAAAGACAAAGCTATGATCAAACAGCAAGTCTACCTCCCGGTAATTTAGCGTTAAGGAAACTGATTGCTCAGCGCTATTGTATGCAAGGGATACAAACTGATCCAGATGACATTGTCATTACATCAGGAGGTTTGGACGCGCTTAATCTTTCATTACAAGCAGTCGCTAAACCAGGCGACTATATTCTATTGCAACAAACCGTATTTTACGGGGCTTGGCAAGCTGCAGAGCGCTTAGGGCTTAAAGTGATTACCATTCCTGAACATCCTCAGCATGGTTTTGACCTAGAAGCTTTTGAACAAGTCATTCAAACCTATCCTATCAAGGTGTGTTGGCTCATGTTAAATAGCCACAACCCGATTGGTTTTACTGTTAGTGATGACATTAAATATAAAATTGCCAAATTGCTTCATGAACACCAAATTTATTTGATTGAAGATGATGTCTATGAAGAGCTTTTTTATGGCGGCCAAAAACCACTTTCAATGAAGTATTTTGACCAACAAAATCTGGTGCTTCACTGCTCGTCTTTTTCTAAAACATTAGGTGCTGGTTTTCGGGTTGGTTGGGTCTATGCGGGTAAGTTTTCAGACCATATTCAACATTTACAGCTTATGAGTACTATTTCAGTAAATGCACTCATTCAAAATGCATTGGTTGAGTTTTTATCTCATCATCATTATGAAAAGCACTTGCGTACACTTAGACTTTCACTTGAGCGTTATAAAAAACAGTTTTATCACTACTTAAAGCAGCATTTACCGAGCTCTTGCGAAGTGTATTATTACCCAAGTGGCTATTTTCTATGGGTCAAACTTCCTAGTACGCTAGACAGTATGCAAGTTTATGAAGAGTTGATTCAGCAAGACATTGGCGTTGCGCCAAGTCCTCTTTTTAGTGTTTTACCCGCACAGCAGCATTATTTGAGAATCAACTGCTCTTTTGAATGGAACACTACAATTCAAAGCGCATTAGATCAGGTTATCAAAACTATTCAACAAAGAGTTGAGACCATTTCATAAAGAGATACGGCCTCTTAAAATCAAGGCCTAATCCATATCTTTTCTATCGCGGTTTATTCAACATCCATTCCAAGTTTTGGCGAACCGCAGGCCACTCATGTTTCAAAATGCTGTAAACGTGAGTGTCTCGCAAAATATCATCTTTCACAATTTGATGGCTCCTCAGCACACCATCAAGCTTTGCTCCCAAACGCAGAATTGCAGTTTGACTTTGAACATTTAAAGAAGATGTGCGTAACTCAACCGCAATGCAGTTTAAAGTCTCAAATGCATGGGCCAACAGTAGTTTTTTACACTCAGTATTTACAGGCGAACGCTGTGCAGACTTGCGGTACCACGTCGAACCAATTTCTACACGGCGATGTGCTTCTTCAATATGCATTAAAGTCGTCATGCCTAACGCTCGTCCTGTTTTTCTGTCTTCAATATAAAAAGGCAACATAGAACCAGAACTTTGTAAACCGAGACGTCTTTCAATTTCAGCAGCCATTTGTTCAGGTCTTGGCACACGGGTATACCAAAGATTATAGAGCTCCCCATCACAAACAGCCTCTGCTAGTGATCCAACTTGAGTTAAGTTTAAAGGCTTTAGAATAACGTGTTCACCTACCAACTCAACAGCTGTAGTAAAAGACATCTTTGTCTCCTCAATTGATATTAAGCTTTTATATTTTCAAAATTATTTATTTAACTCAGCGACACTATACATAGCGTCTGCTATGGTTTGATGACCAGCTTTCGATAGGCCATCTGCCGCGCCCAAAATATCTCGACGTTCTTTGTTTTGCCCAAGCTTTGATTTACCTCGTAACTTGGTAATTTCAATCTCAATACCCACAATCGCCTTTAACATCGGTTCAAGATAGTCTTTTGGTGCATCGGACATTTTCCATGGTTCAGGTTGAGATGCTTCATGGGTACGAGTTAAACGAGCCACAACACCACGGACGTAACGTTCATCATCTCGAATGGTTACTTTGCCATAAGCATGCACAACCCTATAGTTCCATGTCGGTACTTGTCTGTGCTGTTCATGTTTGGATGGGTACCAGTTTGGTGAAATATAAGCATCGCCTGCTTGAAAAACGACCAACACCTCATCTCCACTTTTAATGTCCTGCCAGACAGGATTAACTCTAGACACATGCGCACGTAGTACACCCAATTCCCCTTCATTTGCCTGTAATTCGAATGGAAGATGGTTTGCATCTAAGCCACTACTTCCATGCGTAAAAAGCACACCAAATGGATATTCGGTAATAAGAGAATGCAATACATCCAAACGGTTTTCTGCATAATCATCGGGGATATACATGGCTAAAACCTCACTGTAAATATCAGGGTTATTTATATTTTGTGTTGTAAATTTTCTGGTTTCTGTGGTTTATTAAAAAGAACCACTTTGTGTTTTTTTAAGTAGACCAGAATTATGGCAAGAATGGCAAAAGTTGTTGAACTTCCGTCGATTGCAAAGATTAATAAAAGCAAAGGAAAGATAAGTGCTCAACTGACCCAAGCTTTGCGTGAAGCTGTACAAAGTGGTGATTTACAACCTGGCGATCCGTTGCCTTCTTCACGTGAACTGGCTCAAACACTTGGGGTCGCTCGCGGAACGATTATCGAAGCTTACGATCAGCTTTTAGCTGAAGGTGTTTTTGACTCTCAAGCAAGAACTGGCACCTATGTGTCTCATGCTTTAACTAAAAAAACTACGCCGCAACATTCTCAAAAAGAAACCACACCTAATTCAATCCTGTTGACGAAGTCGGCACGTTCTTATGCCGAGGTACTTAAAGAGTTTAAACCACTTCCTCACGCCCCTTTTGCAGTGTCTGTTCCCATTGCCCGTACTCAACCGAGCGACATCTGGCGTAAATTTGGTAATAAATTTAGATCACGAGGTGCAGGTGCTCCTTCGGGTTATGGCGAACCCCAAGGTGTGTTATCACTCAGAGTTGCTATAGCCGACTATGTCCGTCGATCCCGCTCTGTCCACTGCGAACCTGAACAAATTGTAATTACTCCCGGTATTCAGCAATCACTTTATATTTGCAGCCAGATTTTATTTGAAGCAAAAGATGAAGTTTGGGTTGAAGATCCAGCTTATCGGGGTACAACAGCCATTTTTGAGCATGCTGTACAAAACATTCGGATGGTACGTATTCCTGTCGATGAAGAAGGCATTCAGGTTGAAACTGGAATTAAGCTTTCTAAACATGCACGTGCTGCGTTTGTGACACCATCTCACCAATATCCGCTTGGCATGCCGATGAGTCTAGCAAGACGTACGGCTTTATTGGCTTGGGCAAAACAGCAAAATGCATGGATCATTGAAGATGACTATGACAGTGAACTCCGTTATAACGGACAGCCCTTCCCATCTTTACAAGGTATGGCGCCCGACCAAGTCATTTATCTTGGGACTTTCAGTAAGGTCTTATTTCCATCACTTAGACTTGGCTATGCAGTATTGCCTAAAGAATTGGTGGCACCTTTTTGTGGGCTCAGAGTGTTAATTGATCGACACCCACCGGCTGCCGACCAACATGTTTTGGCTGCTTTTATTCAAGAAGGCTATTTAGAGCGGCATATCCGACGGACTCGAAATGTCTATGCGGAAGTCCGTGAATACATTATTGGCTTGATTGAAAAATACATACCTCAAGAACTGGCTTGGTTACAGCCGGGCGATCAAGGCATGCATATGGTGTTATGGCTTGCTCATCATATTAATGATATTGACGTTGCAAGCTCGGCAGTCGATGCAGGCATTGCCATTAAAGCAATTTCACCGACATTTTCAAAAGAACAACAACGTCCGGGGTTAATTGTTGGCTTAGGCGATTTTGAACCTGAACTGATGCAACAAGCTATCAAAAAACTATCAAAGATTATTCAACAACATGACAAGCCGACTTAGACAAAGCCTACAACAGCAACCATAGATGAATCGCAAATGGTCCAATCAGTACCATTAAAATACCAGCAATAACCATGGTCAAACTGGCAATTACACCTTCTTCGCTATTACGCTGTTGTGCTCTAACTGTACCAAAACCGTGGGCTGCATTACCGAAAGCTGCCCCATTTGCTACATTAGAACGGATTTTAGTAATCGCTAAAATCGCATCCCCACAAATCATACCGACCAAACCAGTAATAACGGTAAATAGTGAAACCAATGCTGCCGAACCGTGAATATCTTCCGCTAAAATCATGGCAAATGGTGTTGAAATAGAACGAGCCATCAAACTATTGGTGACTTCAGGGCTAAAGTGAAACCACTGCGCCATCTCATAGGCTGACATCACCCCTACACTCATCCCCACAATAATCGCAATTGAAAGGACTCCAAGGTTTTTTCGAATCGTTTCCCGATAACGATAAATCGGTACAGCGAAAGCAACCGTTGCAGGCCCTAATAAATTAACAATCCACTGCGTATCTTCTGCATAAGTTTGATATGAAATTCCAAAAATCGTCATCAAAATGATGGTGAGTACAGGCACGCTAATCGCGGGTGATAACCAAAGTTTTGGATTTTTCTGATAGATTCGCTTTGCCACAACATAGGCGACCAAAGTCCAGATCAGACAAAGAATTGACCAAATATTCATGTCTTTTGCTCTTTAGATATGCTTATGTTGAAGACGTTTTCGAGCCTGTAAATAAGCTTTCAAACGATTGTAATAGTGAATCGTCAGGCACGTACTGAGCATGACCGAAATGGTCCCAACCGCAATGCTCAAGACTATTTGCCATCCTTCAGTCATAAACAAGGTTTTATACTGCACTACAGCAACCACAACGGGCACAAAAAACAGCAATAGCTCACCTAAAACAACGGTTGCTCCCATTGCCACCTGATCCATTTTGATCACTTTAAAGAACAGGCATAAAAGCAATAAAAACATACCTAAAATGCCTGCCGAGACAGGTACGCCAAGTTTTTGATGTAAGAGATATCCGACCCACCAAAATCCAGCCAAAATCAAAATTTGTTTAACTAAAACTAAAAGTGAAGGTTGTGTGGGTGTGCCAGAAGCAGATTCAGTACTCATTTTGCGAAATTAAATGGTTAACTACACCATTATGCTATCTTGGTTGAAGCTGCTAAATATGAATTATTCATGTTAATATTATTCCAAAATGGAATAATTTATTCTTTATTATGCTTTCTCTAAAATCACTTCAGTGCTTCGTTACGCTGGTCAAAACTAAAAGCTTTACACGTACTGCTGAAGAGTTATATCTGACTCAGCCCACTATTAGTAAAATATTACAGCAGCTTGAAGAACAGCTTCAAGTCCAACTTTTAGTTAAACCCGATCATGGACGAAAAAGACAAATTGAATTAACTGAAATTGGAGAGCGTATTTATCAACACGCGGTCGAGCTTCTTCAGGCAGAACAAAACATTTTTCTTGAGATAGAAAATTATCAACAATTAAAAACAGGGACTTTAAAACTTGGCGTTCCGCCTTTAGGCTCGCAGCTCTTAACGACTGCCCTGTTTGATTATCATCAGCAATTACCAGATATTGAATTGGCTTTTATGGAGGTTGGTTCACGCGGTATTGAGCAAGCTTTGCTTAACAATGAGTTAGACGTTGGCGTTTTATTGCAGCCTTTTGATACGCAAATTTTCAATAGCATTGAGCTATGTAACTACCCTTTAATGGTCCTTTTACGTCGTGATGCGAGTTGGGCAACACGCAAAAAAATAAATTTAGAAGAGCTACAACACCAATCATTTTTGATGTTTCCAGAAAATTTCTCTTTAAACAGTATTATTCTCGATGCCTGTAAGCAGCATGGTTTCTACCCGACCATTGCTTGCCGTACCAGCCAATGGCACCTTTTGGCAGATATGGTGTTACAACGCATGGGAATCGCGCTTCTTCCTCAATATTATACCGACATGCTTGACCCTAGTTTATTTGCAGCGGTACCGCTTGAAAAACCCAATATTCAGTGGCACTTAGTCATGGCTTGGAAAAAGAATCTTCCTGTCTCACCAGCGGTACAGGCATGGCTGAACATTGTTCGTCAGCATTTTCAGCATATTAAGCCCTAACGTTGAATACTGAAATGGCTTAATTCAAAAACCGATAAAGCTTTTCCACAAAAAAGCTACCCAATCTTGGATCAGCTCACTTAGACTAGATCCGATTGTTTTATGACATGGACAATAACAATGAATAATGAAGATTTTAAGCTGTACACAGATTCACAATTTCTAAGCCCCTATGCGTTTACAGTTTTTGTAGGGCTACATGAAAAACAAATTCCATTTGAAATTGCGACCATTAACTTAGGCCAGCAAGGCCAGTTTGAAAAATATTATGTAGCAAAGTCATTAACTGCCAAAGTGCCTGTACTTGAGCATAACGATTTTGCCTTATCAGAATCCTCCGCCATTTTGGAATATCTTGAAGAGCTTTATCCAAACACATCTATTTATCCAAAAGATATTCAAGCACGTGCAAGAGCAAGACAAATTCAGGCATGGCTCCGATCTGACTTAGTGGCACTAAGAACTGAGCGTCCAACCGATGTTATTTTTATTCAGCCCACCTCCACTCCACTTTCAGAAGAAGGTCTAAAAGCAGCGGAGAAACTTTTCTTTGTTGCAGAAAAACTTCTTGCGTCTGATGCCGAATTTCTTTTTGGTTCATGGAGCATTGTAGATGCTGAACTTGCCCTGATGCTGCAACGCCTTATTCAAAATGGTGATGCTGTACCAGAACGTTTAAAAAACTATGCATTACAGCAATGGCAACGACCGACCGTACAAAAATGGCTTGCCTTACGACATAAATAAATCCTTATATTTACACCAAACACGAGATAAAAAATGAGTGATTCAAACTATATTCCTCCACAAGTTTGGCAATGGACTGGAGAAAAAACCGATTTAAACCAACCTACCTCAGGTGCGCGTTACGAGCATACACTTCCAGTAGGGAAACATCCGCTCCAGCTCTATTCTTTAGCAACGCCTAATGGTCAAAAAGTCACTATTTTGCTAGAAGAGCTTTTAGCATTAGGTCATCAAGATGCGGAATATGATGCATGGCTGATTAAAATTGGTGAAGGTCAGCAATTTGGCAGTGGCTTTGTAGAAATTAATCCAAACTCTAAAATTCCAGCATTGGTTGACCATAGCCAAAATCCTCCTCTACGAGTTTTCGAGTCAGGCTCAATTTTGCTTTATTTAGCTGAAAAGTTTAAAGCTTTCATTCCAACTGATATTGCTGCACGTACTGAATGTCTCAATTGGTTATTTTGGCAAATGGGCAGCGCACCTTACCTAGGTGGTGGTTTTGGGCATTTTTATGCTTATGCACCTGTTAAAATTGAATATGCAGTAAACCGCTTTGCCTTGGAAACGAAACGTTTACTTGATGTATTAGATCAGCATCTAGCAAAGCATGAATATTTGGCTGGTTCCGAATATAGCATCGCTGATATTGCGGCGTTCCCTTGGTATGGCGGTCTTGTTAAAAACTGGGTGTATAACGGCGCAGAGTTTTTAGGAGTCGCTCAATATAAAAATGTTCAGCGCTGGGCAGATGCGATTTTAGCGCGCCCTGCGGTTCAACGTGGTCGTATGGTCAACCGTACTTTTGGTGATTTAGCTACCCAGTTGCATGAACGCCATGATGCCAGCGATTTTGAGACCAAGACTCAAGATAAATTGCAGAATCAGTCTTAAAAAAATCATTCAGTTTTTGACTTACCCGCAAGATATTTCATTTTTGCGGGTATTCAAAGTTGGCAAAATAACCCGTATATAACTCACTCAGCCAAGCGACAAAAACTCGTACGCGTGGCGAGAGCTGCCTGTGCTGTGGATATAAAGCAGAAACTGACATCTTCGGGATTTGCCATTCCGATAAAACCTCAACCAACTGCCCGTCTTTTAACTCATTCGCCACATGGTAGAGCGGAACCTGAATTAAACCTGCCCCACGTAAAGCAGATAATACATAGTTTTCAGCATCATTTACCGCGATCCAGCTTTTCAAAAAATAATCTTGTTTCTTGCCATTCACCATTAATTCAAATGGATAATTTCGCCCGCCTGATGTCGAGAAAAAATTGACACAAGAATGTGATAACAAATCCTCTGGTTGCTGTGGTGTTCCATGTTTATTTAAATAGTCAGGACTTGCACAAATGACTTGTGGCATATCGACCAAATGCCTAGCAATTAAAGTGGAATCATCCAAACGTCCTGCTCTCACCACACAGTCTATCCCTTCCCGAATCAGATCAACCAAACGATCACCCGTACTAATTACAAGTTCAATGTCGGGATATAACTCGTGAAATTGGTCGATATTGGGTAAAACAATTTTAGTTGCATGTGCGCCTGATAAATCAACACGTAGTAACCCACGGGGCTGTGCAATTACATTACGTAAAGACGATTCGGCATCATCAAGTTCCGATAATATTTGTGTGCAGCGTTCATAAAATGCCTGTCCATCTAGTGATGGCCTTACATGCCGAGTCGTCCGCTCTAGCAAACGACACTGTAAATTATTCTCTAACTCTTTAATGGCATTACTTGCTGTAGCGCGTGGGATATTTAGCTGATCGGCTGCCTGACTAAAACTACCCAGCTCTACTATGCGGGTAAAAAGTTGCAAGGTATCAAATTTATCCATGGTGCTCGCTTTTAACCCTATCTATTATTAATAAATATGGAATTATCTTATCCAATTATGAAGATTTATCCCATATTTCTATATTATTAAAATAAGCCATACCTACTCAAACAGGCAATCTAAAAATGAATATTTCAAAAAAGACAGCTCTTGTTACTGGTGCATCACGCGGTATTGGTCGTGCTATTGCTGAACGCTTAGCTCAAGATGGTTTTTATGTCATTGTTAACTATGCGGGCAATAAGGTGCATGCCCAAGCAACTGTAGATCATATTATTGAGCAAGGTGGTCAAGCCTCTGCTATTCAAGCAGACGTTGCAAATGAACATGAGGTGAGTCGTTTGTTTCAAGAAACAAAAGCCATTAACGGTCAATTAGAAGTTGTGGTTCATAGCGCAGGCATTATGCCTATGGCAAAAATTACACCTGAAGGTCTGCCAGATTTCGATAAAGTAATTCATACCAATTTACGTGGCGCGTTTTTAATTTTGGCGCATGCGGCCGAAACAGTTCCAGATGGTGGCCGAATTATTACGCTTTCAACGAGTGTAATTGCCAAATCTTTTCCTTTATATGGTCCCTATATTGCCTCGAAAGCGGGTGTAGAAGGCTTAGTACATGTATTAGCAAATGAGTTACGCGGCCGAAATATTACTGTAAATGCTGTTGCGCCTGGCCCGACAGGAACAGACCTTTTTTATAATGGAAAAAGTGATGAGCAAGTGGCAGCAATTGCAAAACTCGCTCCCTTGGAAAGAATCGGAACACCTGAAGAAATTGCCAGTGTAGTTGCCATGCTAGCTGGCCCAGATGGACGGTGGGTAAATTCACAAGTCATTCGAGTAAATGGTGGATTTGCTTAATGTTTAAAACCATATGGATTATTATAATCCATATGGTTTTTACCAAACGTTAAAATATATTAAACATATTATTAGAAAAACTTTATAAGATTAATTAATACTGTTTTATATAAAATATTTAGCTTGCTTATTTATTAAAAAAATATATATAAATAGATATTACTTATTTTTGCTTATATTTAAAAACGCGTAAATTGAACAATAACAATCTGAATCGAAGATAAGGAATTATTTAAATGAATGCCAAATTAAATACAGAAAACCCATCTGGTTTTATCTCTTCGAGTTCTAATACATCTTTGTCAAAAGACACTATTCTTAGTAAAGCACAGCAATACGCACAAGACCATGAACTTAATTTTAGTGGCAGTTTATCACCTACTGATGCATGGCAGCTCGTACAGCAAGGCGAAGCTGTTTTAGTTGATGTGCGTACCAATGAAGAACGTAAATTTGTAGGTTATGTTCCTGAAAGTGTTCATGTCGCTTGGGCAACAGGCACATCGTTTAACCGTAATCCACGCTTTTTAAAAGAACTCGAAACAAAAGTTGGCAAAGACAAAACCATTCTTTTGTTATGCCGTAGTGGCAACCGTTCAGCACAAGCTGCCGAGGCCGCATTTAATGCTGGTTTTGAGCACATTTATAACGTTCTTGAAGGCTTCGAAGGCGATCTAAATGATCAGCAACAGCGTAATCAGAAAAATGGCTGGCGCATCCATCAACTTCCTTGGCAACAAGACTAATATTTTAATCAATTTTCAGTGAATCAAGGAAAGCTTGTGACTCAATGGAACATTAATGCGGTTGTACAAGGTTTACAACAAGCAAGGCATGACTGGCGTCAGCAGCAACACAGGACCAAAGAATTTGGGGGCCGTGAACTTCCATCTAAAGAAGCGTTAAAAGCTATTTTAGATGACCTATGTGGAATTTTATTCCCAATGCGTTTAGGCCCTGCTGACTTACGTCAAGAAACTGAAGATTCTTATATTGCCTATACTTTAAATCGGGTACTCACAGCCTTACATGCTCAAGTACAACTGGCTTTAAATTATGAAGCAAAACGTCATTTGAGTCATTCGAACGCAGTCCAACAGCCAGAAGAACTTGCTCAAAATATTGTGCAGGATTTTGCCAACACCTTACCCTCTATACGACGTCTTTTAGACGGCGATGTGCGTGCTGCTTATGAAGGCGATCCGGCGGCGCATAGTGTGGATGAGGTATTACTTTGCTATCCGGGCATATTTGCGATTATTCATCATCGAATAGCGCATCAACTGTATGCCCAAGTGCCTTTATTGTCGCGCATTATTTCCGAGTTGGCGCATTCTGCAACTGGTATTGATATTCATCCGGGTGCAAAAATCGGTAAAGGATTTTTCATCGATCATGGTACGGGTGTGGTGATTGGTGAAACTAGCGTTATTGGAGAGCGTGTTCGTATTTATCAGGCAGTGACCCTTGGAGCGAAACGATTTGAAACGAATGATGATGGTGGTTTGAAAAAAGACTATACACGCCATCCAATTGTTGAAGATGACGTGGTGATCTATGCAGGTGCTACTATTTTAGGTCGTATTACGATTGGTCGAGGGTCCATTATTGGAGGAAATGTCTGGCTTACACATAGTATTCCCGCAGGAAGCCAGATTTTACAGTCACCACTGGAGTCTTATCAAAAAAATCCAGAATTTAAATAAATCGTATTCATAATTTTATATATAAGAGTTTTAACCAATATATTAAAAACATGAATTTGGTATATATAAATCAGTTTATTACTTATTTATATTAAATTTTCATAAATATATGCTTATTAATAATAAGTGACCTGTATTCATTTATTTATACCTTATTCATATTTTGAAAATCGAATATTTAATTCTAATCTGTTAACACGATAATTTAATAATTTAACATTTTATAACCAAGCCACTGTAATAAGGAAAAATGATTCATGGCGAAAAATACTGACAAAGCCCAACTTGCGCTGGGGGACCACGCAGCCCGTCAACTGGCCAATGCAACCAAAACTGCTCCCCAACTTTCTACAATTACTCCCAGATGGCTGACTCACTTACTTCAATGGCTTCCTGTTGAAGCAGGTATCTACCGCTTAAACCGTGTAAATAATACCGATGATATTCAGGTCGCTTGCACACAGCGTGATGAAGCAACTTTACCGCAAACTTTTGTCGATTATGACCCAGAGCCACGCGAATACTTTTTAAATGGTGTATCTACTGTTTTAGATGTACATACACGTGTTGCTGACCTTTACAGCAGCCCACACGACCAAATTAAAGAACAGCTCCGTTTAACAATTGAAACCATTAAAGAACGTCAAGAAAGTGAGCTTATCAATAACCCTGAATACGGTTTATTGGCTAGTGTGACAGATGACCAACGTATTTCGACTTTAAATGGCCCACCTACTCCAGATGATCTTGATGATTTGCTACGTAAAGTCTGGAAAGAACCGGGATTTTTCCTAGCGCATCCTGATGCAATTGCAGCATTTGGACGTGAATGTACACGCCGTGGTGTACCGCCTCCAACAGTTAGTCTGTTCGGTTCGCAATTCATTACATGGCGCGGTATTCCACTCATTCCATCAAATAAAATTCCTGTAGAAGATGGCAAAACTAAAATCTTGCTGCTTCGTGTTGGTGAAAAGCGCCAAGGGATTGTTGGTTTGTTCCAACCAGGTCTTGCTGGTGAACAATCACCGGGGCTTTCAGTACGCTTTATGGGAATCAACCGTAATGCGATTGCGTCGTATCTAATCTCGTTATATTGCTCACTTGCAGTACTCACTGATGATGCGTTGGCAGTATTAGATGATGTGGAGGTGGACAAATATCATGACTACCCAGTTAACTACAAATAATCTGCAAGGTAGTCCAACGGGGCCTGAAGTGACTGGTGTTAATCCACCAGCCAACTTCCCTGATGAGTCCACCATTGCTCGACTTGCTAATGACTTTTTTTCAGCATTACCAAGCTCAAGCAGTTCAGCTTCTCCATCGGGCCTTAACTTGGACTTACCTGTCGGAGCGCCACCGCACCCACCACAACCTGGTGAACCATTTTCTGCACTCAGTGGTCGTGCGCCCAATATCGCCTTTCAGAAAAGTCTTAATCCGGAATATCCTGAGCATATTCCAAATTTGCCAGACTACCCTGAACGTCGAATTGTAGCGTCTGCGCCTGTGGTTGGTGGAGCTAATTTGCCACGCCCACCATTTGAGCCACATTTGCCACAAGCTGCTCATAGTGAACCCAATGTGCCACGCATTGAACCAAACTTACCCACTGGTGCAGGTGAATCACCTTATTATTTTTTAAATGATTTTTCTGCTCCCAATGCAGCAGAACCGTCTGTTAAAGGTGTTGAAGATAATTATTCGGTTGCACAGTCTTTTCAATTGCCACATGGTGACCAGCTGAAATCATTGCTGACGGAAGATCGTTTTGCAACAAACACGCCTCCCCAAAGTTCGGTAAGCTCTGCTTTTTATTTTTTAGACTTGCCTCAAAATGGACAAAGTTATAGTCACTATCAACCATCGCAACCCACTTTTGTAGCAAGTAGTGCTCAACCACTCGATGTACATGCTATACGTCGCGACTTCCCAATTTTACAGGAACGCGTCAATGGCCGACCTCTGGTTTGGTTGGATAATGCTGCCACTACACAAAAACCGCAGCGCGTGATTGATCGGATTGCTTATTTTTATCAGCATGAAAATTCAAATATTCACCGTGCTGCCCATGAGTTAGCGGCTCGTGCAACCGATGCCTATGAACATGCAAGAAATGTAGTTGCCCGATTTATTGGTGCACCCTCTTCTAAAGAAATTATCTTTGTTCGAGGAACAACCGAAGGCATTAACCTGATTGCAAAAACATGGGGTGAGCAAAATATTGGTGAGGGTGATGAAATTATTGTTTCTCACTTGGAACACCATGCCAATATTGTGCCTTGGTATCAACTCACTAAAAAAACTGGAGCAAAATTAAGAGTCATTCCTGTGGATGACACGGGCCAGATTATTTTAGAAGAGTTGCCAAAACTGATTAATGAGCGCACTAAACTGCTGTCGATTACTCAAGTTTCGAATGCTTTGGGAACAGTTACACCTGTTGCTGAAGTCATTAAAATTGCGCATGCCAAAGGTGTACGTGTTTTAGTTGATGGTGCTCAATCTGTTTCGCACATCCCTACCGATGTACAAGCTCTTGATGCTGACTTTTTTGTGTTTTCTGGACATAAAGTGTTTGGGCCGACGGGTATTGGTGCAGTCTATGCAAAACCAGAACTGCTAGAAAGCATGCCTGTTTGGGAAGGCGGCGGTAACATGATTCAGGATGTTACCTTCGAACAAGTAGTTTACCAACCTGCACCAAACAAGTTTGAAGCTGGAACTGGAAACATTGCCGATGCTGTTGGTTTAGGTGCTGCGCTTGAATATGTAGAAAGTCTAGGTATTCATAACATTGCTCGCTATGAACATGATCTACTCGAATATGGTCAAAATGCACTGAGCAGTGTGTCAGGTTTACGCTTGATCGGAACAGCGCATCACAAAGCTAGTGTTATGTCCTTTACTTTACAAGGCTATTCAACTGAACAAGTGGGCAAAGCTTTAAATCAACATGGTATTGCGGTACGTTCTGGGCACCACTGTGCACAGCCAATTTTACGTCGTTTTGGTGTAGAACAGACCGTGCGTCCGTCTTTGGCTTTTTATAATACGACTGAAGAAATTGATTTATTGGTGTCGGTGTTACATCAACTGACGCGTAATAGGCGTAGCAATTAAATCTATTTCTAGACTAGAAGAGACTGCTTTTGAGCGGTCTTTTTTTATAATTAATTTGCCAACATTAAAATTCAATTTTTCAATGAGGAAACTATTAAAACTCAAATAGTCCTAGCACTACATGTACTCGAGCAAAAGTCGTCTGCAACCTGCGTAGCATCAAAAAGATTCTGTTTCTGTGAAATACTAGTTAAATGAAATAAGTCGGCAGGTTTTGCAGATGACAATGCTTTTGCTTACTTTGAGCGAAACCAAAGTAAGTCCAGCCGAAGGCGACTGAAGAAATTAAAACTTTAAGCGATAATACTCTGTCGTGCTATACAATAGTTCGCAGATGACTTTAGGTTGAGCTAAAAATTATTAGTGGTTATCACGGCGGAGTCTTACCGTTTTGCCTCCAAAGAAAGTAGCTAATTCCATTACTTTTTAAAAAAAGTAACCAAAAACTTTCTCATCCACAGAACCTGTTCTCTGTTTTCATTTTTCAAAAAATATTGCAAATACATTATCTTTATAAATTATGGGCAGGCTGTGGATGAAACTTAGCACGAGCAAATACCGGTATGAACGCCGTAAAAACTATATACAATCTAAAATCGTACTTCTGCACCCCATTAAATACTCACGGCAATTAAACAAACAATCCCCAAATCAATCTCAATGCAATCCCAATTAATAAAACTCCCATCACCCGCTCAAAATAAACCCCAAACTCCAAAAACCTTTTACGTACAATAGGCTGAGCAAACAGTACACTCACTACCATAAACCAGATGGCATTGACTATACACATCCAAACCCCATAAAAGACCTGAACTTTCATCGGAGTGGTCGTACTTACAATTGTCGTAAAAATTGCCAGAAAAAAGATGGTGGCTTTTGGGTTTAACGCATTGGTGAGAAAACCCATTGTAAACGCTTTAAATAAACTCGGAGTGTCACTGTCTGCTGAGCCATTAATCTCAATATTGGTATTCGGCTGGCTACGTAAACACTGCCATCCTAAATACACTAAGTAAGCTGCCCCCGCTGTTCTGATCAGTGACATGAGCCATTCACTTTGCTGAATCAAAAAGCCAATACCAACAAGTGTATAAAACACATGCACTGAAATCCCGACACCAATACCAATTGCGGTTAGACATCCAATTAAATAACCATAACGAACACTTTGTCTTACCGTAATCACAAAATCTGGTCCCGGTAAAATCACCGCCATAAAATGAATAAGAGCTAGCGTTAAAAACTCATGTCCGTACAACTGCCACATAACAATTTAATTTCCTGAAAATCACCTAAAAGATTGTATTGCGATTTTTTAGACGCGATAATCCAATCAAAATCCAAATAACTTTTGCCTCATGAGCACAAATCAAAGTCTGGTTCTGTTAAATGAAATGGCGACTTTCGTTAAGGTTGTCGAGTCGGAAAGTTTTTCTGAAACTGCCCGCCAGCTTGGTACAACACCTTCTGCTGTTAGTCGTGCGATTGCTCGTTTAGAACGTGCTTTAGGCACCCGCTTACTCTATCGGACCACACGGAAACTTCGCTTAAGTGAAAGTGGGCAACAGGTCTATCAACGCTGTTTAGACATGGTGAATGCGGCACAAGCAGTCATGGAAAGTTCAGGCCAATTTCATGTCGAGCCAGAAGGTATTATTCGCATGAGTGTTCCAAAAGCTGTGGGACATTTTATGATTCACCCACATTTACCCGAGTTTTTAGAACGCTACCCGAAAATTGATATTCAAATGCTTTTAGAAGATCGCTATGTAGATCTCATTGATGATGGAGTCGATTTAGCACTTCGAATTACAGAGCAACCACCGGGTGGCCTTATGGGTCGAAAGCTGATTGATATTGATCACTTGGTTTGTGCTACGCCTGAATATTTGGCAAAGCATGGCACACCGAACCACCCTCATGATTTAAAGCAGCATGAATGTATTTACTTGGGCGAACAAGCCAGTGACTCAAAATGGAAATTCCAACAAGGAAATAAATCGATTAGTGTGGCTGTGCGTGGGCGTTATGCTGCAAATCATACGGGTGTGCGTTTGAGTGCCGCATTACAACATTTAGGTATTGCGAGCTTGCCATACTTCGTTGCACGCCATGCTCTACAACAAGGCACCTTAGTGCAGGTTTTACCAGATTGGTATTTTAAAACTTATTATAGTGGCGGGCTGTGGTTACTTTACCCACCGACACGGCATGTCCCACCTAAATTGAGTGTGTTAATTCAATATTTGGCTGATAAATTAGCAGCAGAGCCAACTTTATTTAAGTTAAAGTAATATATAGTCAAGGAATTAGCACGATGGAATCCTACCTTTTACCTCTAAAGCAAGCAGCTAATACTGTTACTTTTTTTGAAAAAAGTAACCAAAAAACTTTCTCATCTACAGAACCTGACCACTGTTTCCATCTATAAAAAAATATTACAAAAACATTATCTTTATAAATTATGGGCAGGCTGTAGATGAATCTTAGCTCGAGTAAATACTATCTAGAGTTCTAATCTTTAGAGGTTATTAGCACGATTACTCAACCAATAGATCTTTTGGATTAATCGTATCGCCATAGACTGGTTTTAACGTTTTTTCATAAGCCTGATGAATCACGCCTTCTTTCGCCAGTTTCTCTAAATCTTGGTTCAACCAGTCCAATAATTCTTTATCACCCTTTTTCACTGCTGGTGCAATTAAGTCCTGCTCACCTAAATTGGTAATGCCAACAGTGTAATTTGGATTTTCTTTAGCCCAAGCTAAAACCAGCAAGTTATCATGTGCAAGCGCAGCACCACGACCATCTTTTAAAGCATCAAAAGTTTCAGTGTTTTGCTCATACTTTTGTAGTTTAATTTCAGGATGAGTCTTGGTGAAGAATGAATCAGCCGTTGTACCTTTGTTTACCAACAAAGTTTTGTCTTTCAGTTGAGCAACATCAGTAATTGGATGGCTTTTAGGAGAAACTACACCGAGCGCCACTTTTAAATAAGGCTTAGCAAAATCGACCACTTCTTTACGCTCTGGTGTAACGGTAAAGTTGGCAAAAATAATATCCACTTTATTGGCTTTTAAGTATTCGACACGGTTAGCCGCTTCAGTTAAAACAAACTCAACTTTATTTTCATCACCCAGCAAATCTTTAGCGACATGCTTAGCAATCTCTACATCAAAACCTTGATTTTTACCTTGAGCATCTAAATATCCAAACGGCGGTTTATCACTAAATACACCAATTCGTACCACGCCGTTCTTTTTGATCTGTTCAATACTCGACACAGTTTGTGTGGTATCTGCCGTTTTTTCAGTAGACTGAGTTCCTTTGTCACATGCAACTAAACCTAAACTCAGTAAAGACGCAGCTAAAATATGCTTCACGTTTTGAAATGTTAATGTTGTCATTATTTCACCCTATCGTTCTTGTAAAAGTCTTATTTAAAAATAGCAGCGCCTACTTTTAGCCACTGCTCTAGCGATATCGAAAATTATTGGCCTACATCTAAAAACACATTCGGATTGACCGAGTCGCCGTAAATTGGTTTCAAGGTTTCATCATAGATTTTCTTAATTTCACCGCTTGTTCTGAGCTGCTTAATTTCAGTATTGAGCCAATTCAATAGTTGGGTATTGCCCTTTTTAACCGCTGGTGCAATAAACTCTTGATCACCAATAGACTGAATACCTGCAACATAACTTGGGTTTTTCGCGGCCCAAGCCAAGGCATAAGTACTATCTTGTGAAATCGCGTCACCACGACCATCTGTTAAGGCTTTAAAGGCATCCGAGTTTCTTTCAAACTTGAGTAAATTCACTTTTGGATAATGCTTGGTAAAGTAGGTATCCGAACTTGTGCCTTTATTTACAATTAAGGTCTTACCTTCTAACTGGGCAATGTCTGTAATCGGCTTAGCTTTAGGCGAGACAATCCCAAAAGCCCCTTTTAAATAAGGCTCGGCAAAATCGACAACTTCCTTACGTTCAGGGGTTACTGTAAATGTCGCGAACACCACATCGGCACGATTTGATTTTAAAAACTCCACCCGATTTGAAGCTTCAGTCACAATAAACTCAACTTTCTTTTCATCACCAAGCAAATCTTTAGTCACTCGTTTTGCTAAAGCCACATCAAAGCCCTGATTATTACCTGCACTATCTACATAACCAAACGGCGGATCATCAGCAAAAACGGCAACGCGTAAAACCCCATTTTTTTTGACTTGTTCTAAAGAATGGTCTTCTTGAGCATTACTTGCCTGTTCAGTTGATGGCGTTTTACTACATGCAGTTAATAAAACTCCAGCAACGGCAAGACTGCTTAATATTTTTATTGAATTACGTTTAAACATTCACTTCCTCATGATTCAAATAATAAAAATTTAGTACGACAAAATATTTAGAAAGGCTTTCGCTCGTTCTGTCTTCGGCTGTTCAAAAAATTCTTCTGGTGAAGCCTGTTCAATAATCTTGCCCTTATCCATAAAAATAATACGGTCAGCAACCTTACGGGCAAAGGACATCTCATGTGTCACAATCAACATGGTCATTCCTTCATTCGCTAACTTGAGTACTACATCGAGCACTTCCCTAACCATTTCCGGGTCAAGCGCAGCGGTAATTTCATCAAGTAAAATCACCTGAGGTTGCATGACCAATGAACGGACAATGGCAATACGCTGTTTTTGTCCACCAGAAAGTTGTCGTGGATAATCAAGTTTTCGCTCAAACAATCCCACTCGCTTTAGCAATTCATCTGCTACTTGTTCAGCTTCATCACGGTGGCGTTTTTGTACTTTAAGTGGCCCAAGCAAAATGTTGTCAATGACGTTCATATGCCCAAACAGCTCATAGTTTTGAAAAACCATGCCAATTTTTTGACGAGCATTAGTCCAGTCCACATCTTTACCGAGCACACCTGAGCCTGTTAAACGAATTTCGCCACCCTGAATCGGTTCTAAGCCATTAATACAGCGCAATAAAGTACTTTTACCGCAGCCCGATGGGCCTAAAATAACAACCACCTCTCCTTGTTCTACATCCAGATCAATGCCCTGTAAAATATGACTTTGTGCAAATGATTTCTGTAATTGTTGTATCGATAACAAAGGCATAATTACTCCCAGACCTTTTCTAAATGTGCCGCCAAACGAGATAAGGGATAGCAAATCAGAAAATACAAAATAAAAATAAAACCATAAATCCAAAGAGAAGCGCTTGGCACGGTCAACAGCGAATTTTCAATAATTTGCTGGCCAACTTTAATGACTTCAACCACACCAATCAGGACTGCCAAAGAGCTGGTTTTCACCATTCGGGTAAATAAATTAATCGCGCCTGGTGTTACTCGTTTTAGACTTTGCGGAAAAATGACGTAGATCAAAGCTTGAACGTGGGTAAGTCCGAGCGCATAGGCCGAATCGCGTTGATGCTGATCAATTGAAGTAATGGCTACACGAACCAAATCGCCCATTTCTGCCGTACCCCACAAAACAAATACAACAATACACACCCACATTGCGGAAAATTGCCAGTTAAACCATGTCGCAAAACCGAAATAAAACACAAACAGCAAAACTAAAATTGGAATGATTCGAATGGCTTCTAAATACAGGCGGCACAGCGCTTTAACGACTATGTTTTTAGAAGTCATAATGACGCCGAAAACTGTGCCGAAAATTGCAGAGAAAAACACCGAAATAAAAGCAATTTTTGCAGTTGCCCAAAGTCCCCACATTAAACGTTCGAGGTGACTCGCTTGAAATAGATAATCAAGTTCCATGGCTCACCTTCCGACTTCTGTGCTCCAGATAACTGGTTAAAATAGACACGGGCAATAAAATAATCAGATAAGCCATGATGAGTAAAAACAAAGCTTCCGTAGTTTTATAGTCCATGCCAATTAAGTCTTTGGTCACAAAAAGCAGCTCAACGACAGCAATGGCACTCACCACAGAACTTTCTTTAATTAGAAATAGGCAATTTGCCCCTATTGCTGGAATTGAAATGGCAAGCGCTTGAGGGAAAATGACATATCTAAAAATTTGAGTCGGTTGCAAACCAATACTTTTTGCTGAGTCAATCTGTCCTTTGGCCACCGACTGCAAACCTGCTCGAAAAGCTTCCGCCATATAGCTTCCACCTAAAAAGGTCAGTCCGATTACACCGCAAGCAAAACCATCAATTTTGATACCGAGTTTTGGCAAACCGTAATACAAAAAGAACAGTTGAATTAATAAGGGGGTATTTCGAGATAACTCAATATAGAACTGGGCAATTCTATTTAGCACCCGCACGCGATATGTGATTAAAATGCTGCAAATTAGCCCTACAATAATCGCCAAAATAATGCTGATAATTGAAATCTTCAGCGTGGTCAAAGTTGCAGAGAAAAATTGCGGCAACACACTATGGATATACTGCCAGTTCAAGGAAAATTCCAAAAATAATATTAAAACGTTATAAATATTTAGCTTTCATCAGCCATTAAATATTTGTGCAACGAGTTTATTTTTTTCCCAATTGGGCTAAAACTATTTTTATTAGATAAGCTTTTCTATAAGTTTGATAAATTCGATCTGGCAATCGAAAATCTTCGAATCAGTTGAATACAACCGCTCAAAACATATTCACTAAAACAAAGATGAATAATAAAACCAATAAAAAATCGGACACCAAGGCCCGATTTTTATTAAATGATTTTTAATCTACTGCTTATTTTCTAAGTACATCGCCAATGCTTGGGTCTTTATCAAAAACTGATTTTGCATATGGGCAAAGTGGAATCACCTTTACGTCTTTTTCACGGACAAAAGCCACCAAGGCATCAAGTAATTGGCGACCTACACCTTGTCCACGATAATTTTCATTCACATCTGTGGCATCAATAATCAGCATGCCTTCGCCTGCCCATGTATAAGTCATTTCACCTGCAACGGTTTCACCATCAAGTAAACTAAAGCTACCGTGTTTTGTATCATCTTTTTGTTGAATATTCACAATAAATTCCTCTTCTTACGACTCATATTTATTTAAAAATGACTTTGTATATCTTGAACTATAAGAACAAATCTAAGTGTAAAAAAATAGCCTGTTTTTAGCAGCGAGTCTGTATGCTTTTTAAAGACAATTCATGCATAAAACTCATAATTCTATTCGTAATTCTAGGCCTAATCCTTTCAAACCCTTGCTGATAAGCTCTGCAACCAGATTTATTCATTTCTTTTATGAACATTAACGGTTTTAAAGTCGGAACTTTTATGTCTTCTTTCCATCAAATTGAGCAAGATGCACATGAGAATAGCACACCTGCATGGGGTGCTGTATTTGTAATGTCACTATGCTGCGCAGTATTAATTGCCTCAGAATTCATGCCCGTAAGTTTACTCACACCAATCTCTTCAGATTTAAATATGAGTGAAGGCCAAGTCGGTCAGGCGATCGCAATTTCAGGCATTTTTGCTGTGGTAGCCAGCTTAACTATTAGCCGTGTATTTAAGACATGGGATCGCCGTCATATCATGCTGTTACTTACCCTACTCATGATCATTTCTGGCATGCTGATTACATTTGCTCACTCTGCGGCTTTATTCATGGTGGGGCGTGCAATTTTAGGTGTAGTGATTGGTGGTTTTTGGGCCATGTCGACTTCGATTGTGATGAGACTTGTTCCACCTCTGTCAGTACCTAAAGCACTCGGTCTGTTAAATGGTGGCAATGCTCTAGCAACCACAATAGCCGCACCTTTAGGAAGTTTTTTGGGTTCAATTATTGGCTGGCGTGGCGCTTTTTTCTGTATCGTTCCTATCGCGATTATTGCGCTTATTTGGCAATTTAAAAGTATGCCCACTCTTCCAGCAATGATGTCTGTTGAAAAGTCACAAAATCCATTTGGACTACTGAAACGTCCGATTGTGTTTTATGGCATGACAGGAATTTTATTGTTATTTATGGGGCAATTTGCGCTATTTACCTACTTACGCCCATTTCTAGAAACCGTTAGTCATGTCGATGCGGCCATGTTATCCATTTTATTACTCATATTAGGTATCGCGGGTTTAGTTGGCACATTCGTGATTAGTTTTATTCTTCATCAACATGTCTATCGCTACCTCATCCTTATTCCTTTAATGATGGCAAGCATTGCTGATGCCTTCGTGCTTGGTGGTCAGCACTTGTGGTTGGTTGCAATATTAATGGGTTTATGGGGCTTTATTGGAACTTCGGCGCCTGTCGCATGGAACACATGGCTTGCACAGACGTTGCATCAAGATACTGAGGTTGGTGGCGGTTTGATGGTAGCGATTATCCAATTTGCAATTACTTTAGGTGCAACTTTGGGAGGCTTGTTATATGACTCGCATGGCTATAGTGCTACGTTTTATATGAGCGCTATTGTGTTGTTATTGGGTGCTATTACTGCTTTTATTACTTGGCGAAGTGCTATTCACGTAGCACATCAATAACCAACCGTAACGCAGGTGAAAGTTGTCTTCGATGTGGATAGTACAAATGGTATCCAGGAAACTGGATACTGTACTCTTCCAAAACTTGAATCAGCTTCCCCTCTTTTAAATCTTCTCGAATCAAATCTTCGGGAATATAAGCAAGTCCAAATCCAGCTCTAACCGCCTCGACGATATCGTAGCTTTCATTAAATATCCATTGCCCCTGAATTTTGATTTTTGTCTCTTGACCATCTTTCACAAATTCCCACGCATACACGCTGCCTTGGGTCATTAAACGATAGCCAATACATTGATAATTTACCAAATCTTTAGGAGTATTAGGAATTCCATATTGTTCAAAATATGCTGGTGTTGCTATTACCGCCATTTTGACATCTGGACTAATACGTACTGCAATCATGCCATCAGCTACGCGGCTTCCGAAACGAACGCCTGCATCAAAGCGCTCTGCCACAATATCGACCATCCCACTATTGGCAGTTAGTTCAACTTGCACATCTGGGTAATCACCCGCAATCTTTTTAAGTTTTGGAATCAGCACTTCCCGTATCGCATGGCTACTAGCATTAATCCGAACCGTACCAGCGGGTTGGTCTCGAAATGAAGTTAAAAGGGATAATTCATTATCGATTTGGTCAAAACTAGCACTAATCGTTTGTTTCAACCTTTCGCCTGCTGCTGTAGGTGAAACACTACGAGTGGTTCTGGTCAGGAGCAACATTCCCAAACGTTCTTCTAAACCCCGAATCGTATGGCTTAGCGCAGATTGTGAAATTCCCATTTTCCCTGCGGCTTTAGTAAAACTACCCTCTCTTGCCACCATTAAAAAAGCATAAAGATCATTATAGTTTTCTTTATTTATCATCTGCTTTATCTCTTATTGGGGAGTCAACCTCATTATAAATGATAAAACTATTCATGAATATTACTCATAAGTCCATGTTTGTTTTTTAGACTAATTATTAAAAAGAAGATTCGTTAAAATCCCTATCAAGCAGTAAATATGAAGATTTAATTAAACTGAGGCGATTATTATGAGTCATTTTATTATTGTAAAAAATTAATAAATTCCACTCATATCTTTACGTTAAAGAATAAATAGCTTCATTGCTTTTATGTGCTTTTTCTTAAAGAAGCGAGGTGAATTGATATGGCTAGTTATACGTTTTTTAAAGGCTTAGTCAGCCTATGTGTTTTGTTCTCAGTGACCTCCGCTTCTTATGCAATAAAGCCTCAAGGTAAAAATCAACAAAGGGGATCGATGATGAAAATCCGTATTGATATAGATGGAACACAGCAACCGCTATTTGCCATATTAGCCATGTCGCCTACTGTTGAAGATTTTGCCAAGCAGCTTCCACTGACATTAATACTTAAAGATTATGACTCCACTGAAAAAATAGCTGATTTACCCGCCAAGCTAACTACACAAAACGCGCCTCATGGATATGCCGGAAAAGCAGGTGATCTTACCTATTATGCTCCTTGGGGTAATCTAGCTTTTTTCTATAAAGATTCTCATGTTGGTTATGCCAATGGCCTCATTTTTCTTGGAAAACTAGATGCTATTCCCCAAGCATTCAAGCAAAAACAACCCATCAAAATTTCAATTTCACAAATCAAATAAGCATGCACCTACTCACCCATTCACATTGTTTAAATTGAGGTATTTATGAGTACATCTCCCTTATTTAAAAAGCTTAAAACCCATACGGCGGCTGCAATTTGTGCAGTAACTATTGGTCTATTTTCTTCAACTTCAGCTATGGCGGCCGATATGTCTAATGGTGCGAATAACTTTTATCAAAGTCAGCAAGTGACTATTCAAAAAGTGACTTTTAAAAATCAATACAACATGGATATTGTCGGCAATCTGGTTATTCCCAAAAATCTGAATAAAAAGACTAAAGCCTCTGCAATTGTAATTGGTCACCCTATGGGTGCTGTAAAAGAGCAAAGCTCTATGCTTTATGCACAAAAACTGGCTGAAGAAGGTTTTGTGACCTTAGCAATTGATCAATCATTTTGGGGTGAAAGCGCGGGCCAACCAAGAAATGTTGTAGCACCAGACATTTATGCAGAAGCGTTTAGTGCCGCTGTAGATTATTTGGGAACACAATCCTTCATTGACCGTAACAACATTGGTGTATTAGGTATTTGTGGAAGTGGGAGTTTTGTCATTAGCGCAGCAAAAATTGATCCGCGTATGAAAGCGATAGCAACTGTCAGCATGTATGATATGGGCGCAGCAAACCGCAATGGCTTACGTCACTCACAAACCCTAGAGCAGAGAAAGCAAATTATTGCAGAAGCCGCTGCACAGCGTTATGTTGAGTTTAAAGGTGGTGAAACCAAATATACCAGCGGAACTACGCATGAGCTAACAGCAGATACACACCCTATTCAACGTGAATTTTACGACTTTTATCGTACTCCACGCGGAGAATATACGCCTAAAGGCTCATCGAGAGAGCTTACAACCCACCCAACACTCACCAGTAATGTCAAATTTTTAAACTTCTATCCTTTTAATGACATTGAGACGATTTCACCACGTCCAATGCTATTTATTACGGGTGATCAGGCTCACTCAAAAGAGTTTAGTGAAGAGGCTTACAAACTCGCAGGCCAACCAAAAGAACTTTACTACGTTAAAGGCGCTGGACATGTTGATTTATATGATCGGGTCGATCTCATTCCATTTAATAAATTAACCAGTTTCTTTAAACAAAACTTGAAGTAATACAGATGATAGAGGCTCAACACGGGCCTCTAGCTTTTTAATTAACTTTAATGAAACTCTTGCACCAAACTATTAATATGCGCCACGGCAGCAGTTCGGTTTTCAACACAAAGTTTTTCAAAAATATGCTCTAAATGTTTGTTCACGGTCCGTGGACTAAGCTCCAAAATTTCTGCAATATCTTTATTGGTTTTGCCTAACAATAACCAGTGCATGACTTCTGCCTCACGTTGAGTCAACTGTGGGCAATATTTCAAAATATCAGCCATTTCCAAGGCAGGTGTAGATGTCTTGATCTGGATGAGATAATTTTTTGCTACGCTCGTTTCAGATTGCCACGGTGTAAGCAATAAAAGCTGTAATTGCTGAGACGGCGTCGAATAAGAACAGCTGGTTAATTTTTTAGGATCTTTTTCATGTTCCAAATCTGAAAACCAAGCTTTTAAACTTGCCTCAAAACCGTCTAATTCGGGTAAATATTGATTCAGTAAATCACTGGCTTTTTGAGTTTTCCAAACAATTTTACCGTGAACATCTAGCGCAAGAATTGCTGTTTCCGTTGCATCAATCACTTGTTTTTGTTGTTGCAACAGTTTCGCATGTGCCAAATGTGTTTTTACCCTTGCTAATACTTCTTCAATATTCAGAGGCTTGGTTACATAGTCCACCCCACCGACCTGAAAACCACGCACAATATGTTCTGTCTCAGACAAACCTGTCATAAAAATGACGGGAATAAACTGCGTAATTGGACTTGCTTTAAGCTGTATACAACTTTCAAAACCGTCCATATGTGGCATATTGCCATCAAGCAAAATCATATCTGGTAAGCATCGATGTGCAATTTCAATTGCACTCAACCCATCAGTTGTGACAAGCACGCGATAACCGGCCTGATCTAAACTCTCATGTAGCAAGCCTAAATTTTCTGGCACATCATCCACAATCAGAATAACAGCCTGCTCGTTTGGCGAAGCTTGCTGAAAAGAAACATGTTGCGTACTCATTGCTTATCCTGAATTAATCGTTGCGCGTGTTTTAAATCAAACTTTTGAATCGCCTGTTCAAGCTGTTCCCATAACTCGTTATGCTCCGGAAAATTTTGGCGGCATTGCGTTAAAGTCTGTTGAATTCCACGGATATAACCCTGTCCAATTAAATCATTTAACTGTTGCAAGGTTTGAGGTAAATCGAACAGATCATTATTTTCCGGTTGTTGGATTGGCATATGAACAGTAGCTTGCTCCTGCTTAAACACGTTTAAATCAAGCGCTTGAACTTCATTGTTTTCAAGGGATGTCTCTGATTTGGAATCAATCCATACCAAGCCTAACTTGTCTCCAATTTTACTCAGCAACAAATTCAGGTCGATTGGTTTTAGCATAAAGTCCTCACTTAAGACGGCATCTTGTGGATTAACTTCACGCTCGCCAGCATTCGCTGAAATAATTAAGATCGGCACATTGGTAATATTATTCTGACGTAATAACCGCGCTGTTTCCCATCCGCCCATCAAAGGCATATTTAAATCCATCAAAATCAGATTAGGTTGAAAAATAGGTACACGTCTTAAACAGTCAATGCCCGACTCGGCTTCTTCAATCATAAATCCCAAAGGTTTTAGAAAATTAGCGACTAAACCTCGGTCCACCGCTTCATTATCGACAACTAAAATTCGTTTTCGCTCGCCTTGATAACCCGTAATCTGGTTAGAATAAACATTAGAAATTGGATGAACCACTTCTTTTGAAGGTAAGTAAAACTTAATCTTAAATTGTGAACCCTGATTGAGCTGACTAGTCACAGATAGCTGTCCGCCGAGTAAATCGACCAACAATTTTACAATGGGTAGGCCTAGCCCTGTTCCGGTAAATCCGCCTTGAACCACATTACTGCCCCGTTCAAACGGATTAAAGATTCGCTCTAAATCTGCCTCGGCAATACCACAACCCGTATCTCTAATTTCAAAGTAAGCCGTTTGAAAACGGTACTCAACCTTCAAAGTAATTGTGCCGCTTGTCGTAAACTTTAAAGCATTGCCCAACAAATTGATGAGCACTTGTTCTAAGCGTTTTTTGTCGGTACGCACATAGTGCGGTAAGTTCTCTCCAATTTCATAAACAAACTGTAAATTCTTCTGTTCAAACTGTGGCTGAAACATTTGAATAATCTGTTCTATAAAATTTGGGAAATGAACGTCCACTACATTTAAAGAAATCTTGCCTGTTTCAATGCGTGCTAAATCTAGTAAACCATCAATCAGTGAAGTCAAATGCTGTCCACTACGGCTAATCACCCCGAGCGCCATTTTGCCTTGTTCTGAAAGTTGCTCTTGTTTTTGAAGCAATTGGCTATAGCCCAAAATACTATTTAGAGGCGTTCGTAATTCATGGCTAATGCCAATGACATAACGGCTTTTTGCATCATTTGCCCGCTCTGCTGCTATTCTGGCGTCTTGTAAGTCTTTTGAAGTGACTTCATGGGCAGCAATTTCATCAATCAATAATGCTGTTTGCTGATGTGTTTCGATTTCAGCATTACGACGGCTTTCATCGTTTAACACTAACCACCATGCTGCTACACTCATCAATAAAAATAAAATGGTGTAAATTTTTACGAACAGCGTAAATAACTGCGGAACGGCTGCCGCATTAATGGTTTCTAAGTAGGTTTTTTCTTGGATATAAACCAGACTTAAACTCACTGCCAAAACGATCGACAGCCCTAGAGTCAACAATAGATACAAACTGACCCTGCTATTTAAACGACTAGCCCAACGTTCTGGTAAATAGCGCCAAATGGCTTTTTTGAGTTGTACCGACCAACGTGCATCAGGTTTACATAAATCGTGACAACGGGCTTCAAGTGAGCAGCATAGAGAGCAAATCGTACCGTTATAGGCTGGGCAGCCTGCCATATCGGCAAGTTCATAGTCCCTTTCACACACAACACAATTTGCAACTGAAGTCGCCTGAATTTTTTCAGGCTGGCGTGCAATGTAATATTTGCCTTTGGTTAAGTAAGCAATAACAGGAACGCATAACACAGCACTCCCCAGAGCAATAAAACTCGCCAAGCCTTTCGCCATGAGTCCGAAAAAGCCCAAATAACTGAGCATCGATAACACTGAAGCAATCAGTAAGGCGCCCACACCTACGGGGTTAATGTCATATAAATAAGCACGACGAAATTCAATTCCCTTTGGGCTTAGGCCTAAAGGCTTACAGATAATTAAATCGGCAACAACGGCGCCAATCCATGCCAAAGCAATATTGCTATATAGCCCCAAAATACGTTCAACTGCATGGCTAATTCCCATTTCCATTAAAACAATAGCAATAAAAACATTAAAAAGAAGCCAGACAATTCGTCCCGGGTGGCTATGAGTCAAGCGAGCAAAAAAGTTTGACCATGCCAATGAGCCAGCGTAGGCATTGGTCATATTAATTTTAATTTGCGCCAAGCAAACCAGTGCTAGAGTCAAGATTAAAGCAAGCTGAGGGTTTGGAATAAACTGTTGATAGGCAACCCAATACAGATAAGTTGGATTGTCTAGTTCAGAGACAGGAATAAACAACTGAAAAGCCAAAACCATCAGCAGCATGCCCATCAAAACTTTTAGAAAACCAAAAATAATCCAAGATGGCCCACCTAAGAAAACAGCAAAACGCCACGCAGTTCTGTTTTTTTCTTGCTGGGGTAAGAAACGTAAATAGTCGGCTTGCTCACCAATTTGGATCACAAATGAAAAAATAAGAGTGCATGCCGCACCAAAGTAATACAGGTTAAAATCGGTCGAGTTCGAAACTGCCCCAACAAAATGCAAGCTACTACTTAAAATTTGTGGTTGTTTCCATAGTACAAAAAACCACGGTAATAACAGCAATAAGAGCCAGATTGGCTGAGTGATTGCCTGAACTTTGTTAATAAAACCAATACCTTTGACCACCAAAGGTAAAATCACTAATGCAGAAATTAAGTAACCAACAACTTGCGGAATACCTAAGGCAAGCTCAAGTGCCATTGCCATAATTGCGGCTTCAAACGCAAGCAAAATAAAGGTAAAGCTGGCATAAATTAGAGATGTAATGGTCGAGCCAATGTAGCCGAAACCTGCACCACGAGTAAGCAAATCAACATCTACATTATATTTTGCGGCGTAGTAACTAATCGGCCAACTGGTTAAAAATATGATGGTACATACAACAATTGCTGCCCAGACTGCATTACTAAAGCCATACTGCCAAAGCATGGTCGCCCCAATGGCTTCCATCGCCAAAAAGCTAACGGTCGAAATTGCGGTATTGGTCACGGTCCAAGGTGACCATTTTCTTACTGAGGTAGGTGCATAGCGAAGCGCATAATCTTCGATACTTTCATCTGCCACCCAAATATTATATTCACGGCGTGTTTTGATCACACGTTGTGGCGCTTGTTGGGGGCGTGAAGAATCTGGCATAACACTCATGTTTTGGATAGGGCTGCATTAAACCCAGCAATCCTTATGCCAAAAGTCATTTATCATGGCGATTTTCTCAAATACGCACATATACGCAAAATAACGTATTTTCAATTTTTCCCAAAAATCACACACTCAAAAACATCAAAAAACAATGATCAATATTTGTGTTGATTGACCGAAAATGATTGGGAGATTGATGTTATGAGTGTATCTGAACATCCAAATCTGGACACTGTGCAAGGTACAGATTCACAAAAAGCAGTGAATGAAACCTTAGAAGATTATACTTTACGTTATGCTCCACACAGCTTTCGGCGCTGGAGTCCCAAAGTTGTCGCTATTACTGCACTTGGTGGTATTGCCTATCTTGCTGACTTTTCTATTGGTGCCAGTATTGGTATGTCTTACGGAACAACTAATGCTGTTTTCTCCATTTTATTTGCAGCGATTATTATCTTCTTAACCGGCATTCCTTTAGCCTATTACGCAGCGCGCTATAACATCGACCTTGACTTGATTACTCGTGGCGCAGGTTTCGGTTATATCGGCTCAGTCCTGACCAGTATCATTTTCGCCAGTTTTACCTTTATTTTCTTTGCCCTTGAAGGTTCAATCATGGCGCAAGGGTTATTGCTCGGTTTAGGCATTCCGCTTTGGGCAGGTTATCTCATCTCAACAGTTATGGTCATACCGCTGGTGATTTACGGTATGAAAGCCTTAAGTAAATTACAAGTCTGGACTACCCCGCTTTGGCTCGTTCTGATGATTGGTCCTGTGGCCTATCTGATTTATCAAGAACCTACCTTAGTCAGCCAGTTTGCAACTTTCACAGGTAACGAAGGTTTTGCAACCGTAGACATGGCAGCAATCATGCTGGGGGCTGGTATATGTTTATCGCTCATCATGCAAATTGGTGAGCAAATTGACTATTTACGCTTCATGCCTGCTAAAACAAAAGAAAATAGCAAAGCATGGTGGGCAGCGGTTATTTCAGCAGGTCCGGGCTGGGTGATTTTAGGCGCAATTAAACAAATTATTGGGGCATTTTTAGGGTTCTATTTACTTACTAAAATACCGGGCGTAAACAGCACTGAACCTGTTCAACAGTTTAATGCAGCGTTTCATGACATGCTTCCGGGCTGGGCTGCTTTAACACTTGCAGTGATTTTGGTGGTTATTTCTCAAATTAAAATTAATGTGACCAATGCGTACTCTGGTTCCCTTGCATGGACAAGTGCCTACACTCGTATTAGCAAACATTATCCGGGTCGTATTGTCTTTGTGATGGTGAACTTGGCAATTGCGCTTGCTTTAATGGAAGGCAACATGTTTGCGGTATTGGGTAAAATCTTAGGGTTCTATTCAAACTTTGCGATTGCTTGGGTTGTAGTTGTTGCAACAGATATTTCAATTAACAAATATGTTTTAAAACTTTCACCGAAAGAACCAGAATATCGCCGTGACATGCTCTACAACGTAAACCCTGTCGGTATGGTTGCGTTCCTTGTATCAGCAGGCCTATCAATTGCAGCATTCTTCGGCTTACTTGGTAGTTTCTTGGCGCCTTACTCACCGCTTATCGCACTTGTACTTGCCTTTGTATTAACACCAATCATGGGCTTATTAACCAAAGGAAAATACTACATCAAGTCACACGATGACGGCATTAAAGAACCACGTTACGATGCTGAAGGTACTCCTGTAGCAACTGTTTACCACTGCCGCGTATGTGAGCAAGGCTACGAGCGTCCAGATATTATGTTCTCTCACAAACATAACGGCACGATCTGTTCTTTATGTAAAACACTCGACGCTTAAATACTCTCGAAACTAAAAAAGAAGCTTTAAAGCTTCTTTTTTTATATCTGATGATTCTTAGCCAATCGGAAATAAACGTTCAGGCACTACATCTTTCATCACAATGGTTGAGATGAGTCGTTGCACACTTGGAATAGCTGATAATTTTTCATCGTACAAACGCTGAAAAGCCGGTAAATCTTTAGCCACCACATGCAACAAGTAATCTGGCTCACCAAACAAACGCTGAGCCTGAATAATTTGCGGGATGTCTATCACTGCATTTTCAAACTTCTCGACGGCCTGTTTATCACCTTCTTTAAGCGTAATAAAAACAATCGCTGAAAATTCAAAACCGACTAAATTCGGATCAAGTTCTGCCCGATAGCCTTTGATAGCTCCCGACTCTTCTAAAGCCTTCACTCGTCTGTGACAAGGTGAAATGCTCAAACCGACTTTTTCTGCCAATTCAGTGATAGATAATCGGCCATTTAATTGCAATTCAGCAAGAATCTTTTTATCTGTGCGATCCATTTAGAAAAATTTACCCCAAATGAGTGTGATATGAGCAAACATTTAAAAGCACATTCTAAATATATGAGCATATTATTTTCAACAAGCTCGAATAAATAGGGATTTTTTCTAAACCACGAGCGAAACCTTTGGAAAATAGTTTGCCGAGATAAGCATATGGCTTTTAACATTTTTATTGCATTTTGGAGTGTCTCCATTCTTTTTATTATTACGCCAGGGGCAGACTGGGCCTATGCCATTTCGGCAGGCATTAAAGGCAAAGTCGTTGTACCAGCTGTTGCAGGTATGCTATTTGGGCACTTTATTACGATTTTATTGGTAGCGGCTGGTGTTGGGCTGCTTGTAGCAAATAATCCAACTGCACTCATGATCCTAACAATTGCAGGTTCTGCTTATTTGCTATGGATGGGAATAAACTTATTACTTGTCCCTCCAACTCCGAACGAGTCTGGTTCTGAAAAAGCTCAGTCATGGTTAAGCTGGGCAACTAAAGGCGTTTATGTAAGTGGATTAAACCCGAAGGTTTTCTTACTCTTTTTAGCGTTGCTTCCTCAATTTATTGACACTACTGCTTCATGGTCAGTGACAACACAAATTCTTGCCTTTGGTATTGTTCACATGATTAGCTGCGCAATTATTTACCTAATGGTGGGTTATGGTTCAGAAGCTATTTTGAAAACCAGACCTCAAGCAGCTCAATTAGTTGGCCGTTTTTCGGGTGGCTTGATGGTTGTTATCGCAACATGTTTATTGATTGGGCAAATTTAAAAGTCATTCAACAAAAGTTACTGGCCTCCATTTCAGGTCAGTAACTTAAATAGTAAAATATAAGAAAAATTTATCTCATTCGTTTGAGGTTATAAGTCACCACTCCCCAAATCACCAGTTCTTGCCCCTCTTCAATATAAATATTTTGATAATCAGGATTTTCCGCTTTTAGCCAAACTTTAGGCGGCTTAAATTGACTATCAATCATTAAGCGCTTAACAGTGAAATCATTATCGATGAGTGCAATTACAATATCACCCGATTTAGCGGGAATACTACGGTCCACAATAAGCGGATCATTAATATCAATTCCAGCGTCTAGCATGGACAATGAATTGGCTTTGACAATAAACGTGGCATTTTCATTTCTAATTAAATATTCATTTAAATCGAGTGCTTGCTCAATATCATCTTGTGCAGGCGAAGGAAAACCTGCCGCAACACGTTCTGTTGCTAAAGGAATGTGGTAAATTTTATCGTTATTCGGGTGAACCTGTTGAACATTAAGTTTTGAGTTAAAGTCGGTTAAATTATTGGTTTTGACATTATTCAGTAACCAATTTTTGATAAAGTTAACTTGAGACTCGGGAACACGAATCACTTTGGTAGGTTCATTGAACTGTGCTTTACGGCCGGCATTTTCCCGTGCACCGCCATGCTCGAATTCTTTTTTCTTTGGCATACCGCCTCCATCTCACCGTTCAAATCCTACACAAACAATGTAACTTGAAAAAGTTACATTTTCAAGTTGACGAAATATTTTTTTTGCATAACAATAAATTTCATGATCAGATTTTAATCCATTTTGCTTTTAACAGGGATGCTAAAACGAAATGGCAATTTGAAGAGAATCAAAACCTATTGTGAAATAGTCCTTATTACTGACTGTTTTGATTTTTATCAAATGAAACTCTGAACACTTAAATATGAGTTAGATTCAGTTTTTTGGTATGGAGACATGCGAAATGAAAAATCAACGTGATGCAGTTTTAGGTTATGCAAATGAACAACATGCTTACTTTATCCGTCTTATTGAAAATGATGCGGTATTAGGCGAAAGCTATGGAATTTTCTGTGAAAATCCGGAAAGTGAAGCAGCCGAAAGTATTATGACGACACTATTTTTAAAGAAATCTTTTTGGATAAATGGCTCAGAATTTACAGATATTGTAAAAGGTTTACAGCCTCTTACTCATTCGTAAGTTTATAAAAATTATAAAAATAAAGGAGGCATAATGCCTCCTTTATTCTCAAAAACTGTCTGCTTAAGACGTAAAGCGTCCATACGCATCGCGTTTTTGATTACGAGAGTTTTGTCCACGACCATCTGAACGGCCACGGCGATCATCGTCGTCATCGTCATCATAACGGCTACGACCACGACCTCGGCTACTTGAACGGCCACGATCATCATCTTCATCGTCGTCATCACGGCTGCGACCACGGCCTCGGCCACTTGAACGGCCACGATCATCATCTTCGTCATCGTCATAACGGCTACGGCCACGGCCTCGACCACTTGAACGACCGCGATCATCATCCTCATCGTCGTCATCACGACGGCTGCGGCCACGACCTCGGCCACCAGAACGACCACGATCATCATCTTCGTCTTCGTCGTCGTCATAACGGCTACGGCCACGACCTCGGCTACTTGAACGGCCACGATCATCATCTTCATCGTCGTCATCACGACTGCGACCACGACCTCGGCCACTTGAACGGCCACGATCATCATCTTCGTCGTCATCATAACGGTTACGGCCACGGCCTCGACCACCTGAACGGCCGCGATCATCATCTTCATCGTCGTCATCGCGACTGCGACCACGACCTCGGCCACCTGAACGGCCACGATCATCATCTTCGTCGTCATCATAACGGCTACGGCCACGGCCTCGACCACCTGAACGGCCGCCGCGATCATCATCTTCATCGTCGTCATAACGGCTGCGACCACGTCCTCGGCCACTTGAACGGCCGCCACGATCATCATCTTCATCGTCATCATAACGGCTACGGCCACGGCCTCGACCACCTGAACGACCGCGATCATCATCTTCATCGTCATCATCGCGGCTGCGACCACGTCCTCGGCCACTTGAACGGCCGCCACGATCATCATCTTCGTCGTCATCATAACGGCTGCGGCTGCGGCCTCGACCACCTGAACGACCGCGGTCATCATCTTCGTCGTCGTCATAACGGCTGCGACCACGACCATTACGATCATCATTCTTATGACTTAAAGCACCAGCTTCACGAGCCTCTTCTGAGGTAAATTCATGTGCGTTACCACTGGCATGTGCAGCTCGTCCAGCTTCACGAGCTTCTTCTGAAGTAAATTCATGTGCATTGCCACTTGCATGCGCAGCACGCCCACCTTTACTGGCTATTTCTCTGACTCTTTCAGGATCCATACTTGCAAATCCACGATTTGAAGTACCTGAACTATTGTTATCTTGATCTTCATATCTAGTATTAGCCATAGTTATATCTTCCTATATTAAAATTATAGTCGCTACCGCTTTTACTTAACGGATAAATTTAAGATAAGAGATTTAGAATATTTTTATACCGATGCTATGTTTCAATCTTTTTAAATGTATATAAATTAAAATAGAGATAAATACACTAAGATGATTATTTAAATAAAGATTTTATCAATTAAAATATTTATAAATTATTATGCACTTTTACCTTTTAAATACTCATCATACTTATTATTACTCAAACCTACATAACAATATATTTTTACAAATACATTTAAAAATCCATTTTAAATAACATAAACTTTCAGAATGTACAAATCAATAAAAAACAAAAACATCTTCTATCTTGAAGAAACAAATCAAAAATACAATTAAAATTATTTAAAAACAATAACATAAATGATTACTTTTCTAAAAACAATTCACTTGAGCGAACAAAATCAAGATTTAAAATTAACATATAATATTTATGAGAAATGAATCATGCAATTAACTCAAACACAGCCAACGCTACAATATATTCATATTTCTGTACCTGAAATTTTACTTGGTAATATACGGATTAAAAACTCTTGGCAGAATTATAACCAAGAATGGAGCTACAGATTAGACCCGCCTCATGCAAGTCACCCTTTCCAAAGAGACTTATATATTATTAAATCAAAAGATATTGAAAAAGAGGATATAAAAGAGCTAGTAGATAAAGTAGCTTCCAAAAACAATAAAAATAAATACAACTTAAAAAAAATAGTAGAAGCAGAAACTTTAATAAAAGAAATTTTAGATTTATCTAATTATATACCTATAGAGAATTGGTTAAATGACACAGGCAACCGATCTATTATTGAAAGTATGATTGATAAAAATAAGGTTAAATTATTAGATATTACTTAATAAACTCTCAATGTTATATTTTTTTACATCCTTATATATAAAATAACAAAGTCAACTTTTTAAAAAAGACTATTTACTCATATTCACGTGCAAATTAATCACTATAGAGGGACTAAAATTTAAATAGAGGTAGTCTAGACATGGAAAATACAACAAATGAGTATCCATCTGCAGTTCCTGCACAAGTTCAACCTCATCAACCAGGTGATCAGGAGAAGATGCATCCTGAACCAGAAATTATTAAAGCATCGCATAAAGGTAGTGAGAAACTAAAAGGTAAAGTTGCTGTGATTAGTGGTGGTGATAGTGGTATAGGCCGTTCCGTTGCCGTGTTGTTTGCTCGCGAAGGTGCCGATGTTGCTGTACTGTATCTCGAAGAAGATCAAGATGCCGAAATCACCAAACAGCTCGTTGAAAAGGAAGGACAACATTGTCTTTTATTAAAAGGTGATATTTCCGATGCAGACCTTGCCAAACAGAATATTGATAAAGTTTTACAGCACTTCGGTAAAATTAATATCTTAGTAAATAATGCTGGTGTTCAATATCAGCAAAAAGAAATTGAAAGTATTAGTAATGAGCAATTAGAAAAGACATTTAAAACAAATATTTTTGCCATGTTTTATTTAACCAAAGAAGCGATTCCTTATATGGAAGAAGGCGATACTATTATTAACACCACCAGTATTACCAGCTATCAAGGTCATGATGAGCTCATTGATTATGCAAGTACTAAAGGTGCGATCACCTCTTTTACTCGTAGCTTATCGAACAATTTAATGAAACAGAAAAAAGGGATTCGTGTAAATGGGGTTGCGCCAGGGCCAATTTGGACTCCTCTCATTCCAAGTAGTTTCGATGCGGAAACCGTCGAAAAATTTGGTAAAGATACCCCAATGGGTCGAATGGGTCAGCCAAGTGAAGTCGCCCCTGCTTACCTTTTCCTTGCCTCAGACGATGCAAGTTATATTACAGGTCAGGTTATTCATGTAAACGGTGGACAAATCGTTAATGGCTAAGCACTAACATGATTTGAAAAAGCCCTGAAAGTTGAAGCTTTCAGGGCTTTTTTATTTAAGCCGGTACGTGTGCGGCTATTTGTTCTCGTGACCAAACACGATGAGCTTTTATCAGATTTTTAAATTTTTCCGCAATATGCTGGAACTCATCTTCTATTAAAGTTCCTTCATCGGCAACCAAACCAAGTGGCTCAAGCAAATCAGATTTATTACCTAAAAATGCAATGGGTTTTAAATGCTTATAAGCTTCGAGTACATAATGGCGTGCTACCCCATCTTGCATTACTGCATTTAAATTATCGCCATCTGGAACAATTACAGCATCATAAGCAATTGAAGGTTCAGCCATTTGCATACCATCAGCTACAATAATGTTGTCTTTATGGTCTTTTACTGGAGCCAAGCTCGGCGCTAGTAAATGAACAACCACACCTTCTTTAATCGCCCAATTTTTAATAGCTTCAAGTGTATCTGACTTCACAAGATTATGAATAAGTACAGCAACTTTTCTACCTTGAATATCATCAGGTGGGAAAGCTAAAAGAGATAACTTGGCAGATTTTTCAACTGCTGTTTTCTTATAGTTTAGGGTTAAGTCAGGCACTTCAATACCTAGGTTCGCACCGACTTGACGTGCCAAATCAAGGTCAATATTTGCCAAAATTTGTTGAACTTGGCGTTCACGAATATGTTTTCTTTGAACTTTACTTAACTCAAAAGTATAGGCATCGACCACGTGCTTTTGCTCATGCGGTGCAAGGCTTTTGTAATAAAGTCGAGGCTGTGAAAAATAGTCAGAGAATGTCTCACTTCTTTGACGGAGTTTATGTCCGCTGATTTTTTCAGGATAACTTTCAAAACCACCATTTGAAGCCGCTGGTGGAGTTTCGACTGGCCAATTTCCATCAATTGAGTTTGGTTGATATGAGGCTTGGCCTTTATGAATAGTATGTTGATGAATGCCATCACGTTGATTGTTATGGAATGGACACACTGGTTTGTTAATCGGAATTTGGTGGAAGTTTGGTCCACCTAAACGGCTTAATTGGGTATCTGTGTATGAAAATAGACGGGCTTGTAAAAGTGGGTCATCTGTAAAATCGATACCAGGTACTACATGACCTGGACAGAAAGCCACCTGCTCTGTTTCAGCAAAGAAGTTATCGACATTTCTATTTAAAACAAATCGGCCAATTGGCGTAACAGGAACTAATTCTTCAGGAATAATTTTGGTTGGGTCCAATAAATCGAAGTCAAAGTTCATTTCATCTTCTTCTTCAACAATCTGCACGCCGAGTTCCCATTCTGGATAAAAACCTTGCTCAATTGCTTCATAAAGATCACGACGGTGGAAATCAGGGTCTTTACCTGCAAGTTTTTGAGCTTCATCCCATACCAGCGCACTCAAACCTTGTTTTGGTGTCCAGTGAAATTTCACAAAATGTGATTTACCGTCAGCATTAATTAAACGGAACGTATGCACACCAAACCCTTGGATTGAACGTAAGTTACGTGGAATCGCACGATCTGACATTGCCCAAATTACTGCATGTGCAGACTCAGGAACTAAAGACACAAAATCCCAGAAAGTGTCATGCGCAGTTGCACCCGTCGGGATTTCTGTATCGGGTTCAGGTTTTACTGCATGCACAAAGTCCGGAAACTTAATCCCGTCTTGCACAAAAAAGACAGGTGCGTTATTTCCCACTAAGTCAAAGTTACCTTCTTGGGTATAAAACTTAATTGCAAAACCACGAATATCACGGACAGTGTCGGCTGAACCACGTGGTCCTTGCACTGTTGAAAAACGTACAAAAATAGGCGTCTGAATAGTTGGGTCTGTTAAAAAACCAGCTTTGGTTAAACGTTCATTTCCTTCATATGCCTGAAAATAACCATGTGCCCCTACACCACGTGCATGCACAATACGCTCAGGTATACGCTCATGGTCAAAGTGGGTGATTTTTTCTCTTAAAATGAAATCTTCCAATAAAGTTGAGCCACGAATACCCGCTCTTAAGCTATTTTGGTTATCCGCTATTTTAACTCCCTGATTGGTGGTTAATGCCTCATTGGTTGCATCATCTCTTACGGTGTCTAACTGTTCAGTTTTCTGGGTAGTATTGGCTTTATTTGCTGCATCGGCGCCAGCCATTTCACTTGTTTTATTAGTTAATTTAGTTTTGTCGTTCATGTCCATTACCTATGTTTTGAAAGTTAAACTTGGGGTTGAAGTTGAAAACGTTTATCAAACTAGTTTTTAAACGTACCTAAATAAGGAAAAAGAAGTTCTACGTATTTACGAGTACTCCAAAGACCAATACTTTTATGATGAGAATCGGGGGCTAGAAATGGGGTAAGTTTGCATATTTTTATTGCAAGATCGCTTGATTGCAGCACGCGCTCTTGCAGTGCATCAAGCTCGCCATCAGAGATATAGCTAAATAAATAGTCCTGAATACGCTGGCTATTTTTTAGTTCTCTGCTGTATGCCAAGAAGTTAGAAGAATGATCACTACTAGCAATCCAGTCATGAATAATTTGGCGCTCTACAGGGTTAAACACCCCAAACATTTTTCCATTTTCTTCATTAATCATCCGCCAGAACACGCTCTGTTCAGGGTCGGTATTAAACTTAATCCATTTCTGTTCAGTTAAATGAGTGATCAAACCTGCAATATCATCAGGGTTTGATAGCCACTGATTAATGGTTTTGCAGCCAAACTGTCTGGTTTCGTTATGAATTAACTGCCCAACAAGTGCTTTTCTTTTCAAAATTTTATGAACAAAGTCTTCAAGACTTAAATTCTTGATAATATTTGAGGAAGATTCACCACGGCTATTCAAGGCAAAACCCTGTTTTAACTTGGTAAAGAAAAGCTCTTTATCTCTGTATTTGTTGTAAATATCTTCAATAACTTTAATGGCTTTATGGGCATGGCCATTGTCAATGTTATCAATGGTGATATGTAGATTAAAATATTTAGAATCAATGCCTAATTCGGCAAGCTCATAATTTGAAATTAAAAGATGCAGTGGAAGCTGTTCATATCCTAAATTAAAACCAACCATCTCAGGAATAAACTCAGGTGGTGCATACCCTAGTGCTAGCTGAACGACTGCTTGATGATAGTATTCGTCTTCTAAAAGCAAATCGAAACTGTCGAGTCCAAGACTACGTAAAAGATCATCATAAATACAGACATGGTTCGCTTTCGGTTCACCTAAACCAAGTTCTTCCAAATAAGTAATAATGAGCTCATGAAAGACTGGATCATTCCAATAATGCACTGAGCTATATAACCATGCACCATCGACCTTTTTAGTCGGCGATACTTTTATGAGAAATTCAAACGCCTGAGCAACATTCTGAAAATACTCTCTATCTTGACCAGCTTGCCTACGGTTTAAATATGCCTGAAATTCCTGACAATTTTTTTTATTATCGTTCTCACACCATGTTTTAATCGAATTGATATCTGAAGGAAAATCTATTTCCTTCATCTCTAATTTTTCAATCTCTTTAATCAGAAAATCTCTTGCCTTTTTCTCTTTCTCAAAACTCGAAACATCAGGATCAAGGAAAAAAACGAATAATTCATAATAATTATGTTGATTATCTTGTAATAAGTCTAATAATCTTTTTTTCACTACAACAGGCATTTTCATTCTCCGTTTGTGAGATATCAATTACCATACGTCACCCGAACTATAATCAAGTTTTAAGTTTGTTATTTTGCGTTATTAAAAATTAAGACAAACCACATAAATCAAAAAAATTCAAAGATATACAAATTAACGCAAAATTACATTTAAACTTTTAGAATTATTTAAGCTGCTGTTTTTATATAAAATTTGCAAAACTTAATCTAAATTTACATTAATTTCACCATCAAAATTATAAACATTAAAAAAATAACAAAGCAAACAGTTAAATAGTTTTATAACATTTTAAAAACAATTAAATGGAGAATTAAAATGTTTAATTCATGTTGCAAATTATTAGCAGATGAAAAAATTAAAATTGCTTTTTTTGAAAGCGCTTCTGCTGGCTATCTTGCTTATCGTTTCTCTTTGAGTCCTTATTCCGGAGATATTCTTATAGGTAGTCTGGTAAGTTATGACCTTCGTGTAAAGGAAAACACCCTACACATTTCAGAGCAACTTATTGAAAAATATACAGCTGAATCGATGCAAGTGACTGTTGAAATGATTAATAAAGGAAAAGAACTTTTGCATGCTGATCTGTATGTTGCCTGCACAGGTCTCTTAAAAAAAGGAGGATCTGAAACAGAGGAAAAACCTGTAGGAACGTTCTTTTATTCAATATATTATAAAAACAATTTTTATAATTTTAGACGTGTTTTAAAAGGACCAGCCTTTTTAAAACTTAGAAAGTTGACGTACTATATTACTCAAGATATAAAACTTATTATACTAGATGAAAAAGCCTCTTAAATTATATAAAAAGTTAACAAATATACATTTGGAAATATTTATTATCTTTCTTAAATATTATGTTCTGAAATGTAATTTTTTAAACATTCATATTAATAATGTTTATGACTAAAAATCACATTCACTAAAAATCAGCAAGTTATTTAAAATTGATAGTTTTTAAATTTACATTTAAATATAGGGTAACACCCCTACCCTACACATTTAAAAGCTACATGTTTTAATAACCCTATCTGAAGCTATCAGATAAAACACATCGTCATAATTGATATGAGGTAATTAAAAATGAGCACTACTAATAATCAAGCAAATCAACGCAATAATCAGCAACAGCAACAACAGCAAAATGACTCTCGTAACAACCAACAGCAACAAGACAATCAACAACGCAATAATCAGCAGCAACAGCAAAATGATAACCGCGGCCAACAACAAGGATCTAACCAAAAAGATTCTGGCCAACAAAATTCAAATAACAACCAACAACGTTAATTGTTTGTAGTTGTTCTTTGATGCGGTCGATCATTTAGGAAGGTGAATTCACCTTCCTAAATCTAATATAAGCATAAAATTCAATAAAATATGAGGGAATTCTGATGACAGATCAAAATACAGATCATGCTCAATTAGTAGCTGGCGATCATAACTATTCTGACTCTCGCTGGCGTGAAAGCTATCTTACCCGTCCTTATTACCAAGAAGCACAATTAACAACACCAGATTTAGATTATGATCGTGATTTTTCTGCTGCTTATGAACTTGGTCATCGGGCTCGTTCTGAATCTAAGGAAGGAACTCAGTTTGAAGACATGGAAGGTAGTTTGCAGCAAAAATGGGAAGAACTCAAAGCTGAGTCTCGCTTAAAATGGGAACACGCGAAACAAGCCATTAAAGATGCATGGGATGATATTTAACGTCCTCAAACGGTCCAAAGCTATAAGCTTATTTCCTATTGGCCCTGGGAAATAGGCTTTTTTTATTGTTTTTGTTTTGCTCGCGTTTTGCTTTTACGCCATAAATCTCAGAATCGTTAATGTAAGTACCATCTGTAAAACACACAAACATACATGTCTCCTTGAATATCCATAATTACTGGCTTATCAAAATAAAAACCTGACTTAAATCATCAAGTCAGGTTTTCGTTAAAATCAATTTTGATTTTTCTTAAAATATTCAATTATTTCTTCGCCATTATTTACCGGCTTTTTCTGTAAAGGATAAGTTTCCTCATAAGCATATGCTGGTAAAGTAATTTTGGCCTGAATTGGAGGTAATTTCTCTTGCCCACCCGTTGTAATCCGCTCAATAAAACCAGCAAGCCAAAGTACAAACTCCTGTGTATTCTTACTTTTAGGAATAAGACTTAAATCCAATTTAATTTTTGACTCTTGTAAAGGTTTAATTAACAGCTCAGCGAAATCAATATAATTATATAAAAGCTTAAGCTGTGTCCCCTTAATTTCATGTCTGAGCTCAATCATCAAATTGTTAAGATCTTCCATCGGTTCATCCGTAAACCCTTTTTTTTCTTTAACATTTTGATATATTTTCTCAGCTATTTTTAAATATTGGGGCGTATCCTTACCTTTATAGTTCATTATTACTAAAATGAATTTTGGATGAATATAAGTAAACTATTGTGTTTTTTTATTAACTTTTTGAAAAGATACATTTAGTTTGCAACAATTCAGAAACACTAGCACCCCAGACCACAAATTTAATATAATTAATTGATTAATATTATATTTTCATGTATTTGATTTTTAATATGCTTTCTTTCCTAGATAAAATACCTATAGAAAAAGCCCACTTAACAAGTGGGCTTTTTAAGAAAAACTAATTATTGTGAGTTTCTATTCATATCATGAGGTGCTGCCGGATCACTTGCTTCATGCATTCCATCATTTCTTGAATTGCGGTCTTGGCAAGCACTCATACCCATAGCAATTGCAAGCACCATACTCACTGCACAAAAGATTCTTACCATTTAGATCACCTTTATAAATATTAAAATGTAGGTTTATGAATAACATTATCTTATGTTGGCCTACCGCAGTGGTTCTCTTAACTTTTGTAGATTATGCAAGCTTATGTAAAAACCCTAAAATATGATTAATAAAATTATATTTCTTGCAATTGAAATTTTGGTTATTTTTTGGCAAGCGGTGGATATACTCCATAGCCCAAATTATAAAAATCGAATTATTAAATAGTTTAGCCAAACAACACATCTAATTAACGGCATTGATATACTATATAAATAAACAATTAATAAATATTTGATATATATGATTAAAAAACGACACCGCCAGTAAAATAAAAATTAGTTATAGTCATATAATATTTTTTAATTTTTCTATTTTCTAAATAAAAACAGGTAAATATTTATATCAATTTATATAAATCAATCTTTTATTTTTGCAATTGACCCACTCTAATGCTCAGCTTATGATGCTCGCGCTGACAAATTTTGTCAGTCGGTTTTAGCAGACCGTCTACCTAAGTGCACTAAAAACATGTTTTTTGGTGTGAAGCCCCTCGTGCCTTTGATGGAGGAACGAGAGTGGGACACCTTCGGGTGTGCTGGTTTCTTAGGTATCAGTCTGCTAACCCCCTTTCGTTTCACCACCATAATGATTAGCAATGAGTGGGCGTAACTTCTTTTAATCAAGGAGTCACTCATGACTATTATTCTATATTTTTTACATTCTCTTATTGATCTTACTTACATTCGACGTCTTTTATTTATTCAGGCATTTTTTAGAGATCGCTCTACTCATCCCTCTAAAATAAAAACCTTATATAGAGTTCAAAAGTTGTTTACTTAATTCTTTTGCTTACCCATCTATATAAGTTGGGATCAAAAGTTTTATGTATTCAAAAACCACATCATAAAGATTAGAACTTCTATCAACATCACTTAACGATAACAACAACCTATGCAGAGTAACAATAATGTTTTTTCTCTATCGTTTTGTTTTGGTGAGCCTTCTTACAATTAGTGTTTTAAATCTAATGGGCTGTAGACCTATGAGTAAAAATGAATTTAATACGCGTTGTGTGTGGGCGGGACATGACCTTTCACAGTGCAATTGTATTTATAACTCGTTAGAGCAGCACTATTCACCGCAGTTTGTAGAAAGCTTACCCAAAGTGAGTTTGCAGAATATTGATACCAAAATGAATTTTGTAGAAACCATGAATAAAACAATGCAACAGTGCCAATTTAGTGCGAGAAAGTAGTGAACTAACGTATAGGAGCATGCTCTACCAAAAAATCTAAAAATGCACGTACACGATTAGGGACATATTTATCATGACCAATCCAAACAGCATGAAATTCTTCAGAAGCATGAATATTCCAGTCTTCAAGAATTTTGACGAGTTGTTTTTGCTGTAATGCATTTTGAACTTGAAATTCATTGAGTTGAGCAATACCAACACCTGCCAGTACCAACTGTAAAATTGCTTCACCGTGGTTTACTTTTAAAACTCTAGAGGGTATTAGGTTAATTTCCTGATCCGCTTTTTTAAATAGCCAAGTTTTGTTCTGGCGCTGATAGCTTACATCTAAAAGCTGATGTTCATGCAGTTCATCTGGATGTTCGGGGCAACCATGCTGTTCAATGTACGCGGGTGAACATACATAAACTTTATGTGTACTACCGAGTGAGCGAGCCACCAAATTGGAACTTTTTAATGGTCCTGTCCGAATTGCGATATCAATTCTTTGCTCAACCAAATTAATGACTTCGTCACTCAAATGAGCCTCTAACTCAATTTGTGGGTAGCGCTGATTAAATAAGGAAATACACGGTAATAAAAAGTGAGTCCAATATGAAAGACTGGTATGGATTCTAATTCGCCCTTGCGGTATATGATTTGCGGTAACGGATTGTTCAAGCTCATCTAAATTATTGAGTATTTGAAGACCTTGCTCATAAAACTGGCATCCTTCACTCGTAAGCTGGAACTGACGTGTTGAACGGTTCAATAACCTGACACCAAGTCTTTTTTCTAAACGAGAAATTAACTTACTGACAGCAGACGGCGTCATATCACATGCCCTTGCTACGGCTGAAAAACTTCCAAGCTCGACCACACGTATAAAAATTGCCAACTCGCCAGATCGATTAATATCAAAATAAGCCATAACAAAATTTATTTATGAATTGTATTCACAAATCTTATTCCGCTTAGCCCGCTATAACAAGGCATCAATTTATTTCAAGATAACTTTTATTCGTTTTAAAGAGTTCACGAGATGAAACTTTATCAAGCCACCCTATTTTCTTTAACTTTATTTACGAGCGTTACACAAGCTGAAGTATCAAAGCACCAGTGGATTACCACTTGGTCTGCGAGTCCTCAAAAAGTCTGGAATAAAGACTTCGTTTTTCCAACCCTTATTCCAGAGCAAATATCCAACCAAACAATTAGGCAAGTAAGCCAAATTAGTTTAGGTGGTGAAGCTGTTCGGCTTGTTTTTACCAATCAATATGGCGAGCAACCACTTTATATAGATCAAACAACAATTGGTTTAGCGAACGCAGCAAGCCTGAAATCTAAGAGCACCTATCCTGTTTATTTTTCTGGTCAACTTAAAGCAAAAATTTTACCGGGCAAACAACTGGTGAGTGATCCAATCGAGTTAGCTGTTCCCGACCACACTCAATTGGTGGTAAATAGCTTTATTCAAAAACCAACAACTTTTAAAACTTTCCATTGGGATGCTAAACAAACCAGTTGGCTCATTACTGGAAATCAGACAACAAATTTAACTGCGCCAACTGATGCCAAAACAACAACGGCGCGATTATTACTATCAGCAATAGAAGTAAAACCGAAGCATAAAGCACATGTTGTTGCAGCCATTGGAGACTCCATTACCGACGGCGCAACAGCAACTCTAGATGCAAATACGAGATGGACTGACTTTTTAGCTAAGCGCTTATCGGCCCATCACGTGGCGGTAATTAATAGTGGAATTTCAGGGAATCGACTACTTACAGACGGTATGGGTGACAGTGCATTAAAACGTTTAAACAGTGAAGTGTTTCAATACCCAGGTGTTAAAACTTTAATTGTTTTGGTGGGTATCAATGACATTTCATGGCCTGGTACAGCTTTTGCTCCTAAACAGCAAATGCCTTCTTTTCAAGCCTTAACTGAGGGTTATCAACGTGTTGTGAGAGAAGCTCACAAACAAGGTATACAGGTGATTGGTGCTACTTTACTTCCGTTTTCAGGCGCTTTACCTAACACCCCTTTAGATAATTACTATCAACCCAACAAAGATCAATTACGTCAGCGCATTAACCAATGGATAAGAACCAGTCATACTTTTGATGGTGTACTTGATCTTGATGAAGGTTTAAAAGATCCAAAACATCCTGATCGGTTAAATCCAATTTATGATTCAGGAGATCATTTACACCCCAATGACCACGGTAATCAACACATGGCAGAATTGGTACAGTTAGACCAGATTATTAAAAATTAATAATTGCTCCATCAGGTGAACCTATTCACCTGATGGGAATAACTATTTAGAAATCGTAACTCGCTATCATGTTAAAGCGGTTATCAATCCCGTTACGACCATCGAAAGTTTCTCGTTCGCCATAAACATATTCGATACCCAAAGTAATCGGCTTATACGGGTTATAAAGTGCATTCACCCAACCTTGCCAAAGCTCTTTGTTTTGAGTCGTACTATTATGCTGTAATTCAGCAAAACGGTTATCATCTTTGGCCTTCATATAGCCATAAGCTAAAGTCGAGCGAATTTTCGGTGTAAATTGATGAGTTATACCTAAAGAAACCGTATCAAATTCATTGCTATGCATGTTGTTTTGATCATCTATTGCATAGCCACTATTGCTCCACAATAAGAAACGCCCATCGCCTTTGACATGGTAATAATCGGCTTTAAGTAAAGTATCGGGTGTCATTTGGTATTTACCGCCGAAACCTACGCCCCAAGCCCATTCACTGTCATTATTGGTTCTTTTTTCTGCAACAAAACTACGGCCTGAAAGCATCGAACCATTGGTAAATTTATAATTTAAACGCCCCACTAAGGCAGGTAAACGCATTTTATTATCTGGGTCTGTTGCCGCAGTATATTTCGGGTCTTCAACTGATACTGCAAAACTTGTATTTGCCGTTAAGTTATCGCTATAGCGAACCATTGGCGATCTAAGCAAGGCACTACCTACAAATGTTCCTGCATCGATTGTTTCTGGGTAATATTCAGGTGCAATAAATGTCGACCATGTTTGACCAATCAACCATTTATCAAAAGTTAAATAAGCATGACGTATACGAAACTGATCACGCGTGGCAGCTCCAAAGAAGTCCATTTCTAACTTTCCACCCACATCGCCAGCAGTTGTTGGTGTTTTAAAATTCAATCCGAAACGGGTCACATAAACCGTACTGTGCAATTGGTCCTTCTGAGCAGATTCTTCTGGCGTATGTTCAAGTGGAACCCCGCTAATATTGTTATACATGGTAGATGCACCCTTAATTTGATAAGAAGCATCTGCCCGTATATATCCATATAAGTTAAATTCTGTACCAGATTTAGTTAATACTTGCTGTATAGATTTCGGAGCTTGAGTAGCCACAGGAGCGACTTGTTCTACTTTTTCTTGGGTTAAAGATTTCTGAGTTTGTATATCTGCCTGTAGCATTGCCCGTAATTCGTTTACTTCTTGGCGAAGTTGCTCTATTTCAGGGTTTATTTGACCCGCAAAAGCAGAAGACATAAGTAAGGACACAGAAACCGCCAATAGGCTTTTTTGAACCATTGTATTTAAAACTTTCATCATGAAATTTTCCTTTAGACCTTTAAGTAGTCTTAAAAGTCTCGACATCCTTTTTGTTGTGTACCTATCTAAAATAGATCCTTGAAAATTTGCCTTTCTTTCACAAGAAAGACGTTCCCTCATATTTTTAGCCCCATCCTCCCTAAAGCAGCAAAAGCGACTTTTTAATTTTTCATTTTTATATTCTCATCCACATTGAGAATATTCGGTTTTAAGTCCTTATTTATATTCCCCAATAGTATTATTTTTTTGCAATAAACCCCTGATAAGTCAAAATTTGCGTATAAGGCTGTACACTTTCAAAGCCCGTCTTTTGCAAAAGTTTTATATACCCCTCAGTGGTTAGGCTAAAAAAGTCTTGTGCCATACGCTCTAGCATTTTTTGACACTGCTCTTCTGTTAGACCTTGTGCCAAGCACAAATAACGCAATGCTTGAAGTTGCTTTGGGTTTATACAGGTCATGAGGTCATAAGTAAGTAAAACCGCTTTTTCCTTTAAGCGATCATAAATATCTTTAAAAAAAACGGGTTTTATGTCATCTGCAATAAAATGAGCCACGAGAATAGAAAGTGCAGCATCAAAGCAATTTTCCAGAGGCAAAGCCGAAGTTTCACCGTGAACAAAGGTTACTTGTGAAGATTTATCTAAAAGTTCAACCTGTTCCTGAGCTTTTTGCAGCATGGTCAAAGATGGATCAACTGCTGTAAATTTCCAGTTCGGATGTCGTTTAAGTAAATATTCAAGTTCATACCCCGTACCACAGCCCACAATTAAGATATGAGCATGAGGTTTCAACACCGATTGCAAAATGGCATCCACCTGTTGATGGATGACTTCATAACCCGGAATTAATTTACGAATATGTTCGTCATATCCTTCGACTACTTTGGGGCTATTAAAGTCTTTTGCCATTTTGCTTTATCCTCTATTTAAACTGCCTTTAAATTTATAGTTTGCTGCACTTTGAACGGGCCTTCGACTTCTTTAGTCAAAGACATTTCCAGTTAAATTAAGCTCAGCTCGCATAATTTCCTGCAATTTAAACTTTTGTGCTTTGCCTGAAGCAGTCATTGGAAACTCATTAAAGAATCGGACATAGCGCGGCACTTTATTATGAGAAATATGCTCTTTGCAAAATTGGCGAATACTGTTTTCATCAATTTGATGATGTTCATGCAAAATAATACAAGCACAGAGTTCTTCACCATATCTGGCATCTGGTAAGCCAATGACTTGCACATCGCTTACATCTGGATGGGTATATAAAAAATCTTCAATTTCTTTTGGAAAAAGATTCTCCCCACCACGAATCACCACATCTTTAATACGACCTTTAATTTTAATAAAACCGTCTTGATCCATCTCGGCAATATCACCCGTATGCATCCAACCAGCTGAATCAATGACCTCTTTGGTCTTTTCTTCTTCGCCCCAATAACCAGCCATGACTGAATAACCACGAACGCATAGCTCACCCAAAGTCCCTTGCGAAACAATCTGTCCTTCTAAATCGACAATTTTAATTTCAACATGCGGATGAACATGCCCAACCGTGCTTACTCGTTTATCAATCGAATCATTTACCGAACTTTGTACACTTACTGGTGAGGTTTCAGTCATGCCATAACAAATGGTGATTTCAGACATATGCATACGGTCTATGACACGCTGCATAATTTCACGTGGACAAGGGCTACCTGCCATAATGCCTGTTCTTAAACTCGACAGATCAAACTCATTAAACTGTTCATGCTCTAAACTGGCAATAAACATAGTAGGCACGCCATAAGCTGCCGTACAGCGTTCTTGATGAATCGCTTTTAAAGTTTCTAAAGGATTAAATACCGCCGATGGATATACCATGGTTGACCCATGTGTAACGCAGGCTAGATTCCCCATGACCATTCCGAAACAATGAAACAAAGGCACAGAAATACAGACTTTATCTTGAGGTGTTAGGCGAATACCCTCACCCACAAAATAACCATTATTTAAAATATTGTGATGGGTCAACATGGTCCCTTTAGGATTACCTGTTGTACCTGAGGTAAATTGAATATTAATGGTTTCATCAAACTGATGTTGCTTCGCTAATTGTTTTAATTGTTCTAGCTGTTCAGAAGTGGGTGTAGCAACTAAATCACTAAAGCGATAAATACCCGTATGTTGTTGGTCATCAATTTTAATGACAAATTTCAAATGTGGCAGTCGCGCTGAACTGAGCACTTTATCTGGACTATTAGGTAATTCAGGGGCAATTTTTGTCAGTAATTCTTGGTAATCAGTCGTTTTGAATTGAGAAGCAATAATCAATCCTTTGCATGAGACTTTATTCAACACATATTCAAGTTCATGGCTTTTATAAGCTGTATTCAGATTGACTAAAATAATCCCTGCTTTAAAAGCTGCAAATTGGGTTACCGTCCATTCCACACAGTTAGGTGACCAGATGGCTAATCGATCTCCTTTTTTTAATCCCAATTTTAAAAGGCTACACGCAAAAGCGTTTACTTCATCCTGCAAAGCTTTATAGGTTAATCGTCTGTTTTGATGGAAACTGACGATGGCTTCCTTTTCAGCATATTGCCGACAGGCCTGATCGAATTGTTCACCAATGGTCATACCCAATAAGGGCTGTGTGCTTGGTCCCGAGGCGTAGCTTAACCGTTCTTGTTGCATTGAATCATTCTCCTTGATTCTTCTAATTCTCTTCTTACCTGATCTAATTGTTGTTACTGCAACTACTTTTCCAAACCGCCTACTTTGTAATGTTTATCCTTTATATGCCCTATTTCTTCTGCACAGCATCTACACAAAAGTCAGCAATCTGTTTTGAAAAATAGTCTTTGTGCGCATGATCAAACTTTGTATGTTGAGCTGGGTCTAGGGGTTCAACCACCACATAGGTCATGGCACCGACAACACAAAGTGCGGCTGTGTTTAAATCATCCAAGACAAACTCACCACTTGCATTTCCATCCGCAAGTATTTTTTTAATACTTTGTTTAATCAATTGCTTCACACGAAAACGCTCATGTTCAACCGTTGAATCGACGGGTTCAAACATGAGTGAATATGCAAGCTGAGGACTATTCAGTGCCCGTTTTACAAAAGTTGCCACCGCCTTGTGTAATTTCTGCTTTGCCGATAACTCACTTTCGGTAATCGAATCAATCACCAATAGTTCTGTATTAATAGCCTCGGACAAAACCTCAATAAGCACTTGGCTCTTATTATCAAAGTAGCGATAAACCAGTCCACTAGATACACCCGCTTGCTCTGCAATTGTTTGTATTTGTGCGTCTTTAAATCCTCCCTCTGAAATTATTTTTCTGGCTGAATTCAAAATCGATTTACGATTTTGCTCCATCCGCTCTTGCATTAAAGATGATCGTTTATAGGTCATAATTTATTCTCTAACAAATAAAATGAATTGTAAATCATTTTATGAATCTGTATTCACTTTTTCAAAAAATCATTGTATGGTAATTATCAAATACCCACAAAATATTTTATGGACAACAAATATAACCAATAGGATGAAAATATCATGAACCTACGCAGCTTGAATTTCGGTCTAGATGAAACTTTAATTGCGCTTCAAGATTCGGTAGCCGCATTTTGTGCAAAAGAAATTGCACCAATTGCCCAACAAGTTGATCAAGACAACAAATTCCCTGCACATCTCTGGAAAAAATTCGGAGATATGGGCCTTTTAGGCATGACGGTTTCTGAAGAATATGGCGGTGCCAATATGGGTTACTTAGCTCATATTATTGCTATGCAAGAAATTTCTCGTGCTTCGGCAGCCATTGGTTTGTCTTACGGTGCTCATTCTAATTTATGTGTAAACCAAATTAACCGTAACGGTAACGAGCAGCAAAAACAGAAATATTTACCAAAATTGATTTCCGGTGAATATGTGGGTGCCCTTGCGATGTCTGAACCGAATGCGGGTTCTGATGTCGTCAGCATGAAATTACGTGCTGAACAAAAAGGTGATCACTTCGTTTTAAATGGTTCAAAAATGTGGATCACTAACGGCGGTGATGCAGATGTACTCGTGGTTTACGCTAAAACTGATCCGCAAGCTGGCGCGAAAGGCATGACTGCTTTTTTAATTGAAAAAGGCATGAAAGGCTTTAGTCACGGTAACCATTTAGACAAACTCGGTATGCGTGGCTCTAACACTTACCCACTGTTTTTTGACAATGTAGAAGTACCTGCTGAAAACGTACTCGGCGGTGTCGGTAACGGCACAAAAGTACTGATGAGCGGTTTAGACTATGAACGTGCAGTTTTAAGTGCTGGACCTTTAGGCATTATGGATGCCTGTTTAGATGTCGTGATTCCTTATTTACATCAACGTGAACAGTTTGGTCAGGCGTTAGGTGAATTCCAGCTTATGCAAGGCAAACTTGCCGATATGTATTCAACTTGGTTGGCATGTAAAGCCCTCGTCTACGCTGTTGGTGCTGCGTGTGACAAAGCTGACCATGACCGCAGCCTACGTAAAGATGCCGCAAGTGCTATTTTATATGCTGCTGAAAAAGCGACATGGATGGCTGGAGAAGCAATTCAAAGTTTAGGCGGCAACGGTTATATCAATGAATTCCCTGCTGGCCGTTTATGGCGCGACGCAAAACTTTATGAAATTGGTGCAGGAACTTCTGAAATTCGCCGCATGCTGATTGGCCGCGAACTCTTCAATGAAACCAAATAATAATTATAAATAAGGACGCATCTTATGAACCAATTACAAAGCAAGATTAATGTTCGAAGTGAAGACTTCAAAACAAACCAGCAAGCCATGCAAACATTGGTCACAGATCTAAAACAAGTTGCCCAGCGTATTGCTTTAGGCGGCGGTGAAAATGCCCGTCAAAAACATTTGGCTCGAGGTAAACTTTTACCCCGTGAACGTATTGATCAACTGATTGATGTCGGTACGGCATTTTTAGAAATTGGTCAGTTGGCAGCGTACAACGTTTATGAAGATGATGTTCCTGCCGCAGGTGTGATTGCAGGTGTTGGTCAAGTCAATGGCATCACTTGCATGATCGTTGCCAACGATGCAACGGTTAAAGGCGGAACGTATTATCCCCTTACAGTTAAAAAGCATCTACGTGCACAAGAAATTGCTGAACAAAATCACTTGCCTTGTATTTATTTGGTGGACTCAGGCGGTGCCTATTTACCAATGCAAGATGAGGTTTTCCCAGACCGCGATCACTTCGGGCGTATTTTCTACAATCAAGCACGTATGTCGAGCCTTGGTATTGCCCAAATTGCTGTGGTGATGGGGAGCTGTACCGCAGGTGGTGCATATGTGCCTGCTATGTCTGATGAGACCATTATTGTCCGTAACCAAGGTACGATTTTCTTAGGTGGCCCTCCTCTGGTAAAAGCTGCAACTGGCGAAGTCGTCAGCAGTGAAGATTTAGGGGGTGGTGATGTACACACACGTCTTTCAGGTGTAGCTGATCATTTAGCTGAAAATGATGAACATGCCATTGCGATTGCGCGAAACATTGTTGCCAACTTAAATAAAAAGCCAAATGAGTTAAACAAGCAAATTGATGAGCCGTTGTTTGATGCGTCGGAACTATATGGTGTGGTGCCAAGTGATGCGCGTAAACCTTTCGATGTGCGTGAAGTGATTGCACGTATTGTAGACGGCTCGCGTTTTGATGAATTCAAAGCACGCTTTGGCTCAACCCTCATTACTGGTTTCGCTTCACTCTACGGTATGCCAGTCGGCATTATTGCCAATAACGGGATTTTATTCTCTGAGTCTGCACAAAAAGGTGCGCATTTTATTGAGCTATGTACTCAGCGCAATATTCCATTGTTATTCCTACAAAACATTACGGGCTTTATGGTTGGCCGCCAGTATGAAAATGAAGGAATTGCTAAAAACGGCGCCAAATTGGTTATGGCAGTTGCCACCGCAAATGTACCAAAACTCACCCTGATTATTGGTGGTTCGTTTGGTGCGGGTAACTACGGTATGTGTGGCCGCGCTTATTCACCACGCTTTTTATGGACATGGCCAAACTCTCGTATTTCAGTGATGGGCGGCGAACAAGCAGCGAGCGTACTTTCGACTTTAAAACGAGATCAAATTGAGCAAAAAGGTGCCGAGTGGTCAGCGCAAGAAGAAGACGAATTTAAACAACCAATTCGTGAACAATACGAGCGCCAAGGCCATCCATACTATGCTTCTGCCCGCCTTTGGGACGACGGTGTCATTGACCCAGCGCAAACTCGTCAGGTACTTGGTTTAAGCCTTGCTGCGGCCATGAACGCTCCAATCCAGCCAACCAAATTTGGCGTGTTCCGCATGTAAGAGGTGTATATGAGCTATCAATTTTTACAACTCGAACAACAAGGTCAGGTTGCCTATGTTTGGCTGAACCGCCCTGAATTGCACAATGCTTTTAATACGACAGTCATTGAAGAACTACATGCTTGCTTTAAGCAAATTAATACACGTGATGACATTCGTGTTGTGGTTTTAGCTGGTCGCGGTAAAAGCTTTTCGGCAGGTGCCGACCTCAACTGGATGAAACAGGCAGGTCAGGCATCTTCAGCAGAAAATGAAGCAGATGCATTAAAACTTGCGCAAATGTTAGATGCACTTGCAACGCTTAAACAACCGACTATTGCCCGTGTGCATGGCATTGCCTTTGGTGGCGGCATGGGTTTGGCATCGGCATGTGATATTTGCATTGCCAGCACGGATGCCAAGTTTGCAACATCTGAGGTGCGCTTAGGCCTTGCGCCATCTACCATTAGTCCCTATGTAATTCGTGCAATTGGCGCAAGACAAGCCTCTCGTTACTTCTTAACTGCCGAGCGAATTTCAGCACGTGAAGCCAAGCAAATTGGTTTGGCACACGAAGTGGCAGATGCAGAAGATTTAGATAAAAAAGTTCAAGACATTATTGATGCGCTCTTACTCGGTGGCCCGCATGCTCAAGCGGCATCAAAACAACTCATTCAAATGGTGAGCAACCAGACCATGAGCAATGATTTACTGCAACAGACAGCACATCATATTGCTCAAGTTCGTCAAGGCAGTGAGGCAAAAGAAGGTCTAAGTGCCTTTTTAAATAAGCAACAGCCTGCTTGGGTTTCTAATTCGAATAACAACAATTAAGGACGATCATCATGTTTGAAAAGATTTTAATTGCGAACCGTGGCGAAATTGCCTGCCGCGTAATTCGTACAGCTAAAAAATTAGGGATTGCAACCGTTGCCGTTTACTCAGATGCAGACGCAAATGCACAACACGTCAAACTTGCAGATGAAGCGGTTTATATTGGTCATTCCCCTGCAACACAAAGTTATTTACAAGTTGACCGTATTATACAAGCGGCGATTGACACAGGCAGTCAAGCGGTTCATCCGGGCTACGGCTTCCTTTCTGAAAATGACCAGTTTGCACTCGCTTGCCAACAACACAACATTTGCTTTATTGGCCCACCAGTGGATGCCATTTTAGCGATGGGCTTAAAAGCGACCTCGAAAGCTTTAATGGAAAAAGCAGGTGTCCCTTTAACACCGGGCTATCACGGAACCAACCAAGATGCTGATTTTTTAAAGCAACAGGCAGACCGAATTGGCTATCCTGTTTTAATTAAAGCCAGTGCGGGCGGCGGTGGTAAAGGCATGAGTCTGGTTGAACGCAGTGAAGACTTTCTGCATGCCTTAGCCTCTTGTAAACGTGAAGCTAAATCGAGTTTTGGTAATGATGATGTCTTGATTGAGCGTTATGTGATTCAACCGCGCCATATTGAAGTGCAAGTGTTTGGCGATACACATGGCAACTATGTACATTTGTTTGAACGCGATTGTTCTGTACAACGCCGCCATCAAAAAGTATTAGAAGAAGCCCCTGCTCCACAAATGCCAAGCGAAAAGCTCGATGCAATGCGCCAAGCGGCAATTGATGCTGCACGTGCGGTAAATTATGTTGGCGCAGGTACGGTTGAGTTTATTGTGGAACAAGACGGTACGGCGTATTTCATGGAAATGAATACCCGTCTACAAGTCGAGCACCCAGTGACTGAAATGATTACAGGTGAAGACTTGGTTGAATGGCAACTTCGTGTGGCTTATGGCGAACCTTTGCCTAAACTACAAAACGAATTGCAGATTCACGGCCATGCGCTCGAAGCACGTATTTACGCCGAAGAACCAGAAAAAGGCTTTTTACCTGCCATTGGTAAAATTGAATATTTGCATTACCCAACTCAAAACCAGTATGTGCGTGTAGACAGTGGTATTGTTGAAGGCGATGAAATCACGACCTATTACGACCCAATGATTGCCAAACTGATCGTATGGGGTAAAAACCGTGAAGCTGCGCTCATTCAAATGCAACACGCTTTAAGCCAATTCCATGTCGATGGTTTAGGCAACAATATTGCTTTTCTTGAAAAAATTGTTCGTAGCGAATCGTTTAAACAAGCCAGGCTTGATACCAACCTGATTCAACGTGAACAAAACTTCTTGTTTAGCCCTGAAGATATCAAACCTGAACTTGTAGTTGCAGCAGCATTTATTGAGTTTCTAAGTAAACTTAATAACAACAGCTCAAGCCAAAAACAGCTTTGGCAGGCTCAACCACTTTGGCGTTTAAATATTGCTTATCAGCACAGTATTAAACTGAATTATTTAAATCAGAATATCCAAATCAAATTTGCCTCAAATGAAGATGGCTTCACCGCAGAATATAACGGTCAAAGCTACCCGATTTCAGGTCAATTGATTGATGCGCATACGGCGTCTGTTCAAATTGGTGGGTCTAAGCAAAAGCTGTCTTTTAACCAAAGTCAGCAAGGCATTACCTTATTCCAAAATGGACAGAGCTATAAGTTTGCTTATATTCGCCAAGACTTTAATCAAGCAGATAACCAAGCCGATGAAGGCCACCTAAAAGCACCAATGCCAGGTGTGGTCACTCAAGTACTTGTGAGCGCAAATCATAGCGTGAAGAAAGACGATATTTTAATGACGCTTGAAGCCATGAAAATGGAATATACCATTCGTGCGCCTAAAGATGGCGTGATTGTAGATTCTTACTTCCAAGTCGGTGATCAGGTCAAAGCTGGCGACGAGCTTGTGGAATTTCAGCCTGCACAGGAGGAAGTTGCATGAGTGAGTTTGTCAAAATCGTGGAGGTCGGTCCCAGAGATGGCCTCCAAAATGAAAAGCAGGCTTTAACCGTCGAACAACGCTTAAACTTTATTAATGACCTAATTAATGCAGGCCTAAAATCAATTGAAGTGGGTTCATGCGTTTCGGCAAAATGGGTGCCGCAAATGGCTCAAAGTGACGAGCTATTTAAGTTATTACGCCAAACAACCGATGTGCAATTTAGCTTGCTTACCCCCAATATCAAAGGTTTTGAAACTGCTCAAGCGGTAGGATGCAAAGAAGTTGCGGTATTTACCGCAGCTTCTGAAAGCTTTACACGTAAAAATATTAACTGCTCAATCGAAGAAAGCTTTGAGAAGTTTAGCGATGTCATGGCCGCAGCCAAAGCACATAACATCCGTGTACGCGGTTATGTCTCTTGTGTTGTCGACTGTCCTTATGAAGGTGCAATTGCTCCTGAACAAGTCGTAAAAGTTGTGAAACGGCTCTATGACATGGGCTGCTATGAGGTGTCTTTAGGTGAAACTATTGGCACAGCAACACCAGATCGCGTTCAAAAGGTTTGGCAAGCATGCCTCGCTGAACTCGACAGCAAGGTTTTGGCTGGGCATTTCCACAATACCTATGGCATGGCGATTGCCAATATTTATCAGTCTTTACAACAAGGCATTCGTGTTTTTGATTCGTCTCTTGCAGGACTTGGCGGTTGCCCTTATGCCAAAGGTGCTTCTGGCAATGTATCGACCGAAGATCTATTTTATTTGCTGTCACACATGGGCTTTGAAACTGGCATTGACTTAGAAAAACTGATGCAAGCCAGCCAAAATATTAGCAATGTATTAAACCGAAAAAGCTTGTCGAATTATGCAAATGCGTATTGGCAAACCAAGTGTGCCTAATAATCAATTAAAATAGGTCTGCATCTGGTATAAGGCTTAATATTAGGCAAAGTACCAGATCATCCTATCTCATCTTTATCTCATTTCATTCAGGAATTGGGACTCAATCCCTCATGCATTTTTTTTAAAATCTATTATTTATCTCTGTATTAAATGCCTCTTTCAAAAGAAGCATTCTCTACCCTATTTTTATTCTAATCTGTATTATTCTTCATCCTTTTCTATCTTAGTCCTTAAAAAATTTATCTCATTATTTATAAAAATAAGATGCATCCATTTCAATTCTTGGGGAAATATATTCTTCCACCCAATCTAACCATGCACGTGTTTTGGCATCAATAAAATGGCGTGAAGGCAATAAGGTATAAACTCCTATATCGGGCGAACGCCACTCTGGCAAGATATGACATAATCTTCCATTTTGAACAGCATCTAAAGCCGAAAACATCGGCAATAACGCCACACCCATATCTTGTTGCACCACATCTAACAATAACTCAGGATTATCTGCAATGAGTTGCCCGCCAGTATCAATTTGGTAAGACTCACCCTTTGCATTTAATAAGTGCCAATCTGGTGTAATAGATGGGTTTACTAAGCGTAAACAGGCATGGTTTTTTAAGTCTTCTGGGGACTTCGGCACACCATGTTTTTCGAGGTAAGCAGGTGAAGCACATAAAACAGAAAAAATAGTGCCAATTCTGCGTGCAACAAACCGAGAATCTGTTAATGATTCAGTCAGATACAGACTGACATCCACCCCTTTTGCCAACAAGTCTGGAACGTATTGTGAAGTCGTATATTCCACAGTTAATTCAGGATAATGCTTACAAAACTCGGCCATCACTGGAAAAACATAATGATGCCCAAAGCTTCCCATGCTTAATACACGTAAACGTCCTTTGGGTTTAGATGCCGTTCCTGTTACTTCTGACTCCGCTTCATCCACCATTGAAATGACTTGGCGACAACGCTCCGCATAAGTCGCACCAATATCGGTCAGTGCCTGCTGGCGGGTTGAGCGTTGTATTAATTTTGTACCTAAGCGTGTTTCTAGCTCGCTGATAAGACGTGAAACCTGTGCTGTGGTCAGATCCATCTGCTCAGCTGCTGCTGTGAAACTCCCGCTATCAATCACTTTCAGGAATGCATGCATTGCATGCAATAGTCCACCATCGAGATTTTTGCGCATAACGTAAATATGTTTTCCTAAATTACGGATTGTTGCACCAGTTTAGTTCAACCACAATGACTAAATGTACATACATTGGCACTAATTCTTTTTAAGAAGAGGAACCGATCTTTTTTTATTTCGTATGTCACTTGCTCCAAATATTCAACTGGATGTTGAAAAAAGAAAGTAGTCCGAGCTACTAAAAATTCTAAGGAGATATAAATGAATATAGCTACAAAAGTCACTCCAAATATTATTGCAACAAAGGATGTGTCACTTGAAGATAAATATGTAAGTGATAACGGTACAGCATATATGACAGGCATTCAGGCACTTGTTCGGTTGCCTCTTGCCCAAACTCGCCGTGACGCGATTAATGGTTATCATACTGCTGGTTTTATTTCTGGTTATCGCGGTTCTCCTGTTGGTAACTATGATAGTTTCCTTTGGCAAGTTCAAGGATTACTTAAATCCCATAATGTTGTATTTCAACCTGGTGTAAACGAAGACTTAGCTGCTACCGCAATTTGGGGTACCCAACAAGTTAACCTTTCAGGCCAAGGCAAATATGATGGAGTGTCTTCATGGTGGTATGGTAAAGGCCCGGGTGTTGACCGTTCAGGCGATGTACTCCGCCATGCTAACTTAGCTGGTACCTCTGAACGTGGTGGTGTCGTTGCTTTATTTGGTGATGACCACTCATGTAAATCTTCTACAATTCCTCACCAGTCTGAACATGTCATGATTGGTTGCGGTATTCCAATTTTCTATCCAACATCCGTTCAACAAATTTTAGACTTTGGTGTTCACGCCATTGCAGTTTCACGTTTTTCTGGCCTTTGGTCTTCAATGAAGCTCGTCAGTGAAATTGTAGAAACTTCTGCTTCAGTTCATGTCGACCTAGACCGTGTTACTCCGGTTATACCAGAAGATGTTAACTTCCCAGAGGGCGGCGTAAATATTCGTTGGCCAGATCATGGCATTCAGCAAGAAGAACGTCTTTATAAATATCGCTTACCTGCTGTTTTGGCCTATGCCCGCGCGAATAAAATCAACACCGTTACATGGCCTTGTGAAAATGCCCGTATCGGTATTGCTGCAAGTGGTAAAGGTTATTTAGATACGATTGAAGCTTTACGCATTTTAGGTATTGAAGATGAAACTGCTCAGCAGCTTGGGCTACGTGTTTATCAGGTCGGACTGATTTGGCCTTTAGAACCACAAGGCGTTCGTGAGTTTGCTGAAGGTTTACAAGAACTGATCGTTATTGAAGAAAAACGTCCAATTATTGAAACACAAATTAAAGATGAGCTGTACTCACTGCCTGATGGCAAACGCCCACATGTGATTGGTAAAGCAACTAACGGCAAAGGCGAATGGAGTACTTCTATTGAAGAGGCACCGCTCATTGGTCACTATGAGTACCAGCCTGAACCTATTGCAAAAATGTTGGCTGCTCGCTTCTTAAAACTAGATATTCCAGAAAGCTTAAAAACACAAATCCAAAGCAGAATCGACTTACTGCTAAAAGCAGAGCAAGAATCAAAACGTGTTATTGATCTTGCTGAACGTAAACCGTATTTCTGTAGTGGTTGCCCACATAACTCTTCAACAGTCGTGCCTGAAGGTAGCCGTGCATTAGGCGGTATCGGTTGTCACTATATTGCAGTTTCACTTGACCGTGGTACCGAAACATTCTCGCAAATGGGCGGTGAAGGTGTAAGTTGGGTGGGTGCATCACCATTTACCAATGAAAAACATATTTTTGCGAACCTTGGTGACGGAACTTACTTCCACTCTGGTTACTTAGCAATTCGTCAGTCCATCGCTGCAAAAACTAATATTACCTATAAAATCCTCTACAACGATGCAGTCGCTATGACAGGTGGTCAGCATGTAGATGGTCATTTGAGCGTTGCACAGTTAACTCGTCAGCTTGCTGCTGAAGGTATTAAAAAACAAGTTATTGTGACGGATGAAGTTAAACTATTAAATGAAGAAGATGGTATTGCACCAGGTGTAGAAATTCGCCACCGTAATGAGCTCGACGCAGTTCAACGTGAGCTTCGTGAAATTACAGGTGTCACCGCTTTAATTTATGTACAAACCTGTGCCAGTGAAAAACGCCGTCGCCGTAAACGTGATGCGTACCCTGACCCAGCTGAGCGTTTATACATTAACAGTGATATTTGCGAAGGCTGTGGCGACTGTTCAAAAAAATCAAACTGCTTATCTATTGAACCAGTAGAGACTGCTTTAGGTACTAAACGTCAAATTAACCAAAGTAGCTGTAACAAAGACTTCACTTGTGCTGAAGGGTTCTGTCCTAGTTTTGTGACTGTTCATACACGCGACATGAAACGTCCAGCTAAATTTGAAGGTATTGGTGCAGGCTGGCCGACATCACCAGTCATCCCTCAATTATATGACGTTCCAAGTCGTATTATGGTTGGTGGTATTGGTGGTACAGGTGTTGTGACTATTGGTGCACTGCTTGGTATGGCCGCTCATCTCGAAGGTAAAGCAACCCGTGTTATGGACATGGCTGGTCTTGCGCAAAAAGGCGGTACGGTTTATTCATACGTTCAACTTGCAGCAACTGATGAGCAAATTTCTTCTACCAAAATTCCAGCGGGCCAATGTGAATTACTCATCGGTGCAGATGCGGTAGTTGCTGGTGGTAGTGCTGCTCTCTCTCGCCTAAAAGATGATGCTTTGGTTATTGTGAATGAAGACAGTACTCCTACTTCTGAGTTTATTAAATCTCGTGACTGGTATGCACCTATTAGCGATTTAATTGATCGCCTCCGTGGTCGTGTTCGTCAAGGTCAACTGGTTTCTCTGCCAGCAGCTCGCATTGCAACACAACTCTTAGGTGATTCAATTTATACCAACCAGTTATTACTCGGTATGGCATGGCAATCTGGACGTATTCCATTACTGCGTGAAAGCATTGAAAAAGCAATTCGCTTAAATGGTACTGCCGTTGAAAAAAACCTCGAAGCTTTCCGTGTGGGTTGTCATCTTGCAAGTGACCCAACTTTAGCTGCACGCTTAGTTGCGGCAATGCCAAAAACCAAAACTCCGCAAACTTTGGCGGAACTTGTTGAAGACCGTTCTGCTCGTCTAACAGACTACTGGAATGAAGCTTATGCGGCTAAATACCGCACACTTGTAGAATTGGCAGCTAAAAAGTTACCAGAAGAGTTAACAGGTACGATTGCAACTCAGCTATACAGAGTCATGGCTTATAAAGATGAATATGAAGTTGCACGTCTTTTAACAGGTAAAAGCTTCAAAGAATCAATTGAAACCCAGTTCGGTAAAGGCTTACGTTTAACGTATCATCTTGCTCCGCCAGCGTTACTTGGTGGTCTGAAAAATGTCCGTAAACGTGCGTTTGGTTACTGGATGCGCTTCCCAATGATGATGCTTGCTCGCTTACAATGGCTTCGTGAAACTTTCCTTGACCCATTTGCACGTCAAGAAGAACGTCAACACGAACAAGCATGGCGTGATCGTTACATAGCATTTGTTGAAGCACTTGTTGAAGCACCAGACAATCATAACTTGGCAGTTGCTGAGCAAATTGCAAAATTACCAGCAGAAGTCCGCGGTTATGGCCATATCAAAATGAAAGCAATGGACGCTGCAAAACAACGTTGGGATGAACTTACACCAACACTGCTAAAAGTCCGTAACTAAAAATTAAATCTCAAAATAAAAAAGTCATCCTTAGGGATGACTTTTTTATTGGCTCAAAAATTTATTTAGTCATTTTACGTAAAGTCAAAATCTGCTCGCTTCGCCCAAATGGACCATACACATCATGTAAAACCGCACTGGTTAAACCAATACCATCTGAGCCATATTGCTGAACGGTTTCCAGACCTAACCATTTACCTTGCGGATAACGGTGCATGTGAACTTGCAAATCAAGATTTGGGAAGCCCCACGTAAATTCTCCTTCTTGTCTTGGCACAATCCCGTTTGCTGTATCTATCATGCCAATCAAATGGGCAAAATCTGTGGTCGGCTGTCCTTCAACCATTTCTTTATCATTATTGAGCCAAACAATCCCTTTACCTGCGCGATGCTGATCATCAGTTTTAGTGACGAGTGTCTGGATAAAACCACCCGGCCATCTTTTCATACCTGTCCATTCTGTAAAGGTATCTGGATGATGAACTAGCTGATCTTCAAGCCCCGCAATCTCGGAACTGTCTTGAGTACACATGCGCCATGCTCTAGCCACAATACAGGTTTTACCTTGTGCTTGCATTTCGGCTTCAATCAATTCAATGGTTTTACCGGCACGAATCACATGTGTCTTAATCGTAAATTCACCAAATGCAATCAATCCAAAAATATCAAAACTAATTCGACCAATTCGCATATCTTGTCGTGGTGAAAACTGCTCTAACTCTGCTGCGATTACACCACTTGCAGGCGCCATGTGCTGTTCATGAGGATTCCAAGCCCCTTGTGCATGAACAGTTGAGCAATAATGAGCAATGACTTCACCTTGAGGACCAATTGTTCTATTCAGTAATTGATAATAAGCATTCATGATTTTCTTTCCGTAGTCCTTATCCAACATCTATATTTGATGAAAATTCACGTTTTAATGCTTATGTTAACCCTCTATTTCTTTGGCTCAACTGGTTTTTCCTACCAAAAACTCATGAGTCTAAAATTACAAATTTAATCACTAGGTAAAATTTTGCATGTCAATTTCACCCAGTGATTCTAGATATTACGATTCATTAAAATGCAAAAGCATCTTGATCAAGCTCCATCACAGATTCAGCGCCAGACTCAATAGAAGCAGCATGGCTCTGTGTACGATGTAAAAGTTTTTGATAGAAAAACTTAGCTGTCGTTAACTTTGCTTTATAAAAAGCTTCTTCTTGTGTACCTGCCTCTAATTTTTCATGGGCAACTTGTGCCATTCGAGCCCACAAATAAGCGAACACGACGTAACTGGAAAAATAAAGATAATCTACTGAAGCGGCCCCTATTTCTTCTGGGTTGTGTTTGGCTTTCTCTGCAATCGTTTTGGTCAGTGACAACCATTGTTGCTTAAGCTCAGCTAATTTTTCTAAATAAGGTGTCAGCACTTCATTTGATTGCTGTTGACCAATAAATTGATCAATTAAGTCCGTCATATTTTTTAGAAGTTTGCCTTCCGATTTGAGGACTTTACGTGCAAGTAGATCTAAAGACTGGATTTCGGTCGTTCCCTCATACAATGTTGAGATACGCGCATCACGTACAATTTGCTCCATACCATGCTCAACAATGAAGCCGTGGCCGCCAAATACTTGAACACCATGCTTTGCAGATTCATTGCCTGATTCTGTTAAAAAAGCTTTGGCAATTGGCGTTAAAAAAGCCAGTAATTCATCAGAGTGTTTTTGCTGTTCCTGATCATTTGAACTTTCTACAATATCAACATGCTGAGCTAAAAAGTAAGCCAGTGCACGACCACCTTCAGAAAAAGCTTTTTGCGTCATTAGCATCGAGCGCACAGCGGGATGCACAATAATTGGATCGGCATTTTTTTCAGGATATTTAGGACCAGATAACGATCGCATGGCGAGTCGCTCTTTGGCATAACTTAATGCGCCTTGAAATGAAATTTCAGAAGCAGCAAACCCTTGTACTGCTGTTCCAATACGTGCGGTATTCATGAAGGTAAACATACAATTGAGTCCGCGATTTTCAGGACCAATCAAATAACCTTTTGCGCCATCAAAATTCAGTACACAGGTCGCATTGCCATGAATCCCCATTTTATGTTCAATCGCACTACAAACGACTTTATTACGGTCCAGTACCTGACCGTCGTCACTCACATTAAATTTTGGAACAATAAATAAAGAAATACCTTTAGTCCCTGCGGGTGCCTGAGGCAGACGGGCTAAAACAATATGAATAATATTTTCAGAAAGATCGTGTTCACCTGCCGAGATAAAAATCTTTTCACCCGTAATTGAGTAACTACCGTCCGGATTGGGTTCTGCTTTCGTTCTAATTAACCCAAGGTCCGAACCCGCATGTGATTCGGTTAAACACATGGTTCCGGTCCAGACACCACTAATGAGCTTAGCCAAAAACTTCTGTTTTTGTTGCTCGGTGCCATGATGCTCAATGGTTCTCATTGCACCATGAGACAAGCCCGGATACATTGCCCATGCCCAATTAGAACCACATAACATTTCAGAAACCGCAATCCGCAGCAATGTTGGTAAGCCTTGTCCGCCATATTCTGGATCGGCGGTTAAAGAGGTAAATCCAAGCTCAGCATATTTTTGGTAGGCTTCTTTAAAACCTTTCGGCGTTGTGACTACGCCTTGATTTAAATGACAGCCTTCCTGATCGCCATTTTGATTTATGGGCGCCAATTCATTTTCACAAAAATCTGCTGCTGCCTCTAAGTATTGATCAATTAATTCTCGATTTACGCTTTCCTGGTATTTGCTTAAACCTTGATAGTTCTGTTCTGTTTGAAGCATTTCATGCAGTACAAATTGCATATCGCGTAATGGAGCTTTATATAAAGGCATAGTTTTTTCCTTTCACCTCTCTGCCTGTATCATGGGCAGATATCGTTTTTCCTTAAAATGGACTTTTATTGTTTCAATCTCACCAAAATATCAAAAAATTTCTTATAGCAAAATATATTTTCACTAATTTAATAAAATTATCGTAACTCAAAAATAAATATAAAGCATAAATACATGTTTTAAATACAAATATAGAATAAAAAGTAATTATCACTGCGTAATCAGAATAAATTTTAATTTTGTATTGCAAAATTTTATTCCGTAAAAATTCAATTTATAGTATCGTAATTAGATTGCTTAATTATCCAAGGACGAGTCATGGAAAGCCCGAAATACACAGGTCTTGAGTTTTTAACCGCTTTAAAAAATGGTGAAGTTTCTCCATCACCTATGGCTCACACCATACCAATGGAACTCGTTGAAGTTTCCGAAGGTAAAGCAACTTATAAAGTTACCCCTCGCAAAGAACATAGAAATATTCAAGGCGGTGTGCACGGCGGCTTTTGCGCCACAGCTTTAGATACAGCAACAGGCAGTGCAGCTCACACTTTACTCGAACATGGTGTCGGCTATGGAACCATTGATTTAAATGTAAAAATGATCCGCCCCATGCAGGTGGATACGTCTTACTATGCGACAGCCGAGTTGATCAATGCGGGCCGTAATATTATTAGTACCGAAGGTAAAATTGTAGATGAGAACGGCAAAGTGTATGCTTTTGCCTCGGCAACCTTAATGATTATTCGCAAATAATAAAATATTTAAGCTCCTGTTTAGGGAGCTTTTTCTTGCTTTGCAATTTTGTTCATTTCATAAAAATCTAAGCGATCAATCACGAAACTTAACATTGCCATCGCTAAACCTAAAGCGGCACATGCTTCCCATCCCCAGTGTTTCCAAGCATACACCGCAATAAAAGAACCTAAGGCGGCTCCACCAAAATATAAGGTCATATAAATTGAATTAATACGAGAACGTGCATCGGCCGAAATTCGGTAGACCAGATTTTGGTTAAGTACATGAAATGCCGACAAACCAAAGTACGCCATAACAACCCCTACAGCGTAGGCCACGAGAGACTGCTGTGCAAAAAATAGTGGTATCCATGCACTTATTAATAAGCCCATGCAAATCACTGCAATTTTATTCTCAAGGCCAGCTGCAATTTTCTTACCTGCCCAAGGGGTCGCAAACACACCTGCCAGTCCAACAATCCCAAATAAACCAATCTGGAAATCGTTAAAGTGATAAGGCTCATTCGCCAAAATAAAAGTCATAGTAGTAAAAATCAGAGCCAAAATTCCAAAGCCAATTCCCCCTGCCAAACCACGGCGCAGTAAATGAGGCTGATGAGCTGCTAATGAAAATAATGAACCATAAATCTGTAGAATATTGAGTTGGTGGGATTTGCGCGCAACTGGTAACTTCACCCACATTACCCATGCAAACACCAAAATGACGATTCCACTAATTAAATAAACCGCATGCCAAGACCAAACTGTAGAAAGCAAGCCTGCAATAGAACGCGCCAACAATATTCCTAAGAACAAACCGCTCATGAGAGTGCCTACAACTTGAGGGCTTTTTTTCGGACTAGCTAGACCTGCGGCGAAAGGAACTAAAACTTGAGTTGCAATCGAAAAGAATGTGGCTAAAAAGGTAAAGCCATATAAAGCTGGCAAGGTTTGACTTAAGGATAACCCTACTTGTGCAAGCCCCGTACAACACATGAGCAAGCAAATATAACTGCGCTTTTCAAAAAAGTCGCCTAGGGGAACTAATATAAAAAGGCCAACTGCATATGACAGTTGGCTAATCACAATAGTTAAAGCAACTTGATCAGCATTAACTTTTAATGCTTCAGCAATCGAATAGATTAAGGGCTGGTTATAATAGTTTGAACCCGCACAAATTCCACATGTCATTGCCATGATAAAAATAAAGCTTTTTGACAGTATATTTTCTGCATTGGGCTCAACTATTTTTTCCATTTTTAATTACGCCCTATTTTAAAATTTATACATCGATACAAAATTTACACGTGATACATCAGCGGTTCTGCCGTCAAACACTTCTCGTTTGCCTTGGTGATATTCCATCCCAATATCCATTTGCTCAATCGGTGAATAAAAGACGTTAGCTGCGTAGTCCGTTAAGCGTTTGTTGGCATCTGGGTTGAGTTTGGCATAAGCAGTGTCGTCATCATAATCAAACATTGAAGCCGATAAGTTTGCACGCCATTGCTCATTGAATTTATATGAATAACCAATATTGATGCTATTCAACTTATTCATAACCAAATCTGTTTTTTTTTCGTTTAAAGAGAAATCACCCGCGGCATTTAAATTTGTTGAATTTGCCAAACCACTTTGGGTGGTGTACGGCATAAATTTTTGATCACCAACAATATATTGATAATTTGCTTGTACCGATTGTTGTGGTGTGAGTTGATATTTTAAGCCGCCTCCAGCGCCCCAGCTTACTTTCTTCACCGTGGCAGTTGCGACATCTGTAGACTTTTCATTAATAAAGCCTTGCGCAAGTGCCGTTAAAGGTCCTTGTTTAAAGCTATAGCGACCCGTTAAAGTTGGAAATGCAGAGACTCTTGAACCTGTGTATTCTAAGGCTACTTTTAAATCATTATTGGCATCGATTTTCCAGTCATAGCGAATTTGAGGAGTACGTGTATAAGAAGTTCCCACAAATTGGGTGTAATCGACAGCTTCTGTACGGGTTTCCATATTAGACATGAGTGACCATGTTTGACCAAAGGTCCAGTCTTTATAAGTGAAAAAAGCATGACGGATACGGAATTTACCATCGCCCGTTCCCATGTTAGAGCTATCGAAGAAATCGGCTTCAATATTTCCCGTCACAGCTTTATTTGGGCTATTAAAATAAACACCTAATCGGCTTGCATTAATCATGGCATCAGAGCGTGCATGGTTTGAACGTTTTTCACTTTCAAAAGGTGTTCGGTACAAGCTGCTGGTCGTTCTACCGCCCGAGTCTGGTGATGATTTGAAATCAACCGCTGCATCAATACGGGCAATACCGTAAACCTTAACATTATCCGTCCAAGTGACCCACGAAGGAGCAACAGGCTTCTCTGTTACAGTCGCTTTAGTTTTTTCAATGTTCTCTTCGATCTTTACCTGTTTGACCTGTAAATTATTTTGAGTTTGTTTCTGAGCAGCAAGTTCTGCTTTTAATTTTTGCAGCTCGGTTTCTAGCAAATTAATTCTTTGTTCTGTCGTATCTGAAGAATTTGCAAAAATAGTCCCTGAAGCCGCAGCGCAAGCTGCAGCTAAAATTAATTTTTTCATCTTTTAATCCTTAAAGAAGCATTTTTTCCGTGTGTATTTAGGCTACACGTGCATCGATTAGTTCACAGTCTGTGACTGCTTGTAATTCATCAAAACTAAGACCTTCCACCATTTCTGTGACATAAGCTTTTTGGTCTTTGAGCTCAATAATGCATAAATCGGTATAAATACGATTGACACACTGCTCACCCGTCATTGGGTAGCTCAGTTCTTTTACAATTTTAGACTCACCTTTTTTAGTGACATGTTCCATATAGACATAAATCGTTTTTGCACCGACCGCCAAATCCATAGCACCGCCGACCGCGGGTACATCATCTGCTTTACCAGTATGCCAATTTGCCAAGTCCCCATTTACCGCAACTTGGAATGCACCAATCACGCAAATGTCCAGATGACCGCCACGCATAATGTCAAACGAGTCACCATGATGCATAAAACAACCACCATCTAATAAAGTGACAAGTTCTTTTCCAGCATTGACTAAATCTTGGTCTTCTTCACCAGGCTGTGGCGGCGGCCCAAAAGCTAAAACCCCATTTTCCGAATGTAAAAAGATTTCTTTGTCTTTGGGCAAAAATTTAGCAACGTTGGTCGGTAAGCCAATACCTAAATTGACATAGGAACCTTCAGGAATGTCATTGGCGATGAGTTTGGCAATATCTTCACGAGAACGCTTTTGAACTGACATTAGATATCTCCTACTTTTACAACGTGCTGAACAAAAATTCCCGGTGTAATAATGCACTCGGGGTCAAGCGTTCCTAGCTCTACGGTGTCATTCACTTGAACAATCGTGGTCTTAGCGGCTTTTGCCATAATTGGCCCAAAATTGCGGGCTGCTTTGCGATAAGTTAAATTACCCCAGCGGTCGGCTTTATCGGCATAAATCAGTGCAAAATCAGCCTCAAGTGGATATTCAAGTACATAATTTTTACCATTAATGGTGCGGGTTTCTTTGCCCTCGGCAACTTTGGTGCCATAACCAGTCGGCGTAAAAATAGCGCCTAAGCCTGCGCCAGCAGCCTGAATACGACATGCCAAATTACCTTGCGGAACTAGTTCCAACTCGATTTTTCCAGCTCGATATAAGTCTTGAAAAACGGTTGATCCAGCAGATTTCGGAAATGAACAAATCATTTTTTTAACGCAACCCGCAATAATCAGATTTGTTAAACCACGATCACCAGAAGCCGCATTGTTATTTACAATGGTCAGTTCTTTTTTTCCTAAATCGATTAAGGCTTCAATTAATTCAGCAGGTTGCCCCGTCACACCAAACCCGCCTGTCATGATGGTTGCTCCATCAGGAATAGCTTTTAAAATCGGTTCAATGTCACTGGTGATTTTATTTATCATCTCACTTGTCCCTTTTCATCCTTAATTTAAGGTGACAGATTGATCTGTCACTCTGCCTTTTGCGGGTTAAATAGTCGGTCTTTAATAAATAACAATGGAATTACACCGCAGATAAAATAAGCCGCAGCCATCACCAAGAGCCCTAAGCCAATAGAACCGTTTTGCGATAGAAAACCAATTGTTAATGGAGAGAAAATAGAAAGTACTTTGCCAATGTTATAAGCACCTCCCACTGCCGAACCTCGAATTGAAGTCGGGAAACTTTCTGTCATATAGGTGGCATTAATTGCGTAAGGAATACCGTAAAGGAAACCGAAGAACAGCATCATCCATAAAATGTTAGTTGGTGTATTTAAATAGACAATCACTGGAATAAATAAGGCTGTACCAATGGTTCCGAAAGCGAATACAGCACGGCGCCCTAATTTATCGGCAACGATCCCTGCAATTACTTTGGCAAACATCATAATCAGGAAAGTACCGACCATATACATGGCCATTTCTTTAAATTTGATGCCAAGATCAGACTCTAAATAAGCTGGTAACCAGTTACTTACGCCGTAATAACCAAACTGCAATGCACCAGTACTAATAATCCAAAGAACAAACATGGTGCCGTGTTTCTTATCTCTTAAAATTTCAAGATATGGGTTTTGACGTTTTTTAAGTTGATTACTTTGAGCGACTTCTAGCGCTTTTAATTGACGTGCTTTTTTCCAAGACTCAGGTTCAGGTACACAAAAGTGCATTAAAATTGACAAGACCACAGGCGTAATTGCAATCCAGTATAGGAAACGCCATCCGTGTTCAGGAATAATATGTCCTGCTAATAAGGTCGCTAGCAAGGAACCTAAGGTATAACCCGTCATAAGGGTAGCCAAAACAGTCGAGCGATGTTTGGTTGGCACCATTTCTGACATTAAAATATTACAAGCAATATAGAGCGCACCTAAACCCATCGCTCCAAAAGTTCTTAAAACTGCAAATTGCATATAAGAATCAGTAAAACCCAGTGCGCTGGTTAAAACTGAAGAATAAGCAATAAAGAACACGATAATGCGGACCCGCCCAAAACGGTCACAAGCCCAACCACCAATCAAGCCACCAATTGCTGAACCTAAAAGTGTTAAACTGCCTAATGTTCCGGCTTGTACACCCGTTAAATGAAATTCTGTTTTAAGACTGGTCAGGCTTAATGCCAAAAAACCTAAGTCTGCCCCATCACACAACAATGTTAAAAAAGCGAATATAAATGCGGTAATCCAAATCTTTTTTGGTGTCTGGATAGCTTCACTGCTAGCCGTATTTTGTGCAACTGTTTCTGTTGTCATGTCCATATCCTCAGAAGGAACATGAGGCATCCAATGCCTCATGGCATTTGTTTTTTATTAGGTAGTAGCTTCCCTAATCATGTTTTTGGCAATAATAATTTGTTGAACTTGCGTGGTTCCTTCATATAAACGGAACAAACGCACATCGCGATAAAAGCGCTCAATGGCATATTCACTGATATAACCCGCTCCACCGTGAATCTGTACACAGCGGTCAGCAACGCGTCCGCACATTTCAGTTGCAAACATTTTTGCGCAAGACGCTTCTGTACTAATGTTTTCGCCATTATCACGGCGGCGAGCTGCATCTAAAACCATACATTTAGCTGCATAAATCTCGGCCTTTGAGTCAGCAAGCATCGCTTGAATCAACTGGAAGTTTGCAATAGGCTGACCAAACTGTTTACGCTCAATCGCATAGTGCAATGCGTCGTTTAACATGCGTTCGGCAACACCCACGCTATAAGCACCAATGTGCAAACGACCTTTATCGAGCACTTTCATGGCCGTTTTAAAACCGACACCTTCTACCCCACCAATGAGAGCAGAAGCAGGTACACGGCAGTTTTCAAAAATCACATCACAAGTGTGCGAGCCCTTTTGCCCCATTTTTTGGTCAATTTTGCCTAACGTAATTCCTGGTGTATTTGCCTCAACTAAAAAAGCTGAAATGCCACCAGCCCCTTTAATTTCAGGATTGGTTCGAGCCATTACAGTGAAAGTTGCAGCATGGGGCGCATTGGTAATAAAACGTTTGGTACCGTTTAACACATAAAAATCACCATCTTTTACTGCACTGGTTTTTAAAGAGGCAGCATCAGAACCAGATTCAGGCTCGGTTAAACAAAATGAACCAATAATTTCGCCACTTGCATAACGCGGTAAATATTTTTGCTTTTGCTCTTCTGTGCCATCAATCAAAATTGCACTTGAGCCAATACCATTATTAGTACCAATTAAAGAGCGAAAAGCTGGTGAAGTTTGCCCAAGTTCAAATGCAACTCTGACTTCTTCTTCCATGGTGATGCCTAGGCCGCCATACTCTTCGGGAATTGTGAGGCCGAACAAACCAAGCTCACGCATTTGCTGCACAATGTCATCTGGAATTTTGTCTTTCTCTACCACTTCGTTTTCACGAGGGATCAATTCATTTTTTACAAAATCTCGAATTGTTGAAAGTAACTGCTCCAACATCCCTTCATCACGGATCATCTGTGATCTCCCTTTTTATGTATTTCCATCGCACCCATCAGCCATCTCCAGCTTGTCTGGATACCATGTTTTAAATCTTGTTTACTGCGGATGTGTTTCATAGTACGAGAACGAAAATACAAATTTCAAGCTTTTTTGAAAATTAATTTCGTTAAACGAAATTTAAAAATACACCATTACGCAATATCAAACACTTAGCTTATTTAATAAATCATAATTGCTCTAATGGACTAAATAAGACTTGAAATAAATTCCAAAATAAGCATCATAAAAGGAATGTAGTTTTGATGTGCGAAACAATGAATTCAAAAATGAGTGTATCAATAGGGAATAATTTCGTAGAAGTCGACTTTTCTATTCAAAAAATAGCGGTTGTTAGAATTAACCGACCTGAAGCAAAAAATGCACTGAATACAGAGGTTCGCAAACAACTAGCACAAGCTTTTACCGAATTAAGTTTTAACGATGAGATCAATGCGGTTGTGCTCACAGGTGGTGAAGAAGTCTTTGCCGCAGGTGCAGATCTAAAAGAAATGGCAACCGCAACTTCAACTGAAATGTTATTGCGTCATACCGAACGTTATTGGAACGCGATTGCCCAGTGCCCTAAGCCTGTGATTGCTGCTGTAAATGGTTATGCATTAGGTGGTGGCTGCGAACTTGCAATGCACGCTGATATTATTATTGCAGGTAAAGGTGCAACCTTTGGTCAACCAGAAATTAAAGTCGGTTTAATGCCAGGTGCTGGTGGTACACAACGTTTGTTCCGTGCAGTTGGTAAATTCCATGCCATGCGCATGATTATGACGGGTGCCATGGTGAAAGCCGAAGAAGCTTATATCATCGGTCTTGTTTCACAAGTCACAGAAGATGACCAAACTATTCCAACTGCGATTCAAATGGCGCAAAGCCTCGCAAAAATGCCTCCTATTGCCCTGCAACAAATTAAAGAAATTGCACTCATGAGCGAAGACGTTCCATTAAATGCAGGCTTAACGTTAGAACGAAAAGCATTCCAGTTACTGTTTTCTACCGAAGATAAAAATGAAGGCGTTCAAGCTTTTATTGAAAAACGTAAACCGTCTTATCAAGGTAAATAACTCAAAACCATAATAACAAAGGAATGAATATGACCAGAAAAGTATTAATTAGTGCAGGTGGTTCAGGGATTGGACGATGCATTGCTGAAGCATTTTTAAACAATCATGATGAAGTTTTTGTTTGCGATATTAATGCTAAAAGCCTAGAACAATTTCAACAAGATTATCCAAAGCTGCATATACATGCCTGTGATTTGGCTGACCATGAACAAATTAAACTCATGTTTAGCCAAGCAATTCAGAAACTTGGCGGTATTGATATTTTAGTCAATAACACAGGCATCTCAGGCCCGACCGTTGCAGCAGATGAGCTAAGTTTTCAAGATTGGAATACGGTGATTAATTTAAACCTGAATAGCACTTTTTTAATTACCCAGTTAACCATTCCCTATTTAAAGCAAGCACAGGCAGGCGTGATTATTAATATGTCGTCTATTGCTGGCCGCTTAGGCTATCCATATCGATTGGCCTATTCCACCTCAAAATGGGGACTGATCGGTTTTACCAAAACGCTTTCTATGGAACTTGGTGCAGACAATATTCGAGTAAACGCTATTCTTCCGGGTGCAGTCGATGGTGATCGGGTTCAACGCGTATTACAGGCCCGCGCCGATGTAGCAAATACCTCACTTGAAGAAGTGACTCAAAATGCACTGAAAAATCAGTCGCTCAAATATTTTGTCAATCCAAAGCATATTGCAGATTTATGCCTGTTTTTAGCATCAGACAGTGGTCGCTCAATTTCAGGTCAAATCTTACCGATTGATGGTGATAAACAATGCTTAAGCTAAATCACCAAACCCTATTTTTCCGTTTAATTTCAAATATAGATTAATCATCAGGATGATCGACATGACTTATGATATTAAAAGCATGGCTGTGATTGGTGTCGGTATTATGGGCAGCGGTATTGCTCAAATTGCTGCACAGTCAGGTCATACCACTTATTTATATGATGCCAAAGCCGGTGCAGCAGAACAGGCCAAAGAAAAACTAGCTGCCACATTTCAAAAGTTAGTCGACAAAAATAAAATTACACCTGAGCAAGCAGCTCTGGCAAATAGCCATTTAGTTGTTGCTCATCAAATTGAAGATTTAAAAAATTGTGACCTCATTGTAGAAGCAATTGTTGAACGCCTCGATATCAAACAAAACTTGATGCAACAGCTTGAAGACATTGTTTCAGAAAATACCATTTTAGCCTCAAATACTTCTTCTCTTTCTATTACAGCCATTGCTGCAAATTGCAAAAAGCCTGAACGTGTTGTGGGCTATCACTTCTTTAACCCAGTTCCACTCATGAAAGTGGTCGAAGTGATCCGTGGCTTAAAAACTGATCCACTTATTATTGATGCTTTAAATGATCTGTCTCGTGCATTTGGTCATCGCCCTGTTGTAGCAAAAGACACCCCTGGATTTATTATTAATCACGCGGGTCGGGCTTATGGAACTGAAGCGCTCAAAATTTTAAACGAGAACGTCTGTGACATCAGTGAAATTGACCGTATTTTACGTGACGGCGTTGGTTTTAGAATGGGTCCTTTTGAATTACTCGATTTAACAGGTCTTGATGTTTCTCATCCAGTGATGGAGTCGATTTATCACCAATACTATGAAGAAGCCCGCTACAAACCAAACCCGCTCACCAAACAAATGCTAGATGCCAAACAACTTGGACGTAAAGTTAATCAAGGTTTTTATAACTATGAAACTGGTTCAAAAACAGGTGAACAACCTGCGAAGTTTGTAGAGCGTTTAGCACAATATCCAAAAGTTTGGATCGCTGCCGATTTCTTAGACGATAAAAAACAGCTTGAAGATTATTTAACTCAGCAAAATATTGCCTTAGACACTCATCCTGAACCTCAAACAGATAGTTTATGTTTACTCGCTTGTTATGGTGAAGATACAACTCAAGCGGCTACCCGTCTAGGGGTTAATCCTGCGCAAGCTGTTGCTATAGACATGCTTTATGGCATTGCAAAACACCGCACCTTAATGCCATCACTCATTACTAAATCTGAATACCGACAAGCCGCTCACTCTATTTTTAATCTAGATGGAAATCTGGTCAGTATGATTAATGAAAGTATTGGCTTTGTTGCTCAGCGTGTTTTAGCAATGGTCATTAATTTGGGCTGCGATATTGCACAGCAAAATGTTGCCACTGTAGATGATATTAATGCCGCGGTACGTCTTGGCTTAGGCTATCCATTTGGCCCAATTGAATGGGGTGATCAGGCCGGTAGCGAAAAAATCTTACTCATTCTGAACCGTATAACAGCACTTACGCATGACCCACGTTACCGCCCTAGCCCGTGGTTACAGCGTCGTGTCGCACTTCATTTACCTCTTACTTTTACTCATGAGTCTTGAAAAGGAATTTCTCAATGTTAAATGCATATATCTATGATGGTTTACGCAGTCCATTTGGCCGCCATGCAGGTGAACTTGCCTCAATTCGCCCTGATGATTTAGCCGCAACTGTCATTCAAAAACTACTAGAAAAAACTGGTGTTCCGGGCGCGGATATTGAAGATGTGATTTTAGGCGACACCAACCAAGCCGGTGAAGACAGTCGTAATGTGGCACGCAACGCGCTGTTACTTGCGGGTTTACCTGTTACTGTACCGGGCCAGACAGTAAACCGCCTATGTGCCAGTGGTTTAGGTGCAGTAATTGACTCAGCACGCGCCATTACTTGTGGTGAAGGTGAGCTCTATATCGCAGGTGGTGTAGAAAGTATGTCACGCGCACCCTTTGTAATGGGTAAAGCGGAAAGTGCTTATAGCCGTGATGCAAAAATTTATGACACCACCATTGGCTCTCGTTTTCCAAATAAAAAAATTATTGCTCAGTACGGCGGTCATTCAATGCCTGAAACTGGCGATAACGTTGCAGCCGATTTTGGCATTAGCCGTGAGCAAGCAGACTTATTTGCAGCCCAATCACAAGCTAAATATCAAAAAGCTAAAGAAGAAGGTTTCTTTGCCGATGAAATTACGCCAATTGAAGTTTTCCAAGGCAAAAAATTACCCCCTAAACTCGTTTCAGAAGATGAACACCCTCGCCCAAGTTCAACTGTTGAAGCACTCACAAAGTTAAAACCACTCTTTGAAGGTGGCGTGGTCACTGCTGGTAATGCCTCAGGTATTAATGATGGTGCAGCAGCCCTCTTGATTGGTTCAGAAGCAGCAGGTCAAAAATATGGCCTAAAACCAATGGCAAAAATCTTGTCAGCGGCAGCAGCTGGTATTGAACCACGCATTATGGGTGCAGGCCCTATTGAAGCCATTAAAAAAGCTGTTGCGCGCGCTGGCCTTACTTTAGATGACATGGATATTATTGAAATTAATGAAGCTTTTGCTTCCCAGGTTTTATCTTGTTTAAAAGGTTTGAATGTTGATTTTAATGACCCACGTGTGAACCCGAACGGTGGTGCAATTGCAGTTGGTCATCCACTTGGTGCATCTGGTGCTCGTCTTAGCTTAACAGTGGCACGTGAGCTAATTCGCCGTAAAAAGAAATATGCAGTGGTGAGCCTATGTATTGGTGTAGGTCAAGGACTTGCGATGGTGATTGAAAACGTTTCATAAGCATTGATCCAGATATCCATTCATCACAACAGCGCAGTGATGAATGGATTTATTTTGCAGAGCGAAATATAATGGCAAAACTATTGCTTTAATTATATTTGAGGATCGAATGTCTCAAAACACGGAAACTGAAAAACCAATAAATTTTGATGAGATACGTTTAGATCCTATTTCGCATATACATCGGGAAAATAACCCGCAATTTATCGCTTCTTTAGCGCGCGGTTTAGAACTTTTAAGATGTTTTTCTGCAAATAATCAGGTGCTTGGTAACCAAGAATTAGCAAAAATGACAGGTTTACCTAAACCGACCATTGCACGTATTACCAATACCCTTGTTTCATTAGGTTATTTAAAACAATTGCCTAACTCGACCAAATACACACTAGATATTGGTGTCTTATCTTTAGGATATGCAGCATTATCTAATATCTCAATTCGTAATATTGCTCATCAATATATGGAAGAGTTGAGTCAGTATGTTCAGGCCCCTGTGGCGATGGCAACACGTGACCGATTAAATATGGTGTATATCGATGTTGTGCAAATTGAAACTGCATTAAATATGCGCCGTCCAATTGGTTCGACTTTACCACTGCATAGCAGTTCTATGGGACGAGCATGCTTGGCTGCGACCCCTGAACGTGAGCGCAACTTTCTACTCGATGCACTGAAACAAAAGAATCCCGAAAACTGGCCAGCCATAAAACGCTCTTTAGAACGAGCTTTCCGTGATTATCAAGATTATGGATATTGTTTGTCTTTAGGCGAGTGGCATAAAGAAGTGAACTCAGTGGCTGTGCCTTTGGTCAGCTCCAAACATGGTCTTTATGTTTTTAACTGTGGTGCGCCAAGTTTTCATTTAAATCCAGAAAAACTTGAAGGTGAAATTGGACCACGTTTAATCCACATGGTGCACAATATTCAAGATGCCTTGAATGAAACGCACTAATAACCATACTTAAAACAGTCATGGTTGTGTTGATTAAAGTTCCACTTTCATTATGACTATAAGCATGATGAAAAACGTACTCCATACCCCAACCATTATTTTAATGGCAATTGCAGCAGGCATTTGTACAGGCGGAAATTATTTTAGTCAGCCACTCATTCATTCAATTAGTGTAAGCCTAAATTTAACTGAAACGACTACAGCGTGGGTGCCGACTCTAGCCCAAATCACCTACGCATGTGGCTTACTCTTCTTAATGCCATTAGGGGACATAATAGAAAAGCGCAAACTACTATTTATCTTTATGTTATTGGCTTCAAGTGGATTAATTATTAGCGGTTTTTCACACAATATTTATCTTTTACTGCTTGGCACCGTCATTACTGGTCTATTTTCAAGTTCAGCTCAACTGTTATTACCCCTTGCTGCAAGTCTGGTTCCAATTCAACAAAGCGGCCGTGTTGTTGGCTTTCTACTGAGTGGACTGATGATGGGTGTTTTACTCGCCCGTTCCCTTTCAGGGCTGATGTCTACACTTTTTGTATGGAATATTATTTATCTGGTCAGTGGTTTTCTGTTACTCATCATTGCCATCATTTTGCATCGTAATATTGGGTTATTTCCACCGACCAAATCAGAAAACTATGCAAAAACCATTCGCTCTTTACCACAGGTTTTTATTCAAAATCGACGATTAAGAACCAGAACTTATATTGGTGGTTTTACATTTGCTTGTGTGAGTTTAACCTTTACCACCATGTCGTTGCTTCTGGCTCCAGCGCCCTATTTTTTTAGCGACTTTACCATTGGGCTTTTTGGTTTTGTTGGCGTGTTAGGAACTCTCGTTGCTAATTTCTCAGGCAAATTTATTGACCAAGGCTATATCCATAAAATTTCAATTTATTGTGGCCTCGGGCTTATTGTAAGTTGGATTCTTTTTTCACTTTTACCCTACCATTTTGCTTTTTATATTATTGCCTTACTTATTCTCTACGCTTCTCTTTCTGCTGTGCATGTCACCAACCAAAGTATTGTATTTAAACTTAATCAAGAATTACGCTCACGGTTTAATGCGATTTATATGACGGGTTATTTTGCTGGCGGCGCTTTAGGCACAACGGCGGGAAGCTACACTTGGAAACACTTCGGATGGTTTGGTGTCTGCATTTTAGGCTTAATTTTTGCCGTTTTATGTCTTTATTATTGTATGCGTGATGCAAAAGATCAGCACAATTAAAACTTGTGCTGATCTTATATAAAGTATGCTAATAGTTAATTAGAGGAGCTAGATTAAGTTCTATAAAAGCCCTAATAATCGACCACGAATAATGTCTTCTGCATCTTTAACAATTCGGCTAACCAGTTCATCGCATGTCGGAATATCATGAATCAAGCTTGCGACTAAACCACATGACCATGCACCTGCATTAACATCGCCATCAATCATGACTTTTGGATAGACTCCCGCAACTTCTTCAATAATATCTTCAAATTTAATGTTATCGCCGAGTGCTTTTTCTTTTGCCACGATTTTTTCCACGGCCGTATTATTCATGACACGTTCTGTATTACGCAAAGCACGCATAATTAAACGCGTATCTCGTTCGGTGGCATTCAAAATCGCCTGTTTCACATTTGCATGTACGGGAGCTTCCTGAGTTGCAATAAAGCGAGTTCCCATGTTAATTCCATCTGCTCCCATCGCTAATGCAGCAGCGAGTGAGCGTCCGTCTGCCATTCCACCTGAAGCAACAAACGGAATTTCTAATGCATCGGCTGCTAAAGGCAATAAAATCATATTGGGCACATCATCCTCACCGGGGTGACCACCACACTCAAATCCATCTACAGAAACCGCATCACATCCAATTTGCTGAGCTTTTAAGCTATGTCGAACCGAAGTACATTTATGAATTACTTTAATACCAGCAGCCTTTAAATATGGCATGACTTGTTCAGGATTACGCCCCGCTGTTTCTACAACCTTTACTCCGCCTTTAATGATTGCTTCTACAAAACCCGGATAATCAGGAGTATTTACCGTAGGCAAAAAGGTTAAATTCACCCCAAAAGGCTTGTCGGTCATTTCTCGGCAACGTGCAATTTCTTTTGCCAGATTTTCAGGCGTACGCTGAGTTAAGCCAGTAATAATGCCTAATCCGCCCGCGTTAGAAACCGCAGCAGCCAGCTCTGCAAAACCAACATAATGCATACCGCCTTGAATAATTGGATGCTCGATTTCAAATAGTTCTGTAATTTTGGTCTTCATATTATTCCCACTCACTGTTTTATAGCTAGCTTCTTATTTCCTTAGCAGAGCTAGATACTTATTTACGCATAAATTCTGTCATCATTTAAAGTGAATTAAGTTAAAATTTCACAATACAAAATTATATACCACAATATAAAACAAAATAATTGATAACGGAATTATTTTTCGATAGCATTATTTTAATGAGTTTAATTTTTAGACAGAAAGTTAGTTAAAGGAATGAATGATGCAGCAGGACAACAAAACTCAAAACCAGCTTAAAAGAGGCACAATTCATGAGTATTTTGATAGAAATATACTAACGCTCACCATGAGTAATCCCACTAAAAAGAATGCAATTAATTACGAAATGTATGCGGCCCTAAGTCAGGCATTAGATGAGGCTTCAACTAATCAAGACATTCATGTGGTTGTGCTGACTGGTGAAGACTCCGCATTTACCAGTGGTAATGATGTAAACGCATTTGAAAAACGCGATACCACCAGTTCCGAACCACCCGCTTCGATTGTTTTCTTAAAAAGCTTAGCAACGTTTCCAAAACCGATTATTGCTAAAGTAAATGGTGTAGCAATTGGTATTGGCAGCACCATGCTTCTACATTGCGACCTTGTGTATGCAAGCCAAAACTCTATTTTCCAATTCCCCTTTGTGAATTTGGGACTTGTACCTGAAGCGGGTTCAAGTTACATCTTGCCAAGACTATTGGGCTTTGCTCGTGCTTCTGAGATTATTTTATTGGGTGAAAAGTTTTCGGCAGACCAAGCAAAGAATTATGGTCTGGTAAATGAAATATTTGAGGCAACTGAGCTGGATCAAGCGGTTGAAGATGTGGCTATTAAACTTGCTCACAAACCAAGCCAAGCCTTACAACTCAGTAAAAAGTTACTAAGAGATATGCCAATTGATGATCTACTCAATCGTATTGATCATGAGTCGACTATTTTCTCGCATTGTTTGCAAGGTTCTGAGTTTAAAGAAGCATTAAATGCTTTTAAAGAAAAAAGAAAACCGAACTTTCACAACCAAACAGCTTAAAGCTCACCCATTAAAAAGCCAGCATTGAAAATCAAAGCTGGCTTTTATAAGTAAATCAGATTGGTTTAGCTAATCTCAGTACGAATATTATTCACCATGTGTAAAAGACGCGGTGCAATATCTTCTTCGAGTTTTTCACGATTCATAATAAAGCTTGGGCCGCCACAGTTGAATACCAGCAAACCATGTTGTTCATGAATCAGTGGAACTGCAACTGAATTGACATCTTTATGCCATTCACCGATTGAAAAACAGTATCCAAAATCTTGGTAGTCTTTAAAAGCTTTGTCTAGATCACGGTTAATTTTGATCCAGTCTTCTTTGTGCTTGCTACGAATGGCATCAAGTAAAAACTCTCGCTCATCTTCAGGCATTGCCGCTAAACATGCACGTCCCATCGAACTTAAATGAATCGGTAAATAAGTTCCAACTTGACGACGCATGGTCATATTGCCTTTGCCTTGCACCACATCAAGATAAATCATGTTCAATCGATCACGTGTTGCCATGGCTACAGCAGCGCCAGCATAGTCTGCCAAATTTTTCATATATGGATGAGCAATAGAGCGAATCGATACGTTAGACAACATGGAGTAACCAAACGCAAGAACCCCTACTGAAAGCTGGAATTTGCTTGAGTTAGGTACTTGTTTGATATAACCCAAACGCGACAAGGTATGTGTAAGGCGAGTAATGGTTGGTTTTGGCAAACCGGTCATCTGAGCAAGCTCTTGGTTACCCAAATGCTGATGCTTAGGCGTAAAACAACGTAATAGCTCTAAACCACGTGCTAATGCAGTAATAAATTGGCGATCATTTTCATCTTGCATGTCTTCAATCGGATGTAATAATTCATGCCTTAAAGGCGCTAATAATTTTTCTGTCTGTTCTGCATCAACTGCGTCGTTCATTGTCATACCAATCCATATTTTGTTTCGCACTGCGAAAATTATAATCTATTTTTTCTATAAATAGCAAAAGAGCAAACATCCGAGTCTGCATCTAAAAGATAACTTCATTTAACTCATTAAAGCGAAAGATTAAATATTTTATTTTCTGATTTTAAATATAATTTTAACCTTCCGCTTTTAAATCAATTATCCAATTACGCCCTTTTCTTTGAGCTCAGCCAGTTTTTCTGAAGAAACCACTCTTCCCAAAACGGCCTGCGTATGTTCTCCCAGCAGCGGTGGTGCTGTTTTGTATTCAACAGGTGTTCTCGAAAGTTTGATTGGTGACCCAATTACCTTCAGTTTTTCACGTTGAGGATGATTCATCTCGACTAACATTTCTCGGGCAATTACTTGCGGTTCTTGAAAAGCTTGTTCCAAGTTATTAATCACACCGACGGGAACTTTAGCGGCATAAATTGCATCTACCCATTCATCTGCTGTTTTTGTTAAAAAGTGAGTTTGTAAAATCCCGATAATTTCATCACGATGCTTGATTCGGTCCGCATTTCGAGCAAAACGTGCATCATTTGGTAAATCGGGTAAACCAATACTTCGACAGAGTTGAATAAACTGAGTGTCATTTCCACACGCAATAATGAAATCACGGTCAGAAGCTTTGAACACTTGATAAGGCACAATATTGGCGTGTGCATTGCCATAACGCTTAGGAATATTACCCGATGAAAGATAATTCATTCCCTGATTTGCCATTGTGGCAATTTGAACATCAAGCAAAGCCATATCAATGTATTGGCCTAAACCTGTCACATGGCGGTTGAGTAAAGCAGCCTGTATGGCAATCGTAGAATAAAGTCCTGTAGCTAAATCAGAAAATGCGACCCCTACTTTTTGTGGACCACCGCCGGGCAAATCATCACGCTCACCCGTAACAGACATGAGTCCGCCCATGCCCTGAATAATAAAGTCATAACCAGGTTCTTCTGCTCTTGGGCCATTTTGACCAAAACCTGTAATTGAGCAATACACCAGTTTAGGGTTAATCGCAGATAAAGATTCGTAGTCCAAACCGTATTTTTTTAAAGAACCCGCTTTGTAGTTTTCAATCACGACATCGGTGTCTTGAATGAGAGCTTTAATCAATTCTTGGCCATCAGAACTCGCAATGTCGATAGCAACAGATAGTTTATTGCGGTTGGTAGACTGATAATATGCAGCTTCTTGAGTGTCTTGGCCAGAATCATCTTTCATCCAAGGTGGCCCCCAAGAACGGGTGTCATCACCGACTCTTGGTCTTTCAATCTTAATTACTTCTGCACCTAAATCTGCAAGAATCTGTCCACACCAAGGCCCAGCCAATACCCGACTTAAGTCAAGTACCCGAATTCCATTTAAAGCACCCATCTTCATCCCACTATATTTTGTGACTTATTTCCTATAGGAAAACTTATCCATTTAAAATTTCGCATAGCGATATATATTTTTAATATACACAGCTCTTTTAAAAAATCAAACTATAATTTTCCACTAAAAATAATGATTTTTTATAAGAAAATATAGCTTAAATAAATCAATAAATTAGCCAAATATAAATCAACAACAAAGTACCGCATTGCGAAATTAATTTTCAAAATATATTGTTTTGCGTTCATCCTTTGATTACTATCGCTTCAAATATTGGTGATTTTACGAACATCACATTGATGTTTTCTGCATGTAGTAAAAGGACGAGACTATGATTCGAGATCAGGAAACCTTAGATCAACTTGTTGATATGATTAGACAATTTGTTGAAGGTGTATTAATTCCTCATGAGAATGAAGTCGCTGAAACGGATGAAATTCCTCAAGATATTATTGAGCAAATGAAAGCTCTCGGCTTATTTGGTTTAACCATTCCTGAAAAGTACGAAGGTCTTGGACTGACAATGGAAGAAGAGGTCTATGTAGCTTTTGAATTAGGTCGTACCTCTCCTGCTTTTCGATCTCTCATTGGAACCAATAATGGCATTGGTTCAAGTGGCCTGATTATTGACGGGACCGAAGCACAAAAATCATTTTTCTTGCCAAGGCTAGCTCGCGGTGAAGTAATCAGTTCTTTTTGCTTAACCGAACCAGATGCAGGTTCTGATGCAGCCTCTTTAAAAACCAGCGCTGTAAAAGAGGGTGACTTTTATATTTTAAATGGCACCAAACGCTTTATTACCAATGCTCCACACGCTGGTGTATTCACAGTCATGGCACGTACAAACTTTGATATTAAAGGCGCTGGTGGCATTTCTGCTTTTATTGTCGATAGCCAAACTCCGGGCATTTTTCTTGGCAAATGCGATAAAAAGATGGGGCAAAAAGGCGCCCATACCTGTGACGTTATTTTTGAAAATTGTCGTATTCCTGCCTCAGCACTCATTGGTGGTGTTGAAGGAGTTGGTTTTAAAACGGCTATGAAAGTGCTGGATAAAGGCCGCTTGCATATTGCGGCTTTGAGTGTTGGAGCAGCAACCCGAATGCTAGACGATTCTTTAAATTACGCCATCGAACGCAAGCAATTTGGACAACCAATTGCTGAATTCCAACTCATTCAAGCCATGCTTGCTGACTCAAAAGCCGAGATTTATGCAGCCAAATGCATGGTCTTAGATGCTGCCCGCCTACGTGATGCAGGAAAAAAAGTTAGCACTGAAGCTTCCTGCGCAAAAATGTTTGCAACTGAAATGTGCGGACGCGTTGCTGATCGCTGCGTACAAATTCACGGCGGTGCGGGTTACATCAGTGAATATGCCATTGAACGTTTTTATCGAGATGTCCGTTTGTTCCGCCTTTATGAAGGCACGACCCAAATTCAACAAATGATTATTGCCCGAAACATGATTCGCGCTGCGTCTTAATCAAATTTTAAGCACTTCAAAACGACTTGAAGTGCTTTCAATCAAATGTAGGTAATGGATTATGGCTACAAATTACAAAGAAGGTCTTTCTCGTATACAGCCTCATACGTGGAAAATAGCATTTATTTTTGCATTCCTAGCACTATTGGTAGATGGAGCAGATTTGATGCTGCTGTCTTATAGCTTAAATAGTATTAAGGCAGATTTTGGATTAAGTTCAGTACAAGCAGGTATGCTTGGCAGTTTTACACTGGCAGGCATGGCTGTTGGTGGAATTTTTGGGGGATGGGCGTGCGATAAATTTGGTCGCGTCCGCATTGTTGTTATTTCTATTTTAATTTTCTCACTCCTCACCTGTGGCTTAGGTTTTACTCAGAGCTTTCTTCAATTTGGTATTTTAAGATTTTTTGCATCACTCGGTTTGGGTTCACTTTATATTGCCTGTAATACTCTCATGGCCGAATATGTCCCAACACGTTTCCGCACCACGGTACTAGGCACGCTACAAGCGGGCTGGACCGTAGGATATATTGTTGCGACTTTGCTTGCAGGTTGGATTATTCCTGATCATGGCTGGCGTATGCTGTTTTATGTTGCGATTATTCCGGTCATTATTGCTGTTCTCATGCATATTTTGGTACCCGAACCAGCAGCATGGCAAAAATCTCGACTACAACAACCTGTTGTGGCTCAAAATACCCAGAAAACTTCAGCATTTAAGCTTATTTTCCAAGATAAACGAAACCGTAATATGTTTATCTTATGGGCGTTAACAGCAGGCTTTTTACAGTTTGGCTACTATGGTGTAAATAACTGGATGCCGTCATACCTTGAAAGTGAACTGGGCATGAAGTTTAAAGAAATGACTGCCTATATGGTAGGTACATATACCGCCATGATTTTAGGCAAAGTTCTTGCGGGCATGATGGCAGATAAATTAGGGCGTCGTTTTACTTATGCCTTTGGTGCTATTGGCACTGCTATTTTCCTACCCCTGATTGTTTTTTATAACTCACCAAGCAACATTCTATATTTACTCATCACCTTTGGTTTCCTATACGGTATTCCTTACGGCGTAAATGCAACCTATATGACCGAAAGCTTTGCAACTGCCATTCGCGGTACAGCCATTGGTGGAGCTTATAATGTCGGACGTTTAGGTGCTGCATTAGCCCCTGCAACGATTGGATTCTTAGCCTCTGGCGGGTCTATTGGTTTAGGTTTTGTCGTCATGGGTGCAGCTTATCTGATTTGTGGTGTGATACCAGCCCTATTTATTAAAGAAAAATTATATGACCCTCAAAAGTCATAAAAAGATCTATCACATAGGTCATAGGCCTATATGGTTGATAGTGCTAACGATCGAAACATGTGTTTTAAATCGTTAGCCAAAAATAAGGAATTTACTCATTAAAGTTAATCCTTATTTTCACATATGTAGAGTTTATCTACTCTTCATTTTAATTTTTTAGGTAAGCTTAGCTCCCAAGGGAGCTAAGCTTAAAAATATATAGACCTAAACTTTGTTTAAGGTCGTTCACCCTGCCCCAAACGGCGTTCAATATCATCTAGTACATTTGGCAAATCAGCGACACTATCAATTACATAATGAGCGCCCGACGCATTCATTTTTTGGTATGCCTTATCTTTTAGAATAATCTGTTCATCGGCCGATAGCGAACTCCACTCTTCATAGCTTAAACCGACTTCGTTACCACTAATCGCAAGTCCTACTGTCCAGCACCCTGCATTTAAACCTTCGTCAATCCCCACCACGGTATCATCTACTTTTACAACAGTTTTGATATCAGAAACATCGAGTTGAATTAAGTTCTTCCATAACATTTCAGGATATGGCCGGCCAAATTTCACATCACTGGCAGTGACGATACAGTCTGGACAGTAGCCCTGATCGGCAGCATCTTTAACCAAACGACCAATCATCATGGATGCATAACCCGTGTTACTGCCAATTTTTGCACCACGCTTTTTAATATTTTCAAACGTTTCTAATGCTCCCGGAATTAAAGCAGAACATGTTGGAATCGATTTTAATTGATAAGGAATAAAATCTTTATATAAACGATCAATATCTGCTTCAGTTGCCGCCTGACCATATACTTCCTGCCATGCAGTCGCTACACGCGGCATTTTTAAAACTGCTGCAATATGGTCACGTTTTTCTAAACCCATTGGCGCTCGAGCTTCTTCAACCGTAATTTCAATTTTATTGTCTTTAAATAAAGCCATAAAAGCCAAAATCGGTGCGCGTGAACCAAAATCTACAGTTGTGCCAGCCCAGTCAAAAACCACAGCCTGAATTTGTGTATTGTTGGTCGTCATGGTGTATTCCCTTTAATTCAAATGTTTTAATAAAAGTTATGCTGTTACAGCTTGATTGAGATGGCTTTCGCAGTAGCTGGCAATCGCAGCAAGAAGCCCTTCAATGTCTTGAATATAAACTTCGCCAATATTGCCAATACGGAAGCAGTTGAGATCGGTGACTTTGCCCGGATAGATCACATAGCCTGATTTTTTCAGGGTTTCATAAAATGACTGGAAGCTAAATGACTTGGCTGTTGGGTAAAGAAAAGTGGTAATGAAGGGTGATTGTGGGCACTCTTCATCGAGTACCAATTCAAAGCCCAGTTGTTGCATACCTTGCGATAAGATTTGCTGGTTTTGTAAATAACGTTGAAAACGTGCAGCTACTCCGCCCTCTGTCTCAAGCTCAAGCAATGCTTGATAAAATGCACGTACCACATGGGTTGGCGAGGTAAAACGCCATTTACCGTTATGCTGCTCCATTGTGTTCCACTGGTCATATAAATCGAGGCTAACCGAACGTGCCAAACCTTTACACGCTTCTAGGCAATCCCGTTTCGCCAAAATGAAACCAAAGCCCGGAACACCTTGAATACATTTATTCGCACTTGAAATTAGAAAATCAATTTCAAGCTCAGCCATATCCATTGGCACTCCACCAAATGAACTCATGGCATCCACAATCCAGATTTTTCCTGCTGCTTTCACCAAACGGCCAATGTCTTGAATCGGGTTTAAAATTCCTGTGGTGGTTTCGCAGTGCACACAGGCAACGTGACTAATGGTTTTATCTTGTAAAACACGCTCAATCTCTTGTAAATCTGGTGTCTGGGTTTCTAAATAATTCAGCTCTACAACTTCAATATTTAGGCAGCGTGCCATTTGCACCATACGTGCACCGTATGCGCCATTATTAATAATCAAGATTTTGCCATCACGCGGAATAGCTGAACCAAGCACAGACTCCACAGCAAAACTACCACTGCCTTGCATTAGCACAGCCGTATATTTTTCAGGTTGGCTGGTTGCCAAGTTGACCAATCGATTACGAATATCTTGTACAAGCGAATTATATTCTTGGTCCCAAGTACACCAGTCTTTTTGCATGGCGCGGCGGACTGTCGCAGAAGTTGATAACGGACCTGGCGTTAGAAGCAAATATTTATTCTCTAAGTCCATATCGAGTTGTGGTTGCATGTTCATAATGTTGCTCATCTTGTTCGCGTTAATTTCAATATACATCAATCTGGTTTAAACCAGATGACAAACTAGTAAATATTTTGTTCTAATATTTCTTTCATAAATCCAGCCCCTGTGGTCATGCCTTTGCCAGCAATCGCACTCACCAAAAAGATATTTTTTTCAGCTTCAGTGATACAGGCCAACTCATGTTCATGGGTCAGGTAATAACCATTCCAACGTTTTTGAATTGGAGGTAAAGTCATACCCAATTTTTCATGGCAATAAGTTTGAATAAACTCATTAATGTCTTCACGCTGCTCGAACTGAGGCGCTTCATTAATCGAATGATATTCGTGGCTATCACCGACGATGAGTTCACCAAATTCGTTTTGTTTAATCAGAATATGAATGCCGAACTCTTTAATAAATCCCTGTTGCGATGCTTTAGTCAGCTCAGCATGACTCGGGCAAATTTCAAAAGCTGGATACCGTGAAATGGATAAACCTGAATACATAGACGCATTTAAGTTTTGATGGAACCGATGAGTCAGAGCCATTTGTAGGCCACAACGTTTCAGGTTCAAACTTTGTAAAAGATCTGGATATAAAACATCAATCACCTCACCGTGACAGATCAAAACTTTATTTGCCCGATAAGTCACTCCATTTGCCAAACTAACCCGACAACTTTCACGCTGATATTGAGTTTGAACAACACAAGCATTGGTATAAATTTCTACACCTTTACTTTCGGCATATGCCAACAGTCGCGGCCCAACCACATGCGGTTCTACCGAATAATCTTCTTCAAAAACCAAGCCGCCTTGAAACTGCTGCGAAGGATTTAAATAGGAAAATTGGGTGACCAGCTCATCATGACTTCGTAAATGAACTGGAATTTGGTAGTTATTTGCACGCTCGGCAAACTCATTTAAAACCTGCCATTCAAGTGCCGTATTTGCCAGATAGACACCTTGGCGTTGAGCAAAGGAAATATCAGTTTCAGCTTGAATGCGTTGATAAAAAGAACGCGTTTCAAGAGCGTACTTTCGCCACTGTTGCTCTGGATGGGTTAATGTCGATGTCCCGACCATGCCAAAATTACGGCGAGTCGCCCCCACTGGCTTAGAATTTTTCTCGAAGATACAGACTTTTAAGCCTTGCTCTTGTGCCTGTATGGCAGCAGACAAACCTAAAATACCGGCACCGACAACAATTAAATCAAACTGTGTGTTATTCATAAGACTTCCAATTTGCGAAATTTAGGATGAACAAACCCTTGCCTTGTTGAACAAAGCATTTCGTTTCAGTCGGTTAAATAAAAATTGTGTTTAGCTAAAACTTAATGAGAACTTTCACGCCATTGCTGACTTCTTGCCATAATTTTTCGGGTAAATAACCAATGAATGAGTTTTACAACACATGAAGTGGTCAAAATCAAAATACTCATGGCAACAGCAGCAACCGTGTCTCCTGCATCATCCATATTTAAAACTGCCACCGCCGCTAAACTGGTGTCTGGTGAATAGAGGAAAATCGCAGCCGACACAGTGGTCATGGCATTCACAAAAATATAGACCGATACATCGCACAGCGCTGGAAAACACATGGGCAAATATACTTTCCAAAAAGTTTTCCACTTCGATGTGCCTAGAGTTTGGGCTGCCTGATCGAGCTGTAACGGAATCTGTTTAATGGCATTGGTTAAAGTAAGATGTGGCACAGTGTAATAATGCATAATGGTTGAAATCACCAAAATGGTCATGGTTCCATACAGCACATTTAACGGATTACTTTGATGGTTAAAAAACAAAATATAAGCAATACCCAAGACCAGCCCTGGCACTGCAAGAGGTAATAAAACCAAAGCTTGCACATAATTTTTAATGAGAGGATGTGCTTTAAAACGTTCGGTTAACAGTGCCACCATAAAAATAAGTGCCGTGCCCACAACCGTACTAAAAAGGGCCATACGAATCGAATTGAAATACGCAGCCCAACCACCGCCATCGACATATTCAAAACTGTAATGTGCTAAGGTCAAAGACAAATCATAAGGCCAAGACTGGATAAATGAAGCCAACACAGCCGTAAAAATAATCAGTAAAATCGAGCCCGAAACTAAGCCACAAAATAAGCTCAGAACGACTTCAAGTTTTTTATTCGGTGCAGAGACATAAGGTTTAGCCTGAAAGGCTTGAAAACGTGCATGACGCTTACTTTGTATTCGATCAAAAATGAACACAAAAAGTGCTGGTAGCAATAGTAAGATGGAAATTACCGCACCCATGCTCATGTTTTGCTGCCCAATAATCTGTTTATAGACATCAAGCGCCATCATGTTAAATGAACCGCCAATGACTTTTGGAATCCCAAAATCGGTCAGTACATAAATAAAAGCCACTAAACTTGCGCTGATGAGTCCATAACGGATTGCAGGTAGCGTGACATGGTAATGGGTCTTCCAGATATTTTTACCCAGCGACAAAGATGCCTCAATTAAACGCTGATCGACACTGCGAAAAGACACCATCATCAACATTAAAATTGCAGGAAATAGCCAAAAGCAATAACTGATTACAATACCGATTGGGCCATAAATTTGTATATCGCCCAGTAAAGGTTTTAATACGCCTTGCTTACCAAATAAATAAACCAGTGCCAAAGAAGGTAAAAGTGATGGCGCTAAAATGGGTAAAAAAGCGACTACTTTAAAGAAGCCTTTGCCTTTCATATTGACGTTGGTAAGTGCAAAAGCATAAATACTGGCAAGCATTACTGTAATGACAGTGGCAGCACAAGCAACCCACACCGAGTTAAATACAGAGCTGAGTAAAGCTGGGCTTGCAAAATAATTATAGAAGTTTTCAAGGCCGATAAAGTTTTGATTTTCATCAAAAAATGCAGTTTCAAGCAGCATTATTAAAGGAGCAATAATCGCTAAAGTCAAAGCAATTGCAACGCTAGCCAAAGCAATATTTGTTCTTAATGAATATTCAGTTTTCCGACGCGGCTGTGTTTTTAAAACCGCTGAAGCAGCTTCATTTAACATAGTGCGTACCCTTGTTCGTCAAAGACATGAATGAGCTGATTAGGCACTTTTATAAACATGAGTTCTTGCAAAGATTTGAACTTGGTATTTTCAATTTCAATTTGCAAAAGGTGTTTTTCCTGCTCAACTCCATCAATATGAATAGTGCAAAACAAACGGCGTTTTGCACCTAAAAATTCAGTGCTTAATACTCTAACTGGCAAATACAACGACTCTTTATCACTACCAAAATCATCAACCAACTCGACCGCTTCGGCTCTAAAACCAATGCTGTAGTTTTCCCCTGCTTTAAGTTTTTGCTGTTCCAAATTTAGAGGAATAAAACCCAAAACCTCGAGCTGATTAACTACCGAACAAGTGGTTCTTAAAAAATTCATGGTGCCAATAAACTTTGCAACGAATTGGCTTTGTGGTTTGTAGTAAATATTGTGCGGTGTATCAATTTGTTCAATGACACCATGATTCATGACAACCACACGGTCAGAAATGCTTAAAGCTTCTTCTTGATCGTGTGTGACCATAATGGTTGGTAAATTAAGCTGCGTTTGAATCGAACGGATCTTTTGTCTTAGGTTTAGACGTACCTGCGCATCAAGTGCAGACAAGGGTTCATCGAGCAGTAAAATATCAGGCTTCGGTGCAATTGCCCGAGCCAGCGCAACACGTTGCTGCTGCCCACCCGACAGTTGATTTGGATATTTTTTAGCAATATCGGGTAATTCAATCAGTTCTAATAATTGCTGAACTCGTTGACTACGCTGTGCCTTATCCCACTTTTTTTTATCTAGACCAAAAGCAATATTTTCTTCGACATTTAAGTTTGGAAATAACGCATAGTTCTGAAACATAATGCCGCAGTGACGCTTTTCAGCACTCAACAAGGTAATGTCCGTGCCCTTTTTTATGACTTTTCCATAATCAGGTTTTTCTAGACCCGCAATAATGCGTAGCAACGTGGTTTTACCGCACCCTGAAGGTCCTAAAAAGCTCACGAACTCGCCAGCTTTCAGGTCTAAATTAATATGCGTTAGGGCCTGAAAGTGTTGGAACTTTTTTTGGATATCCACCACTTCTAAAACTGAGGGGCCATGTTCAGGATATTTATAGGTCGTTAATGTCGACAATAAATGCCCTGCTAACTCGCCCTTTTGGTTTTGACCCAGCAGCGATGATTGCAATGACGAAGGAATTTGCATAATGAGGCCCTTATCCAAAAGATCACTTTTCAAAACGCTTTGACCATTCAGCCAAAATACGTTCACGCTGCTCGGCCGCCCAATAAAAATCATTTTTTACGAGCATTTGGGGAAGGTTTTTCGGGAAGTCCATATTAGTATTTTCAATGCCTTTGTAGGCCACCATTGAAAAGTTATGGGCATAGGCTTCATTTGCCGCTTTGCTTACCGACCAATTTATAAATTTTTGTGCGCTGCTTAATTTCTTGGTTCCTTTCACAATTGCTGAGGCTTCCATCTCCCAGCCTAAACCTTCAGTTGGATAAACCACTTCTAAAGGTGCACCTTCTGCTTTTAATTTAAAGGCTGGATAACCGAAAGAAATTCCAATTGGGATTTCGCCCTGTGCTGCCATCTTGCAAGGTTTTGAGCCAGAGTGAGGATATTGTGAAATGTTTTTATCTAAAGCTTGCATATAGTCCCATGCCTGCTTTTCGCCCCAAATTTGCATCCAAGCCGTGACATCCAAATACCCTGTGCCACTCGAAGCCGGGTTTGGCATGACAATCAGGTTTTTATAAATCGGGTTGGTTAAATCTTTCCAAGTTTTTGGAATCGGTAATTTACGTTTTTCTAATTCGACTTTATTGACACAAATTGCAGATTCCCATGCATCCATACCCGTCCAAGTTGGTACAGATTTTTGGCTTACAAATTCTGGTTTTAAATTTTGGATGCCTTCTGGTTTAAAAGGCTCGAGCATGTCTTTCTTTTCCATCACCAGCAAACTGGTTAAAGCCACACCAAAAACTACATCCGCTTGAGGATTTTTCTGCTCTGCCAAAAGTTTAGCGGTAATCACACCTGTTGAATCACGTACCCATTTTACTTTCAGTTCAGGATAGGCTTTGTGTAATTCTTCTTGGTATTGTTTAAGCTGGTCGGCTTCCACTGCCGTATAGACTGTAATTTCTTCTGAGTTTTTTGATGTTGCCGATGAACATCCCATTTGAATAGCGACCACTACACCTAAAACTGATGCAGTGCCGAGTTTAATTGTCTGTTGAACATACTGTTTCATCTGCAAACCATCGAATGCAATTATTTGATGATCGTATTTCAACAGGTTTATATGACAGTTTGATTAATCTGGTTTAAACCAGATTATATCTTTATGCTCGCGCTTCGAAGTGCAAATCTAAAACATCGTGTAGCCAATATTCCTGGTCAACATCGGTAATCACACCTTTTTCATTTCTGTTGCTACGACAAATATATAAACCGAGTGCGCCCACATTCACATGAAGTGCTTTGGCTTGTTGTTCCGACAAAGCCGTTGGATATAGGTTAATGTCAGCTCTGGTGATATGGCAGTTATATTGATTTGCCATGAGTAAAGTAATGGATTGTTTTAGATCATGAGTTAAAAACTCAGGAAAAAGTTCGGCATTCACCCGTAAATGCTCAACCAAAACAGGTCGTCCATTAATGCAACGACGTCGCCAAACTGAATAAATTGGATGCCCTTTTTCAACTTTTAAATGCTTGGCATCCCAAGAAGTGGCTTGTGTCAGTTCACTCGAAATCACTTCTGTAGAAGGTTCATAGCCTTGTTCAATCACAAACTGGTTAAAGTTTTTTGTCGATTGCGGGTGATAAATAATACGAGGAGAACGAACATACCAACCACGGCGGTCCAAGCGATAAATCAAGCCATCAGTTTCCAAAGCCAGTAAAGCTTCACGTGCAGCCACACGAGTGGTTTGGAACTGTTCAGACAGCACTCTTTCTGATGGGAGTTTTGCGTGGGCTTCTAATACGCCAGATTCAATATCATGGGCAATCGCATCGCGAATAGGAATATATTTAGGTATGCGAGCTTGGTCCTGTTCCATACAAACTTAGAATTTATAAATAAAGAAATTAATAGCAATATACTGAAAAAATGTGACAAAAGCTTTTATTAATGCTGATCTTTTAAGCAAAACGCGTCCTATTCACCCCTTTTCTTCAATTCAGCTTTTCCATAAAAAATCGTGTGTACACGCGTACTCTGGCTTCGGAAAACTTTCCTTGGCTCATCTGTTTATCAAGGATAAACAGCATAGTTTAACCATTACATCATATTTATTGAGACACTTATTTAAGATAAAAATTCATATTTCTGTACTCATTCTTACATAGGAAGTGAGGATTTGTACTAACACTCATATACGTCCTCCTATATTACTGCCTTGTAGAATTAGAATAGTATGGTCAATAAAACCCCAAAACCTCTTGAGTAATTTAAAAAATAAATCCACCATCTTATATTTTAAAACTCTCAATATAAAATCACCTATTTAATAAAAACTAAAATATTAAGAAAATTTCCTGATTTAAAAATAAACATAAAATTTTAATTTAATCAAAATTTCAAACAACAAATTTAATTAAAAAAAACAAGATAAGGCCAATTCGTCGATTTATTATACAAAACCATAGCTACACCTCCAAGGTTAAATACCACTCAACTATTTATTCAATCTAATTAATATTTCATTTATAAAATTTAAATTAATTAATTAAAAACTATTAAATATGACATTCGATGCTTAAAAATTTGTCACGGTATAACCAAAAATTTCTAAATAATTTTAATAAAAAAATATAAACATATGATAAATATCATAATTTTAATATTTCACATGCCATAAAACAAAGTTTCGGATGTTTACCTCCATATATTTTTATATTTTACCAAATGATAAAAAAACCATAATTAATAAATAATAAAAATAAAAATAACCCTTGTAATAATAAAGTTAATTATTTACCAAATGTTATATTTTAAAAAATGTCATCAAAAATATCACCAATAATTAGATTAAAAAAATAACATTCAAAAAAATATAATGATTTTTCTTCTTGTTTTTTTCACAAATGTATATTTAGATTTAATTAAGATTATTTAAAATCACATTTGTATTTTATGAATACAGTTTAAGCAAAATTAAATTTTACTTAACACTGACTATAATATTTTAAGGAGAAAGTATTATTATGACCAAATCGTGTGACATTTTAAATTAATTATATCTCTGTACTTAACCATAAAAATCCACCCAGCGTTAAATCATATTCAGCCAGGAAAGATTAAAAAACTCATGAAACTTAAAACAAATTTTTCGCATCTCGCTTATAGCTGTGCATTGGTATTATTCGGTTCCATACAATTTGCCCATGCTGCACCTTTACTCACGTCTCATATCACAAATGAAGTCAGCCCTGCACCTACAGCAAATGCATGGATTGAAGTTGATACTCAAGCTTTTGAAGATAATATTAAAAGGACAAATCAATTACTTAATGGCAAAACACAACTTTGTGTAGTCATGAAAGCAAATGCATATGGGCATAGTATTGATCTACTTATGCCGAGTGTTATGAAATTAAATGTGTCTTGTATTGGCATCACCAGTAATGCAGAAGCAGCGATGGTGCGTAAGCATGGCTATAAAGGCAAAATTACACGTTTACGTACAGCAACTGATAGTGAAATCATCAATGCACATGCGTTAAATATTGAAGAGCTTTTGGGCAACTATGATCAGGCTGCCCGTATCTCTAAATGGGCAGAATCGAATAATACAACTGTACATTACAGTTTGGCTTTAAATTCGGGTGGTATGGATCGTAATGGTCTTGAAATGTCTACAGCTCAAGGTAAAGAACAAGCTGTTGCAATCACTAAGCTTCCAAATCTTAAAATTGACGGCATTATGACCCATTATGCTGTAGAAGATGAAAAATATGTTCGTGAGCGCCTAGCTCAATTTAATGAACAAACAGCATGGTTGATTAAAAAAGCCAAACTGAATCGTAAAGAATTAACATTACATACGGCAAATTCATTTGCTACCGTAAATGTTCCTGAATCACATTTAGATATGGTCCGTGCAGGCGCAATTATTTATGGAGATTTTCCTAATCACCCTGAATTTAAACGCATGATGGCATTTAAAACACAAGTTGCTGCAATTAATAATTACCTTAAAGGTTCAACTGTAGGTTATGACCAAACTTATACGTTGACACGTGATTCTAAACTCGCAAACTTGCCTGTAGGTTATTCGGATGGCTACCGTCGTAGTTTTAGTAATAAAGCTTTTGTCTTAGTAAATGGACAAAAAGCGCCAGTGGTTGGTCGAGTATCAATGAATACTGTTATGGTTGATGTAACAGATATTCCAGAAGCCAAAGCGGGTGATGAAGTTGTATTATATGGTCGTCAAGGCAATGCTGAGGTTCAATCTAGTGATTTAACGAGTCTTACAGGCCATATTTTGACAGAGGCCTACATCCCGTGGAGTAACTCTAACCCACAAGTGATTAAACCTATTCAATCTCAGCAATCAACGCAAATCAGTAATCATCAAGTTGCAGCAACCGCTGAGTAAACTTTAGGTGAATTGATAAGTAGCCCTATATTTCAAAAAGTATCGGGGCTACTTTTAGTATGACCATATCTCTTAATCTATTACATCCTACTTAAATTCTTATATAAAAAAAGAGCATTTTCATGCCCCTTTTATTTAGTCTTTAGCTTGCATGCTTAAAACTATCAATTTGCTTAATTTCATAAGGCAAACCGACATAGTTTTCGGCTAATGTGGTTTTACCCGCAATTGAACCCAGTACATAACTTAACTCGGCTTGTTTAATCTTATGATCAAACTCACTTTCAGTTTCAAAACGATGCAATAAGTGAGTCATCCACCAAGAAAAACGCTCTGCTTTCCATACACGTTGTAGGCATTTTTCAGAGTATTCATTTATCCCTTGTTCGGAACCTTCGGCGTAATATTCAATAAGTGCACTTGATAAATAAGCAATATCAGATGCAGCGAGGTTTAGGCCTTTTGCTCCAGTCGGTGGAACAATATGCGCAGCATCACCTGCTAAAAATAGTTTTCCGAAACGCATTGGTTCAGTCACAAAGCTACGTAACGGCGCGATACTTTTTTCAATAGAAGGTCCCGTCACTAACTTTTCACGGCTTTCAGGGTCTAGGCGGTTTTTTAACTCATCCCAGAACTTTTCATCTGACCAATCTTCGACGTGATCTGTTAAAGGGACTTGTAAATAATAACGGCTACGTGTCTCTGAACGCATACTGCATAAAGCAAATCCACGTTCAGACTGTACATAAATGAGTTCATCGGCTACAGGTGGGACATCTGCCAACACCCCTAACCAGCCAAACGGATAAACTTTTTCAAAGGTTTTAATTTTGTCTTCTGGTACGCTGGCACGGCAGACTCCGTGGTAGCCATCACAACCAGCAATAAAGTCACACTGAATTTGAAAAGCTTTACCTTGGTGCTCAAACTCAACTTTTGGTGCAGTGTAGAAATCTTTTACTTGTACATTTTGAGCTTCATAAAATGAAGTGAGCTGCTCTGCTTCACGCGCAGTCATTAAATCTTTAGTCACTTCGGTCTGGCCATATACGGTTACTTGTTTACCACCCGTGAGTGCAGCCAAATCAACGCGATGCAATTCACCATTGGTTAAGATTTCAATGCCCGAATGCGGTAATCCTTTTTCTTTTAAGTTTTGGTCAACGCCTGCTTGTTTCAGTAAGTCGACCGAAACTTGCTCTAAAATTCCTGCACGAATCCGTGAAGCCACATATTCAGCACTACGTTGCTCAACAATAATATGATCGATGCCAGCTTTATATAGAAGTTGCCCAAGCAATAACCCTGCTGGTCCAGAACCAATAATTGCAACCTGTGTCTTTAAAATATCCATAACTTCATCCTTGTTTCATCCTGACTTTTAAATTACTGGCTTTAAGTTTTGTTCACTATGTATCCAAGACGAAAATAACCGTTTATCATTTAGTTTGTCCGAATAGCGGACAGAAACAACCAAAATAACAGGAATGAAAGGATGCCTTCTCTCGATGCTTTTCTAGAGCACCCGAACTCGCATGAGAAAATACGTCAAGATGACTACATTGCAGGGTTAGCAAAAGGCTTGGCTTTACTTGAAGCTTTTGGAACAGACCGACAACGGCTCAATGTTACTCAAGTGGCTGAGCGAACCGGTATTAGTCGTACAGCGGCAAGGCGTTACCTAAAAACTTTAAAATACTTAGGCTATTTAGAAACCGATGAACATTACTTTTGGCTCACTCATCGCGTGCTGCGCTTTTCGAGTTCTTATTTAAGCTCTGCCCACCTGCCTAAAGTTGCTCAATCCTTTTTAAATCTTTTGTGCGCGCAGACATCCCTGACTTTTTCAATTGTGGTGTTAGACGATAACGAAGTCGTGCCGATTGCCCGCAGCTATTTACCGCAGCAAGATAATTTACGTGTAAGTCCTTATGGCATGCACTTAGGAAACCGTCTCCCTGCCCATGCCACGTCCACAGGTAAAGTATTGTTAGCAGCACTGTCTGAAGAAGCTCAGCACGCATGGGTCAAAACTTATGGTTTAAAACGCTTAACTCCTTTTACCATTGTAGATGAGTCAAAGTTTTTTGAAGTGCTTAAGGGCATTACGTTATCGGATTATTGTCTTTCTAAAGAAGAACATGAGCTTGGCGTAATTGCGATTGCTGTGCCCGTTTTTAATGCACAAGGTCAAGCCATAGCAGCGCTTAACTGCATGTCTCAAACTAACCGTATACAAGAAGATTATTTGGTTCAGCAAATTTTGCCATTGCTACGCAACACGGCAAATGAACTTAGAAATGTGATTTAAATAAACTTAGAAACTCTTGTGATCAATTAGAGGTACAAGAGTTTCAGGTTATGATTTTAAATGGCGAATTCTTTAACTTGCTGGCTTGCCAGATTTAATGCTTTACTTCGATAGGCCTGCATGTCTAAGCCTTCTGCATAAATAAAATCAACCTCATGAATGCCCATTAGCCCTAACACAGCTTTGAGATAAGGCGTGACTGCCTCAGTTTCTTGGCCAACATGAATACCGCCCCGACTACTTACCACTACCGCTTTTACTCCTTCAATCAAACCTTGAGGGTAAGTTTCGGTATAGCGGAATGTTTGTCTTGCGCGTGCCACTAAATCAAACCAGTTTTTGAGTTGAGTCGGTACATTTAAATTGTACATGGGTGCGCCAATCACGAGGAAATCAGCACTTTTTAATTCAGCAATTAATTCATCAGATAAAGCAACGATTCGTTGAATGTCTTGATTTATATTTTCAGCCCCACGAAGCGCCTGAAAAATTTCCAGATCTAATACAGGCAGGTTCATTTCAGCTAAATTGCGTATGGTAATGTCATCTTGCAAACCTTGGTCTTTACGGTGTTCAAGCATTACATCAATTAAGCGATTGGTTTGTGAACCCTCACCCATAATGCTGGATTTTAATACCAATATTTTAGCCATGACCATCTCCACGTTTTTGATGAAGCCATATTAACTCCACAATAAATTCAACAGTGGTGATATTATTTCTCTATATTGATTCCAGTTAGGCAACAATCATGCAACATGAGTTAAGTGCAATTTCTATATTTGTGACTGTGGTTGAAGCTGGAAGTTTTGTGAAAGCTGCCGAGCAATTGCATTTAACTCGCTCAGCCATTAGTAAAAATATTGCTCGACTTGAAGAGCAGCTTGGCGTCGTTCTATTTAAAAGAACAACACGTTCACTCAGCATGACTGATGAAGGCGCTTTGTTTTATGAGCATAGCCGCCGAGCGGTCAGTGAAATACAAAATGCTGCGGCTCTGTTAGACCAAGGGAAAATTAACGCAACAGGCCGATTAAGAATGTCTGTGCCAGTACTATTCGGACAAGTCTTTGCTGCCCCGCTCATGGTTAAATTTGCTCAGCAGCATGCGGACTTACAGCTCGAAATTTCATTTAATGACCGAACTGTAGACTTGGTCGAAGAAGGTTTTGATTTATGTATAAGAATCGGAGCATTGCCTGACACCACTCAGCTCGTTGCCAAACTGATTGGGGAGCATCGAATGCTACTTTGTGCCTCACCTGACTATTTAAATGAAGCAGGTCCCCTAGAACATATTGAAGACTTAGACCATCACGCCACGATTGCCGACCCGCATTTTGGTCAAATGCAAAAATGGCGACTTCAAAAGGAAAATGACGAGCCTTTATTTATTAAGCCCAAAGCAAAACTTCTTTTAAATGACTTACAAGCCATTAAAAATGCAGCGCTTGCTGGAGCTGGTATCGCTTGGCTGCCCGACTGGCTCATTCAAAATGAATTACAGAACGGTAAGCTCGTACAAGTGTTAGACACCATGTCGAGCATTGCTTTTCCGATTCATTTGGTATGGCCTACACTGCCTTTTATGCCCCTAAAAACCCGTCTTGCAATTGATTATTTGGCGCAGCATTTACCCCCTGAACTAAACAGACAAGTTTAAAATAAACAAGGCCTTTTGCAGCCATGCTTGCTTTGCGAATGTCATAATTTATATAGATCAAACTCAATATTTTTTTTAGAAAAAAGCCACATCCAAAGATGTAGCTCAATAGAATTTAGTCATAGTTCAATCGAAAACTTTCAAACAAACTAATCAGCTTTCTCTTTTTTAGAAGAAGGCCCCAAAGCCATACTCGAAAATACGCCATCTCGATAAATCCATGCATGTAATAACGCAGCAGATAGATGACCAATAACAACAGCAAATAATAGCCAAGCCAAAATTCCATGTAATGTACGGAACCAAGCGTAAAGCGTAGAGTTAGTGGGTGCTATAGGCGGAAGGTCCCATCCTGGAAATAAAGTGACAGGCCAATTACCTGCCGATAGCGTTGCCCATCCGAGCAATGGCAAACTAAACATCAAAATATAAAGCAGCCAATGTGATGCATGGGCAAGAAACGCCTGCCAGCGCGGCACAGTCGGCGGCAAAGGTGGAATTGGATAACAGAGTCGATTTATTAATCTTATGACGACCAATAATAAGATTGCGATTCCTAAAGGACGGTGAATATCGATTAACCACGGACGCCAAGTCATTGAGGTGGTCATTCCTACCCCAATAAATAGCATAGCCAGAATTGCTGCCGCCATAAGCCAATGCAGTATTCGCGCAGTCAAATTAAAATGACGTGGAGCATTATCGTTAGATTTATTTTGCATTGTTCATCTCTCCTATTTGCCCACGGCATCCGTTGCTTTGCCAAATCCAATTTCACGTAATCGAGCATTGTAAGACTGTGAATAGATCGCCGCTCGTGCTGCGAGTACTGGGTCATCTGATAACTCAATTCCGGGTGGCACCAAAGTTGGGTCAAAGTTAATATCACGACATGCGCCATTTACCTGATCAGTTACATTTTTGACTTCTAATGTTCCGGCTATAACTTCTTTACGTTCTTTTGGCCAAGGCTGAGATGGGTCATTCACCGGGTCTCCCGGCTCGGCAAGTTGCAATACTAAGTCCCAATAGAGCGGCCCTTCAGCCAAACGTTTTTTGATGTCTTTAAATAAGAAATCATGATCAGCTTGATCACGTTGTTCTTTGGTCAGACTAATAAATTTTGAATAAGGACGCATAGACCAACGGACTGGCTGTTCTTGTCCATTGGCTGCCCGCAATATAAAGGCATTTACGACATAAAATTCTGCACCGCTGAAACTACCAGTTAATGGCATCTTGGCCTTTTGCTCAATAGACTTACGCGCTTCGGGATATTCTTTTAAAAACGCCTCAACAAGGGCTGGATCAGGTTTCCCAGTAGACGGAACTGGTTTAAATGCTTTTTGCTGCGCCAAAAAACCTTCAGCATTTCGAGTCGGGAAATAAGGAAAGTTGTTTAATTTCATGCGCCACTGCGAATGATCGGCTGGAGAAAGTAATAAAGCCATACTCACTGTTGCGGTAGAATTATCTGCCGCATGCGGATTACCGCTTCCAATAGAAAATCGGCCAATTGCTGGTATATCAGACTTGGCAAATACAGTGGCTTTAGAGAGTGCTGCTGCCGCACCATTACTATGGTAAGTGCCATCAAAACAAATACCTTTACCGTGTGCACGTCGATATCCGGGATCAAAGTTTTTTAATGTGTCACCCAAAAAAGTTTTGGGTGTTGTTCGATGTCCAAATAGACCAGCGGTCCAAGCAAATGCCAATATTAAAGAGCCTGCGATTACAGCAATACCCACGAATCGCAGCCAGTACTTCTTTAGAGTTTTAAAATTCAAATTATTCATTCTTCATCCTGTGTAAATTATATAGCTGCATTTATAAAGAAAAGTTTGATCCTATAAAAAGAGTATTACTTATATTGATGGAATTATGTTCAAGATTAGCTAAGTAAATAAAATCCCGAAATTTCTGGATCTAATAGTGATAAGCCTTAATATAATATTTATTTCTGGGTCATATAAGTTACGTACCGTGAGGTTATTATTAAGTTTATTAACATTTGAATGAAGATAAATAAAGCATGGGAACGAAAAATGTAAAAGTTCCCACATTGACAAAGAGAGTCCGAAGAGATGATCTTTTTACTGGCGAAAATAATTGATTCCATAAACCAGATATAACTTATAAAAGCTTAAAAAAGAGGCCGAAGCCTCTTTTTTTGTATTGCACTCAAACTCAGTCATCAATCATGGCGAACTCTTGTTCAGGCGTACCTTTCACCAAATGATGTCGGCTATATAACAAGTAATAAAGTATAAATCCGACATAAATCAGCGCGGCTAATAACCAAACTTTTGGATTCACCATTAACCCTGCCACTACAGCAACAGCAGCAAGAATCAAAGCGATACAAGACGTCCACATTCCACCAGGTGTTTTATAAGGGCGTGGTAATTCAGGGCGAGACAAACGTAATTTAATGTGTGAGAGCATCATCAACACATAAGAGATTGTTGCGCCAAATACTGCCATTAAAATGAGTAAGTCACCCTCACCTGTTAAAGAGAGTAAGAAGCCAATAATGCCCGGAATGATAATGGCCCAATATGGCGCTTTATTTTCATTGGTGAGCGATAAGTTTTTTGGTAAATATCCCGCACGTGATAATGCAAAAATCTGGCGTGAATATGCATAAATAATTGAGAAGAAACTTGCGACAAGACCCGCAAGACCGACAAAGTTAACAAAGCTCGCCAACCATGTGTGCTGACCATACACCGCAATCAGTGCATCAACTAAAGGTGCCCCTGAATTTTTTAAAGCATTTGAACCCGCTGCGCCTGCTCCTAAAAATAAAATTAAAAGTGCAAACGATGCCAATATCAACATTGAACCAATCAAACCTCGTGGCAATGAACGTACTGGATCTTTTGCTTCTTCGGCTGCCAGTGGCACCCCTTCAACTGCAAGGAAAAACCAGATTGCATAAGGTACTGCGGCCCATATTCCCATATAGCCAAACGGTAAAAAGCTACTTGCACCTGCATTAGCGCTGACTGGAATATCAAACAAACGTGCGCTGTCAAAATGGGGAAGCATCGCGACAATGAATACGACCAGTGCTATACAAGCAACTGCAGTAATTCCAAACATGATTTTAAGCGCTTCACCTGCACCTTTCAGATGAATGCCCATAAAAACTAAATAGCAAATTAAATAAACAGCCCAGCCGCCAACTCCAAAGAGTGATTGGCAATATGACCCAATAAATACGGCAATGGCAGCAGGTGCAATTGCGTATTCAATTAAAATCGCAGTCCCTGTGAGGTATCCTCCAAAAGGACCAAATGCAACACGGGCAAAACTATAGCCACCGCCAGCAGTGGGCAACATCGTCGACATCTCAGACATTACAAAGCTCATGCAGAGATACATAAACGCGACGATGACCGTTGCAATAAAGAGTCCACCCCAGCCGCCTTGTGCCAGTCCAAAATTCCAACCTGCAAAGTCACCCGAAATGACGTAAGAGACACCTAGCCCCACTAAAAGTAACCAACCTACTGCCCCCTTTTTTAACTGACGTTTTGCAAAATACTCTGCGTCCTGTTGTAAAGCACCAACATCTACGCTTAATTCAGATTCTTTCATTGTCGTATGCCTTATCGACTAAATTTACACCACCAATAGTTGCGCAAAAGATATTCATAAAACTTGACAGCAAAACATCTCCCCGACCACTTGAAGTCAAGTTGATTCATTTTTTCTTTTATAAGATCGACGGCATCTCAACACGAAACGTGTTTAAAAATTAAATTGAGGAGATGGGTTATGTCTGTAGAACAAAATGAATTTTTAAGCCAAGTTCAATTACAAATACTGGCAGAACAAGCAATTAAGCAATATCCATCAGACTATCAAGGACAGGTCAAACTACTGTGTCAGTCTGAAAATGCAACCTATCAAGTTTCGACTGGATCTGCCCGATATGCACTTCGAATTCACCGTCCGAACTATCACAGCAAACTGGATATACAAAGTGAGCTTGAATGGTTAGATGCTTTAAATGCGAGTGGAATCCAAGTTCCTGTTGCGATTGCAGATCAATCGGGTGAACGTGTCATTACCTTGAAACTATCGAATGATATTTATCGGTATGCAGTTCTTTTTAACTGGGTTGAGGGCGACATGCCGACTGTTGAAGTCGCCCCCACTGCATTTGAACAATTAGGGCAAATTACCGCAAAGTTGCATGTACATAGTAAGACATGGCAAGCGCCTGAAAACTTTCAACGTATTGTGTGGAACCATGAAACTATGGTTGGTGCAGATGGACACTGGGGAAACTGGAAAAATGCACCTCATCTAAGACCACAAGATCACGGCGTGATTGAAGAAGCCATTGCACAGATTTCGAAAGATTTAAATTTCTTTGGCAAAACCCAAGAACGTTATGGCCTGATTCATGCCGATTTGCGTTTAACCAATTTATTACTACAACAAGAACGTATCGGTGTGATCGATTTTGATGACTGCGGCATGAGCTGGTTTATGCATGATCTCGCCGCTGCGATTAGCTTCAATGAACATTATGCAAATGCGCCTCATTGGGTTGATTACTGGTTAAAAGGTTACGAGCGCGTAGGTCATATTCAGTCTGAAGAATATGAAATGATCCCGACTTTTATCATGCAACGCCGCATTCAAATGATGGCTTGGAATGGTTCTCACGCACAAACAGAAATGGCTCAAAGTCTTGGCGATCAATGGTCCAATGAAACTGTGCGTCTCTGTAAAAAATATCTAAACGGACAAATGCCTGTCGGAATTTGAAAAGTGATTTAGATCGCTTTTCTTCATTTTCAATTTTTAGTTTTTAAATTTTATAAAGTTTAAAGGAAGGGTTTATGCAAGCTACCCATCAACTGAGCAAAGTTGCCAAAGCACTATTACTCACCAGTAGTCTGGCAAGCATGATTGCCCTAAGCGCATGTAACTATAACCCTGTACAAAACACATCTCCCCCAATCGCTATTCAAAAAAAGGAATATATCCAAAAAGGTCAATGGGACGCTTTTAACTTTGACCAGCTGAATCAATTAATTGCTACCTATGGAAAAGATAGCCCCAACTATAACCCTGAAAAGCGCCCGTATATTGTCACTGACTTTGACAATACCTCGGTATTTTTAGACATCGAAGAAGCAACGTTAATTTATCAACTTGAACACTTAGCGTTTAATGTCACGCCAGAGCAGCTTAATCAGATTATTCGTAAAGGAATTAGCTCGAAAAATTTTGAAGCGGCCTACAATAACCAGCAAGGCCAAGCCGTCAATATTGATAAAATCGCTCCAGATATTATTGCCAGCTACACATGGCTTTATCACCACTATAGCGGTCTAAAAGGTAAGCAAAGTCTCGATCAAATTAAACAAGATCCGCATTATCTCGATTTCATTACTAAAATGAGATATCTATATGCGGCGATTGGAGACACGTTTGATCATGAAGTTGCATATCCATGGGTCACTTATTTATTTACTGGGTTTACCGAACAACAAGTTCGTAATTTGGTAAAAGCAACGGTGGCTTGGCAAATGCAGCAACCGATTGGACCTGTGACATGGACTTCCCCCGCAGCACTTTCGGGCAAAGCCGGCGTTGTGAAAACCACTTGGGAAAATGGTTTAAGACCATACCGCGAAATGCAAAATCTATTTAAGGCTTTTCAGGATAATGGCATTGATGTCTATGTCTGTTCAGCATCTTTTATTGATGTGATTAAGGAAATTATTTCTAATCCGGATATCGGCTATAACATTAATGAAAAAAATGCCTACGCCATGGAGTTAGAACGAGATGCACAAAATCGAATTTTACCCGAGTTTCGTCATGGCTATGCGCAAACTCAAGGTAAAGGCAAAACCGCAACCATTCAACGTTTTTTAGTCTCTAAATATGGTTATGGGCCAATTTTTATCGCAGGTGACAGTGAAGGCGATCAAAATATGATGCAAGATTTTGCAGCGACTCAGAAGGTTCTAATTATCAACCGATTGCGCAGCCCAAGTTCTGATATTGGAAAATTTTCTCAGCAGGCTGTGCAGGGCTATGGTCAAGCCAATACTAAGTTCTTACTACAGGGCCGCGATGCCAATACAGGTCAATTTAGCCCCTCAATGGCCAGTTTAAGTTATGGTGCGCAAACGGCAAAAACTACAAAAAATTAGTATTTCACTTATTTTCTCATGCCTACAATACATGTTGTATGCATGAGAAGCCGCTTAATTTCTTGTTTTAGTTCTGCCCTGTTTGCCTATCTCTAATGCATTTTCTGCCTTCTTTTAGTTCGCTACCCAACCTTAAATACAATGTTTGATCTCTTCTTAAAGAATCAAATCTGAAACTTAAAACAGCAACACATAAGTCATTATTTTATAAAAACTTTTAACACCACAAAATCATGGACGCAAGCAAAAACTGGTATGGCTTTTGCTTAATATAATAATAGTTAGGAATAAATATTATGAGACTTGACATGTTACATCTCAATCCAGCTCATCACGTCGACTCAAATATGTGTAATCAGGGTGTATTGTCTGCGGCTGCATCTGGATTAAGCGAGTTTATTTGTCAAAAAGGTGCCGATGTTGATCGCGTTTTAGGTATTAGTGGTATTAATCCTGAACTTTTAATCAGCCCAACGTTGAGCTTACAACTCCCCAATTATTGCAAGGTGCTTGAACAGGCAGCGCTAGTTTCTGGTTGTGATAATTTTGGTCTGCATTATGGTCAACAGTTTCAACCGAAATCATTAGGGCTCATTGGGTACATTGGTCTTTGCTCAAATACATTAGAGTCTGCACTCATGAACATGACCAATAATTTTTATTTGCATCAGAAAGATACGCTCAATCGAATGGTCGATTTGGGTGATAGCTGGCGTATAGATTATCAGGTTCAACATGGCGCGATTTTAACTCGACGCCAAGATGCAGAACTGACCATGGGCATGTTTATGAATGTGATTCGTGAAGTGATGGGTCCTCATTATTCACCACGCGCGATTCACTTTGAGCATACTCGACCTGAATTCTGGCAAGAACACAGCAAACTATTTAACGCGCCTGTTTATTTTGATCAACCTTTTAACTCCATCATCATTTCAAAAAAAGACGTTCAGCATACTATGCCGGGCCGCGATTCTATTTTGTTAACAGTGATTTTAGATACCCTGCACCTACTCAATCGCGCGTCACCAAGTCAAAGTCTTGCAGATCAGGTTCGCTCTCACATTCAACTTGAACTGAGTGAAGGTGAACCCAACCTTGAAAAAATTGCTCATGATATTGGTTTAACCAGTTGCACCCTTACCCGCCGTTTAAAAAATGAAGGACTCACCTTTACCCATTTAGTCGATCAGGTCCGTTGTGAATTGGCCGAGCATTATATTAAACAGAAAAATATTCCAATTTCAGAAATGGCATTCCTGTTAGGTTACTCAGAAGTAAGTGCTCTATCGCGTGCATTTAAACGCTGGTTTGGTGTGACTCCACGTCAATTAAGACACTAAAACATCGCAAATACAGGCCTTGAATAAAAGCCTTTTTATTATTTAAGTAATTCGAAATAACTTTTACAGCCACAAAATAATTGAACAACAAAATACCCTTCAAATTAGATTTAACATCCAACTTGAAGGGTATTTTTTATATTTAAAGTGACTTACTTTAATTTTGTTAAGGCTTGATCCAAAGCACCGACTAACCAATCGATATCTTTTATTTGGAAAGCCAAAGGTGGGCGCAATTTCAATACATTGCCATAAGGACCTGCAACTGAGGTTAAAACGCGATGAGTGTTTCTGAGCTCTTCAATAAGGTTCAAAGCCAATGCTTTATTCGGCTCTTTTGTCGCTCTATCTTTAACCAGTTCAAAACCTATGAACAGACCGGCGCCACGGACATCGCCGACCATCTCATGTTTGTCCATAAGTTTAGTGAGTTCTTTGAGAAGTAGCCCTCCCACATATTTACTATGGGTTTGCAATTCTTCTTCCTGAATGACTTTAAGTACAGCCTGTGCCGCCGCCATAGAAACAGGATTACCGCCAAAGGTATTAAAATATGGAATTTTATCGCTAAAAGCAGCAAGAACTTCACTCTTAGCTAAAAGCCCTGACACAGGGACACCGTTACCCATTGGTTTACCTGTGGTAATGATATCAGGCACAACATTATGACGACCAAAGCCCCAGAACGAATCGCCAGTGCGTGCGAAACCCGGTTGTACTTCGTCAGCAATAAAAATACCGCCATTGGCATGCACGACATCAACCGCTTTTTGTAAGAACCCAACAGGATTAGGCATGACTCCGTCAGAAGAGAATATTGAGTCCGCCAAAAAACCTGCAAACTTAATCCCTTTTGCATTCATATCATCAATTTGTTGCTGGATTTGCTGTGCGAACCATTCGCCCAAATCATCAGTTTGAACCCGATAATAATCGGGTGCTGGAACTAGACGAGTTGTCGCATCTAAAGGCTGTTCAGTTCCAAGCGCTGGAGAGCATCCTGAGGTTAAGCTACTGGTTCCATGATACGACTCTTGAGACACAATAATTCCTGTACCGCCGCTATATTCACGTGCAATACGAATCGCTAAATCATTCGCTTCTGAACCCGTACACATATACATAGCACGGTCAATTTCATCGGGAGTGGTTTGTAAGAGTTCTTCGGTATAATCCAAAATATTTTCATGTAAATAACGGGTATGCGTATTGAGCATTTTCATTTGCTCATTTACCGCTTCAATCACCGCAGGATGACAATGGCCAATGCTGGCAACATTGTTGTAAACATCCAGATATTGATGACCTGCTGCATCCCATAAATATTGTCCCTGTCCTTTCACCAGATGCACGGGATTACGATAAAACAAGCGATAGGATTCACCTAAAATTTTATTTCTTTTATCGGTCAGTTTGCGGGTAGCATGGTCCAGCTCAGCAGCATGTTCTGGACGAAAGCTATTGGTATCCATAATGGTTGAACGCGTACCCATGAATGACTCCTCTATTTATATTCAGCATACTTTTGTGCGAGACGATGACTGACGTAGGCAACTCATACGCTGATTCGAAATATTTCAGTATTTGATTGAAGTTACGCAAACCATATTGCTTAAGTATCTTTAAAAAAACTTGACCTCAGACCACTTAAGCCACAATTTGAAGTCAACTTATTGCTCTGTTATTGCAACGCTCAAAGCTTATCTAATCGCTATTTATCCTTAGGGCTTATACTTCCCGTAATCGTGGGCTAAAGTTTCTAACGAAAGAATTTAAAAAATAATCCAACACTACATCTCTTTCCTCCAAACCTTGCGAGCCTAAAACCTGTAACAGTAAACCATCTATCAGGTTTACCACCATGTTGGCATCGAATTGTGGCTCGCGGATTTCTCCACTAAAAATCAAATCAAAAATTTCATGGCACAGCCACTTTCGATATTCAACCGCCATACGGTAAGCCTGCGGGTGAAGGAGTTTTATTTCAAAAATGGCTTTAAGTAAAAGGTTGTACAGGCTGTTTAAATTGGTATGTAAAACGATAACTTCTTTGAGTTTATCTTTTGACGTGTAATAACGGCTTGAGTAAATAATAGCGAGCACTTTCTCTCTGAGCAGGCTTTTTTGAAAGGCGATGCACATTTCAACTAAGTGTTCTTTTGAGCCAAAATATTTATAAAACGTAGATTTAGTGATTTGGGATTGTTTAGCAATCAGGTCTACACCTACGGTGTGAAAGCCACGGGTGGTAAAGAGTTGAATTGCGGTTTGAACAACCTGTAGTTTTTTGGAAGAGATTTCTAAATTTCGCATAATTTTTCCGTTATAAATTCTTGTTGTTTCTAAATGAGATAAAAAGCCTGTGCCCCTTTTGGGAGAAAAAAAGGCACAGCAAAGCCGTAAAGACTGTGCTTGGCACATCTCAAGTTTGTTGTTGCTAAGTTTTAAGTAAAAATGACTTTAAGCCTGAAAACCCTAAAGGCAATCAAGCTGCTTTAATTTTTAAGCTGTGTCGTTATAGCTTTTGGCATTGAAAGCCAAGAAATAATGGATGTGCAAAGCCAACTCCTTTTTATTGGGAGTTCTGCCAGACATTTATAGAATTATGGTGGCAGAACGAAAGGGGGTTCGCGGACTGGCCTTAAGATTCCAGCACACCCAAAGGTGTCCCCCTCCCGTTCCGCCGCAGAGGGGGCACGAGGGTGTACACACTAAAAGTATAAAACCTTTAATGCTCTTAAGGGACGATCCGCGACGATCGACTGGCAATGTAGGCCAGCAGGCAAAGAATAGTGCCCAACCCTTTTGCAGTCAAGCACGCAAAATGCCATTTGTTTTAAATTAAATCATTAGAAAAGTAAGGCTAAATAATGAGGGAGTTATTGTTAAGTGGGGTGTTATAAAAAAGTGATAAAAAAACAGTCAAATTGAGCTATTTTTAAAGATTAGATAAACAATATAAAATTAATTTTTAAATAATTAATAAAATTTTGATCTAACCATTGAATAAAAAAAATTCACCTATAAATAAGTTAGATATCAACTTTATATGAGCAAAAAATGAGATTTAAACAAAAATCCTTCAGAAAGATTCCTGATTCTTTAGCTAATATCCCAGGGAAATTTTTACTTGGTAAAAAATTATCAGATTTAACTTCAGATCATCTAAAAAAAATATCTGATAAAGATACATGGGAAGATGGGGATTCATTTCTTCCAAATAAAATCGGAAAATTTTCCAGAATAAATGCAGATGGCAAAGAAATTGTTAGGAGAGACCAACCTAAAGAAACTATTACGAGAGCATTTTACTACACTCGCTATGAGTTTCATGGAAGAGATAATAGAGTTGAAATTGAAGATACAGCATGGAGAACATATCAACGCTATCCTAGAGAAACTATTCCTGCTCAAAATATTCATGTTAATTGCATTGAAAGCCAAAATGAGAAATTTTTATTAATAGAATGTGATAGCCAAGAAGATCCAGCTTTATTCTTACATAAGCTTAACTTAGCTTTAGAAATTTTTGGCTCGGATTTGGAGTTTCACGTAGCTGCTAAAGATGGTTTCGTAGCATTACCTCAAACATTCAACATCGTAAATTGGTTAATTCTTCCAGCAGGCTCATATAGCCAAGAAGAATTAAAAGATAAAGTTAAACAAACGATATCACCTAAATTAAGTAAAACAGTCAAACCAGTAATTGAAAAAAGATTAGATAAAATAGGATCTTACCAACACAGCGGTATTGTTATTGGAGTAGGTGGATATAAAGGATATGTTATTTATCACTTCCCCCAAAAAAGTATCTCTGTTTTAGAGTCTGATAGCCCTAATAATGCTACGTATGTATTTAATCACTCTGACTGGGAACAACTATCTAAAAAAACTAAGACTGAAATTATTAACAATAATCTAGCAATCAAGAGAATTATTCACGATCCTGATTGGGATCAAAAAATAGATAATCTTTTAAGATAAACAAAGGGCTTATATAATGAAATTTAAAGAAATATTTACTCAGGCTATTAATACTAAAAGCAAAATACAAGTTACCTTCTTTTCTAAAGAGGATAATACGTCTTTAACTCGCTTATGTGCTCCTTTTGATATAGGTCCTAGCAATAGATTTAAAGATAAAACAGATCGTTATCACCTTTGGGATTATGATAGCGACACTGGTTCACATACATTACCTCTTGTCGATGAACAAGTTATTGATATAAAAATATTGGATGAAAAGTTTGAGCCTTCAGATATTATTAACTGGAATTTCAAACCAAACTCTTGGTATCTTCCGAGAGATTGGGGAAATTACAGCTAATATCAAAGAACATGAACAAAAATTAAAAAAATGGGAGCTGATTGCTCCCATTTATTTAATGCGTATAATATTTATTTAAAAAACTTAATGATGAAATGATAGAACAAAATTACATTGAAATTGGTACGAAAGAATTTTCTTTTACTATTCTTAATATCAATCCTCAAAAGAATCTTTTACCTCTTACAATCAATATTAATGGGCTTTCATTTGGTACATTAGATTCACCAACATACATGCCTAGCTTTATTGGAGATTTAAAGGCATTAGTACAAGGGCCCTTCCATAAAAACTATAATTTAACTATTGAAAACTTTTTAGAAAATCTCTGCATAAACCAAGAGTTGATTGAGCATTACAGATTAACCTTAGAAGAAACTTTTGACGATTTTTCAAAAATTGGGGTTCGGAATCAAGAATCCATTTTTTTCTTATTTAAGTTACATAAAAATCCATTTTTTATATATCCAAACTTAACTGAAGAAATTATATACGCTGAACATGTACCGATTAATTCAGTTGAATCGGCTCTAAGTGAATTAATAAAATATGTAGCGACACTCCCCTAAACCGGTCTCTATTCAAATTTTATGAATACGCTAACTAACTTTAGACAAATTGCTAAGTAATATTTAAAACTATGGAAAGAAATGAATACCACGAAGAAAAACACACAAAGTTCATTTATTCGAGTAAAAGACGCATTCAGCGAAGGGTTCTACAATTAGAGAAAGTTACGGCCGAGGCCATTCATAACTATATTCACCTCAACTACAAGGATGAATGGTTTGAAAGTAACTTTTCAATTTTAAGTTGTTGGAAATTCTCTAAAAAAGACTTTGATAACACCGACAAATTTTGGTGTGATGCCATTTATTTCGAAGACTTCCATATAGAAAAGGAACGAGTATTTACTTTTAATGGACACGCATGGATTGGCTTGGCAAGCAATGTCGACTCTGAATGGAAAGTTCCAGTCTCAGGCAAATTTTTTATCAGTTCGAATGGGAAAACTTTAAAAAGCTATACATTAACTTTTTACAATAAAAGTCAGGAATTAGTTTTGGCGAAAAATAGAAAATACTAAAAACTTCAAAAAAGAGTTCATCCCCTTTTGCAGTCGAGTTAAAACTCTGCTCGAAGTTTAATACCTTCTAATTTATTGATAATAGGCTTGCGCATATCACAATCTACAGTTGCAAGCTGTTCATCTTCTTGCATTACATTGATACCGGCTGAGTTTTTACGTGTACTTCTATCAAAGCTATGAAAAACATCATAGACGATCTTGCCATTTGGGATTTGAATTGAGTAATTTTCATCACGACCTATACCAGCCCATTGATAGGTCGTTACTTTATTACGAGGAATAGACAATGCTATTTCAGGCGTTTTCAGCGATTTACCAAAAGAATATTGAATAGTCTTATCCGCATCAACGACCTTTATTACTTTATTATTTTTTGTAGTACATTGAAATATAGTTTCTGCATAAACTGGTGCTATAGCAAAGAAGCTATATGAAACTACAATTAAACTAAGTAATGTTTTTTTCATAAGAATCAACTGCAAATATTTGTATCTTCACAGCGAATCCATCCAGTTGTGGTTTTATGATTCTTATTAACATAAGAAATATTTAACCATCTAGAGTAAACACCTGAAATATTAAATTTATCACCAGAAATAAGATAACCAGCTTTTTCAGAATTTAGCCCAGCCTCTTTATAAATTTCAGTTTTATTTTTCACAACACCGGACTTTAACTGATTACTCCACCAGTTTTTAAAAAAATTGGAATTTAATTCTTTTTTTACATCATTAGCTACAGAATAAGGATATTTCCACATTGTTTTATAGCTTTTAACTTCGATTAAATTAGCACCATCACCAAAAAAATCAGTCATCTTTTTATTAGCTTTACAAGTAAAGTCATAACAATCAAATACTTTCATAAAATTATACTTACCATCTTCATATACGTATTTGGGATTTTCTTCATACTGATCTGTTAAAACATAAGTAGAAATAAATAAACGATTAACGCCATCTATTTTTTTAAAAAAGTAATAATTTACTTTAGGGCTATCTCCAAAATATCCAAATGTTTCTATTTTTTTAGATTTCTGATGACAATCAGTTAGGTAGGCATCCAAATCATACATATTTTCAGTATTATAATCGGTATAATCTTTTTTAAAATTAATACACTTATTTGTATCGGCATATACACTAAAGGATAAAAATACAAATAGAATCCATATATATTTTTTCACTTACACTCTCTATAATTTACTATAAACTCTGTTGTGCCATGTTTTCTCTATTATTTTAGCATTATTTAAAGTTATAGGGGACAAAAATCCCCCAGCTTTAAAGCAACTAAAGTTATATTTTAAAGTATCTAGCTATTTATAATTTTTTTCCAGCCATTTTTTAATTGATGCTATATCTTTAAATTTAAAGCTCAAATATTCATCAGAAACACCATCTAATCCAGAACTATTTTTACCTAAAATATTAGTTATTGGATCTATTTTTATATTATTATTTATCTTTTTTATTTTATATAAATCAACAGAATAAACAGTCCCTTGAGGTGAAGGATAACAACACCATTCTTGAGTATGTAAAGTAATTAAAATAGGTTCACTATTTTTCTTTTTATACACACTAACCGCAGCTAGTTTTTGAGGGTTATCACCACCATCCATACTGTATTTATTTAAAAAAATTTTTTGATTTTTAGAAACTAAAGTGTTTTCAACAAAAGGGTTACTTTCAGAATCACATGATTTACTAATAAGTTCAAAATCATTTTTTGTATATACTGTGAGTTTAGTAATTTGAGTTTTACAAAATTTTTCTGTATCAACTGAACTACCTGCATATCCAGTTGATACTATAAAAAAGCTACTAATAAACATCATTAATTTAATTATTCTCATTTTTTACCTTCTATACCTTTAAAGATTTTTTTTGCTTGATCAAATAACTCTCGTCTTTCTGCTAACATTTTATCAGTTGCTCCAGCATTAACACCCTTTGTCACTAAATCAACAAAATCATGAATTGCACCTTTATCAGCAAGATCATACAGTTTATTTGCTAACCAATAGACAAGAGCAGTTCTTGCAGCATATTTAGGCTGCTCAATTAATTCTGGATTTTCCACAAAATTTAGTTTTTCATTAGGCCAAGCTTTCATATAAAATTTATTAAACTGAGTGTAATTATACCTTCCTGTCAATTGTTTCATTCCTCGACCAATAAACCTATAACCATCCCCCTGCTTCACATTTCCTAATGCCAATTTCTTTGCCCGATTTATATCCATATATGCTTTATTACAAATAGTTTTTTCTTTTAATGCCCTATCTTTTATTGCGGCATCAATTTTAGCTTCGGCAGGATGTTTTTTATAATATCCCATATTATCTAAAAGATTTTTCTCTGTATACGAAGCAATATTTTCTCTAAGCTTGAAATAACGCCCTGATTCAGCACGAGCTTGTGCCATAAAATGAGCCTGCCTCAATCGAGTATCAAGTTTATACTCTTTAAGACCAATATTTAATTCATCTATAACAGTTTGCATGCTTGATGTATTTTTAACATCAGGCCACATTTTTTGCATTTGTGCCATAGTAATCGTCATATCACTTTCAGGCGGTTTAGGCGTAGTTGTATCGGGCTTATCAGGCTCTAAACTAGCATCAACTCTGATTGATGGTTGAACTACTATTACCTCGTTTTTCATTTTTTTAGCGATAGTCTCATCTATATGAGTACCTTTCATTGGCTTTTTAGAAAGTGGATCAACAAGTTGATATTGTAGTGGTTCACCAATCAATATTCTAAGTTTAAGAACACCCGAATCATCCGTATCTCGAATACTGGTTTTTCCCATATAACTAATTTGGATTTGTGCTTTAGGCACAATTTGTGGAGGAGTACTAATATCTTTGGCAGTCAAAATGATAGATGCTAAATATGAATTAATTGGGTCATCTAGAACAATTTTTTGAGTACTGTTGTTTAAACCTGCCATAGCGTTAATGACTAATTTTTCTTGGTAACTATCATCTGGCATTAAAACAGAAATTTGATAAGCCGTACCAACTTTTAGAGTTAATTTACAAATTCCGTTCTCATCACATATCTTCTGTTTTTGCACAGTTTCATTAGAAAATTTCCCTCTAAATGGAAAACCTTTAAATTTTTCATTATTAGAGTCAAGAATTAAAACATTTACATCTATAAAATCAGCCATTTAAATCTTCCTCCCTTGCTTCTTCATCACTTTCATGAATATTCATCACAGGCAAGTCTACAAACAAATGAACGATAGCTTTAGTTGATTTGTCCGTATAAAAGCGATTTGTTTTAACGATTTCATCTGAATTATTTGGTTTTATATTTTCTGAAAAAATAGGTTTATGATCATCGGTTCTAAGTCCCAAAATATGAGTAGGTTGGCCAACTTTAATATTACTTTCTGTTGATTCAGTATTTGGAGGAATAAAAAATTTACGACTATAATCATTAGGTGCAGAAGGCAATATATTCACAGGCGAAACAATTTTCTCACCACTTTCAAACTTATGTTGCCCTGCTCTAACTACAAATTTTCCGCCCATTTTAAATTCTCTATTTATCAAGTGCTTAATTTTTTGCTAAATTATATTATATATTAAAAAAATATTTGTAATTATTATGTCTTTAGTTATAGCTTTTAACCTAAATGATTTTGTCATTCTGGCAACGGACAGAAGAGGTGTATTACATTATGGCAATGAAAAAGAAAATATTATTTTAAAAATAGATGACAACTATCAAAAACTGAGAAAAATTCCTTTTGGCTTCTTTGCCTCAGCAGGCGACTACTTAATAGCTGAATGTTTTTATATTGAATGTATGACAGAGACAACACATAAAAGAAATTTAGATCAGATATTAGAAAATACCTACTATAGATATTGTAATTTAAAAGACGTTTGCCATTTTTCAGAAATGACAACCATCTTATTAATTGCAAAAGAGTTTAATCAAAATGGTAAAACTACCAAAGATGCGATTTTAGAAATCAATATCGAGTTTCAACATATAAAGATCCAAGAAGTTGATTCAATGAACCTTGTCGCATTGATGGCAAACATGAATCCTGATCAAAATTTTTGGAATAAAATTGGAGGCTATTTACGTTCTTCAAATGATTTTAGTAAATTTGAAGATTTTTTTAACTATCATGTCTGCCTCATAAAGTACATTTGGCAAAAACAACTTAAATTTGATGACCTTATTTCTCATCATACCGACTTTTATTTTCATGATAGAAGAACAAGTAAAGGCATATTACTTCCAGCAGAAAGATTTGAAAAACTTCCCTTGGAAGGATCATGGATTCAATAATACACCATAGTTCATCAGAGATTTGGCAAGTTCCAAAATCTGGGACAAGCTACCCTACATCAGGAGAAATAGATTTGATGAAATATGCCAAAGGTAATTTAACAGCAATTCCAAATTGGGATAAAAATATGGTTGCAAATAAAAAAGATGTAACTGGGCTTTTATTTATTTCAGGAATCTCAAAACAATGAAAAAAATAATAACACTGCTACTCTTTTTTTGTATGACAGTAACTCTTACAGCTTGCTCACAGAAAGAAATTTATCTTACTCCGGAAGTGACAGGCTATATTTATAATAACGCTACGAAAGAACCTCTAAGACAACAAAAGGGCTTTATTGGATTTAATGGTTTAACTCCAAATGACGCTCCCGAGCTTGTTTCAAATAAAGATGGTAGCTTTACATTAAAGCCTATTGCAAAAAAATATTACTTTTTTAAACCAGACATGCAGGAATACTCTAATATGGCTGCTTTAATTTATATTAGTTTTGAGGGGTTTAAGGTAAAAGATATAGACTATTCTGAGGAGAAATATAAAAGAATAAAAGCTGATGAAGGTGAATTCAGACCTTATAAAAAAGTTAATTTAGGTGTTGTTTATCTAGACCCTGAAAAATAAGGCCCCTTCACAACTCATTATTTATAAAAGTGAGTAGCTTTTAAATGTAGTCTAACTCAATATACCCTTCTCAAAAAACCAAAGCTAAGTACAATAACCATGACTTAGCTTTGAATCAAAATCTGTAATTTAAAAATATGGAAAGAAATGAATACCAAGAAGAAAAACACACAAAGTTTATCTATTCGAGTAAATGACGCATTCAGCGAAGAGTTCTACAATTAGAAAAACTTACAGCCGAGGCCATTCATAACTATATTCACCTCAACTACAAAGATGAATGGTTTGAAAGTAACTTTTCAATTTTAAGTTGTTGGAAATTCTCTAAAAAAGACTTTGATAACACCGACAAATTTTGGTGTGATGCCATTTATTTTGAAGACTTCCATATAGAAAAGGAACGAGTATTTACTTTTAATGGACACGCATGGATTGGCTTGGCAAGCAATGTGGGATCAGAATGGAAAGTACCAGTCTCAGGAAAGTTTTGTATAAGTTCGAATGGGAAAACTTTAAAAAGCTATACCTTAACTTTTTACAATGAAAGTCAGGAATTAGTTTTATCAAAACGGAATTAATATGAGTATTTTTCTAATCCGACATGCTGAAAGTGAAGCCAACATTAATGGAAAAACCCTGTCACATGCTTCAATTTCTTTAAGTGACAATGGGCATAAACAAGCTCAAGCATTGTATTCAAAACTACCTAAAATTGATCATGTGATTGTGTCTCAATATTTGCGTACACATCAAACCGCCGCCCCACTCTTAGAAAAATATAACCTCACTTTTGAAGTAGATGAACATTTGCATGAGTTTAGCTATTTGTCTGAGCGTAAATGTGCCAATACCAATATGGATGACCGTAAAGCTTGGGTAAATGCTTACTGGGAGAAAATGGATTATCAGCATAAAGATGGTGATGATGCCGAGTCTTTTGAAGATCTATATATACGAGTTCAAGCTTTCCATGAGAAGTTAAAAGCTTTGAATGAAAACTATGTCCAAAAGAATTTGGCTGTGTTTAGTCACGGACAGTTTTTACAGCTTTTGATGATGCAGATACAACAACCTCAACCAATTTCAAAAGATTTAATGCAGCAGTTTAGATACAATCTGGTTTATCAGCCAATTAGAAATACTCAGTTTTTTACTTATTGAACTGATAAATTTCATATAAGGTATATAATCTTAGAAATTCTTTAAAATAATGAATAGAGAACTTATGACTCAATTTCCCGATTTACTTAAGAAGTTACACCAATTAGATTTTGATTATGCTGATGGAGATGGCATTGATTTTGAGCCATACCAAGATTTCTTATCACCTGAAGAAACATCTGGATTGTTAACAGCTTGGACTGGAAATCCTCAAGCTGATGCTAGTACATTATTATTTTTTGGCCAAGATGGTACAGGTGGGTGTGCTGCTTTTTGGATAGTAAATAAAGACAAAAATATATTAGATCAACCAATTGTATTCTTAGGATCAGAAGGAGAAATGGGAGTTGTAGCGAAAGATTTTGATGATTATCTTTGGTTGTTATCACAGAATCACGGTCCATTTGAATCTATCGAATATCCTGAAGCTAACACTCAAATTAATAATGATTTTCTGACTTTTGCAAAACAGAATTCTAAGACTAATACTAGACCAGTTTTGGAAATTATAAACGATGCTCAAAATTCTTATCCTAATTTTAAAACTTGGATAGAAGATATGATTCGGTAATAAATATACCTATTAATACAATGGGTATTAGTTAACATAAAAGCAGCTTACTAATCATAGACTGCTTTTATTTAGTTAAATTTTGCTCTGAATCTAACTACCAAGCAACCGCCTATCACGGCGCAAGCCTATAACACGTAGATGTAAATAAAGCGACTCTATTATTCAAACCATCTGTTATCACCACTTCATAATGCGCAAATTTCTTACTACTACCGACCTTAGTTGCCGTTGCAAATAACACCTTATCTTTCGCTCCACTCATATAGCGAATATCCGCCTGTAGGCCTGTATATGGCGCATCCCCTGCATTACACGCCATCGCAAAAGCAATATCGGCTAAAGAAAATATGACGCCACCATGTACGCCGCCCAATGCATTCATGTGTTCGTCTTTCACATTAAGCTGACAACGCGCTTCATCAAAACTGCGATGCAGCACTTGTACACCTAATAGCTCTGCAAATTGATCAACCGCAGTAGTTTCCATTTTTTGCACAAACGTCTCCCTACTCGTGCGAGTATTCCTTAAGTGTTATGAACTCATATGTATTGAAATCGACTGTTTAAAAGCCGTTAAACGCTATCTTGTTTAATCTGATAATTTGAAGAGTTAAAGTCCTTATAGGTTAGGCGGTCATCCAACTCTGAGCTTAAAGGCTGAACTTCTTGCATTGAGTTTAAGCAGCGCTGTGCAAGCTCAATGTATTCTTGCGTGCCTCTGGTTTTCCACTTTTTTTCTTGTTCTGATAACTCACGTGCAACCTTGGCAGGACTACCCATTGCCAATACATTTGCCGGAATAATATCTTTGGTTTTAACCAAACTATTTGCGCCAATAATGGTATTTTCACCAATTTCGGCATAGTCCAAAATTACGCTGTTCATGCCGACCAAAACATTTTTACCAATGCGGCAGCCATGCAAAATTGTGCCATGCCCTATGTGGCCCATTTCTTCAACTAAAGTCACGCTTTGCGGAAAACCATGTACGGTGCAGCTATCTTGTATATTGGCATTTTGCTTAATATGGATACGACCAAAATCAGCACGCAATGAAGCAAATGGCCCTACATATACACCCGCTTCAATAATCACATCACCAATTAAAACTGCGGTTGGATGTACAAAAGCCTCTGGGCTGACGACTGGAATAACACCGTCAATACTATAACAAGGCATGATTTAACCTCTCATTTGTCGCCACCAAACCTCCGAAACGGCGCCAATAATGTGCTGTGGCATTTGGCATTGGCCCTTCTGCTGTTGCAGCAACAGACAAGAAGTATTCATCCGCAGGTTCAAATACTTTTTTATAAATATTCATTGATAAAGTTCGCGCACTAATCGCAGGCCAGTCAGTTGGCAACAACTCAAGCGGTAATGCTGGGTCTTTTAATAAAATCCGTCGATAATAATGAATCAGCAAAGTTCGAATTTGAAAGGCCTGAACAGGTTCGAGTTGTTCGTTTTCCTGCATGAGCAACACGCCAATTTCTCTAAAAATATCGAGAAACTGTAAATATCTTTGGCGTAATTCATCGATGGGCCAGTTGGTTCTGAGCATACGGCCAATGGTATCGACCGAATTATTAAAGAGCTGCAAGGTTTCGGCTTTAAACACCACCACTTGCTCACTCATATTTAAGTCGACCAACAAGCGTTGCAGTTCAATACGGTTACAACCCGGATAAGCCATTAGGTTTGTCGAAATATTGGCAAATCCTAACCATTCGAGTTCTTTTTTTAACAACGCTTTATTTTCAGTGTCGAGACTAGACATCAGAATAAGATCCCAATAATGGTCCCACTCTTTCATCTGGTCGTTATAAATACGTTGCTCGGCCTGCAAATAAGTCGAACGGCTCGAATCGGTAATTCGATAAAAACTGGTTCTGCCGATTTTATCTGAACATAACCAATCATTTTTAACTAAACGAAAAACAGAGGTTCTTACAGCGCGGTCATTAAAACCAAACAGCTCTAATAACTGAATCAGGCTTGCAAGACTGATATTTCCACCCCGATGAAGTACTGAATCTCCAAAAATTGTCGAAATAAGCGAAGTTCCACTTAAGGTTTCATTCTTTACAACAGAATCAATTATTTGCTGTATTTTTGCACTCATACTCATGTCTTGGCGTTTAGTCTCAGGGTATAGATTCTATACCCTGAATGATCTTGATGTTAAGCAATCTGACGCATATCGATTACCCGCTTTGCCTTACCTTCCGAACGAGGTAAGGTCGCTTCTGTCACAACTTCTACAGTAACGCTAATCCCAATCATGGTTTTAATGCGTTTCATCAACTCCTGAGCAAGTTGATTGGCCTGTATATTACAGTTATGACACATCTCTGTACGAATATGCAAAGTATCCATATGGCCTTTTTTAGTCACCAAAATTTCATAATTTGGAACTAAATGCGGAACTTGCAAAATTTGCTCTTCAATTTGAGTCGGGAAAACGTTTACGCCGCGAATAATCAGCATGTCGTCACTACGACCCACAATTTTATCCATTTTACGCATCGCCAGATTTTCGCCAGCGAGCAAACGAGTCAAATCACGGGTACGGTAACGAATAATCGGTAAGCCTTCTTTGGTAATAGTCGTAAAGACTAGCTCGCCAAGTTCGCCATCTTTACAGACTTCACCCGTTTCAGGGTTAATAATTTCAGGGTAGAAATGATCTTCCCAAATCGTTAATCCCTCGCCCTCACCTAGGCACTGCATCGCAACGCCCGGCCCCATCACCTCAGACAAACCATAAATATCGAGTGCTTTAATATTGAGGCGTTCTTCAATTTCACGGCGCAGTTCGTTGGTCCACGGCTCGGCACCAAAAATACCGACTTTTAAAGACGTATTACGTGCAGTACCAAATTGCTGTTCTAGCTTTTCAATAATACTCACGCAATATGATGGCGTAACCATAATTGCAGTCGGTTTAAAGTCTTGAATAAGCTGAACTTGCTTTTCAGTTTGGCCGCCAGACATTGGAATAACTGTTGCACCTAAGCGCTCGGCACCATAATGTGCACCTAAACCACCTGTAAACAGTCCATAGCCATAAGCAACCTGAACCATATCTTTCGCGGTTAAACCTGCCATGCGTAAGCAACGCGCAACAATGTCCGACCAAGTATTAATATCTTTTTGGGTATAACCCACGACTGTTGGTTTACCCGTTGTACCTGATGATGCATGTAAACGCACAATTTGCTCTTGCGGCACGGCAAACATTCCAAACGGATAGTTGTCTCTTAAATCCTGTTTGGTGGTAAATGGAAACTTTGCCAGATCGTCTAAAGTCACGAAGTCATCAGGATGTACACCTGCGTCATCGAACTTTTTCTTATACACCGGACTATTTTCATATACAAAAGTCAGGGTTTGTTTTAACCGTTTAGTTTGCAGCTCTCTAAGCTCTGCAAGTGTTAATTGTTCAACATTATCCGTTGTAAGGCTGTCCATCGCCTATCTCCTCATTATGTAATTTTTAAAACCGTCTAAATTAATTTAAATTTTCCAAAATCAGTGCGACGCCTTGTCCAACACCTACACACATCGTGCAAAGTGCATAGCGTCCACCGCGTTTTTTTAGCTCACGTGTTGCTGTAATCACTAAACGTGTACCACTCATACCGAGCGGATGTCCAAGTGCAATCGCACCACCATTAGGGTTCACGCGTTCATCGTCATCTTTTAAACCAAGTTCACGCATACAAGCCAAAGATTGGGCTGCGAATGCTTCATTCAGTTCAATCACATCCATCTGATCTAGCGTTAAACCTGTTTGCTTTAAAATTTTCTGCACAGCCGGAACAGGACCTATACCCATATATTTGGGTTCAACCCCTGCACTTGCAATACCAATCACGCGTGCTAAAGGTTTTAAACCATGTGTATTTGCAAATTCACGGTTGGTAATTAACACACACGCAGCACCATCATTTACACCAGAGGCATTTCCGGCAGTCACCGAACCACCTTCTTTTTTAAATGGCGCTTTTAACTTAGCGAGTACTTCAAGTGTCGTTTCACGCGGATGTTCATCGCGGTTCACCACAACCACGTTTTTCTTACGGTCTGTAATCTCGACAGGCAGAATCTCATCGTTAAAGAAACCATTTTGTTGTGCCGCAGCGGTTTTTTGCTGACTACGCAATGCAAACGCATCTTGGTCTTCACGGCTAATTTGATATTTTTCAGCTACATTTTCGGCAGTTTCCGGCATGCTGTCGGTACCGTATTGTACTTTAAGTTGCTTATTTACAAAGCGCCAGCCAATAGTGGTGTCATAAATTTCAGGTGTACGGCTAAACGCTTCGGTCGGTTTAGCTTGTACAAATGGCGCACGGCTCATTGACTCAACGCCACCTGCCAACACAAACTGCGCTTCACCTGCCTTAATTGAGCGTGCCGCAAGGCCTACCGCATCTAAGCCAGAAGCACATAAACGATTGACGGTCATGGCTGGTACTGTATCAGGTAAGCCTGCTAACAGTGTTGCCATACGTGCAACGTTACGGTTGTCTTCACCTGCTTGATTAGCGCATCCTAAAAACACTTCGTCTACCGTATTCCACGGTAAGTTCGGGTGTTTATCTTTTAAATATTTGATGGGCAATGCAGCTAAATCATCTGCACGTACTGCACTTAGGGCACCTGCATATCGTCCAATTGGGGTACGAATAAAATCGCAAATTAAAACGTCTTCCATGTTGACTCCTGATTATGCAAATTCGGTCATATCACGTGAATATTGAGTAGCAATGTTTTGAGTTTTCGCTACATATTGCTTGAGGTAGATACTCGCGCGATATTTTTCCTCTCCATACAGTGCATATAAGTTATTTAAGGTTTGGAGCACATAAGCGCCGCCCATTTGTGTCAACCATTGGTAAGGGCCTTTAGGATAGTTCACTCCATATTTCATGGCATTATCAATATCTTCCAGACTCGCAACACCATGTAAACTTGCTTCGCAGGCTTCATTAATGAGTAAAGCGATGGTGCGCAAGGTTAACAGTGCCGGATGGTCTTTAATCCACATCACACAAATACCAAACTGCGCAAAGTAAGCCTCAACTTTAGCCAGATCACTTACTTCACATAGTTCGTTATGACTGAGTACTAAAGCTTCCGCTTGCTCAAAATCATGATGCCAATCCATTAAAACCACTTTACGGCTCAGGTAATGAATATTGGCTGACTCACCTTGGCTTAAACGCAAGTCGATATCATCAATTTGAAGAATATTGTCGTCGCTCGCAGATCCGCTTTTTAAACCTAAACGCGTTAAAAACGCAGGTAGCTGAGACCAAGTCCCTTTTAGCTGAATATGGGCATCGACTGGCTCGGCAACCACAGCTTGAGGTTGAAATGTCTCGTACTGATTTTTTTCGTTATAACTATAGAAACCCTGTTTTGACTTACGGCCCCAAGCACCTGCATCGACTAATTCTTTTTGAATGAGGCTTGGGCGGTAGCGTGGCTCGTAAAAGAATTCTTGGTAAACGCTTTGGGTCACCGAAAAATTAACATCTTGCCCAATGAGGTCGGTGAGTTCACACGGCCCCATCGCAAAACCACCACATTGCTTTAAGGCATAGTCTAGCTGGTCGTAGCTGGTGACTTGTTCTTGCAGTGCTCTAAAGCCCTCTGCATAAAACGGACGTGCAATTCGGTTGACAATAAACCCTGGAGTCGACTTGGTGAGTACTGGAATTTTTTTCCAATTCAACATCAAATTTTTTAGAGCCAAACATAAGCTGTTTGGAGTTTTTAAACCTTGTACAATTTCAACCAGTTTCATGACTGGCGCAGGGTTAAAAAAGTGTAAACCCACTACGCGCTCTGGGTGAGCAATACCCGCCGCAATTGCAGTCACTGAAATTGAAGATGTATTGCTTGCAAAAATGGTTTGCGCACTACAAATTTCAGCAAGTTGCTTAAATAAAGACTGTTTAACTTCTTTTTTCTCAACGACTGCTTCAATGACTAAGTCAGCATCACGCAGTGCTTCAATTTGATTCACCACAGTTAAACGCGCTAAAGCTTCATCCGCTTGCTGCTCTGTGAGCTTGCTCTTTTCAACCAGCTTTTTAAACGTCTGCCCTAAGCCTTGAGCGGCTTGTTGCGCTTTTTGAGTGTCTAGATCATATAAAACGGTCGAGTGCCCATTGACGATGGCTAACTGGGCAATGCCGATGCCCATGGTGCCAGAACCAATAACGGCAATTCGGGCACGAGATAAATCTAAATCTGTCATGCTTAGCGCCCTTTAAAATTTGGTTCGCGTTTATTCATAAAGGCTTGTACCCCTTCACGATAATCTTCGGAACGACCCGCAATGCGTTGTAAATCTCGCTCTAAAAGCATTTGCTCATCAAAGGTGTTGTTACTTGATTGATGAATGGCTTTTTTAATAAGAGATAGACCAAATGTAGGTTGTTTCGCTAAACGTTCAGCGAGTTCAGTGACCTTTGCTTTAAGCTCAGCGTCTTCAACAACATCCCAAATCATGCCCCATTCTTTTGCGGTTTCTGCTGGGAGCTTGTCACCTAATAACGTTAAACCCATAGCACGTGCATGACCTACAGCACGTGGTAAAAACCATGTACCCGCAGAGTCTGGAACCAGTCCTAAGCGACAAAATGCTTGTACGAAGTTTGCCGATTTAGCTGCAATCACCAAGTCACACGCCAGTGCAATATTTGCCCCTGCACCTGCTGCCACGCCATTTACGGCGCAAATGACAGGCTTTGGCATATTTACAATCGTTTTAATGAGCGGGTTATAGTAAGTTTCAATGGAATATCCTAAATCTGGAGCTTCAGCATTTGGGTCAACTACACGGTCACCTAAATCTTGCCCTGCACAAAAGCCACGACCTTCGCCACTAATCACAACACAGCGAACATCCGGATTTTTGGTCCACTGGTTTAAAACCTCAGCCACTTCGCGGTGCATATCTACGTTAAAGCTATTCAGTGCTTTTGGGCGGTTAAATGTCAGATAGCCAACACCATTTTTTTCTTCAGCAATAATATTTTGATAGTCCATCACTCACCTCTAAACACTGGCTTTCTTTTCTCAAAGAAAGCATTAATCCCTTCGTTTCGATCTTTTGTAGCCGCCAACCAGACAAAGTTTTGACGTTCAAACTTGAGTCCCTGACTTAAAGTCGTTTCATGAATACTTTTAATTGATTGTTTAATCACGCGAATCGCTAAAGGCGCTTGTTTCGCAATTTTTGCTGCAAGTTGAACCGCATATTCAACGGTTAATTCGGTCGGAACCACTTGACTGCAAATGCCATGTTGCTCCGCCTGTTTTGCCGAAATCATTTCACCTGTCATGGCCCAGCGCATAGTGAGTTGTTGCCCAACCAAGCGCGCTAAACGCTGTGTTCCACCTGCACCCGGCAACATACCAAGGCCAATTTCAGGTAAAGCAAAACGGGCATTTTCACCGCAAATCACCATATCCGAATGCAAAACCAGCTCAAATCCAGCACCTAAAGCATAGCCATTGACTGCACTAATCAGTGGCTTACTAAACGCATCAATTTTTTGCCAAAGCTTCGGGCGAATATCGAGTTGCAAAGACACGGCGTCCATTGCAGCCAACTCGCTAAGATCTGCTCCAGCAGCAAAACATTGAGCGTTACCCGTTAAAACTACTGCTTTCACTTGAGCATTGTGCTCAGCTTCTTCGAGCAACTCGCATAAACACTGCAATGTTGCATTGTTTAAAGCATTTCTTTTTTCTGGACGGTTTAGGGTTAATAACAAAACACCGTCAGTTGCTGTGCTGGCTTTGATTAACTCTTGCATGACAGCCTCTACTCATCAAAACTCAAACGAACATTTGGGCCTTTTGGTAAGGTTTGACAGCTCAGCACATAGCCCTTTTCAACTTCATCTTTTTCAAGACTATAGTTAAGGAACATATCGACTTCACCAGAAATAACTTTACAACGACAAGTCGCGCACACCCCGCCTTTACAGGCATACGGTAAGTCAGCACCCGCACGCAAAGCCGCATCAAGAATACTTTCATCATCTTGAGCCACAGAAACAATCAGCTCACGGCCATCTAAAATGATGTTGACCTTTTCTTCTTTACGGTTTGCATCCGCTTCAACACTACGTTTACGTGCTTGTCCTGTATGGAAACGTTCAGTGTGAATGCGCTCTTTGGCAATACCAAAGTTTGGCAAAGTGCTTTCTACGGCATTCATCATTTCGTCTGGGCCGCAGGCAAAAACATGGTCGAAACTCGTTTCAAGCACTTCAAAATCAAAAAGTTGCTTAAGCTTTTCTGCATCAATACGACCGTTCATCAGTTCACTATCGTTGAACTCACGAGAAAAGATATTGATGAGTTGAAAGCGTTCTTTGAACTGATCCTTCAAATCCATAATTTGCTCGGCAAACATGGTTTGTTTCCATGAACGATTGCCATAGAGCAAGGTAAATTTAGCTTCACGTTGTTCAAATAAAACTTGTTTAATAATTGATAAAATTGGCGTGATACCACTGCCTGCCGCAACGCCTAAATAGTTTTGTCCACCGATTTTGGCTGCTTTTTGGAAAAACACACCTTGTGGTGGCATGACTTCAAGTACATCGCCCACTTTTAAATGGTCATTTGCCCAGTTTGAAAATTGCCCTTGATCAATTTTTTTAACCGCAATGCTGATGTCTTCTTTACCCGCATAGCTACAAATTGAATAACAACGGCGGATTTCACCAGCTTCGGTTAAGTGGCGAATGGTTAAGTGTTGACCCGGTTGAAATTGGAATTGTTCTTGTTGTTCAGGTACAACGTCAAATGCAATACAAATTGCCTGATCGGTTTGCGGCGTAATACTTTTTACTTTTAATGGTACAAATTGGCTCATGGCTGATTTCCTTATCTAAAGACTTAAATACATTTGAAGTAATCAAAAGGCTCAAGACAGTCCTGACATTTATAAAGTGCTTTACAGGCGGTAGAACTAAACTCTGTTAACAGTCGGGTATGTCGGCTTTTGCAACGTGGGCACTCGACACCATCTTTTAAATGAACGTGAGTTCCACACTGATGCGCCAACCCTTCAGGTGGTGCAATGCCATAAACTTGCAGTTTCTTTTTACCCGCTTCAGACATCCAGTCTGTGGTCCATGCTTCTGACAAATCAACCATGACTTTGACCGGTGTCAAAGCTTCTGCGGTAAATGCCTCAACAATTTGTGTTTTGAGCATATCTGTTGCTGGGCAACCGCTATATGTCGGAGTTAAACGAACAATAATTTCTTGTTGATCGTTAATCTCTACACCGCGAATCATACCCAAATCGACAACCGATAAAACCGGAATTTCAGGGTCACTTACCGTTTGTAGAACATCCCAACATTGGTCGATGCAATGACGAATCATTTGCATGGCTCACCTCCTTGTCTTACCAGGTCATGCCCGGATAAGTTCTTTGAATACATTGCATTTCAGCCAACAAATAACCCAAATGCTCGGTATGCAATCCTTGTTTCGCACCACGGCGATAAGCACCGTTCACAGCAACATTTAATTCAAAACGCTTAAGCTCATCTGCAATGGTTTGGTTCCATTGTTCTTTTTCATTTGAAAAATCTGGAATCATGCCTTCTGCAACTAATGCTTGTTCGTCTGCATTGAGTTCAAATAATTCAGCGGTAAAGCGCCATAAATTATTTAATCCGTCTTGCACACGTTGATGCGCTTCATCTGTGCTTAAACTTAAACGCTCCATCCAGCTTGTCGAAAAGCGAATGTGATACTTCACTTCTTTTAAAGATTTGACAGCAAGGGCGCTTAATTCAGGAAGTGAGCTTTGCGCTAAAGCCGTAAATAAATGAAGATGGTAATGGTCCATCAACCATTGGCGTACAATCGTTTGTGCAAAGTCACCATTCGGTTGTTCGCATAACAGTAGGTTTAAAAACTCACGCTCAGTACGGAAATACGCAAGCTGATCTTCATCACGTTTAGCTTCATCATATTGACCAGCCAAAGTCAGAAAGTTTCTTGCCTGACCCAACAAGTCCAAACCGATGTTTGCTAAAGCGATATCAACTTCAAGCTCAGGTGCATGCCCACACCACTCAGCTAAACGCTGAGACAAAACCAGTTGGCTGTCGCCAATATGTAATAAGAATTTAGATAAAACTGAATGATTCATGTGTCATCTCCCTTACATGTGCTCAATGCCATCTGGGATATGGTAAAAAGTCGGATGACGATAAACCTTGTCTAAAGAAGGATCGAAAAATTCTGCTTTTTCATCTGGCTGTGATGACTTAATCAGTTCAGAACGAACCACCCAAATACTGATTCCTTCATTGCGGCGTGTGTAAACATCACGAGCATGTTGCAGTGCAATCTCATCATCAGGTGCTCTTAAGCTGCCTACGTGACGGTGGCTTAAACCTTGTTTACTACGTACAAATACTTCGTAGAGCGACCAGTTGTTTTTATCTTCCATTTTGATTTCCTCAAATTTTTCCATAAATCTTGTTAAGCCACTTTGTTCGCTTCTAGCTGCTGTTTTTTCGCATAGACCACGGCTGCATCACGAACCCATTTGCCGTTTTCCCATGCTTTACGGCGTGCTTCGATACGCTCGTGATTACATGGTCCACGTCCGGCAATCACTTCATTAAATTCGTGCCAGTCGATCTCGCCAAACTCGTAGTGGCCTGTTTCTTCATTGAACTTTAAATTTGGGTCCGGTACTTCCAAGCCAAGTTGCAACACTTGTGGTACGGTGTTATCGACAAATTTTTGACGTAATTCATCGTTACTAAAACGCTTGATTTTCCACGCCATGCTTTGTGCGCTGTTTGGAGAATGCTCATCACTTGGGCCAAACATCATGAGTGCTGGCCACCAATAACGATTTACCGCATCTTGCGCCATCTGTTTTTGTTCTGGTGTACCGCCTGCCAAAGCCATCATGGCTTCAAAACCTTGGCGCTGGTGGAAACTTTCTTCTTTACAAATACGTACCATTGCACGCGCATATGGCCCATATGAAGTACGGCAAAGCGCAACTTGGTTCACAATGGCTGCCCCATCGACAAGCCAACCAATCGCAGCAACATCTGCCCAAGTCAAAGTTGGATAGTTAAAAATTGATGAGTATTTCATTTTTCCATCAATTAACTTTTCCATCATGTCATCACGATCTGCACCTAAAGTTTCTGCCGCACTGTACAAATACAAACCATGACCTGCTTCATCTTGTACTTTTGCGAGCAAAACCGCTTTACGTTTTAAAGTCGGCGCACGTGTAATCCAGTTTCCTTCAGGCAACATACCTACAATTTCAGAATGGCCATGTTGCCCAATTTGACGAATTAATGTTTTGCGGTAGGCATCGGGCATTTGATCCTTAGCCTCGATCGTAATTTCATTGGCAATATTTTGTTCAAATTTCTGGTAGTTGTTTTCCATTCTTTCATTCCCTGTAGGCATCACCCTTAAATCTATTTTTCGATACACTAAAAACAAAGTCAATCACTTTTTTAGTATCAAATTAAATCTACCACAATAAAATAAATCAAGTCATTGAAATTATTAATTTTAAAACAATTGCGAAAAACCTTTTTACTTTTATAAATCAAAATAAAGTTGACTTTTAAACAAATTAATCTGAAATTATGAATCATATTTTTGCAATTTTTATAATTGACGTATCAAATAAAAAAGGAGTTTGGTCATGCTTGAACAAGCACACCTAGAAGGAACCTCAACTGACACAGATTTTCAGCAGCCTGAGCATCAACTGTCTCATCTTGCTTCTTATGTCTATGGAACATGGCATTCGTCTGACGAAGAACTACGCCCTGTTTACCATGCCATTACAGGTGAATCGATTTATGCCGTAAGTAGTCATGGCATTGATATGAAACGTGTTGTTCAATATGCCAAACAAAATGGTTCAGAACTGGCTAACTGGACATTCCACCAACGTGCCAATGCATTAAAACAAATTGCCCAGCATTTACTTGAACGCAAGGAAGACTTCTACAAACTTGCTTATGCAACGGGTGCAACTCGTAAAGATGCATGGATTGATATTGAAGGTGGTATCCAGACATTATTTGCTTATTCGAGTCTGGTTCGTCGTGAACTCAATGACGAAAAAATTATTACCGAAGACAGCTGGATTCAACTCTCTAAAAATGGAACTTTTGGCGCTAAACACATTTTAAGCCCTAAAGCAGGTGTTGCCGTTCACATTAATGCTTTTAACTTCCCAATTTGGGGAATGCTTGAAAAAATTGCACCGACGCTACTTGCAGGTGTGCCATGTATTGTGAAACCTGCAACCGATGGCTCTCAATTAACTCAAGCGGTTGTAAAAGCGATTGAAGAAGCGCATGTATTACCAAAAGGTTCGCTGCAACTCATTTGCGGTCAAACTTATGACTTGTTCGACCACTTAGGCCCTCAAGATTGTGTTACGTTTACAGGTTCTGCATACACAGGTCAAAAACTACGTAACCACCCTCACCTCAATAAATATTCGATTCCATTTAGCATGGAAGCCGACTCGGTAAACAGCGCAATTTTAAGCCCTGAGGCAAATGAAGAAACCGTCGATTTATTTGTGCGTGAAGTCTTCCGTGAAATGACCACAAAAGCAGGCCAAAAATGTACAGCAATTCGTCGTGCATTTGTTCCTGAAAATTTGTTAGCGGCTGTACAAGAGAAGCTAACGGCCAAACTTGCTAAAGTTGTAGTAGGTGACCCTCAAAAAGAAGAAACCACCATGGGTGCTTTAGCGAGCATTAAACAAAAACATGATGTTGCAGAAAAAGTTGCCGAGCTCAGCAAAGACGCAAAAATTGTTCTTGGTGGCAACGATAGCTTTACATTTAATGCAGATCATCCTGAAAAAGGTGCTTTTTTCGCTCCAACTTTATTGGTGTGCGAACAACCTTTACAAGCGACGAATGTTCATACCACAGAAGCTTTCGGTCCGGTATGTACACTCATGCCATATCAAAACATTGAAGAACTAGCTGACCTTGTTTCACGTGGTGAAGGTAGCCTAGTGGCTTCTGTCGTTAAAAATAACGATGAGAATATTGAGCAGATTATTCAAAAAATTGCGCCTTGGCATGGCCGTGTGCATGTACTTGATGCAGAGTCAGCAAAAGAAAGTACAGGACATGGTTCACCACTTCCACATTTAGTACACGGCGGCCCTGGTCGTGCAGGTGGCGGTGAAGAGTTAGGTGGTATTCGTGCAGTTAAACACTATATGCAACGCACTGCAATTCAAGGTTCTCCAAATAGCTTGACCCAAATTACTCACTCATGGACTGCTGGCTCGAAAGTTAACGAAGACCGTGTACATCCATTTAAAAAGTCGTTTGATGAATTAGTGATTGGTGAACGTTTATTAACGGCTCGTCGCACAGTCACCGAAGCAGATATTGTCAATTTTGCTTGTTTAAGTGGTGACTATTTCTATGCGCATACCGACAAAATTGCGGCTGCCGAGTCTTTCTTTGGTGAGCGTGTTGCACACGGCTACTTCATTGTGTCTGCCGCAGCAGGTCTATTTGTAGATGCAGCACAAGGTCCTGTGATTGCCAACTACGGTATGGACAACTTACGCTTTGTTGAACCGGTTAAAATTGGTGACTCGATTCAGGTTGAACTCACCTGTAAACAAAAAACACCTAAACCACAAAAAGACCCGTCTCAGCCTGCGCATGGCGTTGTGGTATGGGATATTAAAGTCAAAAACCAACGTGGTGAACTTGTCGCAACTTACGACATTTTAACTTTAGTTGCTCGCGAGGCTTAATGTTCAAAATAAGATGGGGCATCTCGTCCCCATCTCATTTTTTTAGCACTCAATGGCGTTAACAGCGAGGCCACCTTTTGAAGTTTCTTTATATTTCTCAGACATATCTCTACCTGTTTCCTTCATGGTCTGAATAACTTTATCTAAAGTCACAAAATGCTCACCTTCATCATGAAGTGCCATTTGTGCTGCATTAATCGCTTTTACAGCCGCAATCGCATTTCGTTCAATACAAGGCACCTGAACCAAACCACCAATCGGGTCACACGTTAAACCTAAGTTATGTTCAAGCCCAATTTCAGCCGCATGTTCCACTTGCTCAGGTGATGCTCCTAAAATTTCGGCTAAACCTGCCGAAGCCATTGCACATGCTGAGCCGACTTCGCCCTGACACCCTACTTCTGCACCAGAAATAGAAGCATTGAGTTTACATAAAATACCGACGGCTGCCGCACTTAAAAAGAAACGAACCACTTTATCTTCAGAAAAGTCTTTGGAAAAAGTCACGTAGTAATATAAAACTGCCGGAATAATCCCTGCTGCACCATTTGTAGGTGCCGTCACCACTCGACCGCCAGCAGCATTTTCTTCATTTACCGCTAAGGCAAATAAATTAACCCATTCCATCGCATGGAAAGTCGTCACAATCAGGTTTGAGTTTTTCTTATTTAATAACTTATCGTGAATTTTTTTAGCCCGACGTTTTACGTTTAATCCGCCCGGTAATATGCCTTCATTAATTAATCCGTTATGAATGCACTGCTGCATCACTTTCCAGATTTCCATAATCTTGCTACGAATCTCAATTTCACTACGCCAGCTTTTTTCATTTTCAAGCATTAACTCACTTACTGTTAAATGATGAGTTTTACATAAGCTTAAAAGTTCAGCCGCACTGTGAAATGGATATGGAACCTTAACGTCGTTGGTTTCAGTCTGGGTTTGTGTTAATTGCCTTTGACTAACAATAAAACCACCACCAACCGAATAATAAGTTTCTGCGTACAGAGTTTCTTCGGCTTCATTATAGGCAATCAGTTCCATTGCATTGGGGTGATAAGGCAAAGATTCATCTAAAAAAAGCACATCATACTTATAGTCAAAAGAAATCGTCTTTTGCTGATTAAGCTGGATGGCTTTATTTTCAAGAACATCTTCAATCAAGCTTGTGCTCAATTGAGTATCGATATGTTCAGGGTCAAAGCCCATTAAACCTAACAGAACAGCCTTGTCTGTTGCATGACCAACACCCGTTGCTGCAAGCGAACCGTATAACTTCACCTGAACTCTAACCGTTGCTTGTAAATTGTTTTGTTTAAATAAATCATCTACAAAACTGTATGCCGCTCGCATTGGTCCAACTGTATGGGAGCTAGATGGGCCGATGCCAATTTTAAAAAGATCAAATACACTAATAAACACTGGGTCCTACCTTAGATTCATTATTATTCGTATGTTCGTCATTATTGTGTCCTTGCGGATAGCTCTAAAATTATCATTAAGCCAAATACAAATCACGAATAACTCTTGGGTAGTCGCACAAAAAGACAACGGTTGAACAAGAACCCTAAGCTCATGAGTCCATAGTCATAAATTTTAAGACTTCTTTTTTTTAGTAGATGTTTAAAACGATTCTTAAATTAATTTAATGCATCAATTTGTATAAATAACAAACAGCAAATATTAGCCATTAGTCGCACGCCCCTATTTTTACTCATTTTTACTGGTAAAGTGCTTTACATGGTTTGATACAACCTACTTAACTCAGATGCATAATTCACCTGTTCTTGCATCTGAAGTTTTTCTGCCTCTAGTCCGCTAGAGGCTTTTTTTTGAGTAGGTGAAATAAAATAATAAAAGCCCGTCTTCTGACAGGCTTTCTTGTTCGGTCTTAAATCAATTTTTAATTAAAAAATTAACCACAGTTCGCGTTGGTAATTTTTTTAGTCGATGGATCAATAGTAACAGTGACACGGTTTGTACGATAATCCATTGTCATTGGCTGACCTGGAGCGACTCTACGTACAATTTCTGACTTGGTTTTTTGTTTGATTTGGTCATCAGTTAAGCCAGACTGACCCACTAATTTTTGAGCTTCTTCAGCTACGCAGTTAGCTTGGTTGTCGCGGAATAATTTCCACTCTTCGACCACTTGACCATTTGGCAAATGACAGTAACCAACCTGACCATTTGCTTCATTTCTAATTTCTAATTTTCCACCTTGCTCAACACAATATTTGCTTGCTGGATTTGGTGAACCAATTTTTGGTGGAGTTGAGTCTTTATGTTGTACTGCTGAGCAAGCCGTTAACGAAACAAGCGCTAATCCAAGAAAGATTGTTTTTTTCATAAATTTTACTTCTTACTAAAAAAGCTAAAGATATCAAAAAAACTCATGTTTTATATGACTTGTTTACAATAAAAAACCTTCAGAGAGAGTAACTTACAAAATAATGAATTATTCCAAGCGATAAATTATGATGAACAAGATCAAGCAACAGATGTATGAGCTACGACCTTTCTAAAATACGTGCTCCAACGCCTTCTTGTCCCAATACATCATCTGGGTTTCTTAAAGGACATTGTTCTAATGACAAGCATCCACAGCCAATACACCAATCCATCTCATCTCGCAGCCGCGTAAGCTTTTGAATACGATCATCCAAATTTTTCCGCCAGTCCAGAGATAACTCTTTCCATTGCTGCGCAGTTAATTTAGATCCCATTGGGTACTTGCTTAAAGCTTGTTTAATTTCCTCTAATGGAATACCAACCTTTTGCGCAATTTTAATGATTGCAATATAACGCAGCACAACTAAAGTAAAACGACGTTGGTTACCATTGGTTCTTATACTTTTAATCAAACCTTTAGATTCATAAAAATGAAGCGTTGAAACTGCAACACCACTACGTTTTGCAACTTCACCTACAGTCAACAAACGGCTTTGATTCGTTTCAGTCATTTCTATTAACCATAACTTTAGTTGAGGTTTTATAAAAGGATGCTGAAACTTTGTCAAATAAAGAGCTAAATTTAACAATTCAACAGCTCAGACTATTTATAGAAATTTTAAACAATGAGAAGAATTAAAAATATGATCCGACAAAATGTATAAAAAATAATCAAATTACTTAAATTAATACTGCATTTCAGATTTCATAAACAAAATACTAGGGTCTAGTTTCACAGCCACAAATCCAAAACATATTGTAAACAAACGGCATGGGCGCACCGAGTGGATAGACTTTAGCCTCTTCTATTTTATATGTCTTCTTTCTTGATTCGATATGTAAAATATTATCGCAGCGCGCGATCACTGTTCCTTTTTTATATAGTTTTTTTCTTTCATTTTTTGCGTCGAATTTATATACCAAAAAGTAAACTTTTTCCCCTACCTCTATCTTTGAATGATTAACCATAATGTAACCATTACAATACTTACATTGCCAATCGTCCATATCTTAAAATATCACATACTCAAATTAAAAAAGTAGAATAACTGTTTTAGTATAAATTTAATAAAAATATAAATCTAAAAAAATATTTAAATTTAAAAAATAATACTTATTTGTGACATCTATCACACTAATCTCAGTTCAAAATATAAAAAATAAATATATAAAAGACAAATAGTTACAAAACTATAAAACCATCACCCTTTTCTCTCTAATTGAGCTTTTTGACACATCAAATTAGCTTTTATAATATTGCATAAATATAATGTATTTATTATTTCATAAAATAAAAACATAGATTAATTTATGCCTGAGTTAATATAATAAAATTAATAATTAAATATTTTCATCTTAAATTGAAAAAAATTCATTCCAATATTGATTTAAACAATTTAAAATATATAAAAATATATCTTAATTTTCAATGATGACTACTCAAAGACAAAAACTTGAACTGCCATTAGGACATAATAAATTATTACTCCATTCATGTTGTGCTCCTTGCTCGGGAGAAGTAATGGAAGCATTAATTGAGTCCAATATAAACTTCTCTATATTCTTTTATAATCCCAATATCCATCCAGTGAAAGAATACCTCATTCGCAAAGAGGAAAATATCCGCTTTGCTGAAAAACATAATATTCCATTTATTGATGCAGATTACGACACAGACAATTGGTTTGCCCGTGCGAAAGGTATGGAAAATGAACCGGAACGCGGTATTCGCTGTACCATGTGTTTTGATATGCGTTTTGAACGTACTGCTTTATATGCTTATGAACATGGGTTTAGTTTAATCAGTAGTTCTTTAGGAATTTCACGATGGAAAAATATGGCTCAAATCAACGATTGCGGGATTCGTGCTGCTGCACACTATCCTGAAATCCAGTACTGGGACTACAACTGGCGTAAAAATGGTGGCTCTAGCCGTATGATCGAAATTAGTAAACGTGAAGAATTTTATCAGCAAGAATATTGTGGTTGTGTATATTCTTTACGTGATACAAATCGCTGGCGCATGAGTAATGGCCGAGATCGTATTAAACTTGGTGTTAAATTTTATAGTAATGCTATGGAAGAAGATTAAAAAAATCTCTATAGCGATTTAAAAATAAATATTTAATTATATTTATTTCGTTTTCTAAATTTTTTAACCCTGTATAAAAAGAGCCACATCTGGAGAATGTGGCTAAAAGGTGTACTTAGACGAGCTTTGATGTTTTTAGAATAATTAAGCTAGCTTAAAATAATATTAATAAATTTTTAAATTTAAAATATTTTTTAACTTTAATTAATTTCCATAAAACTATTAAATTCCACTAAATATTTTACACGATACATTAAAAATAAAATTAGCCTATATTGCATATATAAGACTGAAAAATTTAACTATTTACTTTTTGAGGCTAAAAGCGAGTTTCTTAATATTTTCTATAATTTCCTCAGGTTGATGGGCAGCATAGCCTAACAAAACAGCAGCTTTTTTCGGCGCAAGTTGACAATATCGAGACAGAGGCTGAATCGCTAAATCCAAAGCCGAACAATGAGCAATAAACTCTTGCTCAGTCCATGCGCCTTTTAACCAGCATATAAGATGAATGCCTGAGTCTGTGGGCTGAACATCAAGTGTGTCTGAAAGGCGCTCATTAATCGCTTTAATTAATACTTGCTGACGCTCATAGCATGCTTTGCGAACTTTACGCACATGCCTAGCATAGTGACCTTGTTGTATAAATAGAGCTAAAGCAACCTGTTCTAAGTATGAACTTCGCACGTCTGTATAGTATTTAGCAGCACTAAAGGTTTCGATTAATGCTTCAGGTACCACCATGAACCCTAAGCGAAATTCAGGAAACATCATCTTGGTAAAAGTACCAGAGTAAATAACACGTTGCTGTTGATCTAAGCCTTGTAGGGCTTGGATGGGGTGAGTGCCATAGCGGAATTCACTATTATAGTCATCTTCAAAAATCCATTTTTCCTCTTTGTTTGCCCAATCTAATAAAGCAAAACGGCGAGCCAAACTCAAAGTTCCTCCTAAAGGAAACTGATGTGAAGGTGCAGTATAAACAAGCTTACTTTTTAAATAATGATTGGTAATGTCTGCGACTTGCATACCCTCTTCATCACTCTTGATTAAATTGACCTGAGCTCCAAAACTTCGAAAAATATTAAAAGCTGCATCATAACCCGGCTCATCTAGGCACACTTCATCATTTGCTTGAAGTAACGCATAGGCAGTCAAATGAATAGCCTGCTGAGTCCCGTTTACAATAATGATTTGCTGTTCATTACAGTTCAGCCCACGAGTTGAACGAACATATTCGCAAATTGCCTGACGCAGTGGTAAATAACCACGCGGGTCGTGAAATTGACCCAGTTGATAATAAGATTGTCGCCAAGCTTGAGTTAATAGCTTTCCCCAAAGCTGATGCGGGAATAAATCTACGCAGCCTACCCCTACATGGAACATTTTTTTCTTTTGGCTTGACCATGACTGCTCTCGCCATGAAGCCAATAATGCTTCTATATTCGGATTTATATTTAAGGCATGAGGTTTACTTGTAGTCGCTTTTTTGGGACTTTCTTGGATATGTATGAGTTGATCTGGTACAACTTCAGCAACGTAAGTCCCTGAACTCGGTTTAGTAAATAAATATCCTTCATCGAGCAAACGTTCAAGAGCCGCCAATACGGAATTTCGTGAAATCGACATCATCTCTGCTAAAGCACGGCTTGAGGGTAATTTTGTTCCGGCAGTGAGTCTTCCATCTAAAATCGCATCACGTAAAGCTGAATATAGCCCATCTTTAATCTGGCCTTTTGGCAAAATCAAATGAGGAAAAGGCGCAGAAATTGAAGCAGCCATAACAAAACTGGTACTGTAGAAAATATCAAAAGTGTACCTTATAAAAATACCACTTTCAAAACTACACTTTAGTTGTCAATTTTCCATTACTTTAAAAATAGAGTGTGCTTTTTATGCAAAATCAAGAGATTAAAATTGTCCCTGTTCAACCACAAGACTATTCACAATGGGAAAACTATTGGCTTGCCTATCAAAATTTTTATCAGGTTAATTTACCTTCTCACGTCACAAAAATAACTTGGGAGCGTTTTTTTAATGAAAAAGAACCTGTGTATTGTGCTGTTGCCAAACAAGGTGAACATATTTTAGGAATTGTGCATTATGTTATTCATCGTTCAACATGGGCAGAGAATAATTACTGCTATTTAGAAGACCTTTATGTTTCACCTGAAGCTCGTGGACAACACATTGGTAAGCAACTTATCGAATATGTTCAGAAGCAAGCCATTGAACAAAACTGCAACCGTTTATATTGGCATACACAAGAGACCAATCATACAGCTCAAAAACTCTATGACTGGATTGCACAAAAACCAGGCGTTATTGAATACCGTATGTCTTTAACCTAACAAGTAAAAACACCAAAAGCCTTAATTCTTTTGGTGTTTTATTTTAAAACTAGAATAGTATTTATTTACTTCTTGCTGCGAATAAGCTTACTCACCTTGTCATTCACAGTTAAACATTGGTTAAATGCTGCGAAGCGTTTGAGTTCTTGATCTAACTCGAAAAAGAAATGCTCTTTATCTTTCACTTTTTTTTCTAAATGTAAGCTAATTACCTCTAATTCTTTCACACTCCGATGTGCTTTACAGTCAATTCGGCCGACCAACTCATCTTGATAAAGAATAGGTAAACAAAAATATCCAAATACCCGTTTGGCTGCTGGTACATAACATTCGATTCGATAATCAAACTCAAATAAAGAAGTTAAGCGGTCACGATGAATGAGCGAATTATCAAAAGGCGAAAGTATTTTTAAACCCAAATCCGTCTCCACTTTTTGTTCTATTACAGCTACATCCACATACAGGGTTTGACCATCGGCAAGTTTAACCGCTGATACAACACCAGCATCAACCTGCTCTTTTAGCACAACACGCATAGCCTCTTTTAAATCATTTTTCTTTAAATGAACTAATTGCTTCCATGTGAAAGCCCCATGTGCTCGAAGCGTATTATTAAATAAATACTGCGCATATTCATAAAGCGTGGGCATTCTTAAATCAATATTTTCAGGCAAGCAACGCTCAGTCAAATCATAGACTTTTTCCATGCCGTTACGCTCACAAATCATCAGATCACCCTGCATATATAACTGCTCAAAAGCACGGCGACCCGGACCTGTATTCCACCAATTCCCTAAACTTTTTTTATTTTTCTTGTCAATATCACGTAGTCGAATTTTACCTTCGGCACGAACACGCGCCAATATTTCATTCATCAGATGTTGATCGCCTCTATTAAAATATCGGCTTTCCCCATTCTTAACCGACATCATAGCAGGCAAAGCATAGCGATAATCTTTCATAGGAAGATAAGACGCCGCATGATACCAATATTCAAAAATCTGACGTTCACGAACCAAACTATTTAAATAACTTAAATCATACTCAGGCACTCGACTCCACAATATATGGTGATGAGCACGTTCAACGACAGAGATGGTATCAATCTGCACATATCCTAAATGTTCAATCGCCTGTAAAGTTCCATCTACTCCTGTCGCAAATGGACTATTTTTTCCTAAGCCTTGTTTAAGTAAGGCAATTTTTTTCAAAGAAGATGTCATAAAAATCAAATATTGTTGTATTCATTTAAAATCTAAAAATTTAAGTATCATCCTATCACTATTCTTTAATGTTCTTTGCATGCAAATCGTATTTCTTTAGATGGATGGTATTCTCTAATCACATCATATTTTATAGGTGAATTTTGCGATAACTTTTAGGTGCCAGCCTTATCACCAAAGCCATCACGAGCACCACACAACATAAATGAAAAATCCATCCCGCTTTATAAGTACCTGTAAAATCATGTAATGCCGCTACGAACCAAGGAGGTATTGCCGCAAGTAAAAAACCACCACCTTGCATAAGTGCAGATAAAGCTCCTGCATTTTTAGGCTCTTCAAAATGATCGAGTGCAACAATAAGTGTTAGAGCAAAACAACCTCCCAAGCCAACGCCTAAACAAATTGCCCATAAAATAGAGGCAAGTTCAGGTACAAATGCGAGACCAGAAAACCCAGCAAATTGCATGAATAGAGTAAACCATAGCCATGGACGGCGATCTTTATATTGTCTAGCTAAAATAGGCAAAATTAATGCCGATGCTGCTTGACTTAAAGCAAGTAAAGCGAGCAATTTTCCACTTTGTTCACTACTCCAACCATGATCTTGAAATGAAGGTGCTAACCAAGCAACCACCGAAGAATAACCACCATTAACGAGCCCAAAACACAGCATTAATAACCATGTTCTAGGTTTCTTAAGCAACATCTTTACCGGTGCTTGAGGTGCATTCGAACTTACGATAGAGGGTAAAAAAATAAATGTTGAGATTAATGCCAATACAGCTGGTATAGCAAAGAAAGCCAGTCCAACAGACCATACTCCCGTTATATTGGAGACCACAGGCGCTAACCATGCGCCTAGTGCACCACCGCCCATAAGCATGGCTGAATAAAGGCCCATCATCGGTCCAATATGTTGGCTGAACTCTCTTTTGATAATGCCAGGAAAAGCTGCTTGTATCAGCGCGACGCCTAAACCAATTACGACTGCACTGATAATTAAACCTTCAGCTGTAGGAAATAAAAATCTAAGCACGCATCCAATACAAATAGTCAGTAAGGAGCCCAACACAACGCTACGTTCCCCAACCACGCTCTGTACGATTGGACCAACAAAGGCAATAATTCCCATCAGCATCATGGGTAATAAAGTGAGTAAAGCTATTCCTTGTAGACTTAACCCAGTTCCTGCCCGAATACTGGAGACTAATGGACCAATACTCGTCATAAAAGGTCTTAAATTAAGTCCAACCAAAGCGACTGTTACGATGAGCATGGGTCTAGCCAATAAAGCTCCAGACTGCTTCATTACTCTGAGCCTGACTGATTGGTTTGATAATTGTGCCAAAGTACATAAAGATCGGTACGATCTTCAAATCGAACAGGTACATATTCAATTTTCATAGTCTGCTCAGCAAATGGTTTTGCAAGATCAGCATATATTTCAGCTGTAGATAAACCAAAGGGTGTTCCGTCTTCATTAGAATACGCATAGTGAACTGCTTTGATACCTGCTAAACGCATTGCAGCCATACACATAGGGCAAGGATGCCCACTTGCATACACCGAGCAGCCTTCTAAGTTAGCAGATCCTAAAACTTGACTAGCTGCACGAATTGCGAGTAATTCAGCGTGAGCCGTTGGATCATTGGTTATCAAAATTTGATTTACACCCGAAGCAATTACTTGGCCATCTTTTACAATCACTGCGCCAAATGGCCTGCCACCCTTTTCAATATTGTGATAAGCAAGTTCAATGGCTTGGCGTAAAAACATTTGATTTTCTTTCATCCGTTCTCCTCAACTACTTTGCACCTGCTAAAAGAAGTAACTTTTCAATTTCACGGTATTCGCTTGAACATGCATGCTGTAGCAACGATCAATTTGATCCATATAAGAAACTTAGGTATGAAAAAATCTAAGTAAACTTTAAGAGCAGAACAATTTGGAACTAGAATAAGTGCACTTAAAAGTATTTGGAAATTAAATTATTTAATCGATTGTATTAAGATTATAAATACTTAAGCATTCCGTTCTTTGCCTAGTTGGTGATAATTCTTATGTTTGACCCTCGTCTTCTTCGTGCATTCGTGACTATTTTTGAAAGTGGCAGTTTTACAGCCGCTGCTGATAAGTTACACCTGACACAATCAACGATTAGTCAGCAGTTGGCACGTCTTGAAGAATCTGTTGGTCATTCTCTTATTGATCGCACATCACGACCTTTACAATTGACTGCCTCAGGTGAATATTTAATTGGTTATGCTCAAAGGATTTTGACACTTCAACAAGAAGCAGAAGCTGTTTTAAAAGATCCAGCAGGTAGTATTCCTATTCGGATTGGCTTACCAGAAGATATGATGAGTACCGCTATGGCTGAAATTTTCGGCATGTTCGCACAAGCTCATCGGTCTATTCGCTTAGATGTTACTTCTGGCCTAAGCCGTAACCTAACAGAGCGTTATCGAAATGGTGAGCTGGATATTATTATTGTAAAAGAACCAGCTGCTAGTGCTGATTGTTATGCATCTTTTCCAGAAGAAATGGCGTGGTTTGAAAGTGAAAATACAACTACACCTATGTCCGATCCTATTCGTTTAGTGACTTTCCCCCAAGGAGGACTTTATAGAGACGAAATGTTTGAGACCTTAGAACGTGAACGGAAACGTTGGTATATTGCTTTTACAGGCAGTAGTTTAGAAAGTGTTTTAGTGAGTGTTGAAACAGGTTTGGGAATATCATTACTTCCTGTAAGTACCACTAAAGAACGTCGTGTACGTAAATATAGGTCGTTAGGCGAAGCTTCACCTATGGTAGTTTCAATTTACACATGGGAAAAAGCTGGGTTGATTTCCCAGCTTGCTGATAAGATGACTACTGTATTGCACGATCGTTTCCGATCACTCTCTTAAGCTTTTAACTTATTTCATTTAAGCTTTCAGCAATTAATTTTTCCGCCATTTCCTGAGTTTTCTTCAGACCTGGCATTCTATACTCCGTATGTCCATAGTCTTGTATAGATTTCCAGCGGCCACCCCATGTCAGTCCAACTGACTCTGCAACTTGCCCATACAGTCGATACCCCTGCATAGCCCATGGATCACGTTCAGAAATAACAACTTTACCATTTCGTTTAAATGCTACATCTGCCGCTAAACCAAATTGATGGTAACTTTGATACCCTTTTGCCTTGGTTGTATTCGGGTTGCCTGCCAACATATTTTGGCGTCCTGGACTGCGATAGCCTTCAAGCAAAACAAGCTCATAACCATATTGCTCTTTCATAATTTTAAAGACCATAAGCAAACGCTGCTTATAACGTGGATTCATTTTGTCCCACTTACGATTGACCATATTGGTATCTAAAATTGAACGGCCATCAAAACTTGCTTTATCAATAGGTGAAGAATTAATCGCGCCACTGTCTTGAGAAGCATACTGCTGCTCTAATTGCGTCGCTTCAACAATTGCCGCTTCAATCAGACCTTCATCAACTTCAGGCGGTGGTGATAAGATTTCTCCATTTAATAACGCGTAAATTTGCGGGTCAGTTTTTTTCAAATATTCGGCCTCAATCCGAGTTGAGCTAATCGGGCGAGTAAAAGCAAAAACTAAAATACTGGCAAATAAGAAAAATCCTGCAATTACAATCCACCATTGTTGCAAATGCCAATGAGATTGTAATTTTTCAGGTGCAGCTGCCTGATTCATAGTTTGGGCAAATTGCCTGACCTGATTCAGTTGCCGACGTCCCTGAGGTAATAACGATAGAACAAATGTTCTACCCTTACTTCTGAGTTCATAAGACATTAAAAAAGCCAGCCCTATAGCAAGGCAGGCAAAACAAAAGAAAATTAGAAAAATCATCATGAATTTACTAATTCACCGCAAACGGACTGCGAGTCACTTTGATATCAACCGATGCTTTTGGTGCTTCCACCTCAGCTTCTGGCTCAGCTGGAGCTTTCTTAACTTCCGCAGGTTTAGCTTGAACTACCTTAGGTTGAGCGATAGGTTTTTGCTGAGCTGGCTGTATGGGGTGAGTGGGTTTAGCCACAACTTGTTGCTTAGGTGCTACCCGTTCCCCTGTTAGCTGGGCATCAAAAGGTGAAACACGTTGCTGAGTTGCTGGAGCTGTATTTTTATGAGGAGCTGGTTTAAAAATACCACTCAGTTCATTTTCTTTAGGTTGCTCAAAACCCTCATGGCTCATTGGATCTGCTTGCTCTTGCTGATCAGCTGCAACTTGCCCATGTGCAGAGGAGTTCGTCATTAATACTTGATCATGTTCCTGATCTTGATTTGACTTATTCTCAACAGTTGTAGGATCTGACGAATACGGTTGAGACAAGAACAGGAACAGTGAGATGCTTACAAACACCCCGGCAATAATACCAATGATGATATAGATTACTGGTGATCTCGACTTTTTTTTATTCGATTGCAAAACTCGAATAGAAGTTGGTTTTTCCTGAGCCATTTCGTTCCATCATCAAGGTAAATAAATTGTAATATGTGCTTGCTCTTGTGGGGCAGAAATCACATTTTGATAAGTAGATAATGCTTTATCATTTTGATTATTGAGCATAAATCTTAGACCCGCGAAGGTAAGCAATGCAAAAATCAACAAGAAAATCAAAATCCAGAAAAAAGGTAATTCGCGATGAATAATATTTCGTATCTGATCGGGAATTGCCGAGAACGGCGAGAAAGCAACTTTTTTACCTTTTAAATAATCAATTTCGTCACCTACTCGCGCAACCAAATGATTCAGGCTTTCAATAGACTCAATCCGATATTTACCCTGAAAACCCAATAATAGGCAGTAATGAAATACTTCAAGAGCCGCTAAACGATCTTTTCCACGGCTTCTCAACTGTTCTAATATTTCAAAGAACTGATAACCCGCCAATTGAGAACCAAATAAGCTCAATTGCAAAGGACTAATTAACCAAGCATTTTGCAAATTAAAATAGCTCGGGTCTTGTTGGGTCACGATTGTTTCATCAAGCAGCGCACAAAATGCATATTTAGCATCATGAATATCATCTGCTGAAAACTGCAACTTTTTAGCTTGTTGCTCAAACCGATTAAGCAAATCTAAAATTTTTTCACGAAACCGCTGTGGGTCAGCTGGTACATACTGATTTCGAATCAAAAAGATTAAATAAAAACCATCGTGCAATAAATCGATCAAATTAATCGCCTGAAGTTTTGCTTGGGACTGACTATTATTGTTTCCTCCAGTCCCGATTTGCCCGTCATCAAATAAAGAAGGAGCACCTGTAGATTGTGACATTTTTCTCTCCTTTATCTTTAAGCGTTCATGACCGCAATCAGCTCAATACTGATATCTTGGAAGCCAGCTGGAACGTAAATACAAATCGTCTCTGAATCTAGCATGCGCTGATAGAGTTCATGATGCGGTTCGATTTCGAAATAACTCACGCCAGAACGTACTGGAATAGCCGTTGGAACTTGAATTAAGTGGTGTAATGGAATGGCCGGCAATGCTGCAACAACACGCTGCTCAACATCCAGCGTACTACCGATTTTAAATCGTAGAGGTACAATCTGAATCAATTCATGAGTCTGCATTGCACTACTTGATACGGCTATATAAAGTCTAGTGTCACGAGTAATCTTATCTGTCTCAAGACTTCCTACCCAATATGAAGGTCGAATTTCTTTAAGTGCAATACTGATATAACGACTAGAAATAATAGTGTCTAATAAATCACGCAAAATGGTGTCGAGCTGAGTAAAGCTTTCTTGCAAATTGTGATGTTTATATGCAGGTAACTGATCAACTTCATAAGCTGTCGAAAATGTTAATAATGAACCTGCTAAACGCAATAATTCAAAAAACAATCGTTCTGGATGAATTTGCGGATATTGTAAGAAATGGTTCAGACCAGCATGGGCAGTATTTAAAGCATTAACCAACCAAAACGAAACGATATCACCTGAACGGAATTCAATTAATTTCTGTTCATTTTCACGATTGTTGGTTTGAATGGTTTTAATTTTCGCCTTAATAACATTCAATGTTCTTTTTAAATTCGAAACCAATGTTTCAGATGCATCGACATGCAAAATAGGTGGAATAAATTTGCGATCAATTTCAAAAGCACCTGAACTCTGACGTTTGATTTTACCTATTGGCAAATAGAGGAAACCATCCAGATTATGATCAGGATTGCTGTTTGCATCTAATAATTTAAACACAGCTCGACGACGTAACAAGCTGATATCTGCTTCTGTCGCATTTGTGAAAAGATCGTGAGTCTCCACAAGATGCGATTGGTAACGTCCCTTCTGTGACTGGTTTTGATCGATTAAATTTTGTTTATTGGCTTGGAGTAGTGGTAATGCCAAATAAATGACCATCTCACCACGTAAATTAAGCTCATCAAGCAAAATTGGTTCAGGTAGTAAGTCATAAGCCGGTGCTTGGTATATTTCACCGTCTTGCCAAATCATTTCTACCGACTCAAGCGCAAGAATATGTGTACTAAGCTGTGCTTCATCAAAACTAAGTTTTTGAACACCATATGAAAATGGCACAACAGCGCGGACGGTGTGATTTAAACGTTGTTCATGATAAGTATCTTGAATTTGGAAATGTTGAGGTCTTAAAAATAAACCTTCGCCCCACAGGACTTTTTCAGCTTTAAACATATGTCTTTACCAATCTTTATTCGTATTCATTTTTAGGCTGTACACCTAACATTTCCTGAACCATTTGTAATGGATTTTCATCTTTAATGACTTGTGCCAACCATTCATGTAATGGCATTTGACTCCATTTAATGGTCTTTTGAAGCATATAACTCACAGGACTATGTGGCTCATTGGCCTGAAAATAATCGGCTATTTCTTGTAGCACTTTCATTGCTTGCTCACGGTTAGCCAAGTGAGTTTGTGCTTGAGGCTGAAACATAGGCTGTTCTGATACGATTTGTTGTACAGGCACTTGATTTTCCATAGATGGAGTCGTGATCACAGCGGCCTGTTCTTGGGTTTGGGCAAGCCCAGTACCAAAAGCCTCTGCTTTATAAATCTTGCGTAAAGTGCTGTGAATTGTTTCAAATGCAGAATCAATTGCAGCAAAACTTGGTGAATCTAAACCCATTAAGTGATCAAGCGTCTGTTTTAAGACATTCCACTCAGTTAAAACTGAAGTAAATTCTTGATAATTTGAATATTGAAAGGTTTTAGACGTATTAAAGATCGCTTGATCAAATTGTTCCAATTCAGATGGGCCTGATTGGCTGTCGTAATCTTCAGTTTGCTTACGACGAATATTTTCGTGATATAGAAAATTATCGTAATCAAGCAAATTGTAATAAGGCACTGCGCTAGTTAAAGACACTTTCTTCAACAAACCAGGCAACTGATTAATTAAACCTTGTAATAGACCAATGCGTTGATCCAAATCATCATCTTCAATAATCGGATGAATATCCTGCCAGTATTGGTTCAGCATGGTATGGGTTAACGTTAAACCCTTTACCATACCTTCAAAACCATTTAGATGAGTCCAGGCTTCTATTAACCATGTTAATAGACGGATATCTTTGGTTTTTTCTGTGAGCAAAGTGCTTACACTCTCTGCAACAAAATCCCAATCTGCCTGTTTCCGCTCAGCAACCCAATCCCCCTGATCTAATAGTAGATCATCCTCTGTTCTCGCTTTCTTTATTTCGTGAAATTCATTAGAAAATGAATAATCCTCACCACAAAGTAAGCTGTCATTAATGGGTTTAAGTAGTTCAGAAATATCAATACTCATCTAATTTTGGCTCTATTAATTTTAAACTTCTGATTTCAACTTTTTACTAGTTCGTTTTTTAGCAGGCTTTGCCACCGGATCTAGTAAATATTGGATTTCATCATCTTTCGCATCAATCATGATCACTTTCGGCAATTTTTGATCTGCTAACGCCACTAAAATTTCAGTTGCCAAAGCAGGTAAAACTGTCGAATTTAAGATGTTATCGACATTACGGGCACCACTATCCACTTCAGTACAACGGCTGAGTAGCAACTCAACCAAGTCATCTGAATATTGGACTTCTGTTCCATATTGTTTTTCAATTCGTGCGGTAATTTTGCCCAATTTATGTTTAATAATTCGAACCAATAAATCGTCATGCAACGGAAAATATGGCACAACTCTCATACGCCCTAAAAAGGCTGGTTTAAATTGTTTATATAGACTTGGTTTTAAATGTTCGATTAATTCTTCTGCTGTAGGCCACTCTTCAACAGGCTGATTTAAACACGCCTGCATAATTGCACTAGAACCTGCATTTGAAGTTAATAAAATTGTCGTGTTTTTAAAATCAATAACGCGACCTTCACCATCTTCTAAAGTACCTTTATCAAATACTTGGTAGAACAGCTCTTGTACATCACTATGTGCTTTTTCAATTTCGTCGAGTAGTACAACACTATAAGGATTACGGCGTACTGCTTCGGTTAACACACCGCCTTGACCATAGCCCACATATCCTGGAGGTGCACCTTTAAGTGAAGATACCGTATGCGCTTCTTGATATTCAGACATATTAATCGTGATTAAATGCTGCTCACCGCCATACAGCTCATTTGCTAAGGTGATTGCAGTTTCAGTTTTACCCACCCCGCTAGGTCCAACTAAAAGGAATACACCTTGAGGTTTATTTGGATCTTCTAATTTAGCTTTTGATGTTTTAATGCCCTGAACCAATTGTGTAAGTGCATAATCTTGGCCCATTACACGCTCGCCCAATTTGTCTTCAAGCGTTAAGATTTGCTTAATTTCATCATTTACCATTTTCCCAACAGGAATACCGGTCCAATCAGAAATAATTTCATTAATAATTTGAGAATTTACGCGCTCAAAAACTAATGGCTGTTGACCTTGAAGATCAGCAAGTTCTTTGCGCATTAAATTAATCTGATCGTAGGCTTCAGACTCATTAGAATGGCTCTGCGCCTCTAATTCCTGAATTTTACGAACTAGTTCTAATTCTTTTTGCCATTGTTCCTGAGTATCTTGAATCTCATTTTGTAAAGACTCTAAATGATTTTTCAGGTTCTCTAATCGTTCATGATGTATTGGAATCTGACGATGTTCATTTTCCAAAATTTGCTGCTCAAGCTTTAAGTTATGTTCTTGTGCCTTCAATTGATCAAGTTTGACTGGCTGTGCATTTTGGGTCAAAGCTACGCGTGCTGCCGCAGTATCTAGAACACTCACTGCTTTATCCGGGAGTTGACGACCACTGATATAGCGATGAGAAGCATGTACAGCTGTGATAATTGCTTCATCATCAATTTGTAAATTAAAGTGCTTCTGCATTACTGGAATCATTGCACGTAGCATATCAACAGCAACTTCTTTGGTCGGCTCTTCAACCTTTACGACCTGAAAACGACGGCTTAACGCAGCATCTTTTTCAAAATACTGTTTATATTCAGCCCATGTTGTTGCAGCAATCGTTCGTAGTTCACCACGTGCAAGAGCAGGTTTTAAAAGGTTAGCAGCATCGTTTTGCCCTGCTTGGCCACCTGCACCAATAAGCGTGTGTGCTTCATCAATAAATAAAATAATAGGATGAGCCGAAGCCTGAACTTCTTGAATAACTTGTTTTAAACGGTTTTCAAACTCACCTTTAACACTTGCACCTGCTTGTAAAAGTCCCATATCCAAAACATGCAAATGTACATTTTTTAAAGCTTCTGGCACTAAACCTTGAGCAATTTTTAAAGCAAGCCCTTCAACTACAGCTGTTTTACCTACACCTGGTTCGCCAGTTAAGATCGGGTTGTTTTGGCGTCTACGCATTAAAATATCGAGCATTAAACGAATTTCAAATTCGCGCCCAATAACAGGATCAATTCCACCATTCTTCGCTTTTTCAGTTAAATTAATCGTATATTGATCTAAAGCAGGTGTTTTTTGAGTTTTTACAGTTGGAGTAGCGACTTGTTCTAGCTCATCTTCTTCTTGTGAAGAAGTTTTAGTTTCTTCTTGTTGTTCTACGCTTTTTTCACAAATCTCAAGAAACTTATGTTTCATCGAGTCTATAGGTAAAAGATCAAATAAACTCGAAGCTCTTGTTGCGATTTGATATAAATCTGGTGCAGTTAATAATGCAACCAATAAGTGACCACTACGAATGACAGGGTTTTGTTCTGCTGAAGCCAGTAACCAGGCTTGCTCAAATAAACGCACAATTGATTTGGCAAAAATTGGAGTACGTGTATTCCCTTTTGGTAATTGAAAGATTGTCTCTTTTAAATCATCTGCCAAAGCGTCAGCTGAGATTTTATATTTTTTTAATAAAATTTTTAAATCATTTTCTAAAGGCTGATTAAGTAGCTCTAAAAATAAATGTTCAATTTCAATTTCGTAGTTTTGCTGAAGAACACAAGCATTAGCTGATTTTTCTAAAGCAGTGCGCGCAACTGTAGAAAGTTTTGTAATTAAAATTTTTAAACTACTCATCATTACTCTCAATATTTTTAAATAATTTAATACTTAAAATCATAATGCCCGTATATTACCAAAATTTAGCTTTATCCGACAAATAACCTAGCATCATAATCATTAATATGATTTGTTCGATTTCTTATCTCTATATAAAAAATCTAATATCATTAAGAATATTTAATTAGTACATATATCTTTTCAAGTTAATAGTTTAAGTGAAAAGATATATCCTCTGCTATCCTTGATTAACCAAACTTTGTTTCGGTAATAATTTACAACCACAAGATAATGAATCATTTACTCTTGCTGCTGATTTTCCCATGACCTGCATATTTGGATCTCCAGAAACAATCGTAGAAACCGTTTTATGCGCCGGACAAGTTGCTTTATCACCTACGCACGCAATTGCAATTCCATCTATTAAAAATGCACTATTACCAGAAATGACTTGCCCTCCACCTGTCGTTGGGCAACCAATCGTAATATAAGGGCTAGCCATATTCTTCTCCTTATGTTTATAAAACGGTGAACTCAATTCGACGGTTTTTCTTTCTTCCTTCTGGAGATGTATTATCCGCTACAGGTTTAGTCGAACCTAATCCTTCTGCAGACAAATGATCAGCAGGAATGTTTTTACTCACCAAATAATTTTTAACTGCTAATGCACGGTCTTGACTGAGTTTTAAGTTTTTAGTCGCATCTCCAGAACTATCGGTATGTCCTACAATTTTGACTTTTTTACCGCCAACTTTATTTAAAGCAACTGCCATTTCATCTAGAATTTTTTGGCCAGCATCTGTGAGCACGGCACTACCAGATTCAAATTCAATAATTCGATTTTTTAAAGCATCATCAATGACTTTCTGCTCTGCCTGATTTACAGAAAGCTGTGAAAATAATTGATATGGTGGCTGTACTAAACCTTGAAATATCTGAATAGTTGGCTGTATTTCTGTAGGATTTAGCATTTTTCCAGTCAGTTCAAATCGTGTGCCGTTAACACTTAACTTGCCTTGAGAAACTTTTTTAAGATCTGGTGTAATCACTCGCGTTACAGAGTCACTCCAGCCATTTGGAGCTGCTACTGGTCGAACTTGTATTTTATCTACCACTTGGTCTGCACCATAAACAGACTGCATTTTCATTAAAATGGCCTGTTTACTCACTTCATTTGGCACGACACCTTCAACAACAATTGGCTGTGCTAAAGCATAATTTGCAATCGCATAAATAAAACAGCCTTTTATTAATTGTGAAAGTTTAATTTGATATTTTTGATTCATTGTTATTCACCCAAAAAAGTCTGTCTAAATAGTTTTAAACCTTGATTTAAACTTAATTGGCGTTGGCATAAAGATTGTTCTAGCGTAGCTAAACCAGCATTTTGTTCCAAATAAGTATCAATCCATTGAGCTTCTATTAAAGAAACCCAATGTTTACTATCCATATTCTGAGTAAAAATATCGCTAAGAGCTAAAATATCCGCACCCTGAAAACCAAAGAATAATACTGGCTGCTCTCGATGTAACAATCCAATCAAGACTTCAGTATTATGTTGTTTTAAAAAACGACAAATGATACTGACCCAGAATGCTGCTATTTCATAACAATAAGCAGGATTGTTAATCGGCAAAATCAGCACTTTATTTAAGCGACTAGTCCCATTTTGTAAAATTGGCTGCAGTAATAATCCCAGCCCAATCATACTTTGAGCTAATTCATAAATACTCAGCTTCATTAATTGAGCAAATGAATGCATTGTATGATTTTCATAAAAACCGATACATTCACGTTCAGATAAGACTTGAATTTGATTTGGTAAATGATTGAGCTTACCAAATAACAAGTCAGAATCTTTAATACCTCTTAAAGCACGATTATTTTGAAATAAATCGACTAAAACATGCTTATAACTATAAGGTGCATATAATAAATTTTCGTAAGGTAAATCAATCTCAAGTAAATGACTGAGTACCATTGGAAAAGCTCGGCCTGAACTGTCTTCGCTCGCCAGTAAATTTGCAGCTAAAAACATATTCTCTTGTGGATTTGCAATAAAGAAGTCCAATGGAGGCAACGTACCATATGCCTCTTTGAACGTAGTGGATTGCATTGCATATTCCAGCGCTTCTGTAATCCACTGGTCAAGGACCTGTATTAAGGCATATTGACCCTTTGTTTTTAAGAAATCACCGCGTGCCGGACTTTTCCCATAATACAGAGGAGTTGTTTTTAATGTATGCATTAGACCTCCTCCTTTAATGTTGAGGTTATTTTCCCTGTCATGGCTTAACTCCCGCAGCTGGTTGAGTTGCAGCAGGTTGTGTTAATGCAGCAACTGGATTTGCAGGTTTCGCAGGAGCAGCTGCCTGAGCTGGTGCTTGCTGCGCCGATACAACACGGGCAGCTTTATCAGCAGTAACTTTGTCAACCAATTGCATACCAGAGTAACCGCGACTTGAACCAATACTGCCTGAGTTACTACTAATAAGACGGAAGTTCATTTTCACAAACAATGATGGATCCGTCTTACTGCGCCAAAGCATTTCGAAACCACCGTTCTGCTCTTTACGCTGTGCACTATCAATTAAGCGGTTAATGCCATATTCACCTGGTTCATCAAAAATCGTATGCGTTTGACCTTGTAAATCTACAGCCGTAATACGAGCACCAGGAATGCTGCCTTGATTTGGCCAAATAAAGTTAACCCATTGCTGTACACCATTTTCATAAGTCATACGCTGACCATCAATATCAACGGTATATGAAAGCAATTGCGGGTTTTGAATTGGGTAGAACTGGAAGTTAGACTGATTCGTTGCTGGAGCCGCTGGTGCTTGACTATTTAATTCCCCAGTTGCCATACCATTTGTAGGTGCAACATAGCGCTGGAAATTCATCACAAATTGCGGGTTTAAACTAATACCCAAATCTTTCCATGTTTTTGAAGTTAAGGTATAGCCGCGACGAATAACAAATGGGTCTAAGCTCTCTTTAACAAAACGGGAAATGCTACCGTTTTCACCAAGAATTTGACCAATTTCACTACTTGTTGCTTGTAAAGAAGCGGATGAGTTAAATGGATATTTCTTAGCAAGATTTGTAGTAAATGGCTGGTACGCTTGCATAACCCAAAGTTTATTAATTTCATCTTGAGTAGGCGTAATTAAACTTTCAAAGGATTGTGTAAGAGGACTCACCACTAATTTTTGTAAAAGTTGCTGATCAATTTCACTGAAACCAACCGCCATTTTTTCATCTACAATTTTTTGAGTCTGATTAAATACCGATGTCTGCTCATTTAGGGTTTGCTTAACCAATGTCATTGCACTTGGTCCAACCTCACCCGCATTTTTAAGTTCATTAAACTTACTACGTACCAAAGCAAGATTCGTCATATATTCATCAAGTAAAGATTTACCTTGTTGATCATCACGCTTACGAACCAACTGATAGAACATTTGATATTCTTGAGAAATAGCACCTTGAGCATTAGTAGCTGCTTGATTTGCTAATTGTTTATCATCACGGTTTAAGACTTTACGTTTAAACCAAGCAACAAATCCTTTTTGAGGAGCAGCTAACTCTGCTTGAACAACTGGATTGTCCCAATTTGTTTCAATAGCTACACGTTCAATAAGAGTACGAATTGGTGAATTTTGTGGCTCACCTAATACATCAATATTTTTGACTTGCTGAGCAAATTGATTTGCTTTTGCATAGTGAATACCACTTAAGAATTTTCTCCATTCAGCGATATATTCTTGTTTATAAAGTGCTGTGAGCTGCTTTCTAATTTGCTCTGGGCTACCCGAGAAAGTTAAGTCATCAGATTGACGACTATTTAACACCCAGTCTTTACTATCTGTAGGCTTATCTGCTGCTTCCTCAATGGCTTTTTCTACATAGTCATTCCAAGCTTTTTGAGTAAATACACCTGGTAATGCATAGCTGCCCAATACAACATTTTTATTTGCCTCACCAACAATTTGACTTACTGTCAAAGCTGGGAAGCGAACAGCAGCACGCATTTTAATTTCGTTATAAACACGGTCACGTGCTGGCATACCTCTAATCACAGAGAGCAATACTTGACGTGTCTGATCAACTAATTGAGAGTCAGCATCCAAAATCGGGAATTGCTTGTCATTTGCTAATGTCATTGCATACGACAAAATCTGTTCAGCTTCCTGAATCATATCTGCACGTGGCATTTGCCCTTTATTGGCATCCAGCCAAGAACGCCAGAAACGCGTTACCTGATCGCTTAAGTGACTTGCATCCATATATTGTGGATTACTCATCATCAAATATGCTTTTAACGCATTATAAGCATCTTGTGGATTGGTATCTGACGGCTCTAAATATTGCTGAGTTTGAGCAGTTTGCTTAATCTCAACGTTGGTATGATTTGCTTTTAAAGTCGCTTCGTTATTTTTCACACGTTGCAAATACTGAGCAATATTTTGCTGAGTAGGTGTTAAAACAATTTGTTTAACGCCTTTTAAATATTCAGCTTTTAATTTTTCACGTAACTCATTGCCTTGATATAAACCAAAACTAAATTTTAGAGGTCTATTTTCATCAAACTCGTCTAATTGCTGTAGACGTCTTTGTAAAATCAGTAGGGCTTCCAATTGAGTTGATAATTGTTGGTTTGAACCCTTCTCTAACTGAACAACTTTATTTAAATCAGCTTGAACTTCAGAAATAAGCTGTTGGTTATTGCGATACGACCAAACCCATACACCCAGAATAATTGAAACACCCGCTAAAGCACCGATAAATGCAATGTAGCGTTGACGTTTTCTGCTTGTATTAACATGCTGTTTAACTAAATCTTTATCTTTTAAAATGACTTCTGAAAATAGGCCTTTTAAGAAATAACCATGGTTAGGTGTTGTTTTTAATTGATCTCTTACTTCATTTTGTGCAATTTGAGAAAGCTGAAATTCTTGTGCAATTTGCTCAGTCATTGGACTTTCTATTACACCTTCTTGCAAGGCACTTGTGAAATAGAAACCACGGAAAACTGGCTGGAACTGGTAAGGATTGTCTTCAAACAATGTAGCAATAAAACTTTTGAGTGCAGGTTTTAATGTTTTAAATTCTAATGGGAAAGTCATCACACTCGGTGAGATATTTTGAGAATGTCGACGACTAAGGTGAGTCGAACTTACCCCTTTTAAGCCATCATAAAGAATAGTGTAATGTTTCTCAAAAAGATCTACCGCATTATGAGAGGAGTTTTGCTCATATGGTAATGTTGCACCCCATGCCTGATTATATTCTTGTACTTCATAGAATTCGAAAAACTCGGTAAAACCCGCAATCAAATCCATTTTTGAAAAGACTAAATAAACAGGCACTACAACTTCTAAACGCTCAGTTAAATCTTGAATACGAGCACGTAAATTTTTAGCGAGCTTCAATGAGTGTTCAGGGCTTTGGCTCACCAGTTCAGCAATACTTACAATAAGAATTAAGCCATTTACTGGAGCTTTAGAACGGTTTTTCTTTAAAATATTTAAAAAACCTAACCACTCTGAATGATCTTCGCTATATACCGAATAACGACCAGCCGTATCTAATAAAATACCCTCTGTAGAAAAGAACCAGTCACAATTACGGGTACCACTTAAACCAGCCGAAACCATTTTTTGATGGGTTTCTTCAAAAGGGAACTTTAAACCAGAATTATAGATCGCAGAACTTTTACCAGCGGCTGGGTTACCAATAACCATATACCACGGCAATTCATATAGTGCTGCATTACCCTTCTTATCGCCTAACTTTGACTTACGAATCAATTGAATAGATTCTTTCATTTGTTGGCTGATAAGTTGCAGTTCTTCTTTATCTTTATTTTTGCCGTACTCTGCTTGAGTATCTTTTTCAATCGCTTCAGCAAGCTCTTCACCTTGAACCGCATGCTTCTTGCGCTGAATTAGCCAATAAATTCCATAAACAATGAGCCCTAACGCATATGCAGATGCTAAAGCCCAAAATATATGGCGAGGAATTGAAGTATAGGAAGACATCAATGCCACGAACAATGACAAGGCGATAATTGCTTTAGGATTCGTGATGTACTGCCACAAGTAGCCTAAAATTGTATGCATTCTATTCTCGTTCTAAGTTCAAAGTTTAAATTAGCTATTCAACACCATCGCATCATCTTCTGAATTTTCAGTGACACTCTGCACAAAGGTATGTGCTGACACCGTATTTTCTCCAAAGACAAAAGGAACGATATGTTCAGGAAAATGCATACTGAGCATAAAGCCATAAATATCAACTAAATGCTGGGTATGCCCCAATGAAGATTTCACATAAATAAAGTGATGTGGTTCAACAGAAGTTTGTGTAAATTGCTGCTGCAAATGCTTCGCTGCTTTTATATCTGTCTGGTCTGAAAGAATAAGTACATATGGCTCTTCCCCTGCGTACTGCGGTAATTCATTTAAGTTCAGCGTATTAAGAACTTTTGCTGTTTTTTCTTGACCAATCACAATTTTTAAATTTTTAGCGGGTTCAAGTTCTTCAATTTTTAAAGAGGGATCTGCAATAAGGCAGCTTGCCGCGAACTCCGCTGGAATATAGTCCTTAACCATCCAAGACTTTTCATCAATCAGGTCTTGATCTATTTCTGAATCAACAGCAAGCACGAGAAAAACTTCATGCTCTTTCTTTTGAATACGTTTTAATAAATGAATAAATTCTTGATAAGCCACACGCTCTCCCAAAAAGTGATATTCGATATGAACTTTTTGGGAAATAATGCCAACTTCAGTAAAGAATTCTAAAATCAAATCATTACTTTGCTCATCATTCCATATATGCAATAAATCCTCTGGAAGAAGAATGTGTAAATTCAGTCGATTTAAACGATGTACTTCAACTACAGGTGTTTCTGTATCTTCATATTCAGAATTTGGGTCAACCCATGCAGGATGCATGTGATATTCACGGATCTGATGAGATTCATAAAATAAAATTGAACGCTTTAAATGTTCAGCCAAGTGATACAAATTCTCTATGTTTTGTTCTAATTGCTGTCTTATTAAAGACATAATACGAACTTGTCTTGGTGAAGCTGCGTATTGAAAATCCTCTTCACTCGACTCAGCTAAATCTTTAATTCGATAAGATAAAAGAGGCAATCCATAAGAATTTAACAACTCATCATCAAGTTCGGGGCTTTTAAAATCTTGTATTTCTTCAATAATCGTTTCATTCTCACCTAACGCATGTATAGCGAAAGCAGAGTAAATATGAAAATCTAGCTGTTCTAAAGGCTGATCAGGTGTAGTCTGTTGTTTTTGACTATCATCATCTTGACTTTGATTTGCAGCTTTCTCTTTCTTTTCTTTATAGCTTTTATAAGCGCTATAAATCAGCCAAGGCGATAAAATCGCCAGTGTAATGATTGCCGGTAACAAAAGAAAATAAAGGAAAAAATCTCCTTTATCAGGGTTATATTGAACATCACGCCAGTAGAAAATAATCAATCCACTAACAATTGTAAAAATAGCGATGAATGAGAGTAATATTTTTTTAATCATATTTGCTCTCCAATAAGGCTATAACATGTTTCATGGCTATGTGTACTAGGCTTGCGAGACATTAAAAAAGCACCTTGCCCTAAGCCACTTTCTTGGCTTTGAGTTAGGCGAACAGGTTGTATTTCCGACTCATCCAGTATCAATCTTAAATCGATTGATAGAGTCGGACTGCACCATGTTTCTACGATTTTTTTGAGCTTTAAACTAAGCTCTTGATGAGGTAAAAACTTTAAATATTGCTGACGCTTAAGCGGACCAATCTGAATCTCAATTTTTCCATCAATTTGTTGAATCGTTTCTCCACAAAACGTATTTATACCAAGTAAGCTAGGTTGGCTTCCGCCCAAAGTTGTTAACTGATCACTTGCCAACTTAAATGATTCTTGTATGAACTCTTTAATTGTAATGTCATGCTTAAATATACAACTCAACATTGTTTTCAAAGCATGAACGGTATTATTCTGCCCCTGCATTAAGCCTGAAAATTCGGCAAAATATTCATCTAAATCTTGTTGTTGATGTTGTGATCGAACATAACCATTTAAAGCATGCAGAATATCCAGATAATCATTTTTATTTTCTATTTCATATCGCACAGGCAAGTGATAAGTAATACTTGACTCGACATACTGACTCGTTAACTTGTGATTAAATAAACTCAGAAACTCTTTAGTTTCAGCTCGTTGCTGCCGTGGAGCCTGCTTAATTTTATTTGTATAGGTATAAGGTAACGCACCTTGTATACCGGTAAGACCAACGATCAAGTTTGTTAAATGAACACGCTCATCTACTAATTCTAAACTTTCAATTTCAGTAGCCGGAAAGTTTAAGTTAAATGAGGTCTCAAACTTAAAATGATCAGTCCACGACGAAAAAGCATCATTAGCTGGGCTATGACGCAATAACCGTGTTGCTTGAATAAATTCAAAAGATTTAGGGCGTTGAAATAACTCAGCCGTTATAGAAGAGTCTTGCCACCAACGTTCTGACTGCATTGGTATAACTCCTGCTGAGATGAATAATCCTTAACCACCAAATCAACAAAACTATTAATTTGAACCTTTAAATTAAAAACACGACTTAATAGTTGACTAAAAATATATAAGCTATGCCCTCTAAACACTGATGAATCAATTTGTAATTCAGCTTTTACCCCTCTCACAAACATTGGAAATGGTTTGCCATCTACAAGTTTATGAGTAAGTGAAAATTCTAATTTTTTAATTGATTCAATAATTAAATAATTTTCTTTTGACTGCGGTAAGTTATATAAAGCCAACAGCTCTTTAACATGAGAAACAGCATCCCCTTTCATAAGCGCTAAGCTATTTAATGAAAGATGCGAAATCACACGCCATTGCTCACTTTGACCTTGTTCAAACTTATAAGGCTTTGTTGGTCGCTTTAAAACAATGGCACGTCTAGCCAAGCTACTGTCATTTAAATTTAATACGTTATTAGACTGACCCAGTGCTTCATGAGGCAAGTCACGGTTTGAACATAATAATTTGGTGCTAATAAAATCTGAACGTGTTGAAAATGGATTTAGATTTTTAGAAATAATGGAATAGCCCATTTCAACAAAATTAGACTGTAACTTTTGATAATTCACTGAGTAAAAAAAGCGAGCTGTATCATTGTGATAATGGCTCATCGCAAAAAACGGTAAAACAGGAACATAGCTTTCTTCCTGATTTGTTTTTTCACGCACCATATTCATCTCAAGTATTGAATATACTTGATAAAATTCAGGATGGTGAGCGTCTGTAACCAGTGGATATTCGAGTTGCTTATGAACTATTTTTTGAGGTTCCGCATATTTTTCAAACAAGTTGATTACTGGGGTAGTAAACAATTTAAAGTTTGCAATATTTAATTCAGAATAGTTTCTAACAACGGCTTGATCGTTTAAATTTAATTTGAAATGAATGAGAAGCTCAAATTCAGATACTTGCTGAGGTACAGTCTTTAAAAAATCTAAATCGAGTTTAAGATAGCTAAACTTTTCTGGAAAACAAAAATATTCCATCAACAAACGATAAGCATGATGCGTATGTTGATCGAGGGGTAATAAACTTTCTTGTTCAGAAAAACCTATTAACTCGAATGGATTCTTACCCAACTCTACAATCGTTTGACCATGTTTAACCGCAAAACTGGTCCCTTTTTTGAAAATACTATCAAGTACTTGTAAAGGAAAATTAGAGATAGCATCTAAATAAATAGGAAGCTTCTCATGAATTAAGCATGCATGAGCACTATTAAAAATTTCAAATTTAAGGCTCAACGTCGCATTTTGGTTTAAGTGCATATGTGCACTAGGTGTAGTTTTAAAATCTAAACCACTTAAATGAATAGGTAGTAATTTAACATCTTGAGTTGTATTAAACTCACATTGTACCCCTTTGAAACTACGAGATTTCAAAACCGTATGATCAGGTACAAGATGAGGTTCTGTAAGCTGTTTAATTTTATTAATATCTTCAAAGCTAACAACTGAACAAGCAGGAAAATGACGCAAGTATTGAGGAAACATCACCTCAAATAGAGAACGAGTAAAAACATCATAACTGTCTGTAAGTTTTTTATCGATTCGAGCGGCAATCAGCGAAAAAGCCTGAATCAGACGTTCAATATGCGGGTCATCAATTTGCTCTTGATTTAAAGATAAGCGCTGAGCAATTTTTGGATATTTTTGGGCAAATTCTCGAGATTGCTGACCAAATTCTTGTAATTGTTTTTCATAAAACGGTAAAAGCTCTTCTATCACAACACACCCACTACGCTTAAGTTCTCGCTGAAATTACATACTGCTGCGTTGTTGGTTTTAACAATGCATCAAATACAACAGGTTCATATAGAGGATGAATATTTAGATAAGCCTGAATACTTAAACATAATGCGCCCATATTATGTCCATCTAACAACATCTCTACCCGTATTTGTCTTAGCCGAGGTTCATGAGCTGCTATTGATTGCTCAATTGATTGACAGATTTTATCCCGATCCAGAGGATTGGCTGTAGAAAGCCCAACAAAATCAATAATCCCGAACTGAAGTATCGATTTTTTTACAAACGGATAGTCATCAACTACATGATCTAACTTTGCTACCCGACTATTGAGCAAGTCTTCTAAATCGTTTGCGACTGATTCTCTTAATTGCTGAATAGAAAGACCTTTTGCATAATCTTCACTTTCTGGAATTAAGCGATCAAATAAAGTTGAACGAAATCCGTATGGATAAAGCCGATCTAAGTTCATTCGAGTTCACAACAAAGCATATTTAGAAACAGCAGAGGCTAACTTTATGTCAGCCTCCACCAAATATTCACTTAAATAATTAAGCTGCGTAAGAAGCTGTATTATTAGAAAGTGACCATTTCTTAGTAACAGCACCTTTAGCAGTACCGTTAATATCTTGTTGGTTATAAGTCCACTCAACAGCAGCATATTTCAAGCCAAATGCTTCTGTAGGAACGCCTTCTTCGTTAACAGTTGGAGTCACGCTAGAAACTAGAACGTGCTTCAATTTGATTTGTAAGTACTTGATACGTTTATCGCCATTTGCACGATAAAAGTCGATTTGTACTTCATCAAATGTATAACCAGCTGAACATGCTTCCCATAGTTTAGGGCTAGTAGCATCTAAGTCTTTCACGAAAACCATGTCAGAATGTTCAACACGTTCAGCAGTATGGCCACCTACGCTACTTGAAGTAGCAGATTTAGGTTGACGAATGTTATGAGACCAAGAGTTAACTTCTAACCAACCTTTGTGCTCAGAATCACGAGATTCTCCATCAACTTTGTATTTACCGCGAAACTCAACGTATATATCTTTCATTTAGAACTTTCCTATTTTTAATTTAAAGTTATTCTTTAGCTGACCTTGATTAATTTGAGGACTGAGGTAACTCAGTGACAAGTCGTAAAGAAACCGACAACTCATCCAGCTGGAAATGTGGTCGCAAGAAAACCACAGATTTGTAGTGACCTGGTTGAGCAGGATCTTCTACAACTTTTACAGACGCTTCACGTAATGGGTATTGAGCTTTTGCTTCTTGAGAAGCACCGTCATCAAGTAATACATACTGTGACAACCACTCATTTAAAAATGCTTCAACATTGCCAGCAGAAGCAAAACTACCCACTTTATCTCGCATCATTGCTTTTAAGTAATGTGCAATACGTGAAACAGCCATGATGTACTGAATTTGACTTGATAAAGCCGAGTTTGCATTGGCAGTATCATTGTCATATTTTTTAGGTTTTTGAGTTGATTGTGCGCCGAAGAAAGCTGCGTAATCTGTATTTTTACAATGTACTAACGGAATAAAGCCTAGATCGCTTAGCTCTTTCTCACGGCGATCTGTAATTGCGATTTCAGTTGGACACTTAAATACAACTTCACCATCTTGTGTTTTAAATGTATGGACTGGTAAACCTTCAACTAAACCACCACCTTCAACACCACGAATAGCAGCACACCAACCATGCATGTCAAATGCATTTGTTAAACGAGTACCAAAAGCATAAGCTGCGTTCATCCACAAATATTCATTGTGGTTTTCACCAGAAACATCCTCAATAAAATTGAAGCCTTCTGTCGCAGTACCTTCTTTTGGATGATATGGGAGACGACCTAGAACATGCGGCAAAGTCAATGCAACATAACGTGAATCTTCACTGTCACGGAATGAACGCCATTGTACATATTCAGCCGTTTCAAAGATTTTTGAAACATCTCTAGGACGATCAATATCTGTAAATGACTCAAGGCCTAAAATGCTTGGGCTAGCCGCTGAAACAAATGGCGCATGCGCTGCTGCTGCAACATGAGAAATTTGTTCAAGCAAATACATATCAGATGGTGTACGGTCAAACTCAAAATCACCAATTAATGCTGAGTATGGTGCGCCACCAAAAGAGCCGTATTCTTCTTCATAAATTTTCTTAAATAAAGTGCTTTGATCGAAATCTGTAGCACCCTGAAAATCTTTTACCAACTCTTTCTTTGTCGTATTTAACATACGAATTTTAATGAGTGGATTTGAAGGTGTTTCTTGGCAGAAGTAATAAAGACCACGCCACGTTGACTCAATTTTTTGAAATTGTTCATTGTGCATAATCTGACTTAACTGACTTGAAATCAGTGCATCAATTTCTGCAATACGCTTATCAATTGATAAAGTCATATTTTCAGAAACAGTAATGGTCCCAGCCATTACTTCTTTAGCAAGTTCACCAATTAAACTTTTAGCACGGGAATGTTCTTCGTCATTTCGTGCAATACGACTTTGCTCAACAATCGAATCTAAAAGATTAACTTCTTCATTTTCAATAAGTGGCATCACTGCTGATTGAGTATTATTCATGGTCAGCCTCCGCACTTAATTTACGGATCTGATCAGTATTTTTAAGAACTTCATCAAGCAAATCTTCTAAACGTTCACTGTTAGAAATTTTGTTTCTTAAATCAGTTAAACGTTCACGCGCTTCAACGAGTTTCTTTAATGGATCAACTTGCTGAACAACATTTTCTGGACGAAAATCTTCCATTGACTTAAATGTTAAATCAACGGCCATTCGTCCACCCTCTTCAGTTAGCGTATTATCTACCTGAAAAGCAGCTCTTGGAGACAACGACTCCATTACTTCATCGATATTATCTAAATCTACATTAATAAATTTTTTATCTTTTAACTTTGTACGTTCAAGCTCAGATGCTGCAGAAAAGTCACCCATTACACCAACAACAAACGGGAGTTCTTTTGCTTCTTTTGCATCACCAATTTCAACATCGTAAGTAAGCTGAACACGAGGAGGTCGAATTCGTTGAAGCTTCTTTTGTACGCTTTCTCTTTTAGCCATAAGGTTCTATCCCAGATTATTTAGTTAAAGGGTCAAAAGGCGAACTTTTTGATTTACTAACACTCGCAACAGGCGCTGTTTTTGGTTTAACCGCAGGTGTTTTTACTGGAGTTACTGTATGTTTAGTTGTCGTTCGAGGAGTAGAAACTCGATTACGTACTACATTTTGTTTTCTATAACTTCTTTTTTCATTATCAGCCGAACCACCTTCAGAGCTCGCTTTGAAATTCGATGGATCAGGTGCAGGCATTGCTGTATGAATATTTTCAATTAACTGCTTTGCAGGAGGATATGTTACGTCATTCGTTAAATATCGCATTTCCTGACCACGCATTTGTTGCAAAGAGTTATTTGCAATGCTTACGCCAGATAAAAACAATACATCTGTTAATAATGAACCACGAACGTTTTGACTCTGTAATTGACTAGCTAAATTTAATGCTTTAACTGGCTGGTTAGTCTGATAAAAACGCATCGCTGCTTTAGCTAATAAATCATTCTTTTGAGTAGAATTATCTGTATCGCATACTTGTTTAAAAAGACTTAACAACTCAGGATCAGTTTGACCTTCAATTATAGGGTTTTTCTTAATACAGCTTTTCTTTAGTTTTATAGGTTCTAATTCTGCAGCTTGTGCACAAGATAAACCAACATAGTTACCAATTAAAAAAAGTATCAAAACACTTTGCTTTAACACAACTTTCATTCCTCTATCTTCTTATTTAATCAAGGTTTTACTGAAAAATTAACATTTTATAAATATCAAAAAATCAGGCTTAAACCTTATATTCAAAAAATTTGAACGCAGTTTATCATATAATTAAACATATTTTATATAAAATTCATATCAAACTAAACTAAAAGTAAATAGTTTAGATGCTTATAAAATATAGCTTAATAAAGTTTTTCTAACAAAAAAATAATAATGTTATTTTTTGTAAATAAAAATAACATGTTGATATATAACACTTTTTATGAAAAATAAAATTTAAACAAATTTATTTTAAATATAGCTTCTTATATCTTATGAAACAATTTCTTAAGAATAATTAATCCTAGATGACATTAAAGTTAATTCTATTTGGTTAGTAACAACTCAAGTTGACTTAACACAAACCACCCCATACATAAAGCTAATAAATTTGTCAAGACTAATCTGTCTATTTATTTTAAACAAAGCTCTAATTACTACAATTCATTCTCTTATAGAAGAATTTTTCTAGACAGTTTTCAATACAGGTATGAAAGTTAAGGTAGAAAATTATTTCTAGCTAATGACTATAGCTATACATTTTTTCATAGCTTAAAATTTTCTAAAGTTAATCTATACTTATAAGAGCTAAATTGATTTTTGAGATTTCAAAAATGATTAACCTATTTTTCCTAAAACACTTTTAGTCAATTATTCTAATTCTTAGGCAGAAAGCTTAATAATATTTATTTTTTAAGCAACATTAATAGATTTTCAAACTCTTAACATAAAGTCTTGATAGGCTTTAAATAACTTTTCCTAAATCTTATCGATCTACAAACTTAGAGAAGTTAGCAGTATGCGTGATATAGGAAGAGAAGCTAAAAATTATAAAAATCGGTAAGTTTCATAAATTAATACCAGTAGAGGAACCAATGTACTCCCTCCTTTTCCATCAAACACTCTTCTTACCTTTTAAATCCTCTTAGGCTGTCACCTTGTTCAAGTTCCTTTGTTGATTATCTAATTACAAATGTATTTCTTGATTTAAATAATCCTTCAATTGCAATGCTCCACTACTTTTGGATTCCATTCATTAGAAATCTTAGCTGTACTAAAAATACTTTTGGTATTAACCATTTTAAATCATGAGTATTTTATGAAAAAAAGACAGAATTGTCTATTCATTTAAAACTATTTATCTTCCATGGTTTACAAAAATTTTAGTTTAACTAAAAGAAAGACGGCTCACCAAAAAGTCTATCAAGGCTCGTGTTTTGGCAGGCAAACTAGAGGTATGAGGATAAAGTAATTGAATACTTTGTAACGGTAATGAAAAATCAGGAAATAACCGAATTAGGCGATTGTTTTGAATATCTTCATCAACTAACCATGCAGGACAAATCGCTACACCTAAAGATGAAAGAGTCATTTGATGAATTGCAGTCACCGAGTTTGATTCATACTGACTTCGAATAAAAGGTAATGAATATTGCTCCCCTAAATTGTTTCGCAAAATATATTGTGAATCTTGCCAATTTAATAAAGTGTGGCCGATCCAAGGAACATTCGCTAAATCAGATATATTTTCTATAGGATGGTCTTTTATAAACTGCGGAGTAGCCACAAGATAAATTGGATATTCTCCGATTTTTCGAGTTTTTAGAGATGAGTTTTTTAAATTTCCTAGTCGAATAACCAGATCTAATTTTTCAGTCACTAAATCATCGAGAGATGAATTAAACGAATACTGTAAACGTAAATCTGGGTAAAGCCGACAAAACTCAGGAAGTAAAGGCAAAATGAAACGTTGGCCAAACTCATTGGTAGACGAAAACCGTAAAGTGCCTGTAATGCTTGTACCTAAGTGTTGGCTTCGTTCAAATGCCTCATCAATCTGAAGTTGGATTTGTTTAAAATCCTCATAAAAATGCTGACCAATTTCAGTTAATGCAATATTACGGGTGTTGCGAATTAATAGGCTTGTATTGAGCTGCTTTTCTAATTGTTTTATATCAATACTCACCATTGATCGGCTTAAGCCTAAAATTTCAGCCGCCTTGGTAAAAGAGCCGGAATCAACGACCTGTAAAAAACTGGTAATTTGCTTGAGGTTTTTTTGCACAATTAAGCCAATTGTTTAAAATTATCAAACAATGATTTTACTTCGCTTGCATCGACAATAAAAGAGCTGGATCTTACCCTGCCTGCACGGAGGTAGGTATGTCTTATCGATATAAAATAGCGACAGTGTTTTTACTTGGGTTCTTTATTGATTGCATCAACATTTTTATGTCTGCAATTGCATTACCTAATATTGCATCGTCATTTTCAGTTAGCCAATCCATGGTCGCTTGGGTAACAAATGCTTATATTCTCGGCCTCATTTTAATTATGCCCATGAGTTTATGGTTAGCCACCAAACTGGGGAACCAAAAGTTATTATGTTATTCAATGTTGTTATTCTCGATAAGCATTTGCTTTATTGGCTTTAGCGAATCGATTTATAGTTTAATTTTTTGGCGATTTATTCAAGGTGTAGCTGGAGGTTTATTAATTCCAGTCGGGCAAGCTCTTGTATATGCATTATTCCCAAACCAAGAACGCCAACGCATTTCTACCATGATTATGGCAATTGCTTTGATTGCGCCAGCTTTTTCACCTGCCATCGGTGGCGTAATTATTGATTCATTAAATTGGAGATGGGTATTCTTATCTAACCTTCCTTTTTCTTTACTGGCAGCAGCTCTGGCATGGTTATGGATTAAAAAAACAGAGAATGTATCGAGTGAAAAACCAGACATAAAAGGCTTGGTTATTTTTAATATAAGTCTGTTATCTTTATTACTCTCCTTTTCATTTTATAGTGATTACCATAACGCCTCATTCGCTCTAACGAGTTTTCTAATTTCAGTCGAAATGCTTATTTTTTATATTCGACATGCGAAAAAAATTTCCCATCCTGTTCTTAATCTTCAGTTATTAAAAAATAAAAATTTACGTAATGCATTTATTGTCTATTACGCTGTTCCGGGTATTTTTACTGGCGTTAATTTACTCAATATTTTTAATTTACAGCTTAACTTTGGCTTTAATGCAAAACAAACTGGTTTATTCATGTTGCTCTATGCAACTGGGGCACTCACAGCCATGATTAGTGGCGGCCTGCTCTATCAACGGTTAGGTAAAAAGTCTCTTCTTATTATTGGAATAACCCTACATAGCTTTGGCATATTTCTTTTGTTTTGTATTTCAAGCACTAGTCCAATCAGCTTTTTAGTTGTTGCTTATTTATTAATGGGTATGGGTGGTGGTCTAAGTGCCAACATTGCCCAAATTAGTTCACTGATTGATTTTTCAGGCCAAGATTTATTACAAGGAAGTGTGCTCTGGAATATTAATCGACAAGTTTCATTCAGTGTCGGTACTGTTGTTCTCATTTCGATATATAACTTGATGTCTGGCTCAAGCGATCTGCTTCGCTATCAACATACTTTTTTAATTGCAGCTTTGCTCTGCTTACTTTCACTCATTCCCGTTTTAAAGGAAAAAACCCATGTCTAAACAAATGGATCAAGCCATTCAAAGTGTCATTGACCTACATGTTTTAATAGAAAATGTATTTACAGGAAAAAATGCAGAGCAAAGACTGAGCCCACTTTTAGATAGCTTTGATCAGAATTTTAAGATGGTAACAGTTCAAGGTCACAGCATTGGTTTCGCCGAAGTGCATAGTTTATTTAACCAAAATATTGGGAAGAAACCTTCTTTAAAAATCGACATTCTTAAGAGTACAGCTTTATACGAATTTGAAAATTATTGTTGGGTGCAATATCAGGAACATCAGCAAACTGATGAAACCGAAACATTACGCACTTCGACGGCCTGCATTAAAGTAGACGGCGAAAAATATTATTGGGTTTATTTACATGAAACTTTAGTTCCCTCATCTTCTTAACTCATCTAAAGCACCTTAAAGATGGCACCTATTTTGCTTAACAATATTACGTTTTATGAAAATCGTAATACTGATCAAAATGGGGAGCTCTCGATATGGGTTATGTTGCAAAGGAATTTACGCGAAAGAACAAGCTGATTCTCAGTATTTGTTCTTTCGTGATTCCAATATGTCTTTGGTGCGCAATCAGTTACTTACCTTTTGTTTGGCATCCTCAAGTACAAATCACAAGTTCAGGCAGTGTTCCTTACTTACAAGTAGGCAGTCGCGTTGATAAAAATGTGTTCTATCTCGAAGCACAAAATGCAGTCAATCGAAATTCTGCACCACCACAAGGTCTTTTGGTCAATCCGATTTATTTACCCGCTCCCCATGCAGTCGCTAAGGCTTTGGTCACCGCATTTACCACACCACCAGAACAACCTGATTCGCCGTGGTTTCATCAAAGTTTATGGCACAGTATTAAACTGGTTTTTTCAGCCTTTTTTATCTCTTCACTGATTGGGATTCCACTGGGTATTTTGTGCGGTTTTTCTAAGCGAATATCACTGTTAACAGAACCTTTTGTCGAGTTTTTCCGTTACTTACCAGCTCCCGCCTTTGGCGCACTTGCAGTAGCAATTTTAGGGATTAATGACGCACCTAAAATTGCCATTATTGTGATTGGTACACTTTTTCAGCAAATTCTAATTATTGCCAATACCACCCGAATGGTAGATCGAAGCTTAATTGAAGCTGGCTATACGCTTGGCACCAATAAGCTCAAAAGTTTATTTCATGTGGTGATTCCTGCAGCTTTACCTGATATTTACCGTGATTTACGTGTGTTACTCGGCTGGGCTTGGACCTACTTAATTGTTTCAGAGTTGATTGGTACGACCTCGGGTATTACGTGGTTTATTACCCAACAGGCTCGCTATCAAAACTTTGACAATGTCTATGCGGCTATTTTGATTATTGGGGTGATTGGTCTGGTCTGTGATTGGCTATTAATGAAGTTAGGTGAGCGGATGTTTACTTGGAAAGTAGGAGCAAAATAATGAACGATTCAACATTTAACGCGCATGAATACTTTCAAAAAATTTATGAACGTCCTGTGATTTTGGAAGCTAAACAACTGAGCCAAGTGTTTAAGCATGGTCACAGCGAACGCACTGTTTTAAATAAGCTCGATTTAAAAATTCACAAAAGAGAATTTATTTGTGTGATTGGTCCTTCTGGCTGCGGCAAATCGACTCTAAGCCGTGTTATTGCGGGTTTAGACCCGTACCATAGTGGAGAAGTTTTAGTAGACGGCGAATGCATTACAGGACCATGCCCTGAACGTGGCATGGTGTTTCAGGGCTATACCCTTTTTCCGTGGAAAACTGTAAAAGAAAACGTGATGTTTGGTCCGCAAATGCGCGGCGCTAGTCAAATGACAGCCGAAGCTCAAGCACGTGAATGGATTAATATTATTGGTTTGGAAAAATATGAAAATCAGTATCCACACCAACTTTCTGGCGGCATGAAACAGCGCGTTGCGATTGCTAGAGCACTGGTTAATCAACCTAAAATTTTACTCATGGATGAACCTTTTGGTGCACTCGACCCACACACCCGTCAAAAAATGCAAAAGCACTTGATGGATTTATGGCAAAACATTGATATCACTATTATTTTTGTGACCCATGACATGGATGAAGCTATTTTACTGGCAGACCGAATTGTGGCACTCAAAGCCAATCCGGGTGAAATTAAGGAAATTATTGAAGTTAATTTGCCGCGTCCACGCTCACTCGACTTAATGAGCACCCATGAGTTTAAACAGCTTCGTTCACGGGTAGATTATTTAGTTCACGCCGAAGAAGATGAACTCGACCCTGCTTTACAAGACTTACCAAAAATTCCTCGTATGACTCAGGTCAGTTCAGAAAAATAAGAAAGACATTAAAAAGCCCAAGTTCAACTTGGGCTTTTTATTTATTTGGCTTATTTGAGCTGTTCTATGAGTGTTGGATAAATCAGCCCATCTACATTTTGTTCAGTTTTATAAATACCATTTTCGACATTAAATTTATTGACGTGATAGCTAGAGCCATAAATCGAGTCAAAGCCTTGAGATTTAGTAAATACTTTTTTATTGGCATTGATATCTAATAAATGCGTACCGCTGACCATCAACTCATATTGCTTTGGATCAACCCCTGAACGGTTTGCCATAATTTTAACCGCATCGGCATGGGTTGCAGGGTCATTAATATATTTAACTGTTTTGTCCCACACCTGAATGACTTTTTTCCATTCTTCTTGATAAGCAGTTAAATGGCTCATGTTGACGGTCAAGGTGTCATAAATTAAACCTGGTTTGTCTTTAGAAGTATAAATAATTTTAGAGCCTGCCACTGCTTTTAGTGCCTGACCTGCAACAGGTTGCCAAACAGCAATCGCAGAAATATCGGGGCTATTAAACACTTGAGGTAATTGATTCGTCGCTGAATTTACCAGCTTTACCTCATTCGCTTTAATGTTATGGTCGGTTAAAGCTGTCGCTAGTAAAAGATGATCAACCAAGCCTTTTTCGACACCGATTGATTTTCCTTTTAAGTCTTGAATGGTATTAGTACCCTCTTTTGCAATGATGACATCATTGCCCGCAGAATAATCCGTTGCCATGATCATCATACCTTGCGTACCGCCTGAAGCTGTTACCAAGTTATCGCCATTGGTGACCAACACAGCATCGAGCTGATTTGCGGAAAAGGCTGAAAGCGAAGCCGAATAATCAAACCACTTAAACTCTACATTTAACCCTGCTTCTTTTAACCAGCCTTTTTCAATAGCCACTTGCCAAGCCACCCAACCCGGCCAATCACTATATCCAATGGTAATTGGTTTTGTATTTGTAGATGCCTGAGCGTCTTGTTTAGCCTCAGGCACTTTAGCGGTATTGTCACAACCACCCAATACAACTGCCGATAAAATAGATACGGATAAAAACGCTTTTTTAATCATATAGAAACTTCCCCAACATTTTTACTAACAACACTTTGAGCGGTTTGATTGAGTGACTGTATATAGGCTCGCCAGCCTCCAAAATAGCTAATATCGGTTGCATCTTGAATGGCATACGCTTCGCAAATAAAGCCTTTGACCCATGTGCCATCTTTTAATTTCAGGTTCCCAATGCCAAGAGGTGCAGGTACTTCAGCCACAATGGCTCCAAAATTTGCTAAAGGAACATCCCACACTTCAACTTCAATTGAAGTACCTGCTGCATCGCATTGCAGCCCCGGCTTTGGTGGCGTGGTATTTTTTAAGGCAAAAAGTTTATAAGTGTCTGCGGTCTGAGTTTTCTTAAGCAAAGTGGCATTACGGCTAGTCAGCTGAAAATTAAGCGGCATACCTGTTAAGTGTGCTCCGACGACAGCTAGCTGTACTGAATGATTCGAGTGGATGTTTATACTTTTTTGATAATGTTGAGTTGATTTACCTAAACTCAGCGGTGTTTCGGTTTGCCAGAGTTGTGCAAAATTGGCGAGTGCCTGATCGTGCCAAGCTGGTGCAATAAAGGTTACGCCGCTTGGTAGACCATCCTCACGGAGTACATTAGGTAAGGCTAAAGCTGAAAGATCGGCAAAATTGACAAAGTTGGTATAGGCCCCCATGTGTGCATTTTTAGTCAACGGGTCGGCTTCAACTTCGGCAATGGTGTAAATGGTTGGTGCTGTTGGGACCATCAATGTATCAAAAGGCTGTAACGCCAAATTAATTTTTCGAGCCAGAACGGCGCGGTTATATTCAGCTTGAAGTGCATCTGTTGCTTTGAATTTATCTGCCTGCGCAATAATTTGAGCAATGACTGGATGAGCGTTTTCACGTGTTGTCATGCGTTCAACGGCGACTGTTCTTTCCGCTACCCAAGCATCGTTATACAGTGCAGCAGCAAGCTCATTAAACGCGCTGAAATCTATACTCTCAACTTCATAGCCCAGCTTTTTTACACGCTCAATTGCAATTAAAAAGGCTTTTTCAGATTCAAAATCACCATAAAACTCAAGCTGGGCAGGAATGGCAATTTTTCGTTTAGAAAACTGAGTTGGTACATTGGCTGGATGTACTCGTGAATATTCATCTGTTTCATCATAGCCCTGCATTAAGTTGGCAACGGTCCACGCATCATCAATATGCAGTGAAAAAATAGAAATGACATCAATAGTCCGACAGGCAGGAATTAAACCTGTGGTAGAGAACCAGCCTTTCGTCGGTTTAAGGCCCACAATATTGTTATGACCAGCAGGTACACGCCCTGAGCCCGCTGTATCAGTCCCCAAACTAAAAGGCACAATACCGTTAGCAACCACCACCGATGAGCCTGAGCTTGAACCACCGCTAATATATTCGGGGTTAAAACTATTTTTTACTGCGCCATATGGAGAGCGAATGCCAACCAGTCCAGTCGCAAACTGATCTAAGTTGGTTTTGCCCACCACAATCGCCCCTGCTTTTTTCAACTTGGCAACTACAGTGGAATCTTGCTTAGCCAAATATTGAACCTCTTTACAAGCAGCAGTCGTGTGAAAACCAGCGACATCAATGTTGTCTTTAACTGCAAATGGAACTCCGTACAGAGGTAAATCAGCAATGTTCTGATCTTTTAAAGCATCAATTTGTGATTGAATCTGCTCAACGGAGGCAATTTCAATCCATGCATGGTCATCATTTTTAATTTCTGCAACATAACCAACCAAATCTTTAAGATGGATTTGCCCGTTTTGATATGCGGTTTTCCAGTCTTGAATGGTCCATAAATTTTTCAACACGCTACTCCTCATTTAGTCATTTTGCTGTATCGGCGGCATGACGGCATCCATCAGTTCTAAATGCCCTTTGATTACCCCTTTAAGCACAATAAATTGCTGGCTAATTTGTCTAAGCTCAGAACTCGCGCCCTGCATTAACATGACTTGCAATATCTTTTGTTGGTCGAGCTGGATATGAAGTGAGCTAATCACCTGTGCTAAAAACTGTTGCTGTAAATCGACCAATTGATTACGCAAGGTCATTTGGCTTGCGTCATAAAGTAGCGTCAAGGTGCCCACCATGACTTCATTGGCCTGCGCCTGCTCTGCAATTAGGTGTTTATTAATCATGTCGACTATGGCTTGCGAGCGACTTTCATAGTTCTGCTCGACAATTTTTTGATCGAGTGCGTTAAGTGTCGTTTCAGGTACGGTAATACTGATTCGAGCAAGCTTTTGTTTTGCCACAGTCTTATCCTTTTGTTTTAGGCGGCTGATTGTTTTGCTTGATATATACGCCTGCACGTACGCTGAGTAATTCGACTAAAAAGGCTTTTACAGTTTGTTTTGGTTGAGCCACGGGTTTTACATCATTCATATCGCACCTCTAGTTTGGTATTACCAAATTCATTTTTTGTATTACTAATATGAGATGCAGAAAATGTGCCAGTTTTAAAGCGTGGTTTTGATAGGCTTGGCAGAAATTTATGAGTGTTTTTTGGGCAAAAAAAAGCCCCATGCACAGGGATAGGGCTAATATTTAATTTTAATCTTATGACTGATTAATCATCGTATGCGCCCATACCGATAAAGACTCTAATACAGGCTTAAAAGACTGGCCTAATTCAGTCATTTCATAGACCACTTTAATCGGTGCTTTTTCACCATAAACGGTTCGAGATATTAAGCCACTTTGCTCTAATTGTTTAAGTTGAAGGCTTAAGGTCATTTCTGTGATGGTTGGCATTAATTGATTGATTTGATTAAAACGTTTTGGCCCATCTTTTAAATAATACAAAATAACGCCTTTCCATTTTCCACCCACCAAATCCATAGCCATACTGATATGACATGGATACGTTTTTCCATTCATGGTGATTTCACATTTATTTTCAGTATTTGCCATTTTTAACGCCACCTATCAACTTTGATAGTTATTGTACACCCATACTATAAAAATTATAGTGACTATGATTTTTATAGCTACAAGGCATTATTATGGCTTTACTTATTTTGGCCCATCCCTACTACACTCAATCAATTGCAAATAAAACGATAGTGAATGAGCTTATAAAAACCTATCCAGACCTTGAAGTGCGAGATATTTTCCAGCTTTATCCAGACTATAAAATTGACGTCAGCGCTGAACAAGAAGCGTTGTTACGCCACGACACGATCATCCTACAATATCCAATGTTCTGGTTTAATGTGCCGGCAATTTTGAAATTATGGTTTGATGAAGTTTTTACTTATCAGTTTGCTTATGGCTCTCAAGGCGATAAATTAAAAGATAAAAAAGTCATTATTAGTATGACAGTCGGGCAAAAAGAAGCCGATATGGTAAATGACCGAGAAAACTTAGCGGATAGTTTTTTAAAAGCGGTTCAATATTCAATTCAATATACACAAATGCAGTTAAGCGCCACCTACTTGCTTTATGACGTTTCGCCTTTATCAGGTAATCCAGAGTCGAAAATTAAATTAGAAGCCGTTGAACATGGTCATAAAGTATTAAAGCATTTGACCGAAGCATAATAAAAAGAGAGCATCAATATCGATGCTCTCTTTTTAATTTAGGCCACAGGTGCCAAAGTAAATAGCACTTGCCCAGTTTTTACGGTTTGCCCTTTTTCAATGGTAATGGTTTCTACCTTCATGCGTTCCGGCGCAATAATTGGAATTTCAATTTTCATTGCCTCAATCACCGCAAGGGTTGCACCTTCTTCAACAATATCTCCCGATGCACATTCGATTTTCCAGATTGACCCCGGCATATGTGATTCGACTGCACAGCCGCCTTCAGGAATAACCACGGTTTCCCCTTCATCTACCGCATCTAGGCTTTCAGAAATATACTCTTGCAAACCTGCTTCATGCCAACGGCGACGCTCAGCCTCAAAGTTAGCTTGTTGTGTGTCTTTAAAGGCTTGAATGCTGTCTTGATGCGTCTTTAAAAACTCGTTGTATTCTTTTAAGTTGAGTACACCATCTTCAATACGAAGTTGTAGACGGCCCGCCTTAAAGTCTTCACGCATTTGCAGAAGTTCAGCCTCAGAAACTTCATAAAACTTAACTTGGTCAAAAAAGCGCAGTAACCATGGTTTACCTTCTTCGAAGTCGGCATTTTTACGGTAACGACTCCACATTTGAGTGGTACGACCAACAAACTGGTAACCACCCGGCCCTTCCATGCCGTATACACACATATAAGCACCGCCAATGCCGACCGCATTTTCAGGTGTCCAAGTTCGCGCAGGGTTATATTTTGTGGTGACTAAACGTTGGCGTGGATCGAGCGGTGTTGCAACAGGTGCCCCTAAATACACATCGCCTAAACCCATCACTAAATAGTTTGCACTATAAACCACATCTTTAACTGCTTGCTTGGAAGCTAAACCATTAATACGGCGAATAAACTCGACGTTATCTGGACACCAAGGCGCATCTGGACGAACAATTTGTGTGTAGCGTTCGGTGGCAAGTTGAGTTTGTGAATCTTCCCAAGCCAAAGGCAAATAGACAGTCCGTGAAGGCACCTGCATATTTTGAATATCGGGCAACTCGGCTTCGGCTTGTTGAAGTTTCTGTAAAAGCTCTAGTTGATCGAGCTGGATTGAATCAAAATGAATTTGTAGTGAACGGATGCCCGGTGTTAAGTCGATAATGCCCTGAATGTTTTGATCTTTGACCCACTGCATGAGCGCATGAATACGGAAGCGTAAATTTAGGTCGAGTACTAACTCGCCATATTCCACCAGTAAATAGCTATTTCCTGCTGGTCGATAGGTCACGCTTGGTAAATCATCTTCACCGTCTAAAGTGGCTAAAAGGGCATCTTTTAAAGTGTCGGGTTCTGCTTGAATGATTGGATTAAAATCGATCTGAGTCGTATCAGCCGTGGTTAAGCTTTGATGATATTTTTGGTCGAGTGCTTTTGCTTGCGCGTAACTCACAGGCACAAATTTGACTTTATCACCTGCTTTAAGCTGCCCAATTTTCCAAAGCTCAGAATGAATCACTACCGCAGGGCAAACAAAGCCACCTAAGCTTGGACCATCCGGCCCCAAAATAATTGGCATATCGCCCGTAAAATCAATTGCACCAATGGCATAAGCATTGTCGTGAATATTGGAAGGATGTAAGCCTGCCTCACCACCGTCTTCACGTGCCCACTCAGGTTTTGGTCCAATTAAACGAATGCCTGTACGGCTTGAGTTATAGTGAATTTCAAACTCATTGGCAAAGAACGTATCAATATCTTGCTTGGTGAAAAAATCTGGTGCGCCATGTGGGCCATACATCACGGCAATTTCCCAGTTTTGGGTAAAGCTAGGAATTTGTTCTTGAGCTAGAGCTGTGGTCGATTGAGCGGAATATTCAGTAATCGGCAGCATATCGCCAATTAATAAATTACGGCCTGCATGCCCACCAAACTGCCCCAAAGTGAAAGTCGCCTGTGACCCTAAATAGTCAGGAACATCAAATCCACCTTTAACACCAATATAGCTGCGGCAACCAGAACGTATAAGCCCACATTTTAAAATTTGACCTTTTTTTACATTGACGGTTTGCCACATCGGTACAAGTTCACCATCAAGTTTTGAAGGCATATCACCGCCCGTAATCACAATTTGGCTATCGCAGTGAAACTTTAAAGTTGGCCCTTGCAAGGTGCATTCAAGCCCTGCGGTATTTGGCTCATTGGCTAAAAGCAGGTTTGCCACCGTTAAACTGAGTGGATCGATAGCACCTGATGGCGGCACACCAACATCCCAATAACCTAATCGACCCGTTACGTCCTGAATGGCAGTTTGAATACCAGCTTGCAACACCTCAATTTTTTGAGTTTTCCATTCAAACGTATTTAAAAAACGAGTGGTTTGAGTACCAAAAGCAAATACATCACAAGCAATAATGTTTTGTAAATATTCCAAATTGGTTTCGATACCCGCCACTTGCGTGTTGGCAAGACTAGCACCCATTGCCTGTATGGCTTGGTCCCGTGTTGCAGCAGTTACAATGATTTTGGCAATCATTGGGTCATAAAAAGACGACACCGTTGAACCTGTTTCTACCCATGTTTCGACTCGTGCTTGCGGGTCAAATTTAACATGCGTGAGTAGACCTGCACTGGGTTGGAACTGTTTAATTGGGTCTTCCGCATAAAGACGAACTTGAATGGAATGTCCTGTTGGCTCTAACAGTTCAGTGGGTGCTGACCAGTCACCGCTTGCCAAAGTAACCATCCACTCAACTAAGTCGACACCAAACACTTGCTCGGTCACACCGTGCTCGACTTGCAAACGAGTGTTGACCTCCAAGAAATAAAATTCTTGAGTTTCGGTGTCCATAACAAACTCAACCGTGCCTGCCGAGCGGTAGTTCACCGATTGCATGAGTTGAATCGCAACTTTTTGAAGATAGTCGCGTTGCTGTTCATTTAAGTGTGGTGCAGGTGTTTCTTCAATCACCTTTTGATTACGGCGTTGCACCGAACAATCGCGCTCACCCAACGCTAAAACTTGCCCTTTCCCATCACCAAAAATTTGAACTTCGATATGGCGTGCATGCTGTACAAATTTTTCTAAATACAAACCTGCATCTTTAAAATTGACCTGCGCTAAATAAGATACGGTTTGGTAGGCATCTTTTAATTCAGTTTCATTCCAGACCAGACGCATGCCAATACCACCGCCACCCGCGGTACTTTTCAGCATGACTGGATAGCCAATACGAGCAGCTTCGGTCAAGGCGTCGGCTTCATCCGCAAGTAATGAGCTACCCGGAAGTAAAGGTACATTGCTTTTAATAGCCAGCTCACGCGCGGTATGTTTTAAACCAAAATCGAGCATTTGGCTTGAAGTTGGCCCAATAAAAGCAATACCTTGGCTTTCGCACAAATCACAAAACTCGGCATTTTCAGACAAAAAACCATAACCGGGGTGAATGGCTTCTGCTCCCGACTGTTTTGCAACCTCAAGGATTTTTTCAATATTTAAATAACTTTGATGCGCAGGCGCAGGGCCAATTAGGAAAGCTTCATCGGCCAAAGTTACGTGTAAAGAATCACGGTCGGCTTCGGAATAAACCGCAACCGAAACGATCCCGAGTTTTTTAAGGGTGCGAATGACGCGACAGGCAATAGCACCGCGGTTAGCAATCAGAACTTTTTTAAACATGCTTACACCCCTTCCGCTTCACGGACAACCAGTTGAATTTTGGTTGGGTTGTAGGCATTACATGGGTTATTCAGCTGGGGGCAATTTGAAATTAAAACAATTAAATCCATTTCCGCCCGAACTTCGACGTATTTCCCCGGCCCTGAAATTCCATCATCAAATTTTAGCTGACCGTCTGGTGTCACAGGCACATTCATAAAAAAGTTAATGTTTGGGCCAATATGACGGACATTTAAGTCATGCTTTTTTGCAATCGGGTGTTTTGCCAAGGCATACATAAAGTTGTTACGGCAACTATGCATAGGGTACGTTTCATGTGCATAGCGAACCGTATTACTCTCACATGAACAGGCACCGCCAATGGTGTCATGGCGACCGCAGTTATCATCATAAATAACGGCAATAGGTCGACCCAAGTTACTATAGAGCTTGGTGCCTTTTTCTAAATAAATCTGTTGGTTGATGGCCAAGGTATCCATTGCGCTATAACGCTCAGTTGGGTTTTCGGCACTCATAAACAAAGTATCGACCGCTTGGTTTCCCTCAAGGTCAATAATTCGAAAATATTGGCCCTTTTTAACCTCGCACATCCACGCTTCACCCGCAGGACAAACTTCATTTAAAACTGCTTTTTCAAATGATTGTAAAACTGTCATGATGCTTCTCCTGATTTAAATATTGCTAAGTGCGTAGTAGCGGGCTGTGTTTTGGAACGCACGCTGATTTTGCGAACATGCATCACGACAAATATCGCTGTCTGTTAGAGAGTTGGCTTTAAATAAACTGAGTTGAATATCGGCAGGTTGATAGCTTGGGCTGGTGTCTAAACCATGAGGTGCAGCAGATAAAAATAGCAAGCAGTCCATTTCAAAGCGCAGTTCAATGCTTTGATTGGTGTTGTCAGAACTGACATAAGACAAAGCGCCGCTTTCATCTGGTACAACTTTAGAAAATAGGTTAACCGCGGCACTCAGGTCTTGGCTAGCAAGCCCGTATTTACACATTTCAATGAGTAAGCTGTCTAAGCCGTTTTGGTACATATCATTGCGGGCATCTTGAAATGTGCGCGTTCCAAATTGCTTTTCAATTTGTTCTGGTCGACTTGGGCCACAAAGTGCATCATTCCAACCATGATCATCATGAACAATGGAAGCCATGACTCGACCAAGGTCTGAGTACAATACGTTGGAAGCTTTTAAATAGGCAGTGTGTTGCCCTTTTAAACTGTCGGGCATGTTGAAACGTTCAAGCACATCGGCAGCATTTACACAAAACAAAGAAACATTTGCCTGAGCGCCAAGCGATGTAAATCTAAGAATAGTTCCCTTTTGGATACGACCCGACCAGTGATGTCCTCCGGGTAAAAGTTCGGTCCAAATTGCCTGATTGTTATGATAACTTGCAGTGTTCATAGCTACTCCTGTCGGATAGTTTTAGACTTCCTCCCGGGCTTTTATCCCTCCGTGTAGTTCGCTAGGAACCGTGAACTCTCGGTCCAGTCATACGTAAAGTATCGGAACCCTAGATCACTTTTGATTGTTTATGACTATGCAAAGGACATGCCAGCTTAGTATTACGATTTTGATTAAAAGTAATACTAAACTTGAGCCGTTTAGGTGCGATTTGAGTTCAAAAATAAAAAACTGCACTCAAAATTGTGCATTTAAAAGTAACTGAACAAAAATTCCACACTATTAAAAAGCGTGCTAATATCCAAATTCTGACAATTACTCATGTCAAATTTACTTTAGAGGGAACAAGATGTTAAAAACTCAAAAAATCAACATCGTACAAGAATTTGATGCACCTATAGACAAAGTCTTTGCAGCCTTGAGTGAACATGAAAACCTAAGCAAACTTTTTGCTCCTGCTAAAGTCACTCGTATTAGTAATGGCAAGGATGCACGTAACGGTGTTGGCTCTGCCCGCAAGATGTCTATTCCGTTTACACCTTCATTTGTTGAAACAAATTTAGTCTATAAAGAAAATGAACTGATCGAGTACGCGATCACAAGTGGGATTAGCCCAATTAAGGCGCATCGCGGTGTGATGCAATTTACTGACTTGGGAAATAACCGAACTCGTTTGAATTACACGATTAGCTTTAAAGGTCGCGTTCCTTTTATTGGCCCGATTATCAAAGCGGCCTTAGAAAATGGCGTGAGCCGTGGTCTTAAAAAACTTAAGTTTTAACCCGCCCTATCAAATAAAAGCCCTATTACGGGCTTTTATTTTTTGAAGATTTCTACGAAAACATCGCTATAAAATATGTGAATTGTTTATCCCGCTCATCTATATGGTTATCGCTGAGCCTTTGAATAATGGTTCCTTCAATTATATGTAAAAGTAATTTGGCATCGTGAAATGAAACACCCGATTTTATAAATCTAAGCTGACTATAGATTTCATTAGTGAGCCACATTCTATATCTCACTGCAGTTTGATAAGCGTTTGGGTAATTATTTTTAGTTTCAAAAATGGCTTTAAATAACAGGTAATACGGCCCTTCTAAGTCTGTATGTAAGTCATATAGTGTTTTGAGTTTGTCTCTCACATTTGAGTCTTGGTCATATTCCACCGTTGCGACGACTTTGTCTTGAAGCCGTTGTTTTTGCACAAGTAGGCAGATTTCAATAAACCGCGCTTTGGACTGAAAGTAATGATAAAACGTCATTTTTGTAATTTCAGACTCTTTGATAATTCTGTCGACACCTACTAAATGGAATCCGTGATGGTGAAATAAATCAATTGCTTTATTCACAACTTTTAAAGCACGTGTAGAAAGTACTAAAGGTGACATAGTTGTACCCTTTAAAATAATTTTTTGTTGTATGTAAAAGAGATAGAAATGCCGTCACTCTTAAAATGAGTGCTAAAAACAGGCATGCAAAAGCGGCACAATAAAGGTGTGCTCGCCTATCTCAGGTTTATTGTTGCTATGATTTTTAAGTCGTAACGATTCTTAAGGTGTAGAAAACCTAGAGTCGATTAAACCGATTTAGAGAGCATTTAAACGGTATAAATAGAGAGATTTTGGCAAATGCCAATAAATAAGATGAATTAGAACGCATAGCGGACTCCTAGATGAAATAGAAGTTCTACCAGATCACTGCTAAATGATTGTGGTGGCAGAACGAAGAAGGGTTAGCAGACCAGTCATCTAGGAACTGGCACGCCCGAAGGCGTCCCTCCTCCGTCCTACCGCTACGAAGGGAGACGAACGAGTTCACCACCAAAAAATTACTTTTTTGATGATCTAGATGAAAACAGTCTGCTAAAACCGACTGGCAATGTAGGCCAGCTCGCAAAGGATAGTATTCGCTTTTGTTGTCGTCAAGCGTGTGAAATGACAATTGTATTAAAGTAGAGCGGTTGCAATAAGTAAGAGTTAAATCTATTGAATTATTATTTATAAAAAAGCCCTTACTTAATTTAAGGGCTTTTAGATCATAGTTAAGGATAACTCATTAAAATTAATTAATAAGAGGTTTAATTAATTTTCCTTGCCAAGTTATTAGCTTAAACTTTATTTGATTAGTAACTTCATGGAAAATTGCCTCAGATTCATCAAAAGAGGCAGCGACTATACTTTGTAATGAACTATAACTAGATAATTCAAGTAGTAAGGCACGCTGACTTTGTTGTGCCATAGAATGTTGACCAGGCTCATCCAGTAAGAGAAAGTTCAAATGATTTCCTTTAGGATCAACATTTGAAGCTTGATATAAAGCAATAAGATAACTCCAAATTAAACGTACGAAATCACTAGCACTGGAGTCTGTTTTAGTACTTGAACGTCTAATTTCTCGCAACTCCATATGTGCTAAAGATGGTAATAAATTATCTTTGCTCATGATAATGTCTGATATTTGTGCACTTTCATAATGGAATTTTCTAGCATTGCCCTTAAAAAAGTTTTCAAATAATTTAATTTTTTCAAAATCCTTTACTGAATAAAAGTCCTTAGGTAATTGTTTTAATTGTTTATCTATAATTTGAAATTGCTGTAATAATTCTTGCAATTGTGACTTACATTTAGAAAATCTCTCCTTAAAATTTTCTAAATTATTTACTTCATTTTCAATATAGATTTGTCGTCTAATATATAATTTCTCCATCTCAGTACCGGAAGTTACTGACTTTCTTAAACTATCTAATACATTACGTTTTCTATTGATTTCTTTTTTCGTATTATTAAATTTTATTTCAATCACACTATTTTCTTCTAAAATCCCATCTATTTGTTTTTCTAACATTTTCTTTTGACTATTCAAATGTTCAATCTGCTCTTTGAGATCCATTTGAGGTCCTTTAATTTCTTCAGCTAGTAAGTTATCAATTATATGCTGAAAACATGTAGGGCATTTATCTTCAGAAATTTCAAGATCTAATTTTGCACCAAGATCTCTAAGCTTAAGAGCAGCTTTATTTTTTCCAAGATCTTCATTAATCGAATATAACATTTCTTGATATGTAGAAATTGAAATACGGTTATTAATAAGTTTAGAATTTAATTGTTCAAAACCAATTGTTAGGAGTTGTAGCTCATCAGTAATTACTTCAATTTGTTTCAAAATTTCTTCTGAAGAAATATTATATTCAGCTCTCTCTTTACGAACTAACTCTTCATATTCTCTTTTTAATACAATAATATACTCATCAATAGTGTAATTATCTTTTGCAAAAACAGTTAATTCATCAGGATTAAAAAGTAAGGATGGTTCCTTATATATCCCCTCAATATTAAGTCCTATTTCTGTGGCTTTATTAAGTAGTTCTCTATTAGTCGCTTGCCATAGCTGCGTCACTCGCCCTAAATTACTTACTAAATTATTCTTCAAAGCATTTATATCAAATACTTCTAAGCCTAATAAATACTCAACTACTCGAGTTTTTGGATCACGTATTCCATAGAATGGAATATTAGCTAAATAGTCTGTCCAACCACGTTTTTGCTCAATAGCATGGGCGGAAAAGATCGTTTGTAAATATAATTTTGCCATTCCACCAGATGTGGCACCCACTTCTGGCAAGCTAAGATTAAGAAACTTTTCCAAATAAAAATGAAAACCCTCTTCTCTTTTCGCACCACCTGCATCATGTACATAAGTAGCTGTAGCTATGCCTAATCTTTCATTAGAAGAAATGTATCTACTAGAATAAATTTCTATTAGCTTTGAGTTTTTATATTGATCCTTAATTGCTCGTCTAAAAGTTCGAACTTCACCTAAACTATTTTCAACTTCCAAATAAATCTCAGATGCAATTACTTCTATTCGTCTAGCTTCATAATCAAAATATGTACTCAAACAGTACGGTAAAACATTTTCTCCTTTTCCACCTAGAATTTCTTCCATACCTAAAGCATAAAGAATTGTGCTAACTAATGTACTCTTCCCCCCTGAGTTTCCAGCTTTAATTACAGTTAAATTTCTGCCAAAAGTTTCTTTAAAACCGAATGAACCTTCATTAGTAATAAGGTTAATTTTTAATCCTAAAATAATCATAGACTTTTCCAACTTTTGGCTACAGACTCTACCATTGCTTCTGTTAAAGCCTTCTTTATTGACAATAAAAATTCTTTTTCTTGAGTAAAAAGTAGAGAATCTGACATAATCTCTTTACTAAATTGGATTCCCAATTCGGACAATTTATATCCCGTACTTTCTTCAAATAATAATTTTTCCGCTATAGCAAATCGAATTGCAATTGTTAAGGCCGGATCAAATCCCCATGCAGAAATTTTAAGATAGCCTCCCTTTAGAGAATTAATTAAATTTTCTTTCCTTTTTTCTTCTTTTAAAACCCAATTAAATAAATGCAATCTAGTCAAACTAGATTTATATCCTCGGGAAGAAATATATAGAATGAGCATTATTTGTCCTATCTTATAAATAGGTCTGTGCTCAACAAATACAGGAGCTGGTCTTCTTATAAATTTAATTTTCATGGCAGCATTATCAACAATCATAATCTAACTCACATACTGCAAGCCATCTAGCAAATACTCTTCTTGAAATTTCCTCAGCCATAGTCATATTTGAATTTGGGCTTAAGTCATTAATGATTCGTTCATTCAGCAATTTTTTTAGTTTATCGGTTAAATCATTAGGATTACCAAACCACGTAAGTGTTTCCTCTTTTACAGTATTTTCAAATTCTGTTATAACGCGCAATAATTTCAGGTAGAAAGTTGGTGATTCGTTATCTATTGCTTTTAAATAAGGATCACATTCCAGAAATTGTTTAATAGTCATCTCATTTAATTTTGCCAGTCTTTTTTCATAAGTCTCACTACTTTCAAATTCTTTTAATCGTAACTTATTTTTTCTATCTATGTTTTCTTCATATACTTCAGTTGGCTTATCCAATTCTGCAAGTGGCTGTACTTGAGAAAAAAATAATACTTCGCCTAATGCTTTCTGAAATTCTCTAATTTCTAATGCATAATCATCAGCATCATATAATAAAATCGTAAAATCATCGGATAAAATAGGTAATTCCCAACTTCTAACCTCCTCCTCCTTAGCTCGAGCATGTTTAATTAATTCATTTTTATCAAACTCTGGAGTTACAAATATCCATTTTGAAAGTTTAGTTCGACCTAATCGACAGGCAATTTCTTCTGTATATTCTTTTAATTTCTTTAAATCAGTTGTAATCTTATCTCTTTGTTTCTCATATAGTTCTTTTCTATCATAGTGTTTATTTGGACAATAACACTGAAAACCGACTCCTGTCACTAAAGTAAAACCTTCTAGCCCAAAATCCCCAGGTGAAGTAGGCATCCTTTGATAAGACTCTTGTTCATATTTTCGCTTAAATATCATTTGACACAAATTTTCCCAAGTAGTTCCATCAAATGGACCATATTTCGTATTAAACATTCTGCCTTTACCTTCTTTTACAAGGGTTTATTTTTGCCAAATATAAATTTACTAAAATGATCATATATCAATTAATATTTTGCAAGAAAAACCATCTAGGTAGATAGCAAAATTTTTCTAAAAATCAAACAACAATAAAATCTTGTTATTCAATTTCAAACTATTTTTATATACCTCATAACATTTGCTAAGAAAAAACTCTTTTATAATTATCTCTAATTTAATTTTTTATTGTAATTAGCAAATTCAGATTATGACATTACAAACGACATAAATTGTCGCACAAAATAAAAATATTTAGAGCCCTAAAACAATAATTTTAAGTTCATGAATACTATTTTAATAACTAAGCTTAGACTTAAAATTTTACTTATAAAAATAGTCAAAATTAAATTAACTCTCTGATTATATTTCCCACTAATCCATCAACTTTTTACGGCGATACAACCCACAATCCCCTGAAAATAACGCTGCCAATAAACACGTAATAATCGCGTAAGTGGCAATATTCATTCCAAATAGTTCAATTGCTAAAATAATAGACGTTAACGGCGCCTTACTTGCCCCTGAAAACAAACTGACTAACCCTAAACCTGCAAGCAAGGAAATGGGTAGGTTTAAAACTGCACCTAAAGCATTACCTAATGTCGCACCAACATAAAACAATGGCGTAATTTCACCACCTTTAAAGCCTGAACCTAAAGTGATGGCGGTAAAAACGGTTTTGTTAAAAAAGTCGTAAAACTCAATCGGTACATAAAAAGACGCAATGATTTTATCTGTGCCTAAACCATTGTATTGCTGATGCGCAGTGAACAACGTAAGCAGCATAATCACAATACCGCCAGCCATGGTTCTTAATGGCAAATAGCGAATATATTTATAAAAGAGATCACTTGCCAAGTGAATAGCTGCAATAAAGAAACGCGCAGCTAAACCAAACACTAGCCCTGCCGCAATCAAGCTCATGAGCGTGCCAAAATGAATGGCTGGGAACTCGCTAATCACATAGTAGATGTGCGGATGAACAATATCGAATAGTTCAGGGATGGTCGAAGCAATAAGTGCCGACACAAAACATGGGAAAATGGCTGAGTATCTTAAATTACCTAAAGCGGTAATTTCTAAACCATAAATTGCACCTGCTAAAGGCAAGCCAAACACCCCTGCAAAGCCTGCGCCAATACTGGCGATTAAGCAAATTTTTCGGTTATCTTCCGAGATTTTTAATATATGGCTTAAGTGGTCAATTAAGGCACCCGAAAGCTGAACCGCTGGTGCCTCACGCCCTGCCGAACCACCAAACAGTTGCGTTAAAATTGAAGTGATAAAAATGATAGGGCTCATTCGTTTTGGAATAAACGACTTGGGTTGGTGAATTTCATCTAGGAGTAAATGTGTTCCCCGTTCAATCGGTGAACCATATTTTTTAATGAGATAACCAATACCAAAACCCACAAAAGGCAAAAAGTAGATGAGCCAGTGATGTAGACTTCTGACTTTATTTGAAATATCAAAAGCCACAAAAATTAAGGTTGATGCCAGCCCAGCTACGACTCCGATCACAATCGAGATGATGAGCCAATAGACACTGTATTTTAGAATTTGATCATATTCAGATGAAGGTAGAATTTTCATTCGCTTTCTTCAATTCGCCTTTGAATGAGTGCCAAATTCTCAAATTATTTTTATGCTGCCAGTTCATTAAGTGAGAAATGCTTAAACTGGGCTAAAAATTAAAGCTCGCATAAGCGAGCTTTAAATACAGTGATCAATATTTATACCACCAATCTGTGACAAATATCTCATAACCCACACAGGCTTTCAAGTTGTAAATGGTTAATGAAAACCTGAAAAATGCCTGATTGAGTTAATTAATAAGCATTCGATTTGACCTGATCAAACTAAAAACATTATCAAGCCAAATGAGCTATTTAAATATTAATTAATACTCGCAATCACAGTTTCTGCGTGGCAGGTCGCCCCCTTCTCTGCACTAATCTGAATCACACCACTACGGTGTGCAAGTACCTGCACTTCCATTTTCATGGCTTCCATAATAGCAACCACTTGGCCTTCGGTGACTTGCTCACCATTTTCAACTTTCCAAGCACTAATCACACCATTAATTGGGGCAAGTAAATGCTCGGCACTCACTTCTGGCTCGGCTGTTTGGGCTTGAACGGCGGTTGCTGGGCCTTGTGCAAACATACCCGCAGGTAAACCTAAACGGTGTAACTTGCCATCAATTTCAATGTAGCTCAGCAACATCGGTTGTTGATGGTTTGGAATACCACGTTTAGTCGGCTTTAACTCTTGTTTAAAGTCATTTTCAATCCAACGCGTATGTACATTAAATTCATTTATAAAGTCAGGTTCATTAAGTACTGCACGGTGAAAATCTAAAACCGATGCTACGCCTTCAATTTTAAATTGTTTTAAAGCACGTTTAGCGCGAGCAATTGCAACTTCGCGGGTTGGACCAGTCACAATTAGTTTTGCCATGAGTGAGTCAAAATGGCTAGACACTAATGAACCCGTGCGAACACCTGTGTCCACTCGTACACCGTTACCAAACGGCGCTTCAAACAAACTCAACACACCAAAGGCTGGAATAAAACCACGCGCTGGGTCTTCGGCATTTATACGAAACTCTATCGCATGGCCGTGAGCTTTCGGTGTTTCTTTAATAGAAAGCTCATGGCCTTGTGCCACGCGAATTTGTTCCACCACCAAATCGACTTTTGAGGTTTCTTCAGTCACTGGGTGCTCGACTTGCAACCGGGTATTTACTTCTAAGAATGAAAGCTTGCCGTCACGACTCAGTAAATATTCAACTGTTCCCGCACCCACATAGTTTGCGGCCTGACAAATGTTTTTTGCCGAGGTTAAAATTTGCTGGTAAATCTCATCGCTAATAAATGGCGCTGGTGCTTCTTCGACTAACTTCTGGTTACGGCGTTGCAACGAGCAATCACGTGTACCCAGTACCACAATATTGCCATGTTGGTCTGCTATCACCTGCGCTTCTACATGGCGCGGTTTATCAAGATATTGCTCGACAAAACATTCACCACGACCAAAGGCAGCTTTTGCCTCGCGTACTGCCGACTCATAAAGCTCTTGAACTTCTTCGAGTTTCCACGCAACTTTTAAGCCACGTCCACCGCCACCAAATGCGGCTTTAATTGCAATCGGTAAACCAAATTGCTTAGCAAATTCTAAAGCTTCCTCTGCATTGTTGAGTGGGTCTTGCGTACCCTGAACTAAAGGCGCACCAACCGAAGCTGCAATTTTACGTGCTTCGATTTTATCGCCTAGTTTTTCAATTGCACTTGGTGATGGCCCGACCCATTTTAAACCTGCATCAATCACAGCTTGAGCAAATTCAGCACGTTCAGATAAAAAGCCATAACCAGGATGAACCATGGTTGCTTTCGATTTTTTTGCAACTTCAATAATGGCTGGAATATTTAAATAGGTTTCACTGGCAGTCGCACCAGCCAAGCCCCATGCTTCATCTGCAAGTTCGACATGCATGCTGCCAATGTCGTCATCTGCATATAACGCGACCGAAGAAATGCCCATATCGCGGCAAGCCTGAATAATACGAACAGCAATTTCACCACGGTTAGCAATCAATAATTTTTCTGTATTCATCTTTCATTCTCAAAATCTGTAAATTCGGCAATTTTTTTAAATTTGATGCGGCAACCTGCTGGAATCTGTGCCACCAAGTCCCAATGGTGTTTAGCAACAGAGCCAATAACCGGATATCCGCCCGTTAAAGGATGATCATTCATAAACAAAACGGGTTGCCCGCTCGGTGGAATCTGCAAAGCACCAATGCATGTGCCTTCACTTTCCAGTTCATGGGTGATTTTGCGAGTTAAAGGCTGCTCACCTGAAAGTCTTAGCCCGACTCGGTTGCTTTCATTGGTCACAAGCCATTCTTGCTGACAGAGCAGTTCAATACTGTCTCGTTCAAACCAGTCTGTACGCGGCCCCATCACAATATCTAGCTCAACGACTTCACCTGCTTGCGGCAAGTCGCATTTACCCACTTCATTTACGCTAATGTTGGCTGCCTTTATTTGCCCTTGGTAAATGGTATCTCCAAGCTTTAAAGGCTCTGGACCTAACACTGCCAAGCTGTCAAACGAGGCACTATTCAGTACTGGTTCAACGTCTATACCACCGCGAACTGCCAGATAGTTTCTTAAGCCTGCAGTTGGTGGCTGAATTTGAAACTCATCGCCTTCATCTAAATCAATCGGTTGATAGCTTGCAAAGTCTGCGGTTTGACCATCGGCAAATTTCACACGAATGTTTGAAATAGCCCCAGCCACCGCAATAACGCCCGCATGCTGCATTTTGGCTTTTAGGCCGCCATTTAAAACTTCAATAACGGGTGTATCGGTTGGATTACCCACAACACGGTTAGCACTATGCATGGCAGATAAGTCCATTGCACCTGCTACACCAACCCCAATATTGGTCTGGTTTAGGCGTCCTTCGTCTTGAATAAGCATCTGTAAACTTGGCGCAGTGATCTTAAACAGTGGCACCGATTGTTGAGGTTCAACCTTACGCGTAATTTGCTGCGGTATGGTCAATGTTGTTGGGTTATGCGTAACATCTTCAAAATGTACAGTCATGCCCGGTAACAGAAATGCAGGATTTTTACGTTCTAAATCCCACATTTTTTCCGATGTGGTTCCAATCAGCTGCCAACCACCCGGACTGTCTTTTGGGTAAATACCGGAGTATTTTCCAGCCAAACCCAAAGAGCCTGACGGTATTTTTTTACGAGGAACCGTTAAACGTGGAATATCGGTAAAAGGTTTATCGGGACTGCTCATATAAGCAAAGCCCGGCGCAAAACCAATAAAAGCCACATTCCACACACTTTGGTGATGTTTTCTAATTACATCAGCCACAGACAGCCCTTGTAACTCGGCAACCTGAGCAAGGTCTTCGCCATCGTAACGAATCGGCACAATCACTTCTTGGCTACTGCGCTCAAATCCAGAATCAACTTTAAGGCTCTGAATTGAAGAAACCAGCGTTTTAAAGTTGGTTTCGATCTCATTGAAAAAAACCAAAATTGTTTTTGCAGCAGGGACTAAGTCTTTAATTCCATTCAATTGCGTATTTTGCAATTTATTGTATAACGCCAAAGTTTCTTCTAGGCTCGCAAGCTCAATCAGAAAACAGTCGGCGTTTACCGATAAAAAACGCATTTGCTTATCCTTTTAATTCTTCTTTAGTCCAATTAGCCAATCCAAGCACGGTCAGGAATATCAGTAATAAACATGTGACCAGGTGCATGACTAATCGCAAAAGGAATTTTCGAATTCATCACCGCAGCTTGAGGTGTTACTCCACATGCCCAAAACACTGGAATTTCACCCGCCTCAATACGTGAAGCATCACCAAAGTCTGGCTTGTTTACATCCTTAATCCCTAAGCTTTCAGGATGCCCGATATGTACAGGTGCGCCATGCACACTTGGCATGCGTGCGGTAATTTGTACCGCTTCACTAATTTGATGAGATGGAATTGGTCGCATGGAAACCACCATATTTCCTGAAATACGCCCTGCCGGTTCACATTTGATATTGCTCAAATACATCGGCACATTGGTGTCGTCATGAATATGGCGAACTTCAATGCCCGCTTCTTGCAAAGCGGTTTCAAACGAAAAACTACAACCAATTAAGAAAGTCACCAAATCAGGATGGGCGTTGTAAATCTCGCTCGCATCGGTCACTTCATCTACCATTTCGCCATCTTTCCAAATGCGATAGCGCGGGAAATCGGTTCGAATGTCTGAGTCTGCTGCAAGCTTAGTTGCATAAATGCCTTCTTCGAGCACATCAAGCACTGGACAGCTTTGCGGGTTGCGATGTGCATAGAGCAAAAAGTCATATGCCCACTCTTTTGGCACCGAAATCATGTTGACCTGCGTCATACCCGCAGCCATGCCCGCTGTTGGTTTATCGAAACCTGCACGGATTTTTAAACGTGCATCTAACGCGGCTTCAAGCTGAGCTGGGTCAACTTTAATATCCTTATACATGGTGCTCATCCTTATGCTTTGTTTACAAACGGGCGGATTTCAATATTGTTTTTTACAAGCTCGGCTTTAATGGCTGCCGACATTTCTAATGCGCCATCGGTGTCGCCATGTAAGCAAATGGTGTCGGCTTGAATTGGTGTAAATACGCCATCAATTGACTCAACCCCACCATTTTTAAGCATTGAAACCACACGGCTCGCAACAAATGCCGAGTCGTGTAAAACCGCCCCTTCAAGACGACGAGACACCAGTGAACCATCGCTGTTATATGCACGGTCTGCAAATGCTTCAGACACAACTTTTAAACCCGCAGCTCGTGCCTGTTCGACTAAGTTCGACCCAGCCAAAGCCACTAAAACCAATTCAGGGTTATACATTTTAATCGCATCAATCACGGCTGCTGCTTGAGCTTGGTCATGGGCAATGGTGTTATAGAGCGCGCCATGTGGTTTAACGTATTGCACTTTTGAGCCTGCCACTTTAGCCAAGCCATCGAGTGCAGAAATTTGGTAAAGCACATCGGCAATAAGCTCGTCACGTGACAAATCCATATTACGGCGACCAAAACCTACAAGGTCTGGGTAAGACACATGAGCGCCAATGGTCACACCAAGCTCAACTGCTTTACGAACCGTTTTTAAAATGCCGAGCGGGTCGCCAGCATGGAAGCCACACGCAATATTGGCACTGGTCACGACAGGTAAGATCTGATCATCATTACCCATTTTCCATGAGCCAAAGCTTTCACCCAAATCACTATTTAAATCTACAAACATGGCATTATTCCTTTATCACTTAACAAAGTCTGGCTTAAAGCTTGGTCAAATAGTTAAATACTGTCGTAAATGACATATAGCCCATCCACCACGTCAACAAACATGTTAATCCACCTAAAATAAGTAACCATTTTGGATAGTTGTAATTACCCATTAAATCTTTACGGCATGCAGCTACGTATACAAAAATTGTAAGGCCAATTGGCAACACCAAACCGTTAAAACCACCCACAAAAATGAGTAGACCTGCTGGAGTTGCACCCAATAGCACATAGAGCAATAAAGCCAATGCGATAAAGGTAATGGTTGTATAGTTGGTTTGCTTTGGTGTTAAGTTCTTTTTAAATGCAGTAAAGAATGAAACTGACGTATATGCTGCACCAATCGTGCTACTAATACCTGCTGCCCAGAAAATTAAACCAAATAATTTAAAACCAAATGTACCCGCTGCATATTGGAATGCTTGAGCTGCTGGATTGGCATCGTGGCTGGCTAAATCAATGGTTGCACCGCTCACCACTACACCTAAAAACGCTAAAAACAGCACATAACGCATAATACCAACGACAACAATGCCCTTGGTCGCAGCTTTAGCAACTTCATCAATATTTTCAGGGCCAACAGCACCTTTATCGAGTAAACGATGTGCGCCTGCATAACAGATATAGCCACCCACTGTACCGCCAACAATAGTGGTAATAATGGCAAAGTCGATATGATCTGGAGCAAATGTCTGATGTACAGCTTGACCAACTGGGGGCATTACAATGACGGCAACAATAATAATCAGGAGAATTTTAAGCAATCCCAACACGATCATGCTTTTATCCATGGCAAGCGTTGCTTTTCTTGATGCAAAAATCAAAATTGCTAATGCACCACTTAAAATACCGCCCCACTTTGTGTCTAGGCCAAAAAGTGCATTTAAACCTAAAGCTGCACCTGCGATATTACCGACACTAAAGAAAAAACCGCCCAAAATCACCAGAAACGCCAGTAAATAACCACTACCCGGTAATGCTTTATTGGCAATATCTGATGCACGCATTTGAGTGAGTGTTACTACACGCCAAATATTTTGTTGAACTACATAATCAATCAGAATGGAAACTAAAATTGCAAAGCCAAATGCAGCGCCTAACTTCACTGTAAATACAGCAGTTTGGGTTAAAAATCCTGGCCCCATTGCAGAGGTCGCCATCATAAAGATTGAGGCTACAATGGCCCATTGGCGATCTGATAAAAAAGAAGATTTCAGTAAAGACATATTAATGCGTTCCTCATCCATTTGAGCTTAACAACGCTATTTTCAAGTTGAACCAAGAACACCATTTTTCGTCCCAAATGATATTCTTTAATCCTTTTAAATGACAAAGATTCCCTATTCCCCAATCAACTTAATCGGTGACCAAATCTTGTATCTCAAATAAAAACATAGCTAATCCCTACGAACAATAAGACTTTTTACATAAATTTAAATTTTTAAGTTTTTGATTTTAAATATTATTTTATTTAATTAAAAATCTGAATAAATTTTACTTATCGACTTTCATAAGCTGCTTTTATGACTTTGCATACAAGCAGCGATAATTTAGAGAAGAAAAATAAGATGAAAATATCACCAACTCTGCTTATTTTTTAATTTGCTCATTCAGCCTTTTCATGGCACTTGCCGACACTTTTACAGCAACTTCTGTCAGTTTTTCTTTCAAGGCAACGTCATTGCCATGAATATAAATAGAGGTGAAATGAAAGGTCTTTAAGCGAATAGGCGTATTTAATATTTCCAGACGACCATCGGTAATTTCCTTTAAAGCCGTTAAGGTCGGTACGACTGCAATACCCAAGCCCTGCTCGGCAAGACGCAACAACGTTGCTAAAGAATAACTGGTAATTGAAAGCGGCTCATCAATGCTCTTTTCTTTCATTTTGGCCTTTAATTCTTTATAGGGATAGGTAATTTTTGGATAAGTTAAAATGGTATGCGACATTAAGGCTTTAAAAGACATTTGCCCAATTCCACCTTTAAAAGATGGCGCCGCCAAGAAACTCAGTTCAAAGTTACATAGCGACTGTTCAATACACTCAAAAGCCAACGTTGGCCCAAGCAGAAACGCCATATCCAAATCGCCTGTACGAACGCCTTCTTGTAAGTTAGGTGTCAGGTCAACCACAATTTCGACTGAAATTTTTGGGAACTCTTGTTGAACTTTTTCGATATATTCGACTAACCACGTATAAACAATGGTTTCGGAAACGCCTAAACGAATGGTGCCAGTCAGGTGCTGGTTTTCGGTCAGTTCTGCGACCAGATCGGTTTCTAGGCGCATAAACTTTTCGGCATACTTAAATAAGGTCATGCCTTTATGGGTCAGTTTAAACTGCCGTAAGCTTCGATCTAAAACTTTAAAACCTAATTCATTTTCAAGAGATGTGATTTTTTGAGATACCGCAGGCTGCGTCGTTTGTAATTTAGTCGCGGCCCTATTGAAGCTATTTAACGTCACAACCCAATAAAATGCTTCAAGATTCTTTAAATTCACGTTTCATCCTATCTTAAAAATTCCTTTGCTTTTATAGTATGTAAGCTTTTAGCGTGTTAAGGCCAGCAATAAATAAATTTTTAACTAAAGTTAGTTATCCAAATTTTTAAATGCTTTGGAAAGCTGACTAATTGTTTTGATCTGTTTTGCATAACGGCGGCATGATCGGCATGCCAACAAATGCAGTTGTAAACTACTTTGCTCACGTAAAAAAAGCGGTCTATCTTGTTTTTCAGACAACAGTTGAGTGGCTTGTCGACATGTCAACATGAACAATCCTCCTTCAGTAACCATTTATTTTCTAAGCATTCGCGTAAACGGGTACGACTTCGATACATCAACACATTAAAGTTTGAAATAGATAGCTCCAGCTTGCTACAAATTTCGTTAGAACTCAGCTCTACCACTTCTCTCATCATGAAAACCTGAGCATATTTGGCAGGCAAATGATCTAAACAGGCTTCAAAAATTATCCAGAAATCTGACTGTTCCATCATTTCTTCAGGGCTTTGCCATGCTTGAGGTGCTTCATATTTATGCCAGTGTCCTGAAGCATCGAACAACTCGTCGACACTGAGTTCGCTTTCCTCATCTTTAAATAATTCTGACATAGCGACCAAGCGTGACTTTTGCCGAACCACATCAATAATTTTATTTTTTAAAATCGCGAATACCCATGTTTTGAACGCAGCCCGCCCTTTAAATGAATCTAAGTTTTGAAAAGCGCTCGTTAATGCTTCTTGCACCACATCTTCAGCTTGCGGAAGTGAGGACAACTGTAAAAAAGCAAATTTAATCATTTGCTGCCTTAAGTCTTGTAAAAAGGCTGGGTTATGCAGTTGCTCCCCTAAGTCGTCATGACGTGATGCCGCGGCTGAAGTCATGCTTGTGCCTCTTTAAAATCATGGAGAGTTTGGATTAATTGTAGTCGAGATAAGAGGTTTTTGAGTTCTTGAATTTGCAGATAAATTTCAGACTCAGACAAGTTAGCGAGTACAGATTGAATAAGGGTGAAAATATCATGGTCAGTTAAGGTTATATTTTGCGTTAACTGTTCAATCAGCATAGCAAAAAGTGGAGAGAGTTGTTCAATACATACTTTATCTTGTTCATCGCGCCAGACCATTACAGCGCCTGGTGCAAGTTCTACTTGTTCTGGAGTCATTAAAGTCGTCCACGTATAAACGGGATATTGATAAACCAATACCCATACTTTGGTGGTTAACTGCCAAACATAATTTTCATGTAAAACAGCATCTTCAATTTCAACAGTGTCTAAATATAATTCTAGCCATTCAAACTGTAATAACTCAGCCAACCAAGGATACTCTTGTAATATCGGATGCTGTTGCTCTGTTAAATACTCTCTAAACTCTAAAGAGATATCATTGTATAAAGGTGAGCGGCTTTTAGCTTTTTGAAAAAACTCTAACAGCAATTGTTGCCACTTTAACTCTGGCAACATGGCACGAGCTACTGGATAAACTAAGTCAATAAATGAACAAATATTATTAAAAAGTAAATCCCGATAAATTTGCATTCTTTGAGGAGGAAGTGCTTGAGGTAATTCCAAATCAGGATCACGAATCCAGTCACAAAACTGTTGCTGCATGGTTTGGAAGGATATTTGATTTCCCTTCATAGCCAGTCTCCTGTTGTTGAATGAGTTTGATTTTGGCGAGTTCCTCTTCTAATTCTTGCCATGATGGAATATTAAAATCGCGTTCCAATAATGTCGGTTTTATTCCGCATACTTGATAGGTATATCTCAACAACTCCCAAACACGGTCACAAACTTCCGCCCCATGGGTATCGATTAATAAGTTCTTCTGAACTTTTTCATGTCCAGCAATATGTAAATAACGGATTCGTTCTTTTGGCATTTTCTGGATAAAACCAAATGCATCGCTACCATGATTGATACTGTTGACATAGACATTATTTACATCAAGGAGCAAATCACAGTCTGCATGTTGAATCACTTGACGGATAAATTCAGCTTCACTCATTTCGGCATTCGGCATGACATAAGTAGAAACATTTTCTATAACTAATCTTTTTCCTAAAATATCTTGCACACGTAAAATACGTTCAGCCACATATTTAACAGCGGCTTCTGTCATCGGTATGGGCAACAAATCGTATAAATAGCCGCCGTCATTTGTATAACTTAAATGTTCAGAATAAATTGGTACATCATAGTGTTCTAAAAAGCTTTTTACTTTACCTATAAATTCGAGATTAAGTGGATGTGGCCCTCCAATAGATAATGACAAGCCGTGACAAATTAATGGCGCTTTTTCAGCACATTGTGCGAGTAATTTTGCATGTCGACCACCAAAACCTAACCAATTTTCTGGGGCAACCTCAATAAAGTCTGGATATGTTTTTGCCGTTAGAAACGCATTTATAAAGTCACGTCTTAAGCCAACCCCCACACCAGTCAACTCCATCATGGTGATTTCTCCTTTTGGAAATGATGCCGACACTTACGAGGAGGCCGACATCATCCGTGATTAGATTGTTTACTTGGCGCCACACTTGCCATCAGCAACTTTTTTATCTGCCCCGCACTTGCCGTCCGCTGCTTTTTTAGTTGCACCGCATTTACCATCTGCTGCTTTTTTATTTGCTCCACATTTTGCTTCAGCAGACTTTTCATGTTTTTTCATTTTGTTGGCTCCGCATTTCGCTTCACCACATTTACCATCGGCTGCTTTGGTTGCATGTACTTCGGTTGTTGTATTGGTTGCTGCTACAGCCATTTGCGTAGCACCTGCAACTGAAAGGGCTAATAATGCTGCCACTGAAGTCATTGAGTTGAGTTTGTTCATTTTCGTATTCCTTTAATGCTAATTTCTCGGTTTGTACACATGTACATAAAGTTAGACGGACCAAATCCTTTTTTATTACACCGTAAATAAAAAAATTTTTTATGTAAGAAATACAGTTTCCATCCGACTAATTATTATTCAATCGCATTGGATGTGAAATTATCATGAAGAACTTTATTTATGGCTTATCTCAATATTATCAAAACCTCGGTAAGTCTTTACAACATATTGACGGCATTGCCGCATTGGCTATTCGATTGTATCTAGTCCCTATATTTTGGATGGCGGGTACAAATAAACTGATGCACTTCAACGACATTGTCGAATGGTTCGGCAGTTCAGATGGTGGATTGGGCCTTCCTTTTCCCTATTTAATGGCCGTGCTTGCAACGTCAACTGAACTAGCAGGTGCCATACTTTTAACACTAGGTTTATTTACCCGTTTAATTAGTATTCCACTCATTATTACCATGTTAGTTGCAATATTTACGGTACACCTCCCAAATGGATGGCAAGCAATTGCTGACCCGCATGCCCCCTTTGCTAACATGCAAGTATTGGCTTCTGCTGAAAAGTTAGATAAAGCTCGAGAAATCCTACAGAACTATGGCAACTATGACTGGCTTACATCGAGCGGTTCGTTTGTTATTTTAAATAACGGAATTGAATTTGCCACGACCTATATGATTATGCTACTTGCCCTGCTTGTACTTGGAGGTGGCCGTTATTTTAGTTTAGATTATTGGATTAAAAATAAACTGCACTAATCAATTATTGCACCAGCAGTCATATTTACAACCGTTGCGGTTATTGAGTTCGCATGCTCTGATGCAAGGAAAGCAACGGTTTCTGCAACTTGAGAAAGTGTGGGCAATCGTTTTAGCATAGTGCCCTGAGCAGCACCTTCGAGCCATTGTCCTATGCTGAGCCCGATTGCCTGTGCTTTAGACTCAAACAATTCGCGCGTATAAGAACCCGCTTGAACAGCATCCACAATTGCATGTGAGCGTACACCGAGTACCCGTATATTTTTAGGGCCTAGCTCACTGGCAAGAGCTTTAATAAAGGCCTCAATTCCAGCACAGCCCACAATATGTCCTAAATGCCCCGGTATTGCCATTCGTGCTGAAGGTGCCACAATTGAAATGATGGTTCCACCGCGCTTACCGCCCATATAAGGAACCACAGCTTTAGAGATATTAAACTGCGCCGTTAGAAATGGATTTATTCCCCCGACGAACTCATCAAGATTTAATTCAAAAATTTCTTTCCCTTGATTATGTATAAAACTCGTCGCATTAATGACGGTATCTAAGCCATTCGTCGCTTGGGCAATTTGAGCAACTGCCTCACTGGTTGCTTGGCTATCTAGCACATCAACACTAACGATATGTATCGCGCCTTCGTATTTTTGTAGTTGTGCCGCGATGTTTTGCAGTTTATTTAAATCTCTTGCGCATAAATAAACATGCACTCCTTCACGAAGGAAAACCTGCGCAATCGCAGTGCCAATTGCACCGCTGCCTCCAAAAATTACTGCTACTTTTCCCTTGAGCAACATGCGGCATCCTCTTGTTATTGTGCGCCATGGTTAGGTTATGACACACAATCAAAAGTGATGCAATTTTATACAGTTTAGAGTTTGTATGAGCTTATGGCAGATGAACAAAAATAACGTCTAAGTCTTGTTTTGGTACAAACTTGGTTTTGGTCATTTGAAATTGAGTCGGACTAATTTTGTTGACTTTGCCATCCCAACAAAATGAAACCAGTTCACCTTTATCACGTTCAATTGTTAACTTAAATTTTTCAATAGGCTTTGCCCAGTTAGCACCTGTCGTCAAAATATAACCTAAAGCACTAAACGGCGAATGTTCTGCCTGTGCTTTTTTAAGACCCTGTTTAAATTGTTTATCCATGCAAAATTGCTTACTATCTTCGTCTGGATATAGCGCAACAGAACCGCCGACCAAAGGTTTATATTCATGATGAATTTTAGTCAAACTATTGGCTTTAAAGGTTTGCTTCCAGCTATAAATGACTTGAGATGACCATGGGATTACATCATCTTTTTCAAATTGAGCTAAAATTTTCTGCATTTGTGGTTTATTACATTTGTTTAGCCTATCTTGATAATTCAAATAATCATAGTTACTACGAATCCATGGATTCAGCATGTCTTTTTCAGTAAAGCCACATTGCTTAAACTCATCGGTTACATCCATTAAAGGTGATTTTTCATCTTTTTGAATAAACGTTCTGACATGCATTTCGGGTTTTATATTTTGACCATCCACCACAATTTTAAAGCTTTTTAAAAGTGCTTCAGTATTTGCAAAATCTGCTTCAAAAAAGTTATCTACACGTGGTAATGGAAATAAAACGGTTTCAGTGACATCCTTATTACTTAAATTTTTATATAGATAATCGACTTTAATCATCTTTTTACTAATAAATAAATCTTCACTCTGCATAGCAACTTGTGAGTTTTTTAAATACTGAATGCCACCTGTACCGACATAACCCGTAGAGTCATTGGCTAAGCTATAGCTTGAGAGTGGAACCAAAACAGCTAAAGTCATTGCAAGCTTTTTCATTTTAAAGTCTCTATATCATTTTTTGATTATGAAATATCAACCTAAATGATAGCTGTTTTAAGACTAAGCGCTGTTAATATTTTTCATTCTTCTAAAAAATACCAATATAAAATACGGTAAATAGATTGCATCAACCACCCTTAAATGTGATTGATGCATTTTAAATTAAGAATAAATGAAGCGAATTTATCTTTTATAGCTTTACATGTGATTACTTCGCTGCGTTTACACCAACGATAAATTGGCTACAATTCGAGCTTTCAGAAGCATTGCCTAACTGCTTTTCAGAAAACTTAAATTTTGTTGCCACAGAAGCATAATCTTTCTTCAGAGTTTGACCTGTAAGCTCACCTAACTCTTTTACTTGTTCAGGCTTTAAAATTCCGTGTTCAACTGCTTGGTTAACCATTACACATGCTGTGGTCATAGCATCATAACGTGCGGCAGTTTTAGAATAACCTAGAGCACCCACTACACCACCAACAATTAAACCGACTACTACAGCCAAAGTTACATGCATTTTATTCATTTTAAATACCTAAAAAATTTTAACTAAAGACGAGCACTTTAAGAGTTTGTGCTCAAGTAGATGTAAGATAACTGCTTTTATTTGATACAAAAAGTTAGATTCTGTCAGATTTATTGATAGTTGAGTTGTCGTAAAGACATTACCATGGTCTTTGTAAGTATGGATGTTTACTCTTTCTATTCAATACATAAGAAATAAGATTATTAATTTTATAGTGTTCCAAGAAAAATTTATTTAAAATTATTTATGTAACCCCCTAATTATCAAGATTAATATAAAATCATAAATTCCCACATATATATTCAAAAATTCTCAACTCCACTAATTTTATATCTTTTTTGGAACTATCTATAATTAAAAAATAAATAAAATCCAGAAAACAAAATTCATCCATAAAGTTAAATAAATTCAGAAAAAATTTGTTAATATTTATCTTGATCACTGGTTCAGATCCGGAAAAATATAAATATACGCTCTCCTCATTTAATAATTTAAATTTTAAATTCGAGACAATTTCATTTATCACACTATTATCAATTTCATTTGGAAAACTCAATTTTAAAAAGTCTGTATTTGTGATTTCCCAATTCATTTTGCCTGTTGTTCCCTTCCATAAAGGGGTCATAAACTCATTAATTTCATGAGTTAAATGTAATGGCATTTTTGAAAAATCAATCTCATATTTTCTACAAAACCCTTCAATATCTTTAATTAAATTCATAACTTATGCACTAGTCCTACTATATTAAAATTACAATAAAAATTTAAATTCATCTTTGATTTACATATGAAAAATTTTCAGAATTACCTAAAATAGAACCTAATAGCAAATATAAAGTTTTATTTTGAAATTTTATACAAACTATAACCATCTATTAGCTGGTGATAATTCCTCATATTTTTTTAAATCAGTCTGTTTAATTTTTCCTAAAGATACTGCCTTATTAAATAATTTATAAAATCTAGCTAAAGATTCAGCATCTCCTGCTAATGAGGCATAAAGCATTAAATATTTTTCGATTTCTTTACTATCTAACTTTATTATTTCATCTATTTGATCATCTAAGATTTTATCAACTTTTCCATATTCTTCCTGTTCCGAAAATTTATCTACAAGTTGATTAAACTCTTCAAATTTCACAATTAATTACCTCAGTTTATAATTCAATACGCCTTAGATGGTATTGAGTCTCCAATCAATAATTCTTGATCTTTAGTAGAAAAATAATTTACAAAACAAAAGCCAATCAAAAAAAACGGTTTTCCTATGATTGACTTTCCTTTATATAGCCCGAATTTATATATTAATTACATACAGTATAAATTATCTCATAAAGACCGTTTCTTTAAGCTCGACATTATCAATTTCATAATAAAATTGTACACCTCGTCCGTTTTGATACATTCCTTGACTAGGTATTTCAAAAGGTATTCCATCAATGAAGTTTTCATTATTTGGAATAAAACCTATTGATGCATATTTTTGATTAGTTAAGACTTGTAGCCATACTACATATTTCTTCAGATCCCATTCCCCTTTGGAAATCTCCTCAAATTTTCTCTTTGCGTCCTCAATAACTAAAAGATAAGATCCCGTGATTTCGTGATACTCATTTCTATTAAAAAGCTCGCGCCATTCTTTATTACTCATAACTCATAATCGCCTTTTGGACCGTTAACTTTAAATTTCCCGCTTGGTGTTCCCAAATATGACTATGACAACGGTTCTTTAATCTTGCTGCCATAGTTATTCTCTGATCAGCTAAAGAAAAATTATAACTATGAAGTCGTTTAAGGTATACCAACATGCCAATGTGCATAAACATGCTGCTTATCAGGTTGATGATGACTAACTATTCTATAGGATTTTACATCATTTGGATTGGCACCAACTTTATATAAATATTGCTCCCATCCATTTACTTTCCTTTGAGCTATTGAATGTATATAAATCCTGAACACTATCAGGCTTTATATACATTTATTAAATTAAATTTTTTTATAAAACTTTATTTAAATTAAGCCTCAAGAGATTAATTTAAAATATAAGTATTAATTAATTTTCAAAAAAAATATATTGATCTTTAAATCCATATTTAAATTTAATATATTTCAATGCAGAGACATAACTAAATTGGCTCAGCTTTTTCACTAATTCAAGCACATCTTTAATATTAAAGTTATTATCAACAATATACACATCCGTTTGATTTAAACTATATATTTCCAAAAAAACACCAATATCTGTATTTCGGATATTAAAACACGGTAAATCTGTTAAATCCATTTCCTGAATTACTACAACCTCTTTATCCATTAAATTTTCACTATTTATATAAGGATTTAACTTAACTCCATCCTCCTTATTAAAATCTGAATCTGATAAAATAGAATAAAATTTATTAGATTCAGTTTGAAATTTATATTTTTTCCAGAGCTTATTTTTCATCAATAGCTTTTCCCATCTACGATTAAACCTTTTTTGTACAATAAATGTACATTTTCTACACCACCTAATTTATTCCACGCATTTAAATGTGATGGTATCTCAGTTTTACCATTTTTATCATTAAATGAATGGCCAGGAGAATCATCACGCCAACCAGAACATGGATTAAGTCCTCCACTAGTTTTACCAATCACACCATTACTATTTCCCCATGTTCTCGGCCCCCCTCTATAATCTTTTCTGCGGGTGGTTTGTGGTGTACTTGATAAATTTCCAGCAATTTCAGCCGCAGCTTGTTTTGCTGCTTTGTGTGAAGGCATTTCATAATAATCAGATGTTAAATGTTTTCCACCATATTTTTTTACAATAGCATCAATATTAACTTTTTTATTTAATTTACAAGATGATAACCCTAATGCATCAGCCCATTCTATTGGATTCGGTGCATATGCATAAACATTATTACCACCCAATAATCCAATTGGATCTTTACTTACAAACCTACCTACATATGGGGAATAATAACGATAGCGATTGTAATGTAATCCTGTCTCTTCATCAAAATACTGACCTTGAAAACGGATATTATTTGAAATAATTTCACTATTTTCGAAGAAATTCGACTTGGCTCTCTCCGCTTTACACTCACCCCATGCTTTATATTCGGCTTTCCAAATAATTGCACCTGTATGGTCGGTCATTTCTTGTGGTGTGCCTAAATGGTCACAGTGATAGAACCATACATCATCAAACTCTTTACCCTCTTTTTCAGTTTTCCAAAGCGGGTCACGGTGTATGTTATAAGGTCTATCTGACCAATCTGGTGTTTGGTGTAATTCTATTGGACTTAAATAAACAGCTTGTAGCATCGGTACAAAACTGTCCTTTTCATAGATGTAATGCTTGGTCAGTTCCTCTGTGGACTCATAAGCAAGCGTATCGCCATCCCATCCATAAATGATGTTCTGCTCTTGACCTGTATGGTGATGTTTACTCCGCTTTTGAATACGGCGACCTAAAGCATCATAGCGATATTCTGCCGTATATTGACTATTACGGCTCTTCACCATGCGGCCATAGACATCCCACTCAAGGTTTAAATCACCTTGGCTCGTTTTCTGTCTTACGAGTTGTCCATAAGCATCATATTGGTATTGTTGATCTAGATATTCTTTAACTACATTATTAACCAAACGATTATAACCATAGCCTGTTTCATCTAACTTTTGTGAGTGGCTTTGAGCCTTCTGACTATGATACGAATCTAGAATGTTACTAGCAGGGTCAAAGTTAAACGTTTCTTTTCCAAGTTTACTGCTCGCTTCAAGTAAACGCCCTACAGGATCGTACTTATAGGCAATATTGCCACGGCGTGTATCTCTAATTGCCGTTAGCTCACCTGTTTTATCATATTGATAAAGTCGCTGTACCAGTTGAGTGGTCTGCTCTAATGCATTGTTGTGCGGCTTATATTGGTTTTGATAGCCATTTTCATGTTCACTTAACATGATTTGGCTTTTCAAACGACCTGCCAAGTCATATTGCTGTTCTTGACTCACTCCGTTGGCATAGTAACGTGCAATTTCTCGGTGTAAATCATCACGCTCAAAACTAACTAGGTCTTGACCATTCACTATTAAACTTTGTACATGACCGCTACCATAGGTCAACCAGTCAATAACCTGCCCGTCTGGACGAGTTGTTTTGATTCGATCATTAATTTCGTCATATTGGTGTTTCCACACCGCGGTTTTATTGATTTTATAATCTTGCTGGTGTTCCCGTACTAAATTGCCAGCCGCATCATAAAACCATTGTAAATTGCTTTGAGCATTTTTAGCTTGAATGATTCGCCCCATATAATCATAGGCAAACTCTTCAGTCTGTTTTTCTTCGAGTTCTAAACCATAGTGACCATAACCTGCAGTACGCTGTTCTAAACGTCCCATACTGTCAAAAATAAATTGTTGAATTCGGTCTTTTGGTGCAGCTCGGTCTTTGAGGTCTTGTCCATAAGCAGATGCGACTTCAATACTGGTTGCAAGTTGGCCCGACTTTTCATCGTAATGATAAACCGTTTCCTTACCATCAAAGTCAATTTCTTTAACAAGTCGGCTTGCGACATCATAGAAAAACTGATAACTGGCACCATTTTCATTAATTAGGCGCTTGAGACGATTAAGCTTATCCCACTCATATTTAAGTTTATGATTGAGCGCATCTGTTCGTGATGCAATTAAACCTGCCGCATCATATTCATATCTGGTGATATTCTGTTTCGGATCTATATGTGCCAGTAAACGCCCTTCAGCATCATGAATGAAGTGTTCTTCTGTTCCATCAGCATGTTTAATCTTTTCAAGTTGCCCAAAAGCATTTAGAGGTAAACCTTTAATAACTGGTTCACGTTGCTCAATTGTTAGATCACTATAAAAATATTCAACTTTTTGTTTTAATGCATTTTCAATGCTTATTACACGGCTACGCTCATCATATTACCTCTTGGTCTCTTTACCTATATCTAGTCTTTTATTTATGATTTGACAATAAATCTCTTATCCCCCTTCAAAGAAGAGGGAATTTCTTTATTAACTAAATATTCAACATAACTAGACTTTTGCTAAAAATTTACTAACAAGTAGATAACAAATAAAAGTAGAATTTACTATAATTAACAATAAATTCAATCAACGTAAATTAATCCCACTCATATTCACCAATATAGGTGAGCGTATTATATTTTTTATCTTTACTTACTTTAATTGGATCATCCCCCCAATAATAAAACATAGCATTAGCTTTATTAATGCCTTTTTCCAAACAGTCTTTTAGCATCTTTTCATGATGTTCAGGCTCTGGAGTTTCTTCAATGATAAACTTTAAATCATCTACTTCTTTATCAAAATGATATCCCATAAAGTCCTGATCTAGCCAATCCAAACCTACCTCTTTACAAAATTTTGGCAATCCTTCGGAATCATCAAAATAATCCCAATACTCTTGTTCACTTATCTCAGTTAATCCCAACCAAAGATGAAGTTTAGTTTTAAAAGACATTATAGCTCTCCTGGTAATCTCATATGATTGTAATTATGTCTATTAATAATATTAATAGCATCTTGCTTACTTGTCGCTGTATTTAAATCCGACATTAATCTTTTATGGAAATTAGAAGAAGCTGCACTGTTATACACTCCAGGACACGGGTGTTTTCCAGTTTTCAGTTCCCCTTTAGAATTCGGTACGTCTACAAATGTAATTGACTTTGTATCAATTGTCATTTTCATTAATTCTTTATGCGTGAAGCCTAGTTCTTTTGCTTTAGCTGCCATTGATACAGGGAACATTTCATGTTTACCACCATCACCTCTAAGAGCTTGGCTAACCGCACTTTTATTATTTTTAATATCTTGAACAGAAGCTTTATCAAACCATGCTGCAAAGCTTCCATTACCCCAAGGACCAGTTGCTAATCCCAAAGGATCAATCCAACTCACTGGATTTGGTGTATATACATACACATTATCTCCACCCAATAATCCAATCGGGTCTTTAGAAATAAAACGCCCTACATACGGTGAATAATAACGATAACGGTTGTAATGAAGCCCTGTCTCTTCATCAAAATACTGTCCTTGAAAACGGATATTATTACTGATGATCTCAGAGTCTTCAAAGAAGTTAGATTTAGCTTTTTCAGCTTTACACTCACCCCAAGCCTTATATTCAGCTTTCCAAATGACCGCACCTGTATGATCCGTCATTTCTTGTGGTGTACCCAAATGATCACAATGATAGAACCAAAAATCTTTAAAGTCTTTTGCAGTTTTGGTTACTTTCCATAATGGGTCACGTTGTAAACTATAAGGCTTATCTGCCCAGTCAGGTGTTTGATGAAGCTCTATTTCTTCTGCATAAACCGCCTGTGCCAGTGGTACAAATGAATCTTTCTCATATATATAATGCTTGGTAATTTGCTCATTCGACTCATAAGCAAGTGTATTGCCATCCCATCCATAAATGATGTTATGTTCACCACCGGTATGATGATGTTTACTTCGCTTTTGAATACGGCGCCCTAACGCATCGTAGCGGTACTCTGCCGTATATTCAGCATTACGACTTTTAATTAGTCGTCCACAAGCATCCCACTCAAGATATAAATTACCCTTGGTTGATTTCTGGCAAACAAGTTGTCCATAAACATCATATTGGTATTGTTGATCTAGATATTCTTTAACGACGTTATTAACCAAACGATTATAACCATAGCCTGTTTCATCTAGCTTTTGTGAATGGCTTTGAACTTTCTGACTATGGTATGAATCTAGAATGTTGCTCGCAGGGTCAAAACTAAACGTTTCCTTACCGAGCTTACTGCTAGCCTCAAGCAAACGCCCAACTGGGTCATATTTATAATTGATATTCCCCCTACGCGTATCATTAATTCCTGTTAATTGACCTGTTTTATCGTACTGATATAAACGTTGAATCAACTGCTGGGTTTCTTGAATTGCATTGTTATGGGGCTGGCTAACTTGTTCATTTGACGGATAACCGAACTCATGACCATTAACAATATTTTGCTGGGTTAAACGTCCCATCGTATCGTAATGTTGTTCTTGGCTAATTCCGTTGGCATAGTGACGTACGATTTCACGGTGTAAATCATCACGCTCGAAACTTACAACATCTTGACCATTCACGATCAGACTATGAACATGACCAGAACCATAAGTTAACCAGTCAATCTTTTGTCCATCTGGACGTACAGTCTTTATTCGATCATTAATTTCATCATAACTGTGTTTCCAGACTCCAGTTTTATTGGTTTTATAGTCTTGATGATGTTCACGAATTACATTGCCTACAGCATCGTAATACCACTGTAGGTTGCTTTCAGCATTTTTAGCTTGAATAAGATTACCATTACTATCGTAAGCAAATTCCTCAACTAATTGTTGCTCTAAATCATGCTCAACATACCCACAGCCTGCTGTACGCTGTTCTAAGCGCCCCATGCTATCGAAAAGAAACTTTTGAATACGATCTTTCGGTGCAATTCGATCTCGTAAATCTTGACCATGCATAGAAGCGACTTCAACACTACTAACAAGGTTTCCGTCTGTTTCGTCATAGTTATAAAGGGTTTCTTTACCATCAAAATCAATTTCTTTAACGAGTCGGCTTGCGACATCATAGAAAAACTGATAACTGGCACCATTTTCATTAATTAGGCGCTTGAGACGATTAAGCTTATCCCACTCATATTTAAGTTTATGATTGAGCGCATCTGTTCGTGATGCAATTAAACCTGCCGCATCATATTCATATCTGGTGATATTCTGTTTCGGATCTATATGTGCCAGTAAACGCCCTTCAGCATCATGAATGAAGTGTTCTTCTGTTCCATCAGCATGTTTAATCTTTTCAAGTTGCCCAAAAGCATTTAGAGGTAAACCTTTAATAACTGGTTCACGTTGCTCAATTGTTAGATCACTATAAAAATATTCAACTTTTTGTTTTAATGCATTTTCTATTGCAACAACTCGACCTTTTTTGTCGTAAGTCCATTTGGTTTCTTTACCAGAACAATCGATATAACTAATTAAATTGCCTTGGTCATCATAACTTAAGGTTTTAGTACCACCTTTAGGATCTTTAATTGAAGTAAGTAAACCTAAACCGTTATAGCTATATTGTGTTTCACGCTTCAGTGGGTCGGTTTCTTTAGTAATGTTTCCAGCCGCATCATATTCTTTAAACCAACGCCCCTCTTCAGCATCCACCATACCTATAAGCTGACGGTTTTCATCATAAGCATAATGTAGAAGGGAACCGTCTGGTTGAGTTATAGATACAATGTTGCCGTGCTCATCATAATCATAAATAGTCACCGCTGCATCAGTGTCTACATGCTTAGTTACACGGCCAAAGTCGTCACGGAAGAACCACTCTTCCAGCCCATCAGGATAAATAATACGATAGGTATAACCTTCAATATCGTAGTAATACCAAGTCTCGGCTCCATAAGCATCTGTCACATACGTTAGACGAATATTTTCGTCCCATTGTAAAGTTGTATCTGAACTGCCATCATCCGCCCATTCATGATAAGCCTTAGACGTTGGCTCGATACCATCATACTCAAGGTTCATACCCCGACCTGTAAGATCGGTATAACGAGTTAAAAGATGATGGTCATATTGGTAATGATAGCTCGCCCCATTTTCGGTAATTGCTTCAACCAAATCGCCTTTTTCATTGTAGTTATAACTAGCCAGTGGTCGAGCAAGCTGACCATTTTCAACCAGCCATACATCTTCAATTCTTCCAGAAGCATTTACCTGAAATGCAACATGAATCAACTGTTTTTGTTTTTCTTTAATAACAATATCTGAAATAAAACTTCGACCTTCGAATTGGTGGTCATAACGTACCGCTAAGGTAAGTCCATTCTTGTATTCTATGGCTGAAAGTCGATAACCATCCTGATATTTTTCAAACAAGTGTTTCTCTTCTTTTTGATAAGAGATCATCTGAACTTTTTCAGAAATTACACTATAGTAAAAATCTTCAGTTTTATTATGGAAACTCTCACCTACTTTCAGGTTTGGTAACTTAATTGGACGAGCATCTGCTCCAATAAATTCAAAACCACTTAAGTGTTTTAAATATCCAGCACGTTCCTCTGTCTCTTCAATATATTCACTCTGTGGAACAATACGGGTTGTAAACGGTGTTATCCATCTTGCACCAAACTCACCATGATCTAGTTGATAAAGATTAGATGCATATTTCCGAGTTAATACAAAGCTTAAAATTGATGACACATAAGCATCTTGATGAGTTAAACACTCTGTACCTAAAGCATAGGTAATATTTCTTTTTGTACCAGAGGTAGATTTGGGCTTGCTTTTACCACCCCTTAAATTTACTGCACATTCAGTTACATTGGGATTACCCTTTGACTTTGCTTGAACATTAGCTTTCTCAAGCTCTCCGTTTGGTTTTTGTCTTCTTTTTTCAGTGACTTGTGTGGGTTTAATATTTGCAGTCTTTGTACCCTTTAGTTTGAACTTCTGTACAGCTTTAAGTAAAACATTGAGTAGCCAAGCGATACTCATTGCTTTCGCTGGATCTGCCAAACTCATTAAATATGTAGGTGCTTTTCTACCAAAAACACGAATGGAAGTGATTGCATTCTGGATAGGTTGTGTTGCACTAGCAGGCACAACAGCAGATACACCTTTGGCAACGGTATTTATTTGTTCTTTTACACCTGCTTTCCAAATATTTACGAGCCCATCAACAGCATTTGATATCGTTGCTTTAGGATTGCGTTGTAAATTATTTAAGTTAACTTTGTTTAATTGTTTTTGGGCATTTTTTAAATTACCAGCAGAACTATATACTTTTCCATTAAGTACTTTTTGAATTCCGTTAGCAAAATCATTACTGATAGCTGTAATTTTTGTTCCACAATTTTGCAACATCTGGTTGACAAGGGGTTGGGCATTTTTCGCAAATTGATCTAATTCCCCAGCAATTCTTTCATTTAAATGATCGCTAAGAATGACCAGAATCGTATCAGAAATTGTGCCTTTCGCCTTTTGTCTAACTAAATTCAACGTAGGTCTTAGGCTCATTCGCATTGTTGCCATGGTTGGCGGTGCTGGAATAATACCAATAACATCTAGTCCCAAATTCAACCAATCTGTAAAAGCTGGGCTAGGCTTTTTACTAATGTCTATAACATCATAAATTGCATCGACTAAAGCAATTGCATTTCCAATGACTGGCAGTGTGCCAAGAGTACTTTTAATCGTATTTAAATCGACATAACCTTTTGTATTCGTTTTTAACCATGAATCAATTTTATTCATACCTGCTTTAACATCAGCAGCATACAATTTATTTAAAGGTACTACCGCAACTTGTCCGGTATTTGTTCTCACACTTGGCTTGGCTTTCGTTTGAGAAGTAGTTTTTGGTGCTGTTGGCATTTTTATAAATTCTCAACTCTTATTTAAACTTAAAATTCATAGGATTAAGAGCAGTCTCTGTATTTTTCGAGTCTTGAGCCCTTAATGGATTTACATTTAATCCGCTGGTAACTGGAGCAACGGGGTTAGTTTTCCCATGCATCCATCCTTGCCCTGTCGAACTTTGGCTTAAAACCTTAGAGGTAAAATTGGTCAATTGACTCGTTAAATGTGATTCAACACCTTGTTGCACCATCGGCAACAATGCACTTGCACCATTTTCTTTTAATTGCTTTGCAGTATCGATTGTTCTCATAATCGAACTTGGATTTGTGAAAGTTTGACCTAAAGCTTTTTTAGCTTCTGTCACTGCACCTTTCAAAACACTCTCTGCTTTACCCATTAAAGTTTGAGCACTCGTATCATTATCACTTGGCCACATAGGAGGGCGTTTAAAATCACTCGCTTCATCCCAAGGATTACGCTTATCTTCTTCAAATATAACTTTGGCTGAACCTGTGGCTAAACCCGAAACACGAACAAAACCTTTATCATCCAGTTGTCCTTTGAACTGTTTCCCTAATGAATCAGTCACTGTATAACCGCCTTGTTTAACAAACTCACCATGTGCATATTCATGGAACAACTCAAGTACACCCTGTCCACGTTTTGGTGGAGGTGGCAAACTAGATTTAACACTTGCCGATGCGCCGCCTTGAAACACATGCTGTCCGGCATTGACTTGGAATTTCCCGCCAGTTTTCGGAAAGATTCCTGAACCATTTAAGGTAATTTGCGAACTTGCACCAGTAATTACAATTTCTTTAGGACTACTAATTTCAATCCGATCTTCTGTCGAAGAAATGGTAATACCTTTATTAGCAAGCACATCTAAAGCATCTGACTGGGCTTGTATTTCTACCTTGCCTTGCGCAGCTACTGCTTTTAGTCCACTTTGCACTGCAAAGAGACTGAGCCTATTTTGGGCATGTGCGATGACATTCTTTTGAGTACTTATATTGATGCTGTCTCCAGCAATCTGATTGATTTGTGCATCAGCCGAGATATGAATATCCTCGGAAGTACTCAAAGCTATACCATCCGGTGAACTTAAAAGAAGTAAAGCTTTTTCAAATTTAGCGATTTGTTGCTGAATTTGTGAGGCAAAATCTTTTAACTGTTCAATCGATTCTATTTCATCGGTTTTCTGGTTTTTAGCGATGTCACTCAGTGCTTTACTATTCGTTTGACTCCCTTCAAGTTGCTTTTTCGCAACTTCGGCATCGAGGTGTTCACCTTTGGCATTATCCTGTTTATGGGTGGACACCAATAGACCTTGCCCCGCGCGTAAAGCTCCCCATTGGTCAGTACGCAGTTCAAAACCTTCACCGCGGTCTTCACTTTCCGCTTTTTCTTTAGGATGACTGAGTTTCCCCAGATTTAACTGGCTTGCACCATGACTACTTTGTAGCTGGGTACTAATTTGCCCCGGTGTATCATCAAATCTGAGTTGTCCAAACCCACCACCAGACACTTCTTTGGAACGGATACCACTCAGTTTTTTAGTATCAGGAAGCTTGCCTTTATTATCAAATTTGGTTGGTTGGCGCTGTGCCTCATGAATTCGACCCATCACAAATGGTCGGTCGATATCGCCATTAAAGAAGTCAATAACAACAATCTCACCAATACGCGGTAAAAAACGTGCACCGTAACCTTCTCCAGCCCACGGCGTTAGAACGTCAATCCAAGCTGAATCGGTGTCATTGTTGTTGGTCCCTGCTCCACCGTCATGGCTATGGTCATCACTGCGGGTAAACAGGAAGCGGACTTTAATACGTCCCCACTCATCTACATAGATTTCTTCACCTTCAGGACCCACCACTTTTGCACGTTGCGGATGAGTTGTAGGGCTATGAATTTGTGGGTTATACGCTGGAGTAGTTGGAATATGACGACGTTGTAAAATCAACTGATTCGCTTGGCGTTCATCACTGGTCTCGGGGTTTTGTATTGACCAGTTACTTTGCGCCAATAGACCATTAATTTGGTCATTTAAATCTTTAGGTAAATTATTCTGATTAAAGAAGTTTTTAGAAACAATCAAAAAGCTTTTATCTGAGCTTTCATGCTGGTCTATTTCTGGGTGTTCATTTAATTCGAAATAGTAACCCACATAGGCATCGCGGACTGTCGTTTGCGCAATAAAGCGTTTCGCCTGTGCCTCGTAGTAATTGTGGAGGTTCTGGTTTAAGCGTTCAACTTGTTGATTTCCAGATTTAGTTACACCATCCTCACCCTTTAAGTCACCAATCCATGCAGGCGCATAGTTCCAAGCTTGCTCTAAGCCAAGTGTAGCATTGTCATATTGTTCGCTATGCTGATGCTTACTTTGAACGCTTCCAATCCCTTCTTCTTGTTCTAATATTTCTGCTTGCCAACGTTGTATATGCATAACGTTGGGTTGAAGAGAACGTTCGGCAGTTAAGCGAGTCATGCTGTCGTATTGTTCAACCGCACTACTACGGTGGTAACGAATCGTTTTACGGTCCAAAGGCTGATATTGACTATTAGCATCAATCAACCTGAGTTTTTGAGCTTGAATAGATGTATCGGTACTTGGAACAATATGCTGAGCTTCATCAATGAACCAACTGATATTTTCACTACGAAGTAAGCGTGTGAGAAAGTCCCAATCACTTTCGTTATGTTGCATAACAAAAGGACGAACATCATAAGTTTGTGTTAGACCACTTAAATCTAAACTTAAACTTGCAGCAAATAGCGGATTTTTAACTTGCCATTCTTTAAATAATATTTCCCATATTTCAACCACGCTTTTATTCATAAATACGCGCGAATTGCGGCGATATTTCCATAATGCGGTTGGATCTTCTAAGGTCAGCTTATATAAAGTTAGACTTCCATCTGACTGGCCTTGCTGAGCATGAGTAATAATGCCTGTAACGCGGGTTAATTCACCCCGCTCCGTCACTATATCTACAGCGGCCTGAATACCAATAAAAGATTTTAGTTGAATCGTTGCATTGGTTGATAGGCATAAAAGTTCTGCTTTTAAGCCATCATTGAGTGCATGTACACCATCAATTCTTTGCAGAAAGACTTGGTCATTCAATATCGGAGACGTAAATTGAATATGAATAGCACGTTTCTGTGGGCTAATACCCAAACTATCTAAAACTTGATGAATACTGTTCAACATCTTTATAGGACTGAATTATATTTAGTGGTATTTTACAAAGCACGTACAGATCTGTCTATTTAATTAAGAATTAATTTTACATTTAAATTAAATATTAAAACTTATTCTATTTAACAGAATAGAATCTAACCTTAGCATGATCAAAAGATTTGTTAATTTTGCTATATTAAGCCTCATTTATAAAGCATTAATTTTTAAAAATAAGCCAATAAATCAATTGTTTAAAAAATGTATAAGCAATAAACAGGCTTATACATTTTATTGGTCAATTCAAATATCAATAATAGTGTAAAACACTGTTATATATAATATTTTTAAAATTTAAAAAATAGATCTACTATTATTGAAAAATACTTCCAAATTACTTTCCATGCAAAGATTCAATTTAAAATAGTTTAGATATTTTAAATTATAATTAGAAACAATTTTTAACATTTCTTAACATTACTCTAATTTCGAACAAATGACATTAGAAATCGTTCAAACAATTGTTCTTTCACATTTGAAATATCGGAACTTAAAAGCTGAATAATGGTGCCTTCAATCATATATAAAAATAATTTGGCATCATGAAATGAGGCTTCCCTATTAAGCGCTCTAAGCTGGCTATAGATTTCATTGGTCAGCCATGTTCTATATTTGATGGCAACTTGATAGGCGTTTGAATAAGTATTCTTAGTTTCAAAAATGGCTTTAAATAATAGATAGTACGGCCCTTCTAAATCGATATGTAAGTTATATAGTTTATTGAGTTTATCTGTCACGCTTGTGTTGTGGTCATATTCAACCATTGCAACGACTTTGTCTTGTAGCCGTTCTTTTTGTACTAATAGACAGATTTCAATAAACCGCGCTTTGGACTGAAAATAATGATAAAAAGTCATTTTTGTAATTTCAGACTCTCTCACAATTCTGTCGACGCCAACAAGGTGAAATCCATGGTGGTGAAATAAATCAATCGCCTTATTAATAACTTTTAAAGCACGTGTAGAAAATACTAAAGGTGGCATAGTTTTTACCGTTATAAATTCTTGTTGTTTCTAAAAGAGAAAAAAGCCTGTGCCCTTTTTGGGAGAAAAAAAGGCACAGCAAAGCCATAAAGACTGTGCTTGGCACATCTCAAGTTTTATTGTTGATACAAATTTTTGAGCCGTAATGACTTAAAGTCTGAAAACCCAAAAGGCTATCAAACTGTTTAAAGATGATTTAAGTGGTGTCGTTATAGCTTTTGGCATAGGCTGCCAAGAAATAATGGATGTGCAAAGCCAACTCCTTTTTATTGGGAGTTCTGCCAGACATTAAAATTATGGTGGCAGAACGAAAGGGGGTTAGCAGACTGGCCGAAAAAACCCAGCACACCCGAAGGTGTCCCCCTCCCGTTCCGCCGCAGAGGGGGCACGAGGGTTCGTCACTAAAAGATTGCTCTTTTAATGCTTTTCGGAACGGTCTGCTAAAACCGACTGGCAATGTGGCCAGCAGGCAAAGAATAGTGTCCAAGTCTCTTGCCGTCAAGCACACAAAATGACATTTGCTTTAAAATAAAGCATTAAAAAGTAAGGGTAAATAATTTAGTTTTATTATTAAATGAGGGTTTATAAAATCGAAGAAATTTATATAGATATATGAGTTTTGATGGGTCAAAATGAATGTTTATTTTAAAACCATTTATAAAAAACTGTAGATGAGTCTGAATATAAGAGGACATTTAATGAAGAACTTTCTCACCAAGAAAATGTACACAACTAGAGCTTTATTTTTTGCTGTAGGCGTTATGGCTTTGAATGTTTCCCCTCTTGTTATTTCTACGACTCATGCAGCGACAGAACAAAAAATGGATACTTTATCGACTAAGCTTTCATCAATTTTTGCAGATAAACCCGTAGAACCTGCTTTATTTAGTCCTCAATTTTTAGGACAAGTTTCAATAACACAAATTCAAAAAATCGTTGATGATTTAAAAGCCTCTTTAGGTACTCTTAAAAGTATTAATGTTTCAAATGGTTCAGGAACGATTGATTTCGAGAAAGGCGAATTACCTGTTTCAATTAGCTTAGATGAGCAAGGGCAAATTAGTACCCTTTGGTTTAGCGCGCCTCATTTTAAGACCGTAAGCCTAGACGAAATGGTTAAAGGTCTACATGAAAATGCAGTCGGTAAAACCTCTCTTTTAGTTGTTATAGATAACAAACCTGTGATTGTTGAAAATGATAAAACTCCAATGGCTGTGGGTTCAACTTTTAAGTTACTCGTTTTAAAAGCGTATGAAGATGCGATAAAAAAAGGTGAATTAAAAAGAGAAACGATTGTTTCTTTAAAAGAAAAGAATCGCTCATTGCCAACTGGAGTTTTACAAAACTTACCTGATGGCACACCTGTAAATCTCGAACTTCTCGCACAGTTAATGATACAAATTAGCGATAATACAGCGACCGATAGCCTGATAGAGGTATTAAAGAAACCTCGTATAGAAGCGTTGTCACCTAGAAATATCCCGATGCTGACGACACGAGAGCTATTTCAACTGATTGACCCAAGTAATGAAAAGCTAAAAAATAAGTTTAAAACAGGTACAAAGTCGGCTCGTATAGAAGCGCTCTCTGAGTTAGACAAACTCCCTCTACCGAGTGTGAGTGGCATTGGAAAATCGGCTACTTGGCAAGATGCTGAATGGTACCTATCCGCCAACGAGATTTGCCCTCTGCTTGAAAGTGTTCAAGATGCCCCTGCTCTGAACAGCTCTTTAAATCCACTTTTTAAAAATTTAAATTGGCAAAAAATTGGTTTTAAAGGCGGTTCCGAATACGGGGTGATTAACTTTTCTGTGATTGGTAAAACTCAAAAAGGTCATAAAGTTTGTGCAGTATTTACCGCAAATGGAAATGAGCCGCAGCCTGAGTCAAAACTGGCAATATTATTTACAGGCATACTTCAAGCAGTTGATTCTATGAACCGTTAAGCATATAAGCCCATCATGAGTGGCTTTTAGCAACTCTTTATGATGGGTTGATTTGGAGTTATACAGATACTCGCGTACAGTCGTTTTTGAAGAATTTATTATTAAATAAATAATTGGTGATTAAGATGCCATTAATTATATCCGTAGCGATTGATGAGGGTGCGCTAGAGGTTCTTTGGTATAGCCCTTGTGAAAATATTGAAGATATTATGCTCTGGTGGGAAGCACAAGAAAGCATTGATATATATAAATATAAAACTGACTTAGAAGCCGCTGAGGCTATTCTATCAAATGGCAAAATAGTGAGTGTTAAAACAGAAGAGCAATATGATCTCTACTATGCAATAAGTGCAAAAGCTGAAACTGTAACGCTCATGATCGACACTGACTACAACTCACGCTTATCCTATAAAGGAAAGAAATATTTTCATAAAGGAAAGCTTAATTTCACACCCCTGATCTAACTTAATGGTGCTTTGGGAAATATAAAATAATTAGATAACTGATTTGTCTTGTTTTATATTCTTTGGTCATCTTTAAAAATAAAGACCCAAAATTAAAGTTAACACGTATAGGAAACATAATGGACATTTCATTAAGACTTGCTAATGCTGCCGATCTCAAAGCTATAAACGAACGTTATGCCGAGGTTGATTTTGTACCATCACATGAAGATGAACTTATTGTACTCGCCTCTATTGGTAACAAAATTGTTGGGCAAGGTAGAGCTGTGTCTATTGATTCGAATAGCGGCGAACTCGGTGGAATTTACGTCTTTCCCTGACAATGAAGGGTTAGGCATCGCCCGTAAAGTGGTCGATTTCTTAATTAAAAACTCGGATTTTTCTGTGCTTTACTGTCTACCTTTTGCAGAACTAGAAAGTTTTTACGGTTCGATGGGTTTTGTTCCCGTGAAAGACATGGCTCAGGTTCCTCAAGCTGTAATCAAAAAACATGAGTGGTGTAATAGTAATTACGACAAACCTGTTTTACTTTTAGAAAGAAGTAAATGATGTAAAACTCATAAAAAACCGCCCCAGAAGGCGGTTGCTGAGTATAAACCAGTAGGCATTGCCCACCCTATTTATGACATTGAGCACGACTTAGAAATCAGAATGAAATCTCAACGTTTGAGGCGATCAATTTGTTCATTGATCAGACGTTGTGCAAGCCCAAGGTAGTTCCCTGACTCAACGTCCCAACTCTGTAACTGTCCATCAATGTTCATACGGGCAAGGCCATAAGCCAATGCACGAGTAGATAACAAGGCATCTTCAGCCGAAATACCGACGAGCTCTCCACTCGATACAGCATCATTCAACAGTTGTCGCATCTGGCGACGAATCTTGTCGTTGGATGCCCGAAGCCCACTTCCCTCGAAATCGATGACGGCGCGTGTGGAAATCACTTGAAAGTGATGTGGATTTTCAAAGGCCCAAATCAGGAACGCCTGTCCTAATGCACGATATTGCTCTAAGGGTGAGAGACTCGCTGCTTGTGTGAGTGCCTGATCGATTTGCATAGTGAGACGAACCATGGCCTCTTCTGCGACCGCATTCAGTAGTGCAGTTCTCGATGGAAAATGGCGAAACGGTGCACCTGGTGAAACACCCGCCCGTTTAGCTGCCTCTCGCACAGAAACGGCTTCAATCCCACCCTCTTTTAAAAGAACTAGCGTCGCATCAATAAGTGCGGCTTTCAGTGCGCCGTGGTGATAACCCCGTTGTGTGTCTGCCATGAATTTTATCACTTGTAAATTTACGATAGTTTAACTTTGACAGTACTTTGAGATCAATGTAATCTATGCTTACATTAATCTTAGAGTGCTTCGTTATGAACACAAAGTTACTGGTCACAGGAATACTGGGGGTATTGCTTTTGGGATCGCAAGCCTATGCGAACGAGACCAGTGTTGACGTATCACCAGTGCAGCAAAAGGATAATGCCCCCCATTTGATTATTGACTCTCCAACAGATCATCAGGTCATTAAAGGGGTCGTCATTATCCGCTGGCATGCGCAGAATATTCGAATATTGTCTGTTTATGGCGATGCCGCACTCGCGGTTAAACCAAAACTCGGTCACCTGCATGTTTCGCTTGATCACAATTCTTGGCATTGGGTACAAGCATCTGAAGAACCAATCGTCCTTCAGGGACTGGCTCCCGGTGAGCATACGGTTTCCATTGATTTGGCTGATGCAACACATCAAGTGTTAGATCATCAGACATTGACGTTTGTCACCACAAACATAGATTCTAGAAATACGCATTCCCATTGATCAGTGATGGTGTAACACCCATAAAAAAACCGCCCCAGAAGGCGGTCGCTGAGTATAAACCAGCAGGTATATAGAAGTATGGTGGACGAATACTTCTATATTCTTTTTATGAAGGAGTTTTCTCGGTTTTCAGAAAATCTTTCGATTTAAAATAATTAATAATCATATCTGCATGCTCTTCTTTTTGAGGAGCAGCTGTCACAGGAAATGATTCTTTCGTCATTTTAAATCCGTGCGGGATGAGCTGTGAAATTGGTGGAAATTTGGGTTTCCCACCTTCTGTAATCCGCTCGATAAAACTTGCTAACCAGAGTAAATATTCTCCTTCATTTTCAAACTTAGGCATAACACTTAAATCAACTTTGACTTTACATTCACTAAGAGGCTTCGTGAGCTGTTCATCAAAATCAATGTAATTGAACTTAAGTTTAAACTCAGTCCCTTTAATGGCCTTACGTATCTGACTGATTAAACAATTCAGATTTTGTGTAAGGTCATTGGTGAATAAGTCGTCTTTTTTAATATTCTTATAAACCTTTTCAGCCACGGCTAAATACTTTGGCATTTTTACCCTCCTCAATCTCAATTGTTATAAAGTTTTGATCTTAAAATGTTTTATGGTTCTGATTATGGTGAAACAAGTGTAAAGGAGTGAAACAATATTATTATCAAACGTAAGTAGTTAAAGCCTTATGTAAACATCACTAAACAATCACATAAAAAAAGTATGGTTTTGATAACTCATCCGCAATTTTTCTAAATTATTAAGATGTTTTGAAATATTTATTTTCAATTAAAATTTACCATTTGGTAAAATTAATACGGTCGCATTTGCTGATCTCGTCTTACCAATCCTAAAACTGATCTACGAACCCTAATTTCTTCTTCAGAAAATGGTAAGTGTTCTTTTAACTCATCTATAGAAAGAGAATTATTTTCTATTAAAAAACAGTCTTGTTCGGTCGTCCAATGTGAAGCCACCGATTCAGTTTGCTTGTAGTAACGTTTCATATACCTGAGTAAATTTATGACCATAAAAAGCTTAAGCATACAGCAAGCTTTTTATAAGTTTTGAGCAGAAAGAAGAATAAGAATACTACCGAAATACGCCACAATAAAAAAGCCAAACATTGCAGTAAAGCCCTGTTTGGCACTTCTAAAAAATGAGTTTAATCCAACTCTAGCTGTTGTCTTAGTTTAAGAATATCGACTAGCCCTTTATCTCTTTTTTGATATAAATCGACATCTTTATAATCTGCTAAAAGCTGTTTCGTTTGTGCTTCTAACAATTCTGTCGTTTCTTCTGAGTGTTGGAAAGCCTGCATATCATTCCACCATTCGGTCATAGGTGGCCCAAGGTGGTGAATTGCCTCTTTAAAACCCTTCTGGTTCGCAAGCTCCATATTTATATAAGGGCCAAATAATGCCCATCTCAACCCTGGCCCACTGGTAATTGCGATATCAACATCTTCGGCTGAACACACTCCTTCTTTAACCAAGGAAAATGCTTCTCGCCATAAGGCAGCTTGTAAGCGATTTGCCACGTGTCCCTTTACTTCTTTATTTAAAATAATCGGGTGTTTGCCTAGTCCTTGATAAAACTCGGAAGCGTGCTTTAAAAACTGTGGATCTGTTAAATTTCCGCCTACTATTTCAACTAAAGGTAATAGATGAGGTGGGTTAAATGGATGGCCTAAAAGTATACGCTCGGGATGAGCTGCTTCTTTTTGAAAGTCTGAAACTTTTAGGCCGGAAGAACTTGAGGCAATCAGCGTCTTTTCAGGACAATATGACGTGATATCTTGATATAACTTTTGCTTTACATCTAAACACTCCGGCGCATTTTCTTGAATAAAATCGACATCGGCTACGGCATCTTTTAAGTTGTTGTGAAGCTCTAGATTTGAAAGAACATCTTGTAAAGAATGGCTAGACTGCTTTTGCAAATCTAGATCACTTAGATCTTTTAAATTTGCTTGTATTCTCTTTTTAAATAATTCTTCATCTATGGGGTATGGGTCATATACCTTTACCTTAAAGCCTTTATATAAAAATAATGCTGTCCAACTTGCGCCAATGATACCAACACCAACCACACCGATTGTTTTAATTTCTTCCATAGTTTCCTCGCGACCCTATTACTTTTAAAAACTGTCCTTATTTCCTTACACGACCATAAAAATAGTCGACTTCTCATCTTGTCTTGGTTACTTAAAGCCATTTTATAATAGGCAAGCTGAACCCAAAGTTCATATCATTATTGTACTTTTCTTGCATTATATTCATTTTTAACAGCTAAAATTGCGGCTAAAGATTGCAGCCCTAGAAGCGCTAAACGTGTATGATTGGCAGGGTTTTGAGCGATTTAAATTTCATATGACAAATACATTTTCTGACCACAAGCAAGTTGAAGTGGTGTCTACTTTTGCTGAACTTGTAAATACACATTTTCAGGGAGATAAGAATGCTATTTGTTGGCACAGAAATTTGCTTGGCGACTTTAAAGAAATTGTGGCTAAGCTTGAGTTAAAAGAAAATATTACCGAGATTTCTACTGAAGACCTGTTAGCACTTAAGCTTTCAGAACAAGGTGATTTGGCTCGAGACATTATTTTAAAAGACATGCAGCTTTTAACTGATATGGGTGCATCGCCTGTACTTAATTTACTTAAACACTATGAACGTGATGAAGAGCTAGATTTTATTTCAACAGATGTCTATTCATTTCATGTTGATCGCTCTCCTATAGAAACCGATACTTTTTTATGTACTTATCACGGCGCAGCCAGTGATATTGTGCCTAATCATCAGGTTGAGCAAAAAGTTTTAATTCCAGAAATTAGAGAAAAACTCAAAGCATTACACGACGGCCCCGAAGCCGAATTTGAAAGCTTTTTAGCAGAGTATTTTTTTGATTTACATTACCAGCCTAAAGCCCATGCACAACCTATAAATTTGGGTACAGGACACTTGTGGCGTTTGGCTGTAGATCATCCCACTCAAAAGGTTTTGCCTTGTGTTCATCGAGCGCCTGTTGAAAATGAGGGTGAATATAGGTTGCTACTCATCTGTTAATTTCCGACATGTTGCTAATTTTAAAGGCTTAAATATCTGTTCTTTCATTATTGAATTGGCTTAAAGTCAATTTATATTAAAAAGCATTTCTAATTTCTCGTCGTTCACTCCAATAATGAATAAAATAAATTTGAATATTTACTAAAGCGAAAATAATGAAAAATTATGATTTAAAGTAGTTGACCCTCACGTAACGTAAGCCCCTAGCATAAAACACGCCTAAGGAAGAAGGAGCTAAAAAGATGCTGTTAAAAGTTGGTGAATTGGCTAAACAAACAGGACTTACTGTCCGCGCTCTTCATCACTATGACGATATCGGTTTACTTCAGCCTTCGGTCCGTTCCGATGCTGGTTATCGACTATATACCCGTAAAGACATTACTCGTTTGCATCAGATTCAAGCATTACGAGGAATGGGAATGTCGTTAGCCGAAATCCATACGGTTCTTGAAGACCCCAATCTTGCGCTTTTACCCATTATTGATCAGCAGATTCAAGCAATTGATCAGAGACTGAACGAGCAAAAGAAATTGCGAAATCAGCTCAGTAAATTGAAATCTCAGATTATGAGTGGTGAAGAACTTGGTTTGGAGGATTGGCTAAAAACACTGGAGCTTATAGCAATGTTTGAGAAATACTTTACAAAAGAAGAGCTTGAAAAACTTACTTTCTTACAAGCAGGTAGTAAAAGTCACCAAGAATGGCAAGAGTTAACTCAGGCAGCAAATGCACTATTTAATGCTGGCGAACCATATAATAGTGAAGCCGCTCAAGATCTAGCAAGAAAGTGGATGAAAACTCTTGAGCAGAATACGCGAGCTAACCCCGAATGGCTTGTTAAATTAAATGCCATAAATTCAGCAGAACCTGAATTTCAGGAAAAATTAGGGGTTACACCAGAAGTTGTTGAGTTTTTACTTCAAGCGTTTTCTGAAAGTAAGCTGAGTATTTTTGCCCGCTATTTATCTGACAATGAATTTGCTTTTCTAAAAGAAAACTACATTCGTGAGATGAAAAAATGGCCTCAATTGTTGGTCGATATTGAAAAATTGATTGATGCCGAAGTCCAACCAGATAGTGAAGGTGCACGACGTTTGGCTCAACAATGGCTTTCTATGCTACAAAGCTATGCTGGTAATAACCCAAGTACTCAAGAAAAAATTCGTACGGCAATGCAAAATGAACCGAGCCTTGCGGACGGTACTTGGCTCAAACCAGTTACCCTACAATTTCTGGAAAAAGCAGTAGCAGCTTTAATGCGCAGTGCTTAGTTCTATCAGGTTAAATCATTCTTTTTATACTAAGAAGGATGATTTTCCCTAGGTTATTAAAGTACTTATTCAATATCGAATTTAAAATCGAGAAAGAAAAGCTAAACCTTATTGCCAAAAAAAGCCCTCTAAAGAGGGCTTTTTTTATTTATTCTACAGAAATAATTACTGTGGAATAATGTTAGTAGCGCTAGGGCCTTTTTGACCTTGCACAACATTAAAAGTCACACGTTGACCTTCATGTAAAGTTTTGAAGCCAGAAGATGCGATTTCTTTGAAGTGAGCAAAAACGTCTGGACCAGAATCTTGTTGAATGAAACCAAAACCTTTAGTTTCGTTGAACCACTTAACTGTACCAGTAGCTGTGTTGTTAGACATGATATACATCCTATTGAATTTTAAGAACTTAATGTCATGAGACATGACGGGTTTAACTTGGAAAAAATAACGAATTGAGCTTAAGATCTTAAAAACGGAGGATTATGAATAAAGCTTCGATACTAAAAGAGGATTTACTAAACTAATAAGTCTTTTTTCTAGTTAAGCTAATTATACACCAAAAAATCACTTATACAAACTTTTTATATGAATTATTTATTACGACTATACTAAACATTTGTTTACATCTGTACAAATAATTACACTTTATGATCTAAACATATAACATTTTATTTGTTATAGCCCCTTCTTAAATCTTAGATTTATATTAATTTAAAACCTTTATCCGACTTAACAGTATTTATTAATTACAATAACTTAGGCTATGTCTCTGTCCTACTCTATAATATTACTAAATATTATGATTACCCTATGCTATTCAAAAACTATCACGCTTAGAAATATATAATAATATAAATATTATTAAATCTTCTATTAGAATAAATATAAATCAAATTAATTTTAAAATAAAAATTCAATCATTATTATATTTTAACCAGCATCGTTAAAATCATTATTAAACAAACTGTCTGTTGTAAGAGGCTTTGCATGGGAACATCTCCCTCTCACTGGACCATATAATTTTAAAAAACTGGATGTATTCATTAGGTCATAGGCTTCGTAACCTATCTTTGGCTTAGATCTAGCAATGAACCTATCTATACATCCTTTGAATTTTGAGGACTATCATGCGTTTACATTTTATTGTTCATGAAGATTTTGAAGCACCTGGTGCATATGAAATTTGGGGTCAAAATAATAACTTCAAAATGACATATTCAAGAGTGTATTTAAATGAAGAATTACCTTCTACGGTTGAAGAAATTGATTTTCTTATTGTGATGGGTGGGCCGCAAAGTCCAGATACGACCATTGAAGCATGTTCTCATTTTAATTCACTCGCTGAACAAGCTGTCATTAAGAAAGCCATCCAAGCAAACAAAGTTGTTTTAGGGATATGTTTAGGTTCACAGCTCATCGGTGAAGCTTTAGGTGCCAAGTTTGAACATAGCCCTGAAAGAGAAATTGGTAAGTTTCCTATTATGCTGACAGAGTACGGTTTTAAAAATTCTCTATTCTCACATTTAGGAAAAATGACAGAAGTTGGCCACTGGCACAATGATATGCCCGGGTTAACGAGCGATGCAAAAATTATTGCTTTTAGTGCAGGATGTCCGCGACAAATCGTTGAATATTCGAAATTAGTTTATGATTTACAGTGTCATATGGAGTTAACACCTAAAGTCATCGAATTACTCATTCAACATTCAGCGGCTGAACTCGATCAAGCTCATGATTATAAATTTGTTAACACCCGTGAAGAATTAAGAAAACACGATTACCAAGAAATGAACCAAAACTTGTTTATTTTTCTAGATAAATTAAAAGATGAATATTTAAAACTCAACTAAATCACAGCAAAGCCCTTTTATCAGGGCTTTCTTTCATGAAGTGAGTTGAGCTGTCATGCAGGTAGCAACAGAATCTCAGGTAGTAGATGGTCGCTATACAACATCTAATAAAATAATAACGCCTGTCACACATAAAGCGGCTGATGTGCAAAGTTAGCTTTTAGGTTTTAAGCCGGCTATATCACACTTTCAACACGCATTTGTTCTGCGCACTGTAGGGCATGTTGCAAATCTTTTTGTAAATCGACCACCGATTCTAGTCCGATATTCAACCGCACCAAATAGCCATCTTTAGGTAGATTGGTATGGGTTCGATAAGCTTGTCCAACAGGTAAAATCAAACTTTCAAACCCACCCCAAGACAAACCAATGTGAAATAATTGCAACGAATCAAAGAATTTTTGCACATAAGAAGGTTCAGATTCTTTTAAATAAAAAGCAAATACCCCAGATGAACCATGAAAATCTCTTAACCACAAATCATGATAAGGGCTGGTTTCTAAGCCAGGATGAAGCACTTCCTTAATAGCCGGATGTGTTGCTAGAAATCGAGCAATAGTTAAAGCATTATCTTGATGCTGCTTTAACCTTACCGCTAAACTTCGCAAGCCCCGTGAAGCCAAATAAATGTCGTCTGGGCTTGTGGTCTCACCAAACAAATGACCTGTTTTCGTAAGTTGTTCGTATGTTTCGGCATTTGCAGTAGCCACGCCCATTAGAATGTCAGAATGGCCGCCAATGTATTTGGTTACGGACTGAATAGAAATATCAGCACCATGCTTTAATGGTTGAAAAAGTAACGGCGTTGCCCAAGAGTTATCGACTAATACTTTTGCGCCGTATTGATGGCTAATTGCAGAAATTGCCGCAACATCACTCAGTTCAAATGTCATTGAACCCGGTGACTCAATAAACACCACACTAGTACGATGATTAATTTTTTCAGTTAATGCCCCAAGACTGGTAGAGTCAAAATAGTCAACACTTACCCCCATACGGACTAAGATATTGTCAGCAAAATTCCGTGTTGGACCATAGATATTATCGGCAATCAAGACATGACTATTTGCCTCTACACAAGCCATAAGTGCATGTGTACATGCCGATAAGCCAGATGGAAACACCATACTACCCGCACCGCCTTCAAGTGCATTGATTGCACTTTCAAAAGATTTGGCTGTTGCGGCGCCGAAACGGCCATAATGTCGATATACCCCACCATTTCGTTTAAATTCTTCCCACTCTCTAAAGCTATTTACAACAATAGTAGAACCACGAAAAACAGGTGTGTTGACTAGACCATCAAAGCGCTCGGGTGTTCGTCCTAAATTAATGACATCTGTACTGAATTGATTCACTTTTATATTCCGAGAAACATATCAACTTTATTACCAATTCATGATAGTGAGGTTTCAATGGATATAAATTTTAATCTTTTCTATTTTTTACCTTAATATTAGATTTTTATTTCCTATTTTTACTTAAAATTAGAATTTAAATCCGATATTTATTTTTTATAGTAAAATATTATCTTATAGCGTCCTGTGTAGAACTGCTTTTTGTTCGCACTTGCTGTTATAAAAGGTACTTCTCACACTATTCTTCATCCAAGATTTGCTGGATACGCTTTTGGTAATTATTTAAAAAATCATGCGTCACGCGGAAATGTTCCGTTTGCTCATACTGGATTTCACGTATCCCTGCGTCAGAAAAGTGATAGATTTTAGCATTCGGGTAAGCCAGTAAAATTGGCGAGTGCGTTGCAATGATGAGTTGTGACTGGTTTTTGCATAATTCATGAATAGCCGACAAAGCGACAAATTGCATGGTAGGTGAAAGAGCAGCTTCAGGTTCATCTAATAAATAAAGCCCTTCACCTTGTAATTTATGAGTCAGCAGTTTTAAAAAGCTTTCTCCATGTGAACAAGCATGGATATTGCCTCCATAACTTTTTACATAACCCACTTCATTCATATATGTGCCGACATTGTAATAACTTTCGGCTCTTAAAAAATAATAGTCTTTAGGCTTTTTAAAGCTTTTAATCATTCTTAAATACTGAAATAAACCTGATGAACTACTCGCTGAATTAAGTCGTACATTTAGAGTGCCGCCTTCTTCGGAAAAGCCAAGCGCCAAAGCGATGGCTTCCATAATCGTCGACTTACCAGAGCCATTTTCACCAACAAAAAAAGTAACGTCTGGATGGAAACTTAATTGTTCAATATCATTAACGGCTGGTATCGTAAAAGGATAAATTGACCAGTCTGCCTGCATATTTGCTTTAATTTGTACCGAACGTAAATAAGGCTTAGCTTCTAGCATTTTTGCTGGTCCTTAATTTTTAATAGTATTTGCAGTTTTTATTAGAAAAAATTTAAAGGAAGTTCTGTCGTATATTTAATTTGCTCCATGGCAAAACTAGAACTCACATCAGCCAAACCATTAATTTCAATTAATTTTTTATAAACTTTATCGAATTCAGCGACATCTGATACAGCGACTTTAAGTAAATAATCTGTTTCACCTGCCATTCTATAAACTTCAATCACTTCATCTATGCTATAGATATGAGAGTGAAATTTTTGAATCCATTCAATATTGTGTTGTGCAGTTTTAATAAACACCATCACAATCACATTAATATTGAGTTTTTTACGGTCTAGCAAAGCGACTTTTGCACGAATAATACCCTCTTCTTCCATTTTATGTATTCTGCGCCAACAAGCCGTGTTGCTTAATCCCACCTTTTCAGCAATGTCACCTATTGCCAATGTGCAGTCCTTCTGTAGAAGATCTAATATTACACGGTCATATTTATCTAAATTTAACTTCATACCTTCAAGCTTCTCTGCACTATGTATTTGCAATAAATCAAATCAATGAACAATATATTAGATTGTTATTCTAATTTTAATAAAAAAGATATTTACCTATATTTTAAATGATCTTCGTGCATTCGAGACGCATTTATTTCTATTGTCCACCTAACAATTTATTTTTAAAGCTTGAAAGTTTAGATGAGCTTTTATTATTATCTTGTACATATTCGGTACAATAAAAGAGACAAGAAAAATGCCAAATCAATTTGATGCTGTGTCTATAACAAAAAAAGCGAATGTTCATTACGAGGGACACTCTATTAGTCATGTTATTGAACTTGAAGATGGTACAAAAAAGACTTTAGGGGTGATTCTTCCAACAGAAAAAGCGTTAACTTTTAAAACCCACGTTTCGGAACGGATTGAGATCATTTCAGGGAAATGTAGTGTTCAAATTGGCGATGATCCGGATACTAAAGTCTATTCAAGTGGTGAGTCTTTTAATGTTCCAGAAAATAGTAAATTTAAAATTATCACAGATGAAGTGATTGATTACGTCTGCCATTTAGAATGAATCAACATTACAAAGTCATACCTCTCATAGGATGTGGTATTCCTATGAATATGTTCATCTTTTCTTAAAACTAGACAAGATGAAGTTTAAATTTTTAGTACCTAAGCACTTTTACGATTATCTATAAGCTTCCACCACCATCAACATTGAGAACTTGGCCGGTAATAAAACCTGCATGATCTGACAATAAAAAAGCGACCGCATGTGCAACATCTTGGGGAGTACCAATCCTTCCCAAAGGAATACTTTCTAATATTGCTTTTTCAGCTTCACTTCCAACGGGTCTGGTTTTTCTAAAAAGTTCCGTTTCAATTGGCCCCGGCGCGATACAGTTTACCGTTATTCCAAACTCAGCCAACTCAAGTGCCCAAGTTTTAGTACACCCGACCAATGCACTTTTTGCTGCCGAGTATGCTGTCCGTTGTTTTGCTCCGTAAATTGCCCTACTGCCAATATTAATAATTCGCCCAAAGCGTTGTTCTTTTAGTTGAGCAACAAAATGCTGAGTCACTTGTATAGCAGCTCTTACATTTAAGTTCCAAACCTCCTCCAAGGCAAGAAAGGAAATCTGGCCCAAAGGTTGGGGTAAACTAATTCCTGAGTTATTTACGATTCCATGTATGACATGAGATTTAGCAATTAAAGCCAAGGTTTCTTCAGTTTGTTCTATATTGGATAAATCACAACTAAAAAGCTGTCCGGGAAAGTCTATATGGTCTATATTTCTGGCAATGCCAATGACGTGATGTCCCTGCAAGGACAGTTCGTCGCTAATTGCTTTTCCAATACCTTTCGTAGCGCCTGTCACTAAATAAGTGTTTTTCATAGCGAATCCTTATTAGACATAAAATAGTTTCCGGTTCGTACTCCCCTGTTAACTACAAAAATAATAAAACACTCACTATGATTTTTTATGACGATAAACAGATTTATATAAATTCAAGAAAACTATAATCAATATCTCCAAAATGGACATGACTTTATTTTGATTTTCTTATTTGAAATGAAGAAGTGGTTGTATTTATATACGTTAAAAAGTTGTTATAGTCATTCGACTTGAGTTGGTCTTTCAAGCTCTTAGTTTAAAGGCAAAATTGAGTGGCTAAGTTTAAGTAAATACATTAAAAAGAGTACGAAATAATGAAAAATTCAGTCGATGATAAAAGAAGAATTTTCCGCGATCTCCATAAAGACGGATGCTTTATTTTACCCAACTCTTGGGATGCAGGCAGTGCAAAAATACTCGAACAACTGGGCTATAAAGCACTAGCAACAACAAGCTCAGGTTATGCATGGTCTTGCGGAAAGGCTGATGGTCAACTCGACCGAGATGAAACCTTGGCACATCTACGTTATATGGTTCAGTCCACCAACCTACCTATAAATGCTGATTTTGAAAGTGGCTTTTCAGATACAACTCAAGGCGTCATTGAAAATGTTCTAATGGCAATTGATACAGGTATAGCGGGTATTTCTATTGAAGATTCAACCGGAAATGGTGAAAAGCCGCTTCGTGATATTCCTGATGCAGTTGAAAGAATACGAGCAGCTCGCGTAGCGATCGACCAAAGTGGAACTAACGTCATGCTTATTGGTCGTGCTGAAAACTTCTTTGTGGGTGTACCCGATTTAGAAGACACCATTAACAGGTTGAAAGCATATTCAGAGGCTGGTGCTGACTGCCTGTATGCGCCTGGTATTAAAACTCGTGAACAAATCATCGCTGTGGTGAATGCCGTTTCACCAAAACCAGTAAATGTTTTAATTGGTTGGGATAGTGATTTAACGGCAGCAGAACTTGCAGACTTGGGTGTAAGACGTATTAGCCTTGGTGGTGCATTAGCACGTTCAGCTTGGGATGGTTTTATTAAAACAGCAAGTGCGATTGCCGAGTCAGGCAATTTTCATTCGCTCAATACTTCGGTTTCAAGTGGCGATCTTAATAGTCGATTTAAATAAGATTTGGATAAACCTCTTTATTTAGTACCTTTTAGCTAGGACCTCTGTTATGCCTTTAAACATAACGCTTTCAAGCCATCGTATACGACTGCGCATATTAACTATTGAAGATTCAAAAGACCTTGTTACCGCTGCTTCAGATGGAGAACTATGGAACCTCCCTTTCACTGTAGTTCCTTCAGCAGAAACAGTAGATGACTATATTCAGCATGCACTAGAAGGTTACCAAGCTGGTACGGTTCTTCCTTTTGTAGTCGAAGACCTTGCTACAGGAAAAATTATTGGGTCTACCAGATTTTGGAAAATAGATAGAAAAAATTTAAAGTTAGAAATTGGAAGTACTTGGTACTCAAAATCGTGGCAGCGAACATACGCAAATACCGAGGCGAAATATTTACTGCTTCAATATGCCTTTGAAGAGCTAAATTGCATTAGAGTTCAGTTCACAACAGATGTACTTAATGAAAAATCCCAGAATGCGATTTTAAGACTCGGTGCCCAGAAAGAAGGTGTGGTTAGAAATGAGCGAATCATGCCTGATGGCAGGAAAAGGAATTCAGTCAGATTCAGTATTATTGATGAAGAGTGGCCGAGCATAAAAGATAATCTAATTAAAAAGTTAAATTGTTATTAATTTTTCCATCGGCTTTATTGCCTGCAAACCATTGCAAATGAGTCTCATTTATATATACTTTACACACTTTTTTGAGTCTAGTCGGCACTCCTGTTTGTTCGCTTGAATAGTCGCTCTTTTTTAGCCTTTCACGATTTTTATATCACTTAGGTATACTTATGTTTGCTTTCTCCCCGCGTAAAAATTTAATTACTGTTGAAATTTTAAAACATAGTAGCCCCTTACTTTTATCCCTCATCCCGATGATGTCTTGGGCAGAAGCAACCGCGATTCAACCAGCACAACTAGAAACGATTAAAGTTCAGGCTGAAGCAGACTCAAGTTATATCGCAACACAAACGGCGTCGACCCTCAGAGGCAAACAAAAAAATCTAGAAAGCCCGCAAACTGTAAACGTTGTATCCAAGCAATACATGAAAGATTATTTGCCTGCAAACTTGGACAATGCACTGACCCAAGTCAGCGGCATTACGCAGGGTAATACTTTAGGTGGTACGCAAGACACCGTAATGAAACGCGGCTTTGGTGATAACCGTGATGGTTCAATTACCGTAAATGGCATGCCAATTGTGCAAGGCCGAACCATGAATGCGGCAGTTGAACAAGTCGAAGTTTTAAAAGGCCCATCTTCATTACTCTATGGCATTATGGACCCGGGTGGTGTGGTCAATGTCATTACAAAAAAACCTGAGACGACTCAGAAAACTGAACTTTCCGTATACGGCTCAAGCTTTGCTGCGGGTAAAAATGGTCTAGGTGCAAGCATAGATACCACAGGTGCAATTAGCGACAGTAACTTTGCCTATCGCTTTATTGCCGATCATTCTGATGCAGACTACTGGCGTAACTTTGGTAATCTCAAACAGACTTTAATTGCTCCGTCTGTAGCATGGGATAATGGTCAAACTAAAGTAAATCTAAGCTATCAATACCGTCACTTTGATGTGCCATTTGACCGCTCTACCGTTTTTGACCCGAAAACCAACAAAGCCCTACCGATCTCTAAATACCAACGTCTAGATGAAGCTTTTAACCAAATGAAAGGTGAAGATCATTTGGCGCAACTTTTAGTTGATCACCAAATTAATGATAACTGGTCAGCTCACTTCGGCTATACCTACAACTACGAAACCTACGATGCTAACCAGTTACGTGTAACTAAGTTAGATACAACTAAACACACCGTGACACGCCGTACCGATGCGACTTTAAATGCCCAAAGCGTAGACAGTAATGCTCAAGCATATATTAATGGTTCAACCAACCTGTTTGGTTTAAAGCATGATATTCAGTTCGGTTCAGACATCGAATACCGTAAGTATTTCCGTCCAGATATGGTTCGTGGCAATACTTCAACTTTAGATTATTTAAATCCAAGTTTTGGAACTGTCGAGCCATCTCAAAATGTTGTGGCATCAGATAGTGACCAAACCGATAAACTGCATACCTACGGTTTTTATGTACAAGATGCAATTCACTTAAATGAAAAATGGATTGCTGTACTTGGTGGACGTTACCTGAACTATCAACAAACTGCTGGGCGTGGCAGACCGTTTAAAGAAAACACCAACACCAATGATGATGCTTGGCTTCCACATGCAGGTTTAGTTTATAAATGGAATGACCAGCTTTCATTCTATGGTAGCTATACCGAGTCACTTAAACCGTCTTCTTCTATTGCACCTTTGGGTGGTGATGCTGTCATTAACTCTGATGTTCAACCTGAACAAGCCAAGTCTTATGAAGTTGGAGCAAAATATGAGTTAAATGACCGTATCAAAGCTAACTTTGCGCTCTACGATATTAAAAAACGTAATGTTTTAGCTAAAGTGACCAATTCATCGACTGGTGAAGTTGAACTGCATACGACAGGTGCGGTACGTTCTAAAGGTGCTGAACTCGACCTGACAGGACGTGTGACCGACCAGCTTGATGCGACTCTCACCTATGCTTATACAGACGCGAAAGTGACTGAAGATGAAAGTGGTCTTGAGGGCAATCGCTTAAATAATGTAGCGAAAAATACTGCTTCTTTAGCATTGGCCTATAACTATGGTGAACTTTACAACGGTAATTTACGTTTTGGCGTAAGCGGTAATTATGTGGGTAAACGTGCGGGCGATTCGGAAAATACCTTTGACCTGCCAGACTATACTCTTGCCAATGCTTTTGTCAGTTATGACACGACCATTGCTAAACAAGCGGTTACGTTCCAATTTAATTTAAATAATATCTTTGACAAAACCTACTACACAGCTAGCGTCAATAATTTAGCCGTGTCTCAAGGTGACTCTCGCCAAGCGGTATTACGTGCAACCTTTAAATTTTAAAACATGGGATCGGAGCAGTGCCTAAAGTACAGCTCTTTTGAGAACATTATGAAAAAGCTTCTTTCTACCATGATGATGGTCACTGCACTCTGTGTATGGACATCTTCTATTTATGCTCAAACACGAATTGCTTTGATCTCACAGGTTAAGGGTGCTTCTGCAAATACCGATATTGCCATTCAAAAATACTTGCAAAGCAAGGGCTATCAAGTTGAGGTGTTAGATCAATCTGTTTCACCAAATAGTTTAAAGAACACAGATTTAGTCATTATTTCATCTACAGTTGCTTCTAAAAACCTTCAATCTGGTTGGCGTCAACTTCCCCTTCCGCTCATGACATGGGAAAACGATTATCTTGATGACTTGGCTATGACAGGTAAACGCATTAATAGCGATTTTGGTGAAGTCGAGAAAGAGCGTTATTTGTGGTTGGTCAATGCGCCACACCCATTGTCTGCGCATCTTCCTGCCGGAACCCGCAATGTGTATAAAGCTCAAGCTCCTATGAGTTGGGGTAAGCCGGGTTTAGGTGCCACCATTATCGCAACGATTTATGGACAACCTGAGAAAGTCGCAATTTGGGGATATGAAAAAGGTGCAACCATGGATTATGAGTCTTTAGCGCCTGCAAAACGTCTTATGTTTTTTCTTAACAATGACACATTTACCAATCTATCTGACGACGGCTTAAAGCTCTTTGATGCCTCAATTGAATGGCTTACCAATAAATAAAATTATTTGTGCAGCTCTCAAGGTTTCTCATTATCCTTTGTAGAGCTGCAATTAATAAACAACATTTACGCGCACCCAATCTTCATACTTTGTAGCCTGAACATTGGTACTCGATGTAATTACTCCATGTATAGGAATATTTTCTTTCATACCTGTTGCTACACCTGAGTGTATGTTACTTCCTGCCCCGCCCCAAATTTGAGTATGACCAGCATCTTGATACAGCACATATGCCACAGATGCTGGACTGGTAGCTGACTTAAGTTCAAAGTTATTGTCTGAGGTGACCGCCACTTGATATGGCGTATTCTGGCTACATTGGACAGATACATCGGTTCTTGCAGCAGCGACTGGCTGAGCGCGTACAACTGAACCAAAGTCTAAATTTCCTTGGGTTGAAACTTCACAAGTGTCTACAATGGTTAAGCTCACCTTTAATGAAGTAGATGCATTTCCAGCCTCTGCGTTATTTATTATCAACACTCCCATAAGGGAAAATAAGGCGTATTTAATGACTTTCATTTCTTCTCCTTATCTTTTTTTGTTCTAATTTCTACTCATCTTTATAATGTCATTTTTCTGTTTTACTAAAGAAACAGTTTCAGGGTCATTAAGTTATAAAACTTAATATCACCTACTGTCAATCAATAATAATCACATGATTTTCATATTATTTTTATAATTTGTGATGAATTAAACGTAATTTATTTAGTTTAAAAAGTAGTTAATATTTTTTATTTCCATTCAATATAAATTAATTTTCTAAGGAAGAATAGGAAACGAAATCCAATACAAAGCAACAAATCCTAATAAAACTAAGCCTATTTTCTTTTTGAGGTTCAATTGAGGACGTGTCATAAACAGCTTTTAAACTTAAAAATTTATAAATCTCATTATTCACTTCTTTGTGTATACAGCATTGAAGAAGTGTGTAAAAAGCATGGATAAATAAAAATCTTTAAAAACCGAAGAATTCTGTCCATTCTCGCAATTGCATAAAAAAAGGCATCAAAATAATATAATCCCCGATAGAATATAACTTTACATATTGTTTAGCTTATAGATTGAATACTAAGAAAACTGTGAAGTTAAATTTAAAATGAATAATTCTAGCGGCTAAAATCATCCACCTTTAAATCGAGAATCCATTGATATGAAAAAATATTTATTATTACTTTTACTTAGCTTTTATTCGATTCATTCATTTGCTTCGGACAAACTACATGGCAGTGTTTGGAAAACGATTGATGATGCAACCAATCAACCTAGAGCACTAGTTAGATTTAGCGAAGACAAAAACGGTCTTCTCTTTGCGAATATTGAAAAAATCCTTGTTCCAAGCGAAGCCAACAAATGTACGATGTGTGAAGGTACTTATAAAAACAAATCTTTAATTGGTTTAACCATCGTCAAAAATTTAAAAAGTATAGGTAAAAATAAATATGACAAAGGATCTATTCTCGACCCTCAGTCAGACAAGACCTATCGCTTTAGCGTAACTGTATCGCCAGATGGTGAAAAACTCACCGCGCGTGGCTACATTGGTATTTCTGCAATTGGCCGAAACCAAACGTGGTATCGAGTTAAATAATTCATGAAGTAGCTTGTGACCCACTCTTTGTAGCTATTCACCGATCATAATTACAGTCTATATGTGCACTATGTAAATTCTGTATGTAGACAGTGTTATGATCGGTACTTAGCCTGAATAATCAGCATAATAATCACGAATAGCGAAGGTATGGCAGCAATCACAAATAAATGGGTAATGACCAAAAATTGAGAGAGGTACCCACCAAATAACGGCCCAATGACCGAACCCAAACGGGCAATACCGATACTCCAGCCCACCCCTGTAGTACGAAGTGAAACTGGATAATAACTGGCAGATAAGGCATTAATGGCAGGTTGCCCACCCACAATGGCAAAACCAGCAATAAAAATAATAATAAACAATAAAACGATATGGCTAACAGCATAGCCAATTAAAGCGACACTAATCACTGCAACCAAAAAAACAGGAATTAATACTTTATAAAATCCAGTCTTATCAATTTTAAGGCCCATCACCACACTACCAATCGTCCCGCCTAATTGTAGAGTGGAGCCGATCATTAATGCCTGATTTAATGAAAGTCCTGACTCTTTGGCCAAAGTCGGTAGCCAGTTCGACAGGAAATAAAGGCTGATCATATTTAAAATACTGATAATCCAGATGGAATAGGTAAAAAACGCACGCTTATTTTTAAACAACTCAAGCGGTGATTTTTTAGCTTGAACTTCAGTATTATTGATGATTTTTATTTCTGAATTAAACGTTAATGTGGGATAAAACTTCTTTAACCAAAACAAAATTTTAGGCGTGTTTTTGCTATTTTCACTCAAAAAATATAAAGACTCTGGCAACTTAAAGAATGTAATAAAGAAAATGATTAGAGGGATAATTCCGCCAAAATAAAAAATCGACTGCCATCCGCCCCAAGGAACTAATAAGGCGGATATACCGCCCCCTAACATTGCCCCTACCGTATAGCCACAAGAAATGACCATCATGGTAAAAATACGAGATTTGTATGGAACAATTTCGGAGCTATAAGCCATCACATTTGGCATGATACCGCCTAAAAAAATTCCTGTAACAAAGCGGATTGCGGTCAGTTGTTCAATATTGCCTACATGGGGTGTCAACAGCATTAATACCGAAAACATAAAGGTCGAAATCAGTAGTATCGGACGGCGACCAAACCGATCGGAAAGTGAACTTAATAAAAATGATCCGACAAATAAGCCAAATAAGCTTGCGCTAAACACAACGCCTAGCATGGTTTTTTGAACGCCCCAGTCTTCTATAATCATTGGGGCTGCGTAAGCCATGGACTGGATGTCATAACCATCCATAATCATGAGCAGTAAACAGGTAACCAGAATAAATTTTTGATAAGGTCCAACTTTCTGCTGATTGATCAAATCACTCAATGCAACTTCTTTCATGGTATTCCTTTCTCCATGAGGCGCTTTAAATTAATTTCATTTTAATTATGATATACGTAATCTATTTACGATTAGCGTAAAACAAAATAACACACCTCATCGCACGGCGTCTATGGTCTGCTCATCTCACAAAACCCCAAGCAAACCATATATCCTATTATTTAAATAATCCCCTTTACTTCAAACAAGTCGACTTAAAAAAGCACTCTACGGCTATATCCCTATGCTCAATGCTGTTCGAGCTTAAAACCTGTAGCAGCAAACCATCTATTAGGTTTACTACCATGTTGGCATCAAATTTTGGCTCATTAATTTCTCCGCTAAAAATCAGATCAAAAATTTCATGGCGCAGCCATTTTCGATATTCAATCGCCATACGGTAAGCCTGCGGATGAAGCAGTTTTATTTCAAAAATAGCTTTAAGCAAAAGGTTATACAGGCTGTTTAAATTGGTATGTAAAACAATAATTTCTTTGAGTTTGTCTTTTGAAGTGTAGTAACGGCTTGAGTAAATAATGGCGAGCACTTCTTCTCTGAGTAAGCTTTTTTGAAAGGCGATGCACATTTCGACTAAGCGTTCTTTCGAGCCAAAATATTTGTAAAACGTGGATTTGGTGATGTTGGCTTCTTTAGCAATCAGGTCTACGCCTGAGGTGTGAAAGCCACGAGTGGTAAAGAGTTGGATTGCGGTTTGAATAACCTGTAATTTCTTAGAAGATAGTTCTAAAGTTGACATAGTTTTACCGTTATAAAATTCTTGTTGTTTCTAAATGAGATAAAAAGCCTGTGTCCCTTTTGGGAGAAAAAAAGGCACAGCAAAGCCGTAAAGACTGTGCTTGGCACATCTCAAGTTTTGTTGTTGCTAAGTTTTAAGTAAAAATGACTTAAAGCCTGAAAACCTTATGGAGTTCAAGCTGCTGTAAATTTTTAAGCTGTATCGTTATAGCTTTTGGCAAAGGGTGCCAAGAAATGATGGATGTGCAAAGCCAACTCCTTTTTATTGGGAGTTCTGCCAAAACATTAAAATTATGGTGGCAGAACGGAAGAGGGTTGACAGACTGGTCAAACGAGCCAGCACACCCGTAGGTGTCCCCCTCCCGTTCCACCGCAGAGGGGGCGAGAGTGGCTAAACACTAAAAGTATAAAACCTTTAATGCTCGTTTGATTCAGCCTGTCAAAGCCGGCTAGCGATGTGGCTAGCAGGCAAAGGATAGTGCTCAACCCTATTGTAGTCAAGCACGCAAAATGACATTTTTTTTAAAATAGATCATTAAAAAGTAAGGATAAATAATTAAAATTTATTGTTAATTTGGGGTTGAAAATTAAAATGAATATTTGAGCTTATACACTTTTACGTTTATAAGAAAAATACGAACATCCTGCACACGATGCCATAATGATTGTTATCCCAATGATCTGAAAATGATTTAATCGTTCATCTAAAATCAGCCATCCGGCTAAAGCACTCACCGCTGGTGATGCGCTCACTAATATTCCAAAAACTCGCGGATGCAGTTTTTTCATAGCAACCATATCTAATATAAATGGTATAGCACTCGCGAGCATCGACATGAGTAAACAGGTAAGAAGAATCTTATAACTATCAAAAATATGGATAAAGTGAGTTGCCCCTAAAGGCGTTGCAAACAAAGCCGCGAGAAACATTCCTGTTGCAACCGAGCTGCCACCACCTTGTGCAACTTTAGAGCCATAAATAATATACAGTCCCCAACCCACGGCAGCCACAAGCGCATACGTCATACCAATAAAACTAAAGTTATGGTTTGAATTGCCCATAGGTAAAAAAAGCAAACCAATAATAGATAATCCACCCCAAAAATAATCTAATTTATTTTTAGACATTAAAATAGCAACTGTAAGTGGCCCCAACACCTCAATGGAAATAGCGATCCCCACAGACATATAAGAGAATGCTTTATAAATTAAAGTATTCATTAAAGTGAGGATGGCCCCATAAATAATGAGATTTTTCCAATTGGTCTGTTTATTCCAGTCTCTCCAAGGTTTATAAACAATCCATAAGAAACATGCTGCCAAAGCAAGTCGAGTTAAGGTCACTCCTTCTGCACTAAGAATTGGAAAAAGGACTTTTCCTATTGATGCACCTATTTGCACAGAAACTAAAGATAAAAATGCGGCTGCAAATGCTATGCCTTGTCTGGAATTTGTCTCAATCATCATATTTACCACTCGGGGAATGATTGAAATTTTAGTTCTATATAATCAATATATTTCTTCTATTTCCCTCAATAAAACGATTAAATAACTCTATATTTAAAGCTTAATGAGAGATTTACTCATGTCAGAAATTTCTTTAGATAATTTTGACTACGCAATCTTAAGAATACTGCAAAAAGACAATAAAACTTCTCATCGAGAAATTTCTGAAAAAATTGGACTATCCGCTGCGTCTGTTCAACGGCGTATATCGCGTATGGAAGAAAAGGAAATTATTTTAAGAAATTGCGCTATCTTAAATCCGCTTAAATTTGGTGAAAAAATTACTTCTATTATTGAAGTCCGACTGAGCGAAGACCGTTCTGTCGTTATGGACAGAGCAAAACTGTACTTTGCTTCCGTTGAAGAAATTCAGCAGTGCTATTTTGTGAATGGCGGGGTCTCTTTTATCATTATCATGCTGAGCAACAACTTATCTCATTTTGAAAGTTTGGTTAGAAAACATTTCGCTGATAATGAAGACGTCAAAACCTATAGAACACTTATTGTTTTAGATCGCGTAAAAGTAAACTTTGAGTTAAATATTTAAACTTTTCAATTTAAGCTTTAAGACCTTACAGTAGTTAAGGTTTTACCTAGCTAAACAAGTTAAGAGAATAACGACTAGAACCATGTCATAAAAAATCCCGCAGTGTATGGCGGGATTTTTTGTAGTGCGTTGAATTACATATGACCACGTCCGTGGCTATGCATATCAGACCCATGATCGCCATGTGCTTTATTATGATAGTAGCCTTTTCCATGATGCGGGCCATAATAAGCATGACCATAACCACGATGTGAACCATGATAACTATGCCCATAACCATGATGCGAACCATGATAAGCATGGCCATAACCATGATGTGCGCCGTGGTAACCATGATGGTCTTTTGCAAAGGCTGGAGCAGAAAGAGCAATCAGTAAAGCAGCGAAAATAGACTTAATGTACTTCATAATAAATTCCTTTTTATTGTAGTACTGGAATTTAAAGTAATACATAAATGTACAGCTAGAAACAAGTGATAATCTGTACAGGAGTGTAAGGCTGGCTAAGCAAAACTGATCTACTTCATACGCTATTTAAACCATATAAAATAGACCATTGAAAATAATAAAAATTTAAAACTAAAGTCGCTAAAGATGATGTCCAAATTAATTAGTAGAACTTTGCCTCACCGACAGGACGAGTTTTAAACCGTCTATGAAACCACATGTACTGTGTTGGCGCGATTCGAATTTGGTTTTCAATAATTTTATTGACGCGTTCAGCATCATTCACTTCACATTCACTTGGAAAATTTTCAAGTTTAGGCTCAATCAGTACATTGTATTGAGGGTCTCGAATATCCCCACTTCTATAAAAATATAATGGGATTGCGACAGCGTTTGAAATGTCCATGAGTCTTCGGTGGGCCGTTACTGTTGCGGCTTGTATTCCAAAGAATGATGCCATGACACCTTGCTTTAAACCAAAGTCCTGATCAGGGCTATACCAGATTGCATGACCATTTTTCAGTTTCGCAATTAAGCTACGCATGTTGTCTTTCGCAATTTGGTTTTTATAAACCCGAGCACGACTACGATGAATCAGAAAATCCATAAAAGGATTATTTTGGGGTCTATACACCACATCCATATCGAAAAATAAGGTACAAGCAGCGCCTCCAGCATCTAATAAAGTGCTATGTGTGCCTAACAACAAAACACCCCTATCCCGATTCTGTTCCAGATGTTCTAAACCTTTTATATGAACCCTTTTTTTAAACCATGCAGGACAATACCAAGCATTTAAAGCTTCAAATATACCAATCATTGTATCTGTAAAAACTGACTTGGCTTTGGTTTCAATTTGCTCAGGTGTTTTTTCAGGGAAACAAGCTTCTAAATTTCTTAAAGTTGTTTTTCTTCTGGAAGCTAATAGTGTCCAAGCAATTTTTGAAAAAATTTTTGCTAAACGCCACTGGAGTGCCCAAGGCAAGTACGCAAGAAACATGAGAGTAAAAGCTGTGAACCAGATACCCCAATACTTTAATGATAGAAAGGAAAATTGAAACTGCCCAGATTGATACTGCGGTTCAGATTTCGTCATACTGTAAATATCTAGAGGTATAGGAAATCATGCTAACACACACCGAATCTATACGCGTTTGCAAAGTGTGTCTTAATATTAGACTTATTTTCTTTAGAAGATTTAGATTTCCTGAACATTACCCCTCACATTTATTTCCTTATTATATTTTAAATAACAATTACTTATAAAAAATTAACTACTTTAATGATTAAATAAATTATATACAAGAATTAAAATGCTAACCCTCTCATCACTTGCAGAAACTCTGAATACTCATCTTCACTTTCAAAAGTAAACTCTACTTCTGAGCCATCTGTAAACCGAACTAGAACAGATCTCAAATCGGCACTGGTTGTAAATTTAACAACTTGTTCAAGGTTGTAGTGAGTAGATCCTACTTGGTAATATTTATATTCTCTTGCCATAACAACGTTCTATTCAAAAGTTTAAGATTTCATCACTATAGAACAAATAAAGAAAATTTTTAAAGATTTTGTTCACTAGAAATCATTAAAAGCTAAAAGTCACTCATTATTCTTTAACTCAATAAAAAACCGCTATAAGGCGGCTTTTATTGATGAGTGCATTCAACAATTACTTTTTCAAAGTTTTGGTAAATGCTTCCGAATTAAAATATTCGGTAATTTCCCCACCTTCATTTAAAACTTTTTCCTTTGGAATGCTTAAAAAATCTAGTTCTGACTCGAGGCTAATAAATTCAGGAATATATTTCTTAATAGGTGGCGGTGGTCTAGGCCCACCTTCCGTAATTTTTTCAATAAATCCAGCTAGCCATAAAATATATTCGTCCTCCATACTATGGTGTGGAATAAGGCTAACATCTATTTTTACTTTGCATTCACTTAATGGTTTTGTTAAAGCTTCTTCAAAATCAATGTAGTTATACTTTAATTTGAATACACTCCCCGTTATCTCTTTGCGTATAAAAATCATTAAATTATTAAGATTTTCAATAGTGTCATCTGAAAAAAGCTCAACGTCTTTAACTTTCCTATACACACTTTCTGCAATAGCTAAGTATTGTGGCATTAAGGTTTTTCCCTTATCTTTGAAGCGGTATTAGGTGGTCTCTCAAAGTAAGTATGATTCAAGTTATATTTCAACTTGTAGGTTTGTGTAACATTGAGTAAGTATTGTTGATATTGTGTTACTTTATGGCTATTAAACAGCTATTTTTAAGTTTTATTTAATTTCAATAGAGAAAGAGCGTTATATCAAACTTCATTACGTTATCTTTCCAACAAATAAAATCAAATCTCTTTTATCAACTACGTTTCCTATCAAAAGCTATTTTGCTTATTTATTAAAATGCGGCAATTGTTTGATAAAGTCATTTAAAGGCATCGGACAGCCCCATAAAAAGCCCTGAAACTCGGTACAGCCATTACCTTTAAAAGCGCTAAATTGTTCAGCTGTTTCTATTCCTTCTACCAGCACTCGAAGGTTTAAATCTAGGCCAATTTTAATAATACCCGTGACCAGCTTATTACTGCGTTTATCATCCAAAGCTGCCTCTACAAAGCTACGATCAATTTTGATTTGGCTAATGGGCATTTTCTGTAAATAGCTTAAAGATGAATAACCTGTACCAAAGTCATCAAGTGAAAGTTGAATGCCATGTCTAGACAAGAAATTCATTTTTTCAATCATGCTTGCACAGTTATTTAAGGCAATATTTTCAGTAATTTCTAAGATGAGTCGAGATGGAGTAATGCTATATTTTTCAACCATAGCAATTATAGTTTGCTCAAAAAGTGGTTGCATGAAATGGTCAGCACTAATATTGACTGAAAGCGTAAGATCTTTAGTGTCCTCTTTTTTGCTCCAGTCTTGTAAAACTTTGCAGGCTTGAACTAATACCCACTCGCCTATCTCTGGCATTAATCCAAAACTTTCTGCGGCAGGAATAAAATCTTGCGTAGGAATATATCCTAAAGTTGGGTGATGCCATCTTAACAAGGCTTCTGCGCCAATTAACTGTTCAGAGGAATTGATTTGCGGTTGATAAAAAAGCTCAAATTGTTCTTTGGTGAGTGCTAAACGTAGATCATGCACCATGCTATTTTCTATTTGTATCTCTAATTGCATGGTATAAATTGATATACAAATCATGAGAGTAGCCACACAAGTTGCAATCCACCCACCATGATTACGGATATCTTCCGACAAAGGTACTGCGCTATTAAGCGTAAAAGACGTACCACTAAAAAATATAAAACACCCAATCGATAATAAAATTAAAATGATTTGTAAAAAGCTTGGATCACGGCGGTAATTTAAATACCCCAGTATTGCGCCGGCAGGCAAAAATAAATGCGCCACTTGAGGCCGATGAGGGGTAGCAATATCGAAAAACAGGCAAAAAACGACTGGGAAAATCAGTAGAACCGCTTGTGATAAAAGTATGCCCGCCGAAATGCGGTTTTTATAAATGAGAAAAAGGCTAAACATGGAAACCAGTGTGAAACCAATATCCATACAAACAATCAGCCACATGTGTGCAAATGCGAAATAAATGGTCCAAAACAAACAAAAAATAATACAAATAAAGATATTTGCTTTGGCTGCAATTGTAAGCTGCTGGTCTTTTACGTTACGGTAATTTTTCTTGCGTTTTTTAAAGTAAGATGAAGCTATCATAAATAAATCAACCGTAAAATATTTCTTCAAAGACCCCCAGCTTGGTCATTGATACTCCATCTCAATATTTACCAATAAAACGTAATATTTTATTCCTTTCTTATTTGTACTATTCATTTTGAGATTTGGTGTTCTTCAACAGCGTTGCTACAGTTCAGCGGTTTAACTGAACGATACTGCGTTTCGAACACTTTTTAATTTTAAAGTATCAAGACTTAACGATACATGCGTCTACGGCTCAGGTACAGCCCCTAACTAGTGAAAAATTAGGCGAATTCTAAAGAATTTTCTGTATCGTAATCTTATACACCCGTGAGTGTATAAGATTAGCCGTTCAATAGTCATGAAAATAGCTGAAACGCGCTGGTCACCTTGCAACGCATGAATGTATATTAGAGATAAATCACAACCAAAACTGCGAAAACGCCATATAAAGCACTTACTGCAACTAATGATCGATCATCGACCGCACCACGGCGGAATAAATTCCATAAAAACACAATCGCCAGTGCAGTAATAATGCCAGATGCTAGTAGCAACGTATCAAAGCGCCACGGTGTGAAAAATATACCCAAAGCACTTGGTATGGTGGCCTGAATCATCATGGCACCAGAAATGTTCGCTAAAGCCAAACGCTCTTTACCTTGGCGTACCCAAATCAGCGCATTCATAATTTCAGGTAATTCGGTCGCAACTGGACTCAGTAATAAAGCAACCAAATGTGGTGGCCAACTTAGCGCTGTACCAATTGCTTCAAGCTGAGCCACAAAAGTATGCGACGCAATACTAATGACGACTAAAGCGACCAATACCTGTAGGCCAGCCCACCCCAGTGACGGTTCGGCTGCGTTTGGACGAAACTTGAGAGGTTCAAGTTCCTCTTCATCGGCAGATGTATCTGCTTCCTTAATCTCACGCCAAACATAAGCTGCATAGGCCGCTAAAAATAGAATACCTAACCAAGGCTTAATGGCAAACGCGACTAAACCAAGTGCTACTTTTAAAACAAAGATGGCAAGGAAAGAGACTTGATCTCGGCTTAAGCGACCGTAATCAACTTGTACTTTATGCGAAGTTCGAGCTAACTTTTTACGATGAAGAATTAATACCAGACCTACAACGGCGTAACCCAAGGTTGCTAGAACCAATGGACCACCCATTGCAGCTCCAACACCAAGGTCTTTTTGTTCTGGGGTATTACCAAACACAACGGCCATAAAGGTCACCGCACTTTCAGGTAACGCTGTACCAAAAGCTGCGAGTACTGAACCTACTGCGGTTGCACCAAGATTAAGACGTTTACCAAACCATTCAATACCATTGACGAAATATTCACAGGCTAGGTAAATTGCCGCGGCGGACAAAAAGAATAAGATGAACGTGAGGAGCATAGGAATAGTTCCAGCCGGGCGAAATAAGAAACCATTGGCGCGACAACGCTCCTCGCCCGACTAGCAAAGTACGTTGCGGCCAAAGGTCTCGCCTAGCTCTTACTGTATATACAGTGGCTGAACACGCCATGAGATACTGATCTCAAGTTTGTTGACGTGGTCTTCCTAGCGGGTACTAGGAATGGCTACTCCCCAATGACAATGCTGAGGATTTTACCAGTGATTTCATCCTAACTCTACAGAGATGGTCAGACAAAATGTATTTCTACACTGGCATGTACAATTTCTTCATGGATAGACAAGGCTTTTTTAACTGAATCAGGTGTTAAATCTGTTCGGTCCGTTTCTAAAGCCAAAATACATGAAAATTTTCCTTTACCGACTTTCCATACATGTAAATCTGTAATTTTTACTTGGGATAATTGCTCAATCACTTCTTGTATTTCAGCTACAACTGGATGTGACATTTCAGCATCTAATAAAGTTTTTCCTGTGTCACGCAAAAGTCCCCACGACCACTGTGCAACAAGTATCGCCCCTACAATACCTAATAAAGCATCTAAAAAATTCCACCCAAAATATTTACCCGCTATAAGTGCGGCTATGGCTAATACAGACGTTACGGCATCGGCAACCACATGTAGAAACGCAGCTTTATGATTTAAATCGTGATGGTGATCATGATGATGGTGGTGACTATGCTCATGGTCATGATGGTGGTGGTGATGTTCATGATTATCATGTAATAACCACGCACAGATTAAGTTGACTGCCAAACCTACAACAGCAATAGAAATCGCTTCATTATAATGAATATCAACAGGATGGAGTAACCGTTCGATAGATTGAAACCCCATTAAAAGTGCAACGACCATTAATAATATTGCACTGCTATACCCACCCAAAATTTCGATTTTCCAAGTTCCGAAACTAAAGCGTTTGTCGTAGGCATAACGACGAGCCATTTTGTAAGCCACATAAGCCAGCCCTAGAGCAACCATATGTGAACTCATGTGCCAGCCATCAGCTAAAAGAGCCATGGAGTTAAAGACCCAGCCACCCACAATTTCAAAAACCATCATCACGGCAGTTAAAATCGTTGCAATCAAAATTTTCTTTTGAGCCAGCGGGTTTCCTTCATCGAACTGATGAGAGTGGTAGCGTTCTAAATTACTGTTAATTTCCATATTTATGGTCTTTTAATGATACTCCCCCATAGTATATATTTTTTTGGAAGGAAATATATTGTCTCTCTATTGAGGCAAGGAAAATTTTAATAAGTATTTGACCTTCAAGGCTCATGTACCAGAACGCCTAAATGTAATTTCAAGAAAATGGGTAATGAGCCAGAGGCCAATTTTTTTTAATCGTCACTATTTTAATGTACGGAAAAATAGTGGCTTTAGAATTAGCTCATGGGCACACGTTTAGCCAGCTTCTTTTGCAGAATAATAACGAGAATTGGGAACCCTGCTGCTGAAATTGCCGATAACGCCAGTAACTTATTTACACTTTGTGGTGCCATGTCATGGTCTGGTAATAGAAAAGCGGATAGGAAAAATGCGACGGTTGTCATCAGATACATGATTGATGTTTGTAATGAAGAGAATCCAGCTCGTTGCCGATCATTAGGAAACTGAATCGTAACCACCGAAGATGACACCAAACGACTATAAGATGCGCCGAGAAATAAACTAATAAATAATGCTGCATGCTGGTAGCCTAGCATTAGTATTAGCAAACTCAGTATAAAGACAATAGTTGAACCTGTAGCCAGTACCAAAGTAGAAAAACGGGAGGTTAACGCCCCTGTTATTTTTGTAGATAAATAGCCCATCACGCCCCCGCAAAAAAATAGCCAAGGCAGTAGGTCTTGCGAAGCGCCCAATTGTTGAATCATTAAGGGTGCCAGAATAGGAATGACCATCATAGGACTAAAATGTACGAGTGCATTAGCAGAGGCGAACAGCAGAGTATCTGCGTCTAAAGGCGGCGCACGAAGCTCGTCTAAAGAGACTTGGTCTTTGGGTATAAACGATACAATAAATGGCAATGCCAACACACATAATGCACTTATGAGCCACAAAGCCACATGCCAACCATAGTGAGTGCATAGAAATAATATCGTAGGCACTCCGACAATACTTACTATTGAAAATGACGCGATCACCGTCGCCAACATTTTTCCCCGTAAATTAGGCGGTGCGTTGTTTATTAATATACTTATACCCACACCCATTGTTGTACCGCCAACCAGCCCCGCACAAAATCGTAGTGCAAGTAGAAAACTAAAATTGGATGTGCAGGTAGTCAAAAGTGTCAGGAGGCCTAATAGCACCATATTGATAATTAAAAAACGTTTTTTATTGAAATGATCAATCCAGTAAAAAGCAATAATTCCCGAAAGGACGGCGCCAAGCGTATACATCCCTGAAACATAACCTGAGAATGATACTGGTACTGCGAAATCTGTCGCCATAAAAACAAAAATAGGATTAAACACCATATATTCCAGTGCATTCGTGAGCTGGACAAAAGCAATTACAGTGGTTATCCGCATGAGAGCTTTATGATTAAACGTCTGTGTGGCTAGGGACATCGCAGCAACCTATAGATAAAAGATGTCCGAGTTTAACTACTATCAATAGTATTGATTATATGGTAGAAATGGCACTTATTATTATCAAATATGGGATAATTGATGCGTCCTGCTCTGGATTTTAATACCCTGAAAGTATTCGTTGCTGTGGTTGAAAGAGAAAGTTTTGTGGGTGCATCGAAACTCCTTGAAATGCCGACATCAAACGTGAGTCGCTGTATTTCTCAGTTGGAAGAAAAATTGAATCTTCAGCTCATTGAGCGCAGCACCCGACATATGAAACTCACTCAGGCGGGGCAGCTACTCTATACCAGAGCAAAGCCATTACTCGAAGCGCTTGAGCAAACGGAGACAGAGTTAACGTTGCGGCAAATGCAGCACAAGGGTCCTTTACGAATCTGTATTCCCAATGAAATAGGTCCTGCATTGCTAGGTTCTGTTATTGCAGAATTTGCCTGTCAGTATCCCGAACTAGAAATAAGCTGTGTCACAAATTTGTCGGGTTTTGAATCTCTGCGAGATGATCTCGATTTAGCTATTATTATTAGCCGCGGTCAGATGGATAACAGTGACTATATCGCTCGTCATCTGGTGACTATCCCTTGCACCATTGTTGCAGCTCCTTCTCTCATTCAACGTTATGGTACACCTACTCATATTCAACAATTTGAAGAATTACCCTGTATTACAACAGTAAGTGCACTCAAAGGTACTCCTTGGCAATTTATCAATAAAAAGGGTGAGTTCGAGACCATCAAGGTTAAAGGACACTATCGGGTAAACAGCGGAGAAATGGCAGGCCAAGCTGCTGTAGCAGGTGTCGGTTTCGCAATTTTATCGAAACAAGCTTGCCAACCTTATCTTAGTGACGGACGGCTAGTCGAGATAGAGTTTGAACAATCGGCAGCCCCATTGCAATTGTTTGCACTTTATTCAAATCGTCGTTATTTACCCGCTAAAACAAGAGCACTGATTGATTTCATACAGCAGAAATTGAGTGATATATCCTTATAAGGATTATCTTTTCACACACAATCGTAAAACAGTATCTTTCCCCAAAGATCGCTTTCTTTTGCTGTTTATTTCCTCGCTCATTTTAGGAATCCTTTTTGCCAATCAGTCGCAATTTGTTAAGATGGCAACCGTGAGAAATTAAGTTAAGCTCACACACTGTTGACTCAATTTTGACATAAAAAAAGTACACGAAAAGGTATACTTTTTTCTTAGATTAAGTCCAATTCACACAGAAGTTGGTAGAATTGGCTAGATGACCAAACGTAAAATATTATTGATTTTTTAAGGGTTTATTACGCATGAATAGCGCTGAAATCATGGCTGATCTCTCTAACCACACTCCAATGATGCAGCAATATCTCAAGGTCAAAAAAGATTATCAACATGCGTTGCTGTTTTATCGTATGGGCGACTTTTATGAACTTTTCTTTGAAGACGCGCATTTAGCAGCCAAACTTTTAGGAATTACCCTAACCCATCGTGGTAAAGCAAACGGTAACCCAATTCCAATGGCGGGTGTCCCTTACCATTCAGCCGAAGGTTATTTAGCACGTTTGGTAAAAGCAGGCCGCACTGTAGCCATTTGCGAACAAGTGGGTGAAGTCACTGGTAAAGGCCCTGTTGAGCGTAAAGTTGTTCGTATTCTTACACCTGGTACATTAACCGACGACGCACTACTCACAAGCTATCAATCCTCTAACCTTGTTGCGCTATGCATCCATCAAAATCAAATCGGATTTGCTTTACTCGACTTAAGCGCGGGTATTTTTAAAGTTCAACAACAAGACTACAAACCTGAACAACTTCCAATTGAACTGGCACGCCTCATGCCAAGTGAAATTTTGATTGATGAAGATCTGGTTGATCCGAACATTATTGAACAAATTAAAAAGCATTTAGATTGCCCTGTAACTAAGCGTCCAAATGTAGACTTCAATTTAAATAACGCACAAAAAACCTTATGTGACCAGTTCTCTGTATCAACGCTTTCTGGTTTTGGACTCGATCCATTACCTTTAGCTAAAGCTGCTGCTGCAGCACTTATTCACTATGCCAAAGAAACCCAGAAAACAGCGTTACCGCATATTCGTTCTATTCTTTTGGAACAAAGCACAGACTTTATTGCACTCGACCCAATCACTCGCCGTAATTTAGAGATTATTGAACCGTTGTTTGAACACGGAACATCATTATTCCAACTGGTAAATGACTGCCAAACTGCGATGGGTGGCCGTTTACTCAGCCGAACACTCATGCAACCTGTTCGTGATACCGCTTTGCTTGATGCCCGTTTAGATGCAATTGAACAACTCATTCAAGGCTACCATGAAACTCCTGTTCGTTTAGTGCTTAAAGAAATTGGTGATATTGAGCGTGTTCTTAGCCGTGTTGCTCTAGGTAGTGCACGACCACGTGATTTAGTTCAGCTTCGTCATGCTTGCGCGCAAATTCCATTTTTAAGAAATGCTTTAGCACCTGTTATTCAATCGAGAAAGTCTAAATTACTAGGACAACTTGATCAGGAATTAGGTGACTTTAAATCGTTACATCAACATTTAATGGCAGCCATTGTCGAAAATCCGCCTGTATTACTTCGTGATGGCAATGTAATTGCAGAGGGTTATGATGCTGAACTCGATGAATTGCGCCAAATTCGTGATCATGCAGGCCAATTCCTCATTGATTTAGAAATAAAAGAGCGTGAACGTACGGGCATTAATACCTTAAAAATCGGCTATAACCGTGTGAGTGGCTACTACATTGAGCTTACGCGTGCTCAAGCTGAGCAAGCCCCTGCCGATTATATTCGCCGTCAAACATTAAAAAATGCCGAGCGTTACATTACGCCTGAACTAAAAAGCTTTGAAGATAAAGTTTTATCAAGTGAGTCTCGTGCATTAGCACGTGAAAAAGCGTTATTCGAAGCTTTACTTGAAAACCTTCGTGAAAATATTGCTCACCTACAAATGATGAGTTCAGCAATCGCACACATTGATGTAATTGCAAACTTTGCTCATCAAGCGCGTTTAAACAACTGGGCACGTCCTGAATTTACACTAGAAACGGGTATCAAAATTCAAGGTGGCCGTCACCCAGTGGTTGAAGCGTTAAGTAAAGCACCATTTACACCAAATGATACGTTCCTTGATGTTCAGCACCGTATGGCGATTATTACTGGTCCAAACATGGGCGGTAAATCTACCTTTATGCGTCAAACTGCATTAATTAGTTTACTTGCTTACTGTGGTAGTTATGTGCCGGCAAGAGCAGCTAAACTTGGCCCTATCGACCGTATATTTACGCGTATTGGTTCAGCCGACGATTTGTCGACGGGTAAATCGACATTTATGGTTGAGATGACAGAAACTTCGCAAATTCTGCACCATGCAACCAATCAGTCTTTGGTGTTAATGGATGAAGTTGGACGTGGTACCAGTACCTACGATGGACTTTCTTTAGCGTGGGCTTGTGTGGTTGATTTAACCAAGCGCGTAAAATGTCTATGTCTATTTGCCACACACTATTTCGAATTGACTGAGTTAGGTAGTGAAGCAGGAATTGATAACTATCATGTGACTGCACAAGAACTTAACGGCAACCTGATTTTATTGCATAAAGTTCAACAAGGACCTGCAAGTCAAAGTCACGGTTTACAAGTTGCGAAATTAGCTGGTATTCCTGCCAATGTCATTAAAGAAGCTCAAAAACGTTTACGCATTTTAGAGAAGCAACAACAGCAACACTTACAAACTAGTGTTCAAGATGACTTGTTTGCAACTTTAGATTCGGACGCGAAATCAAATACTCAAGTCATAGAGAAAGTGATTGAAATCGAAGTATCGTCTCCTGCCCTAGACTTACTTAAGCAAATTGAAGTCGATAACTTGACGCCTCGCCAAGCACTTGAACAACTTTATGAGCTAAAAGCTGCGCTCAAATCATAATTATTAATTGAGCAAACATGTCTATGGGCATGTTTGCTCTTACTTGAAGGAGAATAAAATTTCTATTTTCTTAAGGCCACTACAATACACAGAGATCGATTTAATTTGGCAACAAATTAGCCGACGTGAACTGATTACCCAACTCTACATACAAAAACAAGATCAACTCGAATTAACAGATTGTTTTTATGATGTTAAGCATTGGGATGCATATCATTTAGAAAATGATCCACCAAAATTAAAAGAACTCTATGAACAAGGTGCTTCATTTGTAGGTGCTTTTAATGCGACTGAACAGCTCGTGGGCATTAGTGTCGTATCGAATCAACACATTGCTGATTATCCCGATGCAAAATTACTGCAATATTTTTATGTCGATGCCGATCAACAAGGTCAAGGTATTGGTGCAAAGCTCATGCAAGCGGCAAAAGAATCGGCCAAGCAACTAGGCGCTCTTCAACTTTATATTTCAGCTACGCCAAGTAAACGTACAGTCGACTTTTATATGAAGCATGGTGCGACACTATTAAAACACCCAGATCGGCAATTATGGGAGTTAGAACCAGAGGACATTCATTTGCTTTGTATGCTTTAAGGTTCATTATTTAGCAATTTTTTAGCTATCAATGTGCCGTAAAACAAATTTCAAAGGTGAAAGTTGTATTTAAGGTATCTAATCAAATAGATACCTTGATTCAAATGACATTTAAAGTCATCAGAAAAAATTTATTCAAGTTGTTGTTTTTAAAAACATATTATTATTTTAATTTTACAATTTGGCTGATCTTAAGCCTACAACATTGTTTTAAATATCAAAGTATTAACTTATCTTCATATGTATAAATAAACAATATCAATAAAAGCAATTGTTTGTTTACCCCTTTTTTGCCTAAAATAAGCTATTCGAAATGAAACCATATTTTTTAGGTAGCTGTCGCCATGACCTTTGTTGTCACTGAAAATTGTATTAAATGTAAATACCAAGATTGCGTAGAAGTTTGTCCTGTAGACTGTTTTTACGAAGGTCCGAATTTCCTAGTGATTAATCCGGATGAATGTATTGACTGCGCATTGTGTGAACCAGAATGCCCTGCAAATGCAATTTTCTCTGAAGATGAGTTACCGGAAGGTCAAGAAGTATTTATTGAATTAAATGCTGAACTTTCTCAAAAATGGCCTAACATTACTCAAATTGGTGACCAACCTGCTGACCGTGAAGAATGGAACGGCAAACCAGATAAGTTACAGTATCTAGAAAAATAATTTCAAAAAAGATCAGCAACCGCTGATCTTTTTTATACCCTATTCAAACATTTCATTGCAAATTCCTCGTAATTTGTGCACTGTTTTGCATTAAAATAGGCGCAATATTTATTAAGCTTTTGATTTTTCTTATGCGGAAGTTTTTGCAGAGTCTGCTGCCCCTATGCATAATCCCTGCGATTATGGTGGGTTGTGCCAGCTCTCCCCAACACACAACAACAGGCAAAACCTCTCCAAGTGGTAAACGCATCTTCATTCCTCAAGAACGCGTTATTATCGAACGTCCTATACCGCCTAAAGTTGAGCCTGCTTCCTATCGCTCTTGGTTAAATGCTGGCGATCATTATGAACGCGTCCGCGAGTATGAAAAATTTCTAGCACGTCATGACGTAGCAGGCATCGTACCAAGTTTTGAATTATTAAGATCAGCTCGTGATTGGCAAAAATGTGGCAGTTCGGAATACGCTGTACCAAACCGCGAACTTTGGAATAATTCTTTATCAACCTTACGTGTCTTTAAATATTTAATTGCTGCCAAAGTTTTAACCGACTTTGAAGTGACTTCGGTTTATCGTGACTTACCTTTAAACCAATGTGCTGGTGGTGCAAGTTCTTCTAAACATTTGTTTAACTCTGCCATCGATTTCCGTATTGGACCAGAAGTTCCACAGCCACAAGACTATGCGTTTATTGAAAACACCAAGTTTAAATTGTGTCAGTTCTGGGCCCAACATGGTCAAAGTTTAAACTTAGGTATTGGTTTATATAGTTCAGGACAAATCCATATTGATACTCAAGGCTATCGTACTTGGGGACCTGACTTAACCCGCAATACTTCAATGTGTAATTTCTAAAATTAAAATCCCTTTATGCATTCAAGTATAAGGGGATTTTTTATTCCTCTCTTTTAAATGCTCTCATAAAGAAACACTCTTAAATTAACTGCTAATTTGTTCATTCCCTAATCAACCAAAATTTCTTAATCCGAAGATTTTTGCACTCTAGTCATAAACGTTTAAAATACGCCTATCAACATACAGGTAAATTTGACTATGCAGCAGTTGTGGACAGACATTGACGAATATATCGACTCACATTTAATTCCCGAAGATCCTCGACTCGACTTTGCATTAAAAAATACCGACGAACACGGCTTTTCAAATCATCTTGCAGTTGCTCCAAACCAAGGGATGTTCTTGCAAATGCTCATTCAGATGAATAAGTGCAAGCGTGTCTTAGAAATTGGAACCTTTGCTGCTTACAGTACGATTTGGTTAGGACGCGCACTCCCTGAAGATGGCTATTTACTTACCATTGAAGGCCGTGATACTCACGCAGAAATGGCTCAAAAAAATATTGACCATGCCAACCTTCCTGTAAAAGTTGAGCTAAAAGCAGGCCGCGCTGCAGATATACTTTCTGCAATTGACCCACAGTCAATTGAACCTTTTGATTTTATTTTCATTGATGCTGATAAACAGGGCTATCCGGAATATCTAGAACTCAGCCTTAAGTTCTCAAAATCAGGCACGATTATTGTGCTAGACAATGTTATTCGTGCTGGTGATATTTTGAATCCTGAAAACAAAAAACCAAGTATTGAAGGTATCCGTGAAACCTTTAAAGCTCTAGAAAACCACCCGCAAATTCTGTCTTGCACAGCTTTACAAACGGTTGGCTCAAAAGGTCATGACGGCTTCGCGATTGCAATTGTGAAATAATGATCAAAAAATCATCTTTTTTATTTTGTTATTTATAATCAATCAATTACTTTTATTACCCTTGCTTTTCCATATAGTTATCCACAAGATTTGCGGATAACTATATGCTGATCTCATCATTTAGCCACAAGTAAAGGCACAGTCGCGTTCCGGAAGATGGTCGTTGCAATACTTCCCAAGAAGAACTGATGAATTTTGCTATGGCTAAATGCACCGAGCACAATAATTTGAATGCCGTGCTCTTGTTGATATTCAAGAATATTTTGGGCTACATCACCATATCGGTAAACAGTCACTACATCTAGGCCTGCCTCTTTCAGGTAATGCTCTGGCTCATTCAATATTTCAGGATGGTCGCCCACATACACTAAATGGCACTGCAAAGTCCGTAACAGATCACTTTGTGCAATACGGCGCATCATTTTTTGACACGTAGGCGAATATTCATAGGCGAATATAAAACGTGTCGGTACTTTGAAGTTTTCGCCAATGGTCAAAACTGTGCAATTTGCGCCACGAATAAAGTTTTCGACATTACTACCAATAGGTTTATGTTTTTCGGCAGCTCTTTCACCCACCCTGCCCAAGATAACAATATCGTTTTCATGTAAGAGATTAAAACTTTGCTCTAAAAAATCCCCTTTTTCCTGAATTTTTGAGCAGGTGATACCGTGTTTTTCTTTAATTAAGTCAGAGATATGTCTGAGTAAATTATTGCTGTAATCTAAAGCCAGTTCACTTTGTTTTTGCTCTAATTCAGCCAACTCTTTAAGCAACATTGCATTGCTTTCAAAGCCGATTACACCGCTAATTTCACCTAAGTGATAACTTGCTGGGTAATAATCTAGAATTTGTAATAACACAAGCTCTCGTCCAGTCGCTTTCGCAACCCAAGCCGCTGCATCTGCAATAGCATTAATACAAGGTGATGAGTCAATACACGCAATCACACGGTTCATTTTTGCCTCTCTTCTTCAGGTCTATTTGCCTTGGAGATTTTTCTATAACTTAGCTTTAACTTAACATAGATAAAAATCCGTATGTTAAGGTTTATGTATTAAAATCCGCTTTTTTGTTTATAGATCAAACATTTTATTACACTCTTAAGACTGTATTATTCTCTTAAACGGATAAATTTTGCTGGGTTTCCCCCCACAATATGGTAGGGTTCGACATCCTTGGTGACCATACTATTCATCCCAATAACAGCATGTTTACCAATTTTAATACCGTCTTTAATTCCAACATGCGCCCCCAGCCAAACATCTTTTTCAATTTCGATTCCTTTGGAAGTAACAGGCTGTTGGTAAAGCGGACGGTCTAATTGCATACCATGATCAAATGCATAGAGATGACAATAAGCAGCTATACGCACTTGATCATGTAGTTTGATACCAGCTCGACCACCATCTAAAATACAATGATGGTTAATAGCGACTTCGTTACCGATCTCAAGCGGTCCATGTAAACTACAGTCGGCTGCAATAAAACAATTATCACCAATCGTAATTTTGCGACCCGGCTCGGCAAAAATATGGGCTAGCGGTGAAATAAAACAGTTCTCTCCTATCTCGACTGTTTCCATATCCATTAAATATGCCTGATATTCTTTTTGCCATTCTTCTGCCCAAGCACGATGTTTAGGCTTTAGCGTCCAATATAACCACGGCATATAATTTAAACGGTGCTTATGTTGCTCACGGTATTTGAGTAAGGAGTCAGTCATCAGTTAATTCCTCCTCAACTTTTAATTCTTCACGGCCACGAGTGACATCGCGGAGCTTCAAGGCAAGTGGTTCAATTTGGTGGACTTGTAGTCTCGCTTCAATATCTACACCTGTTGCGGTATAAGTTTCCTGATATTCTATTTGCTGCTGCGAAAGCTCATATTGAAAAATCGCCCATTCATTAAAATGACAAGAAAAGTGAATGGTTTTCTTTGCAATGAGTTCAATACGCTCAGCTAATAACAATGATTGCCCGGCACAACCGCCATAAGCCCGTACTAAACCACCTGTTCCCAGTTTTATACCGCCATACCAACGGTTCACCATAACGATGATATTCGTTAAGTCATTACCTTCAATCGTAGCCAAGATTGGACGTCCTGCTGTACCAGATGGCTCACCATCATCATTAAAGCGAACGTTATGTCCAATTTTCCACGCCCAACATTGATGGGTAGTCGATATATCTTTATTTAGTTCTAAAAATTCTTTCACTTGCTGTTCATTTTCTACTGGCGCAGCAATCGCCTGAAATCTACTTTTTTTAATTTCTTCTTCAAATGTAACCGGTGCTGCAATCGTAAAAGCCATAAATTAAATAAAGCATAATAAAAATCAAATTATAGCGTGAATTTAGTAGAAGCAAACCTATAAAAAAAGCCCCGAATTTCGGGGCTTCTTCTGTTATCTTTCTCGTAATGCTTCTTTCGCTTTATTAAACGGTTTAAGTAAGTAGTCGAGTACAGTTTTCTCACCAGTACGAATATCTACCGTTGCCACCATACCCGGTGTAATACCAAAAGCTTTACCTTGTTTATTGTAGAGCTTGTCTGTATCAGTCCGAATATAAACGCGATAGTAGAATTGATCTTGTTTAACTTCATCACGAATCGTGTCTGGAGAAATAACAGTAACTTTACCTTTTAAACCACCATAAATTGAATAGTCATAAGCTGTAATCTTTACTAAAGCTTCTTGACCAGGACGAATGAACGCAATATCACGTGGCAAAATGCGAGCTTCAATGAGCAACTGTTCATCAATTGGAACAATCGTCATTAACTTACCATTTTGCGGAACGACACCACCATGCGTTGTCACTGTAATTTCCTTTACAACGCCGCGCACAGGTGCTCTAAATACAGCACGCTCTAAACTATCATTACGCCCCATCACGACTTGTTGTTGAGTTTGGCTATCAGTATTTGCTTTAGATAACTCTTCACGAGCTTTAACGTAGTATTGGTTACGTGCATCGTTCATTTTATTGCGTAAATCATTCGCTTCACGGCGTAGGCGTAAAACCTCAACTTCACTGGCAGCCCCTTTAGCAACCAAAGGTTCAGTCATGGCGAGTTCTTGTTGAACCAACTCTAATGCTTGCTTTAAACCTGAAAGCGTTTGTTGTAAATCTGCTCTACGAGACTCATACAGTGCTGTTTCTTCATGCACGAGCTTTGGATCTTTCGCGACAATTTCAGGAAAAACTAACGGCGTACCATTTACTTCTGCACGTAAACGCGCTGCGGTTGCCTGAGCTGCAATCAATAAAGATCTCGACTCACCTACATTTGACGCAAAACGGGTTGGGTCCAATTGAGCAAGGATTTCGCCTTTTTGAACAATGTCACCTTCTTGTACATTCAGCTTAGTTAAAATCCCACCCTCTAAAGACTGGATGACCTGTTCTTTAGACGATGGAATAACTTTACCCGTACCTGTAGATACTTCTTCTAACTGGAAAAACCATGCCCAAATAAACAAACTAACGAGCCCAATACCTACAATCCAAATCACTAAACTGGCACGTGGTAATGGTGGTTCACTATAAGATACATTCATTGAACGGGTGAGTTCTTGTTGTTGTTCGCTCATGAATTATCCCCCTTGGCTTACTTGTTTTTGTTGGGCTGTTGATTGATTAAGTACTTGATCTCTTGGCCCATCCATCACGATCTTGCCCTCATTCACGACAATAATACGGTCGACCAGTTCTAAAACAGCGCGGCGGTGTGTTGCCACAATCAATGTACGATGCGCCAACCATCCTTTAAGATGATCAATCAGTTGCTTCTCGGCAACATCATCAATGGCTGCTGTTGGTTCATCGAGCAATAGAATATTCGGTTGACGAATTAATAAACGTGCAAGTAATAAAGCTTGTTTTTGACCACCAGAGAAACCAACACCACCTTCTAAAATTAAGTGATCTAGCCCTTCTTTCTTCTCTTGAATGAAAGGTAATGCACCAGTCACCACTAAAGCACGAAGAATATCTTCATCGGTTGCAAGCGGTGCACCTAAGGTCAGGTTTTCACGGATTGTTCCGTAAAATAAATGAGCATTCTGGTTGAGTAATCCCATGTCACGACGTACATCAGATGGGTCAATTAAAGAAAGATCTAAACCATCTAAATGCACAGCACCTTGAGTTGGAGATTGCATACCAGATAAAAGCTGGAGCAAGGTTGACTTACCGGCACCATTACGACCTAAAACTGCAATTTTTTCACCAGCACGAATTTGCAAATGACGAATTGCAAGACTTGGTTTTGGGTCGTCATCACCATATTGGAACATTACATTTTTTAATTCGTAATTACCGTTTAAAACAGCTTTATGAACTAAATGAGCACGATCGGCCTGATCAATTGGACGTTGCATGAGCTCATCGAGACTTTGTTTCGCAACTTTTGCTTGCTGTAAACGACCTAAAACCCCTGTAATTTGGGCAATTGGTGCCAACATACGTGAAGAAAGAATTGAACACGCAACGAGCGCACCCGTGGTCATTTCTCCTTCCATTACTGCAAAACAGCCAACTAACACCACAATAGCGTAAGTTAAACCCTGAACCATTTGGGTCCAAGCCATTAACGTACCCACAATTTTACGCTGCTTCATACCAATGTCGGCTGAAACTTCATTCATGTGGTTCCACTGATTTTGGAAACGTGATTCAGCGCGTAATAGCTTGATGTCTTCAATACCCTGCACCGCTTCTACAAGAATTGCGTTACGGATTGAAGATTCTCTCATCCCTTCTTGAGCAAGCTGAGCCAATTTCTTTTGAACCAAAATACCCGGCAAGATCATAAGAGGTACAACAAGCAACATGACCCAGAATATTTTTCCACCAATAATCGCAAAGATAATCAGGAACAAGAAAAAGAATGGAAAATCTGCAATTGCACTAATGGTGGTCGAAGTCACCAGTTCACGAACACCTTCGAGTTCACGAATCTGGGAAATAAAACTACCTGTAGATTTCGAGCGATCTTTATTTTTAATGCGTAAAGCATGGCCAAATACACGATCTGAGACACGTAAGTCAGCACGCTTACCAATAATATCGGATAAATATACCCTCGAAACACGCAAGGTAAACTCAAACAGAGCCGCGATCAGTACACCACCTGCCAGTACCCATAAAGTCGGAATCGACTGAGATGGCACAACACGGTCATAGACTTGCATCGAGAAAATAATGGTTGCCAGTGCCAAAATATTGGCAATTAAAGAGGCAAACATAATATCGATATAACGCTTCCAGTCTCTTAAAACGATGGACCAGAACCAGTTTGCTTCGTACGGCTTGATATATTCATCAATACGCGCATCTGGAATAGACGTTTCTGGACGCAAAATATAGACATTTTTCAGTGTCGTTTTTAAAACGTCTAATGATAAATTTTGAGAAAGGCCCTGATCTCCACTGAACTGGATACTGACATTGCCTTGCGTATCTGCTTTATCGATTACACCAACTTGCCCATCATTAAACTCCACCATAACCGGCAAACGCCATGGATTTAACAAGTCTAAAGAAAAGGGTGCCTTACGAAGATTTAAACCGACCTGACGTGTCATTAACTGTAAGACATCGTCTAGATTCTGGTTTTGGTTCCAATCAAGTTGTAAACGAATTCTTTCTTCTGACGGTTCTATTCGATAATGTTTGGCAATAGTTAAGACCGCCTGTAACCAAGGCTGGTAATTTATTTTTGTCATCATGGTTGTACTTCGAACCCCTGAATTGAAATATTATTTAAGCCATAGGCTTGGCGGGAACGTCCTGTTGCTGCAATGTACTGAACAATGCTGTTATAAATGTCATAACGTGCTGATTCGAGTTCTGAGTTTGCACTATGAATGGCTTGTTCAGCATTTAATAAATCGACCAGTGAGCGAGTACCGAGCTTATATTGTTCTTGGTACAGTTCACGTGTACGAACCGTCGTTGCTTGGCGACTCGCCAAAACCTGCATTTGACGTTGTTTATTTTCAATTTGTTCACGACTTGTTCTAATTTGATCTAACACATCTAAATAAACAGAATTGACTTTAGATTTAGCCGCTTCTTCTGCATAACTTGCCATTTTTACTTGTGAAGCGGTTGCACCACCTTGGTAAAACTGACTTGTTGCTTCAAGCATAACCGAACTATATAAACCATCATCCTTGTCATTATTTGGGTTTTTACCGTTAAGCGCCTGACTGACTGAGCCTTTCACGGCTAAGGTCGGATAGCGTGTTAAACGGGTTTGTTCTTTTTGTGCTTTAGCGACCTCAACACTTGCCTGTGCGGCGATCATTTTAGGAATAGTATTGAACTCAGGCTCACCATAAAGATCAGATTGCTTGACTAGATCTTCGGAAATAATCCATCCAGTACGAGTAACATCTGCACCGAGTAGTGTTCTTAAATGCTGTTGATACTGACGTAATAAGGATTGCTGAGCAATCAAGGTAGACTGCGCTGCTTGTAAGTATGACTGCGCCTGAATTGGGTCTGCCTGACTCGCCACACCAGCGTTTGCACGCAGGTTAGCAATATCTTGAATACGTTGAATACCGGCAATTTGCTGCTCAGCAATTTTATTAAGCTGAAGATAACGCTGAATATTGACAATAGTTTGTGCAACATCCAAAGCTAGAGTATCAACACTGACCAAAACATTGGCTTGTTCAACTTGAACCTTAGCCTGCTCAACATCAACACCCGATTTGACTTTACCAAAGTCATAAAGCATTTGAGTGGCACTTAAAGTAAGCAGCTGTCTACCACGCTCTCCACTACTTAAATCTCCAGTTGAAATCCCGCCTGCTAGCTGGGGATAGTAACCGGCTTTAGCAACGTCAACTCCTGAATTTTGACCCGCTAAAGTTGCAATAGATTGTGAAATATCTGGACTACGCTGAATGGCAATTTTTACCGCATCTTGCAATGTCATCGTTCGAGATGGCAAGTTGGAAAAAGATGAAGCCGACTTATCATTAAGTTGAACAGTTGGAAATTCCTGCACAATAGAACGATCTAGCTTAAAATTACTCAGCTCGTGCATCTTGGCAACTTTGAAATCATCACTACTTTTAGGGACAAAAAGTTGTGACAAGTTTTCTTTCAGGGTGTGGTATTGCTCACTTGGTTTAGCAGCATATATCACAACAGGTACATGTAGCGTACTTAGAAGCATCAGCCCTTTCAGGAAAGCCTGCTTTCTACATTTCCCTTCTACTCTTCTTTGGTTATATCCAATCATGCTTATCTTGTTGATCTTGTTTGTTATCGTTTAAAAGCATCTCCATTCTACATAGTTTTTCAATGAAAACAGCATAATTGGTCGAATAAATCACACATTATTTTTTTATTAAATGAGTGGTATATGTGGTTGTTTTTATTTATAAAACATCAAAAAACAAAAAAGAGGCCTTGACCTCTTTTTAACCAATTAGATTAATGACTTTAATTAAACTGTAAAATCATCACCTAAATAGACTTTACGTACTTGTTCGTTGTCTAAAATTTCTTGTGGTGTGCCTTCAGCAATCACTGAGCCTTCACTTACGATATAAGCACGCTCACAGATCGCTAAAGTTTCCCGAACGTTGTGATCGGTAATGAGTACACCAATGCCACGGTCTTTTAAAGTCTGGATAATGTCTTTGATATCGCCCACTGAAATTGGGTCGACACCAGCAAACGGTTCATCCAAGAGCATAAATTTAGGGTCTGCTGCCAAAGCACGCGCAATTTCCGCACGGCGGCGTTCACCACCCGACACACTCATTCCTAATGAGTCTTTAATATGGCTAATTTTAAAGTCATTGAGCAACTCATGAAGACGTTGTTGACGTTGCTGCTTATTCAAATCTTTACGCGTCTCTAAGATCGACATAATATTTTCAGCAATCGTCAATTTTCTAAAGATAGAAGCTTCTTGAGGTAAATAACCAATACCTTTACGCGCGCGTTCATGCATCGCTAGGTCTGACATATCCAAGTCATCCAGATGAATCTCGCCCTTATCCATACGCACGAGTCCAACGACCATATAGAAACTGGTCGTTTTTCCGGCACCGTTAGGACCAAGCAAACCAACAATCTGTCCACTTTGCATACTAAAAGAGACGTCTTTGACAACCCAACGCTTACTATAGTTTTTGGCTAAGTGTTTAATACACAAAGTTTGCGGTTGTTGAAGAGCTTGCTGCATTAGTCACGCGCTCCTGGGAAACTTTTCGAACTTGAAGGTGGAATAATAATTTGTACGCGGTTTGAAGTAGAACCTTGAGCTTCAACATCGCCTTTATTCATACTATATTTCAGAGAGTTACCACGAATACTTGAACCATCTTGATATAAATATGCGCCACCAGACAAAGTAATAATGCCTGTGTCTGCATTATAGACAATCGTTTGCCCTTCACCACGTGCAACGCCTTTATTGGCACTGATTTGCTGCTGGAACTTAGCTGGTCGACCTTTTGCGGTAATCACTTGAATTTCACGTTTCGAGTTTAGATTCGCAACAATTGAGTCAGCCTGAAGCTTCATCGTACCTTGCTCAATCACAACATTACCCGTGTAAGTCGTCAAACCAGTTTTATCATTATAAGTTGCACGGTCTGCGACCAATGAAATTTGTTGATTACGGTCAGACGGCAAAGCAAAAGTCGAAGCAGATGATAAAGCAACGAATGTAATTACCGCAGCTTGTTTTAGGAAAGCTGAAGAACGTTTTAAATTAAGACTTTGGTGCATACTTTCCTCGAATATTAAAAAATTCGTACTGACCGTTATTCAAATTGCCTTTTAATCCTTTACTCACAAACTCGCCTTGTGGAGATTGAACAATCACTTGATGATTCGTTTCAATATCTCGAGTCTTTGGATAACCAGTTAATTCATCGGTTTGGAACTCAATTGTTCCTTGAGGTGCGATCTTGGTTGCGACCACATCGCCCGATAAAACAACCTTTTGATTATCATCATAGCCATAAGCTTGTTTAGCAAAGAATGTTGCATCAACTTTACCTAATTTATACATAGAGGCATTAAGTTGATCCAACTTTGACGTTTTTTGTTGCATATCCTGCTCAAGCTGACGAACTTCAGCACGAATATACAAATTGCCTTTGTCATCAGTTTGAGTCAAATGGACGCCCTGCGCCGAATAAGTCATATTCTTCGCCGAACCAATGTCCAGTTTTTTTGCCTTGCCACTATAGTAGTAGTAACCACCACTCACAGCAGCAACGACTACAGCAACAATATATAAAACTCTGGTATCCATGAGCAGGAATAGCCTACCTTTTTAAGTAATCTTGTTATTAATGCGGTACTGCAAGATATTTTTCAAGAAGTTCTTGGTAAATGCCTTTTGCGATCAGCAACATATCACAGACTTCACGAACAGCTCCACGACCACCCATGGCTTGGGTCACCAAGTGCGCACGGCGGCGTACTTCTTCATGTCCATTTGGAACCGTAACACTCATTCCGGCAATCGCAAATGCTGAAAGATCTGGCCAATCATCGCCCATATATAAGCAATCTGAAGGCAAAATATTAAACTGTGCACAAGCTTCGCGAAGTGCTGAGCCTTTATCTTCACGACCTTGAAAAACTAAATCAACACCTAAGTCAGACATGCGTTTATCGACAATATTACTTTTTCGGCCTGTTATGATGATGACTTTCATACCCGCTTGTTGCGCAAGTTTCATACCCAAACCGTCACGAATATCGAATGATTTAATTTCGTCGCCCGTGTTGGTTAACGTCACAAAGCCATCACTTAAAATACCATCAACATCCAGAACCAATGCCTGCAAATGACGTGCTTGTTCTAACAATGCATACGATGCCATGGATTAATTCACCCCTGCCTGAATAAGATCATGCATACTAATTACACCAATCACTTTATTTTGGTCATCGACCACCACAAACTGACTGATTTTTTTCTGGTTAAGTTGTTGTAATGCCTCTACAGCACGTGTTTCTTGAGAAATAGTTGACGGTTTTTTTGTCATTACTTCAGACACAGGTAAATTCACATCAAACCCTTGCTGTTTATCGATGAGACGACGTAAGTCCCCATCTGTAAAAATACCAAGCAAGTGGTCTTGTTCATCAACAATTGTCGTTAAACCTAAACGCTTATTTGAAATCTCATAAAGCACTTGATTCATTGGAGTCTCAGGTGAAACTTTTGGTAACTCTTCACCTGTATGCATTAAATGTTTTACATGTAGAAGTAAACGCTTACCTAATGCACCTGCCGGATGCGAACGTGCAAAGTCATCAGCAGTAAAACCACGTGCTTCAAGCAAAGCAACCGCTAAAGCATCGCCTAAAACCAAAGTGGCTGTGGTACTTGAAGTTGGTGCCAAGCCTAAAGGACAAGCCTCATCTGACTCACCTAAGGTTAAAGCGATATCAGCATTTTGCGGCATTGGGCCTTTATCATCACGGCTAATGGTAATCATCGGTACGCCAAGATGTTTAATCAGCGGCATCAACATCATGATTTCATCGCTTTTTCCTGAGTTGGAAATTGCAATAAGTACATCACCACGAACCAGCATACCTAAATCGCCATGGCCTGCTTCACCAGGATGCATAAAGAAAGATGGCGTACCTGTAGAGGCAAATGTTGCCGCCATTTTTCGACCAATATGCCCAGATTTACCCATACCTGTAATCACAACACGACCTTTACACTGCAACAGTACTTCGCAAGCACGGTTAAAACGGTCATCAATTTGTGTTGCTAATACATCTATGGCTTGTTGCTCAATACGCAATGTAGCTAATGCACTGCTTTGGAAATCTGTAGGATTAGGCATACGAGTTTGACTCAAAATAATTGATCTGATCTCTCAATTGAGATCGGTGATTTTAATCAAAAGATTTGGGGGCATTCTAGCATAACTCAATCAGTTACACGTTTTTAAATGTATAAGATTTCACAAGCTTATAAAATTAATGCATAAAACTTTTTTAAAAATGATGCATCAGTTATGATGTAACACTATTTTTGTTGAGTGTTTGAAAACCCTTATGCAACCGTTTGTTTTATATAACTCTGAGCAACGAAAAAAAGTTGAATTTGTACCTCGCAAAGAAGGTCACATCGATATGTACGTCTGCGGTATGACCGTTTACGACTACTGTCATATCGGGCATGCTCGAGTTATGGTTGCATTTGACTACATTATCCGTTTCTTGCGTAGTCAAGGCTGGAAAGTTCGCTACATTCGCAACATTACCGACATTGACGACAAAATCATCAAACGCGCGAATGAAAATGGTGAAACGATTCAACAACTCACCACTCGTTTCATCGATGCTATGAATGAAGATGCAGCAAATTTAGGCTGTTTAGCTCCTGATGAAGCACCTAAAGCGACTGAATATATTGATCAGATGCAAAACATGATTGGCAATTTGGTTAATAAAGGCGCTGCGTACCCTGCTTCAAACGGCGATGTTTATTTTGAAGTCACCAAATTTGAAAAATATGGTCGCCTTTCTGGTCGTAAGCTTGATGATATGCAAGCTGGCGCAAGTGAGCGTGTTGATGTAGAAGTTGAAAAGAAACATCCTTTTGACTTTGTACTTTGGAAACATGCCAAAGAAAATGAACCGTCTTGGGCATCTCCTTGGGGTAATGGTCGTCCGGGTTGGCACATCGAATGTTCGGCAATGTCGACTTGCTGCCTAGGTAACCACTTTGACATTCATGGTGGTGGTTCAGATTTAATGTTCCCGCACCATGAAAATGAAATCGCGCAAAGTGAAGCCTCAACTGGTGAACAGTATGTAAATTACTGGATGCATGTTGGCTTTATTAACGTTGATGGTGAAAAGATGTCTAAGTCTTTAGGCAACTTCTTCACGATTCGTGATGTGATGGAGAAGTTCCACCCTGAAGTGATTCGCTACTTTATTGTGTCTTCACACTACCGTAGCCCTGTGAACTTCTCTGATGTAGCGCTTAAAGAAGCAAAAACTTCTTTAACTCGTTTCTATCATTCATTTAAAGCTTATCAACAAGTGTATGGTCAAAAGGTAACTGAAACGCTTGATCAGAGTTTTATTGAACGCTTTAACAACGCAATGTGTGACGATTTCAATACAGCTGAAGCAATGGCGGTATTGTTTGAACTCAACAAAGAGTTAAACCGTGCTGTAAAAGAAGAACAAGCTGACCAAGCGACTGTGCTTTATTCGACATTACGTCACCTCACCAACATTTTAGGTTTGGTACAACACAATGTAGATGATTTCTTAAAGTCAGATATTGGACAAGAAGCGCTTGCTTTGTCTGATGCTGAAATTGAAGATTTCATTCAACAACGTGTTGATGCGAAAAAAGCTAAAGACTTTGCGAAAGCAGATGCTATTCGTCAGTCTTTGCTCGACCAAGGTGTTGTACTTGAAGACACTCGCCAAGGTACAGTTTGGCGTCGTGCTGATTAAACGTTCAATTAGATCACAAGAGTGTTGACACTTTAATGAAACACTCTATAATGTGCTCACATTGCGGGAATAGCTCAGTTGGTAGAGCATAACCTTGCCAAGGTTGGGGTCGCGAGTTCGAGTCTCGTTTCCCGCTCCAAAATTTGAAAACCACTTAATTCGAAAGAATTAGGTGGTTTTTTATTGGCTATTAATTAGCTTTGATTAATTAAAAAATATTTGCGACATTTCACTTAACTTGTGGATACATCAAATTCATAAAATTATAAGCATTTGTAAAACCATCAAGATAAATAGTCTCCTCATATGTATCACCAAATTCATGGAATCTAGTCCTCATTATTTCTCCTCTCTTCATCTGTTCTATGATATTGGCAGCTTGTGAACCGATAAAAATAGATGTAGTTTTTAAAGGAGTATTTTTATCAACTCTTACATAGTGATCGATTAAAGGATTAAGCTTATCTGGCTCATTACTTACTGAAAAAACTAAGCCATGTTTGGCAGATTTTAAGATCATAATTGCATATTTTGTTATCGAACAATTTCTGATAGTTGTTATTTGATCTATATAGCAAACAACTTTCCAGCCGTCGCCAAAAGGATCATCTTCACCAGCAACTGGAAATACAGCCACTATTTCTTTCTGACTTAAAGTTCTATACATGTAATTTCCATCAGGAAATTCTTTTATCTCAAAATACTCATTTTTCTCAGTATCTTTCTTAATAATTGAATCCCCATATGCTGGCAACATCCCCAGTTTTTTCAGTTCACTTCTTGACACATCTTCAAATTCAGTTTTTCTCTGCTTATCTTCTAGCTTCTCTCTTAAAGTTGTCGACTCTGAATTGGCTGGATGAGTATATGAACCTTCCGAAAGTGTTTTACTTAAATTACTCAGCCTATCCCAATCCTCAGCATAAGAGTTTGAAAAATAAAAAATGCATAATAGACCAAATATTAAATTTATTCTTTTCATGAAATTACCTATATTTCTTAATAATATTTAACAAGTGGTTAATAAAGGCACAATAAAAACTACCCAAGGGTAGTTTTTATTTTTTACTTTTGAACATATTCTGGAAATTCTTTTAGAATAGATTTACAGGTAAGTTCTTTTCCTTCTTCTCTAACATGGCGATCATATTCCATCAAACCAAATTTAAGTACTTCCATTCCATATTCCTCTCCAAGCTCATGCTTAAAACATTTTTTAGTCTCTGAAATCATTTCTTTATTATACTTGCTATATCCACATTCAACTTGTGCTCTCGTAAGCAATCCATGAACAGCAACTATCTGCTCGCAATAGGTAGGTTGTTCACCATTTTTAGGCGCTAAAGCATATACAGATGACGTATTTAAAATTACTAAACCCAATAAAATAATCTTATTCATAATAATCACCCCTTTAATAATGAGTAGAATTTAATAGTTCAGATAATAAAAAAATATCAATAGACGATTTCCCATTTTACTTTCTTTGTTCAAGTAATGTTTGATGAGTAACTCTCCATCTCGAATATCCTTCTCGCTCTACCGTATACTTAAATTTATTAGCAGGAAAATTACTACCTCCATCTACTCCACCGTACTTACTATCTGCATGGTCCCAACTTATAACTTCAAATTTATTAGCATTAATTTTTTTGATTGATTCAATGTATCCATAATTGATATCAACATTCTGACCAAAAGCAAAATCAGTTTGAATAGTATAAGGTTTCCAGTCTCCGCCATATCTAGCCACCTCAGTAACAAAACTAGACATGGTTCCCGAACCACCTAAGCATCCCATATCTCCGCCCCACAATACATAAAATACATATTCATTATTTTCTTTATCATATTTAACTGTTGTTACATCCTTAATAGTTGTTGGCCTGCCATTTTCAGGATCTTTTTCAAAAGAACTCATACATGAAACAAGTCCAGAATATTGTTTTACCATATTCAAAATTTTTTGTTTATCTTCGATTTCAGTTGAAGCATTAATGAAAGGCGATAAGACTAATACACCGCCTAATAAAATTATTTTTTTCATGAAATTACTCTTTATTACTAATGGTCAAAATCTAACATTTAAGATATTAAAAAACCACCTCGAAAGGTGGTTTCTTCTTTAATCACTTAGATTAAAAGTGGTTGCATCTTTTGCTTTAACTCTTCAACTTTATATTTTGCTCTCGGTTTAAGTTGCTTACCAACTAAACATAAAGTCCGACCAGCTTTAGAAGCAATATCCGTTAAATTCTCAAGGTCGAATGTAGCTCTATTAAACTGATCTATTAAATGGAAAGCTGATTGACGTAAGGCTTTCTCGCAGCTAATAAAGTAACGACGTGCAATTCGCCCCTGCTCGTTGTTTTCTACCATTGATAGTTCTTTGGCAACGTCCAGTGTTAATAAATACTCTTGAGAAGTCTGCCTACCATAGAGTTTTTCGAATTTTACCGAAAAAACAATGTAGTCTTCATTTTCAACAAATCGATAAGTTTTGATTCGCTTCTTTATCCAATCAGCAAAACGATCTTCACTTTTCAGCCATTGATGTAAAATGCGGGCATCAACACAAGGTTGAACCTCTCCACCAATTGTGGCGTCCACAACTGGAATTAAAGCATTGTTTAATGTTTGAGTTTTGTGCATATGCGAAACCTCTAAAAAGAGTTACGCCAAGCTACAAATTAAGAGAAATAGAAATAAAGATAAATTTTCTAATGCAGAATATTAAACCGTAATAATCTACTTCACCAAGACATTATGTTTAGTGAAATAAACTGTAGGTTTCCCGAAGTAAACAAAATGTTTACTTGTTTAAACCAGTAGTCTAATATTTACTAAGTTAAGTTAGTTTTTAATCTTTACATCTAAGTTCTCTTAGTTTGTGCCTTCGGACGGCGATTAAAAATTTCGGTATTCCGTAATTGCCGTTACGAGATACCACCTGAACCAGCAAAAGGATCAAGTATTAGCGTACTTGGTCCTTTTTCTCTTAAAACGAGCAAAAAAATGCCACGCTTAATCATTGAATTGGTTCTATCTTTTTACTTTATAAGAGTTTTGCTTAAATGACCACCTCTTTACCTAACAACTACGACAGATCACGTCATAAAATTTTTCACACTTGAATAATGCTTTTATCTACTAAATATAAATTTAGTCTCTTTACAAAGCTTAATTTTAATTTGTTTAGGCTTGCTTAGATTTGTCTGTTTTAATCTGTATTAGTCCGTATTAGTCTGCTCATTTGATGAATTTTCCAATAAATTAATTAGAACTAATAATCTTGTTATCACTCATAAATAAATAATTTAATGATCTTTTTTGAAATATTTAATTACAAAATTACCATTCTTTCGAGTGGTGAAAATTGAAGATCAGAATGAATTACCCCTGCTAGCGTAACCACAATTATTTAAATCTTTAAATCAAATTCCGTCTTTATGCCAACCGTGAGTTTTTATAAGCATTTAGTCTTCTCGATTTAACAATTGCTTTTATCTCCACAAGACCAAATTAGAACCTTATCCAAACGCTCTATATTTCTGTTATGTCACACCTACCTTCTTTATTGACTCAATTTCATATATACTGGCCTCAGTATGAGATGAGCCTTATATAGTTCATTGCTAGATCAATGAATGACTAAGCCCTTAGCTTTCGAGCAAGGGCTTTTTTACGCTCTAAAAAATATAAATGATACTTAATTGAATCTTTTGCACTCACATTAAAAAACCACATCACCCAACCGAATAATGTGGCTTTTTTTTAAAAGTTAAGTTAATGCACTGTCTCTGCTGCTTTAGGTTTAAAGACCATTAAACAAACTACAATAAAAACCAACAATACGAAAGATGCACTAAATCTGCTTAGATCTAATCCACCATGTGCAATAGGTTTATCGAGGAAATCACCTAAAACTGCCCCGAGTGGTCGAGTAAGAACAAAGGCCAACCAGAATAATAAGGTTCTTGAGATTTTGGTATAAAAATAGCAGATCGCTAATACCAGCAATAAAGTACCAAAAATTAAAGCAGCGCTCGTATACCCTAACCCTTGAGTATCAGCCGTCCAGTCACCTAATGCTGTCCCTAATGTTTGAGAGAACATAATAGTTAACCAATAGAAAACTTCACTTTTAGCAGATTGAATACTTTTTACCGAAATTGTGCCGCAGCTTAAATACCAGACAAACAGAGACAGGCCTAATAAAATAAGTAATATTAAACTCCCCCCTGCATAGCCCACGCATAAAGTCCGATCCACAAAATCGGCAATTGTAGTTCCTAACGTAGTCGTAGCAATAATGGTCGCCCAATAGAAAAATGAATTATATTGCTTGGCTTTAATTTGCAGACCAACAAAAACTGCAAATATCACTGCGAAAATTGCTGTACTAATTACATATCCTAAATTAAGGGACATAGATAGCGCATCACCTGCAGTCTCCCCTAAGGTTGTAGCTGCAATTTTAATGATCCAGAACAGTAATGTAACTTCTGGAGCTTTACTTAGACTTTTAGATAAACTTTCATGATTCATCATTGTATGTTCTCCAAACATACTTAACGATTAGCCGATATCTAAAAGCCCAAGCCTTAAGCTTAAATTAAGAGTAAAAATAAGCTACAAAGCTTCTCTATAATGCATACCTTTAATTGTTAAATGACAGGGTTAGTCTTTAATTTGTTATAGATATTTTTTATGTAGAATCTTTTCATCATGATGTCATAAACGTTAAATCCGTTTTGCAATGCTAAGCTTGGAATTTATTTTTTATAACAGCTAGCCCCATCTATGTTTTCACCTGCAGTACTTTTCTTTTTATTGTATTAACTAAACAAAAAAACCTACTCCATGAGTAGGTTCGATTTACATGTATAGCTCAGCCTATAGAACTTTTCGTTAAACATTTTTCATGCCATGTAGTTTGAAAGTCTTCAACAGCTTTTGTCTTAGTTAAAGGATCTTCAAACAACTTTGAAGAATATGCTGTATCAATGAGCTGTTGATAAAGTTGCTTTGCCTCTGCTTCTTCAAGATGGCTAGCAATCTCTTGTAGTTCAGTCACTGGCACATCATGTTGTCTTGCATCCATAACTCCTTTTGCCGCATTTTCCACAAGATGACAATAATGCATTTGCATAGTTTCAGATGCTGCATAGCATGGAAGAGTAATAGCGCTCATAAAGAGGAATATAAATTTCATAGTCTCACCTTAATTTCACGCGCAAGGGTAACAAGCTCTCCTTTAAAAATTAAGTTGCAAAAGGTTAATTTTGGTCTCTACCAAGCTACAGTCCAAGTACTTTAAACGTTCGCTCATCAAGTTCCCTCAACTCATCCAGAGTGTAAAGCCGCCCCTTTGGATCAAAGAATTTATCAAAATCAAATTGTCCTTCTTTATATAATTTATAGCGTTTAGGACCTAACCATTCTTTTTGGAAAAAATTATCGGTCAGTTTGAAAAACTCTTTGAAGGAAATATTTGCATCTATTTGGCCCATTAATTGAGCCCGTTCATCTTTAGGAATGTCTCGCACTCTCCTTTCATCCATAATAAAAGATCGGTTCCCAATAAGCCTGCCATCCTTACTTACTGGTACCAGAATACTCCGGCAATTGGGATGCAAAGGTGGAACCCTTTTCGCTGGGTCATTCAATTTCCAAATTGAACCATCAATTGCGGCACAAATTTTAGATGTCCTTCCGTCTAACACACTCACAAATCCGACATATTCAAAATTAAATTTTTTAAAGTTATATAAATAAACCTGATTTGAAATATGGCTCCGTAGGGTTCTGACAATACGTTCAATATCAATTTTGGTACTGTTGAGCAATCCATCCTCATATTTAAGACGTTTCGTACCAGTAATACGTCTAATAATTTGCTGAGGTGTCATGCCTGTATTCATTCCATCTCGAATAACATATTCAATTCTTTGACGGGCATTCTCACTAATTTGAGCCAAAGACTCATCAACTAAGGCACCCCCAGCTAGTGGAACTCGTTTTATTAATTTATAGAGGTACTCTCCCTCTAAATCTTTAATGACTTTACCAAATAGCTTAGCCATATAATTTGATTCATAAACAGCCAAACTAGTTGCCGAATGAGCAAACATTTCTGGTAGAACATCGCTCACTGAATTAAACCAATCAGAAATAACAAGTTGGATATTTTTAAGGTGACGAGTTGTGTATTCGCCACCCGCAAGAGCTGCCCTTTCAGTCTGGTTAAGCTCTTTTATTAAATCAGCCAAAAGATCAAGCATAACGAGTGTTTCATCGTTAAAAAATCTAAAAAGCTCATTTACCGATCTTGAGGATGCTCGATAAAGATAGGCTTGATGCTGTGTAAAGACATCAAAAAGCGATTTTTCCGTAATATTCTTCATGAAAGTTACCTCTAAAAGGTGCACTTTTTTGTTCTTTTTATATCGCTAATCTATAGAAACTTATTTAAGGCTTTAGGGAACTAAAAATTTATAGTGCTAATTAAACTGATAGTTTTGTTTTATAAATTTCTTCTGCACGCTAATATTTCCAATAAAATTAGCTAGCCATAAAATAAATTCATCTCGATACTCAAAGCGTGGCAGTAGACTTAAGTCAACTTTTATCTCTCTTTCAGAAAGAGGCTTACTTAAACATTCTTCGAAATCAATTTTGCTATATTTTAACTTTAAATTGATTTGCTCAGCTTCTTTTCTAATTTCCGCCATAACCCTATTGAGATTTGTCACAGGGTTATCCGTAATCTGGTACTTTTCATAAATATTTGCGTAAACATTTTCAGCAATATCTAAATATTTAATGAGTTCAGCATTCTCATTCATCTCGTCATCTTCCTATTTTTTTTGAAAATTATGTACGAGTAAATGTTTCTATACGTAATTTAAGCGTATTTTTATGTGAAAAATATTTTAATAAAAATAACAATATAATCTTTAACTTACTATTTTTTAAATCATTATTATTTCTTTATAGAACATTTCCATATTTTCTGACATTTTTAATCTATATAATCAAGATTTCTAAAGCAAAAAAACCGCCCCAGAAGGCGGTAGCTGAATTTTATCAGCGAGATATAGAAGTATGGTGGATGAATACTTCTATATTTTATGAGGATATTTTATTGTTCTTAATATAGTCCTCAGATTTAAAGTAATTAATGATCATCTCTGCATTTTCTTCTTTAGCTGGTTCAGCAGCAACAGGAATCTCGGCTTTATCAATTCTAAAGCCTTTCGGAATATAGTTTGAAATTGGAGGCAACTTTTCTTTACCTCCAATTGTCATTCGCTCAATGAAACCAGCAAGCCATAAAATAAACTCACCTTCATTTTGAAACTTTGGCATCAGACTTAAATCAATATGAACTGACTTTTCTTTATTAAATTGATTTAAGCATTCTTCAAAATTTATAAAATTGTACTTCAGTTTGAACTCAGTACCTTTAATTGCTTTACGAATTAAGCTAATTAAACAGTTTAAATTTTGAATGGTGTCTTCTGTAAATAAATTGTCTTTTTTAATTTCCTTGTATACTTTATCTGCTATAGCTAAATACTTTGGCATTTCTTCCTCCTCAATATTCTTATAAACAATTGAAAATAAAAAAATTCATAGTTTGATTATGAAGAATTAATTGTAATGGAGTGAAAACAAATTTGATTTCAATGTAAAAACTATCTGTATTATGTAAAATGGCACCAAAATGAACCACAAAAAAATTAAAATTCCGTTAACTGATCCGCAATTTTATTTAATAATTCTAACCAATTAGAAATGTTTCCTTTCAATTGTAAATGATTGTTTTTCAACAGCTAGTTCAATATAATATTTTTATAAATCAATAGGAAACCCATTTTTATATTTTTTCTACTGAAAATTAGACTTAAGATCCCTAACGTCTTTCGATTTACAAATTTAAAGAAAAACTTAATTAAAGAGTAATTTATAACACTTCTTCATCTGTTATATTTTTTTGAAAAAATTCTGTATCTATGATTACACATTGTATTTCTTCATGATAGTAAACATCTAGACACGAGGTAGCTAACATGAATTTTTTAAGAAAGAAAAATAAAGCTAGTTTTGTATTATTTATTATCACACTCTATTCAATGCTAGGGTTTGGTTTGGGCTACATTATTTGGGAATATTTCTTGCAAATTCCATAATTTAAACTAGATACTCATATAAAAACAGCTTTGATTATGAACCAGTATAAGTAATTATATGCTTCATTCTTAGGGCATTAAATGACTTATTAAGTATAAAAAGTACCTTTCAAAATATAAGTTATCTCCAAATTGAAAGGTACTTGGTTATCAGTTAAAGCTATGCCTAGCAATCTCAGCATTAATCTCGAGACTTATTTCTTTACTACGATGATAAGCTGCTCTCAAAGCCAGCCGGATATCATCGGAAAGGTTTCCTAGTTCAAACATTCGTAAAGCAGATTCGGTAATTCCATTAGCCAGTGTCACCTTCCCGCATAGTTCACTTGGCTGAACGTTACTTTTACGGACCATGTCTACGGCACCTGAGGCTGCTTGTAGTGCGAGATCTAAAGCGAACTGCTTATCTAGCCCCATTGAAACACCTGTTTTGACCATACTGTCGAGAATATAAAAGAAGTACGCTGGGCCTGAACCTGATAAAGCAATAATGGCATCACTTTCCGATTCTGAGTTTGCCCAATAGGTCTTCCCTGTTGCTGAGTAAATTGTCTCAACTACTTCTTTATCTAAAGGCTCTAGATATTCTGAACCAATCAGCACATGGGTACCCGTATAAGTTAATACTGGTGGGTTAGAAATGACTCTTATAATCTTTTTTGAACCCGTAATACTTACTAGTTGTTTAATATTAACCCCAGCCATCATCGATACTATTGTTTTATCAGCTAGCCATTTTTTTAATGGCGCCAGTATAGCTTTTAGGTTTTTTGGGTCTAGTAATAGAACAACGATATCAGCCTTTTTTACCTCATGCTGTTTTTGCTTTAGAATAATTTCATTATCAAACTTTACTTCCTCTATAAGATTAATTTTTTCTTTTTGGAATCCTTTTAAAACCAAACCTCCAATTAAAGCTAAAGACAAATTACTGCTGCCAATAAAGCAAATATTAGGTTGTACTATATTCAACATTTAGAATTATTTCCTTCCTTTAGATATACTACAAAAAGAAATATTATTTATGACTTAAGTCATGGACCGTTAATACAATAAAAATTTAATAAATTTTTATGAATGTTAAGTTTAATTTTACAACAAAATCATATTTTGAGCTAAGATTACCCTATTACTTATGACGTTATGAATAACAAATTAATCTAAATTGTTAAAAATATGTAATTAAAAATTATTTTTAGCTTATCTGATTTAAGCATTATAGTTGCCAAGCTTAAAGTGTTTTTATTTAACATTCACTTAACGATCTTTGCTCTTTTTTTAAGAAACTCTCGGCTATTCGTGATGCTTCTTGAAAATTGATTTCACTGCACACCCAAAATGACAAAAGCTTTCCATTTAAATGAAAGTATTGCTTATGGTACTCAGTGACATCATCTGAATGAGGGTTTCCAACACAGAAACAATTTTCATTATTTTTTCTTACTTTACCGTTTAAAATACCGCCAATACAAATATCCATTTTTATACCAGTTATAATGTTAACTTATAAAACATAAATTTAATTTTTATATTATATAAAACAAATAATCAACTTATTTAATATTTTATATAAAAAACCCACAAAGGAAGAAGTGGGTTTTTTAACTACGTAGATGATTTCATGTTATTTAATTGAGCAAATCGCCAAAAAATAAACCAAATAAAATCATCAAATTACGTTATTTAAGCATTCGTCACAATTGTGATGTTCGAAGCTTGTGGGCCTTTTTTACCCTGTGTCACAGTAAACTGAACACGCTGACCTTCTAAAAGAACTTTAAAGCCTTGTGTTTGAATCTCAGAAAAATGTGCAAAAACATCTTTACCTTCATCAGATTGAATAAAACCAAAACCTTTAGTTTCATTAAACCATTTTACTGTACCAGTAGTATTAGACATAAATTAATCCTAATTTTTTAAAAACATTATCATTTGTTATTGGGTGAACCAATTGAACTAAAAAATATACACTCTACTTAAATATCTAATAATATACGGAGGATTATAAATAAAACTGCGAAAAGAGAGATTTAGGGTTACATGAATATTTTTGTAGTTAAAGTCGACTATACACGCTTCTTAACGAATTGCAATCTCTATCTTGATTAATTGATTTTTTACTTAATTTAAGACCCTCCATTCTTATCTTATTCATTGATTTTAAAAAATTATTTACAAGTTATTTTATTGATTTAACATCAATATATTAATTAAATATATCTTATTTTTTACAAGATAAAATTTTGTCTTCTATAGATTTTTAAGCTTTGCTATAAGCTCAAACACTTACTTTTAGGAATAATTAAAATATTTTACTTTTTTATAAAATATACAGACTTGTCTATATACACTTCACCTATTCTACTTTAAAGTACGTGTGCAGCTTAACATGTTGATGATAAACAGGAAGTAACTCCGTGAATGGTCTCTTAGTTTTTATAACCATTGCTTTTCTTACATTATCAAGCCCAGGACCAGGCGTTTTATTTACAGTAACAAATTCAATTAACTATGGTGTCCGTACCGCTTTATTCGGTATTAGCGGTTTAATCATTGGTATGTTCATTATCGCTGTGATTTCTGCAAGTGGAGTCGGGCTTATCATTACCAGTAATCCTACGATCTTCACGGTCTTAAAGTTTATTGGGGCCTTTTACCTAATGTATTTAGGTTATAAAAATTTCATAAAAAAATCCCCAACACAAGATTTACTCGAAACTGAACATGATGAGAAAGGTATAAAGAAATCAAAACTTTTCTATCAAGGATTGTTTGCCTCACTACTTAATCCCAAAACAATTGTCTTTTTCATTGCCCTTTTTCCACAGTTTATTGATATTAAAAAAGAAATATTAAATCAGTTTCTGGTTTTATCTTTAACCTTCTGTTTCATTGGATTTTTAATTCATTTAGTTTATGCCAACTTTTCTTCTATTTTTAAAGAGAAAATGCTTGCCGGAAATAATTTTGCAAAACTGAATAAAGTCAGTGGTTGTATTTTCTTTCTTCTCGCTATTTTACTTATTACTCAATAAAAAGTTTGTACTCCTATAAAAAGCAGAATGGACCAGCTTGTTAAATGTTTTGTAGCCTATGCTTAAAACAGCTCTAACAAGTTGGTCTTTTTATAAGTTCACACGGTTAGCAAGCCATCCATAAAAGAACTGCTCATACTTTGGATTTTTCTCGGTAATTGCAATATAGCGTTGGCCTTGCATAATATTCAGAAGACGTACTAATACCCGTTCACCTTCATTACCGCGCTTCTTTATATAGATTGATAAAGCCTGTAATGTAGAGGGTCCATATTCCCCATCCAATTTAAGATCCGCCCAACCTTCTTTCCCTTGCCGGTTTAACAAGTTCAAAGCACGCTGTAGAAGTGGTTTTGTAAAACCAATACCGCAATTTACTCCTGTGTCGAGTAGCTCTTCAGCAATGATCGGACTAATCAAATTAACTTGATCATATCGCGGCTCCAGCCAATATTGGCTCTTATAAATATCTCTTGCGATTTCTAAAGGTAAATCCTTCATTTCACCTTGATATCCATAACTACGTGCAACAGCTTGTGTAATTCCATATTTAGTAGCATGGCCAGAGTCAAGGACGTCATTTACATAACCACCTTCACGTTTTATAAGTGCATCTAAATATTGTTCAATATTCATGGGATTGTCCTCATTTATAAAACTCACTGTTAGGTATTAACTTTGAATATCATCTTTTGCTTTTTTTAAGTCTTTCATTACTTCAACAATGGTTTTCCCTTCTTGTTTATTAATGAAGTTAAATATCCATCTCACAATTGCCCAGCCAGGTAGGCCACAAATAAAGAAGAATCCACCTAAAGTGATCATGCCCCATATATCTGTCACCCATTCATGCAAGTTCCATTTCATGATAATGAATGAGCCACCAGTCAAGCTTGAGACAATAGTACAAATTAAACCGACTACCCATTCTTGAGGTGAACGAGGAAAACGCATGATTAGAACCACTGCTACGACTAAGCTCACTGCTAAAGCAATCATCATGACCGTACCATAAAGCTTAAAAGCAGAAGCTAGTCCATTTAATGTTAAAAAATTTTCCATAACTCAATCCTCACACGCTCTAAAAGGATAAAATCTTATAAACCAATGTTATTTAATACCTTTTTAGAGAAACTATTTAAATAAAATCGCTCAATCTCATAAACCTTTTTACCAGCACTTAAGCATTGGCATAAGAACAAGAAAAAAGAGTAAAGTTGATGAATTGCTTCACTTTTTTGACCAAAAATTTGACATAACATGCTGCCGTATATCGGAAACTTTTGTGAGCCATTAAATTCTTTGTTAGATTCTTCATGTTCTTGATACCCTTTATCGACGAACATTAAGCCTGATCCACGGAATCGGGCTTTTTTTATTTCATTTTTTGTTTTTGATAGCCGATCTCTACCACTGATTCACTATCGCCATTTTTTATATTCTGTCGTCCAGTGAGGCAGAATAAATATCACTACTTACTAAGCCATTGATAAAAATTAAAAATATACTTAAGTAAAATATTTGATTCGTTCTATCAATGAGTTCTTATAACTGATATTATAACTATAGTTATTATTAGTCAATAACTATAGTTGTTTTACTAGATATAACTTAAGTTATATATTTGTTATAAATTAGCTGGTGCGATCATTATGGCTCTTAAAGACCGTTTAAAAGATTCAAGGATTAAAGCTAAGAAAACTCAGGCAGAAGTTGCTGAAGCAGTAAAAATGTCTCAGCCTGCTTATCAAGCTTTAGAATCGGGAAAGAACTTAAAATCTGCTTTTCTTCCACTCATTGCACAGTTTTTAGGTGTAGACGCTTATTGGCTCACTACTGGTAACACAGAAGATTCTTTTAGAGAAAGTGATGTATTTAGTCCTACTGTTGTCAGTCATGATGTAGTAGATCAATATGTGTGGATTGAAGTCGTTGAAGCAAGTTTTTCTTGTGGTACAGGCGAATCAATCGAATTTCATTTTGATGCAATTAATGGAAAAATTCCTTTCCCTGCTTCATTCTTTAAAGAAAAGCGTGTTCCTCAGGAATGTATGCGCATTATTAAAGCTAAGGGCGATAGCATGACCGATTACATCAAAGATGGAGATTTGGTCGGTATTGATATTTCCCAAACAGAAGTGATTGATGGAGAAATCTATGCAGTTTATTTCGCTGGCGAGGGAATGATTAAACAAATTTTTAAAGAAGCAGATGGCTCTTTAATTTTGCATAGCTTAAATGAAAAATTTAGAGATCGCCGTGTCACTGAAGAGAACGGGAAAAACTTTAAAGTGATGGGCCGTCAGTTCTGGCGGGCAGGTTAATTTAGTTATTAAATATAGTTAAAATAATAATTTTATCGTTTTCAAGTAGCTTACTTATTTATAACTTTAATTATTTATTTTTCCATTACATATAAAAAAACCTATCTCTTTTAAAAGGGATAGGTTTTTTTGCTTTATTACCATAGTTTTATCAACAATATGTATTTAAACGATAAAGTTGATTAAATCCGGCATAGAAGCTTTTACCATCTTGGTTCAACTCAATTTCTTCACCAGTTTGAAGCTGAATTTTCTTTCCAACCTCTACCCAACGATAGCCATCAAGTGAGTTTTGCTTACGCACATGAGGAATAACCCTCACATTAATTTCATTGCCATTTACGGCTGTGGCAATTTGCCATTCATTTACTATATTCACAATCGTATTCACTCATTACTGAGCTCATGTGATTTGACGGTATTTAATTAGAACGCTAGATTTAAGGTATGGACAATTCGTCTAGAATTTAATATTTAGCTTGATATAGGGTTATTTATAAGCTAATTGCTTTTCATGAGTTCGTATCACGAAAAGTAGTACATCACAGAGCATAATATTTTTGGATGCGGGAGTCGGATTTGAACCAACGACCTTCGGGTTATGAGCCCGACGAGCTACCAGACTGCTCCACCCCGCAATTGGAAGTAAGCTTTATACGCCTATATATTTTATAAAGCAAACTTTATTTTTTAATCGGTTGTAATTATTAACAATTATCTTTTTATTAATTTTTCATTTTAACCATTTAGTCTAAATTGGCATATCAATTTCTAACTTTTAATTCTTTAAATTGTTGTATTTATTTTAAATAGAACCCGATATTCATAGACATCAATTGCCTTGCTTGGATAGCTTTTATACTATCTAGTTTCATCCACTTATTTATAGTTTATATGTCTGATCCCCAGTTCTCACTCAGCGAATATCTCGGCACTGTGCAGGAAGTAATACGCCTGACATTTGACGAACCGGTATGGGTTAGAGCAGAGATTCGTAATTTAAATATTAAAGGTGGACATTACTATTTAGAGCTTGCAGAGAAAGATGCAGATACTGATAAAGTCATCGCCAGTTGTAAAGCAACCATTTGGAAATTTTCAGCGAGTAAAATTGTTCTTAAGTTTGAACGAGAAACAGGAATTGAGTTAGCAAGCGACTTAAACGTTTTAATTAAAATTAGAGCGCGTTTTGATCCGCAATATGGATTTTCAGTCAATATCGAAGAGATTGACTCAAGTTTTACACTTGGGGAAATTGCAAAACGTTATCAACAAATTGTGGAGCGTTTAACTCAAGAAGGTTTAATTCATAAGAATAAACTTCTTCCTACTCCTTTTGATATTCAAAATGTTTTAGTGATTGCTCCTCAAAATGCTGCAGGATTGGGGGACTTTAAAAAAGATGCAGATGCTCTTGAGCGAAATGGGGTCTGCCATTTTGTTTATCAAAGTGCGACTTTTCAGGGAAATACGGCTGCCGTTAGCCTTATGGAGTCGTTGGCAACAGGGTTAAAGCAATGGGCAAATAGTTATAACTTTCCCCCCGATCTGATTGTAATTATTCGTGGTGGTGGTGCTGTAAATGACTTAGCTTATTTAAATGATTATGAGCTTGCTGCCCTACTCTGTAAACGTAGCGTACCGATTTGGGTTGGTATCGGACATGAAAAAGACCGTACTATCCTTGATGAGATCGCACACCGTTCGTTTGATACTCCAAGTAAAGTGATTGCGGGTATTCGCAACCATATTGTTGAACGTGTACAAGAAGCTGTAGACAACCTACAAACAATTAAACTTTTGTCTCAACATCAAATTACGACTTATCAAAGTAAGAGTGATCAATATTTACAACATATTAAATCTTCTGCCCAAGGCCAACTTAATTCTGCTCACCAGTTCCTCGAACAAATGAAAGAACGCATTCAATTTGTTTCACAGCAACAGGTTAAATTTTCTTTAACGCAAACCGAAGCCCTTATGCGAGAAATTCTTCTGCAAAACCCAAAACAGATTCAAGCGAAAGGCTATGCAATTGTAAGATCTGAAGGCAAAGCAATTCGTTCTGTTCATCAAGTCTCAAGCTCTGCCGTTACTATTGAAATGCAAGATGGTGTTATTGAGGCCAATATTACAGAGGTAATTCCTAATGAATGAAAAAGAACTGTCTTTCAAAGAAGGTCATGCTATCTTAAAACGAAATGCTGAATTACTTGAGTCTCAGGAAAGCCCAGATATTGATAATTTAATGAAAATTGTTGAAGAATCGATTAGTGCTTATAAAGCGTGTAAATCTCGAATTGAAGCTGTTCAACAAGCTTTAGATGAAACATTTAAAGAATAATTTGCAATAAAAAAAGCCCATTTCTACTTCTCATTGAAGAAATGGGCTTAGTGAACACCACTTAGTCCTGAAATGCAAAAATGAGGATTAGGTCACATTTTTGCAAAAACATAGTCCCATAACGACTTTCGATGTTCAATATTTTAATTGTGTCTATACGTTAGTTTGGCTTAATTTTCACCATATAAGACTATAAAACACAAACTCTGCTCATGGTTATTGTTAAATTTAATTTAAGAGTTATTCCTCATTGAATGGACCAACTAATTTATAAATTTTCCCATCTTTTGGATTTTCATAAAGTAAATCCATGTTGGGTAGAATAATCTCATCATCAATTTCAATATGTTCTACACTTTTATGAAGCTCAAGCACATGGTCATTCATGGGTCTAACTTTTGCCAAAGCAATTAATTTTTTATCAAATTGGTCCTTGATAATTACTTTTAATCTTTTCATAAAAATCTCCTGTAAAATAAATTTTTTAATATAAATAATGGGTTAAGTTTAAAATGAGCTAATCGCAGAATAGCCGATTGGCATGGCAAAGAAAGTTAAAATAAATGCAGCTGTACGTTGTAAATTGCGTTGATTTAACCAAGTTACTTTATTTGAAATAAGGACTGTTCCAAACATAATCCATAAAAAAGCAATTGGAGTAATTAAAGATAAAAAGACAACAATGTGAATAAAATACAAATGCGGATTTTCCCACGCTGCATGTGGAAAAATCGCCGAAGCAAACAATAAAGCTTTTGGGTTTAAAAGTGTTGCAAGAAATAAAGCTTTTGGCGTAATGAGTGGTCGGTCTAATTTAATATCTTCAGTCGATGTCATCCAGAGTTTAAAAGCAAGATAAAGGATGAAACCCGCACTGATCAGCTTTAATATGGCTGGAAGCCATGGAATGAAATGAGATACTGACTCAAGTAAAACACCCCAAGAGGTAATTGCGATTAGGTAACCTATTACCTCTGCCGGAATTAACTTAAGTGAATGCTTTACCCCTGCCTGTATGCCAGCCGAGGCTAATAATGTATTTGTTGGTCCTGGAGTCAGCAAAATAGTGACCACAAGTCCAATAAACAAAAATGACACCATAGGCTAAAAACTCGATTGATTACGCTAGGCGAAATATGTCAAAAACAGTCCTATATTGTCGACAAAATCGTTGTAACAAGAAATATTACAAATACTTTTTATTTTTTAAAATTAGTAGCTTATTAAAAAGTGAATCTTGGTTCATTATAATTTGTTCAATTTTAAATTTGCAAAATTCGTCACACATTTTTTAAAAATATTACTCTAATTTTAAAAATGACTTCAAACTACTTAATGATTTATCTTTTAAAATTAAGTCGTTATTTTTGAGTGCTTTTCAATCAACTTCTCTTATTTTTCCTCCATCGAAAAGAAATATCATACGCCTTGAAATTGCTAAATTGATCAATATATATACAAGTTAAAATCGTGATTTTACTGAATAGATGTATTGTTCCCCATCAATTCATTAATCGCCGCTTTCATCGAATTAAATAGTTGATGGAGGATGTATGATGAATGCTTATGTTCGCCCACATCCGGATGGTTTTAAATCTTATTTAGGAAAGGATCAGAAAACCAGTCTTTATACAGTACGGGTTGGTTGGACAATATATGAAACGAATGCCAATGGTTCTGTTTTGTATATTGTTAAAGAGGAAAGTAAAATTCCATTGGATGTAGAAAAGTTTAAAACTGACCGTCCCAAAATCTATGATGCACTTTTAAATGAAGTGCAATTTCAACGTAAGAAACAACTAGCTATTGACCTTCAAAAGTCCAATATACCCTCTTATGATCGGAAAGCCTATAAAAAACGGCGCGGCTTTACAAGCTCTTAAAATTATCTAGCAAAGTCAGTAGATACGGAAAAAGCACCCTTGGGTGCTTTTTCGTTTAACGACCAGTCGCAATTAACACAAACAGGCTCAGTATTAATGTACTTAATGATCGTTTGCAGTGTACGTGGACTTCATGCTCAGCTCCGTGAGCGTACTGTTCAATGTTTTCCATTACGTGCGCCCTTAAAGTTCACACTGATAATTTGCCTAATTTTCATTCATTAAAAAATTAGCCAAAAGTATTATATCGAAATAAATTTTATGTCTTGTTTTAAGAAGATCTTCTTCGTGCTTCATCATTTTTCAAAACTTTAATTAGAAAAGTACATGTAACATTCTTATACGAGGTTAATCACTTATTGAGCATTTGTAGACCTTTCATTTCAAAGTGCCCTATAGGAAAAATGATTTTATAAAATGAAAAAAGATAAAAATATTCGGTTTTTTAATAATAGCCTTTCAAAAGGAGAATATTAAAATGAATAGCTCACAAGAACCAACCCCTTCTCTGTTTAGTCAAGCATCTACCTCTATTCAAGCATGCATTGAATGTATGTTTGCTTGTAAACATTGTGCCTCAGCATGTTTACAAGAAGAACATGTGCATATGATGCGTGAATGTATTAAACACTGTTTAACGTGTGTAGAAACCTGTCAGCTATGCACATCTTTAGAGTTAAGACATTCGGAGCTTGCTGAACAAGCTATGCAATTATGTGCCAGTGCATGCCAACTTTGCGCAGCTGAATGTAGTAAACACGAACATGAGCATTGCCAGATTTGTGCAAAAGCATGTTTAGCATGTGCCCAAGCTTGTCAGGCATATCGTGCTTAACTTCTAGTTAGCGTAAAAACCTACGATCTATTCGGCTCGTAGGTTTTAAAAATTTAAAAATTAGAAAATTAAAATTTTAGATGAGATAAATAAATACTTTTCTTTAGGCATAAAAAAAACCCGCATCTTGGGGAAAATGCAGGCTCTTAGATCTCCCACAACGACCATGAGTTCATTATTAAGCTTGAACTTTAAACCGTTGACTCAATGTACCTTTAATAAAAATAAATTGCAATACAGAATAGTCTGTATATTTAAAATATTTTGTTATTTTTACATTACTTTTTCATAAATAGTTTAAAAATCTATGATCTTCACAAATAAGAAATAGCTTTTACAGGCATTAAAAAAGCCCGTTTCACGGGCTTTTCTGCAACGGTGAGCAATCTAAGATTTGTGTCTATTCATTTCTTACATGCTCTTTGCTAGCTATATGTAAGGTCTTATCGTATCTTTTGCCCTGTCCCAAGTTTCCCTGTGGATCGAGGAGATATTACGATTACCTTAAGTACAGTTATAGCACATTATTTATTCATGGCTAGTGCTGTTCACGTTTTTTTACAAATGAATAAAATACAATCCAACCTTAATATTTAAGGGTTTTCTACCCCATTTTGATATTGGCGAGCACTATCGCAAATTGGATACCACTTCACTTTTGAAGACACAAAAGCATGAGAAATGACTGATGTCGATATTTGTTCATTAATGAGTCCTACCCTTAAACGCACTACATCAGGTTTATCTAGACGTTCACTCCAGACAGGTGAACCACAGGTTTTACAGAACACTCTCTTTTTATTAGGCGATGCAAAATAAGCCTGTAACAGGTTTTCACCCTGTACAATATTTAGATCACTTTTTTGTACTTGAGTAATGGCAGCGAAAGCAGCACCTTGGGCTTTTTGGCATTGTTTACAATGACAAACCATGATGGGCTCTAATTCGGCATTAATGTTGAATTGAATGCCATTACAAAGGCAAGAAGCTGTATAAGCCATGATTTTTCCTTTTTTATTTTTATAAGATTTAACTTACGCCTACACCTTTTTCAATGTGGTCTAAAATCGCACACGAAGCCTGTTGGTCACCACAGCAATCATCAGCTGAAGCCTGCAAAATATTAACCATTTCCTGTAAATGAGCAATTTTTTGCTTTAATTCGGCAATGTGTTTTACGGTTAAAGCTTTCACCTCTGCACTATGCCGATCGGTATTTTTCCAAAGCGAAATGAGCTCTTTCATCTGTTCGGATGAAAAACCTAACTCTCTGGCATGTTTTAAAAAGTTTAAAGTTTTAAGGTCTGTTTCTGAATAAATACGATAGCCAGAAGCAGAACGTTGAGCTGCTTCAAGTAAACCGATTTCTTCATAGTAGCGAATCATTTTCGCCGAAATGCCCGAATGTTTGGATGCCTGACCGATATTCATCTCACACCTCAAATATTAAATTTGGTTTAAGACCTTCTGTCATGATCTTAAACCAAAAGTTGATTTTCAGCACCCTTACTGTACTGGCGCATGAAAACGTTTTAAGCGTAATGCATTGCCTAAAACAAAGACCGAAGAAAGTGCCATCGCGCCTGCTGCAAACATAGGTGAAAGTAATACACCAAATGCTGGATAAAGCGCACCTGCTGCAATGGGAATAAGTGCAACGTTATATACAAATGCCCAGAACAGGTTTTGACGTATGTTTCGCATGGTTGCTTTACTTAATGCAATTGCGTTTGGTACGCCTTTTAAACTACCTGACATGAGCACAACATCGGCAGCTTCAATAGCAACATCTGTTCCTGTACCAATGGCTAAACCAACATCTGCTTGCGCCAAGGCTGGTGCATCATTAATGCCATCGCCTACAAAAGCCAAACGACCATATTGTTTTTGCAGTTGGCGAACTGTGTCCACTTTGCCTTCGGGTAAAACTTCTGCTACCACTTCATCAATGTTCAGCTTTTTAGCAATCGCTTGGGCCGTATGACGATTGTCTCCTGTAATCATGGCAACCTTGAGACCTAATTGATGTAAGGCCTCAATCGCAGCATAGGTTGTTTCTTTAATGGGGTCTGCCACGGCAATAATTGCAGCAAGTTGCTGGTCAATAGCAACATAAAGCGGTGTTTTGCCTTCTTCACCCAATTGAGCAGCAATCGCTTGGAATGAGTTGGTATCTAAACCAAGTTGATGCATATAACGGTCTGCGCCAATTTGTACTTTTTGGCCTGAAACTTCCGCCTCAATACCTGAACCTGTAATCAAATTAAAAGCTGTTACGGGTAATAAGTTTAGGCCCTCGCTTTCTGCTGCTTGAACAATCGCGAGTGCAATCGGATGTTCAGACTTGACTTCGACAGAGGCAACTAAAGTCAACACTTGTTCACGCTCAAAACCTGATTGCACATTAAAGTCTGTCAGTGTCGGTTTACCCTCGGTAAGTGTGCCCGTTTTATCAACTGCAACTACTTGCGCTTCTTGTAAAAGCTGCAAAGCTTCACCTTTACGGAACAAGACACCTAACTCAGCACCACGTCCTGTACCGACCATAATAGAAGTTGGCGTTGCAAGCCCCATCGCACAAGGACATGCAATAATCACTACCGCAACAGCATTCACCAAACCAAAAGTCAGTGCAGGCTCTGGCCCAAAAATAAACCAAACCAAGAAAGTAATTGCAGCAATTAACATCACTACAGGTACAAACCCCATGGTGACTTTATCAACTAAACCCTGAATCGGAAGTTTAGAACCTTGGGCTTGTTCAACCATGCGAATAATTTGTGAAAGTACAGATGAGCTCCCCACTGCGGTTGCCCGAATGTTTAGAGTACCGTTCTGGTTGACTGTACCACCGACCACCTGATGCCCTACTATTTTTTCAACAGGGACAGGCTCACCCGTAATCATAGATTCATCAATGTAGCTGTGTCCGTCAACCACTTCACCATCGACAGGCACACGTTCACCCGGGCGAATTTCTACAATAGTTCCACTGACTACTTCAGCAACAGCAACTTCCACTACTTGACCATCACGTTGAATACGGGCTGTTTTAGGTTGCATTCCCACTAGGTGTTGAATAGCTTGTGAGGTTCGTCCTTTAGCTTTTGCTTCAAAATATCGCCCAAGCAAAATTAAACTGACAATAACGGCAGCCGCTTCAAAGTAAACATTGACCGTGCCTTGGGGTAACACATGCGGCATAAAGGTTGCTACGACTGAAAAGCTATAGGCAGCCAAAGTTCCAACTGCCACTAGCGAGTTCATATCTGGTGCTAAACGCCATAAAGCCGGAATCCCTTTTTGATAAAAACGGCGACCTGGAAAAACGAGCACTAATGTGGTCAAAGCAAACTGTAAAAGCCAGCTATTGTATTGACCAATCGTATGCATGACCCACATGTGAAAAGCTGGAATGAGATGTGAACCCATTTCCAAAATAAACACAGGTAAGGCTAACACAATCGAAATGATCAAATCTTTTTTTAGCTGATCTAACTCTGACGCTTTTTTATCGAGCTGCTCATCTTGATTTTTTTCAGATGCTTTTGCGTCGTAACCTGCTTTTTTAACAGCGCGAATTAAGTCTTCGACATTGATCGATGCATCTGCCTGCACCCAAGCCTGCTCTGTTGCCAAGTTGACGGTAGCTTCTTGAACGCCATCTACTTTTTTAAGGGCTTTTTCAACACGTGCAACACAAGATGCACAGGTCATGCCCTCAATAGACAACTCCACTGGCGCAGCTTTTGGAACATCATAACCTGCTCGTTCAACTGCTTTAACTAGTGCTTCGCGCTGAATCGGTTGATTTGAATAAACAACGGCTTTTTCAGTTGCCAAATTAACGTTAGTAATCTCTACATTTTCAACTTTCTTAAGTGCTTTTTCGACACGACCTACACACGAGGCACAGGTCATGCCTTCGATTGGAAGTGTTTCACTATATGCTGGCAATTTTGTGTTTTTTGAGTCCATCAAACACCTCTGCAAATCTGCAAAATTTAATATTCTGTATTGAGCATACAGATTCCCATCATGGGAAGGTCAAGCATATTTTTTTAAAAATTTGGTCTTGACCTTACAATCATGACAAGGTTTAGACTCAGTGTTATCCAAACAAATATCTCATTCTTGATGGAGTATGAACATGAAACTACTTATTGAAAATATGACATGTGGCGGCTGCGCACGTGGTGTGACTGCAACGATTCAAGATGTCGATCCAAATGCAAAAGTAGATGTAGACTTAACAACCAAAATCGTGACTGTTGAAAGCAGTGAAAGCATCGATAAAATTACCGAAGCACTTGAAGAAGATGGTTTCCCAGCGAAAGTGCAATAAGATATAAAACTGCATAGCTTCAGCTTTTGAGGCTATGCCCTGCTTTATTTAAAAATCGATACCGTCTGAATCATCTATCGGATTCTGATCGAGCGTGAAAACGGTACGTTTATATGGAATACCTTCAAGATCATAAACCTGATAAATACAATCAAATAAAAGCTGTAAGTCTTCACTTCGGTCCATTGCGCGAGCAGTAATGAAAATCGGACTGACTGCGCCGTTATCTAAAATCGGAATGTAATTTAAATGAGGAAAACGAATGGTATCGGCGCTGGCAGGAATAATACACAAACCTTCACCTGCTGCCACCAAACCCAAAGCCAGTTGAATTTCCCGTATTTCATGCATATTTTTTGGAACCAAACTGTGCTCGGCAAAAATATTTAAAAGCTGGGTCGAAAAATTAGGCTTTGGAGAAGTGGGATACATAAACATCTTTTCATCAATGAGATCGGCCAAATATACACCTTCGGTACGCTGAGCAATCGGATGACTCGTATGCGCCGCAACCACCAAGCGTTCTTTACGTAGCAAAATACGTCTCACCGCAGGATCACTAATTCTTAGGCGTCCAAACCCAACATCAATACGCCCTTCTTTTAATGCCTGTAGTTGCTCAGTCGTACTTAACTCCATCAATTGAATATTCAGATGCGGCTGCTGCTGGCGAAATAAATAGATAATTCGCGGCAGTAAACCATAGAGTAAAGACCCGACAAAACCAATCGTCACACTACGCTCAATCAGACCAATACGTTTGGTCATACTTTTTATTTCTTCAGCATTCGACAAAAGTTTAAGGGCGTGCTGATAAAAGAAATGTCCGGCTGGGGTTGTCTGTAAAGGACGGCTGCCACGCTCAAACAGTTGAATTCCAAGCTCACTTTCCAAATTTTGAATCTGTCGACTCAAAGGTGGTTGAGCAATAAATAGTTTTTCCGCGGCTTTTGTAAAGCTCTGTTCTTCAACAACAGCCACAAAATACCGTAAATGTCTTAGTTCCATAAGGCATCCATACCTTTAAGATATAAAAAAATGCAAATTCAGTCTTAGACACAGTTTAACCATTCTTTTAAGGTATATACAAGCAACAAACCGATGAAGTGATGAATTGCTTTGTGAAAAAGCCCTCTTGCCAATCTTCCAGTGATTCATCTTCATCAATTCACGGTTAAACACCCAGCGCACTCATGCGCTTCATTGACAATATTAGGATATCAAGACCTTGTAGATCGTAGCTAAGGCCTTGGTGACTTCCACACTTTTGGAAAGTCGGAGAACGGACATGCCACGTATTCCTGTAATCAATACTAGCCATCTTGACCGTATTGATGAATTACTTGTAGATAATATCGATACAGGTGAATTTAAACTTCATCGCTCAGTGTTTACTGACGAAGCCCTATTTGACCTCGAAATGAAATATATCTTCGAAGGTAATTGGGTTTACTTAGCGCACGAAAGCCAAATTCCAAACAATAATGACTACTACACCACTCACATTGGTCGTCAGCCGGTCATTATTGCCCGCAACCGTAACGGCGAACTCAATGCCATGATCAATGCGTGTTCACACCGCGGAGCACAACTTTGCCGTCACAAGCGTGGTAACAAAGCAACATATACCTGCCCTTTCCATGGCTGGACTTTTAACAACTCAGGTAAATTACTCAAGGTTAAAGACCCAAGCGAAGCTGGTTACTCGGACTGCTTTAATCAAGAAGGCTCACATGACCTTAAAAAAGTGGCTCGTTTTGAGAGCTACAAAGGTTTCTTATTTGGTAGCTTAAATCCCGATGTTCCTTCACTTGAAGAATTCTTGGGTGAAACCACCAAAATCATCGACATGATTGTTGACCAGTCTGAACATGGTTTGGAAGTTTTACGTGGTTCATCTACCTATACCTATGAAGGTAACTGGAAACTCACCGCTGAAAATGGTGCCGACGGTTACCACGTTTCTGCTGTGCACTGGAACTATGCGGCAACAACTCAACACCGTAAAGAAACTCAAGCTGCCGATAACATCCGTGCGATGAGTGCAGGTTCTTGGGGTAAACAAGGCGGTGGCTCGTATGGCTTTGAAAATGGCCATATGTTGCTTTGGACACAATGGGCAAACCCAGAAGACCGTCCAAACTTCCCGAAAGCAGATGAATACACCGAAAAATACGGTGAAGCAATGTCGAAATGGATGATTGAGCGTTCGCGTAACTTATGCCTCTATCCAAACGTTTATTTGATGGATCAGTTCGGTTCGCAAATTCGTGTACTTCGCCCACTTTCGGTTAATAGAACTGAAGTCACCATTTACTGTATCGCACCTAAAGGCGAAGCACCTGAAGCTCGCGCACGTCGTATCCGTCAATATGAAGATTTCTTTAATGCTTCAGGCATGGCAACACCAGACGATTTAGAAGAATTCCGTGCTTGTCAGGCAGGCTACGCAGGTATTGCCCTTGAGTGGAATGATATGTGCCGCGGTTCAAAACACTGGATTTATGGACCAGACGATGCAGCGAACGAAATCGGTTTAAAACCAATGTTAAGTGGCATCAAAACTGAAGATGAAGGTCTTTATCTTGCCCAACATCAATATTGGTTACACACCATGAAACACGCGATTGCATCAGAGAAAGAAATTGCTGATCAGGGAGAAACAGCATGAGTCCTCAAGACAAAGCAACTTTAGAAAATATTGCTCAGTTTCTCTATCGTGAAGCTCGCTTTTTAGATGATGAACAATGGGAAGATTGGATTGAATGCTATGCACCCGAAGCGTCTTTCTGGATGCCAGCTTGGGATGACGACGATAGATTAACTGAAGATCCACAGTCTGAAATTTCACTTATTTATTATCCAGACCGTCAAGGTTTAGAAGATCGTGTGTTCCGTATTAAAACCGAGCGCTCATCTGCAACCATGCCAGACACACGCACAAGCCACAATATTGCCAACGTTGAAGTCGTAGAGCGCGACGGCGACAAAGTTACTGTTCGGTTTAACTGGAATACCTTGAGTTTCCGTTACAAGACAAATTACAGCTATTTCGGTATGTCACGTTATGTGATCGATTTTTCAGGTGATCAACCAAAAATCTTGAGCAAGTATGTCGTTTTGAAAAATGACTATATCAATCAAGTCATTGATATCTACCACCTTTAAGACATACCCCCTCAGTTAAACGGACTGTTGGCTGAGGGTAAAAGTTTCAAATATTTTGTAGGATACATGCCATGTCAAACCACAATGTTGCACTTCAATTTGAAGATGGTGTTACACGTTTCATTAACGTAGCTCAAGGCGAAACCCTATCTGACGCAGCCTATCGCCAAAAAATTAATATTCCTTTGGATTGCCGTGATGGTGCATGTGGAACTTGCCGCGCATTTTGCGAATCCGGCAGTTATGACATGCCAGAAGAAACCTATATTGAAGATGCATTAACCCCTGAAGAAGCTGAGCAAGGTTATATTCTTGCTTGCCAATGTCGCCCAACTTCAGATGCTGTATTTCAAATTCAAGCATCGTCAGATGTTTGCAAAACTGCAATTCATAGCTTCCAAGGCACATTAGCCCGCGTTGAAAATTTATCAGACTCAACCATCACATTTGATATTCAACTTGATGAAGGTCAACCAGATATTCATTTCCTTGCAGGTCAATACGTCAACGTTGCGATTCCAGAAACTGGTGAAACACGTTCATATTCATTTAGCTCAAAACCGGGCAATCGCTTAACGGGCTTTGTGGTCCGTAACGTACCAAACGGCAAAATGAGTGAATTCTTGAGCAAAAATGCCCAAGCTGGCGACAAAATGACATTTACCGGCCCATTCGGTAGCTTCTATTTACGTAATGTAGCGCGTCCAGTGCTGATGCTGGCAGGCGGTACTGGTATTGCCCCATTTATGTCAATGCTACAAGTGCTTGAAGAAAAAGGTTCAGAACAGCCAGTTCGTTTAGTCTTTGGTGTAACCAATGACTTTGATTTGGTTGCTCTAGAAAAACTCAATGAGTTGCAGGCGAAATTCCCATGGTTTGAATATCGAACTGTGGTCGCAAGCCCTGAGAGCAACCATGAACGTAAAGGCTATGTCACTGGTCATATTGAAAGTGAATGGTTAAACGGTGGCGACGTCGATGTCTATCTATGTGGACCAGTACCAATGGTAGAAGCGGTACGTGGCTGGTTAGAAACTGAAAATATCAAACCTGCTAGTTTCTTGTTTGAAAAATTCTCTGCAAACTAATTCAAGGTGGAGAAGTTATCTATGTCAAACCGTCAAAGATTTACCGATAAAGTCGTGATTGTTACGGGTAGTGCTCAAGGTATTGGCCGTGGCGTGGCACTGCAAGTTGCAGCTGAAGGCGGCCAAGTCATCATGGCTGACCGCTCTGAATATGTTGAGGAAGTTCTCAAAGAAATTCAGAGTGCAAATGGCAATGCCGTCACGATTAATGCTGACCTTGAAACCTATGCAGGTGCGCAAGCAGTAGTTGAAAAAGCCATCGAACATTATGGTCGGGTAGATATCCTGATTAATAATGTAGGTGGCGCGATCTGGATGAAACCTTTTGAAGAGTTTTCCGAAGAAGAGATCATTAAGGAAGTAAATCGCTCATTGTTTCCAACATTATGGTGCTGCCGTGCTGTATTACCTGCCATGATTAAGCAACAAGCGGGTGTTATTGTAAATGTCTCTTCAATTGCAACCCGTGGTATTAATCGTATTCCCTACTCTGCATCTAAAGGTGGTGTAAATGCTCTAACAGCATCGCTTGCTTTTGAACATGCTAAAGATGGAATTCGAGTCAATGCCGTTGCGACTGGCGGAACCGAAGCACCACCTCGCAAAGTGCCACGAAATGCCAATCCGTTAAGTCAAAATGAAAAAGACTGGATGCAGCAAGTGGTTGATCAAACCATAGATCGAACATTTATGGGCCGTTATGGCACAATTCAAGAACAAGTCAATGCAATTTTATTTCTTGCATCAGACGATGCATCCTATATGACCGGATCGGTTATTTCGGTCGGAGGTGGAGATCAGGGTTAACCCTGATCTTTTTACATGATTGGGTAAATAACATGATTTGCATGGAGGCAATCACACATGGCAACCCTGTTCACGACATTAAAAAATGACTGGTCCATATCAGCAACAGTTGCTGGCTTTCTTGCGGTTTTAATTTCTTACTCAGGCCCACTGATTATTTTTTTCCAAGCTGCTCAGCGCGCCCATGTGTCCACCGACATGATGGTGTCATGGATTTGGGGAATCTCAATTGGTGCCGCCGTTTCAGGTATTTATCTTTCTATTAAATATAAAACGCCTGTCATCACCGCGTGGTCTGCACCGGGTACGGCCTTGTTAGTTACCCTATTTCCACACGTCTCATTGAATGAAGCAGTAGCCGCCTACATTACTTCTGCCATCGTTATTTTTTTAATTGGCGTTACAGGTTACTTCGACAAGTTACTGAAGTGGATTCCTCAAGACGTCGCTGCCGGCATGATGGCGGGTATTCTTTTTCAGTTCGGTATTGGCCTATTTACCGCGTCTGATAGCATGCCTTTTATTGTCTTTAGCATGCTCATTGTCTTTTTAATTGCCAAACGTTTAATGCCGCGCTACACCATGATCTGGGTGTTAGCTGCTGGAGTTTTATTGAGCCTCATTTTAGGAAAAATGAATCCGGTTGATGTGAGTTTTAGTTTAGCTATTCCACAGTGGATTAACCCCGAATGGACATGGAACTCAACACTCAACCTCGCTGTTCCTCTCATTTTAGTCAGCCTAACCGGCCAATTTTTACCGGGTATGGCGATTATGAAACTTAGCGGTTACGACACCCAAGCCAAACCCATTATTACTGTCACTAGTATTGCCTCTTTAGCTGTTGCCTGTGTCGGTGGTATTACGATTGTGCTTGCCTCAATTACCGCAGCTTTATGCATAGGCAAAGATGCGCATGAACTGAAAGAAAAGCGTTACATCGCAGGAATCGCCAACGGAATTTTTTATATTTTAGGTGGCTTATTTGCTGGCAGTATTGTCATGCTATTTAGCTTACTTCCTAAAGAGTTGGTGGCAGCACTGGCAGGTTTAGCCTTACTTGGAGCGATTGCCACCAATATTTCTGTTGCCATGAAAAATGACAGTCAACGTGATGCTGCACTTATTACCTTTTTAGCGACAGCATCAGGCATGCATTTCCTTGGATTAAGCTCAGTCTTTTGGGGTATTTGTATTGGTGTAATCGCCCATTTCATTCTCACACCACGCTCAACGCCAGCCACAAATTAAGTTTTTTATCTAAGCACCCGCCACTAAAATAAAACCTCAATCGCCAAATCAGGATGCAAATATTTTGCTAATTCTGATTTGGCGATTTTTTATTGAATATAGATTAAATTTCATTTTTAAGATCAATTTCCAAAACAGTTAAATAATAGACTTTAGTATTTTGTTTTTATATTTTCACTTCAATTCATAATATAAATTTAGCTATATTTTTAGCTGTGATTATTACCAATAAAATCTCTAAAAAAAACATCTATAAAATACTTAAAATTCTCATAATACAATATTTAACCCCATTTTAAAGACACAACACAGTCAGCTAAAACAATAAAAATAAATATATATTTTTCAAATAATTAAACCAATAAAAGCACAATACCTTAAAGACATAAAGATATATCAATTAGGTTTTTGACTCTAATCCAATAACAAAATAGTTTATTAAAAAATAACGCGATGCTTCACAAATTGGAGGTGAAGAAAATGGACACGAGCAAAGTTAATATTAATGAGTTAATTGATAAAGCCAGTTTTACATCTTTTCATTGGAAAGTTTTAATCTGGTGCTTACTTATTATTATTTTTGATGGATATGATTTAGTTATTTATGGGGTTGCTCTTCCTCTGTTAATGCAGCAATGGTCATTAACTGCGGTAGAAGCTGGTTTACTCGCCAGTGCCGCTCTATTCGGCATGATGTTTGGTGCCATGATTTTCGGCACACTTTCAGACAAACTGGGACGTAAAAAAACCATCCTGATTTGTGTCACCTTATTTAGCGGATTTACCTTTATTGGTGCCTTTGCCAAAGGACCAACTGAGTTTGCTATTTTGCGCTTTATTGCAGGCCTTGGGATTGGTGGCGTTATGCCAAACGTCGTTGCGCTTATGACCGAATACGCCCCTAAAAAAATTCGCAGTACATTGGTCGCAATCATGTTTAGTGGCTATGCAATTGGCGGCATGACATCTGCGCTACTTGGTGCATGGCTCGTGAAAGACATGGGCTGGCAAATCATGTTTTTAATTGCGGGTATTCCCCTGTTATTGCTCCCACTCATCTGGAAATTTTTGCCAGAGTCTCTCACCTTTTTAGTGAAATCAAACCATAGCGAGCAGGCAAAAAGTATTGTTTGTAAAATTGCGCCAGAAACGCAGGTAAACGCCAATACACAACTGGTGTTAAATGAAAGCACCACAACAGATGCACCTGTCCGTGCGCTTTTCCAACAAGGCCGTACCTTCAGCACATTTATGTTCTGGATTGCTTTCTTTATGTGCTTACTCATGGTGTATGCCTTAGGAAGCTGGTTACCTAAACTCATGCTGCAAGCGGGCTACTCATTAGGTGCGAGCATGTTGTTCCTCTTTGCACTTAATATTGGCGGCATGGTCGGTGCAATTGGCGGCGGTGCTTTAGCAGACAAATTCCATTTAAAACCAGTTATTACGATCATGTTTATTGTGGGATCAGCAGCTTTAATTCTGCTTGGCATTAATAGTCCGCAATTTATTTTATATAGCCTGATTGCGATTGCTGGTGCTGCCACAATTGGTTCGCAAATCTTACTCTACACTTTCGTTGCACAGTTCTATCCAACAGCACTTCGTTCAACTGGCATGGGCTGGGCATCTGGAATTGGCCGTATTGGCGCAATTATTGGACCAGTTTTAACAGGAGCCCTTCTCACACTTGAGCTTCCTCACCAAATGAATTTCTTAGCGATTGCAATTCCGGGTGTGATTGCTGCACTTGCAATATTTATGGTCAATCTAAAAGCCTCAGTTGCCGCACAAACGCCATCAACTTTTAACCCTCAAAACACGCTTACTCAGCAGTAAATATAAATGCGCCGAGGACTGGCGCATCTTTTTGGAAATGGATTATGGAATTATTACACCGCTTTAAGCCACGTGCTTTAACTTTCGCGACTTTATTAGTATTGATGTGTGGCAATTCATTCGCTGCAAATCCAAATCAGCAGTCCGAAGATGAATGGAAATTCACTTTAAAAAACGCCTATATCAACCGTAATTTTGATAACGATGCCTTAAAAGATACGGGCAGTTGGTCTCAGGCAGCGTCATTATTTTATAAATCGAAAATGCATGATACCCCTTTAGTAATTGCAGACAAACCTATTACGATTGGGGCCGATGCTTCTGTTCAATACGCGGTTCGCTTGAGTTCAGACAAACACGTTGCGGACACGGTTTTGCCTTTTAATAAAGAAACTCAGTCACAAGCATCCGACTTTTTAAAATACGGTGCAACTTTAAAACTGGGCTACGACAAAACCCTTTTAAGTGTCGGTGAACTCTGGTTAGACCTGCCTGTAACGGCTGTTGATGCCAGCCGACAATTACTTGCCTCTTATTGGGGAACTAATCTTAAGTCACAACTTTCAGATCAGCTCTATGCTGAAATTGGTCGGGTTGAAAAAGTCTCTCCACGAAATGAAGAAGACTTTAAAAAGTTTTCTTTCACAACAAATGGAATGACTAAAGAATCCGATGGATTGAATTATATTGATCTGCGCTATCAATTTACGCCGTCACTCAAGGGCGAATACTACTTTGGTAACTTGGAAGACCTCTACAACAAGCACTATGTTGGTCTTGAGCATAATTGGAAACAACCTAATTTTACTCTTACGTCTAAGTTTAAATACTTCAATGCAAAAGATGATGGCAATACTTTTGATATCGATGCGCAAAACATCGGGGTGCTAGAAACACTTAAAGTAAAAAATCATACCTTTGGTTTAGGATACCAACAAATTATGGGTGAGTCGGCTTACCCATTACCAGATGGCTTTTTACCAGAGACCTATTTCATTAACTGGAATGCAACAGGTTTCTTTAAAGAAGACGAAAAGTCTTACCATGTGATGTACGGCTATGACTTTAAAGACTATGTACCGGGCCTAAATGCGATGGTGAAATATGTTTACGGAAATGATTTCAAGGCAGCGAATGGTGAGAAAAATCATGAAACCGAGTCGAATGTGATTTTAAACTATGCGTTTCAACAGCCATTCTTAAAAGGTGTTGCCCTGCAATATATTCGGATTGATTACAACGTTAAACATGGCAATGACTTTGGTGAAGACCGCCTGTTTGTAAACTACACCAAAAAGTTTTAATAACTTTTGATTCAATCTAAGCGGGCTAATTTTGGCTCGCTTTTTTATATTATTTCGCTCATAAAAAAACGCTCTTACGAGCGTTTTTTTAATTAATCTTGTAGCTTAAGCAACATGCTTTTGTACAACAATCGAACCTACTGAATAACCAGCGCCGAAAGATGAAATCACGCCATACTCGCCATTATCTACTTCGTGGCCTGTACGGTGTAAAGCAATAATAACGCCTGCTGAAGAGGTATTTGCAAACTCATCTAAAATAATTGGTGCACGGCTTAAATCAGCTTCTTTACCAGCAACATATTTCAAGATTAGTTCATTCATGTTGGCATTGGCTTGGTGTAACCAGAAACGCTTAATATCGTTTGCAGTTAACTGCATTTTTTCCAACTGCGCATTAATGATTTTTGCCACTAACGGACAAACATCTTTAAATACTTTGCGGCCATCTTGACGGAATAACTTGTCGTCAACCACTGCATCTTCGCTACGGTTTAAGAAACCGAAGTTATTGCGAATATTGTTTGAAAATTGAGTAAATAAATGAATATCTAAAATTTCAAAACCAGTTTTAGTAGTCGTTTCTTCAATAATAGAAGCCGTCGCAACATCACCAAAAATGAAGTGACAATCACGGTTACGGTAGTCTAGGTGACCCGATGTAATCTCAACGTTCACCAATAAAACACGGCGAGCACCTGAACGAATTGCATCAGCCGCTTGTTTCAAACCAAAAGTGGCAGCTGAACATGCAACGTTCATGTCGTAGGCATAACCTTGAATGCCAAGTGCTGACTGGATTTCAATTGCAACTGCTGGATAGGCACGCTGCATGTTTGAACATGCCAAAATCACAACATCGATATCTTCAGCAGTTACGCCTGCATTTTCCATTGCCTGCTTTGCAGCAATCACACCCCACTCTGCTTGAAGTGAAAGCTCGTCATTTGAACGTTCAGATAAACGAGGACGCAAGCGATTTGGATCGAGAATACCTGATTTCTCAATCACGTAACGGCGCTTAATACCAGACGCTTTTTCAATAAATTCAGCACTAGAACCACGTAATTCTTCGAGTTCACCTGCTGCAATTTTCTCTGCATTCTCTTGGTTATATTGTTCCACATAAGCATTTAAACTGTCGGCCAGTTCTTCATTAGAAATGATTTCTGTTGGGTGAAATAACCCAGTACCTGTGATACGAATGCCCATGTAAAACTCCTAAAAAAATGAATAGGGTTTGTTAATCTTTCATTTATAAGTTGCGTTGTAGGCTAAACAAACGCATAAACAAACCCCGATCTATCTTAACTGATTCCCAAACGATCCCATAACTTTTGCAGTCGAGTTGGCGAAATAGGCATCTTGGTTTTCATCGGTTGAGAAAATAAAGAAATGCGAAATTCTTCCAACATCAAATACAATTCTTTGATTCTTGGATCGTTTTTGAATTTAAATACCTTGTCCATCCATGGATCGACATCATCAATAGCGGCATGATCTCGCTGTAGATTATTTGGCAATCGATCTAAACGCAATAGCAACGCTTTTAAATAACGCGGATATTCTTGCCAAAGATCGACTGGTTGGCAGTAAACAAAATTGCCAAGTGACATGAGATCTAACTGATCTTCAATATCATCAATACTACGTCCAAACACTCCTGCATCAAGCACTAAAAGCTGACGACGGATTTGCTGCCATTGAATATAAATATCACTTAATTGCTCAAGTGCTTGCTGACCATAACTCAAAAATTGCTTTTTGACCTGATCTAGCAGCTTATTAAATTCATCAGCATTAATTGGCAAAGTTGTAATTGCCATCTGCAATGTTGCATAGACCAACATCTGCTCAAGCTTGGCTTTATCGCCTAAAGGCGAATAAGCAAGCGCAAGTGGTTTTGAAATCTGCTTTTTCAACTGACGAACCAAGTCACCCAGTTGCATATGTACTAGACGAATAATCCCTTCGCGATGCTGTTTAATCGCCTCAGCTTGATCGTTAAAAGTTTGAATAACAATGCCTGACTCATCTTTAGCTTCGAGGTCAGCAAAAGCCTTGGTCGGAACTAAAGCCTGAAATTGTTTAACAACAACACCCGTGACTTTATGAGAAGCCTCAAAAGTAAAGTTCTCAGGAAAATCTTTAAACTCGCCTTTTTGCTGTTTCACTGGACGATGTGTTTCCACTCGGCAACGTGCTTTTAACTCAGGTAAATCACGACCTTTCGCAATCAACTTATCTTTTTCATCAATCACCTTAATAAAAGGCACCAAATATGGATCAATACGTTCAAACGAAAAATCTTTTTCAGTAATTTGCTCACCACGTAAAGCAAAAGCTAAATAACTAAAAATATGCTGACGCAAATGTACAGCATCAATACCTTGCATGAGTTTACGAGCTGTGTCAGGAATAGGCACTACACTACGACGCTTATCTTTAGGTAAAGCTTTAAGTAATGCCTCGATTAAATCTTGTCGCCAACCCGGAATCCCCCATGACCAGATATTTTCATCAACTTGAGGCAACGCCTGCACAGGAATTTGAACCGTTGCACCATCTTCATCATGGCTTGGGTCAAAACGATAAGTCGTTGCTAAACGTAGCTGCCCATTATGCAAATGATCTGGGAATTGCTGTGTTGTTGGACGGTCATTGAGCCAAAGTGCATCATCTTCTACAAATAAATAACGTGGATTTTTTGCTTCAACCGTTGCACGCCAGTCTTCAAAACTACTTCGACTTGCAATTTCTTCAGGAATTTTAGAGGCATAGAACTGATAAATCGTTTCTTCATCCACCACCAAATCACGGCGACGCAATTTATCTTCAACTCGTTCAACTTCTTCAAGTTTAAGTAAATTGTGTTTTAAAAATGGCGGAACTGTACCTAAGTTACCTGTGGTTAATGCATCACGTAAGAAAATTTCATGAGCAGCAGGCTGGTCAACTTTCTCAAAATTAATTAAGCGCTTTGGTTCAATAATTAAACCAAACAGCGAAATTTGAGCATACGCATTTACAATCCCAGCTTTCTTAGACCAATGCGGCTCAAAATAGTGATATTTCAACAAGTCGCGTGCAGCAAGCAAAATCCATTCAGGATCAATTTTGGCTAAAGTACGTAAATAAACCTGAGAGGTTTCCACCATCTCAAAAGCCATCACCCAAGCAGTATTGGTTTTGTGCAAAGTACTGGCAGGAAAGACTTTCGCCTTTTGTTGACGCACTGCCATAAAGATATTACGTTCATCAGTTTTATTGGCAATAAAAGACAATAAACCTGTCAGCAACGCACGGTGCAGGTTTTCATAGTTCGCAGTTTTTTCATTAAAACTCAGTTTTAAACCTTCAGCTAACTCGACCAATTGTTTATGCGTCTGTTTCCATTCGCGTAAGCGTAACCAGCTTAAGAAGTGCTGCTTGGCAAACTGGCGACGTTTGTTTTCAGACATGCCTGCTTCACCTTTAGGATTTAAAGTCTCCCAAAGTTTTAAATAAAACAGAAAATCTGAATCAGCCTCGCGGAATAAGGCATGCTTTTGGTCAGCCTGCATTTGTTTGTCAGCAGGGCGCTCACGTGGGTCTTGCACTGCAAGCGCACTGACAACCACTAAAATTTCTTTAAGCACCCCGAAATGAGCACCGCCCACAATCATGCGCGCGAGTCGTGGGTCAATTGGCATACGTGCCATCATTTGCCCGACTTTAGTCAGCTCATTTTTCTTCTCGTTAAGTGCACCCAACTCAATGAGTAGTTTTCGACCATCATTGACTAGGCGGAAATCTGGTGGCTCAATAAAATCGAAGTTTTCTAGCTCACCTAACCCTAAGCTTTGCATTTGCAAAATAACCGAAGCCAAGTTGGTTCGTTTAATTTCAGGTTCGGTAAATTCAGGACGGCTTAAAAAGTCTTCTTCGCTATATAAACGAATACACACACCTGGAGCAATACGACCACAACGCCCTTTACGCTGATTGGCTGCTGCTTGAGAAATTGCTTCAATGGGTAAACGTTGTACGCGTGAACGATAGTTATAACGCGATATACGTGCAAAACCACTATCAATCACGTAGCGAATATTTGGAACAGTTAGCGCAGTTTCGGCCACGTTGGTCGCAATAATAATACGACGGCCTTTACCACCTGGACTAAAAATCTTTTGTTGTTCAGAAACAGCTAAGCGCGCATACAACGGTAAAATTTCAGTATGTCTCGGCCCATACTTTTGCAAGGTTTCCTGCAACTCACGAATTTCTTGTTCTGTACTTGAGAAAATTAAAATGTCGGCATGTTCGGGGTGACCTTTTGCTTCGGCATCAGCAAAACATTCTTCAACTGCCTGTACAACTGCTCGAGGTAGATTTTCTTCAAAATCATCAAACTCATCGTCGTCACTGCCGCCAATATTCATCTCTGAAATTGGGCGATAACGTACTTCAACCGGATAGCTACGACCTTCTACTTCAAAAATAGGCGCATCATTAAAGTAATTACTAAAGCGATTTACGTCTAAAGTTGCCGAAGTCACAATCACTTTTAAATCTGGGCGTTTTGGCAATAATTGCTTTAAATAACCCATAATAAAATCGATATTGAGTGAGCGTTCATGCGCTTCATCAATAATGATCGTGTCATATTTAGATAAGAAGCGGTCATTGCCTAGCTCGGCAAGCAAAATACCATCAGTCATTAACCGTACAATCGAGTCTTGCGAACCTTGTTCATTAAAACGGATTTTAAAACCAATCGATTCGCCGAGCTTTTCACCGACTTCTTCTGCAATACGCTGAGAAACACTACGTGCAGCTAAACGACGTGGCTGAGTATGCCCAATCATACCCGTTAAGCCACGGCCTGCTAACATTGCAATTTGAGGAAGCTGAGTAGTTTTACCCGAGCCTGTTTCACCTGCCACAATAATAACTTGATGCTTTTGAATCGCATCAATTAAACGGTCAGCATATTGAGAAACAGGTAGTTCCTGATTCAGTTTAATTTTAGGGAGACGTTCAAATCGCTGCTTTACTTTGGCATTCGATTGTTCAAATAATTTTTCAATCTCTGCTGTATTGGCTTTTTTATCTTTACGCAAACGATTTAAACGGTAACGATCTCTTGCCATTACCCACTGATCAATATTTAAACCATTCAGCACAGATAAATTTTCCTGAAAATTCAACAATCCGCTATTTTACGCTTTAATGCTCTTCAGGTAAAACAGTTGGTTTTTTATATATTTTTAATTTTTTTAAATTTTACCCTTGAATTTTGTCTCGCTAGACTTCATGTTGTTATGCAAGTTTCTTTTACGATAACTGTCATTTGATTTACATGTTTTTGCAGTCAAATCGAATACAGTGTTTGGGGACTTAAAAATCGTAAATTTATCACTTATTCAATTTTCCGATTTTAGTCATGTAAAAATACTATTTCCCCAATAAAGAATTTTTATTTATTCTACATCTCGTAAACAAGTTTAAATATAAACCTCAATCATGGAGACAATGATGAGCTTGATTAATACTGAAGTTAAACCTTTCCAAGCAACTGCTTACCACAACGGCCAATTTGTTGAAGTTAACGAAACTAACCTTAAAGGTAAATGGTCTGTTGTATTCTTCTATCCAGCTGACTTCACTTTCGTTTGCCCAACTGAACTTGGTGACTTAGCTGACAACTACGCTGAATTCCAAAAACTTGGTGTTGAAATTTATGCTGTATCTACTGATACACACTTCACTCACAAAGCTTGGCACGACACTTCTGAAGAAATCAAAAAAATTCAATACCCATTAGTTGGCGACCCAACTTGGACTCTTTCTAAAAACTTCGACGTTCTTATCGAATCTGAAGGTTTAGCTGACCGTGGTACTTTCGTTATCGATCCAGAAGGTAAAATCCAAATCGTTGAACTTAACGCTGGTGGTATCGGCCGTGACGCGTCTGAACTTCTTCGTAAAGTAAAAGCTGCTCAATACGTACACGCTCACCCAGGTGAAGTTTGCCCAGCTAAATGGAAAGAAGGCGAAGCTACTCTTGCTCCATCTATCGACTTAGTTGGTAAAATCTAATCTCTCTTAGATTTTAAAAACTCAAAGAACCACCCTTTATCGGGTGGTTCTTTTGTTTTGAATAAGCACATCACATTTTCTACTGATACTTTTACAATTATGCCCTTCCCCGCGGCCTCAACATTGAGTAATGTCAAATAAACAACTGGTTAATTTTTGAGTAAGTTTGATATGAAATAAAGGGGTAAATTTATGGTAAATACAGCGGTCGTCACTTCATGGAAATACAATGCGACATCGCGTCATTTAAAAATATTTTATAGCGATGGTTCGGGAGATCTATATCATCCTGTTCCGGAATTTGTTTATGACAATTTATTACGTTCAACGGATAAAGCCGCTTTTGTACATAAATATTTAGAATTTAATTTGCACTTTACACGACTCTCTTTGGTGATTGCCTCATAATAAATATAAAAAAGGCCTGTTCAAAACAGGCCCGACTGGAATATAAAACGATTTCAGTAAAATTATTTTGTGACTACTAAACATAAACCTGCGCCCACAGGCACAATACTGCTCATGAAATCTGCATCCTTTTTAATTAAAGATAAAAAAGAATTTACTTCTGCTGCATGAGAAATCACATTATCAACGACTAAAACTCCACCTTTAGGCTTAATTAAACGTTTTAAATCTGGCCAATAACTTTCATATACATCACGTTCAGCATCTAGCAAAATAAAATCATAAACTTCATTTGCTTCTTTTAAATAATCGGCTGCATCTCCCACCCAAAATTGAACAATTTCACTGAGTTCTAATTCAGCAACATGGCGTTTCGCCTCAGCACTTCGCTTTGCATCAATTTCAACTGTAGTCACCTGTCCACCAGTTGCCTGAGCGGCTTCAGCTAGCCATAAAGTTGAATACCCTGTCGAAGTACCAATTTCTAATAGAGCCTTGGCTTGCTGCATGCGAATAAATTGCGAAATTAATTTTGCAGATTCTACTTCTATGTTGCGGTATCGTTGTAAACGATCAGATTGCTGTGAATCATGCTGTTTAAAGGTGTCATATAAATCGGCAACTCTTTGTAAGAAAAAAGTATTTGGCATATATTCACCCTTTTAAATCGTTATTTTATATGAAGGTCGTTTGAGTTAAGTGCTTTGAATTAACTTGAAACGCGGCACGATACTTCCGTCAGCCATTTGCACCGTTTCAGTAAACATATCTAGCGGACGTACCCAAGTTGAATAGTCACCATAAAGACACTGATAAACGACTAACTCTTCTTCAGTCTCACTGTGTTTTGCCACAGAAAAAACTTGATAGAGATTACCTTTATAATGCTGATAAATGCCGCGTTGCAATGACATGAAAGTACCTTTTAATGTTATGACATAAAATCTTTACAGCCATATAACATATATAAATTTTTAAATACTTTCACTTTAAAAGATAAAAAAGAGTAATAAATAGCGTTTAGAGATAAATTATTGATCTTATTTATGAATAGATTTAATAATTCAAAAAACCGATCAAATCTATAAAAACATACTGTTTTACCTATTCTGTGTTTTAACGTACTATGCATCTATTGAAAGAATTTGGATGCATTGGAGTAAAAACAGATGTTAGATCAAAACATTAAAACTCAATTAAAAGCTTACTTAGAGCGTTTAGAAAGTCCAATTGAATTAGTTGCTGCTTTAGATGAATCAGATAAAGCTGCTCAAATTAAAGAGCTAGTGACAGAAATCGCTGAGCTTTCTGACAAGGTAACTGCCCGTTTTGATGGCAACAATACACGTCGTCCAAGCTTTGGTGTGGCTAAAGCAGGTGAACAGCCTCGTGTGTTCTTTGCCGGCTTACCGATGGGTCATGAGTTTACGTCTTTGATCTTGGCTCTGTTACAAGTATCTGGCTATGCGCCGAAGGTTTCTGATGAAGTGCTGAACCAGATTAAAGGCCTAAACCTCAAAGTCAACTTTGATGTGTTTGTATCACTGAGCTGTCATAACTGTCCTGATGTGGTACAGGCGCTGAATCTGATCGCGATTTACAACCCGAACACCACAGCAACCATGATTGATGGTTCATTCTTCCAAGACGAAGTGGAACAACGCAAAATCATGGCTGTACCAATGGTATTTCAGGACAATGAGCACATTGGTCAAGGTCGTATGACGCTTGAAGAGATTGTGGCAAAACTTGATACCAACTCGGCTGAAAAAGACGCAGCAGCACTCAATGCCAAAGATGCATTTGATGTATTGGTGATTGGTGGTGGACCTGCGGGTGCAACAGCTGCAATTTATGCAGCACGTAAAGGTATTAACACAGGTATCGTAGCTGAACGCTTTGGTGGTCAGGTGATGGATACTATGGACATTGAAAACTTCACGTCTGTGCAAAAGACTCAAGGTCCTAAGTTTGCTGCCGAGATGGAAGCACATGTTCGTGAATATGATGTCGATATCATGAACCTGCAACGTGTTAGCAAAATCACAGGTGCAAACCAAACGATCAATGGTCTGGTTGCGGTAGAACTTGAAAACGGTGCAAAACTTGAATCGAAAACTGTGATTCTTTCAACAGGTGCACGTTGGAGAGAAATGAATGTACCGGGTGAGCAAGAATACCGTACCCGTGGTGTAGCATATTGTCCACACTGTGATGGCCCATTATTCAAAGGCAAACGTGTTGCCGTGATTGGTGGTGGTAACTCAGGTGTTGAAGCTGCAATTGACCTTGCAGGGATTGTTGAGCATGTGACTTTGGTTGAGTTCGATACAAAACTTCGTGCTGACCAAGTTTTGCAAAACAAATTACATAGCTTGCCAAACACCACTGTAATTATGAATGCCTTAAGTACAGAAGTGTTAGGTGATGGCTCACAAGTGACTGGTCTTAAATATAAAGACCGTGCCACTGATGAAGAGCATGTGGTAGAGCTTGCAGGGATCTTTGTACAGATTGGTTTACTACCAAACACTGACTTCTTAAAAGACAGTGAAGTTGAGTTAACCAACCGTGGAGAGATCATTGTCAATGACCGCAACGAAACCAATGTTCAAGGTGTATTTGCTGCGGGTGACTGTACCACTGTGCCTTACAAGCAAATCATTATTGCTACTGGTGAAGGTGCTAAAGCATCACTCTCTGCGTTTGATTACATCATTCGTTCTGGGCAGTAAAACTGGTTAGCTCCTTCTTCTTGAACGAAAGCCTAGCATTGCAAAATGCTAGGCTTTTTTAATATTGAAGTTACAACTTTTTAACAATTTTTGATCTTTATTAATCAGTTACTTTATGTTTATATTTTAGACATCCATAATTTTGGATGCCATGAATTAGAAGGAAAAACACAATGAATAAATTACTTGTTGCTTTAGGTCTTGCTGCGACTGTTGCCCTTGTTGGTTGTAATAAAGATAAAGCTCCAGAAACTGGCGCGACTACAGGTGAACATTTAGAAAATGCTGCTAAACAAGCAACCGCTGATATTAAATCTGCGGGTGACAAAGCTGCGAGCGATATTGCAACTGCTACAGACAATGCTACAGCTAAAATTGATGCTGCTGCTGACCACGCTGCCGATAAAACTGCAAATGCTGCTGCACAAACTGAAGCGACTGCGCGTAAAGCAACTGCTGACACAGCTCAAGCTGTTGAACATGCAGCTGCTGATGTAAAAGAAAAAGCTCAACACTAAGTTATATTCAACATAAAAAAGGCCCTATTAATTAGGGCCTTTTTTAATAGGTTTAAAATCGTTTATGAAATTAAACCTTCATCACGCATCGCAATTTGTACAGATTGGCGCTCAGCAACTTTATTACGTAATGCAATAATATGTTTATACGGCGTTAAATCATGCTCAATTGAATTTGACCAATTTGTTAAAACAAATAAATATGCATCAGCTGGACCAAAATTATCATTTACTAAATAGTCATAATCCGACTCAGCCAAATAATTATCGATATATTTTAAAAGACGGTCGATTTCAGCATAAGCTTTGGTCTTTTCATCATTTGTTAACGGCGCCCCAAAAAATACCGCATAAGCATCATGTAGTTCAGAGTTCAAATAACCCAACCATTCCAACACTTTCGCACGGCCTAAGCCTGAAGGAGGAATCAAATCTTGTTTAGGATCATGCTGAGCAAGGAACGGTAAAATCGCCACGTTTTCAGTCAAAATCAAACCTGGGTTAATTTCTAAAGCTGGTACATAGCCCTTCGGGTTAATTTCGTAATAATCTGCACCTTTTTCTGTTTTATGTGTTTTTAAATTTACTCGTTCTAAATCAAAATCAACATTAATTTCATTTAAAATAATATGTGCAGCTAAAGAACATGCGCCTGGCGAATAATATAATTTCATATCTGATCCTTCTTATCTTACATTAACGTTTTAAATTGCTTCTAAAAAACCTGCAAGGTTTGTACAATTCCTTAATTGTAAAAAAGCGTAAATTTATAAATTACTTACACTATCTAATATTCTTGAAAAAGTTGGACCTTGCAAGTTGTCTTGCGTGACGATTGTTTAAAATATGATAAAACACATTCCCATCACGCATTTTTTACCGTTAATTACGTTTAAAAAGTTGGCTAAACCATTCCACTAATTGGTTTAAGAAATCCAAAATAGGATTTTTGTTGCCATTATCAGGATGACTTGAATCTTTACCATTTAAATCTAGATCGACAATGACAGGGTCGTGGTCCGAAGAACGATAGGCATCTTCACCATAAAACAGAGCCTTTTGCTCATCAGTTTTATATTCTTCGTTGTAGTCTAGAACTGTTGGCTCATCAGCATTGATATGCCAAGCAAACGTACGAACTACTTTTGGATATAAATCTGCATCGGCAATTGCATGATCTAAGTTACCCGCTCCACCATTGCCATTTGCATCACTTGCCACGCCAAACACATAGCTATATGCCTGAGCGCCTTGCCCAACCTTAACGTCATTGAGTAAGACTTTATAATTGGCTTTTTCAAAGGCTAAAATAGGTTCTTCTTTTGCATAGCTATTCATATCCCCTACCAGCAAAGCATTTTGCTTAGGAACTTGTGTCGGATTTTTCGCGAGCCACTGCACGATTTGATCAACTGCTTTCACACGGGTTGGGTTCCAACAACCTTGACCATCTTTTTGGTCCGCATCCGTAGAGTTAACATCAACTCCAGTACAGCCTTTTGACTTCAAATGGTTTGGAATAACGGTAAACGTTTTATTGCCACGAACAGCTTGGAAAGTTTGTGCTAAGGTCGTTCGATTTTTATCGCCCAAATCAAGCACAACAGCTTTATTTAAAGGCTTCACACGCTTACTGTTATAAACAATCGCAACAGCAATAACATCACCACCTAAACGGTCTAAATTTTCAGGAACAACATATTTCCAGTCTGGACCTAATGCACTTGTTAAATGAGCAATTGCGCTGTTTGGACCATAACCATTGTTTGCAATTTCCATCAAACCGTATACGTCAGCATCAATCGCTTTTAATGCACTCACAATTTTACGGTGCTGTTTATCAAACTCTGTTTGTGTATTTGCGCCACGTTCTGTTGGGAAACCTGTTGCGCCATTGTCATAGTTCAAAACGTTAAATGAAGCTACACGAATGTGATTAGCATTTTTTGTAAGGACACCCTGTCGTGGATTTGTTTGAGTAACAACTTCTGGTTGAGTACGTCCAAGCACTGGCTGTACACGCCAGCCATTAAAACGATACTCTAAAATCCCTTCAACATTTTTAAGCTGATAACCTGAGCGTAATGTATTGGCAGCACTAAAATTTGTTGGTAACCACGGAGTACGATTTTGGTTGTTATATCCATCATCAAAAATAATTTTCGATAATAAATTTTTCTGAGCTAAAGCTTTCGCTTCTGGCGACAAGGCAGGATATAAATTGGTTGGAATATATAAGCGGCCTAAGCTCAGCGATAGTTCACCATAACGGCCATAGTTATAGTTTTCACTTACCGTCAAAGCTTGAGGTAATTTGACCAACATCCCTTGATAACGTTGCGGAGAATTTGTTGAACCGCCTGCTAAGCTAGTAAATGGTAACTCCAAGCTAATTGGCTGAACTTGATTTGCCATATTGCTATTACAGCTTTGAATATCTTGCTGTAATTGGTCTATTTGTAGCTGATTTTGATAACTTGTTAAACGGCCTCGTAAAATAACTTCATCACCAACTTGGCCACCTTTTACCGTGCTGCTATTTGGAATATAAACAAAAATGGCATTACTGACATTCGCACGTGCTTTGGTGTCAGGTGTTTGAACATAAAAGCCTGAGAAGCCATTGGCATAGCGGTAGTCAGCAGTAATCACACCACGCACTGTATAGGTTTGATTTTGTGTTGATGTAGCTAAATCGGCAATTGGAGTATCGGCGCTTGAACAACTGACTGTTTGAACAGGAGGTGGAGTTGTTGTAGAACCTGATAAATTTGAAAAATCATTTCGGTTTGCCCATGCTGTCCACGAGTGGTCCAAATCAAATGCTGCGGTTGGATCGATACTTAAAGCTGGATTTTCAGTTTCAATACGCTTAAAACTATTTCCTAAACTTGAAACGGCTGTTCCCCAACCTGCCTCTGGTCGCTCACCAATACGCCCAAAACGATCGACAGGTGTGCCTTTATAAACGAGTACAACTGCATCATCACCATTAAAAGACAAGGCAGCTACTTGATTTACTTTACTACCAAGTTCAGTTTGTAGCTCCGAGCGGCCCACTAAAAACTTCTGCTTACTTGGAAGTGTACCTTGTAAACGGAAAGTCACCGTTTTTGCAGTACCACCATTATTAAACTGTTGAATCTCATAATCGGCTAAGTTGACTGTAGTACCATCTGGGTTATAAATCTCTAACCCTTTTTTATTGCTACTACCATCAACATACTGGCTAAACATAAGCTGTGCCTGAGCAACAGAACTATATGAAAATGCACCAAATGCACTTAAAAAAACTGAAAGTGTTCTTAATTGAAAAGTTTTCATGATTAAAAATGTTCATGTGAGTTTTAATTAGTCTCTTAGATTAAATATTGATCATGACATCTACATGAAGAAAAACACCGAAATATTTGACTTGACCACCTGAAGACTTAAAATACCGCATTTGAATTTCAATATTGCCAAGGTTATGTCGATCGATCAGTTAGAAACGCAAATTGCAGAATTAGACAATTTGCCTGAACACCGTGAAATTGTGACGTTTATGCGTCGTTCAGCACCACTTAATACGTCTCAACGCACGGCATTAGAACAACATCGCGATTTAATTTTGGAATATCCTGTTGGTGACTTACGTCAACACTTTGAACATCCAGAACGTCCTTTAACTGTTGAAATCGGTTTTGGTATGGGTCGTTCGTTAGTGCTTATGGCTAAAGCAAACCCTGAACGTAACTATGTAGGTATTGAAGTACACGTACCTGGTATTGCCCAATGTTTATACGAAGCAGGTATAGCAGAACTTAAAAACTTACGTGTACTCGATGCAGACGCGATTCAAGTTTTACGTGAAATGCCAGACAACAGTATTAACTGTGTACAACTTTACTTCCCAGACCCTTGGCAAAAGAAACGTCATTTTAAACGCCGTTTTGTTATTCATGAGCGTATGCAACTAGTCGAACAGAAACTTGAGCTTGGTGGTACGTTCCATGCAGCAACAGATTGGGAACCGTATGCAGAGTGGATGCTTGATGTACTAGACAATCGTCCAGATCTTGAAAATTTAGCTGGTAAAGGCAACAGTTACCCTCGACCAGAATGGCGCCCAGTGACTAAGTTTGAGCGCCGTGGTATTGAGTCAGGTCATAAGATTAATGACTTTATCTTTAAAAAGATTAAGTAAAATTTAACTACTAAAGACAAAAAAATAAAGGCATTAAATATTAGTATTTAATGCCTTTTTTAATCTTTTAGATAAATGAACAATTTAAGATAAAGACCAAAAATAATTTTGGTCTCATCGCCCTAATTTTTAAATAATAACTTGCTGGTTATTGATTAGATCATTTAAATTAACGTTTGTATTATTCAATGTTAACAACAATGAACTACTATACGTCGTTCCTGCACCATCCCTATCAATATATAACTGTGTATTTGAACCACTCACAACAGTTTTTATAAATGGTTCCAAACTAGTAAAGCTATAAGTACCAGAATAACCAATTAACAGATCACCAATATCAATTTTATCTGCATTTGTATTTGATGAGGTATTACCAATAGTGAAATCAGACCAGACATCTGTACCATTTCCACCCAGAGCATCAGATTGAACTAATAATTGATATAGTGCGGTATCAGCCCCAGTTCCACCGGTAAGTTGATCATTTCCACCTTGTCCATCCAGAATGTCATTACCAGCTCCACCATTTAAAGCATTTATTCCACTATTACCTGTAAGAGTATTATTTAATGTATTACCTGTTGCATTAATGGCTGTTGAACCACTTAAAGTTAAATTTTCTAAATTACTGCCTAATATATAAGTAATAGAGCTCAGAACCGTATCTATACCTTCACTAGCATTTTCTGTAACAGTATCGCCAGAGTTATCAATTACATAAGTATCATTACCTAAACCACCAAGTAACTTATCAGCTCCTGCTCCTCCATCCAGATAATCATCACCTGCACCACCAGTTAAAGTATTAATTGCACTATTACCAACAAGTACATTATTGAGCGCATTACCTGTACCATTAATTGCTGTTGATCCAGTCAATGTTAGATTTTCAAGATTATTACCGAGAGTATAAGTAATTGAACTAAGAACAGTATCTATCCCTTCACCGGTATTTTCCGTGACAATGTCACCTGTATTGTCAATAACGTAAGAGTCATTACCTGTTCCACCTAATAATTTATCTGCACCAACTCCTCCATCCAGATAATCATCACCTGCGCCACCAGTTAAAGTATTAATTGCACTATTACCAACAATCACATTATTGAGTGCATTACCTGTACCATTAATTGCTGTAGTGCCTGTTAAGGTTAAATTTTCCACATTATTTACTAATGTGTAAGTAACACTACTTTGGACAGTATCAGTTCCTTCATTCACACTTTCACTAATAACATCAGCAGTACTATCCACAATATAAGTGTCATCACCTTTTCCACCGTACATTGTGTCGTTACCAGTACCACCATTTAAAGTATCATTACCTGCCTGCCCATAGAGAATATCATTACCTGCTTGTCCTGTTAGGGTGTCATTTCCTGAAGCTCCATATAACGTATCAGCATTGCTTGTTCCATTTATTGTTTGATTTTGAACAACAAATGTTAGCTTAAACACATCAGAAACTGATTGGTTAGCAATATCTTTGACTGTAATTTTAATATTTAGCGGCATTGTGTTATCAGGTGAAGTGCCACTCAACACTCTTGTAGTTGGGTTGAAACTAAGCCAAGATGGTAATGGAGAGCCATCTTCTAAGGTAGCCGAATACGTTAATGTATCACCATCAGGGTCTTTGAATGTTGTTGCAGGAACGGTATAGCTAAATGCTTTAGCATCCGTCACGCTTTGATCTGCAATTGCATTTAACAATGTTGGAGCTTGGTTCGGTAGACTAACTTTTAAATTAAATGAGGTGGCGGTACTATAACCATACATATCTGTTCCCCAATAAAAGAACGATAAGTTGCCAGTCACATTAGTAGGAGGAGTACCAGATAAAGTTTGTGTTGCAGTATCAAAACTTAACCATGATGGAATAGATTGGTATTGTCCACTACTATCTTTAGTCGTTAAAGTAATTTTATAACTCAAAGAATCCCAGCTATCCTGATCAACAATAATATTATTAGCAAATTTATAGCTAAATTCAGTTCCCTGATTACTTGTAATTAATGGTATAGCTGCATTAACAGTTGGTGCATGGTTTGTTAAGGCTCTATTAACTAATGTGTTAATATCATCAACACCCCAAATCACTCCAGAATCAAAATTAATCTGATCCATCTTATAGGTGGTATTTTCGGTATCTGCAATATAATAATTAGAAAGCCAAATATGATCATTTGTACCTTTAAAACTAAGATATACGCTATCGCCATATTTTTGAGCAGATACATCATTAGCTGAATAACCTTGAATTTTTAATATATTTACAGCATCAATATTATCTTCAAAGCTGTAGGTATCTGTACCACCACCTCGGCTAAAGATATAAGTATCATTTCCGGCTAAACCATCAATATAATTATCTTGCTCATTTCCAACAATGATATTATCAAGATCATTACCAAATCCTGTTTTAGCATTACCTTTTAAAATAAGATTTTCGATGTTATTTTCTAATATTTTATAACTATCTGTTAAAACTGGGTTTCCATTTTCATCTTGACTAATAAAGCGTGCATCTTCCCAACGTTCAAGAGTATCTATACCACCATCAACATCTTCAACAACCAGGTCTCCGTCTATAATGTAACTAACACCATTATCATCAGTTTCAATGGTTTCGGTTATATCAACAACATAATAGTCATTACCCATACCCCCTTGCATATAGTCACTGCCTGCACGACCGTCAATATAGTTATTACCACTATTGCCAATTAATTTATTATCAAATTCATCTCCATAGGCATTAATATTCTGGTTACCCAATAATGTAACAGCCTCAAAATTATTTAATGCAAGATCAAAATTTTTAGCAATATAAATTGTATCGTAACCACCATTTGTATCATTTTCTTCATAAGTATCTTGTTCATCCACAATAAAGATATCATCACCTAACCCTCCTATCAGATGATCTGCTCCATCCCCACCATCTAAATAATTACCTGATTTTCCAGCAACAAGAGTATCATCACCATTACCGCCATAAACATCACCACTTTCTATAGATATATAGTCATTACCTTCACCACCATATACTTCACCTCTTCCACCTCTAATAATATCATTTCCAGCACCTGCTATTATATAATTATTCCCTTGACCTATAGTTATTTGGTCATCACCATCACCACTTTCAACTTTATTATTTCCACTACCAACATCTATTGTGTCTGCTCCACTTCCTGAATAAATGGTATCATTCCCACTTTGAGTTAAAATAATATTTTTGCCATTTCCTGCATAAATTAAATTATTTAAATTTACAAAACCATCAATTATATTATCACCATCATCATAAATAGATTTCACATCGCCAATAGATAAAATAAAATCTGTTAATTTAAATTCAGTAGCTAGATAATGACTATAAGTGGCATTAGTATGATAAATATCCTCACCATCGATTCTAATATTCATATTTTTATATAAACTTAAATCACTAGCTGCGTTTATATTTTTTAATCCAAAAATAAACAAATCATCCTTCATGAGAGTAAATGTTTTAGAATGATAATCATAAGTTGCTTGAAGTAACGGCCTATTATTTAATGTGTATTTATATTCTGTATGTCCATTATTTTGAGATATTAATTCAGCAGAACTGCTATTTGGTGAGCGAATAAAAACATTACCTACTAATGTAAAATAGATTTGTGAATCAACATTTATAACCCCAAGATAGTCTTCATCCTCAATCCAAGTTTTTGTACCTAATTTTAAATTGTATGAATCATAACCCAACCCACCAAATAAATTAAATTCTGATTGAGAGTATGAATAATTTACTTGGAATGAATCATTACCACTTCCACCATAAAGATAATTTAATAATTTTCCACCAGATAAATTATCATTACCATCACCACCATACATGATATTATTAAACTCAGCAGAGCCACCCAAGTAATTATCACCACCATCTCCTAGTTTTGTTATTGTTATTGACTCATTCAACTTATCTTTTGTTAGAGTCAAGTCATCAAACTGAATTTCCTTGATATTCCCTTTCAATATAAAATTAGAAATTGTAACTAATGAACTTTCATTATAATGAATATTTAAATCATCTTTCACCACTTCAATTATTACATCTTTTGAAGTTATTCCATTAAACTTTAATATACTATCATCCCCATCATAGATAGTATTCTGTTGACTAAATATATCAAACAAATAAATATCTTCCCCATTTCCTCCTTCTAAAATATTATTACCTTTTCCTCCACTTAAAATATCATTATCATCTCCACCGTATAATTTATCATCACCATCTCCACCGTAAAGCACGTCTCTACCAATATCTCCAAAAAGTTGATCATTGCCAGTGCCGCCCTCGATAATGTCATTTCCGTCGCCAGCTTCTAAATGGTCATCATCATCCCCACCTTCTAAATGATCTTCACCAGCACCACCGAAAAGTTGATCATTGCCAATGCCCCCTTTAATGATGTCATTTCCATCACCACCTTTAATGATGTCATTTCCATCACCACCTTCAATAATGTCATTTCCATCACCACCTTCTAACTGATCATCACCTTCACCACCTTCTAACTGATCATCACCTTCACCACCAAAGAGTTGATCATTACCAGTGCCCCCACTAATAAAGTCATTGCCAGTATTCCCCTCTAACCTATCATCCCCTTCATCGCCAAAGAGCTGATCTGAACCACTAAGACCTTTGATAGTGTCATCGCCAATTCCACCATAAACAATATCCTCACTCTCAGAGCCTGTTGTTTGATCATTTCCTCCTAACAAGTGATATTCATTGGCCTGATATTGCCCATACGAAACAACATTATTTCTAATCTGTTGAATATCAACGATGTCACTTAAATCGGAATTTTCATAAATTAAATTATCATCTTTAATATAACTATTAGTGAAAATTAGATATAACCCTTGGATTCCATGCCAAGAGGTATTCAAAATTTTATAACTTAATCCTTCACGTTCTTTTAAATAGGTATCAATATGAATCACATAGTCATTCTGAATTGTATTATTTAAATTTGTATTTACATTATATTCATTACGATTAAAATGAAGATATTGATTATAACCACCCGTAACATTATTTCCATATTCATCTCTGATAATTCCCCCATCAATTGTTGGCTGAGTTTCACTATCATCAAAAAAAGTTAATTTAAACTGGGGTAAAACAGCATCAGGATCTTGACTTATGGTTGGACTAATAAGGCTAACCGCATTCATATAATGATAAATATTTATATTTGAAAGATTGAAATTTCCTTCTAAATAAAAGTGGTTTTCTCCAGAACTATCTAAAATTTTAACTTCCGAATCTCTTACTTGAATATGGTATGTATCATTTCCCTCACCTCCAGATAATTGATCATTCCCTTCATTACTTATAAAAGTGTCATCACCTTTTCCACCAAAAATGATATCATCTCCAGCTCCACCATCTAAGATATCATTACCATCAAAACCTGTTAATTGATCATTTCCTTTGCCTCCATAAAGTTGATCATTACCGTCGAATGTATGATTATTAGTACCATCACCTACCAGATAATCATCTCCATCACCACCATATAATATATCTGAACCTCCATCACCACGAATACTATCATTCCCAGCATCACCATAAAGCGTATCATCACCATGATATTGAGCATTTAACTGACTATTATCTCCTTCTATATAGTCACTACCAACTCCTCCATAAATAGTATCTGAACTGCCATTTCCCCATAGAAGATCATCTCCTAAACCGCCATAGATTTGATCATTTCCATGATATTGATGATCTAAAGCTGAATTATCTCCTGAGATTCTATCATTACCGTCATCCCCATAGATTTGATCATTACCACCATCCCCATTAATCTCATCATTACCTTCACCCCCATAAATATTATCATCACCATGATATTGTCCATCTAAACCTGAATCATCTCCTGCAATTACATCATTATCTCTCCCACCATAAATATAATCTCCATCACCTTGCCCCCAAATAGTATCCTCGCCATCTCCCCCATATAAAGTATCTTCATTATGATATGCGCCATCTAATGAAATATTATCTCCTGAAATTTTATCATTCCCTTTTCCACCTTCAATTATATCTTTTCCACCATCTCCCCATAGTTTATCATCCCCATTCCCTCCAAATAACTTGTCATCTCCATGATAATTCCCATCTAAGGTTAGATGATCTCCCGAAATTTCATCATCGCCATCATCCCCATAAATTTCATCATTGCCTAGATTTCCCCAGATCTTGTCGTTTCCTGCACCCCCATAAACCAAGTCATTACCGAAACGGTTATAATTAGTAGATTCAATTGGTGGAGCAGATATATATCTAAAATCCTCTAAATCACCTTGAATGTTGTCATCACCTTCACCGCCATAGATGATATCTCGTTCGAGCCCGCCAACAAGATTATCATTTCCATTGCCACCAGTAAGATCATCACTCCCATCCCCCCCATATACGATATCGTTATTCTCTCCTCCATATAGATAATCACCACCATCCATTCCATAAATAGCATCATCTCCGTCCCCACCATATAAAAAGTCTTTATCAGAGGAACCCAAAATAATGTCATTTCCTAAACCACCATAAGCAATATCACTTCCTGCATATCCATGGCCATAATTTAAAGCTTCTACAAGATTATAAAAATAGTACTTCCCCTTTTGTCCTGTATAATAAATATCAAAAATAGGAAGAATTTGTTCTGTAATTTGCGATAAGTCATTTTTTATATAATATGAAAATCTATTAGTCTCATCTAAATCCATTTCAAAATTAAAGTTTAAAATATTATATTCTTTAGTAAAATCCGTACTACCTACATCTGCACTTCCAATTTGATTTAATAATGATTCTTTTAAAGCATCCAGTCTATTTGAAGTCATAATAATATCATTACCACTTCCTCCATAAACCTGATCTCTACCAATTCCAGAAAATATAATATTATCATCTTGTTCTGATGTAGTTACTCCAGCATAAATAACATCATCCCCTTGGCCTGTAGAAATTAAGTCATTACCATCACCGGCAATAATGACAGCATTTTCATTAGTAGAATGAATAAAGTCATTTCCTCCAAAGCTCGCCACATAACGTTCATCAAAAATAATATTATTACCATCTGTTCCAAAGGTATAAATCGAAGTATCGGATGGAGGATTACTATTATCCTCTAAATCACCCAATGAAAGACCTAATACTCCATTATTAAAATACTTTATAGTTATTCTATTATTGTCATTTTCATTACTAATTACTATTTTTTGTGTTATAGTTACTCCATCAAAATCTTCAGATAAAACGATTAAGAATTTTCCATCAGCACTCTTCCATAATTTGTTATTAACTTTTTCACCAACAGTAAGAGCAACGCCATCTATTTTTATTTGACCATTATTATCTAAATCATAGATAGTATCATGACCAAAGTTCCCATTAAAAATATAGATATCATTACCTATCTCATCAACAAGAATATCATCACCTTCTCCCCCATCCAAGATATCATTACCTTTACCTCCATTAAGGTAATCATCACCTTCCTGTCCAGACAAATAATCATTACCACCTAAGCCATACGCAATATTATTTTTTTTATCACCAGTATAATTATCTGCTCTAATTATATTCTTTTCATCACCAATAAATGTTTGACCACTATCAAGTGACATTTCTTTTAACCAAGGATCCACTATTAAACTTGTTGGTCCCGGTATAATATTTAAAACATCTTTAGCAAGCAACAATAAATGCTCTTCAGCCACATCTACAATTTGACTAAAATCTATATTTACATCAGATATATTTATATTATTTTGTTTACCACCATCTAAATAAACAACAACTTTAGACTCACCATTTCTATCTGTTATTGCATTATTCACTACTCCTAATACATCACTAACTAAGCCAAATACTCTTTCTAAAACTGCATAGCTTTTATTTAATCCAACAACTGTCTCTAACACTGCAGATGAATCGGATATTGCTCCTATAAATTGGGCTACATCAAAGTGAGGACGTGGCTCATCTTCATCACCATTTAACCCGTCTGAAAACTCATAAATATTTTTGTACGAATTTCTTAAATCTATACCCAATTGAGTAATACCTGTGATTTTTAAAAAATCCATAAAATCATTTGCTAATGCCCCCATATTATAGTAAAAATCAGTCTCAGCTTTTCCTATATCTATTTTCTCTTTATCAGTTATAATATCATCTTGTATTGCCTGTTTTTTTACATCTTGAAGCTTATTACCAGATTTAATTGTTGCCCACAGATTATTTGCACCACTTACATATAGTACTCTTAATGAATCAATCGTACTATAATCCTCTTTAATAAGTTTATCTAAATTACTCACGAATCACCCCTTATTTAAAAAACTTCAAAAACATTAAACAAAAACAAATTGATGGAATATAAATAAAAAATAAAAAATAAAAAATAAATTTTTTATTTTCCTTATATAATTTCATTAATTCATTTTCCCCAATATTTAGATTTTTACTTTCAAATTTATAAACTACACTCATATTTTTTAACGGATAGATATTCTCTTGTTTTAATTTAATAATTGCTTTCTCTCCTTTTAAACCACCTAAATCACACTTAACCCTAGATATTAAGTTGCATACTATTACATAATTTATTCTTTTATCATCTCTATCCTCAGCATAAGCCCAAATATCTCCTCCTTGTTTAGAGGTTCCTGTTTTAAAATAACCTGCAACTTCAACTTTATGTGTTTCTGATTTTCTATAACTTTCCTCAATATTATAAAAAAATAAAATTGATATTTTCTCAGGAAGCCCTGTAACCAAAGGAGCTAAAAAAAATACTATTAAAAAAAGTTTAAATTTTATTTCCACAGAAGAATTAAATTTTTTAAAAAAAGTTACTTTATAATTTAAAAAAATTGAATTTAAATTTACAATCCATATCATCACAATAGACCATATGGATAAAAATCTTATTCCATAAAAACTCTTATTACTTATTACCCAATAAAGGACCCCTACTGAGTAAAAAATTACAAATAACAAGTACAAACTCTTAAAGTTTAGGTTTTTCATCAAACAATTCACTCATATACCAATAAATCAATTACAATCAAATAGTAAAATTTAACACCTCCTATTTATTATAAAATCCACTATTAAAATTCATTCCATAAAAATAAATTCACACATTCAAATAAATATACATTTTAATATATTGTTAATTACCCCTCTATTCTTAAAAATTAATATTTCAACTCACTTTATATTAAAATTTTATTTATCATTATATAAAAGTCTATTTGGCCTTATTTTCTCTACTTCATTAAACAAACTAAATGTCTGATTCATATAATTGACAACACCAGATATTTGTTCAATATAATGCATAAGCTCAGGAGTTTTTTCTGCTTGAATTAACTTAACTGATCGTGATGGATCAAAACCATCAAACTGACAGTAAAATAAAGGATCACCACGTTTTAATATTAAATCCTTTGATGTGTCGTGCCATTCAAACGCCCACATTAATGGTCTAGGCCAAATATGAATTGGGAAACGTCCACCAAAAATAGTTCCAGGTAAAGGATTTTTACGATAATGTGCAAATGCATCGAGTTGAGTTAAATACACGACTTCATCAGCTATAAAACAGTAAGGTAATCTAAGTTGAAGAATTGGCACTTGGGGTGTCCGCCATTCATTTTCATTTACCAACGTTAGCAACTCACGTAATTTATTGGCTCGAACAGGTGACTGGTCGCCTAATACATTAACTAAAGTCGGTTTTCCGTTTGCATCTCGGGCGAATCTTAAATGAAAATCAAAAGGACAATTCACCACGAAGTAGCGACTTTCAAGTTGTAATACCGCAGGACAGCGACTCGCTGACTTAGCATGTTTGGTTTCAGATTTTGAACGCATTCGGTAAGGTGGTTCATAAAGTAATGCAGACTTATCATCTACCAGAAACCAACCTACTTGGATTACGCCTTCCCCTATGATCTTGTCTTGATCATCAATTGTAAAATTAAGATACATTCAAAATTTATATTTTCATTTTCAATACATTATTTTAACATTTACTATACAAAACTGTCTGTATATTTTCACCCCAAAAGAATAATAAATATCAAAAAAATTATGCTCTTATAGCTAGTATTTGTTCTGGTATCTTTTTTAATATTAAATCTTAAAAAACCAAAGAATCTGTATTACATTCAATTTACTGAAATTCACGAAAAGTCAGAAAACAATATGTTAAAAATTTTAGGACGCGATAACTCAATTAACGTTCGCAAAGTCTTATGGCTGTGTGAAGAATTAAATCTTGAATATGAAAGAGAAGACTGGGGTCGAGGCTTTCGTTCTGCACAGTCACCAGAATATTTGCAATTAAACCCAAATGGTCAAATTCCTGTTGTTTTAGATGGCGATTTAGTCCTTTGGCAGTCCAACAGTATTATCCGTTATCTCGCCAATGCTTACGATAAAGAGCATAAACTTTACCCTACTCAAGCAAAAGAAAGGTTCTTTGTTGACCAGTGGATTGATTGGCAAGCGATCGAGCTAAATAACAGCTGGACCTATACGATTATGTCTCTACTTAGACATTCTCCAGATCATCAAGATCCAAACTTATTACAACAAGGTATTGATAATTGGAATCGTCATATGCAGATTCTCGATCAACAACTTGCAAAAACTCAAGCCTATGTTGCAGGTACTGAGTTCACTCTAGCGGATATTCCAATTGGTCTATCTGTACAGCGCTGGAAGGCCACTCCTTTTGACCATCCAACACTTAAACATGTCGACCAATATTTTGAACGTTTAAATCAACGTGCGGGTTTCTTGAAATGGGGAAATAACGGCGAACCTTAATTTTAAATAAGCTTTAAACTGAGTGATGGCGCTTCACGATGCCATCACTTAAAAGTTGATAGACCTGTTTTAAATCATCCCGTTCTGCTTGGGCTAATAACCTCTGATGCATTGCCAAGATATTCTGGTCTCCCCTTACCGCAGGTCCAGTTTGCATTTGTTTCGGATCATTTTCAGAGGCTTTTTTTGCTGTTTCCACAATTAATGGATAAAGCAAGCTAAAGTCGACTTGTTCTGCATCCACAATCTGTTTAGCCATATCAAAACAGTAGTTACTAAAATTACAAGCAAACACAGCCGCTAAATGTAAAGTTAAACGTTGTTTTGAAGTGTATTGATATACTCGATTACTTAGGCTATTTGCTAAATCAGAAAGTATTACTAAATCATCGTTATTGGTCGCCTCTACAAATAATGGTGTGGCTTGCCAATCAACGTCTCTTTCAAGACTGAAAGTTTGCAAAGGGTAAAACACTCCTGCTTTTTTATGAATATTACTAATAACTTCAATATTGGTACTACCTGAAGTGTGAACCATAAGCGTTTCGGCAAATAACTCATGTGCCTGCGTTGCAAGTTCAGTAATAGCACTGTCTGAAACAGCTAGAATAATTAAATCACCTGGTTGAAACTCTTGAAGAGACTGACATGCTTTCGCTTGAATTTGCTCTGCAAACTTTTGGGTTTTCTCAAAATCACGTGCATAGACTTGTACGATGTTATGTCCCTTAGCCAAAAGTGCCTTTGCCAAATGAAAAGCAACACGGCCACTTCCTAACAAACTGATTTTCATGTCAACCCAACAATATTGATCTCTATAAAAAAAGCTTCTCAAAATGAGAAGCTTTTTTCAAATCAGAATTCAATAAAATCAAAATTTTTTATGAATCTGTTGATTATTGCGCTACTGAAAACTCAATACGACGGTTCTTAAAGCGTCCTTCTTCAGTTGTGTTTTCTGCAACAGGGTTTTCTGAACCATGGCCTTCGGCAACAAGTTTAGATGCATCTACTCCTTTAGAAACCAAGTAATCTACAACAGCTTGTGCACGGCGTTGAGAAAGGGCTTTATTGGCAGCAGCATTACCTGTTGAGTCAGTGTGGCCACCTACGTTTAATTTCACACTAGTCACTTTATTTAACAGTGTTGCAGCTTGGTCAAGAATGGCTTTGTTATCTGCAGGAATTTCACTTGAACCACTCGCAAAGTTAATAATTTGTAGGTTAAGCGCTTTAACCAAAGCATTTACATCTACATTGTTCGGGTCAATTGAGCCTAAAGCAGTTTGTGAAGCAGTTAAGCTATTACTTACAGATTGCTCAGCTGTTTGTGGTGCAGTTGAAACAACCTCAGTATGAGGAACGAGTGCTTTTACTTTTGCAGTTAAAGCTTCTAAAGCTGCAGCATCACCCGCTTTCAATGTGATTTTGTCGCCTACCCACTCTAAAGACGCATTAGGAACACCTTTTAATGCGCCGAGTACACCCGCTAATGCATCTTTATCGGTAAATGCAGCAGCATAAGTTTGGCTAGTATCGACGTTACAGTCTTTAGTCGCTGAAAGAACTTTTTTAACTTGGGTTTGCAAAGTTGCCAAGAAGCCCTGATCACCAATGCCTGCCTGACATTGACTCACAGCCCCTTTATCATCTGTATTTAAAGTTAAGGTAGCAGGTGCAGCAGCTGCGGCCGCTACACCACTTGCAGGAGCAGTTTCAGGTACAGGTGTCGCCTCTTTATGATGGCAAGAGCGCCATAACCACGCAATTAATAACCCAAGGATAATAAGCGCAATAATTGGTAAGAAACCACGAGATTTACCAGTCGTTTCCGTTGCTGCTGCAAGTGGAGGTGCTGTTGATGAAGTTACTGATGATAAACCCGCACCAATACCTAATGGTGCCAAAAGCCCAACTGCCCACCCCGGCAAATATGAGCGAATCGTTTCAGCATGCTGACGTAAATAGTTCACAATGCTTTGTTGATCACTTCCAGCGATATCAGAAATCGTATTAAGACTAGGTTTGATTGCACTATTAAGTGTACTTTCAATCTCAGCAGATGGCGCAGTACCACTTAAATGAGTCAGTACAGTATTTTTAATTTGGTCATTATGAGAAAAAAGATCTGATAATGATGGAGCCACACTGTTTTTCAATTGTCCAATAAGATCAGGTTTAGCAGCTAATAATGAAAGTAAGATTGGATAAAATTTAGATAAAGCATTTGTTTTGTCGCCCAAGAATCCATCTTGGTTGTTTAATATTGTTGATGATACTTTTTCTTTAAGCAGTTCTATAGGGTTTATCGACATTGGTTATTCTCCCGAATCTTATAAGTCGTAACCAGCAACTTTTGATTATTCAAATACTTCTATTTGCTGATAGTTTTTTATTCTAATGCGCTCGAAATCTTTTGTTGTCTTTTAAATAATTTATATACAATTTTCCATCGAGTATTTACAAAATAGGCAGATCATTATGATCTGCCTGTTTATATTTTGAATAAGCTTTTAGCTGTTAGAAACTATATAGCAAAAGTCTGTAATACTTTACCAGTAAGGTTTTGACCTAGTAATGGCGTATTTTTCCCTTGCGATAAAATAGTGTCTTTGCTTAAGGTCCAGCTTAATTCAGGATCGACTAACACCCACCCTGCTTCAGCTTGCCAACGCGCAGTCATGTTTGCTACCTGTGCAGGAGCACTTGTTACTTTAGTAACCCACTCAAGCGGCTCAAACAAACCTTCATTAATAAGCTGAATACCTAAAGCTACATAAGTATCAAATGCACTAATACCCGGTTGAGTTTCAGCAAATGGTGCCATTTTCGCTGAACTGCTTAAAGGTTCATGATGTGTACAAATTGCATCAATGACCCCTTGTTTTAAACCTTGGCGTAAAAGTTCTTTATCTTGCTCAGAACGTAATGGTGGACGAACATGTGCAAGTGAATTGAAGCCATCAGTTAATTGTTCTGTTAAATGCAACTGATGCATTGCTACATCGGCAGTGACAGGTAAACCTTTTGCTTTTGCTGCACGAATTAATTCAACCGACGCACCGCAAGACAACAAACCGAAGTGAGCTTTAACACCTGTTGCTTCAATCATAAGCAGGTATTTTGCAATCGCTACAGTTTCAGCAATTGCAGGAATCATCGGCAAACCTTGACGCGATGCGATAAAACCTTCATGAGCGCAGCCATCTTTAGCAAGTTGCGGTTCTTCAGCATAGAACACGACTGTTAAACCAAGACCAGCGGCATACTCTAATGTACGTACAACAACATCATCATTTTCAAAAGCAGCATTCGCATTTGATACAGCAGTACAACCACCCTTTTTAAGGCCTGCCATATTTGCTGGTTGCTTACCATTTAAGCCTTGAGTCTGAGCACCAATGATATGCATGTGAATACCACCATCAAGCCAAGCTTTTTCAACCAAGCCATGAATGAGGGCACCATTGTCTTGAACAATTGGCTTTGAGTCTGGTGGGGTAATGACATGCAAAATACCATTAGCACGTGCAGCCTTCCCTTCAGATTTAAGCGTACCATGCTGTTGCTGACCTGGTTCACGCAGACGTGCACACAAATCAACCATGGTTGGCATTAACCATTTGCCTTGACCATCAATGATTTGTTCAACCTGTTCAACTGGAGCAATCAACTTACCGTCTTGAATATATACAGTTTGTACGCTGTCTGTTTTTTGGATTGGGTCTAACACACGTACATTTTCAATTTTTACAATACTCATGTGATCCATCCTTACAACGCAATCGCTTCAATTAAACCTTGTTCTTGAAGTTGCCCTTGCATAGACAACGCCAGTACAGCCATACGAACTGCAATACCGTTAGTGACTTGTTTTAAAATCACAGACTGTTCACCATCGGCAATACTCGAATCAATTTCTACACCACGGTTCATTGGACCAGGATGCATAACAATACAGTCCGGTTTAGCTAAACTAAGGCGCTCTTTGTTTAAGCCATACATTCTGTAAAATTCCGATTGCGAAGATAACGCTGGTGAATCAATACGTTCATTTTGAATACGTAAAGCAATAATCACATCACAACCAGTAATGCCTTCGTCCATGTTATTAAACAAACGAACATGCTCACCATATTCTGAAAAACCAACAGGCAATAAAGTATTCGGAGCAATCACACGAATATCTTTACAGCCGAGAGTTTGAAGTGCAGCCACATCTGAACGCGCTACGCGAGAGTGTTTAATGTCACCAATAATGGCAACACTCAAGTCTTCAAATGGTTTTTTAGTTTCACGGCGAATCGTGAGCATATCAAGCATCGCTTGCGTTGGATGAGCATGACGCCCATCTCCAGCATTAATAATTGCGACTTTTGGACATACATCTTTAGCAATGAAATGTGCAGCACCCGAAGATGAATGGCGGACTACAAATATATCTGCAGCCATTGCTTCAAGGTTCCAAAGCGTATCTCGTAAAGTTTCACCTTTAGATGTGCTTGAACGTGCAATATCAATGTTCAATACATTGGCAGACAAACGCTTTGCTGCTGCTTCAAAAGTAGTACGGGTACGAGTCGAATTTTCAAAGAAGAGATTCATCACCGTCCGTCCTTCTAAAAGCGGGCGGTTGATTAAATTATTATTATCGTCTAAAAAGCTTTGCGCGGTATCTAAAATCTTAGTGAGGTTTTCTTTTGAAAGGCCCTCAATCGTTAAAAAATGTTTTAAATTTCCGTCTTGATTGAGCTGAACCTGGCTCGGTTGATGCAACGCTGCAATATGCATAATGGATTCCTATGGGTCGAATCGCGAAAACGTGCATAGTGTAGCTGAATTCCAGCTTTTTCGCAGAAGAACTTTACAGAATAAGACCCTAAATTGACCAGAAAATTTAGGGCCATGCCAAGATTACCTTAAAGCACCAATATAATGATGTGGAACTTGTGCCCGATAAATGTCTTCAGCCGTGATTTCTGTTTCTTCGCTCACTTGAATATTGGCGGTGATTTGTTTTTGAGGAAGCTCTGGTATTGAGTCAGTCAATGAATTTAATCGCTCAACATAGCGTTTTAGTTCATCATCATCTGTTTCCAAGGCTAGCGCCATTACATACTTTGCATAATCTTTATTTTGGACCACATACAATGCATCTATGACCCGCCCCGTGACCCTACGCATACGTACATATATTTGTGTGGACACTGAAAAAGCTTCTGCATTGGTTACAAAACCATTCCCCATCATATCTTTCATTTATATTCCCCTATGCTTTTTAAATCATAAAATTGGTTAAAAACCATTTATTAAATAAGTTTTACTCATAGAGATTTAGCAAAATACATACCAATTTTTGTTTTTTAAGCTTTAAATATCAGTTTATTGGTTGCCAAGTGATAGGTTGCAATAATTTAAAAACCTTTACACATCAAAATAAGTTAAACTTTGCATCGTTAATATTTATATGTTTTGGTCAATCGAGTTTATGAATACCTCTTTACGTTTAAACCACTATTGGATTACTTGTGCTGATGGTTTAGAAACCCTCTTACAAGAAGAAATAGAACAGCTTGGCACCAAAGTGACAGAACGTAAAGCTGGACGTTTAATCATTGAAGGGACGCTTGAGCATGCTTATCGCATTTGTATGTGGTCACGTCTCGCTTCTCGTGTTTTACTTCCAATTCATACTTATGAACTTGAACACACTCATGATGCACGTGATGTAGCAGAAGAGCTTTACGAAGGTGCAATGAGCTTTGACTGGTCACTTATTTTTGCACCACAAAGTACCTTCGCTATTCGCTTACATGCAGAGCGTGAAATTAAAGTTAATACCCAATTTGCAACGCTTAGAGCAAAAGATGGTGTGGTTGATTCCTTTATGGAAGCTGTAGGCCGTCGCCCAAGTATTGATACTAAACAGCCAGAAATTACGTTATATGTGCTTGCAGGTAAAACTGAACATACTTATTGCCTAGATTTATCTGGTGACTCATTACATAAACGCGGCTACCGCCGTTATATGACGGATGCACCGATTAAAGAGAACCTAGCTGCTGCAATTTTACAAAAAGCCAAGCTTAAAGAACGTAATCCAGAGCTTGTCTTCGACCCGATGTGTGGTTCAGGTACATTTATCATTGAAGCATTAATGATTTTAACTGACCGCGCACCTGGTCTTGTTCGCCGTTTTGGCTTTAATGGTTGGCATGGTCATGACCGTGAACTTTGGCTTTCACTCAAAGCTGAAGCAGCAGAGCGTCATGAAAAAGCTCTTGAGCAGCCACTACCTAAGTTTTATGCGTTTGATGCAGACTGGGAAGCTGTAAAAGCAACACGCGAAAACATTATTGCGGCAGGCTTTGAAAAATTACTAGGCCAAATCCAAATTGAAGAACGTACTTTAGCTGACTGGCCAGATTTTGCCGCTGAAAAGAAAACAGCTTTTATTGTAACCAACCCTCCATATGGCGAACGTTTAGGTGATAAAGCATCAAACCGCTCTCTTTATTTAGGTCTATCTGCACTTTTACAAAAACATTTCCCAAATCAATATGCAGCTATTATTGCAGCTCAAATTGAACAAGCAGACGTTTTAGCTTTTGAAGCGCCTGAAACTTTACGTTTAATGAATGGTAAGTTACCAATTTACATTCGTTTCGGTGCAATTAAACCAGAAAAAGTAACACAGCCATTCTTAGCAACTTGGCAAGCTCAACCAGTTGAAATGGAAGAAGCTCAAGACTTTGCGAACCGTTTGCAAAAAAATATGACTGCCTTAAAAAAATGGGCTACCAAAGAAAATATCTATTGCTTACGTTTATATGATGCCGACTTACCTGACTTTAATGTCGCTGTAGATTTATATGGCGATCGCTTACATGTTCAGGAATATGCACCACCAAAAACAATCGATCCTGAGAAAGCAAAAAAACGTTTTAATTTAGCTCTTGCTGTAATTCGTGCTGTTACCGGTTTAAACCGCGATGCGATCTTTATTAAAACGCGTGCTCGTCAAACAGGTACCAATCAATATACGAAACAAAGTACAGCTTCAAAACGTTTTATCGTTCAAGAAGGTAAAGCTAAAATTTTAGTAAACCTGACTGACTATCTTGATACAGGTTTATTCCTTGACCACCGTCAAATGCGTTTACGTATTGCGCAAGAAGCTCGTGGTAAACACTTCCTGAACTTATATAGTTATACCTCTACAGCCAGCTTACATGCGGCTTTAGGCGGTGCTGCAAGTACTACAAGTGTCGACTTATCGAACACGTACTTGAGCTGGTCAAAAGAAAACTTCGTTTTAAATGGTTTAACTGTAGATCATGCAGATGAACAACACATGTTCTTTGCAAGTGACTGTTTTGAGTGGCTAAAAGAAGGTCACGAACAATACGACCTTATCTTTATTGACCCACCTACCTTCTCTAACTCTAAAAAGTTCTACGGTACTTTCGACGTACAACGCGATCATGTTTCTCTTATTAAACGTGCAATGAACCGTTTAACAAGTGAAGGTACGCTTTACTTCTCAAATAACTACCGTGGCTTTGAAATGGATGAAGAGATTGAAGCGCTATACGACGTTGAAGAAATTACGTCTGAAACGATCGGACTTGATTTTAAACGTAATCAAAAAATCCACCGTGCATGGAAAATTCAGCATTTAGGATTGAACTAATATAAATTTGGTAGAAAGTTATCATTACTTTACGGTAATGATAACTTCGCCATGTACATTTTTCGGTTCAAACTCATAACGTGTAAAACGGTCCGCTCTATCTGGTAGCGCAACCATTTCTAATTTTTTCTTTTCTTTAATATCTATCACCTGATTTTGTTTTTGTTCTTGATAAGGTGATAACACACTCGATCGTAATGAGTTCCAGCGAACTTCTTGTAAATAATTATCTCCTAATTCTTTACGAGCTTGATGCTGTTCTGTTTCAGGTTTCTTGGCATCATCTTGAGCTTTAGCAATAATGACGGGTAAAGATGTAGTGACCGCTCCTGTTTGAGTTGAAAGCGCACTTTCCGTCATTGGTTGTGCTGCCCATGTATTTGATAACGATACAAATACACCACTCAAAATTCCCAGCATATACCCTTGTTTATTATTCATTAGCTACTTCCTAAAATTGTTATTGTTCGTTATATCGAATCAAACTAGCAACTTTTTAACCTTGTCGCAATGTTATAAAGAAACTTCCCGATAATTAGCATTGATCATTTTAAAACCGGAAACTCTTCACAGGCTTTTTGTGAATATTCAAGTTGTTTTATAGATTGTTATCTCAGACTTGAACCATTCTCCTAAATCACTTACTGTGATTTTATAATTTATTTGTATTTGATTTTATTTATAAATACACACCATGTGAGGTGAAATAATGCTTCAGCAGTGCTGCCAATTACTAGAGGATCTCCAACTTAAAGTCGCATTTATTGAAAGTGCTAGCTCGGGCTACTTAACCAGCCAGTTTTCGATTCATAAAAATAGTGGTGCTGATATTTTACTGGGCGGTTTGGTCAGTTATGACCCCAGCATTAAAATTAGTATTTTAAAAGTCGATCCAAAGTTAATCGATATGTACACGGCAGAATCACCACAGGTTACAGAAGAAATGTGTAAGCTGGGTCAAACCCTATTTGACCAAGCTGATATTATTGTAAGTTGTACAGGTTTACTCAAACATGGTGGTAGTGAAACTACTGAAAAACCTGTAGGTACCTTTTTTATCTGCATTTCTTACCAAGGGCGTATTTATCATTATCCTTATTTTTTATCAGGTCATGCCGAACAAAAACTTAAAACACTCACGCAAAAAGTAGCCAACTCAATTATTACGCTTGTATCTTCAAATCAGCCTAAAATTTAAATATAAAAAAAAGAGAATATGTTTCCATATTCTCTTTTCGGTTTTAGCAGAAAAAACTTAGCTGAGTTTCATTTTATCAAAGACCAAGTGACCATGATCACCTTTAACTAAAATGGTATCGCCTGCAACAAACTCACCTGACAAGATTTTTTGAGCCAATGTGTTTTCAACCTGTTGTTGAATTGCACGTTTTAATGGACGTGCTCCGTATACAGGATCGAAACCAGCATCAATCAATAAGTCAAATGCGCTGTCATCTACAGTTAGGCTCATATCGCGATCAACAAGACGTGAACGTAAACGATCTAACTGAATATCCGCAATACCACGAATCTGTGCTTTTTTGAGTGAATGGAAAATCACAAGCTCATCAATCCGGTTAATAAATTCCGGACGGAAATGCTGACTTACCGCATTCATCACGACTGTACGCACTTCATCATCAGTTGCACCTTCGCCAAGCTCACGTACATCTTGTGAACCCAAGTTCGATGTCATCACAATAACCGTGTTTTTAAAGTCCACTACTCGACCTTGTGAATCGGTTAAGCGTCCGTCATCCAATACTTGTAGCAAGATATTGAAAACATCTGGATGCGCTTTTTCAACCTCATCAAACAACACCACACTATATGGTTTACGGCGAACAGCTTCAGTTAAAACACCGCCTTCTTCATAACCCACATACCCTGGAGGCGCACCAACTAAACGGCTAACAGAGTGTTTTTCCATGAATTCACTCATGTCGATACGTATCATGGCATCATCACTATCAAACAAGAAGTTCGCTAAAGCTTTAGTCAACTCAGTTTTACCAACACCCGTTGGTCCCAAGAACAAGAATGATCCGCTAGGACGATTCGGGTCAGATAAACCTGCACGTGAACGACGAACTGCATTTGATACCGCAACAACTGCTTCATCTTGCCCTACAACACGGTCATGCAAGAACTCTTCCATATGAAGGAGTTTTTCACGCTCACCTTGCATCATTTTAGCGACTGGAATACCCGTTGCAGCACTAACGACTTCAGCAATTTCGTTTTCAGTCACTTTAGTACGAATAAGTTTTGGCTCTTCGTTTTCTTCAGCAACTTCGTCTTGCTCAAGTTGTTTTTGAAGCTCTGGAATTACACCATATTGCAAACGTGCTGCTTCAGCCAAATCACCTTCACGCTGAGCTTTTTCAAAAGCAATACGCGCTTTATCAAGTTCAACCTGAGCCTGTTTGGTACCTTCGACCAAAGTTTTTTCAGATTTCCATACTTCTTCGAGATCGTTATATTCTTTCTGAACTTCAGCGATCTGTTTTTCAAGATGAGTAACTTCGGCTTTACTGCCTACATCTTCATCTTTTTTCACCGCTTCCAATTGCATTTTTAACTGGATTAAACGGCGATCAAGTTTATCAAGTGCTTCAGGTTTAGAGTCAATCTCCATTTTGATACGAGAAGCTGCTTCATCGATCAAATCAATTGCCTTGTCTGGTAATTGACGGTCTGTAATATAACGATGAGACATTTTCGCCGCAGCAATAATCGCTGAGTCTAAAATTTGCACACCATGGTGAGTAGCATATTTCTCTTTTAGACCACGTAAAATCGCAATGGTATCTTCTACACTTGGCTCATCAACCAATACTTTTTGGAAACGACGCTCTAAAGCTGCATCTTTTTCAATGTATTGGCGGTATTCATCTAGGGTTGTTGCACCTACACAGCGCAATTCACCACGAGCCAATGCAGGTTTCAACATGTTTCCTGCATCCATCGCGCCATCGCCTTTACCTGCGCCTACAAGCGTATGTAGCTCATCAATAAACAGGATGATTTCGCCTTCGTGTTTTGCCAAATCTTTTAAAACTGCTTTTAAGCGTTCTTCAAACTCACCACGATACTTCGCACCAGCAAGTAATGAACCTAAGTCGAGGGATAAAACACGTTTATTCTTTAAACCCTCTGGCACTTCGCCATTCACAATACGCTGTGCTAAACCTTCAACAATAGCGGTTTTACCAACACCCGGCTCACCAATGAGTACAGGGTTGTTTTTTGTACGACGTGACAAGACTTGAATGGTACGGCGAATCTCATCATCACGCCCAATAACCGGATCAAGTTTTCCAGATAAAGCCCGCTCAGTTAAATCAATCGTATATTTATTAAGTGAGTCACGTTGGTCTTCGTGATTATTACTCATGACTTTGTCACTACCTCGAATATGTTCAATTACTTTGCGTAAGCTGTCGGGAGTGACACCTACGGCACTTAAAATATTTTTTGTTTCGCCAGTTTCTGCCAAGCCCAATAAAACCCAGTCAGTTGACAAAAATTCATCACCCGCTTTTTGCGCATATCGATCTGCCAAGTTAAGCGCTTTAACTGCTTCTGGGTTTAAATTGACATCGCCTGTCGGATTCGCAATGGTCGGAGCATCTTTTATAGCTTGCTCAAGCTTTTGTTTAAGTTCAGGTAACCGTGCACCTGCTTGTTGCAACAAGCTAATATTGGAAGGCTCTTCTAATAAGGTACTCAAAATATGAATACCTGCTATAGCAGTATGGTCTTTACCCATCGCTAAAGATTGAGCATCTGAAAGGGCTTGCTGCAAGCGGTTTGTAAATTTTTCAAAACGCATTCTTGTTATTCCTCACAACAAATTTGTACTTGTCTAATAGATGGGAACACTTTTTCGGATTTCAAATAAATTTTTATATATTTTTCATAATGTTATAAAAATAACAATAAGTAAAACTCCATTATAATATGGGTTTATGAGTGATCTATTTCAAGTATATTTTGTATAATTTTTAAGAGAAAACAAAAACCTGATATTTCATCTGAATTTTTATCATAAATGGCAATTTTAAAGCCGTAATATATTTAATAGTTAGCATAGTTAAATTTAAAAATATTGAAGGCAGTCCCTCACTTGAGAGACTGCCTTATAAAATGGCTAATCAATTATGCCATTGATGGAACGGACACTTAGCTTGCTCTGTTTTTTCTTTTGGAATATCTGGCGTCGAGATTGGACGACGCTGATGCTGTTCCTGAATGATAGGGAATACCGACGTAAAGAAGTTTGACCAACCACCGGTACGTACTCTTAATAAATTATATTGCTCAGGTGATGTTACCGCTTGAGTAAATGTTTCTGGGTTAGCGACCGTGATCGTTAAAATATTAGATGAACCACCTTGGCTGAATTGTCTCAATATCTTGATTAAATCTTTAACGCCAAAGTCTTCACGAATATTAAAGTCTGTAGGTGCACCATCGGCCATTAAATTTGTACCCGTACCGTCAAAACCTTTTAAAGCACGGCTAAATTCAGCCACTTGATGATCAACAACCAAATCTGCTGGACTTGGTGATGGACTTAAATCTGATGCTACTGTTGTACCTAAACGACGACCATCAGCGCTCGCCCCATTCCATGCCCCCATCTCCACATGATTTTCAAAAGTTCCCACACCGGGTTGAATCTGAATACCAAAAGGATGCTCTTCTGAACCATAACGTTCAGCTAAGCCTTTAAGACTTTGCGCAAATTGTGGCCATGGTTTTCTAAATGTTTCGACTGAAATTTCAGCAATCATTTGAACAATCTGATCGCCTAATTTATCGACTTCAGAATTTCCTCGTCCATAACGCGGTTGTGCCAAAGCAATCTCTCGTAAACGCTTATAGCGATCAGCTTGTGCAGCAATACGAGCATGCCCAGCTAAATTACTAATAAATGGCTCAGTCATTTTATAACCCCAGTCACAACACAAGCACTCTAAGAGTTCAGGTAATGTAGTTACTGCAGTTAATGGATCAAAAACCATTGCCTTAATCGCATATAGTGAATTAATGGTATTACTGAGCGAGATATAACACGGTCCATAAATATTATATTTAGCCCCACCACTATAAAAATCCTGACCTTTAGCCAAACAATCATCCATCAAAACATTTAGAATTGGAGATGGACAAATATCTGTATTGGCACCATAACCCAGAATTTGCCCATTAAATGCCTTGCGATTGAGCAATTCAAAATGCTGTTTGTATAGATCTAATAGTTCTTCAAAACTATCTATCTGATCGGCAGGTTTCGTATTTAGTGAAACAGTTTGCCCAAACAGATAGCTTTGCCCAGCACTTGAAATTGTTCTACCCTGATTTAATGCACATTCCAAAGGCTGTAATGTCGAGAAACCACCTAATGAAAACCAGTTTTCACCAGGGAACTGAGGTTCATAACAACCATCACAAGCATAATTTTGAGCTGAACGAATATCGACTTTAGAATTCCAATTTGGCAAATTAGAGAACGCATCTCCCCCTACGCCATCTCCACTTTGATGAAGACTAGGAATGAGTTTTTCATCATTTAATAAAATTGGATGGGCACCGCCAGATAAAATTGCATGCGCAGCCACTTCTAAAATTTCTTCAGGAATATCTTTGCGAGTTCTTAAAGACAAACACGGTGCATTTAACGGTAAACGGCCTGACGCACGAATGAATAATTTTGTGACCTCATTATAAGCTGGTTTGGTTTTAGAAAAGTCTTCTTCACCATCAGCGACTGTACCACCAACTGTAATCTGTTGAATCCATTGGCCCAAAGATGCACCTTGAGGATAAGGTCCCGAACTACCACCCATTGCGAGATTACCAAAAGGTTGATGGTCTTCCATAAACATACGGTTCTGTTGTACTTTTTCGTCTAGCTTGATATAGAAGGCATCGATAATTTCCTGTGCTTCTTCAGGCGGAATCGCATCTTTGTCAAGGAAAGGTTGCAACAGCTGATCCATACGTCCAAATGCTGTTGGCTCACCATTTAAATGCAAACAACTATGCAATGTGAAAATAAATTGAACTGCTTCAAGAAATGTGTCCGGTTTATCTTTCGATAACTTTTCCATTCGATGACCAATCGCAATTAAATTATCTCTTTCGAACTCTTGTCCTTTTTGCATCTGGTCTGCGACTTTAAATGCGAGCTTTGAGTAATTTAAGAAATATTCAGAAATACCAACTAGTGCTAATCTCGAAGCTTCATAGAAGTCTTTTTTCTCTGGAGTCTGGGCATTGCTTGCATGTTTCGCAATTTCTTGTTGTAGACCAGCTAAACCTAAATCTAGTGCCTTTTTATAATTTGGAATAACATGCCCAACCCCCGATGCTTCACTTAAGTTACGCAAAAAGCCCTGAAGACGCTCTTCTTCAGACAAATACTTCATGACATAACGACCTTCACCCAAGGTCAGATTTGGCATAGCTCCCACAATAATTTCATCTGGCATAATGCGATAGGTATCTGATCCATAAATGACCTTACCTTCACATTCACGCCCAGTTGAATATGGAATCATTTCACCATTTTTTAATAAAATTTTCCGTCCGCGGAAACCATAGTTTTCTGATGAGAATAACTGCAAACTTAATCGGATAGCCCAACCTTTGCGCAGCATAATAGATAAACCCATAATATTTTCAGGCTTATCACTGATGTCGAACTCATCAATATAATAATCTACCCCTCGTTCAATTTCTTCTTGTTTACGGTTGAAGTACCAGTTGTCTTGCCATAAAGAAAATGTATTTTCAAGTAAACTTAAAATACGATTAGAAGGTGGTTTAAAAAATTCACTATGGGGATTTAACCCAGTTGCCATATTAAAAAGATAATTACTATGATTATAGTACATCAAACCATTATCTGAACTGTTCATATAATGGCGATCAAATCGATTCCAATCCATACCTGGGAAAAAATTCCAGTTATCTTTATCTAATCGACTAAAATCATTTAAATATTCTGGCGCATCATCTAATGCTAAATCTTTTAAACTTGGAATATAAAATATTCCTCCCAAGTCTGAATGAAGGCTATTGAATAGACGGTCATTCATAAAGCCTTCTATTGCACCAATCTGACTTGCCATAACTTCTTCTAAAATGGCAGCAGTTTTTGCAAAACCAGCAAAATAAATTCCTGCTTCATCGGCTTTAGTTACCGATTTTGGCACTCTAAAACTTGAATTTGATTCAGCACGGCCAAACGGTAAACCTAGACGCAGAATAGGCGTGGTATTTCCATTTTCATCTTGTACACGAGAAGCTTTAATGTGCGAACGGCTATCACGGTCTGGAATAATTGTGTCGTCAGTTTTACGCCCAATCAAATCTTCAATTTGATCTTCTGACATCATGTTGATTTGATCCCAATTAATTAAAAATCTTTGAGATAGAACGTATGAGCCACCAAAATGATCAATATCTTCTGCACCAATTAAAGTATGTTTTGCAAGTGAAATTGGATCAGATGGATTATTTAAATTTTCAGAAAAACGACACCCTAAAACCTTACCATTGCGACCTGTTTTAGATTGTGAAGCAGTAACTTGACTAAATATTTCTTTAATATCTGAAGCTAAAAAATGCTCAATATATGTCTGTAATACTGTACACGCATCGGCATCATCGCTTTTTACATGCAACCAAATGTCGCCATCCGAATTTTTAAAACTCCCATTAGAATCAGAGAAAACTTCTGAGACATTTGGATTTTTTTCTTCAGGATAATGTAATTGCATTCCCTTTGGTCGTGACAACTTATCTTTTTCACAAATTAGATCCCAATTATCAAAAGAAACACCAATTGCCAAAGTTGTATTTTTACTAGAAAGTGCTGGATTCTTATTGACCTCTTGACGCACAGCTATCATTAATTGTCGTATTCTTTCCCGCGTAATTTCTTTATTTAGCCAAACTGTACTAAAAATGGCATGGGGTGAAGGATAAACCAACCCACGTTGCATATATTTCCATATTTCAGTAAAACGATCTTCATAAGATATATTTAACATTATATTAGTTCCTTTAAAATTTTTATATAATAATTAAAATTATGATTATAAATTTAATTACAGAAGCATTATTCATAATAAAATTTAAAATAACAAGAAATTTAAAATCAAACAAAAACAGTAAGAATTAATAAAAACCCCAATATAAATTTAAGTTTAGATAATTTAAAATATAAAAAAGAAAAATACAAACAAAATAAATACAATCACATAAAATAAGCCATCAATTATTAATATAAAATAATAAATAAAATTAAAATAAAATCATTAAAAAAAATTAAAACAACTTTTAAGTAAAGCTTACTGATATAATTTATAGTATTCTTTTAGAAAATTATTGTCGCTATGTTGATAAAAAAACTTATTTCTACTTTGCTTTTTACATCAATACCTTTTTACTGTTTTGCCGAGCTTCCTCAAGACTCAAGAAGACCCGGTGGAATTGCAGTCATTCCATTAACTGCCGATATTACTCAGGTTACTTTTCAACAGAAACCGGTTTTAGTTAGTCAGGAAGGCCATCAACGTTATGCTGTAGTTGGTATTCCGTTATCTACCCCACTTGGCAGTGTTCAGCTCAATACCAATAAAGCTCCTATTCCAATAGAAGTTAAGTCTTATCCTTATGCTGAGCAACGAATTAAAGTCACGAATCAAGACTACGTAAACCCCAACCAAAGTCAATTAGATCGTTATGCTCAAGAAGCGAAAGAACAAAATGATATTTATAGTTCTTTTACATCAAGTTCATGGCAAAGTTTACCCAAATTTATACGCCCAACTTCAGGAAAATTTACCAACTCGTTTGGAAGAAAACGTTTCTTTAATGGGGAAGAACGTGCGCCTCACTCAGGTCTAGATATCCCAGCGCCTGTAGGTCAGAAAGTAATTGCTCCAGCAGACGGCGTAGTCGTTCAAACAGGAAATTATTTCTTTAATGGACAAACTGTATTAATTGATCACGGTCAAGGCTTAATTAGCATGTTTTGCCATTTAAGCGCGATAAAAGTAGAAAAGGGACAACATATCCGCCAAGGAGAAACTTTAGGTTTAGTGGGCAAAACAGGCCGTGTAACGGGCCCTCATTTACATTGGGGTATGAGTCTTAACAATGCTCGGGTAGATCCTCAGCTTTTTTTAAACCGAGCTCAATAATTTAACGGTTTACGAAAGTACTTTGGTGCCTCTGCATAGCCTTCTCTTAGGTAAAACTGATGTGCCAAAGGTCTTTGCATTCCAGAATGCAGTTCCATGCGGTCACAGCCACGTTGCCTTGCTAACCGCTCTGCTTCTTGCACAAGCAAATGCCCCACACCTTTGCTGCGCATATTCTCATCAACGCATAGATAGCATATTTTGGCAAAGTCCCCTTTTAAAGCAATTTGTGGAATAAAATAAAGCGATAAAACTCCATATACATGCGAATCATCGGCTGCGACCAAAGTAATTGCATTCGGGTCTTTACTTAATCTTTGAAATTGTTCCTCAACTACTTTTAAAGGCTGCGAATATCCCATTTGTTTCAGTAAGTGGCATATAGTCTCAGTATCTTCCCATTGAGCTAAACGGATATTCACCCCATTTCTCCTTTTATTTTTAATTATTCTTATCATAAAAAAAGCCAACATGACTGTTAGCTTTTCTTTTTTCAGGCATTCACATGAAATTATGCAGCTTCAATAATCTCAAAATCGTGAGTAATTTCTACGCCACCATCAGAAAGCATTTTACTCGCTGAACAATATTTTTCAGCTGATAGCTCTACTGCTTTTGCAACCTGTTTTTCTTTTACAGCTTTACCTGTTACTACAAAGTGCAAATGAATTTTGGTGAAAACGGCTGGAATCGCATCTGCTCGCTCAGCTTTAAGCTGACATACGACATTCGTCACATCTTGACGAGATTTCTTTAAAATAGTCACAATATCAAACGAAGCACACCCACCAAGTCCCATTAATATCAACTCCATAGGACGTGGTCCACGGTTTTCACCACCATACTCAGGTGAGCCATCCATCACTACACTATGACCGCTCTCTGATTTCGCTTCAAAAGCAACATTCTCTAGCCAATGTACACTTGTTTGCATTGCAACTACCCAAAAAAAATTATAAATTTAAGCAGGGTCTGTTGACATTTCATCTATGGATTGCGTAATAGCTAAAAATTAATCCAAATAAAAACGCAAAACACAGACAAGGGCAATCCTTTGTCCAGTTTTGTAATAAAGTTTGTTAAATTTCAGCCAAAATCTGAGGTGCGATTCAAGCATCTGAGGTGCAGCGCAAGACCAGATTTTTTGTGCGTTTCGTTGTTTAGCTCTATTTATTTAGTATGACTAAATTCCATAGTTCTTGCTTCGTAACGTCTAGAAAAATCGTCTTATGTCGCAACCATCTGTGAAATGTCAACAGGCCCTTGTTTTGTACACTAACATAAAATGAGTTGATAAGGAATTTCATCTCTTCTGTGTAATAGCTCATCTCGAGCTTGTGTGAATTGTTTACCCTATTCGGAACATATCAAGCATGACTTCAAATTTTTCACAACTCAGCACAGATGCTTTATCTCCGGGGCAACTACCTGAATCCGTTAAAGCATTGTTAAAGCGTGCTCACATCAACAGATATCCAAAACGAACCACAATTGTTGATGCCGGAACAGAGTCAAAATCTTTATACTTAATTTTAAAAGGCTCAGTTTCAATTATTTTACGTGAAGATGATGAGCGTGAAATTGTTGTGGCATATTTGAATCCTGGTGACTTCTTTGGGGAAATGGGGCTTTTCGAACCGAACCCTCAACGTACAGCTGAAGTTCGTACCCGTGATGTCTGTGAAATTGCAGAAATTTCATATGACAACTTCCACGAACTAAGCAAACAGTATCCAGATCTCAGCTATGCCGTTTTCGCGCAACTTGTTCGTCGTTTAAAAAATACAACTCGTAAAATGACTGACCTTGCATTCATTGATGTGTCTGGTCGTATTGCACGTTGCTTAATCGACTTATCTTCGCAACCAGAAGCAATGATCTTGCCGAATGGTCGTCAAATTCGTATTACTCGTCAAGAAATCGGACGTATTGTCGGGTGTTCACGAGAAATGGTTGGCCGTGTATTAAAGACCTTAGAAGATCAAGGTATGATCCAAACAGATGGTAAGGCTATTCTTATTTTTGATACTTCACTAGAAGAAACCCCAGTCACTGATGAAGACTATGATGACGAAGAATAATTACTCGTAATTATTTAATAAAGAGCAAACTTCGGTTTGCTTTTTTTATATGCAACAATGAGTTAATACACAAAGCTTACAAACTATTCTGTTTTTATGATTTAAGTTGAATACATATTTTCCGTTAGGCTAACTTAAAATTTCTCAAGGATTTCGCAGTATGCAATTTAAACCACTTGGTCACACTGGCATTAACCTTCCAGAAATTTGCTTAGGTACCATGACATTTGGTGAGCAAAATACTCAACAAGAAGCATTCGAACAGCTCAATTACGCTTTAGAACACGGTTTATATTTCTGGGATACAGCAGAGATGTATTCCGTACCTCCTAAACCGGAAACATACGGGGCGACTGAAACCATTTTAGGCAATTGGTTTGCACAGCATGGTCAGCGCGACAAAGTATTCCTTGCTTCAAAAATTGCAGGTCCTGGCTTTGGTGGAACCCATATTCGAGAAGGCCATACCAAGTTCAATAGTAGCCATATCTCACAAGCGATTGATGGTTCACTTAAACGTCTCCAAACAGACTATATCGATCTCTACCAATTACACTGGCCAGAACGTCACACCAACTTCTTTGGAACACTCGCTTATGGCAACCAGCAAGCACACAATGATTATGACACTACACCTTTAGAAGAAACTTTAGTTGTCCTTCAAAAAGAAATTAATCGAGGTCGTATCCGTTATATTGGTTTATCAAACGAGACCCCTTGGGGCACCATGAAGTTTCTACAACTTGCTGAAAATTTAGGTGTGAGTAAGTTTGTAAGTGTACAAAACCCATATAGTCTGCTTAATCGTACCTATGAAATAGGCATGTCTGAGATTGCCAAATATGAAGGAGTAGGTTTACTTGCGTACTCTCCTCTTGCTTTTGGTTATTTAACTGGCAAGTTCAGAAATGGAGCACGACCTGCAAATGCTCGCGTTACTCTATTTCCACGCTTTAGCCGCTACAGTAACCCACAAAGTGAATGGGCAACTGAGCAATATGCACAGCTCGCTGAAAAGCATGGTTTAAGCCTGACTCAATTAGCTCTAGCTTTTATTAAACAGCAATTCTTTGTGACAAGCACAATTATTGGTGCGACCAATTTAGATCAGCTCAAAGAAAATATTCAGGCTTTTGAAATCGAGCTTTCACCAGAAATTTTACAAGGTATTGAAGCCATTCATATACAACAACCTAATCCTGCCCCTTAAAAACAAAAAACGGATGCTTGAGCATCCGTTTTTATATTCACTTTAAAGTTTTAAAACTTATCTACGGCCATTATAAATAGCTAATGCTGCAGGTAAGTTTTTACGCATGTCATTAATACGTTGAGCGTTAGATGGGTGAGTAGACAAGAAAGATGAACCACCTGCACCTTCAAGTTTGTTCATTTTTTCCCAGAGGGTAATAGCAGCATTTGGGTTATAACCCGCACGTGCCATTAACATTAAGCCGCCTTGGTCAGCACGGCTCTCTAAACTACGCGAATATGGTAAGCCCACCCCTACTTGCGAACCTAGTTGTGCAGCAGCCGCTCCTAATTGGTTAACGTTACCGCCACCTGCATAGCTTAAGCCAATATTTAATGCCAAATCAGTTAAAGCCTGAGCACCAATTTTACTTTTCGCATGCTCTTCTAAAGCGTGTGTCATCTCGTGGCCCATAACAGCTGCAATTTCAGCATCCGTTAGGTTTAGCTTATTCACAATACCTGTGTAGAACACGACCTTACCACCTGGGGCAACGTACGCATTAACAGTATCTGATTTCAGTACAGCTAACTGCCAGCTAAATGGCTGCCCTGTTTGATTTACTTGGTCAGCATAAGGTTTTAAACGGTTGAAAACAGAATTAATACGGCTATAGGTACTTGAACTTGTATCTAAAGTCCCTTTAGCACGTGCTTCCTGCACCATTTTAGTAAAACCTTGTGCAGATTGAGCATTTAAGGTTGCTGTATCTGCACCTGCCATGTCCGCCATTGTTGCGCAACCTGAAATTGTTACGACACCAGCAGCACATAAGCTTAAAAAAAGTTTTTTATTCATTAACATGGTTCACCTAAATCGTTAAAAAAACTGTTTATTCTTTTGCACTTATTATAAGAAATAGCACACAAGCTTTGAATCTCTCATTTCTTCACGATCATAGTATTTATGTAACGATCAAGCAGATAAAGTCATCAAATAAATCCAGAACAGTAAACATATTATATTTAAGACAAGATAGACATGGCTTAAAGGCTTAACTTTCTCTTCAAGAGAGGGGCTTGTTCTTTTCCATAATAGATAACTGTTTTGTATAAGGACAACTGGAATTAAGATACAAGCAATCAGAACAGAAAGGCTCATGAAGGCTGTCATAAAGAAGTCAGGATTATAATTTTGACCATAAATGACTAACATAGCCAACGTTGGCGAACCACCAATCGCAAATAAGAAAGAATAAAAAATGGTTTTTGAAATTGTTGGTTGTAATTTCATTTTAGTTCATCATCCATGACATAACTTTTATTTCTGTTTTAATCTGAATTAGACAAAACCGAAACTGCACTTTAGTCGGATATAAAAAAAGCCCCCTTTTCAGGAGGCTTTTATCATCTTTGCAAATTAAGCAGAGAATGGATGACGTAAAACAATTGTTTCTGCACGGTCTGGACCAGTTGAAACGATATCAATCGGACATTCGATTAATTGTTCAATACGTTTCACATAAGCCAAAGCATTTGCAGGTAATTGGTCAATGCTAGTCAAACCAACAGTTGACTCGCTCCAACCTGGCATAGTTTCATAAATTGGTTTCAAACATTCAAAAGAAACCGCATCAGAAGAACCTACGCAACCTGAATCAGTGTTTTCATAACCTACACAGATTTTTACTTCTTCTAAACCGTCTAGAACGTCAAGTTTAGTCAAGCAAATACCTGAAAGTGAGTTAACGTCTACAGAACGACGTAAGATTTCAGCATCAAACCAACCACAACGACGTTGACGACCAGTAGAAGCACCAAATTCGTGACCTACAGTACCCAAGTGTTTACCAATTGGGTCACCAGAATCACTTGCTGCATCGTAAACTAATTCTGTTGGGAACGGACCAGCACCTACACGTGTTGTATAAGCTTTAGTAATACCTAATACATAGTCAAGATGTAAAGGACCCATACCAGAACCAGAGCTTACGCCACCAGCAGTTGTATTTGAGCTAGTCACATACGGATAAGTACCATGATCGATGTCTAAAAGTGAGCCTTGAGCGCCTTCAAACATTACAGGCTTACCTTCTTTGCGGTAGTCATGTAACACTTTAGTCACGTCAATCACTAATGGAGCAAGCACTTCGCGCCATTCATTGCAAAGAGCCAATACGTCTTCAAATTTAACTGCTTCTACGCCGTAGAACTGAGTTAATTGGAAGTTATGTAACTCAAGCATTTCTTGGAGTTTTTCTTCTAACGCTGCACCACCACGAACAAGGTCAGCAACACGCACTGCACGGCGAGCTACTTTGTCTTCGTACGCAGGGCCAATACCACGACCTGTAGTACCGATTTTAGCGTTACCACGTTTCTTCTCACGAGCCTGATCAAGAGCAATGTGGTTAGGCAAAATAAGTGGACAGTTTGGAGAAATGCGTAGACGTTCTTTAACTGGAACACCTTCAGCTTCCAAAATTCCCATTTCTTCAATTAATGCTGCTGGTGAAAGCACCACGCCATTGCCAATTAAGCACAATACGTTTTCACGTAAAATGCCTGATGGAATGAGGTGCAATACAGTCTTTTTACCACCTACGACAAGAGTATGACCTGCGTTATGTCCGCCTTGATAACGTACTACCGCAGCCGCTTGATCTGTGAGCAGGTCGACGATTTTACCTTTACCTTCGTCGCCCCATTGGGTACCAAGTACCACAACATTTTTGCCCATAATAGCCTCATTACATCATGCTGTTAAAATTGGAAACCATCAGTAAAAAACTTACCGCTGGCGTTTAAATCTTTTCAATATTCCATTGACCGTTTTGCGATACAAGCTGATGTGTCGCATAAGGAATAGAACCTAAATTATCATTACCTAACAATTGAACTACACGTAAGCCTTGTGAACGTGCATTTGCAATTGCTTTAAGCAAATCTGCATCAGTACCTTTTGGTGCCACCACAGTTTCAATTTCAGCAAACTGATTTGCCCCTAAGGCATATAAATCACAACTGAAACCAGTAGCAGGACGTGCACGACCAAAGTGTTCACCAATACCATCATAACGGCCACCTTGTGCTAAAGGTGCAGCACGGTTCGGTGCATAAACTGCATACATCAAACCAGTGTGATAGTGGTAACTGCGAAGTTCGACAACGTCAATTCCAACATTAAGTGCTGGCCAACGGTTTTTAATTTGTTCAAGTGTAGTTTTGAGTGCATTTAATGCAGCATCAAATTCAACATCTTTTAAAATATCTGTACTTAAATGAGTTTGTAATGCTTCTAAATCACTTGCATAGCGACCAAGTGCATAGAAGTCTGAACCCATATTTAAATTTTGAGTAAATTCAGCCAACTCAGGTAATGCTTTTCTTTGATAAAGATCAGATAACTCATGCTCTTCATTTTTAGAAAGTCCGGCATATTTTACTAAGCTGCGAAATAGCCCTACATGTCCTAAGTCTAAATGTGCGCCTTGCAATGTATAGGCATTTTCAATGAGCCCAAGCATTACATCGACCATTTCAACATCAGCTTCAATACTATCGTGGCCATATAGCTCTGCACCTAATTGTAAAGGTGCGCGAGTCGCATTGAAATTTTGTGGTTTTGTATGTAATACAGTCCCTGCATAACAGTAACGTGCAACCCCTTCAACAGGTCTTACATGTGCATCAATACGTGCAACTTGAGGTGTCATATCAGCACGGATACCGAGTAAACGGCCTGAAAGCTGGTCAATCACCTTAAAAGTTACTAAATCCAGGTCTTGATTTGATTCTGATAATGAAGACAACGATTCGATGTATTCGATAAATGGTGTATATACCAGTTGATAACCTCTTACTGAGAGGAAATCTATAGCTTCACGGCGAAGTTTTTCAATGACTTGCGCCTGTTCCGGCAATACATCTGCTACCCCGTCAGGCAGCAACCATGTCTCTGAAATGGTCATATTTCAAGCCTAAAATCTGATCAACGTGGAACGACCCCACATAAAAAAATCGGGAACACACCCGATTTCTCTTAGTGTAGCATGATACTTTGTGCCATGCACCTGACAATTTGCATAAATCTTTCTTAATAAACTCTAAAGTCAAAAAGAAGATAATAATAATAAACAATAGTATTCAACGCCTTACCCTTATTCAATTTGGTTACGCACTAAAGTTCTTCGACTAAAGAAAGGGCTAATATCTGAACTATCGCCTTGTTTCCAATTAACAGACTCTAGCTGTTGAATAGCTTTCTTAAGTTATTTTAAATTTAGAAAGAATCACACAAATCTAATAATCGATTTGCATAGCCCCATTCGTTATCGTACCAAGCAAATACTTTAGCTTGATGACCAACAACCATAGTTTGAGTTAAATCAACAATAAGTGAATAAGGTGAATGATTAAAATCGCTTGAAACTAAAGGCTCATCAGTCACTGCCATAATTTCAGCATAATCTGTTTGAGAAGCTTTAATTAACAATTCATTAATATGATGAACAGTAATTGGAGATTGTGCGATAAAAGTTAAATCAATTGCAGCCACATTAATGGTAGGTACTCGAATTGAGTGACCATCAATACGGTCTTCCATTTTCGGCATCACACGTTTTAATGCGCCAAGTGCACTAGACGTAGTGGGAATAATATTTTGTCCAGAAGCTCTAGCACGACGTAAATCACGATGCGCATGATCAAGCACTGACTGATCGGCTGTTACTGCATGAATTTCAGTCATGAGCGCAGTTTCAATACCAAATGCATCATCAATAATTTTTACCAATGGCACCAAAGCCTGCGTAGTACATGACACACTAGATATGATTTTATCAGTTGCTTTTACATCGGCATGGTTAACACCATAAACAATTGCAGCATCGACATGGTCAAAAGGTGCAGCCCCAATAATGACCCGCTTTGCCCCTGCTTCTAAGTGGCGTGTTGCATCAGCATGAGAACGGAACAAGCCTGTACATTCGAGTACAACATCAATTTGCAAGCTTGCCCACGGTAAAAGTTCTGGTTGTTTTTGCTGAAGAACTTCAACTTTCAAATTTCTTTGGTTAGATTGAATATTTAAATAAATCTTTTCATTTTCAATAGCTATGTCAACTTTGCCATTAAAACGACCATGAGTTGAATCATATTTAAATAAATGCACCAGTGTCTGTACATCTGCTATATCGTTAATCGCCACGATTTCAAAATGAAATTGTTTCGGGCTTTCAAACCAGGCACGTAAAACATTACGTCCAATCCGGCCAAACCCATTAATGGCGATACGTTGCATGACCTATCCTTATCTACAAAACCAGAAACGAAAGAAGGCATATAGTAAAACACGTCAAGGCTAATTGAATATAGATTTTTAGCCAAATCACAGTTTTGTAAGATATTCCCTCTAAAATCGTTGGTTCGGTGGGGTTTTTCCGTTACAATTTAGCGTTTTTTAAAAATAAGCCCCGTGTCACATGCGAGATTTGTGAACAAACAAACTTGTGGTGATGCTTTTAGCCAAATTCGAAAATATGGAGTGACTTGGTTGTGAGTACTCGTTTAATGACATCTGCTGAAATTCGTGAAGCATTTTTGCGCTACTTTGAAACGCAAGGGCATACACGTGTCGCGTCGAGTTCTCTTGTTCCTGCCAACGACCCAACTTTATTATTTACAAATGCTGGGATGAACCAGTTTAAAGACTGTTTTTTAGGTCTTGAGAAACGTGACTATGTACGTGCAACGACATCACAAAAATGTGTACGTGCAGGCGGTAAACATAACGATTTAGATAACGTCGGCTATACAGCTCGTCACCATACATTCTTTGAAATGTTAGGTAACTTTTCATTTGGTGACTATTTCAAACGTGATGCGCTTAAGTTTGCTTGGGAATTTTTAACCAGCGAACAATGGCTTGCTTTACCAAAAGATCGCTTATATGTAACGGTTTATCATACTGATGACGAAGCGTATGACATCTGGAATAAAGAAATTGGTTTAGCACCAGAACGTATTATCCGTATTGGTGATAACAAAGGCGAAAAATACGCTTCAGATAACTTCTGGGCAATGGGTGATACAGGTCCATGTGGTCCATGTTCTGAAATTTTCTTTGACCACGGTGACCACATTTGGGGTGGCTTACCTGGTTCTCCTGAAGAAGATGGCGACCGTTTCATTGAAATCTGGAACAACGTTTTCATGCAGTTCAATCGTACTGCTGATGGCGTACTTCACCCTCTTCCAGCTCCATCTGTAGATACAGGTATGGGCTTAGAGCGTATTTCTGCTGTATTGCAACATGTTAATTCAAACTATGACATTGACCTGTTCCAACACTTATTAAAAGCTGCTGCAAACATTATTGGTATTGAAGACGAAGGTCAGCCTTCTTTACGTGTTGTTGCAGACCATGCACGTTCTTGCTGTTTCTTAATTGCTGATGGTGTGAACCCAAGCAATGAAGGTCGTGGCTATGTACTTCGCCGTATTATCCGCCGTGCTGTGCGTCATGGTAATAAGCTTGGTGCAACAGGCACATTCTTCTACAAAATGTTGCAACCTTTAATCGAAGTTATGGGTGATGCATACCCAGAACTTGCAGCGCGCAAAGATGTGATTGAAGCAACTTTAATTCGTGAAGAAGAACAGTTTGCCAAAACACTTGAGCAAGGTTTAAAACTGCTTGAAGGTGAACTTGCTCAGTTAAAAGACAAAACTATTCCTGGTGCGACTGTATTTAAACTTTACGACACTTATGGCTTCCCAACAGACTTAACTGCTGATATTGCACGTGAACGTGGCTTTATTATTGACGAAGCTGGTTTTGAAGTAGAAATGGCTGCACAACGTCAACGTGCGCGTGACGCTGGTAAGTTTGCAGTTGACTATAACAACATTGTAAAAGTCGAAGGCGAAACTCAGTTCGACGGTTACATCAACACAACTGGTCAAGGCGAAATTGTAGCGATCTACAAAGATGGCGTACAAGTTGATGAAGTTTCTGAAGGTGACGAAGCGCTTATCGTTCTAAACCAAACTCCTTTCTATGCTGAAAGTGGTGGTCAGATTGGTGATACAGGTATCTTCAAAAACGAAACTGGTATTTTTGAAGTTCAAGACACCAAAAAGTCTGGCGGTGCCTTTGTTCATCAAGGTATTGTGACCGTTGGTAACCTCAAGGCAAATCAAAATGTAGAAGCGATTGTTAAAGCAGACATTCGTGAAGCTACTGCGCGCAACCACTCAGCAACTCACTTGCTACATGCTGCCCTTCGTCAAATCTTAGGTTCACATGTACAACAAAAAGGTTCTTTAGTTGCAAGTGACATCTTACGTTTTGACTTTGCAAACGACCAACCTGTTTCATTTGAACAATTACAACAAGTTGAACGCCTCGTAAATGCTGAAGTTATTGCCAATACTCCAGTGACGACTGAACTTCTCGACATTGAAGCTGCGAAAGCAAAAGGCGCAATGATGTTGTTCGGTGAAAAATACGGCGATGAAGTTCGTGTACTCTCTATGGGTTCAGTCATTGATGAGAAAAACTTCTCAATCGAACTTTGTGGTGGTATTCACGTAAAACGTACCGGTGATATTGGTTTATTCAAAATCACTTCTGAAAGTGGTGTAGCTGCTGGTGTACGTCGTATTGAAGCAGTAACTGGTACTAAAGCGTTAGAAGTGGTACAAAAAGCTGATAATGATATTCAGCACATTAATAGCTTACTAAAAGCACAGAAAGACCAAACAGTTGAGCGTGTACAAGCCAATGTAGAATTGGTTTCTGCACTACAAAAGCAGATTGAACAGCTCAACCAGAAATTGGCAAACTTCCAAGCGGCTGACTTGATTGACCAAGTACAAACCATCGCTGGTCGTCAAACGCTTATTACCACTGTTCAAGGTGTTGATGCCAAAGCGCTTCGCAACTTACATGACAGTGTGAAATCAAAATTAGAGAACGCAGTGATTGTGTTAGCAGGTGTAGAGGGTGACAAAGTCAGCCTGCTTGCATCAGTCGCGTCGCAATACACTGCAAATCTAAAAGCAGGTGACATCATCAAACATCTAGCAACTGAGTTAGGTGGTAAAGGTGGTGGTAAACCTGACTTAGCACAAGGTGGCGCGCCACTTAACGAGAAGTTTGGACAAGTTATTGCAGCATTGCCTGCTTGGCTTGAACAAAAATAAGACTTCACTTTTTGTGTAACTGACCCTGAAAAGCCTCTCAGGGTCATGGCTTATATGGAACAACTATGGCATTAATCGTTCAAAAATATGGCGGTACTTCTATGGGTACCCCCGAGCGCATTTTAAATGTTGCTCGTCGTGTGAAGCGTTGGCATGATCACGGTCACAAGGTTGTTGTGGTCGTATCTGCAATGAGTGGTGAAACCAACCGCTTACTTGCCCTCGCTAAAGCCATTACCGAAACACCTGACCCACGCGAGTTAGACCAAATGGTTTCAACCGGTGAACAGGTGACGATTTCCATGTTAGCTATGGCACTTAATTCGATTGGTGTGGAAGCTAAATCCTATACCGGACGTCAAGTCGGTATTAAAACTGACAGTGCATTTACCAAGGCGCGTATTGAGTCGATTGACACAGATGTCATGACCAATGACCTAGATGCAGGCCGTGTTATTGTAGTTGCAGGCTTCCAAGGCTTTGATGCCAATGGAAACACAACAACTCTAGGACGTGGTGGTTCAGATACTTCTGGTGTTGCTATTGCTGCTGCACTTAAAGCAGATGAATGCCAAATCTATACTGACGTTGATGGCGTTTACACTACAGACCCTCGTGTTGCTCCTAAAGCGAAGAAAATTGATCGTATTTCTTTTGAAGAAATGCTAGAAATGGCATCATTAGGTTCAAAAGTTTTACAAATTCGCTCAGTAGAATTTGCCGGAAAATATCAGGTTCCTTTACGCGTATTATCAAGCTTTGATAATGATGAAGACGGCGCATTTGACGACGAATTTAAAGAAAATGTAGGTACACTCATTACTACTGAGGCAGAAGACAATATGGAACAGCCAATCATTGCAGGTATTGCTTTTAACCGTGACGAAGCAAAATTAACGATTTTAGGTGTACCTGATGAACCAGGTATTGCTTCTAAAATTTTATCACCAGTAAGTGATGCCAACATTGAAGTGGACATGATAGTTCAAAATGTTGAAGAAGATGGCACAACAGATTTTACTTTCACAGTAAACCGTGTTGATTTAGCGAAAGCTGAAAAAATCTTAAATGAAACTGCCAAAAATATTGGTGCACGCGAAGTTTCAACACGTGACGATATCGTAAAAGTTTCAATTGTTGGTGTGGGTATGCGCTCACATGCTGGTGTAGCAAGTAAGATGTTCACTGCCCTTGCAGACGAAGGCATCAATATTCTTATGATCTCAACATCTGAAATCAAGGTTTCTGTCATTATTGATGAGAAATATCTAGAACTTGCAGTTCGTTGCCTACATACCGCTTTTGGTTTAGATCGCGAACACGGTGAAAGCAGCGCCCGCGCTTAATTTTACCAAACGGTCAAGAATTCATTCAAAACTGTTTACTTGTCCGACAATAATCAAAGAAAACACAGAGCCGCTATAGTTTTTTTTATAGCGGCTCTGTTATATTAAACGGAAAGTTTTTTGGCAGAGATTATCAAAATATGACTTTGTTCTCATATTTCTGTTAGAATCTGACTGAAAACTGAGGTTGAGCTTTTTATTTGGGTACCAATATTGCAGTTTTAAGCGTTTAGCAAGGAGATAAACATGCTGATTCTGACCCGCCGTGTCGGGGAAACATTAATGATTGGGGATCAAGTCAGTGTTACTGTGCTTGGCGTCAAAGGAAACCAGGTTCGAATTGGTGTGAATGCGCCAAAAGAGGTTTCTGTTCATCGCGAAGAAATTTATCAACGTATTCAACATGAACGTGCAATGCATGAACACCTTCAACATCTTGATCAAGATTATCAAGTTTCATATGAAGATGATAATTATGCACAGAAAAACTTCAATCGTTAGTATGAAGTTATTCTCTCCCTAATTAAAGCGACTTTATAGTCGCTTTAAATTTTTTGGGAGTATATAAATTTATAGACCTAATGCACGTTTTACTGGGGCATAACTACGACGGTGTTGATCGATCACCCCGTGAGCTGCAATCGCCTCAAAATGTGCTTTAGTTGGATAACCTTTGTGTTTTCCAAAACCAAATAATGGATATTGCTGATCTAATTCTGCCATTTGGCGATCACGTGTGACTTTTGCCAAAATACTCGCCGCACTAATCTCGGCATGACTAGCATCACCACCAACAATCGCTTCACAAGGAATAATGATTCCTTTCGGAATTTGGTTGCCATCTACAATGACTTTTTGAGGCTGTGTTTTTAGGCCTTCCACTGCTCTTTTCATTGCTAAAAATGTTGCTTGCAAGATATTCAGCTCATCAATTTCTGCATGGGTCGCTTCCGCTATTGACCACGCTAGAGCTTTTTCCTGAATTTCAATAAACAACTTTTCACGTTTCTTTTCAGTTAATTTTTTAGAATCGTTTAATCCTAAAATTGGATTGTTCGGATCTAAAATAACAGCTGCAGCAACAACTGAACCCACTAGTGGGCCTCGCCCCGCCTCATCTACGCCTGCAACAAACATGTATACTCCAATAAAAAAAAGAGGCCGATCAATATGAGTCAGCCTTCTTTGAAACTCAAATTATTAATTACTTTTGTAAAGCTTCTGCTACGCAAGCATTTACAGTATTAGAAACGACTTGGTTTACAACTGTTGCACGTGCAGCTGGGTCAAGTGCAGCAGTAGCCAAATCAACTGCAGTCACACTGTTTGGTGCCTTTTCACTTACGCAACCACAAACATTAGTTTGAATACTATCACGTTGTTCAGCAGTCATAAGCTTTGTTGCTGTTTTCCATGCAGGAACATTATTAATTTCTGTAATACATTTCGCATTTACAGCTACTTTTAATGCAGTCATGCCTAACTGTTGAGTTGCAGTTTCTGCAGAACCTGCACCAGGTGTAGTCGCACATGCTGTTAAAGCCAAAACTACTGGTGCTACAGCGAGCATCAATTTTTTCATCATTTTTTCCTTTGATCGAACGTAAGCAGCGCGTATTTTGCCTAAACTTGTGCTTAGAAGAAACAAATAAATTGATGCATTTATGCAAACTAGCTCTCTTATTTTCTCGCTTAAATTGACCGTGTTTTTCCCAATTAAAGCGTTCTGTTTATAGCACGCTCCGTTACGAGAACAACATTTCTCAAATTCAGTGCTTTCCCATAAAATCTAGCGCTAAAATGACAAAAAAATAGGGTCTTTTATGCCTGCCTCATCCTCTCAATACTACACCCGTACTGCACAGATTCTGCATTGGGTCATGGCAATCATTTTCATTACCGCTTGGGTGATTGGTTTCTATAGTGGAAATTTTTTAAGTTACGATGCCGATGGCAGCTTTAAAGGTGATGTTATTACACTGCATAAAAACATTGCCACAACCATTATCTTTTTAGTGGTTATTCGCCTATTCTGGCGTTACACCCACCCAACCCCGAAGTTGCCTGACACGATGTCACCAGCAATGAAAACTCTTGCTCACATCGGACATTTATTCCTGTATGTGATTTTAGTAGCGTTACCTATTACAGGCTGTTTATTTAGCTGGAGTGCAGACCACCCTGCCCCTGTTTTATATTTATTTGATATTCCGCGTTTAGTTCAAAAAAATGATGAGCTTTTAGCTATCGTTAAACCTTTACATATTTATATTTCGTGGTTTGCAGGGTTACTTATTGTTGGCCATGTTCTGGCAGCTTTAAAACATCACTTTGTGGATAAAGACAATGTTTTAAACAGTATGACCAAACAGCCTAAATAAATTCAATGTTAAAAAAAACCGCCTATCAGGCGGTTTTTTTTATTTAGATTTTTTGGATTTCAGAAATCCACTTTTGTTTCTCTTCATCTGAAATGAAAGAGGCTTCAAAAGAGTTAATTGCGAGTTGCTTCAACTCATCATTACTTAAATCTAAGGCTTGCTGAATAGCAACGAAGTTATCATTCATATATCCACCGAAATATGAAGGATCGTCCGAGTTGACAGTCACGTGTACGCCTTTTTGTAAAAGACGGCGGATGTTGTGCTCTTTCATATCCTTAACGACACATAGCTTTAAGTTACTTAAAGGACAAACTGTTAATGGCATTTTTTCATTAATTAAACGAACCATTAATTGTTCGTCTTCTTCAGAACGCACGCCGTGGTCAATACGGTTTACTTTGAGCAAGTCTAAAGCTTCCCATACATATTCAGGTGGGCCTTCTTCGCCTGCGTGAGCCACGATTAAGAAGCCTTCTTCACGTGCCTTAGCAAAAACACGTTCAAATTTAGCTGGTGGATGACCTACTTCACTTGAGTCAAGCCCTACGGCAATAATGTCTTCTTTAAACGGTAAAGCTTGCTCAAGCGTTTCAAATGCAGCTTCTTCGCTTAAATGACGCAAGAAACACATAATGAGCTGAGAGCTAATACCAAATTTAGCTTTTGCATCAGCACATGCACGTTTAAGCCCATTGATTACTGTCGCAAAAGTAACACCACGGTCAGTATGGGTTTGCGGGTCAAAGAACATTTCTGTATGAACGACATGATCTTCTGCACATTTCTCAAAATATGCCCATGCTAAATCATAAAAATCTTGCTCATGAACAAGAACATTTGCACCAGCATAGTAAATATCTAGAAATGATTGAAGATTATGAAAGTTATAAGCTTGCTTTACTTCTTCAACAGATTTGTAAGGAATCTGAATCTGATTACGCTGTGCAATCGCAAACATTAATTCAGGTTCAAAAGTACCTTCAATATGTACATGCAACTCAGCTTTTGGTAAGGCCTGAATCAGCTCGACTTGATTCATATTAACTCCACATCTAAAGAAAAAAGGGTGTGGTAAACACACCCTTCTATAATTTCCTTCTTATATCTCTATCACTAAAATAGTTCTAGAAGGAAATTATAAAAAATCGTATTAACCGCCAAAAGCGATAAATTTAAATACCCAAAGAGCAGCAATAATCCATACCATGTATGGAACAGTTTTTGCCTTACCTGTGAATAATTTAACTAATGCATAGCTGATAAAACCCATTGCAATACCATCTGCAATTGAGTAGGCAAATGGCATAAATACAATCGTTAAAAAGGCTGGAACAGCTTCTGTAATATCATCCCAATCAATGTGTGTGATACCTTGAATCATCAACACACCAATAAACAATAAAGCTGGGGCTGTTGCAAAACCTGGTACAGATTGAGCAAGAGGTGCCAAAAATAAACAGCAAATAAATAAGACAGCGACAACGACAGCGGTTAAACCTGTACGTCCACCTGCTGCTACACCTGAAGCTGATTCAATATATGGTGTAGTTGATGAAGTACCTAATGCTGCACCAGCAACAATCGCAGTAGAGTCAGCAAATAGTGCTTTTTTCAAACGTGGCAATTTACCATCTTGTAAAAGTCCTGCACGGTGTGAAACGCCAACTAAAGTACCCGTACTGTCAAACAAGTCAACAATGAAGAATACGAAGATGACACCCACCATACTTGCAGTGAATAAGCCTTTAAAGTCCATTTGCATGAATGTCGGTGCAATAGAAGGAATCTGACCCACTACGCCTTTAAATTCATTTAAGCCTAAAGCAGTCGCAATTGCTGTCACCACTAAAATACTAATAATAATGGCACCACGAACTTTGAGCTGATGTAAAACCACAATGAGTAAAAAGCCAAATAAAGCCAGTAGCACTGTAGGTTGTTTAATATCGCCCAACCCCACTAATGTCGCTTTGTTTGCAACAATGATTCCAGCATTTTTTAGCGCAATAAGTGCAAGGAATAAACCAATACCACCACCTATCGCAAATTTAAGCGACATTGGAATGGCATTGACAATCGCTTCACGAACTTTAAAGAAGCTAATAGCAAGAAATACAACACCTGAAACAAAAACAGCTGCTAAAGCTGTCTGCCATGGCACTCCCATACCCATACATACCGAATAGGTAAAATAAGCATTAAGCCCCATACCCGGTGCCAAGGCGATTGGATAATTGGCAATAATACCCATCACTAAACAACCGATTGCTGCTGCCAAACAGGTCGCAACGAATACGGCGCCATGATCCATGCCGGTTTCAGATAAAATGAGTGGATTGACAATGATGATGTAACACATCGTTAAAAATGTAGTTACACCAGCAAGAACTTCTGTTCGAAACGTGGTTTTATTGTCGCTTAACTTAAATAAACGCTCTAACCAGCCTGCCGAAGAATTGGGCGCCGCCATAAGTAGCCTCTATGCAAAATCTGAGCTGTGGAATATGTACTTCTATGTAGGTATCTGAGCAATCTTGTTTTTCTGATCAGATCTCTAAACAAAAACTTCAAATAGATGAAGCAACAAATATGCCACTCATTTGAATTTTGATTTCATACATAGAAAATAGACACAGCCCCTCTTGAAACACAAAAAAGCTGCATAACCCCTATGCAGCTTTTTTACTATACGTTAAATAAGTTTAACAGATTCAATCGCAACATGATCAAAATTTATGAAAAGATATGACCAATGACAGTCTTTTTTAAAGCAAATTACAACAACAGTTTTGACTAGAAAAAAACTTTTTTATCACTGAGATAGTTTTGCAAAGTATAAGAAGCTAAATTGCTATGACTAACACGATTAGGATTTCGCTCAATCGTTTGCAAGTTTTTTTCTGCTTCTTGAATAATTCGCATAAGTTCTTGGTGTTTTTTATTTTGGCTATCTAAATACGCCCAATACCCTAATACAAACACGATACTCACACACAACACTATTAATACTTTATTGATCATTATTATTATCTCTATGTTTTTAATGTTAATGATCTTAACAAAAAATAACCAGTTTGTGAATACTTTCACATTTATTTACAATAATTACTAATCACTCAAGCTATTGATATAAAAAATGTTTTCTAATTTACAATTTTAAAAAAGCTTAAAAAGGAAACTTTTCACTTAAAAATTCATTTTTAAAAATCACTATATTTTTTTATTAAAAACTTATATACACTGCTTTCCCTCTTTTATTTTTAAGTATATTTAAATTTATTTTTCAATTTAACTTCACTATATTATTGATTGAATTTTAATTTATTTATTCTATTCCCAGATAATAAAAAGCCCATTTCAATCAATCAAAATGGGCTTTTATAAATTAATTAACCGACAATTTCTTCAACTTTAGGTTTTGCCTTTATCAAATCAGCCTCATACACCACTTCATATTCTTCTAACTTTAAATGTTTTAAACGCTGTCTAAGTTTTTTCAAAGACCATGGCCATGCGGCAAAATTACGGCCATTAGCATCGAGATAGTAACTTTTACATCCGCCACTATTAAATACAGTGGTTTGCAGATGTTTTTGTACAAGCTCATTATGCTTTTTAATCACTTCTGACTTAACGGAAAGTTTAGCTATACCCTTTGCCTTCATTTGTAGCAAACCATCAACAATATATTGCAGTTGCGCTTCAGCAAGACCAATAAAGGAGTCGTAAACCAACACATTAGGTCCTAGCATAAGAAATGCATTCGGCACATTTTCAATATTGGTACCTAAGTAAGCTTCTGGTGAAGAGTCTTTCCAAAGATCAGCCAAACATTCCCCTTGCTCATTGTGTACGCGTTTACCAATTGGAGGATGAGATACCTCGAAACCAGTGCCCCAAATAATCACATCAACTTCGTGGCGTTCACCATTGGCAGCAACCACCGTATTGCCTTCAACTTTTACTAAACCATGAGGAATCAGAGTCGTGTTTGGTGCTTGTAGTGCAGGGTAGTAATTGTTAGCAAACAAAATACGTTTACAGCCAATATCAAAATTAGGTGTTACGTTTCGACGTAAAACCGGATCTTTAATTTGCAACTTTAATAGTTGTTTCGCAGCAAAATTGACAGGCTTTAAAGCTTTTGGATTGCGTAAGCCAAAATTAATGACATTTAAAGTACTCGCCACAGTCTGTCGCCAAGTCGCTTGAATAGCTGGATATTTAGCAATGACGGATTTACTTAACTCACCCAAGTCGGTATCTGGTTTTGGCAGTACCCAAGGTGCTGTACGTTGGAAGACAAATAGCTCTTTTGCTTTAGGTTGAATCTGTGGCACAAACTGAATAGCAGATGCACCCGTACCAATCACGGCAATGCGTTTACCAGTTAAGTCATAATCATGATTCCATTTCGCTGAATGGAACATTTCACCAGTAAAAGTATCTAAACCCTCAAGGCGTGGTATCTGAGCTTCAGTAATTGGACCAGTAGCAAATAGGACTGTTTTAGCGATATACAAACCAGAGCTTGTCTCGAGTTTCCAGACATTTTCTAGACTGTCCCATTCTGCTTTTAATAGTTCAGTATTAAATTCAATTAAAGACTCAATATCAAAGTCACGGGTTACATCTTCTAAGTAACTTAAGATTTCCGGTTGGCGTGCAAATAAGTGACTCCATTTTGCACTTGGCGCAAAGGAGTAAGAATAAAGTGATGATGGGACATCACAACCACAACCCGGATAGGTATTTTCACGCCAAGTACCACCGACGCGGCTCGCTTTCTCAATAATTTTAAAATTGGTTAAGCCTGCTTCATTTAGCTTGATTGCTGCAGCTAAACCAGAAATACCTGCACCGACAATAAAAGTGTCATAAATATGTGCAACTTCTTGGGTTTTACGTGTACGAGTATTTGTTCTAGGTTTAGTGACCATAATTTTTCTGCCTATACAAAATTTTATTTAAATAACTGATACGAAAGCCCAAGGAACTTTGCATATAGCGTTGGTGATGTTCTTTTCATAAGCCAGAATAATTTGGCGTCGATCTGTGGCGTGGTATAGAGCTGCCCTCGATCTAATCGGTTCAATGTTAATGTTGCAACTGCATCACTGGTGGTCATGGCATAATTCATGAGTGCATGATCTGCAAGTTTTGAATAGCGCCCTGGAATACGACCATTTTTAATGATATTGGTCGGAACCAAAGTCGGGCACAGCACATTCACTTTAATATTGAATTTGCGAAGCTCAGCTGAAAGGGTTTCTGATAATGCCAATACACCCGCTTTCGTTACGTTATAGACACTCATTTCTGGTGCTGCAGTATAAGACGCGGCAGAAGCCACATTAATAATTGCGCCGTAACCTAATTTTTTGAGCTTTGGCACAAATGTATGACAACCATGAATAACACCCCATAGGTTTACGTGCATACACCACTTCCAGTCTTCCAAGCTCATTTCATCAAATTTGCCGCCTAGACCTACGCCAGCATTATTAATAATCAGTGTTACCGGATGCTCTAATAATTGCTCTGCTTGATCAGCCAAAACCTGTACTTGTTCTGCTTGTCCAACATCGCACTTGACTGCAAAAGCTTTTTGTCCAAGCTGTTCAACTAACTTTACGGTTTCTTCAGCAGCTTCTAAATTAATATCTGCACATACCACGTTGCCACCGCGTTTTGCCAATTCAAGTGCAAAGCTACGGCCAATTCCACTACCTGCCCCTGTCACAACAGCATATGCGTTTCGGCTAGGCTGGTCTTTCTTACCAAATAGAATCATAGTAAATCCTAAAAAATTTTAGGGAGACGACAGTAATTTGGGTATTACTGCCGTGACCAACAGCCTTATGAAACTGCACGAACTGGTGGAGTAAATTCCTTCACAAAGTAAGGTGCAATTGCACCGCCCTCGTTAAGTAATTTCTTTTTGTAGTACTCAAGGTATTGAGTTGTGTCATGATCATTTGGATGAAAGCTTGGACGTAAATAATCCAGAATCTGGCCAACGGTACTACCGAATACGCCATCTTTTGGACTAAAAATTAAGTTGACGCCACGACGTGCATCTTTCCAGAATTTTCTGGTTAGCATTTCTTGTGGCTTACGCAGTACAGGCACAAATAATGTTGCGGTTGGAATAAGCCCTAAAATGGTAATGAAAGCCATTAGAAAACCGGTTGCACGCAATGGATAGTTACCGTTCAAAACCTGATAGACATCATAAGCAATATCTTTGTGCTCAGACTCTTCAAGCATATGCCACATCCATAATGCTCGGCTTTTCGCATCGTCGGTATAATAAAAGTTCTTTTCATGCTTCATCATGTATTCAGCGAGAACTGCCGTAAAGTGCTCAATGCCTGCCATAAGTGAAAGCTTTAATGGCTGTGGGAATTTTAAAAACACATATTTAAAGAAGTTTTCACCTAAGAAACGGTACAAATCGACCGGATATTCCAGCTCTTTAATTGCATCATTGAATTCATTATGCAATTTTGAATGGATGGCCTCTTGACCAATAAGTGAAGTAACACGCTGTTTTAAAACTGGGTCTTGAATAAATTCACGGTGGTGGCGAGCAGTTTCGATGACAAGATCTTCACCATAAGTCAAAAAAACCGAAAGCGTTGCAAAGAACAAAGTTGCAAACTGATTGTTGACGTAAAACTCGATATCAATTTCTTTGCCATCAAATCCGATATTTAGATGGCGGATTGGGATAGATCCTTTATTTGAAAAATCTATCTTTTGATACTGAGCCATAACTGATTTAGGAGAAATAATATTTCGGATAGCTTGAGCGACCATTTTTTGACACCCTATAAAATTTGTTAAATACAAGGCAGCGTCGAATCAAACAGGTAAAGTTGTCTTTAAATTATTTCTTGCAATCTTTAACTGCTCTAGAACAAAAATTTGCTCGAATACATCTGCCTTGCCATGTTTTATGAACTTAAGTGAGGTTAAATTCACCAAATCAGGTTAAATAGTGCGCTTGATGCATTACTCGAACAAGGACAAAAAAAGCCAACCCACTTTGAAACTTTTTGCCAATTTAAATGTTTTTTGATTATTTCAAACAACTTATATAAGCTAATATTATTCATAATAATTTAAATAAAGGACACTTGTCCTAAAATGACAAAAAGATGGCTTAAAAAGATAATAAATGAAACATTATGCCTGTTTTTGATAGTATATCATTTTAATACTTCAGCGTTCCAAAAATCACACCAAGCTTTCTGTTTTTAGAGCTTCATTGCATAAATGAAAACGATAAACTGCATTCAGAGAAAAAAATTGAATGAGGATAATAAATCATGTTTGATATGCGTTTATCTCATGAGCGTGGTGCAGCACATCATGGCTGGTTACAGTCAAAACACACGTTTTCATTTGCAAATTATTGGGACCCGAAACAAGTAGGCTTTTCAGATTTGCTTGTGATTAATGATGATACTGTTGCTCCATCGAAAGGTTTTGGTACTCACCCTCACCGCAATATGGAAATTATTTCTTATGTGCTTGAAGGTGCGTTAGAACATAAAGATTCAATGGGTACGGGTTCGGTGATTGTGCCTGGTGATATTCAATTAATGAGCGCAGGTCGTGGTGTTGCTCATAGTGAATTTAACCACTCTGCACAAGAAAACGTGCACTTCTTGCAAATTTGGGTTGTTCCAAACGAAGTGAACACCACACCGGGCTATCAACAATTGCATATTTCCGAGCAAGACAAACGCGGTAAATTGCATTTGATGATTTCACCAACAGGTGGCGAAAAAACTTTGTCGATCAAACAAGACATTAATATTTATTCAGGTCTTTTTGACGGCGAAGAAACAGCAGAGTTTGCAATTCCTGAAGGTCGTTATGTTTACCTACATGTGGCAAAAGGCCGTATTGATGTAAACGGTAAAACCTTTAACACGGGTGATGCTGCGCGAATTCGTGATGGAGGCAAGTTATCATTTACTAATGGTGATAATGCTGAGATTCTGATTTTTGATATGCGTCCGGAAGAAGTTCCAACCATGCCATAATCAACAAAACACCTGCATAGATATATGCAGGTGTTTTTTTATATATTGAAATTAAAAACTATGAATGTTCTTCCGAGCGTGCCATTTCAGTATTGATATAACTCATGATCATCGTGGTTAGGCCTTGCACCATTTCATCAAAACTAATAAATGGGTTCGGTAAAATAAGATGTCTTGCTACATTAAAAATACCGCTATTAATACAAATGTAAGTAATGACAGGTAAGTTATTAATTTTTAAATATTTTGGATTATGCATCATATATTTCATGATGACTTCCATTAAAGCCTGTTCAATTTTTGGAATATATTTGTCGTATTGCAACTCACCTGCATAACGTAAAACGGTTAAGTAACGGTCATTATTTTTCTTTAATAAATCACTAAATGTATAAAAGATCATTTCGATAACAGGCTCTAACTCCAACTCTAGAATTGTAGGAGTTAACTCTTTAATCATATCGAGAATTTCACTCACAAAGTAGTGATTCATCGCATCATAAATTTCTTCTTTATTTTTAAAATACTCATAAAGTGACCCAACACTCACCCCCGCAATTTCTGCAATATGACGTGTAGTAGTACCACTTGGTCCATGCAATGCTACTGCAATAAAACCTGCTTCAATAATAGTATCAACAGTAACTTTGGCTCGTGCCTGACGGGGTTTTCGCGTAGACATATTTTCTTATAAATAATCCGAACATAAGCTCAGGTTAGCATGTAATTTAGCCCTACCCTAATAAAAAAACAAAATCCGAATACTTGTCAAATTTCATGACGCAATTTCTTTAGAGGTATCGCAAAACATAGTTATGAGTTCTTTTATTGTTAGACAATTACTTTTAAAAGAAACTAAAATATTAAAATAAAAATCAATGTATTAATAAAATTTTAAACTAATTTTTTATTTTATTTATACATTAGGTTTGAGCTTAAATAAATTGAAAAGTTACCCGAATTGAATCCGAACATAAACTCAGATTAACATGAAAAAATCTAAAAAAGAGGTTGATTCATTTTATCAAGTTCGCCTCTTTTTCCGTTATTCAGTCAAATAATCAAACAAATAACGGAGCAACATCACCGTACTCAGTAAGCAGAAAAAACTGCTTTTTGAAAATGGAATTTACAGTGCCCTGTTGGAAATCAAAGCTTTTTGGTTTTCGACAACATCGCACTATCACTGATTGATCTGAAGGTGTCGCCATGATCTCGACCACAGTTAAAAAATCACTAAACAAAATTAAATTTTACCGTGAAATCGAGTTACCAGATTTTGCCAGTAAAAAATCTATCCCAATCCGTCATTTAAATATTGGTTTTGATGGAAAGGAAATTGATGTCAGATTCTATATGGACAATCAATTTGCGACGATTTTTTTTGCTACGCTTTCAGTATTTCTAACCTATGGTGAAGATTTGGTGATTGAAACTGCTCGTCACCACCGCGAATTTATTCAAGACCCAGTTTTAAAACAGCGTGTTACCTCTCTCATTGGTCAAGAAGCCATCCATTCAAAATTGCACAATGAATATAACGATGCGCTTAAAGATGTTGAGTACCCTGTCGATTTATATCGTTTCTTGGGCGAGAACTTCTTCAAATATGTGTTTTTAAAATTCCCGCAACCACTGAAATTATCGATGATGGCTGGTATTGAGCATTTTACGGCTGTACTTGCTGAATACATGATGAAGCACGAGAAGAACTTTTACTATTCGGACGATGCGAAAAGTCGTGCGTTATGGATGTGGCATATGCTTGAAGAATCTGAGCATAAAGACATTGCCTATGATGTTTATCAATTACTTAATGGTAGCTACCCATTACGAGCTTCTGGCTTCTTCTTAGCTTTGTTCACTATTTTAGGTCTAATCCCTGCGACTACCTTGTTTATTCCTGTTTTAAGAAAGCCACAGGAAATGTTAACTAGAAAATTCTGGAAAGACGCTCGCCGAGGAGTAGGACTTATTTTTGGTCCAAAAGATGGCGTATTTGGTAGCACCATTGGTCAAATTCTTGACTACTTACGCCCAGACTTTCATCCAAATGATCATGATACGACTGAATATCTAGAATATTACAAAAACAAATTACTAAGCGAAGGCGGTGCAATTGCACCTTACTTTGTGAAGGAATTTACCCCTCCTGTACGCATGTCTTAATTGGCTTGTAACCAGTCACTACTCAATGGCTGGTTTTCCTTAAATCTATTTCGGGATGAATCATGATTTTATTTGGCAAAAAGAGAGTTAAACCAAGCCAAAAAGCTTATGCCGTCGTGACGGGTGCAGGTAGCGGAATTGGTCGGAGTTTTGCAATTGAACTGGCAAAACGTGGTGGCAGCGTAGTATGTGCAGATATTAATTTAGAAGCCGCAGAAGAAACCGTAAAGCTTCTTGAACAAGAAGGCGCAAAAGCTTTTGCTATGCGTTGTGATGTGGGTAATGCAGAACAAGTAAATCATTTAGCTGAAACTGCTGAAATTTTACTTGGGCACCCTGTAACTCTTGTCATTAATAATGCAGGAGTGGGTTTGGGTGGCAAGTTTGACGAACTCAGTCTAGAAGACTGGAACTGGGTCATGAATATTAACCTTTGGGGGGTTATTCATGGTTGTCATGCATTTGTTCCCAAGTTTAAAAAGTTAGGTTACGGCGCGATTATTAATGTGGCTTCGGCGGCATCTTACACTGCTGCTCCAGAAATGACCGCGTATAACGTAACAAAAGCGGGTGTGCGTGCGCTATCTGAAACACTTTCTGCCGAACTGCGTAAGTTTAATATTAAAGTCAATGTGCTGTGCCCGACTTTGGTTCCCACCAATATCATTAAAAATGGTCGTATTCCGGGTCGTTATTCGAAGCTTGCAGACCATGCACTTATGAACTATGCACTCACCACAAGTGATGACGTCGCCAAACTTACCCTTAACCGTCTTGATCAGGATGAGCTTTATACCATTCCTCAAATCGACGCGAAGTTATTCTGGCTCATGAAACGTGCATCTCCAAGCTTGTATACCAAGTTCCTTGGTACGTCTTACAAATTATTTAAATAAGAAATTTATAGGTAGTACATATATGACTGCTCAAATGAAAACAAATGCATCAGCAAAAAAAGCTGTCAATTCCCCTCAGCATATTTTCGATACTTTTATTGTGGGCGCTGGCATTTCAGGTATTGCAACAGCGATTCGTCTCGACCAAGTTGGCTATACCAACTACAAAATTATTGAAAAAGCAGCACGTGTAGGTGGTACTTGGCGTGAAAATACCTACCCAGGTTGTGGCTGTGATGTACCTTCTGCTCTTTACTCGTACTCATTTGCCCCAAGTGCAAAATGGAGCCATTTATTTGCACGCCAACCAGAAATCTTAAGTTACTTGGAAGATGTAAGTAACGAATTTAACATTATGTCTAAAATTGAGTTTAATAACGAACTGCTCAATGCTGCTTGGGATGAAACACGCCATTTATGGGTACTTGATACAACTAGTGGTCAATATTTATCTAAAACCGTTATTTTTGCCACAGGTCCAATTACCGAGGCTCAAATTCCACGTCTTGAAGGCTTAGAAACATTTACAGGTGAAATGTTCCATTCAGCGAAATGGAATCATGATTATGACTTAACTGGTAAACGCATTGCCGTGATTGGTACAGGTGCATCTGCCATCCAATTTGTGCCACAAATTCAGCCTAAAGCAAAAGAGCTGTTTGTGTTCCAACGTACAGCTCCTTGGGTGCTGCCAAAACCAGATACCGACTTGGGTGAATTAAGTAAATCCGTCATTGCTAAATATCCGTCTATTCAAGCGAGCTGGCGTAAAAGTGTAGCGGTAACGTTGAATGCAATTAACTTTGGTTTACGTAACCCACTTGCCCTAAAACCAGTCAATGTACTCGGCAAGCAATTACTTAAACTTCAAATTGCAGACCCTGAATTACGCAAAAATGTAACGCCTAATTTTGATATTGGCTGTAAACGTATTTTGTTTGCTAACAATTACTACCCTGCACTACAAGCACCAAACACGACTCTGATTCCTCATGGTTTAGTGAAGGTTGAAGGCAATACTGTTATTGCTGCAAATGGTGAACGCCACGAAGTTGATGTGATTATTTGGGGCACTGGTTTTGAAGTATCTCACCCACCAATCGGTAAACGTGTGTTTAATGAAAAAGGACAACGTTTAAATGATTTATGGAAAAACACTTCACCAGAAGCTTACTTAGGAACCAACATTGAAAATGTGCCAAATGCATTTTTAATTTTAGGTCCTAACGTACTGGTTTATGACTCGTTTATTGGTTTGGCAGAAGCACAACTCGACTATATCGTAGATGGCTTATTGAAAATTAAAAATAAAGGAATTAGCAAGTTAAACGTTAAGTCCGATGTAATTAAAAAGCACAACGACTTGGTACAAAAGCACTTACAAACAACGGTATTTAATAGCGGTGGATGTAAGAGTTATTACCTTGATGCCAACGGTCGCAACTTTGCCGCATGGCCGTGGTCATTGAAAAAGCTAAAACAACGTTTGAAAAATCTAGATTTAAAAGATTATGAAGTCACATATCAAATGTCAAAAACACATTAACTTGTAATTTTGACCTAATCCGTTGTTAGGAATGAGCAGTGTATTTTTGTTTTTTATAAAATACACTGCTTTCTTCATTGAATCTTCAAGAAATAAAAGAACAGGTTAAAGATGAAAGAAGGTCAATCAAGCCGTACTGCCGAAGCTGCTGCTGCCTTACGCGCAAATCACTTTAAAAATACGACGAACCCTGTATTTTCAGATCCCTATGCTTTTGAACTAACGAGTAAAGGCTGGAAAAAACTGCTCTCCAACCCACTGATTGTTAAAGTGATGAATTCTTCGGTTTTAAATCGTACTTTAGGTTTACTTACTGGGCAAGTGGTCGGTCGCTCTCGTTATGCCGAAGACTTACTGGATCAGGCTGTTCAACACAATATTGAGCAATATGTTTTGGTTGGGGCGGGTCTAGACTCTTTTGTATTACGTGAGTCACAGCATTATCTAACGTTAAAAATTTTTGAAGTAGATCATCCAGATACTCAAGCGACTAAACAAGCCAAGCTCAAAAAGCTAGGCGAACTCCCCTCCACGATTGAATTTGTTGCCATTAACTTTGAAAAAGAATCTATCTCTGAAGCTCTGACCAGAAGTGTCTATGATTCATCTGCTCCTGCATTTTTTTCATGGTTAGGCACAACTCATTATTTAAACCCTGAAACCACCCTGCAAACTTTAAAAAGTATTGCCGAATTTGCTACAAACGGTAGTGAACTAGTACTCGATTATTCAACTGATTTTCAGGAATTAAAGGGTATTGAACGACTTGGAAGTATGGGCGTTGCACAGTTTACCCATTTACTGAAAGAACCTTTATTAGGCCAATTTAAACCCTCAGATTTACATCAGGCCGTTGAAAAAATGGGTTTTGAAGTGGTAGAAGATCTTTCTGGTGAGACAATCACTGAACGTTATTTTTATAATCGCGCAGACAATATACGCCATACATCGGCAACACGCTTACTGCATCTGCGTTTGAAGAAATAAAGAATTTTTATGAGTTGTTTAACCGCATGGCATGAGGTGTTTTCCCATGCCATCTTTTATAGGCATGAATAAAACTGGCAGGCTCGGCATAACCTAACCACTCGGCAATCTGCTCAACCGAAGCTTTTGGTAATGCTAAATATTGCTCAGCTAAAACTTGTCTGACTTCTTCACGAATCTGAATAAAGGTCATTCCTTCAGATGCCAAATGACGGCGTAAAGTACGGACATTTAAATGCAAACGTTTAGCCACGATTTCCATAGAAGGCATTTCACCTCGCACAGTCATCAATTGCTGTTGCACCAAGGTTGTAAATTTATTTTGTGATTGGCGTTTCTCCAATATTTGGCGGCACTGTTCTTCGGCTGTATATAGCACCAAATCATTTGCCATAAGTAGCTTTTGATCTACTTTTTGTGGATCAAGAATTACAAAGCTTTTAGCTGAGCCAAATGCTGGTATTACGCCAAATAAGTCTTGATAAGGCTGAACATCACCTTTCGGTTGAAAAGAAAAAGCCAAATACTGGCAAAAGTTATCCTGCACCAAATCTCGCTGTACCGTAATGAGCGCAGCGGCATCTCGTTCAATAATGAATTGACGAACTGATAAGGGAATATCTTGCTCATCAATTTCAATGCGGACGCCCTGTGGCGTATCCGACACATCAAAGCGGGTAAAAGCAAAAGTTAAAGTAAAATAGGTTAAAGCCAAATCTAGTGCTTCACGAATGCTAGCACTACTCATCAGAGCCATACCTAATGGCCCAAATGTGGTGAAATGATAGCGTGTACCTACTTCTAAGCCTAGTGTCGGTCTGTCTCCTAGTTGCTCAACCAAGTTTTGAATGAGCTGTAATTCCTGATGGCCTGTCACCACCATATTTGGGTCGAGTAATTGTTGTTGGCTAAGCCCAGTCCCTTTTAAAATCGTATGATAAGAAATGCCTGATTCCACCGCAAAATCAGCCATTAACCGAACACTATGTACACTGCGTTCAAAAGCCCATGCATACTTCACTGTATTGCTCAGAATGTCCTCGAATCACAATATTTTGTCCTCATCCATCCTCTAAATCAAGCAAATAAACGTCTATTCTGCATACAGGAAATTGCGATTTTTCGCTCACTGTTTTTAAGGATTTAGAGCAGCCCATGTTTAATTCGTCTACTAATTCAAATAAAAATGTACGCATCGCCATTATTGGCACTGGCTTTGGTGGTCTAGGACTTGCCATTCGTCTCAAACAAGCAGGTTTTGAACAATTTACTCTATTTGAAAAAGCTGCCGAGGTTGGTGGTGTATGGCGTGACAATACTTACCCAGGTGCTGCCTGTGATGTACCCTCTCATTTGTATTCCTTTTCTTTTGAACAAGAACTCGGCTGGAAAAATCGCTACGGAAGCTCTCAAGAAATTTATCAATATTTACGTCACTGTGCCGATAAATATGACCTTCGCCCGCACATCAAATTTAACACTGAAATAGCCAGCGCCGAATTTGATGCACTGCAAGGTGTATGGCACATTCAAAGTACAACTGGTGAACAGTTTGAAGCTGAATTTTTAGTGGGTGCGGTAGGCCAACTCAACCGCCCTGCCTATCCAAAACTTAAAGGCATTGAAAACTTCAAAGGTAAGGCATTTCACTCAGCACGTTGGGACCATGACTATGACTTAACTGGTAAACGTGTTGCAGTCATTGGCACAGGTGCAAGCGCAATTCAGTTTGTACCTGAAATTGCTAAACAAGTGGCTCACCTAGACGTTTATCAACGCTCAGCGCCGTATGTTATTCCCAAACCGGATCGGGTTTATCAACCTTTAGAGAAAAAAGCTTTCCGCAAACTGCCAATTTTGCAAAGTCTAGACCGCGCCTTGCAATATGGACACCATGAAATTCGCCTACTTGCTTTTACAACTTCACTCAATGAAATGCCGTTGGTGGAATATTTATTCCAGCGTCACATCCGTAAAGTCGTTAAAGATGGGAAGTTACGCCACCGCTTAATGCCTGACTATCCAATTGGTTGTAAACGTATTTTAATCTCTAACCAGTGGTATGAAACACTGACTCAACCTCATGTCGATGTGATTAATACGGGCATTCAAGAAATTACTGAAAACGGCATTTTAGATACGGAAGGAAATCTGCGTGAAATCGATACCATTATTTATGGTACGGGCTTTGCCGCAACGGAATTTATGGCGCCCATGCAGATTACAGGTCTTGATGGTCGCACCTTAAAAGACACATGGAAAGATGGTGCAGAAGCTTATCTCGGTTTAACTGTTAGCGGCTTTCCAAATTTCTTTATGCTCTATGGTCCAAATACCAATCTTGGGCACAACTCAATTGTGTATATGATTGAAAGCCAAGTAAATTATATTTTAGATGCCATTCAAACAACTCTACAAAACAAACTTCTGTTCACCAATGTTCGTGTAGAAGTTCAACATGAGTTTAATCAAAGCATTCAAGAAAAAATGAAAAAAACCGTATGGGCACAAGGTTGTACCAGTTGGTATCAGACTGCTGATGGCAAAAATACCAATAACTGGCCGGGTTTTACCCTTGAATATCGACAACGTACTCGTCGCTTCGATATTGAAAACTACACACAGGTTTCGGCTATTTCTTAAACAAGCTTCACCATAGGAAATGAGAAAAATAAACGGAGAATTTTATGAAGTCTTTTAAAAATAAAGTCGCAGCTGTGACAGGTGCGGGTTCTGGTATTGGACAAGCACTTGCCATAGCACTCGCAAAACAAGGTTGCCATCTGGCACTTTCCGATATCAGTGAAGCTGGATTAGCGAAAACAGTCGAGCTGTTGGCACCCTATTCTGTCAAAGTCACCACTCAAAAAGTTGATGTGGCTAAGCGTGATGAAGTTGCGAATTGGGCAAAGGCAGTAGTAGATGAACATGGCCAAGTTAACCTGATTTTTAATAACGCTGGTGTCGCAATTGGTAGTACGGCTGAAGGTGTGAGCTACGAAGACCTTGAATGGCTCATTGGTATTAATTTTTGGGGCGTAGTTTATGGCACCAAAGAGTTTTTACCTTACTTAAAGCAAAGTGGTGACGGGCATATTATTAATATTTCCAGTATGTTCGGCTTAACAGCTCAACCAACTCAAAGTGCTTATAACGCTAGTAAATTTGCCGTTCGTGGCTTTACTGAATCATTGCGCCAAGAACTCGATCTACAAAATGCTGGAGTGAGTGCGACCTGTGTGCATCCGGGTGGTATTCGTACCAATATTGCCAAAGCTGCCCGCATGAATAATAGCGTCAAGTCTTTAGGAATGGATCCTTTAAAAAGTCAGGATGCTTTCGATAAGTTACTTCGCACCCCTGCTGATGATGCCGCTCAACAAATTTTAGAAGCTGTTCGTAAGGACCGCCGCCGCTTACTAATCGGAGCCGATGCGAAAGCAGTTGATGTGATTCAACGTATTCTTCCACAGGGTTACCAAAAGATTTTTGCCACCGCAACTGCGTTGCAAACCCGCCTACTCAACAAATCAGCAAAATAAAAATAGTGGTCAGCATACTCTTGATTTTAAGAGATGCTGACTGACATTAGGCTTAGTATGAGTCCTTATTATGAAGCAGCTTCTTGCATGGACTATTCGTACCACGCTACGTCCAGCTTTATCTCCAAAAACACCCCTAAAACTTCAGCGCTTATGTAGTGATGCAGCCAGTGCAATTGTGCTTGGGCCACGTGGCTATAAAACAAAAAAGCAAACAATTGCTCAAGTACCGACAGTCCATATTCAGCCCAAAACGACTCAATCAGGACGCGGCATTTTGTATTTACATGGCGGAGGCTATGTGGTGGGTAGCTCAAAAAGTCACACCAAGCTTGCTGCTCAAATCGGACACGCAGCTCAAGCACAAGTCTGGCTACCTGAATATCGCCTAGCCCCTGAGTACCCAAGTCCTGCTGCTATTGAAGATGTCGTTGCTGTCTATAAAGCTTTACTTGCCCAAGGACAAAACCCGAAAAAACTCGTGATCGCTGGCGATTCTGCCGGTGGTGGGCTGAGTTTAAGTACTGCAATTGCTATACGGAACGCAGGATTACCGTTACCAGTAGCGATAGTTTTACTTTCACCTTGGGTTGACTTAAGCCTCTCTGGAAGCACCATGAAAACTCATGCTGCTCAAGATGCGATGTTGTCAGAAGACTGGTTAGCATGGTGTGCAAAAAACTATTGCGGACAAAAATCAGCAACCGATCCAACCTGTTCTCCACTCTATGCCGACTTAACTGGATTACCTCCTGTTTTAATTCATGTCGGTACCGAAGAAGTCTTATTAGACGATGCAAAATGTCTCGCTGAACAAACTGAAAAGTACGGTATTCCGACGAACTTGAAGGTTTATGACCGAGTCGGACATGTTTTTCAGTTTCACACGGGTATACTAAATGAATCTAATGACTCGATTGAGCGCATTGGGCAATTCATTGATAAACATACACAGTCAATATAAAAATATCGCCAGAGAGGAGTCCTCGGCATGACAACAAACAATTATGACTATGATTACCTCATTATTGGTTCAGGCTTTGGTGGTAGTGTTTCCGCTTGCCGTCTAACCGAAAAAGGCTACTCGGTTGCTGTAATGGAAATGGGGCGACGCTGGGAAGCTAAAGATTTTGCTAAAAATAACTGGAATACCCGTCGCTGGATTTGGCGTCCGGGCATGAAACTTTTCGGTTATTTCAACATGCGTTTTTTTCGCCATGTCACCATTATTTGCGGGAACGCCGTAGGTGGTGGCTCAATTACCTATGCCAATACCCTACTGGTTCCACCTGAACATATTTGGGATGAAGGCACTTGGGCAGATGCCGCGGACTGGAAAAATGAAATGCCACAGCACTATGCTGAAGCGGAACGTATGCTTGGGGTGACGGATAATAAAATTTTCGGTCCTGCCGATCATATGCTAAAGAAAATGGGCGATGCAGTTGGTGTTGGGCATACGTTTAAGCCGACGCGCGTTGCAACTTTCTTTCCACCCGAAGGTGAACAAGGTGGTAAAACCTACCCTGACCCGTACTTTAACGGCGAAGGTCCAGACCGCGGAACCTGTACCGCATGTGGCGGCTGTATGACAGGCTGCAAACACAACGCAAAAAATACCTTAGATAAAAACTATTTGTACTTTGCCGAAAAAAATGGTGCCAAGGTTTACGAAGAAACCAAAGTAGTTGATGTTAAACCGCTCAATGGTAAAGCCGATGGTAGCGATGGTTATGAAGTTACGACTGAATGTTCAAGCTCATGGTTTAACAAACAACGTCGTACATGGCGTGTTCGAAATGTGATTTTCTCGGCTTCGTCTTTGGGTACACAAGAGATGTTATTCCGTTTAAAACAGTCTGGTTCACTGCCAAATATCTCTGATGATTTGGGTAATCGGGTTCGTACTAATGCCGAGTCGATTTTAGGCGTTCGCTTTTTTGGTAAAGATGTCGACATGAGTAAAGGTGTTGCCATTGGTTCAAGTATTTACATTGACCATGACACTCACATTGAAGCGACACGTTACCAAACTGGTTCAGATGCCATGGGCCTTATGTGTACTTACATGGCTAAAGGTAAACCGGGTTGGACGCGTATCTTCTTTTGGTTATGGGCACTTATTTGCCATCCATTTATTTTCCTTCGCATGAGTAACCCTGTCAGTTTTGCACGTCAAACTTTAATCTTCTTGGTGATGCAAACAGCTGATGCCTCCATTAATATGCGCTTGAAACGTAATTGGTTCTGGCCTTTTGGCAAAGTATTATCGAGCGAAGGTAAAAAGCTACCTGTGTATATTCCACAGGCCAATGCATTTACCGAAAAAGTTGCCAAAATGTTTAATGGTCATCCAATGACGACTATTACCGAAATTTTGTTTAATGTACCTTTTACAGCGCACTGTATGGGTGGCTGTGCAATTGCTTCAAGCCCAGAGCGCGGTGTGGTAGATGGACAAAACCGTGTCTTTAACTATAAAAACTTATACGTTGTAGATGGCTCAATGTTAGGTGCAAATTTGGGCGTTAACCCAAGTCTCACCATTACAGCTCTTGCAGAACGCGCAATGTCTTATATTCCGGCTAAACATACTTTGGATGAGCAACAAGGTTATAGAGCAGATGCAGAAACCATAGAGATTACTAAAGCTTCTGCTTAAACTAGCGAGTCGTTTTATAAAAAAAGCCTATTTAAAAATAGGCTTTTTTATTTCGCTTTTTAAATTACATCGCTACGGCTTTAGCGCGAGCTGCATGCAATTTTTTATAGCTCTCGATCAGACGTAAATGGCGATCAAGTCCTTCTAATTTCATACTTGTTGGTGTTAAGCCATAGAAACGAACACTACCATCGACAGAACCTAATACCGCATCCATTCGTGTATCACCAAACATACGGCGGAAATTAGTCAGGTAGTCTTCAAGCTCTAGTTCTTCATCTAACATCACTTCAAGCACCACGTTCATGCACTGATAGAACAAGCCACGCTCAACGGTGTTGGTGTTATATTGCAAGTAAGTTTCGACAAGCTCTTTTGCTTCTTCAAACTGTTGTAAAGCAACATAAATCAGCAATTTCAACTCTAAAATTGTGAGCTGTCCCCAAACTGTATTGTCATCAAACTCGATGCCAATAAGCGTAGTGATTTCTGTGTAATCGTCTAGCTCGCATTCTTCTAAACGCTCAACCAATGCCTCAAGCTGTTCATCATCCAAACGATGTAGATTTAGAATGTCTTCACGGAATGAAAGTGCCTTATTGGTGTTGTCCCAAATCAAATCTTCAACGAGATAAATTTCCGAATAATCTGGTACTAAAATACGGCAAGCGGTCGCACCTAAATGCTCATAGACTGCCATATATACTTCTTTGCCCATCTCTTCGAGAATGCCGAACAATGTTGCAGCTTCTTCTGCATTCGACTCTTCGCCTTCGCCAGAAAAATCCCATTCAACAAAGTCATAGTCAGATTTAGAACTAAAGAAGCGCCAAGATACCAAACCGCTTGAGTCAATAAAGTGCTCAACAAAGTTGTTCGGCTCAGTGACCGCATTACTTTGGAAAGTCGGTTGAGGCAAATCATTTAAGCCTTCAAAACTACGGCCTTGAAGTAATTCAGTCAGACTACGTTCTAATGCAACTTCAAAACTTGGATGCGCACCGAAAGATGCAAACACCCCACCCGTACGCGGGTTCATTAAAGTCACACACATTACTGGGAACTGACCACCTAATGATGCATCTTTAACTAATACAGGGAAACCTTGCTCTTCTAAGCCTTTAATACCAGCAACAATACTTGGGTATTTTGCTAATACGTCTTCAGGAACATCTGGAAGTGCAATTTCACCTTCTAAAATTTCACGTTTAACAGCACGTTCAAAAATTTCTGACAAGCATTGAACTTGGGCTTCTGCCAAAGTGTTGCCCGCACTCATACCATTACTTAAATACAAGTTTTCAATTAAATTTGATGGGAAATAGACAACTTCACCGTCAGACTGGCGCACAAAAGGTAACGAGCAAATGCCGCGCTCTACGTTACCTGAGTTGGTATCATATAAATGTGTGCCAAGTAATTCATCATCTGGGTTGTAAATCTCAAGACAGTATTCATCTAAGATTTCTTTAGGTAATTCACCATTTGGACCCGGTTTAAACCATTTTTCATCTGGATAATGCACAAATTCGGCATTGGCAATATCTTCACCCCAGAACTGGTCGTTATAGAAGAAGTTACAGTTTAAACGTTCAATAAACTCGCCTAATGCAGACGCTAAAGCGCTTTCTTTAGTTGCACCTTTACCATTGGTAAAACACATCGGAGACTGTGCATCACGAATGTGTAATGACCATACATTCGGGACAATATTACGCCAAGATGCGATTTCGATCTTCATGCCCAAATTTGCCAAAATGGCAGACATATTGGCAATCGTTTCTTCTAACGGTAGGTCTTTACCTTGAATATAGGTATGGTTTTCAGAAGTTAAGCTTGGCAATAACAATGCTTGTGCATCTGCATCAATGCTTTCAACTTCTTCAATAATAAATTCAGGACCCGTTTGAATCACTTTTTTAACAGTACAACGGTCAATCGAACGTAAAATCCCTTGGCGATCTTTCTCTGAAATATCGGCTGGTAATTCAATTTGAATTTTAAAGGTTTGCTTATAGCGGTTTTCAGGATCAACAATATTATTTTGCGATAAACGAATATTATCGGTTGGGATATCTCGAGCGGCACAATACACTTTTACAAAGTACGCTGCGCACAATGCTGATGATGCTAAAAAGTAGTCAAATGGGCCCGGTGCCGAACCGTCACCCTTATAGCGAATTGGTTGATCGGCAATTACCGTAAAGTCATCGAACTTAGCTTCCTGTCGAAGATTGTCGAGATAATTAACCTTGATTTCCATGCTGGCACCTAAATATTTTTATGTGTCAGCACAGACACATAAAATTCTAAATATTGAAAAATAAGCCGAATCACAGCGAAGAAATTGACTTAAAAAAATGAGAGATTAAAGCCATGTGTTTAATGAGAGACTCAATTGGCTTTAATAAGATTGGCGGTATTATAGAGGGATTTTGTGCAGTTGATAACTAAAGTTAAAACATTGCTGCTCACAATGTTTTAACTTGTCTTTAATTTAATAAATATTGAACATTAAAATTTAAAGGTGTAATCGACATTTAACCGCGTTTCATTTGTCGAGTGAAAGGTCATATTCGTTGGCATATCGTTGCGGTAGTGAGAAAAACGGGCTCGCATTCCCAATCCTTTTAGCTTACCTTCAGGAATTTTATAGCCCAAATCAAATTCCATCGACTCCTCTTTAAAACGCTGATCGCCATATTGCAATAAATCAATGTCTTCACCTTTTGCATAGCGAGTCATAAAACGCAGTCCGTTTAATGAAACATCACCTACCCGCGCATTTTTAAAGTCATATTCATAACGAATCGAATAGACTTTTTCGTCTTTATTTGAGTAGTCCGAACTCATAAAATCAAGCACGACTGGACTTTCAGTTCCCGACAAAAATGGCAGACCAGTCGAGCCAAACGACTGCATGTAGCCCAAAGAAACTGTATGGTTTTGATAGTTCAAACCAAATAAGCCACTAATATGTCGGTTATCAACTTCTCCAATTTTTTTGCTTCCAGTTTCTTCGCTATTAAAAAAACGCACGTCGCTTAAAAAATTAAGCTGATCATTTAAAGGTTGTTTGCCGTTAAATCCTAAAAACTGTTGTTGGTAAATGTCTTTCAGTTCAGCATGATAAGCCCGTAGACGATAATCCTTTAACTGATAGCTTCCACCTAATGTATAAAAAGAATCAGTAGTTGCCGCTTTGTCAAAACGATGGTTGATATTGTCTGTTCCAACATCGGTATAACGGATTGAGTCACGTTGACGCACTTCGTCGACATAAAACCCTTCGAGTTGAAGGTTTGGAATTTCATTTGAAACAAAGCGGATACCGCGATAAGTCTGAGGGAACAAACGCGCTGGCGATGAAAATATGGTCGGTAATTGTGGAACCAGATCCCCCACAAAAAGCTCATTTTTTCTAAATTTAGCCTTCCCTGTAATGCCGATTTTTCCATAATAATCATCACGTGAGTTATCGGTATTCACTGGTAATAAGCCACTACGCGTATAGTCATCAGCACGGCTTCCCATCAGGTTAAAACCTGCCATTGCCAGTACATCAACACCGAACCCAACCGCACCTTCAGTATAACCAGACTGTCCTTTAAAAATTAAACCCTGCGCCCAATCTCTGGCTGCTGTATAGGGATATGGGTCTTTTTTATAGTCTCGGTCAAAGTAAAAATTACGCAGTGTCAGCTCAGCTTTACTGTCTGCAATAAACTCAGCATGCACAACTTGACTAAATAATGGGCACAAGCATACCCCCACCCATAATGGTGTCTTTTTCATTTTTTATCTCAACTATTTAATTTTTAATGGATTAAGGTGCTGTTTTAAGAGAGTAGTTTTGCTCTTTTTGACTGCGGTAAAAAGCACTACCCAAACTTAAAATCAGGAAAATAGCCAAAATAAACACCACACCGTAATAGGCATAAAGCGTTGCGGGTGCTATACCTTTATCCAGAAAAATGCCTGCGACCGTTGGTGATAAAATTGCCCCAATTCGTCCAAAACCAATTGCATAGCCCACGCCGCGACTACGAATTTCAGCATCGTAAATTGTTGGAGAAATAGAATATAAACCTGCTACACAGCCATTGATGAGTGTGCCAAGTAATAACCCCACCATGAGTGCAACACTGACTTGAGCGGAGACTGCGACAAATAGGAAAACACATGCCGAGGTTAGCCCTAAAAATAGACTTAAGGCATAGAAAATTTTCATGCGTGATGCTAATAAACCAATAATGGCTGCCCCGAAAATCCCGCCAATACTAATTAAAATGCCAGTACTTACACCTTGGTGTGGCGACATCCCCATTGAAATAAGAATTTTTGGTGTCCAGCTCATCACAAAGTAAAAGCCAAACATCACCAAAAAGAATGCAAACCACAAACAAAACGTTTGAAATCCAAGTTGTCCAGCAAATAATTTGCCCAGTTCACTGCCATTTTGCGTGCTGATTTTTTCATAACGCGGCATAACTGGTAATTCGTTTAGTCCCATACGACTTACAGTTGCATTAATTCGTTCTAGTGCCTGTTTTGGTCGCTTCGCGAGTAAGTAATCTAAAGATTCTGGTAATAACCATGCGCTAATTAGCAGCATTCCAATGGTTGTAATCCCACCTGCTAAAAAGATTGAGCGCCAACCTAAGTGCTCAATCAATGCCAGTGATAGTACCCCGCCCAGTGTCGCGCCAATTCCATAACCGGTAGACATTAAGCTCACAGCAAGACTGCGCCAGCGAGCATTGGCATATTCACTCGCCAATACATTACTACTCGCAAGGATGCCACCCACCCCAATTCCAGTAATAAACCGAAGTGCGGCTAACATGCCGTGGCTTTGTACAAAAGCACAGCCCAGCATGCTAAGACCTGCAATAACAAGACAAACTAAGATGAGTAAACGTCGACCGATTTTATCGGCTAAAGGTGCAAGAAAAATTGAACCGGCAGCCATTCCAAAAAGACCTGAACTGAGTAACAAACCAATTTGTGCGCCTGAAAGTGACCATTCTGCCGAAACAGATGGAGCGGTAAATGCCATTACCATCACGTCAAAGCCATCAATAATATTTAGACAAATACAGATCAAAATGACGAACCATTGGTAACGGCTCATGTTGTTTTGATTGATCTCACTTAGAACGTCTCTTTCCATTTGTGTATCTCCCTTGGATAAGACATACACACGACATTGCTGATATGAGCGATTGGGTGGTTATGCACATCCGTATCCATAATGACCTAGAGGAATATTTGTTTTTTGAGCATCCTGCTCTTTTTCTATACTGAATATTTGGATCCAAAAAATCAACTAAAATTATAAACGGATTATCAAAAAGTATATAAACACATAAATTATATAAGTATAAAATTATTAAAAACATAAAATTAGAATGCTTAAATATTTTTATGGATCCATATTAAAAAATCTATTATGATCGATTCCAGAGCATTTTTTAGCCAAAAAAGCTCAGTTTATTTCTAGGAAATGCAAGATGCATTTATGAAACATCAAAGGATTGTTGTTATGAAACTCAAAAGAGTAAGCCAGCTTACATTGGGACTTTTTTTTGCCAGCCAATTGTTTTACACAACGCAAGCAGCACCTCCAAAAAATCAACAACCACCTAACATCATGATTATTTTGGCCGATGATCTTGGCTTTTCAGATATTGGCGCTTATGGCGGCGAAATTAAAACCCCTCATATTGATAGCCTGTTAAAGCAAGGAAAAATGCTTTTTAATTTTCATGCTTCATCAATGTGTTCACCTACTCGTGCACAGCTTATGACAGGTGCAGATAACCACTTGGTAGGTTTAGGTGCCATGTATGAAACTTCAAAACGACAAGAAAAATTGGTTGGAGCAGATAGCCCGCGTGCACTCCTCAAAATTGATGGCTATTCAGGTCATTTAACGCAAAATGCTTATACCCTCGCAGAGATTTTAAAGACAAAAGATTATTACACTTTCATGGTTGGTAAATGGCACTTAGGCTATGCTCCCGACCAAAATCCTAAAGCCCGTGGTTTTGATCAATCTTTTGCTCTGCTCGATGGCTTCGATTTACACTTTAAAGACCAACCTAAAAACTATCCGCGTAATACCCAATACACAGAAAATGGTCAAAAAGTCACACTGCCTGATAACTACTATTCGACCGACTTTTTTACACAAAAAGCGTTTGAGTATTTAGACAAAAATAAAGCGCAAAAACCATTTTTTGCTTACTTAGCCTATACCGCTCCACATTGGCCGATACAGGCACCCGCTCATTACAGAGACTTATATAAAGGTAAATACGATCAAGGCTACGATGCAATTCGTAAACAACGCTTTGAGAGACAAAAGCAATTAGGATTAATTCCTGCAAACGCAGAATACCCAGTCGAGCGTGGCAACCAAGCTTTAGGTACCAAAAGCTGGAATGAACTTACCCCACAAGAGCGCAAATACGAAGCACGTAAAATGGAAGTTTATGCGGGCATGGTTACCCAGTTAGATGACCGCGTGGGTGATGTCATTCAATATCTTAAAAAGCATCATTTATATAACAATACTTTAATTGTATTTATGTCAGATAACGGCGCTGAAGGTGGTGATCATAATTTCCCAATGGGTGATGCCGACAATCGCTATGAAAATATAGGCAACGCCAGCTCATATGTTTATATGGGACCACGATGGGCTGAAGTGAGCAGCACTCCATTTACGTACTGGAAGTCAGCCGCTTCAGAAGGCGGTGTGCGAGTTCCATTTATTGTTAAATCACCTGTTCAGATTTCTAAACAACATGGAATCAACAATAACTTTGCGACAGTCAGAGATATATTCCCAACTGTGATGGAGCTAGCTGGTATTCAAAATAGTCAGGTTTATCCAACTTCAAGCACCAAAATTAAACCATCTGGTTTTAGTCTGATCCCTGCGTTTAAAGATAATACTGCCCGTATTCGTCCTGTTAATTATTATGACTTTAAAGAATTACATGGCAGCCGCTACGCTAAAACTGACGAATGGAAACTTGTTGAAAACTCACCTTCTAAATTTAAGAGCCATGGTTGGGAACTCTACAATTTAAAAACAGATTTTAATGAACAACATAATGTTTACGCAGAACATCCTGAAATCGTCAAAGTCTTAAATGATAAATATTTAAGATATGCCGATGAAAACGGCGTTGTGGATTTTGAGCAATACAACAAAAAGTAGAGAAAACCAGATGAAACAAATCATAATGCTTTCATCTTTCCTCTTACTTTGTGCATGCCAAAAAACTACACCTCGACTAGAACAAAATCCTTTGCCCGACCTAGGCACTAAAGCTAAATGTTCTTCCTATTCAGGCCTTCCTTCGGGATGGCCTAACAATAAAGAAGCAGGCATGGTTAAACTTCCGCAAGGAAAAATTGTTTTAGGCACCACACAAGGTTATGAAGATGAACGCCCATTAAACTTACAGGCAACTTCAGTTCCCGCTTTTTTAATTGATGCAACTGAAGTCACCAACGCTCAATTTCAAGAGTTTGTTAAACAAACGGGTTATGTCACCGATGCAGAGAAACAAGGCGGCGCAGCTATGTTTGTACAGCCAGATCATCCAGTTGAAGAACTACAATGGTGGCGATTTGAAAAAGGGGCCAATTGGAAACATCCATGGGGCCTAAACAACTCTAAACACCCCGAGCCTCATGAGCCTGTTCGCATGGTGACATGGAATGATGCCTACGCTTATGCAAACTGGCTGGGTCATGACTTACCGACTGAGCTTGAATGGGAATATGCAGCCAAAGGTTTTCAGCAAAATTCCGATATTGGCCCGACCCACGAAGGCCATATTGTAGCCAATTTCTGGCAAGGCGAATTTCCTTATAAAAACATTCAGGAAGATGGTTTTAAGGATGTTGCCCCTGTTGGTTGTTTTAGTAAAAACCCCTTTGGTTTGTATGACTTGATTGGCAATGTATGGGAATGGACGCAAACACCCTATACAGGACCACGAGATCACCATATGGGAGATCCATCGAAATATCGGCAAAGTCACGAACAGATTTTGCAATACACGATTAAAGGTGGATCTTATTTATGCGCAACCAACTATTGCGCGCGTTATCGTGCTGCCGCGAGGCATCCACAAGAACTCGACCTTGCCACAAGCCATGTCGGATTTAGAACAGTAAAACGCTTTTAAACGGATTTAAAAATGAAGCATATTTTTATTTATGGGATTTTATTCTCAGGGTCAACCCTTGCCTGCTGTTTAGCTCACAGTGAAGTAGATGTTAATTTTCAAAATATGCTGACACTAAAAACATTCAACTTCGACAGACAATATGAAAATGGTACTAGTCCCGATACTCACAGCTTGAGCCAAGGTCTGATTTATCGTGGCGACTGGTCAACCAAACTTAATGAGGTTCAACTACACCTCAATCCAAGCATCCAATATGCATATCGCCTAAGTGACGACCAACACACCAACGATATGGTCATACCCTTTGACCCTAACACTAAGAAACAAGCACAAGATCAAGTTAAATATGGCTTAGGTGCTGGAGTTGAATATCAAAACTTCCGCATGAATATAGGGGAAATTATTCCCGACTCACCCCTTACCCCACAAGTCGATACACATCAATTACGGGTGAACTATAAAGGCTTAGAATTAAAATATAAGACACCGCAACAAAATTTCGAGCTGGGTTTGATTAACCGTTATTCGCCAAAAAATGAGGAGGACTACCACAAACTCGCCATATCAAAACATGAATCTGATGGACTCTATTTCTTTCAATGGGACGGCAATACAACTCGGTACCATTGGAAATTTTATAATGGTTACTTAACAGATCTCATCAATCAAAGTTACTTTGCTTTTGATTATCAATGGACAAAACAGCACACCACAAAATTACGTGTGTTTCGCCACGATGATGTCGGCAAATCAAAGCTTGGTGAATATGACAATACATCTGTAGGGGCCATGCATTTCATTAAACATGGAAACTTTACAACTGGAATTGGCTATCAAGAAAACTTTGGCAAAGATGGTATTCCAAAACTCGACAATATGCCCATCCCGCACATGGTGAACTGGACCTTAGGCGCTTTTACCAAAGCAGACGAAAAGTCTTATCATTTCGTTGCCTCGTATGACTTTAAAGACTACATCAAGGGCCTAAAAGTGACCTATAAATATATTTATGGCGATTCATTTCAAACGATGAATCAAAATGATTTTGAGCAAGAAAGTGATGTATTGATTCAGTACGACCTAAATGCTTGGATTAAAAATCTTAAGTTTCTTTTCTTAAATATTAATTACGACACCAAACACGGCAAAAGTCTGGATGAACAGCGCATGATGATTCACTACACTGTTAATTTCTAAATTTTCACTCTTCATAATGGCTTAACCATAGTCATTATGGATCCAAATTAAGATGAATAAAAATTTAGCCTCTAAAATTCAAAGTAAATACGAAAGTCTTCAATAGCAATTAAAAATCTACAAAACCACCAAATCTAAGGATCAATGTTTTTTTAAAAATATACTGCCTATCAATTGACCAATATTTTTATTTATTATAAATTGGATCCAATAAGTATAAGGAGTCGTCACAATGTTTATTAAAAATGCTTGGTATGTTGCCTGCCGTCCAGAAGAAATCCAAGACAAACCATTAGGTCGCACTATTTGTGGTGAAAAAATTGTTTTTTATCACGGTAAAGAAAACCAAGTTGCAGCCGTTGAAGATTTTTGTCCCCATCGCGGCGCCCCACTTTCACTTGGCTATGTCGAAGATGGCAATCTTGTATGTGGTTATCATGGTTTAGTCATGGGCTGTGACGGAAAGACTGTTTCAATGCCAGCACAACGTGTAAATGGTTTCCCTTGCAACAAAGCATATGCAGTTATTGAAAAGTTTGGCTTTATTTGGGTATGGCCGGGTGAGAAAGCTTTAGCAGATGAAGCAAAACTGCCAACTTTAGAATGGGCAGATCACCCTGAATGGAGCTATGGCGGAGGCCTGTTTCATATTCAGTGTGACTATCGCTTGATGATCGACAACCTGATGGATTTAACCCACGAGACCTATGTTCACTCAAGCAGCATCGGACAAAAAGAAATTGATGAATCATTACCAGTCACTAAAGTTGATGGTGATCATGTCATTACCGAACGCTACATGGAAAATGTGATTGCACCTCCATTTTGGCAAATGGCCCTTCGCGGCAATCATTTGGCGGATAATGTACCTGTTGACCGTTGGCAACGTTGCCACTTCTTTGCACCAAGTAATGTTCACATTGAAGTGGGTGTCGCACATGCTGGACATGGTGGTTATCACGCACCGAAAGACAAAAAAGTTTCCTCAATTGTGGTCGATTTTATTACGCCAGAGACTGAAACCTCTCACTGGTATTTCTGGGGAATGGCACGTAACTTCCAACCAGATAATGCTGAACTCACCGATCAAATTCGTGAAGGCCAAGGCAAAATCTTTACTGAAGATTTAGAAATGCTGGAGCAACAACAACAAAATATTTTAAACAACCCACATCGCAAATTACTGATGCTCAATATCGACGCAGGCGGTGTACAGTCTCGTAAGGTGATTGAGCGACTGCTTACTGAAGAAAATAAAACACCTCCTGAAACGTCCGCACAAAAGTTTCCAAACATTCGGATTATTTAAAGGAGTATGAACATGGACGTTATTATTCAAAAAATTCACCAGCTCACCCCGACCATTCGTGCTTTTGAATTGGTTGCAGCAAATGGTACAGAGCTACCAAATTTTGAGGCAGGTGCACATATTGATGTGCACCTGAAAAACGGGCTAATCCGTCAATATTCACTTTCAAATTGTTGCAGTGAAAAGCATCGTTATGTCATTGGTGTTTTACATGATGCCAATTCACGCGGTGGTTCACGTTGCATACATACTGAATATCGTGAAGGCGATCATTTAAAAATTGGTGAACCGCGTAATTTATTTGAGATTCACCCACAAACCAAACAGGCAGTTTTATTTGCTGGTGGTATTGGTATTACTCCAATCTTATCGATGGCGTATCGGCTTAAGTCAGCCAATATTCCTTTCGAATTACACTACTTTGTTCGTAGCCATGAAATGATTGCCTTCTATGGCAACTTAACCGAGCATTTTGGTAAGCAAGTTCATTTTCATATTCAAGACCAACCCGACACCGAATGTAAAATGGCAGAGGTTTTGGGCCAAGCTTCATCTGATAAACACTTATATGTATGTGGACCAACAGGGTTTATGCAGTTTGTCATGAGCTCGGCTGAACAAACAGATTGGCATAGCGAACAGTTACATCAAGAGCATTTTGTCGCTCAAAAGATAGATAAGTCCAACGATGAAGCTTTTACCATTGAAGTTAAAGGTACGGGCCGTCGAATTGAAGTATTACCAGAGCAGACTGCTACTGAGGCATTAATTGCAAATGGTTTTGATATTCCTGTTTCGTGTGAACAAGGTATTTGCGGGACCTGTATTACCCGCGTAGTAGAAGGCACGCCTGATCATCGAGATATGTTTATGACCGATGAGGAACATGCTTTGAACGACCAATTTACACCCTGCTGTTCTCGTGCAAAAACTAAAAATCTTGTGATTGAGCTTTAATTCTTGAGTTCCTTTATTCAGAAATAAAGGAACATTTCACCTTAAGCGCTGAGAACATTTCTTAGCGTTTCACCCAAAATCACCACGCTACTGTGCTCACGCATTAAAGTCTCAGCACGCCCTGCCTGACGATGTACCAACGCATCGAAAATCGAACAATGCTGCAAATGTGCATAGTGCAAACGGCGATATTCTGACAAAGCTTGGTTCTGGTCATAGGTAATGGCTTGGGCAGAAGCCATTGGTAATTGATTGTTTTTCGCTAAGGCTTGTATGAGGGCAACGTTTTGTGCGCCCTCAATAATCGTGTCATGAAAGATGACGTTAAAATGGTGATAACGTTCTAGTTCAGCATCGCCAAACTCGTCTTTATCATTAAATAGTTTTTCAGTTTCTTGAATGCAATGTTGCAGCGTCTTTTTCTGCTCTTCGCTTAAGCCTTGTTCTGCCAAAGTTTTCGCAGCCAACCCTTCGAGCACACCACGCACTTCAAGCGCATCATGAACAAGTTGTTCTGAAATTTCACGAACCGTGTAACCACGAGTTGGGTTTTTAATGAGGAGGCCTTCTTGCTCGAGCAAGCGAAAGGCAATACGAACAGGCTGCCTTGAAACACCAAGTAACTCGGCAGTCGGAATTTCGGCAATTCTGGCACCGCCTTCAAGTTCCCCTGAAATAATCATTTTTCTTAGTTTAAGTAAAACTTGTTGTCCTGAAGACATTCGCTGCCACACATCACCAAAAACGTCACTTCGATGCTAGCAAGTTCATTTGTAAAATGAAATAAATTTTCTGTGTGAATCAGTGCTTAAGCATTTCTATTAAGTTTAATAAATTAAATTGCAAACTACCTTTCATTAAAGGTTTTTAAGATTATTAACCATAATATCCAAATTATTACGGATTAAATAAGCCAAGTTAATATCAATGCCTTCAAGCATTTTTTCTTCAACTTTTAAAACCACTTCATTACATTTATTTAGCTTTTCGACACCGCTTTCAGTCAGGGTAATTAAAATACGGCGACCATGTGTTGGGTCTGGTTTTTTCTCAATCCAACCATTGACCAGTAAATCTTGCAAAATTTTGTTGGCCGATTGCGGCTTAATAAAAGAGCGCTCAGCAAGTTTGGCATTGGATACATTACTTTTTGAAGCTAAAACAGAAAGCGCAGTAAATTGCGGCAAGGTAATCTCAAGCTCTTTTAAATGTTCTGTTAAATGTTTACTAATAATTCGGTCAACACGAGCAATCATGTAACTTAACTTAGGCTCATCTTCTACTTTTTTTTGAACTGAATTCGAACGTACCATAACCTTTCAATCATCATAAGAAAATCTGTAGTGAAAGTATGAGGCACTAACCCCATACTTTCGTTAAAACTTAGCGAGCACCTGAGCTTTGTACTAAATGTACAGGCTGTTTAGGTTTTTTGACAAGAAGTAATGCAGAGATCGCTGCAATTAAAATCACCGGAATGCTTGAACCAATCACAATGGTCGAGCTTTGTCCAAGCGAGAGTAAAAAACCAGCCATTAAAGGTCCTGCAAAAGAACCGATACGCCCAATTGCAACCGCTGAACCTACACCTGTTCCACGCATTTCTGTTGGATAATACATGGCAGCCAAACCGTATAATGCCGATTGTCCGCCCACAATGAATAAACCACAACCTACTGCCGAAAGTGCAAGTAAAGCAACGGTTGGGGATATTGCTAAACAACAAAGCGAAAATAAAATGCCGAGATAAATCAGCTTAATCACAAAACTCATGCGTAACTTATCCAGCAATACCCCCATCAGGATTGAACCTAAAATTCCACCCACGTTGTAGCCCATCTGCACATAGTTTGCCTGAAGTTTCGATAAGCCTTGCGCGCCCATTAGCAACGGCAACCAGTTCAACAAGAAATACAGTACAACGAGCGTACAGAAAAAACTGACCCAAAGCTGAATCGTCGACATACGGCGTTCTTTCGCAAATAAAACTTCCAAAAATGGCGTGGTTTTTTGCGCTTGAACTTTACGTTGTAAATAGTCATTTGACTCAGGTAAAAAGCGCATAATCAGTGGAATGAGTAAAATTGGCGCGATACCACCAATATAGAAAATATGACGCCACTCTGCGTCGCCAGCCAACGACATGGCAACTACAGAAGTAAGTAATCCACCAAAAGGAATACCGCTATACATAATACTTACCGCGGTCCCTTTATATTTATCAGGTACAGCTTCAGATGCCAGTGTAATCATCATTGGAAGTGCCCCACCCATTCCTAAACCAGTACAAAAACGAATGAGTAAAAGCAAACTAAAGTTAGCAGCATAAGCCGTTAGCAAAGACATAATTCCAAAAAGTAAAATACTAAAAATCAGAATTTTCTTACGCCCTACAATATCTGCAAATCTACCACCTAATATGGCACCTGGTAGTGTTCCTAAAATTGCAGCACTAAATGCCCACGCCATCTGGCCATTGTCCAACATAAACTCAGCCCGCATTCGTGGAGCGGCTACCCCCATTGACTGAAGATCAAAACCTTCAAAAATTGCTATTGCAAAGCATAATAGCAACGTGATTTTTGCCCTTGCAGACTGTCCTAATATCTTTTCCATTGTGTTATCCCTTATTGACTAGTCGTTCCATTTAGCCCTTTGTGTATTATTGTTTAAACACACCAAAAATATCAGTTAAACTTACAAAAAAATCAACATATTTTTATATCAAATCAACAATAAAATTAATTAATATTTAAAATACAATGAATTATAAAATATTTATGAAATTTTATAAAAAAGACTTGAATGTAAGTTTAACTGATATTAAATTAAATCCCAGAACAGCTAAAAATCATTCAAGGAGTATGAAGATGAGTTATGAAAACCGCTGGGAAACAGTAGATGTTAAAGTTGAAGATGGAATTGCATGGGTAACACTAAACCGCCCAGAAAAGAAAAATGCCATGAGCCCGACACTCAATCGTGAAATGATTGATGTGCTTGAGGCGATAGAACTTGATCAAAATGCACGTGTGCTTGTGTTGACCGGTGCAGGCGATTCTTGGACAGCAGGCATGGACTTAAAGGAATATTTCCGTGAAGTCGATACTCAGCCAGAAATTTATCAAGAACGTATTCGCCGTGACTCATGCCGTTGGCAGTGGCAACTTCTTCGCATGTATTCAAAACCAACCATTGCTATGGTCAACGGCTGGTGCTTTGGAGGCGGTTTCTCACCTTTAGTGGCTTGTGACCTCGCAATTGCAGCAGATGAAGCAACTTTCGGTTTATCTGAAATTAACTGGGGTATCCCACCGGGTAACCTTGTAAGCAAAGCAATGGCAGACACTGTTGGTCACCGTGCCTCTTTGTACTACATCATGACGGGTAAAACCTTTAGTGGTAAAGAAGCCGAAACTATGGGCCTTGTGAATAAAAGCGTACCGCTTGAACAATTAAAAGCAGAAGTGACTGAGCTTGCAAACTGTCTACTTGAGAAAAACCCTGTGGTTCTTCGTACCGCTAAAAATGGATTTAAGCGTTGTCGTGAACTGACTTGGGATCAAAACGAAGACTATTTATATGCCAAACTTGATCAATGTATCCACCGCGATACAGAAAATGGTCGCCAAGAAGGTTTGAAACAATTTTTAGATGAAAAATCAATTAAACCGGGTTTACAGAGCTATAAACGTACTGGTTAACTTTTGATTCTCTAATGGCAATGTAAGGACACAACCCATGCAAAATGTACAGTTACTTATTCACGGTCAATCTGTTGATGCATCAAATCAGGCAACTTTTGAGCGTATTAGCCCTATTGATGGATCAGTGGCAACTAAAGCCGCTGCTGCAACATTGGAAGATGTTGATCGTGCAATAGACTCGGCACAACAAGCTTTCAAAGTATGGTCGAAACTCTCGCCTACCGAACGTCGCTTACGTTTGTTAAAAGCAGCTGATCTAATGGACCAAAAAACCGAGCAATTCATTGAAACTGGAATGCAAGAAACAGGTTCAACTGCAACATGGTATGGGTTTAACGTTCATCTTGCTGCCAACATGTTACGTGAGGCCGCAGCCATGACCACACAAATTGACGGAAGTCTGATTCCGTCAGATGTGCCGGGCAATCTTGCAATGGGTGTGCGGGTTCCTTGTGGTGTGATTGTAGGAATTGCACCTTGGAACGCCCCTGTCATTTTGGCAACACGTGCGCTTGCTATGCCTTTGGCTTGTGGCAACACCGTTGTATTAAAAGCATCGGAAGCCTGCCCAGCAACACATCGTTTAATTGGTGAAGTGTTACATGAAGCGGGGCTTGGCGAAGGTGTGGTGAATGTAATTACGCATGCCGCTGAAGATGCACCACAAATCGTGGAGCGTTTAGTCTCTCATCCAGCCGTGAAGCGTATTAATTTTACGGGTTCAACCAAAGTCGGAAAAATTATTGCCGAGACTGCTGCCAAATATTTAAAACCTGTTTTACTTGAATTAGGTGGTAAGGCGCCTGTCGTGGTTTTAAATGAAGCTGATATTAATGAAGCCGTAAATGCAGTCGCTTTTGGAGCATTCTTTAATCAGGGGCAAATTTGTATGTCGACCGAACGTGTTTTGGTTCAAGACAAAATTGCCGACCAATTTATTGAAAAACTGATTGAAAAAACTCGCTCTATTCGAGCAGGTAATCCAACCTCAAAAGACAATGTACTCGGTGTTTTAGAAAGTCGCCACGCTGCAAACCGTATTCAGCATTTGTTGGAAGATGCTCAAAACAAAGGTGCTGACTTACCTTTAGGTATTCATATTGAAGACACCACCATGCAACCGACGCTGGTGCTCAATATTAAACCTGACATGCTGCTTTACCGCGAAGAATCATTTGGGCCTGTATGCACAGTTCAACGTTTTTCAAGCATTGAAGAAGGCATAGCACTGGCAAATGACAGCGAGTTCGGTCTTTCTTCAGCAGTGTTTAGCCAAAATATTTCACAGGCATTAGAAGTCGCTCAACAGATTGACTCGGGTATTTGTCACATTAACGGCGCAACCGTACATGACGAAGCTCAAATGCCATTTGGCGGAACCAAATCGAGTGGTTACGGACGTTTTGGTAGTAAAGTCTCTGTTGCCGAATTTACCGACTTACGCTGGATTACCATTCAAACCCAATCACGTCATTACCCGATTTAGTCAGGGTAATGCAGACAACAACATATTAAATAAAAATTGCATGATGCAAAAAAATAAAGCGCAGTGATGCGCTTTCCATGGAGTGAAAGAAATGCAAATGAATGCCACTCAATCACAAGACCGCGAACGGTTCGTAAAATTAGGGCAACATGATATTCATTATCACCATAAAGATGACATGCTCTATATCAGCCCCAAAGAGCAATTAAAACCGTATCCACAAAAACTTACAGATCGGTTAATTCATTTTGCACAAACCAAACCAGACCATATTTTTGCAGCAAAACGCAATGCTCAAGGTGAATGGGTCAAACTGAGTTATGCAGAAGTTTTACAACGTGCATGGCACATTGCTCAGGCATTACATGAACGTAAGTTAAACCAAGAAAGACCTCTGGTTATTTTAAGTGGTAATGATCTCGAACATTTAACACTCTCTATGGGTGCCATGCTGGCAGGTGTGCCTTTTTCAGCAATTTCACCAGCCTACTCTCTGATTTCTCAAGACTTTGGCAAACTTAAACATGTGTTTGAAGTGCTTACACCTGGTATGGTTTATGCCAGCGATGGACAAGCTTTTGCCAAAGCGATTCAGGCATGTATTACACCTGACATTGAAGTGGTGACCAATAAAGGGATTGTGGGCGATCAGATCTGCACATCTTTTCAATCGCTTTTAGATACGCCTGTTTCAAATGTTCAAGAGTTTTACCAAACCCTTGATGAAAACCAAATTGCCAAATTCCTATTTACGTCAGGTTCAACCAAATTACCTAAAGCTGTACCGACCACGCATTTAATGCTGTGTGTTAATCAGCAAATGTTGTTGCAGACTTTCCCTGAGTTTGAAGAAACGCCGCCTGTCCTACTCGACTGGCTGTCTTGGCACCACACCTTTGGCGGCAGTCACAATGTCGGCATTGCACTCTATAACGGCGGTACCATTTACATTGATGACGGCAAACCCGTTGCAGGAAAATTTGATGAAACCATTCGTAATCTCAAAGAAATTTCTCCAACAGTTTATTTAAATGTGCCAAAAGGCTGGGAAGAACTCACCGAAGCGTTAGAAAAAGATGAAGAATTAAGAGACCGCTTTTTTGCCAAAGTTAAAATTTTATTCTTTGCAGGTGCAGCGCTTTCCGAAGCGGGCTGGAACAGACTTGATAAAATTGCTCAGCAACATTGCGGAGAAAAAATTCGCATCATGAGCGGCTTGGGCATGACTGAAACAGCTCCCTCTTGTGCTTTTACCACTGGTCCACGGGTGATGGCTGGCTTTATTGGTTACCCTGCTCCGGGGTGTGAAATTAAGCTGGTTCCATGTGGTGACAAACTTGAGTTTTGTGTTCGTGGCAAACATGTCATGAAAGGCTATTGGCGCTTAAAAGCGGACCAGCAAAGTACTATTTTTGATGATGAAGGCTTTTTCCACACTGGCGATGCTGTTCGTTTGGTCGATGTGAATGATCCAACTAAAGGCCTGATGTACGACGGACGAATTGCTGAAGACTTTAAACTCAATACAGGCACTTTTGTGAATGTGGGCACACTACGCAACAAAGTACTCATTCAAGGTAATTTACTGGTTCAAGATGTTTGTATTACAGGTTCAAACCTGAATGCGGTTGGCTTTTTGATTTTTCCAAAACTAGATGCTTGTGCTCAACAAGCTGGCCTTAAGCTGGGCGAACATTCTCCAACAGAGATACTACAGCACCCTAAAGTCCAGCAATGGTTCCGCCAATTTTTAACGACCTTTAATAAAGATGCGACTGGTAGCTCAAATACAGTCTCCATGCTTTATTTAATGACCGAGCCACCTCAACTCGATGCAGGTGAAGTGACCGATAAAGGCAACCTTAATCAAGGCAATATTACCAAGCGTCGTGCTGCTTTAATTGATGAGCTTTATCAAAAGCAGAATGATAACCCACTGATTATTCGGGTGCCCACCTTAAAGCAATAAGCAATTGAAATAGAAAAGAAAGCTCAAATTTCGGTTTGAGCTACAGCCTCACTTTTGCCTAAAAAAGGTTCAACATGCCACACGATACAGAATTTGAACTATTTCGGGACAGCTATCGCAGATTCTTAAAAGAACAGGTTGCTCCGTATTATGAACAATGGGAATACGATGGCCTCATCCCACGTGACCTATGGCTTCGTCTTGGGGAAAATGGCTTTTTGTGCGTCGATGTACCCGAAGAATATGGCGGCTATGGCGCTCCTGTGCACTACTCACTCATGTTGGTTCAAGAAACTGCTCAAGCTGGTTTTGCATCTTTAGCGGTTGCCATTGGCGGGCAAAATGAGTTGGTCTCTCCTTACCTGCAAAATATTGGAACTGAAGAGCAAAAACGCTATTGGTTACCGAAAATGGTGACAGGTGAAGTCGTCACTGCAATTGCCATGACCGAAGCGAATACTGGTTCAGACTTACAGGCCATACGCACTCAAGCGATTTTAGAAAATGATCATTACCGTATTAATGGTTCAAAAACTTTTATTTCAAATGGTTTGCATGCCGATCTGATCGTTCTTGTTGCGAAAACTGATCCGCAAGCTAAAGCAAAAGGCATTTCGATTTTTCTAGTCGATGCTGCGTTAGATGGCGTTAAAAAAGGCCGTTCATTACAAAAAATCGGGCTGCATGCCCAAGATACAGCCGAACTGTTTTTTGATGATGTCTGTGTGCCTACAACTCAGCGTTTGGGTGAAGAGGGACAAGGTTTTGCTTATTTAATGCAAGAGTTACCGCGTGAGCGTTTGAGCATTTCTATGATGGCTTTGGGATCAATTTTGGGGGCTATTGAAATTACTAAAGACTATGTTTTGGAACGTAAAGCTTTCGGACAACCGTTAAGTCAAATGCAAAACACACGCTTTGTGCTCGCAAACGCTCAAATCAAAGCAAAAGCCGCACAAGCCTTTGTAGATCAATGTGCAGCGCTGTATCAACAACACCTGTTAAGCGTCACTCAAGTTGCCGCACTGAAATGCTTTATTACCGATGCTCAATGTGAAGTGATTGATCAATTACTTCAGCTTTTTGGTGGCTACGGTTACATGCAGGAATACCCGATTTCACGCTTTTTTGTCGATGCGCGGGTACAAAAAATTTATGGGGGAACCAATGAAATTATGAAAGAAATCGTGGCCCGAGAACTGCTCGGAAAATAATTCGATTTAAAAACCAAACAAGGCTGACACAACAACTAAGCCTTATTGAAAACAAAAAATGTTATTTCAGGAAGAAATGCTATGTCGAAATTATGGATGTACTCTACCCTCATGCTCTCTGGTTCAGTGTGGGCTGGCAATTTTATTGACAACAGCTCAGTAGAACTCACCACACGAAATTTCTATTTTGACCGCGACTACCAAGAGCAATCTGCTTACCCTGCTGCCAAGGACTGGACACAAGGTTTTATTCTTAAAGCCAACTCAGGTTATACCGAAGGGACTGTTGGTTTTGGGCTGGATGTGCTTGCAACGGCGGGTTTTAAACTCGATGCCGACGCAGAACATGGTGGTACAGGAAACTTACCTAGAGACACGCGTACTAATGAACCTGCTGACTCTTATGGCGAAATTGGTGTCACAGCAAAAGCGAAAATGAGCCAGACCGAGCTACGTATTGGTACGCTCATGCCAATGAATCCGGTGTTAGTGGCTTCACCTGCTCGTTTGCTTCCTCAAACCTATCGAGGCATTTCACTGACCAGTAAAGATATTAAAGATTTTGATTTACAAGCGGCTTACCTCGATAAAGTGAATCATCGTGATTCGACCAACTATGAAAAAATTAAAATTTCAGGCGTAAATGGACGCTTTAAAAGTGCTGAAACTGATGGGCTTTATTATTTAGGTGGGAACTATCAGTTTAATCCCGCACTCAAGCTCACAGCTTTTTACATGGATGTTGATGATCTTTATAACCAAACCATGGTCGGTGCTTTACATCAACACAAAATTAATGACACCACTAATTTTAGCTCGCAATTACGTTACTACCGCAGCCGCGATGACGGACAAGCAAAAGCAGGCTTAGTCGATAATGACCTGTATCATGCGCATTTCGAACTTAAACATCAAAACCATAAATTTATTTTTGGAACCTTCCAACATCACGGCGACACCGCCTTTCCATATTTGACTGGCGGTGAAACTGGCTTACTCATTGATACATGGCCAGGCGAGTTTTTAAACCCAAAAGAAAAAGCCTATAGCTTCCGTTATGAATATGACTTTAAAGATTATGTTCCGGGTTTACGTTTTATGACCCGTTACACCACAGGTCACAATATTTATGCACCCAACTTAGGCGGAACCAATTTAAAAGAACGCGAAACAGACTTTGATTTAGGCTACACCGTTCAAAGTGGCTGGTTAAAAAATTTAGGGTTACGCGCACGCTACGCTATTTATGACAACAACATGCTCTCTACAGCCAATATCAAACCTGTAAACGAAACCCGTATCAACATCGACTACACATGGAAATTTAAATAATTCAAAACGAGAGGTTCTGTCACACATAGAACCTCTTTTTATTTCGGGAAATTCATCATGAAAAAAGTTGTAACGCTACTCTGCGGAATTTGTTTCATTGGCCTGACTCATGGCGAAACGCAATATAGTCCTCCACCTATTCAGCTTGAGCCTTTAGCAAAATTTAGTGTTGATTTAAATGCACCTGTTTGGGAATTAGGCACAACCAGTGATGCTGGTAAACGCCGAATTATTCCTATTACAGGTGGGACATTTGAAGGTAAATCCCTTAAGGGCCGTATTTTAAATAATGGCGCAGATTGGCAAATTGTCGACAGTAAAGGACTGGCCATTATTGATACGCGATATCTGTTAGAAACCGATGACGGTGCACTCATTTATCTTCAAACCAAAGGTTACCGCCATGGCTCGGCAGAGACGCTAAAACAGCTTGCCCAAGGCAAAGATGTCGACCCGAAAAACTACTATTTCAAAATTACCATGCAGTTTGAAACCAGCTCACCTAAATACTCATGGCTTAACCAGACCGTTGCGGTAGGTAGTGCAATGCGCTTGGGTAAAGCAGTTATTTATGATGCCTATACCCTGAAATAATAATTTTTATAACACCAACAAAAAGGATGGACCCTTCACTATGGATCAAAAAATTTTAGAACACTTACCGCCCATCCATCACCATTTGGGTGGACACAATATCCATTGGAATAAAGAAAACACTGAAATCACCATCCACTACACAGCGATAGAAAGCTTTACCAATCCACGCGGCACCGTTGAAGGCGGCATGATCTGCGCCATGCTTGACGATGTGATGGGAATTTTTGCATTTCTCGCCAATGACCATAAACCCGCTACCACCATCAACTTAACGATGGATTTTTTAAGGCCCTGTGCTGTGGGTGAAGTCATTACAAAATGCCGATTCATTAAACAAGGCAAAACCGTACTGAATCTCGAAAGTGAAGCTTGGCAAAACAACAAAATGATTGCACGAAGCACATCGAATTTTCTGGTTTTAGATTAATTAAACCATTCATTCAATAAGGATATGAATAAATGAATTACACCAACAATAAACGAATTTTGACCCACTCCGCTTTAGTGCTTGCCATGCTTGGCGCTTTGACAGGCTGTGGAAGTGATAATGATGAAACAACGCCACCCTCAACAACCAAACCACCTCAGTTGTCTCCGGCTGTGGGCGTAAAAATGACAGGAAGCTGTTCAGACTTACTTGGATTTCAATACAACAATACCGTTATTAGCTCAGCCACTCTTCAAGAAGCAGGCACATTGACTGTCGCCAACAAACCGATTGGCGCTCATTGTTTGGTCAAAGGTTATATGGACCAACGTGTAAGCCCTGTCGATGGACAAACCTATCAAATTGGTTTTGAAATGCGCTTACCAATAGACTGGAATGGCCGTTTTCTCTATCAAGGCAATGGCGGAACCGATGGTAACTTAGTGCCTGCAACGGGTCAGGTCGGCAGCGGCGGTCCACTCACCAATGCCCTACATGATGGTTTTGCTGTCATTTCTTCCGATGCAGGACATAATGCTTCACAAAATCCAATGTTTGGTTTAGACCCTCAAGCCAGAATCAACTACGGCTATGGCGCAATTACCAAACTCACGCCGATGGCAAAAAACCTAATTAAAGCCGCATATGGCAAATTACCAGATCGCTCCTATGCAGGTGGCACATCGAACGGTGGCCGTCATGCCATGATTGCTGCAACCCGTTTGGGCGACCAATATGATGGAATTTTGGCAAGCACACCGGGTTTTCACTTACCTCGTGCAGCAGCGGCGCAACTCTACACAGCTCAGCAGCTCCGTCGTGTCGCAACAGATGAAAATGACCTAAGTACCGCTCTTACTCTTTCGGAACGCAAAGTATTAGCAAAAGCGATTTTAGATCGATGCGATGCTCTAGACGGTGTTGCAGATGGCTTGGTTCAAGATGTCGAGGCTTGCCGTACAACTTTTGATATTCACAAAGATGTACCCGTTTGCTCAAGCACAAGAGATGGCTCTTGTTTAAGTATCGAACAAATTGATGTATTAGCCAACATTTACCGTGGTCCTGTAAACTCTGTTGGACAAGCGCTCTATGCAACCCAGCCTTTCGACCCCGGTTTAGTCGGTAGTAACTGGGCAAGCTGGAAGTTTGAATCTTCGGTGGGAACAGCACGTGACCCAGTTGCAGTCGGCATTCTTTTTCAAGTTCCACCAGACCCAACAGTGACTCAAAACTCTAGACAATTTGCCTTTAATTTTAACTTCGATACCGACTATCCAAAACTATCGGCAACTAATGATATATACACCGAAAGTTCGATGTCATTCATGATGCCACCCGATGAACTTAACCTAGATAAACTCCGTAATCACGGTGGAAAAATGATTGTGATACAAGGCACAGCAGACGGCGTTTTCTCTGTAGATGACACCCAAAATTGGTACGATCAACTGCTACAACACTATAAAAATAATGCAAAAGGTACAGCACCTGAATTTGCACGTTTCTTTAGAGTTCCGGGCATGAACCATACCCGTGATGGCATTGCGACCGACCAATTTGATGCATTGACTGCTTTAGTTAACTGGGTGGAATATGGGCAAGCACCTGACAAAATCATTGCAACTGCACGCGGCGCAGGTAACCCGAGTGGACAAGTGAATACTGAGCTTCCACAAGACTGGGCGCCAGACCGCACCCGTCCACTTTGTCCTTACCCACTGATTGCCCGTTACAATGGTCAAGGTGATAGCGAAAAAGCCGAAAATTTTAGCTGTAAATAGCACCCTAAAAATTAAAAGAGAGCTAAACAGGCTCTCTTTTTTATTTTGCTAAGCATCACTGTTGAATCATTATCAAATGATATTTCATCCAATGCCTGCATCGCTGCTAAAATAACATCGAAAATTAAGAACTCTATTTCTCTATGCAAAATCAGACTGCTTCAAATCTCCCCTCAACTCAACTTGGAAAAGCGCTGCTTTGTCTTATGACATCGGCATTATTATTTTCCATTATGGGGGTGTGCATTCGTTTTGCTTCGCAAACAGTGGACAACGCGACTGTCGTGTTTTTTAGAAATGCAGTGGGTTTATTTATTTTTATTCCGATGCTCTTTAAACAAGGTTTAGACTTTATTAAAACCGATAAACTTTGGATGCACACTTGGCGAAGTATTGTGGGACTAGCCGCCATGTACGGTTTTTTCTATGCCATTGCAAACTTAAAACTCTCAAATGCCATGGTTTTTAGTTACTCATCTCCTATCTTTATTCCACTTATTGCATGGCTTTTCTTAAAAGAAAAAATTACCAAATCGATGATTTTTGCCGCTGTGATTGGCCTCGTTGGGGTTTTATTTGTTGCTAAACCCGACCAAGGTTTATTTAACGCCCTATCTTTTATTGGCTTGGGTGCATGCTTTTTATCCGCAATGGCTTTTGTCACCGTAAGAGCTTTAACCAGTACAGAGCCGCCTGAACGTATCGTTTTTTACTTCTGTGTTTTTGGTAGTTTAATTTCCTCTATTCCAATGTTTTGGCATTGGCGTATTTTCACTTGGCACGAATTAAGCCTACTGATTGCCGCAGGACTTTTAGCAAACATAAGCCAACTATTTATGTCTTATGCTTATAGCTTAGCTCCAGCAGGACAAATTGGCCCCATGAATTACATTGCTATTATTTTTGCAGGAATATGGGGATTTGTTTTTTGGCACGAATTACCGGATCTGTTTAGCATTATCGGTATATTTATTATTTTATTTGCGATTTTGCTCTGTAATCCATTTTTGCAGAAAAAGTTAATTTCTCGATTTAAGGTCTAGATATAACCCATTCTAATATTAGTTTTTATAACAATTGAAAGCTAATCAATTGTTATAAAAATCTCACCATATTCAATTTCTTCAAAAACTCTAGCTCTGCCGTGTGCATTTACCCCCTCATATTTAATTTTTGCATTCCAAGAATCAACGATTTTTTTCGCGATTAATAAAGTCTGCTCCGCTGTCATCTCGTCATGTAGGCTCGTCAATTCTATGAGATTCATCCAAAACTGAGCTTTGTTTGTCTCTTCCACCTTTCGCAAATTATCAAATTTGTCTTGATCAAACTCACTCGCTAAAAAAATATGATTTTCATTTATAAGGAAATCAGGAAAAACCAAGTTTAGAATCTTAAAAAGTAAATCTACGGGTAGCTCTTTAATTTTAAAAATTGAGTAAATATATTCAGTATCACCAAAGAAGTTTGGCTTATTTATATTTTTAAAACTTTCAAAACTTAAATCACCATCTTGTTCATCCATACAATTCAACCCATCACTACTTATAAAACCAATTTCTCACGATACTCATTTGGTGAAATACCTGTCCAGTGACGATAGGCTTTTCTAAAATTAGAGGTATCTGAAAAGCCAATTCTTTCGGCAATTTCATCTACGGTTAAAGTCGTCTCTCGCAAATATTCATCAGCAAGACGGCGCCGAGTCTCATCTAAAAGTTCTTGATAAGTTAAATCAAAACCTGCCAAGCGCCGATGTAAGGTTCGCTTTGACATATGTAACCGTTCAGCCATTTCTTGAGCGGACGGAAAAAGCCCCGTTCCATCCAATAATATTAAACGAATCGTTTTCACCAACTCAGGCTCTTCAAGTTCAGCAGCGCCTAGCATCCGTTCACAAAAGGACTTACACATATCCGCAGTAATCGGGTTGGCATTTGGGCAAGGTACATCGAGCCACTTTAAATCAAAATGCCATTGCATCACCCCAGCATTAAACTGAACAGGACAATGAAAAACTTTTTCATATTCTTATGCATAGCCAGGCGCTGGGTATGGCAATAAAAGCTTCTTCGCTTGAAATGGTCCTTCAAGTACTCGTTCAATTAAGGTTTGCATGGAGCTAAACCAAAACTCGCATACCAAAGGCAGAAGCTTACCAAGTGCAATAATGTCCTGCCCTTCAAAAACGGCAACATCATCTCGAATATAAAAAGACTTCTTTAAAATAGGCCCAGCAAGCTTAATGTGTCGGATACCAAGCTCTACCGCTTGTCTAAAATTACGTGAGGAATATAACGCATAGCCATATACACCAAAATCTGACAGTCGCTGCTTTTGTCCTGCACGTAGTCCGATGAGCGGATCATGTGACAAACGTTGAATATTTTGAAATAGCTGAATTTTTTGAACTTGAGAAATATATAAAGAGGATTGATTCATCGCATCTGGCGAAATATCTGTGCCCAACAAAACATCTGCTATTGAATGGCCCTGCGAACCCATTTCATCAAATAAACTGGTCAAACCTAGCAAGTATGTATTGGCACCTAAGGATGTATTATCATAATTTCCTTCAATAACACTATTTGCATTTTTATAAATATTTTTAGGCATTTAACTCACACCATCCCTAGAGTGACGTGCATAATGGCACTAAACTACCTCTTGTTGTCTCAATTTAACATCGACCATACCGTGCTTCAAGCATAAAGTATGGAAGGAACAATAATGGAAAGCTCCACTTTAAAAGAATATAGCGGCTCTGCCACTGAACATATGGAACTTATTTTTTCCAAACAACGTGCCAATTTTGAGGCAGATCCCTACCCAAGTCTTGAAGCACGCCGCACAAAACTGCATCAACTCAAAAAACAAATTATTCGCTATCAAGATGCTTTGGCTGCTGCGATTAATGCTGATTTTAGTTCAAGATCACTCGATGAATCCAAATTACTCGATTTGCTTGGTTCTGTGTTAGAAGCCGATCATGCGATTCATCATTTACGCCGCTGGATGCGTCCAAGTAAACGCCGTACCGAACTTTTATTTTTATCAAACCGTTTAAGTGTGCAATACCAACCTAAAGGCGTGGTGGGTGTCATTGTTCCTTGGAACTTCCCTGTTTATTTAGCACTTGGTCCACTCATTGCCGCATTAGCTGCAGGCAACCGAGTCATGATTAAACTGCCTGAAATTACCCCAAATACCAACGCAATGCTACGACGCATGCTTGCCGAAGTCTTTAATGAAGATGAAGTCGCCGTGTTTGGTGAAGAAATTACAGATCCTGCTAGATTTACCACTTTGCCATTTAACCATATTGTCTTTACTGGCTCTCCAGCCATTGGCAAAGTCGTCATGCGAGCTGCTGCTGAAAATCTAACACCTGTGACACTTGAGTTAGGTGGTAAATCACCTGCAATTGTAAGCCGCAATTACCCAATTGCCGATGCAGCAAAACGTATTACGCATGGTAAAGCAACAAATAGTGGTCAAATCTGTGTAGCGCCTGACTATGCATTGGTTCCAAAAGAAAGTATTGAAGAATTTGTAGATGCTGCAAAATCGAGCTTTATAAAAATGTTTGGTCAAAACATCACAAACAATGAAAATTACACATCGATTGTAAATGACCGTCATTTAAAACGTATTCAAGATATTTTAAACGATGCACAAGAAAAAGGTGCCCGCATTATTCCTTGCGACACTTACAGCTTTGACCAACAAGGTCGCAGAATGCCTGTACAGATTGTGCTGAACTGCACACCAGACATGCGCATTATGAAAGAAGAACTCTTTGGCCCTATTTTACCTGTGGTGGCTTATGATTCTTTAGATGATGCGATTACCTATGTGAAATCGGATGAACGACCTTTAGCACTTTATTGCTTTACACATAGCTCGGTAGAACGTGATCGTATTTTACGTGAAACTCATTCGGGCGGTGTGACCATCAATGATTGGGGTTGGCATGTAGTTAACCATGATGCTCCTTTCGGTGGTATCGGCAACTCAGGCATGGGGTCATATCATGGTGAAGAAGGTTTCCGTGAACTGTCACATGCAAAAACTGTATTTATACGCCATCGGTTCTTCCCGACGCAGCTTTTCCACCCTCCTTATGGGACATTCCTTCAAAAGCTAGCGATTCGCTTTTTCTTGAAAAAGGGCGATCCAAATATTAAATAAAGAGTATAGAAAAGCCTCGTAATGAGGCTTTTTTATGGGGTTTAAAATAATAAGATTTCTAATAAAACCACTAAAATTTATTTAAATATAATCAACCTTTTGCGCTTTTAAAATATCAAGCTGCAACATCTTTTTCTTTTTATATTTATAGGCAACGAATAAACCAATAAACCATACTGGTGAAAACTCTAAAGCAATCAGCGTATCATGATCTAAAGCTAAAATGACAATCGTAAAAACTAAAAATAGCATCGTCAGCCATGCCATAAATAAGCCACCTGGCATTTTATATTTTGACTGGATATGTAATTCAGGGCTTTTCTTACGATAATAAATATATGACATAACAATCAGCATAAATGTAAAAATACATAAAATTGAAGTGAGTGCTGAAATAATCGTAAATGCAGTCATGACATTTGGAACAATAAATAAAATAGAAGTTCCAAGCGTTACACAAGCCATTGAGAACACAAGCCCTCTAATTGGAACTTTTCTTTTAGATAACTTACTAAAGCTTTTCGGTGCATCATTGTCTAACGCTAAACCGTATAACATACGGCTGGTTGCAAAGATTCCACTATTTGCCGAAGAAAGAGCTGAGGTTGCCACAACGAAGTTAATTAAACCTGCCGCAATTGGTAAGCCAACTAACGTAAACATTTCCACAAATGGGCTTTTTTCTGGTGAAATTTTTGCCCAAGAGGTAACTGCAATAATACAAACCAATGCGCCTACGTAGAACAATAAAATACGTAAAGGAATAGAATTAATGGCTTTAGGAAGTGAGGTATGCGGGTCTTTGGTTTCAGCAGCAGTTGTACCAACAAGTTCGATACCCACAAATGCAAATATGGCAATTTGGAAGCCCGCTAAGAAACCTGTTACACCATAAGGAAACATAGATTGTGTTTCAAACAAATGGCTCATTGAGGCCTTAACCCCATTTGGAGAAGTAAACCCGGTCCCAATTAAATAAATACCAGCAAGAATAAATAGAATAATTGCGGTAATTTTGATAAGTGAGAACCAAAACTCGAGTTCACCAAACAGCCGAACGGCCACAAAGTTGAGTATGGTTAATATGGCTAATGAGGTAAATGCGGGGATCCAGACCGGTAAATCGGGATACCAAAACTGCATGTACCCTCCAATCACAATCACATCGGCAATCGCTGTAATAATCCAGTTACACCAATACGACCAACCCAGAAAAAAACCTGCCCATGGACCTAAATAAGCGGTTGCGAAATCGGCAAATGTTTTAAAGTTCGTGTTGGCAAGCAATAACTCACCCATTGCTCGCATCACGAAGAAAAAGAAAAAGCCAATAATTAAATATGTTAAAATAATTGAAGTCCCGGAAACACTTAATGTTTTTCCAGAACCCATAAATAATCCGGTACCAATTGCACCGCCAATCGCAATCATTTGAATATGACGATTGGTCAATGAGCGTTGCAACTTTTCCTCCTCTTGCTCAGTCATATGCTGACTGCCTAGGAGGTCTCCTTCCAGGAACTGCTTTCCTTTATTATTACTCATGTAATATTAGCTCCAATTTATAGCAACCGTTATAAACGTTTTAATAATATGAGTGTTATGAGCTTCGATTAAGCCGAATAAATCATCTTACCAATATTATTAAAACCACTTATAATTTAGTAAATTCCATTTTTAAATCTTAAAATAGTTATTTAAAACAATAAAATATAAACCATAGAATTATTCCGTTATACCTCATCATCTTAACATCTAAAATGAAATAATAAGTTCTATTCATTCAATTAAGATGATGTATATCCATATCAATTTTTTGACTCAGGGATAATATAATATTCCTCATAAAATGTGGTGAGTTGTAAAAACTCACTGCTTAATTAACCGCCATTTGCAAATGTTGATTATTTTCCAACCTATTTACAGTTTTTGTTTTTAAAACCTGTTGAACATTAATACTCAATATTCGAACGTCTGCTCCATTTTGAACATTTAACTGTTTAGCCTGCTCTAAACTGAGCTGTATTTGATCTTGATAAGGTGTGCTGTACACAACAATTGCCCGATAATTTTCATAATCATCATTGGCAACAATATAAGGTTCATCGCCTAAACTTAGGTGAGTAGGCTCTACAACCTTTACAGTTAAAATCTGACTTTCTTTGATAGCCCTTAAATTTTCAATATCGGCCTGTAGTGTTGCTCCGCCATCAAAAATATCGACATAGCCTTTATAGCGAAGCCCTTCTTCAAGCAAAAGATTATAAGCTGGCCGTGTATTTGGATGAACCATTCCAATTGCCGCTTTAGCATCATCTGGCAACATATCGACATAGAGGGGATGTCTTGGCATCAGCTCGGCAATAAAGGCCTTTTGCCCTATTCCGCTTAAATAGTCCGCTTTGGTAAATTCAATATTAAAAAATTTATGACCTACCGCATTCCAAAATGGAGACTGTCCATTTACATCAGAATAGCCACGCATTTCTGCAACAATGGTTTCTTCAAAGTATTGGCGAAATGCAGACAAAAACAAGAAACGAACTTTAGATAAAAATTTGCCATTTTTATTTAAGCGATAGTCAGGGTCTAAAAATAACGTACAAAGCTCACTACAGTTGGTATGGTCATTACTCAAGTACAAAGTCGGTAAAGCGTTATAAACACTTAAAGGTTCCGAAGCGTGAACTTGAGTACCCACATGGAAGTTATACCAAGGCTCTTTTAAACCGAGCGCGACCTCAATACCGCAAACACCCACGACTTTGTTGAGTTCAGTATCTTCCAAAACAAATAAGTAAACCTGATCTGCTTTTGGGAGTTCGCCTGCTACTGTTTTACAGGCGCGTTCAATACGTGCAGCCAACTTTTCAATATTTGGCTGCAAAGATGTCAAACCAAAACCCGCTTTTTGAGCCAAAAGGTAAAGATCATTAACATCCTTAGGTTCAATGTAGCGAATAATCATCATGCGGCTTGTTCATCCTTTTGAATTTCTACAAAGCGAGCAAGTGCGCGTTCAAATCGCTTTAAACCTTCATCAATATCGGCAAACGGAATAATTAAAGACGGCGTAAAACGTACAACATTTGGTCCAGCAATCAGACTCAGTAAACCTTCCTCACCCGCAAGGTTATTAATATCTTTTGCTTTACCAGTGAACTTGTCTTTTAAGGCACAACCAAGGAGTAAGCCTTCTCCCCGAATTGTTTTAAAGACTTCATATTTTTCATTTAATTTATTTAAAGCGTTTTTATAGTAATCATGACGCTCTTTTACGCCTTCAAGCACTTCTGGCGTATTAATAAACTCAAAGACTGCGCCAGCAACCGCACTTGCTAATGGGTTACCACCGTAAGTTGTACCGTGTGTACCCACTGAAAAATGCGGAGCAAATTTATCAGTTGTTAACATTGCACCGACTGGGAAACCACCACCTAATGCTTTTGCAGTGGTAAGAATATCCGGAGTAACACCTGAGTTCATGTAGGCATAAAGTGAACCTGTACGGCCTACACCAGTTTGTACTTCATCAAAAATAAGTAAGGCACCAAACTCATCACAGAGCGCACGTAAACCTTTTAAAAATTCGATGTCAGCAGGAATAACACCGCCTTCACCTTGGATCGGTTCAACAATGACTGCACATGTTTGCTCATTAATCACCGCTTTTGCAGCTTCTAAATCATTGTAAGCAACATGGCTAATGCCGTTTGGAAGTGGTGCAAAGTCTTGTGAATATTTTGGCTGACCACCTGCTGAAACGGTAAATAAAGTACGTCCATGGAACGCATTGTTAAATGCCACAATGCCACTTTTACCCGCCACACCACTGTCAAGTCCAACTTTACGAGCCAGTTTTAATGCGGCTTCATTCGCTTCTGCACCTGAGTTACAAAAGAATACTTTGTCTGCAAATGTATGTTCGGTGAGTTGTTTAGCAAGGCGTAGAACTGGTTCATTAGTATAACCATTACCGACATGCCAAAGTTTTGTTGCTTGTTCTGTTAATGCATTTACTGCCACTGGATGCGCATGACCTAATGCGTTTACTGCAATCCCGCCTGCAAAATCGATATATTCTTTATTTTCTTGATCCCAAATACGTGAACCTTCACCACGTACCGGAATGAAATTTGCTGGTGCAAAAACTGGAACCATCCACTCGTTAAAGTCACTACGAGAAACTGCAAAATTATTCATCTTATCTAGTCCATTAAATTGAATTATTCGGGTGAGCTAATGCCCCTATTATTCAAAATCAAATTGATTCACAAAATTTGTAATTCAGCAAAAAATGAATTATTTTTTACCAATTTGATAATTGACAATGACATTATGGACAATATTGATCAAATTATTTTAGGTTTACTCAAAGATAATGCACGGATGTCTGTAACCGAGTTAGCCGAAAAAGTTCACGTCTCAAGAGCAACCATTAAAAAGAGAATGGAGTATCTTGAGTCTTCGGGCATCATTACTGGCTATACAGTTCGTTTTAAACCCAATGCCGAACGTAACGTTATCCGTGCATGGATGAGCATTATGGTCGAAGGCACCAAAGCACAGTCTGTGATTAAAGAACTACGCCTAGAAAGTGCGGTGGAATGTCTGCATAAAACTAATGGGAAATGGGACATTTTAGTCGAGCTACGCTCTGACACCTTAGAAAACTTTGACAAAGTTTTAGAAAGAATCAGAAATATTTCAGGTATTTATAATAGTGAAACCAGCATCTTACTTGCCAGCCATAAAACCTAACATTGACTTTGATTTCAAAGAATAAGAATTGATGGGCTAAGCATAAAGTTTGGCTCACCCTCTCATTCCTACAAAGAAATTTCCTTAAGTACCCTCTATTAAAATTAAAAACCATCACAACCACAGTCCACTCTAAAAACCTCAATAAATTTTTAATTTTTTTTAAATAATCAAATCAAAAACTTAAAATTCAATTTGATTTGAATTCTCACTTTTTTCACTCATTCCCCTCATCAAGGCATTTGACAGAAAAATTAAAACATAATACATATAGTATTATATGTTATATGTTAAAACCTAAGGACAAGGTATAAGAAAATGGCTAAAACTCAACTACAACACTTTATTAACGGCGAATATGTTGCTAGCAAAGCAAATGATTATTTCGACTTGGTGAGCCCAGTGACTGGTGAAGTTTATGCACAGTCACCCAATGCAACCGATGCAGAAGTTGACGCAGCGTATGCCGCTGCAAAAGAAGCATTTAAAATTTGGGGACGCAGTACACCATCAATGCGTCAAAAAGCATTGCTTAAGTTAGCAGATGCTATCGAAGCAAATGCTGACCGTTTGATTGAAGCTCAAAGCCGCAATACAGGTCAGTTAAAACACTTAATTGCATCTGAAGAAGTGGGTGTATCGGCAGATCAAGTTCGTTTCTTCGCAGGTGCGGCTCGTTTACTCGATGGCTCAGCAACTGGTGAATATTTAGAAGGTTTAACCTCTTCTATTCGCCGCGAACCCATCGGTGTAGTTGGGCAAGTCACTCCTTGGAACTATCCACTTATGATGGCAATTTGGAAAATTGCTCCTGCCTTAGCTGCTGGTAACACAGTGGTACTCAAACCAAGTGATACAACACCTGAAAGTACCCTTTTACTGGCAGAAATTGCTGCACCATTTTTCCCTAAAGGCGCATTTAACGTGGTGTTAGGCCAAGCACAGGTAGGCTCAAAAGTGGTATCACATAAAACCCCTGCTCTCGTTTCTATTACTGGTTCGGTACGTGCCGGATTACAAGTTGCCGCTTCTGCCGCAGCAAATTTAGCGAAAGCCCACCTTGAACTTGGCGGTAAAGCACCTGTACTGGTTTTTGAAGACGCAGACCTTGATAAAGCAGTTGAAATGATTGCTTTAACAGGCTATTTCAACGCAGGCCAAGACTGTACTGCTGCAACACGTGTCATTGTGGCTGAATCTGTTCATGATGAATTTTTAGCTAAACTCGTTGAGGCTGCCAAAAATACTCGTTTTGGCGATCCAGATGATCAAGACGCTCTATATGGTCCACTCAACAATGCTAACCAATTAAAAAATGTTAAAGCGTTTATCGACAACTTACCTGCTCATGCCAAAGTTGAAACAGGTGGAAAACAGGCAGACCGCCCAGGCTTCTATTTTGAACCGACTGTTATTAGTGGTTTAAAACAACATGATGAAGCCATTCAAAAAGAAATTTTTGGACCAGTCATTACCGTTCAAAAATTTACCGATGAAAATGATGCGATTGAAAAAGCCAACGATGTTGAATATGGTCTAGCTTCAAGTGTGTGGACCAAAGATCACGCCCGTGCGACTCGTCTGTCACGTGAACTCGATTTCGGTACAGTTTGGATCAATACCCATATTCCTTTAACCGCAGAAATGCCACACGGCGGATTTAAAAAGTCAGGTTATGGTAAAGATTTATCTGGCTACGGTTTTGAAGAATATACCCGCGTTAAACACGTGATGAGTTCAAACGAATAATAACGATGAGTTTTGGAAGGAGATCAAAATGAATAAACAAGAAATGAAAGACTTGGTGACTAAAGCCCATCACGAGTTATTTAATTTGCATGACACCACTGCTCTAGACCGTTATTTTTCTGAAGACTTTATAGAGCACTCACCATTAGTTGCAAATGGTATTTCAGGTTTACGTCAACTGGTAGAAGATTGTCCCGATATACAACACGAAGCTGTACGCGTGCTAGCAGATGGTGATTTGGTTGCAATTCATGGCCGCTTTCAAGGTCTAGATGAAAATCCTTTAGTTGGTTTTGACATTTACCGAGTGAAAGACGGCAAAATTGTAGAACATTGGGATGGACTTGTGGCAGAGGCTGCGCCAAATGTAAGTGGTAGAACCCAATTAGATGGCCCGACTGAAATCGTAACTCACCATGATCCAGAAAAAAACCGTGAGATTGTGACATCTTTCTTTAAGAAGTCATTAATTGATGGAAATTACGATGCCTTCAAAGAATACACCCGCGGCGATCAGTTCATTCAACATAGTCCAGATATTGGAGATGGCGTTAAAGCAGTCATTGATTTTTTGAACAATATCCGTAATGAAGGACAAGGTTTGGTATACTCAAAAACGCATCGCTCCATTGCTGATGGTCAATTTGTATTGACTCATTCCGAAGGTAGTATTGCCGGAAATCGACATGCCTATTTTGAATTATGGCGCGTAGATAATGGCAAAATTGTTGAACTTTGGGATGCAATACCAGCTGTGCCTGAAGATGAACAGGCTGTCCATGGTTATGGCGTGTTTTAATAATTATTTATCCGCTTCATTAAGCTAAGTCTTTTGACTTAGCTTTTAGAGAATTCGCCATGTCAGCATATACGATAATTTTTGCACCTATTGCTCAAGCAACTCGTTCGGAACAAGTTGTAGAACGCTTGGAAAATGCAATTATCTCTGGTTTGCTCAAAAGCAATGAACAACTTCCTAATGAGGCAGATTTAGCACGCTTAATGGGCGTTTCACCCATTACCGTTCGCGAAGCTTTAAATACTTTACGTGTAAAAGGTTTAATTGATACACGTCGCGGCAGAAATGGAGGAAGTTTTGTTTGTGAGCTACCTTCAGATTTACTGTTAAACCAACACCCATTGCGCCAAGCTTCAAATGAGTATCTTGCCGATTTAGGCGAGTTTCACAGTGCAATTTTAAGTCATAGTGCATATTTGGCCGCTCAAAGAACCACAGAATATGAACTAGGCAAAATAAAAGAGTTGATTGAACAATTTGAACAAGCCGTTGAAGCAGACACACGCGCACAGCTTGATTTACGTTGTTTGCTGACACTCACCTCATTTGCTCAATCTGCAAGACTCGCAAATCAGGAACTCACCATTCAAGCGGAATGGGCTCCCCTTATTGCCGTGCTTTATCAAGACAACGATTTTCACCGTGAAGTTGTAAAGCAATATCACCATCTTTTGTCATCTTTTGTTGAAAACAATGAAAATGAAGCTGTGATTCAAGCCAGAAAAATAGTTTCAATGCTCACTGACCAAATGCTTCGGTATAAGTTATCGAGTGAATAAAAATAATAAATGAGATGGCTTATCAATAATCAAGTTAGAAATATGGAATTTTAGGAGTTATAGGAATGACCCAGCACTTAGATTTAGATATAGAAGAGCTTCAAAATTTATTAAAAAGTGTTGTTGAGGAAACAACAACAATTACAGAAACACTGGCGAGTAAAGCAAGTAAAATTCTGTCCAAGCATGCATCTGAAAAAAATGCTGATATTAAGCTTTCAACTTCTGAACGCTCCGCTTTGCAGAAGGAAATTAAAAATGCGCTAAATCAGAGCCATTATAGTCAAGGAACTGGTTTTGCAAGTTATAGTCCAGCAACGCAAGATGAACAAGACTATTGGACACTCGAATGGTGGTATAAAAAAGAAGATCAATTACACCAAGCGAAACTTGAAAACTATCAAAATGCGCAGCGCTTTTTAGATTTCCGCTCTTTTGAATGGTTCCACAAACCTGCTCAAGATAAAAGCCCGTGCATACATGGCCCTTACGTTGATTATATTTGTAACGGCGCCTATACCATCACCATTGCCCACCCTGTCATGATTCATGATCAGTTTATTGGTGTCATTGCGACCGATATTTTAGTTTCGGCCCTTGAAAAACTACTTATGCCAAAACTCAAAAATATCAAGCAAAAAGCAGTCATTATGAATGATTCATCTCGGGTCATTACTTCAAACGACATTAGCATCAGAACTGGAACATTATTTAAAGAAAAGACTGCTCAACAGTTTTTCTCGCGACCGTGTCAGTCTTTCCAGTTGGTCGTGATTTAAAAAGCAAAGAATATTGGTTCTTTATTCTCGCTTTAGTGTACCACCAAGGTGAAATAGCACTTTAAGCCTCTAGCTACTGTTCAAACTTTCTTCAATCAGACTTGTTTATTCAGGTCACGGGGAAGTTTTGGCCTAAAAATAGCATCGCCTTTCTGGATGAAAAGCAAAAACAACGAAATTTGAGGTTGAAAAGACATGGAAAATAAAGCGTCTTCCTTAAAAAAACTAACACTATGGCAAGTCACGATTATTGGTATTGCCTATATGACCCCCATGACGGTTTTTGATACTTTCGGCATTGTTTCCGGAATTACTCAAGGGCATGTTCCTCTAGCATATTTACTCGCTTTAGGCGCTATGCTGCTCACCGCTTGGAGCTATGCGAGGTTTAGTAAAAATTCAGAAAGATCAGGTTCGGCCTATAGTTATACTGCTGAAAGTTTAGGACCTAAAAGTGGATTTTTCGTTGGCTGGTGTTCTCTACTCGACTATCTGTTATTACCCCTTATTAATGTGTTACTGGCTGCAATTTATCTTACAGCCCTTATTCCAAGTTTACCGTACTGGTTTTGGGTACTGGTATCGGCGGGCCTTGTAACCTTGGTTAATTGTTTCCGTATTCGGCTACTTGCCAACCTAAGCCTCGTGTTTGTGTTTGCACCAATCATACTCATGGTCATTTTTGTATATTTAGTGGTTCGTGGTATTGGCTCAACTCAAGGTTATGAACACGTGCTGACCTTGGCTCCGCTATGGCACGGTCAGCAATCACTATTACCGCTCGTTGCTGGCGCTTCGGTTTTATGTTTTTCATTTTTAGGTTTTGATGCAGTCACTACTCTTTCAAATGAAACCAAACACCCCACCAAAAATATTCCCCGAGCAGTCATGTTAACAACACTTACTGGTGGGCTTATTTTCTTCACAGCAGCTTGGTTTATTCAGCTTTATTTTCCAAACAATGTTCGTTTTCACCACCCTTCAGAAGCACTCCCTGAAATTGTGCTTTATGTCGGTGGTGCTTTATTCCAGTCAATATTTTTATGCGGCCAAATTATGAACACAGTCGCCTCAGGTCTGGCCTCACATGCCAGTGCTTCGCGTTTACTGTATATAATGGGCACCGACAATATTTTCCCTAAAAAGTATTTTGGAACCATCCATAGCTCTTTAGGTACGCCATTTTTCTCGGTTTTATTTGTCGGGCTTATTTCAATGTCGGCTATTTTTTTAGATTTAGCTCAAGTCGTAAGTCTGATCAGTTTTGGTGCGCTCGTTGCTTTTACGGCCGTCAACTTCTCAGTTTTTATGAAATTTTATATTAAAGATAAACAGCGCTTAGGTTTTAAAAATAAATTTCTAAACCTATTTTTACCGCTTTTATCGGTCATTAGCATTATTTGCTTATGGCTCAATCTTGACTCGTCTTCACTCATTTTTGGATGCTTCTGGTTATCTTTAGGCATTCTTCTATTTATTTATAAAACGATTAAAAAACAAAGTATTGCGATTAGTAATGCTTATTAATTTTTTAAGGAACTTCTCTATGAAAATTATTTCTAAACCTCAGCTTTTAAAAGATGTGGAATACAAACCAAGTAAATCTCTACAAGTAGGCAAAGAATGGAGCTGGTTAAATCCAAAACATGCGAAATTTGATACAGCCACGGTTAATGATGCATCGGTAGATAACCCAGCCAACTACTATGAAAGCTCACTGTCTGATTGGCATACCTTTGATAGTTTAAATGCTGACATTGAATGTGATGTCGTGGTTATTGGTGGTGGTTTATTAGGTTCATCGACTGCCCTACACTTAGCTGAACAAGGTGTAGATACGGTTTTATTAGAAAAAAACCGCATTGGTAGTGCAGCTTCTGGGCGAAATGGCGGACAACTTACCCCAGGTTTAGCACGCTGGGAAGCTCAAGAAATGGCCGATCGCTTAAGCTATGCAGATGCCAAAAAACTCTGGCATTTTACCTCTACGGAAGCCATGCAACTCATTGATGATATCTCGGAAAAATACCAACTCAACTTTGACCGTAAATACGGGCATATTACTGCCGCTGTTCATGAAGGACATTTGGTTGGCTTAACACAGGGTGCCGATGCCCGAAAATATTTAGGCGAAGACCATACCCGTATTGTAGGTAAGCACGAACTTATGGACTATATTAAGTCGGACTACTATACAGGCGGTTTAATTGATGAGTTAGGTGGACAGATCCATCCCTTGGCTTTAAACCGCGGCTTAATTTATGGTTTTTGCCAAAACGGCGGTACTGTTTATGAACAAACAGAAGTTATTTCAATAGTAGAAAAAACAGATGGTATTTATGTTCAAACAGCAAATGCTGTCGTAAAAGCTAAAAAGTCTGTGGTGTTAGCAGTACACCATGCCTCGTTTAAACTTTTATCTGAACAAAGCAATACCACTATTCCGTTTTACACCTATGTCGCGACGACTGCCCCACTAGAGCTTGATACAAAAGAGCTACTGCCATTTGAGCATCCAGTCTATGACACTCAGTTCCAGATTGATTACTACCGTCCCGTGTTTAATAACCGTTTACTGTTTGGTGGCCAAGGCACAGGAACATGTTGGGGTCCAGAGAAAACTTTAAATTATCTAGAACATCGAATTCATACGGTTTTCCCTCAAATTAAAAATCTAGAAATGGATTTTGTCTGGAGTGGGACAACTGATTTAACCGTAAATGGTGCAGTCGATAGCCGGAAGTTTGGTAATAAGTTCCCGATTTATGCTGTTCACGGCTGGAGTGGTCACGGCGTTGCACAGACGGTACGTATTGGTAAAGCCATTGCAAATGACTTTGTTGGGCAATCTAATGACTTCGAAATGTTATCTAAAATTGACCATCAAAATATTATGTTTGGTCGTACCCTTGCTCCCGTTGTCATTCCACTCGCAAAAAGTATGTATGGTATCGGCGCAATGATTAACCCGGGCAAAATGGTGTCTTTCTAATTTATAGAATTACTAATTTTCAGAAAAAGGATTCGTATAGCTTTGTACGGATCCTTTTTTATTTAGCTGAGTAAAATCCTTTTCAAATTAGGTTATCCCTAGCCAATCTATTACAATAGCATCAGCTTTTTTTTATTCAGCGCATATATTTTGAGCAACTCATCTTCCCAATTAAAACGCGGACTTAAAAATCGCCACATCCAGCTAATCGCTATGGGTGGCGCTGTCGGGACAGGTTTATTTTTAGGCTCTGCACAAGTCATCCAGTCTGCTGGCCCTTCTATTATTTTAGGTTATGCCATTGTCGGTTTGGTCGCATTTTTAATTATGCGCCAAATGGGTGAAATGATCGTAGAAGAACCTGTGGTCGGTTCCTTTAGTTACTTTGCACAAAAATACTGGGGAAGATTCCCCGGGTTTTTATCGGGCTGGAACTATTGGGTAGTGTACATTTTAGTGGCTATGACTGAGCTTACCGCCGTAGCTAAATATGTGCATTATTGGTGGCCTCATATACCTGCGTGGGTTTCGGTTTTATTTTTCTTTGTACTGGTCACGTGCTTGAACTTAGGCAATGTTAAATTTTATGGCGAATCTGAATTTTGGTTAGCCATTATTAAAGTTACCGCAGTCATTGCAATGATTGTGTTTGGCTTATATTTATTGCTTACAGCAGGCAACGGCTCTATAGCGAGCTTTTCAAACCTATGGCAGCATGGCGGATTTTTCCCACATGGCTTTTCGGGTTTGTTTTATATGCTCGCCTTTTTAATGTTTGCATTTGGCGGTATTGAACTGATTGGAATGACCGCTGCTGAAGCTGAGAATCCGGAAAAAAGTATTCCGCAAGCCATTAACCAAGTTATTTTTCGAATCTTAATTTTTTACGTGGCTTCCCTTGCAATTATTATGTCGCTTATTCCTTGGAACCAACTAGACCTTGGTGGTTTAGATAAAAGCCCATTTGTCATGATTTTTAGTCAGCTTGGTATTGGTTGGGCGGCACATTTACTTAACTTTATTATTTTGACTGCTGCACTTTCAGTTTATAACAGCGGCATGTATGCCAACAGCCGTATGTTGTACGGACTAGCGGTCCAAGGTAATGCCCCAAAAGTTTTTGCAAAAGTAAGTAAACAAGGCGTGCCAACAGCCGCTGTTGTTTTCTCTTCTATTCTGATTTTTGGATGTGTTTTACTTAACTATTTTGTACCAGAAGAAGCTTTAAGCCATCTTATGTATATGGCTGTTGCAGCTTTAGTTTTAAACTGGGCTATCATTAGCTTTACCCACTTAAAGTTTAAAAAAGCTATGAAACTTGAAGGCAAAGTTGCCAAGTTCCCTGCTCTATTTTCACCTTTAAGCAATTATGTCGTGCTCGTTTTTATCGGCATGATTTTATACATTATGTGGACTCAAGGTTTTAAAGAATCGGTAATTTTGATTCCAATCTGGATTACTTTAATGCTTGGTTTATATAAAATTTTAAGATTAGATAAATCACTTTGAATGTCTAGAAAGGCTTATTCAAACAGAATAAGCCTTTCTTTTTTTAGGAACTTATAAACAAGCTTGCTCTTACTGCAAATCTGATCAAGCCAAATATTTATCTTGTTTCTGATCATTCACACATCACTTAGTCACTTCTAGGTACAGGTTATTCATTTAAAAATGGTGCTTAAGATCTTTTTAAGAGATGATTATTAAAGTACAAGTGTTTACATGATCTATAAATATTTGTGCCAATGTTCAGCTAAAATCGTGGCTGACCAGGTATATCGTTGCGATCACCAATTAGGAAAAAGACGCTTCGCCATAAGTCGTGTTCTTTACCCACTTTACTGATTTTGCTCCATTCACTGCGTCACTTAATGATGAAAGACAGGAAAAATTTTATGGAAAAAACGCTGCAATGCCCAAAGTGTGGTTCTACAGAAATTGAAACACGTGATCACGACAAACTACTTAAAACCACTGGCGGTGTTTTATTAACAGCTGCGGGAACAACAGCGGGTACCGTAGGCGGTGCTGCAACAGGTGCTTCTATAGGAGCAGCGATTGGTACTGTAGCTGGACCATTAGGTGTAATTGTTGGCGGTACTGTAGGCACATTTGTCGGTGCAATCAGTGCAGGTATTACTGGCGGTGTAGTTGGCAATATTTTTGGTAAAAAAGCAGGTGTAATGATCGACAAAAATATATTTCAGGACTACCGCTGCCTAAAATGTAAATACCGTTTTAAAGTAAAGAAATAACTCTATTTCATTAAGCTTAGTTTTAAAGCTTTTCTCATAATTTTCAAACAAAGGAAAGTTATCATTTAGGTTGCTTTCCTCCCCCTCTTATCTCATCTAATTCAAAGAAAACTTAATTTAATAACAAACTTTTATCGACACTATATTTTATGCGTAGACTATAAAAATCAGTCATTTACTTTACGCTACTCATAAGATATGAAAGAATTGCGGCCTCATATAACTTTTGAAATTTAAAATGAGAAAAATATTATTTTTAAGTTTAGTCAGTATGTTTAGCTCGTATAGCTTTGCAGAAGATAATAATTCGGTTTATAGAGGAATGGGTACTGGGCCTCAGGATTTTTTAAAGTTTCAAATACTCAAACAAAAAGGCTTTTTAGCCAAGAAACCTAATATTTCGCGAGCAGACTATAACGATATATACAAACTGAAAAAGCCTTATGAATTTATGGGACAAAACGTTGTACTCATTTCGGATGAATATATGTCTGAATATGTGGGCTGTTGTGTGAGTGAAGGTTGGGGAGCTGTATTTAAGCAAACTTCTAATTTGAAATTGATTGAAAAATTTGCAAAAACAAATCAATGTAGTGTCGGCCCTATAGAGTCAACAAGTGATTACTATGGCTTTAAAATTCGTTCTCTGCCAAAAGGTAATTATTATGAATTATCATGTCGAGAACGTGACTTGGCCCAGTCTGAATAGATAGGAATTAACCTCAAAATAAGAGCCCAAATAAATATCTATAGAGGATAAAAGATGTTACCAAAAAGAATTTTTCTAACTATTTGTCTCATAGGCATCCTGAATTCAGGATGGGCAAAATCTATAAAACAAACAAATGACAATACTAAACAACAGCAATATAGTCAGACTAATACCAATATAAAAAACAATATTGATTTAACTGATATCCGATCAAAAGCTGAAAAGGGAGATCCTGAAGCACAGTACAATTTAGGTGTAATGTATACGGAAGGATATAAAGACATTCAAGCCGATATTCTAAAAGCTATTGAATGGTACACTCAATCTGCAAATAAAGGTTATGTTAATGCTCAATATAATTTAGGTTTATTATACAAGGGAAATGAGTATATTAAGCCAGATTATGTCAAAGCAAAATATTGGTATGAGAAAGCCGCAGCACAAGGTGACATTGCATCCTTAAATGAACTTGGAAATTTCTACAGTAAAGGCTTAGGTATTAAGCAGGATTATCAAAAGGCTATTAAATACTACTTAGATGCTGCAAATGCAGGTGATTCAGATGCTCAAACAAATCTTGCCACTATGTTTTTACATGGTAGAGGAGTAACTCAGAACAAGTTAGAAGCTTCTCAATGGTATTTAAAAGCTGCCGTCCAAGGAGATATTGATGCCCAATATAATTTAGGGCTTATGTACTTACTCGGAGATGGTATAAAACAAGATTATCCTCAAGCACGAAAATGGTTTTTGGCAGCTGCAAATCAAGGCGAAAGCAATGCACAATACCATCTCGGGAAAATATATAAAGACGGGCTAGGAGTAGATAAGAACTTATCCTTAGCCCGTACTTGGTTTGAAAAGTCTGCTAAAGAAGGGAGTTCGTATGCACTTCAAGAATTATCTAAGTTAAATTAATATCTATCTAAACATAAAATTAACTCAGAAGTAGGATTTTCATCTATCTAAGCAGTTATTTAATATGGATTTAAAAATATTAGTTTAAATTCAAATTATTAATTATATTTAATTCTGAGCTTAGATATTATTCATCTAAACCCAGTTCAATTTAATAAATTTTTTTCAGCACCCACATTCTTTTTTTATAATTTCTATATTTTTAGCAGCTTCTTGATCTCCATGATCAGCTGCGAACTGATATAAATTTAGTGCTTTTTCAATATCTTTACTTCCTCCTCTCCCTTCATAATACATTCCAGCAACGGTATAAGCTGCGTCAATATTTTCACCTGTTTGATATGCTCTTTCAAACCATTTTCTAGCTTCAGTAAAATCTTGTTTAACACCTTGTCCTTTAAAATACATTACCCCTAGATTAAACTGTGCACTATTCGATCCTAAATTCGCTGCTTGTTTAAATAAAGATAACGCTTTTGTATAATCTACAGAAGTATCAATACCATCTTTATATATAATTCCTAATTGATTAATTGATTCTGCGTCATTTTTATCCATACCTTCTAAAAAAATTTCCATTGCTTTTTTAACATTTCTATATTTTGAATTATCACTAATATAAATTACACCCAAATTATATTTAGCTTCTTCTTCACCCTGCTTAGCAGCTTTTTCAAACCAACAAACAGCCTTATCCAAATCGACTTTCTCACCATTTAAACCTTGTTGATATACTACGCCCATATTGTATTGGGCAACAGGGTCACTATTTTCTGCATCTTTTTGATATTTGCTTAACTCACTATTAGAACTTTTAACTCTTATATTAGATGAATCACATCCTACCAAAGTTAATGTACTAAATATAAATATTAATAAGAAAAATTTCATATTTCAAACTAACAACTCACCCAATTAATAAATACGATAATCCGCCATGGATTATCGTATTTCCATTTCATATTTAGTATAAATATATTTTATACAAGTTTTAATATATTAATTTCAACCAACCTATTAATTATTCATTTTTTCTAAATAAATATCAGCTTCTTGATTCCCAGATAATTTTGCTTTCTGAAACCATTCTTTTGCAGTTCCTATATTTCTTTCAACTCCCTCACCATTTAGGTATCTAATTCCTAATTGAAGTTGACTATCAGCATCACCTTGTAAAGCAGATTTTCTATAATATTCTACAGATTTTGATAAGTCCTTTTTTACTCCATAACCATTAAGGTACATTATTGCTAAATTATATTGTGATTTTGCATCATTTTGATCAGCGGCTTTTTTATACCAATTAAAAGCCTTTTCATAATCAACATTTAAATCATATTCACCAAATAAATACACATCTCCCATTTGTGACTGAGCCCGAATATCTCCCTCTTCTGCTGCGCTCTTCAAATTTACAAATTCAGAATTTTCTGAACTATTAAGGCTATTACATCCTACTAATAAACTGAATATAAAGATATTTAAATATTTAATCATAGTAGACTCAAATTATTAATAAAATTTTCACTAAAAAACTAATTTTTGAAAGTAAATTCAGTTTTCTTAAACCAATAATTACAAAAAAATATTATATATAATTAAAAACATACTGGTCTGAGCTTAGATATTATTTATCTTAGTCCAGACCAGTTTAATATATTCTTTATTAACAACCACACTCTCTTTTTATAATTTCTATATTTTGGGCCGCCTCTTGATCTCCTTGATCAGCAGCAATCTGAAGTAATTCAATTGATTTATTAATATTTTTTTCTACACCTCTTCCTTCATAGTACATTCCAGCAAGTATTTTAGCGGCATCCCCATCTTTCCCATTTATAATAGCCTTGTTATACCAATAGGCAGCCTTTTCATAGTCTAAAGGGGTCCCTTCACCATTAAAATACATATTACCTAAATTAAACTGTGCACTTAAGTCACCCAAAAGAGCAGCTCTATTAAAAAGATTAAAAGCCTTATTATTATCCTGTTTTACACCAACTCCATCCTTATACATTCTTCCTAAAAAATTAAGAGCTACTCTATTATCTTTTTTTGAAAGCTCAGAAAAAGTATCTAAAGCCTTAGGAATATTAGTATATTTAGTTCCCTCTGTATAATAAATTATACCCAAATTAGCTTTGGCTTCCTCTTCACCCTGTTCGGCAGCTTTCTCAAACCAATAAACAGCCTTGTCTAAATCGACTTTCTCACTATTTAAACCTTGTTGATATATTACGCCCATATTGTATTGGGCAACAGGGTCACCATTTTCTGCATCTTTTTGATATTTGCTTAACTCACTATTAGAACTTTTAACTTTTATATTAGATGAATCACATCCTACCAAAGTTAATGTACTAAATATAAAAATTAATAAAAAAAACTTCATAATTTCAGATTAATACTATTCTGGATTGGCAAAGAAAACTCAAACCTTTATAAAGAAATAATATCTCTATAAAGGTTCAGGAATGAAATATTTTTTCGACTTAAATAAATTATTCTCATAACCAAGTGTTGATTATTAAAATATTATTTATTTTCTATTTCTCTAAGCTTATCCTTAGCTTCTATATTTCCATTAAGGCTAGCTTTTTCCAACCACTCTTTAGCCTCTTTCAAGTTATCACTTTTTTTACTATTTAATAAAATAAGAGCTAATTGCAACTGAGCATTTTCATGATTTTTATTTGCAGCTAGCCTATAGTAATATTCTGCTTTGCTTAAATCTTTATCTCCCCCCAACCCCCTTAAATAAATAATTCCTAAAGCATTTTGGGCTGATGCATCTCCTTGTTTGGAAGCTATCTCAAACCATCTTTTAGCTTGGTTATAATCTTTTGGATAACCTTCCTCTCCGTTTAAAAAGTTCATTGCAACGTTATATTGGGCATCAACATTCCCAGCTTTTGCTAATTGAAATTCATTACTTTTTTCATAAGTAGCGCTATTAGTACAAGCACAAAAAAGTAAACTTAAACTGAATATATGTAAGGATTTAAAAAAGCTCATAATAGTATTCCTATAAACCATTCATATTTATCTGTAAATTAATAGGGGGTTGTTGTTTCAAAGCCTCAGGAGGCACCTCTTTAACTACAGGTCTGCGAATTGATGCAGGATTAAACCCTGGCGCAGTAATAGTCCTTTTTTTATCAAAGCATCCACCTGGACCACATTGTGGTTTTTCCGATATTCCACAATAATTCCACTTTTCTTTCACTCTTACTACTTTACCTAATGAAGTTCCTACTGCTGCATTTACCGTCGCATCTCCACTATCACTTTGAATCTCTGTTGTTGCAGCCCCTAAAGCCTTTCCTCCCCAAGATAATCCTTTTCCTGTAGCTGACGCTTCTATAGTAGCTGCTCCCCAAGCACCTCTTAAATTACTAGGAACTATCGTAGAATTATTATCAAAGAAGGTAATTCCGCCAGAACTCCTACCAGCAGGGAGTAAACTTTTACCTCCCACCCCCATTCCTACAGTATCTATTTCTAGATTGACTTGATATTTATCAATGCATTGAGAAGTTAAGTTATAATTTCCATATATTATTGGTCCCATAGTCCAAGTCGTTTCTTTACCCGAATAACTAACTAAACCTAAAGGATCTATCCATTTATTTGAATCTTTAACATATATATAAGCACTTAAACCACCAAATAACCCAATCGGATCTTTACTCACATATCTTGCACTATGAGGTTCATAATAACGATAACGGTTATAGTGCAGTTCTGTTTCCAGATCGTAATATTGACCTTGAAAGCGTAAATTATTTTGTTCAAATGGATTATCTTGATTTACTGCTTTAATTTCTAATGCTGTTCCCCACGTGTCTTGGAGAATTTCCCATACACATTCACCGCGAGTATTGGTCATGGTTTGTGGTGTTCCGACCTGATCACAGTGGTAGAATGTAATCTGCTCTACATCAGCACGCTTTTTCCGAGTAGTACTATTCCATACTGGGTCTTTATAAATAGAATATGGTTTTGTTTGATATTCCTGATAATCAGGAGTTTCTATCAGTTGAATGAAATCCTTATAACCTGCTTGTAATAGTGGAACAAAGCTATTAGGTTCATAAATATAGTGCTTTGTATAACTAGTCTGTGCAGATTTAAATGATTCCCATATCATTAAATCTCCATCCCAACCAAATAACGTTAATGCTCTGGCTGTTTTTTTGTAGAGTCGGCGACCAAAGACATCGTAACCATATTCTGTAACTAGACCATTATTATCACTTCGAATAAGTCTGTTTTGATTATCCCAAGTCAGTTTAAGGTTTTTGCCCGCTTGAATAATCTCTGTCACATTACCTTGTGCATCGTATTGGTAGTGTTTACCTTTATAACCTTTAATAAGGTTATTTTTAATTTGTGCTGGACTTAATACCGAGTCAGAATCAATTAAGTTACCTGCTGGGTCAAAATTAAAACTTTCTGTTTTATGTAAACTTTGAGCTGCAATTAAACGCCCAATTGGGTCATATTGATAATTGAGCTTACCCAAACGGCTATCTTCGACTTGACTAAGCAAATAGTTTTGATCATATTGATAGTGTCTATGTACTTGATATTGTAAATAGTCTTGAGTTTCTTGCTCAGGTTGAATTAGCTGTGAACTCAGTAATCCCACATCATTATATTGTTTAGTTTGAATAAGCCCATTTGCTAGTAATCTTGTTGTTTCTCTATGCAAATCATCACGCTGAAATGAAGCAACTTCTTGGTTATTTAAACCAATTGCATAAATATGCCCTGAACCATAAACAAGATGATTCAGTGTATGTCCATCAGGTCGAATTGTTTTAATTAAATTTCCAAGCTCATCATATTCATAATGTAATACTGCTGTGAGCGGTTTCAGCTCTGGAATTTTATAATGCTGGTGCTCTCTAACCAACTGCCCAAGTGCATTGCGATAGAAATCAATTTGGCTAACCTCATTACTGGCTCGGCTCAGTTGGCTATTGAGGTTATAGTCAAATTGTTCCGTTTGTTTCTGCCCTGTATGTAAATGGGTAAAGCTTTTCGAAGCAATTTTCCCATCTGCATAATAGTCAAATTCGGTCAGTATATTTGGTTGACGGATTTGAAATAACCTTCCGTTCTCATTGTAACTATAGTGCTTTTCCTCTCCATCAAAGGCCTGTTCACGTATCAAATATCCATACGGATTGTATCCAAACAAATATTCGGCTTGATTCTGGTTAATCAGCTTTTGAATGCGGCCTTGTTTGTCCCATTGATAAGTTACGCTATGTCGATTGGCATCAATACGCTGCTCTAATAAGCCAACTTGATTGTACTTATATTCCGTTACTAAACCTTTAGTGTCTATATGCTTAAGTAAGCGTCCTTCTTCATCATGCTCAAAGTATTCTTTTAACCCATCAGGATAAATAATACTTTGCAGCTGTCCTTTATCTCGGCCTTTGGTACTGTAAAAATACTGTACAACTTTATTATTTGCAGTTTGTTGAGCTGTCAGTGCACCATCTTCATCATATTCCCATGTACTACTCTTACCTGAGCAATCGGTATATGAAATCATCTGCCCCAATTCATTATATTGAATTTTCTTAACCCCACCTTTTGCATCAATGACTTCAACCAGTTGATTATCATTGTTATATTTGTACTGTGTGATATGCCCTAATGGATTGATTTCCTTACTAAGATTACCATTTTCATCATATTCCCGTTTCCAAATACTGCCTTCTGGGTCTTTAATTTCAACTAAATTACCCTGTTCATTATATGCAAAACGAATTATCCCACCGTTTGGCTGGACAATTTTAACAAGTTGATCTTGATCATTATATTCCTGTTGAGTCTCTCGCCCTTCAAAATCAATTTGACGAGTAATCCGCTTTTGCCCATCACGGCTATACCATGACTCACGCCCATCCGCTAAACGTGTGCGGTAAGTAAACCCATTGAGGTCAAAGTAATAGTAGGTTGGTACATCATAGGCGTCATAAACCGCCACTTGACGTAAGCGCGGGTGCCATTTTAGTTTGGTATGGAAACTACCATCATCCGCCCATTCTTCTACTGCTTTAGCTTTGGCTTCAGTTGATTCATAACGAATATTCTGTCCACGCCCTGTACGGTCTGTATAGCGCGTTAGTTGATGAAAGTGGTTATATTCATAAGTTCTTGTATAGCCATTCTGATCAATAGCTTTAATTAAGTTCCCTTGGGTATCGTATTCATAACGTGCTAATGGTTCGGCTTTATCATCTAAAAACACCGCAATCATTTTAACTTGCTCATTAAAAGCAAATTTTAATTGGTGTTTGGCATGCTCTAATTGAAAATCAACATATTGAAGATAAGCAACCTTTTCAAAAATAAGATAACTTAAGTCAATCTTTTCTTGTGTTTTTTCATTGAATTGTTGAATCAATTGATAAGGCTGGCCAACTGAAAACTGATGGAATTGAAAAGACCAATTTCCACCGAAGTTTAGAACCAAATCTCCATTTTTAAGAGGTTGTACTATTATTCCCTCATAAGGTACTTCATAAGTTTCAAATGTAATAGATGCTGGCAGTTGATGCTTTCGCCCTTTACTATCAATAAATAAATAGCCTTGAGCAGTTCGTTGAATCATATTGGAAAATGGCATCATCCAACGTGCACCGACCATGCTTTGATCAAACTCATCCATTTGTGAGTTATATTGCCGTATAAAAGAAAAACCTATTTTTGGTAAATAGAAGTCTGCATGTTGAACCCGTTCAGCACCAATTGAATAGCTAATACTTTTTCCAGATTGTGAATCAGCACCTTCACATGGAGGAGCATTTAAAGCATCTGCCTGCAAACTTACAAATTCTAAAGTGTCTCCTTTCGTATGGCGTTCATATTCACCCGTCTGGTTGACTGGCACACTTGCATTACCTTTGTTTTCTAATGCTTGTATAGCTTTCAGTGTTTCTTGTAATAGCCATGCCAAAGTATATTTTTGGCCAGCATTTGCTTGTTGCTGTAAAGCTTGACCTAAAGCCGCAATAGCCTGAGTTGCTTCTTGTTGCAAACGACTTGTTATATTTGGTTGTATTTTTGGGGTTAAATTTGCTTGGCTCGGCTTCCCTAATAAATCAATGAGTGGAACAGCCCAGTTGGTAAATTTGAGTTTCGGATCTCGTTTTTCTGCACTTGCACCTGCCGCAGTGGTTATTCCTACATTTATATTTGTTGCTGGGGTCGCCATGCTTTGTAATATAGTTACACCCAACGCCGTAGCACTGGCAAGTAGAGTGCTTAACTTCGCTTGAGTCTCTTTTAAAAAGTTCTCTAAATCTCCAGCGATCATCGCATTGAGATGTAAACCTAACCGCTTAATATCAGTTTCTGTAATTTTTCCATTTTCTCGATATAAGCACTGTGCCATTAAACCAAACATAGGACGTAAAGCCATTCGTGCATGAGCTTCATTACTCGGTTCTGAAAATAAACCAATTAAATTTGCCGCAAGTAATGCCCCACGTTGTACAGCAGCATCACCAGTTTTCTTATCTGTGGCAAAGAGCATTAGATCTAGTACACTACCCGTCAATGCAAAAATATTAGCAACCGCGGTTATATTGGCCTTACTTTTTATTTGTTCTAATGAGGTGTTTCCACACACTTGTAAATAACGCTGAACCTGACTTGCGACCATTTGCAAGTCTGCTACATCCGTCACGCTATTTAAGTTAAAAACAGCAAGTTCAACAGCAGGTTGTTTTTTAATTTCTTTCTGTTGTGTATTCTCTTTAGCCATTAATATAAAACCTTTAATTCATTCAATTACAACAATATTTTTCTATGTTGGATCGCTCTATTCATCCAATCTACTTTTTTGACCGAATAAAATTATCTAAAACACCTTGATGAATAGGTGAATCTTGATTTATGGACTTAGATAATTTTGCGGTCATTTGATTACTTAAAAAACCTTGGCTTTGCTCTTTTAGCATTTCAAGAGACTGGCTTGGGTTTATCGCCATTTGACCAAGACTTTTCATTTGATCGGCAGATAAATTGAGATTAAGTTGTTTAGAAACAGTATTGAGCGCGGTATTGTTTACTTGATTTTTAATCTGGCCTACTGTTTGACCAGCTAAATTATCTAAAGTATTTTTACCCAAGTTTTTGAAACTATTTTTATCAGTTGAAAGAAGATTATTTTGCAACTGAGACATCGTATTTTGCCCAACTGCTTCTAGGGCATTTTTCATTAATCCTTGAACACTTTTGACTGGCTCAGCCCAAGTGTATTTACGATTAAAATCACTGCTTTGTAGCCAAGCACTGATATTATCTTTCTCAAAAACTACTTTAGCTGGTCCGGGCGCAATCCCTGTTACTTGTGCAAAACCATTCCCATCAAGTTTGCCTGTAATTTGCTTACCTAATGAATCAATGACCTTATAACTATTTTGCTTAAAGAAGTTATCTCCACCATAAGTTCGTAGTAGCTCCAATGCTCCCTGCATAGGTTTTGCTTTAGGTAACTCAGGAGCATTGGCGTTTGCACTCGCTCCTCCCATAAACAAATGCTGTCCTGCATTAACTTGGAATTTTCCGCCAGTTTTTGGAAAGATACCTGAACCATTTAGGGTAATTTGAGATGAGCCACCCGTAATTTTGACTTCTTTCGGGCTACTAATGATGACCTTGTCATCGGTTGATGAAATAGTAATCCCAAGTTTGCTCAACACATCCAGCGCATCTGCCTGAGCTTGTATTTCTACCTTGCCTTGTGCAGCGACTGCTTTTAGTCCACTTTGTGCTGCAAAGAGGCTGATCTTATTTTGAGCATGGGCAATGACATTCTTTTGAGTACTTATATTGATGCTGTCTCCAGCAATCTGATTGATTTGTGCATCAGCCGAGATATGAATATCCTCGGAAGTACTCAAAGCTATGCCATCTGGTGAACTTAAAAGGAGTAAAGCTTTTTCAAATTTAGCGATTTGTTGCTGAATTTGTGAGGCAAAATCTTTTAACTGTTCAATCGATTCTATTTCATCGGTTTTCTGGTTTTTAGCAATGTCACTCAGTGCTTTACTGTTGGTTTGACTACCCTCAATTTGCTTTTTGGCAACTTCGGCATCAAGGTGGTCTCCTTTGGCGTTATCCTGTTTATGGGTGGACACCAATAGACCTTGCCCCGCGCGTAAAGCTCCCCATTGGTCCGTGCGCAGTTCAAAACCTTCTCCGCGATCTTCACTTTCCGCTTTATCTTTAGGGTGACTGAGTTTCCCCAGATTTAACTGGCTTGCACCATGACTGCTTTGGAGTTGGGTACTAATTTGTCCCGGTGTATCATCAAACCTGAGTTGTCCAAAACCACCACCCGATACTTCTTTAGAACGAATACCACTTAGCTTTTTAGTGTCAGGAAGCTTGCCTTTATTATCAAATTTGGTTGGATGGCGCTGTGCCTCATGCACTCGACCCATCACAAACGGTCGGTCAATATCGCCATTAAAAAAGTTAATAACAACAATCTCACCGATACGCGGTAAAAAACGTGCACCGTAGCCTTCTCCAGCCCACGGCGTTAGAACGTCAATCCAAGCTGAATCGGTGTCATTATTGTTGGTTCCTGCACCACCATCATGGCTATGGTCATCACTGCGGGTAAACAGGAAACGGACTTTAATACGTCCCCATTCATCTACATAGATTTCTTCACCTTCCGGACCCACCACTTTCGCACGTTGCGGATGAGTGGCGGGACTATGGGTTTGTGGGTTATAAGCTGGTGTTGTTGGAATATGACGACGTTGTAAAATCAATTGATTCGCTTGGCGTTCGTCGGTATTACTCGCTTGCCAATCACTTTGTTGAACTAAAGTCTGGATTTGCTGGTTTAAATCTTTGGGTAAATTATTTTGGTTATAGTAGTTCTTACCTACAATTAAAAACTCTTTATCTGCACCGTCATGCTGATCTATTTCAGGGTGCTCATTGAGTTCAAACCAATAGCCGACTTGGGTATCTCGTACTGTGGTTTTAGCAATAAACTGCTTAGACTGAGCATCATAATAAGCACTTAGGTTCTGATTGAACTTTTCTAGTTGTTGATTACTTGCTGAGGTTGCCCCATCTTCGCCATTTAAATCCTGCATCCATGCCGGACTATAGTGCCATGCTTCTTCGAGGCTTAAGCTCTGGTTGTCATAGTTAGAGCTATGTTGATGTTTACTTTGGACACTGCCTGCCCCATCAGTTTGCTCTAATACATCAGTTTGCCAACGCTGCACAAAAACAGAGGTCGGCTGTAAACTACGGTCAGCCATGAGGCTAGTCATGCTATCAGATTGTTCAGTTGCACTGCTGCGATGGTAACGAATCGCTCTTCTTGTCAGTGCTTGATATTGGTTATTATCATCAATCAGACGTAATTTTTGTGGCTGAATATGGTCCGTATTGCTCGCTACAGTAAGCTCAGCTTCGTCAATGAGCCAGCTCATGCCTTCACTACGCCATAAGCGAGTTAAGAAGTCATAGTCACTTTCATTGAGCTGCATAACAAAAGGACGAACATCGTAGGTCTGTTTCAATCCGCTCAAATCTAGAGTTAGACTAGAAGCAAATAATGGACTTTTCCCCTGCCATTCCTGAAATAGAATTTCACTAATTTCTTTTACACTCTTGTTCATAAACACACGACTATTTCTGCGTTTATGCCAGAGATAAGTTGGATCATTTACAGCCAGCTTATATAAAGTTAAAGCACCATCACTTTGCCCCTGCGATGCTCCAGTAATAATACCAGTCGTACGAAAAAAACTTCCTCGGTCTGTTACTTGGTCAACAGCAACCTGCAGCCCAATAAATGTTTTGAGTGGAATATGGGCATTTGTTGATAAACAAATCAACTCTGCTGTCATGCCCTGATTAAGATAATGTTGCCCATCTATGCGTTGTAAAAAGACCTGACTATTCAGGGATGCATCTGAAAACTGGAGATACACCGAACGATGTTGTGAGAGAAAACCAACACTCTCTAAAATCTGGGTAATATTATTAAACATCACTTTATTTATAAATTTGAGTTACAATCGACTATATTTTATAAAAAATAGACAGATTTGTCTATCTTGTTTGTATTAACTTCAGTTTTAACCTTAGTTTTATAACTATTTTATAGAAAAAATATAAAGCTAAAACTTAAGTAAATAGTAATAATTCAGTAGGGCCTAGTACTAGAGTTCAAATTATCATTATTAAAACAAATCATAATAAATCCCCCTCAGGCCATATACTGAATAATTAGTATGAGTTTTATCGCTATCACACAGGCATAAAAAACCGCTCCACCACCGCATCTCTTTCATCCAAACAATCTGTACTTAAAAACTCAAACATCAAACCATCTATTAGGTTTAAAACCATATCGGCACTCGGCCTTAAGTCACGGGTTTCAATACTAAAAATCAAGTCAAAAATTTCATGATGCAGCCATTTTCGATACTCAACCGCCACACGGTAAGCCTGAGGATAAGCCACTTTAATTTCAAAAAAGGCTTTAAGTAATAAGTGGTATAAGCTGTTGTAATTAACATGTAAAACTATAATTTCTTTAAGCTTATCGGTTGATGTGCGATAATGGCTGGAGTAAATAATAGCGAGCACTTCTTCTTTTAATAGGCTTTTTTGAAAGGCAATACACATTTCAATCAAACCCTCTTTTGAACGAAAGTAATTATAAAGTGTGGCCTTTTGAACTTCAGACTCCTTAGCAATCAGGTCTACACCTGCTGTGTGAAATCCGTAAGTTGTAAATAGACGTATAGCAGTTCGAATAATGTGTAATTTTTTGGAAGAGGTTTCTAAATTTCGCATAGTTTTACCTTTTAAATTCTTGTTGTTTCTAAATGAGATAAAAAGCCTGTGCTCTTTCTGGGAGAAAAAAAGGCACAGCAAAGCCGTAAAGACTGTGCTTGGCACATCTCAAGTTTTATAGTTGATACAAGTTTTTTGAGCCGTAATGACTTAAAGCCTGAAAACCCTAAAGGTGATCAAGCTGCTTTAAATTTTTAAGTGGTGTCGTTATAGCTTTTGGCATCGAGAGCCAAGAAATAATGGATGTGCAAAGCCAACTCCTTTTTATTGGGAGTTCTGCCAAGACATTAAAATTATGGTGGCAGAACGAAAGGGGGTTCGCAGACTGGTCATAGATCCAGCACACCCAAAGGTGTCCCCCTCCCGTTCCACCGTAGAGGGGGCGCGAGGGTGTACACACTAAAAGTATAAAACTTTTAATGCCTCTATGAGACGGTCTGCGACAACCGACTGGCAATGTGGCCAGCAGGCAAAGAATAGTTCCCAACCCTCTTACAGTCAAGCACACAAAATGACATTTGTTTTAAATTAGATCATTAAAAAGTAAGGATAAATAATTAACAAGTTATTGTTAATTTGAGGTTTATAAAGCAGCTTAGTGATAGGCTGCTTTGAAACTAGACAAGTATTTTGTATAAGGGAGGATTATGTTGATTTTAGAAATAGTTTGAAAAGCGACTTCTACTAATCCTCGATTGTTTCTTTTTAAGAAGAATTAAAAATCCCCAATAACATAGACCAGGAAATAATATAAATATAATAAAAGTTATATCGGTATACATCATCCACCATTTTAGAGGTGCTTCTCCCTCCATAGATTCCATATAATTTATTTTTGGAGAAATTTCTCCTGTAAAAAGCCATCCTAAGAAAAAGAAAAATAGCGAGGTAATAATTGCCGAATTAATACAGATGGTCCACAAGTTTAGATAATTATAATGATTTAAAAGAATGGAAAAAATAAAGCTAAAGGGTACGGTCAAAATACAATAAGCTAAATAAACAAGACTATAACCTACAATACTAAGAAAAAATGCAGAAAAGATATCTAAGCTAAGTCTAACGTTATCCACATCCATAAATTTGAAAAAGAAATGCCATAAAAGTAATGGCAATGGAGTAAGCAATAAAGCTTTTTTAATTTGTTCACTTGAGTATTTCATTAACTTGATGTTCTTATATATTCAACAATCATATTATGATTATATATTATTAAAGAAAGCCATAAATAATTCACTTAATAAATTTTAATTAAAATACAATGTACTAAATAAAACAAAGCTAAGTCACGATTACCGTGACTTAGCTTTGCAAAATAATTTTAACTAAAAATTACTTATTTAATGTCTGCAAATTCGGAAACAGGCTTGTTCACTTCAACTTTTGTGCCACCGAATTTTTCACTCACGAATTTTTGTACTTTAGGTAAGTGGTAAAGTTCACCAAGTTTCGTATAGATCGGGTCATTTTTGTTGGCTTCAGCCACACCCAATAAATTGACATAAAGCTTAGTAGACTGGTCGATAGGCTCACGGAAGATAGCATCTTTCATTACATTGAGGCCACCCTCAAGTGCCAATGTATTACCAAGTACAATTGCATCTACGTCGTTTTTAACACGAACTGCTGTAGTCATTTGAATTGGTTTTAATTGTAAATTTTTAGGGTTTTCAGCAATGTCGTTCGTAGTCCCTTTTACAGGATCAAAGTTTGGTTTAAGTTTAATCAGTTTAGCTGATTGTAATAATATTAATGCACGAGCTTCGTTAGCAGTATCGTTTGGAATTGCAATGGTCGCGCCTTGTTGGAATTCATCAACAGTTTTAATTTTATTTGCATAAATACCCATTGGTTCCAAGTAAGTTGTTGCAACAGCAGCAACTTTAGCTTGATTTGAAGCATTGTATGCTGCCAAATAGTTGAACGACTGGAACGCATTTACATCTTGTTCACCATTTGCGACAGATGTATTGAGCACAACATAGTCAGTCAAATTGGTCACTTGAAGTTTAATACCCGCTTCTTTAGTCTCAGGAAGCGTTGCAACATATTTCCATACATCCGTATCTGAACCTGTTGAAACCAGTTTAATTGTTCGAACAGACTCAGTTTTGTCTTTGGTTGTTGCAGTATTTTCAGTTTGTGCAGGTTGTTTATTACATGCAGTCAGTGTTAGTACAGATGCGCTGAACAATACACTAAATAATTTTTTCATAGGTAAATCCTAAAATAGGAAACGCCTACCCTACAAAAGAGTGAGACATTCCCAACCATTGGGTCGAAATGCAATATTTGGCCGGAAATAATTTCCAGATATAGGGTTTAGAAGCCTGAATTCAGCACTATTCATTCCTTGAACTTGCTCGCTAAACAATAGAATTATGTTTTGAAACAGCCTCTAAATATGGGATCATCATATATCAACAAGTGAATATTCTACAAATAACTTGTTCAATTCTGATGTATAGTCATGCTCACAGCAACATATTGAAAACATAAACATTTTTCAAATACCACATACATATTTGATTTATATGAAATTTTCAGGATTTGTTATCACCTTTTTAGCTAAATACGGGTGAAATTTATATTTTTTGCATATAAAAGCCTTTCCTTCTACAGGTCTTTCGAATTTGAGGAAGCGATAAAAGTCACATTAAAAACATAAGCTATTTATATAAATTATTTTTTATTATTTAAGTTTTTACTAACAATAAATTTTATCAAGATAACTTGTATTAATTCTAAGTAAAGTGAACAACAGGAAATGAATGATGCAGCAAAATTTCAGTTCAAATTAGAATTACTACTAAATTTACAATCACAATAAGTCACCAATGCCTTTAAACCTATTATTTATACTTCTCACGATAAGCTTTCTGTCTCGAATAATTCAACAGAAAAGTGCTAATAAATTATTGCTCGCTTTTCATTCTATTTATTTCAATTCATAAAAAATATATAATAATCTCAATAGCTTTCTAATTATCTATTACCTTCATTCATGATCATATATTTTCAATAAAGAGAATAAAATGCAAGACCAAGCTTTAACCTCACTTCCTCAAGATTTAAAAGAGGATCAAAATATTACAACTCCACCAATTTCACACTCAGGAATTTATCATTTTAAGTTTCATGGTAATGCCTCAGAATATTTTGGAATCTGGATCGTTAATATTCTTTTGACTATTATTACTTTAAGCTTATATGCGCCTTGGGCTAAAGTTCGTCGCTTACGCTATTTCTATGGTAATACAGAATTTTTTGAACGCCGCTTTGATTTTACTGGTATTCCAACCAAGATTTTGATTGGACGTTTAATTGCATTAGGAATTTACGTAGTATTTGCAATTTCATCACAGTATTCAATGATTGCGACTGTGGTTGGACTAGTTGCATTATATACAGCAGTACCTTGGCTAATTCGCGCTACTTTGCGTTTTACTGCAAGAAATAGTAAGTTCGGCAATACACGTTTTTATTTTGGTGGAACGATAAAAGAATCTTATAAAGTCTTTCTTTTGAGTATATTAGTATATATTTTCACTCTAGGAATCTTTACTCCTGTAGCTATTTGGCTATATAAAAAATATTATCTTAACAACTTATATGCTGGACAATTAAATTTTAAATTAAACGCGAAATGGTCTGCATATATGGCTGCAGTTTATATCCCCCTTTTTATTGCAATTGGTATAATTGCTATTTTTTCAACTATTTACTTTGCTATTGCTGGAGCAGTTTCTGGGTTCTCACCGAACGCTATAATTTTCGGAATAGTTATGGTATATGCATTTATTGGATTATTTATTTATCCATTAATTGCTGCTCGTCTTTTTATTACTACATGGAACAATACTACAATTGGAAACAGTCAATTTAAAACAGACTGTAACCAATGGCGTTTTGCATGGATTGTAGCATCGAACTGGATTGTAAAAATCTTAACCATAGGTTTAATGTCTGCTTGGGCTGCGGTTCGTATTCACAAATACCAGATTGAATCGATGAGTTTAATTTTATTAGATGATCCAGATCAAATGATGAATCTAGCTCAACAAGAGCAAAGTGCTTTAGCTGAAGAAATCAGTGATATTTTTGATATCGACATCTCTTTATAATAATCTGAGTTTAATAATTTATGTCCCACGCAGTAGATATCACTTTCTATGATGGCCTAGTGTCTAAACCACACCGTGCTCAGATTTCAGCTCAATCTGAATCTGAAGTTTTAATTCGGTATGGTGAGCAATTAGAACAACAGCGTCATTATCAATATACTGATATGAAATTGATTGGTGCGCTGGGACAGTTACACCCAGTAATTGAATTATCTGATGATGCACGAATTAAATTTCATAGTGCATTACCTGAATGGTTTAATTACGCAACTAAAAAGGTTCAACATTCGATCTGGAAATTTGAACGTTCTCCGGGTCTTATTCTTTTTAGTGTAATTTTTGTGATTACTTTCGCAATCAGTCTAGTCAAATGGGGTGTTCCAGCCACATCTCATTATCTTGCTTTTCAATTACCTGAGAATACTTTAAAGAAACTAGGCGATGAAGCCGAGAATTATGTATTAAATAATTGGACTGCACCCAGCCAATTGACACAAACCCAAAAAGACCAAATTACTAAACAGTATTTGAATACTGTTGCTGAAAACAGACCAGCTAAATTAGTCTTTCGTAAAGGCGATCAGTTAGGGGCAAATGCTGTAGCACTACCCAATAATACAATTATTATCACAGATGAACTGATCAAATTGGCACATACTAATCAGGAAATCTTAGGCGTATTAGCCCATGAACAAGGCCATTTGGTTTATCGCCATAGTTTACAACAAGGGTTAACTAGTTTAGGTCTAAGTATATTATACATTGCAATGACAGGAGATAATTCAGACTTATTTACCTCATTACCAGCCGCTATGATTGGTGCAAATTACTCACGGAAATTTGAGTCCGAAGCCGATCTATATGCTTTACAGTTGATGGATAGAAAGCATATCGAAGTCTCACACTTTGCAAATTTCTTACAACGTTTAAGCGATACAACAGAAGAAAGTATCGATAAAAAGAATCATTCCAATCCACCAACTTCTCAAGAAGAATCTTCAGCTAATAAATTATCTACAGCTGTTCTTGATACTTTATCCTCTCATCCTGCAACTGAAGAACGTATTCGAATGGTTCATGATTTTGAGAAAAAACAAAGGCTAAATATTAAATAGTAGAAAATGAGGATTCATTCCCAAGACACTATGAAAGATAAAATTAAACTGAAATCTAATTCTGCCCCCCCTCAATCCAAATATTTATATAGGTTTCTAAGCATTAAATCATTCACATAAAAAAAGCCCCTGCTTTTAACAGAGGCTTTTCGAATTTGGTGAAGCAGTGAAATACTAATTCAAACTAAGTATGGATGATATAGCACTATGCAATTCATCTTCTGCATTTTCAATTTCATTGCTTGTCCAAGCAATATAGCCGTCTGGTCTAATCAGCATGCATTCATTTTCATCATTAGTCCAAGAGCGTGAAAGCTCTCCATAAGAGTCTTCGACCTCTCTTTTGGGGCCTACCTGTATAACGTTAATATCCAAGTTAAGCTGTCTATTCAGGTTATCTACAGCAAGTTTCCATTTATCACCTTGCAACCCACAGAATAGCGTAAACTTTCCATTTCCAATTAAGTCTAAAGTTGAGATTTTTCTATGATTTTTGACTAACCATACATGAGGAAGTTTATGGCCAGAAGTAAATGAGGGATAATAATAAAGATCTTCATCTCGACAAGAATCTAATTCATTTTCAATATTATGTTCTGCGCCAATAATTGCAGATGAATGATACCGTACATTAGTTTCTACTCCTAAGGCAGCAAATTCATAAGCTTTATATTCAATTGCAGATCTTAAATCACGGCGTTTAACAGCACCTTTTTCATTACTCTCACTTAAAGCATTAATGCTTTTTTGCATTGTCTCTATACTGTACTTTCCATCTAACTCTAAAGCAGAAAATATTGTAGAGAACTCTCTAACACTTTGATTCGCTCGTTTAACAATTCGCTCACCAACAGGTGCTCTTTCTTCATTAAAACTGTCTAATAAACCACTACCCGCTTTGCCATTCAATACAAATGCTAATTTCCAACATAAGTTATAGGCATCTTGTATCGATGAGTTTGAACCGAGTCCATTCGAAGGTGGATGGCGATGGACAGCATCGCCAATACAGAAAACTCGACCTTTCGAATATTGTTCAGCATACATTTCATTGACTGTCCATAACGACTTGCTACTTATGCTTATTTCAATGTCGTTATCGCCAATAAGCTGTTTGCAAATCGCGATCGCCTCATCATCGGTAAGAGATGGTTCCTCTTTTTCAATGTCATACCCCCAAACAATCTGCCATTCATTCCAAGGTCTGACCATACGTAACAACCCTAGCCCAATCCCTCCAATATTTGCTCCAGGTTGTATAATCCACCAGAGGTAGCCAGGTCGATGCGAAACGTATTTGGTTAAATCGGCTTTAAAAATAATGCTGATACTGCCACTTTTCCCCATTTTACCAGCCATAGGTAAATCTAAATCTTTTACGACTTGGCTGCTTGCACCATCAGCTCCGATTAAATACTTACATCGGATTAAGTATGTTTGTTTAGTTAATCTATCTAAAACAGTGACAGTTACACCATCCTCATCTTGCACATGAGATAAATATTCCGTATCAAATCTTGGATGGCTGCCTCGTGATGCAGCATTTGAAAGCAAAATAGGTTCAAATAGGTGTTGAGGAAGATCGCACTGTTCACAAGGGCTCGCTTTCGCATACTCTGACATTCTTTCTGGATGATTCATTCCATAAGGAAAACGTCCAATTTCATCACCCGTTAAAGATGTGCAATAAACAACATCTCCCATAACTTCTTTTGGGGCTGCTTTTGCGATTACTTCATCCGAGATCCCCAAGTCTCGGACAACTTCCATGGTTCTTTGACTGATATAATGGGCACGCGGACTGTTTGCCAACCATCTATATTTAGTTATTATGATATTTCTGATTCCATAAGTACTTAACATAAGTGCAGCAGAAGAACCAGCCGGACCACTCCCAACAATTAAAACATCAGTTTCTAACATTTTTATCCTATTACTTACATATTTTTAGCAGCTAAATAGTTATTGCATACATTTAAAGCAAATAAATATCTCAAACATAATATTGCTTTAAAAACTCTTTAGACCAATTGAAGGCAAAGTCTTTACTATATTAATTTTCAATAAATCTATAAAATATATAAAACAGACTCCTATATCTTTATAGATTTATTTTTTAAAAATAACACTAAACTTAGAAACCCAATGATTTAGAGTCTAAAATAAATATAACATTTAGGTTTTGCTCGTGACATTGGCAAATCCCTACACAATATATTTTTGGTTGCACCTCTTTCCTCAGTTAGTTTTTTATTTTTAAACAAGGTTTTTATTTATTAAAAAAGTATAAGCTATACTTTTAAAATAAAATTATAGAGTCATTATGTATTCAATTTTACCTTGTACAAACGAGCACTCTCAACACCTCTAATAGGAATATGAGTTATGGAAAAACAAGAAATTATATCAATTGTAGATAGATATTTTTCTAATCCTATTTCTAAAGTAACGAATTTTCCTACGCATAAGCTAAAAAATAATGCACCTACTGAAAAAGAAAATTCTTTCTTCTTTCTACATGACTTTGGTACTTATGAATTAGAAGCTAAATTCAATTATTGTGATGGTTTTCCACAGAAAATCGCTTTACTGATACATGGTGGAAACTCTGATTTAAGTTCTTTAAGTCCTTTGGAAAATCTACTTAGAAGTAAAAATATTGGAACGCTTTCATTCAATTTAAGTGGTTTAAATAATACAAGTGAAACGAAATCATCTTTATCTCAGAACATAAATGAAAGTATGGTTTTTTACAGCCTTCTAAAAAAAGTGGATATTGTTATTGGATATAGTTTAGGCGGTTATATTGCAATCAATTTAGCGAAAAAATTTCAAATTGATCGATTGATTTTGTTATGCCCAGCAATATATTCAGATCAAGCAGTCAAAAAAATATATGGAAATGAATTTAAAGATGAAATTTCCAAACCTTATAGCTTTTATTCATCATCAATTTGGCATTTTTTAATGGAATATAAAAGAGAAATCACAATAGTTTATGGCGAGTTAGATGGTATAAAAACAGATAATGGAAAGTCAAAAGGATTTTATGAAATTAATGGTATTACGAAGTACTCCCCCATTCCCTATGAAATAGTCCAAACTATAAAAAAAATTTCCATGCGAAAAGCTAACTTTAATTTCATAATTGAGAAAGATAAAGATCATTACCTCTTAAAAAATATCAGAAATTATAATTTTTAAAAATATTGATTAGATTGGACTGTAAAGGGTTTTCTTCTTATTAAAAGTGAATAGATTGAATTTTAAACTCCTACTATGTTAAATGAATTTGTTATCGTCGCAAAAATAAAGCCCCTTAAACGTTCTAGTTCAAAAGGCTTTTAAAATTCATTTAAATAAGAAATAGCTTTAATTTTTAGGGGCTAATTCAAAATCTGAAACAATACCGCAAAGAGTAGAATATTTGCGATCACTATGGCCCAACCACCATATAGCATGTATTTCAGTTGACTTGAACGTGCTAACCCCATTTGACCAAACATATCAGAAGATGGAAAAGGACCAAACCAGTCTACTTGGGAGCTTGATAATAAAACTGCTGTAACCGCTACAGGTGGAACACCATTTGCCAGTAAAATTGGTCCAAAAATTTTATTGGTAAAAGTCATTTGTGCAACAGCTGCCCCTGGAATATGCCCCACAATATTAAATAAGAAAATACCAAAACACAGCATAGCAGGACTTAAGTCGACCAAATACGGTGTCGCATTATCTAATAGTGTTTGGTAAGCATTGAGTTTTTCAACAAGAACTAAAATTGGATTGTATAACCAGTAAAGAATAAACATCCAGACTAATTTACCGCACCCCTCATAGAGTGCTTCCAAAATTTGTTTAGGACTAAAACCCGCAACGAGGCCTGTTAATGTGGCAACAGTGAGCATCACAATAATTGCAAAACTAAAGCCTGCTTTAAAAATAATTCCAAGAATTGCCATCACGATAATTGTGCCAATAAATACAATCGCTGCACGTTTACTTCTTTTTAATTCAGAGGCACTTTCTATTTTTTCAGAAGGTTCTAAGAAATTTTGATTATAGGTATATTTTCCAAAAGTCCACTTTTGAATATAGCCAGACATGAACCAACCTGTCAGAAGTGTGACAACACTCATAGGTATGGCACAAGTGCTCAAATATTGCGGGTAGGTCAAGCCTCCCAACTCTAAGATAGTCACTGTACTTGGTGTAAAAGGTCCTATAAAGAGACCGACAGAACCTGCTGTCATCAAAAGTAATGCAACGGTGGGCGGTGTTAAACCAACTGCAGCAGCAATGGGAATAATGACAGCAACAATAATGGCATTACCACCTGCCATAGTACCCAATGAACCACAAATAACAACTGATGAAATCATGATGCCAAGTTTGACTCGAGGAATACTTGAAAGCCCAACTTTATGGACAATAAATTTGACCAATTCTTTCGCTGCACCTGTTCGGTTGGCAACTTCACCAACCCCGGCTCCTAACATAATAATAAGACCTACAGTCGCAATAAATGAGCCCGTAGACTTTGCAAGAATTCCACCTAATTCAAATACACTGGTGGATGTCATTATCACACTGATAATAATTGCAATAATAACAGCAAGAACAATATCGAGACCGATAACAGTTAAGAGCGCCAAGGCAAAAATAGGTAATAACCCAATTAAACCGACCTCCTCTATTGGTAGGCCTTTTGCGTAAAATGCTAAAGCAAAGCTAAGAATAATAATGGTGATAAGGGCAATATTTTTAGGTGTCCTTATATTAGGTATTGTTATAGAAGATTGCTCAACTGACATATGTATCACTCCTTGATCATTGGGCATTCAATTTCATACCAATTTACAAGGGTTCATTGACATTAAATAATGAATTCTAATAGATTACCTATAACTATTAGTTATGTGCTCATTTATGAATCTTCGACACCTAGAGATATTCTATTTAGTCATGCTTTTTGGTTCACTCACAGAAGCAGCATCATCGTTATGCATTTCACAGCCTGCCGCAAGTAAATTGCTCAAACATGCTGAACAACGCCTTGGTTTTGCTCTATTTAAACGGGTCAAAGGAAAATTACAGCCAACAAAAGAAGCCTATACTTTGTATGATGAAATTAAGCCAATTTATGAAAAAATAAATGAATTAAATAAGTTGACGGATAATTTAGCAAGAAATACTCAAGGTCAAATCACACTCGGATGTTTACCCAGTTTAGGTTTGAGCCTCATTCCCAAATTAACTGCAAAATTTCTAAAAAAATACCCTGATGTTTTTGTCAATATTGGTACAGATCATACTCAAGCATTAGAGCAAAAATTATTAAGACGTGAAATTGATATTGCGGTGACGTTCCAGCCCCATACCCAGCATGGCATTATTGCCACACCTGTTCTAGAAATTCCTCTGGTTTATATTGATTCTCAGCCTATTGATTCAAATCAAGATATTCATTCAATTGATGAAAACAGGTGGATTCAACCCTACTCAGATTCCCTCATGCAAGTCGTAAAAAAGTACAGAACATTTAATAAAAGTATTGTGAATGTACAAACCTACTATATGGCGAGTGAACTGGTACGCGAAGGTTTAGGGTGTAGCATTACCGATATTTATACTGCTGTACACTCCTTACCAAATCGTATGATTCACGAAATAAAACCAAGTTTGTGTACCACAATTTATATTTTAAAAAATGCCAATGTAAGTACGACTAAAGCGACTGAAGATTTTATTGAATTAATAAAAAGAGAAATTGCTTCGATGACGCCATCGATTAACCAAAAGTTATGAGTACTATGTAAAAACTCATTTGTTTAACCCTTTTTCTTCTTCTTTAATACAAATGTGTGTTGCAAATATAGCATGGAAGAATGAAAAAACATGTCGTTGTCATTGGTGGTGGAGTCATTGGTTTAAGTACAGCCTATGCACTTATTCAAGCAGGTCATAAAGTTACAATAGTGGAAGAAAAAGACCAGATTGGTTACCAGACAAGTTTTGCAAATGGTGGTCAACTTAGTTATCGCTATGTTGCACCTTTAGCGGATGCAGGCGTTCCATTTCAGGCGCTGCAATGGTTAGGAAAAGCCCATTCGCCTTTAAACTTTAAATTGAATTTTTCACCTCTTCAATGGTCTTGGTTATTCCAATTCCTCATGGCATGTAATCGTAAAGACAATATTGTGAACGGCAATCATATTTTACGGTTATCCCTATATAGTCAAAGTATTATGTCTAAATGGCGTGATGAAATTGATAATTTTGACTGGGTAAAATCAGGAAAAATGATCATTCATCGTGATGAAAAAGCATTTAAAAAAGCAGCATTAACGATAGATCCAACTGTACAAAAAGTGCTTTCACCGGAAGAAACCGTTCAACTTGAACCTGCATTGAAAGGTATTGGATCTACATTAGTGGGTTCAATTTATACACCTGATGATGAAACAGCAGATTGCTACAAATTTTGTTTAGCTCTGTATAAAGCACTAGAAAAGAGTCGTAACTTCACATGCTTATATACACATGAAGTGACAGGTTTTTTTGAAGAAAATAATAAAATTACTGGGATTGAAACAAATCAAGGACGTCTAGAAGCAGATGAATTTGTCGTTGCTGCGGGCAATGGCAGTACTGCAATTTTTAATATGGTAGGTATTTCAGTCCCAGTTTATCCATTAAAAGGATATAGCCTGACTCTACCATTCCCAGAAAAAGTCAATGTTGTGCCCAATATGAGCGTAACCGATTATGCAAATAAAATTGTATATGCAAAATTGGGGAATCAGCTTCGCATTGCCGCAATGGTCGATATTGGCTATCAGGATATCTACATTCGAAAAGAGCGTATCAATGCATTGAAAGATACGGTACGAAAAACATTTCCCGATTTATTGGGTGTAAATACAGCACAAGAATGGAGTGGTTTACGTCCATCCACCCCTACAGGTTTACCCATTTTGGGTCGTACGAAATATTTGAATTTATGGGCAAATATTGGCCAAGGTAGTTTAGGTTTCACATTGGCCGCTGGTTGTGCCATGGTCATTAGTCAATTAATAAGCCAAGCAACATCACCAATTACATTAGATGGTTTATCTCTGGAGAAATAAAATGAGTCATGATATTCAACGTATTGACACAAATGCACGTTTATCAGGTTGCGTGCTTCATAACGGTTTAGTGTATGTTTCGGGTCAAGTTCCAACAACTTTAGATGCTGATGCCAAGCAACAAACTTTAGAAGTTCTAGCAAAAATTGATGCTTTACTGGAACAAGCTGGTAGTGATAAAGGCCGTATTTTAACTGCACAAATTTGGATTAAAAATATTGCCGAAGATTTTGCAATTTTTAATGAATGTTGGGAAGCATGGTTACCAGATGGTGCAGCACCAGCACGCGCTGCTATTCAAGCAGATTTGGCACGTCCGCAAGTATTAGTAGAAGTAATGGTTACGGCGAGTGTTAAATAATATTTGCCTTCAATAAAGCCAGTGAATTTACTGGCTTTATTAATTTCATGTTCAAATATAGCCAATAATTAATTCTATACTACTATATAAAAGTAGCCTCAATAGTCTCATTTTTCATCTTTAAATAAGATAGATCATAAAACTTAGATATCGTTCCTCAGAAAGTGGTTATTAATGATACCAATTAAAATTAAGAAAAATAATCAACAACATATAAAATATCCTGCTTTCAATAGGAACCTTTAAAACATTACGATGATAATAATGCTTTATTAAATACAAATCTATTAACCAATAAATTACCGAATAACCAATATCTAGCGCAACCATAATTCAAAGCATTTACTCATAAGTTAATCTTCAAGCTACAATTTAAAATTATTTTTATTTACTAAATAATAATTTCTTTTAAAATAAATCAAGGCATCTAAATTATTATTATTTTTAATCGCTAATACTTTACAAAATAACACATCATGACTACCCACATTCATAGAATCAACTATTTCACAATCAAAAGAAACTAAAGAATTCTGTAAAACAGGTGAAGTTGTTATAAGTTTTTGCCACTTTGCATACGAAAATCGTTCATTCATTGGAACCTTACCACCAAATGCAATTGATAAACTTTCTTGACTAGCATTTAGTGTATTCACACACAGTACATTATTCTTTTTAAATATGTTATATACAGAACTTGCTCGATTTAAGCATACCAATAAAGTTGGTGGAGAATCTGTGACACTACATACAGCTGAAGCTGTAAATCCTGCTTTTCCAAATGGTCCATTTGTAGTAATAACACTCACAGCTGAACTTAAATTAGACATTGCATCTCTAAAAATATTTTTATTAATATCGAAATATACACTGCTATTCATAACAATCTCTAAATTAATATTAAATTACTTATTAAATAATTAATATTATTCAATTAAAAATTTTACTCCCTATAAATTTTCTAAAATAATAGTTCATAAGGAGTAAAAAAATTATTTTACTAATTCTCTACCATCATACTAAAATTAATAATGGTAGAAACACATTAAATATTTGTTCCACCATCTACTGCAATATTTGTCCCTGTAATAAAGTCAGCTTTATCACTACATAAGAAGCTAACCATTTCTGCAATATCTTGAGGTTTACCATATTTTCCAACTACTGTTAGATTTTTTTGAAAGTCTGAAGAAGGCCCATTACTAGGATTCATATCTGTATCGATTGGACCAGGTGAAATCTGATTAACAGTTATCCCTCGGCTTCCTAGATCACGAGCAAGACCCTTAGTAAAACCTGAAATAGCAGATTTACTCATAGTATAAAGTGTTAAATTAGGACCTGGAACATACTCATTTAAACAACTAGCGATATTAATAACTCGCCCCCCACTAGAAATATGATTCATTAATTTTTGAGTAATTAAAAAACTTCCGCGTACATTAGTATTAATTGTATTATCAATTACCTCTAAAGACACTTTGTCTGTTGTAGTTCCACTAGTATCCATGTATCCTGCATTATTAACAAGAATATCTATTTCTTGATATTCTTTAAGTATTTGCTTTAACTGAAGTTCAATTTCATTTGGACTAGTCAAATCAACTTTTATTGCGGTAGCTTTCCCACCATTAGCTTTAATAGAAGAAACGACTTGATTAGCAAATACATTATTATTGTTATATGTAATAATTACATTAGCACCTTCTTCTGCTAATTTCTTTGCAATACCTGCACCAATTCCTCTACTTCCACCAGTCACAAATGCAATTTTATCTTTAAGATTTTTCATTAATTTACCTTTAAATTTCAGTTACATAAAACATTTTTAATTGCTTTAAATCAGGTATCAGGGTTAAAAAACCCAAAAGTGCCATAATTGCACCTATCCATAATGGTGCTACCAGCCCCCAGCTAGAATTGATAAATAAACCACCTAATAATGAGCCACACATTGTTCCAAGAGTAATAACTGAGGTATGTACAGTATTTACTAATGGTCTTCCATTTGCAGTTCTCATAACCCTAGTAACCATTGCAGGATTTAAAGTGACACCAACCAAACCAATACCAATCAAAGCTATAGTAGTTAAAATCTGATTATTATTATAAAATGCAAAAACAATCATAAAAATGCATAACAATAATAATCCTATTGAAAGAACTTGAATTGTATATTTATCGGCAAGTTTCCCTACAATAGCATTACCTACCATAGTTGCTATACCATAAATAAATAATAATATAGTGATTGAGCTATTAGAGAAGCCTGATAGATTTTTTAAAATTGGGGTAAAATAAGTAAATGCTGCGAATGTACCACCAATAATTAAAAAGCTTGTTGAAAACACCCACCATAATTTAGGGTTTTTAAATGCAGTTAACTCTTCTTTAATATGTAAAGAGCCAACTTGAGAAATTTTTGGAATAAATATAATGCTTAGTATCATACCGATGAATGCTAAACTTGCTGTAAGCCAAAAGCTCTCCCGCCATCCATAATGATCTCCAAGTACGTTTGCTAAAGGAAGACCGATTACCGTCCCAATCATGATCCCTGCCAGAACTATTGATGTTGCCCACCCTCTATTACGTTCACTAACAACTTGAACACAAATTGCTATGGCTGTTCCAAAAAAAGCGCCAGATACTGCACCCGTAATAAGTCTGGCAAAAATTAATAATGAATAGGATTGAGATATTGCACCTAACGACTCACCAATAATAAATAATATAAATAATATAATTAAAACAGTTTTAGGATTCTTCTTTAAGAAAATCACTGTCAACAATGGTCCTCCTATAGCCATAGCTATAGCATATATAGAAACCAAATATCCTATTTGAGAAATAGAAACATTTAGGTCACTTGCCATTACATTAACCATTCCACTTATTTGAAATTCACTTGTAACCATTGCAAATATACCAAAACTAAGAATATAAATTGCAATTGGAATTTTATTAATATTTTTTTCCATATTAATTTACCTGCTCTAATGGTATTTTATCTAGTGCACTAGTTATCTTATAAGAAGATGCAATTTCTATTTCTCTTTTTACAGCATCAATATCTCTATTAGGAGGCATTACACCATCTTTATAGGGTAATCCTGCAGCTAAGAAAAAATTTTCGACTCCTGCTGGACAATAAAAAATTAGCATTCTTGCAATAGAGTCACTTTTATTTATAAAACCATGAGGTACATTTTTTCCAACAAAAACACAACTTCCAGTAGTCATTTCATGGCATTTATCATCTACCATAAATTCAATTTTGCCCTCTATTAAAACAAAAAGTTCATCAACATCACTATGTAAATGTGCAGGTGGCCCACTATTTGGTGGTACAACCGCATTAAGTAATGTCATAGTGTTATTACTATTTTTTGCATCTACTAAGATTTGATATTCATCACCACTCATCCATACTTTTGGACGATTTTCAGCATTTATAAATGAATAGAAAAAATCTTCTTGCGAGTTTATAAACATAATTTATACCTTTTAATATAATTTTATGCAGATAAATCTACATAACTGAGTTCTTCCTCAACCTGATTTTCCTTGTATTTAATTAGCACAGGCGATTCATTAGCAGGAATTTCAACGTTGTCATATTCAACAGTTAATAATTTTAACCATTTATCCTTTGTAGCAAGATAAATTGAATTGTCATTAAACTTTAATTCACCAGTTTTTATTGAAGTACAAAAATATGGCGTAATCTCGGCTTTTAAAACTGTAATTTTTTCTCCATTCTTGGAAAAGAAGAAGGCTCCTGGGTGACGGTATGCCGCACGGATATGTTGTTCTACTCTTTCAGCACTTAAATTTAAGTCTAATTTATATTCATTCTCTTCAATTCGGCTAAAATACGATCTGTTATCCATATTTTGTGGAGAACAAGAAATATTTTTAGTAAATAATTTAGGTATAAGATCTAATAACATCAGAATATTTTGTTGTTCCTGATTTGTTCTCAACTCCAACCCAGTAGTTTTATTATTAATTTCAACAGGATACTGCATTATAATATCTCCTGTATCTAGTCCTTGGTCCATTTTAATTGCACTTACGGATGTTCTTTTTTCTCCATTTTTAATGATCCAATAGAATGGTGCCAGACCTGCATATCGTGGTAATGGACTAGGATGAAAGTTTATTGGCATAATTCTTGGAATTTTCAACAAATTTTCTTTAATGACCTGTTGAAAATTAGCTACTATAAAATAGTCAGGTTCTAAACTTTTTAGAATTTCTTCCATTACCGGTGCATTAACATTCTCGGGACGAAAAACTGGTACTTTTAAACTTTTTGCTTCATCTTCAATATCAACACTACACTTATCATGTATAAAATAGGAGCATTTTGATTCTGGTGGTGAAGTTACTACACCTACTAGATCAACCATGGGGTGAGCCGATAATATCCTTAAAAAAGGTGATCCAAGTTTTGAATTAACTTCGCTAAATAAAACAATTCTTATTTTTATAAACATTTTATCTTCCTTTTTAGAAAAATGGACTAGTTGATTTACCACCAACAAGAACATTGCCAGTAAGTTGAAGAATTGAATCTTGAGCTACAGCATGCTGGCACATTGTTTGAGCATCTCTAAGCCATCTATCTAATGGAGATGGTTGATAAATTGAACTGCCGCCCACCAAGTTGTACATTTTTTGAACTATCGATCTAGCTGATTGAAATGCGTTATATCTCGCTAAAGCTGTTAATACACGATCCTCGCTTGATACTTCCTTACCTTCTTCCAATTGTTTCCACTGTTTCTCTAAACTCGTATATACGGCAGTTCTGGCTGAATAAAGTTCAATTTCTGCTGATGCAATCGCTGCCTGAAATCTATAATCATTTACCCAAGGTTGTTTTGTTTCTCTCTCTATTCTATTTGGTGCAAGTTCTAGTACGTAATCTATACATGCACGTGCCATTCCTAATGGAATTCCAGACATTTTTCTTAAAATTGCATCGGGAGCAATATGTAAAGGTCCAGCTCTATAAGGTTCTGAAAAAGAAAAACTATGTTCATCTGGAATGAAAAGAGATTCTACTGAATAATCTAAACTGCCACTTCCTGCTAAGCCTGTAGTAAACCATGTATCTCTTATTATGAATTGTTCTGGCTTTGCAACCATAACTCGCCAATGAGGAGTTTTTTGTGTAATTGGATCTAATTCAGGTACACCATTTTTATAAACTGCAACACCAGCAACTAGAACATCACAATGTGTTATTCCACTACCAAATCTCCAGTGTCCACTTAATAAGTATCCTCCATCAACTCTTTCAGCTTTTCCTTGTGGATGAATCCAACCAGAATTAGCCATATCGAGTCTTGGATAGATATTTTTTGCAACATCAGGTGGTAAAAAACCAGAATAAATACCAGAATCCATTCCAATCATGCTACACCAGGCAGCAGATACATCTCCTGTAGCTATTGTTTCAATCAGTTGAGTTTGCTGCATTGAGTTTAGCTCCGGCCCTCCCCATTCTTTGGGCATGGCGGCTCTAAAAACACCAGAAGATCTTAAGAGTTCAACAATATTTGAAGGTAACCTTCTATTTTGTTCAATCTCTACTGAGGCTGACTTTAATATTGGAACTATTTCTTTTGCACGATTAAGAATTTCTTCTTGAGTATTTGGAATATGAACTGATTTTGTCTTTTCCAGATAAACTTCCATTATATTTCCTTTTCTTATTTAAACCAATTAATAATATTTGCCATATGTAATTAAACCTTGTGGGTCTAATGCATTTTTAATTTTTTTATTTAATTCTCTTTCAGACTGTGAATAACAGATATCTACATATTTTTTATTATTTACATCTATTCTATATGGATAATAACCTAACTCAATAAATCTTTGATAAATAATATCTAAAGTATTATGGGCGGCATTAACAGAGTTTTGATCTGTTCCGAATTTTATAGATATTACAAGGTCAATTACATTTGCAGATAAAGCATTTACTGTAGTTCCAGCTTTAATTCCTGTTTCATTAAAAATATCTTCAAGTATTTCATAAGCATTATTGATATCTTTTCCATTAAAAGGAATAAATGCTAAGAAAAATAACCATCCTCCTCCTTTCTTATCTACAAACTCAGCCTCACATCCTGTAGCAGCTTTAAGCATATGTTCATTCCATGAAGGATCTCCTGCATATGCATGCTCAACCACCTTCAAAATAAAATCATTTTCATCATTATTTATTTCTCTTAACTCTTCATCATTAATAGATTGACTGATTTCAGATATTAGATTATGGCTTATTAACTCTTCTACAAGAATATTAGAAATTATATTTACCTTTTGACTATTACCAGAAATACATACTAAAGCTAAAAGCTCCCCTTTTTTCCCACCATAGGACTCTGTTGAAATTGTGTCATAAATTTTAAGTACACCAGAAATAAGTTCTTGTTCATACCATTTCTTGAAGATATTAATTATTTGAATAGTATTATTTTGACTAAACCGGATTCTTAATACATTTTGCTTTTCTGGTTTTGGCAATAATTTGACTACAGCACCAGTTACCACTCCTAAATTTGATTGAGTATAAAGATGAAGTAAAGAAGGGCCATGTCCTAATGGATTAAAAGCAGTTTTTTTATTTTCTTCAGGCCACCATCCTATTTTTGCAATTTCTCCATCAGGTGTTATAATCTCGAGACCTAATAAATCTTGTGTTCTTTGATGTCTTAAACCCACACCACGCTCTAGAATATTACCTATAATACTTGTATAGCCAGAAGAAGCCGTAACATTAATATATTTATTACTATTCTTAATTCTTTCATAAACATCTCTTTGTGTTACTCCGGGTTCTACTATAATCCAACCATCTTCATAATTAATTTCTCTAATTTTATTTATTTTCACTAGATCCAATACAATAACATCTTCATCACTTGACTCAAAAGAGCCTAGACCCCAGTTTCTTCCTGTACTTATAATATGGATTTTTGATGATAATTTAAAACTTTTCAATAAATTTATAAATTTATAAATTTCTTCCACAGAAACTGGCTTTACAATCAATTTAATATATTTTGCCTTAAATAGGCTCACATTTCTTCTAAGGCTATTATCCTCATCATTAAGTATAAAGATACTTTCTTCACTTAATATATTTTTCAATTTATTTATGAAATTAAATATTTCTTTATTCTCAACATTAACTTGGTTATTCATAATTAACTCATTTATAGAATATTAAATTAAAACAGGTCTACTTGAACTAACCCCGGGAAAATAAATATGCTTAGGATCTTTCTCCAATTTATTCCATTGAACAAAAACCAAAACTCTTATTACTTTTGGGATAAAATATTTTGTTTTATGCTCACTTGTACATAATGAAGGTATACAAATCCCAGCTTCATTTAAAATTAAAGGAGGTAAATCAGAAACTAAATCAGAACTCATTGTAAATAAGCAGCTAATTACATCATTCACATTAATGAAGTTTTCTTCCAAAACTCTATTAATAAGCGCTAAAGTACCTTTTTTAATCTCCTCCGAATTATCATCACCAATTTGGATAGCTCCTCTAATAGCAACTATCTCTTTTGAATTTTCTTTTATTCTCATGCAACACCTGTAAATAATTTTTTATAAAACAATAGTTTTATTTTGTAGTAACTATTACAAAATGCAATATATCTTCCCGTCAGAAAAGTGTCAATTATTTATTTAATACTTACTACAAAATGATGCTGATTTTTTATACGGAAACAAGTAGAATTAAGAACTATCGAATCTTCTTAATTAATTTATGAGACTTTGGATGTCTCTATTCAGGATGTTGCAAATGAAAAAAAAAAAGGTAGACCTCTATGCTTTGATCGAGATATAGCCCTCGAAAAAGCATTAGAGTTGTTTTGGAACAAAGGATATGAGGGGACTCAACTAGTTGATCTAACAGAAAGCATGGGTATAAACCCACCTAGTTTTTATGCATCGTTTGGTAGTAAAGAAAAGTTATTCTACGAGTGTGTTCAACTTTATAGCGATACTATTGGCTATAAAACTATACAATCATTATCTAAAGAATTAAAAGTAAGAGATGCTATTCGCGAAATGCTAGAAGCCGTTATCCATAATGCTACTTCTACAAAATCTGGTGGCTGTTTGATGGTACTAGGTATTGTCAATTGTTCTCAAGATAACATTCATATTTGGGAGTATTTAAAAAAAGAACGCATCAAGGTAAAGGAACTTATTGAAACTCGTTTAAAACAAGCAATTATTGATAAAGAGTTACCTCTAGATAGTAATACTCACTCTTTATCAGAATTCTTTTTAGGAGTAACACAAGCTATTTCATTCCAAGCAAGAGATGGGGCAACAAAAGAACAATTAACTTTACTCATTGATCCATCGTTAGCGATTCTTCCCTCATATTAACTACAAATAGATACTTTCATTGTTCAAAATAATCTAGTGAATTACTCATCAGTAGATCGAAAGTTTTCTTTCGATCTTCTTCTAACAATTAAAGTTTCTCTAAAGAAAACGATTTTTCTAAATGGAGTTATATTTAAGTTTTATAACTCCAATTTATATTTGATCTATGATTGAAGATATAGGCGTAAAAAAACCCCTGTTTTTAACAGGGGCTTTTCGAATTTGGCGGAAGCGGTGAGATTCGAACTCACGGAGGACTCACACCCTCGTCGGTTTTCAAGACCGGTGCATTAAACCGCTCTGCCACGCTTCCATGTGCGTAAGAATACAAAGCTTATTCATTTTATTCAAGAAAAATATCATCGCTTTGTGTTCAAGTGCATATTGTTTCATCAATTTTACAATCGAGCCGCTAATTCTGCTCCTTCTTTGATCGCACGCTTCGCATCTAGCTCTGCTGCGAGCTTTGCTCCACCAATAATATGGTAGTTCGCTATAGTCGACTCGCCTTCTTTTGGCATCAAGTCTTTTACCGACTCTTGACCTGCACACACTACAACCGTGTCTACACGTAAAAGCTGGTCTTGACCATTGTGCTCAATCCAAAGCCCTTCATCAGTGACTGCTTTATATTGCACACCACGTAACATACGCACGCCATGCTTTTTAAGCTGTGCACGGTGTACCCAACCTGAAGTCTTACCAAGGCCAATACCGAGAGGTGTTGTTTTACGTTGTAGTAAATAAATCTCGCGGATTGCTGGTTCAACTACTGGTGGTTGCATACCACCTTCAGAAACATAGTTCGGGTCTGGGTCTACACCCCATTCACGTTGCCACTCTGCTAAAGGTTGAGGCTGTGGCTGATGTGGTGGTTTAAGTAAAAACTCAGATACATCAAAACCAATACCACCTGCCCCAATCACTGCAACTTTTTGTCCAACTTCTGCACCTTGTAAAACTTGAGCATAGGAAAGAACTTGTGGTGAATTACTTCCTTCAATTTTTAAAGCACGTGGTACTACACCCGTTGCCACAATAACTTCGTCAAAACCTTCGCGTTCAAGCTGCTCGCGATTCACACGAGTGTTTAAACGTACATCTACCCCTGTTTTTTGAAGCTGTACTTTAAAGTAGCGAATCGTCTCGTGGAATTCCTCTTTACCTGGTACAACCTTGGCAAAATTGAACTGCCCACCTACATCTTTATTGGCTTCAAACAAAGTCACTGCATGACCACGGCTTGCCGCCACAGTTGCAGCAGACATACCTGCCACACCGCCACCTACAACGGCAATACGTTTTGGCTGTTTAGTCTTTAAATAGACCAGTTCTGTTTCATGGCCTGCACGTGGGTTCACTAAACAAGAAACGCGCTTATTTTTAAATGCATGATCTAAACAGGCTTGGTTACACGCGATACAAGTATTAATTTCATCAACACGGTTGGTCGCAGTTTTATTGACCCAAAAAGCATCGGCCAATAAAGGACGAGCCATTTGAATCATGTCTGCCTTGCCAGTTGCCAAAATCTCTTCGGCAATTTCAGGCATATTAATTCGGTTAGATGCAATGACTGGAATTGAAATATGTTGTTTTACATGAGCCGTGTAATCGACAAATGCTGCACGAGGTACTGAGGTTACAATAGTTGGTACACGTGCTTCATGCCAACCAATACCTGTATTTAATAAAGTGACACCCGCCTTTTCTAAAGCTTTAGCAACAGTGACTACTTCTTGCATGGTGTTACCGTCATGCACAAGGTCGAGTAGCGATAAACGGAAGCAAATAATAAATTTTTCTCCTACTTTCGCACGAATTGCTTTGACTATTTCAACCGGAAAACGCATACGGTTTTCGATTTCACCGCCCCAACGGTCAGTACGCTGGTTTACATGGCGACTTAAGAACTGGTTAATCAGATATCCTTCTGACCCCATAATTTCAACGCCATCGTAGCCTGCTTTTTTGGCAATGTCGGCACACTGTGCATAGTCTTCAATGGTGCTGAGAATATTTTTTTCAGAAAGCTGACGCGGTTTAAATGGTGAAATTGGCGATTTAATTGCTGTTGAAGACACCACAAATGGCTGATAACCATAACGCCCAGCATGCAAAATTTGCATTAAAATTTTTGAACCATGCTTATGAACGGCATGCGTTACTAGGCGATGCTGAGGAATATCAAATAAGCTATTCATAGTACCGCCAGCTGGAGCCAACCAGCCTTGACGGTTCGGAGAAATACCTCCAGTCACAATCAGACCAACCCCACCTTTGGCACGTTCTTCAAAATAAGCGGCCAGTTTTGGGTAGTTAAAAAAGCGGTCTTCTAATCCCGTATGCATAGAACCCATGACTACACGGTTTTTAATGGTAGTGAAGCCCAAATGTAATGGTTTTAATAAATTGGCGTAACTTGTCATGCTGCGTCCCAATATTTTTTTGCAACTTGTTGCATAGTACTTTAATACTTTTTTAACGATTTTGGATGACCAAGAATTATTTTTTATTCGAGATTATGGTCAATCTATATATAAAGAGGACAATCCTATGTTTTCTTCAAATAATAAATACCAATCATAACAAGTGAATTAATGCTTTTTTTGCCAAAAAAAGCACCATGAATAGTGCTACAATAGCCGCCATTCAGAATTCTCGAGACCACCTCAACGGGGTCTTTTTCATAAATGTTAGGATTAGCAATGACTGATAATGCAACTATCTTGCAGCATGTACCAGTAGGCAAAAAAGTTGGGATTGCCTTCTCCGGTGGTCTAGACACTTCAGCTGCTTTATTGTGGATGAAACAAAAAGGCGCTGAGCCTTATGCATACACTGCAAACTTAGGCCAGCCAGATGAAGATGACTACGATGCAATTCCAAAAAAAGCAGAACAATACGGCGCTGTAAAAGCTCGCTTAATTGACTGCCGCTTACAATTGGCGCTTGAAGGTATTGCTGCAATTCAGTGTGGTGCATTCCATATCAGTACAGGTGGCGTTCCTTATTTCAATACGACTCCACTCGGTCGTGCAGTAACAGGTACTATGCTCGTTACTGCTATGAAAGAAGATGACGTAAACATCTGGGGTGACGGTTCAACTTATAAAGGTAACGATATTGAACGTTTCTATCGTTATGGTTTGTTGACTAACCCAAATCTTAAAATTTATAAGCCTTGGTTAGATCAAAACTTTATTGATGAGCTTGGTGGCCGTGCAGAAATGTCACAGTTCCTCATCGATAACGGTTTTGACTACAAAATGTCAAAAGAAAAAGCGTACTCAACTGACTCAAACATGCTGGGCGCGACTCACGAAGCGAAAGATCTTGAATACCTAAATGCTGGTATCAAAATCGTTGATCCAATTATGGGCGTTGCTTTCTGGAAAGAAGAAGTTGAAATCAAACCTGAAGAAGTCACTGTACGTTTTGAAGAAGGTGTACCTGTTGCGTTAAACGGTCAAACTTTTAACAATCCGGTTGAACTTATTCTTGAAGCAAACCGTATTGGTGGTCGTCATGGTTTAGGTATGTCTGACCAAATCGAAAACCGTATTATCGAAGCGAAATCTCGCGGTATTTATGAAGCACCGGGTATGGCCCTTCTTCATATTGCTTACGAGCGTTTGGTTACTGGTATTCATAACGAAGATACGATCGAACAGTACCGTATTAATGGTTTACGTTTAGGTCGTTTACTTTACCAAGGCCGTTGGTTCGACTCCCAAGCGCTTATGTTGCGCGAAACTGCACAACGTTGGGTTGCTAAAGCGATTACTGGTGAAGTGACGCTTGAACTTCGTCGTGGTAATGACTACACCATCATGAACACTGAATCTCCAAACTTAACGTACGAAGCTGAACGTTTAACAATGGAAAAAGGCGATTCAATGTTTACGCCAATGGACCGTATTGGTCAATTGACTATGCGTAACCTCGACATTACCGATACACGTGCAAAACTTGGTATCTATACAGATGCTGGCTTGCTTTCAATCGGTCAAGGTTCTGCAATCCCTCAATTAGACAGTAAGAAAAAATAATTTTCTTATGACGTCAAAAAAAGCCACCTCTATAGGTGGCTTTTTTATATTTAAAGTTAAGTTAGGCAATTTCTGCAACTTGCAAAGGTTGATAGTAAATTTGATTACGGCCAAGTTGCTTTGCCCGATATAAAGCCTGATCCGCTGCATGAATTAAGTTATCTTGTCCCATCTTTAATCCACCTGTATATACGGTAAACCCTAAGCTGATAGTGACGTACTTCGACACTAATGAAGCGGCATGAGGAATAGCTTGCCGTTCGATGGCTTTATAAATATTTGCTGCCACTGAATAAGCACCCTGTGCAGGTGTTTCAGGTAATAGTACGACAAACTCTTCACCCCCATAACGCGCAACAAAATCGACATGACGAATCGAGTTTTTAATTGCAGAAGCAATAGATGAGATGACTTTATCCCCCATCTGATGCCCATAAAAATCGTTATAGTTTTTAAAAAAATCAATATCGATAAATAAAACAGCTAAAGGACGTTTCTCTTGATTTGCTCGATAATAGAAAAAATCAAACATCTCATCAAAGGTACGACGATTCGAAATTTGAGTAAGTGCATCTTGTTGACTTAAATGCAGTAGCTCAGATGCTTCTATCCGTAAAATCTGCTCATTAATTTCAGCGAGTTGGTTATTTAAAAAAAGACTTCGCTCTCTTGAGATGAGCATCGTGCTAATTGAAAAACCTAAAATACAAGTACCAAACAAGGCACGACCCAGCGCGATATAATCACAATTTACGTTTAATAAATTAAGAAAAACAAAAACCAGTATTGCTGCGGATAAGCCTACATACAGCATATGGAGTGGTTTGATCCCGCTTAAGATAAACCCGAGCATATATAAAAAAGAAAGAAGCAACATCGACTGATTTTTAAGTGCCATATTTCCAACACTCAGCAACAACATAGCACTCGTAATAATACTAAAGAAAACGATGCCGCAGGCCGCAAAATAAAAGTGCTCAGAAAGTTTTTTGAATCTGGCAAAAATCCAAAATAGTAAAAGCGCGAATGCAATATTCATAGCACTTAATACACAATGGACAAAGTCCAAAGTAATATAAGGTTTGCCTATCACTAAGTAGTCGGTTGGAAGGGCTAACAAAATGAAAATTAAATAAGTGAGTACGCCGCTTGCTAGAAACTTTGAAATATTTTGTCGAGTACGATCAAGATTTAAACACCAGAATTTTTTTTCTAGTTGTGTTGGCAAAGGCATATTGGCGTAACGATGGGTATGTAGAGTGACCAAGTACTCGATTTCTTCTTTAGATTTGAGTAATTGATGGACATTTCCCCTATTCGCCACTAGTCGATTCCTACATATTTCGCGTTAACAAAATATAACATTAATTTTTAAAGCTCCCTGCGCTTTATTTTGCCATTTGTCCGTAATTCTCGTTACCATTTTCACACTTTATCGATTATCATTTGTTTTATTTCGAAGTTTGAACTGCCTTGAACTCTATTACCCTGCTCCAGCCAGATGATTGGCATGCACATTTACGTGATGGTTTAGCATTAAAACGTACTGTTCCAGATTTGGCTAAACAATTCGCTCGCGCGATCTGTATGCCTAACCTTGTGCCGCCTGTAAAAACAGTAGAAGAAGCTTTAGCTTATCGTGAACGCATTCTTGCTCATGTTCCAGAAGGCAATAATTTTGACCCTCGTATGGTGCTTTATTTTACTGATCACACTTCACCAGATGAAGTTCGTAAAATTAAAGAATCAGAACATGTAAATGCAATTAAACTTTACCCTGCGGGTGCGACCACAAACTCTGACAATGGTGTGAGTGATATTCGCAAAGTTTATGCAGTCATTGAGCAATTAGAAGAGCATCAAGTGCCGTTATTGCTTCATGGTGAAGTGACTCACAATCATGTAGATATTTTTGATCGTGAAAAACGCTTCCTAGATGAGGTATTATCACCATTATTGAAACAGTTCCCAAAACTTAAAGTTGTGCTTGAACACATTACGACAAGTGATGCAGCACATTTTGTTTTAGAACAAGACCGTAATGTTGCAGCAACAATCACTCCTCAGCATTTATTATTTAACCGTAATGATATGTTAGTTGGTGGTATTAAACCGCATTTCTACTGTTTGCCAATTTTAAAACGTCAAACACACCAAACGACTTTACTTGAAGTGGCGACAAGTGGTAATCCTAAGTTTTTCTTAGGTACAGACAGTGCCCCTCATGCACAAAATGCAAAAGAGAATGCTTGTGGCTGTGCAGGCTGCTATAGTGCTCCTAATGCAATTGAGCTTTATGCACAAGCTTTTGATCAAGTTGGTAAATTAGAGCGTTTAGAAGGATTTGCAAGCCACTTTGGTGCAGACTTCTACGGTCTACCACGTAATACTTCTACCATTACTTTGGTTAAAGAAGACAACCTCGTTCCCGAATCTTTTGATTATTTAGATGATCAAAAAATTATCCCGCTGCATGCCGGGAAAACGCTGCAATGGAGAAAAGTGTGACACAAGAAAATTCTGTCCCGGTCATTGGCCAACGTTTTCGTGGCTTCTTACCTGTTGTTGTCGATGTTGAAACGGCAGGTTTTAATGCCCAGACAGATGCATTGCTAGAAATCGCGTGCATTCCAATTGTGTATGATGCTCAGGGACAATTTGTCCCTGGTCCTGCATTTCATGCACATATTAACCCGTTTGAAGGTGCAAACCTCGATCGCCGTTCGCTCGACTTTATTGGTATTGATCCATTCAACCCAATGCGTATAGCAATGGCTGAAGACGAGAGAACTGCGCTACGTCGTATTTTTAAATCGGTCAATGAAGTTCGTAAACAACAACATTGTACTCATGCAGTACTTGTAGGTCACAACGCGCATTTTGACCTTGGTTTTTTACAAGCAGCAATTGCACGTACAAGCACAAAAAACCAAAACCCATTTCATAGTTTTTCAGTCATGGATACGGTTACTTTAAGTGCAGTTATGTTTGGACAAACCGTGCTTGCTAAAGCATGTATTCAAGCTGGAATTGAGTTCGATGGTAAAGAAGCACACTCTGCTTTATACGATACTCAGAAAACTGCTGAACTGTTTTGCTATATTTTGAACAAACTGTCTCCTTACCTACTTGACAGTTTAGTGGCGGCTTCTTAAGATACCGCCATCCTCAACGTCCCTATCGTCTAGAGGCCTAGGACATCGCCCTTTCACGGCGGTAACCGGGGTTCGAATCCCCGTAGGGACGCCATATTCTTTCTATAAAGAATCATCGCTTCAAATTATTTTATCTCACTTCAAATTTCATCCATGAGATAAATTTTTTATTTCCAAAATTAAGACTTCAACTTTACTTCATCAATATGTTGTGTGGGTTGTATATTTGGATCATCTTTCTCAATAATTATTGCATCAGCTACTAATTTTGTTTTTGTTAAATCTGGTTCTATTGAAACTTGAGCTACGGCTAGTTAGGCCATCTGCTGTGAAACGATTTTATTCTTTTAGTAGGCTAAAACATAATTGTACATATTTGAGCCAGCAGTATAACGCATGTTAGCAACTTCGGTGATCAAGATCTAATCGGTTTTAAGACCCACAACTTTACCAGCAGTAATTTCTATGCCAAACCTCTCAAAAACATTATAAATTTATGATTTATAAATATTTTATTATACTTAAATTCTTTTCTACCCTATACTAAAATTAAATCAAAACTATAATTTGAACATGACATGCAAATTCGATTATTTCATTTACAAAATTCACGCTCTCAACGCATTATTTGGTTTTTAGAAGAATTAGGGCTCAACTATGAACTCATCACTAAATATCATTCAGATGAAAACAAAAATAATAACTCACCGCATCAATTATCAAAATTTCCAACGCTCGAAATTATTGAACAAGAGCAAACTTCAATTTTAGCTGAAACCTCAGCAATCCTAGATTATTTCTCTCATTTACACCCACAACTGGGACAGAACAATTTATTAAGCCAACAATTTCAAAATTTTTATTATTGGAAAAATTACTGTGAGGCGACATTCATTCCCGATCTGGTACTCAAACAAATCTTTCACCAAATTGCAGAACGCACACCTTTTCTGGTCCGTTTCGTTCCTAAGCTTTTAAAATATGGATTTGATCAAGGCTATCTCAATCAATCATTACAACGACACATGAGCATGATTGATAAACATTTAGAACGTCACTTATGGTTTGCTGGAGATCAGTTTACTACTGCTGATATTTTGATGTGGTTTCCGTTACTGGCTTGCTCACCAAATTACAGCCAGTTTAAACATATACAGCGTTATCTGACCCAAATAGAAAACAGACCTGCCTTTAAAAATGCTCTAATTAAAGGACAATGGTCTGCTTCTACGTTTCAGACTTACTGGGCTATTGCTTGGTAATTTATTTATGCAGACTTACGTGAATTCACGCGCCCCTGAACAACCGCCTTAATATTGCCCTTCGCGTAATTTAAAAACACAATTAAAGGCGATAGTTTTGCATTTGGCTTTTTACCCTGCCCAATTGCTTTAAATTGTGCTGCGTACCAAATGATTTCCATAATCGCCATTTTGTCGACAAAAGGTAAACCTGTTTTAATTGGTTTTACGGCATAGCGAACATCTTGACCTGCGATTAAACGGTCAGTTAAATCTGTTTCAACAGCAAGTGGACGAGCGATACCAATAAAATCACATGCCCCACTTGCTAAAGCAGCATTCATGCCTTCTACAGTACGGAAGCCACCTGTCACCATAAGTTTACATTTTACATGCTGACGGATTTTTTCAGCGAAGTCTAAGAAGTATGCTTCACGTGCAATGGTACTTGCTTTACGTTTATCGGCTTTTGCGCCAGCCATTGCAGGTGCTTCATAAGTACCACCTGAAATTTCAATTAAATCAATTCCTGCTTCATCAACGGCTTTAAATACCGAAATCACATCTTCTTCGCTAATACCACCGCGCTGGAAGTCAGCAGAGTTAAGCTTCACTGAAATAATAAAATTCTCTGAAGTTGCTTCACGTACTGCTTTATAAACTTCTAGTAAAAAGCGAGTACGGTTTTCAACTGAACCTCCCCACTGGTCTGTACGCTTATTGGTTAATGGTGATAAAAACTGGCTAATTAAATAGCCGTGTGCACCATGTAACTGTACCCCTTCAAAACCTGCTTTCTCACAAATGCTGGCAGCTGTTGCAAAGCGTTTAATAATATCCAAAATTTCTTCATGTGTAAGCGCACGTGGAGTGCCAAACATAGTCGCTAAAGCTGGACTAAAAGGAACTGCCGAAGGTGCAACTGTTTCTTTATTTAAGCCTTTAGGGCACTGACGGCCTGGGTGAGACAATTGAATGAGCTGTACCATTCCATATTGTTTACCGACCGCTGCCCATTCTTTTAAACGCTCTAGGTCACGCTCAGTTTCAATCACAACCACGCCTGGTTCGTTTTTGGCTTCGAAATTGACCATGACGTTACCAGTAATTGCACAGCCTAAACCACCTTTAGCCCATGCACCATACAAGCCCAAATGTAAGTCATTTGGCTGTCCCTCATAGTTTGCAAGTGCCTCACTCATTGCACCTTTAATAATCCGGTTTTTAAATGTGGTATTTCGAATTGTGATTGGTTGTGCAATCTGGCTCATGGTTAACCTCTTTTAATACTTTAGAGCAATTACTCTAATTTAGATGAGTTATAGGTCATGTCAAGGGAAAATCGATAACTGACAATAGCACATGTCAAATTTAAAAAGTATAGAGAAATGCAACTTTTTGCATTAAAAATTTAAATAATATTTATGATTATAAAACAAATACTTATTTAAATGAATTAGAGACTCGCCGTAATTAATTGCTTGGTATATTCAGTTTTAGGAGCATTAAATAACTGTTCAGTCGGCTGATATTCCATAACTTTTGCATGTCGTAATACCATCACTTTATGACACAGTGCTTTGACCACATTTAAATCATGACTGATAAAAATATAGCTTAGGTGCTCTGTTTGTTGTAAACGTCGCAATAATTGAATCATCGCTTTTTGCGTGGTTCGGTCTAAGGCAGACGTGGGTTCATCTAAAATTAAAAGTTTAGGTTGAACCACTAAAGCTCGCGCTAGAGCAACGCGTTGTCGTTGCCCACCAGAAAGTTCATGTGGATAGCGATGTTGAAAGCCCTCAGCCAACTCAACTTTTATCAAAGCTGATTCAACTTGCTGTTTAATTTCTTTATCAGCTATCGCTTTGACTTTTAACCCTTCAGCAATAATCTGCCCTACCGTCATACGTGGGTTTAAACTACCAAATGGGTCTTGGAATACAATTTGTAAATCTGACCTGATCTTGCGTAAAGCTTTTTGTTCTAAGCGGTTTATATCTTGCTCTAAAAAGATAATTTGCCCATCACTTTTAATTAATCGGACCAATGCTAAAGCCAAAGAAGATTTTCCAGAACCACTTTCACCAACCACACCCAATGCTTCACCTTGGGTAAGCTCAAAGGTTATATTTTCAATAGCAATGGTATAGCCTTGAATTCGGTTAAAGAAACCACGTCGTATTGGATATTTAACATTAAGTTGTTGGACAGATAAAATTTTATCACTGGAGGAAAGTGGTTCAGCAAAACCAAGATCATGATCTAACAATTGCTTAGTATAAATTGACGCAGGATTTTCAAAAATCTGTTGAAGCTGACCTTGCTCTACCACTTGCCCTTTGTCTAATACAATCAGCTCATCGGCATAACGGCGTACCAAATTTAAATCATGGCTAATTAAAATCAGCGCCATGCCATATTTGGTTTGCAAAGATTTTAATAATTCTAAAATTTGCGTCTGTAAAATCACATCAAGTGCAGTAGTTGGTTCATCTGCAATTAAAATCTTAGGTTGAAGTGCAAGCGCAGCTGCAATCATGATCCTTTGTTTTTGTCCACCTGAAAGCTCATGCGGATAACGTTTTAAAATGTACTCTGGATTAGCAATTCCTACATCTTTTAATAATTGAATTACCTGCTGCTGAGCTTTCGCTTTTGGCCAACCTTGTAAAATAAAATTTTCACCGACAATTTTTTCAACCCGATGTAATGGGTTTAAAGCTGTAGAAATCTCCTGAAAAATCATGGCAATATGATGGCCACGTATATGTGTTTTTGTCTTTTCATCTGTTTCTAAAATATTTTTTGAATCAATAATAATACGACCAGATATTTTTAATTTTTCTGGTAATAATCCCATCATCGCCAAACAGCTTATTGTTTTACCTGAACCGCTCTCACCTACAATTGCAAGCGTATCACCAGCTTGTAAGTGTAAATTGAGACCCTCCAATAAAGTCTGATCTTGCGTAGATATTGAAAGGTTTTCTATTTTTAGTAAGGTAGTATCAGAGTTCAATTTATTTTCTTGGGTCAAATGCATCGCGTGCCGCCTCCCCAATATAAATTAATAATGACAACACAAAAGCAAGGCTAAAAAATCCTGATAAAGCCAACCAAGTTGCATCTAAGTTATTTTTGCCTTGCAACAATAACTCACCTAAAGAGGCTGCATCTGGCGGCAAACCATAGCCCAAAAAATCGAGTGCGGTTAAAGCAATAATATTGGTGGTCAAAATAAAAGGTAATTGCGACAGACTAGAGTTTATGGCATTTGGCAAAATGTGCTTAAAGATAATTCCACTATCATTTACACCCAAAGCCTGAGCCGCACGCACATAGTCAAGTTGACGCGCTTTTAAAAATTCGGCACGGACAATTCCTACAAGTACGGTCCAGCTAAAGAACAGCATAATAAAAAATAGCCAATATACATTTGGGGTAAACATGCTGACCAAAATCATGACCATAAACAGCATGGGTAAACCATTCCAGACTTCTACCAGTCGTTGTCCCAGCAGATCGACCCAGCCACCATAGTAGCCTTGTATAGCACCCACAAAAATGCCTAGTAGTGCTGCACAAGCTGTTAAAACTAAACCAAAAAGTAATGAAACTCTAAGTCCATAAAGAATACGTGCCAATACGTCTCGCCCTTGGTCATCTGTTCCTAACCAGTTCTGCTTAGAAGGTGGCGATGGCACAGGTACAGCTAAGTCTAAATTAGGTGTCTGATAAGAAAATTGAATGAGCGGCCAAATCGCCCAACCTTTATGGTTAATAAGTTCTTGTACAGCAGGGTCTTTATAATCTGCTTCTGTTTCAAACACACCACCAAAAGTGGTTTCGGGATATGTTCTAACGACAGGCAAATAATAAGCATCCTCATATTTCACCAACAATGGTTTGTCGTTAGCAATGAGTTCAGCACCCAAGGACATCACTAAAATGAGGCTAAACAAGATAAAGCTTGCCCACCCTAATTTATGTTGCCTAAACTTTTGTAGTCGTGATCGCACAATAAAAGACATTATTTGCCTCCTTGTGCATCAAAGTGAATACGTGGATCAATCCATTGATACAGCACATCGCAAATAAGACGTAAAAGCAGGCTAAAAAGCGTGAAGAAAAACAATACGCCAAAAATAACCGGATAGTCTCGCTGAACAATTGCTTCAAAGCCTAATAAGCCAACACCATCTAGATGAAAAATAATTTCAATAAAAAGATTTCCCACAAAGAAAATGCCTGCTAAAGCCTCTGGCAATCCAGCAAGAACCACTAAAATGGCATTACGAAATACATGTTTATATAAGACTTGCTGGCTATCTAAACCTTTTGCATAAGCTGCCAAGACATAAGGTTTATTGAGTTCTTCTAAAAATGAATATTTGGTTAGATAAGTTAGGCTAGCAAAACCACCCAACACCATGGTAATAAGCGGCAACGTCATGTGCCATAAGTAGTCCGTAATTTTTCCGAAAAGACTTAATTGATGAAAATTATCCGACACGAGGTTTTGCAATGGAAACCAGTGAAAATATGATCCACCTGCAAAGAAAACGATAAGTAATATAGCAAAGACAAAACTTGGTACTGCGTAACCTACTACAAGTAATAGAGAGGTAGAACGATCAAACCATGTACCTTGTTGTTTGGCTTTTTTAATACCAAGCGGAATTGAAATAAGATAAATCAGCAAAGTGCTCCATAGCCCAATCGAGATCGATACAGGCATTTTTTCCCAAAGCAGCTCAACTACTGGTTTATCTTTAAAAAAGCTTTGTCCAAAGTCCAAGGTCAAATAGCCTTTTAACATCAGTAAAAAACGTTCTACTGGAGGATGGTCAAAACCGTACTGTGCTTTAATTTGCTCAACCATTTCAGGGCTTAATCCTTTAGCGCCCTGATAGTACATTTCAGTACCTAATACACGCCCTGCTCCTAAGCCACTTTCTACTTCATGAATTGCCTGTTCAACTGGCCCACCTGGTGCAATTTGCACGACCACAAAGTTGATCAATAAAATAATGAACAACGTTGGAATCATTAAAAGAAGTCGCTTCAGAATATATGAACCCATATAACAGGATTTCCTTTAGGTACGTGCTTTTATTGTTGATGTAAATATTGGGCAACTTTTTTGGCTTGGTTTGGATTACTCCACCAATACTCTATACCAGCAGAGAGCACGGGTTTCACTTTAGGTTGCTGATACATATTCCAGTATGCATACCAATAATCACCTTTTCCATAAGTCGGAATTTGGTAATATCCTGCACGAAGTAATCGATCAAGAACATGAGTATAAATAATTTGCTGCTCACGGTCTTTGGCAGTGACCAGTTTTGAAATAACTGCATCAATGACAGGATTACGAATCCCAGCGTAGTTATAGTTACCATCTTGAACTGCTGCGGCACTTCCCCAGAACTGAGCCTGTTCATTGCCCGGATTTAAAGATTGCGGCAAGTTCATGGTGGTCATGTCAAAATCATAACGGCGTGTACGCTCTAAATATTGCGGCGCATCAACCTGCCGTAAATTAATATTAATTCCTAATTTTTTTAAATTTCTTACAAATGGCATGAGTGTTCTTTGTTTGCCATCTTGCTGAATAAGAAACTCAATTTGTACAGGCTTGCCTTCGGGCGTATATAACTGCCCTTCTTTAATTTTATAGCCTGCCTGAATGAGTAATTGTCTTGCGATTAATAAGTTTTGACGGTTAAAACCACTGGCATCTGAGACTGGATATTTCCAGTCTGCCAAAACAGCTTTTTGCATGACTGGAGAAAGCTTTGGTAATAAAGGCTTTAATATAGTGAGCTCACTCTTTGAAGGACGACCTTCTGCTGCCAACTCACTATTTTCAAAATAACTTTGCAGTCTTTGATATTGTCCATAAAACAAAGCTTTGTTCTGCCATTCAAAATCATAGGCATAGGTTAAGGCTTGTCTAAAGCGAATATCGTTTAAAGGTTTGCGCCGTGTGTTAAATACATAACTTTCGGTTGCAATCGGGTTATGGTGTCTAAATTTATATATAATGACTAAACCTGCTTTTACCGCTGGAAACTTGTAGTCAGTGACCCATTTTTTAGGATTAGTTTCTTCATGCAAGGTATATTGCCCAGATTTAAAACCTTCGAATGCAATATCCCAATTTCGGTAATAAACATATTTTAAATGGTCGAAGTTATAGCGCCCTTTATTAATAGGCAAATCTTTTGCCCAATAATTCGGGTTCCGTTTATAGCTAATACTACGTCCAGCATCAATCTTCTCAACCACATACGGCCCTGAACCTACAATCGGGTGCAAGGTAATACGAGTAAAGTCACGGTTCGTCCAATCTGCTTTTGAGTAAATCGGCAAGCTCGCCACAACAAATGGCATTTTAGGATTATGGCTAGACTTAAAAGTGAATTTAACTTGATGTGGGTTAATGACTTCTGTTTTTGCCAAGTCTGCAAGATACATTTGTAGACCAAAATTAGATTTGGTCTGATACGTATCAAAGCTAAATTTTACATCTGTCGCGGTTAAAGGCTGACCATTACTAAAACGAGCTTTGGGATTTAAATAGAAAGTAACGGATTGGGTTCTTTCTGGGTCATACGAAACTTTCTCGGCTAAAAGTGGATATAAAACCCCAACTTCATCGAGTGACTGAGTCATTAAAGTATCAAAAAGATAATTTACACCTTCTGTCGCGTTTCCCTTCCCATTCATGCTGTTTAAGTTATCAAAAGTCCCTTGCGCAGCCCGACTCAGTACTCCACCTTTTGGTGCATTTGGGTTGGCATAAGGCATAGCAGCCATTGCGAGGTATTTAGGCTTAGAATGAATTGCAATATATGGTGTGATTTGCTGTGCAGAGAATACAACTTGTGAAAAAACACTGAGCCCGACTAGCAGGCTCAGTTGAGAATATAACTTTTGCATAAAGTTCTAATTATTCTATAAATTAGGCACTTTAATAATATCGCCAATACGCAATTGAGTCGACGGTGTTAAGTTGTTGAGTTCCGCCAGTAAAGTAGTTTCTAGACCATATTTACTTGCAAGACCAATTAAGGTATCGCCACGTTTGACTTTGTATTCCACTACAGTTTTTGGAATCACAATATTTTGACCGCGCTGTAGGTTAGCATTTGCTTTTAATGCATTCATTTCAGCAAGTTCACGAACTGAAATACCTGCACGACTCGCAATCGCATTTAACGACTCACCAGCTTTAACCGTATACTTTTCAGTATTTTTGCCTGCTGCAACAGGTTTAGCTGATGATTTTGCTGTATCAGCTTTCGCAGTTTCTACAGTAGGTACATCACCTGTTAGCTTTAAATGCTGACCGACACGCACACTGCTGTTACGAGACAAGCCATTTAATGCAGTCAGGTAATCTAACTGTAAATGATAACGGCTGGCGATGCTTCGTAAGTTATCACCAGATTTAACAGTATAAGTATCTGGTGTTTCTTCTTTGGCATTTTTAGTCGTAGCCTTGCTCGATGTTTCAACCTCACCTGTCAATTTTAAACGCTGACCAGCACGAACACCTGCTGTGCGAGATAAACCGTTTAAATCAGCCAAATAACTGGTTTGTAAGTTATATTTAGCCGCAATCGCATGTAAGCTATCTCCCGACTGAACAACATAGTGGTCTGGAACACTTACGCCCGCAGGTACTTTCAAGTTTTGGCCAAGCTGTACATGGCTACTCGCTTTTAAGTTATTCAGTTCTGCAAGTTCGGCTAAACTAATTTTAGACTTGGTCGCAATGCTTGATAATGTATCGCCACGCTGTACTTTATAACTTTCAGTCTTATATGACGGACCTGCTGCAAGTTTTTCATATTTGCCAGAAGCTTTGTTGTCATCAGATTCATCAACAGCAGCAACTTCTTTTGCAGGTACATTAATTTTCTGGCCAGCCATTAAATTACTACCAGCTGACAACCCTGGTGTTAGCTCTGCCAATTCCTGATTAGATAATGCATAACGATCTGCAATTAACTTCAAATACTCGCCGCGTTTAACTGTATAGCTCTTTGTTGCAATACGACGTGTACTTGCCTGAACAGCTTTAGGCTCTGCCTTAGCAGAGTTACGGTTGCCTTTAGGCTCTTTCAAATGCAGCTTTTGGCCAACAAATAAGCCATCACTGACAGATAAATCGTTATATTCAGCAAGCTGTTTTACTGACAAATTAAATTGATTTGCCACGCCAGTTAAACTGTCATTTGCTTGAACAATATATACATCAGGTTTAGCTGCTGATTTTGTCGTAGACTCAACCTCTTGCGGTTTAGCATCATACAAATACAGGCTAGTTCCTACAAATAGAGTCTTTTCAGGATCAATCTGGTTCCACTTGGCAACATCACGCCAGTTGACCCCATTTTTCATTGCGATAATCGCTAATGTATCGCCCGGTTGTACGGTATAAGTACTACGCTTACCTTTAGGCTGTACAACAACAACATCGGTATCGGTTTTAATGTAAGGCTTATCTTTATTACGCTGTGCTTCTTCAGAGTTTGCAACGCTTGCATCTTCAGTTAACGTTTTTGGATAAGCAAAGCCTTTACTTAACTCTTTACCTTGCTGTTCAGCGACCGAAAGGCTCGTCTGAATCGCAGTTAACTTAATTTTGCCATCGTAAGGATCAACAATTTCGGTACCTTGCGGTGCAATTGCCTTTAACTCAGCAACCACTTGGTCTTTTTCAGCTTGAGTGGCCTGTGGCTGTAAAGCTTGCTCAACAGTTTCCTTCTCACCTTCAGCACGAACCGCTGCTAAAATTTTCTCACGCTCAACAGCTGAAATTGGCGGTTCTGTTCTTACTGGCTTAACATTGGTTGCAGGCGTTACTGCAACTGGAATACGAGGTGCACTTGGCACATCAGCTGAGGCTGCAAAAGCAGCTAAAGCATCAGAACCACGAGGTGTTGAACCTTTTACAGTTACAGAGCTGCTGGTTGTTTTAGCAGGTGTTGTTGGCCTTACAGGCTGAACCTGAGTCGCTGGTGTCGTTTTAATTGTGACTGAACTTGAAGGACTGGTTGTCGGTTTAGACGGCGAAGTGACATTTGCCCACCAACCTGAACCACCACCCGCTTTCATTCCTTTCAATTTATTATCAACTGATGGGCTTACATCAGCCGGAATTAAAATACGCATTGGACTTGCTGGGTCTACTGTTTCACCACGATAGCCTGGGTTTAATGCATATAACTCGGCACGGCTAAGACCACTGACCGAAGCAATCTCATTTAAAGACAACGGTGCAGACAATGTCACTTCACGGAAATGGGGTCTATTCGCAATTGGTGGTAATGAAACCCCGTAAGCACGTGGATTTTTAATAATTTGTGCAACTGCCAAGAAACGTGGAACATAGTTCATAGTTTCTTGTGGAAGTTTTAATGACCAGTAGTCAGTTGGTAAACCCGCAGCTTGGTTACGGTTAATCGCCTGTTGGATACGGCCCGGACCAGCGTTATAAGCTGCCAAAGCCAATTCCCATGAACCAAACTGGTTATATAAGCTTCCTAAGAACTCATATGCAGCACGTGTAGATTCAACAACATCACGACGACCATCGTACATACCCGTTTGTTGTAAACCATAAATACGACCAGTACTTGGAATAAACTGCCATAAACCTGCTGCTGCCGCACTACTTGTTGCAGCAGGGTCATATGAACTTTCAATTACCGGTAATAATGCAAGTTCAGTTGGAAGACCACGGCGTTCTGCTTCTTTAACAGTATGATATAAATAACGACTTGCGCGAGCACTTAAACGGTCAAGGTAGGGCTGACGTGAAATAAACCAACTACGCTGCGCTTCAATACGCGGATCCCAGTGATCGAGGTCCATTTTAAAGCCCACAGCCATACGCTTCCAAACGTCACCGTGTTTTAAAATAAGTAAACGATCACCCTCTACAGCACGCATATCTGTTGCTGAAAGTAAATCTTCTAACGAGTCTAGACTGCTTGCATCAAGATAGCCTGCTCCACTGACCTGTTTTGTTTTCGAGGTTTTTGCAGATTGCGGAGTCGAAGAACAGCCTGTTGTAATACCCAACGCAGCTAAAGCAGAGCTAAGTACTGTAATTTTGAATAATGATGCTGCAGATGGCTGCCACACAAATGTGGTTGGTTTATACATAAAAACTTCCAAACAACTCGCGTAATATTTCTTGGGGTCTGCCCACAAACCCTAGGTCTTCGATGCCATTGTAGTAAAGCATGCAAGATAGACAAGGCAATAATTTAATGTCATTTGCATGGAAATGTTACAAGAAATTAAAAAAAGCTTGCTTTGTAACGATGGAACCGAACTTTTTGCGTATACAATACACCATATTCAGTTCTTTTTCTTTCAGTTTAGGTTTCGATTTATGTCTCAAACAATCACACTGTATGTTGATGGTGCATGTCGTGGCAATCCCGGTTTAGGCGGTTGGGGTGCATATGTCATTACCGAACAGGGTGAACATAAATTATTTGGCGGTGAACCCGACACAACCAATAACCGCATGGAGCTTATGGCTGCTATTGAGGGCGTTTCTTTTTGCCCTCCTGATGCACAATTAATTATCTGGACCGACTCAAATTATGTAAAGCAAGGCATTACAGAATGGATTCATGGCTGGAAAAAGAAAAATTGGAAAGATGTTAAAAATCCTGACCTATGGCAAAAACTTGATGCTGTTTGCGCAGGTAGAAATATTGAGTGGAATTGGATTAAAGGCCATGCAGGACATCCTGGCAATGAAATGGCAGACCAACTTGCAAATTTAGGTGCAGATAAGACTGCTCAAGAACTCAAGCAACCACTGTCTGTCGCTGCACCGCAAGATATAAAAAAGCCTGAACAGGACTGGTTGCTAGATGACCCTTTCGGGTTTGATCTGGTTGAAACAACCGAAGATGAAGATGTCGCTCTTGAACCATCACAAGAAGTTGAGATGATTACTGTCGACGAAGAAGTAAATGAGGTTGAAGCTGTAGAGCAAGAAATAAAGCAGCAAACTAGCAATATTCATCCTCAGATTGTTGTTACCGAAGCAAAGCTTAAATTACAAGGCCCTCGTCAGCTCATTCTCGATACTGAAACGACTGGTTTCTATTTCCAAGATGGCGACCGCATTATTGAAGTCGGCGCAATCGAAATGATTAACCGTAAGCTTACGGGTAGTTCGATTCACATTTATATTAACCCTGAAAAACCAGTGGGCGATTCAGAAAATATTCACGGTATCAGTGATGATTTCTTAAAAGATAAACCGCTCTATGCAGATATTGCTGATACTTTGTTTGAATATTTAAAAGGCGCAGAAATTATCGCTCATAACGCAACCTTCGATATGAACTTCCTCGATATGGAGTTTAGACGTGTTGGGTTACCTGCTCTTTCAGAAGTTTGTGAAGTTACCGATACCTTAGCTTTAGCCAAAAATAAACATCCTGGACAGAAAAACTCACTTGATGCCTTAGTTCGTCGTTATGAAATTCCAGCGCGTGACCGTACTTTCCACGGTGCGTTACTCGATGCTGAAATTCTTTCTGATGTTTACTTGGCAATGACCGGTGGTCAAGTTTCCTTTGATATGGATGCTTTATCGCAAAGTGAAATTGACCAGCAAAAAACGACAAAAGCTAGAGTTCAAATTGATTTACCTGTTATTTACCCTTCAGATGAAGAGTTGAACATACATGAGACTTGGGTCAAAGAATTTGAGAAAAAACATGGAGAACCTTGCCTTTTTGCAAAATAAATTTTTGATTCTCTAGTTTTTTTTTAGTTTCCCCTTTTGCAAGTTAAGTTATATTAGTCGTATAGATTTTTAGCTCAAACTATTGAGCCATGACGAATATAACAATTGATTTTTTTTGCAAAGGGGAATTTTTATGTCTGAGCATAATTCGATTCAATTTGATCCAACAGCGTTGCTTATTATCAAGAATGAAATTGATAACTCAATAAAACTGGTAGAAGGTGCTGTAAGTACATTAATTGAAGAACAAGCTCTCCCTTTTGGTATTGATGATGCGTTAGAACAATTTAAACAATGCACTCAAGTATTACGCCTTATTGATATCCCCTATTTGGCAAAAATCACTCAATATTCAACCGAGTTGATGCAAAAAATTATGGCTAAGCCAGAACACATCAACACCGATGAGGTTGTTGCTCTTAGTGAAGGCACGACCATGGTGAAACGCTATATTGAATTTATTTGTTTACGTGAAGTTGAAGTACCCCAGTTTCTTTTGGACACTCTAAACAATTTAGAAAAAGCCTTAAATAAACCATTAACATCATCTGGTCAGCAGATCGCTTCAAACCTTACAACAACTTCACTTGAGTTACCGTTACCCGAAGTGCTCATTAATGAGAAAACTCAGTTTATCCATCAGCTTTATAAATTATCTTTGCATCAATTTTTAAATAAAACTGAAACCGCTCGAGACTTTCAGGCATTCAAATTGATTGGTAGCTATTTAGTCAGCATGGCTCATGGTCAACCAAGCCAACAATATTGGCAATTGGTTAACTCTGCCTTTAATCACATTGATGAACTTGTTTTAAATGATGCTCGCTTACGTGTATTCATTAATCTTGAAAATGCTATAGGTCTATTTTTAGCATCGCCAGAAAGCTTTGAGGCAAACTTAACTGCTCTAGCAGATATTATTAGTATTGTGATTGGACAAGAAGACCAACTTGCGCAGCAAATTCGTGGGCAGCTAAACATTGGTCGTGAGTTCCTTACCGATACTCAACTTAAAGCACTGAGCCAACATTTGTATGGTCCAGACTTTGATACCATGCAAACGGTAAGTCAATTGATCTTAGACGAAATGAATAAAGTTCGTAATGATATTGAATACAACTACCAAAACATGTCGCCAGAAAAGGCTCAGCAACTTCAAAGCAGCCTTATGCAGCTTGCTCATACCTTTAACTTACTCAACTTAAATGAAGCAGCAACCGAGCTTTCTCATCAAGCAAGCAGTTTAAGTCAAATCAATATATTGAGTAATGAAAACTACGCTCAGCAGCTCATGAAGAGCATTTTATCTGCCATGAACGCGATTGGTATTTTGGTACGTCATTATTCATCTAACCGTCTACAAATTCGTGTGAACAACACCAATATTTCTTTAGATCGTTTAGATGAAGCACATGAAACATTATTAAATGAGACAAAAAATTTAATCGATTTTGTATGTCAAAGTTTGACTCTATATGCCAACGATCAAACCCAAAATATTGAAGCAATTGCAGGCTCATTGAAAGAATTGGCTGGTGCGGCTGAATTTTTAGGAAGTACGGTTCAACAAAATGCTTTGCTTGAAACTGCTAAATTTGTACAGCAGCAAATCGATCAGAACCAAGCTTTTAGTCATGATCAGATTCACTGTATTTTTAACGTATTAGCTGGACTAGATATGTTAGTTGACAATTTAAAAAATAAACAGCCTGTTCTACAATCCATGTTTGATGTAGCATTGCTAAGTAGTCAACAACTTCAAAAAAAGGCAGCTTAATGTCTGAATTATCACTTGCTTATATTTTTCATCACCAACAATTATTGGTTGACCAAAACTTTCAATTACCCAAAGTCGAAAAGTTAGCAAGTGATCTGCTTTTCACTCATGATGAACAGGTCATTGCACGTGACCTGCTGAGTGAAGAAGCTATACCAGAAGGTCTGCAACTCGTTCCAATTCGTCAACTTATTTCTAACTGGTCAAAAGAGCAATTTTTACAGGCGAGTCGTGCTGTACAGTTGCTCGAATGGAGACGTAATCACAAGTTTTGCAGCCACTGTGGACATGCCACCGAAGTACACTCAAGTGAATATGCGATGGTATGTCCTGCTTGTGGTTATCACCAGTACCCTCGTGTAAACCCATGCATCATTACCATCATTACTAAAGGTAATGATGAAATCTTGCTGGCAAAATCAATTCACAATAAAACCAACATGTATGGCTTAATTGCAGGATTTGTCGAAGTTGGCGAAACACTCGAAGAAGCGGTACAACGTGAAGCTTTAGAAGAAGTGGGTATTAAACTCAAAAATATTCAATATATGTCAAGCCAGCCTTGGCCGTTTCCAAGTAATCTCATGATTGCTTTTAGAGCTGAATATGAGTCAGGCGAGATTTCTTTGCAGGAAGATGAAATTGCCGATGCACAATTCTTTAAATTTGATCAGCTTCCTGAAATTCCATTTAAAGGCAGTATTGCACACGCAATGATTACGCAGATTACTCAAGCAAAGTAATCTGCGCTTTCTAAAACTCAATGGTTTTAAAATACTTCATCAAGAAAATGCAAAATGGTTCGTTTTGTTCTGAAGTAGTGACTTACAAAACTCGATAGACTAGCCAAAATCGTGATATGGCCAGTTTTAGGGATAATAGCAATATGGCTATGATTCCCCTTCTCCCTAAGAGCTTGATCCATATCCAAAGTATTATGTTGCTTTACGAGCTGATCATTTTCAGCCATGAGTAGATAATGCTTAATATTATTTTGATTTACAAAATAATAAGGCATCACCTCTTTATAAGAGATACCTTGGTCAAAAGCATCTTCAGCAAGCGGATCACCCTTATAATCAAAATGATACGGACCAGCTAAACCAACTATTGCCTTAATTTTCCCTAAACATTCAATTTTAGTTGAGTCAGGGTGATAAACAGCAGACATTACATTAAATGCACCTGCCGAATGCCCCATAAGCACAATATTCTCTGTCGAGATTTCTAATTTTTCCTGATTTTGATGCAAATAATTTAACGCTTGCGTTAAGTCGTCTACGTAACTTGGAAAAATATTCTTTGGTGCAAGCTGATAGTTAATGACAGCAACGTCATAACCTTCTTTTGTAAAGGCTTCACCAACAAACAGATAGTCTCGTTTATTACCGTGTTGCCAAGCACCACCATGTACAAAAACAATGAGTGGTCGATGTGCTAAGTGTTTAGTAGAACGATAAATATCTAGACGATGACGAGGCTTTAAGCCATAACGCACATTTAAAACCTGCTCAAAACCATCTTTTGGTGTAAAACGGTTTAAAGCAAAGCTCCCCAAATCATAGAGGCGGAACTCTTTATAAAGAGTTCTCGCCTGCTCAATTTTGCTTTGTAATTGTTCAATTAAGTTCATATTTTATTGTGCAGTAGATGATGCTGGATCTGCTTGGTCCGGATCAATTGCAACAGGAGTTTGAACTGTTGGTTGAGCAAGAACATTATTAATTACTGGCGTAGTCGTTGCGTTGCCAGTCGATGCTGCCGGAGCAGGTGCTAAATCAATGTTATCAATAAGCGTTACAATCTTTGTCACGTTACCGACATTTTGAAGCACATTGTTTAAATCATTAATTTCAGCTGTATTTAAACGACCCATTACATATAAAACACCATCTTCGGTATGGACGAGCACTTTACTGTCCGATACAACTGGCGCTTTCATTAATAGAGCACGTGTATTTGCAGTTACACCAGCATCTTGCATGATCGTGTTATAGCTTACTTTGTTACCTACCGTAATATAGTTATGTACGGCTTTCACATCGCTCATCGCTTTAACATTGTCTTCTGCCAGCTGTTTCAAGTATGGGTCTGGCACCTGACCAGTTAACAATACTGTGCTATGAAAGCTTTCGATGTTAATACGAGATTGTTTAAAACGCTGATCAAGCTTATAGAGGTTAATATTCGCTGTACGTTTAATTGAAGAATCAATGAATACCTGACCTAAGCTACGTACACCACTATCTGTTCCAACTGGAGCTGTACCTGTTCCACCAGAAATAAAACTTGCGCAACCTGACAAACTTGCGACACAAAGCGCTGTTACAGCAATACGTTTCAACACTCCACCAGACTCCTATCAATCTCTTCTTGGCTTGATCATAAACATCGGTTTTAATTTGCTCAAAAGAGTAATGAACTCTTAATCCAAAGTAAATGCATTTTCGATCCATTGCAGATCATAATGGAATTTCGAAAAGTCTTGCTGTACTGTTTTTGCAATTTTCTGTGGAAAATCAAAACAAATCACATCAAAACGACAATAAAAATCCTGATAAGATGGGTAGCGCTGTAAAAACCTCATCGCCGTTTTAATTATTTTTTTCTGTTTGCTCACAGTGACCATTTCACAAGCTTGTCCATAATTTCCCTGTCCACGCGCTTTTACCTCAACAAAAATCAATTCGTTACCGCGTTTTACAATCAGATCAACCTCTCCACGGCGTGAATGATAATTACTGGCGACCCATTCATAATTCTGTTCTTTTAAAAGTTTTAAAGCTGTTTGTTCAGCCCATTGGCCCAACTGCTGTGCAACTAACATAATCTTTTTGTTTCCCCATTTAAAAATGTAAATGCTGTTAATGCTAGTTCTATGCTTTTTTAGTTTTTGAATTGAGCAAATCAAAAGCAGATACTTCGAAAAATAAAAAGCCCACTGACTTTGTTCACGCCAAAAACATAATTTCGGGTACACTAACCGATTAAAATTGTTTATCTGTACGGAGTAAAAACCAAATGAGTGCTCAGTTATTTGTTGTAGCCACCCCTATCGGGCACTTAGATGATATGACTTTCCGTGCAATTGATATCTTAAAATCAGTTTCTATTGTGGCTGCCGAAGATACACGCCAGTCGGCTCAATTATTTAAGCACTATAATATATCTACTCCACTTACAGCATGCCATGACCACAACGAAAGCAATAAAATTGATCAGTTAGTTCAAAAGTTACTCGCTGGTGAAAATATTGCTTTGATTAGTGATGCAGGTACACCACTTATTAGCGACCCCGGTTTCAAACTGGTTCGAGCTGCTCAAGAGCATGGTATTAGAGTTATACCTGTACCGGGTGCATGTGCTGCAATTGCGGCGTTAAGTGCTGTGGGCTTACCAAGTGACCGTTTTAGTTTTGAAGGCTTTTTACCATCAAAAGCTTCTCAACGTATTACGCAACTTGAAAAGCTTAAAAATGAAACTCAAACCTTAATTTTCTATGAAGCGCCACATCGTATTTTAGAATGCGTAAAAAATATGGCTGAAGTATTTGGTGAAAACCGCCCTGTCGGTTTTGCACGTGAAATTACCAAAACTTTTGAAACCATCAAAAAAATGACTTTAAAAGATTTGGTTAGTTTTATTGAAAATGACCATAACCAAGAAAAAGGTGAAATTGTTCTTGTGGTTGGTGGTGCACCGGAAAAAACCGATCTGGAACAAGAAAAACTAGATGAACTTTTAAAGCGCTTACTTCAAGACTTATCTGTTAAAGCAGCATCTCAACTGGCTGCCGACCTTACAGGTATTAAGAAAAAAGTCGCTTATCAACGTGCGCTTGAGTTAACGCAATCTTAATTTTTTAACTAAGTGCGGTGATGGCAAATACTTTATGCCATCCCGCGCATAAATTTTGCATAATAATATTAATCATAAAAACAAGAGTATTGATATGGCTGAACAGCTTGGAAAACTTGGCCCCCATGAAGGGCAAGAACTAGAATTATTATTGTCTGGTAAGAAACCAATTGCTTTATTTTATGACTTATTACCTACTGAATTTCTAAAGCACCTTGAGCAAGGTAGTTTAACTATGCTCAGTAAAGATATTGAAACGTCTTTACCTGTACCTTTTTCAATTATGCTGATCTATAAAGATGCCTCTTTAGCAGATTTAAATGAACTCGTGTTATGTATTGAAAAGTCATTAAAAGAAACTCAATTTGAGGAGCGCCTAGAACTAGACCGTAGAATCGGACAACTTTTAGGTTATTCAGCGCAAGACATAGAGTTTTATATTCAACACGTTTCAAACTTTTATGCACGTTCTCGTTCTTGAGTTTATCTCAAGATATGTCTTGCTGATTGAACAATCGTTTCGGTCAGTATATCAAGTTGCTTCGACTGTCTTTTCCAGTGGTGCCAATACAAAGGAACATCCAGTTGAGCCTCAGGCATAATGTCAATAAGTGTTCCATTTTCAAGTAATGGTTGAACTTGAAGTTCGGGTACCATTCCGTAACCTAAACCCAGCTGAATTGCTTTGACGAAAGCATCTGTGGCAGGAATAAAACTATAAGGATAACTCTGCATCGGTAAACCGTATCCTTTTAATAAAACTTCCGAATGCATTAAATCTTTATGATTAAAAATAACTGCTGGTGTTTTTCTTAAATTTTCTCGGTTAATTCCACCACTAAACCAGTGGTTTACAAATTCGGCCGATGCCAGCATTTTATAGCGCATTTTACCAAGAGGCTGAGCTAAGCAACCCGCCATCACCTGCTCTTCTGCTGTGATACATGCATTGACTTGTCCCGTTTCTAGCAAAGTATGCGTGTGTGATTGATCATCAATTTTTAGCTCTAGCACTATTTTTTCTTTAAATAACGTTTGTTGAATAGTGGGTAAAAGCCAAGTTGCTAATGAGTCTGCATTTGAAGCTAAAGCAATTTTATAAAATTCCGATTCAGATGACTTCCCCATTAAGCCCTGTAATAGATTTTGCTCCATTAGCCTTGTATGACGTAAATGCTGGAGCAAGGTTTGCCCAGTTTGTGTGAGCACACAAGGGCGGCCGCGTATTATTAAAATCTGACCTAAATATTTTTCTAGCGCTTGTACACGTAGTGATACGGCAGAGGGAGTTATATATAAATGCTCTCCTGCTGCATCAAAACTCCCGACTTCTGCAACAGCCAGAAAAGCTTCACATTGTTTACTATCTAACATATACAAAACCTAAATTATTTTTAGCCAAACCTAAATATTCTTAATTTTACTTATTTCTTAATAAAAAGTCAGATAATTCCCGCATCTGATTTTTTCTACTTAATAGTTATGCTTTCTCTGAGTGTGTTTTTTAAAGGTTTAGGTATTGGTAGCGGCCTAATCGTAGCGATTGGTGCCCAAAACGCTTTTGTTCTAAAGCAAGGACTTAAACAGCAGTATGTATATTGGCTATGTTTAATCTGCGCCCTGTCTGACTCGATTTTAATTGCTTGTGGTGTATTAGGTTTTGCCGAAATTATGACAGCATCACCCATCTTAATCACAGTCGCTAAATATTTAGGAGCAACGTTTTTATTGGTCTACGGTGCAAAAGCATTCTATGCAGCATTTAAAACGAACCAAGGCATGGAGCTTGAAGGCAGCCCAAAACAAACTTTAACCCAAGCACTAATGACCTGCCTTGCCTTTACTTGGTTAAATCCACATGTCTATTTAGATACCATTGTGCTGATGGGTTCGGTTGCAACCCAGCTAGAAGACAAACTTAGTTTTGCTTTAGGCAGTATTCTTGCTTCTTGGATTTTCTTTTTCAGTTTGGGTTATGGTGCAAGATTATTAAAACCACTATTTACCAATCCAAAAGCTTGGAAAATTTTAGATTTTCTTATTGGTTGTGTTATGTGGAGTATTGCAATTTCACTTCTCATCTAATGCATTCAAACACTAAAAAGTACCATGCTTAAATGGTACTTTTTATTTATGCAATCAAAATTAAGCCTGTGAACCCAACATCACCTTTGACTGTTTTCGTTCCTGTAATGATTGCTTAATCACAGCATAGCCCGAAGATACACCTAAGTATGCAATCACAAAGGCTACCAATAAATCTGGAAATATGGTGCCTGTTCCAAACACGCCTACAGCAGCAAAAATAACAGCAATGTTGGCAATAGAATCATTTCGGCTACACAGCCACACAGAACGCATATTGGCATCACCATCTCTAAATGCATAAAGCATTAAAGCAACGGAAACGTTAGCAATTAAAGCCATTACCCCAATTGCCCCCATGACCATCGGTTCAGGTGAAACACCATGAAAAAATGACCATACCACTTTTGCAATGACGAAAAAACCAAAAGCAGCCATCGTAACACCCTTAACAAGAGCTGCGGTTGCACGCCAGTAAAGGCTCATCGAGAGTACAACTAAAGACAAAGCATAATTTGCAGCATCTCCAGCAAAATCTAGTGCATCCGCCCATAGTGAAACAGATTGGGCTTTATAACCGCCTACAATTTCAACGACAAACATGAGTGCATTAATTACAAGAGCAATCCATAACGCTTTTCTAAAGCGCGGGCTTACTTTCTTTGTAGGAGAACATGTTGAAGCACATCCACATCCAGCCATTTTATTTCCTCAAAAACTCTTTTATAGTGATTAAAAACCCTTGAGTAGCTCCAGAGTCAAGTCTTATGAGTCTTTCTATTGGCCAATTATCAAAAAAAGCGGATGTCCCGATCGATACTATTCGTTATTACGAAAAAGTAGGTGTACTGGACCGTATTCAGCGTTCAGAAAATAATTATCGTGTTTACACAGATCAAACACTCGCGGACCTATTATTCATTAAGCATTGTCGCGAATTAGATATTTCTCTCAATGACATTAAAACGCTAAAAGAAATGAAAGCTCAGCCTAAACAGGCCTGCACAGAAATTGATAATTTGGTGAATAAATATTTGATTGAAGTATCGGAAAAAATTGAACGACTTTTGCTTTTAAAAGAAACACTCATCGATTTAAAACAACACTGCTCGACCGACCGTACAGTAGACGAATGCGGCATTTTAAAAGAACTGCAAAACAACCTTTAACTCAACCTAAAAGCCAATAAAAAAGCATCACTCATGTGATGCTTTTTTAGTATTAAAGGTCGCTATGTTCATCTGGCGGAACTTCAGTAATTCTCCCGCCGCGAGCTAAAAACGCAGCAATTTCATCTTCCAATGCTTGGCGCTGTTTTTGTTTCGCAGTTACAGTAAGCGTTTCTGCTTCAGCAAGATCAGCATCAGTTAAGTTGCCTGCTTCTTCATCAGCCGCGCCACTCTCAGCCGCTTTGGCTTCATCTTCATCTACAGCAGAATCTTCTGCATCTTCATAATCATTGATATCTGTCATATTTACACTCCCCACAATGATTTGTATTGCATCATCGCTATGGTCTTTGAGACCTCAGAAATTTAGCAATCTCTTTGCATTTAGCAAAGAGCCAAATTGGTCAAATCCGTATCTTTTCTGACCGATTTGGTAATGATATATAAATGATTGTTTAAAAAATATCTACTGATATTTATTTAGACCAGTAGAGCATAAACTTCGTAATTATTTTAACGACTATACTGGGTGTTTTGTAAAGCCCCTAAACCGTTCGCTTGTTGCATAAAACGCTCTTTTAAGAACGAAATTTGTTCAACCTGCTTGAGTCCCGCATTTCTGGCCCAAATAAATGGGAATAGCTCAGAACTTTCTAACCAACCAATTGCCGACATACTATGCATCATCGCATCGTTTTGTCCTTTACGGCGGTGCTCATAACGCATTAAGGTTTGTTCATGCGCCCATACGCCACGACCTAAATCATGCAGTAGTGCATCACAAAGTACCGCGGCATCTAAACAACCAATATTCACCCCTTGTCCAGCAAGCGGATGAATCACATGAGCTGCATCACCAATTAGGGCTAGGCCATCTTTAACGTATTGTTTTGCGGCACGCGCTTTCAATGGAAATTGTGCTCTTGAACGAACATCTAGCACTTCACCCAACATATGTTGGCTTTCACGGGTTAGAAGTTGCATAAACTCAGCATCACTTAAAGCTGAATATTCATCGGCATAATCATCTGGTAGTGTCCAGACAATGGACTGCCAGTAGCCATTTTCACTTTCTTCAAGACTCGCCATTGGCAAATATGCTAAAGGCCCTGTAGGTAAGAAGATTTGACGAGCAACATAGTGATGAGGTTTAGAAGTCTTTATTGCACAGCTAATCGCTGCTTGCTTGTAATCTAGTACATCTAAGTCAATAAAAGCTTGCTCACGTACAAATGAATTGGCACCATCTGCACCAATAAGCAGTTTAGTTTTAAGTGTAGATCCATCAGCCAGTTGTATATGCCAGCACCCAACACCTTGCTCAATACGGGTAACACGAACTTCAGTACGATAATCGGTTAATTGCTCTAGCATTTTTTGCTGAATGGCAACATTCAATACGCTCGGCTCAACCATAGAACCTAAGGCTTGCTCTGGCATTGGTCTTTGTACAGACTCATGGCCAAAATTAATTTCACCATAGCCATTTAGATTCCACACCTGCATGCCGGTATAAGGCATTTGACGTGCTAAATCATCCCAAACATTCACTGTTTTAAGTAAATGAATGGTCGCTTGGCTAAGTGCTAAAACACGTGGGTTCATCACACTTAATGTTTTTTCAACATCAAGTACAGGGGCAGCATCAAGCACGGTAGGCTGTACACCACCTTGAGCAAGTAATAAAGCAGTTAAGCCACCGACCAGTCCACCACCAACAATAACGACATCTAAGACTTCACTCATGCTTTTAGCCCCATTGCATAGTTCGCTACCAGTGGCTTAACACCTGGAATCACATCAAATGCAATTAATCCCGTATTACGGATTAATTTTAATAATGGGTTTTGGTTACTAAAACCGCGAACAACAGTATCGCAGAACTTAATTACTCGCTGTTGGTCTGATAAACGTGCTTGTTCATAGGCAAGCAAATTATCTGGGTTACCAATATCATCAGATGCGCTTAGCTGATTTACCAAATAACGTAGCAACACATCTGCATCACGCAGGCATAAATTAAAACCTTGCCCTGCAACTGGATGAATGGTGTGCGCTGCATTACCCATTAAAATAACGCGCCCAACCGCTTGTTTATGCGCAAGCACTTGTGAAAGCGGATAGCTAAAACGTTTGCCTGTTTTTTCAAATTTACCTGCTCTGTCACCATAGGTTTGTTGCAAGGCACTTAAAAAATGCTGGTCGTTTTCTTCACCTAACCACTCATCTTCAGTACCCTTTTTAACAGGCCATACCACTGAGCGACGATATTCACCCGGTAACGGCAATAAAGCTAAAGGTCCTAATGCACTAAAACGCTCAAACCCTACCTGCTCATGCGGTTTTGAAGTCTGAACAGTCGTAACGATCGCAACCTGATCATAGTCGTGGACATCAACACCCACACCAATTGCTTGACGACAGAAAGAATCACGCCCATCTGCTGCAATTAATAATTTTGACTCAAGCTTTAAGACTTCATCACCACGCTGAGCTTCGATATGTACCTGTTCAGCGTCTTGAGTTAGAGCAGTGACTTTTACGCCATCAATTAGCTCAATCAAAGGTTGTTGGCGTACTTGAGTTAATAAAACACGACCGAGCCACGCATTCTCAATGACTTGTCCAAAGCTTTCGACTTTTTCTTGTTCTGCAACTAAACGTGCTTTACCAAAACTGCCTTGCTCAGTAATGTGAACTTGCAAAATTGGAGTGGCGTGCTGTTGTAATGCATCCCATAACCCCAGCTTCTGATAAATCTGTACGCTACGACGCGATAAAGCCGTATTACGTGCATCGAAACTGGAATGGTAAGGGGCAACATTTTGATCATCATAGTTTGGGTATTTCACGGCTTCTAATAGCTTGACTGCGATATTAGCCTTCGCCAGCATCAGGGAAAGGCTCAAACCCACCATACCCCCACCTATAATAATCACTTGTTGTTGCATCGAATTTGCTCCTTTGGCGAATACGTTTAATTATGCTTTAGCTTGCGCCATTAAATGTTCAATATCTGCAATATCTTTAACTACGTCAGCAGTTAAAACTCGTGGGCCTTTTGACGTTGCGACCACATCATCTTCAATACGAATACCAATACCACGCCATTTTTTATCTACAGTTTCGTCATCTGGTGCAATATATAAACCTGGTTCAACAGTAACAACCATGCCCTCTTCATATTGTCGCCACTCGTCATCTTTTTTATAAGAACCGACATCATGTACATCCATACCTAACCAGTGGCCCGTACCATGCATATAAAACTGACGATATGCTTCATTTTCAATCAATTCGCTCACATTACCTTTGAGCAAACCTAAATCAACTAAGCCTTCAGTTAAAATTTTGACCGCAACCTCATGAGGCTCACGGTACGCATTACCAATACGTACTGCGTCTATCGCCGCATATTGAGAGGCCAGTACCACTTCATATAATGCTTTTTGTTCTGGACTAAATTTTCCGTTCACTGGAAAAGTACGGGTAATGTCCGATGCATAAAATTCATATTCACAAGCAGCATCAATTAAAACTAAATCACCATCTTTGAGTGGCTGATTATTTTCAACATAGTGCAAAATGCAAGCGTTAGCCCCACCACCAACAATACTGTTATATGAAGGCACACAGCCGTTTTGCCCAAATATATAATTGAGCTCGGCTTCTAGTGCATATTCCATCATGCCAGGGCGAACAGTTTGCATCGCACGGGTATGTGCTTTAGCACTAATTTTTGAGGCAATTTGCATCAGCTCAATTTCTTGCGGTGATTTAATTAACCGCATTTCATCAATAATGCGATCAAGTTGAATTAACTGGGCTGGAGCAGCTTCATGACGGTGCTCTGCATTTGCTTTTTTAATCCATTGGCTTACTCTGGCGTCAAATGCAGCATTGTGTCCGATTCGATAATAAAGGCGTTCTTTATTTAATAATTTTTCAATAATTTCTTCATCAAGCAGATCAATTGCATAAGCTTCATCTGCTTCGTACTCTTCAATTGCGCCATCGATTCCCGCACGATAACCATTCCAGATTTCCATCTCACGGTTACGCTCACGGCAAAAGAGACTATAGCTATAGTCAGTAACGTCATCAAAGGTTTCTATAACAGCTACTGCCTCAGGCTCTGCAAAACCAGTCAAATAGAAAAAACTACTATCGGCACGGAATTTATAATCCGCATCACGATTACGGTACATTTCCTCACGCGTTGCAATAATCGCAATGCTGTTTGGACCCATTTTTTCTGCTAGACGGTTTCTGCGATGTTGAAAATCAGCTTGAGGCAATTTCATAATGATCTACTTGATTTAGAATTTTAAAGTCAAAAAATTAAACACAGCCAATAACACATCGCCTCAATTAACTTGGGCGATGTGGTGTAAACATTTCTACAATATTTTGATCTGTAGTGCCTACAGCAGAAGTTTTACTTTTTGCATAAAAGTTTTTCAATAATGAACTTTCAGCAACTGTTACTTTCTTTCTGCCAATAGATAAACTTACAGGAATAAGGCGTACAAATTCGTACAATTCTTCGTAACTGCTTTCGCCTTCTTCGTCGTTATCAGAGTCTTCAAATTCTACTGCTGCTACATCTTGCAAATGTTCAATCAATTCTCGCTCATCAGCACGGACATGACCCGATGCCAAACCAAAACCAAGTACAACGCCAGCACACCAGTCTGATAATGCTTGTACACGGTCTTGAAGCGTATGCTCATCATCTGGAAGCATTGGTAAATAGTCCAATTCATCTTCCGACAATGCATGCGCTACATCTTCGGTTTCATCAGTTAAAAGCGCTAAAGCTTCTTCATTTAAATCAGGAACATTAAGTGTTGTTAAAATTTGTGTCCATTCTTCACGCGTTGGTGCTTCTGTCACACAAACAATACCTGTTAGTAAACCATGTAACTCACTAGGGCTTGAAATTTCTTCAATTCCTTCAAAATGAGCGTTCCATTCTGTCCAGCCTGAAATATCGTCTTGCATTCGTTTATCCAATCTCTATACTTCGTATATATTACCTTTGATTGCAATTCTGTGCGACCTCGTTATGTTAGAACAATTACAGCGGCTACAAGCGCATATTGGCGTTTTAAAAACACGCTTACATCATCTAGAGAGTGAAAATTCTGCTCTCTCGGAAGCTAAACAACTAGCTGAAACAGAGCATCACGCACAAGTTGTGCAAAAAAATAGCATCATCACTAAAAAACAAGAGGAAATTGAGACATTAACTGAACAACTCACTCAGTTACAAGGTCAATTTCAACAATTGAATCAAGATGCTAACACACTTGCAGAGCGTTACAGCCGCCTAGAAAAAAGTACGACCGATTTAAAAAATCGTTTTCAAGAAATTTTGGCTGAGCGTAATGAGTTACGCGTCACTAAAGAAAAACTTCAGTCACACCAACGTCAAACTCAACAAGAGTTACATGATTTGCAGCAAGACCGTGACCGTTTGTTACAAAAAAATGAACTTGCCAAAGCAAAAGTTGAAGCAATTATTCAACGTTTAGCAATTTTAGGTACAGCTCAAGATCAAAATGCGCAAGAAATTCAGCAACTTGCTCACCCAAATGCTGAAGCTAGTGAGGAGACACAATCATGAGTGAACAAGTCATGGTAGAGCTTCGTCTGATTGAGCAAACATTTAGGCTTGCAACGACATCAGATAAAAAAGATGAGCTTGAACGTGCAGCTGAACTTCTTAATGAGAAATTCAACGATATGCGCCGTAGTGCCCCTCGCGTTGAGCATAATAAACTTGTCATTATGGTTGCTCTACAGCTTACCCAAGAAGTGTTAAGCCTTAATAAATCTTTGCAAGAATATTCACATTGTGAACGCCTATTACAGGCTATTTTGGAAGATGTTGAACAAACTGTTTAATCAACTTCAGATAATAAAAATGCCTTGCTCTATTCATTGATAGTGCAAGGCATTTTTGTATTGAGGGTCTCTTATGTACCTCATGATTGTTATATGTACTTTTAGTGTACAAAGCTTCATCAAATGAAGACTAACTTTACAGTTCAATAAACTCAGACGATTGCCAACTGAATAAGATAGGTTATACTTAAGCTATCTCTGGGATGTTCGCCAGCGGGTCTATTCCCCTGCCGATACTTAAACTTATGGATTGCGTTCTGTATATTTAGAGTGTATGCCTACCTTCGAGTAGGAAACCCAGCAAGTATACGTCGCGTCCACCTTGAACTCGTCGGGTTCAGGGTAACGACACATGCAGCGGCATCTTCGGAGCATTGATTTTTATTAAATGATTAGAAATATATTTTTTATTTAAATTAAGCACTCTAGACAGAACCGTCAGTCTATTCCTTTTATTTCTTACAATTAATTAGCTAAACTTAAAAAATTAAACGCATATTATTTTTCGTTTCTATTTAAGCATTCTTGGTACCACCCTGTCTGAAAATCTTCGATGGCTTTACGCTTAAAGAAACTTGTTTTAAATACTTTGGCAGCATAAGCTGAGTTAATTAAGTCTTGATAAAGCTGCTTTGCCTTTTCATCTGTAAGCCCATCAGCAATTTGTTGTAAATCTTGTGAAGGTACTTTCTGTTGTCGTGCTTCCATCACGTTATAAGCAACTTTTTTTACGACATTACAAATATCGGGATCATTTGTGTTTTCAGTAGCGTAGCAACCCGTGGCAATCAAACTTAGCAATAATATTTTAAATTTCATATCCCTAGCCTATATTTATTATTAAATTTCCATTTAATAAAACGAATAGATAAAAAAGATTTTTCTTTCAAAATGTTCAGGTGGGATTGATGACATAAAAGTAAACCATCATGACCACTAACAAGATAGAAGCAAGCGTTAAGTAGGTGCCAACCGTATTAAAACTCTGCAAAAATTTTAAGATTTGCATTTCAAATCCAATGAAAATTTAAATAATTAGCAGGAATAAATTTAGCACAACTAAATAATGCCAATCAATTCACACTTATTATTTTTTGTGTGATAAACAACAGATTTTTAATTATCACATTTTATTCCTAAAGTTCCTTTATAGTAATCCGTTGCACTTTTCAAATCTGAGAGTAATTTTTCTTCAGTATACGGCTTTGGTGAAATTTTTATTAATGCCGGCATATATTGTTTTTTATACACATCAGGATAGTCATGACATAAAACTTTAACCTTAACTTCTTGAGGTGTTTTGGGATTATCTAATTGATCTAAAAACTCACCAATTTTTCGGTCAGACTCTTCAAATTGAGCATTATAGTCAACTTGAGGAGCTTCAGATTCTGCCTGTTTCGTGCATGCACTCAGCAAAGCCGTGCATACGATCACTGTTAAAATTTTTAGCTTCATAGACTTCACATTTTCATATTCATCTTTAAATATACTTATCCTGATTAAATGTAAATAAATACTGTAAATACGTAAAAAAGCTAAAAAATCTTATGGGGATGTCTTTTTCTAGAGGAAAGTAATTTTTATTTTATCGATTAAACTAGATTGTTTTTTATAGTAGTTAAATTTCGGTGAAACTATAGAAAAATAGGTATAATTTTGCACGACTGATCTCAAATCTTTGTTAGATTTATCCATGAATGAACTAAGTTTTATTAGAAAAAATTTAAGATCTAAAAGACGTTCTTTAACCTCGTTTGAGCAAAAACAGGCTGAGCTTAGCGTATTACATTTCCTGAATACTCTTCCTATTTTTCACTCTTCAAAAAAAATTGGCTTATATCTCCATGCTTTCGGTGAAATTCATACCGATCTTATTATCAAACTCTGCTTTAAAAAGAACAAGCACGTTTATTTACCAATGATTTGTTCAATGAACCAACGTTTAGTATGGGTAAAGATCAATAAAAACCAATATTTAAACTGGCGTTTTTCTCATCATCCCTTAGGTATGAAAGAGCCTATGGCAACGCGAGGAAAACATGTATCACAGCTTGATTTACTGCTTATGCCTCTTTTAGCCTGTGATCACTACGGGACACGTATTGGCATGGGTGGTGGTTATTATGATCGTACATTGGCAAGTGCTAAGCATAAACCTTACCGTTTAGGGCTGGCTCATCAATTTCAATTTATTGAACACACATTAGTACGTCAAAGCTGGGATCAACCCTTAGATGGTTTGCTCACGCCACAGCACTTTTATTATTTTAAAAGATGATTTTTATAGAAAATTTATAGAACCTTAAATATATCTTTTTACTTTTTAGTCCCTTAAAACGAAAAAGTAACCACCTTATGGATGGTTACTCTTACGTGACAGGCTGTTACCAACTTATATTAACACGTCTATTCGGTGCTAAACATTGAATAAGTTGAGAATTGTGACCACCTGAACATTGCTGATATAAATCAGTCTGGCTATTCGCATGTATTTGAATACGATTCGGATCTACACCTTGGTTTACAAGTAGTTTAGCAACCGTATTCGCTCGTTTAGATGATAACTCTTGGTTATAACTAAACTTACCTAATGGATCTGCGAATCCAGACACAATAATAGGTGTTGTTGATGGGATTTGCTTAATTTGATCGACAACATTGTCTATATTGTTTAAACCTTGCTGTATTGAAATAGCATCAGATCGATCAAAAGCAAATAAAACACTCGCTGTACGTCCATTAACCGCAGTACTATTTGTAGAAGGCTGGTTATTTTCACCCCAGGCCATCAACCCTTCACATGCCTCACCTTTCCAAGATAAACGTTCAGCCAAATATTGTTTATTAAAATCAATGCGTAACTGACAACGTTGATATTGATTACTATTTGGGACACGTATATCTAATACATAGTTCCAGACTTTTACTGCAAATAATCCTTCACTAAATTGTGGATTACCTAGTAAAGCTCGAATTTGGTCTTTATTTAGCCCTAAATCCAAGCGCGCAACGTCATCATACTCATAACGCTTAACTTGCTTAAGATAGCTATCAGATACTTTAGGAAAAGTGACATTTTTTTGAGATACTGCTTCTTCTTGTGCATAACTAACCATTGCTAGGCCAGAAAGAACAGCAATAAATAACGCTTTAACTGTATTTTTCATATTTTTACTCTCGAAATGGAGAATGAGGAAGGCCTTGCCTTCCTCGCCTAGCGAAATTAGTCAATTACACCACTAATACCGATACGAACACTTGGATCACCTTGAGAAGCTGCAGCTACACCACCAGTCAGTGACCAACGTCCATTATCAGCAGTTTTACGTAAGGTCACACCGACAGCATTTTCACCACCATGATAAGCAGCCCCAACAGCATAGGTGTATTTACCCGCAACAAATGGCGCATTTTCTAAAGCCATCGCAGCAGCAATACCAGCATTCGCTCTTTTCTCAACATCATCAATACGTTGGTTTGTTGCATAGAATGCTTGTTCAAGCTTATTACTTACATTATCAATTTTGGTATTTAATGTTTGGTCAGCTTGATTCAATGCACCTATCGCATCACCAACATTGTGGTAAGACTGATCACCTACGTTATATGTTGGATTTGAGAAGCTTTGGGTAATATTGTCATAACCTGCTCCACCACCTAAGTAGTTTACAAGTGCCTGATTTGTTGTATTAAGTTGAGAACCATTTACTGCATCTTTTGAAGACTCTGTAACTGCTCCCGCTTTAACACCAGTCACAGTACGCTCACCTGCTGTTCCAGCAACATTAACCTGAGTACCACCAGTATCTTTACCAACAGTAATCGCTGCATCTTTATCAGCTTGCTGAACTAAACCTGATTTACCATTGTTAATATTGCTGATGTCAGTCTGAAGATTCGAAATATCGCCCGTATTTTTATTGACCTGTTGTTGAACAGTCCATAACTGACCTCCATTAACAGCATCTTTAGAACCTTCTGCTACAGTACCATTTGCTACATTTTTAATGGTTGTACCATTAGCACCGCCAGCTAAAGTAATAGAGTCTTTGTTAACTGATCCATCACTATTTTTATCGTACTGCACAGCACTATTACCAAGAGCACCAACATTATTGTTTATGCTACTTATTGCGCTATCCAGTTGTCCTTTGTTTACCGCATCTGTAGAAGAAACACCTGCGGCTACATTACTTATCGTTTTATTACCAGCACTAATTCCAGAAGTAGTGATACTCGGACCGCCAGCAATGATTAAGCCTGTTGATCCTAACTGGACGTTATCACCAACTTTTACTCCAGTCGTATCGATAACGGTATTACCAGTCGTAACACTATCAACCTTCAAGTTTTTGTTCAGCGCGACCTTGATATTACCTTCATTATCAGTTTCGCTGCTTTGAGCAACAGTTAAGTTATCATCACCCGTAAAATTCACTTTACCATTTGGTTTGATCTTTTTAGCAGTCGCAGCATCACCATTGGCTGAAACTGTCCAGCCTGCATTCGCTGCCGTACCTGCATCAGTAACTGCTTTATCAAGTGCTGTTAAAGCATCACCAACATTGTTTGCACTTGTACCTGCAACATTATAAGTCGGGTTAGAAATTGAACCATCTGTATTAGCTTTAGCACCACCACCAAAGATACTTGCAGTTGTATTTGTAACCTGTGTTACACGATTATCTACATGATCAAGCTGGCCTTTGTTTACTGCATCGGTAGCATTGGTGCCTGCTGCTACGTTACTGATGGTGTTGCCAGCCGCATCAATACCAGTCTTGGTCACACTTGGTCCACCAGTGATGGTTAAACCATTCGTATCCAGCTTGCTGTCCCCTGCCGTTACACTGTCAATATTCAGATCACGGTTTAAGCCATACTGAATCGTATTGCCGGTCTTGGTCACTTTCAGGTTCGTTTCACCTGCAACCGTACCAATGTCTACCGTATCACCAGCTTTTACTGCAGCTGCATTGGTACCATTACTTTGTAGTGTCCAGCCTTTGTCTAATGCAGTGATCGCATCGCCCACGTTATTGACGTTGTTGCCATTCACAGTATAGGTCGGTGAACTTACTGCACCTGTTGTGCTGTCATAGCTTGCGCCACCGCCCAGATTATTGGCTGTGCTGTTGCCCAAGGCATCGGTCTTGTTGTTGCTTGACGTACTTAACGCATCGAGCTGGCCTTTGTTTACTGCATCAGTGGCATTGGTGCCTGCTGCTACGTTACTGATGGTGTTACCTGCAGCATCAATACCAGTCTTGGTCACACTTGGTCCACCTGCAATGGTTAAACCATTCGTATCCAGCTTGCTGTCACCTGCCGTTACACTGTCAATATTCAGATCACGATTTAACCCATACTGAATCGTATTGCCGGTCTTGGTCACTTTCAGGTTGCTTTCACCTGCAACCGTACCAATGTCTACCGTATCACCAGCTTTTACTGCAGCCGCATTGGTACCATTGCTTTGTAAAGTCCAGCCTTTGTCTAATGCCGTGATCGCATCGCCCACGTTATTGACGTTGTTGCCATTCACAGTATAGGTCGGTGAACTTACTGTACCTGTTGTGCTGTCATAACTTGCACCACCGCCCAGATTATTGGCTGTACTGTTGCCCAAGGCATCGGTTTTGTTATTGCTTGACGTACTTAATGCATCAAGCTGGCCTTTGTTTACTGCATCGGTTGCTGCTGTACCCTCACCGACATTGGTAACTTTCTCACCATTTGCATCCAGTCCGTTCGCTGTCAGCTTCCCTGCAAACACCGGAGCATCTGCAAGTTGAATATCAACGGTATTGCCACTGATGACTGTCTTCACATTCGAGTTCGAGCCAGACGCTGTCAGGCCACCTGTGATATTCAGGGTTTCACCCAATTTACGGTCAACACTGCCGCTGTTACCCGCAAAGGTAATCGGTTTAACCACTTCATTATTCAGGTTAGTTAAGGCATCACCGACATTGTTGGCATTAACTGTTGTACCATCAGTTTTAGTGGTGACATAGGTCGGTGAGCTTACTGCACCTGTAGTGCTGTCATAGCTTGCGCCACCACCCAGATTATTGGCTGTGCTGTTGCCCAAGGCATCAGTCTTGTTGTTGCTTGATGTGCTTAACGCATCAAGCTGGCCTTTGTTTACTGCATCGGTAGCATTGGTGCCTGCTGCTACGTTACTGATGGTGTTACCTGCAGCATCAATACCAGTCTTGGTCACACTTGGTCCACCTGCAATGGTTAAACCATTCGTATCCAGCTTGCTGTCACCTGCCGTTACACTGTCAATATTCAGATCACGATTTAACCCATACTGAATCGTATTGCCGGTCTTGGTCACTTTCAGGTTGCTTTCACCTGCAACCGTACCAATGTCTACCGTATCACCAGCTTTTACTGCAGCTGCATTGGTACCATTACTTTGTAGTGTCCAGCCTTTGTCTAATGCAGTGATCGCATCGCCCACGTTATTGACGTTGTTGCCATTCACAGTATAGGTCGGTGAGCTTACTGCACCTGTAGTGCTGTCATAGCTTGCGCCACCACCCAGATTGTTGGCTGTGCTGTTACCCAAGGCATCAGTCTTGTTGTTACTTGATGTGCTTAACGCATCAAGCTGACCTTTGTTTACTGCATCGGTTGCTGCTGTGCCCGCACCGACATTGGTAACTTTCTCACCATTGGCATCCAGTCCGTTCGCTGTCAGCTTCCCTGCAAACACAGGTGCATCTGCAAGTTGAATGTCAACGGTATTGCCACTGATGACCGTCTTCACATTCGAGTTCGAGCCAGATGCTGTCAGCCCACCTGTGATATTCAGGGTTTCACCCAATTTACGGTCAACACTGCCGCTGTTACCCGCAAAGGTAATCGGTTTAACCACTTCATTATTCAGGTTAGTTAAGGCATCACCGACATTGTTGGCATTAACTGTTGTACCATCAGTTTTAGTGGTGACATAGGTCGGTGAGCTTACTGCACCTGTAGTGCTGTCATAGCTTGCGCCACCACCCAGATTATTGGCTGTGCTGTTGCCCAAGGCATCAGTCTTGTTGTTGCTTGATGTGCTTAACGCATCAAGCTGGCCTTTGTTTACTGCATCGGTAGCATTGGTGCCTGCTGCTACGTTACTGATGGTGTTACCTGCAGCATCAATACCAGTCTTGGTCACACTTGGTCCACCTGCAATGGTTAAACCATTCGTATCCAGCTTGCTGTCACCTGCCGTTACACTGTCAATATTCAGATCACGATTTAACCCATACTGAATCGTATTGCCGGTCTTGGTCACTTTCAGGTTGCTTTCACCTGCAACCGTACCAATGTCTACCGTATCACCAGCTTTTACTGCAGCCGCATTGGTACCATTACTTTGTAAAGTCCAGCCTTTGTCTAATGCCGTGATCGCATCGCCCACGTTATTGACGTTGTTGCCATTCACAGTATAGGTCGGTGAACTTACTGTACCTGTTGTGCTGTCATAACTTGCACCACCGCCCAGATTATTGGCTGTGCTGTTGCCCAAGGCATCGGTTTTGTTATTGCTTGACGTACTTAATGCATCAAGCTGGCCTTTGTTTACTGCATCGGTTGCTGCTGTACCCTCACCGACATTGGTAACTTTCTCACCATTTGCATCCAGTCCGTTCGCTGTCAGCTTCCCTGCAAACACCGGAGCATCTGCAAGTTGAATATCAACGGTATTGCCACTGATGACTGTCTTCACATTCGAGTTCGAGCCAGACGCTGTCAGGCCACCTGTGATATTCAGGGTTTCGCCCAATTTACGGTCAACACTGCCGCTGTTACCCGCAAAGGTAATCGGTTTAACCACTTCATTATTCAGGTTAGTTAAGGCATCACCGACATTGTTGGCATTAATTGTTGTACCATCAGTTTTAGTGGTGACATAAGTTGGTGAGCTTACTGCACCTGTAGTGCTATCATAGCTTGCGCCACCACCCAGATTGTTGGCTGTGCTGTTGCCCAAGGCATCAGTCTTGTTATTGCTTGATGTGCTTAACGCATCAAGCTGGCCTTTGTTTACTGCATCGGTAGCATTGGTGCCTGCTGCTACGTTACTGATGGTGTTACCTGCAGCATCAATACCAGTCTTGGTCACACTTGGTCCACCAGTGATGGTTAAACCATTGGTATCCAGCTTGCTGTCCCCTGCCGTTACACTGTCAATATTCAGATCACGGTTTAAGCCATACTGAATCGTATTGCCGGTCTTGGTCACTTTCAGGTTGCTTTCACCTGCAACCGTACCAATGTCTACCGTATCACCAGCTTTTACTGCAGCCGCATTGGTACCATTGCTTTGTAAAGTCCAGCCTTTGTCTAATGCCGTGATCGCATCGCCCACGTTATTGACGTTGTTGCCATTCACAGTATAGGTCGGTGAGCTTACTGCACCTGTTGTGCTGTCATAACTTGCACCACCACCCAGATTGTTGGCTGTACTGTTGCCCAAGGCATCAGTCTTGTTGTTGCTTGATGTGCTTAATGCATCAAGCTGACCTTTGTTTACTGCATCGGTTGCTGCTGTACCCGCACCAACATTGGTAACTTTCTCACCATTGGCATCCAGTCCGTTCGCTGTCAACTTCCCTGCAAACACAGGTGCATCTGCAAGTTGAATGTCAACGGTATTGCCACTGATGACTGTCTTCACATTCGAGTTCGAGCCAGACGCTGTCAGCCCACCTGTGATATTCAGGGTTTCACCCAATTTACGGTCAACACTGCCGCTGTTACCCGCAAAGGTAATCGGTTTAACCACTTCATTATTCAGGTTAGTTAAGGCATCACCGACATTATTGGCATTAACCGTTGTACCGTCAGTTTTAGTGGTGACATAAGTTGGTGAGCTTACTGCACCTGTAGTGCTGTCATAGCTTGCACCACCACCCAGATTGTTGGCTGTGCTGTTGCCCAAGGCATCAGTTTTGTTATTGCTTGACGTGCTTAATGCATCAAGCTGGCCTTTGTTTACTGCATCAGTGGCATTGGTGCCTGCTGCTACGTTACTGATGGTGTTACCTGCAGCATCAATACCAGTCTTGGTCACACTTGGTCCACCAGTGATGGTTAAACCATTGGTATCCAGCTTGCTGTCACCTGTGGTTACGCTGTCAATATTCAGATCACGGTTTAAGCCATACTGAATCGTATTGCCGGTCTTGGTCACTTTCAGGTTCGTTTCACCTGCAACCGTACCAATGTCTACCGTATCACCAGCTTTTACTGCAGCCGCATTGGTACCATTGCTTTGTAAAGTCCAGCCTTTGTCTAATGCCGTGATCGCATCACCAACGTTATTCACGTTGTTGCCATTCACAGTATAGGTCGGTGAGCTTACTGCACCTGTAGTGCTATCATAGCTTGCACCACCGCCCAGATTATTGGCTGTGCTGTTGCCCAAGGCATCGGTTTTGTTATTGCTTGACGTGCTTAATGCATCAAGCTGGCCTTTGTTTACTGCATCGGTAGCATTGGTGCCTGCTGCTACGTTACTGATGGTGTTGCCAGCCGCATCAATACCAGTCTTGGTCACACTTGGTCCACCAGTGATGGTTAAACCATTCGTATCCAGCTTGCTGTCCCCTGCCGTTACACTGTCAATATTCAGATCACGGTTTAAGCCATACTGAATCGTATTGCCGGTCTTGGTCACTTTCAGGTTCGTTTCACCTGCAACCGTACCAATGTCTACCGTATCACCAGCTTTTACTGCAGCTGCATTGGTACCATTACTTTGTAGTGTCCAGCCTTTGTCTAATGCAGTGATCGCATCGCCCACGTTATTGACGTTGTTGCCATTCACAGTATAGGTCGGTGAGCTTACTGCACCTGTAGTGCTGTCATAGCTTGCGCCACCACCCAGATTGTTGGCTGTGCTGTTACCCAAGGCATCAGTCTTGTTGTTACTTGATGTGCTTAATGCATCAAGCTGGCCTTTGTTTACTGCATCGGTTGCTGCTGTACCCTCACCGACATTGGTAACTTTCTCACCATTTGCATCCAGTCCGTTCGCTGTCAGCTTCCCTGCAAACACCGGAGCATCTGCAAGTTGAATATCAACGGTATTGCCACTGATGACTGTCTTCACATTCGAGTTCGAGCCAGACGCTGTCAGGCCACCTGTGATATTCAGGGTTTCGCCCAATTTACGGTCAACACTGCCGCTGTTACCCGCAAAGGTAATCGGTTTAACCACTTCATTATTCAGGTTAGTTAAGGCATCACCGACATTGTTGGCATTAATTGTTGTACCATCAGTTTTAGTGGTGACATAAGTTGGTGAGCTTACTGCACCTGTAGTGCTATCATAGCTTGCGCCACCACCCAGATTATTGGCTGTGCTGTTGCCCAAGGCATCAGTCTTGTTGTTGCTTGATGTGCTTAACGCATCAAGCTGACTAACATTGACAGCATCAGTCGCATTGGTACCTGCCGCAACATTGGTAATCTTCTGATTACCCGCATTAATACCTGCAGTCGTTACACTTGGGCCACCAGTAATAGTTAAGCCACTGTTATCAACTTTAGTGTTACCTACCGTTAAGCTACCCGCATTGGTTAATGCAATGTTGTCATTCACATTGTATTTATAGGTATTGGTTGCTGGGTCATATACTGCTGTGGTGTTGGTTCCATCTGCAAAGTTAACCGTTTCACCCAACTTCACATTGTCAGCCGTACCACCATTGGCACTAAAGTTCAGGCCTTTATCTGCTGTCGCTTGGGCAGCAGCAGCATTGGTCACTGCCGTGTTTGCCGTATTTTGGGCTGCTGCTGCATTCGTTACTGCTGTGTTTGCGGTGTTCTGAGCAGTGGCCACGTTCTGATTCGTGGTATTTAACTGACTACCATTCACTGCATCTGTTGATGTAGCAGAAATAGTTCCAGCAGTAACATTGGTAATCTTCTGATTACCAGCATTAATACCTGCAGTGGTTACACTTGGACCACCTGTAATGGTTAGGCCACTGTTATCAACTTTAGTGTTACCGACCGTTAAGCTACCTGCATTGGTTAATGCAATGTTGTCATTGACATTGTATTTATAGGTATTGGTTGCAGGATCATACACTGCTGTGGTGTTGGTTCCATCTGCAAAGTTAACCGTTTCACCCAACTTCACATTGTCAGCCGTACCACCATTGACACTAAAGTTCAGGCCTTTATCTGCTGTCGCTTGTGCAGCAGCAGCATTGGTCACTGCCGTGTTTGCCGTATTTTGAGCTGCTGCCGCATTCGTTACTGCTGTGTTTGCAGTGTTCTGAGCAGTGGTCACGTTCTGATTCGTGGTATTTAACTGACTACCATTCACTGCATCTGTTGATGTAGATGAAATGGTGCCTGCTGCAACATTGGTAATTTTCTGGTTACCCGCATTAATCCCTGCAGTCGTTACACTTGGGCCACCAGTAATAGTTAAGCCACTATTATCAACCTTGCTGTTACCTACTGTTAGGCTACCGGCATTGGTTAATGTAATGTTGTCATTTACATTGTATTTATAGGTATTGGTTGCAGGGTCATATACTGCTGTGGTGTTGGTGCCATTGGCAAAGTTAACTGTTTCACCCAGCTTTACATTGTCTGCTGTACCACCATTAACACTAAAGTTTAGGCCTTTATCTGCTGTCGCTTGTGCTGCTGCAGCATTGGTGACTGCCGTGTTTGCCGTATTTTGAGCTGCTGCCGCATTAGTCACCGCTGTGTTTGCGGTGTTCTGGGCAGTGGTTACATTCTGGTTTGTGGTATTTAACTGACTACCATTTACTGCATCTGTTGATGTAGATGAAATAGTACCTGCTGCTACATTAGTAATTTTCTGGTTACCCGCATTAATACCTGCAGTGGTTACACTTGGGCCACCAGTAATAGTTAAGCCACTGTTATCAACCTTGCTATTCCCAACTGTTAAGCTACCCGCATTGGTTAATGCAATGTTGTCATTCACATTGTATTTATAGGTATTGGTTGCAGGGTCATATACTGCAGTGGTGTTGGTGCCATTGGCAAAGTTAACCGTTTCACCCAGCTTCACATTGTCAGCCGTACCACCATTCACACTAAAATTCAGGCCTTTGTCTGCTGTCGCTTGTGCTGCTGCAGCATTGGTGACTGCCGTGTTTGCCGTATTTTGAGCTGCTGCCGCATTGGTCACCGCTGTGTTTGCGGTGTTCTGAGCAGTGGTCACGTTCTGATTCGTGGTATTTAACTGACTACCATTCACTGCATCTGTAGAGGTAGAAGAAATCGTACCTGCTGCTAAATTGGTAATTTTCTGATTATTAAGGTTAGCACCGCCATTTAAGTTACTTGCACCATTAACATTTAATGAACCTCCAGTAGTTACGTTTCCAGCCGTAACTGTCCCAGAGAAAACAGGTGCATCAGCCATTTGAATATTAACTGTGTTACCAGTCACAGCAGTTTTTAAGTTATTTCCAGAATAAGTTCCAGCAGTTGAACCTCCTCCAGTGATATTAAGTGTTGTACCTAAATTATTTGCTGAACTCCCTGTATTACCAGCAAAAGTAATAGGTTTAACAACTTCATTATTTAAATTAGTTAGCGCACCAGACACGGTATTAACAGGAGTATAAGTCGTTCCATCTGTTTTTGTTATTGTATAACTTGGTGGTGTATATACATCTGTTGCAGGATTATATGCTGCGCCACCACCTAATGCTGTCGTATTACCCACAGCACGATTGTTTACATCCTTTAACTGAGCAACCGTAACCGCATCTGAATCGGCAGCACCATCGGCTACGTTTTGAATACGTCGAGTATTTGTTGCTGAACCCACTGAAACAACACCATTTGTGGTAGATGCTGCAACATTCGTTATATATGAGTTGCCACTTTGTACCGTAGTTGTTGATCCTGCACCCAAAGCAACTGAATTTGTTACATTCGCAGTTGATCTTGGCCCGAGCGCTACACTATTTGCTGCTGAGGTTAAGCTGTTAGTTCCTATAGCAACACCATCAACCGCATTTGTGTCTACAGTCGCTGTATTACCAATAGCAGTAGCATTATTTGCACCACTGTTAACTTGAGCATTTTTCCCTATTGCCATTGCTGCTGTTGAACCAACAACTTGGCTCATCGCACCAATTGCGACACTGTAGCTAGAAGCACTATCAACTGCTGTAAAAGATGACCCTGTTGCCAAACCTTCTGCGACAAGATCTGCATCACTGTTATTTTGAAGTGCAATTGATTGCGCACCAGCAGCACTAGCTTGTCCACCAACTACTGTTGAATTTACACCAGTCGCATTTACATAATTTCCTAATGCGGTTGAATCTGCTGCGCTGGCATTTGCTCTTGATCCAACGGCTAATCCATTAGAATCATTTGCAGTCGCTGGAGTACCCGTATTTGCCCCTATGGCAATACCATTACTAATGGTTGGGCTTGTATCAATAATTGAACCATACGAGTTTGTGTAGTCGGCCCACACATGTGAAACGGCTAAACAGGAGATGATAGATAATACAAGTGTCTTAGGTTTAAATTTCTTTTCTTTAGAAACAATCTCATTTTGCGAACCAGTTATTTCGGAAGAGGATGAAACAGAACCAGTTCTCGTTTTGCTTTTAGCTAATTCTGATACAACAGTCCATGTACCAATAGAAGCATTCCATACCACTTTGTATATCTTATTCATATTCCCACCCGTAAACTTAACGCTTACATTTGTAAAGTTTTGCAATCAAAACAATTAAATTGCTTATTTTTTGTGAAAATATCTTTTTTATTTTGAGAAGTAAATCACATTTTCAAATATAAAAATCAAACAAAGTCACAACAAGTAATAAATATTGTTAACTTTTTCTATACTTAGAAAAAAATAGTAATTTAATCAATTTTTTAATTTTTCTTAACGTTAAACATTAAAAAGACTGTTGTTACATTTTTTTACAATCAAGATGTTTTTTATCATTCAAATTCTTTAATTGCTAAAAATAAAACATAAATTATTGATATTTATATTATTTTTACGTAAAAATAATATATATTTAGCTAAGTTTTATTGATAAAAATTTAATATTTTCAATATATTAATATCTTTCATCGAAATATTAATAAGTTTTAAACACGAAAGATTTTATAAAAAATCATTAAAATTCAAATAATTAAAAATATTTATTGTAATTTTTCTTATTTTTATAACTCATAGAAATAATCCTAAGAAATAGGATTACTTCTATATAGCAGATTATTTACCAGCTTATATTGACGCGTCTATTTGGCGCTAAACATTCGATAAGTTGCGAACTATTTTTCCCTGAACACTGCTTGTATAGATCAGTCTGGCTATTCGCCTGTATCTGTATACGTGCAGGATCAATACCTTGTTGAACCAATAACTTGGCAACTGTATTAGCACGCTGTGAAGACAATTCTTGATTATAGCTAAATTTACCCAATGGATCGGTAAAACCTGAAACAATAACTGGTGTTGTTGTCTGGCTTTTTTTGATCTTTTCAGCAATTTCCTCAACACTATGAATATTTTGTTCAATAGCGTTAACATCAAATCGATCGAAGAGGAATAACACACTTGCTGTTCGCTCAAAAATTAAATTACTATGCTCTGGTGACTGATTATTCCCACCCCAAGCAACCAAACCTTCGCACACCTCCCCCTTCCAAGATAAACGTTCAGCCAAATATTTTTCATTAAAATCAATGCGTAATTGACAACGTTGATATTGATTAGTGTTAGGAATACGGATATCCAATACATAATTCCATACTTTTACTGCAAAAACCCCTTCACTAAATTGTGGATTTCCTAGTAAAGCTCGAATTTGATCTTTATCCAATCCTTTATCCAAACGAGCAACGTCATCATACTCATAACGTTTTATTTGTTTAAGATAACTCTTTTCAATTGCTGGAAATTTTACGCCATCTCGTTGAATTGCTACTTCAGTATCCGTAAATCCAGTAATACTTAAACTTACCAAGATGCCCATTACCAAAATTTGAATATTTTGTTTCATTTTCATACTCACAATATTATTTTAAAGGAGAGATAAACTCTCCTTAGTTAGGCACTCAATCAATTACTGTACTTACGCCAACACGTACTAATGGGCTACCCTGACTGCCAAGCGCTGCACCTGTTGTAAGTGACCAGCGACCGTTGTCGGCTGTTTTACGTAAGGTCACACCTACAGCATTTTGCTGATTATAGTAAGCAGCGCCAACAGCCATAGTGACTTTCCCTGCAATAAATGGCGCATTTTCAAGTGCAGCATTTGCAGCAATACCCGCAGACATTTTTTCTTCCAAGTTGTCGATACGCTGATTTGTTGCATAGAACGCTTGCTCAAGCTTGTTGTTCACATTATCAATTTTGTTGTTTAATGTTTGGTCAGCTTGATTTAATGCGCCTATCGCATCACCCACATTGTTGTAAGACTGATCACCTACGTTATATGTCGGATTTGAGAAGCTTTCGGTAATATTGTTATAACCAGCTCCACCACCTAGTGCACTTACAAGCGCTTGGTTCGTCCTATTAAGCTGAGAACCATTGACTGCATCTGTTGAAGTCGATGTAACTGTACCCGCTTTAACGCCTGTTACTGTACGGTCACCGGCTTTACCAGCAACATTCACTTGGGTACCACCAGTGTCTTTACCAACAGTAATCGCAGCATCTTTATCAGTTTGTTGGACTAGACCAGTTTTACCATTGTTAATATCATTTTTAAGGTTCGAGATATCACCCGTATTTTTGTCGACCTGTTGTTGAACATTCCACAACTGACCTCCATTCACTGCATCTTTAGAACCTGCTGCTACGGTACCATTCGCTACATTCTTAAGTGCAGTACCATTTGCCCCACCAGCGAATGTCACTGAATCTTTATTTACAGTGCCATCTGCATTTTTGTCATACTGAACTGCACTATTAGCCAAAGCACTAACATTGTTATTAATGTTCGTGATTGCACTATCAAGTTGGCCTTTGTTCACTGCATCTGTCGTGTTAACACCAGCAGCTACATTGGTAATAACCTTATTACCTGCATTGATTCCAGAAGTAGTGATACTAGGACCACCAGCAATGATTAGACCTGTTGATCCTAACTGAACGTTATTGCCAACTTTTACACCAGTCGTATCAATAATTGTATTACCAGCCGTGACGCTATCAACCTTCAAGTTTTTGTTCAGCGCGACCTTGATATTACCTTCATTATCAGTTTCGCTGCTTTGAGCAACAGTTAAGTTATCATCACCTGTAAAGTTGACTTTGCCATTTGGTTTAATCTTTTTAGCAGTCGCTGCATCACCATTGGCTGAAACAGTCCAGCCTGCATTCGCTGCTGTACCTGCATCAGTGACTGCTTTATCCAATGCCGTTAAAGCATCGCCAACATTGTTTGCACTCGTACCTGCAACATTATAAGTAGGATTAGTAATCGAACCATCTGGATTAGCTTTAGCACCTCCACCAAAAATATTGGCTGTAGAATCACCATTCTTAGTCACGCGACTATCGAGGGTATGTAACTGACTACCATTCACTGCATCTGTTGACGTAGATGAAATTGTACCTGCTGCAACGTTAGTCACTTTCTGGTTAGCCGCATCAATACCAGCTGTGGTTACGCTTGGACCACCAGCAATGGTTAAACCATTGGTGTCTAGCTTGCTGTCGCCTGCCGTTACACTATCAATATTCAGATCACGGTTCAGTCCATACTGGATCTTGTTACCAGTCTTGGTTACTTTGAGGTTGCTTTCGCCTGCAACCGTACCAATGTCAACTGTATCGCCAGCTTTAACTGCACCTGCATTGGCACCATTGCTTTGTAAGGTCCAGCCTTTGTCCAGTGCAGTGATCGCATCACCAACATTGTTCACGTTGTTGCCATTCACGCTATAGACTGGTGAACTAACTGCGCCTGTAACTGGATTATAGACTGCGCCACCACCTAAATTACTCGCGGTACTGGTACCTAAAGCATCTGTCTTGCTATTCGCTGCTGTAGTTACTGCACCCAATTGGCTTACATTGACAGCATCAGTTGCATTGGTTCCAGCTGCGACATTAGTAATCTTTTGGTTAGCAGCATTGATACCCGCAGTCGTTACACTTGGGCCGCCGGTAATGGTTAATCCGCTGTTATCAACCTTGCTATTCCCGACCGTTAAGCTACCTGCATTGGTTAATGCAATGTTGTCATTCACATTGTATTTATAGGTATTGGTTGCTGGGTCATACTCTACTGTTGTGTTCGTCCCATCTGCAAAGTTAACCGTTTCACCTAACTTCACGTTGTCAGTTGTACCACCATTCACACTAAAGTTCAGGCCTTTGTCTGCCATCGCTTGCGCTGCTGCTGCATTGGTCAATGCGGTATTTGCTGTGTTTTGTGCAGTGGTTACATTCTGGTTGGTTGCATTTAACTGGCTAAAATTGACTGCATCAGTCGCATTAGTGCCTGCTTTAACATTGGTAATCTTCTGGTTACCCGCATTAATCCCTGCTGTGGTTACACTTGGGCCACCAGTAATGGTTAATCCACTGTTATCAACTTTAGTATTTCCTACTGTTAAGCTACCCGCATTGGTTAATGCAATGTTGTCATTGACACTGTATTTATAGGTATTGGTTGCTGGGTCATACACTGCTGTTGTGTTCGTCCCATCTGCAAAGTTAACCGTTTCACCCAACTTCACATTGTCAGCTGTACCACCATTCACAATAAAGTTCAGGCCCTTGTCTGCTGTGGCTTGGGCTGCTGCTGCATTGCTGACTGCTGTGTTTGCAGTATTTTGCGCAGTAGTTACATTCTGGTTGGTCGCATTTAACTGACCACCATTCACTGCATCTGTTGATGTCGCAGAAATAGTACCTGCTGCTACGTTAGTAATCTTCTGGTTAGCTGCATCAATGCCAGACTTGGTCACACTTGGACCACCAACAATGGTTAAACCATTCGTATCCAGCTTGCTGTCACCTGCCGTTACGCTGTCAATATTAAGATCACGGTTCAGTCCATACTGGATCTTGTTACCAGTCTTGGTTACTTTGAGGTTGCTTTCGCCTACAACCGTACCAATGTCAACTGTATCACCAGCTTTCACTGCACCTGCATTGACACCATTACTTTGTAAGGTCCAGCCTTTGTCCAATGCAGTGATCGCGTCACCAACATTATTTAAATTACTGCCATTCACTGTATAGATTGGTGAACTGACTGCACCTGTAACCGGATTATAAACTGCTCCGCCACCCAGATTGCTTGCCGTACTTATACCTAAAGCATCTGTCTTGGTATTCGCAGCTGTAGTTATTGCCCCAAGTTGACTTACATTGACAGCATCAGTTGCATTAGTGCCTGCTGCAACATTGGTAATCTTCTGGTTGCCTGCATTAATACCTGCAGTGGTTACACTTGGACCGCCAGTAATGGTTAAACCACTGTTATCAACCTTGGTGTTACCTACCGTTAAGCTACCCGCATTGGTTAATGCAATGTTGTCATTCACATTGTATTTATAGGTATTGGTTGCTGGGTCATACACTGCCGTGGTGTTGGTACCATCTGCAAAATTAACCGTTTCACCCAGCTTCACGTTGTCTGCCGTACCACCATTAACACTAAAGTTCAGGCCTTTGTCTGCTGTCGCTTGGGCTGCTGCTGCATTGGTCACCGCTGTGTTTGCGGTGTTCTGAGCAGTGGTCACGTTCTGATTCGTGGTATTTAACTGACTACCATTTACTGCATCTGTAGAGGTCGCAGAAATAGTTCCTGCTGCCACGTTGGTAACCTTCTGATTACCCGCATTAATGCCGGCAGTTGTTACACTTGGACCGCCAGTAATGGTTAATCCGCTGTTATCAACCTTGCTATTGCCTACCGTTAAACTACCCGCGTTGGTTAATGCAATATTGTCATTTACATTGTATTTATAGGTATTGGTTGCAGGATCATACACTGCTGTGGTGTTGGTACCATCTGCAAAGTTAACCGTTTCACCTAACTTCACGTTATCTGCGGTACCACCGTTGACACTAAAGTTCAAGCCTTTATCTGCTGTCGCTTGGGCTGCTGCTGCATTGGTCACCGCTGTGTTTGCGGTGTTCTGAGCAGTGGTCACGTTCTGATTCGTGGTATTTAACTGACTACCATTTACTGCATCTGTAGAGGTCGCAGAAATAGTTCCTGCTGCCACGTTGGTAACCTTCTGATTACCCGCATTAATGCCAGCAGTTGTTACACTTGGACCGCCAGTAATGGTTAATCCGCTGTTATCAACCTTGCTATTGCCTACCGTTAAACTACCCGCGTTGGTTAATGCAATATTGTCATTTACATTGTATTTATAGGTATTGGTTGCAGGATCATACACTGCTGTGGTGTTGGTACCATCTGCAAAGTTAACCGTTTCACCTAACTTCACGTTATCTGCGGTACCACCGTTGACACTAAAGTTCAAGCCTTTATCTGCTGTCGCTTGGGCTGCTGCTGCATTGCTGACTGCTGTGTTTGCTGTGTTCTGGGCAGTTGTTATATTCTGATTGGTTGCATTTAACTGGCTACCATTTACTGCATCTGTAGAGGTCGCAGAAATAGTTCCTGCCGCAACGTTAGTAATCTTCTGGTTGCCTGCATTAATACCCGCAGTCGTTACACTTGGGCCGCCGGTAATGGTTAATCCGCTGTTATCAACCTTGCTATTCCCGACCGTTAAGCTACCCGCATTGGTTAATGCAATGTTGTCATTCACATTGTATTTATAGGTATTGGTTGCTGGGTCATACACTGCCGTGGTGTTGCTGCCATCTGCAAAGTTAACCGTTTCACCTAACTTCACATTGTCTGCCGTACCACCATTGACACTAAAGTTCAGGCCTTTGTCTGCTGTGGCTTGGGCTGCTGCTGCATTGCTGACTGCTGTGTTTGCAGTATTTTGCGCAGTGGTTACATTCTGGTTGGTTGCATTTAACTGACTACCATTCACTGCATCTGTTGACGTAGATGAAATTGTACCTGCTGCAACGTTAGTCACTTTCTGGTTAGCCGCATCAATACCAGCTGTGGTTACACTTGGACCACCAGCAATGGTTAAACCATTGGTGTCTAGCTTGCTGTCGCCTGCCGTTACACTATCAATATTCAGATCACGGTTCAGTCCATACTGGATCTTGTTACCAGTCTTGGTTACTTTGAGGTTGCTTTCGCCTGCAACCGTACCAATGTCAACTGTATCGCCAGCTTTAACTGCACCTGCATTGGCACCATTGCTTTGTAAGGTCCAGCCTTTGTCCAGTGCAGTGATCGCATCACCAACATTGTTCACGTTGTTGCCATTCACGCTATAGACTGGTGAACTAACTGCGCCTGTAACTGGATTATAGACTGCGCCACCACCTAAATTACTCGCGGTACTGGTACCTAAAGCATCTGTCTTGCTATTCGCTGCTGTAGTTACTGCACCCAATTGGCTTACATTGACAGCATCAGTTGCATTGGTTCCAGCTGCGACATTAGTAATCTTTTGGTTAGCAGCATTGATACCCGCAGTCGTTACACTTGGGCCGCCGGTAATGGTTAATCCGCTGTTATCAACCTTGCTATTCCCGACCGTTAAGCTACCCGCATTGGTTAATGCAATGTTGTCATTCACATTGTATTTATAGGTATTGGTTGCTGGGTCATACTCTACTGTTGTGTTCGTCCCATCTGCAAAGTTAACCGTTTCACCTAACTTCACGTTGTCAGTTGTACCACCATTCACACTAAAGTTCAGGCCTTTGTCTGCCATCGCTTGCGCTGCTGCTGCATTGGTCAATGCGGTATTTGCTGTGTTTTGTGCAGTGGTTACATTCTGGTTGGTTGCATTTAACTGGCTAAAATTGACTGCATCAGTCGCATTAGTGCCTGCTTTAACATTGGTAATCTTCTGGTTACCCGCATTAATCCCTGCTGTGGTTACACTTGGGCCACCAGTAATGGTTAATCCACTGTTATCAACTTTAGTATTTCCTACTGTTAAGCTACCCGCATTGGTTAATGCAATGTTGTCATTGACACTGTATTTATAGGTATTGGTTGCTGGGTCATACACTGCTGTTGTGTTCGTCCCATCTGCAAAGTTAACCGTTTCACCCAACTTCACATTGTCAGCTGTACCACCATTCACAATAAAGTTCAGACCTTTGTCTGCTGTCGCTTGGGCTGCTGCGGCATTGGTGACTGCCGTGTTTGCCGTATTTTGTGCTGCAGCTGCATTCGTCACCGCTGTGTTTGCGGTGTTCTGAGCAGTCGTTACATTCTGGTTGGTTGCATTTAACTGGCTACCGTTTACTGCATCTGTTGATGTAGATGAAATGGTTCCTGCTGCGACATTAGTAATCTTCTGGTTAGCCGCATTGATACCCGCAGTCGTTACACTTGGACCGCCTGTAATGGTTAAGCCACTGTCATCAACCTTAGTGTTACCGACCATTAAACTGCCCGCATTGGTTAATGCAATGTTGTCATTGACACTGTATTTATAGGTATTGGTTGCAGGGTCATACTCTGCTGTTGTGTTCGTCCCATCTGCAAAGTTAACCGTTTCACCTAACTTCACGTTGTCAGTTGTACCACCATTCACACTAAAGTTCAGGCCTTTGTCTGCCGTCGCTTGCGCTGCTGCTGCATTGGTCAATGCGGTATTTGCTGTGTTTTGTGCAGTGGTTACATTCTGGTTGGTTGCATTTAACTGGCTAAAATTGACTGCATCAGTCGCATTAGTGCCTGCTTTAACATTGGTAATTTTCTGATTACCCGCATTAATCCCTGCTGTGGTTACACTTGGGCCACCCGTAATGTTTAGGCCACTGTTATCTAGTTTACTATTACCAGTTGTTACGCTAGTAAATGTTGGCGTATCAACTGTCTGTACCGTAATATTATTCCCTGAACGCGTAATATTAATATTTTTACCATCGAGAAATTGGACCGTATCGCTTGTTTTTACAGCAGAAGCTACATCACCATTTGCTTGCAATTTAAATGTCTGATTGGTTACTGTTTTTAACTGTGCAACGTTTACAGCATCTGAATCATTCGTTCCTGCGGCCAAACCTGTAAGCTGACGTGTGACATTATTTGCTGCATCACCTAAAGCAATTGCACCTTGCGTAGATTTCCATACATTTGTCGTTTGTGTTGAGGTTGTACCTGTTACTGGATCAAAACCAGCCACTCCAGCAGCAGTGTTTGCAACAGAATCTTTACCAATTGCAACACCTCCGCTCACATTTGCTTTAGCTCCAGAACCAATAGCTGTAGCATCTGCAACTGAACTAGCATTACTACCAATTGATGTAGCATTTGGACCTGTTGTATTCGCGCCAGTGGTACTCGTACTACCAGAGCCTATAGAAATTGAGTTATCACCAACTGCTTTTGAGTTAATACCAATTGCAATAGTCCCGTCATCTTGAGCATTAGAAACAGCGCCAATTGCTAAAGCCCCATCTCCAGTTGCCGTTGACTTCACACCTAAAGCAACAGTAGCGGCACCACTTGCCGCGGATGTCATACCTAAAGCTGTAGAAAATGCTCCACTTGCCTTTGCTTGTACACCCATAGCGGTACTTGCAGCACCACTAGATTCTGTTGGAATATAATTATTTTTTACAATCGTTCCACCAGTAATTGTAGTATACAGTGCACCATCACTATCTACGACTTTATCAACATCATCTCCGCCAATCGCAACCGATGAGTTACCGCTCGCCTTTACATTTGCTCCCAATGCAATAGCCTGATCACCAGATGCAGCACTTTCTCGCCCAATAGCAATACTCTGGTTATTTCCTGCAGCACCAGCAGTACTCGCGCTTAATCCTATCGCAATAGAATCCTTTGTAGGTGCACAGGCTTGCCCACTTGTTGGAATTGTTGCTGTAGAAGATGTTCCTATTGCTACACTACCTGCTGATCTCGAACCAGACCCCGCGGATGTTGAAGTACAGTTTGTAAAAGTGCTACCTCCACCCGCCTCATAACCCGCAAATACGGAAGGGGTAATTACACCTAATATAGCTAATACTAGTACTTTATATTCAAAGTACTTTGACTCCGAGGTGCCATCACCCACAATTAGTTCATTTGTGCTAGAAGCAACGCCTGAACAATTTTTTGTTTTCCCTTTTGCAATTTCTGAAACAGCGACCCAAATTCCTAATGAAGCATTCCAAATTACTTTGTATATTTTATTCATATACTTACTCGCATTTTTACAAAAAATAGACAATGCTTACCTTTAGTTACATAAAGCTTCAAAAAACAAAAGGTTTGGCAAATTTTGCGGAATATATCAAAGAAAAAATGAGAGGTAAATCACAAAAAAATCCTGTAATGCGATGAAAAACAAGGAAAAGTACAATATATAATCAAATAAATACAAAAAATATATTATGATTTTTTACCCAAAATAAAACTTTGTAGGTAAAGTCAAACTTTTTTGTATTCAAAAGATAATAAAAACAAAATATTGAATTTGAATTTATAGTTAAAAACTATCGCTTTATTTTTATTAAAAAAATTTCATTATTTTGATAAATAATCATTTTTAAAGACTGATTGTTTAGAAGTGTTTATTAGAATATTAAAGCTTGGCTATATTATATGGATTTTCCCCATCAGATTCGCTTTATGATTTTATAGGCAATGAAAGGATGATATGACTCAAAATGTAGCTGATTGATTTATTTTTCAGTTTACTAAAAGAATAAAAGTAACCACTTTAAAGGTGGTTACTTTTACCTGACAGACCGTTTCACCAATTGATATTAACACGTCTATTTGGCGCTAAACATTGAATAAGTTGTGAACTATTGTTACCGCTACACTGTTTATATAAATCGGTCTGACTATTTGCCTGTATTTGGATTCGACTTGCTACAATGCCCTGTTGCACCAATAATTTGGCAACAGTATTAGCACGTTGTGAAGACAATTGTTGGTTATAGCTAAATTTACCTAACCGATCCGTAAAGCCTGAAACAATAATAGGGTTCGTTGTTTCACTTTTCTTAATCTGCTCGGCAATTTTAGTAATGCTGTCAGCACCCTCTTCAATAGCATTAACATCGAATCGATCAAAGGCAAATAAGACACTCGCTGTACGATCTGCAATTACAGTGCTATGTGCTGATACCTGATTATTTTCTCCCCAAGCAACCAAACCTTCACAAGCCTCACCTTTCCAAGATAAACGTTCTGCTAAATAGCGCTTATCAAAATCAACACGTAACTGGCAACGTTGGTACTGGTTTGTGTTAGGAACACGGACATCTAATACATAATTCCAAACTTTTACTGCAAAAAGTCCTTCACTAAATTGTGGATTGCCTAGTAAAGCTCGAATTTGGTCTTTATTTAGGCCTTGGTCTAAACGAGCAACATCTTGGTATTCATAGCGTTTTACTTGTTTCAAATAACTTTTTTCAATCGCTGGAAAATGAATTTCCTGTGGCTGAGCTGGTTCATTTGCATAAGTTGTTACCGCGAAACCAGCAAAAGCTGCTACGACTAAGCTTTGGATTGTTTTATTCATTTCTATAATCTCTTTAATCTGTCGAGCAAGGAGAGCATTGCTACTCTCCTAACCAGTTTCTTAGTTAATAACACCACTAATACCAATACGAACGCTTGGCTCACCTTGGGATGCAGCTGCTACACCACCGGTGATTGACCAACGACCATTGTCAGATGTTTTACGTAAGGTCACACCGACAGCATTTTCACCACCATGATATGCAGCACCAACAGCATAGGTATATTTACCTGCGACAAACGGCGCATTTTCTAAAGCCATGGCAGCGGCAATACCCGCATTGGCTTTTTTCTCAACGTCATCAATGCGTTTATTGGTGTCATAGAACACTTGTTGTAACTGATCTCCCAGATTGGTAATTTTGTTACCTAATTCTTGGTTCGACTGATTTAACGTACCAATAGCATCATTAATATTGTCTTTGCCCGTTCCACCAATGTTTTTAGTCGTGATTGAACCATCACTATTTACTGATGTATTTCCGCCAATACTGTTTTTAATACTGTTTGAAATATTATGGATTTGGCCACCATTTACGGCTTGGTTCGAACCAGCTTTAATCTCACCATCTTTGACGCCTTGGACAACTCGATCACCGTCTTTACCAGCCATATTTACGCTAGTACCACCCGTGTCTTTACCGACCGTGATTTCACCATTTGGTTTTTGCTGTTGAACTAAACCGGCTTTACCATTAGAAATATTGTCAATGTTGTTTTGAATGTTCTTAATATCGTTCGAGTTCTTATCGACTTGATTTTGAACATTCCATAATTGACCACCATTTACGGCGTCTTTAGAGCCTTCAGCAACTTTACCATCAGCTACATTTTTCAGATTGGTACCTTTATCTCCTCCACCTAAAGTGACTGAGTTTTTGTCAACATTGCCATTTTTATCTTTGTCATACTGCACAGCATGGTCAGAAAGTTTGCCAATATCTTTACCAATTTGATCTTTAACTTCATTAATTTGCTTGTCTAACTGGCCTTTATTGACCGCGTCTTTTGCATTTACACCATCTGCAACATTGGTAATTTGCTTACTTCCAGCATCAATACCATTAATTGTGATGCTTGGACCGCCTTTAATGATAAGACCTTGCTGATTCAAGACATGACCACCGACATTTACACTGTCAAACTTCACATCTTTTAGCATCTCGATTTTGATACCATCTTCTGTGGTACGGGTAATGATGTTCTCACCGCTGGTTTTATCCTCAGCAGTTTCTGGGTTGGCACCACCCATAATATTGATAGTGTCACCAAGTTTACGATGAACAGCTTTACCCTGAGTTACTTTCTGGTCATTCGCACCAAAATTCAGCCCTTTTTGAGTCAAGTCATTTACACCGTTGGTAACTTTGTCATCTACCGACTTGATTGCGTCATTGATATTGTTTTTACCCGTGCCACCAATGTTATTAGTCGTCAGGCTACCGTCTGGGTTCACAACTGTATTTCCACCAATACTATTTTTAATACTTGTTGAGATGTTATGAACCTGACTGCCATTTACAGCATCTTTAGAATTTTGTGCAATCACGCCATTCGCGACATCAGTAATTTTCTTACCGCCAGCATTAATGCCATCTTTAGTCATACTTGGACCATCTTTAATGGTTAGGCCATTATGATTAAGTACGCTATCACCTGTAGTAACGCTATCTAAAGTTAGATCTTTTTTGGTTGATACTTCGTAGTTAGTACTGCCATCTTTATTAACAGATTGTTTTACAACAATGTTGTCGCCTTCAGTTACAGTCGTTTTTGCTTTAGTAGCAGTATTTTTTACTTCACTAATTGCATCATTAATGTTGTTTTTACCTGTTCCACCAATGTTATTGGTCGTCAAACTACCGTCTGGGTTTACAACTGTATTGCCACCAATACTGTTTTTAATACTGTTTGAAATATTGTGAATCTGGCTACCATTTACCGCTTCTTTTGAAGTTGATGAAACGTTGCCTGCTTTCACGTTATCTAAAACCGTGCCATCTTTACCTTTTAAGGTGACTTTATCTTTAGTTTTAGCATCATCATATTTCACCGCAGCATCATCAGTTGCGTTCTGCTTAGCAGCAAGATCATCTAACTGACCTTTATTCACTGCATCTTTAGCATTTACACCATCAGCCACATTGGTAATTTGTTTACCGCCAGCATTAATACCCTCTTTAGTAACGCTTGGACCTTCTTTAATGGTTAAGCCATTATTGTTTAAAGTGGTATTGCCAGTAGTCACACTGTCAAACTTCGAGTCTTTTAATAGCTCAATCTGAATACCATCTTGAGTAGTACGGGTAATGACATTTTCACCACTGGTCTTAGCTGCCGGAGTTGAAGCAGCTGCACCACCCACAATATTGAGCTTGTCACCAAGTTTACGATGTACATCTACACCACTGTTGCCAGCAAAGTTCAAGCCTTTGTTTTCAACATCCTTAATACCGTTTGTAACTTTGTCATCTACAGATTTAATTGCATCATTGATGTTGTTTTTGCCTGTTCCACCAATGTTATTCGTGGTTAGGCTGCCGTCAGGGTTTACAACAGTATTACCGCCAATACTGTTTTTAATACTATTTGAAATATTGTGAATCTGGCTACCATTTACTGCTTCTTTTGAAGTCGATGAAATGTTACCTGCTTTCACGTTATCTAAAACCGTACCATCCTTACCTTTTAAGGTAACTTTATCTTTGGTCTTGGCATCATCATATTTTACTGCAGCATCATCAGTTGCATTTTGCTTGGCAGCAAGATCATCTAACTGACCTTTATTGACTGCATCTTTAGCATTTACACCATCAGCCACATTTGTAATTTGTTTACCACCAGCATTAATACCTTCTTTAGTAATACTTGGGCCGTCTTTAATCGTCAAACCATTGTTATTTAAAGTGGTGTTGCCAGTAGTTACACTGTCAAACTTCGAATCTTTCAACAACTCAATATGAATACCATCTTGAGTGGTACGGGTTATGACATTTTCACCACTTGTTTTTGAAGTTGGTGTTGAAGCATCCGCACCACCTACAATGTTGAGCTTCTCGCCAAGCTTACGATGTACATCTGCACCACTGTTGCCAGCAAAGTTCAAGCCTTTATTTTCAAGTTCAGTCTTGGTGTTGTCAATTTTGCTATTTAATTCAGTTTTCGTATTACCAATCGTGTTGTTTAACTCAGTTTTAGTGTCATTAATCTGAGTTGTTAACTGATCTTTGGTATTGTTTAACTTGGTGTTGGTATCGGTAATTTGATTACCAAGATCATTCTTAGCATCATTTAAATTCTTGTTGGTATCTGCGATCTGATTACCTAAATCTTTTTTCGCATCATTTAACTGATTATTTGTATCAGTGATTTTGCCATTTAAGCTCTCTTTTACTTTGGTGAGCTGATCAACATTCACTGCATCTTTGGCATTTACACCATCTGCAACATTGGTAATTTGTTTACCACCTGCATTAATACCTTCTTTAGTAATGCTTGGACCATCTTTAATCGTCAAACCATTGTTGTTTAAAGTGGTGTTGCCAGTAGTCACACTGTCAAATTTTGAGTCTTTTAACAATTCAATCTGAATACCATCTTGAGTAGTACGGGTAATGACATTTTCACCGCTTGTTTTTGAAGCCGGAGTTGAAGCATCCGCACCACCCACAATATTAAGCTTCTCACCCAATTTACGGTGTACATCTGCACCGCTATTACCAGCAAAGTTTAAGCCTTTGTTTTCAAGCTCGGTCTTGGTGTTTTCAATTTTGGTATTCAGTTCAGTTTTCGTGTTACCAATCGTGTTGTTTAACTCAGACTTGGTGTCATTAATCTGAGTCGTTAACTGATCTTTGGTATTGTTTAACTTGGTGTTTGTATCCGTAATCTGGTTACCTAAGTCAGTTTTTGTATCATCTAACTTTTGATTTAGATTAGTAATATTCTGAGCATTTTTACTAATATTGCTCGTGTTTTGGTTTACACGACCATCAACATTTTTAAGCTGGCGTACTGTTACCGCATCTGAGTCAGCTGAGCCATCTTCAACATTGGTAATACGGCGTTCTTTTCCAGCCGATCCAACAGAAATAACACCATTAGATTTAGAAGCATCACGATTGGTCAGGAAAGAACTTCCTGTCGCTTCGGTTGCTACAGCATCTTGACCTAAAGCAACACTATTTTTAGCTTCTACTTTACTGCGTGCACCTAAAGCGACACCACCTTCAACCAATGATTGAGCACCTTGACCAATTGCAACTGCATTTTCTTGGTCAGCAATGGCACCACCACCAATAGCTGCAGCATTTTTACCAGCTGCTTTTGCACCGCCGCCGACAGCAGCAGCATTTTCATTTGTAGCCTCAGCCCCTTTACCAATTGCAGCCGAGTTATCACCTGTTGCTTGAGCACCACTACCAATTGCAGCTGCACTGTTTCCAGTCGCTTTTGCCCCTTCACCCGGTTTGTTACCAGAGCCAATTGCTGTTGAGTTTGTACCCGATGCCAATGAGTTAATACCCATTGCCGATGCACCATCACCTGTTGCTTGAGCAACAGCACCAAATGCAGCAGCACCTTTACCCGAAGCATTAGACATCACACCAAAAGCAGATGAAGCATCACCAGTTGCTTTAGATGTCATACCGAAAGCCGATGAAAATGCACCAGTACCTACAGCTTGAGTACCTACAGCAGTTGAGCCGTGATTCGCTTCAGTTGTCGGATACTTACCTGCTTTAAGTACACCACCCGTAATTTCTGTATAGGTTTTACTCAACTCGGCATCTTGTGCAATTTTATCTACATCATCACCACCAATGGCAACAGAAGAGTTTCCTCTTGCAATGACATCGGCACCAATCGCAATCGACTGATCCCCAATCGCTTTGGTCTGATCTCCAATCGCAATCGACTGATTGCTATAACCCGATGGTGTACCTTCTGCTCCTTTAGTCGATGCATTACGGCCAATCGCAACATCACCACTGCCAACCGTTTGGCTGCTACTACCCATTGAAATTGCACCAATTCCCGTTGCTCGTGCATATCCACCAATCGCCATTGCATCACGAGCAGTAGCAGAAGTATTCATCCCCATAGCAATTGCATTACGTCCAGTCGCCCCATCATTTTCAAAGTTGCCACCTTGCTGACCATTATCATTTATACTGACATAGTGAGTACGAGCCGCTTTTAACTGACGTATGGTGGCAGCATCCGAATCTGCTGAACCGTCTGCTACATTTTGAATACGACGCTCACTTCCCACATCACCAATTGATAAAACACCAGTTGGAGCTGATTGTTTAGTTAAGAAACTTTCACCCGTAGCTTGGACTGCTTTTGAATCTTTACCTACAGCAATACTATTTTCAGCTTCTGAACGTGCACCTTTACCAATTGCGATACCACCATCAAAAGTAGCCTCAGCTTGGTCTCCAATCACAACAGCATTATCTTTTTGTGCTTTTGCGCCTGTACCAATCGCAACAGACTTTTTACCTTTAGATTCTGAAAATGCACCAATCGCTAAAGCATTTTCTTCAGTGGCAACTGCGCCACCACCAAACGCAATCGAGTCTTTACCGGTTGCTTTTGTTGCCATTTTAGGTTGATAAGCAGCACCTGCTTGCCCCGCAACTGGGTCAGCGTTTTCAATATCTGGCGAACCAATTGCAATTGAACGGTAACCTTCTGCCGTTGCGGAGTGACCAATTGCCAAAGAGCCTTTACCTGTAGCTGCTGCAACATTACCAATGGCTTGAGAAAAATCGGCAGTCGCCGCAGATTGGCGCCCAACCGCAAGAGCAGTGTTTCCAGAAGATAAAGCACCTGTACCAATTGCTACACCTGAAATACCTTGAGTTGTCGCATAAGAACCAATTGCAGTACCTAAACCTTTCTCAACTACAGCGCCAGTACCAACACTGATTGCTCCACCTTGTTTCATTGCACCAGCATAAGCACCAGTAGAATTATTATAAGGATTGTTACGGTTTGCGATGTTAGAGCCTGTTCGGTCTTGAGTTTGGGCTCCACAACCAATAGCAACATCTTTTTCATTGGCAGTACTCGCATTTCCTTCACGACAAGAAGTGGTACCTGAAATAGATGTTCCTTGGCCTACTCCACCCTCGGTATTTGTCCCTGCAAAAGCATTTGGCGTAAAACTAATTAAACTAGTTAAAATAATCGCTGATGCATTTAAAGTTTTTGATTTAGTCTTTGTTTTACCTTTTGCAATTTCAGATGTTGCAACCCATGCTCCAATTGAAGCATTCCAAATGACCTTATAAACTTTATTCATAAAACTTCTCAGACAAATACCAAACTCAAAGACCAATAAAAATGTAAAAATACATTTTTAAAATTTTCGGCCCCAAAAAAGAGGCGGCATCCTAATTGAATAAATCTAAAGGGTAAATATAAAAACAAAATAACGAGAAGAAAAATTGTGATTTTAATCACAAATTATATTTTTATAATTAATTTTAATTTATTGAATTTAATAAATAAAAAATTGATTAACGACAAAGTGTTTTGTTTTTGTTAAAAATGAGTAAACTTATTTTAAAATAGAATAATAACTCTAAATATATGATTAATTTTTATAAAATTAATAAAAACAGATACATTTTAAAATACATCTGTATATTATAGAAATAGAATATTAACTCTAAAAATAAATATCATTATTAATATAATTATTCAGCAATAACCACCCATTTAAAATACAGCTGTATATTATAAATAATAGTGTGTTTATTCTACTCATAATAAATTATAAAATAAATAAATTTTTAAATACACTTAATAAAAATACTTATTATAAAATAAAACTAAACAAAACATTTGTTTCGAAAACTGATTTCCTTACTTGTACGGCAAAGACTAATTATTAAGTAAAAATGCCTAGCTTCACTACAAAATTTTATTCTTCTTAAGAATTAATCTATTGATTCATAACATTTAAAAAAAAAAGTTGACTAAATTAGTCATTTTTTCAACATTTTCTATTGTCATGCCCTTGTAATTTTTGAAATACACATCACTATAAAAAACATGGCAACCTCGTTGTCACTCATTAGGAGTGCCCATGTCTGAACTTATTATGAATGAAAAAACTGACTTAGAGCCTCAGGTTCCAAGTGTATTACCACTATTAGCCTTACGTGATGTTGTGGTTTATCCACACATGCAAATTGCGCTATTCGTGGGTCGTGAAAAATCGATCAATGCAGTTGATGTGGCTCGTAACAGTGACAATTTAGTATTTGTAGTTGCGCAAAAAGATTCGCTTACAGAAGAAATTGATCACGACAATTTATACCAGTACGGTACAGTCGCTAAGATTGTACAAGTAGTTAATCATGAAAATGATGAAAACTGCATTAAAGTACTTATTGAGGGCTTACATCGTTCTAAGCTCACAAAAATTATCGATGAAGATAGTTATTTGACTGCTGAACACGATTTAAGTCCAATGACTATTAATGTAGATAAGGCAACTCAAGAAACTCGTTTACAAGAGTTACGTAACTTATTTGCTCAATATGCAGAAGCAAAATTACGTAATGCACGTGAACTAGTTGCTGCTGCCAATAAAATTGAAGACTTATTGCAACTTATGTTCTTCGTAGCAACTCGTGTACCTCTAAATATTGAAATTAAACAGAAGTTTTTAGAGCACGATGAGTTTGAAGCACATTTGCAAGAGTTAATGAACTACTTGATGAATCAATCTGCTGAACAGCAAATTGAGCAAACTTTACATGACAGCGTAAAACGCCAAATGGAAAAGAACCAACGTGAATACTTTCTAAATGAAAAAATGAAAGTCATTCAACGTGAACTTTCCGATATGAATGGCGGTGCTGAAGACGACGTTGCTGAAATTGAGAAACGTCTTGCTGAAGCTGATTTACCTGAACACGTACGCAAAAAAGCTGAAGCTGAGTTCCGTAAACTTAAAGCAATGCAGCCAGCATCTAGTGAAGCTGCCGTTGTACGTAACTATCTAGAAGTAATTTTAGATACGCCATGGAACAAAGCGAGCAAAGTCAGTATTAACCTTGCGAAAGCACAAGAAATTCTTGATGCTGACCACTATGGTCTTGATGATGTTAAAGACCGTATTGTTGAATACTTAGCTGTTCAATCACGTGTGAAAAAACTCAAAGGCCCTATCCTCTGTTTAGTAGGTCCTCCAGGGGTTGGTAAAACTTCACTCGGTGAATCAGTAGCTAAAGCAACAGGTCGTGAATTTGTTCGCATGGCGCTTGGTGGCGTACGTGATGAAGCAGAAATTCGTGGACACCGTCGTACTTATATTGGTGCGATGCCGGGTAAAATTGTGCAGTCTTTAACAAAAGTTGGCGTGAAGAACCCATTGTTCTTACTCGACGAAATTGACAAGATGGCGCAAGACTACCGTGGTGACCCAGCTTCTGCATTGCTTGAAGTACTTGATCCATCACAAAACAGTAAGTTCAACGATCACTATTTAGATCTTGATCTTGACCTTTCTGAAGTAATGTTCATCTGTACCGCAAACAGTATGAATATTCCAGAAGCATTACTGGACCGTATGGAAGTCATTCGTCTACCGGGTTATACCGAAGATGAAAAAGTAAACATTGCTGAGCGCTACCTTGTTCCTAAAGCAATTAAGAACAACGGATTACGTGCAAAAGAGTTAACAATTCATGAAGAAGCGATCCGTGACATTGTTCAACGCTATACACGTGAAGCTGGTGTTCGTAGTTTAGAACGTGAAGTTTCTAAAATTGCGCGTAAAGTGGTAAAAGAAGCGGTAAGTAAAAAGTCTAAAAACTTACAGCTTGACGTTACCTCTGCCAATCTTCCTGAATACCTAGGTCCACACAAATTTGACTTTGGTATGGCTGAAGATGAAGCACAAGTAGGCCGTGTAAATGGCTTAGCGTGGACTTCTGTTGGTGGTGAGTTACTTACTATTGAAGTTGCAGCTGTTAAAGGTAAAGGTAAATTTATTACAACCGGTTCACTCGGTGACGTAATGAAAGAATCGATTACCGCAGCAATGACTGTAGTACGTACACGTGCTGACGAACTTGGTATTGAAGCATCTCGTTTTGAAGAAACTGATGTACACGTTCACTTACCTGAAGGTGCAACTCCAAAAGATGGTCCATCTGCTGGTTTAGCATTAACAACTGCACTTGTATCAGCATTTACTGGTATTGCGATTCGTCCAGACATCGCAATGACAGGTGAAACAAGTCTTGGTGGTCGTGCGATGCGTATCGGTGGCTTGAAAGAGAAACTTCTAGCTGCACATCGTGGTGGAATTAAGCTGGTCTTTATTCCTCAAGATAACGTTCGTGATTTGGCAGAGATTCCTGACAATGTGAAAGAAGGATTAGAAATCAAAGCTGTGAAAAGCATTGATGAAATCTTACCTTTAGCATTAACTTCAATGCCAAAGCCTTTACCTAAAACACCGATTGTAAAACCGGTAGAAGGCTCAAAAGCAGCGCGTCACTAATTTATAAAATAGAAAAAAGAGAGCTTTGGCTCTCTTTTTTTTGTTACACAATTTGATTGAAAAATATCCAACCTCCCTCATAATAAGAAGTGAGAGTAATTAATTTTATTATTTGCTCTTGTCTATCTTATGTCACAGATAGCCTTGTTTTTATTCTCTATGGTCATCTGAACTCCAGACAGATGATCATTTGATCGCAGTCCAACACCATTTTTTGGACTGCGTTTTTTATGCCCACTTACTGCCCCGCAGTTATTGTCTGCTCAGGTATAATATGTCAGCTGTTTTGACTGAATAGACCACATGAAAATTCGTATTCTGACCATTGGTCAAAAAATGCCTGCTTGGGTACTTACTGGTTTTGAAGATTATTTCAAACGCATCCAACCTTTTGTCCAGACTCAAGTGATTGAACTTCCAATGGCAAAACGGGGGAAAAATGACTCGGAAGCAGATATTTTAAAATACTGTCAACTTGAAGGTGAAAGTATTTTAAATGCTTTAAAACCAAACGAGACGCTCATTGCTTTAGAAGTGGGTGGACGTGAGCTCAGTACAGAAAAACTGGCTGACACCATGAAACAATGGATGCGTGAAGGTAATGATGTTGCATTAGCTATTGGTGGCCCAGATGGTTTGTCAGATCAAGTACGTAAAGCGGCTGCTTGGCATTGGTCACTCTCAAAACTTACCATGCCCCATCCTTTAGTACGTGTTTTATTAATCGAGCAGCTTTACCGAGCGATGAGCATTAATCATAATCATCCTTATCACCGTGCATAAAAAGAACAAACGTTTCATTTTAAGAACAATCCGTTGAAATCAGGATACTTTTAACATGTCCTGATTTTGGCATAATGACTATTATTCTGCTTTTCAACTCAGGTGTAATGAAATGGAACTACAAACCCTTCCCGGACTGTTTATTTCACATGGTTCACCCATGCTTGCACTTGATCCAGAACAAGTGGGCCCTGCTTTACACCGTCTTGGTATAAATCTACCTACTCCAAAGGCAATCATCGTGATGTCTGCTCACTGGGAAAGTAAAGCACTTGAAGTAAGTAGTTCGACTCGTCCGGAAACATGGCATGACTTTCGTGGTTTCCCACCAGAGTTGTACGAGATTCGCTATAGCGCACCTGGTCAACCGGAACTTGCCGAAGAAATATTGAAGTTATTGGCAGATGCTCATTTTGTTGCACATGCCAATAGTACTCGTCCTCGCGACCACGGTGTATGGATGCCTCTTTTACACATGTATCCAGATGCAGACATTCCCGTTGTTGAAATTTCTTTGCCGATGACCTTAAGCGCACAAGAAATTTATCGAATTGGACAAACGCTTGCGCCTTTACGTGAAAAGCAAATTTTATTGATTGGTTCTGGAAGTATTACCCATAATCTTGCTGAGTTGTCTTGGCAAGGTGACAATTCAAAAGTTCCTGAATGGGCTTCAACTTTTAGAAATACTGTCGTTAATAAGCTTTCACATCAAGATTACGATGGCGTGTTGGAATGGCAATCACTGCCTTATATAAAACGTAATCATCCAACTCTTGAACATTTTGCACCTTTGTTTTTTGCTATGGGAACTGGTCATCGTTTTACGATTGTTCACAGTAGCTTCACAATGGGCTCATTGGGTATGGATATATATCGTTTTGATTAATTTTTAGGAAATACCCCGTTTTTCGCGGGGTATACCATTATTTTTAAGAAAAATTCGAATAATTTACAAACTTATACATTTTGAAAACCGAAACAATCATATGTTTACATTTTCTTTTTTTAAGAATGTTTTAAGCTTAGTGCTGTTGTTTTTTTACTTGAAGTTTTTTTAAATGAAAATTAAATATTTAATTCTTGCGTTGTTACCTTTTTCTTTGATGGCGTGTCAAACAGTTTCAAACACTCAAGCTCCAATTGTATCTGAGCAACAACAAAATCTTGCAGCAACTTTAAGTGAATATGCTTGGACTTATCAAAATGTAAAAGCCTCTAAGCCACTTGTTCTTAACTTTAATGCAGATGGTAAATTAGCAATTAACACAGGTTGTAATGGTCAAGGTGGTACTTGGAAAGTTGAAGGCAACCAACTTGTAACCTCTCCTCTTGCATCAACAATGATGGCTTGCCAAGACGATTTAATGAAACAAGAACAATTGTCTAATAGCATCTTTAGTGAAGCAAAATTGCCAATCGAAATTAGTAATAGCAATGGTCAGGTAATCTTAAGCGTGACAGATAAAGCAGGTCAAAAGCATATTTTCCAAGGTATAAAAGCAACTAATACTCAAGCTTTAACTGATTACTCATGGTCATACCAACCTGAAAATACTAAAAAGCCGATCGTTCTTAACTTCACAAACGACCGTTTATCTATCGCAACAGGTTGTAACCGCCAAGGTACTACTTGGAAAGTTGAAAACAATACCATCGTAACTGCTGATGTCATGTCAACAATGATGGCTTGTGAACCTGCTTTAATGAAACAGGAACAATTCTCTAGCAGCCTGTTCCAAAAACGTGCGATTCCATTCGAACTTAATACAACAAATGCTGATCAACCAACATTGACAATTGTTGATGCTCAAGGTCAGAAATATACTTTCACAGGTAAAATGACACCTGAAGCAAAATACCAGTCTGAAGGTAAAACTGTTTTCCTTGAAGTAGCACCAGAAACTAAATCTTGTACGGGTGTTGCTCCACAAACTTGCTTGCAAGTTCGTGAAGTTAAATATGATGACAAAGGCGTAAAAACTTATGCCGACAAAAACTGGTCATTATATTATGGTCAAATCGAAGGTTTTGAACACAATCCAAACCAACGCGTAATCTTACGTGTAAAACGCTTTGAAGTGAAAAACCCAGCAGCAGATCAATCTAGCCAAGCAGATGTGTTAGATATGGTTGTAGAGCAAGAAATGGTTAAAAAGCCTAAAAAATAATTTTTAGACTAAAAAAATCCGATGCTTTTGCATCGGATTTTTTATTTCTACAATTAATAAATACCTTGTGCAAGCATCGCATCAGCAACTTTTACAAAGCCCGCAATATTGGCACCATCTACATAGTTCACAGTACCGTCTTCTTTAGTACCGTATCTAACACAATTGGCATGGATGTCTTTCATGATTGCATGTAAACGTTCATCGACCTCAGCATGTGTCCAGCCCAAACGTATTGCATTTTGAGACATTTCTAAACCAGAAGTTGCTACCCCACCCGCATTAGATGCTTTACCTGGTGCATATAAAATCTTAGCTTCAATAAAATGTTCAACAGCTTCAAGTGTAGATGGCATGTTAGCGCCTTCAGCTACACAAATGACACCATTGACGATCAGTGTTTTAGCATCTTCACCAGTTAGTTCATTTTGTGTTGCACATGGTAAAGCAATATCTACAGGAATATGCCAAGGTGTTTTACCTTCGAAATATTCAAAACCATGCTTAGAAGCAAATTCCGAAATACGGCCACGTTTAACGTTTTTGAGTTCCATAACTTCAGCTAGCAACTCATCTGTAAAGCCATTTTTTAAATAAACTGTGCCATTAGAGTCCGATAAAGTAACCACTTTCGCACCTAAGAACATTGCCTTCTCTGCCGCATATTGGGCAACGTTACCAGAACCAGATACTGAAACAGTTTTACCAGCAAAAGATAGCCCACGTGTTTTTAGCATTTCTTCTGCAAAATAAACCGTACCATAGCCTGTAGCTTCCGGACGCATTAAGCTACCACCAAATGAAATTCCTTTACCAGTAAACACGCATGCCGTGTCATTACTGAGTTTTTTCATCATGCCAGCCATATACCCCACTTCACGCGCACCCACACCAATATCTCCAGCTGGGATGTCGGTATTTGGACCTAAATGACGGTAAAGCTCAATCATGAGTGCCTGACAGAATCGCATAATTTCAGCATCAGATTTACCTTTAGGGTTAAAATCTGAACCACCTTTTCCACCACCCATTGGCAAAGTCGTCAGTGAGTTTTTAAAAGTTTGCTCAAACCCTAAAAATTTTAAAATAGATAAGTTGACCGATGGATGGAAACGCATTCCACCTTTAAATGGACCAATTGCTGAATTGTATTGAACGCGAAAAGCGCGGTTAACTTGAGTCTGGCCTTGATCGTCCATCCATGAAACACGAAATTGAATCACACGCTCTGGTTCAACTAGGCGTTCTAACAATCCCTGCTCTGCATATTCCGGATTTTTTTCAATAAATGGCCACAAGCTTGTCATGACTTCTTCGACAGCTTGTAAAAACTCAGGTTGATGCGGATCACGCGCTTGCACGTAATTCAGGAATTCATTCAGATTGTTATATTTCAATGCACGGTCCTCAGCATAGTAATGAATTAAATTGGTGCAATACATTTTAAAATGCATCATTTAGCAGCAAAATATTAAATCCCTTTCCATCAATTTTAACAATAGTTATTTTAAATTATTTTATTTTACTTAATTATCATAAACTTAATTTTAGAAAAACTTCCTAAAAATCAGAAATAGTCATTTATATTTTCACTTTTATTGATCTATTATTGTGCAACATTAGCTACATTTTAGGTCAATCAAAAAGCCAATAAATTCGTTAAAATCCATTGACCTTACTTAGGTTTTTCTTCATTATCGCATCGTTTTAAGCAAGCTATTTTCCTCTATGAATCCATCTATTTCTCTCATACGCGAGATTGATGCGTTATTACCACAAACACAATGTGGTTTGTGTGGACACCGTGACGGCTGTCTACCTTACGCAAAGTCCATTGCTGAAGGTGAAGAAGCAAATAAATGTATTCCTGGTGGACAGCCAGTGGCCGATGCGCTCGCAAAATTATTAAACCGCTCGTCGTTACCTGCTGAAACAAGTGTTTGGCCCATACAAGCAGATGGACGCCCGCAACGCATGAAAGCGATTATTCGCGAAGACGAATGTATCGGATGTACAAAATGTATTAATGCCTGCCCTGTAGATGCCATTATTGGTAGTGGTAAGCTTATGCATACGATTTTGACTGATCTATGTACAGGTTGTGAGTTATGTATTCCACCCTGCCCAGTTGACTGTATTGATCTGGTCGAAGACACTCAAGCTTTACCGAACGAACAACAGCGCATTGCAGAGCAAGATGATTTAAGACAACGTTACTACGCGCATATTCAACGTGAAGAGAAACGTCGTATACATCGTAAAGGACCTGTAGTACGTGCTGAAATTGATACCCAACTTTTTGCACAGTTCTCTCAAGCACTTGACGATTTGCCTTCAATTCAGCTCATTGAGAAGCCAAAAGAAGCAATTGTAAATGATGCGAAAACTACGATTGAATTAGCTAAAATTCGCACACAAATTAAAAAGTTGGAAAAGCAGCTCAGTGTTCGAGAAGATGCGAAAAAACGTCTTCAACTTGATGAACTACAACAGCAACTCATTCAATTACAGGAGGTCTGAATGGCCGTCAAAAACATGACGAAAAAGCAGATTCAAATTTTCTTTGAACGCCTTCGTGAACAAAGACCTTCTCCAGAAACCGAATTAAAATATTCATCACCTTTTGAATTATTAATTGCCGTCATGTTATCGGCACAAGCGACCGATGTTAGCGTAAACAAAGCAACAGATAAGCTTTATCCTGTCGCCAATACTGCTGAAAAAATCTATAACTTAGGTGTAGACGGCTTAAAAGAATATATAAAGACCATCGGCCTTTATAACGCGAAAGCTGAAAATGTCATTAAGACCTGTAAAATTTTAATGGAACAATTTAACGGTGAGGTTCCAAGCAACAGAAAAGACTTGGAAGCTCTACCAGGCGTAGGACGTAAAACAGCTAATGTGGTTTTAAATACAGCATTCGGACAACCGACTATGGCTGTCGACACACATATTTTTCGTGTGGGAAATCGAACCGGCTTAGCAGTAGGCAAAAATGTTCTCGAAGTTGAACATCGCCTAGTTAAGGTAATTCCGAAAGAATTTATTATAGATGCACACCATTGGTTGATATTACATGGCCGTTACTGCTGTATCGCACGTAAACCAAAATGTTCAGAGTGTGTCGTTTCCGATGTATGTAACTGGCCAGACCGCTTTGAATTTGGCGCAATAAAAACGATTCCAACAAAAAACCTCAGTTAATCCTGAGGTTTCTTAATCTGCTGTAATTTCGGATGTAGTTGACGTTCTCGTCCATTCTTTTTATTTTCCAAAGCCTGTTGTTTCTGCACATGACGCAGCATTTTTTGACTTTGATATAGTAAAAATAACAATAGTGCCAGACTCAGCAATACCACTAAAATCAAAATGATTTTCATATCGTTCTCCCGCACTTAATGAAAGAAAAGAGCCCTCACAAAGAGGGCTCTTTATCACAAATAATATTAAATTATTTGTCTAAGATGTTGAACAAATCTTTTTGTACATCTTCGATAGTACGCAAGCCATCAAGCTTGTCATAAGTTGGCGCATTTTCACCAGAAGCAGCACGACCTTGGTAGAAACCAACTAATTGCTCTGTTTCAGTATGATAAGACGCTAGACGCTTACGGATTGTTTCTTCTTGGTCATCTGGACGTTGAACAAGATCTTCACCAGTTTCGTCATCTTTACCTTCCACTTTAGGTGGATTGTATACAGTGTGGTAAACACGACCAGAAGCTGGGTGCTGACGGCGGCCAGAAAGACGTTTTACGATTTCTTCGTCAGGCACATCAATTTCGATCACATGATCAATGCTGATGCCTTCTTTTTCCAATGCTTCTGCTTGAGGAATAGTACGTGGGAAACCATCGAAAATGCAGCCATTTGCACAGTCAGGTTGAGCAATACGTTCTTTTACTAAACCGATAATGAGTTCATCTGAAACTAAACCGCCAGATTCCATTACACTTTTAGCTTTTAAACCTAATTCAGTACCTTCACGAATCGCAGCACGGAGCATATCACCGGTTGAAATTTGTGGGACATTGTAGCGCTTACAGATCAACTGAGCCTGAGTCCCTTTGCCTGCCCCAGGTGGTCCGAGTAAGATAATGCGCATAAAAAACATCCTCATTTAAAACAATGAATGTGAGGTCCGGCAGATTTAATTTCGTTGATCTTCAATAGATCCTGCCCGACTTCGAATTATAAGAAAGCCACAAACAAATGTATTGTACCAGCAATAAATCCGGTTACCCCACCTAGTACAATAAGAATCCACTCGTCCTCTTGGAATGCTGGACGTAACAAATTCTGAAACTCTTTTGGTGTTAGTTCACGAATACGCTCTTTAAACATTTGAAAAATCTTCTGTGCCCGGCTTGCATTCAGTGCAGGGTCACATACGGGTCCCATCGTAATTTCAATTGAACGATCAATCAAGTCCGTCTTTAATCTTGCGTACTCTCTTGGACCCAAAGAAAGCTGTAAAGATGTTCGAACAAGTGGAGTTTCCATGATTTCGTTAATATGACGTTTAACAATACGACGTGTTTTGTCCTTGCGTGGACCATACATCATTTCTGTCATAATCGATTTTAACGTAATCAGATCTTCTGTCACTACACTAGAGAAGACTTCAGAGACTTCTTCTTGACGTTTCATGAAAGCACCTTGGAAATTATAGGTACCAATCCGTAAAACAGGCACAATCCAAGGGAACTTACGATCTTTTGTTAATCTAAAAATTTGCGGATAACGAATGTAATGCGGCTCGATTGGGTTAAATACCATCCAGATTGCAATCCAGTTGGTTAAAAAGCCCCAAATAGATGCCCAAAACGGTACAGTCCAATGCCACGGCACAACGAACCAGACAACCATCTGAAAAATACCGAAGAACATCCCGATTAAAGCACTAATATGCCAAATAAAGTTGATTTCTTTTTGCCCAACTTTTAAAAACATACGTACCATTAAACGGCGGTCACCTTCCATTTGGCTCACCACCATTTCACGCATATCAACCAGTGACTCGACATTCATGGTCAGTTCAGTCACTAATTCTCTTAGCACACCGGGTAACTGCTTATGCGCTTGAGCATAAATACGGCGCTTAATCGAATAAGGTAAATTTTCCCAAAGCACTGCATTACGATCGATCATCACTTCATCAATCAAATGCTCAAGTTCAAATCCGACTTGTTCGCCAATAATACGTGCCATGTCTTCAGGGTCCATTGCCTCTAAAAACTCACGCAAAGAACCTAACTTGGATAGAGTATTATCGGTAATAATTCCTGAGATACGCCCTGCTTTACGTGGCACAATACCTTGCCAGCCGACTGGCAAAGGACCTAAGTGAAATCCCCAAAATTTAATTGGGTAAAACACCATTTTTAAAGCCATCCACACATGTGCCCATGTGACAAAGGCAGTGACCGGAATGATACTTAAAACGGCCCAAAAATCAGGTCTGTGTAAAAAGGTCTGCCACAATCCGCTGACGTACTCTAACATGTAAGACTCTCGTATTTATTTGTGCTCTGCTTATGGCGAGTTAACGATAAGCTGCTTTGTTTTATAAACCAAAACTTAGAGAATAAGAAAATTGTATTTGCGGTTTCGTATCGGCAGCAACAGCTCCATTCTGGTCAGTTAATTTTTCAGCTGCTCCAATACCCACACTAAACGTACTAATTCTTTCTGAATTCAACAATACATATGCCAAATCGACACCAGCACCTAAGCGAGATTTATACTCTCCGTCTACCGATTTGCTATCAAGATGTCCAGCATAAAAACCAATATAGTAACCATTTTTATCTGTTCCGGTAAGGTAGTAAGGATAGCGAAATCCAACTTGTCCACCGGCAGTTTTATCACCATTTAAAAATGCACCAACTTTTGCATAAGCAATTCCATAAGGATTTACCCACTCACCATTGAGATGTAACAATTTTTGAGTAAAACCTGCGCCTACATTCCAAGTCGCTGCTTTATGATCTGCTAATTTTGCTTCTGGAAGAAATGAGTAATCTTGAGCATGCGCCCAACTGCTTACTGTCAAAACTGCAAGTAAGGGATAAATTTTTCTCATTATTTTCTCCATTTTCCCTAATCGTATAGTGAGAACAACCCTATTCTATTGAATGAGAGACTTTAACAGAATTATTTTGCTTCTTATATACAAGACTCTACAATTTTGTTGTCTACAAAGTCAAAAAAGCCAATTTGCCTCTTCACTGAAACTTTGAAAATTATGCAATATTTTAACTGCGCTTGCGTTAGAATAAGCAGCTATTTTTCTCACCCTATGTCATTAAGTCGATCCGTATGAAACAGCACTTTCCTTTAAAAGATATCCAGCAAGAAAAGCGCATTTATCGAGGTCGTATATTTTTTGCCGTAGGTCTTGTGATTATCTGTCTATTGGTATTGGCCAGCCGATACGCTTATCTGCAAATTTTTCATTACGATGAGTTCTCGACTGCGTCGGATAAAAACCGTATTCGCTTACAACCGCTCCCCCCTGCTCGTGGTTATATTTATGACCGTAATGGGGTTTTACTTGCTGATAATTACCCGGTTTTTACCGCAACATTAAGTAAGGCAGACGTTGAAGATCCTGATGCAGTTATTGAACAATTACAACCAATTTTAGAACTTACTCAAGAAGATGTAGACCGTTTTAAAAGTCGTATTAAAACGGCGCGTAAAACTGAACGCGTAGCAATTAAGCTAAACTTAACCGAGACAAATATTGCCAAGTTTAGTGAAGTTAAATACAAATTCCCTGGGGTTAGAATTGAAACCCAAATGACGCGCTATTATCCGCATGGTGAATTGTTTGCTCATGTGATTGGATATGTTGGCCGTATTAACGATAAAGAATTAAAAAGTATTGATAAAGATTTATACGCTGGAACAAACCTGATTGGTAAAATCGGCGTAGAGAAAAGTTACGAGGATTTACTTCATGGAACACCGGGTTATGAATCTGTAGAAGCAGATGCTCATAGTAATGTATTGCGTCATTTAGGACGTAAAGACCCAACTCGTGGTAATGACCTGTACTTATCATTAGATTATGGTTTACAAGTCGTAGCATCACAGCAACTTGCGGGGCGCCGTGGTGCAATTGTTGCGATAGACCCACGTACTGGCGAAATTCTTGCATTGGTTTCAAGCCCAAGCTTTAACCCAAACTTATTTGTGACGGGTATTAATCATAAAGACTATAGCTCGCTACGTGACAACATCGACCAACCTCTTTATAACCGTGCTGTTCAAGGGGCATACCCTCCTGGTTCGACCATTAAACCAATGGAAGCGATGGGTGGTTTACATTATGGTATTGTCGACTGGTCTACTGCTATTTCTGACCCAGGTTATTTCCATTTACCTGGCGACTCTCACAAATTCCGTGACTGGAAAAAAACTGGTCATGGCATCGTGAACATGCACAAAGCCATTATCATGTCTTGCGATACCTATTTTTATATTTTGGCAAATCAAATGGGCATCGACCAGATGAACCAATGGATGCGCCAATTTGGCTTTGGTCAAAAAACAGGTGTCGACTTACCAAGTGAAAGTGAAGGTTTATATCCAAGTCCTGAATGGAAAATGCGTACACGCAAAACCAAATGGATGAAAGGTGAAACAATTTCCGTGAGTATTGGTCAAGGTGCATTTACTGCAACCCCATTACAACTTGCAATGGCAACCGCTATTACAGCGAATCACGGCTCACATGTAGTTCCACATGTTTTACGTGCATCTCATGGTGCAAAACCATTTACAGTCCGTAATGCACCTGATGGAAAAATTAATTTCAACGGTACAGACGAAGACTGGGTAAAAATGCGAGAGGCCATGATTGATGTAATTCAATCAGGTACTGGACGTGGTATCCGTACATCGCTATATCAAATTGCCGGAAAAACAGGTACTGCACAGGTTAAGAGTATTGCACAAGGTAAACGCTACAACGAAGCTGCGCTTAGTGAACGCCAACTTGACCATGGTCTTTTTGTTGGGTTTGCACCTGCCGATAAACCTGAAATTGCTATTGCTGTCATTTGGGAAAATGGTCGTCATGGTGGTTCCGCAGCTCAACTTGCTAAGCCGATATTTGATTACTGGTTATTAACCCGCAATAAAAATCCGATTCGTCCAGCCAACCATCAAGTTAATGGCGGCCTTATGACAGCCGGAATTAAACCGGGCGAGCTTCCAAGTGGAGGCGAAACTGCTAGCTCTACTCCAGCAGCTGCTACAACTACCACAGCAGCAACATCTGCTCCACAAACTGCTCCTGCTCGCCCTGCTACAAATGAGATCGATGAATAATGAAAAATCAATTACGCATTATTGGGGGCGAATGGAAAAGACGAGTTTTACCATTTGCCAGTATTGAGGGCTTAAGACCTACCCCAGATCGTGTTCGTGAAACGTTATTTAACTGGCTCATGTGGGACATTCAAAATGCTCAGGTTCTCGATATTTGTACAGGTTCTGGTGCGTTAGGCTTTGAAGCACTTTCACGCGGTGCCGCATCTGTTTACATGATTGAGCCCGATAAGACTCAAGCACGATTTTTAAAAGAGAATATCCAGCTTTTAAAAGCGCAGAATTGTCATTTAGTCAATACAACTGCTCAACAAGCATTACCGCGCTTAAAAGAACAATTTGATGTAGTTTTTTTAGATCCGCCTTATAGTCTCGATCTATGGCAAGAGCTCGCTCAATTGGCAGATTTGCATATTAAAAAGAATGGATACATTTATGTTGAGGCTGACCGAGATTTATCTCAGCTTCACCTTCCTGCATCATGGCAACAGGTGAAAACAACTAAGGCAGGTACAGTCCACGCTGGGCTTTATCAGAAAATTTAATCATTTAGCATTTTATGGCGAATTACTTTACCTGATCTATTTATTTGAATTCGATTATTTTAATTTTGTATTTCAGAATAGATAGATCGTAAAAAATCGTATGAGTTGACCTCGATCGTAAGGAAAACTCGAAATATATTCATAACCAATTTTCAGTCTTGGATTAACACTATAGTTAACTCCATACCCAACTGAAATGGATAAATCTTGAATATTAATATGATTCGTTAAACCAGTGATGCTTTTGCTGTGAAGTTGCCCCGTATCATAGGCTGTATAATTATAAATCACCCAACGCTCATTTGAATAAAATTCGTTTTTAAGCACATTATAGTTATTAATTTCATCATCATGCTCAATAGCTAAACGCCTTTGTTCCAAGTTTAAATCTGATTGATCTAACAACTGATCTGTATTTAATAAAGCAGAATCATCACTTTCTAGTTGAAAAAAATCATAGGCCTGAACATCTCCACTATAAAAGATAACCATCGCTGTAAAAACAGTATAAATATTTTTATGCACACACATTTTATTTTGCAAATCAAAAAAGGTAGCTTAAAGCTACCTTTTTCTGCAAGTTTTTAATTAACTTAAACTAATGACTGCAACAATTGCTGCGCAAGTACCCACAATCTTTTTGCCATAAGGTACATATCGCGTAAACACAGCACCTAGTGCTAAGCCACAGCAATAGATAAGTGCCATACCAGTAACCATACCAGCTACTAATGCAGCAATATGTCCCGCATGTGCGAGTTCAACACCATGCGCTATACCATGAAAGCTTGCGAGTAATGCAGCAGCAATAGGCAAAATCCAATTTGATTTTGTCCATAATGCAATCGCTGTAACAATCAAAGAAGCAATAATGCCGTATTCAGCAATACTGGCTGGCACTAAACCTTGAGCACCTACTAAAAAACCTACAATCAAAGTAATGCTTAGTGTAATGACACCAGCAATTTTCCATTGTTTAGCGGCTGACCATAACAAGATACCAAAACCCAAAGCCATCACTAAATGATCAAGCCCCGTAAAAGGGTGAATAAAACCTGCCATAAAGCCTGAATGTGCATGATCATGTCCCGGATGTGCCATGGCTAATGCTGGTAACATGCTAAGGAGCCCAATGCCCCATTTCTTAATGAAGTTCATAGTTACTCCTTAAGCCTTAAACAGCCCTTGTTTCTCAATAAATTGAATAATTTGTTCAAGACCATCTTGTGTTTTCATGTTTGAAAATAAGAATGGCTTTTCCCCGCGCATGCGTTTCGCATCTTGGTCCATGACATCAAGGTTTGCACCAACCATTGGCGCAAGGTCAGTTTTATTAATAATCAGTAAATCTGACTTGGTAATACCCGGCCCGCCTTTACGAGGGATTTTTTCACCACCTGCTACATCAATCACATATAAAGTTAAATCAGAGAGCTCTGGGCTAAATGTAGCAGCTAAATTATCACCACCACTTTCAATAATAATAAGCTCTAAGCCATCAAATTTTTCGCATAGATCATCAATCGCAGCCAAGTTAATTGAGGCATCTTCACGAATTGCTGTGTGTGGGCAACCACCTGTTTCCACACCCACAATACGATCTGGCGACATCGCTTCATTACGGGTTAAAAAGTTTGAGTCTTCTTTGGTATAAATATCGTTTGTCACTACAGCCATATTGTATTTATCACGCAAGGCACGGCATAAGTTAAGCGTAAGGGCTGTTTTACCCGAACCTACTGGTCCACCAATTCCAACTCTTAACGGGCTACGTTCTGTCATGATTTTTATCCTTTTTTCCTAAACTTAAGATCTGAATAACCGTGAATATTGTGTTTCGTGTTTCATGCTCAGCATGGCATAACGAGGTAAAGCGCTGCTTAATTGTTCATCATTAAGTTTCAAAGCTTTCTGTACTGCCTCTGGTACTAAACCATGCAAGTGCCATAAAATTCTTTGCCCAGCCATTTGTCCCAATGGAACCGTTTTTACTGCTGCCAAAACCTGATTTTCTAAAACAGTAAAAGTATAAGCGGTAAGCACATCCTCTTCTTTAAGCTCTAAACGCCCACAAAGCTGCGCATAGACAGGCACAAAACCAAACTGCTTTTTAACCTCAACCGTTTTTTTTAAAACATCTTTAATCCATGCATTTAAAGAAAATGCCAACTGCTGCGATTCAGCCAAAAGCTCTTTACTTTCTCGACTCGCCTTATATAAATTTGCCCAAGTCAGGAACTCATCTGGTTCATCATAATGTTGCATAAGACGTTTGAGTACCGGTAGCTCAAACCGTACTAAAAGCATTTCAAGAACTTCTTCAAAGTAAGCAATTGCTGAGCTTTCATCGTGTATTAAGCCAATATCGATGGCTGTTTCCACGCCTTGTGAATAACAATACGCTCCAACTGGCAGTGCCGTTGAAGACAGTGTCAGCAATTGCAGTAATTGCGCAGCATTATGAATGGACATGGTGTAAAGCTTTGATTGGGCTTAAGCGATGGTCATGACTATGTTGAGCATAGGCACCGCTTTCAGGTTCAAAAGGATGATCTGTTTCTGTCACCGTAAGCCCCAATCCTTCTACCATTTCTGCAAGCACATGATCAGGCTCAAAATACAAAGCTGTAGGTGTGAGCATTAATGGTACATGTCTATTACCTAAGTGATAGGCAGCTTTAAGTAAATCAAAATCGGTTTTAGCACTAACTTGCATTAAACGTTCAGGTTTTGCGTCAACACGTAATACATCACCCTCTTGGGTTGCAATATACGAACCACTACGCAAAATTCCAGTACGCGGCAAATCAGCTCCAATATCTACGCCACTTGCCAAGGCCGCTCGAAAACGTGATTTTTGACGGGTATCAAAAGTTAGTTCAACCGTTTCAAATGTCTGATCAGGAGAAATATCTTCAAGACGTTGGGTATAGATTTTCATTTAATTTTTCTCTCCTTTATTCAGTTCATATGTATAAATTCATAAAACAAAATCATTTCAATAAAACTTATCAAAACAAGAAATAACGCTGAGCCATTGGTAATACGTCAGCAGGTTCACAAGTTAATAGTTCACCATCTGCTCTTACTTCATAAGTTTCTGGATGCACATGCATAACTGGACAATATGTATTATGTTTCATATCCGCTTTAGTAATTTCACGCGTATTTTTACAGGGGCTAATTAGCTTTTTAAGATCTAACTTTTCAGCAACTTTTTCATCAATGGCTGCTTGAGATAAAAAGGTAATACAAGTGTTATGCACACCACGCGGATAGGCGCCAAACATTGGACGGTAATGCACGGGTTGAGGAGTCGGAATAGAGGCATTAATGTCACCCATAGGTGCCGCTGCAATCATGCCACCTTTAATAATCATGGAGGGTTTCACACCAAAAAAGGCTGGCTTCCATAACACTAAATCAGCAAGTTTCCCGACTTCGATTGAACCAATTTCATGACTTAAACCATGGGTAATTGCTGGGTTAATTGTATATTTGGCAATGTAGCGTTTAACTCGATTATTATCATGAAACTCGTTATCACCTTCTAAAGGGCCACGTTGAATTTTCATTTTGTGGGCAGTTTGCCAAGTACGTAAAATTACCTCACCCACACGACCCATTGCTTGAGAGTCAGAAGACATCATGGCAATAGCACCTAAGTCTTGCAGAATATCTTCGGCAGCAATGGTTTCACGGCGAATACGGCTTTCCGCAAAAGCAATATCTTCAGCAATTGCAGGGTCCAAATGATGGCAAACCATGAGCATATCTAAATGCTCATCAATGGTATTAATGGTATAAGGTCGCGTTGGATTAGTTGAAGATGGCAACACATTACTTTGCCCAATTGCTTTTAAAATATCTGGAGCATGTCCACCACCCGCACCTTCGGTATGGTAGGTATGAATAGTACGATCTTTAAAAGCTGCCAGCGTTTCTTCTAAAAAACCACCTTCATTTAAAGTGTCCGTATGAATCGCAACCTGTACATCGTACTCGTCTGCCACACTCAAACAGTTATCAATCGCTGCTGGTGTTGAGCCCCAGTCTTCATGTAGTTTTAACCCAATTACCCCAGCTTTAATTTGCTCTCGAATTGGGTCTGGCAAACTCAAATTACCTTTGCCTAACAGTCCAATATTCATAGGCAAATCATCAATCGCCTGCAACATGGTCGCAATATGCCAAGGACCTGGAGTCACTGTCGTTGCCGAAGTACCTGCCGCAGGTCCTGTACCGCCGCCAACCATTGTTGTTGTACCCGACATCAGCGCGGTTTCAACTTGCTGAGGACAAATCCAGTGAATGTGAGTATCAATACCACCTGCCGTTAAAATTTGCCCTTCACCCGCAATCACTTCTGTTGCAGCCCCTAAAGGGATGGTAATGTCAGGTTGAATATCGGGATTTCCAGCTTTCCCTATTTTCCAGATTCGGCCGTTTTTTAAGCCAACATCAGCTTTTACGATTCCCCACCAATCCACAATTAAAGCATTGGTAATGACTGTGTCAGCAACTTCATCAGCTAAAAGCTGTGATTGCCCCATCCCGTCACGAATAACTTTTCCGCCACCAAATTTAACTTCTTCACCATAGGTCGTTAAATCTTGTTCAACCTCAATAAAAAGCTCTGTATCAGCTAGGCGAATACGATCACCGACCGTTGGACCAAACATCTCAGCATATGCACGACGTGACATTTTCATAATTTTTTACTCATATCTTTCATTATGGTTGTTATGTTTAATCCAACTTACCCATGACTCGGCCTGCAAAACCATATACTTCTCGCTTACCAGCTAAAGCAACAAGTTCCACTTCTCGGCTTTGCCCTGGTTCAAAACGTATTGCGGTACCCGCTGCAATATTTAAGCGAAAACCCTTTGCTACTTCACGGTCGAACTGTAGTGCATCATTCGCTTCATAAAAATGAAAATGTGAACCGACTTGAATAGGCCTGTCGCCAAGATTAGCCACCACAACTTTTAAAGTTTCTCGTCCAACATTTAGTTCAATGTCAGCCTCTGGAGTAATGATTTCGCCGGGGATCATAAGCGTTCCTTTTATACGATTGGCTGATGAACAGTGACTAATTTCGAACCATCAGGAAAAGTTGCTTCGACCTGAACCTCAGCAATCATTTCCGCTACGCCATCCATGACATCTTCACGCTTTAATAAGGTAGTACCGTAATGCATCAAATCACTGACCGTCATTCCATCTCGCGCACCTTCCAGTAAGGCTGCGGAAATAAATGCAACTGCTTCTGGATAATTCAGCTTTAAACCTCGCGCTTTACGACGCTCAGCCACCAAGCCTGCGGTAAAAATGAGTAACTTGTCTTTTTCTGTTGGATTGAGTTCCATATCTCTTTCCTAATAGCATCTAGTTTTCTTTAAGCAAAATGCGTGCTCAAAAGCAGCATACTTGTTTTAATCGTTTTTAAAATACGCAATTTAACGTAAATTAGGTTTTCCAAATTCTTGGGAATTCCTCATCTAAATCAAACCAATAACGTCTTAGTCTTGCTCTTATAGCCGCAAAAGCATCCTGGCAATGTCGCACATCATTTCCTAAAAAACGTGCACACAGTACATCTTCTAGTAACGTCAAAGTCACAGGCACATCCATACGCATAATGAGTTCACGGATGAGTTCAACATGTTGTTCTAAATGAAATGAAGAACGGAATTTCTCAGGAGGTACAGCCCAGAAACTTGCCATCACGGCTTGATTATTCATACCTAAACATGAGCTTAACCAGCGATCTCCACCTTCAAAATACAAAGTATCGGCAACTAATAATTTATTTTCACGCCATAACTTAAACTGATTGTGATAACTTCCCTGAACGAAATTTTCAGCCCGAGCCTGTCGGCCCAACACCAGCATATCCCATCCAATAAAACTTGCTGTTTGTTCAAGGTGAATATGTGTTTCCGAGTGTGCTACAGCACCATCGAACAACATCATTTCTTGTGGCATCCACTCTAAAATAGAGTCATTTTTTACAGTCAAATAAATATGCTGAAAAGCTTGTTTGCCGTTGGTTCTATACCATTTCCCAGCTCCAGGCGTGGTAATCACCGCATGTGCCTGCTCTGCTGTTTCAATTTGGAAAGTAAGATGATCACCTCCTGCAATTCCTGCTGGTGGATGCACAATAATTGCGTGGCAAACTCCTGTTTTTTCTGGCCAAAGCATTTTTTGCACCCGAACAGGGCCATAATGCTTTCGATGACTCATTATGGTGCGAGAATTTTTAAAACAGAAACCAAGCTCTAATTGGGCATACCAAAATGGTGCTGAAGAACTCTGAGAAAATTGTTGAATCCGATTCATTTTGGCTCATTTTTAATAATGGCTTTTTTAATAAGCAAAATATGCACCAAATACAAAAAGAGGTCATTACAAACTTAGAAACAATTTTTTTATTTTAATGAGTTAAAAAACAAGCAATGTCTAACATAAAACCACAGTAAAGCATGGAATTATTTATACAATAGCGCCCATCCTCGCTCTTATAAATTTTTTCCATGAAAATCTTTTTCGTGTTAGTACCTTTTGTATTTTTAACTGGGTGTATTTTTGGCCAATCTAGTGAGGTCAAACGTGCAGAAAAACTATTAAATAATTTTCAATGTAAAAATGTTGAAACAAGTGAAATGCCTACAAGCTCTATCAACTCTTATTACCAACAAACTTTAGCGGTGAGTAAAGATAAAGCGACCTCTTATGTAGAAAGCTATAAAGAAGGTGAAGAATTATTCGCTATGCCTTTAGATGAAGTGGTAAAGAAGCAGTATGAACTTTATAAAGCAGCATGTGACTCTCTAGGTGGCGTTTCTGCACAGCCATAATTTAAAAAAGGTATCCATTAAATGACTTAAATGGATACCTCTACCCCACCAAGTTAATTTAAAAATTACTATTTCAAAGCGTCCAACAAGTATTCACTTTACCTTTTGATAAAATTAAGCAACATAGTAACGCTTTTATTTTCTTTTATTTTTTCCTAGGCTTTAACTACTTTTTATTTTTATTTTGAGGTTTTGGTCATTATGAAAAAATCATTATTAGCAATTGCACTTATGAGTACTCTTCTTGTCGCATGTAATAAACACGAAAATAAAACAGAGACAACTTCTGACGCGTCTACCCCAGCGCAAACTACTGAAGCAAGTAATGCTGTTGCTGTAGATACTGAACATACAGCAGAGAACTCACTAGATTGGAATGGCAAATATAAAGGAACACTTCCATGTGCAGACTGTGAAGGCATTAAAACCGAATTAAAATTAAAAGATGATAAAACTTATGAGTTGACTGAAACTTATTTAGGTAAAGGCGATACAAACCCATTTGAAACACATGGTAAGTTTGCTTTCGATAAAGACAATACTTCTGTTATTACCTTAGATGATAAAGCTCAAAACCGTAAATTCTTTATTGGTGAAAATACAGCGACTGCTTTAGACATGGAAGGTAAAAAAGTTGAAGGTTCTTTGGCTGAACATTATGTGTTGAAAAAAGAAGACTAATAATTTTTTTCAATATAAACAAAAAAACCGCTCATTTGAGCGGTTTTTTATGAAGTCAATTCTTAGTGAGCTGAGAATTGGTTCATTGTGTTTTTAGAATCGTCACCAGCTTTAAGTGCGTTCTCACCAGCGAAGATTTCTTTGTGGTCATCACCGATGTCTGAACCAGCCATTGCTTGGTGTTTCACACATGCGATACCGCCACGGATTTCTTTACGTTGTACACCAGCAACATAAGCTAACATACCTTGGTCACCAAAGTAACCTTGTGCTAATTCGTGAGTAGAAAGAGCAGCAGTGTGGTATGTAGGAAGTGTGATCAAGTGATGGAACACACCAGCTTCACGCGCAGCGTCTGCTTGGAAAGTACGGATTTTTTCATCAGCATCAGCTGCTAATTCAGTGTTGTCGTACTCAGCGCTCATTAATTTAGCACGGTCGTAAGCAGACACATCTTTACCTTCAGCAACCCAACGGTCATACGCTTGTTGACGGAAGTTTAAAGTCCAGTTGAATGATGGGCTGTTGTTGTAAACAAGCTTCGCATTTGGAACTACTTCTTTAACACGGTTAACCATGTGTGCAATTTCTTTTACGTTTGGAGTCGGAGTTTCGATCCAAAGTAAGTCAGCACCGTTTTGAAGGCTAGTGATACAGTCAAGTACAACACGGTCAATCTGAGTGCCTTCACGGAATTGATATAAACCAGAAGCTAAACGAGTTGGGCGGTGTAACTTGCCATCACGTTTAATTAAGATTTCATCATCAGTTGCTTCAGAGATATCAATTTCTTGAGTGTCTAAGTAGCTAATATATTTAGATGCGATGTCGCCTGGCTCTTTAACTACTGGAATGCTTTGAGTAAGGTCAGCACCTTCAGAGTCAGTACGAGCAACGATAACACCTTCTTCTACGCCTAATTCTAAGAATGCATAACGAAGAGCATGGATCTTAGCGATGAAGTCAGCATGTGGAACAGTTACTTTACCAGCTTGGTGACCACATTGTTTTGCATCAGATACTTGGTTTTCGATTTGAAGCGCACAAGCACCAGCTTCGATCATTTTCTTAGCAAGTAAGTAAGTTGCTTCTTCGTTACCGAAACCAGCATCGATGTCCGCAATAATTGGCACAACGTGAGTTTCGAAGTTGTCGATTTGAGCTGTGATTTCAGCTACTTTCGCAGAGTCACCCGCTTCTTTTGCTTTGTTTAAAGCACGGAATAAGTCATTTAATTCTTTTGCATCAGCTTGACGTAAGAAAGTGTAGATTTCTTCGATCAAAGCAGGTACTGAAGTTTTTTCGTGCATAGATTGGTCAGGAAGTGGACCGAATTCTGAACGAAGTGCAGCAACCATCCAACCAGAAAGGTAGATATAACGTTTGCTAGTAGTGCCGAAGTATTTTTTGTTAGCAATCATTTTTTGTTGAGCGATGAAACCATGCCAGCAACCTAATGATTGAGTATATTTGCTTGAATCAGCATCGTATTCAGCCATATCACGACGCATAATCGCAGCTGTATACTTAGCAATATCTAAACCTGTTTTGAAACGGTTTTGAAGTTGCATACGAGCAGCATCTTCTGGGCTAATGTCTGCCCAAGTGTTGCCGAATTTTGATTTTAATTCACGTACTGCATCAATCGCTGTTTGATATGTAGTCATGATATTGTCCTGTATTCATTTTAGGATTTCATCGATCGAAGCCTAGAGTCATGTTACTTAAATTTCTTATGACACCAGCTGCTTCTTCATGTACACAGCTTAGACTTAGCCAATCAATTAATCCAATATCCTTGGTTAATCTTCAGTATTTATTTAAAAAATATACCAATAAATCGATATTATAAGTAAAACTAAAAAACATAACACTTTGTTTATAAAAACAAAATAATCCTAAAGGAGTATAGTATTTTGATCAAAAAACTCTCCAAGTTTTATTTTTATACAATTTTTGAGATTTTTCCATTCATTTTTAGTGTTAAAAGTCAATTGTAAATTAGGCGACTTTTGCCAATGAAAAAAGTCAATCAACATGCTAGAACAATACTAAATATTAATTAAAAATATTTCTTCCCTAACCACAAATATAAAAACAGATCAAAGATAACAAAATAGAGCATTTGAGGCGCTTTTGAGGCATACTTAATTTCAACAAAAAATGTCGTTTTTCTCATCATTTTTTCACACAATGTTCTTTAAATATGGCATAATTTGAAACAATTTTAGGGTTTTATTTTCGGTATTTTTTTTATGAATCTGGAGCGGGTAGATCTTAATCTATTAATATATCTTGATGTTCTTCTTCGTGAAAAAAACGTTACGCGCGCAGCCGAACAGCTTGGTGTTACTCAGCCTGCCATGAGTAATATTTTACGCCGTTTGCGTAATTTATTTAATGACCCTCTCCTGATCCGTTCATCTGAAGGGATGACACCGACAGAACGTGCACTTGAATTACAACCACGTATTCGTGATGCCCTTTCTGATCTTTCCATGATTCTGGAACCGCGTACCGAATTTCGCCCTTATACCAGTAATCGCGTTTTCCGTATTATGACTTCTGACTATGCAGAAGCGACCCTAGTCCCGCGTCTTGTTAAAGCCCTACGTTCTGAAGCACCAAACGTTGTACTCGATTTTCTTACACCAAGTGATGTGTCATATAGAGACATGGAACAAGGTAAAGTTGATTTAGCTATTAACCGCTTCAATGAAATACCACAAAGTTTCCACCAAGTTTTAGTTTGGCGTGATAGCTTTAGCTGTATTTTAAATGACAAACACCCTGCTGTTACTCATTTAAATTTAAAAAGCTATTTAGATGCTCAACATATTTGGGTATCTAAAACTGGTATGGGTGTTGGTTTTGGGGTAAACCCAGATAAACAAGGTGGCCTAGGCTGGATTGATCAAGCATTAGAACGTATTGGTCAACGTCGTAAAATTTCTGTATTTACGCGTCACTATCAAATGCCAGCATTGCTTGCTCAAAACGTTGACTTGATTGCAACACTTCCAACTCGAATGGCGCGCTTGCAAGCACAAAATCCAAAATTAGTCATTAAAGATCCACCGTTTTATATTCCTGAGTTCGAACTTAAAATGGCATGGTGTCCTCTATTACACCATCATCCAGCTCATCGCTGGTTACGCCAACTTATCCTATTCGTTGCTCGCCAAATGATCGAAGAGGAAAATCGTGAGTTTCTAACTAATAATTCACAATTTTCCCACTATTAAATAAATTTTAATTTAATTGTCTCTTTCCAACATTATCTTAAGCGCTGAGCAATCAATCTGATTACCTCAGCGCTTTTTTGTGTTAAAACATAGTCATAATAATGATGATCCTCGGGTGATTTGTGAGTCTCTTTCAAAATATCATTATCATCGTACTGCTCATCATCGCAGCAGGCTTTTTATCTTTAACTGAAATCGCTCTAGCTGGTGCCAGAAAAGTAAAGTTAAAAATTTTGGCCGAAGCTGGCGAAGAACGTGCTCAACAGGTACTTGATTTACAAGAACAATCTGCAGACTTTTTTGCAGCATCCCAAATTGGCCTAAATGCTGTCGCAATCTTAGGCGGTATCTTGGGTGAAGCTGCATTTCGTCCTTTCTTTGTCAACTTAGTTGACCGCTTTTACCAAGGTCCTTGGACACAAACGATTGGTTTTGCCCTATCTTTCACTTTGGTAACTTCTTTATTTATTTTATTTGCCGATCTCATGCCAAAACGCTTGGCTATGATTGCACCTGAAAAAATCGCAATTAGTGTCATTAACCCTATTCAGATTTTTATTAAAATCTGTAAGCCTTTAGCTTGGGGAATCAACGCAATTGCAAACTTGTTATTCCGCTTATTTAAAGTAAATACAACACGTGAAGACAATATAACTTTTGATGATATTTCAGCAGTTATGGATGCTGGTGCCCAAGCAGGCGTACTTCAGAAACAAGAACATCACTTTATTGAAAATGTATTTGAACTTGAAGAACGCACAGTGCCATCAAGTATGACCACGCGTGAAAATGTTGTTTACTTTACTTTAAATGAACACGAAGACAGCATTCGACAAAAACTGGCAGAATATCCTTATTCTAAATTTTTGGTGTGTAATGAAAATATTGATCAGGTCATTGGTTATGTAGATGCAAAAGACTTTCTGGTTCGTATTTTAAATAATCAATCACCTACACAGTTAAATGAATCTACTATTCGTAATGTTCTGATGATACCAGATACATTAACACTATCAGAATTGCTGGATCGCTTCCGTTCAACAAAAGAAAAGTTTGCCGTTGTAATTAATGAATATGCGCTTGTGGTTGGTGTAATTACACTAAGTGATATCATGATTACCGTTATGGGTGACTGGGTTACCCCTATTGAAGAAGAACAGCAAATTATTAAACGCGATAATAACTCTTGGTTGATCGATGGTAGTACACCTATTGAAGATCTTAAGCACGCGCTTGAAATTGATGAAATGCCTGATGACGAAAATTATGAAACACTAGCAGGCTTTATGATGTACCGTTTACGCAAAATTCCTCGTCCAGCAGATTTTGTAGAATTCGGTGGTTATAAATTTGAAGTCGTCGATGTAGACCATTTTAAAATTGATCAGTTATTAGTAACCCGCGTATTAGAAAAATCTGATTTACAACCTCCATCAGATGAAAATTGATTTATTTTGGTGCAAAATATCCTGCTAATCAAAGCAGGATATTTTTTAATACAATATATCTCTTTTAAACTAACAGTTATTTTAAATATATTTATATTAAAAGTTTAATTTATTATCTTAATCATATTTTCAAATATATAAATTAACTCATTCATTAAAATAAAATTTTTAATTTAATAGAAATAAAAAATTGCATATAAAAGAATTTACAGCTTCCTGTTTCTTGTGTAACGTAAGCATTACAAGCATTGTAAATGGGTATACTTCTCATTTCAGCATTCAAACTAAATATAAATTCTAAAAATACATGATAATTTTAAATATGATAAAGGCTTTATAAGTTCTTATAATAAGTGCCATATATTATAAATAGACTATACCATTAATATATATGTTCAGTATTTCTACAGAATATACCTTTCCAAGTGAATATATATTAACCAAATAAACTAAATATATTATTTGTCTTTTTAATAAAAATTCATAAGAATAATCAAAGTCAGAGTTTTGAATAAACTTGTTCAGTAAAACTAAAGGCAAAGGATTGATTGTATGCTGACATTACTTGGTGTTGGCATGATTTTATGCTTCATGTATTTAATCATGTCCAAACGTTTAAGCCCTATTATTGCTTTAATTCTTATCCCATTTATTTTTTCTCTTATCGCCTGGGGCCTTGGTCACTACTTTGAAAGCTTAAGTCATATTGAGCTTAAGGGTCTCAGCGAAATGATGCTAGAAGGCATCAAAAAACTTGCGCCTACTGGCGTAATGTTATTATTCGCGATTTTATATTTTGCCTTAATGATCGATGCAGGTCTTTTCGATCCTCCGGTTAAATGGATTTTGAAAAAAGTTAAAGGCGACCCTCTAAAAATTACATTAGGGACCGTTTTTTTAACTACCTTAGTTTCTCTTGATGGTGATGGCTCAACGACATATATGATTTGTGTAGCAGCAATGCTCCCTCTCTATCAACGCCTAGGTATGAATACACTCATCATGACAGCACTTATGTTGTTATGTAGTGGTGTAATGAACCTTACACCATGGGGTGGCCCTACTGCCCGTGCAGCGAGTGCGCTTCAAGTTGATCCAAGCCATATTTTTGTACCAATGATCCTTCCAATGGTGATTAGTATTGGCTGGTTATTCTTCTTGGCATATTTATATGGTCGATATGAGCAAAAACGTTTAGGCGTGATTGAGCTTGAAAGTCATCATGGCGACAACATTACTGTTTCAAAAGATCCAGAAGCGACTCGTCCACATTTACGTAAAGTAAATATGGTGCTCACCATTCTTCTTATGATTGCATTGATCAAAGGTATTTTACCTATGTCAGTGTTATTCATGCTGGCGTTCTGTATTGCAATGCTCATCAACTACCCTGATGTTGATATGCAGAAAAAGCGTATCGCTATGCATGCAGATAGCATCTTGGCTGTTGTAGGTTTAATTTTTGCGGCAGGTATTTTTACAGGTATCTTATCTGGCACAGGCATGGTTGAAGCAATGTCTAAAGAATTTGTCGCAATGATTCCGGCAAGTATGGGCCCATATCTCGCACCGATTACAGCTTTCGTAAGCATGCCATTGACCTTCTTTATGTCAAATGATGCATTCTTCTATGGTGTATTACCTATTCTTGCTGAAGCTGCTTCACATTATGGTATTAGCCCAGAAGCGATTGCACGTGCTTCTATTGTAGGCCAACCTGTACACTTATTATCACCACTTGTTCCATCAACTTACTTGTTATGCGGTCTTGCTAAAGTCGATTTTGCAGACCATCAAAAGTTCACTTTTAAGTGGGCATTTATTACTTGTATGGTGTTAATGGGTACAGCATTAGTGATTGGTGTTTTCCCACTTTTTAGTGCGGTCTAACTACATTCTGCTATAAAAAATAAAAGCCCCAATTGGGGCTTTTATTTTTATTTATTCACATACTCAATCATGGCATCTAAGAATGCATGAAAGTGCAAGCCAATATCTTCTTCTAAAATTTTATAGGCATTATCAAATTGCACCATTGGCCAACCTTCTTTCCAAAATGGGAAGATGTCATGCAAGTCATGAGTAACAATTGCATCTTCTCGCACAATTGCTTGTGAAATTTGTGCCAAAACTTGCGCTGTTTCAGCACCATCAATAGCTAAATAATCAATACCACGTGCTTTTAAAATACGAATTCGATCTTTTTTATAGCGAATTTTTTTAGCTTGAGCTGCATTTAAACCTAATGCAAGAGTCACTGCCTCTACAAATTTCTCTTCAAAATTTGTATTTAGTGCCACCAAAGCCTGTTTATGCGCTTCCTGACGTCCTGCTTTCCCCCCGCTACGGATGATCTCATTTGCTTCCGTATCTAGCTTATCTTTTTTCATCGACTGTAAAATGTCTAAAATTTCGATATCGCTTAAAGATTCAGGAGATTGCTCAAACATAGGAGTCCTTATACATACAACTAAAGGCACATTCTCTCATAAAAGCGATATTAAAGCAGAACAAAATTTTAAGTAGCCTATCACCGTGACTATTTTTATAGTCCTAACTTCACAGATTACACTCATAAAATCAGATAATTCTTTGGTTATGATTTTAATTATTTGCCAAATTAGTTTTACCCTGATAATATTATTTTACCCCGATAAAAATACACGGCTAAAATGAATACTACAATCACCTATACTGCTTTTACTGGAAGTACACTTATTGCAAGCGACTCCATTGTTGAACTTGCAAAAAAACTCAAAGATCTTCCGAAAACAACGGAAAATATTCTGATTTTTAATGATCAAACAGGTCAACAAATTGATCTTGATCTTTCGGGTTCGGAACAAGAATTTCAACAGCGCTATGCTGAACCAGAAGAAATTAAAAAAGTTGGACGACCTAAACTTGGTGTAATTTCTCGTGAAATCACTTTACAGAAAAAACATTGGGATTGGTTAGATCAACAAAGTGCGAGTGCATCAGCAGTGATTCGCAAGTTAATTGATAAAGAGTTAAATAACCCAAATTCTGAAGGCAATATTATGCTCGCCAAACAAGCCATCGACCGTTTTATGTCTGCCATGTTAGGCAATATGCCAAATTATGAGGAAGCAACACGTGCCTTATATCAAGGTGATCGAGATACATTTTTAAAGATGATCCAGAACTATCCTAAAGATTTAAGAGAATATTTAACTTTAAAAACTCAAAGTATTTTCTAAACCCAATAAAAAACCCGCTTACGCGGGTTTTTTCAAAATCAATTCAGTCTATTAAAGACGAACTAACTCCACAACTTTTTCAGCTGCCTCTTCAACGGTTTCAGCAGTAACTTCTGTATCTGTACCATCCACAGCCGTAGTAATAACTACAACACCCGTCTCACGTAATAGAACCAATTGCTCAGCTGTTAAGTTTGCTTTCGCGATCGCAACTACACCTTGCTGAATCAGCAAACTTTCTAAGACTTGAGCTTTTTCAATTAATTGGGCAGAAACACCAATCACCGCAGGTTTTTGACCTAAACGAGCAGCACGATCTTCAGCTGTTACAGGATTGCTATGTGCTGTCCATTCAACAGCAGCCTCAACCATACCAGCACCAACAGTCACGTTGCTTAAGCGGTCAATGAAGATGAATGAACCTGTATAACGAGAATCTTGATATTGATCAAACACAACTGGCGCATCGAACTCAACTACAACATCTGCAATTGCATTTAACTCAAGCTCTTCCACATGAGTATGTTCAAGTGTATTCACATTCACACGATAGTGAATGTTAGTCACTTTTGCTGGAACAGTTTGTGTACCAATCTTAATATTGTACAACTTACCTTTTACAAGCGGGTGCTCATTCATCCATACCACAGAAGCACGAACGCTACGTGAAATTAATGGTTGCTCACCTGCACGTACCAGCACGTTTCCGCGGCTAATATCAATTTCATCGTTTAACGTTAATGTAACTGCCTGACCTGCAACTGCCTGCTCAAGGTTACCGTCAAAAGTAACAATTTCTTTAACTGTAGAACGCTTACCAGAAGGTAACGCTACAATTTCATCACCAACATTAATTTCACCTAAAGCAACGGTACCAGCAAAACCACGGAAGTCGAGGTTTGGACGGTTCACATATTGAACAGGGAAACGGAATTCGTGTTTGTTCGACTCGCGGCTAATTTCCACAGACTCAAGAATACTCATCAAGGTTTGACCCTTGTACCAAGGAGTATGAGCTGATGGATTTACAACGTTATCGCCATTTAAAGCAGAAATTGGAACAAATAAGATATTGGCTGGACGACGATCACCTAATTGGCTTACGAAAGCATCATATTCAATCTGAATTTCAGTGAAACGTTCAGGTGAATATTCAACCAAGTCCATCTTATTGATTGCAACAACAATATTTTTAATACCAAGCAAACTTGCAATAAACGTATGGCGACGAGTTTGCGTTTGAACGCCATAGCGCGCATCAATCAAGATGATTGCCAAGTCCGCAGTTGACGCACCTGTTGCCATGTTGCGTGTATATTGCTCATGCCCTGGGGTATCCGCAATAATAAACTTACGCTTTTCTGTTGAGAAATAACGGTAAGCTACATCAATGGTAATGCCTTGTTCACGTTCTGCTTGCAGACCATCTACCAGTAATGCCAAGTCTGGTGCATCACCCGTAGTTCCTACTTTTTTACTGTCACGCGTTACTGCTTGTAATTGATCTTCATAAATCAATTTTGAATCGTAAAGTAAACGGCCAATTAAGGTACTTTTACCGTCATCTACGTTACCGCAAGTCAAAAAGCGTAAAAGATCTTTTTGTTCATGCTGTTTTAAATAAGCCAGAATATCTTGGCTGATTAAGTCTGATTGATGAGACATTGCTCAAACTCCACAAATTTAGAAACTGTCTTAGAAATAGCCTTCTTGCTTTTTCTTTTCCATTGAGCCTGCTTCATCATGGTCAATCATACGACCTTGACGCTCAGAACTTGTTGCCAATAACATTTCCTGAATAATTTCTGGCAATGTATCAGCTTCAGACTCAACTGCACCTGTTAATGGGTAACAGCCAAGCGTACGGAAACGTACAGACTTCATTTGCGGAACTTCACCCTCTTTTAAACGCATGCGTTCATCATCCACCATAATAAGCGTACCACTACGCTCAACCACAGGACGAACAGCAGAGAAATAAAGAGGAACAATTTGAATATTTTCTAAATAGATATATTGCCAAATATCTAACTCTGTCCAGTTTGATAATGGGAATACACGAATACTTTCGCCTTTGTTCACTTTACCATTGTAAAGGTTCCAAAGTTCAGGACGCTGGTTTTTAGGGTCCCAACGGTGCTTACTATCACGGAATGAATACACACGTTCTTTCGCACGTGATTTTTCTTCATCACGGCGCGCACCACCAAAAGCAGCATCAAATTGATATTTATCCAAAGCCTGTTTTAAAGCTTGGGTTTTCATAATATCTGTATATTTTGAGCTACCATGATCAAATGGATTGATCCCTGCTTCACGGCCTTCTTTGTTCTGATGAACAATTAAATCAAAGCCATGGGTTTTTGCCATGTTATCGCGAAACGCGATCATGTCTTTAAACTTCCAACCTGTATCTACGTGTAATAAAGGAAATGGAAGTTTCGCAGGATAAAATGCTTTTAAAGCAAGATGAAGCATTACAGCCGAGTCTTTACCAATTGAGTAAAGCATGACTGGATTTTCAAATTCTGCCGCAACTTCACGAATAATATGAATACTTTCAGCTTCAAGTTGCTTGAGATGTGTAAGTCTTGATTCAGTCATGAACACGTCCTTCTCTATCCATTTTGCCCATAAAATCTAGAAGTGGTATTAAACCACCACTTAGAAGACCATGTGGAGGAACGAGTGCCATAACAACTCCAATTTTTTGTGATAAATAATCCAACTACAAGCCTTTATGAGGCTTATAGCATTAGTTATGCATTATAGTGATTTAAAACTGTTTTCTTTTGCTTGTTTTTTCATATTGATATTCAAATTCATCATATAAATGTAAAATACTGATTCGCATAGATAACATGCCCATCCTAGCCCGCATCGTTAACCGAAGCAAATCACGATCTCATCTTTAGATTTCTTTAAATACAATAAAAAAGAGAAGCCATTTTAGCTTCTCTCTTTCTATAGCATTATTTAATTCTTAGAAACCAAACATTTTACGTTCTAACGGAATTTCAATACCAATAGATGCACCTGAATCATTACCCTCTAAATCAGAGTCACTAATCCAACCATTAATTTTTAATGGAAGATCCGGTTTGATGTAATGCGTCCAAGTTAAATCAAGCGCTTTAATTTTATCTTCTTTAGGGAAGGCTTTATTGATTGCCAAGTTAGATTCATTCACCTTCACGACCATTGCACGGCCACTTAAGCGATTCATCGTGTCAAAGCGAATATCACCACCGACAGAATACATTTGACCATCACCACCCATTGCATGCCCTAGAGGGAAACCATGCTGATAATAACCGTCAGTATAAATATAATGATTATAAGAGATTCCTTTTACATCATTATTAGTACGTGTATCTGCCCATTCAGCATAAACTTGATAAGGCATATCTTTATAGCTAGAAGAATAATCAGCACCAGCTAAATACATTTTTTTAGAAGGAAGCAAACCGGCTTCATCTTCACCTACATATTGACCATAAATACCAACAGGAGCATTTAAAAGTGATTGAAGATTTAAACGAGCATCAAATCCAGCAATTTGATTAGATCTGTCTTCAGCTGCATCATAAACATTATCATTACCTTTAATTGCATTCCATAATGAGTTCCAACTTTCAGAACGCCCTTCACCACCCCATTGTAAAGTTCGGGAAGCACCCAGTTCCAAGTAAGGTAATGGACTTGCCGTAACACGCAAACCTAATAACTTAGCATGAGGAATAGCTTTATAATCATCTAACTGACCTGCAAATAATTGGTATTGCCAAGGACCAATCCAAGATAACCATTTAGTATCAAATGCATTTTGTATAGCTCTTTGAGCTGTCACCCCATACACAGGACGACTTGCATCACCACGGATTAAACTACCATCATGGCCAGGTCCCCACCATGTTGGAATTTGACCAGCAACAACCCATTGGTTCCAAATTTTACCAGCGACATAAGAACCTTCCACATTGACATCATGGCCATTATCAATTTGTGGATCTTTTTCTGCGTTTACACGGATTTTTGCATCCCAGTTTTCACCGCCCGCATTAAACTCTACAGAACCTTGATACTGTGATTTTTGGTTATCGCCAAAAGCTTGTGGAAGATTTTTAATATCAGATTCGGCAAAAGCACCCACTTTAACTGTATCGTTATCTGCCTTTAATGCATTGAGAACTGAGTTAATAACTTTTTGTTGAGCTGGATGTGTTACTTTAGCCTGAGAGAGTGCGCGCTGAATTTCATCACCGCTTAAAGGCCAAGTAGAAGTGCTGATGTTAATAACACCTTGTTGATTCAACCAATTTAAATCTGTACGCAAATCATCATTATTAAGCACCAAACCTTGGGCAAAAACAGCTGATGAGGCAGCTGCTAATAATGCAATTGAAAGTGTTTTTCTTAAAAACATGTCAGCACAATTCTCAAAGTTATTTATGAGCAACACATTAATTTTTTTATCGCAAATTTGCAATTGTTAAACTGTGCAATTACATTTTTTAACGTGCTCTTAAGTTTTCTATAATTTAAGTGTTTTTTATATATAAATAGTTAATAAAAAAGGCAGTATAAACTGCCTTTTTCTGTTTTAAAGATTAAATTAACCTTCTTTACGACGCATATGCGGGAATAAAATTACATCACGAATACTTGGTGCGTCTGCAAAAAGCATAACCAAACGGTCAATACCAATACCTTCACCCGCTGTTGGAGGTAAACCATATTCAAGCGCTTCAACAAACTCTGCATCATAATGCATTGCTTCATCGTCGCCCGCATCTTTTTCAGCAACTTGAGCTTGGAAACGTTCAGCCTGATCAATCGGGTCATTTAACTCGCTAAAACCGTTTGCCAATTCACGACCACCAATGAAGAATTCAAAACGATCGGTAATGTGCGGATTGTCATCATTACGGCGAGCAAGTGGAGACGTCTCGGCTGGATATTCAGTAATAAAGGTAGGTTGACGAAGTTTAGTCTCAACTGTTTCTTCAAATACAATCGTTTGAAGTTTCCCTAAACCAAAACCAGGTTTAACTTCTTCTTTCAGCTCTTCACGCACAAATTTTGCAAGAAATTCGCGATCACCCACATTTTCTGGCGTGAACTGAGGGTTATTTTCTAGAATCGCATCAAACATAGAGATTTTCTTGAATGGCCCTTTAAAGCTGAACACTTCGCCTTGGTAAGGCACATCAGTTGTACCTAAAATATCAAGAGCTAACTTTTCAAGCATGTTTTCAGTTAAAGCCATCAAGTCTTTATAATCAGCATATGCTTGATAAAACTCGATCATTGTAAATTCAGGGTTGTGACGTGTTGACACCCCTTCATTACGGAAGTTACGGTTAATTTCGAACACACGTTCAAAACCACCAACAACTAAACGCTTTAAATAAAGCTCAGGTGCGATACGCAAGAATAACGGCATATCTAGAGCGTTGTGATGTGTTTCAAACGGACGTGCAGACGCACCACCCGGAATCACATGCATCATTGGCGTTTCAACTTCCATGAAACGTTCATTTGTTAAAAATGCGCGAATACCTGCTACAACTTTGGCACGAATTTCAAAAGTCTTACGCGTTTCTTCATTCACGATTAAGTCAAGGTAACGTTTACGGTACTTAACTTCGGTATCGTTCAAACCATGAAACTTATCTGGTAATGGACGAAGTGATTTTGTAAGAAGTTCAAAACCTTCAAGGTGTACATACAAATCACCTTTACCAGAGCGACCGATATAACCTTCAGCAGCAATAATGTCGCCTAGGTCTAAACCTTTAATGGTTTCAAGAATATCTTTTGGTAAACCTTTACGGTCAACATATAACTGGATACGACCAGTCATGTCTTGAATCACCATGAAAGAACCACGGTTCAACATGACACGGCCAGCAACTTTTACATAGACATGTTCAGCGCTTTCAATCTGTTCTTTCGACTGATCTTTAAATTGTTCTTGTAAATCGGCAGCGTAGTGTTCACGTTTAAATGTATTTGGCCAAGGACTCTTTCCAGTATCCTTTGCAACATCTTGGATTTGCTTTAATTTGGCATGACGCTGTGCAATTAAATCGTTTTCGGAAATAGTTGGTTCAGAAGTCGATTGAGCGTTTTGTTGCGTCATCTCTGCCTCGATTTAAGTAAAAATGAAGTGGCATAGCTTAACAGATTGCTGAGGTTTTTCGAATGATTTCAATCAAACAAAAATGAAAAAAGTCAAAGCAGTCAAACTAAAGACGTTTTGAATGAAGAAAATTACTTAGACCAATCGCTAAGATCATTTTTTTTAGCTTTAAGTAAAATATAAAAAAATCTAAATAACCTCGATTTTTAAAAGGCCTATTTTGCCTTTTATTTTATCTATGAGATTGTGTAGCAAATAATGAAAATTCTATTTTTACATGGCTTGGATTCTTCTCGTGAATCAACAAAATTCCATGCCATTTTACATCCTGAAAAATTTTGTATCGATGTGGATTATCGTAACTTAAGTTATGCATCAGTGAAGGACTTTTATCATCAAGCAATTGAAACGATTAAACCAGATTTATTAGTCGGCCATAGCCTTGGTGGCTACTGGGCTTTAAAAACAGCTGCTCAACATAAATTAGCTGTTGTTGTTGCCAATCCAAGCCTTAATCCTAGTTTTCGTAATGATTATCCCGACCTTTGTGATGAAGATCTTGATCACTCTAATCCTAAAATGGCTTATTTAGAGTTAGGAGACGAGCAACTTGATATGTATCAAGTACAGGAAAAACTTTCACCTTATATGACAGTAGAAACATATGACGGAGGCCATCATCGTCTTGCTTACCCTTCTCGTCTCAATGATCTTATTTCTAAAATTCATAAAAAATACTTTGCCTAAATAACCAACTGAGTAAGATGAACTAGCTCCCTTCTGCAATATGTTTTATAACTTCAAAACCTTGAACAAAGCCACTTTTTAACATACCGATATATTCAGGTAAGGTGGCCAATTCAACTTTTAAAGTTGTAGTATTCCCATTTTGGCTTAAAAAATATTTTTCTAGTGAACCACTCCAGCCTTTCACCTCCTCACTTTCTAAGTCTTCCTTACCTTCTTTAATCATTCCTAAATGTTTAAAAATTAGCACTTCAGGCTTGTTCATTTCTTCAATGGTCGAAACCATTCCATTTCCCTCTCCGTCTAGAAAATATGTTTTACCACCAATCTTCCAGTCAGTACGCATTGAAGAATCTGGCGCAAAAAATTTCGTCCATGCATTATATGTCTCGCTATTCCAGAGTATGTTCCATACTTTTTCTATAGGCGCGTTAATTTCTACTTCATATACTAGAATTTCCATACTCAACTTCCTTATCTCTGTTACTCAAGTGTTCAATAAACTTTCTCGTTTTATATAAACATCAATTTATCTGTCTATTTATTAATCAGCTTATGTTTTTAAGAACTTTATTTATATAAATGCTTTGTTCTTTTTGTAACCCTTCATATCACTTAAAACCTTATTACATTAATAAGTGAATAAAAACATATGGTTTATTATGTGTTTATGTTGAAGTTTTGCCTAAATAACCAGTTATTTGTCTCGATATGCCATTCATCTTTGCTTACGAATGATTAAACTCCCTTATGTGCTTTACTTTAAATGTAGAACTGCGTAAAAATTTGATACCCGATCAAAGCTACATTAGTTATTATTGAACGGATCGTAGTTACATTATTAATAGATGGAATAGTTTTACTGAAAGGCAGCTTTGAGCAAACTTATCAGTGCGGAGAGTCTCATGAAAAAATATCAATGTATCGTTTGTGGATGGATTTACGATGAAGCAGAAGGTTGGCCACAAGACGGCATTGCAGCTGGAACAAAATGGGAAGATATCCCTGATGATTGGACTTGCCCTGATTGTGGCGTTTCAAAAGCTGACTTTGAAATGATCGAAATCTAATGTCTTAAATGAAAAGGCCATGATTTACATGGTCTTTTTTATATATCACCAATCACCGTATTAAATGAACAATTCTAATTCTGGAGAAAAAAATGCATCCAATCGTCATTATCGGATCAGGCATGGCGGGTTATACCTTAGCACGTGAGTTCCGTAAGCTTAACCCAGAGCAAGAACTTGTGATGATTTGTGCGGATGATGCGGTGAACTATGCAAAACCAACGTTATCTAACGCTTTTGCAGGTAAAAAGGCTCCGGAACAAATTCCGTTAGGCGATGCTGCAAAAATGAGTGCACAGCTCAATATGCGTATTGAACCTTTTACATGGGTGAAAGAAATTTTAGCTGAGCGTCATGAGCTTGTTCTGGAGAAAGATGGGGTAACTTCAAATCAACCCTATTCAAAACTGATTTTAGCCGTTGGTGCCAACCCGATTCGTCTTGCAATTGCAGGTGATGGCAGTGATGACATTCATGTAGTGAACTCACTGATTGATTATCGTACCTTCCGCGAAAACCTGGCTCAGCGCAAAGATAAACGTGTTGTCATTTTGGGTGCTGGTTTAATTGGTTGCGAATTTGCCAACGACTTACTTCATAGTGAATATGATGTAACGGTAATTGATTTAGCACCTCAACCATTAGGCCGTTTATTACCATCACACATTGCTTCAGCTTTCCAAGAAAATCTTGAAGAAGCAGGAGTTAAATTTGCATTAGGCACAACCGTTGAAAAAGTAAGTAAGATCAATGATGGTGAAGATTACGCCGTTACATTAGCAAATGGTCAAACTTTAGTTGCTGATATCGTGCTTTCAGCAATTGGCCTACAACCAAATATTTCTCTTGCTCAAAGCGCAAATATTCAAACCAGCCGTGGTGTAATTACTAATAGCTTGCTTGAAACGAATCAAGCAGATATTTATGCGATTGGTGACTGTGCGGAAGTGAACGGTACCCTGCTTCCATATGTAATGCCAATTATGCAACAAGCGCGTGCTCTAGCAAAAACATTAAGCGGCCAACAAACAAATGTACATTACCCTGCAATGCCAGTTGCGGTAAAAACCCCGGCTGCACCACTTACAGTTTTACCGGCACCGGTTGATGTCGATGTAAATTGGGAAACTGAAGAATTCGACGATGGTATGCTTGCTAAAGCAATTGACAATGAAGGAACATTGCGTGGTTTCGTATTGTTAGGTGCAACAGCAGGCAAGCAACGTTTAACGTTAACTAAGCTTGTTCCAGATCTTATTCCTGCCCAAGCATAAGGTTTAAACTGGGAATACTCGCTCAAGAGTATTCCTTCAAGGAATGCATAACATGAATAGCGCCTTACAATTTAGTATTTCACCCTACACTCCTTTTATGCAAGAAACCAAAGTCAACTTAGGCAATGGTATTGAATTGCATGTAGAAGTAGGTGGAAAAACAGAACATCCGACCATTTTGCTGATTATGGGTTTAGGTGCCCAAATGCTATTTTGGCCGGACTTTTTCTGTAAATCGCTCATTGATCAAGGTTTTCGTGTTATTCGTTTTGATAACCGTGATATTGGCCTTTCTTCAAAAGTTCGTCATCAGGGTAAACGTTTAAATACCATGAAGTTGATGGGACGCTTTGCATTAGGGCTAAAAAATCAGGGTGCACCTTATACGCTCTATGATATGGCAGATGACGTTTCTATGCTTCTTGACCGTTTAGGTGTAAGTAAAGCACATGTGGTCGGTGCATCAATGGGTGGTATGATTGCCCAGATACTTGCTGCAAAATATCCGGAAAAAGTAGAAAAATTAGGTTTGATGTTTACCAGTAACAACCAACCTTTTTTACCACCACCGTTTCCTAAACAACTTTTAAGCTTGATTGGCAAGCCCGAATCACGTGATGAAGAAGGGATTGTTAACCACAGCTTAAAATTATTCCAATTGATTGGTTCTCCTGGTTATATTAATCATATTGAAGCCGTTCAAACTGCACGAAAACTTTATCAACGTAGCTATTATCCTGCTGGTGTACTTCAACAGTTTTTAGCAATATTATGTACAGGTTCCTTACTGCAACTGGACCGTGAAATTAAGCAACCCACCATAGTCTTACATGGCTCTCGTGACCGCTTACTTCCACCAAGCCACGGTAAGGCTGTAGCAAAAGCAATTTCCGGTGCTAAGTTTGAATTAATTGATGGAATGGGGCATGATATCCCTGCCCATTTTATTCCACAGCTTAGCGGTTTATTTGCGCATCATTTTAAATCATCATACTAGGACACTATGGCTGCATTACCCTCACTAAGACAGCTATCATATTTAGTTACGTTGTCGGAAACTTTGCATTTTACTGAAGCAGCACGCCGCTCTTTTGTTACCCAATCGACTTTATCGGGCGGTATCATGGAGCTGGAAAGGCTATTAGGTGGCGTTCTGGTTGAGCGTGACCGTCAGAATGTGCGCTTAACACCATTAGGTGAACAAGTCGTTGCTAGAGCCCGTGTATTGCTAGCAGATGCTCAGGATTTAATGCGTTTAAGCCGTGAAATGAGTGAACCATTAACTGGTGATCTTCATTTGGGTGTTATTCCAACCATTGCACCTTTTATCCTGACACGGTTACTTGATGAAGTGCATCAACAATTACCAAAGATTCAGTTGCATTTACATGAAGCTCAAAGTGAGAAAATTGTAGAGCGCTTAGAACACGGTAATTTGGACATGATCGTCCTTGCCCTACCTTTTGACACAAGAAGTCTAAAAGTAGCTGAAATTTCAAAAGAAAATTTATATCTTGTTTGTAGTAAGCAAGATACAAATGCACTTCAAGCAAACTCTCTCGACGACCTTGATTTATCGCGTCTTATTTTGCTTGAAGAAGGCCACTGTTTACGTGACCATGTATTAAGTGCTTGTCCAATTGGTGAACGTAAAAACGATAACCGCTTAAAAGCAAGTTCATTACCAACATTAGTCGAAATGGTTTCTTCTAATTTAGGTTTTACGCTTTTACCAGAAATCGCAATTGAAAATAGTATGATCAAGTTTAATGATCAGATTACTGCAAAACCAATTGAAGATGCACCAAGTCGTACTCTAGCGCTCGTTACACGTAAAAGTACGCCATTGCAAAGCGAGTTTGATGTACTCCTGCAAATCATGCAGAAAATCACAACAAATTTACATGAATAAAAAAAGGAGTCTTCGGACTCCTTTTTCTTTTACTGTGCTGTTAAAGATGCCCATTTAAAAACCCAAGCCGATTTCAGATCCAAACTCTCATCTGAAATTATTTTTTCTCGAATAATTTGTGCAATCGCAAAATCATTGGCGGGGTCTACCATAACCCGTATGCCTTTTGTGGTTGGGCTAGTCACAATCTTATATCCTTTCGCCTGCAATTGAGACTGGATCATATTTGCTTTATTTTGATTAGGTGCCAACGCAACCTGTACCATCCATTTTTTTTCGCCATTTTCTAAAATTTCTTTAGCTACTGCTGCATCAAGCTGTTTTTTATTCTCAAGATTTTTCTTTTCTTCTATTTTTTTTGATTGAGTATCTTCAACTTTCTTTTGTGCTACCAGTTCATCTTGAGTAGGTTTTCTTTTCTGGACCGTTACTACCTTTGTTTGTGTTTCATTTTTCTTATTTTTTTCCTTTGAAGGTTGTATAAAGTAGGGATATATCATTTGATCATCATATTTATGAAATACAATAATATCTCCATAGCACTTTTGATCTGCATACGCAGTCACTGGCATTACCCCTAAAAATATTCTAATAAATAAACTTTTAATAAAGCATTGCATATTATTCACTTACCAAAGTTAAGTATATTTAATGCAGCGTATTAAAGTAGATTTCACATAATTTGTATATTTTTAAAATTCAATGTTTTATGTAAAGAATCACATATTTTTAAAACATATTGCGGTGTTTCAAACTATTATCGTATATCCTGCAACCATTTAAGAATTCAGATTAAATTACTATGAATTTCAAACAATTAAAAAGCCGACATAATGCCGGCTTTTTAATATTAAGTTTTATTTAAATGTTTCTAATAATTCTCTTTGAGCATTATGTAGTTTTTCACCTTCAGCAGGTTGAGCACGGACCCAAGTACCATCACCTTGCAATAACCAAGCTTGCTGATTGTCTTGCAAATAATTAAGAAGACCTTGCTGATAAATTCGTTTTTTCAATGCAGGATCTTCAATTGGGAAGCATGCTTCAACACGATTAAATAGGTTACGATCCATCCAGTCTGCACTTGAACAGTAAATACGTGCATCACCATTATTACTAAAGTAATAAACACGTGTATGCTCAAGGAAGCGTCCTACGATTGAACGTACTCGAATATTTTCCGATAAATTTGGCAATCCCGGACGTAAGCAGCAAATAGAACGAATAATGAGATCTACCTGCACCCCTGCTTGAGAAGCTTCATACAATTTATTGATTAATTGAACTTCTGTTAAAGCATTCACTTTCACAATAATTTGGGCTTTACGACCAGCCTTTGCATTTGCAATTTCTTCATCAATAAAGTTGATGAGCTGAGCATGCAAAGTAAAAGGTGCATGGAGCAACTTTTTCAGTTTTGCCATTTTGCCCATACCTGTTAACTCTTGGAAGATACGATGTACGTCTTCACATAAATCTTTATCGGTCGTCATAAGACCATAATCGGTATAAATACGGGCATTCATCGCATGGTAGTTACCTGTACCTAAATGAACATAACGTACCAATTTATTATTTTCACGGCGTACCACCATAATCATTTTGGCATGGGTTTTATAACCCACGATACCGTAAACGACTACCGCCCCTGCTTCTTGAAGTACATTCGCCACTTCAATGTTTGATTCTTCATCAAAACGGGCACGTAATTCAATAACTGCCGTTACTTCTTTACCGTTACGTGCAGCTTCAGCCAAGACTTGTACAATTTCCGAATCAACACCACTACGGTAAAGCGTTTGTTTAATTGCAAGTACTTGTGGATCACGTGCTGCTTCGCGGAGTAACTGAATAACTGGCGCAAAAGATTCAAATGGATGATGAAGCAAAATATCCTGCTTTTGCATGGCAGAGAAAATACTCTCGGTCTTTTTAAACACTTTCGGTACGACTGGCGTATGCGAGTCATAACGCAAATGAGGACGTTTAAAGTTTGAAACCAAACGAGCCAAGTTTACAGGACCATCAACTTTATATAGTTGTTCTTCGTTTAAGTCGAATTCTTCAAGCAGATATTCATAAATATGTTGTGGACAGTTATGAGTTACTTCCAAACGAACTGCACGACCAAATCGGCGTGAACTTAATTCACCTTTTAAAGCTTTAGCTAAATCTTCAACGTCTTCATTGAGCGCCAAATCGGCATTACGAGTTACACGGAATTGATAACATCCAGTTGCAGTCATGCCGGGGAACAAATCTGATACATGTTCATGGATAATTGCAGATAGCATGACGTGGTGTTCTTTACCACCTGTTAACTCATCTGGTAATCGTACAACACGTGGTAATGAACGCGGTGCTGGTACAACAGCTAAATCAATTTGACGACCAAATGCATCTTTACCTTCTAAAGTCACAATAAAGTTCAGACTTTTATTGACTAAACGTGGGAATGGGTGAGCTGGATCTAGACTAATTGGTGTTAAAACAGGTGCAACTTGTTCCTGAAAATATTTTTTAACCCAAGCCGATTGAGCTGGTGTTAATTCGCCACGACGCAAGAAGCAAATATCTTCTTCACGGAGTTTAGGTAAGATTTCTTCATTTAAAATGCGATATTGGCGTTCAATTGCCGCATGAGCAGTCTCAGAGATTTTTTGTAAGACCTGTCGTGGTGTTAAACCATCAGGACTTCGACTTTCATTGCCTAGAGCATATTGCTCCATAACTCCTGCCACACGAATTTCAAAAAACTCATCTAAATTACGCGAAAAAATGAGCAAGAAATTCATTCGCTCAAGTAATGGATGTAAAGGGTCGACTGCCTGTTCCAGTACACGCAAATGAAAGTCAAGAATAGACAATTCACGATTAATATAACGGTCGTTATAACTATATTCTGTTGGGGTCGTTGCTGTAATCGCTGTATTCATGTCTAACTTAATCTCTTTCCAACCAAAATCTCTGCAAAATAGTATGCTGCAAATTTATGTCAATTTGATAAAAACTAAAAAAATAACACATCTTTAAGACAGAGTTATTCAGGAATCTGGGTGCTATTCATATAACGTAAAATAACGCGTTTTCGATATTGTAGTTTATGATCATTACGGTGATCTTGATAATATTTTGGATCAGGCAATAACGCGGCTAAAAAAGCAGCTTGTTCACGCGTTAAGCTTTTAGCACTTTTACCATAATAATATTGAGAAGCTGCTTCAACACCATATAAATGTTTGCCAAATTCAACCGAGTTCATATAGACCTCAAGAATTCGGCGTTTTGACCACATGCGCTCCATCATCCATGTCGCTACTGTTTCTTGGCCTTTACGAATAAATGAACGCTTATTATATAAGAACAAATTCTTTGCAAGCTGTTGAGACACGGTAGAACCACCCGCAACAACTTCACCCTCTTCATTGTTACGCTCAAGGGCAAAACGAATACCTTGCCAATCAAAGCCATGATGATGAATAAATTTTGCATCTTCACCAGCTAAAATCGCATGTTTGAAATTATCGCTAATATCGTCATAGTCGAGCCATTCATGAATGATTGGTCGAGATGTATCTGACCAATAATCAATTCGCATAAACATGGTGGTATCAACTTCATGTGTACGCCACCAAACCAAACTTGAGAAGATCCAAAGCTGAATTAAGAGAATTGCCCCAATAAAAATTAACAACACGCGAACAATAAAAGCTTTCATGTTCGTCTTGATCTCCTGTATTCAACTTTTTTCATGTTAAGCTGTAAAGCATGTTCATATATAACAAAAGCATAGCATGACTCAAACTCAGCCTCCGCACATTAATCGTAAACTCAATGTACAAGCTTGGTGGCTGACCGCCCTACTGATCTCAATCAATGTAGGTTTGTTCATCTGGCAAATTATATCTGGGGTCGACATTAGTGACCCAGCCATAAAAGATGCTCTTCACTGGGGAGCAGATTTTACACCACTTACTTTCTCTGGACAGCCAGAACGTTTATTTACCAGCATGTTTTTTCACTTTGGTATTATTCACCTTATGCTTAACATGTGGGCCTTATATATTTTCGGTAATGTCGCTGAAGCTTTATTTGGTCGTTTATATTTTATTGGTCTGTATTTGCTTGCTGGTCTGTTTGGCAGCCTTTTAAGTAGTTATATCAATATTCAAAATGGACATGAATTACTACAACATTTTGACCAAAGCTTGCTCCCTCATGTCAGTGCTGGTGCTTCGGGTGCCGTGATGGGACTAGGTGCAGCTTTAACTGTTATTTCTTTATTTCCACCCTTACCACATCAAGCCTACATACTTGATAAAAAAGCATTATTAATGATTATGGCGATTAACCTTATATTCGGTTTGGTTGCCACAGGTATTAATAATGCTGCACATGTTGGTGGCATGATTATGGGTGCATTACTCGCACTGATTTGGTATTTAAGCTATCGCACTCAATTTAGAAGCCTCCTAAAATTTTTAGGGTTGGTGGGAGGCCTTTTAATGACTGTAGGCTTCTATATTTACTGTAATCAGCTCAACTCACCATTACTTCCGCTTTGGCATGAGGTTTTAATTCAGAACCCAGAAATACTACCCTAACTTAAATCTGGTTTAGTTCCCGTAAACTTTGTAATGGCGGCAAATTACAAAGATATCCTAGTCGATAACGACCAATAAGAGCGCAAATGAGCATCATGGCAAGAGGTAAAATCAACCATATTTCAATATGCCACTGTAGAGCCATGTTCATTTTATAACTTGCTATTGCACTAATTACTTCGGCAAAACAGCAGGCAACAATGCCTGCTAATAGCCCTAAAAATCCAATTTCTAAACTGAGCATCTGCTTCATTTTATTTTTAGACAAACCAAATGAACGTAATAAAGCAACCTCTCGACGGCGCTCATCCATTAACAGGTTTAGACAAGCAATTAAAACGAGTATTCCAGAAAAGCCAACTAAAGCCGCAAGTACAGTCACGATTTTGACTAATACATTCATTAAACGCTTTACTTCATCCAAAATACGGTCAACATCAATAAAAACTGTATTTGAAAATTGCTGAATAATATTAATCATTTTAGGCTGATCTTGTTTAGGCACATAAAAGCTACCCAAGTAGCTACCCGCATTTTCATCTAAAGTTTTTGGTGAAAAAATAAAGAAGAAATTTGGACTAAAACTTTCCCATTCAACACTTCTAAAATTCACAACTTTTGCCTGCAAAGTACCGTCTGGCATGCTAAAAGTCAGCTTATCCCCAATCTGAATACCTAGACTTTCAGCAGTTTTTGCCTCTACTGAAACTTGGCCTACAGCGTTGAACCCAGATTGACCTTTTGTAATGGCATTGTCATTTGGCAAAGCACTCGACTGAGTTAAATTTAATTCACGACGTAAAGAATTATTTTGCTTTATAGCTTCTTCTGAAAAAGGCACATCATTCTTGGCAAGTAAACGCCCACGAATGTTTGGGTATAACGGTGTACTTTGCCAACCATTTTGCTTTAACTGTTGCTCAAAAGCTTTTAAATCGAATGGAGGTAGGCCATAAACAAACTGGTTTGGTGTTCCCTCTGGTAATTGCTGTTGCCAACGCTCTAATAAATCTGTTCTTAATACACTTAACACGGTAATGAGGCTTAAACCCAAAGCCAGTGCTGTAATTTGTAAGGCACTTTGCGATGGTGAACGAATATAAAAAGACAAACGGGTTTTCATCTTTTTTAAAGCACGAAGCAATAGCCAGACAACGGTGTAAAGTAAAATGCAAAGTAGAATAATCGCTGTTAATACCCAAATGCTGAGCATTAAATTTTCACTTAAAACTAAGCTAAAAATAACAAGACTGGTAATACCAGCAAAGAACATAAAGAATAACGATTTTCGAGATTTTGCCTGCTCTCGAATGACCCGAATTGGAGGTGTATTTAACAACTCCCAAATGCTTGGCAAAATAAATCCGAGTAGCACAATCACACTCGTAAAAATGGCAATTGGTAAGGGGCCAATTAAAAAACCGACCGCGGAAAAACTTAACTCTAGTTGTGGTATCAGTTGTAACATAAGCTCAAGCAAGCCATAGCCCATCATTATTCCGAGTAGGCTACCGATCGCAATCGAAATTGCACTGACTACACAAAGTAGCCCGATATAGGCCCATAAAATTTGGAATTTGCTGGCACCTAAACAACGTATTAAAGCAATATGATCTTGGTTTTGCTGAACATAACGCTGACTCGTTAACGCGATGGCAATGCCACATAATAAAATCGTTAAAATATTGGCAAGTTGTAAGAAGGTATCTAAGTTTTCTAACGGACGTAATAATCTACTATTTGATTCACTGGCATCGCGTAAGCGTAAACCTGCAGGTTCTTCCTGATCATTTACGGGTTTATGTTGCTGTTTAAATTGCTTACTAAAGTTCTGAACCTGTTCAGGTTGACCAGACATTAACAATCGATAATCGATTCTACTGCCAGTTTGTATTGCATGCGTTTTAGCAATATCGGCTTGATGAATAATAACGGTAGGTGAAAAACCTGAAAAACCCAGTTCCTGATTTGAATCACGCACAATCACGCCACTAAAACGGAAGGTACCGTCAGCAATAGAAACAATATCTCCTCTTTTTACTTTTAATAAGTCCGCAGCTCTTTGACTTAGCCAGACTTCACCAGATTGAATCGCTTGTGTTTTTGGTGCAATTTCAAGCTGTCCTCTGAGTGGAAACGCAGGTTCTATCGCTTTTACATTGACCATGACAAACTGATCTTGTGTATGAGCCATAGAACTAAATAGAGTGACATTAGTTTGCTTTAAACCAAGCTGCTCTGCTCTTTTTTTCCACGGCTGTTCGATAGGCTCGTTATTCGACAAAACTAAATCAGCACCCAGCATTTGCGAAGCTTGCAGACTGACTGCATTTTTAACTTGATCATTACTAAATTTCAGGGCTGTGGTTGCACTAATCGCAAGCGATAGAGCAATAATGAGTAGATATAATCCACCCGTACGAAAACTTTGTAGCAAAAGTGGTTTTAGAAGATTACGCATAATTCAACCACCCTGTACCGTCTTTAGTCGACCATCATCTAACTCAACATGACGTTGACAAAGCGCTGCCAAGTTACGGTCATGTGTGACCAAAATAAGCGTTGTACCGAGCTCTTTATTTAAATCAAAAAGTAGAGTTTCAATTTCTTGAGCTGTTTGTCCATCGAGGTTTCCGGTCGGTTCATCGGCAAAAATGATTTGTGGTTCGGCAATGAGAGCCCGAGCAATTGCCACACGTTGCTGCTCTCCTCCAGATAAGACTTTAGGGGTTTGCTCTGCCTGTCGGCTTAAGCCTACTCGATGCAACCAATCTAAGGCTTTTTGTTCAGCAACTTTATAATCAAAATCTTTACGCAACCGAAGCGGTAACATTACATTTTCAAGTGCACTTAACTGCGGTAAAAGTTGGAAAGACTGAAATACAAAACCGATATGCTGCATTCGAATTTGAGCGCGCTGCTCTTCTGTTAACTCATGAACTGCCTGTCCACATAACCACACCTCACCTTCAGACGGCTGGTCTAAAGTCGCTAAAATACCCAATAATGTTGATTTACCTGAGCCAGAACGTCCCGTAATTGCTACCTGCTCCCCTTCATAAATTTCTAAATCAATATTTTTTAAAATCGTAAACTGATTTTGGTTAATCTGAATAGTTTGTGTAACTTGATGGGCAGCAATGATAGGTTGTGGCATGATGTGGACAGTCCTATATATTGAGTATTCGGGTCGAAACACAAATGTATAAATCTTATTTGTTTAGTTCTAAAAGTCTCTTACTCATCTCATTGAGCATGTTGCCTATGCTCGTCTCGGCCAAAACTATTTTAATTTTAGGAGATAGTATTAGTGCCGGTTATGGAATAGACCCCAAACAAGGTTGGGTACAATTACTACAAAAACGTTTAGACCAACAGTATCCCAAACAACATAAAGTGGTCAATGCAAGTATGAGTGGTGAAACCACAAGTGGGGCTTTGGCAAGATTACCTAAACTTTTACAAACTTATAAACCCGAGGTTGTTGTTATTGAGTTAGGTGGGAATGATGGCTTACGTGGACAACCGCCACAAATGATTCAACAAAATCTGTCTCAGCTCGTCCAGTTAAGCCAAAAACAAAAAGCCCAAGTTATTCTTTTTGGCATGAAAATTCCGCCAAATTATGGGGCTGCATATAGCAAAGCTTTTGAAAATAACTATAAAGTTGTCAGCCAAAAATATCAGGTGAAATTACTACCATTTTTTCTTGATGGAGTCGCAGGTCAAAAACAGCTTATGCAAAATGACTTGATTCATCCTAATGCTCAAGCACAGTCAAAATTACTTAATTTAGCTTATCCATATATAAAAGGTGCCCTGTAGGCACCTTTTATCTTTAAGCATTATTATTAATATAATCAGAAATCAAAGAAGGTTACTTCACCAGTTTCTAATGAATATTCTGCACCAACAACAATCAATTCACCTTTTGCAATCAAGCTTTCAAGCACACTTGAACCATGACGTAACTGATTTACCGAAGCAAAAACGTTTGAACGTACTGCATGGCACGATAATTTTTTCAAATCATTTTTTAAGTCAGTTTGCATTAAAATTTCAACAGATGGACGAACACGGTTCACAATCGACATCAAGTTAGATGAAGGAGGTTGATCAGGGTTCATTAATGTATCAATAGTCGCTTGAATCGCGCCACAATGACTATGTCCTAATACAACTACAACTGGACAGTCATAGCGCTCTGCAGCGAACTCAACACTACCAACTTGTGAAGGTGCAACCACATTACCAGCAACGCGAATTACGAATAAGTCACCAAGACCTTGATCGAATACCATTTCTGCTGGTACACGAGAATCAGAACAGCCTAATACAATCGCAAACGGATTTTGATCCTTTGCCATTTCAGCACGTTCGTGATGCGATAAGGTTTTTGCAAGGGAAGTATTTCCATTTACAAATCGTTGATTACCGGCTTTCAGACGATCTAAAACTTCTTGCGCAGTAGGCATTTTATATTTCCATTGTTTTTTCAAGGTTGGAAATCATTTTAATGTGTCAAAATTTGAATGTCACTGACAAAAAATAAATCCTTTTTCATGAAAAATTTTAAAAATACTTCCTTTACTTAAATGTGAAACTTACTGTCCCTTCCCTACTGTTTAGTGAAAAAATAGACATACTTTAGTTCCTAGATTGACTATAATTTTCTTCATTCCAAACGTTTGGCAAATGACTCATTGGCAAAGTTTTTCAATAATTTTTCAAACTCGCTTAAGCTTCAAGGATGAAATCTATGACTAGGCTGTCTGCATCAATTAAAGCCTCTATGAAAAAAACTGCTACTGCACTGACATTAGCTTGTAGCTTATGGTCGGTTATGAGCATTTCTCAAGCACAGGCAATCGACAATATTGATGTAACGTATCAAACAGTCTTACAACAAGAACGTAGCTGGGCGGGCCTTCAAAGCAAAAAATTAAAAGTAGGTGATATCACTTGGTCATATAGTGAAGGTGGTTCGACCACAAAACCAACCTTATTACTTATTCATGGTTTAGGTGGCAGTCGTGACAATTGGAATCGCATGGCGCATTACTTAACTACGAATTACCACGTCATTATTCCAGACTTACCAGGTAGCGGCGAAACTATTGTTGCTCAAGACTTCGACTATTCGGTTCCGAACCTTGCTGAAAAATTACGCCGTTTTGTTGAAGCTGAAAACTTGAAAGGACCTATCCATATTGCTGGGCACTCACTTGGTGGTTCTATTGCCCTACTCTATGCTGGACAGTATCCATTTGAAACCAAAAGCCTATTTTTAGTTGATAGCGGCGGTATTTTCCGTTCTGCTAATACAATTTATCTAAAAGACCCAGCTTACTTAAAACAACTTTTGGTCTCTAAAAAAGGTGACTTTAATTATTTATTAAAACAAACCATGTTTAATCCTCCGTTTATTCCTAAAGAGTTCTTACAAGCTCAAGAAAAACTGATGATTAATCAGGCACCACAAACACAAAAACTGGTCGACCAACTCATTGCACTCAATAAAGTCTATACTCCAGACTCATTTGCGGTACTCACCAAAACCATTGATGCACCCACACTCATTTTATGGGGCAAACAAGATAAGATTATTAATGTTGAAGTGGCGAGTGAACTAAAACGACTTTTAAAAAACGCACAGCCTCCAGTTATTTTAGAAAACGTAGGCCATATGCCAATATTGGAAGCTGAGCAATTAGTTATTCAACAATATGTACCGTTTTTACTAAAAGTAGAAACAGATCAGACGTCAAAAACGACCGCACCTTAAATAAAACTTCGGACTTGTGAGACCTTATGTCTACCCAACCAATCATAGAAAAACTTATTGAAGCTCATCTAGATTTTTTAGATGAGCAATTTGCTCAGACTCAGGTGATCCAACAAGAGTTTGAACAATTTTATCATTGGTTGAGTAGTCGACAATTACAGCACCTTTGGACCTTTGACCAGATTCAACAGCTCATTCAAAAGCAGATTTTAGATACACCTGCTTCTGATTTTTTGATTGAACAGATTGCCGAGCATATTCGCTTTGCACTCATTCATCCTGCAAATGACACAGCAACAGTTGAAGACGTTATTCCTGTTTTAACCATTGACCGCATTGCGCAATATGTTGCAAGTAAAGAAGAACACCGTAAAAAACTCATTAAAACAATTGTGAATAACCCTGCCTTTTCTGCACTGTTGACTCAATTGATTCAGCAAACAATGCATGATTATTTAGATGAATCTATGTCAAAACGCGTACCAGGTGTAGGCCGTTTTATGAAAATGGGTAAATCTGTATTAGAAACAGTCACCGATTCTAATCTCGACGATACCATTAACCATTATTTGCAAAAGAATATTTTAAAACTCAGTCAAATGAGTGAACGCGTTTTAAACCAACATTTTGACAATGATAAGCTCTACCATTTTCAGGCAAATGTTTGGCACAAAGTTAAAACTATGCCTCTTTCTGTTTTGAAAAATTATGTAGAAGTTCAAGATTTAACAAAAACAGTGGGCTTAGGACATGAGATTTGGGACCACATTCGTCAAACTGATTACCTGAAACAACAAGTACATGATGGTATTTATACTTGGTACGTCCGTAATCAGGAACGTAACTTTGACTTATTACTAGGTGACCTTAATATTGATGAAAGCCTAGTACAACGCGAACTCACTCAGTTACTTGTACCAGTATTACAGCAATTAGTGACAACAGGACATTTAAGACGCCGTGCTCGCGTGTATCTAGAGAAATTTTATTATTCTGAAAAAACATTAGATATTCTAAACAACAAAGGCACTTAAAGCGCCTTTGTTGTTTAACTATTTAAAACTTATAAATAATCCCTAAATTATAACGGCGTCCGTCTAAAACATAATTGTAAGTTGCTACATCAATATCTTTATCAAATAAGTTATAAATACCTGCTGCAACTTGGATTTTATCAGTCGGTTTATAGTTCATACCAATATCAACCAACCCATAAGCAGGTTTTCCTTCAGCCATTGAAGTTCGGCTTAAATATTCAGAAGTTTTACTACGGAAATTCAAACGGCTCCACATCCCCACCAAATCATTCATTTGCCAATCTAAAGTGGTATTAAACATGTGTTCCGGCATTTCATTTAAAGGTTGGCCTTTAAACTCTCCACTCTTTTGCTCTGTATCGGTATAGGTATAATTAGCATTCAACTTTAAGTCAGGTGAAATGAGCCAACCAAACGTCGCTTCAATCCCTCTCATACTGGCTTTATCTACATTTGTGCGTTGACTGATAAAATCAAATTTTGTACCTAACCAATCACAATTATAAGTACCTGCATCTCCTGAACAGGTTCTAACTTCTGTAATTTTATCCTTAAATTCGCTATTAAAAAGCGTTAGGCCAGCATTCAAGTTATCTAAATTATCCCAAGAAAATGACAGCTCATAGTTGGTACTTTTTTCTGGTTTTAGATTTGGATTACCAACAATTACCCCTGCCGAACGTCCTCCGCCTGTCGCTTGTCCCCATTCTGCTACTGTCGCTCTTAGCGCAGGTGTTTTATAGCCTGTTGATACACCGCCTTTAATGATCCAGTTATCATTTAAAGTCCACACACCGTAAACTTTAGGAGTGAAATGATCTCCAAATTTTTCGTCCTGATCCATACGCAGTGACATTGTTAAAGTAAAAGGATCAATAATATTCCATGCATCTTCTGCAAATAATGCCCAGCTATAACGATCTAAATTAGAAACAGGTTGTGACCCGCCCACTTTTAACTGGTTTCCTAAATCATCTAATTCTTCTTTTAAATAACTGCCCCCAACGCTCAGTGCATGATTTGCGAGTGTGATCTGGTTAAGCGTATTAAAAGTAGTATTCACCGCTTCCATATTTCTAGATGGGTTCTTGTTCTCTTCACGTTGAATATAAGAATGAGTTTTCACAGGACCAATGTCACCACGATGGGTCAAACTATATTCGGTACGATAATAATCCGTTATTGAATCCACTGGTGGATTACGTCCAGTTTGAATAGGCGAAACTGATTTTCCAACTGTAGCATTACGATTTTGAATAGAACGCTGATATTCAAGTTCAATGGTATGTTGGTCATTCGGAGTCAGACTTAAAGTGGCCCCACCTGCACGGATTTTTTGTTTGCTATAACCACCAATAATTTCATCTTCATCTCTTTGTGAAAATGTGCCGTTGGCTTTTAACCCAAGTAAATTCTTAATTAATGGCCCTGAAACATAAGTATTAGCTTGGTAAAGATTTCCAGATTTATTGTTTTCTTGGATGGTAGTATCCAACTTAACTGAGCTACTCCAAACATCTGCAACTTTTTTAGTAATAATATTAATTACACCACCCATCGCATCTGAACCGTAGAGTCCAGACATTGGGCCACGAATAACTTCAATACGTTCGATACTTTCGATTCCCGGTAACCAACCTTGTTCAATACCTGAATTATCACTATTTGGTCGTACAGAACGTGTGTTTACTTTCTTACCATCGACCATAATAACGGTATAGGCACTTCCCATTCCACGAATACTGATATCAGATGAACTTCCGCCCCCTGTAACCACGACACCAGGCACATCTTTAAGTGCATCAGTGACATCACGATATGCTTTTTTATTAATTTCATCTTGAGTTAAAACAGAAATAGAAGCGGCTGCTTTTTTTATATTTTGTTCAAAACCACTTGCTGTCACGACTATTTTTTCTAATTGTGCAACCTCACTATCTTTTTTATTTTTTCTGGAAGAATCAACTAAAATATTTTCACTTTCAGCGGCATAAGCCGCAGGAAACATTCCTGTAAGTACCGAAATTGATAGTACAGATTGGAAAATACGCTTAGTCATATCCTGCTCCAACAGATTAAATTATGAATAAATATTAAGTTTTACTTAAACAAATGTAACAAATTTAAATAATAAAATAAATAATATTGATAATTATTTTCAATTGATAAAAATAAAAAAACCTCAGGAAGAGGCTTTTTTATTTCACTTTTCAAATAATTTTATTATTTGAAGTAAGCGCCTTCTGCTTGCGTATGGTCTGTTTGGTCAACCACACGTTGAAGCTCAGGAATGTTTTCTTTCAAGGTTGTTTCTACGCCTTGTTTTAAAGTCACATCAATTGCAGAACAACCTTGGCAACCACCACCGAATTTCAATACAGCAGTTAAACCATGTTCTGGGTCATCTTGCACTTCTACTAAGCTACAATTACCGCCATGCCCTGCAAGACCTGGGTTAATTTCTGCTTGAAGAATGTAAGTAATACGTTCTTCAATTGAAGCATCTGGTCCTACGCGTGGCACTTTAGAGTTTGGTGCACGGAAGGTTAACTGACCACCAAAACGGTCTTTGTTGTAATCAATTACAGCGTCTAAAAGATATGGAATAGACGGTGCATCAATATATGCAGGAAAATCAGGATAGTCCTGTTTATAATCCGTTGGTACCACTTCTTCTGGTGCGCTATATGCCATACAGCACTCTGCACGTGGTGTACCCGGATGTTCAACAAAAATTCGAACGCCAATTCCCGGAGTATTTTGCTTCGCCAATAATTCGTGCAAATACTCTTGTGCAGATGGTGTAATCAAAAGGTTCGGAATTTCTTCTGCAACAGCAGTGTTGGTGTTCTCAGTCGACATAACAATATTCCTCAAGCTGATGCCTTTATATTAACCGAAGATGAGGGGGATTTAAAAAAAATCAACTAAATTTGTCGGATTTATACACAACAGGGTTTCAAGTTGTATTTTTAATGGCATTATTGACCTTAGTATTGATCATTTTTTAAATATTTCTTATGTTGCATTTGCCGTTTAACCATACTATTACCCTTATTATTATTACGGTCGTCGTCTCTTTACTTGCTTTTAGCAATCAAAACGTTATGAACCGCCTGATCTTCTGGCCGCCTGCAATGCAACGTGGACAATTTGATCGTTTCATCACCCATGGTTTTATTCACGCAGATGGTACTCATCTACTTTTTAACATGATTACCCTGTTTTTCTTTGGCAGTATTATTGAAAGTTTTTATCGCCAATATTTCTACGACATGGGCTTTGTGTTGTTCTATTTAGGCGGATTAATTTTTGCGATTTTACCAACCTATTTACAGCATAAAAATGATGCCAATTGGACAAGTCTAGGAGCTTCTGGTGCTGTATCTGCTGTTTTATTTGCTTATATTCTGTTTCAACCGTGGAAGCTGATTTTTGTATTTTTTATTCCAGTACCAGCCATTATTTTTGCGGTTTTATATGTGGCTTATAGTATTTGGGCTGGTAAACGTGGCAATACTAATATTGACCATAGTGCCCATTTATGGGGTGCAGCTTACGGTGTAGTTGTAACGATTTTGATTGAACCAAGAGTGATTCCACATTTCTTGGATCAACTTACCCGCTTGCCGTTTTAAACTTAATATTTTTGAAAGGCCCAATATGGGCTTTTCTTTTTTTCTCATTTATTTATCAGCATAAATTCTCAGACATTTTTCTGATTTTCTTTGATCAATTCCTTGTTTGGATAGCAAAAACCATCTGATTAAACTCAAGCACAATTCTTTTAATAATTCAGATGATACAATGAAGTACAAAGCTCTTTTATCTAGTCTTTCCATTGCTTTATTTAGCTTATCTTTAGCTGGCTGTAACGATAATAACTCACAAGAAACTGCAGCAAGTACACCAAAGCAGCCCAATATTTTATTCATTATGGCCGACGACTTAGGCTATTCAGATTTAGGAGTCTTTGGCGGTGAAATTCATACACCTAATATTGATAGTTTGGCACAAGAAGGCCGACTTTTAACGGACTATCATACTGCACCCACTTGTTCCCCTACTCGCTCGCAACTCATTTCAGGGACTGACCACCACCTAGCAGGTATAGGTGCTATGGCAGAGCTTACCCCTGACCATTTAAAAGGGCAGCCGGGCTATGAAGGCTATTTAAATGAACGCTCTTTATCAATTGCTCAAGTACTCAAAGACAACGGCTATCGGACTTATATAAGTGGTAAGTGGCATTTAGGGTTAACGCCTGAAACCAATGCACATGCCAAAGGTTTTGATCATTCATTTACTTTATTGCAAGGTCTAGACCATCACTTTAAACAAGCTCCAAGTGCCTTTAAACGGAACTCGACGTATACCGAAGATGGACAAATTATTCCTGTTTCAGCGTTACCTGATGACTTCTTCTCGACAAACTATTTTACCGACAAATTGCTGAGCTATTTAGAATCAGGCAAAAATAGCGGCAAACCGTTCTTTGCTTATGCTGCGTATACCGCACCTCACTGGCCTATACAGGCACCTGCTGAATACCGTGACAAATATCATGGCGTTTATGATGTTGGCTATGATGCCATTCGCAAAGCACGTATAGCACGCCAAAAACAGCTTGGAATTATTCCGGCAAACTTTGAAGCTGCAGAACCAATTGCCACTCAGAATGCACCACAAAAATATGGAAAATGGGATGAGTTAACAGCTGAACAGAAAGCACTTGAAGCCCGCAAAATGGAAATCTACGCAGGTATGGTAGAAAATCTTGATGCCAATGTGGGGCGAATTATCCAATACCTAAAACAAAATAATCTTTATGAAAATACTTTAATTTTCTTTGTTTCTGACAATGGTGCAGAAGGTTTTATTCGTGGTGGATATGGCAGTGAATCTGGTTTTGATAACTCTATAGCAAACGTTGGTACTCCTACTTCATACCACTATATTGGACCACGTTGGGCCGAAGTTAGTGCAGCACCTTTCCATTTATGGAAAGATACCGCTGGGGAAGGTGCAACCACAGCACCTGCTATTGTGAAGTTACCAAATCAGAAGAAAGCTGAGGAAACCAATCATAGCTTTGCATCTGTACTCGACGTTTTTCCAACATTATTAGATTATGCTCATATTCCAGTACCTCAAGGGCAATATAAAGGCCGAACCATTAATACACCGAGCGGTTATTCTTGGAAGTCTGTACTTGAAAATAAATCACAAACCATCCGTCCAGCAAATTTCAGTTTTGCCGATGAACTCCATGGCAGTAAATATGCGAAACAAGGCGAATGGAAAATTGCGCTTCAAGGTCGCCCTGAATTAGGCACCAGTACTTGGGAACTCTATAACATTGCCACTGACCGTGGTGAAAATCACAATGTTGCACAGCTTTACCCAGCAAAAGTACAAGAGTTGCTCTCGGTTTATCAAAAATACACTGAACAAAATGGCGTACAGGAATATAATGCCAAATGAAATTGAAACTGGTTCTAAGCACTACAATCAGCCTGCTGTTCATCACAGGTTGTAGTAAGTCTGAACATAACTCTAACACGAAAACAGTTTTACCAAAGCAAGCCAACCCATCGGCTGCTTTGGGTTCTATTGAACAGTGTAAAAGCTATACAGGCCTTCCTGCAGGTTGGCTTAAAAATACAACTGCCGGAATGGTATTCATACCAGATGGACATTTTAATTTTGGCTCTGAAAAAGCTTATCCTGATGAACTTAATTTTGGAAAAAAACAGCGGGAAGTTAAAGGTTTCTGGGTTGATCAAACTGAAGTTACTGTCGCTCAGTTCTCAAGTTTTGTAAAAGCCACGGGTTATATTACCGATGCTGAAAAACAAAAGCAGGCTGCTGTTTTTTCTCCAGATCCCCATCATCCACAGCAATGGTGGCAACTCAAATCTGGATATACTTGGGAAACACCAAACGGCAAAAATGGTGCACTTCCCAACCCTCATGAACCTGTACGCTACGTGACAAAAAATGATGCTGAGCATTATGCAGTTTGGCTAGGACGCGATTTACCCACTGAACTTGAATGGGAATACGCCGCTAAAGCGAACTCACAAACTGACACGCCTTTACACCAAGCACCTACCGATGAACATCAGCATCCCCAAGCCAATTACTGGCAAGGTGCATTCCCTTTTGAAAATTTGAATCAAGATCATTTTACGAGTGTTGCTCCTGTCGGCTGCTTTAAACCCAATGGCTTTAAGCTATTCGATATGATTGGAAATGTTTGGGAATGGACATCTTCTCCCTACCAAGGCGCGCATGATCAACATATGGGTAATTATTCTGATTTACGACAAAAAGAAATGAGCAGTACCCAATATGTCATTAAAGGTGGCTCATTTTTGTGTGCTGAGAATTACTGTTCACGTTATCGTAATAGTAGCCGTTACCCTCAAGATTTTGATTTAGCCGCTACACACGTCGGTTTTCGAACAATTTTACGTACACCTTAACAAGTTAAAAGTATTTTGTAGTGTTGATATTTCTTAACCAAAAGTAGATCGAAAAACGATCTAATAATTTTTATAGTAGATAGTAAAAGGGAGAATGATAAAAAGTGAGAACAATATGAAAGCATTACTAGTTTGTGCAGCAGCAATTTTCACACTATCACTATCTGCTTGTGCAGTTTATACCCCAGCTGGCAGTGTTGTGGTCGATCCGGATTCACCTTATCACAATCATCCAGGTGATTTTTGCCCACCAGGACAAGCTAAGAAAGGTCGTTGCTAAAAGTTTAGATAGACTGTAATCGAATTAACCTTGCCCTTTAGCAAAGTGACTTACAGCTCACGTGAAGGGTTTCACCCAAAATTAGATGGGGCGAAACTAGAAAATTATGGTGTAAAAAAATCACCATATCCCCAAGATTTTTAAAAGACAATCTTACGTTGTCTTTCATCTAGTTTCACCCCAATTCTTTCTTATTCCGTTTGACTTGTCTTATCGTTTAATAAAAAAGTCTAGTTTTTACTCATCATCGTATCTTTTTTATTGATACATTTTGAACATTTTATCTTCAGCTTAAACCTGATGATTTCGCTCTATACAAAATAATCATTTATGTAACGTAAGTCTATAAAAATGTTCTAAAAATGTGAAAAAAATTGAAGTAAAAATGAGATCGAATTATCATAAAAAATCACTCAAACTACCTCTATCACAAAAATAATTTAATTTTCATTTTGTCAGTTATTGCCACTCGTTTCTTTTAATTGGCATAGATAATGTATACACCTGTATATTAATGCTACCGTACAAGTGAGATATTTTATGTCCAGCCAGAGTCCAGATGAAGGTCTACAGTTTCCGATACACGCTTCAACCAAAAAGCAAAGTACTTCTCGCACAGGTCAAGAGATTTTGTCAGAAGCTTTATCTATTGTAGATAATAAAACTGCTCAACAGATTTTGACTGAAAAAAACTGGCGGAAAAACTATCCAACATACTTTAAATCACTTGTTCAACATGGACTCTCTAATAACAACAATCCGATTACCATTGCAAAACAGGGTCTACATAAGGCTCATCATCTCTTTGACTATTTCCGCGATGGTAAACACTATCTTTTAAAAGATGCTCTGTATATCTCCTCTTCTAGACCTTTAAATACAGTAAGGTTTAAAGGCGAAAGTGAAGCTGCACCCGAATGGTATGTGCCATATAAAGGTCAAAAACTGAGCGGACAAAGCTTACTCGATCAAATTCAAAAATGGGAAAGTGCAGGCATTATTGAGCCTAGCCATGCCAAAGCATTACGTGAAGCTGTTGCTCATCCTGAATGGTTTGATTTATCTGACCGCACTATGGTCTTGTTTGGTGCAGCATCAGAAGCTGGCCCCTTACCCTGGTTAGCAAAGTGGAAGGCTAATATTGTTGCAGTAGATTTACCGAACCCAAGAGTTTGGGGCAAAATTTTACATACGATTCAGCAAGGAAATGCGACGCTGATTGCACCTACGATTGAATCAGTTGACTCATCAGCAAAAGCTTCAGAATTAAGAGATAAATTAGGTGCCAATTTACTAACTCAAATACCAGAAATTGCACAGTGGTTAGTTAAATTTCCACAAAAGTTAGATTTGGCTGCTATTGCTTATTTAGATGGGGAAAAGCATGTCCGTGTCTCAATGGCAATGGACAGCATTATGCAATATGTGAGTGAACATAAATCTGATACAAGCTTAATGTTTATGTGCACCCCAACCGATGTCTACGCAGTACCCAAAGAAGTTGCAGATGCTGCTCAAGAGAAATTTAAATCTCGTTCACAACTACAAAAAATGGCTGTAAAAGGAGTTTCTGCTCTTTCGCTCAAACGTTTTTTCCAAGCGCCTTATCAAGATTTGGTTACCAGCGAAAATGGTAAAACTTATGGTATTGCAGACTGTTTAGTGGTTGAACAAGGGCCAAACTATGCTTTGGCAAAACGTATTCAACAATGGCGTGCAACACTTGCCCGTCATCAAGGCCAACGTGTAAGTATTAATATTGCCCCTTCTACCACAACTCACTCGGTGACTAAAAATCCGCTACTTAAAGCTGCTTTTAATGGTGCCGAACTGTTTGATGTAGAAGCATTTAACCCAGAAACTACCAATGCGATTATGGCGGCGCTATGGATTCATGATTTAAGAAATGAATCTTCTGTGGCGAACCCTGAAACCGTACTTGATCACCCTCTTGAGTTGATGATGGAAGGTGCCAACCACGGTGGACTATGGCGTGTGGCTTATTTAGCTCGTACTGCCCTTCCTTTTGCTGCTATTTACGGTTTTGCAACCGAAAAACTTCCATTTAGGAAATCTTCTAAAAAATAATGAAATTAAAAGCCCAATTTTAGAATTGGGCTTTTTTAGCTTCAGTTATTTGTTTTGACTATGATTTAAATATTTTTGCATTTCATCTGGTGGCACCATACCACCACCAGTCACCCAGACCACATGTGTTGCCTGCTTTAATTTCTCTGCTGACAATTGATGCAAAGCTAAATAATCAGGAGTAGTTTGCACATAATATGGCCCCATCATGCCTGCCGCAGCTGAGGGTTCAACTTGAATACTTTCAGTTTGATTTAAAAGCGCAATGAGCTCATATAAACATTCATCATGAATCGTGTAATAGCCATCAATTAACTGCTCCATAGCACGCCCTACGAAACCAGAAGCACGACCAACAGCTAACCCATCTGCAGCAGTAATGTTATCTAAACCAATGTCATTTACGGAAATCTGATCATGCAGACCTGTATAAACCCCCAGTAACATACACGGAGAATGTGTCGGTTCTGCAAATATACAATGTACATGCTCACCAAAAGCGAGTTTTAATCCAAAACTTACGCCACCAGGGCCACCACCTACGCCACAGGGTAAATAAACAAATAATGGGTGTTCTACATCGACTTTAATCTGTTTTTGCTCACACTGTTGTTTTAAGCGTATTCCTGCTACTGCATAACCTAAGAATAATGTTGTTGAATTTTCATCATCAATAAAAAAGCAATTTGGATCTTGTTCTGCGGCTTTTCGTCCCTGCTCTACAGCAACGCCATAATCACTGGCGTATTCCACGACATTGACCCCGAGTGAGCGTAATTTATCTTTCTTCCATTGTCTTGCGTCGGCAGACATATGCACGGACACTCTAAACCCGAGCTTCGCACTCATAATACCAATAGATAAACCAAGATTACCTGTAGAGCCTACCGCTATTTGATATTTGGAAAAAAATGTTCGAAATGCATCTTGGTCAAGTTTACTGTAATCATCTTCTAACGTGAGAAGCCCAGCCTTAATTGCTAGTTTTTCAGCATGAGCCAAAACTTCATAAATACCACCACGTGCCTTGATTGAACCAGAAATAGGTAAATGACTATCTTTTTTGAGCCAAAGCTTTCCAGTAAGCTCCTGCTGTTTTGTTACAGATAGGGCTTGCTGCATATCTGCAATTTCTACTAACGCGGATTCAATTTTTCCGTGTTGTGCTTGAGTTTCCGGAAATACTTTTGCCAAGTAAGGTGCAAAACGTTCTAGCCTAGCCTCGGCATCTTTTACATCTTGCTCGGTCAGTCCAACTTTCGCGAGAGCATCGTTTAAAGGATAACGGTTTGGATTGAACCAGAATGTTTCTTGATAATCTTGTAATGTTTGAATGAGTGGAAATTGTTGTTTTAGTTGATCGAGTTGAACCGTTTTCATCCTATATCCTTTCATAAATTTTTTGAGCTCATCACTTAGCACTAAGTGTTCGCAATAATCATTAACTCTTTACTGAATTTACCTGAAAAAAGCGATCTTTTTTTAAATGTGCCCATAAAAAAGCCACTAATAATAGTGGCTTTTTAGATTTAAACAGACAACTTAAATGAACTTTAAGAACAACCAATATAAACCGCCTGACAAACAGATGGTCGCAGGTAAAGTAAATATCCAAGCTGATAAGATTGTTTTAACAGTATTAAAGTTTAGACCTGATTTATTTGCAACCATGGTACCTGCAACAGCACTGTTTAAAACATGTGTAGTTGAAACTGGCATACCTAGCCCATCTGCTGCTGCAATTGTACTCATTGCAATAAGCTCAGCAGACATACCTTGACCATAAGTCATATGGTTCTTACCAATACGCTCACCTACAGTTACCACAATGCGTTTCCAACCGACCATAGTGCCAAGACCAAGCGCTAATGCAACTGCAACTTTCACCCAGTTTGGAATGTACTGTAAGAATGAATCCAAGCTACCACGATAATCTTTCACAAGCTTTTTCTGTGAATCATCCATTTTTGGTAAAGCATCTGCTTTGTCCAAACGTTTAAATGTGGTTGTGCTTAAATACATGTCATTACGAATTTCACTAATCGCAGCTTCAGGAATATCTTTTAAGTCGCGATAGCTAGAAACACGAGCACCTAAATGATCAGTCATACTTGCCAATGCAGGTACAACTTCAGGTGTTTGTTGCTTGGTTTGAATATATTTAGTTAAAACTTCACGCGCTTTTTCATCAGTCAATTCTTGCTGATTATGGTTTAACAAAACAGCAGTTTGAGAAGAAAGCTGGTGGAATGATTGAACCTGTTGCGTATCGAGGTTTTTATTAATTGAATAAGCTAATGGTACTAAACCAACCAAAATAAGCATGATGAGTCCCATACCTTTTTGGCCGTCATTTGAACCGTGTGCAAAACTTACACCAGTGCAGGTAAAGATTAAAATTGCACGAATGATTGCTGGTGGTGGCTTATTACCTTCAGGTGGCTGGAATAATTCTAATTGGCGTTTGAAAATAGTTTTAACCAACAAGAATAAGATTGCTGCAAAAGCAAAACCAATTAAAGGTGAAAATAATAATGCCTTACCTACTTTAATCACCTGATCCATATCTACACCACTGGTCGTTACGCCAGTCGATGCACTCAACAGATGGTTCATAATACCCACACCCAAAATTGAACCAATCAAGGTGTGAGAGCTAGAAGCTGGGATTCCTAAGAACCAAGTACCCAGGTTCCAAAGAATTGCAGCGATTAACAATGCAAAAACCATTGCAAAGCCAGCACCGCTACCCATATTCATAATAAGTTCAACAGGAAGCAATGCAATGATGCCATAAGCAACAGCACCACTTGCGACCATTACCCCAAGGAAATTACAAAAACCAGCCCACATGACTGCAACTGGTGCCGGCAATGCATTTGTATAAATGACCGTTGCAACTGCATTGGCAGTGTCATGGAAACCATTTACAAATTCAAAGCCTAATGCAATGAAAAGCGCAGTAGATAAAAGAATAACCGAATAAAGGCTCAAAGGTGGAACATGCGCTAAATCAGCACTAACCTGAAACCCAATATAAATAAGTGTTGCAACAATAATCGTCAGAAACACCGGCATAAAAAATTTCGGTGTTGGGACGTGTACATTCGTCGATTTTGCTTGCAGGTTTGCCGCAAGTTTTGAATCCGAAACAGGGGGTAGATTAGAATTCATGCAGACGGTAAGAGGATAATAAAATCCTCTGTATTCTTAAATTAAATTATGACAATTATATGACAAAGAGCCGCCTGATGAAGTCAAATTTTTATATTTTGACCTCATTTGATGCACCTTTCCTCGCTCATTTTTATTTTATTTTTAAAATACAATAACTTAAATCATTATTTACAAGCTCCTTTTGTGCTTATTTTTACAGCACAAAAACAAATAAAATGACCCATATGTCTATTTTTTACACAGAACAACTGTAATATTTCGGCATATTGAGCATGAAATATTTCAATATCATGATCATTTGATGAATATTTCATGAAAATTCTTTCGTTTTTGTCATAAAACCCCCTCTTTTTTTAATTTTTCTCTCATCAACTCATGACCTTCGTAGGTCATCATTTGTGCTGCTATTCTGTTACAATAGCGCCGCATTTTTAAATTCATATAAAAGATCGGGGTTTTCTATGTCTACGCTTGCCACCCTAAAAGCGCTTCTTGCTAAACGCATTCTGATTATTGATGGTGCTATGGGAACGATGATCCAGCGCCATAAATTAGAAGAAGCCGACTACCGTGGTGAGCGTTTTGCCGATTGGGCACATGACTTAAAGGGTAATAATGACCTTTTAGTTTTGACACAACCTCAAATCATTCAAGGCATTCATGAAGCTTATCTTGATGCTGGTGCAGACATTATTGAAACCAACAGCTTTAACGGCACACGTGTTTCAATGTCTGACTACCACATGGAAGATCTTGTTCCAGAGATTAACCGCGAAGCAGCTCGTTTAGCCAAAGCAGCTTGTGAAAAGTACTCAACTCCAGATAAACCGCGTTTTGTGGCAGGTGTACTTGGGCCTACATCGCGTACTTGTTCAATTTCACCGAATGTAAATGACCCTGCTTTTCGTAACATTACCTTTGATGAATTAAAAGAAAACTACATTGAAGCGACTCATGCACTGATTGAAGGCGGTGTTGATATCATTTTGATTGAAACCGTATTTGATACATTAAACTGTAAAGCAGCCATTTTTGCAGTTAAAGAAGTCTTCAAACAAATTGGTCTTGAATTACCAATTATGATTTCAGGGACCATTACCGATGCATCAGGTCGTACTTTAACAGGTCAAACTGCCGAAGCTTTCTGGAACTCTGTACGTCATGGTGACTTACTTTCAATTGGTTTCAACTGTGCCCTTGGTGCAGATGCCATGCGTCCTCACGTAAAGACCATTTCTGATGTCGCAGATACTTTTGTTTCAGCGCATCCAAATGCAGGCTTACCAAACGCATTTGGTGGATATGACGAAACGCCTGAGCAAACTGCTGCTTTCTTAAAAGAATTTGCTGAAAGCGGTTTAATTAACATTACGGGTGGTTGCTGTGGTACGACACCAGATCATATTCGCGCCATTGCCAATGCAGTAAAAGACATTGCGCCTCGCCAAGTACCTGAAACAGTACCTGCTTGCCGTTTAAGTGGTTTAGAGCCATTTAATATTCATGATGACTCATTGTTCGTAAACGTTGGTGAACGTACTAACGTTACTGGTTCTAAAAAATTCTTACGTCTCATTCGTGAAGAAAACTTTGCCGAAGCTTTAGAAGTTGCACAGCAACAAGTTGAAGCTGGCGCGCAAATTATCGACATTAACATGGATGAAGGGATGCTCGATTCGCAAAATGCGATGGTGCATTTCTTAAACCTTGTAGCATCTGAACCTGATATTTCACGTGTGCCAATCATGATTGACTCATCAAAATGGGAAATCATTGAAGCTGGCTTAAAATGCGTACAAGGTAAACCTGTTGTTAACTCGATTTCTTTAAAAGAAGGTTATGACGAGTTTGTCGAAAAAGCCCGCCTTTGCCGTCAATATGGTGCCGCAATTATTGTGATGGCCTTTGATGAGGCTGGACAGGCTGATACTGCTGAACGTAAACGCGAGATCTGTAAACGCTCATACGACATTTTAGTGAATGAAGTGGGCTTCCCTGCTGAAGATATTATTTTTGACCCGAACGTGTTTGCAGTGGCAACTGGTATTGAAGAACACAACAACTACGCCGTCGATTTTATTGAAGCAACAGGTTGGATTAAACAGAACTTACCGCACGCCATGATTTCTGGTGGTGTGTCTAACGTTTCGTTCTCGTTCCGTGGTAATGAACCCGTTCGTGAAGCGATTCACTCTGTGTTCTTGTACCATGCCATTAAGCAAGGCATGACCATGGGTATTGTGAATGCTGGTCAAATGGCAATTTATGATGACATTCCAGCCGAGCTAAAAGAAGCTGTGGAAGATGTCATCTTAAACCAAAACCAAGGTGAGTCTGGTCAAGCTGCGACTGAGAAACTGCTTGAAGTAGCAGAAAAATACCGCGGACAAGGTGGTGCTGCAAAAGAAGCCGAGAACCTTGAATGGCGTAATGAGACAGTCGAAAAACGTCTTGAATATGCATTGGTTAAAGGTATTACCACTTATATTGACCAAGACACTGAAGAAGCTCGCTTAAAATCAAAACGTCCTTTAGATGTGATTGAAGGGCCGCTGATGGACGGTATGAACGTTGTTGGTGACTTGTTCGGTTCAGGCAAAATGTTCTTACCACAGGTTGTAAAATCTGCCCGTGTTATGAAACAAGCTGTAGCATGGCTCAACCCATACATTGAAGCTGAAAAGTCTGAAGGACAATCTAAAGGTAAAGTCCTCATGGCAACTGTTAAAGGCGACGTACACGATATTGGTAAAAATATTGTAGGCGTGGTACTTGGCTGTAATGGCTACGATATTGTTGACCTTGGTGTGATGGTACCTTGCGAGAAGATCTTGCAAACTGCAATTGATGAAAAATGTGACATCATTGGCTTGTCTGGTCTGATCACTCCATCTTTAGATGAAATGGTATTTGTTGCGAAAGAAATGCAGCGTAAGGGCTTTAACATTCCTTTATTGATTGGTGGTGCGACGACTTCTAAAGCACACACAGCAGTAAAAATTGACCCTCAGTACCAAAATGATGCCGTGATTTATGTTGCCGATGCTTCACGTGCGGTAGGTGTTGCAACCACTCTCCTTTCGAAAGAAATGCGTGGAAACTTTATTGCAGAGCATCGTGCTGAATATGCCAAGATTCGTGAGCGCTTAGCCAACAAGCAACCAAAAGCTGCCAAATTGACTTATAAAGAGTCGGTTGAGAATGGCTTTAAAATTGATGAGAGCTATGTACCACCAAAACCAAATCTTTTGGGAACACAAGTCCTCACCAACTACCCACTTGCGACACTCGTAGATTATTTTGACTGGACACCATTCTTCATTTCTTGGAGCTTGGCAGGTAAATTCCCGAAAATTTTAGAAGATGAAGTGGTGGGTGAAGCGGCAACTGACCTTTACAACCAAGCACAAGCGATGTTGAAAGATATTATCGATAACAACCGTTTTGATGCTCGTGCTGTATTTGGTATGTTCCCTGCACAGCGCACTGATGCCGACACAGTGAGCGTATTTGATGAAGCGGGTCAAAATGTTACGCATACTTTTGAGCACTTACGTCAGCAATCTGACAAAGTGACAGGTAAACCAAACTTGTCTTTAGCAGATTACATTCGTAAAGATCGTGAGCAACAAGACTACTTGGGCGGATTCACTGTATCGATTTTTGGTGCAGAAGAACTGGCAAATGAGTACAAAGCCAAAGGTGATGACTATTCTGCAATTTTAGTTCAGTCACTAGCCGACCGTTTTGCAGAAGCTTTTGCAGAACACTTACATGAACGCATTCGTAAAGAGTTCTGGGGTTATAAAGCTGATGAACAGCTTAGTAATGAAGAACTAATTAAAGAGAAATATGTCGGTATTCGCCCTGCACCGGGCTACCCTGCTTGCCCAGAGCACTCTGAAAAGGCAGTGTTATTTGATTGGTTAGGCTCTACCGACAAAATTGGTACTAAACTGACTGAACACTTTGCAATGATGCCGCCATCTTCGGTAAGTGGTTTCTATTATTCACATCCACAAAGCGAATACTTTAACGTGGGCAAAATCTCTCAAGACCAACTTGAAGATTATGCAAAACGTAAAGGTTGGACACTTGATGAGGCGAAGCGTTGGTTAGGGCCGAATTTAGATGATTCGATTGTTTAAGCTTATGTAATTTTTGAGAAGAGCTACATGTGTAGCTCTTTTTTATTCGAATATTTAGAAATTCTTTATGAACACAACACAACTTTTTCTCGGCGTAATCTTTAGCTCCATTGGGCTCGGCTATTTTCTCTATGGGAAAAAGCAAAAAATGACTGTGCCTTTTACTGCGGGTTTAGTTTTAATGATTTTTCCTTATTTTATTGAAAGTAATGTCTTGCTTAGTGGCATTGGTACTCTACTATCCGTTATTCCCTATTTTTTACGCTTTTAGTGTCATTTCTTAAAGGATCTGAATTTGCTCAACTCTTAAGTGATGCATCATCTCTCGAATAAATACAAAGTAGGTAAAAATATAAAGCTGATCTGGAGCCACTTGGTTTGTGTAATAGCTCAAACGCTCAATAAAACTATTAAAACCATGCTCAAGCTCAATACGGCTAATTTGCTTTTTAGCACTAAAAAATAACTCGCTAAGTTGTGTCATGGCAGTATCAGACGTAACAGCTACGCCACTTATCTTTAAATTTCTTAGAGGCTGGGACTCGATGATTTCTTCAATAAAATAAATCATCTTTTCGATAGCAAGTTCATCAATCACACCATGTCGAATACTTTTTGAATTAACAAAACCTAAGCCCTGTTCGAGTTGGATGTGCTGGTTGTCTAAGTCAAATGACATGCCATTAAGACCAAGCGAAAATTTTAAAACCGAGTCGGGATGATTCATAAAAATAGCTTACTGTTGAGTTTTATTAATTGAATTAGTGCCAGTTTGTTCAATACTTAGCGTTAACAGCGCTAATCATCATTAACACTATATATAATAAAAAACTCTTTAAAAAGACGAAAAATCAATCTTATATTCATCCAGTCCAATTATTAAAAAATAGAGTATAAGCATGAAAAAATTAGTAATTTTAGGTGTTGCGATTTATAGCTTTGCACAACTTGCAAATGCAGCAACATTAAATGTAAAACCCTATGGTACGACTCAAGACGGTCAAAAAGTTGATCTATACACCATGAGCAATAATAAGGGAGTCTCAGTTTCTTTTATTAGCTTCGGTGGTGTAATTACTCAGATTTTGACTCCCGATGCACAAGGTAAACAAAATAATATTGTTTTGGGCTTCGATGATCTAAAAGGCTATGAAGTCACTGATACCAAGGAAGGCATTCATTTTGGCGGATTAATTGGTCGTTATGCGAACCGGATTGGTAAGGCTAAATTTAGCTTAGATGGAAAAACATATAATCTTGAAAAAAATAATGGACCGAATTCATTACATAGCGGTAATCCGGGTTTTGATAAACGTGTTTGGCAAGTTAAGCCCCTCGTTTCTCAAGGTGAAACCGTTAAAGCTTCTCTTAAGTTGACCAGTCCAAATGGAGATCAAGGCTTTCCCGGAAAGTTAGATGTGGAAGTGGTCTATAGTCTTTCAGATCAAAATGAATTCCAAATTGAATATAAGGCCAAAACTGATCAACCTACAGTCGTCAATCTTACCAACCATAGTTATTTCAACTTATCAGGCGCTGGTAATAACCCTTATGGCGTACTGGATCATATTGTCCAGCTAAATGCAGACCGTGTATTGTTAACCGATCAAAACTCTTTACCAACAGGTGAGATTGCCTCAGTTGCAGGTACACCTTTTGATTTTAGAACGCCTAAAGCAATTGTGAAAGATATTAGAGCGAATCATCAGCAATTGGCCTATGGGTATGGCTATGACCAAACTTGGGTACTTAATCAAAAGTCTCAAGGAAAGTTAAATCTTGCAGCTCATGTTTTTGACCCGAAATCTAAACGAACTATGCAAGTCTTAACCACTGAACCAAGCGTCCAAATGTATACAGCCAATCATTTATTAGGAAATGTTGCTGGTGCAAATGGCGTCCTCTATCGACAAACAGATGCGCTAGCATTAGAAACACAGCATTTTCCAGATAGCCCGAATCAACCATCCTTCCCTTCTACACGTTTGAATCCAAATCAAACTTATAACAGTGTCACCGTATTTAAATTTGGTATTCAGAAATAGTCTTTTTAATTGGAACTATATTTATCTAAAAAAACTCTCAGCCGAATATGACTGAGAGTCTTTTCATTTATTTAACTTTTGTGTTGGGTAAAAATGCAGTTGCAAATCCAAGTAATGGCAAGAATGAACATAAACCAAATACCCATTCAATGCCGTTAATATCAGCTAAATGCCCTAACCCAGCTGCGGCAATACCACTTACCCCAAACATAAGACCAAACATTAAACCGGCAATCATACCCACACGGCCCGGAACAGCTTCTTGCGCATACACTACCATCGCTGCAAAGGCCGATGACAATACCAAACCTGCAATAATTGAGAAAACTGTTGTCCAGAATAAGTTTGCATACGGCATCATTAATGCGAACGGCGCCATACCAACAAATGAAACCCAAATGACAGCTTTACGGCCAATTTTGTCACCAATTGGGCCACCTGCAAATGTACCTAAAGCAACGGCTGCCAAGAATGCAAACAAATGCAACTGAGCGGTCTGAATACTAATATGGAACTTTTGAATTAAGTAAAAGGTAAAGTAGTTACTAATGCTCGCAATGTAGGTAAATTTAGCAAACATCAACACACTAATTGTGCTCAAAGCAATAATGAGCTTACGGCCATGCAATTTACTCTGTGCTTGAGTAACACGTGCAACCACCTGACTTTTTGCATGACTTACCGTCCAACGGCTTACACCAAATAAAACCCAAATTGCTAAAAGTGCAATGATAACCAAGCCCGCAACTGCATGCTGCCCAAATGGAACAATCAGTAAAGCTGCCAACAATGGGCCAATGGCAGTACCTGTGTTTCCGCCCACTTGGAAAGTCGACTGTGCCGTACCAAAGCGCCCACCCGATGCCATACGCGCCACACGCGAAGCTTCTGGGTGAAAGGTGGCAGACCCTACCCCAATCAGTGCAGATGCACATAACAACACAGCAAAACTTGGTGAAAATGCCAACAAGATAATGCCGCAGAATGTGACCATCATGCCGAGAGGGAGAAGATACGGTTTTGGATGTTTATCGGTATAAAGTCCAATCCAAGGCTGTAGCAGTGAACCTGTTATTTGATATACAAATGAGATCAGGCCAACTTCCGCAAAACTCAGCGAAAAGTTTGCTTTTAGCATTGGATAAATAGCGGGTAGCACTGCTTGAATTAAATCATTCAGTAAATGTGCGACTGCCACAGCGCCTACAATTTTAATAATCATTCCTTGAGGCTGATCATTTGCAACGGTATTGGCAATACCATCTTTCAATTGTATTGAAGACGTCATACCTGAAAAACTCCAATATTTTTAAATGAGATGCTTATTGTAAATTGTCGCTTACAAAGTTATCTTCCAATAATCATCGTATAAGTGACAATTTTTAGGATAGTTTATGCCCGATTCTCTTATTCAGTCTGATTTGTCTGAACTTGTGATTGGGCTATCTTCTGAGCATTCTTACCGAGAAATCACGCCTACCCATACACATACACGTGCGCAGTTTTTATATGCATCAACAGGGAACATTCAGGTGTTTACGCCCAATCATGTCTGGATTGTGCCGCCGATGTGTGCATTATGGATTCCAGCCCATGTAGAGCACAGCGTGATTTCACTGAGTCACGTAAAGTTAAATACGGCGTTAGTTGAAGTAAATGCTGCAGCTCTAATGGGGCAAGATTGTTTTATTATTCGGGTAAGCAACCTGTTGCACGAGCTTTTGATACGCTTAAATGAAATTGAGCGAGAAGACACGCCAAATACAGCGACATCTCAAGAACTTTCCCGTTCTTTACAAATTTTGATTTTTGAAGAAATTCATCGGGCCAATTTGTTGCCTATTCAGATTCCTTGGCCGAAAGACAAACGGTTATTAAAAATTTGCCAAGAGTTATTACATACTCCTGACCATTCAAAAGATTTGACAGATTGGGCTGATGAAATTGGTACGAGTTCTAGGACTCTAATGCGTATGTTCCAAAAAGAAACAGGGTTGTCTTATCGTGCATGGTTGCAACAAATGCATATTGCACTTGCCTTAAGTAAAATTGCGAATGGTGAATCTATTGCTCAAATTTCAGAGTCACTGGGGTATACAAACCCCAGCGCGTTCAGTGCGATGTTTAAGCGACACCTAGGAAAAACACCTCAGCAGTTTAGAAGTGCCACGATGTCGCTATAAGTCTTTTTTTTAGTGCGGATCTCATGCTTTTCGAGCAAATCATCAAAATCGTGGTACACATGAAGCTCACGATCTTTAGCTGTTCTGGCATGATCTAATCGTTGTTCAGGGTCAACTAGAACAAGCGTATGACCATCATCAATGAGACGATCTACCCCTTCTAAGAACATACGTTTACCCACATCGTGGATAAGTGAAATCTGCGTTAAATCAATAACGATCGTGCTTTGGTCAGTTGTCTCATCTTGTAAAATGCGCAACAACATTTCAGCTTCGGTAAATTTCAATACGCCACGAAGCACATACACACTTAATGAAGCATCTTTTCCTGTACGGTAATGACTTTGTACAATTGTTTGTGCAGAAGGTGTACCTTCCATGAGATGTAATCCCATGTCACGAGATAGTCGCTCTAAAATATCGATACCTCGAATACTGTGACCATGCTCATCTAAACGAGGTGAAAAAGCAGCAATACTGACCTGACCCGGCAGCACACCTAAAATACCGCCTGCTACACCACTCTTAGCAGGAATACCTACAGTCGACAGCCAGTCACCTGCAGCATCATACATACCACAGCTCATCATGACACTGAGCACTTGTCTAACCACAGATCGGTTTAACAAACGCTTTCCAGTTTTAGGGTCGACCCCGCCATTGGCAAGTACACTGCCCATACGTACCAAGTCTTTAACTGTAACCATGATCGCACATTGGCGAATATAGCCATTCACGATATCTACAGGGTCAGTTTCCAAAATTCCGACAGTTCGCAACATATAACCGATCGAAAGATTACGGTAGGCTGTTTTGACTTCCGAATCATAAACAGACTCATCAAAACTTAATTCGCGGCCTGCAAGCTCGCTCATAAAACGGCGTAGAATTTCTGCGCTATGTAAACCATGCTTAACCTGAATCAAGGAATGTACAGTAATTGCGCCAGAGTTAATCATCGGGTTTTTCGGACGTCCATCTTTACCCAATGAAATTTCATTGAAGGCTTCCCCCGAAGGCTCTACCCCTACTTTCGCAAGTACTGCATCAATGCCAAGTTGTTGTAAAACATAGGCATATACAAAAGGTTTAGAAATCGACTGTATGGTGAATTCGACATCATCATCACCAACCGAATAAATTTCGCCATCTACCGTAGACATTGCTAAAGCTAATCGATCTGGGTTTGCATTTGCCAACTCAGGAATATAATCGGCGAGATGACCACTGTTATCGATGTCACAGGCTTCTATAACATTTGCCAAATATTCTGGGAGAGGGGTTTTCATGGTCAGTAACCTTAAATGAGGAGATTCACAACATCGCGCAAAATTTCAGCACAACCTGCTGATAATATTAAAATTATATCTTTTGTAATGATTTAAATATCACGCTATAAGTATTGTAATTGCTATGTCTTATTCATTTCAAGCTCATTATAGATTTTTCAAAACTTTAAACTGAAGATTAGCTTATTCTTTCTACAAATAAGATTCCATTTAAATGATCCACTTCATGTTGAACAATGCGAGCTGGAAAACCATGAAAAATTGTTTCAACCATCTCCCCTTTGAGTGTTAGATATTTAACCTTAACCATTTCTGCACGTTCGACCTGTCCACGTTCGTCTGGCACACTTAAACAACCTTCTTCACCCAAAAGCGTTTCACTCGAAAACTCTAAAATTTCAGGATTCACCATCACCACAGCATCCATTTCAGGTGCATCGGGATAGCGTGGGTTTGGTCTGGAAGCCACAATAATGACGCGTTTAGAAATATAAACTTGCGGTGCGGCAATTCCCACTCCATTACGCTCAAGCATGGTTGCTTGCATAGCAGCGGCAAGCTGATAAAGCCAATCACTGTTTAACTCATTTGCCGAGACAGGAGCCGCAATCAGTTTTAAGATATCTTCACCACGCTTTGCGACAGGTAAAACTACGCTCATCCTCTGAATCTCTCATTAAATTGGCTATGACGAGTTTTATTGTGTCGCTGAATGGCTGAAAAGAAAAGTCATTCCTACATCTGTTTTTGTTTCATCTAATGCGTTTTTTGTTTTAAAGCTTTTTTATTTGAGTGATGAAAATCTAAACCTCCGTATAGAACAAATTTCCTCCATTTACTTTTACTTCACTTTTCCATTAATATCCAAACTTCAATTACAACAATTAAGTAAAAAAATGGATCAGGACTTAACTTTGCAGGATGCGAACTATCTTAATAAAGAAGATAAAAGAACCCTTGCCCTTTCTTCATTGGGTGGTGCTTTAGAATTTTACGATTTCGTGATTTATGTGTTTTACGCCAAAATCATTTCCGACCTCTTTTTCCCCAGCACACTCAGCCCATTTTGGGCCATGCTGAACACTTACGGCATTTTCGCAGCAGGTTACTTTTTTAGGCCCTTAGGCGGGGTTGTCATGGCCCACTTTGGTGACTTGGTTGGACGCAAAAAACTGTTTTCGCTTTCTATTTTGCTGATGGCGCTACCTACCCTGTTTATCGGGATTTTGCCCACTTTTGAAAATATCGGATATTTGGCACCCCTACTTTTATTGCTTATGCGAGTGGTGCAAGGGATTGCGATTGGGGGTGAAATTCCAGCCGCGTGGACCTTTGTGTCTGAACACGTTCCCGAAAGAAAAATTGGACTGGCAAATGGATTACTCACCGCCGGGCTGTCTTTAGGAATTTTACTAGGTGCACTGATGTCTTTATGGATTTCACTGAATTTTAGTGAAGGACAAATCCATGACTGGGCATGGCGTATTCCTTTTATTGCAGGTGGTATTTTTGGTCTAGTCGCACTTTATTTACGAACCTATTTAAAAGAAACTCCTGTGTTTAAAGCCATGCAGGCACGTAAAGAAATTTCAAAAGAAATGCCAGTAAAACAAGTGTTAAAAACGCATAAAACAGCCGTTGCGATTGGCATGTTATTTACGTGGTTTTTAACGGGTTGTGTGGTGGTAGTTATTTTAGCCATGCCAAATTTATTAACTGGTACGTTTGGCTTTGAGCGCGCACAGACTTTTGAAATGCAAAGCGCAGCTATTATCATGCAAATGGTCGGTTGTATTTTGGCAGGCTATTTTGCTGACCGTTTTGGTTGTGGCAAAGTCATGATGTTTGGTGCGCTTGCTGTGGCACTTACAGCGGCAGTTTTTTATAACAGTTTGGGGCACGCGGCACATTCAACCATTTTTGGTTTATATATGCTGTTGGGTCTATGCTCTGGTACTGTCGGCATGGTGTCGAGCAGTATGGTTAAAATGTTCCCCGCGCCTGTGCGTTTCTCGGGCATTTCATTTTCTTATAATTTATCGTATGCAATTGTTGGTGGTATGACCCTGCCTTTAGTGCATTGGCTCAGTCAATATAGTGATATTGGTGCGATGTATTATATTTTCGCGCTAACTATTTTGGCCTTTGTAACTGCCTTTGTGTTTTGGAATAAGTTTGAAAAAAACAGGTATTAAACGCTTTAACTTATTAAATAAAAAACCACGCCTATTACGTGGTTTTTTATTGCTGCTTACTTTAGAAAGTAAAGCCGATATTAAAGTTAATACGGTATAACCATTTGTCGCTGTTTGGCGAGGTTGCAGAGGTATACCCTGTTGAGTTGGTCGAGCCACCAATAATGTTGGAGTTTTTACCCCAGGTATAATCTGCCCAAACCATAAATGGTGAAGCAATAAACATCATCCCTGTGGTATTCATTTGCGAATCTGACCAATCATCACGTTTTTTATCAAGATAACTATAGTCATTATAAAACTTAATAGCTTTTAGCTTGCCCATATTGGTCACAGGCAACGTATAAGCAAGGTTTAAACTGGCAATGGTACCTTCCGAAGCAATGAAATAAGCTGGCGTAAGACCATTCGCCCCCATTAAAGTCATATCACTATTTACACCATCCGGATTTTTAGCATCGTATTGATAATGAATGAGCGAACTTTGTAAATTAAAGCGTTTGTAGTTGTTTTCGGTATGTAAACCGACTGCATAATATTTGCCATCTTTATCGGTAATATCATTATGAAGCTGGGCAATTGCACCCGATACACCGAACTCTTGCTTACCGAAATCAGTTTCTAACTTACGAACAATTCGGGTATTAAACTGATGACGTTTTTCATTCTGATAAGCTTTTTGAGATGGAAATGCATTTCCTGCCAAGTCATCATAAGTTGCACTCTCAGGGGAATAACGCATGTTCGTCTCTAACATTTGTGGGTAATAACCGAGTTTTACATCCCAATCTTTGTTGTGATAATTCCAGTTAATCCCCGGCGCAATATTGTTGCCATAACCTAAAAAGAATGGGATGTGATAGGTCCAGCCATTTTGCGGATAAGGATAAATCGTAAAAGGCTTATAAACTAAACCTGCTTCAATGCTGTTATTGGCATCTAAGTTATAGCCGACATATGCTTTTTCAATGGACGTTTTCTGTTGGTCTTGAACCATATAACTGGCATTGATGTAAGCATCATCAAATTTACCTTTGAGGTCTATCCTGAAAATATCAAAATGAAGTTTTCCAAAACCGCGGTTTGGCCCTTCCCAATCTTCATAACGTTGATTTAACCGAACCACCCCACCTAACTTTAATGAATCCGTGCCATCATCACTTTTCCATTCAAGCAATGAGTCTTTTGCAAATGCATTGACGCTTACCCCCAGCGTAAGCGGTGCAATGAATGCCATGATCAATGAAGTCTTTTTCATCTCTACATCCTTGATTGAGTTCCAGCGTCCTGCTGGAACTTTATTTGTTTTACCTGTAAAACTTCGTTTTTATTGTTTTTTAGACAAAAAAATTTATCTAAAAAAAGGATGGCTTAGCAGCTCCCATCGCATACGTACTAAACCATCCAAACTGGTTAATACAGTTTCTTTTGCGGTGGACCCGCGAAGTTTAATGGTCCAATCGATTTCATATCGAGCTCGATCACGGTTGGCCCTTCAAAAGCGACTGCCTCTTGAATAACCGTTTTAAACTCATCTGCACTACCGACTTTCCAGCTTTTCACACCCATTGATTCGCCAAGGAGTTTGTAGTCTGGTGTATGCAATTCATTGAAATACTGACGACCACCAAAGTAGTTATTTTGAATGCCACGCATTACGCCATAACCACCGTCATTCATAATCATTAAGACCATGTTGGTGTTTTCTTGCACCATAGTTGCAATTTCACCAATACCAAGCATTAAGCCGCCATCACCGACTAAACCAATTACTTTTTTATCAGGGTTAGCAATCGAAGCACCGATTGCTGTTGCAAGGCCTAAACCAATTGCACCCGCAAGAGAGTGGATGTTTTGGTTTGGCGCTTGTACCGGGAATAAACGACTGCCCCAAGTACTACCCGACATGGTGATGTCACGTACAAAAATACCGTCTTGAGGTAAAGCTGCACGTAAATGATCACAAATTAAAGCGTATTGGTCGATTTGTTTACGAAGTGCATCAATCGCAGCTTGTTTAGCAGCTACTACAGCAGCATCGTAATCGGCATCGATTTTTGAAGTTCCTTGAAGCTGTTCTAACACACGTGTTAAGACATCTTTGGCATCGCCACAAATGAAGTTGCGAATTTTGTAATTACGTTGCTGAGCCACCGGGTTTGCATCTATCTGAATAATATTTTCAGGGAATTCAACCGAATAAGTTTTTGTTTCATTACTACGTAAACGAGAACCCACTACCACCATCAGGTCGGCATCTTTTAATAACTGCTCAACACCTGCCGAGTTATGGAACGCACCTAAGCTACGTGGATGATCATCTGGCAACACCCCACGAGCATGAGTCGATGAAACAACCGGAATACCTAAATCTGCAATTGCTTTAACTTCGGCAACGCTATTTAAAGTACCACCACCAATCCAGAAAATCGGACGTTTTGCTTTTTTGATCTCGCTTACAAGAAGATCAATTTCAGCTTGCTCTGCCTGTGGCAATTCAAGTGCTTTCACTGGCCCAAGATTAAGTGGTAAATCAATTTCTGCTGCTTGTACATCAATGGGTAATTCAACACTGACAGGTCCCATTGGAACTGTGGTTGCAACACGAATAGCTTCACGAATCACGCCAACAGCATTGTCTGGACTGGTGATACGGAACGCTGCTTTGCTTGATGCGCGCAAGAATGTAAGTTGGTCTTTGGTTTCATGGATGAAGCTTGCATCACGGTCGAGATATTCACGCTCAACTTGACCCGTTAAATGCAATACAGGGCTACCCGCATTCATTGCTTCAATCAGTGAACCCACTGCATTACCAGCGCCAGCACCTGTACTGGTCAACGCTACACCTAAGCCTTTAAAGCGTGAGTGTGCATCTGCCATAGTAACCGCACCCGCTTCACCACGTGCTGCAACAAAGCGCATTTTTTCACGGCGCCCTACCGCATCGGCAATAGGTAAATTGTGGATGGAAATAACACCATAAATACTATCAACTTGGTGCGCTTCTAAAACTCTTGCGATTGCTTCGCCTACATTTACACGTTCAGTCATGTCTGTTCCTCAAAATTTGTTTTCAGTCCTTGAATTTATTAATCGCACCAAGGGTTAGGCTGTTCATTCAGCCCCATATAAATACTCTTTTGTTGCATGTACGATAAAATGCCCAAACGGCCTTTTTCGCGCCCGATCCCACTGTCTTTAAAGCCACCAAACGGCGCACTAATTGAGAATTTTTTATAGGTATTAATCCATACCGTTCCCACTTCTAATGCACGTGCGATGCGCCAAGCTTTGCGATAGCTTTCAGTCCATATGCCTGCGGCAAGACCAAAACAACTGTCATTAGCTTGGGCAATTAAATCTTGCTCATTGTCATATTTCATAACGACTAAAACAGGGCCAAAAATTTCTTCCTGACAGGTTTGAGCACTGTTATTTAAGCCCGTAATAATGGTCGGTAAGTAATAGCTTCCTTTGGCATAGTCACCAGTCGTAAGTGCCTCACCACCAATCAGAACCTGACCACCTTCGCTTTTAGCAAGTTGCACATAGCGGTCAACTGACTGCAAATGTTTGTCATTGACCAGTGGTCCTAAATGCACGCCTGCCTGTTCCGGATGGCCCACACGTAAGCCTTTAGTAATTTCAACCAAACGCGTTAAAAACTGATCGTAAAGACTGCTATGAATAAACAAGCGAGAACCTGCAATACACGCTTGGCCTGCCGAGCTAAAAATACCGTAAGCCACACCTTTAGCAGCCAGTTCGACATCTGCATCCGGTAAAACGATGGTTGGTGACTTACCACCTAACTCAAGCGAAGTGGTAATCAGTTTATCTGCAGCAATATGTGCCAAATGACGACCCGTGGTTGTTCCACCTGTAAAAGAAATTTTACGAACCAATGGGTGCTGAGCAATTGCGTCACCAATGATAGAACCACGCCCCACTAACACACTAAGTAAGCCTTTTGGTAAACCAGCCTCTTCAAAAATTTTGGCAAGCTCTAAAGCAATGAGTGAAGTTGCTTCTGCTGGTTTTAACACTACGGCATTTCCTGCTGCCAAAGCTGGAGCAAGCTTTTGAACTTCACTCGCAATTGGAGAGTTCCAAGGAGTAATAGCTGCCACAACCCCTACAGGTTCATGCACACTCATGGTCATAAAGTCTGGAGCACGTTGAGTGGTGAGTTCATCATTTAGTGTTTCACATGCCGCAGCAACATAACGCGCAGTCGCCGCAGCGCTCATCACTAAACCACGAGTTTCGGTTAAAGGCTTACCATTATCGCGGGTTTGTAGTTTTGATAATTCATCTACACGCGCTTCAATAATGTCTGCAACTTTATAGAGAATACGTGCGCGCTCATGCGGCAAGCTGTTTCTCCAGCTCGGTTGACGCCAAGCCTGATCTGCTTTTTCAATTGCTTCATTTACATCTTCAAGCGTTGCTGTTGAAAGCTCAGCGTTTACCGACTGATCTGCCGGAAACAGGCTTTGAATGACTGCACCACGGCCTAATCGCCATTCACCCGCAATATAAATTTCCTTTGCCATGATCAAATCCTTCTTAAATCTGTATTGCTTCTACACTGTTGCGACAAGCACGAATCACGCTAAGCGCAGCCAAAGTTGATGTTTTCGGGTTACTTGGCAGCGGCACACCCACCAGTTCAATGGTCATTTGTCCAAAGCCACCTTCCGCCACAATAGTGTGTTTGTTTTTGTTGATAGTTGGATCAACAGTTAACTCAACCATGGTTTCATCCATTCCAAGCCCTGCAAGTGCAATCGTTGCTGCAACGTTGGCATTGGCCGGAAATTTCATGGCAGCTTCACGGGCAGTTCCAGTAAAAAAGACCGTAGGTTCTGAAACATGGTCTAAATCGACCAATTGCTCTGCATAACTACCCTTCCAGCTTTTTGGACTTTTACAGCCTTTATAAGTGACCTTTTGCAAGCCACCTTCTTTAGCAGCAGAAATACCGTCAATGCCTGCGATAGCCCCTGCAAGTAAATGCAGATGGGCATCATTTTTTTCAGCAGTTTGTTTAAGCTGAACCAGAAACTCGTTATCAGCCAAAGTACCCACCGAAATCAGACCAATGGTCCAGCCTTTCGCTAAAACTTTTTGAGCATGCTCTTTCACGGCTGCTTGACCTGCCACCTCAATAACATAGTCTGGCGTACCATCACATTGCTCAATATCTGAAATCACCTGAATCTCTGAAGAAACTTGTGACTGCACTTTTTCAATACTGCGAGATGGCACGACAATCCATTTGAGTTGCAGATCTTGAGGCAAGTGGGCATACACTTCTGCTGCCATTGCGCCAAAACCAATCATCATCAACTTTTTCATGACAGCACCTGATATTTATAAATGTTTATTAAAACCACCTGAGACATCTATTGCCGAACCTGTGGTGTAAGATGCCAATGGTGATGCCAAGAAAACTAAAGCACGTGCTGGCTCTTCTGGTCGGCCTAAGCGCTGCATGGGAATGCCACGATTTTTTGCGATATTGCCTGTCCACTCTTCCCATGACAGATTTAAATCTGAACGGGTTTCATAACGGCGTTTCCACTGCGCAGATTCGACCATACCGAGTAAAATCGAGTTCACACGAACGCCATATTGAGTAAACTCATGCGCCAACGAATGGGTTAAATTCAACAGTGCAGCACGTGCAGATGACGTCGCAATCATGTGCGGTTCCGGTTGCAATGCCAGTAACGAGTTCACATTGGTAATTGAGGCATTTGCCGACTGTTTTAAGTCATCAAGAAAAGCCCGTACCGGATGTAAAACACTGAAATATTTCAGTTCAATCTCTTTCATCCAGTCTTCATCTTGCGTATTTTCAAAATTTGAAACACGGCCTTGCCCAGCATTGTTAATGAGCATGTCCACATTGCCCAAATTGAGTTTGACCTCTTTGGCAAATTGCTGAACTTCTTCTTTTTTCAATACATTACATGCTTTAGTAAAAATATTGGCATGCGGATATTTTTCTAAAATATAGTCCTTAGAAGCATTTAAACGCTCTTCATCGCGACCACACCAAGCAACTTTTGCACCCTCTGCAACCAGTATTTCAACAGCAGCCAGCCCAATCCCAGATGAGCCACCGGTAACAACTGCAACTTTTCCTTCAACTTGGAAGCTCATAATCCTTAATCTCTCTTACGATTGTTCCTGAATCGTCAACATAATTTGGTTAAATGCTTGCGGTTGGTCGACATAACTTAAATGTCCTGCATCTTCTATGACAAAGCGCTGTTCCAACTGCAATTCCTGAGCAAGCTCTTGTATACCTAACGCAGGAGTGATTTGATCTTGCTGCCCGGCAATGACTGTGCATGGGACTTTTAAATGGGTTAAGTAATTACGTATTTCGTCATATGCCAGTAAGTACGATGCATGTGTGAAACCTTGTAAGGTCAACTGCTGCATCACCTCTGAAACTAAAGCCAAGGCTTGTGGCTCTTGTCTATAAATCAAATGAGGTCCACGGCTTTGGGCCATTCCTTTAGCACCGAGTTCTTTCAACATTTTTGGTCTTTTTTCAAAAACCTGAATTTGTGTTTGTTCATCGTGGCGTTGATAGCCTTGAGCTAAGTTAGCAACAACCAAGTGTTTCACTCGCTCTGGGTAAAGTGCAGCAAATGCACTGGCCTGTAAGGCACCTAATGAGTGTCCGACCACAATTGCTTTTTCAATTTTTAAAACATCGAATAGCGCAGCCAAACGCTTTGCGTAATCGGTAGCATTGGGTTGATCAGTTAAAAGTTCATATGATTTGCCATAGCCCGGTGCATCCCAGGCAATGACATGAAAATGATGAGACAATATTTCAAGTTGGTTTACCCATGAAGCAGAACCTGAACTAATGCCATGCAACAGCACAAGGTACTCACCTTGACCGGCTTCCCGATAGGCTTGTTGCTGGCCTTGAACAGTAACGGTTTTCACCGGAAATTCTGCTAACTTTTCAATGAGTGTCATCATTTTCGATTATTTCCTTTCATTCACTTCATCAAACAATTAACGTTTGATTTGAGACAATGGATGCTCTGGTGGATAGTTTGGAATTGTTGGTTTACCTGTTCCCAACATCACACACATCAAGGCATCTTCTTGACCAGGGTTAAATAGACCACGGTAAATACCCGGTGGAATTGAAATCAGGTCACGCTCTTTTAAACGGGTTTCAAATTTTTCACCGTTGTGCTCAATGAACAAATCAATTTCGCCACGAAGCATAAAGAACACTTCTTCAACGTCGTGGTGAATGTGCAAAGGACCTTCACACTGCGCAGGCAAAACCATGGTTGAAAATGTGAAGTTTTCTGCTGGAACAGTGTTACCGTCATTTGCAACACCTGTTGCACCCGTACCCATGTAACGCATTTGTGCACGGCGATACTTCGGGTCGTAATCTGCTTGGAACTTCAAAGCATCAAAGTCGTATTTACGTGTCTCAAAGCGAGCAATACGCGTATTTAACCAATCTTCTAAAGAGGCACCCTCTGGTTGTGCCCACGATTCGAATTGTTGTGTAGTCATTTTTAAAACTCCTATACAGTGAATTAATAACGTTTTAAAAGAGGAACCAAGAACAAAGACCCAATGACAGCGACAGCAGCCAAGAAGCTAATTCCTAAATTAAAACTATGTGTTTGCATCACGATGTAACCGATAAGAACAGGCGCAATTGCACTTGCAAAATTACCTAAGCCGTTAAATATTCCACCCGCAGTCGCCCCTACATTTGAGGTGGTTACTCGGGCAAGCAAAGCAAATACAGCTGCTACTCCAAAACCCCACGCCATCGCACTTAAAGACATGGCAGCAATAATCAATAATGGTTGAGTCATAATGACCATCACATACATGAAGATGCCCGCGAGTAATAAACCACTAAAGACTTGAATTGCTCGGCGGCCTAACTTGTCAGATAAAAACGCACCGATGATTTCGCCAATTAACATGGCAATGAATGGAAAGCTTGAATACATCCCAAACTCTTTGAGATTGAATCCTTTGTCTTGCATAAGATAAGAAGGAACCCAGCTGTTTAAGCCCCACAAATAAGTCATTAATGCAATGTTAAAGAGGCAAACCAGCCAGAACGCGCTGTTGCTGAGCAACAATTTAGTATTGGCAATGTGGCCTTTGAAATTGGTACGTTTACTCTCGCCCTCAATTTCGACAGTTTTCTTGAGCTGTAAGTTACGCAAACCAAAAACAATACTGAAAATGGCAATTAGGGTTAGCGCAGCCATCACAAAAAAAGTGGTGTGCCAGTCGTGGTGAGCTAAAACATTTGCCGTGATTGGGAATCCAAGGAATGCACCTATCGGGGTTCCAAGCAAAAACATAGTAGAAGCACGTGCCTGCTGACGGTCTGTATAAGTCTGCTTAACAATGGTGTATGCCAAAGCAAACAGTGGTCCTTCTGCCAAACCAAGTAGTACACGTAAAATCAACATGCCTGAATAACTGGTGGTGAAGCCCATACAGAACATGAGTAAACCCCATGATGTTACGCTCCAGAACAGCATTTTCTTTGGGTTAAAAATGTCACCCAAGAAGCTTAGAAAAACCGATGAAAAGCCATAAGCAAGCAAGAAACTTGTCATGAGCCATCCAAGCTTGGCCTTATCTTCAGCAATTCCCATTGCAGTTTGAAAATGAGGATCTGAAAATAAAACCGCAATACTAATCTTGTCGAAAAATGCCAGTACCACACACACCATAAGGACAAAAGCAGGCACCCAATGCTTCAATCCACTTTTTTCTTCATTACTCATGCGTCATTCCTTCGATTTGGTAATGAGAACCAGATTTAATGCTTACGGTTTTAACTTCATGACATTAAATTCGGCATCTGCTAATAATTTTGGATCTAAAACGGTGTTGGCTTGCATCCAACGTTTTGCCAGTTTGATCAGCTTCGAATCATTAATGGCAATCATATTCAGCAAACGATTTTCATGGTCGAGATATAAATAACTCACCTGATCCTCACCACCTTGGCGAATCACTACTTCTTTGGTTCTATCTGGTTGATACGTACCTAAAATCTGAATATTGAAGTGGTACTGATCAGACCAGAGCCATGGAATATCTGTATATTCAGTATCAATTCCGAGCATTGATTTTGCTGCTGCAATCGCCTGATTTTGTGCATTTGCCCAAGACTGAATGCAATATCCCAAGCTCGGATGAATTGCGACATCACCTGCGGCATAAATGTTTTGATCTGAGGTTTGCCCAAAACAATTCACCACAATGCCATCTTTCACATCGAGACCAGCGTGCACACCTAACTCTTTGGCAATTTCAGCACCAGCACCTACCACAACACAGTCAAATAACTGGCTATGTTGAGGATGATTTACCACTTCAACTTTCTGATTCGGTGCTTCAACCAAATGAAGGCTTTTGCTGTCTAAATGAATTTTTGTGCCTTGTGTTTCATGCATATTTTTTAAAAATGCAGACACTTCCGGGCTCACACTTCTTGCACATAAGCGGTCGCCATATTCAAAAACATGTACCTCTTTACCTTGCTTACGCGCAGTTGCCGCAATTTCTAAACCAATCCAGCCGCCGCCAATCACAGCGACATTTTTTGCGTTCTTTAAAATTTCAGCCAAACGTTCACAGTCATACACATTACGTAGGGTCACAACATTTGGAATAAACTGCCATGTATTGACGGGTACACGTGCACGGCTTCCAGTTGCAATCAGCAATTTGTCATAGGGCAAAACCTGACCACTTTCTAAATGAACCTGTTTTTGCTCACGATCGACTTTTGTCGCAATTTCTGGTTTATGCCATTGAACGTTGAACTCTTGAACCTGTTCAGGTGAGAACAGATTCAAACTTTCATAAGTAGCTTCTTTTGAAAGTACTTGCTTAGACAGTGGCGGACGCTCATAAAACACTTGATCTTCATTTGAAACCACGTGAATTTCGCCCACATACCCATTTTGACGTAAGGTACTTACTGCCCAACCCGCTGCCTGTCCAGCACCTACAATTACGATCTTTTCCATAGCCATCTTCCTTGTTCAACCATACCTGTTAAACAGGCTTCACCTGACGGCGGGTTGTGTCATCAAGACCACCTTCAATCGCCCATTCGGTGAAAAGCTCTAGACGATGTTCTTCTACACGTGGCTGCCATTCTTCGGTCAAATAATCATCGTTGGTGTAGTATTCAAACGCACCACCTAATGGCGAGTTGACGTACCAGAAATAAGCAGAAGAAATTGGATGACGTCCCGGTCCAATAAAGGTTGACCACTCTGAACGATTCATATTTAAACCGCCCCCAATCACCTCATGGATATCACGTACTACAAACGCAACGTGATTTAAGCCAGCAGGTTTATTTGGAACACTCAGCAAGAATAAATCATGGTGATAACCTTCACCGCGGCAACGTAAAAAAGCACCGCGATTTTTGTAAGCATCCGATAAATGAAAGCCTACTTTTTCAATATAGAAGTTTTCAGTTGTTGCCAAATCCGGTGTAAAGAACACCACGTGTCCAATCGCAACAGGCTGACCTTTTTCATAGACAGGACTTGCTGCATTAACACGTTGAATGTTGCCGTACTGGTTAATACCTTCCGTTTTGAGCTCAGAGACATCTTTTACAAAACTTTGTTCAAAACGAATGGTCATGCCATTTGGGTCAAGACACTGAACTGTATTTTCAGTACGTTTAAAACCTTCTACATCGGCCAAACGTACTGCTAAGTCTTCTAGGTCTTGTGTGCTTTCAACACCCCACGTGACTTCACGTAAAGTTGAACCTTGTTCAATGGCAGGCGGCAAACGATCATCATCACAATTAAATAGATAAATCTTGCTACCATTTTGGGTTTGGTAAAGATCAGTGCCATCAATATCCGAAGTACTTTGGCTTAAACCAAAATCTGCCAAAAACTTGTTTGAAGCGGCTCTATCTTCAACTCCAAACTTTAAAATTTCGATCCCTGTAATCATTTGACTACTCCTTAGTTAAAGACAAAACCGCCATTGACCGGAATATTTTGACCTGTCACAAAAGAGGACAAATCCGATAGTAGATACAATGCTGTTCCATTTAAATCTTGTGGAAGTTGCTGGCGTTGAATCGCTCTTCCGTTGACATATAAATCATGACGTTCCTGTGGCACATACTCGGTTGCTTCAACCAGAGTCAGCCCCGGAGATAAGGTGTTAACACAGATATTGAACTGCCCCAACTCTCTTGCCATTGAACGCGTCATAGCAACAATTGCACCTTTACTTGCAACATAAGCCATCAGGTTTGGCGCCCCCCAAAGTGCTGTATCTGATGCAACATTAATAATCTTGCCAGCAGCCGATTGTTTTAAATGTGGAATACACGCTTTTGTAATTAACCATGTACCTTTCACATTAATATTCATGACCCGATCCCAAAGTTCAGGATCGTAATCAATCATATTTTTTCCACCGACATTGGTTGCAAGCGCTGCACAGTTCACAAGGCCATCTAGTCCTTGTAATACTTCCACGCTTTTTGCAACCGCATTTTCAATAGAGTCTGCATTGGCAAGGTCAACAGTGACTGCATGGACCTTGAGTCCTTGTTTTTGCAAGACTTGTGCTTCTTGTTGCACGAGGTCAGATAAAATATCTGCCATTACAACTTCAGCGCCTGCCTCAGCAATGGCTTGAGCGAAATCCCGCCCTAAACCACGTGCAGCACCAGTCACTAAAACTTTTTTGCCTTGCAACAACGCTACATTAGCCATGAGCTTCTTCCTGCATCTCGATACGGTTTGATGCATTTAGTGCAGCAATTTTCTTTAATTGCTTCTCAGCTTCTTTCTTCATTAAACGGCGTAAACGTGCAAGACCGACATCGTGTTGATATAAGAATTCTCGTGCACGTGCATTTGGCGCAAGGTTTTCTAAAATAATTCGGTCTTGTTCTAATACATCCCAATGCAACTGTTCTAAATGATTGCGATACAAGAAGCGCCATACATTTCGTTGCCAACTACTCACCTTACGGCAGCGCCAGAAAAATACACGAGTATTGTTGGCATCAATTGGTGTTGCATAACCCACAATCCAGAATTCACCACCCGGACCAAATTGTTTACGGTAAGGAATTGAAAGACGTAACCAACTTGCACCTGTCGAACCGTACTCAACCCAGTCAAAGTTCACACCTGTTTGGCCTTCTTTTTCAAAAACAAAACCATTTTCAGTTGTGCGGTGTTTCATCTCTGCGGTACGTTCACCTTCTGCCATTGAGTGTGACGTACAGTGCAAATATGTACCGTGCATTGGGTCCATGACGTTATCAATGGCGTATTGATGGTTTACTTTCCAATCTGCTTGGCAAAGGAATGAACTCCATTCTTCGCTTGCCAGTTGTTCTGGGAACTCAAGCGGTGCAGGTTGTTCATTTGCATCGATACCAAACCAGATAAAGATTGCGCCATGTTGCTCAATTACAGGATAGTTCTTTAAACACTTGGTTCCAGTCATTGGGCATTCATGAACGGCTGGCACATCAGCAACCACACCATCAGCACGAACTTCAACACCGTGATACCAGCAAGCCACTCGGTCACCCAAGTTCCAACCAAGTGAAAGACGTGCACCGCGGTGTGGACAGCGATCTTCAAGTGCATGAACCTGACCTTCGGCATCACGCCAAACCACAATATTTTCGCCTAAACGAGTAATTCCAACTGGATTAGCAGCGACTTCCCAACTTGCTAAAACCGGATGCCATTGGTCACGTAAACCAAGTTCTAAATATTCTTCAGCGCTTTGTGAAGTTGATACGATTGCGTTCATTTTATTCGTCCCTGAATCAATAACCTAAACGTTGCATTTCTTCTGTAAAGCTCGCAGAAGTCCATTCATTACCAGATTCACAGCGGAAACCCTGTTGATTAAGTGCAGAAACAACATCATCCAACTCAGTTGCGCCCGCAGAAAATGCCTGAATCAAGTTCTTTACAAAGTCTTGTTCGTAGAGAGTCGGTTCTTTATAACGTGTTTGCCAAACCAACAATTCAGATTGACCAGGAATTTGAATATTGTTGATACCTGCTTCGGTTGCCGGCGTTGCATGAATCCAGCTTGCCAACTTTTCATTAAATGTCTTCATTGTTCTGCTTCCTTGTACATGTGAGGACTAGAGTTGAATTTGAATATCCTGTCCTTCAACACGAACTGGGTACGTACATAGGTTTCTACACCCGGGTCCACTTTTTAGCTCACCTGTCTGAATGTCAAAAATTGCTTCGTGCAATGGACATTCCACAGTTTGATCTTCGATAAATCCTTCGGTTAATAAGGCATACGCATGAGGGCAAACATTTTCGATAGCAAAGTAATTTTCATCGACGAAAAATACGCCTATTTTTTTCCCTTCAATTTCGATGGCTTTCGGCTCATCTTCGCTAACGTCACCTTGCTGACAAACTGAGATCCAACTCATATCTTGCGTCCTCGTTTTGTTTTATATACAAAACTTAATTTCATTTTCAAAACACAAGCAAAGAATAATACTCTTGGTTAATTTTTGTCAAAGTAAAAATAACCATATAAATCATGTTATTAATTAATTTTAAATAATTTGTTACGTTTCAAAATAAAAACTTTGTTTTAAATATAAAAATTGTTTTATGCGATCTTTATAATTACAATAGTTCTAAAATAAAGCATAATGCCCTAATTCGAACCCTGTTTTATTTATAGGAAAACAACACGAATGAGCCTAGAGATTGAAGAAGATTCGCAAGAATCAGAAACAACAAAAAATGATGATCGGTATTTAGTACCAGGGCTTGTGCGTGGTTTAGCCATCTTGCAAGCTTTTAATCAACAAGCACAAGAAATGACGATTACAGAAATTGCCGAAATTTTGGAAGTGAACCGTTCTAGTGCATTTCGTCTGATCTATACACTTGAAGCTTGCGGTTATTTAAGAAAAGCCTCTCAAAAAACGTATGCACTCGATTCAAAAGTCATGGAGCTTGGTTTTAACAGCTTATCGAAGCTTTCATTACTCGATTTATCAACGCCTCTAATGAAAGAACTACGTGACCAAACCAAACTGGCAGTGCATCTGACTGTTTTAGAAGGTACACATATTGTTTTTGTAAATAACGTTCAATCTATGGGAACGTTTACCAGCAATATTAGTTTAGGTACTCGCTGGCCTGCCCATGCAACCGTCATTGGTCAAATGTTATTGTCAGATTTACCAGAGGCAGAAGTACGACAACGTTACCGTAATTTCAATGAGTGGGATAGTTACTCAGAACTAACCCCAACCAGTTTGAAAGCACTCTTACAAAAGTTGAGTTATGTAAAAACTCAAAAATCGATGGTGAGCTGGGGCCATTACAACCATGATATGGCTGCTTGTGCTGCCCCTATTTTCAAACAATCAAATGGCAAAATGGTAGCGGTTCTTTCAGTGAGCTGCCCAATTACCACTTATGATGAAAAGACTTTTAAAGAAGATATCGCAGCTATGGTGATCACAACCGCAGATAAAATTTCAAAATTTATCTATTAAAAAAAGCGACGTTAAGTCGCTTTTTTTGTGCTTTTATTTCTTCAATTAAAAATTACGCTTAAAAACTTCACCATTCATATCCTGAAAACTCAGTAGCAAATGATTTTCTTTAATATCAAACTTTAAATACTGCTGTTTAAACTGTATTACGGCATAAAACTCTTCAGCACCATCATCTAAACCTGTCGCAGAGACCTGTGTGCCTTGTGGAAAATCCTTGAGCCATGCAGCCTTATAAAAATCTGACACTGAATTAAAATCTATATATTTTGTGGGTTCGGCCATAATTTTTTGGGCCATCACATCAAACTGTTGCTGTTTATATATGACTAAATTCAGGATCATGGCTATTCTTAAAGGTTAATCATTAACAGTCATCAATAGAGTGCGTATAGTAGTGTAATTTTCCATTACGGAAATGAAAATGTAAGCCATCATTAGTACCTTTCCAAGGAAATATAGAGTAAGTATGATTTTCAGATATAACTATTTGTTTACCAAAAAACTTTTTAAAATCATTCTCGGTAGTTAAATGATTAAATAATCGAGAACCATACTTTAGACCATTTTGCTGGCTTACATATACCTTATCTAAAGATCCCGTAGAGAGTATCACTCCATCTTCATATACCCATTGATCTGGAAAATAACTACCATTGCATTCATCAGCTTCACCTTTAATAACCTGCTTTGGCTTTTTCAGATTATTTAAGGGAATATCAAAACCGTTTAATACCTTACCATGCCATAAAGGTTTAATATTTACTTGCGCATAAGAGGTAGTTGCTACTAAAAAACCAATACAAAATAAAAATATATGAGTTAAATTTTTCATAAAAATCCAGAAATTAATGATTTAAAAGTTTTGTGCCTTAGTCTTATTAATGATCAAACCTTTTTGTTTGTCTTTCATAATGATTAAAGGAGATCCAACTTTCTTAGTTTTGGTATTATCCAAATATTTTTTCTTCTGTAAATAAATCTGTTTGTCTTTAATAAAGCTATCTATGGAAGTTTCATCATCCGTATAATAACTAATATCTTGTGTATAAATATTTGACCAGTCCGCTACCCAAAAAATAATAAAATTTCCACCACGCTCCTGATAATTGTCTATTGCAAAGGTTTCAGAATCAATTTTATATATAGTCTGACCTGCTATTGAGGATATATCCTGAGTTTGCGCTTTAAAATAATAGGTTTTATTTTTATCTAAATTGATAGCAAATACATTATAGCCTAGCGCATCAGCTATATCAGGCTTAAAGCAAGAATAGCTTTGTATTTTTACCTGTGCCGTCTGTATAGCTAATTTATTATTTTCAGCAGCTTCATCTTTCTGACATGAATCCGGTAATTTACTAAGCTGTTTTAAAGGAACAGCGTTAATCTGAGCATTTGCATAACCAGAACAAAGAAATAAACAAAATAAAAGTTTTTTTAAAGTATGAGTCATCAAATAATTTCCAAACAGGATTATTGTTTTAATATTTTCTCATACATTAAATAGTTTTTTTCAAATCTATATGATCGTTCTGTTTTCTTTTAACCTTTTCCCATTGATACCAACCATAAGCTGCCATTAACACAAAGGCTGCATATAAGGCTGAAGTTAAAAATAGATCTTTATAAATAAACATGCCCACATAAATAATGTCGACAAATACCCAAAGTATCCAAGTCGCAATATGTTTTCGACTCGTCCAGTAAGTTGCAAGCAAACTAAATGCGGCAAGCTGTGAGTCGAGCATAGGCACTGCTGCATCGGTAAAGTTTTTAAGTATCAAACCAAAAAGTAAACCACCTACCGCGGCAATGATCATTTGAAAAATTGCAACTTTAGGAGCTATTGGTTCTATACGAATGTCATGATCTTGCTGCTTTCCTTTGAGCCAATAGTAAAAACCATAAAAATTTACGGCCATAAAAAAGAATTGCAAAATCGTTTCACCATAAAGCTTAAATTCGTAAAACAAATAGGCGTATAGAACAAAGGCAAAGAAATTAAACAGCCAACACCACATATTGCGAATTACAGTTAATCCGACTCCAATTAGACTAATTAAGACCGCAAAGATTTCTAGAGGTGACATAAGAGCAGCTGCTTATTGAGATCAATTTGACGAGGTATTATGAGAAAAATATGGGCCTAAGCAAACAACTAATTTAACGTATTCAAAAAAATCTATATTCCACGCTTGAATCTAATTTGTACTTTTCTATTTATATGTTATAAAAATATCATCTATATTTTTAATATACTTATCATGTTTTTATCTAAAGCCCATTATTGTCTAGCGCGTCAATTCTACGCCCCAGAGATTAAGTTCTGTGTGGTCATTTGGCGACGTCCTTGTTTTGGACAATTTGGCGCTTTAAATAAAAAAATCAAGAATTTAATTACATAATATATTCTCTGATTTTTCTTAAAAAGCCGCCATAAAACGCGGCTTTTTTTTATGTTCGTTCATCCTAAAAAACATCACTTTATGGAGCTTTATATGAAGCCTTTATTTGAACAACAGAGTACGTCCAGCCCGCAGATTCAGCCGGCTGTAGCATTACCGTCATCTCCGACTCGACTCGCTACAGCCGGCCAATTTATTGCGGTCATTGTTATTTGGTCGCTTACACCACTCGCCGCTGTCTGGACAGTACAAGAACTTCACTGGGCATGGGGGTTATTCCTTCGCTTTAGCATCGCTATTCCGATTGCCTTGCTGTGTTTAAAATTTTTCCGTTTAAAACTGATCTTTAGTAAAAAAGCAATTTTAAGCTACTGTGCAGGAGCCATTGGTTTATTTGGTTCCATGGCTTTTTGCTATATGGGTGCAGATAAAGTTCCTTCGGCCATTATTTCAATTATTTACGGCATCTCTCCTTTAGTATCTGGGCTCATTAGCTCCTTTGTATTAGGACACGAGCGTTTTTCATCATGGCAGTGGCTTGGTCTCGGTATTGCTCTTGTCGGGATGAGTTTTACATTAGGGCTATCTTCATCAGGTTTTCAGCTCAACAGTATTGGTATTATGCTAGAGCTGATCGCTATGCTGTTTTATGTATTGTCGACTTTTGCCGTAAAATCTGTCGGAGCGCATATTCATCCCATTATACAAATGACGGGTTCTAGCCTTGTCTCGTGGGTGGGTTATGTATGCTTGTTGCCTTTCTTCTGGTCACATCTTCCAACTGAATTTCCAAGTCTGAAAATTTCACTCGCGGTCTTCTATAGTGCTGTCTTTTCTTCTGTACTTGCCATGATTTTTTATTATCAGCTCATTAAGGTACTACAGCCGACGACGGTACTGCTTATTACAATTATCACCCCTGTTTTAGCCACCTTTTGGGGAACATGGTTCAACCATGAACACCTTAGCTCACATCTAGTTTTAGGTTTAATCATGTTGTGTCTAGGGCTATTGATGTATTCAAGGCGCTCTGCCTAAACATATACAACTTGGCTCATCTATGAGTCAGGTTGCACTTTTAACTCATATTTACAGCATCATCTTATTTTCACTTACCAAGTCATCAACAAATTGTATTTGATCGTTTTTAAATGATTGTTTAAAAGATAATTAAAGACAAATAAAGAGCGTGAGAATATGTCAAATCAAGAAGGGAAAGTCAGCCGTGAAACTCGAGGACATATTTTTTTAATTGGTCTAGATCGGGCAGCAAAACGCAATGCCTTTGATAGCCACCTCATTAAAGACTTATCACTAGCACTGACCGAATATGAAAATAATGATGCTCTGCGCTGTGCAATTATTTTTGCACATGGTGACCATTTTACGGCGGGTTTAGATTTAGTTGAGTTACAACCTAAGCTTGCTACAGGTATTTTTGATTTTAGTCATGAAGAAATTAACCCGTGGGGTACAGTTGGCCGAAAACTAAGTAAACCATTAATTGTAGCCGTACAAGGTTATTGCTATACAGCTGGCATAGAACTATTTCTTAATGCAGATATTGCAATTGCGAGTGAAAATACTCAGTTTGCGCAAATGGAAGTCCAACGTGGCATCTTACCCTTTGGCGGTGCAACTGCCCGCTTTACTCAGGCAGCAGGTTGGGCCAAAGCGATGCGTTATTTGCTTACAGGTGACTCTTTTGATGCAAAAACCGCCTTTGATATGAACCTGATTACAGAAGTTTGCTCAGAAGGTACGGAGCTTAAACGTGCAATAGAACTGGCTGAAAATATCGCGCAAGCTGCACCACTTGCTGTAAAAGCGACCCTCGCTTCTGCCCGTGAAGCCATTAATGAAGGTTATGAAACTGCTTTTAGCCAATTACAGAGCCATCTTCAGCCTTTACTCACCACAGAAGATGTTCAAGAAGGTGTGTTTGCCATGTTGCAAAAAAGACCGCCTGTTTTTAAAGGTAAATAAAACCTACTCAAACTTATACTTCGCGGTTTAAAACTTATTACTCTCTAAGCATATATGCAAAAAGAAAGCCCACATCATGTGGGCTTTCTTTTTTATTTATTAGGTTTATTCAACTCTAACAATTTTACCAAATTCATCATGGTGAACGACCGTAATTTTTTGGCTACGGCCCTGTTCAATTTCTTGCTCTGGCAAATCAAAGTAGCGTGCATAATCATCTGTCTGTTTCATGTTAAGTGCACTCCCCTCAACACGGCGTTCAGGCAATACATGACTCCATAGCAACAAACCAATTGCACAAGCAATAAGTGCTGTAAAGCCATGCTCAATTCCCACACCAAAGGCACTAAATAAACGGTGTACCAAATGTGTTTTTTGTAGTTCAACCAATAGCCATACAAACACGAACGGACGCCACAACAACAACCAACCGCCCCACATCATGGCTGTGCTTGTTGTAGAAACATAGCGTTTGTGCCATGGTAATTGACGACGTAAATCAATAATCAACGAATTTGTCTTCATTTCTCTTTACCTAACGAAGTGCTGCGGTTTTCCCCAGACATCAATACAGCACGATCTTTAAAATCTCATGACTCTTGCATTTCATCTAACGAATGCCCCGATCCGGGCTCACCCAACGTGCTCGTTTCTCATCTCCACGTCGTAAGACTTTTGGAAATGCCACAATGGTTGCCGAAATGGTGATTAGCCAAAAGACCAATGGATACCAGATCATCCAGAAATAGTTTTTTCCTAGATGCGGTTCATAGCGACTATCCATCCATTTGCTTAAAGCAAACTGAATTAGACAGGTTGCCCCCAATAAAATACCGCTACCATACGGTAAAAATGGGGAACTCACAACGGCTAAAGCAGGGACTGGTAAAATAAAATGTACCAACCACAACACAGCCATTGCCAGCATTAAATATGACCAGACTAAAGTTAAGCAAAGCTCAAACATGAGAGGCCATAAAAAATTCAATTTTGGTTTGGTGAACACATCAATGTTTTTAATTAAAACCTGTGCTCCACCCATTGCCCAACGTAAACGCTGTTTCCACAAACCGTTTAAGGTTTCAGGCATTAAAATCCAGACCAAGGCATTCGGTTCAAAACGAATGTCCCAGCCTGCACGCTGCAATTTCCAAGTAATGTCGATGTCTTCGGTCAACATATTTGGAGACCAATAATCGACTTGGTGAACAGCACTTTTACGGAAAGCGGTAATTACACCAGACACCGTAAACAAACGACCAAATGTACGCTGTGCACGTTTGATCATTCCCACAATCGAAGAAAACTCACCGACTTGAATACGTCCTAACAAAGTTGAACGCGTACGAATACGTGGGTTTCCAGTTACGGCTGCAACTGTTGGGTTCTGAAGAAAATGACGAATCATCCATTTCGCTGCATGCGGGTCAAGCAAAGCATCGCCATCGATACCAATTAAAAACTCGGCATCGGTCATCAGGCTGCCTGCCTGTAGGCCCATTGCTTTACCTTGGTTTTGTGCAAGGTGAACAACACGAAGCTTTTCGTATTGTTCAGCTAAACGGTCCAGCACTTCACCCGTATTATCCGAACTGCCATCATTAATCGCAATCACTTCAAAATTAGGATAGTCCAGTTTTAAAGCATGGCTAATGGTTTCCTCTGCGTTATCGCCTTCGTTAAAGCAAGGAATAAGTACAGCAACTTTCGGATAGCTTTCTAATGGAGCTGGTTGATCGTAAGGTGGAGCCTTACGTTCCTTCCAATAGAAAATGACCGCACCTATCATCCATAGATATGACATAAACAATGGATAATAAAAAACGAATTTTAGGGCGTGCGACCATATTGCAGCAAAGATTGTCATGTTTCAGCCTCGACTACGGCACAAGACGAGATGATTTTTCAGCAAATGCTTTATGCATCACGTTCACATCCGGATGATCTTTAATTGGGTCATCAGGGTAATATCCGACATGCATTACACCTTGTTCATAGAGAGAATGAATCGTCGCAGCCATTTCAGTTGAAGGTACCTTTTCGTTATTACGCCAGTTCGTTGCCTGTAGCTCAAAAACTGTTTTCTTAATGCCATTTGGATATTGCTTAACACGATCAACCATATCTTTATAGAATTGATCTGAGTTTTTCACTTGCTCCATATAAGGCATCGCCATAATAGCAGTAAAATCATAACGGTTTAATGACTCTTCAAGTGACTGAGAGTACCAATTTTCCGCATATGGTTTTAAAGCCACTTGCGCATATAAATTACGTGCTGTTAACAGGAATGGCTCATATTGACGAACCTGATCCACAAGCTGCATCGCAAAATCATCTAAATATCTGGTTTTGTATGCAGTCCACTTTTGCAAATCTTCGTCATTTGCACGAATTTTTGCCAAGTCTGTTGGTAAGCCTTGTTTTGCATAAGCTTTTAGAGCATCGGGGCTTGCATCTTCATAATCAGACAGTGTCACATCGTCATGGAATAAAATTCCATTGAAAGACGATGACTTCGCTAAGTCTTGATATATTTCACGGATAGTTTGACGCGCTTCAGGTGAAAAAGGACTTAAACGAATGTATCCCATATTAAGGTGTCCACCCGTTTTATCCTGTTGGGTTACAACCAAATCTTTTGATACAGGATCAGTTTTTGGTAGTTCCCATGCCAATAATGGCATCCACGCATAAATACGGCTTACAGGAGTACGTGTTTGAATTTGCCATGCAACACGGTTAAATAAATCAGCACGCATAGGAATATGTCGATTTGGGAAGTATACCATATCGGCAGAACCATTCGCATCTGCATCAGAGAAAGCCTGCAAATAAACTGTATTTACGCCCATTGCATTAATACGGTCGAGTAAATTACCTAAATTACGCTCTTGCTGTTGCGGGTCTGGATCATAGATATAGTCGAGATCCACATGCATGATTTTTTGCGGGCGATTATTATCCGTTAAATTTAACTCACGGTTTTTAATCTCTTGAGCTAAATCATTTGTGCTCATTCCGCCCTCTACCAAAATACGACTCATATTTTGTAGAGACTGTTTAGCGTGATCTGCTCCATCATCAAGTGTGATGGTAATTGGCATACCAAGCTTTTTAGCAATTTGAACAGTTTGCATATTATAGCGACCATATGGCCACACCATAATACGTGGTGAACGTATACCATGTTCTTTAAGCAACTGATTATTCTTTTTTAAATCGTTATAAATTCGGGCCTGATATTGGCTGTCGTTTTCATACGTTTTAGTTTTTACGTCATAAAAACGAGTCGTTGCCGCAGGTTCAGAGTTTCCTTGCGGGTTGCCTGTAATACCACGGTGTAAATGATAACTATGGCTTGCAATTTCAACAAAACCGCTGTCTTGCATTTCTTTAAGTTCAGGCCAGCTTAAGATTTTATCACGTGAAATTTCTTCGCCAGAAAAATCAACTTTCTGACTTGCTTTAGGCTCTAACCATGAACCAACAACAGCAAGTACTACCGGGATTTTTTTAGCCTTAATCACTGGATAGGCATTTTGATAAAAAGACTGATAACCATCATCTACAGTTAATAAAACTGGCTTGGTCGGCAGTGCAGTTTTGCCCTGATGAGCACGAATCAACTGATCTACAGTAATAAAATGGAAACCGTTTTTTTGCAGCCAATCAATATGCTCACTAAATTGTTTCGTGGTCACTGCATATTGAGGAATTAAGGCATTTTTAGTATCGGTAATTTCATGATAGCCAATAACAGTAAGTTCTGAAGCATCTATTTTAGGAGGCTTAGCTAATGCCATACCTGACAAGCCTGCTAAAGCCAAGCCAAGCGTTAGATTCAACAAAGGAGATGCAAAACGGGTAATCATGAAATAGCGTCTCAATAGCAATATAGATTATTTATGTGAAATTTAAACTTAAGAACTAAACCTTATGTCAATTTAGCCCTTAGGTTCAGACTGTTCCAAAAGAACAGTTTTTCAGTTCACCTTTATAATCAAATAAACTGAAAATAATCTTAAATATTCAAAAAGCTAAAATATAAATAGTGAATGTATTTATATTTAAAGCTTATATATAAAATCAAACCCTAAAGAATTTGATATCACTCATCACGAGTTTTTACGTCAAATAATTCGATTTCAAAAATCAAATTTGAATTTGCCGGAATAACCTTACCCATTTTGCGTTCGCCATAAGCTAAATGCGCAGGAACAATAAGTTTACGTTTTCCGCCCACTTTCATTCCCATGATGCCTTGGTCCCAACCTTTAATCACACGGCCTGTACCAATGACACATTCGAAATAATTTCCGCGGTCAATTGAAGAGTCGAATTTAGTACCGTCTTCTAACCACCCTGTATAGTGCGTGGTAATTAAAGCACCTTTAACCGCTTCTTTACCTTCGCCTACTTTTAAATCGATAATTTCTAATTCAGTGATCATAACATTTCCGTTTCATTTAAATTCACAGCTCAGACTCAATCTTTAGTCTAGCAAGTGAAGTTGTAAAATTTGTTTCGCTTTCCAGTTTTACTGTAATTGTGTCCACACCACGTTTGCTTGGCCCTTTTCACCAAGCAAAGTCCACTCTGTGTCCATAACATTTAACTGTAACTGCATAGTGCGTTCACAAAGCTGTTCTAACTCTGCTGTACTTTCAGGTGCAATTTGCCATACCTGAACATTACTCAAAGTTTTAATTTTACTGTTTCTCTTCCACCAGTCTTCGACTTGTGAACCATAAGCAACAATTGCTACAGTTTTACAACGGGCACTGGCTTTTTTCACTTTATCTTCAGAAGGTAAACCGACTTCAATCCAGGTTTCTAACTGCCCTGTTAAGTCTTTTTGCCAAAGTGCAGGCTCATCAGTTTCAAAAAGGTCTTTGGTAAATTCAAGGCTATCACTGGCAAAACGTGCAAATGCCATAACACGAACCATTAATCGTTCTAAAGTTTCTGAAGGATGTAAGGCAAGCGTCAATTGATAATCGCCATAAATATGGTCATCCATATTGGCAATATTCAGATCCGCTTTATAAATTGTTGCTTTAAGCGCCATAGTTGATATGTCCAAAAATTTGGCGCTAAGAATACTCGATTTTAGTTAAAAATTTATAGAAAAAACGCAGTAACCTAAAACTTCTTTCACTCTAAATTTGCATCTTATTCCAAAACATCTAAGCACTTTCAAAGTTGGCGGGCTTTTTGCTTGAGAGGGTTGTATTCCTCTCTTTTTGATTTGATGACTTATGTGGCAAAAACTTAAACGTAGTTTATTCCTACAAGTTCTCTGCGCTCTCTTCCTCGGTATTGCAGTAGGTCTTGGTTTTCATGATTTCTCCCTAGCTTTAAAACCTCTTGGTGATGGTTTTATTTCGCTCATTAAAATGTTGATTGCGCCGATTGTATTTTGTGTGGTGGTACTGGGAATCTATGGTGCAAATGACATTAAAAAAATGGGCAAAGTCGGTGCAAAAACGATTCTTTATTTTGAAGTGGTCACCAGTATTGCTTTAATTTTGGGAATTATTGTTGCTTATGTCTTTAAACCGGGCGTCGGGATGAATATCGATATTCATCATTTAGATGCTAAAGATTTAAGTACCTATACCGACCGTGCTCATGACATGCATACAGGTTCGGACTTTTTACTCAATATTATTCCGAAAACATTTACGGCCGCTTTTGCCAACGGCGATATTTTACAGATTTTACTTATCGCGATTTTGTTTGGTGTCTCGCTACTCTTAATTCCTAAACATTTGGCCGAGCTGGTACGTCAGGCACTTGAAGCTTTCTCTGAAGTCTTCTTTAAAATTATGGGACTGATTATCCGTTTAGCTCCAATTGGTGTATTCGGTTCAGTCGCATATACCACTGCAAAATTCGGATCAGACTCACTTCTACAACTCGGTTATTTAGTTTTACTCTTTTATGCAACCTGCATTTTATTTGTTGTGATTGTTCTAGGTTCAATTCTAAAACTTACCGGCCTCAACATTTTCAAATTTGTAGGCTACTTTAAAGATGAGCTCGCGATTGTTTTAGGTACCGCATCTTCCGACTCGGTTCTCCCTCAAGTCATGAAAAAGCTTAAAAACTTGGGGATTAAAGATTCAACAGTCGGTCTGGTCATCCCTACCGGTTATTCTTTTAACTTAGACGGCTTTTCAATTTATTTAACATTAGGGGTGATCTTTATTGCACAGGCCTGCAATATCAATCTCTCCATACACGACTTACTGGCTATTTTATTAGTTTCGCTTATTACATCGAAAGGTGCACACGGTATTCCGGGTTCTGCCTTAGTGATTCTTGCGGCGACACTTTCAGTCATTCCAAGCTTACCTGCAATTGGCTTAGTACTTTTACTGTCTGTTGATTGGTTTATCGGGATTATCCGTGCCTGCACCAATTTAATTGGTAATTGTGTTGCGACCGTAGTCATTGCACATTGGGAAAAAGACATTGACCATGCTCAAGCTAAAGCTGTACTCGACATCAAAAAATAGATGAATATTTTTGAGAACATTGAGCTATCTTTTCAATGTTCTCTATTCATCAATTCTGCAATCTAATAATTCAGTTTCAAATGCCAGCCAGTCATGTTCATGTTGGCTAATGATTTCAATACGGTTATCAATGCCCTCTTCACCAGACTTATAGTTAAACTGCTCAGGATTAAAATTAAAGGTCTTCCATCCCTGATCTGTATTAAAAATTCCCTTAATACGTAGCCAGTCTTGCTGTGCACACAACACATCAAGCAGAGCATAGAACTCAAATTTCCAACGTTTAGGTAATTTCCAACCCGCCACAATATAACCTTGTGCAGACTCAACATAGTGATAAGGCAGTTGGTGAATTTCTTTTGCAACTTCAGCTTCGGTCATTTGTTTTTGAAGCTTAAGTAAAGGTTGTATAGACCGCTCAGTTAAGCGAGCAGCAACATCAATTTGTGCTAGTTCAAGTTGACCATGCTCGGTCTTTAGCCATTGCTGCTGATAAGGCTGGTATTCATCTTTAAGCTTATCTAGTGCCTGATCATCTTCAAAAGTCATGGTGTCAGCATGCGACACCACCACAATTTGCGCGGCTTTTAATTGATCTTCATACAAGTTTTGTTTAACCCAATTGGTGTCATGCAAACGACTACCATCGACAACTGTAACCAATGCACGCATAGCCAAGCTGTTTTGCCAATGCGGTTCGGTTAACTGATCAAATAATTGTGAAGGGTGCCCAAGCCCAGTAGGTTCAATAAAGAGTCGGTCTGGCTTTTGTTCACTTAACAAACGAGCCAAAGCAATATGCATGGGAAGTTGGCTACTACAACATAAACAGCCACCTAATAATTCTTTTACAGCATAGCCTTCATCTTGAGGTAACAGCTGTTGGTCGACTCCAATTTGCCCAAACTCATTCATTAAAACTGCCCACACTTCATCTTTGGGTTTCTGACTTAATAAATGCTGCAATAATGTGGTTTTTCCTGCACCTAAAAACCCTGAGATAATATGGGTAGGCACAGTTTTTGGGGCAATAAGTTTCACAAGCGGCTCAAATCAACAAGGTTTTAAAAACTAAGAAAGGTATATCACTGTTTAAGTGGCATGGAAAACATTTTTCATTTTGAAGCTATAGTTTTCAATTATCCGGCTAAAACAGCATTTTTGTGACATACATCTCATCAATAATCTAAATTAACTTTAAATAAAAAATAATTAAACGGAATATTCTATTTATAAGCATTCATAATTCATGCCAGAGTGTTTTGTTTGCGTAACCAACTTGGCTTTTTTTTACTCAACAAGAAATATTCTTTCACATTTTTAGCGCTCAACAAGCGCTCCAATTTTACAGTAGATGCACATAAACGGCCCGTATATTTCATATTGTTAAGATAGGCGTAATAGATTGTTAAGTTAATTGATGTAATCCAAAGCTCGGCTTAGCATGTGTCCTAGCTTAGTCATTCAGCCATACATGTTTTGTCAGGTAGGCGTGAACGATTAGGTTTGATTTATTTTTTAATGAATTTAAGGATGCCATAAAATGAAATTAGCTAAAACTTTACTCGCGACTACTCTAGCTTTAACTGCTGCTTCAACTTTTGCTGCTTCTAAACATGATAAAGTTCATGCTCCAGCAGAAGATAAAGTTGTAGTTTCAACTCAAGAGCAAGCAAACACTGCAAATGCTGCATCTGAAGCGGTAGGTTCTGCTTCTGAAGCTGCTCCTGCTGCTCAATAATTACCTCTGTACTCTCCTCCAAGCTCAGAGATAATTTTGCTGAAACGAAACAGGACGTTGAATTTCGGTGAAGAAAAAAGATCGAACCATGCTGCGGTTCGATCTTTTTTTAATTTAGTCTTCTTTGTTGTTTAAGAAGTTTTCTTATACATGCTACAAGAAGGATTATGATTTTCTTGTAGGCGCAACACCTTACGGTGTTCTGCTGCTTCAAATCGACAGCGTTTCCATTCAGTATCGAGTTTTAATTGAGGCACTTCACGTGGTTTACCATGCTCATCAACCGAAACCATCGTGAAATAACAGCTATTGGTGTGGCGCACGGTACGCTTTTGAATATTCTGTGCTTCTACACGAATACCCACTTCCATTGAAGTACGACCCACATGGTTCACACTCGCTAAAAATGTAACGAGTTCGCCCACATAAATTGGTTCTTTAAAATTTACTTTATCTACAGACAACGTTACGACATAACTGCCTGAATAACGACTTGCACAAGCGTAGGCCACTTGGTCTAACAGCTTTAGAATTGTTCCACCATGAACATTACCTGAAAAATTTGCCATGTCTGGGGTCATTAACACTGACATGGTTAATTCTGACTGATCATCAGTTACGGTTGTCATTTCATCTAATGTAGGCATGACTCAACTCTGTCTCAAAACAAGCTCAGAAAACATTATGGTTGATAATTCACAAAAAAAACATGCTTAAATCCACAACATAGCATCGTATTTTTTAATATTGTTAATTCTTTTTTTGAACGAATATTTTTCAAGCTATTATTTTTAATTACTTTTTAGTTTTTCTTAAATAAAAAGCTGAGAAGCAGCCAAAAATAAATTAAAGATGCTATGCCATTTTGTTCCATTTTAAATGACACAGCATCGTTTTATATGAGGCTGACTATACTTTATGGATCAGTCCGGTAATACCATTAATAATCATATCAACAGCAATCGTACCAATTAATAAAGCAGATAAACGCCCGACAATATCAAAATATCGATCGATGTATTTTGCATGTTTATAGCGTAAATGATCATGTGAAAATTTCATCAAAATCAAAATACTGCATGTTAAAAACATGGTAAATCCAATAACAAGTGCCGCAGCACCAATCGACATTTCAATACCTGTGACCACAGCCGCACTAATGGTGCCCGGCCCGATCATAAAAGGCATGGCGATCGTTCCGGCTAAATGCTCAGGTGCACCGCGCATTTCACCAATGGTGTCGGCACCCTGAAACACATAGCGATAACCAATTACTAAAAAGATAAGACCACCAAAAATCTGGAAAGCCTCAAAGCGTACGTTCAGATATTTACTAAAGATTGCTTCACCGCCCCATGCAAACAGCATAAAGACGATATAAGCAATCAAGCTGCCCTGAATTAAGGCTTTGTTAAATACCTTGGTTTCTGAATGGCGGATCAGGCCAATCATATAAATGCTCATTAAAAATGGATTGAGCAAAGAGAAAAATAAAGCAAAAGAATGCAGATATGGTGAGACCATGCATATTCCCCTTAAGCTTGCGGATCTGGGAATAATGGACGGTTCCCAGGGCTAATACGATTAATATGCAAGAACGTCATATGTCGTTCATATTTATCTAAAATATCATTAATGACCTGTTCTTTACTGTAACCAACAAGGTCGTTGTCTTGAGAACCTTCATAAAGATAAGTTTCGAGGCGGTAATAAAACTGTTTGCCTCGTTTTACACGCTGACTAAAGTTAGGCGCGCTATAACGGACTGGCCAAATCTGATAAACGAAGTTTTGCTCTTCTTCCAAATGAATGGTGATATCGAGGTGATATAGCACCTCTTCATCTTCAAGTGGTGTTTGCTGCACGTCTACATTCATACCTTGCTTAATGAGTTCATCGGCAACAGCTTGAACAGCAGGTTTGCAAACGGTATCGAGCATTCGTCTGGTTTCAGACGTTCCCGGATGATGCATAACCCGAGTCAAACGCTGTTTCCAATTGAGAATATCGACGTTACCCACTACAGGTGCTGCATTCATACTTCGGCTGGCATGCCTATAGTCTTCAAGTCTGAGCGACTTATAAAGCCCCGCCATCACAAGGAACATCACGAAACTAAACGGCAGTCCCATAATGATGGTTGCATTTTGCAAAGCGGTAATCCCGTTGGTCATCAGCATAGCGAGCGTTAATAACCCAATGGCAATTGCCCAAAACACGCTTAACCAACGCGGCGCATCATTATCAATATGGGTAAGCTTGGTCGTGAAGTTACCTAAAACCAATGCACCCGAGTCGGCAGAAGTCACATAGAATAACAGACCTGTCACTGTTGCGATTGAAGCAATGAAGGTAAAACCTGGATACTGCGCTAACAGGTCATAAAAACCATGTGCCGGATTTGATAATACCGTTGCAGCCAAAGTTTGGTTGCCTTCAAAAATCACGCTGTGCAATGCGCTATTACCAAAAATGGATAACCACGTTAAGGTAAATAACAGAGGAATAATTAAAGTCCCGCACACAAACTCACGAATAGTACGGCCTCTAGAAATACGAGCCAAAAACAAACCTACAAATGGCGACCAAGCAATCCACCATGCCCAGAAGAACAAGGTCCAACTGCTCATCCAATCTTTAGGTTGCTCAAAAGCAAAACTTTGTAAGGCTAAGGTTGGGAAGCGAGTTAAATAATCACCAATATTTTGTACCAGCGCATTGAGTAAAAACTCGGTATTGCCCAAGAACAAAATAAACAGTAAAAGACCAATTGATACATAAATGTTGATTTCAGACAAAATCCTAAGGCCTTTATTCACCCCAGATGTCACTGAAATAATACTAATACCGACTGCAATGGCAATGAGTGCAAACTGCATCCAGATATTCTCTGGCAGTCCTAATAAAACATGTAAACCATAGTTCAGCTGTACTACGCCAATCCCGCAGGTGGTCGCAATACCAAAAATTGTCCCGATGACGGCGGCAGTATCCACACTATGGCCAATTGCCCCATTAATTCTATTCCCGAAAATCGGGTAAAGTGCAGAACGAATGGTAAGCGGTAAGTTATAGCGATAACTAAAATAGCCAAGTGCCATACCAATCAAGGCATACATACACCATCCAGTCAAACCATAGTGAAATAGGGTCCACACCATACTTTGGCGTGCAGCTTCATAGGTCTGGCCTACGCCAACAGGCGGCTGCATATAATGAGATAATGGCTCGGCCACCGAGAAGAACATTAAATCGATACCAATACCTGCCGAAAACAGCATGGCAGACCAACTCAGTAGACTAAACTCAGGCTTTGAGTGTTTAGGACCAAGCTTAATTTCACCATATCTTGAACAGGCAATAAAAATTACAAACACCATATATAGCGTTGCAGCCAGTAAATAATACCAGCCAAAGGTTGACGTTACCCACGCAAGAACGGTGTTAATAGTTCGATTTGCGAAATCGTTAAATAAAAAAGTAACGAGAGAAAAGATTAAAATGATTAGAGCTGAAATATAAAAAACCACACGGTTAAGCGGGTCTTTTTTAGATTTAGATAATGTTAAATCATCAACTGCTCTTGGATTATCTGTTGCCATACAATCCTCAAGGAATAGAAGAAAAATAAAATATTCAATTTAGTCTTTTCATTATTTAACCATAATGAAAAGACTGCTTTGAACGCAAAAAATATAAATAAATGTGATGAACCAAGATTATAAAACCTCGGTTACTTTGTTCTGGTCACAATTCGATGGAATAGAAATGTCTTTTGAAATAGCTAACTGCTTTTTCGCAACATTCGGGTCAAAATCATCTTGCTTTAGGGCTTTGGCTAGACCAAACATATAAAGCAAAATAATCACAGAAAATGGTAAACCACATAACACCACTGCACTTTGCATGGAGTTAAAACTACCTGCTAATAATAAGCCGATACTTACAATGGTAATGACCACAGACCAAAAGATGCGTAACCAGATCGGTGAATCACTATCACTGGTGCCCCCTTTCGAGGACAAATTGGCGATCATTAGTGTACCAGACCCAACAGGGGTCAAAAATAAAACGAAACAAATTACAACAACAATCCCGGCAATATACGGATTAAACGGGAGATATTCGAGTAATTTGAATAATGACAATGCTGGGTCACTTAAAACCATATCACCTAAAGCTTTCTGCTTTTGGTTGAGAATTAAATAAATTGCGGTGTTTCCAAAAATCGAAATCCAAGCCAAGGTAAAACCTAATGGAATGAGGCATACACCCAAAACCACTTCACGAATGGTTCGACCTTTGGAAATGCGGGCAATAAACATTCCTACAAAAGGTGCCCAAGCAATCCACCATGCCCAATAAAACACAGTCCATGAACCCAACCAGCCACTGGCTTTTTGATTGTATAAATACATATCAAAACTTTTACCCATAAAATTGTTGAGGTAATCACCGACATTTTGAACAAGACCATTTAACAAATGGTTAGTTGGCCCTGTTAAAAATACAAATAAAAGTAAAGCATAGAGCAAACGCAAATTAATACGCGATAACCATGCCAAGCCTTTTTCAATGCCAACCACTGTTGTGATGGTCGCAACACTCATCATGACGAGAACAGCTGTAATTAAGGTTGCAGAGCTATGCGGTATTTCAGGAATTAAATAACAAATACCTGAAACCAGCACTAAAGCACCAATACCTAAGTTGGTCACTAGCGAAATAACGGTCGCCAAAATACCAAAGCCATCGACAAAATCACCCACTAAGCCATGAACTCGCTCTCCGAAAATTGGATAGAGAGCCGAGCGCAATGCAAGCGGTAAATCTTGTCTAAAAGCAAAGTAACCTAAGGTCACACCGAGCAAGGCATAAAGCACCCAGCCATGAATACCCCAGTGCAAAAAGCTATAGGTCATGGCATTTCGGGCGGCCTGAATAGTACCTGCCTCACCTTCAGGTGGTCTTAGAAAATGGTCAACAGGTTCAGCAACACCATAATAAAGTAGCGCGATACCAATCCCTGCTGAAAACAGCATTGAGGTCCAAGCCAAATAGCCAAACTCAGGTTTGTCGTGGTCTTTTCCTAAAGGAATTTGTCCCACTTTTGAGAAGGCAAGCCAAGCCACAAAGCCTAAACACAGCACAATCACCAACATGTAATACCACCCGAAAAAGTGGTTTACCTGCTCTTGCACATAGGTCAGCCAAAACTGACTTTTTTCTGGAAACAGCACAAATAACAAGCCAAAAATGCCGATACTGACTGCTGAACTCCAAAATACGAAACGATTTAACCGAATATGGTCTGAAGAATATCCATCACTTTTCAACACCATCTTATTGCTCCTTGCAATCGGTGTATTTTTTCCAAAATAACGTGATAAGTACTGGACTTATGCGCATCATCCTATCCGTAAGAACTTCTGATTCTATCTCTTCTACCCCGAAGTAAGATTCAAAAATTCATTGATTTTTACACATCATACTTGTTATTGATTGAACGTTCAATCAATAACAAGTATGATAAAAAAAGTGCTATGATGCTCTGCAAGTTAACATGCTGAATTTAAAGCACCCGTAAAAGTGCTGATGTGGACAATCATGACAAAACGCAGAGTAAAACCAGAGCATGTGCGCCGTGAAGAGATTATGAACGCTGCACTCGACGTAATTTATGAAGTGGGGTTATCCAATACCACCATTGCACAAATTGCAAAAAAAGCCGAGCTGTCGACCGGCATTGTTAGCCATTATTTTGGCGACAAACAAGGGTTAATAAATACCTGTATGCAAGAAATGCTGAATGTTTTGCGTCGTAAAACCGAACAATACAGAGCAGAAGCAGATTCGCATCCAGAAAGCCAGATTAAGGCAATTATTGACTCTAACTTTGACATTAGTCAGGTAAATGAAAAAGCAATGCGGGTCTGGTTAGACTTTTGGTCTGCAAGTATGCATGTACCAGACCTGAGCCGTTTGCAAAAGATTAATGATCAACGCCTGTACTCCAACTTGAAGTTTTATTTTCTCAAGTTAATAGATGAACAACAGGCCAGTGTTGCCGCAAGAGGTTTGGCAGCATTGATTGATGGATTATGGCTACGCGGCAGTTTAAGCCGTCACAACGAATTTGACAGCGAGCTGGCCCGTTCCATTGCTTACGATTATGTAAAAACGCAATTGCAATTTGCGAACAAGCCTTTGCAGGAGAGACAAAATGAGTGATGTACAAGTTTATCAACTGTATATCCATGGACGCTACGTTGAAGCAACCAGTGGTAAAACATTTAATAGTATTAACCCTGCCAACGGCGAGACAATCGCGACTCTTCAACAGGCATCTGAACAAGATATTGAAGCTGCTGTAAAAAGTGCCCAACAAGGACAAAAAATCTGGGCAGCCATGACCGCTATGGAGCGTTCACGTATTTTACGCCGTGCTGTCGATATTCTCCGTGAACGTAATGATGAGCTTGCCCGTCTTGAAACACTCGACACCGGTAAAGCCTACAGCGAAACATCTACAGTTGATATTGTGACTGGTGCAGATGTACTCGAATACTACGCAGGACTTGCAACCGCCATTCAGGGCGACCAAGTTCCACTTCGCGAATCAAGTTTCTTTTATACACGCCGTGAACCATTAGGAGTGGTTGCAGGTATTGGGGCTTGGAACTATCCAATTCAAATCGCTTTATGGAAATCTGCCCCTGCTCTTGCAGCCGGCAACGCTATGATTTTCAAACCAAGTGAAACAACACCACTCACTGCATTTAAACTTGCAGAAATCTATACAGAAGCTGGTTTACCAGACGGCGTATTTAACGTGGTACAAGGTGCTGGCCGTGAAATTGGTCAATGGCTCACTGAACATCCTGTGATTGAAAAAATCTCATTCACTGGTGGTGTGGAAACCGGCAAAAAAGTCATGGCAAGTGCTGCGGGTTCTACGCTTAAAGAAGTGACCATGGAACTTGGTGGTAAATCACCACTGATTATTTGTGAAGATGCCGACCTTAACCGTGCCGCAGATATTGCAGTCATGGCGAACTTCTTTAGCTCGGGTCAAGTATGTACTAACGGTACGCGCGTATTTGTCCCACAATCACGTTTAGCCGACTTTGAAAAAGCTGTGGTAGAGCGTGTAAAACGTATTCGCATTGGTGACCCAATGGCTGAAGACACCAACTTCGGTCCGCTCACCAGCTTCCCTCATATGGAAAAAGTGTTGTCTTTCATTGAGTCAGGCAAACAACAAGGCGCTAAAGTGTTAATTGGTGGTGGTCGTGCGACCGAAGGCGAGCTTGCCAAAGGTGCTTATGTACTACCGACAGTATTTAGCGATTGCACTGACCAGATGGCCATTGTTCAAGAAGAAATTTTTGGACCTGTCATGAGCATTTTAAGCTATGAAACCGAAAAAGAAGTCATCCGTCGTGCCAACGACACCACCTTTGGTTTAGCTGCTGGCGTTGTCACTCAAGATATTAGCCGCGCTCATCGCATTATTCACCAGATTGAAGCTGGTATTTGCTGGATTAACACGTGGGGCGAATCGCCTGCCGAGATGCCAGTCGGTGGCTATAAACAATCTGGTGTAGGCCGCGAAAATGGCTTAACCACGCTTGGGCACTATACCCGTATCAAATCTATTCAAGTTGAACTTGGCGATTATCAAAGCATTTTTTAATGCCCCTATCGCTCTAAACACTTCAACCTAAATCACATATGCCGAGCAGTCTTTATAGATTGCTCAGGCAAACTGTTAGTAAAAAAAGGATAGTTATGAATATTAAAGAATATGATTACATTATTATTGGCGCAGGATCTGCCGGAAATGTACTCGCTGCGCGTCTTACTGAAGACAAAGATACCACCGTTCTACTTTTAGAAGCAGGTGGACCAGATTATCGCTTGGATTTCCGTACACAAATGCCGGCAGCTTTGGCCTACCCTCTTCAAGGTCGTCGCTATAATTGGGCTTATTTAACTGACCCAGAGCCACACATGAACAACCGTCGTATGGAGTGTGGTCGTGGTAAAGGTTTAGGTGGCTCATCTTTAATTAATGGCATGTGCTATATCCGCGGTAACGCAATGGATTTAGAACAATGGGCGACCCATAAAGGCCTTGAAAACTGGACTTATGCCGATTGTTTGCCTTACTACAAAAAAGCCGAGACTCGTGACATTGGTGGCAACGACTACCACGGTGATAGCGGTCCTGTATCAGTGGCTACGCCAAAAAATGGCAATAACGTGCTATTCCATGCCATGGTTGAAGCTGGTGTACAAGCAGGTTACCCACGTACTGATGACTTAAATGGTTACCAGCAAGAAGGTTTTGGTCCAATGGACCGTACAGTTACGCCTAAAGGCCGCCGTTCAAGTACCGCACGTGGTTATTTGGATATGGCAAAAGGTCGTCCAAATCTGACTATTTTGACTCACGCGACGACCAACAAAATCTTGTTTAACCAAAAGCAAGCGATTGGTGTTGAATACATTATTGGTGCTGATCAAAACAACTTACAACGTGCCTTGGTTAAACGCGAAGTATTACTTTGCGCAGGCGCAATTGCGTCACCGCAAATTTTACAGCGCTCAGGCGTAGGTCAAAGTACCTTCTTAAAATCAATGGACATTGATGTGGTTCATGATTTGCCGGGTGTAGGCGAAAACCTGCAAGACCATTTAGAAATGTACTTACAGTATAAATGTAAGCAACCCGTTTCTTTATACCCTGCCTTGAAATGGTATAACCAACCTGCGATTGGTGCCGAGTGGTTATTTAACGGCACAGGTATTGGTGCAAGTAACCAGTTTGAAGCGGGTGGATTTATCCGTAGTTCGGATGAGTTTAAGTGGCCAAATATTCAGTACCATTTCTTACCAGTTGCCATTAACTACAACGGTAGTAATGCAGTAAAAGAACACGGCTTCCAAGCCCATGTCGGTTCAATGCGCTCGCCTTCACGCGGTCGTATCAAACTTAAATCGAAAGACCCGTTTGCGCACCCGAGTATCTTGTTTAACTACATGTCGACTGAACAAGACTGGCGTGAGTTCCGTGATGCAATTCGTATTACACGTGAAATCATGCAGCAACCTGCACTTGACCCATATCGTGGTGATGAAATTAGCCCGGGCAAACATTTGCAAACCGATGCAGAGCTTGATGACTTTGTTCGTAACCATGCAGAAACGGCTTACCACCCGTCTTGTAGCTGTAAGATGGGTGAAGATGAGATGGCAGTTGTAGATGGTCAAGGCCGTGTACACGGTATGAATGGTTTACGTGTGGTTGATGCCTCAATTATGCCGCTCATTATTACCGGTAACTTAAATGCAACCACCATTATGATTGCCGAGAAAATTGCAGACCAAATTCGTGGGCGTGAAGCGTTGCCACGTTCAACTGCACCGTTCTATGTCGCGTCATAAAACCGTTAAGGGCATATTTCCTATACAGAGATATGCCCTTAATTTAATAGGTACTGCACAAGCATTAATAAGAACTATGTATGACAAAAAATAAGCGGCTATAAGCTAAACATTTACATAAATATGGCATGAAATAAAAATTAATCTATTTTTATAGGCAAATTATCCTCAAATGATTCAAGTTTAACCAAAATTATTTTAATCATTAATTATCAAATAATTAAATCAAAATAAAAGCTAAAAACAATCTTACAAAAGCTTAATTTGGTCAAATATAAATCATATTTATGATTTTGATGAACCCCATTTATTATAAAAATTGTCTTGTCAATGCAAAATTAGTCTAAAATATAGAGTGTTTGCGATAATCCCAAGTAATTTTTCTTTTTTTAAAGTTCTCTGTTTTGGAGAATTTTACTTTCGCATTTATATCCATTTTGTCTGGATACGCTGTCTAGGTTTCCTCACACCTTAAGTGACTCAAATAACTTATTTTAAGGTCCCCCTTACATGAAAAAGTTTTTGAAATACCTTCTGGTATTAATCATTCTTATTTTAATTGCAGGTATTGTTTTCTTGTTTAGACCAATTGCGTCAAAACAAGTACAAACTGCAAAAGATGAGCCAGTTGTTGATGCTGTTCTTGTTGGCGGCGGCATCATGAGTGCCACTCTCGGTACTTATTTCACTGAGCTTGAACCGAATTGGCAAATTCGTATGTATGAACGTCTTGACCAAGTTGCTCAAGAAAGTTCAAACGGCTTTAACAATGCCGGAACAGGCCACTCTGGCTTTATGGAAATGAACTATACCGAAGAAAAAAACGGTAAGATGGAAATTGTCAAAGCTGAAAAAGTTGCTTCTCAGTTTGAAGTCGCTAAACAGTTCTGGTCATATCAGGTAAAACAAGGCGTTTTAGCTGAACCAAAATCATTCATTAACCCTGTTCCACACATTGCTTTCGTTTGGGGCGATAACGTTCAGTTCTTAGAAAAACGTTATGCTGCCATGATTCAAAGCCCGTTGTTCAAAGGTATGAAATTTACTGAAGACCCAGCTGTGATTAAGCAATGGGCACCTTTGGTGATGAACGATCGTGACCCAACTCAAAAAGTTGCAGCGACTCGTATGGAAGTTGGTTCAGACGTAAACTACGGTTCAATCACGAATCAGTTAGTGAAACACTTAAACCAAAACCCAAATTTCAAATTACAGACTTCAACTGAAGTGACTGGCATCAGCCAAAATGATGACAAAACTTGGACTGTGTCTTTTAAAGATTTGAAAACTGGTAAAACAGATCACGTTAAAACGCGTTTTGTGTTTATCGGTGCAGGTGGTGCAGCGGTTAAATTATTGCAACTTACTGGTTTACCAGAAGCGAAACAATATGCTGGCTTCCCTGTAGGTGGTGAGTTCTTAATTACTGATAACCCAGCAATTACGTCTCAACATACAGCGAAAGTATATGGCCGTGCTGAACTTGGTGCGCCTCCAATGTCTGTACCACATATTGATACACGTTATATCGACGGTAAAAAATATGTATTGTTTGGACCATTTGCAACCTATTCAAACAAGTTCCTGAAAAATGGTTCTCAGCTTGACTTGCTTGCATCTACTAACAAAAATAACGTTTTACCAATGACCACTGTTGGCTTGGAAAACCTTGATCTTGTTAAATACTTGGTAAGCCAAGTGATGATGTCAGACCAAGACCGTCTAAATGAACTTCGTAAATACTACCCAGATGCGAAAGCTGAAGATTGGCGTTTAAGCCAAGGTGGTCAACGTGTTCAGATCATCAAGAAAGAACCGGGTAAACCAGCAACACTTCAATTCGGTACAGAAATCTTTGCTTCGAAAGACGGCGCTGTAACTGCATTGTTAGGTGCATCTCCGGGTGCTTCGACTTCTCCATACATCATGCTTAACTTGCTTGAAAAAGCTTTCCCTCAGCAAACTGAAGGTAAGTGGAACCAGAAGCTTCATGAAATTGTAGTTTCTTATAAGCAAGACTTAAGCAAAGACCCTGTGTTACTCGACAAAGTTCGTCAGTACACAAGTTCTACTCTTGGCTTGAACTATACATCTCCGTTCAAAGCTGCAAACGATGAGACTGCTGCTGCCCCAGTTGCAAAAGCAAACTAAGTTTGACGATGTATAAATAAAACTCCAAAAGGATGAATTTCGATTCGTCCTTTTGTTTTTTAAGACCTCAGTTGAGATATTTAGACTAGCTATGACGCCGTTAAACTCATCACCTCGCCTCTTACCGTTTTGTTTTAAGCTCATACTTGTTTTATTACTGGCTTATCTTTTGTTAAGCGGGTTTTATATGTGGATGATTGGCGGTACAGCCATTTACGTCAGCTCAGCCGTGTTATTTGCCATAACGGCTTATGCTTTTAAGCTCGGTAAATATCAAAAATTATGTACTGTTTTAAATGTGTTCATGAGCGCAGCCGCATTATATTTGAGCACAGCTCATCTATTTTTCTCCCCTGTTCAATTCTTTATCTTTTTACCTGCCCTGTTTTTTGTTTTGTTGGCTTTTACTCACGTAAGTAAAATTCGTAGCTTATCTAAAGTTTTAATATTTATTAGTTTATTGGTGTGGTCAGGTATACATTTTTCACAGCTTAAACAACTTCAAACCTATTATAAAACACAGCATACAGGTGAAAGCTGGCAACAATATGGTGCTTTGTAAGATCATTTTTTATTCTATATTTTCAAATAAATACGTGTTCTTTTTCACATGAAGTTCATCAGTAAAACTGAACATCGTTTACAGAATTCCTTTTAAGAAAAAATATTCATAACCATCTCATTTTTTTTGAAATATATCGAGCATATTAGTGATTGAATAGAATTCACCTACACGTTAGATTAGCTGAATTATTTTTCTCCCTTTATGTTGTAATTTATGAAAATTTTAGATGGCGGTTTAGGCCGTGAATTGGCCCGTCGTGGCGCTCCATTTCGTCAACCAGAGTGGTCTGCGCTTGCACTTATTGAAGCACCTGAAACAGTAAAAGAAGTTCACCTCGACTTTATCAATGCTGGTGCAGAAGTCATTACCACCAATAACTACGCGGTTGTACCATTTCACATTGGTCAAGAACGCTTTGAAACTGATGGTGTTCGTTTAATTAAAGTTGCAATTGAACAAGCAAAAAATGCAGTTAAAGAAAGCGGCAAAAATGTCAAAATTGCAGGCTGCTTACCACCGTTATTTGGTTCTTACCGTGCAGACTTGTTCCAACCGGAACAGGCTAAAAACCTCGCTGAGCCAATTATTAATACATTGGCACCAGAAGTTGATTTCTGGCTCGCTGAAACCCAATCTTGCTTAAAGGAAGTTGAAACAGTACACGCTTTATTGCCACAAGATGGTAAGGACTATTGGGTGTCATTTACGCTGCAAGATGAAATTAAACAAGAACAAGCGTTACTTCGTTCAGGCGAAAACATGCAGCAAGTGGCTGATTTCATCAAGCAATCAAATGCCAAAGCAGTGTTGTTTAACTGCTGCCAGCCTGAAGTGATTTTGCAGGCAATTAATGAAATTAAAGGACTTATTCCTGAGTCTGTACAAATTGGTGCCTACGCCAATGCGTTCCCACCACAAGATGAAAGCGCTACAGCCAACGATGGTCTGGATGAAATTCGTAAAGACTTAGATGCTCCAGCTTATCTTGGTTTTGCTAAGCAATGGCAGCAAGCAGGTGCAAGTTTAGTCGGCGGTTGCTGCGGTATTGGACCAGAACACATTGCTGAACTTTCTCAATTTTTTAAAGAATAAATACCATGTCTGCTGCCAAAATCGGATTGTTGTCTCTTACAGCGCTGGTATTTAGCTCTATGGTGGGGTCTGGTGTATTTAGCCTTCCCCAAAATATGGCTCAAGTTGCCAACGGCTCTGCCCTTCTTGTTGCATGGCTCATTACCGGAGTCGGCATTATTTTCTTAGCCCTGTCATTGTTGCATTTAACCCGTCAACGACCAGATCTAGACGGCGGCATTTATAACTATGCGCGGGAAGGTTTTGGAGACCTCATCGGGTTTTGCTCGGCGTGGGGTTATTGGTTATGTACCACCATTGGTATTGTCGGCTATGTGGTGATTGCCTTTTCAGGCGTCGGCATGTTTACCGATAGCAAAGACCATATTATTTTTGGTGAAGGTAATACACTTTACTCACTGATTGGTTCAAGCATTTTTGTATGGCTGGTACATTGGTTAGTAAGCCGAGGTATTAAAGAAGCAGCCATTGTGAATTTACTGGCAACCATTGCCAAAATTATTCCAATGGTGGTGTTCATCTTCTTTACCTTCATTGCCTTTAAGTTTGATTTATTCAAACTCAACTTAAATGACTTCTCGTTAAAAGTTCCGCTTTGGCAGCAAGTAAAAGACCTGATGCTGATTACCCTTTGGGTATTTACCGGTATTGAAGGTGCGGTGGTTTTATCATCGCGTGCAAAGAACCGTAATGACATTGGTAAAGCGACTATATTAGGTGTGTTACTGGCGTTAAGTTTTTACGTGATGGTGACGGTATTGGCTTATGGTGTGGCAAGTCGTGAAGCCCTTGCAGGCATGCATAACCCATCAATGGCGACTATTTTGCAGCAACTGATCGGTTTACCAGGTACTATCGTTATAACCATCGGGCTTATTATTTCAGTTTCATCGTCTTATTTAAGTTGGACGTTATTTGCGACTGAAATTCCATATCTAGCTGCAAAAAATGGTGCATTCCCGAAATTATTTTTAAAGAATAATCAGAACAATGTACCCATTTCATCGCTTTGGCTCACCACCATTGTCGTGCAAGGCTCCCTGATTGCCGTGTATTTTTTCAATAAAAACTACACACAGCTTTTACTGATTTCATCGGTGATGATTTTGTTGCCTTATTTTCTGGTGTCGGCTTTTTATCTTAAAGAATCTATTCGCCATAAACGCACGCCGCATATTGCCATTGCAAGTGTTGCTTCAATCTATGCACTTTGGCTGCTCTACGCGGCAGGTTTAGACTTGCTGCTGTTGTCTGGCGTGTTGTATTTGGTTGGCTTAGTTATTTTTTCAATCAGCTACTTTGAGCATAAAAAATCACTCAAACAAAATCAGCTTAATTAATCATTTCAACCACTGTTGAGCCTGTCAGTAGTGGTTTCCTAAAAACAAAAATTCTATTTTGAAAGCTGCGACTGCTTTAAATGCAACCTTAAAATACGACGTAATTCTAAAATTGCCTCAGGGCTAGTTTGAATTGAATGCCCACCTTTAATAATCAGCTCTGACTGCTCCCCACCCAAATGTGAACTTTGATACGGCACAATCCCATCACTCATTTTTGATTTATCTGTCGTACCATTTATGTTCCCCATAATCGAGTGATAGACCACATTGGACGATGGCTGAATGGCTTGAGTGAGCTTCATAAAGTTAGAAGAACGACTTAAATTACTCGCCCCGTTTTCAATTAAACCTTTTCTGAGCTTTGTGTTTTTCTCATCTCTCATTTCGACTGCAATAAAGAAATCAGCTGGCAAACGAATAATACGGCGGGCAATTTGGGTAAACCATCGGTCAGCGTAGTCAGTACCATGATGCGGTGCCGAAACAAAAACTACACGCTTAAAATAAGGCAAAGCTTTGAATTGAAAGCGCTCTAGCACCACCGGATTTTCTTTTAAACGGTTTAACTGGGCTTCATTCATTTTTTGCATGGCTTGTTCTGAAATATCGGCATCACTTACCAATAAACGGCTAATCACTCCCCCCATACTATGCCCGACTAACACTGCATCATGTGCAGCATAGCTGTCTTTAGCAACGTTTTGAAAAGCCTGATTCAGCAAAGAATAAATCTGAAAACGACTTTCAAAAATCGGCATATTGGTTGAATAAAACACCTGCCAGACTTGATAGTTTTTTCTCAATTCGGCATCGCCCATAATATCATTGGTTAGACTCACCCACGCCTCTGGGCTACTGGCCAAACCATGCACAAACACAATAATTTTTTTATTCGGGTTAAAGGGCTCCAGCATATATAAATGCGGCATAATCAAATTGGCTTCTTTATTAATTAAAGACCAATAACCTGCTGCACCTAAATTATATTTCGAGAGCCAAAGCCCATAAGGCGCCGAATAGTTTGCAGTAAGCGGATAATCCACACCTTCAACTTTTACACGGTCCTGCCGATAAGGGTCGAACATGGAAATTTCCAAATCTGCCCCAGCAATGACTTGATCGGCTGTGGCCTTTTGTTTTGGATAGGCAATAGCCGTGACTGGAAAGAAGCGTGGTAAATGTATGTTCGGATTATTCTGGTGAGCGTAAAAAGCATCGGGGTCTAAAATGAAACCATGATTTACATCATGCTCCTTACGCCCAACGATAAACTCGGCGCCTAAACCATCCTTACGGTTGACAGTATTAAACCCTGAAAAGTTCATGTTATAGCTAGAGCGAAAGGTATCGACTTCAATGTTTTGTACATCTACTGCATGATCAAAATTGACTTGGTACTCATGCCCATCTGCTTTTAGTAAAGGTGGAAAATGAAGCGTATTTAAATGATTAAAATACGTAGTCATGAGCTTTGACAAAGCCACGTTATAAAAAATACGTACCTGATTTTGGCGATGGTCAAACACTCGATCGAAAGGAGACTCTTCAGAGTCAAACAAATAGACATAGCTATAACGCAAGCTTTTATCAAACAGTGCTAACTCTTGCTCAACACAGCTATTATTTTTACTGCTGACATTACATTGGCTACTACGCCCAACATCTAAAGCTTTTGCCAAGTAAATTTCACTGAGCGCAGCATAACGCTCTTCTCTGCTGCTATTTTCAGACAGTCCCTGAATTTTCTTTAAACAATCATCAAAATTTTGCAGACAAGACGTCTCATTTTCTTTGACCAAATACAGCAAGTTTTGAGTTTGATGACTTAAAGTATTGTCAGTCAAAATACTTTCATTTTTACTTTTTAAAGCGCTACTTAAGTTACTTTCTTTTAAATGAATGACCTGACAACCGCTGAGCAGTCCCATTATTGCAAGCACTAAATAATGGCCAGACTTTGTCATTGTGCATTCCTTTATCGAATGTATTTCCCCATTCGTCATTATGCCTATAAAGCTGTGAACGAACAATTTCAGCTCAACTTCAATGGTGCTTTATTAAAAAAATAAAAGCCCGAATTTTTTTAAATTCAGGCTCTTTCAACAGCTCTGTTTAAGCTTGTTTAAACTTCTGCTGTGAAGCCAAATAAGAAAAATAAAGGATAGGTAAAATAAACGGCGCTACACTCCAAAAGTCAAAATAGACATAAAGCACAGCCCCCATAAAAGCACCAATCACAAAGCCAATGACAATACTGGCACTTTTAAGCAGACTTGCCCGATTGGCTGCGTTATTGTTTTTAAGCAAGTTGGCAATATCAATACCAAGCTGGGTGGTGTTGCCTGTCATCATGGTACTTGGGCTAATATTTTTAATGAGGGTTTTACTTGAAGTATTACGAATAGCTAAGGCAATTAAACCGAGGCCACCCGTGATAGCAACAGTAATCGCATCGGCATTTTTAAATGGCTCAAAGTAAAGCCCAGCAACCATAAAGGCACACAGGAAAATAGCTTCAAATAAAAATAAATAAGACAGTGTTTTGTGTTTAACCTGACTACGGTCAATTAACAGTTTGGTAATCACCACCGTCAAAATAAACAATGGAATAGCAGCAAGCTTAATCCAGACACCTGTACCACCTTTCACCAAAGCCGCTCCTGCCAGTACCAAGTTACCCGTGACATGCGCGGTAAAAAAACCAAATAACGCAATAAAGCCAATGGTATCAATTGCTCCACCCACCATAGTCAGTAAAACAGGATCTCGACATAGTGCCCATGTACTTTGTGTCTCTTGTTGAATTGAGGTCTCTGGCATAAACAGCATCCTGTTATTTTAAAGTCATTAAATTCACTACAAAGATGTTTTAAATATTTAAAAACAAATCAAAGCTAAAGCATTTATAAAAACAAAAAAGCATGTAAAAACATAGACTGTTTAATGTCGCAACACTGTCTTCAAAATAGCAACAATTACCTTGTTTATTTTTAAAACATTAAACATACCCCATCCTCAAATCAATTTGACCTCTAAAACCGTTCTAACTATGATAAACCCATGAGTTTTGCCAATATTTTGCACAAATATTATTGTGCTGAGTGATTGATAAAGAAAACAACAATGAGTAGAAATATGTCTTTTTATAATTTTTTAATTTTTTTAGTCGGATTATTATTTGTATCGTTTGCCTCTGCTGGCTATAAAAGTAATGCACACCGCGACTTTTATTTAAAATGTGTAGCAGCTGGACATAGTCGTGCAACTTGTCTTTGTATTTACCACCGTTTAGAGCGTCAATATTCCCCAAAACTTATGCATAAGCTAGGAAGTTTAAGTTTACAAAGTCCAGAAGTACCACGTGATTTTATGAAAACCATGCTACGTACGATGCAACAGTGTCAGTCTTAAAGTTATGGGTTGATTAAAACAAATCGGCAAGATTTCTAATTTCTATGACGTTAGATAAAAATGATAAATGATATTATCAATGAAAATGTGACTAATATCGTATATTTATTAATTAATGTTATATATTTAAAAAAATAATAATTTTTAATATATTAAATTTAGATTTATTTTATATTTATTGTTTTGTAACTTTTTGATAAAATTTGTTTCATAAAATTTAACCGCTTGAAAAATATGAAAAAGAATACTTTGGGGTTTACACTTTTAGAGTTATTAATTGTTATTGTAATTATTGGATTACTAGCGGGAATAGTTGGTCCAAAGTTATTTAAAAATATTAATAAATCTGAAGTTACGACGGCAAAAGCCCAAGTTGATACATTTATTAAAGCTTTGGACAATTTTAGAATAGATACAGGACGATACCCAACAGCTGAAGAAGGCCTAAAAGCTTTATTAAATTGTCCAAATAATTTACAAGGTTGGAATGGTCCTTATTTAAAAAAGAGTATTCCGGCTGATCCATGGGGAACACCCTATCAATATAATGTACCTAGTCAACATAATAGTGACTATGACGTCTTTTCATTTGGTAAAGATAAAAAAATAGGTGGTGAGAACGACAATACAGATATTGGTAACTGGTAAATGAAAAACCACGATATTTTTAAAAATCTGTTTTATAGATCTCATTTTAATCTCACAATTTTTCTTTATGAATTCAAGACATTACTTGAATCCGGATTAAGTATTGTAGAGGTTGTAGATGTACTACGAGAAAGAGGACAAATCTACAATGAAGTTCTACAGCCTATTTATACGCACCTTAGAACTGGTAAAACTTTATCTCAGAGCATGTCTTATCAAGAAGCATATTTTCCAGATTTGTGTATTGCAATTATTAAATCAAATGAAAAAACTGGAAGTTTAGTTATTGGTATAGAACGTTATTTGGCTTATGCAGAAAATATCGAAAAGATCAAAAATAAGCTTATCAATTCATCTATCTATCCCTTCACTGTTTTGATAATTGGCATCATTATTTTCTTATTTCTATTGCTCTATCTCATTCCCAAATTTTCACTAATTTACAGTGATCTTGATCTTAAACTTCCCTTTTTCTCGAACTTATTGATTCAATCTGGTGGTTATATCGCCCAATATCGAGCTTATATTATTGCGATTATTATTCTCATGTTCTTGGCTATTTATTATTATAGAAAAGATATTATTAAGATTGGCTTAACTAGCCTAATTAAAATCAAATCTTTTTCCTACTACTATAATATTGTTATTTTCACTAGATTTTATCGAGGATTAAGCTTAATGCTTGAAGGAGGATATCCCCTCATTTATGCGCTACAAAATTGTAAGGATATATTGGATCAGAATCAAAAAAATAAGATTCCATTTATTGAACAAGGTCTGAAACAAGGCGAAAAATTTAGCGATTTATTAGAAAAATATAAGCTCATAACTCCCATTGCTAATCGTCTAATTAGAAGTGGGGAAACAAACGGCAATATCAGTAGAATGCTCCAAAAAACTGCTGATTTTCATGATGCCGAAATTTCCAGATTCATCGAAAAACTTTCAAAAGTCATTGAGCCACTTTTAATGATTGTGATCGGAAGTGGTATAGGTTTTATTGTCATCTTACTCTATCTCCCAATTTTCGATATGGTGGGCTCATTATGAACCATCTAATTCAATTAAATTCCCTTAAAGAAAAAGCATTAAATAATGTAAATTGGTTAGAAAAAATTAATGAAGATCAATTATCTAATCTAATTTTGCATTTAGAAACTTTATATAAAATTCCTTACTGGAATAAAGCTATTGAGTTGAATATTTCCGATCATTTAATCAGCTATCAGGAGATGTTTAGATATAACTTAATTTTAGCAAAACATGATAATCAAAATATTTTGATTCTTCCTTCTCCTTGGCATTTTAACCTGTCTTCACTTTTACAAAATGAAGCCAAAGATACCCAAATTTATTTTTCCAGTCCTGAGTTTATTAAGCAACATCTACAAAAAATACAAAGTTTTTCTAGTAACCCTACAATAGATCAAGAGCATACACATCAAAGTGATATAGCACATGGTGAACACGTTGAGGTCATCTCACTCAATAGTATTGCCAATGCAACCAATGAAGTAATTCAAACGGTCGATGCCGCTCTATATGATGCTTATATTAGAAAAGCCAGCGATATTCATTTTGAAAATATTTCAGGTGGGTTAGTTATTCGCTATCGACTTGATGGAATTCTGATTAAGATCAAACAAATCTATCAAACAGAACTTGCTCAACAGATCGTTTCAAGAATTAAAGTTCTTGCAGAACTTGATATTGGCGAACGCCGTGTACCCCAGGATGGTCGTTTTACCATTAACCTAGAACACAAATTATTAGACTTCCGTGTCTCAATTATTCCAGGGATTTTTGGTGAGGATGCTGTTTTACGTATATTAGATAAAGATGGAATTTTAAAAGAGGGACAAAAACTTTTATTATCTGACTTGGGATACAGCTCACAATATCAAGAAAAATTGCATCAGATCGCTAACCAGCCTTATGGTATGGTGCTTATGACAGGACCTACAGGGTCAGGTAAAACCACAACTGTATATGCACTAATTAATGAAACACTCAAACCTTATGAAAAATTAATCACTATTGAAGACCCTGTTGAATATGCATTAGATAATGTATTACAAGTTCCAATTAATGCTAAAAAAGGCTTAACTTTTGCTAAAGGCTTACGCTCAATTCTCCGTCATGATCCAGATAAAATTCTTGTTGGTGAAATCCGGGACAAAGAAACAGGTGAAATTGCTATTCAAGCGGCACTAACTGGACATCTCGTTTTTACCACTGTCCATGCCAATAATGTATTTGATGTTATTGGTCGTTTCCAGCATATGGAAATTGATCAATTTAATTTTGTAAGTGCACTAAATGGCATTATTGCACAGCGTTTAATTCGTATCTTGTGTTCGCATTGTAAGCAGAAAGAACTAGATCACTATATTGCTTCAGGTTGTAAAGAATGTAACCAAACCGGCTATAAAGGTCGAAAAGCAATTGCAGAAATTCTCGTGTTAGATGACATGCTCAAAGATATGATCCTTCATCGAGCATCTTTAGCAGAAATGAAACAAAAAGCTTTGAAATATGGCATTAGTTCCATGCGTGATCAGGCATTGGAAATGGTAGTAAATGGTGAAACTTCACTCGAAGAGGTCAACCGTGTTACGTTTAAATAAATCTAAGCCTAAATATTATATTACCCAGCAACAATTATATTTGATTACTGAAACTCAATTGCAGCCTTTAGGGCAACTTTCAGAGCTATTTTCAAACACTGTGTTGGTCGAACCAAGCTTTATTTTCTTGGGTGCCGACTGTTATGAGATTTTTATTAATTCTGCAGAGCAGATCTATTCTAGTGAAAATTTTGTAAAACAAAATCAAAAGAATTTTTTATTAAATTTTCCACATCTTGAAGTTGAAAAATATCAACTTTTCTTTGATAAACCACAGTTTAATAAGCCTTATCTAGGTATAGCAATTGACAAATCCTGGTTGGAAGCACTTAAAGAATATCTGGTTAAGCGTAAATTTTTCAATACAGACATTCAACCTCTTGCCACTTATCTCTTTAAAAATGATGTAAAGAAAGAACAAGTTTTTTCCTGTTTAGAACCATCAACAGAAACTCTATTTATCCATGTGAATCATATGCTTGATATGATTATTCGTAAGCCTAGATCAGAGATTATTGACGTAACACTCCACACATGGAGAGATATAAAATGAGTTTTAAGATTTATGACTATAAGCATTTAAAACAACCTATTCGATATTGTTTATTGCTTGTATTTCTCCTAATTTCTGTATTTATATTGTTCATAGTGTGGACAAAACAGCAGAAATTTGATTTAGAGCAAGAGAACCAACTGAATTTACAAACACAATTAGAGAAACTCAACAAGCAGAATCAAGAAACGTCCAAAGCCTCAATTTCAGATGTTCAAATAGATGCTTTTCCAATAATTGAGCAAATCAATCAATATTCTAGAGAAAAAATTCTATTAAAAAAAATGGAATATAAAAAAAGCTTGAATCAATTGGAAATTTCTGGACAAGCAAACTCTATTGAAGATCTAAGTTTATTTAAGGCATCGTTATTAAGTACGCAACAGATTCAAAAAATAGAAATACTTTCGACATCAGCCTTAAGTGGAAGTAAGACATATAACGTTGAGTTTTCTTTAAAATGTACGCTATGAATCGTCAAAAAATTAAATGGGTTGTATGCCAATCTATTGATCAATTCACCAGACTTGATCTCGTCATTGCCTTTTTGTGTTTGTTTTCAATATTTAGCTATTTATTGGTATTACCCCAATATGAGAAAAATCTAAATCTAATCGTAGCTGAAAATATAGAACTACAACATGCAGTAAAAAAAAATATTAAACAGCAAAATATTCAGAAAGTTTCTAGCAAAACATTATCAGGAACTGCCCTAATTGAGATTACAAAATCTTATCAATATGCTGATGTTCTAGTTGAAGATGCAAAATATGATCCACAGAATCAACAAGTTCAATTACAGCTAAATGGCGAAATTAGTAATTTAATGAATGTTACAAATCAATTAAAAAACTATCAAAATATTCATTTGTTAAGTCTGAGTCTTGTACAAGATGATCTAAAGAAACAGCCTACCTTAAATATCATTTGGCAAGTGCAGGAACAGACATGATCAGGCAATTCATTTTCATTTCTGCATTAACTATTACACTAGCTTTGACAGCAGTATCTTGGTTAATACCTGAAACATATCAAAAAATAGAGACAGTAGACACTGAGGCTAATCATATCCCATTAGAGTTTCACTCACTGAAGTTACAACAGGACACTCTCCCTAACTCGGAAATATTCCAGCAGTTTTTAGTGATTAATGAAACACCTAAAAAAACGATTCCACCTAAAATTGCTCCAGTTATTAAACCGATTGTAAAAGCTCCAATTATTCAAGCTCCTCCACCCATCATCGCACCTAATTTCCAATACATAGGGCAAATGGTTGATCCGGATGGAGTGAAAAAAATATTTCTATCTAACGATGGGGAAACCTATGTGGTTAAAGCAGGCGATATATTAGGAAATCGCTGGAAAATTAACACCATTGAGAATAATCAGATCACGATTCTAGATTTGACCAACCAACAGTTTTTTGTACTTTATACTTAAATGACGATGAAAAAATATTGTTTATTAACAACTTTGTTCTGGGGAACATTCACTTACTCTACTTTTGCACTTGCAAACGAGGAGATATCTACACCGCAATCATTACTTGATAAAAAGATTTCTCTCAATTTTAAAGAAGCCAATGTCAGACAAGTGATGGACGTCGTATCTCAAACAGCAGGAATAAATTTTATCTTTGACAGTGATGTGGGGACAGATCTCAAAACTACGATTTATGCTAGCAATGCCAAGCTTTCAGAAACACTTGATCTAATTTTAAAAACCAGCAAGCTTCGCTACAAAGTTGTGAATCAAAATACCTATTTGGTTTTTAATGATACAGTAGATAAAACACAGCAGTACGAAGACCTACAAATTAAAACTTTTGTCTTAAAAGCAGGTGACCCTAAGAAGGCACAGGATGTTTTAAAGACAATTTTAAATCCAAAATTTATTTACATTGATGATAAAAATCGACTGATTACTCTACGTGATCGCCCTGAAATTTTACAAGCTGCAGAAAAGTTGATTCAAGTTTATGATCAACCTGATCCAGAAGTAGTTTTAGAAGTGAAAGTGTTTGAAGTCAGCAATGAGGTTTTAAATAATTTGGGGATTGCTATTCCTAATAAAGTTTCTTTATCTCCAGTAGGAATATCTACTCAATCATCAAATGTCGTTTTAAACGATCTGCTGAATCTCTCTACTAATCGTATTACTGTAGGTGGTATTTCCCCACTTGTTACCTTAAATTTGCAAGATACCAATGGTCGAGTCAATCTTCTTGCTCGCCCCTCTCTACGTGTTAAAAATTTAGAAAAAGCAAAAATTGTGGTTGGAGATAAAGTTCCTGTAATTACTTCAACAATGAATCAAGTCTCTAGTTCAGTCACTGAATCTGTTAGTTATTTAGATGTAGGTCTGACTCTGGAAGTTCAACCAGAAATTCAAGTTAATGATGACGTCGGAATTAAAGTTTCTTTAGAAGTCAGCAACATTGTCAAAGAAATTCGAACCAATACAGGTTTATTGACTTATCAAATTGGCACACGAAATGCCAATACAGTACTACAACTTAAAGATGGTGAAACTGAGGTTTTAGCAGGATTAATCCGTGAACAGGAACGTAAAAGTGCTACAAATATACCCTTCTTAGGGCGGCTACCTATATTAGGAAATTTGTTTTCCAGCCGCTCAAAAGATAAAAGTCGATCAGAAATCTTATTATCCATTACCCCCAAAATTATTCGTCGTAATACCGAACGTTTAAACTATACCAATGCCTTTGATTCGGGTACACAAAACTATATTAGTTTAAATAACAACCAAAGTTCCTTAGCAAAATTTAAAGGTGAAGTTAAAAGTTCAACCTCAAATAATATATCTCCATCTGCATATCTTCCTGTATCACGTCCTCAACCAATTGCTGAGTCACACACCGTCTCCGAAAATATTATTAATATAAATGTACCCGAGGAGGTTATAAGTACTGATCCATTAAATGTCCTATTAGAAGCTCACTCGATTGCCAAAGGCTCAAAAGCCTTACTTAAATTTGATCGAAATGCTTTTAACTTATCTGATATTCGATTAATGACCAAAGCTACTCAATCAGTTACATACAATACTACTTTAGAAGGTATCGAAATTTTAGTGAATGATGATCTCAAACAACAGTCACTCGCTTTGCTAACCTTACAACCCCTATCTGGTTATAAAGGCAAAGGTGAAATTACTTTAACAACTTCACATGATCAATTTGGTCACCATTCCGACCGTAAAACTGTGGAAATAAAATAATCATGTGGGCAAGGATTCAAGGCTTTACTTTAGTAGAAATGTTGGTAACGCTTACCCTCATTTCTATTATTGCTTCTATGGCTTTCCCTTTGATTCAATTAGATCAAAAACGTCGCCAAGAGCGTGAATTAAAGGATGCTCTAATTCAAATACGCACAGCCTTAGATAATTATAAACAAGCTGTAGATGAAGGAAGAATTTATATGCCTATTGATAGTTCAGGTTATCCCAAAACCTTAACTGATTTAGTAGATGGTGTCCCTGACTTAAAAGATATCAAGGGACGGAAAATCTATTTTTTAAGACGTATTCCTACCGATCCATTTGTACCTGATCAAACTCGCGGAGCAGAATCATGGGCACTTAGAAGTTATGCTAGCCCTGCAGATGCTCCTGAAGCTGGAGATGACGTCTATGATATACACTCCAAAAGTAAAAAACTCGCTTTAGATGGAACTCGTTATGACACATGGTAAGTGTAAAATCGAGCGTGGTTTTACATTAGTTGAAATTTTGGTGGTACTGGTCATTATTGTATCATTACTCAGCGTTGTTTTACCGAGATATATTAAAAGCTTAGACAAAGCAGAAGAATCTGCCCTTAAAAGCGATTTAGCAACGATTCGGATTGCAATTGACCGCTTTTATTCTGATAAAGGATATTATCCAAAAAACTTAGATGAGCTTGTTAGAGAAAAATATTTGAGACATATTCCTGTTGATCCAATTACTAAACAAACGAATTGGCAACCTATATATATCAATATGGATGGTGAACAGGTTGTATATGACATAAAAAGTAATGCTAAGGGAGCATCCATTGATGGTAGCAATTACCAAACTTGGTAAAGCCCAAACAGGCATGACCTATGTTTTTTTCTTATGGTTTATTTTGGTTTATGGTATTTTATTGGGTAGCTATATCGAAATCACCTCAACACAAACGAAACGTCTTAAAGAACAAGATTTTATTAGTACAGCACAGCTATATATAAAAGCATTAGAACACTATTATCAAGTTCATCAAGTTTTACCTAAAGACATCAAACAGCTTTTATGTGATGGTCAAACTTATCCTTGTAAGCGTTACCTAAGGCAGATATATAAAGACCCTCTAACACAACAATACTTTATTTATATTTATGATGAGCAAAAACAAATTATCGGTGTGAAGACTACTGCTAAGGGTGAGATTATTAATTCAAAATTACGAAGTGATTATAAAACAAACCACTATCAAGATTTAGAAATTAAAATCCAAGAAGCCCCACAAACACAACTATAAAAAATTTACTTATATTTCAGTAAAGTATATTAATATTTACTTTAAATAATACTTTTACACCTAAAAAATACTATTAAAAACTTTTAGTTAAAAATAATAAAGATAAATAAAAATTTAGCATACATAAAATAAAAATTAAAATGCATAGTTTTATTGAAAATCTTCTATTTTTCAAAAAAACATATACAAAAAAGATAGAAATAAATAAAGTAATAAAGCTAAAAAAAATAAACCAAGTTGGCAAAACGATCCCCCTAAAAAAACAACTGATGTTAAATAATAATTTTACAACTCTGAGCTACTTTTCACTTTTTGCATTTAGAGCAGTATAAATTAAAGTATATAACATCAGTTATTTAAAATCCTAGATATAACTAAAAATTTGTTCGCCAGACGGCAGCATAAGGTATTAAAATACTTACTAAAAAGTATATTCCAATATGAGTACTTATTAATGGAAGAAGAACAATCATAACTATATTAGCAACTAAATATATTAAAAGCATCACAACTAATGGAGCTTTTTTAGTTTGAAAATTATTGATAGCAATATTATAAGAGATCACATTTAATCCAAATCCAATTAAAAAATAAAGAATAATCATATAAATTGGTCATATAGATATAATCAACTAGAACCACAATCCCCCCCTTCTCACCCTTGATGGCATCAGGTAGTAAAACCCTATCACTCCTGTATTTAACTCTATATGGGAAAATTTTATAAAACTATGGCAGCCACCTAAAACCAATCTACCATTCGCTTCAAAGCAATTAAAAGCCTATTAAAATATTGACAATTAAAACAAAAAGTGCCGAATAGCAAAATATTTTATTTCCAGTAATTCCCCACATAATCAAAAAAAACAACATAACTCCTTTAAAAAAAAATTCTCTCAATTTCATATTTTCACCATTGCCCAGAATATTTTATTAAAATATTCTGGGATTATTAAACAAAGTTATATTTTTTTTATGCAAGCTGGCAATGTATCATTAGGAATCGTTGCAGCTGTAGTTATTCCAATTACAGTAGCTATTCCTTCAATTATTCTTTGAAGCATTATCCCATATCTACCGCCTGTTTTATCTGAAGTAGGCAATAGTACACCAGCTATGGCTTGTGCCAGACCAAAAGACTGCCAAAAACATGATTCTTGCTCATCATCATAAACACTTAGATTATATAGAATAGCTGCAGTTAATATTAAAATACCAATAAAAAAGGCTAAAAGCGCTAATACCATACCTGCAGAGATAAATATTGGTATAGCCATACCAAAAATTGCAGCCGCTGCAATACCAGCGAAAGCTCCTGAAAGCAATGGTAGTAATGCTCCTCCATTTAACCCGCCACTAATCATATAAGCACCACTCCCTGTATTAGGATCAGTGATAATATATCCACTTCCACTCCAACTACCTAAATTAACTTTTGTTTGGCTAGTAATAACAATCTTACCTGATGCTACTGCATTACTAATATCTGTCATCACTTGATTATCATGATTCAGTTGGGGAAGAAGTATATTCACATTCGATTGATCTATTTGATAAATCTTTTGTCCCTGCTCATTTGCCAGTTTCAATACTTTTACCGCACTTATACCATCTACATTTTTTTGTATACTCTTTGGGTCATTAAAAAATTGTTCTGGTACTAAATTTTCATTCAAACTTTTGCGTGGCCCTTGTTGTTGAATAAATGCTAATAAATTGGCTTGTTTATTATCCTTATCAACAATTGTTGAACCTATACGATCAATATCCATGACCATTCCCGCAAATTTTGCTGTTCTAAGTACTCCCCAGCTATATACACCTTGTAGAGTTGTAGAAAATGTCCCAAAACTCATAAAAGAATTCTTGATAATCCCTGATTGCCCTTCTTGAACGTCATCCTGCGCATTATTTAGGCTAAAGTAACTTTGTACCACTGCCTGTAATATTGAACCTGTAACATCATGGCCAGTCAGGCTTTTAATTTGCGCTTCATCTTTACTTTCAATTTTATTTTTAGCTGCTTGCAATTTAACCTTTAACCGCGCTAATTGGGATTTACTAATTCCTTGCATATCATAACCAATGGCATGGTATCCACCTGCATTAAACTGTTTGTTTGGTAAACTCCAGTTATTGTTTGGGCTTATAAAACCCATTTGCGCTTGGATTTCTGTCCCTAAAGCATAACTTGGTAAAGTCTTTAATACTTGCCCATCCAGTGTAATTTCTCCTGTCATTCGAATGGAACTCGATAAGGACTTAGGTAACTTACTAGGATCAATATTGCCACTCGCATCAGGCTTTGGAAGTGCATTGGCAATTGTCTGTGCATCGGCGTCTGTTGTTGGGCGGAATGATAAGGCTAATGACTTACCACGTAACTGAGTGCTTGGAATCTTGAACTGAACGACATAGCTTCCCGTCTCAGATGCATATGGGTCAGTTTCATCATAGACATTTAAGTGAAAGTAATGACGCATAGTGTCTGGTAAGGTGTGATAGTCGCGGACTACTGCAACTACTTCATAAGGCAGTACTGGACTTAACATCTTACTTTTATAAGTCTTGATTCTGCTTGTGCCTAATACATCACCTACAGTTGCTGTTGGATGTTGCTGTTTTAGGTAAGCTGTTATCTTATCTTGATAAGCTTGAGTTGCTGTTTCAATATTAGCGGTATTGAGGTTTTGTACACTGCCATTGGCTTCATCAACAGTTGCGCCTTGCTGAGCTTTATTTAAAAAGTCTTCGGCATCAAATGGTACAGCTTTGGCTAAATCTATACCTTTAGTACGTTCATAACGCTTATAACTAGCATCTAATGGCACCCAGCTATCTTCAACATTCGGGTTATTTTGTTCACTGGTCTGAACTGCCCCTTTACTTGGTACAAAGTCTAACTTAGCTTCAACCCATATATGCTCCATGCGTAAATGGGTTTCTTTACCGCCACTAGCCATAATGATACTTGGTACACCACCTTGCCCAATTAAGTTAGCTGCAGCACCTAAGTTATTCACACCACCAACCCAATCTTTCGCTACTTCCGCAGGTACATCAATCGTTCCTGATACATAACGGGCAGGAATACCTGATGCACGAAGTAAAGCAATTAATAAACTGCTGGTATCTGTAGCATTACCTCGTTTAGTTTCTAATGTATAAGCTGAACCCTGTATCGAACCATAGGTTGGGACAAACTCAATGTTGTTATAGACCCATTTATAAATCTTTGCGGGATTATGATTCAGTTGTGCTGCGAGGTCTTTAATCTCTTGGCTAATTTGTACATCTTCATTAGGCTTTAAATCTTCTGCCTGCGTTGCCACAGGGAGTGAAGCCAGTACAGGCCATTTATTTTGATCTGTTAAAGTCATACCATTAAAGGCAATTTTTTGCCATTGCCCTACACTGGTACTGTTAAACACCGTTGGAGTTGCTTGTTTCCAAAGTTGGTCTGGATTTAATGTTGAAGCATCCACCAATGGTTTGTAATTTGGATTAATCGTGATTTTATCGTTCTTGACTCGATAATGTTCCAGTGCTGGTGCAAGTTTTTTAAAATCTTGTGCTGTTACTGGGGCTGGAACTTTGCTATCTGGTCGTCCCCAAGGCAACTCTTTAAAATTACGCTGTAATTTTTTTGGTTCCCATTGAGCCATCTGATTTGAAATTTTATCTAAAGCAGCATCGCGGCTATCCGTGTCTTTGGCTGCTGCTAACTGGTCAAACAATCCATCCATAATCGTTTGGCGTTGTTCTATCAGTTTAGCTGTTTGTTCCTGTCGAGCAATGATAGTGCTTGAAACTTTCTTCGCTTTAAATTGCTGTGCTTCCAGACGAATATCGGCAACAGCTTTTGCTGTTTCTTGGGCAATATTACTGCGTAGCCCTAGAATTTGTTTGGCAGTTGCTGCCCTTAATGATTCTTGCTGCTGGTTTAATTTCTTTAATTGTGATGCACTGGTTTTTCCCCTAGGATGTAGATCCGTCAAACGCATTTGCATTTTTTTCACTAGTTCCTGCATCTGCTCCAGATCAGATGGTCTTACTGAACCCTCCGTACCAGGTTTCACCCGACCAAAGGCTTCTTGTTCAATTGCAGCCATTGCGGGTACAGATAATACCCCCACATGACAAAGCACAACTGCCCCCGCTATACAGCGTTTTAAAGTTTTACTAAATTTCATTATTTCACCAAGTTTTAAAACTTATATTCGTAATTAACGATTTGAAAAGTGATATGGCTAAAAGCACATACCACTCACTCCCCTATAAAATTTATTGATTGTTTTGATACCACTGAATTTGTAAGGTACGAATGAGTTCATCCAACTCTTTTCGCGCAGCTTTGAAATCAATATTATCTACATGATCCATGGCACCTCCAGCTTCGGCATAGTGTGCAATTGCATGGTCATAGGATCGTTGCGATGTCTTCAGTTTAGCTGTTGTCAACAACGCCTTAATTCTAGCAATCTGTCCCCAATTACTTACTTCGGTACGCCATTTACTAATTTGTTGATCAAGTAAAGCTATTCGCTCGTTTACTCCGCGCACGAGGAAGCGATATTCCCTACTATTTAATGCTGTAGCACCAGTATCTGTACCGTTATAGACATTAACTTTAATTACATGTGTTCCAGAATTTGTTGGCAGCACAATTGGTAAAGTAATATTTTGTGTAGTTATAGCACTCAACGGTACTGTGAATTTTACTTGGTTATTATTCACCGTACCGGAACCTAGCCATTGTGCATCCTGTGGTAATTGCACCACAATTGTCGCTTGAGTATCTTGATTACTGTTCAGCTTAACACTTAAATACACAGGTTCTCTCGGTGCATAACTCAAACGTTTGGTAGCATCAACTTGTTGATAACTTAAACTTTGTTTTAGTAGTTCTTTCCAAGCTTGTTGCTTGTTCGTCGATGTTGAACCATCCGTGATTAAGCTTTTGAGTAGATCAAATGACAATGCTAGCGGTTTACTGTCACCATAATCTGCGGTCACAATTGCCGGGTATTTAACTTGAGCATTACAAATGTAAAATTTTGAATTTACATTCGCTTCAATATTTTTGATCCAATCTTTGTCAAAACCTTTACAATAACCACCATCATAATCGGCAGTGATCTTTGCATTTTTCCCCAAATCCCAAGCTAAAACACTATCATCTGTTGGGGTGAGAGCAGATAAAGCTGTTGGGTAGACAGGCTCATGAACTTTCATGTCGCCTTTAGAAAGCAAAAGATGTCCACGATAGCGAATATCAACAAGATCAAGGAGTTCATAATTCGTCCAATTTAAAAGTCCTTTATCGAATAAAACAGACTCTCCATTAAAACTTAACTCTCGAAGCTCATCATTTGTACTAATTTGAAATTTTTCAACAGCCCCTAATATCCAGTAGTTATTAAAACGCCCACTGCGCATCAGTTTTTTAAATTCTGTTGGGTCATAAGTAATCTTATAATTTAAACCTGTTTCTAATTTAATCTCACTGAGATAACGTTTAAGCGTATTCTCACGCTCACTAAAACAAGCATATTTAAATTTACCAAATTCCCAATTAGTTACAGACTTATGCCATCCAGCATGACAATTGTAATAAACCAAAAGTTGGTTCTTAACCTGCTTATAATCTGGCAATTCAACTTCTACAGGTATTTGGATTAGCTTAAAGCTGGCTTGAGCCAGTGGTTTTTCCTGTCCTGAACCCGCAATATAGGTTAATGCCGCCACAATGCGGTCACCATTTTGTCCTAGGGTTTTCCAACCAAGACTTTGTTGATAAGTTTGTGCCTGAGCAAGTTGGTTTACAGTAGTATTTAATGTTGCAATCGGTTCTAAATCATCATTTTTAAATAAACGAATATTCAATGGTAAGTTGGACCAAACTTCACTGCCTGTGTTTTGAACTTGAAGATTTAATAATACTGTATCGCCTAGAGGTACCTCATTTGGTGTTGCACTTAATGCCCCTACCAGCCCTAAACCAGTTTGGGTTGAATTAAGTACATTAAAGCTAGTTTGACGAGTATAACTTTGCTGCCCAGATGTAGTCGTAGAATGAACTGTATAAGTGCCTGCTTTAGCATTTGAAAGTTGTAACGAGTATTGTTCTTGTTTTAAGGCATTGGCAGCAAGTTGTGGGTAGTTTGCTGTTTGGCTAAAAATTACTTGCCCCATACTATCAAGAACTTCTGTAAGGACAGTTGCAGCTCCACCAAGGTCATTGCTTGATGTGTTTTGTAACTGCACCTCTAACATGACCAAACCATTCACTGGATACTGCTGTTTATCCGTCCGAATACGGGTATCAGTTAAACCATTCGTCGATGCTGAACTTTGTACAGTCAGAGTATTGTTGGCTGTCGCAATCACGCTGCCTTGTTTAATAAGATCTGTCTGAACTCGATATTGACCACTATAAATACCGACCAATGACCAAGGCAAAATTTGGCTTTGACTATCATTGGTTTGATGGGCTGCCGAAAGACTTACGTCGTAACTTGGTAAAGTCACAATTAAATTGTTGGCATCATCATAAATACTGTGTCGTACGGTTGCACCACTAGCAAAGCTACCCAAATTGCTCACATTGGCAGTAATTTGCACATTCTCACTAGCCTGATAAGAAGCCTTATCTAAGCTTGCCGTTAGGCCTAATGATTCATATCCACCCGTTAAACTTAATCGCGCTATGTTATTGGTTTCAGTATATTCCTGAATCTTAACCGCATTACTTTGCCCAACATCATTGGCAACAATAACAATCTCACCAAAGTCAACCAAATTGCCTGCATAGCTATAAGTCACATCTTCATATTCACCGCCATTCAGTGCCTTGGTGGTGAGCACAGTTCCCAGTAAAGTGCCTTTCTCTCCATTAGCAGCTTGTTGAGCTGTAATACGGTAGAAACTTACAGGTAAACCTTTAGCAATACGTTTGCCTCCCGCGTTACCCACACGAACAGTAAAGTCTGCTTTATTTAAACCGCCCTGATCATTTACTTGGATATAAGAAGCCGTTGGATCGGCTGCCGCCGTAGCATTCTGATTAAGCAATAAATTTGCACGATAGGTATTATGGGCTTCCCAACTATTTACTTCATTTTTTGGGACTGTAAGATCATCATTAATATTAGTGACATGATAGCTAAACTGATTCCAAATATTTCGGGTGTTGGCCCAATCCCGATTCTTCCCAGAAATCATACGGATACCGTTATAAGGTTTACCATCTGAGCTTACAAAACCAAACTGCCCAGATGTGCCAACAATAATATCAGCATGTCCATCAGCATCAGCATCGACTACAATTGGATATTCAACCCAAGTGGCAGAACTATTTGGCAAAGTATAAATTTCTTTACCTGTAAGACCATCCAAAATCATTAATTTTTGTTCATCAGCATAAACCACCTCTGAACGACCATCATTATTAAAATCAAATACTGTTGAACCTGTTACATTTGATGATCCATCTTGGGTTTTTGTTGACCAGATTAGGCTTCCATCATTTCTAAAAACACCATAGGCATTTCCACCAGCAATACCAATATCTGGTTTTCCATCACCATCAAAATCCGCAATAATTGGAGAACCACCTCGACCACCTAAAGAATGATTAAAAGATAGAAGTAAGGCCCCACTAGGTGAATGAATTGTTACACGCCCATTATCAACATTTATAATCTCTGGTTTACCATCTAAATTTATATCAACAATAGCTGGAGAGTTAAAAGTACCACTCGTAGCAATCGCATTACTCAAAGTAACTGTCTTATTGTTTTTTAAATCTACAATATACTGCCCACCAATAACCTCCTTAAAACCATCATCATTTATATCTGCAACAACAACAGGCATATAATCAGTTAACACAGTATTAGAATATTTTATCCATGTATCAACTTTATAATTGTAATAATAACTAGGTCCTATAATTTCTGGATTTCCATCATTATCTATATCAGCAATTGTTACATTATTTCTCCCACCAACAGGCCAGGTTATTTGACGTTTTATCGTACCATCAGCATTATAAATATAAAGTATATTATCAGTTACACTTGTCGAAATAACTTCAGGTTTCCCATCATTATCAACATCTGCAATGTTAACAAATGGAAATGAATAATTATGGGAAAATTTATTTATACTACTCCATATAAGATTTCCACTTTGACCATCTAATGCCTTAATTGTCCCATCATTTGCAATATAAACAATTACGGCTTTATCACCTTGTCCAATAACTCCATCTCCATTTGTATCAAATAATGGAGCAGCAACAGGGGGCGTAAAATTAATACCCGTATTTAAAATACCGTTAGGGTTCTGAGGATTTTGTCCATAATGCCAAACGACTTCAGCATCTAGCGTTCCTTGTTTAGGTCTAATCTCCACTGCATCACTGGTTAAACGAATATTGTTACTTTCGTCCCGTTCAGCTACTTGCTTAGAACTATCTACCCATACACCGATTGGTGCATCACGAAATAGGGATTTACCTTCAATTTGTAAACTGACTTCCACACCTTCTTGTATATCCAATCCTTTCGGTAGTTCGGCTCTACCTAATACAATCTCCCCCTCCTCAAAGATTCGATTATTATTAGTATCAGCAAAAGCAAGAATTTCTACATTCTGTGTTTTGGTAAATGCTTTATTTCCTACATTTGCAATAGTGGCTTTTAACACACCTGTTGTTTGTAAACTTTGTTGATCTGTCGTTAAACCTACCGTATTCGTTGCCGTAACTTTTAAATCAGGCATACTAGTATCCGCAGATAATGGACGTATACGAATTTCTCCTAAATTCGCTGTTATTCCCTCAACATATTGTTTATCAAAGAAACGGGTTGTACTTAGATGTGGAGTTGAATCCACCTGTATCTTGATTAAATCCGTATTTAAATTCTTTACACTAAAATTCCCGGATACATCAGTCTTGCCTGTATATAACTGTTGATTATTATCTTGACGGTAGACAGTGATATTTGCATTTGAAATGACTTTATTTGTTTGGGAGTCAACTACCGTCCCCTTTAATTCATAAGCAAGCAAGGTTAACTTAAGTTGTACTTGCTGAGTTTGATTGGCTGTCAGTGTAAAAATAGTACCTGTACCATTTTGATAGCTTGGATGTTGTGCTGTTAAACGCCAGCGACCTGTAGTCAACTCTGCCAAAAGTTTATTATTACTTGCATCTTCTGGTGGATTAAAACTTTGTCTCTGTATTACCTGATTATTACTATCTAGTTTTTCAGCAAGGATGGTTGGGTTTTGAATAACAGTCCCATTTGCGTTGACCACTGTAATCTCAAACTTACCTGTCGATAATGCTGGATCAGTTTGATTAGGATTGCTAGGGTCTTTAGCAAAAAGCTGAACTGTACCTATATTGGCTGTTTGTCCAGCTGGCAAGTTAATATTTACACTAGGACCCTGATAATTTGCTTTTTCAAAAGTCAAGGTAAAACTTCCTGCCGAGGTTTTATCCAATAGAAACTGACCATTGGAATCTGTTTGTCCAACTATCGTTCCATTTTTTAAAACAGATACATCCGAAAGGGGAGTTCCAGCGCTATCAGTTATTTTTCCTGTTACATTCCCAATGTAAGCTTGTTCAGAAATCAACTGGGGTGAAAAATCAAATGTACTTCCTGCAATTGCAGTACCTGAACCACTAACACCTACATAACCATTTACTGCTACATTTAATGTAAATGCTGCAGGTTGTGCTAAAGTGAGCTGATAACGACCTTCCACATTCGTAGTAGCAGTCAGTGTATTGTTTCCACTGATCAGCTTAATTACAGCCCCAACAACAGGTTGACCTGTGGTTTTATCAGTCACACGACCTTGAACGGTTGCACTCGTAACATTAGCTTTTCTTGTCAGTTCAATTTGTCCTAAATTTAAACTTTCACCCTGCCTTAGAGTTACTTGAAAAGTTAGTGAACTAAAACCATCTTTACTTACTGTAAAGCTATAATCTCCAGCCTTAACATCAGTAAATAAAATACTTCCATCATCTTTACTTTTAACAGTTAAAGTAGATGCACTATCTGTTGAACTACTAATTGTTGCATCAGAAATGTTAGCTTTAGTTTCAGCATCAATTACATTAAAACTAATTGTAGAAGTAATAGGATTAATAGGCTGAGTAGATTGTGCTTTTAACGAGCGCAGAATAATCGAGGTGATATAAGCATCTTCCTTCCAACTTCCATCTGATGCTTGTTTTCCTAACACTTCAGTTTTAAAAGCAGAACGTGCTGGACTATTTACATCTCGATAAGGGTGTAGAGCTTCATTTAATAAAGCATCAATAAAAAGTTGATCTGCATTTTCAGACCATTTACCAGCACTAGTTTGCTTAGACTCTAGATAGTTAACTGTTTTTAGAGCAATTCCATTATATTGGGGATAAACTTTTAAATATTCAGTTAAAGCAGTCAAAGCATAAGCAGAAACATAATACTCATCTAAAGAAACAACCTGAAAAGCACCTGTTGCTCTTTGTTGACTTGCTAAATAATTTAAGGCTTTAGATATTATCGTAGTATCTGAAAAATTGACCTGCTTAAGAGCAAGTAAGACCCATGCTGTATCTAAAGGATTACTTTGCCAATCTATTAAATGCCCAAAACCACCATCTTTATTTTGATAACTTAAGATTTTATTAATAATCTCATCGGTAGGTTTTTGCTGTTTCTTTAATAAAATAGTAGCTCTAACTAAGGCTTCTGTACTTTGTTCATCATTTAAAAAATCATCAATATTAATATTATTAGTTGTTTGTCCATATAGTCCTAAAGTAACCTCTTTTTCAGATATAGCTTGTAATGAGGTCGCTATTTCAGAATCACTTGAGGTTTTCAACCAAGTTATTCCTTGCTCTTCTGCTGCAGAGGAGTTTTGATTTACTCCAATAACAGCCCCCACCCCTAATAATAGTTTCTGCCAAATTTTCATGACATTTCAACCCCATAACATTTAAGTTTTATTTAAGAATAATATTTTAAGTTGTTAATTTTATTGCACTTTTTGTAAATTAACAATAATTAACAATATTTTACTTAAAATTTAAAGAATTATTAGAACCGCATATTTATGAGATGAGCTATATAAGCAATAAATACTAAGTATTAAAATTGAATAAAAACCGTCCGATTAAAAACAAATATTATTCTAGTAAACCACTTAATAATCTTACTCAAATCCCAATATAGAATGGCTCTTCCATGTGATCACTATTAAAAAAATTGTATCGTGAAGAGTTAAGCAATAGATGGCCTAAGAAAAAACTGAAATTCTTTTTTATTTAGTTTGTAGTACAATATAGAGAAAATTTAAACCTGATCAATTTACTTTCATTATTTAAAAAATTAGATTTACCAATCTTAATTTAAATAAATTTTCCACATATATTTGAATGTATATAATATGTCATAGATATAATTCCAATGAGATTACCTCATACCTTTTTGTTTTGGGCAAATGCGAAAAGTTTAGAAAATTATGCTCCTAACCTGATGAATTTACTTATCAGCCTAATCTTTGAAAATCGTTCATATACTTAACTGAGTATTAGAAATAAGCTTTAATTAAATATAAGTAAGGAAATAACTTTACAAGTCCTAATTAATTGTGTGAAAACTATGATACATACCATGCAACAGTGCCAATCATAATTTTTTGCAAAAAAGCTCTTTCTGATCTTCCCTCCAATAAACCTATTTAGGCAACATCAGTCATCTATATTAGAAAACTGTATAAACTTATTTTTAGGTTGACTTTAAAAATGACATCAATCAATAGAAGTTTTTATAAGTTCTGACTCTCTTAAAGCAAATCGGCCAAATTCCTAATTTCTTCCATCACTGCCTTACATGCAGGCGTTAAATAGCCATGTTTAGAAATAGACAAAGAAATATAACGCTTGAGCGCAGGGTTAATAATTTTTGCGGCTTGAATTGAAGTGTATTGGCTGGCTTTTTTTAACGCTTGCGGCCCCAGCATGGTGTACATGCGAGACTCGGAAACCAAATGGGTTTGCAAACTAATCGAGTCGGCTTCAAACATAATATTCAGCTCTACCCCATTTTCATAGGCCATGTGGTCTAAAAAATTGCGCCAGTTACTTGGCCTGCAAAAGGTGACCAGCGGCAACTGATTGATTGCTTTAAAGTCGACTTCACTGGCCTGAGTGAGTGCATCTCCTTCGCAGCCGACCAAATAGGTATCGGCTTCGGTAAGGTAAACATCGCCCTGTTTAGGTGTCGGGTTAAAGCGATAAAGAATAGCTAAATCGACGCTGCCATCTTCCAGCCATTTTTCTAAATGCACCCCTTGCCCTTCACGCACCGACAGTTTAATTAATGGATATTTCTCTTGAAGCACTTTATACAAAGTCGATAACAATGGATGTGCTGTAGACGGCAAACTGGCAATACGAACTGTGCCAATTGGGGTATCGGTCGAGTGCAAAATTTCATTATTCAGTTGGTCGGTTACGTTTAGCCATGAACGAATTTTAGGAAGTAAATGCTGGCCTAAGTCGGTCAGCTCAACACCGCGGCCAGTTCGGTTAAACAAACGTCCGCCACATTGCGCTTCAAGCTCATTCATTTGCCGACTGATTTGCGGTTGGTTGGTGTTATGCAGCATGGCGACTTTGCTTAAGCTACCGAGTTCTACCGCGTCTAAAAATATTTTCCATAATTCATAATTCATCGATTCTTCCTAAATCGTAAATAGGCAGCATTTTGAGCCATACATTTTCAGTATAACTGAAATTCAAGAATTGGTAATTCCTACATAGCTCACCTATTTCTATACTCCAATCATGTTCTCTACAACACGATTTAAGTCAGATTAAGAACCAGAGAATATTTAATTACACTGTATAGGAAGTACGATTATGAGTTTAGATTTACGTGGATTAACCCCAGCACCTGTGACTCCTTTTACCCGTGACGGACAAGTAGACCATAATGCAATTCAACGTTTAGGTTCATGGTTAGGTAGTATTGATGGTGTGAAAGGCTTGGTTGTTCTTGGGCATGCAGGTGAAGGAACATTCTTGTCGCAAAAAGAACAAATGCAGGTCATCGAAAGCTTTGTTAAATCGGTAGATGACAAAATTCCGGTAATCGCTGGGATTACACTCGAAGGTACTTCGGTTGCAGCAGAAGAAGCAAAACGTGCAGTCAGCGCAGGTGCTTCGGCAGGTTTAATTTACCCTTCACATGGCTGGTTGCGTTTTGGCTATCAAAAAGGTGCACCGCAAGATCGCTATAAAGCAATTTATGAAGAAAGTGGTTTGCCATCTATTTTATTCCAATATCCAGATGCCACGAAGGCCACTTACGACCTAGAAACCCTACTCGATATTTCTGCACAGCCAGGCGTATTTGCCATGAAAAATGGTGTGCGTAATATGCGCCGCTGGGATGTTGAAATTCCGATTATTCGCCGTGAACGTCCAGACTTACAGGTGTTGACATGCCACGATGAATATTTGCTTCACACCATGTTTGATGTAGACGGCGCTTTGGTTGGCTATGGCAACATTGCCCCTGAATTGTTAATTGAAATGATTAAAGCAGGTAAAGCCAAAGATTATGCTAAAGCTCGTGCGATTCACGACCAATTATTACCAGTGACTCGCAATGTTTATCACCGCGGTTCACACATGGAAGGTACGGTCGCACTTAAACATGCACTGGTTGCTCGCGGAATTTTGGACCATGCCACTGTGCGTTCGCCTCTGCTTCCACTCGCTGATGGTGCTGAGCAAGAAATTCATGATGCAATGCGCCAAGCCGGAATTGGCAAGGTCGATTTAACCCAAGCCGTTGCTTAAATTCTATTCGGGCTAGCATGTACGCTAGCCTTTTTTTCCTGTACGCTGCCTGAGGCCAAACATCGGGCATGTCTCTTAAAAACAATAATAAAAAGCATGCAAACTGTGGTGAACAGGTAGTGCGAAATAGAACAACAAAACTACGAGGAATGTAGTAATAAGGAGATAGAAGATGACAAATCTAGCGGATGTAGAACAAATTAGTCATCATCAAAAAAATGCGGAAATTATTGCAAGACTCGAACGACTCCCCGTCACTGGTCGATTGCAATTTATGCGAATTACCATTGGTATCGCGACCTTTTTTGACGCTTATACTGTTCTTGCGATTGCCTTTGCTTTACCCCAACTCATAACCGAATGGCACCTAACGCCCGCCTATGTCGGCGCAATCATTGCCGCGGGCTATGTCGGGCAACTGGTCGGTGCGATCTTTTTTGGTTCACTTGCCGAAAAAGTTGGTCGTTTAAAAGTGCTGTCTTTTACCATTTTACTGTTTGTGGCCATGGACATTTCTTGTCTGTTTGCTTGGAGCGGAATGTCACTGTTAATTTTCCGTTTCTTACAAGGTGTTGGCACAGGTGGCGAAGTGCCTGTTGCGAGTGCCTATATTAACGAGTTTATTGGCGCCGAAAAGCGCGGTAAGTTTTTCTTGCTCTATGAAGTTTTGTTCCCACTCGGTCTTATGTTTGCAGGCATGGCAGCATTTTTCCTGATGCCAATTTACGGCTGGAAAGTCATGTTTATTGTGGGCCTCGTTCCCTCTTTACTAGTCATTCCTTTACGGTTTTTCTTACCTGAGTCACCACGCTGGCTTGCTTCCAAAGGTCGTTTTAAAGAAGCCGATCAAGTCGTCAAAAGCTTTGAAGATGGTGCCATCAAAAGCGGTAAAACTTTGCCTGAACCGGTGGTTAAAGAAATTAACCCGCAAGGCATGGCAAAAACCGATTGGCGCGAGCTGTTCCGTGGCATCTACCGCAAACGGACCTTTACTCTGTGGGGCATGTGGTTTTGCGTGTATATGGTGAACAATGCCATGGTGACTTGGCTGCCATCTCTTTACAAACAACACTTTGGCCTGTCGCTGCAAACCAGTTTAGGTTATGGCTGGATTACTTCGGGCGTGGGTGTGATTGCCTCTATTATCTGTGCCTTAATGATTGATAAAGTCGGCCGCCGTCCTTGGTACAGTGCAGCGTTTTTCTTGGCAATTATTCCACTCATGAGCCTCTCGGTTTTAGGTGCAAAATCGGCGATGCAAGTTGTGATTTTAGCAACGCTGAGCTATGCCATTTTGCAGACCATTTCATTTTCTTTATACCTCTACGCTGCCGAACTTTACCCTACTCGCCTACGTGCGATGGGCATTGGTTTTAGTACCGCTTGGTTACGTGCCGGCTCTGCGATTGGACCGGTTATGGTCGGCCTCGTGGTTGGTGGTTACGGCATTCAATATGTATTTAGTGTGCTGGCCGTTGTGGCACTCATTGGTGGCCTAGTGACCTTCTTGTTTGCCATTGAAACCAAAGGCCAAGTGCTCGAAAAACTCTCTCCTTAATTCATCCATTTCATAAAAAGCTTGCCTAACCCAGCGTTAGGCAAAGGGCTTATTCATGCTTAAAAAAGGAATTTAAAATGAATAAATATTTGCTATGGGGCTGTATTGGCTTAGGTAGTGTGAGCAATGCATATGCAGAGCTTCCTCAAGAATTTGGCAAGTTAGAATTAAAACTTAACACCCGTTACTGGAACGATGAAGGCACTGCCCACCCCACGCTCGCTAACCCTTCACCTTCGTCGAGTGAATATGAACAAAGTGCTTTAGGGCTTGAGTTAAATTATCAGTCACCTTACTTGTGGGACTGGCTAGGTGTAGATAGCTCACTTTATGCAGTCACCAAGTTATTTGACTCAGGCAAGCCAAGCGCTCAGCTTTTAGAGGTCGAAAATAACGGCAAGCTCGATCAAAACTTTGCAACTTTAGGCCAGCTCTACATCAAAGCAAAACTGGGCGACAAAGGCGAAATTAAATTAGGCCGTCAGTTGCACGATTCGCTGTTACTTAAAAGCACCAACAACCGCGCAGTGCCCGACACTTTTTCGGGTGCGAGTGGGCAGTTTCAACTGAATGATCAGCTACAAACTTACATGGCTTACTATGACCGCTGGAAACCACGCAGCATGGATAGTTTTGAAAAACTGGTGACTGAAAATGATGAGCGAATTGATTATGTCGGTTTGCTCGGTGCCAAGTATCAGTACAAAAACTGGAGCGTGAATGCCGAATATTTAAATAGCAAAGATTATTTAAAAAAGTATGGGGCGATTGCTCAATATAAATTGCCCCTGCATGGCTTGGTGTGGACATTCAACACAGGTGCTTTTTTCTCGCGTGATGATGGCAAGCTGTTTAAATGCGGTGCCGAAACCGAGCTGGACTGTGTCAAAGGCCAAGACATTAACAACCGTGGCAATGGTTATTTTATAGATGTAAATCTAGCCAAAAATAATATTGAAGGTGGCATTGCCGTTTCAAAGTTTGATGGTTTTTGGATAGAAGATAACTTTGCTGTGCACTCCGACCGCAACTCGGTTTTAACGCAAGACCACGGCACCAACCCGTTTCCGACCTCGGCGACCATTGGCCCTGACTTTACCAATAACGATGAAACCGCCGTTGCCCTTCGGTTGAAATATAACTGGAAAGACTATGTGAAAGGTTTAAAAACCGAGGCGAAGTATATTTATGGCTTTGGCGCTCACCAAAGTAATATCAGCAGTGATATTGAAGGTAAAGAGCATTACTTTGACTTTACGGTGAGTTATGCCTTGCCGTGGGTAAAAAACTTAGATGTGCGTTATTCATTTTTGCATTATGAGTCTAAGTTTGAAAATGCAAACCTAGGTGAAAAAATAAATGGAATGTCTCGGAAAGATTGGGACCAGCACCGTGTATTTATTAATTACCGTTATGCATTTTAAGTACAGGCTAAACGTTTAGTTTAGCTTTATTATTTTTATTAATTTATAGCCTTAGAGATATTAACTTTTGAGTTTAATTAAAATATAAATTTATATTTAAAATTTTTATAATATTTTATTTAAATTGAATTGACCTGTTAAAAACTTATGATTATTATGGTCCCGCTGGCCTACATTGCCAGTCGGTTTTAGCAGACCGTAGATCCATGGCGGGTTATAGTTTCACTATAAGTCGTTAGACCCTTGCGTCCCTTTTCTTTGCGGTAGGACGGGAGGGGGACGCGCTCGCGCGTGCTGGTTCCTTGGATCCCAGTCTGCTAACCCCCTTTCGTTCTACCACCATAATCAATTGACGGTGATTTTTGGTGGTAGAGCTCCATACATTTTAAGGAGTTGACCATGCCACTATATAAACTTACCCCCTCTCCCTTATAAACTTTTTATTTATTTAAAATTTGGGTTTTCTATTATCTAAAATTTTAAATTTATAAATTATTTTTATTTTAAAATTTAAGTCATTTTATTTTATTGCTTTTATAGGCAGGTTAACTATTGCCTTAAAAAATGATTTTAAAACTTAAAATATAGCGGTTTATTTTTTCTCATTGAGATATCCCCAAATCATCACGAGAATAATATGAAATTTTATAAAACTATTTTGGTTTTAGGCCTCGTTGTCGGCGATTACAGCGTTTCGGGTTGTGACCTCCGCACACAGCAGGAATTTGAAAAAATTTGCCTGTCGGGTGGGCACACTCAAGCCAGTTGCGACTGTATTTACCAACGGCTCGAACAAGTGTATTCACCTCAGCTTATGCAACGTCTAGAACATGTCAGTTTGCAAAGTCCTGCTCTCCCACAGGACTTTGCCCCTACTTTTTTTAGTGTGATGCGGCGGTGCGATAAAAACGACATGGGCTAAGTGTTTGGCTTAGCTCCCTTATCTCTGTGTCGCAATGGTGGATGACTTTAAATCAGCGCAAAAAATTAAAGTTCTGTTGTGGCACGGGGGCCTTGGGGGGAAATGATTTCATTACTTCCTTTTCTAAAGATTAGTTCCTACCATTTGTCTTGAAGTATCTATGTTAATCAAAAAATTTAGTCTATTCTTTTTACATAGAAAGAATGCTCAAAAAAATTAATCAGTTGATTTAAAAAAAATTGTTCATCTAAAATTTAGTATTTCTAAGCGAGCCATTCCTATGTCAATTGAAGATTTCTTTATAAAAGATTCTCCCTCTAAGAGATATCTTTTAATGAGCTTAGCCCTATTCATGTCAATAATGGCTTTAATTGCTTACTTTAAGGGAAAGTTGGGATTTGAATATATATTTTCCCTTACTGTAGGGTACGCCTTAATATTTTTTATTTTAAAAAATGCAGCATTACCACTTTTTCCCCCACTTACGGAAAAAAGTAGTGATGCAAATGCTATGGCTAGAACAACCATAGCAATTGTTTATATCCTTGCTTTGATAGCTCTAACTATTTCTTATTCTTTATAATTAATTACTCTTCAATTTTCTTGCTTCGCTCTACAGTAATATATTCATTTGGAATTACTAACTGCTTTTCAATATCTTTCAGCTTATAAGAAACTAAAGTGCTTTTACCAATGCCTTGAAATAACACTTTAACATCTTTAAAAATAAAGGTTTTATACTGACTCAGTTCCTTAGTTGTTGTTCTTGGCAATTCAATTAAATTTGCATACGGTTCTTTAATATATAAGGTTGCCTTTTCTATTCGTACCCCAGTATTTTGCATAGTGTAATTTAGGAATGCTTTACCAACATCACCAATAAGGATAAGGGGCACAAGTGGAGTCAAGCTAATAAAAAAAGCTATTTCTAAGCTATCTCTAATATGCGTTTCTAATCTCTTTAATTTTTTTCTTGCGAATGCTTTAAGATTTTCACTAGCATCAGGATCATCAACAATATCTGCTAGATTTTCAAATTTTATATTAAATTCTTTAATCTTCTGCCGATTCATGTAAAAAGGATAATACGCAAAGGCGATAAAAAATACGGTAATTCCTATGTATAAATTGACTTTCCAATGCAATAAAAATATGCCGTGAATAACGTATAAAAGATAAAGAGAGCCAATTAACGTAATAATATTAATTTTTGGAAAAGGAAGTTTTTTCCCAATTCTAATATGAGGTGGTAAATACTTATCAACCCAGCTTAAGACAAGATAGGTCACTGGAGCTAAGGATGTGCCAAAGAAAAATAGCATAAACCCTAATACAGCGTAAGCAATAGAGAACGCAGCAAAAATCAGTAGAAAAATAAGTGTATCACCAAAGCTAATTTCCGACGGGATATAGCCAATTGTTAAAAGATAAGCAACTAAGCACAACACCCCTATTGCAACTATCGCTTTAGTCATTGTCAGTGCAACTTCATGCCACTGCCCCAGATTATTTACACATCTCGTTATCAAGTCGTTCATTTGATCTAACCAAATTTTATAAATTATTTAGAAAGAGATAATTACCTTTTTCATAAACCGCTCCCCAGCGGAGTAATCGTCTTTTGAAATTTCCCCAAATTTCAGAGTATGTCCCCACATACTATTCAGTAATGTCACAAAAAACTTATACGTTTTCAGGCCATGTATTTTAGCTTGTATTGCACTAGTTTCTACTTTAAACCCATACAAAATTAAAGTTCTATTGTGATATAACTGCTTGAAAAGAATAAATGGAACAAATACTTAAAGTATATTATGGAAATTTATTTCTCAAATTTACAGATATTAAGCATTTCAAAAGTAATTAATAATTCTACAAACTTTCATAATTACAAATAGATAAAAATAAAAAAATCATACCAAGCTGGTCTAAATAGCAGAAAAAAGGTCATATTCTTGAGGATTTTTTAGTCCATCACAAAAAAACATTACTTCTTTAGCTTTAATTCTATGATAAGCGCTATAATTTAAATCATAATCAGTCATTTGATAATTTTTATAAATCTCTTTTATCTCATCACAATTATCATAAGAAACGATCCATTTAGATTTAATTTTATCTAAAGCTTCTCTTATTTTGACATGATCCTCATGAACATAGAAATTTCGATAAAGGCCTTGCCCTTTTACATAATAAGGAGGATCTAAGTAAACTAATGAATTATCAGGTAAAAATTCATCAACTTTCTGGATCAGCATCAAAGCATCTTCATTATAAACGTGAATTCGGGAGGCATTTGCTCCAACTTTTTCAATACGTTTACTTAGATTTGCTTTATTAAATCTAGCATCAAGGGTGTAATTACCATCTTGCTTCTTCCCTCCAATTACACCACCTTTAAGGATACCTGACCTATTTGTCCTATTCAGAAAAAATGCTGCAAAACCTTTAAGTAAATGATCGGTACAAGACCAATCATTTAAGATATATTTCTGTTTATGCCATTCATCAATAGTTATTGGTGAATCATGAAGTAATTTCAAAAAATCATCAGTATGTTCAGTTATAGATTTCCAGAAACTATATACAGCTATATCAATATCATTGATATGTATATCTGAAACGAATCCACTATAAAGTAAATCAAGTGCAACACCCGCCCCACCTGCATAAGGCTCAAGATAATGACCACCTTTTAATCCATTAAAGTTAAAAATAGATTTCACAACAGGAGCAAATTTTCCCTTTCCTCCTGGGTATCTTAAAGGCGTAAAAAAGGTATCAACACTCATTACTTAACAACTAGATCTTTTATGCAATTCTATCATCTATACACGCCTTTAAACACTTAGATATTTACTTAATTTTTAAGAAGTCTTTTATACTATCTTTCATAGTAGGATGATTGGTACTTATCACGTATAAAAGAGTTTTCTTAAAATCTTCCTGAAAAGTATTATATTTCTCAGGATTATAATCAATCATGACTCTGAAAGGATTATCACTAATCTTTCCTTTGATTAGAGATTGAATAATTTCATTTTTATAGAAATTTTTAAATTTTTCTCTCGCTTTCCCTCCTGACTCACTACTCGAAGCTCTTTTCTCTAAAATGATAGTTTCTAAGTCATAATTTTCCGTAGGAGTTTGGTCAAGATTAAAAAATTCCAATATTGGAGAGGCTATTCTTAAAAATACTGGTTTAGAAAAGCTAATTTTATTATTTTTCCAATACATATCATCGGCAGGTAATCTATAAAGAAAATCAAATAAGAGTTGATCTGGAGGTAGGGTTCCTGGAAGACAAAGAGTGTTTTTGAATTTATTTCCTTCTTTCTCGTCCCCATCAAAAATAATAATGCTATTTCTTGAAAATTCAGCAACATTTCTTTTTATCAAATCCATATAACTTTTACATCCAAGAGTAATTTCTTTCATTGGATCGATAATTTTATTAATATTTCTTTCTCTAATAAGAGCTTTAAAGAATTCATAAGCCTCATCATCTTCATAATAAATGTTTGTTTTAGGTATTTTTTTTTCTACATCAAATTGAATTGTATCAATAAACAAATCTGCATAAATTTTATCCCAAGAATAATTTTCAGCTACTTCAACACCTCCATAAGTATCAGTTAAGTAAATAGTTTTATTATTAGATTTATCATATTTAGATTTTTCAAAAATATTTTGAATTACTATCGGAGAATGAGTTGTAAAAATTATCTGTAAATTCAATCTCTTAGCAAAACTTTCTAGAATTTTTATTAATTCTACTTGTGCAGCTGGAAATAAGCCTGCATCAATTTCATCAATCAGGAGAATTCCACCATGATAATCAACATATTCTTCTTTTAATTTTTGAAATGAAAAAAGAGCCATTAAGATTTGACCAGTATTATCCTCTCCAACCGAAACAGACTCATGATCATAATTATTTCCATGAACTACAGCAGATTCGATTGTACCAGTCGTTTTTGATACAGTAGTTCCACTAATTTTCCCTAACAAGCGATTATTAGTGATAGTGAACTCTCTAGAAATTCTTGTAAAATATTCTACCTCTTCTGAATTAAGACTATATTTACTTCTCTCCGCAATTGGCATTAATCTTTTTAAACTTAGATAAATAAGAGGATGAGTAACGTTTCTGCTCGAGTTGTCCTCAGCATCAACTTTTAAATTATCTCTTACAACTGGTCTTGATTGAGGCCTATCTTCAGAACCATAAAGACGTAATTTTAAATCTGGAATTATTTTTTTAAAATATGCATCAAAGATTTCAAACTCTACATCCATAGTACCAGGTAAGTCATAAGTTTTTGAAAATCTAAAATGTTCTCTAAAACTCGATTTAAAATTCTTACCAGCCAATGTCTTAAAATTAATATCACTACCATCAAAATGATTTTTATCAAAATTAAAAATTTGCGCAATCATTCCTAAAATTGTTGATTTTGAAGTACCATTTTTTCCACAAATAACTGTTAATCTATCGCCAAGATTTATCTCAATATTCTTTAATCCACGAAAATGATTAACTTTTATTTTTTTCAATTGAGTTATATTTGAAGTCATAGTGCAATATTAGAGTTACAAACCTAACACAATGTAACAAACAGTAATTAAAAATGGAATACTAAACACCTTAGTCAATATATAACTATTCGTCTTAGTCACCAATTATTTAATAAGTATTTCTAATTATTATAGCTAATAGCTAATTTTTTTTAATTAATTCTTTAATTTAAATTATTTAGATTGGGTCTTTAAAATGCTTACAACTATACCCTGTAAAAGCTTGAAGTAATAAATTTTAATTATCAATAATTAAGCTGAATCAAGAATGGTTAAATTTAAGGAATTAAAAAAGGCTTAAACCTCTTAGATTTAAGCCTTTCCGCTTTATACGACATGATATTCACTTATATAAAGCTTAAGTATTTGGTGGAGATGGCGGGAGTTGAACCCGCGTCCGCCAGCACTACGCTCGAGAATACTACATGCTTAGATATCGTCTATTGTTTTAACACCAAGTGACCCGACGAACAGGGTACAAGGTGCGATCCTCTAAGTTTGGTATAAAGCCCCGAGGCTTGACTCTATACGGACTTGTGTGCGTGCGCTTCAGTCGGGTTCCCAGACCACAAGTATTCTAGGAAGCGGACAAGCGGCCCTTAGGCAGCTAGAGCGTAAGTTTCGTCGTTTGCGACTATTTAAATGCAAATTTTATTTACGAGAGAAAATGCGCTCTCGGCATGCATCTATGAGTTTCATCACCGGCGTCGAAGCCAATAACATCCCCATGAATGTCTGCACATCATAGCATAACTAAAATAAAATGCTGTGCATTTTATCAACAGTCTGCCACTGATGAACATACTTACATAATTGAGTGCCTTTTGTTTTTTTCAAGGCCCCTTATAAAAAAAGCTGCCAAAAATGACAGCTTTTTTAAGTTTGGCCTATAAAGCACCATTGCCTAACACAATCCCTTCACGGCGTGGATCTACCCCACCTGCGTATTTACTTTGATTATTTATATTTACTTTCATAATCGTAGAAATACCACTGGTTTGCGCAGTGTTAGAGATGCCATACCCTTTTGCCTTTAAGCCTTCAATCAGGTCAACTAAGGAAAGCTGTACATTCGAGCTATCCACATTGGTGTTTTTGCTATTGGTTGCGCCAAAGTTAACAAGCGAAGTGGCCTGCTGTGCATTTAAGTTCCAGTCCAAAGCTCCCACCAAAGTTTTAACTACATATTGAATGATCGTACCGCCACCTGGTGAACCTGTTGCCATATAAAACTCATCTGGCGTGGTGCCTTTAAACACTAAAGTTGGCGCCATGGTACTTCTTGGGCGTTTGTCACCTTCCACACGGTTAGCAACCAGTGCTCCCGTGCTGTCATAAGGGTTGGCACTAAAGTCAGTTAACTGGTTCGACAGCAAGAACCCATCCACCATGTGGAATGAGCCCATGCTCGATTCAACAGTCGATGTCATTGAAACCACATTGCCATAGGCATCTACAATCGTGAACTGCGTTGTACCATGTTCAACAGTGGTGTCGACGCCCGAAGCTGGGTTGAAATTACCCGCTGGTGCAACGCCCATACTTTGGTTAGGGTTAATCAGTGCTGCGCGTTGCTTCAAGTAGTTTTTATCAATAAAGCTTGGAATGCCTTGTGCTGGTAAAGCGACAAAGTCAGTATCTGCCACATATTTATCACGGTCGGCGTAGGCTAAACGTTCTGCTTCAGACACTAAATGCACGCCCATGACATCGGGCACACCGCCTTCATTTTCAGGGTTTTTAGGTGGGTAAAGCGACATATCAAAGTTTTCTAAAATACCCAGCGTCTGTGCAACTGCAATTCCTCCCGAAGATGGAGGTGGCATGGTACATACATAGTAACGGTCACGGTACGTTGTACAAATCGGGTCGCGTTTTTTTACCTGATAGTTTGATAAATCCTGCAAGGTCATCAAACTTGGGGTAATTGGAGTCCGTGCTGGGTCGTCACCCACGGTTTGCCCTGCTTTTGCCACAATGGCTTGCGCAATTGGACCAGTGTATAGTGCGTTTGCCCCTTGTGAAGCGAGTGCTTCGAGTGTTCTGGCATAGGCTTTATTGGTCATGGTCTCGCCGACTTTACGTGGTGATCCATCTGGGTAGAAATAAGTCGCCATTGCATTTGCATCGAGTGCTAAATTGCTTGCATTACTTGCAATGGCATCTGCCAAACGCCCCGGAATGCGAAAACCGTTATCAGCCAAACCAATCGCTTCACCAAAAAGTTGGTTCCACTTAAGTTTGCCATGCTCTTTTTGTGCTTGTTCAAGCAAACGCATCACGCCCGGCACACCAATCGAGCGACCGCTACGGCGGGCACTTGGTACAGGCGGAGGTGAATTTGGGTCATATATATTTTGGCGAATTAAATAATATTCGTTGGCTGCCGCTGGAGCGGTTTCACGGCCATCATAAGCAGTGACTTGTTTGGTTTTGGCATCGTAATACATCATAAAACCACTACCGGCGATGGTACTCGACTGTGGCTCCACTAAGCCAAGCACGGCTTGTACTGCTACGGCTGCATCGACTGCACTACCGCCTGCTTTTAACACATCGCAACCTGCTTTTACCGCAAGTGGCGTGTTTGCCACCACCATATATTTATCTGCGTATTTAACCGTGTTACCGAGTCTATAACCCGATGCACCCTCTGGCGCGGCGGGGTCACCATTTTGGTTTGAACCGACTACCACGCTTGAACCGTCTTGGGCCAGTTTGCTACAACTGGTTGGGTCATTATCTACAATTAAATTGGGCGGGGTTGTATTTGAATCATCCTTGGGCTGATCTGACGAGGAGTCATCTCCACATCCTTGTAATAAACCGACTGCTAATAAACTACTGAACAAAAATGAATATCTTTTATTCACGTGATAACTCCAATATATACGCCTGCCTATCCATGCAATTGCCATGCAAGCTTCTTTGTTTTCAGGTCTTCAGTTTTTTAATCTTTGATAAAAATAAAGTTTTAATAATATTAAATGATTAAGGGTGTTTATTTTGTGCTCTGTGTGATGTCTCCTTGTTTGTTATCACACTCTTTTATAACTGATTTGCCCAATTCTGGCATGCTTTATTTCTTTAAATACAGGCAAAATCTGCTATTTATAAACTCGCTCATTTTGTAGTAAGCCTAAAAAAAGCACCTCCGAGGAGATGCTTTTTGATGTTTAGTGAGAAGGCATACCGCTAACCTGTTTGGGTTTTGGACACAGCCAAATCACCAGCCCTGCAAAGACAAATACAATCGCAAATAGCAAAAAAACATGGTTTGCCGACATGGTAATGGCTTCTTTATCGACTAGATTTGAAATAATTCCAAGCGTCGAGTCAGCCGTAAAACCATTTTGCAAAAGTGTGTTTTGTACTTCAGTGGTATGTAGGTTTGACACCATTTCACTACGGGCAACTTTGGCATGGTCATCCCACACGGTCACCGCAATTGAAGCGCCAATCGCCCCTGCCATGGTTCTTAAAAAGTTCATGAGGCCCGCAGCAGATGCAATTTCTTGCTGCAACACCGAACCAAGTGCAATGTTAGACAGTGGGATAAAGAAGAACGGTACTGCAAAACCTTGCAGGATTTGCGGCCAAGCCAGTGCCATAAAGTCGGCATCTGTGGTCCAGAATGCTCGCATTAAGGTCACAATACCCAGCAAAATTAAACCAAAGCTCGCCAGCGCACGCGGGTCATGTTTGGTCGAAAGTTTTGCCACAATCGGTGACATGGTCAAACTACCAAAGCCCATCGTTGCAGTTAAATAGCCGGCCCACGTCGCGGTATAAGAAAGGTTCATTTGCAGCCACTGCGGAATCAGTACAATACTGCCAAAGAATGCGCCAAAGCCGAGCGACAAGGCCAGTACCGAAATGGCAAAGCCCCTATGCCTAAAGACTTTGACATCCACCACGGGGTGTTTGTCGGTGAGTTCCCATATCAGGAACACCACAAAGCCAATGGCGGCAGTTAAAGCTAAAACCACAATGCTCGTGCTGTTAAACCAGTCGCGCTCATGCCCCAAGTCGAGCATAAGCTGTAACGCACCAATCCACAGAATTAACAGGCCTAAACCAACAGTGTCGATTCTTAAAGAAATAGTTTCTGTTTCGGCTACTCTTAACAAGCGCATTGCTGCTAATACACAGACAATACCAACTGGTAAGTTAATAAAGAAGATCCAGTGCCAAGACAGGTTATCACTAATCAGACCACCCAAAATTGGTCCTAAAATTGGCCCGACGACTGTGGTCATTGCCCATAGGCCCATTGCCTGCGCATGCTTTTCTTGAGGGAAAATACGCATAAGCAAGGTTTGGCTGAGTGGCATAAGTGGACCACCACAAAGGCCCTGCCCAATACGGAAAAACACCAACATTTCTAACGATGTTGCCAAACCGCATAGGAAAGAAAAGACCGTAAAGCCAATTAAACCAAAGATAAAGACCCGCACCGTTCCAAAGCGGCCTGCCAGCCAGCCCGTTAAAGGTACACAAATCGCTTCTGCAACTGCATATGAAGTAACGACCCATGTGCCTTGTGTGCTTGAAACAGCAAGGTTACCGGTAATATGCGGTACAGAGACGTTGGCAATGGTCGTATCAAGTACGACCATAAAGTTCGACAAGGCAATAACAAACGCTGCCAGTAGTAAACGGCCACCGCTTAACTCGGCAAAAGGTGTTTGCGTTTTCATAAGCGTTTACTTCGCAGATAAGTCGACTTTTGCTTCCATCGACAAGCCAACACGTAATGGGTGTTCAGCAAGTTCTTTCGGGTCAAGTGCAATACGAACCGGTAAGCGTTGAACCACTTTAATCCAGTTACCTGTTGCGTTTTGAGCCGGAATTAAGGCAAAGGCAGAGCCTGTACCACCAGAGAAGCCCACCACTTTGCCGTGGTATTCAACATCATCACCATATAAATCTGATGTTAATGTGACTGGCTGACCTGGGCGGACTTTTTTCAACTGACTTTCTTTGAAGTTAGCATCTACATATAAATCGTTAAGCGGCACAATCATCATCATGCTTGTACCCGGTGCAACACGTTGACCCACTTGAATATTACGGCGTGTAATCACACCATCAACTGGTGCACGAATCACGGTACGTTCCAAGTCAAGCTGAGCTTGTTCTACATGCGCTTGTGCAACTTGTACATCCGGAGTCGAGGTTTCGCTTACACCTTGAATTAACGCTTCGTTTGCAGCTAAGGTGCTTTCGGCTGCCTTACGACTAGAAGTCGCTTGTGCAAGGCCGGCTTTAGCAAGCTCTAGTCCTGCTTTAGCAGTTTCAACCGCACTTTGTGCTTTGGTAAGTTCTTCTTTAGACACAGCGCCAGAGGCAGCAAGCTGTGCACGGCGGTTCAGTTCTAAAGCAGCTTTATCATAGTCGGCTTGTGCTTGAGCAACCTGTGCTTTAGCACTGTTAATTTCGTCAGCACGAACCACCACTTGAGAGTTTAAAGAACTACTGTTTGCCGCAGTTTGTTTATATTGGCGTTTTGCTTTGGCAAGCTCTGCCTCGGCTTGTGCCAACGCGATTTTGGCATCACGGTCATCAATACGAACTAGCACATCACCGCGGTGTACTGTTTGAGTATCTTTTACCAAAACCTGAGCGACCTGTCCGCTAACCATTGAGGTAATTTGCGCGGTTTCTGCACCGACATAAGCATTATCCGTACTCACCGAGTGATTTAAAAATAATGCCCAGATTGCATATAAAATAGCGGCGATCAATAAAATCAGCGCAAAGAAACCAAGAAATTTTTTGCGCTTGTTTTGCATGTTGTCATCCGAGGCAGATGTTGTTGGCACTGTTTCTTGTACATTGCTTTGTGCATCAGTCATGGTATGTTCCTAAAGATGAGTTGGCTTTGCCATCAATCTCGCACTACACCTTGTTATAGAGTTTTTATTTTTCTATAAACAAGACATACCGCATTGTCAAAGGAGACAATTTTAACGCTAAAACCTCATGATATGAGAATAAAAAAATATAACTAATGCGTTCGTTCTAATTAAATTAATGTTTATCTCAAAGTTTTTGTGAAATTTTTATCTTTTTTAATATGAAAAAAAGCGCCCTGAGCGCTTTTTAAATGCTTAAAATGCCTAGATTAATAGGCATATGAGGCAATGCCGGCAGCAATCTGTTTATCTTCATCATTGACCATGGTCATGCGCATGGTACAGCCCTTGCGGCCTAAACGTAGGACTTCGGCACGTGCAATAAAATATTTACCACGCCCCGGTGCCAAATAATCTACACGCATATCGACAGTTGCCAAGCGTGTAACCTGTTTAATGGTTTCAGGCAGGGTTTCGGGGGTTGAACGGCGATAGAGATGTTCCATTGCCACAATTCCACCAATGCTATCGAGCAAAGTTGCAGCCACACCACCATGCAAAACCTGAAAAGCCAAATTGCCAATGAGGTCAGGTTGCATTTCAACATAGCCTTCAATGTGCCCATCTACCACACGCATAATCATTCCACTATGCTTGAAAAATGGACAGCTATTAAACGCCTTACACAATTGGTTGAGAACCACATTTAGGTCAGTTTTGGCGCCTAATTGTATGTTCCCCGTCCAATTTTTCTTTTCATCACTCATACATTGCCTAAATTTAAAAGCATGATAAACACCCATAATTTTGTACAAATCCAGCATTATGGGGCTACAATACAGCAGTCGGTTGACAGTAATGGAATATCCGCCAACCTATCCTAGTGTAATACCGAACATCGAGATTGTTATGACTTATACGTTCAATCGTCCTGCATTTCCAGCCACTCGCATGCGCCGTATCCGTAAAAATGACCAGTTGCGTGCGATGGTCAGCGAAACACAGCTCACTACCAATCACTTGATTTATCCAGTATTTGTATTACCGGGACAAAATCAGACCCAAGATATTCCAAGTATGCCAAACATTCAGCGTTTGTCGGCAGATTTGTTACTGAAAAAAGCTGAAAGACTTCTAGAATTAGGCGTATCAAAACTGGCTCTTTTTCCAGTTACCCCTCAAGAAGATAAAAGCCTGACCGCAGAAGCTGCATGGCGTGAAGATGGTTTAGTTCAAACCACCTGCCGTTTGCTAAAAAAAGAATTACCAGAAATGGTGTTAATCACTGATGGTGCTCTCGACCCATACACGACGCATGGTCAAGACGGCATTATTGATGAAACCGGCTATGTGCTCAATGACGAGACTGTAGAATGCTTGATTAAACAAGCCTTAAGTCACGCAGAAGCAGGTGCCGAAGTGATTGCACCAAGTGACATGATGGATGGCCGTATTGGCGCTATTCGTCAGGCTTTAGAAGCCAATGGTCACATCTATACCAACATCATGGCCTACTCTGCGAAATATGCATCTAGCTTCTATGGTCCGTTCCGTGATGCTGTTGGCTCTGCATCCAACCTAAAAGGTGGTAATAAATATAACTACCAGATGGACTTTGCCAACCGTGCCGAAGCGTTACATGAAATCGCGCTTGATATTCAAGAAGGCGCCGACATGGTGATTGTAAAACCGGGCATGCCATATCTGGATGTGGTACGTGAAGTAAAAGATACCTTTGGTATTCCAACATTCATTTATCAAGTGAGTGGCGAATACGCAATGTTAGCCGGCGCCATTCAAAATGGCTGGTTATCAGATTCAGTCATTTTAGAATCACTCATGTGCTGCCGCCGCGCAGGTGCAGACGGAATCTGGACTTACTTTGCAGAAACCGCTGCTGAAAAACTCAAGGAAATGAACTAAGTTCGCAGAAAAAGGATAACACTGCATGCATATTGCAATCATTGGTGCGGGCATAAGTGGATTAATGTCTGCGCTGGAGTTGGTTGAACAAGGCTGTAAAGTCAGCATTTTTGATCAACAACAAGCGGGACAAGCAGCCTCTTGGGCTGGCGGAGGTATTCTCTCTCCGATGTATCCGTGGCGCTATGTGCATGCAGTGAACCAACTTGCTCAATTTGGCAAAGCTTCGTATCAAGCATGGAACCAAAAGCTCTACCCTGTTACAGGGATTGATTTTGAAATTCATGACACAGGCATGCTGATTTTTGATGAAGAAGATTTTGACGTTGGACTTTCCTACGCCGAGCAACATCAAGAACCGATGCAACGCTGCGAATATTTACAGCGCGATGCCCTAGAACAAGTCAATCCGCATATCTCTGATCATTTTCAAGAAGCCATTTATTTTCCTGAACTGTCTAATATTCGCAACCCGCGTGTATTACAGTCCCTGATTAGCTATTTAAAACAACATCCAAATGTTGAGTTTTTTGAACACGCTGCTGTCAAAAAACTGATTCAACAAGGTGATGCCATACAAGCACTCCAAACCGAAGACGGTCGCAAACATACAGCAGACCATTTTGTAATAACTTCAGGCGCTTGGAGCCATTACTGGAACTCACAATTACAACTCGAAATTCCAGTCGAACCTGTGCAAGGTCAGATGCTGTTATTTAAAACCCCTGCTCACTGGCTACCGACCATGTGTATGAATCGAGTGATGTATTTGATTCCACGTATGGACGGGCATATTGTGTGTGGGTCTAGCATGGCACATCGTGGCTTTGACACCTCTACCGATGAAACGACTCAGCACAATATTTTAGAAGCGTGTTTAGAAATGGTGCCTGAACTGGCCAATTTCCCGATTGTACATCGCTGGGCAGGACTCAGACCAAGTTCACCAAATGGCGTCCCGTACATTGGCAAAATGCCTGAAATGGATAACCTCTGGGCAAACTTTGGTCATTTTAGAAATGGTCTCTGTATGGGCGCAGGCTCTGCACAATTGCTCCGTCAGCTTATGCTGGGTCAACCGACATTGGTGGATGCCAAAGCATATTCGCCAGAGCGTTTGCAAAATAAAATCTTAGCCTGACGCCAATATATTCTCTAAAGCCATTTTTAATTGCGGATAGGTAAACTCAAATCCTTCAGCTTGTAAGGCTGCGGGTTTGACGTATTGCCCATTTAAGATCAATTGCGATTGTTCCCCTAATAAACAGCGAAAAACCGTGCTAGGCGCTGACAACAGTGGTTTCTTATTGAGTACCGCGGCAGCTTGCTCAACAAAGATCTTTTGGGACACGTTTTCTGGCGCTACGACATTGTGAATTTGGGCAGATTGAGGATGCTGAAATATAAACTCGATTGCGCTTAACACGTCTTCAATGTGTACCCAAACCACAGGCTGACGGCCGTGACCAATTTGACCAACTAAATTGAGTCGAATCGGAAGCAACATTTTAGGCAAGATGCCACCGCCCTGCCCAAACACTACGCCTAAGCGAGTAATTTTAGTATTTTGCTGAGTATCTGCTAAAGCTGCGTGTTCCCACTCTTGGCAAAGCTGAGACATAAAAATAGGCTGTGGTGAGCTTTGTTCAGTGCACACCTCTGCCCACTTTTCTTGATCATCTATTCCGTAATAGCCAATCGCCGAACCAGACACAATCACTTCAGGAAAAATTTCAGATTGCTTGAGCCATGCATACAATTTTCGGGTCGTGTTTACTCGGCTTTCAATGAGTTGTTTTTTACGTGACTCGGTCCAGCGTTTTTCGCCAATATTTGCACCTGCCAAATTCACTACATAATCAATTTGACGGGTCGAAATATCTTCAAACTTTTGTACCCACTGCAAGGCAGGATGGTCAGATGTCTTTCCAGCCTGCCTTGTAACAGCAATCACATTATAATTTTTTTGTAATAGGAACTTAATTAAATGCGTTCCGATAAAACCACTAGCACCCGTGATTAATACATTCTTATTCATATTTCCTCCTAAGCTGAGGACAACTGTTTTATTTGATTATATAAAACTCATTTATATTTAATCGTAGCTGTTTTTGTAGTGATCTATTGCACATTCAACATTTTGTCAGCCATGCGCTGTGCCTGTTTGCCATAAAACCAGTAGGTAATTAAATAAAGCGGAATAGCCAGCATTAAAATCATAATGACCATAATACTTAAGAACTGAGGCTGCTTGAGGTAAAGCATAAAGTTTTGCAAAATTTCAGGGTCTTGTCTTGAAAATAAAAACAAACCAAATAAAACACCGCATAAGTTATAGCCCCAAAATATGAGGGTAAAGCCTAAAGTAAATTTCTTTTTTTCTGGTACAGTCGGCGCACGGCGTTCTTTCTTTAAAAATCTAAACAAGACAAAAATCATTGCGCCTAAATATGGAACGGCTGTTAAAATACCACCTACACTCGCTGGCAATAGTGCTGCAACTACACCGACTATTAAGGTAAGTACGATGCATATAGCAAAAAACCAGAGAAAGTAAGAACGTAATTTGGTCATATTTTTGCCTAATTTATGGGTTCAAAAAATAATTATAAATTTTTTTCGATTTTTTTTCATTTTTCTGTCAACCAATCCGAATCTCTTGACGTTATATAGGGTAACAAGGTCGCAGCAACCGAATACTTCCTTTGCACGGCATCCGCAAAATTGTTTCGGTGACCTTTCATTACGACTCTTTCTTTCTTCGGATTAGGTTTTGTTAGCAGCCAAACCCTTGATGAAGTCTTTGACCGACGATTCTCTCATCACTCGAATCGTCGGTTTTTATTTTCTAGCACGTTCATTTTACGCTCAACATACACAATCGTTATTTCATAGCCATGAAAGTCATGCGTATACTTTTTACACCATAAAAATATGATTTAAATAATATGAACAATATTGCCTATTTTGAAATCCAGTCTTCAAACCCTGCTCGTGATGCGCAGTTTTATCAAGCTGTGTTTGGTTGGCAATTTAAATTAGATCCAAACTTACCAATTGAATACTACCGTATAGAAACCCCTTCAATTATGGGCGGCCTTTTAAAACGTCCCGCTCAAACGCCTCCAATGGAATATGGCACCAATGCATTTACCTGTTCAGTTCATGTGGAAAACTTCGATGAAGTGGCTGCAAAAATTTTAGCGCAAGGCGGTATTGTCGCAATGGATAAATTCGCTATTCCGGGCCGCGCTTGGCATGGTTACTTTGTCGATTTAGACCACAACGTTTTTGGTATTTTTCAAGCCGATGAAAATGCAGCTTAAAGATTTTATCTAACCACTCTATTTATTTTAATTTATAGCCACCGCCTTTTTATCGGTGGCTATTTCATATTAATTATTCAGCAAAGCTAAAAGTGGCTTCACATGTAATTGGGAAATTTACCGAATTGGCAATCATACATTCGTGATGTGCTTCTTCATGCAGTTTTGCAGCAAGCTCTTGGTCAGCACCTTTTTCCAAAACAATCTCTGGTCTTAAAATAATTTGGGTAAAGTGACCGCGTTTAACTGGATCTGTATCTTCCATAAAACCAAGTGCTTTATCGACATAACTAAGTACCTGAATATGGTTGACCGCACATAGGTGTAAATACCAAAGTTTATGGCAGGCTGAAGCTGAAGCGACCAATAAATCTTCTGGATTCCATCTGGTCACATCACCTAAATAGGCTGGGTCTGAGGAACCTTGAATGGTAGCCTTTTGCGGATGCTGAATACTAAAGTCTCGTTTATATGAACGATAAGAAGAAGTGCCTGTTCCTGTATTACCTTCCCACTGTATTTTTACTTCGTATTTATGAATCGTCATTTTGTTCTCAAAGTTCATGGTTTAAGTCGATAGTAACAAAGCAGAGCTTAAAGGGACAAAATAATTCAGGTTTCATTGCGGGCTTAAATAACGAGCACTTTAAAATGTCTTGATAAAATCTCCTGCCAATTTATGCTAACGTATCTGTGTTTATTTTGGCTTGATGTCTGTTTCTATGTCCGTACATTTTCTACATACTTCTGACTGGCATTTGGGGCAGTTTTTTTATAATCACTCACGACACTACGAACACCAACAATTTTTAAGTTGGTTGCTCACTCAAATTCAAGAAAAACAACCACATGCCCTGCTTATTGCTGGCGATATTTTTGATGTCATTAACCCGGGTTCACAAGCACAAAAACAACTCTACCAATTTTTAGCAGATGCACATCGCATTGCACCGCACATGCAAACACTCATGATTGCGGGTAACCATGACTCAGGCTACCGTATTGAACAGGTCGAACCGCTTTTAGAAAAATACAATGCAAAAACTGTGGGTGTGGTTCGCTGGAATAAAGATAAAACCCTAGATCTCGATCGACTGCTTTTACCTATCTATAACCAAAATCAAGATATTGTGGCGTGGTGCCTTGCCCTGCCTTTTTTACGTTCGGCCGAAATTACGGGCTTTAACGAACATACCACCAATAGCAAAAATGCGATTGCCTATTTGCACCAGCAACTCATTGCAGAAGCCAAACGTCGTAAAACACCAGACCAAGCCCTGATTTTGATGTCGCATGCGCATATGCAAGGTGGGGAAACATCCGACTCTGAACGCCCTATTATTATTGGTAATGAAGAGGCGCTTTCAACGACGTTATTTGAAGATGCAGTCGATTATGTCGCTTTAGGGCACTTACATAAACCACAAAAAGTAGGTCAGCCACACATTCGTTATAGCGGCTCACCCATTCCACTTTCTTTTAGTGAAATTAACTATAAGCACCAAGTGGTTGAGGTCAAAATTGACCCGACTCAAGACATAGACAACCGTTTGCAGTTTGAAGCTGTAGAAATTCCACGTTGCATACAATTGCACCGTATTCGTGGTGAGTTAAACGAAGTGCTGCAACAACTCAAAGCATTGCCTCACGGCGTGATTGAGAATATTGACCACCGCGAATATGTCGATATTGAATATTATAGTTTAACGCCGCCACAGCCGAATTTACGTCAGCAGTTTGAAGCAGCTCTACCACCTGACCGCTATCGTTTAGTGCGTATTTCACGTCAATATGTAAATAAAGACACGACTAATTCAAATACTACCCAGCACATTGCACTTGAACCGCCAACACCAGAAAAGCTCTTTCAAAATATCTGGGAAAAACAAGGTTACAGCGCCGATGATGCGGTCTTAAAAGATTTTCTGAGTCTGGTACAAGAAGCACAAAAAAATCTTGAAAATGATGCAACCCCTTAAGGATATGTCATGAAAATTTTATCCATTCGAATAAAAAATCTGGCATCTCTTTCTGATGAACACTTTATTGATTTTGAAAGCGCGCCCCTCGCCCATGCAGGTCTCATTGCAATTGTGGGGAAAACTGGCGCAGGTAAGTCGACTATTTTGGATGCCATGTGTCTGGCTTTGTTTAATCGAGTACCACGTCTTAAAGACAGCGACGGCAAATTAAAAGATGTTGATGGTTCAGAGTTACTCACTAACTCACCTTTAACTGTATTACGCCGTGGTACAGGTCATGGTTTTGCTGAGCTTTGCTTTATTGCACAAGATCAAAAACGCTATTTGGCACGTTGGGAAATTAAACGTGCACGTGAAAACCCAAATGGTAAATTACAAAGCGTGCAACGCTACTTAAAATGCCTAACCGATGGTGTGGTGCTTGCCGACAAAGCCAAAGCGGTTGATGAAAAAGTTAAACAAATTACCCAGCTTTCATTTGAGCAGTTTACTCGTGCTGTATTACTTGCCCAATCCGAAGTGACCGCATTTTTAAAAGCTCGAGACAGCGAACGCGGTGAATTGCTTGAGTACCTAACTAACTCCAGTATTTTCGCCAAAATCGGTGAACTGGCTTTTCGTAAAACAGCCGATATTGCAAAGCAGCGTAAACAGCTGGAAGAGTTTTTAGGCCATATTGAAATTTTGTCTGATGAAGAGATTGCTGCATTTACCGAGCAATATCAGCAAGCCGAGCAAAACCATCAACAGTTAGAACAACAAAAAAATGTTTTAGACAAACAGCAACAATGGTTTGAACGTAAAGCCAAACTTGAGCAAGAAGTTCAAGCTAAACAACAACAGTTTCAAACCCAGCAAAACCATCATCAACAATTGGCTAGTGAACGTGAGCAATTACAACGGCTCGAAGTTTTCTCTGAAATACGCCCACAAGTTTTTCAGCAAGCTCAAAACTTACAAACGCTACAACAACTTGAGCCGCAAATTCAGCAAGCTCAAACCAAGTTTAATGAGTTGGTGCAAATTTTTGAAACGGGACAAAAACAATATCAACTTGCAGAACAAGAGCTCAAACAAACGCTCGACTTTGAGCAACAACATCAACAAGCTTTAAATCAAGTTCGACAGTCCATTCAAGAACGTGCTTTTATTGCCGATGAATATAAAAAGTGCAAAGAAAAAAGACATGTACTTGAGCAAAAGCTAAGCCCATTGCAACAACAGCAAAACGCTGTACAACAGCAGATTGCACAGCTTGAGCAGAACAAAATTCATCTACAACAGCAGCTGATCCAGACTCAGCAATATGCTGTATTAGATAAGGGCCTTTCAGCACATCTACATCAGCTCGGGCAGTTTATTCAAAACTATGAAGCGATTGAACAACAGCTCGGAAACCCTACCCTTGCTCGTCAAAAGCTATCGGAAGCTAAAAGTGAACTCGAACAACTCACAGCTTCACTAGGTACAGTTGAACAAATTGAGTTAAAACTTGATCAACAGCGTAAAGACAAAGAACAAAAGCTTGCTCAAGTCACGCAGTTAGATCTGATTCAGCAAAAAATAAAAATTTATCATGAGCTATATGCTGAGCTTCAGCAATTCTCTGAAAAACAAACTCAAGTATCAGCCCAAGAGCAGCAACTTAAAACCGTTTGCCAGTTAGCTGAACAAGAATACCAAACAGCAAAAACTGAGCGTGAAAAGTTACAGCACATCCTGCAACAGCAGCGTTTACTACACACTGAAAATATTGAGCAATTACGAGCCAATCTTAAAGAAGGTGAAGCTTGTCTAGTATGCGGAAGCACAGATCATCCCTATCGTGTTGATGACAGTGCAGTTTCTAAAGCTTTATTCGACTTGCAGCAACAACAAGAGCAACAGGCAGTAGCGTTAGAGCAAACTAAATTTAATACATGGCAAACCCAACAACAAACACTGACCCAGTGTAGTGCCGAGCTTGAACAAGTTCAGAAGTACTTAACTCAACTTACAGCCAAACAATCAAGCTTGCAGCAAGAGCTTGAGCAAGGGTTCAGCCTTAATCAATTGCACATCGAGCTTAATCAAGCACCTGAACAAATCTTACAAACACTTAATGAGCTGAGACAAACTGCGCAAACTGCTATCAGTTCATTTGACTCAGAAAACTCGCGTTTAACCCAAGCCATTAAACAACATAATCAGCTCGTTCAAACGATTCAACATAATGAAAGTTTGCTTAATACGGCACAGCAATGGCAACAACAAGTTCAGCATATTGTTGATTGTTTATCGGAAGCTGAACAACACGCATGGCAGCAGTCGAGTAGCCAAACGGCTAAGAAGACTTGGACTATTCTTGATGCACGCGCCAAGCAACTTGAACAACAAGAACAGCTTGCACAGCGTTTTGAACAACAGCAACAAGACCTTAAAATGTTAGTTGCCAATCTTGAGCAATTAACCAAGCAAATTGATGAGATCGATCAAAATCTCAAAGAGATTACACTTAAAGGCCAACAAAATAATGAAAAAGCGGTGTCACTCATTCAACAAATGACAGGCCGCACAGACATTAAACCGCACGAATGGTTAATTGAGCATGATGCTAAACGCCAGCAGCAACAAACGGTGTATCATGAAGCTAAACAACGCTTCGAACAAACCAGACAGCATTTTGAGCAGCAAAAACAGGCGCTCGATCAACTTAAACATCAGTATCAACACACAGAACAACATCAACAGCAGATTGATGGGCAAATTCAAAACTGGTTAAAAGCCCATACTGATTTTCAGGTATCTGATCTTACGGCGCTCATACAGATTAATTCTGCACAAGAGCAAGACATTCGTAACCGTCTTAATCATGCCGAGCGTCTATTAAGTGAAGCTTCTTCTGCCCTAAAAACCATGCAAGAGCAATTAAGCGAGCATTTACAAACTCAGCCAGATATTGAGCATGAAAAGCTTGTTAGCCTCATTCAGGACAATATTGCAGAGCTTAAAGCCCAACTTGAAGTACGCGATCGACTGAAGCTTAAGCTTGAAGTGCATCAACAAAATCTTGCTAAACAGCAACAATACGCCGAGCAAATTCAAAATATTCAGCAAGAAGAACATCGCTGGAGCAAAATTTCAGGTCTCATTGGCGACGCTAAAGGTAAAGAGTTCCGTGATTATGCGCAGCAATATCACCTAGATATTTTAGTTGAACATGCCAACCAGCAATTGGCGATGCTATCGCAACGTTATACGCTAAAACGTCTAGATCAGTCTTTAAGTTTAGCGATTATTGACCACGATATGGATGGAGAAACCCGCTCAGTTGCATCTTTATCTGGCGGTGAGTCGTTCTTAACTGCCCTTGCCTTGTCTTTAGCGATTGCCAATATGGCCTCGGGTTCAATGAAAATTGAATCGCTGTTTATTGATGAAGGCTTTGGTACTTTGGATGCTTCTTCTTTGCACATGGTTATGAATGCTTTAGATCAATTGCAAAATCAGGGTCGTCAGGTCATTCTCATTTCACACATTCAAGAAATGCATGAACGTATTCCTGTACAAATACAAGTGAAACCACTGGGTGCTGGTGCGAGCACCATTGAAGTCGTAGGTTAATTTAATGTAGGTACTTATCTTAAATTTGATTGAATCTTATATAACAAAGGGGCGTATCATTTACGCCCCTTTCTTGTATGGTATTGCAATAATTTTTATTTTTAAAACATCAAAAAATTAATTCACACAGAGTACGACAATTGCGAAACCAATACAGTACAGACCAAATAAATGCCAGCGGCCATGTTCTAACCATGAAGACAACCATTTCAATGCCAAAAGACCAGCACCAAAGCTAAAGCACATACCCAACAAGCTTGGAACCATCGAATGAAACACTTGCCCATGAGCAACTGTTTGTAAGCCTTGAGCGTGAACTAAACGATATAATTCTTTTAAAATCACAGCTGGTGTTAATACCACAGCCAACGCAAAACTGAACTCTTCAGCCTTTTGACGAGATACACCTAAAAATAAACCTGTAGATATGGTTGCACCTGAACGTGAAAAACCACGGAAAGGTAAACATAACGCCTGCACTGCCCCAATAATAGAAGCACTACGCAAACTGATTTCACCCTGCTGACCACGATCTAAACGCGAAGATAAAATAATCAGAACACCTGCCGAAATTAGTGCAGCTGCCATGAGTTTTGAGTTACTAAACAAATGCTCAATTTCGAAACTGCTCGCGCCGCCGAAGAATACATGTTTAATAATAGATTGGAGCGCTAAACCAAGTACACCAGTAATTAGGGTTGCCAAAATAATATAGAAGGCTTGTTTTTTAAAACTTTCCCAAGAAGAAAAATAGGTCTTACGCCAAGATTTCCAAAAGTAAACGATCACTGCAAACATCGTACCTGTATGCAACATTACAAGTAAGAATGTCATGTCAGGTGCAGATGGATCATACCCCATTAACTTTTCAGCTAAAATAACGTGTGCGGAACTAGAAACTGGCAATAATTCAGCAAAGCCCTGAATGATTGCCAGAATGAAAACATGCAACAAATCCATACATTACACACTCAAATATTAAAATATCTGGGTTATAAGCGAGGAAAATTAAATTTAAATTAATTGATTACAGTTCCACCACAAAATATTTAACTAACCCTTAAAAGTTATTTTTTCTCAATCGGGTCACGCTTACCAAACAAAGCTGTACCTACACGGACCATGGTTGAACCTGCGGCAATTGCGGCATCTAAATCGCCCGACATTCCCATGCTTAATGTATCCCAGTCTTGCACATGAGCATGTTGCCCTTTCATCTCATCAAATAACTTTTTGGCATCTGCGAAAGCAGCGGTATTGTCTGGTGCCGGAATGACCATTAAGCCACGTAGTTTAATTTTCGGCAGTTGACTAATTTGAGCAACCAATTCCGCAACTTCTTCTGGTGCACAGCCATCTTTACTGTCTTGCCCATCTATATTCACTTGCAAACAAATATTAAGTGCAGCTTGGTCATCACCACGTTGGTTAGATAATCGCTCTGCAATAATCAAACGGTCTACACCATGTACCCAATCAAACTTTTCAGCTAAATGCTTAGTTTTATTACGTTGAACATGTCCAATAAAATGCCATTCAATGTCTAAGTCATGTAGAGTTTCAATTTTGTCCAAAGCTTCTTGTAAATAATTTTCTCCGAATGCCCTTTGCCCTGCTGCATACATTTCACGCAATCTTTCACTTGGATGTGTTTTTGATACGGCTAAAAGTTGTACAGTTTCAGGCGCACGCTGAGCATGTTCACAAGCAGTTCTGATTTGCTGTAATACGTGCTGTCGCGCATCTTGCAGGTAATTCATTGACAAGGTTCTCATTTTCAAAAAACTTTTTTGCTTTTCACCTAAAGCGAGGTGTTGGTAAGCCTCGGTGAAAGCCGTATATTATTCTACAAAATAATGACATATTTTGATTTACTTGGGGAAATTATGGATATTACAGAGCTACTCGCCTTCTCTGTGAAAAATGGCGCATCCGATTTACACTTATCTGCTGGCATGCCACCAATGATTCGTGTCGATGGTGAAGTTCGTCGTATTAACTTACCAGCCTTAGAACATAAAGATGTCCACCGCCTTGTTTATGACATCATGAACGATAAACAGCGCCGTGACTATGAAGAAAAGCTTGAAACTGACTTTTCTTTTGAAGTACCTAATGTTGCACGTTTCCGTGTGAATGCATTTAACCAAAACCGTGGTGCTGGCGCAGTATTTCGTACCATTCCATCTAAAGTACTTACTATGGAAGATTTAGGCTTAGGTCAAATCTTTAAGGATATTTGTGATTATCCTCGCGGGATTGTACTGGTGACAGGTCCAACAGGTTCGGGTAAATCAACCACGCTTGCAGCAATGATGGACTATATTAATGAAAACCGTTATGACCATATTTTAACAGTTGAAGATCCTATCGAATTTGTACATCAGTCAAAGAAATGCCTGATTAACCAGCGTGAAGTACATCGTGATACACACGGCTTTAATGAAGCACTTCGTTCAGCACTACGTGAAGACCCTGATATTATTTTGGTCGGTGAGATGCGTGACCTTGAAACGATTCGATTAGCACTTACTGCTGCTGAAACGGGTCACTTGGTATTTGGTACGCTTCACACCACGTCAGCTGCAAAGACTATTGACCGTGTAATTGACGTATTCCCTGCCGAAGAAAAAGACATGGTTCGTGCCATGCTGTCTGAATCTTTACAAGCCGTTATTTCGCAGACTCTACTTAAAAAGAACGGTGGTGGTCGTGTGGCAGCACATGAAATCATGATTGGTATTCCTGCCATTCGTAACTTAATCCGTGAAAATAAAGTCGCACAAATGTATTCAGCTATTCAGACGGGTGCCAACCATGGTATGACGACCCTCGACCAAAGCTTAAAAAACTTGGTGTCTCGTGGTGTAATTAGCCCGCAAACGGCTCGTACTGCTGCAAAACAGCCTGAATCATTCCTATAAAAATAACAAAATAGCGAGAATACAATTATGGATTTTAATGACTTGCTCAACCTCATGGTTGAAAAAAAATCATCGGATCTTTTTATTACAGATGGCGTTGCACCATCAATGAAGATTAACGGGCAAATTGTTCCAATTTCAAAGAATAGCCTTTCTGGCGAAGTAATTGGACAGCTCTTACATTCCATCATGAGTGACAAACAGCGTAAAGAATTTGCAGAAACTCGTGAATGTAACTTTGCCATTATGAACCGCGATAAAACGGCGCGTTTTCGTGTGAGTGCTTTTCAGCAACGCGATATGCCGGGTATGGTTCTACGTCGAATTGAAACTAAAATTCCTTCGATTGATGACTTACAGTTACCTACTGTGCTTAAAGATTTATCGATGACCAAACGTGGCATTATTATTTTCGTAGGTGCAACAGGTACAGGTAAATCGACTTCATTGGCTTCAATGATCAGCCATCGTAACCATAACTCTAAAGGCCATATCATTACCATTGAAGACCCGATTGAGTTTATTCACGAACATGCGGGTTGTATTATTACTCAACGTGAAGTCGGTATTGATACGGACTCATTTGAAATTGCTTTAAAAAACACGTTACGACAAGCACCCGATGTCATCTTAATTGGTGAGATCCGTTCGCGTGAAGTGATGGACTATGCAATTGGCTTTGCTGAAACAGGTCATCTTGTATTAGCAACAATGCACGCCAACAACGCCAACCAAGCACTCGACCGTATTATTCACTTCTTTGAAAGTGACCGACATAGCCAGCTCTACATGGACCTGTCGCTTAACTTAAAAGCCATGATTGCTCAGCAGCTTATTCCAACGCCAGATGGTAATTCACGTCGTGCAGCGATTGAGATTTTAATTAACTCACCATTAATTTCAGACTATATCCGTAAAGGCGAAATTCATGAAATTAAGGACTTGATGAAACGCTCACGTGAACTGGGTATGCAGACCTTTGACCAAGCTTTATTTGATTTATATAAAGCAGGCCAAATTACTTATAAAGATGCCCTTAAACATGCCGACTCACCAAACGATTTACGTTTAACGATTAAGCTTGCAAATGAAGGTCCTGATCAAATTACAGACGAAAAACAACATTTAACTTTCGACCGTCAGTAATTTCTTCATAAAAAAAGGAAGGTTAAACGTAACCTTCCTTTTTTATTTGTTTTCTTTATGTGAAAACGATTATTTCTTGCGCAATGCATCCTGACATTCAGGTTCATTACAGTAACCATAGAGATTTAATGAGTGACCCGTTAAGGTGAACCCATGTTGTTCTGCTACAGAATGCTGTTCTTTCTCGATAACATCATTAGTAAATTCAATAACTTTGTTACAGTTTTGGCAAACCAAGTGATCGTGGTGATCTTCTTGCATAATTTCGAAAACAGAATGGTTATTTTCAAAATGATGACGTTGAATAATGCCCGCAGCTTCAAATTGTGTTAACACACGGTAAACTGTCGCAAGTCCGACATCTTCCCCTTGCTCTAACAAAGTCTTGTAAATATCTTCAGCGCTAAGATGATGCTGTTTTGAATTTTCTAATAATTCCAAAATCTTAATTCGTGGAAGGGTAACTTTAAGTCCAGCTTTGCGCAAATCTTGATTGGAAATAGGCATGAAAAAAGGTCTCTCAACAAATCTCAAGTTGGAATAGGCAATAGAATTTATATGAAGTATGATCTATCCTTTGATCAAATGCATCATAATTTATTGGGATAGTGTAGCAAAATGCAAAAACTCGTGCTGACGTTATTCGTCACTTCACTCCTAGCTGGTTGTTCAATCTTTGGTGTATATAAGGTTGATATTCCTCAAGGGACTCCATTGACTAAAGCTCAAGCCTCTCAAGTACAAGTCGGCATGAATTTCCAGCAAGTGCGCTTTTTGCTTGGTAGCCCAACAGTGACTGATCCCCTCAATCCACAACGTTGGGACTATATCTACAACTATATCCCGGGAACATATGCTAAAAAAGCGAAAATCCCCGCAGCACATGGTCAGCATTTAAAAATTTACTTTGATGGAACTGGAACTGTAACTAAAATTGAAGGTTTAGAGACTATTCCAGAATCGCAACCAGGTTTACCTGCTTCTAAAGAAGCGATCTTAACTGCCCCACCACTATAATCGTTTTTTCTAATAAAAAGAAACCCCTCAAGTGAAAAAACTTGAGGGGTTTTGCTTATTGAGCTGATTGCTTAAAGCGATTGCCTTTAATGTATCTGCCTACAGGATTCTTCGCGGCACGTTTCCGGCGAATGTCTTTTGGATTAATCGTTAAAGGTCTATAAACCTCAACTCGATCACCCGCGTGTAGTACTGCATCAGCTTCTACTTTTACACCAAAAACACCGAGCTGAAGTGGTTCAGGCAAATCAACTTGATTTGATAAACCACTGACTTGAACTGCTTGTGAAGCAGTCATTCCCTGTTCAAATGGAACAGAGATTAGAAACTGTTGCTCTGGCGCCGCAAATGCCACCCAAACTTGTTGAATGCGTTCCATTAGATACTTTGCCCAATTACAGCAATCATTGCCACAATAATTGAAAGTGGTAATACAATACGTACAGCAATACGCCATAAATTATAGAAAAGCTCATTGCTGAAATTCATTGATTTACGTAAGTGACTAATTTTCATAATCCAACCTGCAAAAATTGCATAAATCAAACTAATGAGTAAGCCCCAAAGCATAAGAACAAGCGTAAATAAGCGATGAAGTTCAGGCACCGCCCAAACTGCAATAGCAACAACAAGAATCACCCATTGTAAAACAGGCATAAGCTGACGCTGAGCAAGTTGCTCTCTTGCCAACTGCACAAATAATGCTGATGTCATCACGCCTGTAAATATCCACGTAAGGACAGGTAATTGAGCTTGAAGCGAGAAGAAACCAAAAGCAATTACAGCAATGAGCTGAGCCAACCAAATTGGAAGAACAGTTTTAGTTGCACCTTCTTGAGTCTGAACAGTGCCGACACTATTTTGCCAGTAAAGTCCTAAACCTAAACCACTTGCTACAAGTGCAAGTACAGTTGCATTCCCCCACTCTTTAAACTCTACATTGGTCCAATGCCAAGGCTGTAAAGTCGTACCCATCATGTTTGCTAACACAATAGAAGCGATTACCCCTAAGGTCATTAACAAAACAAGAATTTGACGAGGAATAAATGATAAGACCAAGGCAGCAACTGCAAGGCCTGCAAAAATGATTTGACCTGAAATGCTTGGAGCAAACTGCGCAACCAATATATTACTTGCAGTGCTCAGCACATTACCCGCCAAGAAAGGAATAAAAGCAACAGCAAGCCAGCCAACCACGCGCCATTTAGGCGAGCTATCTGCTTCACGAGTTAAACTCGATAACGCATTTAAAGCGGTTGTTTTAGATCGTTTTGCTAAAGCAATTTCCAAATAACAAACTGGTAACGCCAATAACAACATTGTGCCAAACCACAATAACCAGAAATCGAGCTGACGATCAATCTGGATGCCCATGGTTGGTGCCAAAGTGGCCATGATGACAAAAGATAAGCAAAACGCCATAAGAGGCGATAACCAACGTGACATAGGTATGTCCTGCATTATGCATTCCTTGAAAAAGTCTTTAGATATTTTGCCCGTCTCATGCATGAAAATCAAAGTTTGCGCCATAAAAAAAAGCAAACCACCGAAACGATAGTTTGCCGCGCTAACTGTATATTAGAGTTCTTCCAGTTAAAGTTATGAGAAAAAACGGGCGAACCAGTTCTTTCCTTTCTTCTTTTCTTTTTCTCTAATAATCCCCATCATATTTTCTTTTACTGCCCCTACATAATCAGCATCATCATGTTGAATATGATTAATTAACCATTTAGCCAAAATTTCTTGTAATTCAGCTTCAATCGTATGTCCCATTTCAAAACGTTCACGATATAACTCTATTTTCTTAATAAACAAGTCATGTACACGTTTATGAGGTACTCTATATTTATAATCAGCTTCTTCTTGCAAACTTTCTTCAAAGGTAAAATGTGACTGCGTATAATCGATAATATTATCTAAAACATCTTTAATACGACGTCTATCCTCATCATCTTTTACATCATCAATCTCATTAATATAATCAAGTATTCGTTTGTGTTGCTCATCAATAACATCAATACCCGTATTATATTCTGAAGCCCATTTCATTTTCATACACCACCCCCAATGATGTTCAATGACTGTTGCATAAGCCGCATCTTATCTTTAAAGGGTATAAATAAAAACAAACCTATTTCGTCGGTTTTATATAAATAAAAATAGATAATGAATTAAGTTTTTGATTTTTAAACAATTAAATAATATTAACCGACTAAAACAATAAAGTATTTTTTAAACAAAATACTTTATTATTAATTAAGTAAATATATATATTAATTAAGCATTTACACTCATTTACTTAAAAATTAATATTGGTCTGCCCGAGTAATACGTTTAAGTTCAGGGTTTTTATCTTCACGTATTAATCTTTCAACATGTGTTATTGATTTTTTTATAGGCTGACCATGTTGAAATAAAATCATTTCACCGGGTTGATAAGCTGTCCAAGTTTCATTATGTGTTAAAGGCTCAGTTGTAATTACTGCAACTCGATCTTCAGGAGTAGTCACCTGACTAAAATCAACTTCGACATCTAAATCAATTAAATGTGCATTATTAAATGGATATTCGCGAACTAACCAATGTAATTTAGTAATGGCATAACTAAATAAAGCTTTGCCATTAGATAAACAGAAATTAAAGGTGCCATATTCTGCAATTTGCGGAGAAATTTTCTCTAACACTTCAAATATCTGTTCAAGACTTGGCTCTTCATAACCAAATACTTCTACCAGTTGATCGAGTAAATAACAAAATGCTCTTTCGCTATCTGTATTCCCTACAGGTGTAAAACGTCCACTCAAAGGTGGATTAAAATCATGTAAATCGCCATTATGGGCAAAAATCCAGTGACGTCCCCATAACTCACGAATAAAAGGATGTGAGTTCTCAAGCGTGATTTTGCCTTGGGTCGCCTTACGAATATGGGCGATTACATTACGTGATTTGATGGGATAGTTACGAATAAGATCAGCTATTGGAGATTCAACCGCAGACTGGTTGTCTACAAATAAACGGCATGCCTTGTCTTCAAAAAAGGCTATACCAAAACCATCACTATGGTCCGAGGTAATTCCTGCGCGCTGTGAAAAACCACGGAAAGAAAAAGTGATATCCGTTGGTGTTGCACAATTCATTCCTAATAGCTGGCACATATTGTTCTAAACTTTTCGCTTCATTACCTCATACATACTATTGTGCATGAGAGTAAAATAGCTTGTAAATCCCAATATGCGCTCGCTATTACAAAATATAAGATATCTTTATCGTTGAGCCATTTTGTTCATTACAAAGGAAGTGGCAATTTTATTTACTTCCAAAAATACAAAATAATCGAGACAGTTAAATTCAGCATCAAAAAAGGCATCTTTAGACAGTTTAGATTGCATACTCAAATACATTTGGAACAGTTTTGGCATACGTTCATCTTGAGGAAAACTGAACTCTGGATATTCAGGTTCATAAATTTTTTTAGAACGAATATCGATAGTTTTGCTGTCTGGTAATTGTTGAATCTGGCGGTGCGTATAGTACGCTCTGGCCAAATTATCTTGCAGGTGAATACTTACACAGCCCATCAAGTATTTAGCTCGCATTGACCACAACACTTTAGGTGCTAGATTTAGCCATAACGTTGAAAGTGCCTTACCATTACGAAAACGTGGATGTACACAGGTACGCCCTATTTCTAATACATTTGGCAAATGGGATAAGTGAGGAACAATATCAAACTCATGAGCACTATAGCTTTGCGCTATTTCATGGCCTTGGAAGAGTTTGAGTCGTGTATAAGCCACAATCTCTCCTGTCCATTTCTCACGTAATACTGCATGCTCACAGCTAAAATCGTAAATATCTTGATCTAAGTTATCTTCAAAATGAATACCGAATTGTTTACTAAATTGTTGTGCGCGAAACCGTTGTACATCTTGTAATTCTTTTAAATTATCAACCCATTCAAAGCGAAATTGTGTTTGATTCGTAGTCTTATGACGATTTAGAGGTAAAGTCCACGTTTGGCGATATTGATTAAATTTTTCCAGCATAATGAACGCTCCTAGTGACACCCCTTACACTAGTCAAAGCTTATGACAAAAAAATGACCAAAATTAAATGACATAAAAAAAGACCACTTAGCGTGGTCTTTTAATCAAAATACTCACTTTAGTGAGATGCATTTGAGCGGTTAGAAATGAGTGTACCCACACCGTGATCTGTAAAGATTTCAAGTAATGTTGCATGTGGTACACGACCATCTACAATGTGTGCACTCACAACACCGCCTTTTACAGCATCAAGCGCACAACCTACTTTAGGAATCATTCCGCCGTAAATCACGCCTGTCTCGATTAAACGGTCAACTTCTTGTGTAGTTAAACCAGTTAAAAGATTTTTGTTTTCATCTAATACGCCAGTAATATTGGTAAGCAGAATTAATTTTTCTGCACCTAATGCTTCAGCAACCTTACCAGCGACCAAGTCAGCATTAATGTTGTAGGTATTACCTTTTTCATCGACACCTAATGGTGCAATAACTGGAATAAAGTCACTTTGGGTAAACATCTCTAATACGTCTGTTTTTACCCCAGTCACTTCACCCACCATACCTAAGTCGATATGCTTGATAGAACCGTCTTCTTCGTGCTTTTCCATTAATAATTTACGGGCACGTAATAGATTGCCATCTTGACCTGTTAAGCCAATCGCACGTCCACCATGTTTATTAATTAAATTAACAATAGATTTGTTTACGCTACCGCCTAATACCATTTCAACCACTTCCATAGTGGCTTGATCGGTCACACGCATACCATCAATACGATCAGACTCACGGCCTAATTGTTTTAAGAAAGAGTCAACTTGTGGGCCGCCACCATGTACAACAACCGGGTTTAAACCCACAGTTTTAAGTAAAACGATATCGCGAGCGAATGAACTTTCCAATTCCGGATCAGTCATCGCATTACCACCGTATTTCACCACCAGCGTCTTACCAGAAAAACGTTGAATATATGGCAAAGCTTCAATCAAGATTTTTGCTTTGTCGACGCCAAGATGCTGATGTTGTGGCATTGCGCCTCTCCTTATTAGGCCTCAGAAAGTTCTTGTGCAATTTGCGGGTAACGCTCTTGCAACATATCAATAAATTTTTGCTGAATTTCCTTTAAACGCAAAGGACTATCAGCATCAAATCTTACGGTAAAATACTCACCCGTATTTGATGCTCGAATAATGCCAAAACCATCATCAAAATCAAGACGTACGCCATCAATTTTACTAATATGAGCGCCTAAACGATGGCTCAAAATTTCAATATCTTGCAATACATGCTTAGGGTCTGATTGATGAGTACTAATATAGGTATCTTCGGTACAGCATCTTTCAGGATAAATAGAAAATAAATCTGAAACTGTTGCCACACTAGACTTGGTGAAATATTCCATTACACGCAGTGCAGCATATATACCATCGTCATATCCAAAACCGCGTCCGTCATTAAACACATAGTGGCCAGCATATTCACCACCAAAAATGGCATCACCTTTGGACTTAGATAAATAAGAACGGAGGAAACTACTACCCGTACGAATCATTTTCGGTTTACCACCGAGTCGCTCTACGGTTCTTTGAACCATCAACGAGCATTTCACATCAAAGACGATTTCTTTATCTCTTTGTTGTTCCAGACACATTTGTGCAAATAGTGACAATAAACGGTCAGCTGTAAGTATGTTGGCTTTCTCATCAAGTAATACGACACGATCGCCATCACCATCAAGCGCAATACCAATATCGGCAGCTTGCTCAATAATTGTTTTTCGTAACTCTTTTAAATGTGCAGCATGTGAAGGGTCTGGCGCATGGTCTGGGAACTCGCCATTTGGAGTAGTCCGTAAGGCAATTACCTCACACCCCATTTTTTCAAGTACCAGTTTCGCACAGTGCCCTGCCGAACCATGTAAACCATCTAATACGACTTTTAATGGGCGTTTGAGTTGAATATCGTTAAAGAGAGCCTGTTGGTATTTTTTGCAAAATTCTGATTTAAATTGAGGAGTTGATAATTCTAATAATGAAATTGGATGAGTTGGAACATAAGTTTGGGCAAACTCACCGACTTGCTGAATCATTTCAGGAGACGGAGGTTCAGCTCTTAAAATCCATTTAATGCCATTATCTGATTTCGGATTATGGCTAGCGGTTACCATAATTCCGTTACCACCAAACTCACGTGCAATGTAATACATCATCGGAGTCGAGCAGCAACCAATGTTTGTAACAGTTAAACCCTGCTCTACTAATATCTCTTCGATTAAATGCGCATAAGCAGGGCTGGTAAGGCGGGCATCATAACCAATGACCAGTTGAGTTTGTTCTGCTTGTTTATATTGTTGTGCCAATCCATAGGCAATTGAACGGACGACGTCCGTAGTTAAATAAGAAAGTTTGCCTCTAATATCGTAAGCACGGAAAATATTTTTTGGGAATGAGTGTCTTACATTCATAGCGTATCTTCTATTTAAAGATCAATCTGATCTATCGCAAAAACATAGAGTATTCAAAAGGGTATTTGCTAAAAAAGTTAAAAGAGTATGAGTAAAGCGTGTTGTAATATAATTCATTGTAACATTCAAGGTATAAAAAGAAACACCTGTAAAACAGGCGTTTCTTTTCATTATTTTTTATAAGTTAATTATTGTTTACCAGTGTGACCAAAGCCGCCAGCACCGCGTAAAGTTTCTTCAAATTCCTCTACTTGTTCAAACTCAGCCTGAACAACTGGAACTAAAACATATTGTGCTAAACGCTCGCCTGGCTCTAAACGGAATGTCGTTTGACCACGGTTCCAAACTGAAACCATCAATTCACCTTGATAGTCCGAGTCAATTAACCCAACTAAATTACCAAGAACAATACCGTGTTTATGGCCTAAACCTGAACGTGGTAAAATTAAACCAGCAAAATTCACATCATGAATATAAGTTGCCATACCTGTTTTAACTAATACAGTTTGGCCTGGTTCAATTTCAATTGCTTCATCTAAACAGGCACGTAAATCTAAACCTGCTGATCCTGCTGTTGCATATGAAGGTAAAGGCCATTCTTTACCTAAACGCGGATCGAGCAATTTAACTTGAACTTTCATGGGATTTCCTAAAAATTAAAAAATTAACGCTTTAATAAAGCTTTTAAATTTGCCAAATATTGTTGAGCCTGTTCTTTAGGATCAACATTTGCTGCAATTTTCTTTTTACGCCCTAACCATTCGAGTTCGTCTTGTGGAAGCTCATCAAGGAAACGGCTTGGGGTCATTTGTTTCATTTGACCACCATTTTTACGCTGTTCTGCCAAAGTCAAAGTTAAGCCTTGACGTGCGCGAGTAATACCCACGTACATAAGACGGCGTTCTTCTTCAATGGTTTCAGCTGCAATCGAGTTTTTATGCGGTAAAAGTTCTTCTTCAAGTCCCATAATGTACACATATGGGAACTCCAAACCTTTTGCTGCATGCAAAGTAAGTAGGTTTACTTTGTCAGTGTCCTCTTCTTCTTGCTGCTGTTCTAACAGGTCAAGTAACACCAGTTTGCGAATGACGCTTTCAATGTTCTTTTCATCAACATCTTCTGCACGATTAATCAGATTTTGAATACTGGTAAATAAATTCTCGATGTTATCGAGTTTACTTTTCTCTTGAGCAGGTGTTGCTGACTGTTCACGAATATAGTCGATATAACCCGCTTCATTCATCATTTGACGAACTTTAGGCACAGGCTCATCATCTTCTAGCAACTCACGCGTAAACGTCGCGATAAAATCCGCAAACTCATGCAATTGAGTTTCTGCTTTTTTAGGAAGAACCATGCTTAAGCGTTGGTCAGAAGAGGCACCAAGTAAAGACAAATTATTTTCTTGCGCAAATAAACCTAGCTTCTCAAGGGTAACTGGGCCAATCGCACGTTTAGGGGTATTAATAATACGTAAGAAAGCACTGTCATCTTCAGGGTTAATAATAAGACGCAGGTAGCTCATCACGTCTTTAATTTCTGCACGAGCAAAGAACGATGTACCACCAGAGAGTTTGTACGGAATTTGCATTTGGCGAAGCTGGGTTTCTAATACACGTGCCTGAAAGTTACCACGGTATAACACAGCGTAATCTTTCCAGTTCTTACCATTCATCAGTTTATGAGTCAGTAAGTCTTTGACTACGCGTTCTGCTTCATCATCATCATTACGACAGGTAATAATTCGGATGACCTCGCCATGCCCTTTATCACTCCACAATTTCTTATCAAAAATATGCGGGTTATTTTGAATTACACAGTTCGCAGCTTTCAAAATACGGCTGGTCGAGCGGTAATTTTGCTCAAGCTTAATAATATGTAAATTTGGGAAATCCTGTTTAAGCAAAGCCATGTTTTCAGGCTTCGCTCCACGCCATGCGTAAATTGACTGGTCATCATCACCCACGGCCGTAAACTGCCCCATTACACCAACCAACAGTTTCACTAAAATATATTGCGCGGTGTTGGTATCTTGATATTCATCGACCAATAAATAACGAACACGGTTTTGCCACTTGTCACGTACTTCTGCATTTTCTTGCAATAAGCGGGTTGGCATAACAATGAGGTCATCAAAATCGACAGCATTGTAGGCACGTAAATTACGTTCATAAAGTTGGTAAAGGTGAGCAAACTGCACATCTTCAGGAGTTTCACACGTCGAATGTGCTTGTTCAGGCAAAATCAGATCGTTCTTCCAATCTGAAATTTTCTTCATTGCCTTGGCAATTAATTCTTTACTCTCCGCACCCGACAAATTATCGCGATGCATCAAATCCATCAAAATGCGTTTACAGTCATCTGCATCCAAAATCGAAAAATTAGCTTTTAAAGGTAAATTTTTAAGTTCTAAACGTAAAAGATTTAAACCAAAAGTATGGAAAGTCGAAACGGATAAACCTTTTGCTTCTTCACGAGATAAAAGCTTGGTCACACGCTCTTTCATTTCACGTGCAGCTTTATTGGTAAAGGTCATCGCTGTAATACGATGCGCAGGAATACGGCAATGTTGCACCAAATAGGCAATTTTACGCGTAATTACCGATGTTTTACCTGAACCAGCGCCAGCAAGCACCAATAAAGGGCCTTGAGTATATTTCATGGCTTCTTCTTGCTTGTTGTTCAGTTGACTGGCAGATGACATCGTGTATTACCTCTTAATTTTTCGAGCATGATTATAGTCATCTCTTTTTTAGAATCCCAATAGTAAATCTACGGATATGTATAAATGATGTCTAATAATGCAATTTATGCGCCGCAGAATGTCGTGATTATTTCTTGTACTGCACCCATAAAAAAACCACCCGAAGGTGGTTTTTGAAACAATAAACTAAATCTTATTGTTTAGCATAAATGCTGATTTCTACGCGACGGTTTTGTTCACGACCAGAAGCAGTTGAGTTGTCTGCGATTGGGTTAGAAGAACCATAACCTTGTGCATCGATACGGCTAGATGGAACGCCTTTACCAGCTAAATAGCTTTTAACTGATTGAGCACGTGATTGAGATAATGGGATGTTGATAGAGTCATTACCAGTGTTATCTGTGTAACCAGTTACCAAAATCGCGCTCTTGTTATCTTCAGCCAATGTTTGCGCTACTTTGTCCAAAGTTGCATAGAAGTTTGGCTTGATGTTTGATTTGTTTGTATCAAAAGTGATGCTACCAGGCATGATCAATTGAACAGAACCATCTGGGTTACGACCAACTTCTACGCCAGTACCTGCCATTTGTTGACGTAATTTTTTCTCTTTTTGGTCAAGGTATAAACCACCAGCTGCACCAAGAACTGCACCGATTGCCGCAGCACGGTTGTTTTGACGGCTAGAGTTTGCACTTGATTTAGAAATACCGTAACCAGCTGCTGCACCGATTAATGTACCTAATGCGGCTTTATCGTATTCAACGCCACCAAGGTTGTTACCTGTTGTTTGACAACCAGAAAGTACTACTGCTGCCCCTACCACTGTTGAAATAACTAATGCACGCATTGCATGCCTCCTCACTTTGAGTGTTTTGTTGTTGAGTGAATAATGAAACAAAAAGGAAGTATAAAACATTGATATTTTGTTAATAATAAACAGTTTAGTTAGTTTTTTGTAATATTTTGATGCACTTTAAGACGTGCACTCATCACAATTTCTTCATTGTTGTCTAAGATATCGTTGTATTTCATTTCACGATAGTTATAGTTGAACAACTTTCTATGGATTTTGGATATTCGGGGCCATTTATATGTCAACTGCACCCAATAAGCAATCTGCGCTAAAAAAAATTACACGTGGACTCACTGTAGGTACAGTCATCACAGGTAGCACCTTTTTTCATGGACCACCTGTATTGGCTTTAGGCTTAACCAAGTTATTTAAAAAATCATCCAAAGTAGATGAAACCAACATTCAAATTACAAACAGCTGGCTCAGTGTCAATAATTGGCTCATTGACCATGTTCTACCTAATTTAAAATGGGATATTACGATCGACGAAGGTCTTGATTTAAGTATGCAAGGCCGTTACTTAATGACGTGTAACCATCAAAGCTGGGTGGATACTACCGTAAACCAGTATTTCGGCTTAACCCGGATGCCCCTTACCCGCTTTTTTACCAAGTGGGAACTCATCTTTATTCCGTTCGTTGGTCAAGCCTTTAAAATTTTAGGCTTCCCAATGATGAAACGTCATACCAAAGAGCAAATTGCGAAAAACCCTGAGCTTAAAGACCGCGATATGATGGAAGCACGTAAAGCGTGTGAACAGCTCTTGAGTCAACCTTTTACTTTATTAAACTATTTGGAAGGTACTCGTTTTACTCAGGAAAAACATGACCAACAAAATTCACCTTATAAACATTTATTGAAACCTAAAGCAGGCGGTTTGGCTCTGGCTCTAAATATTTTGGGCGACAAAATTGATGCTTTAGTTGATATGACCATTGTCTACCCTGACGGTGTACCGGGTTATGGCGATTTCTGGTTAGGTGATGTTTCACAAATTGCGGTAAATCTTCGTAAAATTGAAATACCAGCTTGGGTACTCGGCGGTAACTATGAAGATGACCCAGTGTACCGTGAACGTTTTCAACAATGGGTACATGAACTCTGGACTGAAAAAGATCAACTCATCGAACAAATGAAAGCTCGTTATACTACTTCAACTCATTAAAAGCATTTATAGCTATGCAGAACAGTTCCAGAAAACAAGCAAAATATTACCATATGGACCCAAGCAGCGCTTCATTTAAGCTGTTTTTGATTTATGACATCTTTATGGTGTTTATCATTATTTTCAATCTGTTCTGTCTTGCAGCAAATTTCTTTTTAATGAGCAGTATTGGGGCATGGTTTTTTGAACATATTCACCTGCCCCAAGTACTTACGTTTTATAAAACTTATTTACACCCTTGGGTAATTACGACTGAAGCTTGGTTTATTGGCTTTTTAATTACTGAATTTGTTGTCCGCTGGGGCATTTCAATTATTTATAAACACCACAAGCGTTGGTTTTTCTTTCCATTCATTCACTGGTATGAAATTTTAGCCATCATTCCTCAGTTACGTTTTTTACGTTTATTTCGTGCTGGTATTATCGCGTATCGCTTATATGAACTAGGTTATCCTGTTATTCCTGAAAGCTGGAGAAAAACTGGACTATTTTATTACCGTGTTGTTATGGAAGAGTTATCTGACCGTGTTGTTATTACGGTTATTGATGGCATTCGTAATGAGCTTCAAACTAGCTCAACACATAAGCAAATTATTCATGAGTTGGTTAATCATCATCGCGAACAATTTACGATTACCCTAACCTCTATATTGCAAGAATCTTTAGCAACTGCTTTAAAAGAACAAAAACCTGCAATCACAAAAGGTGTGGGACAAATTGTTGATCAAGCAATAGAAGATACGCCAGAGTTAACCCAATTATTACGCTTAATTCCTTTAGTGGGTGGCCGTATCGAACAGCAAATTCAAAGTATTGGTCAGCGACTCGGTGAAAATATCAGTGCCGGTTTAATTGAACCTTTAATTGAAGGATCAAAAGATCAACCCAATGCAACATATCAATTAATTTCAGAAAAAATAAGTAACGTGAATATTAATAATCGTGAGCTTGAGCAACTTGTAGAGTCTGTGGTGTTTGAAAGCTTAGAAGCAATTCGCAAACAAGTTAAGGTAAAACAGTGGCAACAAACCCTTGCGGAGCGTGATCGAATCAAAGAATAAGCATTTACTTAATTTTTTATGAAACACGCTAGAGAATTGGCACGATTTGTTCTAGCATTTGCTCTATTTACAATAAACTTAACGATATTACAGCTCGTTTTAACGCCTTGAAGGAAGACTTATGGCTGATATCCGGATTACCGGCAGAATGGTTAACTTTAGCAGGATAACCTTCGATACGAATGATCATGATGTGATCCGCCAGCAATTATCAAATATTCTAAATGAAGGTTCCTATCAGGGAACTGTCGTTATTATAGATAGTACAGTTGAGCAAGAGCTTATTGCTTTAATTCAGCTGTTAGTTAGCTTAGGTTTGCAACCTATGGCGGTCATTGACGGCATTTTAGGTGATGAAGCACGTGCCATTCAGTTCCCTGTATTACCAGCCGACCAGCCATTACAACGCATCAAAGCAACCGCGGAGCAAGTTGCAATTGTAGAGAAACCGACACCTGCACAAGCTTCACCAGAAACAAAAAAACCACTAAATAATAATGCAGTTGCCCATATTACCTCTTATCATGATGAAATTTTGCGTACAGGCCAATCTCTTGTACAAGACCAAGGCGATATTATTTTAAAAGCTGGCATGAATAGTGGATCTGAAGTGATTGCTTCAGGAAATATACATATTTATGGCACGGTTCGTGGTAGAGTGATTGCTGGTGCGGGTGGGCACGCTGCTGCACGCATTTTTTGCCAATCTTTAGAGGCTGAACTCGTTTCCATTGCCGGAACATATTGTGTCGCAGATGATATCCCTAAACATGTGGTAAAAAAGCCAGTACATATTTATTTAAATGAAAAGCAAGAGCTTGAATTTGAAGCTCTAGAACTTTAGTTTATTAAGCAAATCACCAAAAAACAGCCCTTTTAAGGGTGTATGTATGACCATAATAGGAGTGGATTCGGTGGCCAAAATTGTTGTCGTAACATCAGGCAAAGGTGGTGTAGGTAAAACTACAACGAGTGCATCTTTTGCAACAGGTTTAGCCCTTCGTGGTCATAAAACTGTTGTGATTGACTTTGATGTAGGCTTACGTAACCTTGATTTAATTATGGGGTGTGAGCGTCGTGTTGTTTATGATTTCGTCAATGTAATTAACAATGAAGCACGTCTGCAACAAGCCCTTATTCGCGATAAAGATATCGAAAACCTTTACATTTTGCCGGCTTCACAAACCCGTGATAAAGATGCTTTGAGCGACGAAGGTGTTGCTCGTGTAATTGATGAGCTTGCTCAAGAATTTGATTACATTATTTGTGACTCACCTGCGGGGATCGAGCGTGGTGCAATTTTAGCAATGTACCATGCAGATGAAGCAATCATTGTGACAAACCCTGAAATTTCTTCAGTACGTGACTCTGACCGCATCATCGGAATGTTAGACAGCAAAACTAAAAAAGTTGAACACAACGAAGGACGTATACGTAAGCATTTATGTATTACACGTTTTAACCCTGAACGTGCTGACCGTCAGGAAATGCTGACGATTGATGATATTTCTAAAGATATTTTACGCGTACCGACATTAGGTGTTATTCCGGAATGTCCAAGTGTATTACAAGCATCAAACGAAGGTAAGCCAGTTATTCTGTATTCAGAAACTAAAGCTGGCCAAGCGTATGATGACTTGGTTGCTCGCTTTCTTGGCGAAGACCGCCCTTATCGACACATCACAGCTCAACCTAAAGGCTGGTTAGCACGACTATTTGGAGCGTAGATATGGCAGGATTCTGGAGTAAATTATTTAGCAGTGAAGAAAAACCATCAAGTGCTCAAACTGCCAAAGATCGTTTAAAAGTTATTGTTGCATCAGAACAAGGTTTAGGCCGTCGTTTAAGCCAAGACAAGATTGACCAAATGAAGAAAGAAATCATGCAGGTGGTGAGTCGTTATGTAAGCGGTGTAGGCGAACAGCATATCCAAATGCAAGTTCGTTCTGAAGCAAATATCGAAATGTTAGAAATGAATATCAATTTACCTGAAGAACGATAATTCTATTTCTGACTATTCAACAAATCAGAATCAAGGCAAAATAACGCAAGTTATTTTGCCTTTTTTAAAATGAGGAGATTGTCATGGCATTATCACAGCCAGCAACTTTCAATGAAGAATGGTCCGATGAGCGTGTTTTTGCCTACCTCAACCAACTTCCTCCAAATGGTGTGAACGCAGATTTTCACGTGCTCTACCATGCTTTCAAACATATGCGTCCAAATGACTATGAACGTCTTTTGACTAAATTTGTTGCAGATGGACGAGACATTAATGCAACAAATCCGGAAGGCGAACGCATTCATGACGTAATTGCTAAGTTTCCGCGTCAATCAGCGCCGTTTTTAGAAGTTTTAGCAAAGTTTGCTTAAGTTTAAAAATAAAAAAAAGCCTCTTTAAGAGGCTTTTTTATTATCTGGATTTAGCGATTTCCAATCAGGAAAATACCGAATACGGTAAAAATACCACCGGAAATACCATCAATCCATTTTGAAAAATTACGGTAAGCCACTCTGAAACTCGGTAACGAGAAAATAAACGTCACAAAGCAGAACCATAAAATCGTTTCAACTGACACAATAATAAAAAGCAACCAATGAACTTGATCAAGCTGAGGGTTAGCTAAAAATAAAGAAAACACACTACCAAAATAAATTACAGCTTTCGGATTCGATAAATTGGTGAGTAATCCTTTCATAAAAAATAAGTAAGGTGCTTTAGGCAACTCAACAGCCGTAACCTCTTCCTGCTGATTTTTTGAAAATGCTGAACGCAACATTTGATAGCCTAACCAACATAGGTATAAACCACCTGCGATGAGTAAACCTTGCTTCAACCAAGCCATTTTCTCAAAAATAATATTTAAGCCCATCAATGCTAAAGATGCCCAAAACATAACGCCTGCTGTTATTCCTGCAACAACCAACATGGCTTCTTTACGAGATCGGCTCACTGCGGTCTGCGATACCAGAAAGAAATCAGGCCCTGGAGTAATAAGCGCACAAAAATGAATAAAAGCTAACGTAATTAACGCGACTAACATGTTGTCCTCCTGATTTGTTTCATTGTTTTTTATTTAGAAGCACACATTAGCATTTTTTACTATTTGATAAAATCTCAAACTACCGCTGAATAATGATTATTTTTAACCACAAAAAAAGCCTCCGAAGAGGCTTAATTTCAAGTGAAGATATTAAACTAAAATATCTCGCTTACCATTGGCACCCATAGCACTCACAATACCGTTCTCTTCCATTTGGTCGATAATACGGGCAGCACGGTTATAACCCAAGCTAAACTTACGCTGTAATGAAGATGTAGATGCTTTGCGAGTTTCTAGGACAAACGATACACATTGGTCATAAAGCGCATCACGGTCTGAACCACCCTCACCTTCTTCAAAGCCACGAGATGTAGTTTCTTCATCAAATGGCGTTAAGATCTCATCTACGTAGTCTGGTTCACCACGTTCACGCCAAGCGTCACAAATGCGGTTAACTTCATCATCACTAATAAATGCACCATGTACACGTTCTGGCTCAATCTTACCTGGCCCTAAGAACAGCATATCACCATGACCTAACAAGTCTTCTGCACCACCTGCATCCAAAATAGTACGTGAGTCGATTTTACTGTTTACACGTAAAGCTACACGCGTTGGAATATTGGCTTTAATAAGACCCGTAATAACATCTACCGATGGACGCTGAGTTGCAAGTAAAAGGTGAATACCAGCAGCACGAGATTTTTGCGCCAAACGCGTAATCATTTCTTCTGCTTTCTTACCTACCTGCATGATCATGTCGGCAAACTCATCCGCCACAATTACAATTGATGGTAACGGCGTTAAACGAGGTGCACGCTCTTGTGTCGCTGAATCACTTGGCTTCCATGTTGGATCAATCAAGTCTTCCCCATTCGCAATTGCTTCTTCAACTTTTCGGTTGTAGTCACTTAACTTACGAATTTTAAGGAACGACATAAGTTTATAACGGCGTTCCATTTCATTTACACACCAGTTTAATGCACTAACTGCATCTTTCATGTCAGTGACTACAGGCGTTAATAAATGCGGAATATCGTTATAGTTAGCTAATTCAAGCTGTTTCGGATCAATTAAAATCAGACGCAATTGGTCTGGCGTATACTTAAGTAACATCGATAAAATCATCGAGTTAACGGCAACAGATTTACCCGAACCTGTAGTACCCGCAACCAACATATGCGGTGCTTTTGCTAAATCGGTTAATACCGGATTACCCGAAATATCTTTACCCATTGCCATACTAATGAGTGCACTTGGGTCACGATATGTTGGAGTTTCCAATAGCTCGATCAAACGTACCATTTCACGGGCACTATTTGGTACTTCAATACCAATATATGGTTTACCCGGAATAACCTCTACAACACGTACAGACGCCATAGACATTGAGCGCGCCAAGTCACGGGAAATATTAGTCACTTTAGATGCTTTCACACCCGGTGCTAAATCTAATTCAAAACGTGTAACAACTGGACCCGGCTGAGCCTCAACAACCTGCGCCTTCACATTAAATTCTTGTAATTTAATCTCAAGCAATTCAGACAAACGCGAAAGCTGCTCTTCGGTAAAGTTAACTTTCTTATTTGGGTCAACCTTATCAAGTAATTCAAAGCCCGGTAATGTTGGCAAATCTAAACGCTTCTTGGCTACTTGCATTGCACGAGACATTGGTCGACCAGATGCATCAGTTAATGGCGCATCAAAATCGAACTCATCTTCAAGATCATCCTCAGGCTTTCCGGCAGTTTCTTGCCAAGCTTCAATAAATTCTTCTTTCGAAAGCTTCTCTGCACCAATCGTAGTTTGAATAGGTGCTTTTACAAATGCTGAAGATTGCGCATAGCTACTTGCTTTGACCGGTTGAGTTGCTGGAGCAATATCTTCATCAATTAATAAGTCATCGAAATCATCAAACACCTGTTCATTTGATAAGTTCTTAGGTGACTGATTTAAATTCGATATAGGTACAGATGTTTCAACTGATGTATGAGGTGTTTGCGGTGCTACTGCTGGTTCAACATGATGATCTTGAACGAACGGCGTATGTACATCAGTAGCAGTTTTACTGTTTGGAACTGCGGCAAGCAATTCATCAAAAATCTCATCATCATTCCAATCTAAACCTTGATGACTATTCGATGCTTGAGGTTGTGCTTGTTTAGCCTGATAAGCCGTTTCTTGGAATTGCTCATGACTTGGATGTTCGTTTGAATCATCCGCAGCTCTTAACAACGCATCAATTTCTTGCTTATGACTTGCATCATCGCGCTGTAAAGCACGCCAAACCTCACCTGTCGCCACTAAACGCTCACTGTCTTTTTTAAGCTGTTGAGCTTGTTCAAGTGTACGCTCAAAGTTTTCTGGCTGAGGAGCTGGTTTTTCTTCAACAGTTTCAGGCTGACTTTGCTCTTTCGCTAACACATCGGCAAATAAACGCTCCGCCATTTCATCGTGTCGTCTAGAGCTAGCTTTGGCTTGAGTTTTTTCTGACTGAACATTTAGCTCTGCTTCATCAGCCACTTCAGCTTTAGGCATCTCGGCAACTTTTACCGTTGCTGTTTTATTTGCAGGCTGTGTAGTTAAGTCATAAGCAGATTCATTTGGCGATACGTTCTTATAGAATAAATCTTGTAAATAACTTGGCATTGCTTTGAGCGTAACCCATGTTTTGCTCCACTGCACCCCAAATGCCAAAGTGAACAATACCACTCCGAAAACCAATAAAAATAAGGTCGCACCATAAATCGTTAACAGTTGAGATAAGCTTTGTCCCAATTCATAACCAATAATCCCGCCTGCCGCATTATCTAAAGTATCTGCGGGTACATTCCAATGTAAGTAAAGCAAACTCGACACAACAAGAATTAAGAAGAATTGAGCAGCATAACGGAATGGACGGTTTAGAAAACTATGCGGCCACCATACTTGGATGGCTTCAACAAATAGAAAAATTGGAATAAGTAAACTTGCCCAACCTAAAAAGCCAAACAGCAAATCTGCAATCCATGCACCGGCAATACCACTTGCATTGGATACTTGCTGAGTATCACTTGAAATATGCATCCAGCCCGGATCAAATGGCGTATATGTTACTGTCGCCAGAAACATATAAATACCAAAAGAGACCAAGAATAATGTCATCAATAAGCGCTGTGCATAAACACTTGACACCGCAGTCATATACTGTCCTGTAACCCATTTAATTATTGGTTTAGAGATGTGAAGACCTACATTTCAGATCTTCAACGAATGAACTTTATATTATGCACCTGTTCTTACAAAAAAGGTGCATGATTCTTTACAGTTGTTGTTAACATAAGGCTCTTCTATATTGTTATATAACTTAATTCGATTGTCCTGATCAATATTATCCACATTGATTTCACGCTATTGGTCGGCAATTTCACGTATAATTTTCAAAATTCTCGAAATAAATAAGGATACCCTCAATGAGTGCTCGTCATTCTCGGTTAATTATTCTCGGTTCTGGCCCTGCGGGTTATAGTGCAGCTGTCTATGCAGCACGTGCAAATCTTAAACCAACACTTATTGCTGGTTTACAACTTGGCGGCCAACTTACAACAACAACCGAAGTTGACAACTGGCCGGGCGATCCTGAAGGTTTGACTGGTCCTGCTTTAATGGACCGTATGCAAGCACATGCTGAACGCTTCGGAACTGAACTCGTCTATGACCATATTAATGAAGTAGACTTAAATGTACGTCCTTTCGTTCTTAAAGGTGATATGGATGAGTACACTTGTGATGCATTAATTATTGCAACTGGCGCTACGGCTCAATACCTTGGTTTAGAGTCTGAACAAAAGTTTATGGGCCAAGGCGTGAGTGCATGTGCAACATGTGATGGCTTCTTCTATAAGAACCAAAAAGTAATGGTTGTAGGTGGTGGTAACACTGCTGTTGAAGAAGCGCTTTATTTATCAAATATTGCTGAACATGTAACCCTTGTTCACCGCCGTGATTCTTTACGCTCTGAGAAGATTTTGCAAGATCACTTATTTGCTAAAGAAAAAGAAGGCAAAATCAGCATTGTTTGGAACCATGAAGTTGAAGAAGTTCTTGGCGACAATACTGGTGTAACAGGTGTTCGCTTAAAATCTACAAAAGATGAAAGCAAACAAGATATCCAAGTTCAGGGCTTATTCGTTGCCATTGGTCACAAGCCAAATACTGGAATGTTTGAAGGCCAGTTAAACTTACGTGATGGTTATATTCAAGTACAAAGTGGTACTTCAGGTAATGCAACAGCAACTTCTGTAGCAGGTGTTTTCGCTGCGGGTGATGTGGCTGACAGTATCTACCGTCAAGCCATTACTTCAGCTGGTTCAGGCTGTATGGCAGCATTAGATGCAGAAAAATATCTAGATAACCTTTAAGTTTAGATATTTCAGACAGCCGTTTTATAACGGCTGTTTTTTTATAATTTATAATAATTAGTGGCTGCCTCAAATTAATTTTTATAGCATAACCCTTAAGCACATATTATTTTAGTCTTATGAACACACTACCTCTATCTCAATATATTTTCCCAGATCCAGAGGAAGCCGATCCAGATGGTCATGGTCTAATTTGTATTGGTGCTGACCTCTCCCCTTCTACGCTCTATGAAGCATATACCCATGGTCTTTTCCCTTGGTTTAATGAAGATGAACCTATTTGTTGGTGGAGCCCTCAACCACGCTGTGTGATTTATCCTCAAAACTATAAACCAAGTAAATCGCTCATTCGGAACATGAAAAAGCACGATTACACCATTACGGTAAATCGTGCTTTTGAACAAGTCATCCGCTCATGTTCACTACCTCGAAGCTATGCTAACGAAACCTGGATTAGCGAAGATATTATTCAGGGTTATTGTGCAATGTTTGATGCAGGTTATGGCTATAGCGTAGAGGTTTGGCAAGACGAACAGCTGGTAGGTGGTTTATATGGGGTAACGATCGGTAAGGGTTGTTTTGGCGAGTCTATGTTTAGTACTCAAACCGATGTTTCTAAAATGGCTTTTTATACTTTAATGTTAATCGGTCAAGAAAATCAGCTTCCTTGGGTCGACTGCCAACTCGTAAATAGTCACTTAATTAGCCTTGGGGCTTGTACACTTTCTCGGCAGGAATATCTTAAATCGTTACAAGATGTAATTATTCACCCCTCTATCAATTGGAAAAAGTATCAAGAACGTGTATTTTCAAGTAAAACAATAGCATTAAATGCAAAATTAATGGAATGATAACAGGAGGGACCAATCATGAAATCATATCACCCGAAGTCCCTTTTAAATGATCTGCAATATTATATTACCCCACCTCACGATTGCAGCTATTTAGAAAATAAGTCAGCACGTATGGTCTTTTTAGACCCGATTCATCGAATTGATGTAGTGACTCTTTCAGAGCTTTCTCGTTTAGGTTTTCGTCGTAGTGGCGACTTTGTATATCGACCTGAATGTCATTTATGCAGACAGTGTTTGTCTTGTCGTGTACCAGTTGCCGACTTCCAAATGAACAGTATGCAAAAAAAATCATGGAAGCGAAATCAAGACCTTACTATGACTGTTCTGCCAACCCGACAAGCTGCGCAAATACATTATGATCTATATGAACGTTACATTAACGAGCGCCATGCCGATGGTGATATGTTTCCACCAAGTTTAGATCAGTTTGAAAAATTTCTAGTTCATAGCTGTACAGATAGTTTCTTCTTGGAACTATGGAAAGATAACCGTCTTATTAGCGTTTCTACCTGTGATTTAATGGATGATGGATTATCTGCGGTCTATACTTTCTTTGACCCAGATGAACACCGTAGATCTTTAGGTGTTTATTCGATTCTAAATCAGATCGAATATGTAAAATCACTTGGTTTAGAATATCTTTATTTAGGCTATTGGGTGCCACACTCAGCCAAAATGAATTATAAATCTCAATATACCCCCCTAGAACTTTTACTAGACGGGCAATGGCGCCGCTTAAATCGATCATTATCGCCTGAAGAGATCAATCAGTTAGGTAACTCTCTCATGACAACATTACCTTCTGAGTGGAATAATTTAATTATTAAATAGCTCGATTCTGTCTTGCTGTTAAGTCCGCAGCAAGACAGCCATTTTAAAATAAAGAAGCGAAATCATCGGTACAGCTTTTTACCATAATAACGGCATTTTCACGCCCACCCTCTTGAGTTGGGTAATAATTGCGACGCACATCAATTTGATGAAAACCTGTTTTTTCGTATAGCCCTATTGCCGCTTTATTACTTTCACGAACCTCTAAAAAAATCTGTACAGGTTGATTTTCTAAGCGCTCAATCGATGCATCTAACAATTGATATCCCAAGCCTTTGCCTTGCATTTCAGGATCAATTGCCATAAGCAATAAATTCGCTTCATCTAACACAGGTTGTAAAATACAAAAACCAACAACCTTATGATTTAACTCAATTACCGTACATTGATAAGAGTTCACAGACTCTACAAATTGCTGCCTAGACCATGGATGTGTCTGAACAAGCTTCTCAATTTGAGCAACACTATCAATATCGGAGGCTTGCATAGTACGAATCATGAGTTTCAACACACTTTCAGATTTCAAAGTAAACGTATTATAGAAACTTAAATAAAAAAAACGAGCAAAAAAAAAGAGCAATTAAATTGCTCTTTTTTTAATACGTTTGTTAAAGCCCTAACTTTTCACGCCAAGTTGCTAATAAAGCCGTTGTATCCGAATCATTTGGATGAAATTTTGGTCTTAAGAAATCAAGTAACTCTGGAATTTGACGTGTCATAAAACCTTTACGGCCATACATAAACTTAAGCATGTACTTGGTGTCTTTCCAAGTTAATTTGTCATCAGTCTTGAGTAATTTAGCAGTAAAATAAGATTGAGTTGCGAAGATTAAAGCCATTGCAATAATTAAAGCAGTTGAGCGCATAAAATAAGCTTTTGGCCCTTGCCCATACATGCTTGTATACACATCAAATGCCACAGCTTTATGTTCATTTTCTTCTACCGCGTGCCACATCCATAAGTGATACATGGTGTCATCTTGGAACATGGCTTGAATTTCAGGATTTTGTAAAAGTTCAGCTGCAATCGTCGATGTAAAATGTTCTAAAGCGCAAGTACCGGTTAAATCAATCATCTCTTTAGTATAACCAAAAGGTTTCATTAACTTGGTTACAACTGCCGTACCCATTTTAATGACTGTACCTGTTTGCTTTTCCATTTTGCGAACATCATATCCATATGCTTGCGCAGAAGCATTAAAAGCTAAATGCTCTTTAGAATGCATAGCTTCCTGACCAATAAAAGCACTTATTTCTTTTTGAAGAGCCGGGTCAGCAAGCTTTGGATCATTTCGTACTGCACGTGTACTATTTACAAAGAACTGCTCACCTTCAGGAAAAAGAGCCGATAATGCTGTCATAAAGTGAGTTAATCCTGCATCGTAATTTGCCCAATAGCGTGGGACTTGAGCAAATTCAAAGTCCATACGACGTACAGGGAAGCTTGCTCCAGCACGATTAGAAATATTTACTTTAGCATTCATGTCAGACTCCTTTAAGTGAACCATCAATTCACTTATATCCTTATTTATTTTCTTAATATTTATAATAATACGCCTTTAAAAGCGCTATTTAAGTGCAGATGAGGACAGCAAATTATCAGATGAGGTCATTACCAGCCCCTTTCTGGAGCAAAATAAACTCCTATCATTTTTAAAAATGAGCAGTAGTTTCAAGACAACAAAAAAGGACTGCTAACAGTCCTTTTCACTTTGTTTTTAACTTAAAGTCCCAGTTTGGCTTTCCATGTTTTTAATAGGCCAACTGTGTCTAAATCATTAGGGTGAAAGCCTGGTTTAAAATAAGCCAACATCTCTTTAGCCATACCCGTAATAATACCTTTGGATGGGCTATAACCATATTTATAAATCACAGACAATTCGTCTAAGTTTAATTTTTTATCTTGTCTTAAAAGACGTAGCACAAACGAAGATTGAATTGCGAAAATAAGCGCCATCGCAAATACAAGTGAGCTTGTGCGTAATGCATAAGCTTTAGCACCTTTACCGAATACACCCTCGTACACATCAAAAGCAACGGCTTTATGCTCATTTTCTTCTATTGCATGCCAATACCACATTGTTGACATTGTTTTATCTGTCATAAGTTCTTGAATATGGGTATTAACTAAAAGCTGAGATGCAATCGTTGCAGTAAAATGCTCAAGAGCCGTAGTCGCAGTTAAATCTACCATTTCTTGTGTCATACCAAATGGTTTTACGATCTTTGCAAAAGTCTTACGCGCAGTCTGAATAGCTGTATCAGTAAATTTTTCCAACGTCTCGACATCATGGCCAAACTTTTGTGCAGATGCATTAAAGTTCACATGCTCTTGGGTATGCATAGCTTCCTGACCAATGAAAGCACTAATTTCTTTTTGTAGCTCTTCATTATCTTTGATCGCTGGGTGATAACGCACCGCACGTACACTATCAATAAAGAATTTTTCACCAGCAGGAAATAGCGCCGATAATGCTGTCATAAAATGCGTAAGCCCAGCAGAACCATCCATCCAGTATTCTGGTACATCATTAAAGTCAAAGTTCATACGACGTACAGGAAAGCTTGCTCCGGCACGATTCGTAATATTTACTTTAGCGTTCATAGTGAAAGCTCCTTACTAGTAACCATAGTTACTTAAACTTTATTGTTCGTTTTCTTGATTCTTATCATACAAATTTAATAAAAAGGCTTAAGTGCAAATAGGGACATTGAAGTATCAGTTAAGGCCAGCTTTCTATTGAATTGTCGAACAATTAGGCATAAAAAAAGCGCCCCAAAAGGAGCGCTTTTTTCACTGAAAAGTGATTATGCAGTTACTTTCGCAACAACACCAGCACCTACAGTACGACCACCTTCACGGATCGCAAAACGTAGACCTGGGTCCATTGCGATTGGGTGGATTAATTCTACTGACATTTCAACGTTGTCACCTGGCATTACCATTTCAACGCCTTCTTTCAACTGGATCGCACCAGTTACGTCAGTTGTACGGAAGTAGAACTGTGGACGGTAACCATTTAAGAATGGAGTGTGACGACCACCTTCTTCTTTAGAAAGTACGTATACTTCTGCGTCGAATTTAGTGTGCGGCTTGATTGTACCTGGTTTAGCAAGTACTTGACCACGTTGTACGTCTTCACGCTTAGTACCACGAAGTAATACACCACAGTTCTCGCCTGCACGGCCTTCGTCAAGAAGTTTACGGAACATTTCTACGCCAGTTACAGTTGTTTTAACTGTATCTTTAATACCAACGATCTCTACTTCTTCACCAACTTTAACAATACCTGATTCTACACGGCCTGTTACTACAGTACCACGACCAGAAATTGAGAATACGTCTTCGATTGGCATTAAGAATGCTTTGTCGATAGCACGTTCTGGTTCTGGGATGTAAGAGTCAAGAGCTGCTACAAGAGCAAGAACTGATTCTTCACCGTAAGGACCTGCTTCACCGTTAAGAGCAGCAAGAGCTGAACCACGGATTACTGGAGTGTCATCACCAGGGAAGTCGTAAGTAGAAAGAAGTTCACGAACTTCCATTTCTACTAATTCAAGTAACTCTTCGTCGTCAACAAGGTCGCATTTGTTTAAGAATACGATGATGTAAGGTACACCAACCTGACGAGAAAGAAGGATGTGTTCACGAGTTTGTGGCATTGGACCGTCAGTCGCAGCACATACAAGGATCGCGCCGTCCATCTGAGCAGCACCAGTGATCATGTTTTTAACGTAATCGGCGTGGCCTGGGCAGTCAACGTGTGCGTAGTGACGAATTGGAGAATCGTATTCTACGTGTGAAGTATTAATTGTAATACCACGTGCTTTTTCTTCAGGTGCTGAGTCGATTTGTGAGTAATCTTTCGCTTCACCGCCGTAAGTTTTTGCACAAATAGTTGCAATCGCAGCAGTTAAAGTTGTTTTACCATGGTCAACGTGACCGATTGTACCCACGTTTACGTGTGGTTTATTACGTTCAAACTTGGCTTTAGCCATGATGATCTTCCTTTATTAACTACTCATGGAGGGTCACCCCATGAGCACTTGGTTTTCAACTAAGAATTAGTTAGGGCTTATAGTAATCGAAAGATTACTCGTCGTCACCTTTTTTACCGCCAGCTTGGAATTTAGCAATGATGCCTTCAGCCACGTTACGTGGAGTTTCAGCATATTTAGCAAATTCCATTGAGTAAGTCGCACGACCTTGAGACATAGAACGCATTTGAGTCGCGTAACCAAACATCTCAGCAAGAGGAACTTCTGCTTTAATTGCTTTTGTTCCACCAGGAAGATCGTCCATACCTTGAACCATACCACGACGACGGTTTAAGTCACCCATGATATCGCCCATGTAGTCTTCTGGAGTTTCTACTTCAACTTTCATAATAGGTTCAAGAAGGATAGGATCCGCTTTCATGAAACCATCACGGAAGGCATAAGAACCAGCCATTTTGAACGATAATTCGTCAGAGTCGACATCGTGGTAAGAACCGTCGAAAAGAACAGCTTTAACGCCTACAACTGGGTAACCAGCCAAGACACCATTCTTCATACGTTCTTGAATACCTTTATCAACTGCACCGAAGAATTCTTTAGGTACTACACCACCAACAACTTCTTCAGCGAATTCGTATTCTTTACCAGCAGCTTCAACGTCAAGCGGTTCTAAACGAACATATACGTGACCGAATTTACCTTTACCACCAGTTTGACGTACGAATTTACCTTCTTGCTCAACAGTTTTCTTAATCGTTTCACGATAAGCAACCATTGGTTTACCGATATTCGCTTCAACACCGAATTCACGCTTCATACGGTCAACGATGATGTCAAGGTGAAGCTCACCCATACCAGCAATAATTGTTTGACCAGATTCTTCATCAGTACGTACACGGAACGATGGATCTTCTTTCGCCAAACGACCTAAAGCGATAGACATTTTTTCTTGGTCTGCTTTAGTTTTTGGTTCAACAGCCAATGAAATTACTGGCTCTGGGAATTCCATACGCTCAAGAGTAATGATGTTTTTCTCATCACATAATGTATCACCAGTTGTAACGTCTTTAAGACCTACACACGCTGCGATATCACCTGCACGGATTTCTTCAAGATCTTGACGCTCGTTCGCGTGCATTTGCACGATACGGCCGATACGTTCACGCTTAGATTTAACTGGGTTATAAACCGGATCACCTTGTTTAAGAACACCAGAGTAAACACGTACGAATGTTAAGTTACCTACGAATTTGTCGTTCATGATTTTGAACGCAAGCGCAGAGAACGGAGCTTCGTCAGATGCTTCACGAGACGCTTTAGTTTCGTCTTTGTCGTCAAGGATACCTTCGATCGCTTTAACTTCTGTAGGTGATGGTAAGAATTCAATTACAGCGTCCAACATACGTTGAACACCTTTGTTTTTGAACGCAGAACCACAAAGCATTACTTGAATTTCAGAAGCTAATGTACGAGCACGTAAACCAGCGATGATGTCTTCTTTAGAAAGATCACCTTCTTCTAGGTACTTGTCCATTAATTCTTCAGAAGCTTCAGCAGCTGCTTCAACCATGTTAGTACGCCATTCTTGAGCAGTATCAACTAGGTCAGCAGGAATATCACCGTATTCAAACTTCATACCTTGAGAAGCTTCATCCCAGATGATTGCCTTCATTTCGATAAGGTCAACAACACCTTGGAATGTGTCTTCAGCACCGATTGGCACAACGATTGGCACAGGGTTACCGCCCAAACGTGTTTTCATTTGTTCAACAACACGGAAGAAGTTTGCACCAGTACGGTCCATCTTGTTCACGAATGCTAAACGAGGCACTTTATATTTGTTTGCTTGACGCCATACAGTTTCAGACTGAGGCTGTACACCACCAACTGCACAGTAAACCATGCACGCACCGTCAAGAACACGCATAGAACGTTCAACTTCAATTGTGAAGTCTACGTGTCCCGGTGTATCAATTACGTTGATACGGTGTTGTTGGAATTGGTTAGCCATACCAGACCAGAAACAAGTTGTAGCAGCAGAGGTAATTGTAATACCACGCTCTTGCTCTTGTTCCATCCAGTCCATTGTTGCTGCACCGTCGTGTACTTCACCAATTTTGTGAGATACACCTGTGTAGAACAAAATACGTTCAGTTGTAGTTGTTTTACCTGCGTCAATGTGCGCAGAGATACCGATGTTACGGTAACGAGTAATTGGGGTTTGGCGAGCCATGATGTCTACATTCCTAAATGTTATCTTTAAAACAGGACGCATCAATTAAATTGATGCGCACGAATACTCAAACGGGGCAACTTAAATACCCGCAAAGCCCCCACTTTGGTAGAGAGCAATGTTGAATCTAGCTACTGTATGCATGAGTATTCTCCTGATTAGGGACTGTTTTATCCGCTTAGAAACGGTAGTGAGAGAAGGCTTTGTTAGCTTCTGCCATACGATGCACGTCTTCACGTTTTTTGATCGCGGCACCTTTGCCTTCAGCTGCATCAAGCAACTCGCCAGCAAGACGTAAAGCCATAGTTTTTTCAGAACGCTTAGCAGCAGCATCTACTAACCAACGCATTGCTAAGGCAGTACGACGGGATGGGCGTACTTCCATAGGTACTTGATAAGTAGCACCACCAACACGGCGTGCTTTTACTTCGACCATAGGGCGAACTTTTTCAAGAGTAGTCTCGAAAAATTCAACTGGGTCTACTTTGTTTTTTTCTTGAACGCGTTCTAAAGCACCGTAAACGATACTTTCAGCAATAGATTTTTTACCATCTTGCATTACGTGGTTCATGAATTTAGCGATTGTTTGGCTGCTAAATTTTGGATCTGGAAGGATCTCACGAGCAGCGACTACGCGACGTCTTGGCATTTTAATACACCTAATAATATGACACTTCAGGATAATCCAGCAGTTTGTACAAGTGTCATGTACACGACGCTGGCCTTACTATACGTCGCTTGAATTACAAATCTATGAAGAATTCAAACAAGCGAAACGCTAAAGGGCTTTTAGACTAGTTTCCTAGAATTACTTCTTAGGACGCTTAGTACCGTATTTAGAACGTGATTGATTACGATCTTTAACGCCAGCACAGTCCAAAGAACCACGAACGGTATGGTAACGTACACCTGGTAAGTCTTTAACACGACCACCACGGATAAGAACAACACTGTGCTCTTGTAAGTTATGACCTTCACCACCGATGTAGCTAGATACTTCAAAACCTGAAGTTAAGCGAACACGGCAAACCTTACGCATAGCTGAGTTAGGTTTTTTAGGTGTAGTTGTATAAACACGTGTACAAACACCACGACGTTGTGGACAAGCCTTCAACGCAGGAACTTTGGATTTTTCAACCAAAGTCGTACGACCCTTACGGATCAACTGATTCGTTGTTGCCATATGGCAATTCTCCCGTTATTAAAAAACCTTAAAAAGAAAACACCTCTTTTTAAGGGCACATAATTGTAAGCCAAGATGCAAAAATGGTCAACATGGCAATACTTACCAAATGTTGACCATATCAATGTTTGACAGGATGATTTACAAATTTAAATAAGGGTGAAACTTAATTTTCAAACCCTATCTTTGTAATTGTATTGTTAAGAGTACTTCTGATCCTCAACAACATCATCATTTTCAATTTCTAATGCTGGTTTTTGTTCACTGTGTTCATGCTCGACAACATGTTTTTCTGCAAGCTGTTCGATACCTTGATGAACATTTTCTTGCACTTTTTCTTCACTTTTTTCAGAAGTATTCGACTTAACCACAACAGATACTTTTGAAATTACATCATGATTTTCAATTTTATGATGTTGTGCTGCATGAACACTGCCATTTTCTCCAACATTTAACAAACGAGGACTCGCCTTTTGAATGAGAGTTACTGCAGCATAATAAGCTTGTAATGGTGATAAATGTTCACTTGGGTGCTCATTTAAATAATGTCGTGCTGCACCAAAAATAGCTTGTGCTTTATGACCTACATCTTCTTGTAACTTCCAGCTATAAACAGCACTAAGTACTGCACCTGCCACTGGGGTAAACTTACCCACCGCAGCAAGTTGTGGAACTTTATTTAACCAGCTCCATTTGAACTCACCATTTTCATCAACTAACCAGCTTTTTAAAGTCTCAATATCATTTGAAGACCCAAGTACTTGCTGAAACTGTTGAATATCTTGTGTCTCTAACATATTACGTAAAGCTTTAAGTGCTAAAAGCACCGTCTGCTTCTCTGCAATCAGGCTGATATCAACTTCTTTAAAAATAAATTCAACGACATCTTGGTCAGTGGCTTCAGTTAAATCAAAACCGTGTGATCTGCCTGTTTGATAAATTGTTCTTAAAACCAATACTAAAGAAACTGGAATATCTACGGCTGCACCAACCATACCCGATACACCAGTAATCGCACCTTGAATACTTGCAATTAGTTTATTTTGTTCAATTAAAGCCTGACTTAAACGTTGTGAACGTGAAGTATCTTTAGTCAGCTCAAATAGGTCTTTTGCACCCGCCTCTTCTAAGATTTTTTCAGTCAGCGTACTTTTTGAACTAAAGTCATTCAGCCAATCAAATAAATAGCCCGATATTTTTTCATTCCAGTCAGGCGAAATAAATGTCGCAATACCATTGACCTTTCTAAAATGACGACCAAACACCTGACGAGTAACTTTAGGTAAATGTTCACGTAACATTTGTTGTGGACTTTCATACTGTTCCACTTCAAACGGACTTTTACTTCTAGCATTACCTTCTACTGTTTTACCACTTGCAAGTGGTTCAACTAACTTACTAACCTCACCTATTTGGCTTTGCTGCAAGATGTTTAAACCAGTAGAACTGAGCTTTTTAGCCACTCCGAAGACCTGAGAAAACAAATTGTCAGATTGATTATTATTAAATTTTGTCATCCAGTACCTCGATTTTTTAATTTATCTAATTAGAGATAAATACTAGGTGGAATGTGGATTTATCTCAACTTGAATGTGTGTATTTTAGTTAACCCTAAATGCAACATACTATGTATTTGGTTATTTTTTTTAAATGCAAAATTGACATAAAGATTTGCCATAAGAAATAAAAAACCTTTCTGCTATCATGGTAACAACGAAAACATATGTCTAATGTTCTTACAGCTATATTCTCCTATCATTTAATAGCTGCTCATGTTCATAGACTTTAAATATCACCATAAAGGGACCTGTAGATGAAACGTGTTGTAATCACTGGTATGGGTATTAACTCATGTATCGGTAACTCTTTAGAAGCAGTTACTCACTCACTTCAAAATGGAATCTCCGGGACACGTTTTAACCCAACTTATGCTGAACTCAATTTTAAGAGTCATGTCAGCGCTGCTGCAGAACAAGATTTTGACAATATTGATCGTAAATTAAAACGATTCATGGGCGTATGTGCAATGTACGCTTATAATTCTGCTGTTGCCGCTGTTGAACATGCTGGCTTAAAAGCAGAAGATTTAGCAGATAATCCACGTTATGGTATTGCTGGCGGTTCAGGTGGTGGTTCAACTGCTTCTGTTGTAGAAATGACTGAGCTTTTAGAAACTAAAGGCGCTCGTAAAGTTGGTCCTTTCTTCGTTCCACGTAACATGACGAACACAATTACTGCAAACGTTGGTGTTGCATTTAAACTTCAAGGTATTGCTCACTCAATCGCAAGTGCTTGTGCAACTTCTGCAGATGCAATTGGTTATGCATATAACCTTATCGCATTAGGCAAACAAGATCTTATGCTTGCTGGTGGTGGTGAAGAAGATCACTGGTCTCAAAGCTTATTGTTTGATGCTATGGGTGCTTTATGTTCTAAATACAACGACACACCTGAAACTGCATCTCGTCCATACTCAAAAGACCGTGACGGTTTCGTTATTGCTGGTGGTGGCGGTTTCGTTGTTCTTGAATCTCTTGAACATGCTCAGGCACGTGGTGCAAAAATTCTTGCTGAAGTTGTTGCCTATGCTGCGAACAGTGACGGTGCAGACATGGTTGCTCCAAGCGGTGAAGGTGCGACTCGTTGTATCTTGATGGCTCTTGAAGAAGCTAAACAACACGGGGTAGAAAAAATTGACTATGTAAATACACATGGTACTTCTACACCAGCTGGTGACGTTACTGAACTTAAAGCAATGGAACGTGCTTTTGGTGAAGGTAAAGTGCCACCTTTAAGCTCAACTAAATCTATGACTGGTCACAGCTTGGGTGCTGCGGGTGTTCATGAAGCAATTTACTCTGTATTAATGCTTCAAAATGACTTTATTGCTCCAAATATTAACGTGACTGAGCTTGATGAAGGTACTGAAGGCTTTGATATTGTGCTTGAAAAACGTGATGCAAAATTGAATACTGTAATGAGTAACAGTTTTGGCTTTGGCGGTGTAAACGCTTGCCTAATTTTCAAGAAGTGGGATGCATAATCCCACCTAGGATTAACAATGGATGCACCTTCTGATGCTTTTTTGTGGGTAAAAGCATTACATATTATTGCTGTGGTTTGTTGGTTCGCTGCTTTGTTCTACTTACCACGTCTTTATGTTTACCATGCAATGAGTGATGATGCGGCAAGTCATCAGCGCTTTGAAGTGATGGAACGTAAGTTGTATCGAGGTATTATGTGGCCGTCTATGATTGCCACATTAATTACCGCACACTTTCTTGTAGAGTGGGGCGATGCAACTCGACATTACCATGAAGCCACTTGGTTTTATCTAAAAGTTGGATTAGTGGCTTTATTAGTGGTTTACCATTTTGTTTGTGGTTACTATCGCAAAAAGCTTATTGGAAATGCTCACTATAAATCACATAAGTTCTGGCGCTTCTTCAATGAAATGCCAACCTTAATTTTATTTGCTGTTGTGATTTTAGTTGTTGTAAAACCTCAGTTTTAACTGGGGTTTTTTATTATCTAGGACTCTCACCTCCTTCTCTTATGCATTTTACTGACCCAACCTATTCATAATTTATTATTCAGAGCAAAAGACTTTTACACCAGCCTTAATACATTCTTATAAAAACATCTGATCTTTTTTATAAATTCAATCAACAGAAAGGATAAAGCATGAAAAGTCTGGCTTTTATTCATCGTAACGATACTCGCTTTGCGGTCGGTGATTTTTATCCAGTTCTTTCTGTTTTTTCCTACCATGAGTTAGGCAATACCCTTTCACCCTTCTTACTACTCGACCATTTGGGTCCCGGAAAAATTGCACCCTCTATAAAACGTAGAGGAGTTAATGATCATCCTCATCGTGGATTTGAAACGGTAACACTTGTTTATGCAGGTGAATTGGAACACAAAGACTCATCGGGTGGAGGTGGGTTTATAAGTGCTGGCGATGTGCAATGGATGACCGCAGCCTCTGGTGTGATTCATCGGGAATTGTTTAGTGAAGAGTTTTCTCGATCTGGTGGTGCTTTTGAAATGATTCAGCTTTGGGTCAATTTACCAGCAGCAGATAAAATGAACTCCCCTCGCTATCAAAGTTTAAAGAAAGGTGAAATACCAGTGGTGAAACTGGAAAATGAAGCTGGCTTTGTACGTATTATTGCAGGGCAGTTTAACCATGTTATGGGTCCTGCACTTACCCACACTCCTATTACTGTGTTGGATGTAGAGCTCCATGCAGGTCAGCAAGCCACCTTCCCTGCTCAATCAGGTGAAACAGCTTTAGTTTATTTACGTTCAGGTCGGGCACAATTTCAAAAAGATGAAGAGATCTTAGAAGAACAAGGCCTAGCAGTCATGTCAAACCAAGGAGAGCTCTTTTCTATTACTGCCCTGCAAAGTTGCAAATTACTTATTTTGACAGGACAACCCATCACAGAGCCGATTAATGGTCATGGTCCATTTGTAATGAATACTTATGATGAGATTTTACAAGCCTATGATGATATTAAAAATGGAAGATTTGCCAAGTAAAATAACCTAACTGCTGTATGAGAAACAAATAATGGTCATTTATGTCTGTCTATCCTCATAGTTGATGTATGTTATGCTACAAATCAATAGATGAACTTATTTACTAACAAAACCATGTTCACTCTCAACGCTTTTAAACTTGTCATATATCGACAATTTATTATTTTCACCCTTTTTATTTTTCGTCACTTAAAAAGCTATCCAATTCGATTTCTTACGCCTGAAGAAAAGGTTTTGGCGCAAAGGGTTTTTGGGGATTTGCTAGATTGCGAACGACCTAAAATTATTGCTACTCGTTACTTACCTTGGCAATCTCATGGAATTTTGATGGCACCAAATGGAAATATTTACGTCAATATTTCTGACTACAGTAGTAATTACGCGTTAGAGTCTAAATTCATTCAGGGTATTTTTATTCATGAGTTGGCTCATGTCATGCAATACCAGCGAGGTATTCATGTATTACTAAAAGGTGCATTACTGCAATCTGCCTACTATCTGAGCCTTAAATATTACAATCCTTATAAATACACGTATCACCCTCAGAAAGCATTTAGCTCTTACAATATTGAACAGCAAGGAGAAATTGCTAGAGATATCTGCTCAGGTAAACTGCCAAATATTATTTGTGCACCTCACTTTGATTTGTAACTAAATAATCAAGATCGTCTTCTACGTAACTTTTTTTGCTAACTTACGGGTAGAAAATTTATAAACAAAAAAATATGAAAATAAAGTTGAGATCTAATTTTATTAATGTCAAATTATTGAAAATAAGTATAAAAACTTATTCCAAATTTTGGAGTGTTAAGGCAGTATACAAACAATAAAAATAATGAAGCTTGTTTCTATTGTATACAGAAAATCTCGTTATTTTTACGCAGAAAATATGTGATTGGTATATATTATTGATCTTGACATTTTTGTTTACTATTTTACTTGTTTATTATCGTGCCATACACATCGTTGAAAAATTATATTCATAAAAATCAACGCTATGTGTATTTATATTCGTTATGATCTAGGATTAGGTTTGAATGAAAAGTTTTAAAGTTGCCCTTGCTCAGTTTTCTCCGCATATTGGCAATATTGACTCAAACACCCAAAAGATGATTGAGCAAGCAAATCAGGCGAAAAAACAAGACGCTGACCTGATTATTTTTCCTGAGCTTTCTGTGATTGGTTATCCAGCTGAAGACTTATTGTTACGTCCAAATTTAAATAAACGTATGCAAAAAGCTTTTGCTCAACTTAGTGAAGTTAAAGATATTGTGATGGTTTTCGGCTTCGTAAACCAAACAGAAGACGGCGAACGTTATAATTCAGCTGCTGTCATGAAAGACGGTCAGGTTTTAGGTGTCTTCAATAAGCACAACTTGCCAAACTATGGCGTTTTTGATGAAAAACGTTATTTCCAAAAAGGCCATCAGCACTTGGTGTTTGAATACTTAGGCCATAAGTTTGGTGTACTTATTTGTGAAGATATCTGGTCAATCAATACAGTTAAACAATTAAGCCAATTAAATGTTGATACTGTACTTGTGCTTAATTCATCGCCATATGAAGTGGGCAAACCACAGCATCGTATACAAACATTAAGTGAACTTGCAAAACAGCTTCATTTAAACATTGTTTATGTCAACCAAGTCGGTGGACAAGATGATTTAATTTTTGATGGTACAAGTTTTGTCAGCAACCAAAATGGTGAAATTGCTTTACAAGCTCCAAGCTTTAAAGAAGACCTTTATATTGCTGAATTTGACCGTGACACAAAACTCTATAAAGTTACCGAGTCTGCGCCTGCATTAGAAACTTTTGCAGAGATCTATCAAGGCTTAGTTATGGCAACGCGTGACTATGTAGAACGTTCAGGTTTCCCTGGTGTGATCTTAGGTCTTTCTGGTGGTATTGACTCTGCCCTTACACTTGCTATTGCTGTTGATGCAATTGGTGCAGAAAAAGTACAAGCTGTAATGATGCCTTATACTTACACTTCTCAAATTAGTGTAGAAGATGCGGCTGAACAAGCTCGTCGTATGGGCGTGACTTTCGGTATTGCTGAAATTCACTCAATCGTAAATAGCTTCATGCAAACGCTATATCCATTCTTTGGTAATTCACCAGCAGATGCAACTGAAGAAAATTTACAAGCACGTGCTCGTGGCACATTGCTTATGGGCTTATCTAACAAGTTTGGTAATTTAGTACTCGCTACTGGTAACAAGTCTGAACTTTCAGTTGGCTACTGCACACTTTACGGTGACATGGTGGGTGGCTTTGCTGTTCTAAAAGATGTTTATAAAACAATCGTGTTTGAACTAGCAAAATACCGTAATAGCTTAAGTGAAACACCTGTTATTCCTGAGCGTGTCATTACTCGCCCACCTTCAGCAGAACTTCGTCCAGATCAAAAAGACCAAGACTCTTTACCAGCATATGATGTATTGGATGCTATCCTTTATGCATATATTGAAGAAGATTTAGGTCAGGCAGATATTATTGCCAAAGGTTTTGATAAAGAAGTTGTTGAAAAAGTCATCCGTTTAGTTGATCGTAATGAATACAAACGTCGTCAAGGTGCGATTGGCCCGAGAATTACTTCTCGTGCATTTAGTCGCGAACGACGTTATCCGATTGTCAACGGTTGGACAGCGAATGACTGAGCAGAAAAACTCATCAAAAACCACAGCACTTGCTCAAGCACTTTTGCTTGAGCAGGTGGAATTTTTCAAAAAACAATTATCGATAGAAAACTCACCTATTTATTTCCAGCAGTTCATCCAACTGTTTATGCAACATGCTGATGAAATCAAGCTTCATGAAGTTGTAGATTTAGAACAATTACAAGCCGTTGTGAAACGTTATGCTTTTGAAATGCAGCTTGGCGCTGGCTTACTTGAGTTTATTGGGGAAATTGCACAGCGTATTTATTTATCTGCCATGAAATCTCCAATTCAGCTACAAGACTTGGTCTCTGATCACCAGTTTGAAATGTGGCTTTCCAAGTTTTTGGAAATGGAGCATATCCCTCATTATCTGAATGAGTTTTTAAGAACCAGCCCTTCTGTTCAACAGCTTTGCCAATATATTGCGACATCAGCTCTAGAACAAAAATTACCAAAATTTTTAACTGCCTCGACAGTAAATGACTACCATTTTGAATGGCAACATAAACTCAAAAAATTCTCTTTTTTACAGCAGCAACGTCTCGAACATAAACTTGAAACGTGGATTGCCAGTTTTATTCATGAACAACTTACAGAATTAAGCCTTTTATCGGCTGAAGATTTAGAAAGCTTAGTACGTCATGTCTGGGAAGATATTAGACATAAAAAAATGTATGAGTTTATGAAACAGCTCACTCCTCTCGATGTTGAAGAGTTTTTTGTTTTAATTTATGAGTACTGGAAAGAACTACGCCAGTCGCAATTTATGCAAGATCTTATTTTGTATGGCGTCGAAGTTTTTTATGACTTTTATAAAGATCAAAGTTTATTTGAAGTTTTAAGTGAGATTGGTTTAACCGAAACCGACTTGCAAACTGAAGCTTTACGCTTTTATCCGAAAGTTATGGATGCCTTCAATGAGCACGGTATTTTGGAACCGTTACTACAAGCACTCTTAGCTCCTTTTTATCAAAGCTCAAAAACACTCGATATGATTGAAAAACATTTTAATGAGTAAAAAATAGATAAAAAGAAACCACGCAGGAGCGTGGTTTTTAAAATGGTGGCTATGACGAGACTTGAACTTGTGACCCCCGCATTATGAGTGCGGTGCTCTAACCAACTGAGCTACATAGCCGTAAACTGTGTGCGCATTATCTATAGTTCTGTATAGCAGGTCAATACTTCAAAACTCTTAATGCCTACCAAATGAACAAATATGATTCACACCACCATTATTTGTTCATTTTTTAGCAAATTAAGACTTTAAGCAATTGATCAACCAAAGAAATATATTAGAGATCTAATACTAGTTTTTTACCTTTAGCTCGCGATACACAAATCATCATGCTCTTCTGTGAAGCCTTTTCGGCATCACTGAGATATTGATCGAAGTGTTCTGCTTCACCTTCTAAAATAGCAGTTTCACATGTACCGCAAACTCCTTCTCGGCATAAACATTCCACATCGATATTTAATGTTTCGATGGCTTGTAAAATAGTCTGGTTACTTTGTACTTCAATTTCCTGATTAGATTTAGCAAGTACCACCGTAAATGCTTCACCATCTTCTGGAACTGTTGAGGCAAATTGTTCCCAATGAATATATTCATCTCGGTAACGGTGCTTATTACAACAATCAATCACAGCATCAATCATAGGTTTAGGACCACATACATAAACATGTGTGCCTTTTGGTTGTGATGAAATGAGTTGATCTAAGTTAAGCGTGCAGCCTTCTGAGTCAACATAACTAAATACACGCTCTGCATGTTTCTGCTTTAACTCATCAAGTAAAGCCGCATGTTCAGGTGAACGATAAGCATAATGTAGCTCAAAGTCTGCCCCACGTGCTGCAAGCTCATCCATTTGTGGCAAGAATGGTGTAATACCAATACCACCTGCAATTAAAATATGTTTATTGCCTGTTTCCGCTAATGGAAATAAATTTTTTGGTTCTGAAATCTGAATTTCACAGCCTTCATTACATTGATCATGCATGAAAACCGAACCACCCTTACCTTCCACATCTTTACGAACACAGACTTGGTAAGTCGATAGATCTTGCGTACAACTCATCAATGAATAGGCATTGGAAAGTTGCTCATTCATTTTGACAATAATATGGCTTCCCCCACTAAATCGAGGAAAGTTCTGCCCATCTTGACGTTTGAACGTAAACCGTTTGATTAAAGGGGTTAGCTGTTCCACACGAGTAACAACTGCTGGGAACATTTCATAATGACTAGCCATATTAGAATCCTTCTTTTACCGCATATTCTTGTTGTTAGGGCTTATCCTTAAAGCCCTAAACACATGTATTTAATAGTCATGAATTCTTCAAGACCATATTTTGAACCTTCACGTCCAACGCCTGATTGCTTCACACCACCAAATGGTACAACTTCATTTGAAATTGCTGTGGCATTCATACCGACCATTCCATATTCAAGTTGTTCCGACACTCGCCATAAACGTGAAATATTTTCGCTGTAAACATACGCAGCCAAGCCAAAAATAGTGTCATTTGCTTGAGCAACCACATCTGCTTCATCTGTAAAGCGAATGAGCGGCGCAACTGGACCAAAAATTTCTTCTTGGACAATTTCCATTGTACGGTCAACGTTAGTTAAAACTGATGGTTCATAAAAGGTTTGTCCCAAAGCATGTTGTTTGCCACCGCAAGCAACTTTAGCTCCTTTACTCACCGCTTCATCAATTAACTGCTGTGCTTTTAACACTGCTTTTTCATTAATTAATGGGCCAATTTGTACGCCATCTTCCAAACCATTACCGACTTTAAACTTTTGTACTTCTTGAACAAACTTCTCGGCAAAAGCTTGATAAATATTGTCATGTACATAAATGCGGTTAGCACAAACACAGGTCTGGCCTGCATTACGGAACTTGGCAAAAATCGCACCTTGTACAGCTTTATCTAAATCGGCATCATCAAACACAATCAGAGGGGCATTACCGCCTAACTCAAGTGCCAATTTTTTAATGGTACTTGAACACTGCTGCATTAATAAGCGACCTACTGGTGTTGAACCAGTAAAAGTCAATTTCTTCACTTTTTCATGTGAAGTAAATACCGAACCAATTTCTTGAGATTTACCAGTAACGACGTTAATTACACCAGCCGGAATACCTGCTTTTTCTGCAAGCTTTGCAATTGCTAAAGCACAATAAGGTGTTTCGTTAGCAGGCTTAATTACTACTGTACACCCTGCTGCCAACGCTGGAGCTGCTTTACGGGTAATCATGGCAATTGGGAAATTCCACGGCGTAATCGCAGCCACCACACCCACAGGTTCTTTACTAATAATAAAACGCTGTTGGTTATTTACAGTGGGAATAACATCGCCATAAATACGCTTACCTTCTTCGGCAAACCATTGAATAAATGACGCAGCATAACGCACCTCACCCTTCGCTTCTGCCAAAGGTTTTCCTTGTTCAATGGTCATAATTAAAGCAAGTTCATCAGTATGATCGAGAACCAGTTTATGCCAAACCAATAAAATATCTGCACGGTTTTGAGCCGTTAAAGCTTTCCAACTTTGTAAAGCAGTATAAGCAGCTTCAACTGCTTGAGTAGCCTCAGCCGCTCCCATATTCGGAATTGTGCCAATTTCTTCGCCTGTTGCAGGGTTAGTCACTGGAACCGTTGCATTTGACTGTGCAGCTAGCCACCGCCCATTAATGTAGGCTTGTTGCTGAAATAATTCAGTACTTTGTAAACTCGACATATCATCTTCCTAACTGAAGAATCAGGTGTAAGTCATCTTTACACCTGAATAAATCCATTTGTTTTATTTGTGATGCTGCGCCACTAAATGTTGGAAGTAAGCAATACCATGTTCACTAATTCCTGAACGTTGCTTATCAGTCATAATACGGCCTTGACCTCGATAACCACGTGATTTCAAACCACGTTGTACGCTTTCGACCAAGTTCAAATCTTCAGGACGGAATACATTGCGATACCACTCAATTAAGTCTTTCTGATCTTGAGTGAGTTCTTCGTTCGTGAAGTAAATATCGTAGTGCTGCAAAGTCGTTTCTGCATCTACAGGGAACTCATAGATCACAGTCATGAAGTTACTGCCTGGCGGTACGTTGAACATGGTACAAGGCCAAGTCCAGAAACCGTGAAACTCAGGATCTGTTACTGATGGATCAAGCTTGAACGACTTTTCTGATGAACGCGCAAAACCGTACTGTAATGTCCAGTTCTGATGTGTGGTATGCCAATATTTATCAACCTGTACTGAGTCAGCAAAGCCAGGATGTGCCGGACCACAGTGGTAACATTCCATGTAATTATCAACAATCACTTTCCAGTTTGCTGGCGTTTCTGTCACAAAACGTGCTGCCAATTTTAAATCTTTAATTACGCTACATGCTTGATTTAAACGCTCTGCAAAGCCCGGAAGTTGGTCTTCGACACAAGTTGCATTTTCATCCATATTAATGAAAATAAAACCAGCATATTCCTCAACTTTTAAAGGCACCATACTTGAGTTTTCTTTATCGAAAGATTCAACGTGGTCACAGTTACGTGCCAAAGCCAAGCTACCGTCTAGCTTAAAAGTCCAAGCATGGTATGGGCAGGTAATTACATTTTTTGCTTTACCACTGCCACTTAAAAGCTCGTGACCACGATGCGGACACACATTATAAAACGCACGTAAAACGCTATCTTTACCGCGAATGATGACAATATTTTCACCAATTACTTTACGGGTAATATAGTCATTCGGTTGTGCTAATTCACTGCCATGTGCAACACAAATCCAGCTTTTAGCAAAGATTGATTCTTTCTCGTGCTCAAAAACTTGTGATGAAGTATAGAAAACTTTAGGGAAAGTCCATGCAACATCTGGGTTTGCGCAAAAATCTTCAGGTAATTTTTCAACTGCACTCATGTTATTACTCCATTAAATTCTTTTCGTCCAAATGACTCGATATTAAATTGATGTCTTTTCGACACTGCCAAACATGCGACGTATCGCACTCAGCATGTTTTGATATAACTGTTGAACTTCTGGGCAGTCACGTATCAGACGTAAACTGCCATGTAATAAACCTTTGCCTAAATGGAACTCACTCGAAATTCCTGCTTGTTCCAATTTTTGGGTAAGGAAATAACCGTCATCACTTAAAGGGTCATACTCAGCAACTGCGACAAAACTGGCAGGCATATCTGAAAAGTCCGTTGCCAATAAAGGCGCTAGACGTAAATCCTGCCAATCTTGTGAATTCGGTGCATATTCCTTTAAATAAAAATGCATATCTTCTGTCGTTAACAACGGCGCATGGGCATGCTTTTGTGCGGCTGGTGTATCAAGCGCTGTAGTTAAACACGGATAAACCAAAGCCAGTCCTTGAGCTTGCATACCACTATGCTGTAGATGCACTGCAAGGGCTGCTGCTAAATTACCGCCAGCACTATCCCCTGCTAGAACGATATTTTCACTATCGATTTGCCAAGTTGAACCATGCTTTTTAAGCCATTGATAAACTGCTAAACAATCTTCATAAGCTGCTGGAAAGCGGTGCTCTGGTGCCATGCGGTAATCTACGCTAATGACAACTGCATTTAAGTCCTGACACAAATAGCTGGTAATAAACTCATGTGAATCGAGCCCACCAACCATCCAACCGCCGCCATGTAGATACAACACACATGGCCAACCAGACTCAGGTCGATTTGTTTTTGGTAAATACACACGAACAGGAACTTGATGCTCATCATTTGCAACAAAGTGATCTTCTACTGCAATCTTGCCATCACGTGGCAAAGTGTAGTGTCGGCACATCGCGTCATAAGCCGCACGGACTGAGTCAATATCGGTATCTGCTGGTGAATAAATGCTGTTCCAATACACAAGGCTTTGCATTTCTTCACTTAAGGCATAAGTGGTCTGTTCATGTGTAGTCATTACCGTTCCCTCTAGCTGGTTTTTCTATCCAGTTTGATTGAGCTTGCAAGCTCAAGCTGCATCCTTTTTGCATGTTCATCTTGAGACTGGTTTAAACCAATTTCCGCATCATCATAACCTTGTTGCTCAATTAAATGTGATGGGACTTTGGCATAATCCTGTATGAGCCATTTCACTAAGCCATAGGTCTGAATCAGAATAATCACGATGAATGGTAAAGCTGTCACAATAGTTGCCGTTTTCATGGTGTCTAAAGGTGCCTTACTAAAGATCATGGCAATTGGAACTAGAGTCAGCATGACACACCAGAACAGACGTGCGTTTGGCGATGGATCTTGCCCTTCACTTAAACCACGTGTACATGTTGCTGAAACCGCATACCCAACCGCATCCATATGTGCTGCCAAGAACACCACCATAATGCCGAGGAAAATCCACATCATGAGTTTTCCAGCAGGTAACAGGCTGAGCAATTGTCCAATTGCAACCTCACCACCTTGTTGACTTAAAATTTGCGGTACATTTACAGCCCCATGAATAAAGCTATAAACGCTGTAATTTTCAAACACACCAAAGATGAACCAAAGACCAACACTGCCACCAATCACCATGGCAAAGATCACTTCTTTAATGGTACGGCCTTTAGAAACACGTGTTACAAACAGTGCCACACCCGGTGCATATGAAATCCACCATAACCAGTAAAATACAGTCCATTCACGAGTAAACTTGCCATCGCCCATTGGGTCGGTAAACAGACTCATATCAACAAAGTTGGTTGCCATTAACCCGAAACTCATCAATGAGTTATTCAAAATGAATTGAGTTGGACCAAAGCACAGTACATAAATCGCAAATAACACCACGCCTAAACACACCATGTGACTTAAACGTTGCATGCCTTTATCCATACCCACATACGAACTAAGTGCAAACAGAACCGAAACACCCAAAATAATGATGACCTTAGTCATAAAGGTATTTGGAATACCTGTGAGCTGCGACAAAATATTGGTAAATGTCACGGCGGTGAGTACTAGCGAAATCGTCAATGCACCAAACATGCAAAGCAAGAACATAAGGTCAACTAAACGTCCAACCACGCCGGTTGATTTAAAGCCTGTCACAGCTTCAATCACAGATGCCAAACTTAAGCCTTTATTTTTTCTCACATGATAGCTGTAGCACAAAGAAATTGATGCCAAAGCATAAATTGCCCATGCACTTAAACCTGAGTGAAAAAACGAGTAAGCCACGCTATATTTCAATGCTTCTGCTGACTCAGGCGGTAAGCTCAAACCCGGAGTTTGATAATAGTAAGCCCAGTCCAAGAAGCCCCAGTACAGTGTAGAAGATCCAATACCTGACAAGATGAACATAAAAATCCATGACATCGTGGTATATTGAGGCTTTCCTTCACCTAGTTTGATTTTGCCGTATTTACTAAAAGCTAGACCAAAAGTAAAAATAATGGCTAAAAAAGCAAACAGTAATACAGGGGTTGTAAATACCGATGTCGTCCACTGCATCCATGTTGCAGCAATCTTTATCGACTCTTGCGAATAAATCGCCAAACCAGCAACTGAAATAAATACAAACAGTAAACTGGTTACGGCAAGAACTTTATCCGTATAAATTTTTGTGTTTTGATTATCCATATCCATACATCCATTTTTGGATGGCGTTATTCCATAGCGAACACGTCCATTTTAATTTGGGCTACACACGATGCAATTGCATCTCCTACCTCATAAGTTTTTGCCTGACCGCCGATATCGGCTGTCTTTGGCCCATTAATTAATACATGCTCAATCGCCTGCATAATGTCCTGACCTGCTTGAATGCAACGTTCGTCTTCTTCACCAAAGAATTCGAACATCATGGCACCCGACCAAATCGCAGCGATTGGATTGGCAATTTGTTTACCGTAAATATCTGGTGCTGAACCATGTACAGGTTCAAACAATGATGGAAATTTTCTTTCTGGGTTTAAATTTGCTGAAGCAGCCAAACCAATGGTTCCCGTACATGCAGGACCTAAATCGGAAAGAATGTCGCCAAATAAATTGGATGCTACAACCACATCAAAACGCTCAGGTTGCAACACAAAACGCGCCGCTAAAATATCAACATGCTGTTTATCAGCCTGAATTTGTGGATATTGTTTTGCCATCGCATCAACGCGTTCATCCCAGTACGGCATGCTCACTGCAATACCATTTGACTTGGTCGCTGCGGTAATTTTTTTCGCATCACGCTGATTTGCAAACTCAAATGCATAACGCAAAATTCGGTCTACACCATGACGTGTAAATACGGCTTCTTGTAAAACAAACTCGCGGTCTGTTCCTTCAAAAGCTTTACCACCAATGGCTGAGTATTCACCTTCACTGTTTTCACGAACTACGTAAAAATCGATGTCGCCTGGTTTTTTACCTACTAATGGACATTTCACACCTGGCATTAAGCGCACTGGACGTAAATTCACATATTGGTCAAAACCACGACGGAACTGAAGTAGCGAACCCCAAAGCGAGATATGGTCAGGCACTTTATCTGGCCAGCCTACAGCGCCAAAATAAATTGCATCGTAGCCCTGCAAAGTTTCAAACCAGTCATCTGGCATCATTTTGCCGTGCTCAAGGTAATAATCGCAGCTTGCCCAATCGAAAGCATCTAACTGAAGCTCAATGCCATGCTTCTCTGCTGCTGCCTTTACAACCTTAATGCCTTCTGGTAGAACTTCTAAACCAATGCCATCGCCTGCAATCGTGGCAACTTTATATATTTTTGCCATAAGCTTCCTTCACACCTTCGACTAATATCCTTGTATGGCTTAAACATGATGTTTTAAGCAAAAATGATCAACAACGGAACTATCACTCCAATGGACACGGATCGTGAATAATCTACCTAACCTATCGGATTTAAAGGTTTTTTGCACAGTCGCCAAACTAAAAAGTTTTGTCGAATCTGCTGAGGAACTTGGGACATCGCCAGCTTTTATTAGCAAGCGAATTAATATTTTAGAAAACACCTTAAGCTGCAAACTTTTTCATCGCAGTACACGTCACGTTAGCCTGACGGAAGATGGCAAACTTATTCTTGAGAGAGTTTCAAATATTCTTGAGGAATTTGATGAAGTTTGTGAACTGGTCAATAACCCGCTCAGTACACCTACGGGTCGTATGGATATTATTAGTAGCTTTGGTTTTGGCAGAAAACATATCGCACCAATTTTGTCTAAATTAATGATGCTTTATCCAAAGCTTCAAATACATTTTGACACCATCGACAATACTAAAGACCTGATTCAACACAGCATTGATTTAGACATTAGAATTGGTAATGAAATTGCGCCAAACATGATTGCGAAGAAGCTGGCTTCTAACTTTCGTATTTTGTGTGCGGCGCCGAGTTATTTACTTAAACACGGCGTACCAGACAGCATTGAAGATTTGCAAACACATGATTGTTTGACGATTAGTGAGCGTGATCAATCGTCTGTATTATGGAAATTTAGACATGCTTCTGAAGATGTCTCCGTGCATATCAAACCTCGTTTTGTTTCTAATAACGGCGAGATTATTCATCAGCTTGCCATAGAAGGACACGGCATTATTTTCCGGTCAATTTGGGATGTTGCAGATGAATTAATTACCGGTCAACTTCAGCACATTTTGCCTGAGTATTGGCAAGATGCAGATGTCTGGGCAGTTTATCCTTCACGACTCAAAAGCTCTTCCAAACTGCAAACCTGTATTCTGTTCATTCAAAATGAATTACTTAATCGCTTGCAACATGTGCAAAACCTAAGCCGTGGTCAACTCATTTCACCAGCGGTCAAACGAGAACCACCGCCTGAAAAAGTCTTTCTATAAAAAAAGCCCTAAGTGGGCCTGTTCACTTAGGGCAATAGTTTACTTTTAACTTTTAGAAATAATATCCAATTGAAAGATAAAACAGTTTATCCCAATCATTACTGCTACCTTGTGCAAGGCCATTCGCCCCACCACCTACCATTGGATCGTTTTTACTCATAATATATTCACCCTGAATACCAATGGCTTTGTAATTAAAATAAACGCCTGCAATTAAACGCTCAGAGTCTTTATATCCATCCTCATCTTTGAAAAAGCGGCTATGAGAGATATAGGGCTTAATATTTTCAAGTTTGTGGAATGGCTGAGCAAAGGTATAGTTAATTTCATTGACCAGATATTTGCCTTTGTTAGCAACTTGATACGGGTAATCAAATGCTCCAATGGTTGAGCTATTTGGCAATAAATTATCGCCATTAGTGACATCTTGCTTACCTGCTAAGAACATCCATTGCCATGCTTGATATTGCGTTTGAGCAAATACATTCCATGATTTGCGATGTCCATCTTCATCTGTTCTTTTATTTTCTAAATCAGAATACCAAACTGAACCACCTAACTCGGTTGAAAGTTTTTGAGCTTTATCAAGTTCAAATTTTCTAGAGGCCCGCGCAATCCACATATTTTTTTCTTCAATATTGGTTCCTGTAGTTAAATCATCAGCTTCAACGAAATTACCACTATATCGGCTTGAGTCTTTTGATGTCCCCTTATAATTTCCTCCATCAGTTGGATAGAATCCTAAGGTTAAATTGTATTTGTCATCTGCAAATTTATATTTAATCCCCAGATTATCGATATCTTCTAAACCAACAGTATTTAAAAGCGTTTCGTAATAACTATTCCCCCAAAATTCACCAAAGCCAAAATCAACAGGCTGCAAACCTGCCGTGACCCTTTGTTGGTCAGATAACTTATACCCTATCCAAGCTTTTTTTAGAAAAATCGCATCACACAAGCGATCATATTGATAACAGCGAGCATCTGCTCCTGCAATCCAGTTTGGGTTTTCATAACCTAACACTAATTTAATATCAGTAAGTCGCCAGTCATCATTTTGGGAACCTTCATTGGCCCTGACCACATAATCTTTATGTAAATAGCGAGAACGTACTGCACCAGATACTTTAAATTGACCCGAATCTAAAGTTGGATCACCCCAACTCAAATCAGCTGCAGAGACTTGTGTTCCAGCAGTTAAACTTAGAATTCCTAAAAATAATAATGACCTTTTCATATCTTCAACATCCTTGTTAAGTGTTATAAGAACATGAAGAAATTGGCTTAGACAAACAATGCCAGAAGTATGAAGTCGGTCTTTACAAACTGTGTTTAATCAAAAAACAAGCATAAAAAAAGACCACGCAGGAGCGTGGTCTGTAAAATGGTGGCTATGACGAGACTTGAACTTGTGACCCCCGCATTATGAGTGCGGTGCTCTAACCAACTGAGCTACATAGCCGTAAACTGTGCGCGCATTATCTTAGCTTCTTAACCGCGCGTCAAGAAAAATTTTCAATAAAATGAGGTGAAGTGAGCCTATAAGCCGGGTTCTGTCGAGGATGGTCATTCCTCTAGGCGTACAATCACTCATACGCTCAAGCGACCTACCCGAATCCAGTACGGGCCGCACCTAGGATTCCTATTTGGTCTTGCTTCTGGTGGGGTTTGCCATGCCGTGAACTGTTACCAGACACGCGGTGCGCTCTTACCGCACCCTTTCACCCTTACCTCACGAATGAGGCGGTCTACTCTCTGCTGCACTTTCCGTCGGCTTTCACCGCCCAGGCGTTACCTGGCACCCTGCCCTATGAAGCCCGGACTTTCCTCTCCTGCTTCAGTCACGGAGACCTCCACAGCAGCGACCATCCGGCTCACTTCGAGGGCGCATATTAACAAATTTATTGACTAATTGCTTGTGCTTTTTTGAGCAATTAATCTTTTATATTTGTCGAGTAACTGTTCTTCCGTTTCCTCATGCTGCGGATCTTTTGGAATACAGTCTACTGGACAAAATAATTGGCACTGTGGCTGGTCATGGTGACCAACGCACTCTGTACATAAATCCGGATTGATTTCATAAATCACTTCGCCCATAAAGATCGCTTCATTGGGACAAACTGGTTCACAAACATCGCAGTTTATGCATTCATCAGTGATATATAACGACACGTTACCAACCTTGTTGATGTTTACGTTCAAAGGCTTCAACCACAGCTTGCGGAACAAACTTGGTTACATCTCCTTTTAAACGAGCAATTTCTCGAATTAATGTCGAAGAAATAAAAGAATACTGTTCAGAAGGTGTTAAAAACACCGCCTCGAAATGTGGATCAAGCTGACGGTTCATATTGGCCAGTTGAAATTCATATTCAAAGTCAGAAACTGCTCTTAAACCACGAAGTACTGCTGTGGCCTTTTGTTCTTTAAAAAAGTTAACCAACAAACCATCAAAACCTACAAACTCAACATTTGATAGATGGCCTAATGATGATTGCGCCAGTGCGACTCTTTCTTCTAAGCTGAACAAAGGGTTTTTATGATGTCCAATTGCAATCGCTACTACAACTTCATCAAACATTCTTGATGCTCTAGTAACTAAATCAACGTGCCCATTCGTGATAGGGTCAAATGTTCCAGGATAAATTACACGCGTTTTAGACATCCGCTAGTACTCTAATTGTATTGTGCGCCTATTTTAGCAAAAGTTATACATGAGGCGAAATATTGATATGTGGGAAAAAACTTCACCTTGGCATCAGTTTACGGCACAATAGGGACAATTGTGGAAGTTTGAATTATGGCGAAAGCAACAGTAGTAAAGAAACATAATGGCGGAACCATCGCACAAAATAAACGTGCCCGTCATGATTATTTTATCGAAGAAAAATTTGAAGCTGGCATGTCTTTACTCGGCTGGGAAGTAAAGTCTTTACGTGCTGGTCGTATGAGTTTGACAGAAAGTTATGTCATTTTTAAAAACGGTGAAGCATTCTTATTTGGTGCACAAATTCAACCGCTCCTTTCTGCATCTACACATATCGTGCCGGAAGCTACACGTACACGTAAATTATTATTATCTCGCCGTGAACTTGAAAAGCTAACAGGTTCAGTAAACCAAAAAGGTTATTCATGCGTTCCATTAGCATGTTACTGGAAAGGTCATCTGGTTAAACTTGAAATTGCGCTTGTGAAAGGTAAACAGCTTCATGACAAACGTGCGACTGAAAAAGATCGTGACTGGCAACGTGATAAAGCTCGTATATTTCATAAATAATAAAAAAACCTTTAAAGCTCGCTTTAAAGGTTTTTTTATTTCATCTTAAATTTAGCAGAATTTCAAACTACCATGACAGTTTGGTGCAAAAGCCTGGTTTTTAAGTTGCAAGTCTTTTAATGGAAAATTTACGATAGTATTGGGTAACTTCACCTCTCCCACCGCTAAATCTTCGCCAAATAAACAGTTAAGTACATTACACCTTACTGGATTTGCAGTTAAATAATTACTAATTGGGTCAACTACCTGCTTTAAAACATCATTGGTAATTTCAATTTGCTTACTTGGCGTAACGTTTCCAATATCAATTTCATCATCAAAAGCCATCCACCATCCTCTCTCAGCTGCTGCATCTGCACCTGGCCAGAATATTTTTTGTGTTTGTAAAGAAAGAGAGAATGGATTATTTAACTCAATTTTATGAATAAATCCTAAATTTTGATCAACCGTAAGAGCTGCTCTTAACCCTGTAATACTACCCGTTACATTTTTTTGTAAATTTAGTAACCCTAATGCCGCATTGATCGATGCTTTCAAATCTCCAGAAAAGTTAAGTTGATCAATATTTGCAATACCATTGAGCATGACATTATTCATTCTTGAACCAGATATGACTTGCCCATTGATTACTATAGGCGCAGTAGTCTGTTGTAATTGTAAATTATAATCAGATGAGTTAAATCCTAGAGGCAAGCATACTAAAAGACATGCATTAACAGTACCATCTATTGTCTTACCTGTATCTTGATAAGACATATTTCTAGCTGCAGTATATGCTAAGCCAGTTGTATCTTTAATTTTTAAATAACCACTTAAACTATTAATTCCATTTGGTGTTTCCGAGTTTTCAAGCCCAAGGGTCAATAATCCCATCACTTTTTCTGCACTTAAACGAAAACCTTTAATTTCTCTTAATGCTGCACTGTCTGGATTTTTAATCGCAAATTCAATAAATGGATTACTGAAAACAGCAGAAGAAGAAGCTCGGCCATCATTCGTATCACTTAAACCACTTAAACTTAAATTATCAATATCAATATCACATCCAGCTAAACCATTTACCCCACCGCAACCTAACTGCAACTTATTAATATTGGCGTTTAATTCAAGATCAGCTTCTAAACCTAATTTATAAAAACCAATATTTTGTTGGGCCATAGAAGCATCTGTTTGTTTTGGATCGGTATAGGTAAATGAAAATAAAGCCTGCGCTTCGACTTTAGAAAGTTCTGTATCATTTAGTGGAATAAGATTCGCAGATTCTAAATTAGCATAGCTCAAAGTACTCCATGTTATACAAAGAGCTGTTAACAAATTTTTCATGATTATTCCGTTTTTTTACTTATTAGTATTTAGACATCATTGTCCAAATAGACCATTTGGTAAAAAATAATCAAAAAAGAACAAAAAAAACACAACTTTTTTGTAATTAAAATAAACTATAAAATTTATTTATTTTTAATCAAAAACTTATTTCAACCCAATCGGTGAAGCAATCCAGCAATATACTCACCAAACCATTTTGCAGTATCTAAATCACCTTGTGGCGGTGTAATTTCAACAGGTGCATTATCTGACTGAGTCATTAAACCTAAACAGCTTGATAAACGGTTTAAATCAGTTTCGGTATGACCTGTTGTCATTAAAGGCAACCCTGACCACAGCATGCCATGCTGCATCGCAAAAATATTAATCTGCTGCAAAACTGCAAGTTTATCACCGCTCAAACCACCCGAATTAGCAAAACCTGCTGCTAACTTGCCTTGCCATAAACGATTTTTCCAACGTTTAGATGTACTATCCATAAACTTTTTAAAATCGGCAGTTACGCTTCCCATATACGTTGGCGAGCCAAAAATAATACCCTGTGAGGCATCTAAAACATCCCAGTCAATGTGCTCAATATTCATCACATGTACTTTAATACCCATCACCTCTGCACCAGCAGCAATAGCAGATGCTACCTTTGCGGTATGACCATAGGGGCTGTGATAGACAATAGAGAGATGTTTTTCAGGCAAAGACATAAGCTTAATTTTTTGAGCGATTTTTTGTATTTTATCATTTTATTAAAACTTGCTAAACCATGATCTATAAATATCAAAGACTAGCTTTTTAACGAATTATTTTAGTAAGTACTGAAAATACAAAAATAAAAAACTCTCTTATGCCATTTTAAAATCTAAATAACATAAGAGAGTGATAACACAACAATCGTACTTCTAAAATGAAATACGATTTTTATAAACTAAATAAAAACAAAAGTTGCCATACGTCCCGTTTTAGCATCACGGCGATAAGAAAAATACTCATCACCCTGTTGATATGAGCATTGATCGCCGCCTAAAACTTGCTTAACACCCAGTCTTTGCAAAATAAAACGAGCAATCGCGTATAAATCTGCGTGAAATTTATTTGGAGCCGCTCCATCAATAAATGCAGTTTCCAATTCAGGATATTTATCACAAAAGGCTTTTTTTACTTCAGTTCCAATTTCAAAGCAGGGTTGACTGATTGCAGCTCCTAACCATGCCCATGTTGGTGGGCTTTGCATTGCAGCAACTGTATTTTCAATAATACCACCCGCCAAACCACGCCATCCTGCATGTAAGTTGGCAACTTCAGTGCCCCCAGCATTACCAAGGACTACAGGTAAACAATCGGCTGTCATCATCATTAATGCATGACCTTTGGTTTGAGTAACCAAGCCATCGCCGATTAAAGCTTTAAAGGGAATTTGTTCATTTACCGTATGACAAATCGTACTATGCGTTTGGGTCATCCACGTCATTTTCTTAACGCCAAACTGAGCAAACTCTTCTAGCAGCATCATTCGATGCTGCTGAACGCGACCAGCTTCATCTTTAACATGTAAAGCAAGATTAAAACCTGTTAATTCGTTTTGATCCGTTGGTAAAGCCAAAGGATGTTGAATACGTGTCTGCCCTACAAATACGCCTTGAGGTAAACCTTGAACAAATTCCATATACATGTCCTTAATATGCAGCGTTTTCTGAACGTAACACATTAACCAACTGAGTAAAATCTTCAGGCCATGGTGCTTCAAATAACATTTCTTCACCAGTACGCGGATGTTTTAAACCTAACTTAGCTGCATGCAATGCTTGGCGTTTAAAACCACGTAAAGTTTCAATCAGTAATTCAGATGCACCAGCAGGCACACGTACACGGTTCATATAAACCTGATCACCAATTAAGCCGTAACCAATATAACTAAAATGCACACGAATCTGATGAGTTCGGCCTGTTTCAAGACGCGCTTGAACTCGAGTAAAATCTTTAAAACGCTCTTTTACATTATAGTGAGTCACCGCATCACGCCCGCCCGGCAAAATCGCCATTTTTACACGGTCAACTGGGTGGCGTTTAATTGGCTCATCAATCGTACCGCCAGCAATAATATTTCCATAAACAACCAAGTCATATACCCGATAAACCGACTTATTTGCCAATTGTTTACTTAAAGAAAATTGCGCTTCTAACGTTTTAGCAACAACCAGTAAACCGCTGGTATCTTTATCGATACGATGCACTAAACCAGCACGAGAAAGTTCCGCCAATTTTGGAGAATGGTAAAGCAACGCATTTACTAAAGTTCCAGAAGTATTACCTGCTCCTGGATGTACTACCATCCCTACTGGTTTATTAATGACTAAAATATCGTCATCTTCATAAACAATGTTGAGTGGAATGTTTTCAGGTTGACTCGTCGTCTGAGCTTCAAGCTCAACGTCGAGTGTAAGCAGCTCTGTGCCTTCACAACGGTGCTTAGGTTTGACAATGTTACCATTCACCAACAGATGGCCATCCTTCAACCATTGCTTGAGCTTTTCACGCGAAAACTCACTCCACACCATAGCTGCAACTTGGTCGATGCGTTGCCCTAAATAGCTTTCATCTAGCTGAACTTGCAACGATAAACGTGTTGCAGTTGTATCAGAAGTATGGTTATCTGCATCCTCAGAATCTTCAAGTAAATTGAAGTCGGTTTCAGAGAAGTTTGTGTTTGAAGATTGTGCTGAAGTCATTTGATCATTGAGATAAAAGTGGTTTAATAGCGCAATTGTAGCTCATTGCCCAACATAACAGAGGAGTTTTTATGTCGCTACCACGTTATAAAATTACGATGCTTGCCTTATCTTTAGGTGTAGCGTCTGCATTTGTGGGCTGTAGCAGCAATCCAAGTAAAAAAGATGTGGTCGATACTGGCCCTCAATCTAGCGAACAGGCATATTTTGAAAAGGCCCAAAAATCTCTTGATCGTGGTCAATATCTTGACGCTGCCAAATCTTTAGAAGCGATTGATACCTATTATCCAACTGGACAATACGCACAACAAGCACAACTTGAACTTCTCTATTCAAAATTTAAACAAAAAGATTATGAAGGGGCGATTGCTCTAGCTGAACGCTTTATTCGTTTAAATCCTCAGCATCCAAATGTAGATTATGCTTACTATGTACGTGGCGTATCTAATATGGAGATGAACTACGACAGCTTATTGCGTTACACGTCTTTGCAACAATCACACCGTGACATCAGTTATTTAAAACTTGCTTATCAAAACTTCGTTGATTTGATTCGTCGCTTCCCAAGTAGCCAATACTCTGTCGATGCAGCACAGCGTATGAAATTTATTGGTCAAGAGCTTGCTGAAAGTGAAATGAATACAGCACGTTTTAACGTTAAGCGTAAAGCATGGGTTGCAGCGGCTGAGCGTTCACAATGGGTAATTGAACACTATCCACAAACACCTCAAGTACCAGAAGCACTAGCAACTTTGGCATACAGCTATGACCAGTTGGGTGACAAGGCAACTTCACAACAATACATCGAAGTTTTAAAGCTTAATTATCCTAGTCTGGTTAATAAAAATGGCACAGTAAACATGCGTGCTGCTCGTAAAGAAGGCAACTGGATTAACCGTGCTACCTTGGGTATTCTCGGCCGTGAATCTAAGTCTACAACACCAGATACGACAACTGCTGAAACAGAACCTAAACGTAGTCTACTTAACCGTGTAAGCTTTGGTTTAATTGGTAATTCTGGCAAAGAAGAAACTCAAGAAACAACAAAAGCACCTGTTGAGACTCCAAAAACTGAACGTAGTTGGACTAACCGTTTAAGCTTCGGTTTACTTGATAAACCAGAAAAAGCAGCAGAAGGTGCAACAACTGCACCTGCAGCATCTTCATCTGAACCAGATGACGCTGCTCAATAAGCAATAAAAGCTTAAAAATAACCAACAAACAGGCAAGTGATATCACTTGCCTGTTTGTTTTTATAAAATAGTAAAATATTTATCGGGCATATCTCGGTTCATCATGTCAGAATAATCTGACCTATCGCATCATTAGTTTAAACACGGTTATCTGAATTATGGCAATTCCACAGCATACGATTGATCAGATTCTAGATCGAACAGATATTGTCGATCTGATTGGTCAACGTGTGAAATTGAAAAAGACCGGACGAACATATTCTGGTTGTTGCCCTTTTCATCAAGAGAAAACCCCCTCTTTCCATGTTTATCGCGATAAACAGTACTATCACTGCTTCGGCTGTCAGGCAAACGGAAATGCTATCCGCTTCTTAATGGATATTGATAACCGAAACTTTATTGATGTCATGAAAGAGTTATCGAGTAATGCGGGTATCGAATTACCCAAAGATAATACTGATAATAAAAAACTGTCTTATACCCGCCAAGTTACTAAGCCACCCGTTCCGCAAAAAACGGTTGTAGAACCGAGTGCCCAAGCACCTATAGATGATCAGTACAATACGCTTGAACCAGTATATTTTGATGATCCATTTGCACAGTTTGAACAGCCATTTAGTTTTGACGAACCAGTACAAGAAGGTAATTTATATGACTTACTGGAAAATGTTGCTCAGTTTTATGAACATCAATTACCAACAAGTCAGAAAGCTAAAAATTACTTCAAACAGCGTGGTTTAACTGACCAGACGATTCAGTTCTGGCGTTTAGGGTATGCTCCAGAAGACTGGCAACATTTAGAAAAAGCTTTCCCTTACGACATTGATGGTTTAAAACAACTTGGACTCATCCGTTCAAGTGACAGTGGTCGTGACTTTGACCTTTTACGTGACCGTGTCATTTTTCCAATTCGAGACCCTAAGGGCCGTGTAGTTGGCTTTGGTGGTCGTGCACTCAATGACGAAATTAAACCTAAGTATATTAACTCGCCAGACTCGGAAGTTTTCCATAAAAACCAATTACTTTATGGTCTCTATGAAGGTCGAAAATTAAAGTCTAATGACTGGTTAATGGTTGAAGGATATATGGATGTCATTGCTTTACAGCAATACGGCATTACAGGTGCTGTCGCGACTTTGGGAACGGCGAGTAATACTGAACACCTTAATATTTTATTTAAGCAAAATAATCGAATTACCATTGCATTTGACGGTGATATCGCAGGTCAAAAAGCAGCACGTCGAACTTTAGAAATTGCATTACCCCTCCTAAATGATGGCCGTGAACTTAAGTTCTTTGTATTGCCAAATGACCACGACCCAGACTCCCTAATCCGACGTGAAGGTCTCGAAAACTTCCAAAGACTATTAGACCAAGCTCCACTGCTCTCTGATTTTGTTTTTGCCCATCTTACGGGTCAACATGACATTAGTACGCCTGAAGGCAAGAGTCTTGTCATGGGTGAGTTAAGGGAACTCACCGAGTTATTGCCAAAACAAGGTTCCTTCCGTTATCTATTAACCCAATCTTTCCGTGAAAAATTAGGTTTAGGTAAGCGTTTTACCCCACAAGTTAGTCACGATGCATCGTTATCATTTAATATTCAAACGAAAGATGAAGACTTTGCTGTCGCAATTTTGATGCACCATCCATTTCTGTATATTCATTTTGAAGGATTACGTGCCTATATTCCGCAAGATGAGTTATTGGCTAAAATATTAGCAATTTTAAATCGTATATTTGATGAGTTGCCTGATGACCAAGAGCTAGCGACTTATTATGTTTTAGGTGCATGTAGCAGTTATTGCCATGAAATTGCAGATATTATGCAAAGAACCAATATTCAGGCATTAACTCAGGCACCTGAAGTCGCCGATAAACTCGCTAAAGAATATGCGTTAGGCTTGCAAGAAAGATATTTACGTCAAAAACTGAAATCTAAAATTTCATTAGTTGAGTCAAGAAACTTAAGACAACAACTCAATGAGCTCACCAAACAAATCAGTTTAAGACTACTGTCTTAACGTTTTGGTTTTCGCTCATGATCAAATACATCCTGTAAATGCTGTTGTAGCCATTCAAAATGATCAGGGTTTTCTGCTTTAGCAGCTTCACGTAGCAACATAGATGTTGGATGCATTAACTTTTGTGTCAAACGATGGGCTAACTGCTGTAGAACTTGCTCTGGATCTCCACCATGATGCAAAGCTTCTAATGCATGAGCAAGCTCGTGTTGACTAATTTCTTCACTATGTTGGCGATAAGCATGAATTGTGCTACCCGCTTCTTTGACTTTTTGATGAGTGATCAGTTGGGTTGCTAACTGATTCACCATCACTTCCGCTTCAACAGCTGCTTGACGACGTTGAGCCAAGTTTTCATCAATTACACTTTGTAGATCATCCACACCGTATAAATACACACCATCAAGTGATTCCACTTTAGGGTCAATATCACGCGGTACAGCTAAATCAACCATTAACATTTGTTGATAACGGCGTTTTTTTAATGCACTTTTGACATCTGCATATGCAATAACTTGATGCAAACTTCCCGTACAACTTGAAACAACATCAGCACGATATAAGTTTTCTGATAACGCTGAAAAATCAATAATCTCAACTTCAACACGATGGGCAATTTCTTGTGCTAACTGGTCAGCACGCTCACGGCTACGGTTACAGATAATAATCTTGGCTACACCCATTTCCGCTAAGTGTTTGGCCACCAGACTGTTCATTTCACCTGCTGCAACCACCATCACTGTGAGTCTTTCAGGTTTACTAAAAACCTGTAAAGCCAATTGTGCAACCGCATAACCCATTGAAACCGCATGGCTACCTACAGCTGTTTCTGAACGCACACGCTTAGCCGCGTAGAAAGCATATTCAAATACACTATTTAATTCAGGAGAAACCGTTTGCGCCTCTTTAGACAATGCTAGAGCACTTTTCACCTGCCCTAAAATTTGAGGCTCACCCAACATGAGTGAATCCAAACCACTTGCGACACGCATTAAATGCGTGATGGCTTGAGCATTTTCGTAACGATAAACATGATGAATTAACTGCTTTACATCAATATTATTGGCATCGGCTAACCATTTCAGAAGGCTTTCGGCATCTTCCGCCATGGCGTAGACTTCTGTACGGTTACAGGTTGAGACAACCACCAAGTCTTTTAAAGACTCGTGATAACGTTGCTCGGCAAGCAAAGTACTTAATCGCTCTGCATTGAAAGCAATTTGCTCGCGGAGTTCTACAGAAGCTGTTTGATGGTTGACACCCAATGCAAAGAAAGACATATCAGATCATCATTTCGCTAAATTTATGCTATTGTGCAACATCGGTGTCATAAAAAGCATTACTTTGGATCAATAAAAATTGCGTCAAATGAATAGCCGTATAAATTTTAACGGTGCTTCGATAAGACAGTATTCTACCACATTCTTATTGTTAGGTAGCATGTCCTCATATGTCTATGCACGTCCGTTGCAAGAGACCTATGCCGTGCATTCATTTGATCAGGCTCTACAACAGAGTATGGTCGCTGAATTTGCCTTAGCTTACGATGATATTCCTACAGCACTACACAATTACACCGTGCTTGCGATTAGAAGCAACTCAACAACAATTAAGCAGCGCGCCCTAGATGTTGCACTTGAATATAATGACTTACAAGCTGCACTGAATATTGCAACACACTGGGTGGTTCAAGAGCCTAAAGACGTCCCTGCTTTGTTTTATTTATCGCATATTGCGTTAAAAACACATGAATATCAGCTTGCTGCCGAAACTTTAGATAAAATTTTAAAAATTGATCCAACTGCCGATCTTGAACAAATTTTGGCAAGTATTGCACCTGAAAATGCACAAGATCGAGAAGTGTTATTAACCGCTTTACGTTCAAGTGCAGAAAAGGAAAATCCTTCTATTTTAGCGCTTATCGCGAACCTAGAAGCACAAAATGGGCAATTAGAACCTGCTTTAAATACCATTAACCGTGCACTACGCCGTCGCCCTAAAGTAACCAGCTTTATCTTGATGAAAGCAAACCTATTGATTGCCCTAAGTGATCAAGAAGGTGCTTTAAAATGGTATGCAAAATCCAGTCGTAAATATAAGAAAAATCTAGATATTCGCTTAGCTGAAGTACGTTATCTCATTCAGATTAATCAGCCTCAGCTTGCTCTTGAAAAATTAGAAAAAATTATTGAGAGTAATCCTCGTGCTGAAGAGGCGCTGTTCATTGCAGGCTTAACCAGTATTGACCTGAAGCAATATGATAAAGCTGAACAATATTTGGTTGATTTACGCAACTCTGCAAAGTATCAGAATGAAGCATATTACTACTTAGCCATTAATGCAGAACGAAAACAGCATTACGAAACCGCCAAAGCCTATTACCGTTTAGTAGATGGTAGTCTCTATATTGTTTCCAGACGTAATCTAATTGCCATCTATGATAAACAAGAAAATTTACACGATGCTTTACGGTTTTTAACTCAAGAGCGAGTTAATTATCCGCAGCATGCAAGTTTTCTTTATCAGGCCCAAGCCGAAATTTTAAAGAAAATGGGCAATAAAAAGGCTGCCTTAAACTTATTAGATGAAGCAATCAAAAATTTACCGGATGACCCAGAACTCATCTATGCAGAAGTTTTATTATTAGACCCTTATACTGACCGCGATAAACTCGATAAAACACTCAAGCAATTATTGCAGTTAGAACCCAATAGCCCGACCTATCTGAATGCTTATGCGTATACGCTGGCTTTGCAAAACCGCAGATTAAAAGAAGCACGACAATATGCTGAACAAGCATTGGAATATGCACCAGAACAAGCTTCCATTTTGGATACGCTAGGTTATATCGCATTTTTACAAAATGATTATGAGGGCGCAGCCGAAGCTTTAGGCAAAGCTTATGAGCTTAGTCATAACATAAATATTGGGATTCGTTACGCTAAAGCACTGTATATGCAAGGATCATTAACTGAATTTAGTGCTGTGTTACAACAACTGAAACAAAAACACGCGAATGATCCACAATTACATCAGCTTGATGCGTTAATTTTACCTACATCTGCAAAAAAGAGTTAAATTTATGAGCAAACTTGCCCAACTGTGCACAGCGATCTGTGGATCAAGTGTGTTATTTTTAACCGGTTGTCAGCATTTTACTCAGCCTAAACCCGCAGTTACCCACCAAGTGCAAGATGAAAAACACTTCAATTTACAAGGTAAAATTGGCGTACGTACTCCACAACAAAATGGTAGTGCCTTCTTCACATGGGTTCAACAGCAAGATAATTTCGATATCGAGTTAAGTGGCATTTTAGGTGTTGGAAAAACACAAATTCAGGGAAAACCGGGTGAAGTCACTTTAAACAGTGCGAAAACTGGCGTTATTACAGCGGCATCCCCTGAAGAACTTTTAGAACGTGCTACTGGTTGGCAAGCGCCGATTACTCATTTAACCAGTTGGATTTTAGCAAAGCCAGCAACTTTAAATGCCCAAATTAGCAAAGATAATGCAAATCGTGTGAGCCAACTCATCGAAGATGGCTGGACGGTTAATTTTAGTTATGATGGCGAACAAACTTTGCCAAATAAATTGGTTTTAAAGCAACCTCTTGCTGAAGATAAAGAAAACCGTATTACAATGGTTATCCAAAACCGTTAAACCTAACTATATAAATCTATGATTCGAGTTCCTTCCCCAGCCAAGCTCAACCTGTTTTTACATATCACAGGACGTCGTGAAAATGGTTACCATGAACTACAAACCATTTTCCAACTCATTGATTTATATGACTGGATGACTTTTTCTCCTATTGAGAAAGATGAAATCAAAATTGAAGGTTTAGGTGAGGTTCAACTTGAGCAGAACCTGATTTATCGAGCTGCTCAAATTCTTAAACCGCATGCAAAAAAGCTTTGTGGTCTACACATCAAAATTGAAAAAAATATTCCAATGGGTGCAGGTCTAGGCGGAGGTTCTTCGAACGCTGCCACAACACTTATCGTTTTAAATCAATTATGGGGATGTGGCCTGACTCAGGCAGAGCTTGCAGACTATGGTGTAAAACTTGGTGCAGATGTTCCTATTTTTATTTATGGTAAAAATGCATGGGCTGAAGGTATTGGTGAACATTTAACATTCATAGACTTAGATCAAAAACAGTTCATTATTTTAAAACCTGATTGTTTTATCAGCACTCAATTGCTTTTTTCACAAAAAACATTGACAAGAGACACTAAGACCACTAAATTTTGCGCCTATCAGTTAGAACCTTCTAATTTTGGAAATAACTTTGAGCCTTTGGCTAGAAAGTTATACCCCGAAGTTGAAGAAGCAATGCAATATCTTGATCAATTTGGTCATGCAAAGCTTACAGGTACAGGTGCTTGTGTTTTTACTGAAGTGACCGATGAAATGAATGTTGATGACATTCTTAAACATGCACCATGTAAAGCTTACTTGGTACATAGTTTAAAAGAATCTCCTTTACACCATTTTAAAGTTGCAAGTTAGGGGCGTCGCCAAGTGGTAAGGCAGCGGGTTTTGATCTCGCCATCCGTTGGTTCGAATCCAGCCGCCCCTGCCAATTTCACCTGTAATGATGATTATATTAGGGGCGTCGCCAAGTGGTAAGGCAGCGGGTTTTGATCTCGCCATCCGTTGGTTCGAATCCAGCCGCCCCTGCCATCATATATATCATCGAATTTAGGGGCGTCGCCAAGTGGTAAGGCAGCGGGTTTTGATCTCGCCATCCGTTGGTTCGAATCCAGCCGCCCCTGCCATTCTCTTATTTTAAAGACAGACTTAATTGCCTTGCTTTTTGTTGATTATTCTTGACATTGCATTGCAAAAATATTAAAGTTCTGCCGCATTAGGGGCGTCGCCAAGTGGTAAGGCACCGGGTTTTGATCTCGGCATCCGTTGGTTCGAATCCAGCCGCCCCTGCCATCTATTTCATTACATACCAACCGCCAAGGGTGCTTCATGCCCAATCTTGTCGTTTTTAGTGGAAATGCTCATCCACAGTTCGCTCAAAAAGTCGTAAGTCACTTACATATCCCTCTAGGTGCTGCATCAGTCGGTCACTTTTCTGATGGAGAAATTTCAGTAGAAATTACTGAAAATGTTCGTGGTAAAGACGTATTTATCGTTCAGCCTACTTGTGCTCCTACCAATGATAACCTTATGGAAATCTTGGTAATGGCAGATGCATTGCGTCGTGCAAGTGCTGGTCGTATTACCGCTGTTATTCCTTATTTTGGTTATGCTCGCCAAGACCGTCGTCCACGTTCTGCACGTGTGCCGATTACAGCTAAAGTTGTTGCAGACATGCTTACCACTGTTGGTATTGACCGTGTTGTAATGATTGACTTACATGCTGACCAAATCCAAGGTTTCTTCGATATTCCAGTCGACAACATCTACGGTACTCCTGCTTTGCTTGCTGACTTACGTCAACAACAACATGATAACCTTATGGTGGTTTCTCCTGACGTTGGTGGTGTAGTACGTGCACGTGCTGTTGCCAAACAGATGGGTGACATCGATTTAGCAATCATCGACAAACGTCGTCAAAAAGCCAATGAGTCGCAAGTTATGCACTTGATTGGTGATGTAAAAGATCGTGATTGCGTTATTGTAGATGATATGGTTGATACAGCCGGTACATTGTGTAAAGCAGCTGATGCACTTAAGCAATTTGGTGCACGTCGTGTTGTTGCTTATGCAACTCACCCTGTACTTTCAGGTAAAGCAATTGAGAACTTACGCAACTCAGTCATTGATGAGTTAGTTGTAACTGACACAATTCCTCTTTCTGAAGAAGCATTGACTTTGGGCAAAATCCGTCAAGTTTCTGTTGCTAGCATGGTTGCTGAAACGATTCGTCGTATTAATAACGAAGAGTCTATCAGCGCGATGTTCGATAGTTTATAATATTGCAGCTTTTTCTTAACCCTGGCTTTGGCTGGGGTTTTCTATCACTAAACTGGTCGCAAGTTTAGTTTATTTAATCTTTAATGAGGATTTATCTCATGGCAAACTTCGTATTCAACGCTCAAGCGCGTGCTGAAGACAAACAAGGGAAAGGTGCGAGCCGCCGCCTTCGTCGCGAATCTTTAGTTCCAGCTATCATCTACGGTGGTAACGCTGAGCCTGTAACTGTTACTTTAGAACTTCGTGAGCTTGTAAAAGCTTTAGAAAACAATGCTTTCTTTGAAGAAGTTGTAGAAATCAAAGTGGGCGACAAAGTTGAAAACGTTAAAATCCAAGCGTTACAACGTCACCCATCTAAAAACACTCCTATGCACGCTGACTTCAAACGCGCATAAGTGTTTAAAGGCGTAAATTAGTGTCAAATATTTCGCTAATTGTTGGTTTGGGCAATCCTGGTTCAGAATATGCCCAAACCCGCCATAATGCAGGCTTCTGGTTCGTTGAACAGCTTGCAGATAAATATGGCATTACATTAAAAAATGATCCAAAATTTCACGGAATCAGTGGTCGTGGTAATATAGAAGGACATGATGTTCGCTTACTTCTACCAACGACTTACATGAATCGTTCCGGACAAAGTGTTGTTCCTTTCTCAAAATTCTATCAAATTGCTCCAGAAGCAATTCTGATTGCTCATGATGAACTTGATATGAACCCTGGTGTAATTCGTCTCAAAACAGGCGGTGGACACGGTGGTCATAACGGTTTACGTGATATTGTCCCACATATTGGTCCAAATTTTCATCGTTTACGAATTGGTATTGGACATCCAGGTTCAAAAGAAAGAGTTTCTGGGCATGTACTCGGAAAAGCACCAAGTAGTGAACAAAGCCTGATGGATGGAGCAATTGATCATGCTCTTTCTAAAGTAAAGCTACTTGTTCAAGGACAGGTATCACAGGCCATGAACCAAATTAATGCGTATAAACCAGCTTAAATTGTTGAACAATCAAGCTTGCTATCTTGCTTTTTTAGGAGCAAAATGCGCATCAGCCACCTTGCCCGAATGGCAAAGGCAAAAGATTTCACTATAAGATCTTCTTAGGTCTACTCAGGAGACGCTAGCCATGCTATCTCGTTTATTAAAATGCAAAATTCACCGTGCAGTTGTAACCCATGCTGAACTTCACTATGAAGGTTCTTGTGCAATTGATGGCGTATTGATGGATTTAGCTGGTATTCGTGAATACGAAGAAATCCACGTTTGGAACGTAACTAATGGCAAGCGCTTCACAACTTACGCGATTCGTGGTGAAGACAACTCTGGCATTATTTCAGTAAACGGTGGTGCTGCTCACCAAGCAGATGTAGGCGATTTAGTTATTATTGCTACATTTGGTGATTTCACAGAAGTTGAAGCAAATGCTCATAAACCACGTTTGGTATATGCAAACCCAGATAATACAGTCAACCACACAGCGAATTGCATTCCTGTACAAGTTGCTTAATTAAAGATTTAAAAATAAAAAAGCCCGTAAATACGGGCTTTTTTATTTGACTTTACAAATTCCTAGCAGTCCCCTTCCACCAGCTTCGCTGCTGCTTACAGTTTAAAGGCTGTAGTTCTTCTCCTCTTAAATCAAATAAAGTCGCCTCGCCTTTTGTATTTACCTTAAATTCAGCATACTTTGCTTTTTCATAGCATTGAGCTAGACCTTCGGCAAATAAAAAACTTCGAGAAGCTGGATATAAAGCCTGCAAACGATTTTCAGGATTTTTTAAAATTAAACTTTGCCCAGCAAATGAATTGTGAGTATCTAAAATTGTACGAACTACTCGATTTTGTGAATCCAAAATAACTTTTGCTGGAATATTGGCATGATTAAGAATCACTTGATCTAAAGCTTCACCTTCGCTTCCTGAAAGTGCTTTAAAAGATTGTAAATTTAATTCATACGCCAGCGCCATGTAATCCCCTTGTAATATGGAGCGAGGGTCAACGGGCTTAAGCTTAATAAAAATACTTTTACTCTGATGCAGGTGCCATTCATTTTTCGCTACCAAACCTGCAAAAACTAATACAGTGACTATTGCAAGTATAAGAGAGAAATACTTTTTCATTACTTTTCTCCCTCAACAAAATTGTTCTTAGCTTCTTGTAGGAGCAATCCATATAAGGCCAACAATATAATTCCTGACACTAGGATTGATGCACTTTTAGCTAGAAAACTTAATTGTAGACTGTAATAAAGTTGCCAAAGTACAATAGCAAACACAAGAAGTGTAATACCGTAAACAACGCGATCTTTATTTTTTAAGGCCCATGTCAAAATTATAAATAGAATGAATACATCAAAATAGCCGAGTGCAATAAGTACTATGCCAAAAATTAAAAAGGCAAAAAAAGTTATAGCGTGAAGTTGCCTATAGAGATAGAAAAAACTAAAGCACAATAACCATAGACTTGGTAAAACATAGAAAAACCATGATGACTGATCAGCCGAATCAAGCAATGCTAACCCTATAAAATTATCAAAGAATGAGTTCACCAAAATCACAGCAAGTACGCATAAAAAGATACTCCGCTCATACAATATAGCTGCCTTACTCCCTATTAGTAGTACTAAGCTAAAAATTAAATAGTTAAGTAAAGTTAAATTGAAGTAAGTTTGAGTCGGATGTACTGACCACAATGAATGGTCTAGTTGCAGTATGTAGATAAATGCTATGCCATAAGTTGCGAGCATTTGAATTAAAATAAAGAACCAATGAGGCTTAAGAAAATAACTGATACATAACATAAAAATCTGGGCAATCAACACCCATAAAATTTGATTTGTCTCAGAACCAAGATGGAATAAAAAAGCAGTCTGCCCACTCACAAATAAACAATATGCAAATTGCCGAATGAAATAGCTTTGAGATTTTGTCAGTAATGTTATAGCTATAACAACAAAAATGATTCCAATAATTAAAGAAATAGTCTCCCAAAATACGAGTGTAAATGCTGCAAGTGCTAAACCAGCAAGCCAAGCACCAATTGCTAAAGGAATGACATAAAAACGACTTTGGCGAAAAATTCTTATTAAGAAGTAACTAATGAGTGCAAACCAAATAAAAATAATGCCCGCAATCAATAAAAAAATGAACTCATTAGAATCTTTAAATAAATGATTAATACCATCTACAAGCCATATTGTTGCGGTTACACCGAGAACAGCAGCCATCAAACTGGCACATAGCTGATCATTCTTTTTAAAGAAATAATAGAAAGCAATAACGCCTAGAAAGAAAGCCGAGATCAGATACGGTAAATTTTTATTCGATAAAAATTGGATCATTCCTATTATTGAAATGACAGCGAACCAAGCAATAAAAATAAAACGTAAAGCCGTATATTTTTTTTGGCAGATCCAAAACTGCACAAGACTTAATAGATTTAGAGCAAAAAGATACAGGTAGGGAAACTTCTCTGCCCAAAAAGTCTGTCTAAAAAATAAAAATAGGGCGAGTTGGCTTGTAATACAAATTAAAGCAAAGATTCCAATATTTGGTCGATATAGCCACGGCAATAAAAGCAAAGTCCAAATCAAGAAAAGTAAATAACTGTCTGCACCTGTTTGATAAACTTGCCCTATTACAGCCAGACTCAAACCGACCATCAAGCCACAAATGCTATGTAAGTTCTGCCGAACTCCCTCACTTAAGGTATCTTTTACGCTCACCCAAGCAGTGACAAGTAATATAACAGGTGAAATGATGAGTTGAATGCTATCAGGAAGCATCAACCAGTTAGCAGCAATTAAATAAAGAATACTGAGCGCCATAAATACATAACTAAAAATATGGAGATGCTGAATAAATAAAGTATTCCTAAATGGATAATCGTCTCTAATCTGCATGAAAAACCTGTTTTATTTATAATTTTCTATAAAAAACATAGCATTCACTTTTAAAACCAACAAGTAAGCTCTTGTTAAAAAACCTATTTCGATTTATGAAAATACTTATTCATAATGAGACTTAGCATTCTACAAAAGCATCTAGCCAATTTTGCCAAGCGCGCTATAATAAAACCCATCGCTTCAGGGCGGGGTGGAATTCCCCACCGGTGGTAAAGTTAATTTTATGAATAGATTAACAAGCCCACGAGCTTAAATTGTGTAATTTGAGCAGATTTGGTGAAACTCCAAAGCCGACGGTATAGTCCGGATGAAAGAAGACGACGAACTGGGATAAATCCGTTTTATTTCAGTGCCAGCCTGTTTTTACATCAGTCCTGAAATGTTCAACCGTATTTTTACGAGAGCGTTTCATTATGTCTAGCTTAATTCAACCAGAACTTTTTTTCTCAGCCCTCTCTCCTGCTGAGCAGCGTATTCAACAAGCATTAGAAGATATCCGTCAAGGCAAACCTGTCTTGGTTATGGATGACTTTGACCGTGAAAATGAAGCAGATTTAATTGTTGCAGCAGAAACTCTAACTGTTGAGACCATGGCACGTATGATTCGTGACGGCTCAGGTATTGTATGTTTATGCCTGACAGAAGAATTAGCAGATCACTTAGATCTTCCACCAATGGTTTCTCAAAACTCAAGTCAGTTTCATACTGCTTTTACAGTAACCATTGAAGCTGCTCAAGGCGTTACCACTGGTGTTTCTGCTAAAGACCGTGTAACAACCATTAAAACTGCTATTAAAGATGGTGCTGTTGCAAGTGACTTAAATCGCCCAGGTCATGTTTTCCCATTACGCGCACGTAATGGTGGCGTGCTTACTCGACGTGGTCATACTGAGGGAACAATTGATCTAGCAAGATTAGCCGGTTTAAAACCTGCTGGTGTGTTATGTGAATTGACTAATCCAGATGGCACAATGGCATCAGGCATTCAAGTTTTGGCTTATGCGCAAACTCATCACTTAACTGTAATTACGATTGAAGAACTTGTTCAATACCGTCAACAACACGGTATTTAAATAAAAAAGGTTTGGCTTTAGATCGAAGCCAAACCTATAAATTAAAACTTACTTATATTTAAGAAACTTTCTTTTGTGCTGCCAGTTCTTCAACATAGTCCAAAAGTTCAGAGAACTGATTAATCATTGCTTTTGGCTGTGCTTGAGCAAGTTCTTCTGGTGTTCCATAACCGTAAGTCACAGCTACCGCCTCAATACCATTGTGGCGAGCACCTAAAACATCATATTGACGATCACCTACCATTAAACACTCTTCCGGGTTTAATTGCTCATGCTCAAGAATATAATGAATGAGTTCAGCTTTATTAGTCCGCTCACCCGTCAATTCACTGCCATAAATATGTACAAAATATTGGCTTAATTCAAAATGATCTAAAATTCGTTTCGCATAAATCGTTGGTTTAGCAGTAGCAACAAATAAACGATATCCTTCTTTTTTTAAAGCGCTAAGCGTTTTTGCAACAGATGGATATACTTCATTTTCAAATAAACCAATGACCGAGAAACGCTCACGATAAGCCATTAAAGCTTGTTCAGCTAAATCATCATCTTGAGTAGCTAATAATTTTGCAAGTGATGGCTTTAATGGTGGACCAATTGTCCAGTCAATATCTAAATCGGCAGCCAATGGATAGCCTAGTTTTTCCATTGCATAGCGAATTGAAGTATGGATACCAACTTTTGGGTCTGTTAAGGTTCCATCTAAATCAATCAAAATATGTTTTATAGCCATTCAATCATTAACCCAGTAAAGTATTTAATTCAATTGGTCGAGAGTTTAATCAAACTCTCTTATACTAACGTAAATTTAAATTGAAAAGGAAATAACCGTGCGTCCAACCGTACTTTGTTTCTCGGGTTTAGACCCTTCAGGTGGTGCAGGTTTACAAGCCGATATTGAAGCGATTGGACAAAGTGGCGCCCATGCAGCAATTGCATGTACCGCTCTTACCATTCAAAACTCACAACAAGTATTTGGCTTTGAAGCAACCTCAAAAGAACTATTACTAGCTCAAGCTAATGCAGTGGTAGGTGACTTACCCATTAAATGTGTTAAGTCAGGTATGCTTGGCACCACAGATAATATTGCTGCACTCGCTGAATTTTTACGGGCTCATCCTGATTATCAATATGTACTTGACCCTGTTTTAGTTGCAAATAGCGGTGGTTCTTTAGGTGACCAAGCAACCTTAGTTAAAGCATTTGTTGAACTGATTCCCCTAGCGACTCTTATTACCCCCAATACAGTTGAATTACGAGCATTAACAGGTATTGACGACTTAGAGCAAGCAACCAAAAAACTTTTTGAAATGGGTGCTAAAGCTGTATTAGTAAAAGGTGGACACGAAGATACCCCCGACTTCATTAAAAATAGCTTATATATTAATGGTGAACTTGCAGCGAGTAGTAGTTGTCCTCGCCTTGAAGGCGAATATCATGGATCAGGTTGTTCATTAGCCAGTTTTATTGCAGGTCGCTTAGCTTTAGGTGATTCTCTAAAAATTGCAGTACAACATGCAGAAACATGGTTATTTGGTGTTTTAAAAAATGCCGAAACACCTGTACCTAATGGACAAAAGATTCCAAAACGATTTTAACAACCAAATAAAAAGGCGCTTTAAGCGCCTTTTTATTTATTCCAATTACTGTGGAATACGTAAAACTTGTCCAGGGAAAATCTCATCTGGATCTTTCAACATTGGTTTATTTGCTTCAAAGATTTTCGGATACTGGTTTGCATCGCCATAAAATTCTTTCGCAATTTTTGAAAGATTATCACCAGATTTTACTGTATAAAATTTGCTTTCCGGTTCTGGAGTCACAACAGTCATCTGGTCATCTACATGTGCAACATGATCGATGTTACCAACAATAAGAATAATCTTTTCTTTATCCGCTTGGCTTTGTACTTGACCATTAATAGTCGCAGTATCAGTTGAACCATTATATGTTACAGATAAGCCTTCCACCCCAAGGCCTAAACTTTTAATTAATCCCAATAATTTATTTGCCACTTCTTGTGCAGAAGGTTCTGCCGGCGTTGCTGGAGCTGGTTGTGGTTCTGCTGGTGCGGTATTTTTCTTACCAATACCTTTTACAAAATCAAAAAGACCCATTTTTAGTCCTCATCTTATTGTTTATAGTAAAGTCATTAAACTGACCCTTATTGTTATACTTGAAAAAAGAGGCACCTCTGCTATCAATTAAGGTTGATCTTGTAAAAATATGTATCTCTCTCAATGATTTTACTCAAATAAAAAAAGCCACCTTACGGTGGCCTTCTTTTTAATCAGCAATATGCGAATTAACTAAGTTTTTTAGTTACATAGTCAATTGCAGATTGAACTGTAGTGATTTCGTTTGAATCTTCATCAGGGATAGTGATGTCGAAGTCATTTTCGAAAGACATAACAAGTTCAACTAAATCTAAAGAGTCAGCACCCAAGTCATCCATGAAAGATGCTTCGTTTTTAATCTCTTCAGCTTTAAGACCAAGTTGTTCTGCAACCGCTTGTTTAACGCGTTGTTCGATATCGCTCACAGGAATTCTCCTCATTGCTTGTGGCGTTTGATTTGCCACTAGTTTAATTGAATATAAAAATTTTTAAAAGTTTATACATCGGCGTTAGGCCATGTATAAACCACCATTTACATGTAATACCGTACCGGTAATGTAACCTGCTTTATCACTTGCAAGGAAACTCACCGCATTTGCGATATCTTGTGGCTCACCTAAGCGATTTAAAGCCACTTGATCACTCATTTTTTTGCGAATGTCTTCACTAAGTGCATCTGTCATTTCTGTTGCAATAAAACCTGGTGCCACACTGTTTACAGTAATTTGGCGGCTACCCATCTCTTTTGCAAGGCTACGGCTAAATGCTTCAATACCTGCTTTAGCAGCAGAGTAGTTTGCTTGGCCTGGGTTTGCAAAATGAGCAACAACAGAACTGATATTAATAATTCGACCAAAACGTGCTTTCGTCATACCTTTAAGTACGCGTTTAGATAAACGATAAACGGCTTTAAGGTGGATATTGAGAATGTCATCCCAATCATCTTCAGACATACGAAGCAACAAATTGTCTTTCGTAATACCTGCATTGTTAACAAGAACAAGTACAGGACCATAGTTCTGTTCAATATGAGACACGACTGCTTCAATCTCATCGAGATTACGCACATCGAGCGCCAAACCTGCACCTTGTTCACCAAAGCTATCAGTTAGCTTTTGTGCACCAGATTCAGAAGTCGCAGTACCTACGACAAAATAACCGTCTTGAATAAGTTGCTGGGCAATTGCAGCGCCAATGCCCCGACTCGCGCCCGTTACTAATGCAACTTTGCGTTCTTGTGTCATGCAATTTTTCCTTCTGCCACTAAAACAGCATTTAGGGCATCTTCCATTTTGCTCTTACTATCAATAGAAAAAGCTTTTTCAATATTTGGTAAACGCTTTGCGAGATTACTCAATACTGTACCTGGACCACATTCAACAATGTACTGAATACCTTGGTCTTGTAGAGACTGCATGGTACGAGTCCATTGTACAGACTGGTACAATTGTGCCGTTAAAGCCTGACGTAATTGAGCAACATCGGTAGCAATTCCCGCGTTGACATTTTGTATTACAGGAATGGTAGGTAGCTCAATGGCAGTTTGTTCCAAAGCTTCTGCAAATTTCTCTGCAGCCGGTTTCATCAATGAACAATGCGAAGGTACAGAAACTGGTAAAGCAATTGCTTTAGCAGATTGTTCTTTTGCCAATGCCATAACTTGCTGTACAGATGCAGTACTACCCGCAATTACAACCTGACCTTGTGAATTATAATTTGCAGCTTCAACTGAACCTTGACCCAATGCAGTCACGCTCTGGCATAATTCAACTACTTTATCATCGGCCAAACCAAGAATTGCAGCCATAGCGCCTTCCCCTTGAGGAACAGCACTTTGCATGAGTTTTCCACGCAAATTAACTAATTTAACTGCATCTGCCAAACTCATTGAACCCGCTGCAACTAAAGCGCTGTATTCACCTAAAGAGTGCCCTGCAAGGTATTTAGGCGCTAAACCACCTAAATCTAACCATAGACGCCATAAAGCGATGCTGGCAGTTAATAATACAGGTTGGGTGTTTTCTGTTTGGTCTAAACCTTCACCACTTTGCGCAATGTGCCAAAGATCAAATCCTAGCGCGTCTGAAGCTTCAGCAAAAGTTTGCCCAACTCCACTAAACTGTTCTGCGAGTTCAGCGAGCATACCAACTTTTTGTGAACCTTGACCCGGAAACACAAATGCAGTTTTTGTGGCTAAAGCTACTTGTTCAAGACGTTTAGCAGACATAAGAAATCCTTTTTGGGTTTTCACTCATTTCTCTGGAGCGGAAATTTAACATTTAATTTGTATATTTATAATTGCGAAAAACAACAAAAAAAGGGAGCTTTCGCTCCCATTTTTTCTATACTTAAGCATCACGCTTAATGCATATCATGCAATTATTCAGCATCAGCTGCTTTAGCGAATAATTGGCGACCACGGTAGAAACCGTCTTTAGTCACGTGGTGACGACGATGAGTTTCACCAGTTGCTTGGTCTACTGTTAATGCATTCTCGGTTAAAGCGTCATGTGAACGGCGCATGTCACGGCGAGAGCGACTTTTACGGTTTTGCTGAACGGCCATGATGGCTCCTTACAAAGATCGAAAAAATGGATCAGAACAAATTCAGTTGTCTTATCTCATAATCATAACACAAATTATGAGTTAAGTTTACCCTTCAAACCTGCCAAAACATCAAACGGGTTATCCCGTTTCTCTTCGACAACGTTCTGAATGGTAGGTTGATGTTTATGTTCACAAGCATCATGCTTGGGAGATAAAGGCATCAACAATAACAGTTCATCTTCTAGTAATGCGAGTAAGTTAATCGAAGCAGGTGTATCAAAATCACCTTTTGTCGAAGACTCACTTTCACCTAAAACGATGAAATCAGCATCCTCATCCAAGCGCTCTATCAGTGACTCATCATCTACAAGTGCAATATGAAAGTCAGAAACAATTGGCATTTCGACAGGTTCCAAACAACGTTGGCACTCCATCGGAACTTTTGTTTCCATATGACCATCTAACCACACAATGCGATGATAGGCATCCATTGATAGCTTACAGTCTATGTTGATCAATTGGTTATCAATTGACCCAACAGCTTCACGAGCAATACGAGCAAGACGAGACAATGGCAGTTGACCTGACCATGTAAAGCCTTGTTCAGCCCATTTAAACGGCTCAATCTGTGCCGGAAAGGTATTTGCTGACATAATTAAGGCGGCAATTCTACAAATTCATCGGTACTCTGTCAAAGATTAAGATACAATTTTGTACTTCTTTAGACAGAACTCGGGGTAAATTAAGCAATGCACCTGTTGCAGCCGCAACCTGAAGTTAACACTTCATTACTCGTTTGCACCCATTCAACTCACCAAAACACTCTTTTACCTGACATGGTGCAACTCTCACCATGGCCAAGCTCAAAATTAGAGTCTGAGCAAGTTGATTGGCTTATTTTACACTTTAATCACTGGTTTTCCCACCATAATGTGACATTAGTTCGTGGAGAATTTGAACCAGAATATTTCCCAGCAAATGAACATGAGCCAGCTAAAATTCAATTTGCCCATGGTTTTTTCAATAGCGCCTTGCATGAAATTAGCCATTGGACAATTGCAGGTGCAAAACGTCGTCTATTACCCGATTTAGGTTATTGGTATGCGCCAGATGGTCGAACTAAAGAACAGCAGGATTTATTTGAACAAGTAGAAATCAAACCTCAAGCCATTGAATGGCTATTTGCTCAGTCTTTTGGCAGAAAATTTAGAGTATCTCTAGATAACCTGACAGGTGATGGCGGAGATGGCAAAAAGTTTAAAGATAATGTTTATGCACAAGTACAACGCTACTTTTCTGGTGAAGCTAAACTACCCGTCGATGCAGCAAGATTCATTGAATGTATTTGCCAATGTACGCGAGCAGGCGCAGCGTTACAATTAAATGAATTTAAACGTGAACTCCTTGATTAAATGACAAAAAAACTACGTAAGTTACTTGCTTCCCAAGTTTGAAAAGTCTAATACTATTTTTAATACTGGCGTGATGGAGTCTCTAAAATATGCTGCATTTACATGTACATCCTGAAAATCCACAGCAACGCCTCATTGACCAAGCGGTTGAGCGTATTCGTGCAGGAGATGTTGTGGTCTACCCTACCGATGCTGCCTATGCAATCGGATGCCAGATTGGTAATAAAAATGCGATGGAACGTATTGCCCAGATTCGTGATTTAGGTCCTAAACATCAATATGCAATTATGTGTTGCGATTTATCAGATATTGCCACTTATGCAAAAGTTGATAATGCGACTTATAGATTATTAAAGGCAAATACACCTGCCATTACGACTTTCATTTTACCTGCAACCAGCGAAGTTCCGCGCCGGTTAATGCACCCTAAAAAGAAAACAATTGGTTTACGTATTCCGAGTAATCCGATTTGTCAGGCTTTATTAAAAGAACTTGGTGAACCTTTACTGACAAGTACATTGATTTTACCAGGGCAAGAAGACCCTCTTGATGATCCTTACGATATTGAAAATCAGTTAGCTAAACGGATTGATGTATTTATTGATGGTGGGTTCGGAACTTTGACAACCACTAGTATTGTTGATTTATCGGGTGAACATCCAGAAGTTATCCGTCATGGTGCAGGAGACGTAAGTGCTTTCGAATAAGCACTTATTCCCCTTTTTACCAACAGTTAAAAAAAAAGTATTATCAAGAAAAAAAATACTCTTTATTTAGTTTGGATTTTTTTTACACTTTAGTCGTTAAGCAATTTATTAAAAGTCACAATTCCTTTAGAATGTTTTGCACTATCTGCTGTTCTTCTGCTACAGCTCTTATTGACTTGAAAACAAGTCTCATGCTTTTGAAAATTCGCGTGGCTTATAATCGTAATGAACCAATCACTTCATCAATCCATGGAAGACGTTCCACACATCCGTGTTTTAGATGAGTGGCACGACACGATTCCTGAAGATCTTTATATTCCTCCGGCTGCCTTTGAGATTTTACTCGAACAGTTTGAAGGACCACTCGACTTTTTAATTTATCTGATTCAGAAAAACGGTTTTGATTTAGTTCAGCTCGATATCGCCCCTATTGCCACTCAATATTTAGCTTATATGGATAGCATGAAATCCTTAAATATTGAGCTGACTGCCGACTATATGGTAATGGCTGCTTTATTGGCTGATTTGAAGTCTCGATTACTTTTACCTAAACCTACTGTTATTAGTATTGAAAAAGATCCGAAGCAGGATCTTATTGATCGACTAGAAACTTATTTACGCATTAAGCAAGCTGCTGAGCGTTTAGGTCAAATGCCAGTTCTTGACCGTGATACATTTAGTGCCAATGTAAGCTTAGGACATATTGCACCTGTTTATGAAGGTTATGATGTTTCAGCATTACACGATGCTTTATTTTGCGTATTTAACCGTCCAGAACCTGTAACGCACACAATTGCACAAGAGCCTGTACTGTTAGAAGAACGTATTGCTTATATTGAAGAGAAATTAGAGTCAGGCGACGTGTTAAGTTTTAAAGAATTACTGAACCCCCAACAAGGCCGTATGGGAATGGTTGTAACTTTTATGGCTGTTTTAGAATTGACCCGACAACAAAAGATTAAAATTATTGCGACAGGTGTTGAAGCTCCATTAGCTATTCAAGGGTCTGCGGCATGAGTTTTGAACAAAATAATACCGATTTGTCATTAGCTGACATTCATCACGAAGTTTTATTGCAACTTGAAGCGATTATTTTTGCTAGTGAAGCACCTGTTTCGATTGCTCGTTTAAAAGAAGCTTTTAATAATCAATATAACAAACAACAGCTTCGTCAGCTTTTACAACAGCTTGCCCTCTTACAACATGGCCGCTCTATTGAGTTGATTGAAACCGCGCAAGGCTTCCGTTTTCAGGTAAGATCCAAATATCGCAATATTATTGCGCAGATTTGGCCAGAGCGACCAACAAAACTGTCGCCATCTTTACTAGAAACGTTGGCTGTCATTGCGTATCATCAACCAGTCACGCGTGCTGATATTGAACAAATTCGTGGTGTATCTAATAATAGTCAGATTCTCAGAACGCTATTTGACTGGAACTGGATTAAAGAAGCCGGTTTTAGAGATTTACCCGGAAGACCTGCGTTGCTAATTACAACGCCTCAATTTCTGAATGCTTTTGGTCTAGCCTCTTTAGGCCAATTGCCTCCCCTACAGAACGCCAAGGAAGCATTTATGGCTCTCGATGCGAATGCACCGAAATCATAAAGAGGTGGACTGTTGATCATTATGTCTAAGGTTGTGCTGTCATGAGTGAAAAATTGCAAAAAGTATTAGCGCGAATCGGATTAGGTTCCCGTCGATATATGGAAGAGGTTATTGCCGCAGGACGCGTGAGTGTAAACGGCAGCGTTGCCCAGGTGGGTGAGCGCATTGAACCAGGCGATGAATTACGCATTGATGGCCGTAAAGTTCAGTTCCAAATCGAGGACGAAATTCGTCGTCGTGTACTGATTTATTATAAACCTGAGGGTGAGATCTGTTCACGTAATGACCCAGAAAAACGCCCAACCGTATTTGATCATTTGCCACAAATTGCAAATGACCGTTGGGTAATGGTAGGTCGTCTGGATATTAACAGTACAGGTTTATTACTATTTACAAATGATGGTGAGCTTGCTAACCGCTTAATGCACCCATCTAATGAAATTGAACGTGAATACGCTGTACGTGTAATGGGTGAAGTAACCCCACAATTACGTCAAAACATGGTCAATGGTGTAGAGCTTGAAGATGGTCCAGCCAAGTTCGAATCTTTCTCTGAAATTGGTGGTGAAGGTATTAACCGCTGGTATCAAGTTGTAGTGAAAGAAGGCCGTAACCGTGAGGTTCGCCGTATTTTCGAATCACAAGGTCTTAAAGTAAGCCGCTTATTACGTACTCGCTACGGTACTGTTATTTTACCACGTGAATTGCGTACTGGCCGTTGGATGGAGTTAGACAAAACTGACATCGACAACTTGGCAAAATCTGTTGAATTAAAGCCACGTCAAGGTACAGGTTTATTTGGCATGGCAAAACGTCGTACTGACCGTATGACTGAAAAGCCAATGGCAGCACGTCGTGGTGGTTATTTACGTCAACAACGTCGTGATGATGAAAAAGAAGCGCCAGCTAACACAGGTAATCAGCGCAAATCGACGGGTTTTAACCGTGGATTTAAAAAGTTCTAAGTAAAGCTTTTAAATAAAAAAACCGCTCACATTAGAGCGGTTTTTTATTGCTGACTTACACTTAATTCATTTTTGCTAATTCAATCCACTCAGCCTCAGGGAAATGAATGGCTAAATAGTCCTTCAAATAATTTGAAGTATCTTGCGAAATTAATGGATCTTTTGATTCATCTTTTAAGTTATAAACCAAAGCTTTTAATTTCAGACCGCGTGACTTAAGTGCCTCAAGACTAAGCAAAGTATGGTTAATACTTCCTAGACGACCAGAAGTCACTAAAATAACAGGGAACTGATGCTGAGCCACATAGTCAATGGTGAGTAGACTGCTGGTTAAGGGCACCATTAAGCCCCCTGCACCTTCTAACAATACAATTTCAAAACGCTCAGCCAATGTTTGAGTCGCATTTTCAATTTTTTGAAAATCAATTTCTCTATTATCTAAGCGTGTTGCCAAATGAGGTGAAGCAGGATAACTAAAGATTTCAGGCATAGTCAGCTTATCGTGATCTTCCTGAAACCAACCTTGCCCCATAATTTCACGATGCTTCTCGATATCTTCAGAAATATCAGCATTACCTGTTTGAATGAGTTTTTGGGTAATTACTTTTTTACCCTGCTCAGTCCATAATTTTGCTAAAAAACCTGTCGCGTAGGTTTTACCAATTTCGGTATCAATCCCACTCACAAAATAGACCTGACCACTCATTTACTTCATTCTCCGGGCAATACAATAAATTGGATGATATGTTAAGGCATATCCCTCAGCATGCTTAAACCGCTCATAATCTTGATAAAACTGCTGTAAACTTTGCTTAGTCCAACGATGCTGAGCTGTAGCAGTTACACCTGTTGCTTTCAAATGTTGTAATACCGCTTTAGGTGAATCGAAATAGAGCTGAGTTTCTGACTCAGATAAATAAAGAACTTCAAACCCAGCCTGAGTTAAGGCACTGTTCCAATTTTCAAGAGACCAGTAACTTAGGCCTTGTCCAGTTAACTCTTTAATTTCAATTAAGTTCTTAGCTCCAAATGTTGAAAAGCATAACCAACCGATGTCAGTTAAAGCTTCATTACAACGCTTAAGCAAACGCGGTAAATCTTGCATCCATTGCAAAGCAGAACCTGAAACAATCATATCGAGCTGTTGAGGGAGTTCTAACGTTTCAACATCTCCAATTAACCATTTCAAATGTTCTTGATGATTAAAGTGCTGCTGCACCTCTGCATACAGATCATTCAAAATTAAATCTTCAATTTGAAAAGCTTCAACAAGCAGATGAGTTAAGTTACCAGAACCACAACCAATTTCAAAAACACGTGACATCGTACTTGGGCAAAACTGCTTTAGTAAGCCCGTTAAATTTTGGCAAATTTGTTTTTGAACAACCGCATGCTCTGAATAGCTTTGCCCTGCTTTAGCAAAACGCTCGGCAACTAAGTTTTTATTCAGACTCACAGAAAACTCACCAGTGCTTCAAGCTCGTGCTGTTCAACCATTGACGTTAAAGAAATACGCAAACGTGCACTATTTTTAGGTACTGTTGGTGGGCGTACAGGCATGGCATAAAAGCCGCTTTCTTGAACTTGTTTTGCCTTATCGATCGCAGCCTGACTTTCTCCAACAATAACTGGAACAATATGACTGGTCGACGGACTTACATAACCCTTTTGTACAACAGCTTGTTGAAGATATTGGCTAATATTTTTTAAGTGTTCACGCTGAGGTTGAGCAACTAATACTTTTTGGAATATAAAGTTTACCCAAGCTACAATAATAGGAGGTTGAGAGGTCGTAAAAATAAGCGGGCGCATTTTATTAATAAGATAATCTTTAATAATTGGATCGCAAATAATGTAACCACCGACTGCTGCCAATGCTTTACCGAAGGTACCTACCAAAAAATCAATTTCCTGAATGACATTATATTGTTCAGCACACCCCAAACCTTGCTGACCACGTACACCAATTGAGTGTGCCTCATCGACATAAAGCATGGTTTTAGCAAAACGTTTTTTAAGCTGGACTAATGCGGCTAAATCCGTTTCATCACCATCCATACTAAAAATACTTTCTGTGACCACAATAATTCGTTCAATCTTGTCATCATCATGATACTTTTGCAGAAGTTGTTCTAAGTGCTGTAAATCGTTATGGCGATAACGTACATACTGCGCACCAGACAACCGAATCCCGTCAATCATGCTGGCATGGACTAATTTATCTGCCAAAATTAAAGTTTTGCTATCAGAAACAGCTGGCAAAATACCAATATTCATGTGATAGCCACTATTAAATAGTAAAGCCGACCGACCACCAAATGCTTTGCTTAGGCTATTTTCCAACTGCTCATATTCATCAAAGTTACCCGTCAATAAACGGGCCGATGAAGAACTAAAATAGCTGCGCTCTAACGGCAAGCTATCTAAAAACTCTTGGCGAAGATTAAGATCAGCCGCCAGTCCAAGATAGTCATTTGAAGCTAAGTTGAGCATTGTTTTATTTTGAATAGTAATAAAACGGCCATGCTGCACATTTTGGGTAAATTGTCTGAAATTACCTTGTTGTTTTAACTCATCTAACTCTGTAGCAAAATGATCAAGCAATGACATCTTAATGCGCTCCCTGCAATGTTTTAACAACTTCAACTAATTGTTCAAGCAAATCGCTTAGCTCTTGTTGAGTGATTACATACGGTGGCATCACATAAACCAGTTTGCCAAAAGGGCGAATCCAGATTCCACGGTCTACAAATTGTTGCTGTAAAGTTTTCATATCAACATTAAAGGTGAGTTCTACTACACCAATTGCACCCAGCACTCGTACATCAGCAACATAATCAAGCTGATTTAAAGGCGTTAAATATTGGCTAAGCTGTTGCTCAATTCGCTTAATATTGGCTTGCCAATCTTGCTCAATTAACAATTGCGTACTTCTCAAGGCAACAGCGCAAGCAAGCGGATTGGCCATAAAGGTTGGACCGTGCATAAATACCCCAGCCTCGCCGCGACTAATCGTTTCTGCAACATACTTTGTAGTCAAAGTCGCAGACAAAGTCATATAGCCGCCTGTTAATCCTTTACCTAGGCACATGATGTCGGGCTCGACTTGAGCATGTTCCCACGCAAAAAGCTTACCCGTACGGCCAAAGCCAGTCGCGATTTCATCAAAAATTAATAACAGATGATATTTCTCACAAAGCGCTTTAGCCTGACGTAAATATTCAGGATGATAAAAACGCATGCCCCCTGCACCTTGAACAATTGGTTCGATAATGAGTGCAGCAAGGTTTTCATGATTTTGCTGAATAACCTGTTCTAGCTCGGCAATATCTTGAGGATTCCAATCTTCATGAAATTTGGTCTGTGGTGCTGCTACAAAAAGGCGGTTTGGTAAGCTTGTACCAAAAATCTGATGCATACCTGTAACAGGATCACAAACAGACATCGCATTCCATGTATCACCGTGATAACCAGAACGTGTGGTAATAAAATTTGTTTTTTGTGGTTGGCCTTGTGCTGTCCAGAATTGCACAGCCATTTTCAAAGCAACTTCAACGGCAACCGACCCTGAATCTGCATAAAAAATTTTATCGAGACTTGGCGGTGTAATTTTTAAAAGAATTTTCCCAAGTTCAATCGCAGGATCATGGGTTAGCCCACCAAACATGATATGTGACATGTTCTGTAATTGATCTGTCACTGCCTGATTGAGTTCAGGATGGTTATAGCCGTGAATTGCACACCACCAAGACGACATACCATCAATTAAAGTTTTACCATCATCTAGTTCAATCGTTGCCCCATAAGCACGCTTTACTTTAAATGTGGGTAAAGGTTGGGTCATTGAAGTATAAGGATGCCAAATATGTTCTAAATCAAAATTATCGGTCATCCTATTTACCCTTTTACAGCGTTCAAATCTTTCATTGAAGACATGTTAAACCTGTTAAGAATGAAATAAAATTGCGATATCAATCAAAGCTTATTAACTTTGCTGATGAATTGTTAAAAATTGGCAGATTTCTTCTATTGTTCTTTCGACCTGTAGGTAGGGAAAAGCATGTGTAGCATCTTTTAGTAGCTTATAACTCATGTTCTTTGTCGCTATATCTTTAAAATTTTCTATAATTTTGCAAGGAATGACATTATCTTGCTCGGCAAACAGATGAAGCTGTGGTCCCAAATATTTTTTTACGTTACTTACCAGATTTAATCGTTCAAGCATTTGTAAACCTTCTAATAAAAGTTCATTTGAAGGCGGGCTTGCTATATTTTGTACGCTTATCCAATCTTTTTTAGCTTGAGATGAGCCAAGTGTAATCAAATAATAAAAACGCTTTAAAGTGGCTTGCGGGTTCTGTAAAAAAGACGCTTTAAATTGACTAAATACATCAGTAGGCATTGCTGTTTGCCAATTATCGTTAGCAACAAAACATGGATTCGACGCGAGCGTAATTAACGTTTTAGTTTGCCCAGTTTGTTTATAAAAAAAGTCAACGAGATGAGTTGCTAACTGTCCGCCTAAAGACCAGCCTATAACCACATCAATTTCAGCCACTAAATCAAGCTGTGCTTGAAAGTTACTCTCTAAAATATTAAAAATATTAATTAGTTGTGTTTCGAAACCAGCTTTTTCCAAATGCAATTTAAGTGATTGCAAAGGTTCTACCCCTACTCCCCAACCTGTAATCAATAAAATTTTATTTTGTAACTTCATATGCATGTCCACAGCCAACTTTTGCAAGATTATATATTAATATCAATTTTAAATATCCTTTAAAATCAACATAAAAATTAAATTTCAAAAAGTAAAATCAGGCATTTAGTGGTGTTTAATATTCTGAAATATATTGATAAGTAAGGCCTAAATTATTCATATGAAATATACAAAAATTTAATTATGTAAACATTGAAGCAAATCAAAAAACAACATAATCCACACTTCACCCATAAATCCATTGTGCAATGTAATTAATGTTAATACTTATGTTTTTTTATTAAAAAAAATGACTCATCAATTCATTTTAATGTTAGAAGATTAATTAATGATCAAAATAATGGGCGGATTAATATGAATACTCAAAGTGAAATATCTGATGGGAGAGAAAAAGATACATATTTTGTTACACCCAACGACATTATAAACACCTTACCTATAGATAAAAATTATTGTTTATTTCTGGATATTGATGGAACATTAGCTCCATTTCAAATTCATCCTGAGCATAGTTTTATACCTAATACTACATTAGAAGTTATAAAAAAAATTATTGAATTAAATATACCAGTGATTGCTGTAACAGGACGCGATGTTGAAACAGCTAGTAAGCTATTTCAGTCTATTGAAGTTCCTATAGCTGGCTTACATGGTTTAGATATTTATTTTGATTCCGACAATTATATTCGTCCAGATTTAAGCAATATTAATTTCAAAAAATTAAAAGAAGATATTATAAAATCTTGTGAAAAATATCCCGATTTATTAATTGAGGATAAAGGACATTCTATTGCTTTACATTATCGAAAAAAACCAGAATTAGAAGATAATGCATTTTATATTATGCAACAAATTAAATATTTCTATCCTCAATTAAAATTAAATAAAGGTAAATTTGTCATTGAGTTATTACCTAAACAGGCAGATAAAGGTAAAGCAATTCAAACAATATTAGACCATCTTGATTTACCATTAATTCACCCAATATTTATTGGAGATGATTTAACGGATGAATCGGGCTTCACTTTTATTAATCAACAATTTGGCACTTCAATTAAAGTAGGTTCTGGTGAAACAGAAGCTCACTATAGATTAAAAGATATTAACAGCGTTTCTAATTTTCTTTTTTTCTTTCTAGAAAAAATAAAAAAGTTATACGTCAAAAATAGTCAAGATCAGAATGGAGAACAAATATGTCTAAATTAATCGTGTTATCGAATCGAATAAGTATGCCATCAGGTAAGGCCTCCGCAGGTGGCCTTGCAGTAGCTGTACAAGACGCATTAAATGACAGTAACGGCATTTGGTTAGGCTGGAACGGTCAGCAAATTACCGATACTGAAGCGCCTGAATTCGATCAGGCATATTCTCATGGAATTGACTACATTACCTGCCCTCTTACACATCAGCAATATGCACAGTACTACTGCGGTTTTGCTAACAAAGTTTTATGGCCTGCCATGCATGATCGAGATGAACTGATCGAATATGATGCTGAAGAATATAATACTTACCAAAGGGTTAACCGTTTATTTGCTGAAAAATTAAAAGAGATTGCTCAGCCTGATGATCTGATTTGGGTACATGACTATCACTTTTTTAGTGTAGCTCGTCATTGTCGTGAATTAGGTATGCAAAATAAAATCGGTTTCTTTTTGCATATTCCTTTCGCAAGCTTAAACATTTGGCGCAAAATTCCAGTTGCACTGCAGTTGGTACAAGACCTTTGCCAATATGATGTAGTTGGCCTACAAACCCAAGCCGATCAAAACACCTGTATGCAAACGTGTATGGGCTTACTTGAAGCTCAAAAAATACTAAGTGACCGAATCAGCTATAAAAAACGTCAAGTACTCATAAAGTCCTACCCTATTGGCGTGCAACCAGAACTTATTCAGCGCCAAGCACAACAGGCATTTCATACTCCCTATGTATTTAACTTTGAAGATATACCACGTCAAAAAACCATTATTGGCGTTGACCGGATTGATTATTCAAAAGGTCTGCTTGAGCGCTTCAATGCATTTGCGACCTTCTTGGAAACTAACCCTGAATATCATGGACTGGTACGCCACCTTCAAGTTGCAACGCCTTCACGTACAGATATTCCGGCTTATCAACGCTTATACCAACGATTTAAAACTAAGTTAGAACTGATTAATGAAGAGTTTGCACACGAAGACTGGCGTCCAATTGATTGTTGCTACGACACTGTTCAACATGACAGTCTAATGCATATTTATCGTCGCTCTGATATTTGCTGGATTAGCTCATTACGGGATGGTATGAACTTGGTCGCAAAAGAATATATTGCAGCCCAAGATCCAGAGAACCCAGGTGTGCTGATCTTATCTAAATATGCCGGTGCTGCTGAGCAAATGACTCAGGCCTTGATTGTTGACCCATTAGATCGGGCAGCGATGATGGATACTCTAAAAACCGCTCTAGAGATGTCTAAAGCTGAACGTATTAATCGTTATGAACAGTTAATAGAAGGTCTGGCAGCCACCGACTTGAGTGATTGGCGAAATACTTTCTTGAAGGATTTAGAAAATGCTCCGACTTTCAATAAGTCTAAGCTGTCATTACAAGACAAGTATCAACCTACTTACCATGTCTTATAATGATTTAAGCTTATAGAACATCGAGAAGTTTTCTCGATGTTCTTTCGGCGGGTAAGTTGGCTTAAGTTACTTTGCCTTCACAAGGGTAAAGCGATTGAGTAGAGCAATCATAGTTAATAAAACTGCTACACCTGTTAGCACTGTGGTTAGACTGGTCCACTGACCAATTAAGCCGATTAAAGCTGGACCACTTAATGAGCCAGTGTAAGCAATGGTTGAAACCAAAGAAAGCGCTGCTGCTTTAGGCATATCATTTTGACGGCCAACACGCGAAAACATGACAGGCACAATGTTAGAGCAGCCTAAACCTAAAAGTGCGTAACCTAATACCACGACCTGCCAAACAGGTGCCATCACAATAGTGACCATAGCAAGAGCTGCAACAATTGCACTATAAGTCACAATGGTTTTCTCGCCCCATTGTTTTAACAAAAGATGTCCTGCAAAACGACCACTTGTCATACTAAGTGCAAAGAATGTATAAGCCAGCCCAGCAAAAGCAGGATTAAGCTGATACTTACTCGTTAAATAAATACCACCCCAGTCCATTGCTGCACCTTCTGACAAGAAGGCAATAAAACACATCATCCCAATTAAGAGGATAGTACCATTCGGACGCGAAGATTTTTTCGGTGCGTCAGTTATTTCTGCTGCACCTTGTTCATCTTGCTCAAAGGTTGTTAAAGCAGATGGAATAGCAACAAAACTAACAGCCAATAAAATCATGACTACCGACAGCGTGCTCATGAGTGGTGAAAGACCAATTGCCAGTAGTGCAGTAACAAGCATGGCACCTATTAAACCACCAAGGCTACACATACCATGGAAACTGGACATGAGTGCACGTAAGCTGTTCTTTTCCACCACAACTGCTTGTAAATTGATAGCAACGCCAAGACTACCTGCTGCCGTACCAAAAATAAATAATGCCACCGCCATTGAAACAAGACTATGCCAGATCGTCAAACTTGGTAGTAATACTGTTAAAAGTATAGTCGCCACAGCAATTAAAGGACGACATCCCCAACGCTTAACTAAAGCCCCTGTCGCAGGCATAGCAATCATTGAGCCTATTCCCATACAGAGCAGCAATAAACCAAAATTTGCATGATTCAGGTTTAAACGTTGCTGTGCATAAGGAATAAGTGGCGCCCAAGCAGATATCGCAAAGCCCAAGCTAAAAAAGCTAAGACGAGTTGCTAATCGTTGTGTGCTTAAGAGAGTAGCTGTATCTAAAACAGCAGGTTTGGAAAATAACATATACGCGAAGCTCACCATAAAACCATTGGCGATCCATACCAACCGATTCCCCATAGAAAAACCCCTGCCTTATTAAGTTCTAGGCAAGGGTTTTTGTTGGCGAAATTATATCCAATTCCACAAAAAAAACATGGGGTCTGATACAATTTTTCTGACTTTTTTGTAACCGCCAAAGCCTTATATAGTAAGGCTTTGAATATATTCAATTTGACAATATTAACGTCTAAGCAGTAATTTCATTTTATTAAAATGAGCAAATAAAAAACCCAGCTTAAGCTGGGTTTTTCAAATCGTTAAATTTGAGACTGAATATAATTTTGTAGGCCAATCAGTTCAATTAAACGCAACTGTTTTTCAAGCCAGTAAGTATGGTCTTCTTCGGTATCTGATAATTGTTGACGTAACATGTCACGACTAATGTAGTCGCCTTTTTCTTCACAAAGTTTAATACCTGTCGCTAATTTTTCACGCACATGATATTCAAGTGCTAAATCAGCTTTTAAGCAAGATACAACGTCTGTACCAACATTGATATCTTCACGGTGCATGTTTGGTTTGGCACCTAAAAATAGTACACGACGAATAATTGCATCGGCATGAGAAGCTTCTTCTTGCATCTCATGGTCAATACGCTCATAAATCTTGTTTAAGCCCCAATCTTCATACATACGAGAATGGATTAAATACTGATCACGGGCAGCCAACTCTCCGCCAATGAGCATATTTAAATAGTCTATGACTTCTGGATTGCCACGCATAATAAATCTCCTATCATATGAGTCTATTATGGGCAAACTTAAAAGTGATTGCAAAATAAAAAATAGTTAAGTTTATGATTTTTATCAAATTAAAATGAGAAACATACGCATTTGCAGTTTAAGTTATTTAAATTTCCTCTGCAAAAAGAAACGCTTGTCCGATTTATAGGCTCAAACAAGCGTTCAAATATGGCATAAACCATCAATTTATAAATTTGTAACTAAAATCAATGGTTCTTATTTCGCTAAGTCTTTTAGCTCAAAGTCTGCCCATAACCCGCCATGAGTGATAAGAAGTCTGTTTCGTTCATGACAGGAATACCTAATTTCGCTGCTTTTTCTAGTTTTGAACCAGCCTTTTCACCCGCAACCACACATTTAGTTTTACTCGATACACTACCACTTACTCGCGCACCTAATGCTTGGAGCATTTGAGTCGCCTGATCACGCGTCATTTGCTCTAATGTACCTGTAAGTACCCAGCTTTCGCCATTTAATGGCTGACGTGTTGGCGCAATTGGTGCATCCCAATGAATACCCGCAGCAATTAAACGATCAAGTACTTCAATGTTATGCGGTGCCAAGAAGAAATCAGCAATCCATTCAGCAGTAATATCGCCTACATCTGGGGTTTTCTTCAAAGCTTCAATATCAGCAGCTTTAAGAGCCTCTAATGTCTGAAATGTATTGGCTAACATTCTAGCTGTTGTTTCACCTACCCCACGAATACCTAAGGCATAAATAAAACGCGCAAGAGTTGTTTTCTTACTAGCTTCAATAGCATCAATGAGGTTCTGTACTGACTTTTCACCCATTTTTTCGATGCCCAACAGCGTTTCTCTGTGTTCATGCAAATGGTAAATATCAGCAACATCTTTGAGTAAATCGAGGTGTAATAAAGACTCAACCCAACGATCACCCAAACCTTCAATATCCAGAGCTTTACGCGATACGAAGTGGCGAATGGCTTCAATACGCTGTGCAGCACAATATAAACCACCAGAACAACGTGCGAGAGCCTCACCTTCAGGCATAACCACTGGAGAAGCACATACTGGACAGTTTTCAGGTAAATGAACAACTTCTGCTTCGGCAGGACGGAACTCTGGCCAAACTTTTTCTACTTTGGGAATAACGTCACCAGTACGATAAACACTTACCGTATCTCCAACGCGTACATCTAGACGATGAATTTCACCAATATTATGCAAAGTCACGTTAGAAACAGTCACACCACCCACAAAAACAGGGTTTAAGCGTGCTACAGGTGTTAAAGTCCCAGTACGTCCTACTTGCCAATCAATCTGTTCGACAGTGGTCAGTGCCGCTTGTGCAGGGAATTTATAAGCGGTTGCCCAGCGTGGTTCACGGCTTAAGAAACCAAGCTGCTGTTGCTGTTTTAGGTCATCGACCTTTACGACCATACCATCAATTTCAACTTGTAGGTTTGGACGCTCTTGCTGAATTTGTTCGTAGCGCTGCTGTACTTCTTGAATTGAGTTACACAAGTACTGACGTTCCGCAATTTGAAAACCAAGTTCCGTTAACCATTGCAAGCTATCATGCATGGTCGTTAAGTTATGGTTTGGCTCACACTGCGCAATACCATACGCATAAAATGCTAAAGGTCGGCTAGCAGCAATATTTGGGTCAAGTTGTCTTAAACTTCCTGCTGCTGCGTTTCGAGGGTTAGCAAAGGTTTTCTCGCCTTTTGCCTCTTGATCCGCATTGAGTTTTTCAAAACCAGACTTCGGCATGAGTACTTCGCCACGAACTTCGAGCAAGCGCGGAATGTCGTACTTTTCTGAATGTAAAACTTTAGGTAAGTTACGAATGGTTTTTACATTTTGTGTAATGTCTTCGCCCGTTTCACCATCACCACGCGTTACACCACGAACCAGTACTCCATTTTCATACCATAATGAAATCGCAAGACCATCAAGTTTTAACTCAACTTCATATTGTACTTTTTGGTTTGGTAGTCGCTCTTCTACACGGCGTGCAAATGCAAATAAATCTTCTTGGTTAAATACGTTACCTAGTGAAAGCATTGGCACCACATGAGTCACACTCTCAAATTTTGAAAGTGCTTGTCCACCTACTTTCGTTGTTGGTGAATCAGCTTGAATAAGTTCAGGATTTTGCTCTTCTAAAGCTTTTAGCTGATGAAATAAATGATCGTATTCACTGTCCGAGATTGTCGGCTGATCCATGACATAGTAGGCATGGTTATGCTTTGCAATCAGTTGAATAAGCTGACGCATCTGTTCGATCACGGAAGTTATTGCCATTATATTATTCACCATAAAAAAGGGTGGAAATTTCTCCACCCTGAGCTGCGACTAGATATGTTGCAATTATCGCAACCTATACAAAAAATTTAAACTAGGCTGTTGCCTGTGCAGGACGATAATCAATCACATGATGACGCCAATGTTCTTTTAACTGTGGCGTAAACTCAAGGTTATTTTCATCATAAACCTTACCATCAATTTCACGAGCAATTAGGCCCGCAATACTGGTCATCATGTCAAAACCAGTAACTGCTTTACTGTTTGGAAGTGCAAGGAAAAATGCCAAGCCTTGAACTTGTTCAGCAGATAAAGTTTCCAAATCGAAACCAGCAGGACCGTTATCTGTCATACGAAGTACAGAGAACATGAGTGCACTTGGTTCATCGGTATTTTCATAACGATGGAAACAAGACATTTCACCGTAACGTAGGCCATATTTTAAAAGTACTTTCAGCGCTTTATCACCCGATAACGCACGGCGCGGATTTGGATAAACATTTAGTGCAATAATCTGCTCAGCCATTGCTAACGCACTTTCGTCGTCAAAACGCTGTTGCTCATGCAAATGTACATCCAGAATATTACTTTCACCTTCAAACTCGGCAATTTCAGCCGTTTCAATATTCGGATTTAAGCTTAATTCAGGTTCTGCTTTAGAATGCTCTTCTGCCACTTTTTCTTCTGATGAACTTGTAGCTTCTGGTTCAGCAGGAACGGTGTCCGTTAACTCAACTGAACTATTTTTACTTACAGTTGGACTAACAGTATTTTCTTCAGCTTTAACTTCTTCTACTGGAGTATTTTCAACGGGTGCTTGTGTCTGGTCTGTTTGAGTTTGTGAAGCTTGTTCTACTTCTTTTGTTTCCTGTTCTTTTGGCTGCGCCTGCTCGCTTAAAGTCGGTTCTACACGTTCAGCAACAGCTGATGATGCTACAGCTGCTTCTGCCTGTTCAAGTTGATCTCGTACATGACGAGGAATAACCGGTTGATTACTTTCAGGATTAATATGTAAATCACTGTCTAGCGAGGGTTCAGCATGGTTCGGCTTTTTTAAAATCATTCTTAAGCCAACTAGCATGATAATAATGGCAACAACGATGCCAATAATCGTATTGATTTCCATTCTATGACTCCGAAACTAACCCGTATTCTTTTGCCTGTTCTAAATTGACAGTGACTAATTTTGATGTGCCCGGTTCAGGCATGGTTACACCCAACAAGTCAGTTGCCATGGTCATCGCCAGCTTATTATGTGTAATGTAAATGAATTGTACATGTTCAGAAAGCTCTTTTACCAAATTACAATATCTCTGTACATTCGCATCATCGAGTGGGGCGTCCACTTCATCGAGTACACAAAACGGTGCCGGGTTTAACCTGAAAATAGCAAATACTAATGCTAACGCCGTTAACGCTTTTTCTCCACCGGAAAGTAATGCTAGAGAACTATTTTTCTTTCCAGGTGGTCTCGCCATGAGCTTAACCCCAGATTGCCAGTCATCTTCCAGACTTAAACTTGCCTCACCACCATTAAAAACCTTTGGAAACAGGTTTTGCAACTCTTGATTGATCTGGTCAAAAGTCGTCATAAACAACTTACGGGTTTCTTGGTCAATGCTTTTCATCGCATCTTTTAACTGAGTTACCGTATTTTCCAAGTCTTGAATTTGGTGGCTCAACTCATCAAAACGCTGAGAAACTTCTTCAAACTCTTGTGAGGCTGCCAAGTTAACCGCACCGATTTTTTCAAACTGCTTTTGTACCTTTTCCAGTTTTTGCTGGTGCTCGGTTAAATCTATTTTCAAGCCCGTTTGAAGTTCGGCATTTAACTCTTTTAACTGCTCTTGATAATGCTCACGGTCTGATTTAGCTGCTTGCCATGCTAAACGTTTGGCTTCAAGCTGCTCTCTGAGCTTTTCATCTTGCTGTTGGTATTGATGACGCTGATCTGTCAGGGTTTGTTGTTTCTCTTGCACACTATTAAGCTCAAGCTGCCAGTCATTCCAAGTCTTTTGTAGCTTTTCAGTTTGAGCAAACTGTTGTTGAAATTCCGACTCAAGGTTTGGTAACTCTAACTGAATAGGGTCAACAAACTTTTTCGCCTGTTCCATTTGCGCTGTAATTTGTTGATATTGACTCTGCAAGAATGAAATATCTTTTTCAAGTAGCTCGATTTGTTGAGTCGTCTGCGTACTGTTCCGACGTAAAATCTCGCGCTCTTGCTGCTGCTGTTGTAAGACTTGTCGCTGTTCTTCAAGCTGCTCTGTTAATTCTTCTACCCGAAATTGCAAAGTTTTATAGTCAGGTAAAATAGTTTCTAGCTTCATCGCAAGCGCATGCAAATCAATTTCAAGATCGTCTTTTTGCATTGCATCTTCTTCAAGCTGCATGTCTAACTGAGCTAACTGATCTTTTAATTGCTGTTTTTGCAGTAAAAATGCTTGTGCCGCAGTTTGCTGTTTAGCAATTTGTACATCTAACTGCTGCAAGTCTTTTTGTTTTTGTTTAATAATTTGTTGTTTCTGCTGTAAGTCTGCTTGTAGGTGTGCGAGTTTTTCTTTTTGCTGAACAGTAATTTGATCTAATGCTTGTAGTTCAGGTTGCTGCTTTTGAAGAACTTGTTCAATTTCACCTAGACGAATACGATGACTGAGCATACCTTGCGCACTTTGACTTTCGTCATCATACATAAGAGCAATTACCCAATCTTGCCCAACATGATAACCATCCAAGGTCAAGATCGACTGGCCATGTTGTAGTTGCTTTTGCTCATTTAAAGCATCAGATAATTTTTGCGCAATCGCTACATTTGAAAATATTGAAAGCTGTGGTGACGCAATCCAATCATTTAAACAGGCCAAATTTCCTTTAAATTTGCTTGTTTGTTCTGACGGTTTTAACTGGCGAGCAATTCCTTCCTGAAAGGCTTGTTCAGTTTCAACAATATGTGCCTGCAACCATTTTGCTAAAAATTTTTCAATAATTTGTGCATGTGGCTTGCCCTGCTCCGTTAACTCTAGAGCCTGCATTAAACGTAGCGTATCTTGGTTTTGCTTTGGACTTTGTTTAGCAACAAGCTGGCTTAAGTTTTTCTGCTCAGATAATAAAACTTGTATTTCTGTTTTCAGTGTTTGTTGCTGATTTTTAGTTGCCTGATGCGCTTGTTGAGACTGTTCAATCTGTTGCGCATACTGCTCAATTTCAGCCTCTAACATCGAGATTTCACGACAAAGCTGCTGTTGGAGTTGCTCAAGCTCGCCTTGTTCATCTTCGTGTACTTGCGATTGAATCTGACTTGCCTGATGTTGCAGCGTTTCTTTTTGCTGCTCAATGCGCTGAACATTTTTGCCTAGCTGCTCAATTTGCGCAGACATTTGCATTTTTTGCTGCTGTTGTTTTTCAACCTGAGCTTTTACTTGTTCAAACTGTTGCTGTGCTTGTTTTTGGTGAGATTGTAAACCAGCAAAGTTCTGTTCTGCTTCGGCTGCAGTATGTTCAACCGTTGTTAAAGCTTCAGTTTGTTCTTCTAGCTGATTACTTAACGTTTCAAGCTGTAGCTCGGAAAGTTGTAAACGCTCTTTCGTCTGAGCTTTTTGCTGTTCTAATTGAACCAGTGTCGTACTATTTTGCTGAAATAAACTCTGTTTTTGTTCTAGAGTCATTTTTAGTTCAGACAGTTTCTTTTCAGCTTGCTGCCACTCTTGTTGTAGTGGTGAAGATTGCTGAATAAGTCGCTGAAATAAAGCACTGGTCGATTCTAAATCATGTTCAATTGTACTTAGCTCAGAGCGAACTAACTTAAAAGTTTCCCCCAGTTCGTTCATTTGAACGGTATATTCTTCTTGTAGGCGTACACTTTTATCTGCCTGAAAAGACAAAATTTCAATTTTTAGGGTACGAATCTGACTTTCTAAGGTTTTATATTGAACCGCAGCTTCTGACTGGCGTTTTAGCGTTTTAAGCTGAGATTTTAACTCAAGGGCAATATCTTCTAAACGTGAAAGATTCTGTTCCGTATGTTCAAGATGCTGCAAGGTTTCACGGCGACGCGCCTGATAACGAGAGACACCAGCTGCTTCTTCAATGAAAATACGCATTTCTTCAGGTTTGGCATCAACCAAACGGTTAATCATGCCCTGTTCAATCACAGCATAAGAGCGTGGCCCTAAACCCGTTCCCAAGAAAATGTCGGTAATATCACGGCGGCGGCAACGTGTACCATTTAAGAAATATTCAGATTTACCTTCACGGGTCACCTGACGACGAACAGCGAGCTCATTATAAGCGTTATAAGCTCCACCTAATTTGCCATAGGTATTGTCAAAACGCAGTTCTACACTGGCAACACCCACTGGTTTACGCTTGGATGTTCCGGTAAAAATAACATCTTGCATGCTACCACCACGAAGCTGACGAGCATTTGACTCACCCATCACCCAGCGGATCGCATCAATAACATTGGATTTGCCACAACCATTTGGACCAACCACTGCTGTGCGGTTCGCCTTAAAATTTAAAGTTGTACTATCTGCAAAAGATTTAAAGCCGGAAAGTTTTAAACTGCTTAAACGCATAATGCCCTAACTAACGGCGTGAGCGTCTCGCCCAAGCCAATTCAATCTGTTTCATTCGTGTCAGCGATTCCAACACAAGGTTACGTAAGTGTCGACAAAAATCTTCCATAAATAAAGCGGCTTGTTGTGATTTTCGGATCAAAATTGCATCAGTCACGAGTTTAAATAATGCAAACGCTTCTTGCAGTTCTCTTTTAGAAGTATTTAGGGTCAAAAAATAACTACGACGTAAAGAAGGTAATAATTCTTTATAAAACTTCATTAAGTAAGGATTACCGACCATATCTTGCTGTTCAGCCAGATATTGGAAAATGGCATCGTAGAATTTTTCGATATCGCCTGCTTTTACATGCTCAAGAAGTTGTTCTAATAAGAGCTGTAATTGATCAGCTTCGTGCGCACGCCATGTTTCACTGATGCGTTGTACAATATGTCCTAATAGCATCACGTTTGTATCAAACAGTGCTTTCACTTGTTGTGCAGACATTTCTGAGACAATTGCGCCCCGACGCGGAAAAATTTCAATGAGATGCGTACGTTCAAGTAATAATAATGCTTCACGAACCGATCCCCTGCTTACATCAAGCTCTTTCGCAATACGAAGCTCTTGTATGCGTTCGCCTTCGACCAATTCGCCGCTAATAATCTGTTCGCTAATATATTTTACAATTTGCTCAGAAAGACTTTCTGTCTCTTCGAGATTCATAAATCACCCGCTACTTTTTATATGCATTAATCCATGCTTTTCTTTCGCATCCTTGTTTTTAACTGATCCCATCCATTAAAAACTATGTCATTGTCTGACAATTTTATTGCATTTTAAGCCAACCCGCCCAAAATCCATACAGAAATCGGATGAAAAAACCTATCTTTAGTCTGTTTAAATCTTCAAATAAAAAAAGCTTAAACCATGTGAGTCTAAGCTTCTTTTTCTATATTTTTCTAACTAAGTGCGCTTTTTAATTCATAAAACCTTTATAAATAAAATAGCTGCCAACCACCACGAGCAAACAAGCAAAGCATTTTTTTAGCATTTGTGGTGATAAAGCATGTGCAACCTTAGCCCCAAGTTTAGCCGTCACAAAACTCATGACACTAATACCAATAAACGCATAGATATGCACATAACCAATCGTATTAGGTACAGAAATGTGCTCTTTAGCACCAAACCACATAAAGCCAATTGCGCCCGCTACAGCAATAGGTAAACCACAAGCGGCAGAAGTCGCAACTGCTTTTTGCATGACCACACCATGACGGTTTAAATACGGAACAGTTAAGCTACCGCCTCCAATACCAAAAATTGCAGAGGCAATACCAATACCACCACCTGCCATAAATTGCATAGGTGTTGAAGGAAGCTGACGTGTTGGGTCAACAACCACATTTGCACCTTTAAACATGCGATAGGCCATCACAACTGCAAAAACACCAATCAGAAGCTGTAAATGCTGACCAGACATCAAATCGGCAATACCTGCGCCTAAAAATGAGCCCAGCACAAGACCAGGTGCTAGATTACGAAAAACAGGCCAAAGTACTGCACCTTTTTTATGATGGGCAGAAACTGAACTAAACGACGTCACAATAATGGTTGCAAGCGATGTTCCAACTGCAATATGCATGATTACCGCAGGATCATAGTGCAACTGGGTAAAAACGACATAGAGGATTGGTACAATAATTAGTCCACCACCAACCCCAAACAATCCGGCAGTAAAACCAGCAATTGCGCCAATGAGTAAATATATGATTAACTCCATAAATGTTTTACCACTCTGCTCATATTCAACATGGATTTAGAGACTCGCCAACTACAACAACTTTTAAGCGCAAAAAACCAGCTTCCAGAAGTGGTTTTATTAAAAGCAACCACAACTTCGACCAATGATGATATTCGTGAAATTGCCCAAAAAGGCATTACAACAGGCTTGGTTTGCAGTGCTCAACAAACTCAAGGGCGAGGTCAACATCAACGGCAGTGGATTTCACCTGAAGGAAACATTTATTTAAGCACATTGGTGCAAACTCGAACACCCTTAGATGGTCGCTTAGCACTTGAAGTTGCTCTAAATATTTTGCAAATCCCGCAGTTGCAAGCTTTGAGCTTGCAAGTGAAATGGCCAAATGATTTGTATAGTGTGCATGGGAAATGGGGTGGAATTTTGGTCGAGCCGCTTTCCCAGCATCAGGCTATTGTGGGCGTAGGTATTAATTTAAAAACACCGCCAGTGACTGATAGTGATCAACCGATTACGTCTCTAGAGGATTTAGGCCTAGCACAAATGAGTCGTCTTGAACTTATTTCAGAGCTTTATGTAGCGATTCAAAATGCAGCTCGCTGGTTTGATCATGGTTGTTATAACTTAGCAGGTCGTTTTAACCATCATGCAGCTTGGTTGAATCAGTTAGTTCAATTCGAACACAGTCAAGGATTGGTACACGGCCGTTTTGTTGGAATTTCTAATGAAGGTGCGGTAATTCTTGAAACTCCAGAGCCACAGCAGTTTTATCAAGGTCGTTTAAGACCACAGACAACTCAGTAATCAGGTATTTTTACCCATGAAAAGTTTATGGCTTGATATCGGAAACACCCGTTTAAAATACTGGATTACTGAAAATCAGCAAATTATTGAACATGCAGCTGAGTTACATTTGCAGTCTCCTGCCGATTTATTACTTGGGTTAATCCAACACTTTAAACATCAAGGTCTACATCGCATTGGCATTTCTTCGGTACTCGATACTGAAAACAACCAACGTATTCAGCAGATTTTAAAATGGCTTGAAATCCCTGTTGTTTTTGCCAAAGTCCATTCGGAATATGCAGGCCTACAATGTGGTTATGAAGTACCGAGTCAGCTCGGGATTGACCGCTGGTTACAAGTATTGGCTGTGGCAGAGGAACAAGAAAATTATTGCATTATTGGATGTGGAACAGCGCTTACGATTGATTTAACCAAAGGCAAACAGCATTTAGGCGGTTATATTCTGCCAAACCTTTATTTACAGCGTGATGCGCTGATTCAAAATACCAAAGGTATTAAAATTCCAGATTCAGCTTTTGATAATCTGAACCCGGGTAATAACACAGTCGATGCAGTACACCACGGTATTTTATTAGGTCTGATTAGTACCATCGAAAATATTATGCAGCAATCTCCTAAAAAGCTGCTGCTGACTGGTGGTGATGCCTCTCTTTTTGCTAAATTTCTACAGAAGTACCAACCTACTGTTGAAACAGATCTTTTACTTAAAGGGTTGCAACAATATATTGCTCATTACCCTAAAGACTAAAACACAGAACAAAATAAAAGGCGCTCTAGGCGCCTTTTATTTTATGAATTTATTTCTTTTGGTCGTTGTTACCAAACAGTGGTCCCATTCCGCCACCGCCGCCAAACTGCTTTTGCATATTGCCTAAAGAACGCATCATTTTGCTCATACCAGATGGATTCGCAAACTTCTTCATCATTTTAGCCATTTGCGCTTGTTGCTTAATGAGTTTATTCACTTCCGCAACATCCATACCACAACCTGCCGCAATACGTTTTTTACGACTTGGGTTCATCAGGTCTGGGTTACGGCGTTCTTTAACAGTCATTGATTGGATAATAGCTTCCATCTTTTTGACTTGTTTTTCAGGGTTCGCTTGCTCAATCGCTTGCTGAATTCCCGCACCGCTCATGCCAGGCAACTTGTCTAAGAAGCCCATCATGCCGCCCATTTTTTTCATTTGTTCAAATTGCATCAGCATATCTTCAAAGTTGAAGCTACCGCCTTTTTGCAATTTTTTCGCCATTTTCTCGGCTTTTTCTTTGTCGATTTTACGTTCAACTTCTTCGACTAAAGAAAGTACGTCACCCATACCTAAAATACGTTGAGCAACACGGTCCGGATGGAATGGCTCTAAGGCATCAAGCTTTTCGCCCATACCTAAGAACTTGATTGGCTTACCGGTAATCGCACGTACAGAAAGTGCCGCACCACCACGCGCATCACCATCAGTTTTAGTAAGAATCACACCTGTAAGTGCTAATGCATCATTAAAGGCTTTAGCAGTATTTGCAGCATCCTGACCTGTCATGGCATCAACCACGAACAGAGTTTCAGTTGGCTTAACTGCTGCATGTAACTCTTTGATTTCGTCCATCATGTCTTCATCGACATGTAAACGACCCGCTGTATCGACAATCAACACATCAGCAAACTGGATTTTTGCCTGCTCAATTGCACGATTAACAATATCAATTGGCTTTTCAGAAGGATCTGATGGAATAAAACCTGCGCCAACTTCGGCTGACACAGTTTCTAACTGTTTGATCGCTGCCGGACGGTAAACGTCGGCAGAAACGGTCATTACTTTTTTCTTTTGACGTTCTTTTAAGAAACGTGCCAGCTTGGCAGCAGTTGTAGTTTTACCTGCACCTTGTAAACCAGCAAGCAATACAACAACTGGAGGCTTAGCACTTAAATCCAGTGTTTCATTTGCCTCACCCATCATCTTGGTGAGTTCGTCATAGACAATTTTTACAAATGCCTGACCTGGAGATAACTGGGTCATCACTTCTTGGCCCAATGCCTCTTCCTTAACTTTCGCGATAAATTCACGAGTTACAGGTAACGCGACATCGGCTTCAAGAAGAGCCATACGTACTTCACGTAAGGTATCTTTAATATTGTCTTCGGTCAGCTGCCCTGAGCCAGTAACATTTCTTAAACTCTGCGTGAGTCGTTCTGTTAAGGTATCAAACATTGCAAAATCCGCTTAAAATGGCTAGTTGCAAAAAAATCTTTCTCGAAATAGAAAATTTATGCATAGAATGCTATAGGATACTTTAGTTCGCAGCGAATTTATATCTTATCTAGATGAATTAATCCTGAAAAAGGTTTGACATGATTAGCCTCCCCTTGGTTTACACAATTTTGGCACTCATCGCATATACCACTTCTTTCTGGTATCTGTTCATACGTTTAATGTCAAAACGTGAACCAAACCCATGGTTATTTGCTCTTGTTACGACCTTAGCACTGCTGCTGCACGGTACAGTTTTATGCCATGCCATGCTGACGCCTTTAGGAATTAACTATGATGTTTTTAATTTAGTCTCTTTTACATCATGGCTTATGTTGTTGTTAAGTTTAATTTTTAGTACTTTCCGTCCAATTGTACCTTTAAACTTACTCGGTATTCCTGTAGCGGCTATTGGCCTTATTTTAGGTTTTGCATTTAGTAAACCAAATCAGTTTATTGAGCAACATTCGTTAGGCCTAGATACTCATATTATTCTTTCACTTTCTGCCTATGCAGTTCTACTCATGGCAACCATACATGCCATCTTGATATGGTTTCAAAATCGTGAACTCAAAAAGAAACAAAAAAAACGTTTTTGGGTCAATTTACTCCCGCCTATTCAGGCCATGGAGTCATTGTTATTTGACTTAATCATTACTGGTTTTATTTTATTAACTATTGCTCTGGCATTTGGCTTCTTAACAGTCGATAGCTTCTTTGCTCAGCATCTCGCTCATAAAACCGTATTTAGTATTATTTCATGGATTATTTATGGTTCATTACTCATTGGCCATTACAAACTCGGATGGCGCGGTCAAAAAGCGATTCGTTTTACGCTAATTGGTTTTGCCCTTTTAGCGATTGGTTTTATTGGCAGTAAGTTTGTACTCGAAATGATATTAGGCCGATAAAACAATTAAAATTTCAGCACTACTAGACAGCGTTATACATATCCCGTATAACGCTGTTTTTGTTTTAATCAGGTGGCACAGACTGTGAAACTCATACTCGCTCCAATGGAAGGTTTAACTGACCCGATCATGCGGGATACGCTCACATCTGTTGGTCATTTCGACTGGTGTGTAACCGAGTTTATTCGAGTTACAGACAGTATTTTACCCGATCATATTTATTATAGTTTCTGCCCTGAGTTAAAGAACGATGGTAAAACAGCTGCTGGAACACCAGTGCATGTTCAGTTCTTAGGGAACAACCCAGATATGTTGGCAGCAAATGCAGCAAAAGTCGTTGAACTAGGCGCTCCTGCAATCGACCTTAATTTTGGTTGTCCCGCAAAAACCGTAAATAGACATCGCGGTGGTTCCGTACTTCTTGATGAACCAGACGTGGTACATATGCTCATTAAAGCAGTCCGCGATGCGGTACCTGCGCATATTCCTGTATCAGCAAAAATGCGTTTGGGTTATCTCGATGAAAACCACACCATGGAAAATGCCCATGCGGTCGAAGATGCTGGCGCAAGCTGGCTAACAGTACATGCGCGAACGAAAGCAGATGGCTATACGCCTCCTGCCTACTGGGAAAAAATTCTACCGATTAAAGAAGCTTTAAAAATTAATGTCATTGCTAACGGCGAAATTTGGACAAATGCCGATGCAAAGGCCTGCCAACAGCAATCTGGTTGTGAAGATTTAATGATTGGCCGTGGTGCTGTGACAACGCCCGATTTAACCCAATGCATTCGTAATAATATGGATGAGGCATTATTTAGTTGGGAACAACTGGTTGACTTACAAATCCGTTTTTTAAATGGTCAAGCCAAAACAGAAATTGGTATGGTTGGTCGTTATAAGCAATGGCTAGGTATGATGACCAAAGCCTACCCTCAAGCCAAAGAATTATGGGACCAAGTTAAACGCATTAAAGCTTTAGATGAAATTGTTCAAAAGTTAGAACAAACCAGTTCATCACATAGCTAGTTACTTAAAATTTATAAAAGAGGGTGGCTGTTTATACAACCATCCTCTTTTTTTATTTCAAGTTCAGTGATTATTTTTTAAAAACCGCTTACTTTCATTTTAAAGTCGGTTACCGAAGCACCCGTGACTCCAAAACTCCCCATAGACCCATTAGGTAAATTATTAAACGTTGTTGGACTTTGTATTCCTGCATTTCCTAAAGTTACATTATTAAGCGACGCATCAAATTTACTCGAGACACCTGTATTGCCAAAAGTAAGCCCCGTCGGGTCAACTCCAGCATAAAACCCATCAAGAACAAATCCTGTAGATGAATTTGTTCCTGCAAATTTAAATCCAAAATTCGCACCGGTATTATCAGACACTAAAGTAATTGGACAACCAGATGCAGCAGAACAAATCGATTGAATGGCTCCACCAAATTTGACCATGACAGACTGGGCAGCATGACCCAATTGAATGTTTAAACGAGGTTTATTGGTCTGTACAAAGTTAATGTCCAAATTTCCAGTAGAGCGAATCAGTTCTTTCACGCCTGTATTTACTGTTGTTCCCGAACTAAAAATTGATTTTGGTGCATAACTAGTCACCGTATAATCCGAAGGACTAGAAACTGATGTATTAGGTGCCAAATAAACTGAAAATGGTGTAAGCCGAATACCATTGACGTCACTTCCCATTGTGACAGCCAAGTTCACAAAAGGCTTACCTGCACCTGCATCGGTATCTATAGCGATATTGAAAGAAGGATTGGTCGATACAGCTGCTTTAATAAATTCTATACTTGGAACAGGATTAGTAGAGTTTCCTGCAATGACAAGACCAGCTTTACTATTGTAAGAGGTAGAAGCGATGCCATTGGTATCAATCAAGGCGACTTGATTAAATTTAACTTTATCGGCCTGAATGCCTAGCGTTAAACCATTTTGACCCGTCGTTGCTGAAAGACTTTGATCATCTAATGGTTGCATCGCAAAAACACTTGAACTACTGGCAAATAATAACCAGCAGACTATATTTTTATTTTTCATGTTGCTCTAATCCTTAAGAGACAAACGTTTATTATTTGTTCAGATTATCAGAATAATAGATGAGTACAAAACAATTATCCCTATAACCCGACGAATGCAAATCCAATCACATTCAAAATAAATTTTTTATAAAAAGTGGCGATATCGCCACTTCTCTTTATTAGTTAAAAGCACCATTTCTCGGCACAATACTGAAGCTACTATTTAAACGTCCACCAGTAATTGCAAGTTCACCTAAACGTGCGCCTGCCCCTGTTGAAGGTGGATAGAAATTAATATCTTTAACTCGTAAGGCACCATCAATGTTCTTATCAGGGTTAAAATACACTGCGGTATTTACACCAACCTTACCTAGTCCACTCGCGCTGTCTTTTCCAACAACTAATGCCGTGTTAAACGCAAGCTTACCAGTCATATTCTCAAAACCAATTGCAGAGCCATCAATCGGATCACTAATTTGGACTGAGTTTCCAGTTGCTGTTGCAGGCATTGTAAAATCACCCAAAACAGTGAGCGCACTACCATCAGCAATTGAACTGTTTGGCACAATTGATAAATTTAAATCACCGCCTAAGCGTAGTTTAAGACCAAATAAGACATCATTATTTCTGGCAAAGTTATCAATTGGTGAAGTACAAGATCCTGTTGCCGGACAAGTTTTATATTTAGCGCCCGGTAAATAACCCGCTGCAATTTCAGTTGATAAGGCAAGTAACATATCTTTTAAACCGATATTTAAACTGCCATTTTCTAAACCGATAGTGCCATTACCTTTGAGGAACATATCGATATTACGTAAGCCCATGTAATAGTCGGTAGGATTACCCGCATTATTGGCATTTGGAGAACCATCAATTAATAAAATTGAAGTTGTTTTTGTACCGCCTGCATCACGTCCTGTTGTGCCAACAGCAACGCCAAATCCTAAACGCGAAGTCGTTCCTGAGGTACCTACAGCATTCTGAACGGGTCTACCATTAGCATCTTTTGTATAGTAAAAAGCGCTATTCGCAAGTGCATCTACCCCATAAACTGCTGCATTGGCATTTAAATTATAAAAAGGTAAAGCCAAGCCCCACTGGTTACTTAAACCATTATCTGCAAATTGATTTGCAGCAGCGACATTCGCACTTGTGGTAAAACGTCCTCGTCTTGAAAATGCTTGAAACTCCGCTCCACGCATCGCAAGAATTAAACTAAATGGATTTGTAACCGCATCACGGTGAATATTATGTTGATAATCGGCACTTGTCGTTAAAGTACCAGATCCTAAACGAATACTATTTAATGTCGCATTATTTGGCATTAATAAGGTTTTTGTATCAGCAAGATTTAGATAAATATTTCCACTGTCAAAATAACCACGCGTCGCCGAGTTAAGTCCCGTTAAATTACCAAACTCAAAGCCATAAGCGTTCAGCCCTGCCCCACCAATTTCTAAAGTCGTGGCTTTGCCATCGGCCCCTAGCATTGAATCATTATCTTTAGTGAATTCACCTTTCATACGAAAGGCAATTCCAGTATTACCCAAAATACTATTACTTGAACTGGTGCCCGAAGCAGTATTTGCAGTACCTAGGGTTGTGGTGTCTGAAGAGCCATCCATACCACGGACTTGTAAATAACTATTTACCATACGTCCGCTTGCACCAAGCCGGATTAAACCTTTTGAATTTTGCGGCGTATTGGTAGCATCTAATCCATAAGGATTGGTTTTATCTACATTGGAACTAAGCATTACTTCAATGTTTAGACCCGAATTAGTCACTTTACCATTGCTATCAACATAAGTACCCGCTGTTAAACCAGAAGCTGAGTCGGCTACCCGATTAAAATCGACATAGCCATATGTACTATTTGGGGTTTGCCCAACCGCAGCTACATTTGTTCCGGTATTCGTTTGTAAAACCATACCACGAATAGGGTCAATAAACATGACTCCTTTACCAACAAAATTAAAGTTAAAATTCTTTAAAATTAGTTGGTTGAGCTGATTACGGGCATCTAATTGCCCCAAATAAATATTTGCGTTATTTATACCCAATGTCATATTTGACTGGCTATTTGGGCTAAATAAACCGTCTTGAGTAGTCAATGCTAAATTTAAAGGTGAAGTTGTTTGGATAGCCAACTGCCCTAATGTAGGTGAGCATGTAGCGGAACTATTACAAACCTTAACGCTATTTACAGTAATGAGGGATGGGCTGCTTTGCATAGAAAAATCGACACCAGCTTTACCTGTAGTCGTATTACTTCCCACATCTAAACGGTAGTTCGTTCCTAAAGCTTGTGTAGAGGCATTACTTTTTTGTATTTTTACACCGCTCGCTTGAGCTCTTAAAACCTGATCAGCACTTGTTGGCGTGCCTGCATGGTCATCCCAGTAAGCATTATCAACATTAATCTCGTTGAAAGTCGTTTGAATCGAGATCCCATCTTGACCATTGACTGCACTCAAATCGGCATCGGTTAAAGCTTCTAAAGCAAAAACTTGTCCACTCACTAACAACATGCTGGCTGTTAATGTATTTAAAATAAACTTTGAGCCGTGACTTTCTTTATTTTTGTTCATCACTTCAGTTCCTTTGAAATCTACATTAACCGTTAACAACGGGGATGGCTACCATCACAGCTAAACACCATGACTTTTCCTTGAATAGCCAAGTTGCCGTTCATCATTAAACCCATAAAACCTGTTTCACGTCCATAGTCGTAGGCTGAAGGTGTCGCCGTAGCTACTTGCTGAGTTGCACTGTTTGCAGTCGCCGCATACGTTGGTTTTTTGAAATATGCATAATCATACATATTCGTACTCGAACCTTGGGTCGTTGTTGAACTTGTAAAGTTATCTTGCTCAATGGATAAAGCATTAAAACCAAAGTTACGAATTAAAATGGGTTGTGCTGCACTAAAACTAAGTTGAATAGCAGGTTTTATAATTTCGGTATTAGATTTATCAAGATACTTCAAATCAGCACCATCCAAACCCATTTTTTGAATGTTTAAAGTTCCTTGTACACCTTTAAACACCAACCAAAGCTTATTACCACTATCACTATTTTCAGCCCAACCACTTGGCTTAGTTGCATCTGCTTGCACAAAACGTTTATTAATCGCTAAACCAATATGACAGAACTCTACGTTTTCACAGACACCACCACTACCATTATCAAATATGCTGTTACTGGTTTGGTTTAAATTGAGCATTAAAGACAAGTCAGCACCTGCTTGGCCATTAATGGCTTGTAAAGCGTCGTTGTCCAAAGTTTGTAATTCTGCATGAGTCGCAGTTGCACAAAGAGTAAGGAGTAAAGCAGTTATTTTTTTCATCGCATTATCCTCCTCTTATAGACCTTTTGTGGTGAGTTTTAAATGTTGGATTAAAACACCATCAATGACTGCTGAACCCATATTATTACTAATTGAAGAGCTAATTTGTGCTCCTGATAATTTATAAGTGTTCACATCTGCATTTGGTGTAGTCGTATACCAACGCCCATTATTGTAAAGTGCATCAGGTAAAGGTGTACCATTTGGTACTACAAACTGAGCCCCATTCCCTGCATCGGTAGTGGTATAACCTGTTGTGTTAGTCGTCGGATTATAATAAGAGGTACTATCAATATTCGCCCAGTTTGCTCCTTGAGAATCAAATCTTAAGCCTGAGCCAGCATTTCCCGTCCAACCTGATGCTGTACGGTATTGCCATGTGTCATAACAAGTTCCTAAGTTTAAAAATCCACAACTATAGCTGCCTCCACGTCGTTCCTGATTTTGTAATTGATAGAAATTTTTAACTTGTGTTACAGCAGCAACCGTTCCTGTTGGTAATTTCCCAAATGAAATACCTACTGCATCTTGAGTATTGTTCCCTTTAAAGGCTTCTAATGTATTATTTGTCGAGTTATAAACAGTTGAACCGATTGAGATACTACTATGCGTTGCACTAGAACCTTGATAAGTTTTACCTCCTAAGGTTACATTGGTACCGCATTGATAAACATTACAGGTAGAACCAAGATAAGTACTATCTGTTCCAGTGTAGTCAGTATAGATTTTCTTATAAATTTCTGGCTTATTCGGAATACGTGCAAGCTCTAAACTAAAGTTTTTACCATCTGAGCTTAAAACGAGTGGTTGGTATAAAGAACCTAACACAAGATTAATATTCGGATTATAAAGATATAAACCTTCGTTTGCATCGAAGGTTGGTGCAAGCCCACCATTAATAGCAGGAGTAATGAGATTACCTTGCCCAGTGCCAGATTCACGAGTACTCAACCGCAGTACATTATCCATTGCACTATCTGTTGGAGCAGTCCATGATCCAGTTGAAGTAACCGTAGTAGTCTGGCTGCGAATACGATATAACCAATCTGAACTTGGTGAACTATTGCTAGGCGCACCAGTATATTGAGTACTATAACGATTTACCCATGGACCTACTGTCGTTGTTGGAGTATTTGAAGTAATTGTTGCTCTCAAATTAGAGGCATCACCACTATTTAAACGCACAACACCTGCGAAGCCTAGAGTATTATTATAAAATGGACTCAATCCATTTGCGGATGTCGCACCTCCCAAAGTTTGGAAGAGCTGTAGACGGCTACCATTTAAACTAAAATTATTCCAGATACCTTGTAAACGTAACCGATTCGCACGACTTGCATCACTACTTGTACCAATCAAACCATTTGAGTCGCCATAATTAAACTGATCTGTCGCACCATTAATTTTATTTGGATTGCGAACAAAGATATCTGACCATAAACCTAATTTAAGTTTATATGCATCAAGCCCTGCCGTATCTCTTGTCCCTACCTCATATAAAGGTGCTTCTAAGGCTAAATACGTTACTTGGCAAGAAGGATCACTCGCGCCACTACATGTAGCAGCACTAAAATTAGGTACAAGGTTCTGAGTAGCTACTTTGAATATCCATGGATTAACAGCAGTACCCCAACTCGAAATCGCGGCCGCAGTATCGGTAGATGCAAGACGGCTATTAGTATCGTTATCAGATTTAGAAAGAGCTAAGCCATAAAGAAAAATATCAGCTTTACCTACTGCACGGTCACCAGAATCAATCGTACCATTTTTATTGGTATCTGCCGCCGTCATACTTAACGGCCCAACAGGTACATAATTGATATAACCTGTATCTTTAGTACGGTCAGTTAAAATTTGACTTGCGGTTTCGTTCGCACCTGCCCCACGAAATACCATATAAGTATTTTGAGGTAAAATAGCGATACCTTCACCAGTAGTTTCACTTAAACCGGCATCAGAAAGTTCTTCAAGAGCGAAACTCGATTGGCTTATGAAAAGACCAATTAAACTTGCCAAAACGGTTTTTTGAAACCTTACCGTATAATTAAGTGTAGTCATCTTGACCTTCCTGTTTTATACGATGCCGTGCACCATATTTATTTTTCTTTAACAATCCTTGATGCTAGGTGAATATATCCTTTTCACCTTAGACCAGAAGGCAAATCTAAATAGATATTGCCAACTTTTCCACATTTCTATTATGCGGAATATTTGCACAAATGCAAAAGAAAGCGCATAAAAAGCTAATTTTCCGATGAATGAAAATCAGCTCAAGCTAATTGCTTACAATTAACAAAAGGTTAAATTCGTACCATGACAGTTTGGTTTAAAGTTTTGATTCGTTAACTGTAAATTACTTAAATTTAGTGTAAGTGGGCTATTTTTTAAATCAATCGTACCAATATTTACATCCAGATCCCCTAGTTTTAACAAACCTCCCAAGTCAGAAGTTTGAGCAGGATTAGCTTGTAAATATGCAGAAACAGCAGTTGAAATTTGCGGGAATAATGGTGAAATATCAATTGCATCTTGTGGAATGATGTTACCTACATTAACTGGATTTGCAAAAGACATCCACCAGCCCTTTTGGGCTACGTCATCTGCTTTTGCTCCAGGCCACTGCAACATTTGATTTTGCAGTGCCAGATACATTGGCGAGTTAATTGGTAAATTATGAATAAGACCCAATGACTGGGTTAAATTTAAATTTGCAGTAATATTTGAAATGGTACCATTCATATATACATTCGGGAATTTAGCACCTTTACCCGCAATGACACATGCTAATAAGCTACAGTCTGTTACTGTAGCTTCTACTCTACCGCCTTGAGTGTAAATGCCTGTTGGTTCAGGATAAGCTGGATCATGTGGGCCTGCTGCATTATATTGCACAGTACCATCCACTGGATAAGAACTGCTATGTCCTACATAAATATTAGGGACTTTTACTGGAGCAGATAAAACTTTTGAGGTAACCCGATTACCATTAACTTGAATGGGCGCAATTTCAAAATAGTTATTTTGAATACCCGGAATATTAAATCCACCATCAGAAGTAATAAAACTTACCTCAGCAGCACCACCCAACCCCAAAGCCTGCAATCGGCCTGTTACTGCATTTGCTCCATATAAATTATCTCGAGTAGCCGAAGTTGTAGCATAACCTTTAATCAAACCACTACTGTCAGACTGAACCTTCATATAACCAGAAATGGAGTTGATCCCATTCGGGGTCGTTGTATTTTCAGTACCTGCCGTTAATAAACCAATAAATTTTTCAGCACTTAGCCTTAAACCAACTACTTCACGTGTTGAAGCTGAGGTTGGGTTCTTAACAGCAAATTCAATGAATGGATTCGTTAATACTGCAGAAGATGAGGCACGATCTTCATTAGACATGGGCAATGGGTTCCCATTGGTATCAAAATTTTGTCCACTTAAACTTAAATTATCAATATCGATATCACAACCACCAGCCCCATTTACACCACCACAGCCCAACTGAAGTTTTCTAATATTAGTATTGATTTCTAACTGGGCTTCCATTCCTAATTTATAAAAACCAATATTACTGCTGTTATCGCGTAGTTTCTCCAAGTTTGCCGAATCAGTAGGTGCAATATAAGACATACTCATTAACGCTTGGCCACGAGTTGCAGATAGTTCAGCATCAGACATTGGAACTAAGGTAGACGTAGCATAAGCTGAAGAAAAGCATAAACTTCCAAGTGCTAGAATAGCTAAATGAAGAGACTTAAACTGTCGCATGACCGACCTCCGTATCCTTGGGGGCATAATCTAATTTAATTTCTTTTTATTTGGCTTCCCTTTCTTTAATCTAATCTTAAATTGAATAAACAAAGAAACGCCGATATCTGATTTTTTATGATTTAAGTCCATTTAAATTGTGTGATACAACTCAAAGAAACAAATCAATTATTGATCATTTTATATCATTTTTTACAAAAGAAAACGTTCATTTATAAATATTCCGATGAATGCCACTTTCTTTATTTTTCAACAAAAATGGGCCACTTCAAGTGACCCATTTTTTAGAATTTAATCTAATTTTAAAACAACTTAGGTTTTAGGAAGCGTAACGCCAGTTTGTCCTTGGTATTTACCACCACGGTCTTTATAAGACGTTTCACAAACTTCATCGCTTTCAAAGAAAAGCATTTGTGCTACACCTTCACCTGCATAAATACGTGCAGGTAAGTTCGTCGTATTTGAAAACTCTAAAGTAACGTGACCTTCCCATTCTGGTTCTAAAGGCGTCACATTTACAATAATACCGCAGCGGGCATAAGTTGATTTACCCAAGCATACAGTTAAAACATTACGCGGAATACGGAAATATTCAATTGTACGCGCTAGAGCAAACGAGTTTGGCGGAATAATACAAACGTCAGATTCAATGTCGATAAAACTTTTATCATCAAAATTTTTCGGATCAACAATTGCAGAATGTACGTTAGTGAAAACTTTAAATTCGCGGGCACAGCGTACGTCATAACCATAGCTAGAGACCCCGTAGGAAATCAATTTTTCGCCATTCTTATCAAAACGGACTTGATTCTCTGCATAAGGTTCAATCATGCCGTGTTTTTCGCTCATTTCGCGAATCCAACGATCAGACTTAATAGCCATGTATTTTCTATCCAAAAGGTAATTTCATTGATTGCGACGTACTTTAACGTAAAAAAGCAATTATGAAAACAACGCTTGAGCTACTCTTCTCGATAAGAATAGCTCGGTAAGACTTTTAAAGGTTTAATAACGCAGAATAGCTAATCGGAATTGAGAAACTAACTAAAACTAGTGAGGCTGTTTTTTGTAAATTCGATTGATTTAACCAACGTACTTTATTACCTGCCAAAATTGAACCCAAGAAAATCCAGAACAATGCAATTGGTGTAATCAACGCTAAATAAGCCAGCATATGAATGAGATAAATATGAAAATCAGTCCATGCTGCAACAGGGAAAATAGCTGAAGCAAACAGTAATGCTTTAGGGTTAAGTAAAGTTGCACAGAACAACTCACGCGGGCGAATCGTTGGCTGATCTAACTCAAGTTGCTGATTGGCTGTGTGCCATAACTTAATTGCTAAAAAAATAATGTAACAAGCGCTTAGCAATTTAAGCATAGGAGGTAAGAAAGGAAGCGTTGCAGAAACTTTCCCTATTAACATGCCCCAAGCTGAAATAGAAATTACATATCCAAGAACTTCTGCCGGAATTAATTTTGCAGACTTCTTAAGACCTACCTGTACTCCTGACGATGCGAGTAAAGTATTGGTTGGGCCTGGGGTAAGTAAAATTGTGGCAACTAAGCCAATAAATAGCCATGAAATCATTGAATGACCTCACAATGTAGTCATCTCAGATTAATAGATATCTTTTGGGAAGGCAAAATCTAATTGTAAGACAATTTTTTAAAATATTAATCAGTAAAATTAAAAAATAACCAATAAACAAATAGATACGTAATTTTTAAAAAATTTAAGCTAAAAAACTTTAGAGTCAGTTGTCGCGCTTTGCGTGCCAAATTGTATTAAGTAATATAAGTATTTTTATTTTAAATCTATTTTTAGGTCGAAAAGATCTATAATGAATTATTACTGCAGTAAGTTTAATTTTTAAGCTTTTAATAAGTTTCAATTAATATATTGTTTTTTTGTGTTTATATGAGTCACCAGACTCTACTATCCTATGATTATGGCAAAGCAATTTTTTCAGTCTTGGCTTCCTTCTCCAGAGAAAGTTTCAAATATGAAATTTTTAAGGATTTTTGGGAAAAAAACCCTTAATCCAGTGCTTTGGTATGTCAACCGTAAATCGATTACAAGAGCGGTTTTTGTAGGAACGTTTTTTGGTTTACTGCCTATTCCCTTTCATAGTGTTTTTATTGTGATGGCGGTATTGCTGTTTGAAGTAAATTTACCTATTAGCCTAATGCTCGCTTGGCTCAGCAACCCACTCACATTAGTTCCCATTTTATATACTGGTTTCTGGTTTGGTTCGCACATTTATCATGTACATATGATCAATAAAAAGATGCTTTTAGGCGTACTGCATCAGATTTCTAGGTGGATTACCCATTTTGGTCATGGGCATATAGATTTCAGTCTCGCTAAAATTTTAATGTCTGGGCTTATAGTTGAAGCATTTGTATTTGCAATCATACTATATGTAGTGACCGAAGTTTTCTGGCGTTGGATGGTTATTCGAAATTGGAAAAGTAGAGCTGGTTATAAAAAACAAGAAGATGCCTTATAAGAACCCATCTTCTTGCCTATAGTTAAACTATTATTTTGCTAGTTTAGATTTCATATATTCTTCAGCGACATTAAGCACATAGTCTTGGCAAGCCTCTCCAGTACCTGGGTCATACGCTCCATTATTGGTAATATTATTAGATAAAATTCGAATTCCTAAAAAAGGAACATTAAACTGACTTGCGATTTGTGCAACCGATGCTGCTTCCATTTCCTCAACAGAGGTACCGTAACGTTGATGGAAAAATTGAATACGATCAAGCTCATTATTCCAAACATCTGCCGATCCAATCGTCCCTTCGACTACTTCACCTTTGTCATAACGAACTTTATGTGCCGCCATTAATAATTCTTTATCGCCTTCAAATTTGCGAATTGCAATAGGTTCTGGGTCTGATTCATCTGTTGGCAATACATCAAATGCTTCAACCCAAGTGAGTGAATTTGATCCAGCTCCTAATGGTTGTTTAGGCGTTCTAAACGCACCAATATTGGTCGCATATTTTCCTAGAACAATATCGTAAACGTGTAGATCTGGGTCGTGACCGCCTGCAGTCCCCTGATTAATAATCGCAATCGGTTTATAACGTTCAATGGCTAGAGCTGTTGCCGCGGCAGAGTTACTCATACCCATGCGGGTTTTAGAAATAATCATTGGATAGCCATTGTGAGTTCCTTTCCAGAAAGTCCACCCTCCTATTGTTTCAACAGTCACATTCTGTAATTTAGATGCCATCTGTTTTGACTCTACAGGTAAGGCGCCTTGAATAATAATCGGTTGTAATTTCTGTTTTTGCTCTTCAACTGTCGTTGTTTGGGACACTGTTGAATGGTCGTCGTTACATCCAACCAAAAATAAAGCGCTACATAAACTGATAACGCCAAAAGTATATTTAAATTGCATTTCTCACCTATTTCTTTTTAAAAGCGTAAAGTAGCAATCTACATGCCAATTTCAAGTTCAGCTTTGTTATTTAGATTCAGTGATTTAAATTTTTCTTTTAACCAAACAATAAAAAACCCGGCTTAAAGCCGGGTCGGATGAATCAAAAGATTCGTTTATCATCACGCGTGCGTTGAGGGATTTTTTCAATCTGTTGCCATACCGCTTTAGCAATATCGATATAGCTATCAGCTGCGTCATCCATTGCTACAACACTCGGTTTACCCTGATCTGCATGTTCACGGATTTGAGCATTTAAAGGCAAACGTCCTAACAATGGAATATGGTATTGCTCGGAAAGCTTATCACCGCCACCAATACCAAAAATTTGTTCTTCGTGCCCACAGTTAGAGCAAATATGAGTCGACATGTTTTCAACAACACCCAATACTGGTATGCCAACTTTATTAAATAACTCAATTCCTTTAGTGGCATCTAACAAAGCAACATTTTGCGGAGTCGTCACAATGATTGAGCCAGTTACTGGAATACGCTGTGCAAGCGTAAGTTGAATATCGCCTGTACCCGGCGGCATATCAATCATCAATACATCTAAATCTGGCCAAAGTGTTTGGTTAAACAATTGCATTAAAGCACCAGTTGCTTTTGGTCCACGCCATGCGACAGGAGTATTGTTATCTCCTGTTAAATGTCCAATAGAAAGCACAGCCATACCGTATGCCTCTAAAGGTACAAAATTTTCACTTTCAATAAGAGGCGTTTTGCCAGCATTGCCTAGCATGGTTGGAATACTTGGGCCATAGATATCAGCGTCCAACACCCCCACCTTAAGTCCCATTTTTTGTAAGGCAAGTGCTAAATTGACAGTCGTTGTCGATTTACCAACTCCACCTTTACCAGATGAAACTAAAATAACATTCTTAATTCGAGGATGAAGCGGCACATCTCTTTGTTGCGGAGCGGCTTTCTGAATCGGTGGATTGTTTGGATCTGGCTCAGATTTAGGTGAGGCATCAAGCACAGGAGGTAAATTTGAATTTTCTTTCGGTGCTTTAGATGAACAAGCATGACCTGAACTTTCTGGTGCAGGACGCTTTTGTTGAACTACATGTAAGTTCAGTTCTTCAATACCACACTTTTCTAATGCACTAGCCAAATCATCATGAATTTGCTGCAAATGCTCTTTTTCATCCGGGAACGTGTTAATGGTGAGTTGTAAAACTCGACCTTGTACCTGAAGCTGGCTAATGCGCTCTTTTAAGGCATCTTTTGAATGCGGTAGTAAATAATTTTGGAGTACAGTTTGGATTTCATCTTCTTTCACTTCTTGTGCAGGTGAAAAAACGGACTTTAATGAAGAAAGCCAAGACATATTGTTTACTCCAAAAACAGATCATTACAGCTTGTTGGAGCTAGTGTAACAGTATTGATCCGCACTCGCTCAACTCGAAATGAATAATTGCTAATTTTAAAGCCTCATCATTTGAGTGAGGAGTACAGATTTTGGTTTAAATCAGCTTATTCAGCAGAGTCGTGATTTTTTAATTTATTGAGTTTATCGGTTGCTGTCTTCTTCAATTCATCAAACTTTGCAGTTGCCTGAGTTTTTAACTCATCAAGTTTTGAGGCGGCCTCTTCCTTTAATTCTGCTGCTTTGGCTTTAGCATCATCCAGTTTATGGGCGGCTTCGGTACGCAAGTGATCAAATTTATCTTGCAGACTATGCTGAGCGTCGTCAAGTTTACCTTTCAAATCACTGGCTTTATCTTCAACTGCTTCTTTTGCAGCAGCTTGTTTCTCTTTTACATTATCCTTCAAATCATCCAAGGCTTTTTCGCCCTGTGCTTTTGCGTCTGCTGCTTTTGCCTTTAACTCATCTACTGTATTTTCAACTGCTTCTTTACCAGCAGCCTGTTTCTCTTTTACATTTTCTTTTAAATCGTCCAAAGCTTTTTCGCCTTGTACTTTTACATCTGCCGCTTTTGCCTTTAATTCGTCTAATTTATTTTCAGTAGTCATCGTTGTTATCCTCATCGTTAATTAAAAAAATTACCTGAATTAAGTTATTAGTTATACATCGTTATGGTTTATTTTCTGACCGTAACTGCAATTTGAAACAAAGACAATACAGGAAGATTCAAATATTTTTTGATTTGTTTATCTGTTCTAAAGAGAAACAGCTTTTGACTTCACATCCATTTTTATAGATGCCTCTTATGCTTAGCTAAAGATTATTAATCTTTGCTTATCTCCCTGCATCAGTTAAAATCTTCCACCTTATAAATACGAATGAGAGAATGAGATCCGTGCGTAAAATTTTAGTCACCAATGCCCTCCCTTATGCGAATGGTCCAATTCATATGGGTCATTTACTCGGTTACATCCAGGCAGATATCTGGGTTCGTGCCATGCGAGCAATGGGTCATGATGTGACTTATGTATGTGCGGATGATGCTCACGGTACAGCGATTATGCTACGTGCCGAAGCGAATGGTATTAGCCCAGAAGAGCAAATTGCGAATGTTCAAAAAGAGCACATTCGTGATTTTGACGGTTTTGGCGTACATTTCGATCATTACGATTCAACCCATAGCGATGCAAACAAAGCACGCTCAACAGATATCTACATTAAAAACCGTGAAGCTGGAAATATTGCAGTTCGCCCTGTAACTCAATTATTTGATCCAGAAAAAGGTATGTTCTTGTCTGACCGTTTCATTAAGGGTACATGCCCGAAATGTAAATCAGAAGATCAATACGGCGACTCATGTGAAGTGTGTGGTACAACTTATAATGCGACTGAGTTACTTAACCCACGTTCAACCTTAAGTGGTGCAACACCAGTTGAAAAATCATCAGATCACTATTTCTTCAAGCTTCCAAACTTCTCTGAATATTTACAAAAATGGACGCGTGATGAAGGTCGTTTACCTCTTTCAATTGCGAACAAGTTAGATGAATGGTTTGAAGCTGGTTTAGCAGACTGGGATATTTCTCGTGATGCACCATATTTTGGCTTTGAAATTCCAGATGCACCAAATAAATATTTCTACGTGTGGGTAGATGCCCCAATTGGTTATATGTCTAGTTTTGAAAACTACATTAAAACTAAACGCCCAGATTTAAACTTTGATGATTTCTGGAAAAAAGACAGCCAAAACGATGTTTATCATTTTATTGGTAAAGACATTGTTTATTTCCATGCTTTGTTCTGGCCTGCAATGCTTGAAGGCGCGAACTATCGCACCCCAACAGGCTTGTTTGTAAATGGTTTCTTGACTGTAAATGGACAAAAAATGTCTAAGTCACGCGGTACTTTCATTAAGGCCGAGACGTATTTACAGCATTTAAACCCAGAGTATTTACGTTACTACTTTGCTTCTAAGCTTTCAGATAAAGTTGAAGACTCTGACTTGAACCTTGATGACTTTGTTCAAAAAGTAAACTCAGACTTAGTCGGTAAAGTCGTTAATATTGCTAGCCGCTGTGCAAAATTCGTCAATAGTAGCTTTAACAATACGTTATCTGCTGAATGTGCAGAATCTGAGTTAGTACAAAGCTTTATTGATGCAGGCGATTCAATTGCTAAAGCATATGAAGCACGTGAATTCTCAACGGCGATCCGTGAAATTATGGCGCTTGCTGACCGTGCAAACCAATATATTGATGAGAAGAAACCTTGGGCTCTTGCTAAACAAGAAGGTCAAGAGCAACAAGTTCTTGATGTATGTTCTGTGGGTATCAACTTATTCCGTCAATTAGCGGTGTACTTGGCTCCAGTTCTGCCAACTTTAGCTCAACAAGTTCAAGATTTCTTAAAACTTGAAAGCTTCGATTTCGAGTCACGCAAACAAATTCTTGTAAGCCATGAGATTGCGCAGTTCCAGCCACTTATGCAACGTGTTGATCCAAAAGCTGTTGCAGCTATGGTTGATGCTTCTAAAGAGTCTTTAGGTGCTCCAGCTCCAGAAGCAACAAAAGCGGCAGCGAAAAAAGAGAAATCTGCCGAGAAAAAAGCAGTGCCTACTCCAGCAGTGGGTGAAGCTGAAATTATCGGTATTGAAGATTTCTTAAAAGTTGACTTACGTGTTGCTCAAGTACTTGAAGCAGGTACAGTTGAAGGTTCAGATAAATTACTTCAATTGACGTTAGATGTTGGTGAAGCTGAACCACGTAACGTATTTAGTGGTATTCGTAGTCAATATGCGCCAGAAGACCTAAAGGGTAAATTGGTTGTTATGGTTGCTAACCTTGCACCACGTAAAATGCGTTTTGGTATTTCAAACGGTATGGTACTTGCTGCCGGAAATGGTGAAGGTATTTTCATTATTTCACCAGATAGCGGTGCGAAACCTGGTGATAAAGTGTCTTAATCCGCCTGCATATAAAAAAGCTCCCTAAATTGGGAGCTTTTTTTAACTATAAATTTTCAAAGAACATCTATAAGAAGATTTAAATTATGACCACGGCCGCCCTTCACAAGGGTTACTAAGTAAAACGTGTATATTCCCCAACTCCTCATTGGTTAAATAGCCATTCTTATTTTTATCTAAATAATGAAATAGCTCTGTTTGCTTATTCTCTCCCTGAAAACGCTTATCAGTAGGCCAACGATAAGGATAGAAATCTTGTACCTGTTGAAACTCTTTTAAGCTGTATAAGCCATCATGATTTACATCATATTTTTCCTGAAAAAGCTTCCAATCCAAAGATGCAGGCTCACATGCACTTACTACATTTAAAATGCAGTAAGTGATGCAAGCTGTGAGTAACTTAATAGTTGGATTGCTCATGATTATTGGCTTGTAAATCAGAAATTTTGTAATCTTTTTCATGAACAGGTGTACCAACAATGCTCATAGTTCGCTCATTTGCTGGCTGTTGCTTGCTCATGGTTCTCATCTCACATCCTGTAGTTAAGATGAGAAAAACTACAGAAATGCTCACCATTAGTTTTTTCATAACGTGACCCTCATTTCTTTTTGTTTTATTTATTAAGTTACCACTTTTTAAATGTTTAAGTACTAAAAAAGATATTTCAATTTGTATATATTTTACTCAAAAATAAAGCCAGACTATAAATAGCTGGCTTTGTATTTTTTAGATATTTTAATTAAAGGCTTATCATTTGAAGAAAATTAATTTTAAACCTAATACACTTACAATACTTCCAGCGACTCGGTCAACGCCAGTTTTTGCTTTTAAGTACATTGTTCTAGGCTTCTCTGAAGAAAGCAGCATTGCAACACATGAGTACCACCCTGCATCGATCATAAAACAAATCACTGGTAATGCGACATAGTAGTAACTTGGGATTTCTTTTGGCAATAAAGCAGTAAATACACTCGCTAGAACGACTGCAATTTTCGGGTTGCTTAACTGGGTAATCAGGCCATAACGATATGCCTGTTTATAGGTCATTTTTGATTTGCCATCATTTTCCATAGCAATTGGTTCTTTGGCATGTTTAATAATTTTAAAGGCTAACCAAAGCAAATACAGCCCACCACCAATTTTTAAGATTAAATATGCTGAAGGTACTGCCAGTAAAACTGCCTGCAACCCCATAACAGCTAGAAAACCAAAAAGAGCTGCACCTGTACCTGTGCCTAAAGCTGTAAACAAACCATGTTTACGTGATTTAGAAATTGAATTTTGTGCTACATAAATAAAGCTCGGCCCAGGGCTTATTGCTCCAAGCATCAATGCCATCGCAATTGAAAAAAGAGGAATAAGGGACTCAAACATTGTATTGACCTAGCATCATGCAATTGCGCGGTATTCTAACAGCTTTTTATGACACATATAAAAATGGAAAACATATAAATGATGAAAATTGAATTTTCATGTTTTTTACAATTTATATCTTCACAACGGACAAAAATGTCCGTTAAATATATCGGTCTTTAGAACTCCCAAATCAATGACATGAGTAAACGTCAAAAAATTGCTGCCCATAACCGGGATGAATTACTCAATGCAGCCGAAGAATGTTTTCGTAGTCATGGGATTAATGTCCCCTTACAGGTTGTGATTGACCATGCAGGTGTAGGTAGAGCAACTTTTTACCGCAACTTTTGTGATCGTAAGGCTTTAATTAGCGCTCTTTTAGAGCGTGCAATTACACAGCTAGAGCAAAAAGCAGCTCATTTTCAACAATTCGAAGATGGTTTATTTCGTTTAATTGAAGGACATATTGGACAACTTCCTAAACTTGCAATTTTGCAAGATTTTTGGAGAGTGATTGATCGACAAGATCCAATTATGTTAAAAATTTATGAACGGAGAAATAATGCACTTAACCCACTGATTGAAAATGCGATAGAACAAAAACTATGCCGAGCTGATCTCACTGCCAATGATTATGCAATGATCACTGCAATGTTGGGTTCTTCATTTCAAGGACATGAGCCAGAAGAACAAACTCGCTTAGCAAAACGAGCAATTGAATTACTAATTCATGGTATTCAATTACAAAAAATTCGAGGGATAGAATGAGTAAAACGCCTCGTTATTTAGAAACACCACCCGACTGGACACCAGAAGAGCAACCGACTCTACCTGGTTCACCGGCAGCTATTGCTCACTCTGTACCTAAGCGATTTATTTACTTTTTTATTGGTTTATTTATCGCCCTTTCGGCAAGCTTAAGTAATGGTTTTATTACGGCAAATTTACCCTTAATCCAAGGTGAATATGGGCTGACGCCTTCCGAAGCTGCTTGGCTCCCTGCTGCTTATGTCATGGCAAATGTCAGCTCAAACCTGATTTTGTTTAAAGCCCGACAACAGTATGGCTTAAGAGTATTTTCGGAAATAGGGCTGGTTATTTTTATTGCCGTGCTGGTTTTACATATTTTTGTGCATACCTATGAAATGGCCCTATTCGCACGGGTTGTCGCGGGTTTAGCAGGAGCACCTCTCAGCTCTTTAGGTATGTATTACACCATGCAAGCTTTTAAAAAAGCAGATATGGCAAAAGGTATATATATCGCCTTCGGTTTTCAGCAGTTAGGGGTTCCCCTCGCTTGGATTATTTCTCCATTCCTAGTCAGTACAGACAGTTGGTCTGTTCTATATACCTTTGAGCTAGGTTTAGCACTTTGCTGTTTAGCGATGGTTGTTTCATTGAAATTACCACGTAGCTTACGAATCTATGTTTTTGAGAAGCAGGATTTCTTTACCTTTGCTTTACTGGCTCCCGGTTTTGCATGCTTATGTATTGTGCTCACACAAGGCCCAATTTTATGGTGGTTTAACAGTGAATGGTTGGCATATGTATTAATTGCTGGCTTTAGCTTAGTTGTTCTTGGTTTGCTCTATGAACACTATCGAGCCAATCCATTAATTATGACACGCTGGTTAGGTGCTTCTTCGACCTTGCGTTTCATTTTTGGTGCTTTTGCTATTCGACTTCTAATGTCTGAGCAAAGCTATGCTGCTGTTAATTTCTTAAAAGCCATGGGAATGGGGCCTGATCAGTTTGTACCGCTTTATGTTGTGATCTTCATCGGGATTTTAAGCGGAACATTATTTAGTGCACTGACTTTTTCACGTGAACGAATTATCTTCCACTTACTTTTTGCAGAGTTCCTCATTCTGGTTGCTTGTGGATTAGATTATCACCTAACCAGTGATGTTCGACCTGTGAACTTCTTTGCAAGTCAATTCCTAGTAGGTTTCGCAGGTGGTTTATTTATTGGGCCTTTATTGCTTATTGGCTTTGCCCAAACTTTGGCTAAAGGTCCTTCGTATGTACTGACTTTTATTGTGCTGTTCTCTGCAACTCAAACCTTTGGTGGCTTGGTCGGGTCTTCTTTCTTCTCGACCTATCAACAACACCGCACGCAAAACTATCAAGTCGAGATTATTAAAGATTTAGAACAATCCGATCCGTTAGTTTCTCAGAGACTCTCCACCTATCAACGTAGTGCAGCCATCACAACAAATGACCCAGCATTACAAACGACTCAGGCCATGCGCACACTCAATCAAGTGGTCACCCGTGAAGCACAAGTGCGTGCCTACAATGATGTTATTGCGTTAAACGGTATTTTTGCTATCGCACTGCTCTTATGGGGTGGATTTAATATTGCTCGTAGTAAATATCTACAACGTAGAGGAATTAGCCGTCCTTAAAGGCTTTTGTTATTGATGAAATAGAAATTGAGATTGATATATGTCAGATGATCAAAACAAACCGGAACAAACACCTGCTCAGGCACCTGCCAACGAGCCTGCACCTGCAAGTAAACTGATTCAGACCAAACGCTCAACACTGTTATGGATGTTAGGTGTTCTTATTGTTGGTATTTTAGTGATTTTATGGGCATGGAGAATTGGGCCTTTTGCCACGAGTGTCCAGCAAACTGACAATAGTTATGTCAAAGGTAAAACCACTGTTTTATCATCACAAATTAATGGCTATGTTAAAGATGTATTGGTAAAAGACTTTGACCACGTTAAAAAGGGTCAAGTGTTAATGCACATTGATGCAACTACTTATGACCAAAAAGTAACTCAAGCGGCTTCTGGAGTTGAACAAGCTAAAAATACTTTAGCCAACCAAACCCAATCCATCGCTCAAAAACAAGCTGATATTGTTGCTGCGCAAGCCAAAGTAGATCAAGTGAAAGCTCAATACGAACTCTCGCTGGCACAGCTTAGACGTTATCAACAGTTAGGAAATAGTGGAGCAGCTTCTAAATCTGAGCAAGATAAAGCTGCTGCTGATGCCGAGAATAACCTTGCAGCACTTAAGCAAGCAGAAGCAAATGTCTTAGTTGCAATAGAGGCTTTGAAAACCGCACAGGTCGCAGAAGCTGGCTTAGAAGCACAAGTTTCAAGTGCTAAAGCACAGTTAGACCAAGCGCAAACCACCAAAGACTATAGCGTTATTGTAGCTCCAATGGATGGTCAACTGGGTGAAGTAAATCCTCGTGTTGGACAATATGTAGCAGCAGGCTCACAGTTACTCTACTTAATTCCACAACAAACTTGGGTGATTGCTAACTTTAAAGAAACCCAAATTGCCAATATGCGAATTGGGCAAAAAGCATGGTTTACAGTCGATGCAATGAATCATAAGAAATTTACAGGACATGTTGAGCAAATCTCGCCTGCTGCGGGTTCCGAGTTCAGTGTGTTAAAGCCAGATAATGCGACAGGTAACTTTACCAAAGTTGTGCAACGTATTGCCGTACGTATCACCGTAGACTCAAATCAGGAAGGAATGGAACACTTACGCCCTGGCATGTCAGTGATTACTTCTGTCGACACAAGTTCTTAATCAGCTTTTTAAAGTTCTCTTGAAAAAGCTACAATGTGATCATTCATTATTTTTCTCAATTTCTAATGTTTGATCACATTGCCCAGCCTATTTCCTATCAGCACATTGAACTCCCCTCATCTGTTCATCTCGACATTAAAAGGGTAGATCTAATTCATCCTCAAATTTCGGGTAATAAATTTTTCAAACTAAAATACAATCTGCTTGCCGCAAAACAACAAGGCCTATCAACTATTTTGACTTTTGGTGGGGCTTATTCAAATCATATTGCTGCAACTGCTTATGCAGCTCATCTTTTTGGTTTACATAGTATTGGAATTATTCGCGGTGAAGAGTTAGCGAGTAAGCCTCTTAACCCCACCTTGGCAAAAGCTCAAAGTTTGGGAATGCAGCTACATTTTGTCTCACGCAATGAATATCATTTGAGAAATGATGAAAACTATCTTCAACAGTTACATCTTCAATTTCCTGAAACTTTCATTATTCCTGAAGGTGGCACCAATGAACTGGCAGTTCAAGGTTGTCAGGAAATGCTTAGTCAGAGTGATTTAAAGCAATACGATGTGATTTGCTGTGCAGTGGGAACTGGCGGAACAATTTCAGGGCTCATTGAACGAAGTTCAGCACATCAAAAAGTTTTAGGGTTTTCGGCTTTAAAAGGTGACTTTTTACAACAAGAGATTCAACAGTGGACTAAAAAACAGAATTGGTCGCTGACAGATGCTTATTGTTGCGGTGGTTATGCGAAAACGTCACCTGAACTATTTGCATTTATTGAAGGTTTTGAAAAGCAATATACCGTGCCTCTTGAACCGATCTATACGGGAAAAATGATGTTCGGTTTATTCGACCTTATAAAGAATAATTACTTTTCTGAAGGAACTCGTATTTTGGCAATTCATACTGGTGGTTTACAGGCAGATATAAGAAATAAATCACACCAATAATTCACTCTTTTTTAGTTAACGTTTTCTCTACCATCATAAATGTCTTTAGCACGAGTAAGAGCTGACATGGTAGTATATGCCCCTTTTTAATTTTCACGATTAATCGAGAATCTCTTATGTCTAACAGTCATGTCGATGTCATTGTCTTAGGTGCAGGCGCTTCTGGACTCATGTTGGCTGCACATGCTGCTAAACGAGGGCGCTCGGTTTTAATTTTAGAAAAAGCCAACAAAATTGGTAAAAAGATTTTAATGTCGGGCGGTGGTAAATGTAACTTTACCAATCTATATGTAGAGCCTGACAACTATATTTCTCATAATCCACACTTTGTCATTTCTGCCCTATCACGTTATAGCAACTGGGACTTTATTGGTCTGGTGTGTGATTATGGAATTGTCTATGAAGAACGTAAACACGGGCAATTATTTACGCTAAACGGCGCTAAAGAAATTTTAGAGATGTTGGTGAATGAGTGTAATAAAACCAACAATGTTGAAATCCAAACCTATTGTGAAGTTGGACAGATCGACCCATTAGAACAAGGCGGTTTTTCGATACATACCAACCAAGGTCGTTTTAGCTGTGAGTCATTAGTTGTTGCTACAGGAGGCTTATCTATTCCGACTTTGGGCGGATCTGGATTTGGCTATGAATTAGCACAAAAATTTGGACATACAGTTTTCCCAACCCGTGCAGGTTTAGTTCCATTTACTTTTTCAGATCATATTAAAGAAGTTACCACACGCTTAAGTGGTAATGCTTTAGATGTCACGTTAAGCAACTCAAAAAATAGCTTTACTGAAGCGTTATTATTTACCCATCGTGGCTTAAGTGGGCCAAGTTCTTTACAGCTTTCAAACTATTGGAATACTGGTGAAAGTTTTAAAATTGACTTTTTCCCAAGCCAAGATTTAACAACTTATTTAAAAGATAAAAAGAAAGCACAGCCTAAAGTTTTATTGCGTACCCTTTTGAATGAGTTTACGGCGAAAAGTATTGTACAAGAGCTACAACAACTCATATGGCCAGAGCATAGCGAAACGGCGATTGGTAATATCAGTGATGCACAGCTAGAGCATATTGCCGAGCAATTACATGGCTTTGCGGTTAAACCATCAGGCACTGAAGGATATCGTACTGCCGAAGTGACCTTAGGTGGAATTGATACAACTGAAGTTTCATCTAAAACACTCGAAAGTAAAAAGCAGAAAGGATTGTTCTTTATTGGAGAAGTACTGGATGTGACCGGCCATTTAGGCGGTTATAACTTCCAATGGGCTTGGTCTTCTGCTTATGCAGCAGCGCAATATGTTTAAATGCCGAATAAGCTAATTTGATGCTTTCGAATCATTGGATGATTTTTCAGAATCATGCTTATGGCTTGTTGTCTGTTTTGATGATTCGGATTTGCTAAATACAAATTTATAAGCACTTGCTAAAAAACCAACGGTAATCCCAGCAATTACAACAGGTGCTAAAAAACGACCAGGTTTTTTCATCGTATTTTCCTCACTTATTTGTTTTTATAGCTGTCAAAGACAGAACGACCACTCAATATAGAGTGGTCGAACTTATCACAAAAATCAAAGATTTTTTGTACTGTTTATCTGAAAATTAGTTACACCTACTAAATTTCATCATTTTCGCCAGTAGAACCAAACGGTTTATTTACTGGTGGTTGTGATGGATTTACTTGTGCAGAATCAGCGGGTTTTGCATCAGATGAAACAGTTGATGATGAAGTTGTAGTCGTTGGCGAAGTTGAAGCCGAAGACGTACTTGCTGTTGTAGTAGAAGGTGGTTGATATAAAGGATTTGGTTGATTAGCTTCTTTTTTCGCTTTATCAAGCAAGTCAGACAATAGTCTTTCCGCTGGTTGACGACCACCTAAGCCAAATGCAAGCGCGAAAGCCACTGCAACTGCACCTAGGGTTAAGCCAAATGCAAGATTCACAATTGAATCAGCAATACCCATCGCTTTTAAACCAAGCGCAAGGACTAAGCCAATAATTAAGACACGAACCAAACTACCTAACCAACGCGAACTGTTATATTCACCGCGTTGCACCACATTTGCCACAACATTGGCAAGCCAGAAACCAATCACCAAGATTACAGCGCCCAATAGAATGTTTGCACCGAAGTGGATAAACATTGCGATTAGACCACTAATCTGTTCAAAGCCAAGACGGTCAGCAGCTTCTGAAACTGCAAACAACATGGTAAAGAACACGATTAACCAGCCAACAGCACCAGAAACTTTAGTTTGACCGAAAAAGCGTTGTACATCTAATTTTGCAGGGATTTCATCAACACCTGTTCCTGCAATGAGTTCGGCAACCAAGCGTCCAACAAAACGAGAAACAATATAAGCAACCAGTAAAATTAAACCAGCAGCAATAATGTTTGGAATCGCTTGCAAGATTTCATTGAGCATTGCTGTCGCAGGCTGAGAAATTGTCTCAATACCTAAAGCTTCAAATGCCACAATCAATGTCGTAATGATGATAATGGCAAAAACAAAAGAACCTAAGAATTTGCCTACGTTAGAGCTTTTGAAAAGACCAATTTTTTCAGCTTGAGCCTGAACACCTAAACTATTGATTAAGCCTTCAACAATACCGCGTACAATTTTTGCCAAGATATAACCAACAAAAACGATAACGCCAGCAATAAAGATATTTGGTAAGAAGGCAATTGCCTCATTCACCATATTTTGAACAGGAATAAGTAAACCTGTTAACCCTAAGATTGAGAGAACAATAGGGAGGAAAAGTAATAATACAAGCCAGTAAAGAATTTCACCAATATTCTGACTGATTCCCCCTACTCCTACTTCACTACTTAATTTGTCATCAAGTTGCGTTCTGGATAGCACATTGGTAATTCCCGCCCGCACCAGTCGAGCAACGATCCAACCAATGAAACCCACCACCACGGCAGCAATAATATTTGGAATATAGACGAGTACCTGATTCACCATATTGCTAAATGGTCCACTCACTCCACTAATGTTGAGCACATTTAAAGCCGCAACAACAGCAAGAATCAGAATAAACCAGAATATGACTTTGGAGACGAGGCCTTCTATATTAGGAGTACGTCCTGTAGCTGAAGATAATTTGGCATTTGTATTTAATTTTTGCAGAAGTTTTTTTACCCCTGCTGCAACTAATAAAGCGATTATCCAGCCAACCAGTAAGATGACAATTGCAGCTAAAATAGGATGAAACTGATCCCAGTAATACATCGCATCAAACTGAGCGCCGCGAGGCCCATTAAAAAATTCATTCATATTGTTATGTCCTCAATTGTTATGTTCTTTTCAGTGTTATCAGTAAATGAAAAACACCAGTTCGTTGTAAAAAAATGACGATAAATGCGGTCTATGTCACCTTATGTTTTGAATATTTTTCAATCAACATCCTTCTGCATAAATACAACAAATTGATGCAAAAGATTGCAAAAAAAGCCTTCAGGACACATCCTAAAGGCTTTCTATCGAGATATACTGTTGGGCTTTCTATCCTTTGTAAGTTTTCAGATCAGAAGTACCCATCATCACATGTGGTGTAGTCTCATGTTGAAAAGCCCCTTCTTGTTTTGGCGATTGGTTATGTTCAGAAACCATATAAACAATAAGCGCAAGAAGAAAAAGCCCTACAATAATTAAAATATAAACTGGCAATCTTCTTTTTTTTGCAGTCTCTTCAGGACTCGTCACATGAGGTGGTTTTGAAAAATCATGCATCTTCTTTCCCCTCTTCTATTATCATTAACTATACATTCATCATAACAATTTGATTTGTTGCATTGTGTGAAAAAGCATTATGCGAAGGTGACTATGGTTGCAAAACTCTACTTTTAAAATAATAAATTTAGTATAAAATTTAGCCACATTAATTTTGACTATTAAAAATATAATCTCACTTTATTCATAAACTTCTTCGAAGTTCGATTTGTAATACAATATGTTTTAGCGCTTACTTTTTATAAAATAGGCTATAATAAGCCCCCTTGTTTTAAAGCTACTCAATTTTATGATGTATCGTCAGCAAAGCGTAACTCTTGATCTCGACACTGACGTCACACATCAATGTTATTTGCATCAGACAAGAGATGACCATCTCATTGGTATTATTGAATTTAATAAGCCAGGCTATGAGCTCAAATGGGGTGATCTTGAGTATTTCCGTCGCCGTACCGAAGAGTTCTCGGTTATGCCATTCCCTGAATGTGTTAATGCGATGATTGTTGATATTCGTAATATCAATGTATTTCTGGACAATGAAGTCCCTATTTTACCTTGGCGTTTACTTGAAGAAGACTGCCCTGTTCGCTTGGTTGTTCCTCAAGATCGTCTTGAATATTATGCAGGTCTGTTTGAACCAACTTGGCTTTCAACAGATGTCGACAGTGCGATTTCAGAAATTCGTGAATTTATGGATATGTTTGTCCATTAATAAACATATCCATAAAAAACTTTCTTAAAATATTTTTACTTTCAGTTTTACCAATAATTCTCTACAGCAATATTTCCCTCACCACGACGATTCATCGTCAAACCACGGCGTTTTAAAGCTTCTTTAGTATCGTCAACCATTTGTGGATTTCCACATAACATGACGTGACTAGTTGCTGAGTTAAGTTCCAAACCTGCTGCTTTTTCTAACTCACCATTTTCAATTAATACAGGTAAGCGCTCATACAACGGCGCAGATGGATCTCGGGTAATAATCGGAATAAATTTAAAACCGCTATGCCCTTCCCCAAACGTTTCAGCAATCTCTTGAATACGATCGACATAAGCCAATTCATCTGCTGTACGGACGCTATAGACCAAATTAATCTTCTGATAATTAGACCAAGTTTCAAAGTCTTGTAGCATCGACAAAAATGGAGCCAAGCCAGTACCTGTTGCCAACAACCATAAATCATGCGGCAAAGGTTGCTGATAGCGTGCCAAAGTTAGATAGCCATATGGAATTTTTTCCAAATAAAGCTCATCACCGACTTTCAAATGCTGTAGATTCGAAGTGAAGGCACCGTCTGGTACAACAATTGAGAAGAACTCTAGCGTTTCATCAAATGGGGAAGACACCACCGAATAAGCACGAACAACCAGTTCGTCACCCACCTTTAAACCTATACGCGCAAACTGACCTGCGGTAAATTTAAAATGCGAAGGGCGAGTCATGGTAAAGCTGAAAAGTGTTGGGGTCCAACGATGAACTGATAAAACTTTTTCTACGCTAAATTTTTCAATTGACATGATTTCAACGTGGCATGAAATAGTGCGCTCATGTTAGCATGACAGCCGAAATAATGAATACTTTTAAACGTTAAGGCTTTTTAAACATGCGGATGACATTACGCCAGTTGGCTGTTTTTGTAGCAGTCGCCCAAGAAGGAACCGTTACTAAAGCCAGTGATGCGGTCAGACTGACGCAAAGTGCAGCAAGTATGGCTTTAGCCGATTTAGAAGACGGCTTAGGTGCTCCTTTATTTGATCGTTTAGGTAAGCGCTTACAGCTTAATGATCTTGGACGTTTTTTACTTCCACAAGCATTAGAAATCTTGGGGCGTTGTGAAGCGTTTGAACAAGCTGCAAAAGGTGAGTTACAAAGTATTGACCTCCGTATTGGGGCGACCTTAACCATCAGTGACTATTTAATGCCTGATTTAATGGCCAGCTTTTTACAACGTCATCCGCAAGCACATTTACAACTTCAAGTGGGTAACACACGCCAAATGATTGAAGCTGTAAATCAGTTCCAATTAGATTTAGCTTTAATTGAAGGTTCTTGTCACTTACCTCAACTCCAATGTATCCATTGGCGTGATGATGAGCTGGCAGTGTGCTGTTCCCCAGATCATCCTTTAACACGTTTAAATCGCCCCCTTACCCCTCAAGATTTTCACGAAGTAGAATGGATCTTACGTGAAGAAGGTTCAGGTACGCGTGAAGTTTTTGACAATGCAATTTTGCAAGATCTACCAGATGCCAATATTCGTTTAACGCTTGGTCACAATGAAGCAATCTTAAAAATAGTGGCTGGTGGTTTAGGAATGTCTTGTATTTCTAGATTAGCAATTGAACCTTTAAGTGAAAAAGGTCAGCTCGTTATTTTAGATACACCATTTTGGCAACTGACTCGTCCGCTTTATATGTTAGTACATCGCCAAAAATATCAAGGGCCAGGCCTCAAAGCATTTTTAAAGTTCTGCGATGAAGATCAGGCTTAAAGCCTGATTGTCTAATGCCATCTAGAGTCGTTTTCACAGGGCTCACCGTCACGGTTCCCATCCATTTTAGTGTTCGGGCAATTTCGTACAAACCAACGTGCCTCTTCTAAAGAATGCATTTGCGTACAATACTCACGCCCATCACAATGAAAAGCCGATGCTTCATCATTTACCCATTCTGGAGCTCTTTCAGATGTAAGTGCTAAAGCCTTTTTCGTTTTTTCAGAAAGCTGAACATCCGGTAACTTACCCAAAGCTGCGCGCTGTGTTTCGATAATCTTCTTCTGTTGCTGTATTAATAAATGCACTTTTTCATGTGATGCACGCTGCTGAGCCTGCTGACGATAGTGCAATACCGTGAAACTCACACATGCAACAATAACCAAGATGCTAACGATAAATATACTGATGTATTCACTTGAACTCAGCTTGAATTTGCTGCGTTTAATTTTTCCCCGTTGAATCATATTTCCCCATTTTTTTAATCTTATTATTCATTTTTAAGAAAATTAAGGGAAAATTATATCTCCCTTAATTCTAAATTATTTAATCTTTCTAAGTGCTAGCAAAGTAGTTTCCTAATGCATTACTTAGGTATTTCCATCGATAACATTTAGTCCATTATTAACGTCGGAAATTTGACAATAACTCACTTGTGATCGCTTTATTGTGATCCGCAATTTTATTCTTCTTGGTTTTCGCAGGGTTTGGATCAACACGCTCAATTTTGATTGCTTTAAATTTCCCCTGATTGTCTGCCGCAAGAAATCTCACTTTTTCATTTCTTTTCGGTTCACCTTCTGATGCAGGGAAATCAGAAATATGAAAGAAAATATCTCCTTCAGTGGTTGAAATAAAACCAAAACCCTTATCGGGGTTATATTGTTTTACCCTTCCAATATAAAACTCTTGTTTCATGATCTTTTCCCCTACTTTTCCAATCCAGTCATCACACTAAATAAAAAGAGACTTTCAATTCCGCCCTTAAAAATATACGGTTTGATGAAGTCTCTTTTTATCGTTATGTCAAAAATTAATCTTTTTGAACACTACCAAAAATCTTGTCACCGGCATCGCCTAAACCAGGAACAATATAGCCTTGCTCATTTAAGCCATCATCAATAGATGCAGTATAAAGCTCAATATCAGGATGCGCTGCTTCTACCTTTGCAATTCCTTCAGGAGCTGCAACCAATACCATAACACGGATATCTTTACATCCACTTGCCTTTAACACATCAATTGCAGCAACCAAAGAGTTACCTGTTGCAAGCATTGGATCAATAATCATTGCAATACGGTTAGCAACATCTGGAACTAACTTTTTATAGTAAGTACGTACTTCTAGAGTGGCTTCATCACGCTCAAGACCTAACACACTTACTTTTGCACTTGGAATTAAATTAAGCACGCCATCAAGCATACCGATACCAGCACGTAAAATCGGTACAATCGTTATTTTTTTACCAGCAATACGCTGAGTGGTAACAGTTCCAGCCCATCCATCAATTTCGCAATCCACAACTGGTAAATCTTTCGTTGCTTCATATGTCAACAACATAGTCACTTCTTGAGCAAGCTCACGGAAATTCTTAGTACTGATGTCAGCACGACGTAATAAACCTAATTTATGACGAATAAGTGGGTGACGAATTTCTTGAATGGCCACAGATGTTACCTAAAAATATAAAAACGTATTTATTATAATCTTTTTTTAACTATCAATAAAAAAAAGCCTCCATATTTGGAGGCTTTTTTGTACACAAGAATTATTGTTGTTGCGAAAGCATGAAATGTAATGGAGATAAAATTTCTGCTTTTAATGCCAAATTAATCATTGGATCTGGGTATACACCCAAAATAATAACTAATGCAGCAGCAGCTAATACCATCAAACCACCCACTTTTTGTCCCCAATGTGCATCAGCATCAATACGAGGAGTTTCAGGTGGAGTCATATACATCACAACCATCACACGTAAGTAGTAATACAAACCAATACCACTACCTACAATAATCATTGCAGCTAAGAACCAGTGTTGAGTCGTTACAGCAGCCATAACAACCAAAAACTTACCAATGAAGCCTGCTGTTAATGGAATACCAGCCAAAGATAACATCATGACTGTTAATGTTGCTGTAAGTACTGGACGACGCCAGAACAAACCGCGGTAGTCTGCAAGGCTTTGAGCTTCATCTACGTTGTTATATGGACTAGACATTAACGCTACTGCACCAAAGGCACCAATAGTTGTTAATACATAAGTCACCACATACACAGTTACGCTACCTAAGCTCGCATAAGTCATGCTGATTAAAGCAATTAACAAATAACCAAAGTGAGCAATAGATGAATAACCCAAAATACGCTTTAAGTTCACTTGGCGAACAGCGAGCAAGTTACCGACTAAAATTGACAATACAGCAATGATTGTCAAAACAGTCACTAGCGAGTTCACCATAATTGCGCCAGAAGCAAGCAAATAACGTACGAACAAACCAATAGTCGCAACCTTAGCAGCAGTTGCTAAGAAAGTTGCCATTGGAGCTGGAGCGCCTGCATATACATCTGGTGTCCATTTGTGGAACGGTGCAAGCGACAATTTGAATGCAACAGCAAAGATAATAAGTGCTAAACCTAATAACACCATTGGCTGTTTGATTGCGCCAAATAAAGCTTGAACCGAATCATAGAATGAAAGCGAACCAGTGTAAGCGTAGATATACGCCATACCCATCAACAACATCGCAGAAGCTGTTGCAGAAAGTACAAGGTACTTAATACCCGCTTCAAGCGATTGGCTACGTTGATATGTATAAGCAAGTAAGCCGTATACAGGAATCGACATTAACTCAAGGCTAATGAAGAAAGATGCATAGTGAGAACTTGCAACCATCAACATTGCACCTGCTACAGAAGCAAGTAACAGAAGATAGAGTTCTTCACGGTTGTCTTTATAAGTCTCGATGTAAGCATGAGACAAAGTACAACAAGCCAATGATGCAACTAAAATCATGAACTGATAGAACAAAGTAAATGGGTCAACCATAAACATGCCCATCACATTTGCCGGTACAAATTTACCGCCAAATAGTTCTAACAAGATATAAAGTGCAGCAAGGTTTAAACCGACAACAGAAGTTGTTGCGATTAAATTATGGTTACGCTTAATTGCAATGAGCAGCATAACGACGACTGTTGTCAACGCAACAATCATCACAGGCGCTAATGGCATAATCGTAGAAAATGATACTGTGAAGTTCATGATTATTGGATCTCCACATGGTCAAGTTGAGTAGCTGTTTGCTGAACAGTTTCAACGACTTCTTGTACTGGCACATAACTATTGACCAACCACTGCATACTTGAATGAGATACATCCAAGAATGTTTGTGGGAAGATACCAAGCCAAACGAGACCAATCGCACAAATCATCAAAATAACAACTTCACGAGCAGATAAGTCTTTTAATGGACTAGTGTAGTGTTGCTTTTGTTCAGGGTTTGGCTCACCAAATAAAGCACGGTGAATCAAGATCAAGCCATATAAACCTGCAAATACAAGGCTGATAGAAGCAAGAATCGTGAAGGCCGGATATTTATTAAATGAACCCATCAAAATCAGGAATTCACCAATAAAGTTACCTAAACCTGGCACACCAACAAGAGCAGCTACGAAGAACATTAAAAAGAATGGTAAGTATTGGAGTTGACCACGAAGACCACCCATCAAACGCAAATCACGTGTATGCAAGCGCTCGTAGATTTGACCAGACATAATGAACAATGCAGCAGATGACAAACCATGTGCCAACATCATGATCATTAAACCTTGGAAGGTCAAAATATTACCTGCATAGATTGCAAGTAAAATGAAGCCCATGTGTGAAATCGACGTATACGCAAGTAAACGTTTCATGTCAGTTTGCTGGTAAGCACACCAAGCGCCGTAGAAAATACCAATCAAACCGAAAATAATCGCAATATCTGCAAACTGTGCAGAAGCTGCCGGGAAGAATGGAATTACAAAACGGAGTAAACCGTATGCTGCTGTTTTAATCAAGATACCAGCCAAGTCTACAGAACCCGCTGTAGGAGCTTGAGCATGGGCATCTGGTAACCAGCCATGCAATGGAAACACTGGTAACTTCACTGCAAAACCAATAAAGAAGCAGATCATGAAACCATACGCGAAGCCAGCAGGTAAACGATTCGCTACAGCTAATAAATAGTTGTAATCAAAACCGATCATACCAGTCATCATGTAACCATAAACCACAAGGCCAAGGATACCGATTAACATCACTAAACCAGCGATTTGCGTATATAAGAAGAACTTAGTTGCAGCGTAAACACGTGAACGGCCGTTTGAACCTTTATGACCCCATAACGCAATCAAGAAGTAGATTGGTACAAGCATCATCTCCCAGAAGAAGAAGAATAGGAACAAATCGATTGCCAAGAACACGCCAATAACGCCACCTAAACTCCATAATAAGTTTAAGTGGAAGAAACCAACGTTCTTTTGAATCTCACCCCATGAACAACCAACAGCAAGTACACCAAGTAAAGCTGTTAACAACACCATGAGTAAAGACAAGCCATCCACTGCTAAGTGAATGCCAATACCGAGAGATTTAATCCACGGTAAATAAAACTCAGCTGACCAAGTTGGGACTTTTGAGCCCAACTCGTAGGTATAAGTACCACTTTGCCAAAGTGCAAGACCTAAGCCCAAAGTAATGAGCATACCAATTAAGGCAATCCAGCGTGGCAAAGTTTTGTCGAGTTTATCGACTAACCAACAAGTAAAACCTGCAATGAACGGAACAAGGATCAGCGCGGGTAAAATTAAATTGTTTTCCATTTTATTTCCCCACTACCTGAATAACGATCAAGATCATCAATAACACCACTACACCGAGTGACATGCTTGATGCGTATTCACGCAATGAACCTGTTTGACGTGAGCTTGTAAAACTGTTTCCGCCTTTAACAAGCGCAGGAAGCACAAGCCACAAGCTATCAATTGGATCACGACCAAATAGTTTGGCGAAGAATAAATAAGGTTTAACAAAAACGATGTCATACAGCGCATCAAAACCAAATGCTGTACGACAAATATGAGCTAAGCCAGCACCAAGACTTGTTTGAGCAAACGACTTCACTGCACCGTAAGCAAATGCAAACAGACCAATACCAACTGCTAAACCAGCAAGCGCGATACCAACTGCTAAATGCTCTGCCCCATGCATGCCTTCTACAAATTGTTCAGCAACATGGAATTCAGGAATTTTTGCAGTATTTAAAATACCAGCGACCGGACCTTTTAGTGCAGCGCCCACAAAAGTAGACAATACAGCCAAGATACCTAATGGCGCCCAGTAAGTTGCACCTTTAATCTCATGGTAATGTGTATTTTCTTTACCGAAGAATACAACCCAGATTAAACGGAAGGTATAGATTGAAGTCAGGAACGCACCTGCTACACCAGCCCAATATAAGGTGTGGTATAGAGCAATTGATTGACCTTGAACCCAAACTTCACCAAGAATCGCATCTTTTGAGAAGAAGCCGATTGTTAAGAATGGAATCGCTGCTAATGCACCGCCACCAATCGCGAAACATGCAAATAGGAATTTGTTTTTGTAGAACAAACCACCCATTTTGAAAATATTTTGTTCGTGATGGTAAGCAAGAATAACCGCACCAGAAGACAAGAATAACAATGCTTTGAAGAATGCGTGAGCCAACATGTGGAACAAGCCAGCTTGATACGCTTCTGCACCTACAGCCATAAACATATAACCGAGCTGACTCATTGTTGAGTAAGCCAAAATACGTTTGATGTCTGTTTGCACGAGAGCAGCAAAACCTGCAACTAATAAAGTTACAGCGCCTGTTACCGAAATGAATTGCATCACTTCAGGTGCAAGCTCAAATACGCTGAATAGACGACAGCATAAGTACACACCAGCCGTTACCATCGTTGCTGCGTGGATTAATGCAGAAACAGGTGTTGGACCTGCCATCGCATCTGCCAACCATGTTTGCAATGGAATTTGAGCAGATTTACCAGCAGCACCTAAGAACAACATTAACGCAGTCCAAATAGTAAGTGACGAACTCTTCGTCATGACTTCTGCTGCGTGTTCAACGATGTACTGAGTATTAAGCGTACCAAATTGTTGGTAAAGCAAGAATAAAGCGATAAGTAAGAATACGTCACCTACACGGGTAACTGTAAATGCTTTGATCGCTGCCCAACCATTTGCAGGGTTTGCATAATAGAAACCAATCAGCAAGTAAGAGCATAGACCTACGCCTTCCCAACCTAAGAATAACAACGCTAAGTTGTCACCCAATACAAGCACAAGCATGCTTGCAACGAATAGGTTGAAATAAGAGAAGAAGCGCGCATAACCTTCTTCACCACGCATGTACCACGATGCAAAGATGTGGATTAGGAAACCAACACCTGTGATCATGCCCATCATGAGTAAAGATAAGCCATCTAAATGTAAGCTAATGCCAGGAGCGAAACCACCAACATTGAACCATGTCCAAAGGTTTTGAACAAAAACCTGCTGACCGCTATTGGTAAATGCCATACCAGCAATCAATGCAAATAATGCAGATAAACCTACAGAACCTACACCAATAATTGCTGCAACATTTTCAGAGAGCTTATCACGCCCTGCCGCCAATAAAATAAAACCGATTAGCGGAAATAATACTGTTAGATATAAATAACTCATCCGCGCATCTCACTAGCAGCATCCACATCCAAATGATGGAAGCGATGATAGAACTGAAGGACAATCGCAAGACCGATACACGCCTCTGCTGCAGCAAGGGTTAAAATCAGAATGAACATCACTTGTCCATCTGGTTGTGCCCATACGCTACCCGCAAGAACGAATGCTAACGCAGCAGCATTCATCATGATTTCAAGGCTCATTAACATAAATAGTAGGTTGCGTCGCACCATTACACCGTAAAAACCGAGTGCAAAAAGAATGGTTGCAACAATCAAACCATGTTCTAAAGGGATCTGGCCCATTATTCTTTTTCCTCTTCTGCACCTGGTTCACGTTTACCTAAGTGGTATGCTGCAACAAGGGCTGCTAGCAATAACATCGCGGCAACTTCAACCAATAATAAGTAGTGAGTAAAGAGCGCTTGACCAACAACTTTTGGTCCAATTACTTGTGCTCCAAGTGGTGCAGAGATGGTTGTATATTCGCCACCAAGCATCCAAACTAAAAGCAAGCCAAGTAAAAAGCTCATGAGTGCTGGATATGCCCAAGCATCTGAAGAAAGCCATTTACGCTCTTGTTCTACAGTGTGTTGCCCTAAGTTAAGCATCATCACAACGAATACGAACAAGACCATAATTGCACCAGCATAAACAATGATTTCGAGGGCGCCGGCAAACGGCGCACCTACGATCATGAAAATACCAGCAACAGCAAGTAATGAAACAATCAGACTAAGCAATGCATGTACAGGGTTCGTGTTAGTCACTACACGAACCGTAGAAACGATGGCCACGAGCGCCATCAAATAAAACGGCCACATCATGGTAATAGACTCCGTACATCGATTGGTGCACTTTCTTTTTGTGCTTGACCTTTCTCTTTACCGTTAATTGCCATACCGGTTACGCGGTAGAAGTTGTAGTCTGGGTATTTACCTGGACCTGAAATGAGTAAGTTTTCTTTCTCATAAACAAGGTCTTGACGTACGTATTCGCCTAACTCGAAATCTGGAGTCATTTGAATCGCTGTGGTTGGACATGCTTCTTCACACATACCGCAGAAAATACAACGAGAGAAGTTGATACGGAAAAATTCCGGATACCAACGACCATCTTCTTTTTCAGCTTTTTGTAATGAAATACAGCCAACTGGACATGCAACCGCACAAAGGTTACATGCCACACAACGCTCTTCCCCATCTGGGTCACGCGTCAACACAATACGACCACGAAAGCGTGGTGGCACAATCTGTTCAGCCGGTACTTCTGGATATAAAATCGTGTCACGTTTACGCGTTGCATGGCTAAATACCATAAACAACGAACGTACAATCGATCCGAATCCAGCTAGAAATTTATACATTTTGTACTCCCTGCTGTCCTAGGCCTGATTCATCAGAATCACAGCACCAGTCACTAACAAGTTGACCAACGCCAATGGCAAACAAATTTTCCAACCAAAGTTCATGACTTGGTCATAACGTGGACGCATTAAAGAACCACGTGCCAATACGAACATCATTACAAAGAATGCTGTTTTAATCACGAACCAGAATACTGGTGGAACAAATGGAATTTCTAAATTGAATGGCGCTAACCAGCCACCAAAGAATAAAGTCACGATTAATGCAGAGATAAGTACAACGTTTACATATTCAGCAACGAAGAACATACCCCATTTCATACCGCCATATTCAACATGGTAACCTTCAGCCAATTCTTGTTCTGCTTCAGGTTGGTCAAATGGGTGACGGTGAGTTACCGCAACACCTGCAACAACGAAAATCAAGAAACCTAAGAACTGTGGAATGATGAACCAAACATCACGTTGTGCTTCAACAATTTCACGAAGGTTAAATGAACCAGCAATTGCAACCACGCCCATTAACGAGATACCCAAGAACACTTCATAAGAAATGGTTTGAGCAGCTGAACGTAAACCGCCGAGTAATGAATATTTGTTATTTGATGCCCAACCACCGAATAACACTGCATAAACCGCAATACCTGCCATTGCCATAAAGAACAACAGACCGATGCTCATGTCTGCAACACCCAATGCAGGGCTTACAGGAATAACCATGAACGAAAGCACCGCAGTTGCCATCGCAACTGCCGGAGCTAAACGGAAAGTTAATTTATCAGCAAATTTTGGTGTCCAGTCTTCTTTGAACATGATCTTAAGCATGTCGGCAACGATCTGGAACATACCACTAGGACCAACACGGTTTGGACCATAACGGTCTTGCCACAATGCAAGCAAACGACGCTCAATAAAAGACATCAATGCAGCAACTAAAACTACAACAAGCAAAATCACAACTGCTTGAACAACTGCGTAAGCAATTGGCCAGTTCTCAGCCCAAAGTGGCGTTTGACGTATAATTTCTTGATTCATGAATTACACTCCTAATGCCACTGAAACAGGCTCAGCTAAGGATACTGTTGGTGCTAAACCAACTGGGTAACCGATATAACCTGTAGGTAAATATTCAATTACTTGTACAGGTAAGCTCACTGTAGTTTCGCCTGCTTTAACTGTAATACGTTGGCCTTCTTGTAGATTCAAACGCGTTGCATCTTGTTCGCCCACAGCAAATACAGCTTCAGGAATACGAGTTTCCATTGCAGGTGTTTTAATCGTGAATTCACCAGAACCAAAAATGTGGTGCATTGGTACAAGACGGAAGCTTTCAGGGTTTGCAACTACCGCAGTTGGAGCCACATAGCTACGTGCTGGACGTTTTGCTAAACGATCGAATAAACGAACGCCTGAATCACCACCTTTTAAGTGACCGCCCACTTCATCTTGGTATTTGTTCCAAGATTGTGGAGAGTTCCAACCCGGAGCCCACGCAAATGGTACAAGTGAAGATGCTTTTTGTGGACCTACATAACCTTCCATAGAGAATGTTAGTGCTGAGTCTGGATCTGTTGGTTGCTTAGGTTCATGAACCGATAAAGGTGCACGAATTGCTGTACGACCAGAATAACGACGTGGTTCACGCGCAATTTTCAAGCCATGTACACGGTAGCCTGCATCTGGTGCAACATCTTGAATTGCTTCAAGTACCGGAACATTTTTAACGATAGTTTCAATCACGTCATCAAGCAATGTCCAATCAACTGGCTTACCTTTAAGACCAGTTTCAATGGCATGCAACCAGCGCCAAGACTCTTTAATCGCGTATTCAGGCTTGTAGTAGCTTGGATCGTAAACTTGATAGAAGCGTTGTGCACGACCTTCTTGGCTTACAACAGTACCATCACCTTCGGCAAAGCTTGCTGCTGAAAGAACGATATCAGCCTGTTTCACAGTTTCTGTTTCGCTGTGATCAAGCACGATTACTGTTTCAGCTTTATCAAGTGCTGCTTTAACTTGAGCAGCAGGTAAACGACGGAACAAGTCATTTTCAACAATAACAAGTGTGTCGTAGTCTTGAGCAAATGCTTGTTCAAGGCTTAAACCGCCAAACAATGCTAAGCCCATAGAGTTCACTTCAGGAACTACAAGACTTAAACCAGCTTTTGAACCAAGGTTTTGCGTTAACTCTGCTGCCGCTTCCATAATTGAAGCATCTTGCAAGCTCGTACCCGCAATAATTAATGGTTTGTTTGCTGCTTTTAAAGTGTCTGCAATAGTTTGAGCAAATGCTTTTGCATCGTCATCCAAACCATTAACTGTTTCACCTTTAACTGCCGCAGCAACTGCAAAACCTAAACGCGCGATGTCATTTGGAGATGCAACAACTTCACCAGTCGCAACATCGGCAAGACGAGTTTGAGTTGCAGCCAAAATATAGATCGGAGATTTCGCTTCCTGACCAATACGTTGTACAGGCTCAGCCAACCAATCTGGCGTACGTGTTTTTGCAGCCATTTCGCGAGCTTTGTTTTTCGCAGCTTGACGAACTGACAAAGCCATACGTGGTGCAGTTTGAGTTAAATCTTCACCCAAAATTAATACTGCATCATAGCTTTCAATTTCACGCATGTTCGGGTTGTAAATGCCCTCTGTTTGCATGATTGAAGCAGCAAGTTCAACAAGACTTTGCTCTTTTTGTGCAACACCTGTTGAGTAGTTTGCTTGGCCTACAAGTTCACGTAATGCATAGTTTGATTCTAAGCTTGCACGTGGTGAACCAATACCTAAAACTTTTTTACCTTCAAGTTTCGCAATCGCTTGATCTAAAGCTTGGTCAACAGAAACAGTTGCTACTGTTTCACCATTACGGAATTGAGGTTGACGTGGACGATCTGCACGGTTTACATAACCTGTGCCAAAACGGCCTTTGTCACAAAGGAAGTATTGGTTAACCGAACCATTGAAACGGTTTTCTACACGACGGATTTCGCCATAACGCTCACCCGGAGAGATGTTACAACCTGAAGAACAGCCATGACACACGCTTGGTGCATATTGCATGTCCCATTTACGGTTATAGCGCTCTGAATGAGTTTTATCGGTAAATACACCTGTTGGACATACTTCAGTCAAGTTACCAGAGAATTCAGACTCTAAAGTACCTGACTCTGGACGACCAAAGTAAACACGTGATGCATTGGCAAACACACCAAAGTCTGTACCGCCCGCATAGTCTTTGTAGTAACGAACACAACGGTAACAAGCAATACAACGGTTCATTTCATGCGCAATGAATGAGCCTAGTTCTTGGTTGTAATGTGTACGCTTTGTAAAACGGTAGCGACGACGGTCATGACCAGTCATTACAGTCATATCTTGTAAATGACAGTGACCACCTTCTTCACACACTGGGCAGTCGTGTGGGTGGTTGGTCATTAAGAACTCAACGATAGATTCACGAAAATCCGTTGCTTCTTTGTCTTCAATCGAGATATAGGTATTGTCAGATGCTGGTGTCATACATGACATCACAAGACGTCCGCGCGTATCTTCAGGATTTGCATACTGAGTTACGGCACATTGACGACATGAACCAACAGAACCTAAGGATGGGTGCCAACAAAAATACGGAATATCAATGCCAAGGGATAAACATGCTTGTAGCAAGTTTTCTGATCCATTGACTTCGTACGATTTTCCATCGACATGAATTGTAGCCATAGTCGAATCCCTTAAGCTTGTTCTACGTTGCTAGTTTGCACGACAGGACGATTCGTCACTTTCGCTTCAAACTCGCTACGGAAATGTTTGAGTGCGCCCATAAGCGGCTCCATCGCACCTGGTGCGTGGGCACAGAAAGTTTTACCAATCCATAATTTACGAGTAAGTTCTTGTAAATGGTCGATATCTTCTTTCTTACCTTCACCTGTCTCAAGTGCTTTAAGCGCTTTAACAGCCCATGGCAAACCATCACGGCACGGTGTACAGAAACCGCATGATTCACGCGCAAAGAATTCTTCAAGATTACGGGTCAACGACACCATACATTGGGTCTCGTCTACCACCATCAATAAACATGTTCCTAAACGAGAACCTGCTTTCATAATGGTTTCAGCATCCATTGGTAAATCAATGGTATCTGCAGGCAAAAAGTCAGTTGACGCACCACCTGGTAACCATGCTTTAAGCTTTAAGCCTTCACGCATACCACCGGCATGATCTTCAATCACTTCACGTGCAGTCGTACCAAATGGTAGTTCCCAAAGACCAGGGAATTTGACTTTACCTGACGCACCATAAATCTTAGTGCCTGGATCTTTTGATTTACCAGCTGATAAACCGATATACCACTCTGGACCACGAAGCATGATTGCTGGCAAGTTGTTATAAGTTTCAACGTTGTTCACAATCGTAGGACGACCCCATGCACCAGCAACTTGCGGGAATGGTGGTTTAGTACGTGGGTTAGCACGGCGACCTTCAAGCGAGTTAATCAATGCAGTTTCTTCACCACAGATATAACGACCTGCACCAGTATGCACGTGTAACTCGAAGTTCCAGCCAGAACCTAAAATGTTGTCACCTAAGTAACCTTTAGCGCGAATTTGCTCAAGCGCTTCATTTAGGTATTGAGCAGCCTCGATGTATTCGCCACGAATGAAGATATAACCTTGAGTTGCTTCCAGGGTATAACCTGCAATCAACATACCTTCGATCAATTGGTGAGGAAGTTTTTCCATCAACAAACGGTCTTTAAAGGTACCTGGTTCCATCTCATCGGCGTTACAGATTAAGTAACGTGGACCACCATCATTTGGCGCCATAAGAGACCATTTGATCCCTGCTGGGAAGCCTGCACCACCACGACCTTTTACAGTTGCAGCTTTAATAACGTCTAACACTTCAGCAGGTTTCATGCCTAATGCTTTTTTAAAGCCCGCATAACCTTCGAGTGCTTCATAGTCATCAGCGCTACGTACTGCTTCTTGTTTGCTTAAACGCCAAGTCAGTGGATGAGTTTCCGGATTACCGTCGCCATAAATTGGTTTTGGTTCAGTATTCATACATACTTCTCCAATAACTGTTTGACTGATGTCACTTCAACTAAACCGTGAGTATCTTCATCAATCATTAACGTTGGGCCTTTGTCACAGTTGCCTAGGCAGCAAATTGGGAGCAGTGTAAAACGACCATCTTGTGTCGTTTGACCAAACTGAATACCTAATTCGCGCTGGAATGCTTCAGCTAGTGTTTCAGCACCCATTAAGAAGCAAGCAATCGAGTCACAAAGCAAAATTACGTGACGACCTACAGGTTGGCGATAGATACGGTTGTAGAACGTTGCTACACCCTCTAAATCTGCAACACTAATCGTCAATAATTGTGCGATGGCGTTCATTTGAGCATCATCTACCCAACCATTACGGCGCTGTACGCACTTTAGTGCATCTAAAGAAGCTGCACGTGGGTATGGATAGTGACCAATGTGATGTTCAATTTCATGGATTTCTTCAGCAGTCAAAATCCCTTCAACATTCACACGTGGTTTTTTATCAGTCAGAATCATCATTTTGCGTTACCTCTTAGCGATCCACGTCAGCCATAACCACGTCAATGGTCGCCAGATAAATGATTAAGTCAGACACTAAACTGCCGTTAATCACTGAAGGAATTTGCTGTAAGTGAGTAAACGTCGGTGTACGGATACGAGTACGATAACTCATTGTTGCCTTATCCGAAGTCAAGTAATAAGTACTTGCACCTTTCACAACTTCAGTCATAAATGACGCTTCACCAGCAGGCATGACAGGACCCCATGACACGCTCAAGAAGTGCGTAATCAAAGTTTCAATATCTTGTAACGTCTTATCTTTTGGTGGAGGAACAGCCAATGGGTGATCCGCTTTATATGGACCAGAAGGCATGTTATCCAAACACTGTTTGATAATTTTGAGTGACTCAGTAATTTCACGGAAGTGAACAAGAACACGAGCGTACGCATCGCCTTCATACTCAACTGGCACGTCAAAATCGAAGTTTTCATAGCCACTGTATGGACGATATTTACGAACGTCGAAATCAATACCTGTTGCACGTAAACCAGTACCAGTTACACCCCATGCAAGTGCAGATTTTGCATCGTATTGAGCAACATTACGTGTACGACCAATAAACACAGAGTTTTTAAGCGCAGCTGTGTAGTATTCGTTGAGACGTTTTGGCATCCACTCTAGCAATTCTTTAACAAGTTTTTGCCAGTTGTTTGGAAGGTCATGTGCTGTACCACCTATACGGAACCATGCTGGGTGCATACGGTAACCCGTAATTGCTTCAACGATGTCGTATACTTTTTGACGGTCTGCGAACATATAGAATACTGGTGTCATACCACCGGCATCCTGAATTGCCGTACCACAGTAAAGTAAGTGGTTATTAATACGGAACAATTCGTTCAACATGACACGAATCACTTGCGCACGTTCAGGAACTTTAATTCCTGCAAGCTGTTCAACTGCCATTACATATGGCATGTTTTGCGCACAACCACCTAAGTAGTCAACACGGTCAGTATAAGGAATGAAAGAGTGCCATGTTTGACGCTCAGCCATCTTTTCCACACCACGGTGGTGATAACCGATATCAGGAACACAGTCCTTCACTTCTTCGCCATCTAACTGCAATACAATACGGAACGCACCGTGTGCAGATGGATGGTTAGGACCCAAGTTCAAGAACATGAAGTCTTCGTCAGCGTTACCACGCTTAAGACCCCAATCTTCAGGCACAAAGCGTAAGTGTTCCTGTTCGAAATCTTGCTTCGCTTTGTCTTGCATATACGGCGTATATTCTGTCGCACGTGCTGAATATTCTTTACGAAGTGGGTGACCTTCCCAATACGTTGGCAACAAGATACGACGGAGCATTGGATGCCCTTCGAAATTGATACCGAACATATCGTAAGCTTCACGTTCATACCAGTTGGCATTTGGCCAGATATTTGTCGCTGTCGGGAGGTTAAGATCATTTTCGTTCAAGGCAACCTTGATACGAATGTCACTATTACGCTCAAGCGATAATAAATGATAGAACACAGTGAAGTCAGATGCTGGTAAACCATCACGATGTTGACGTAAACGCTCATCCATCGCTGATAAGTCAAACAGCATTACATAAGGACGTTCCACTTTACGCAGGAACATGAGGACTTCTTGCACGCGTGCGCGCTCAACCCAGACTGTTGGAAACTCTTCAAAAGTCGCCTGCACATAGAAGTTCTCACCAAATTTGGTTTTGAGCTCTTCTACGATTGCAAATGCTGGGCGTGAATCAACTGGTGTTGATTCTGGCATAGCAATGTCAGTTTCAGCCATTGGCTTGGCTTCCTATTTAATACAAATTCTGTCAATTTTCTCGATGAACATATCGGTTAGATATGTCAAAACACCGTCAAAAAATTATTTAATCTCATCCATAGAGCGTAAGTTTTTAACGGCAATACGCTGCGCATTCTTACGATCACGTTCTGGCATCATCTTTGGCTTATACACTGGCTGAAGATCATCACCGATCACGGCAGAAAGCGGGCGTCGCTCTAATTGAATCTGGTCTTGCAAAAGCATTAACGCTTGGATTAATGCTTCAGGACGAGGCGGACAACCTGGGACGTACACGTCAACAGGAATAATTTTGTCTACACCTTGTACTACTGAATAGATGTCGTACATACCTCCAGAGTTTGCACAAGCACCCATCGAAATAACCCATTTAGGTTCTAACATTTGTTCATACAAACGCTGAATAACCGGAGCCATTTTTACAAAGCAGGTACCTGCAACAATCATCAAGTCAGCCTGACGAGGTGAAGCACGAATAACCTCTGCACCGAAACGGGACAAGTCATGCACGCCTGTTAAAGTCGTTGCATATTCAACGTAACAACATGAGGTACCAAAGTTAAATGGCCACAAAGAGTTTTTACGTCCCCAGTTTACTGCTGTATGCAAGACATCCTCTAAGCGAGTCATGAATACATTTTTATTCACTTCCTCTTCTAGCGGATCAGTCACAATTTGACGTTCTTGCAATGGGTATTGATCAGCATCCGGATTCGCGCGGGTCAGAGTATATTTCATCCCGACTTACTCCTTTTCAGATGACAATGCAGGTGTAGTTTTTGACTTAACACGACCTGATGATTGGGCTGGAATCTGGCCTGTAGGGTCAGTTACGAGCTCTTCAATAGAGTTAAAGCGTGTAATTTCAGCAATGTTCATTGATGGTGAACCGACTTTAATCTTCTCACCAGCTGATTTACGACGATCTGCCGGTGACCAACTTAAGGCACCTACAGAGAAGGCATAAACAAGCGCAATTAACAGGTCAACGACAAAGATCACAACAGTGGTATATCCCAACCACCCTACTTCACGCACCGAAGTAGACCATGCATAGAGGTAAAGTGCCTCTAAGTCGAAAACAACGAAGAAAATTGCAACTAGATAGAACTTTGCAGACAAGCGAATGCGAGCGCCACCAGCACTCACGACACCTGATTCAAACTGCTCTTGCTTAGCACGTCCCCACGATTTTCCCCCGAGGAGTAAGGGAACTGTGAGCATAAAGACGCAAAGAAATGTAACGCCGATCACGAAGGCGATAATCGCCCAGTCGTATGGAGTAATGGCACTCATGCGGGGATAACTCCTGGCAGGCCTATTATTTAACAAAGAATGTATGTATTGGCCTTTGAATACACCAAACACAAAATTAATCCCGCCAATTGTACCTGATTTCTAATTTCGCATGCTAGTTGAAGCGTCTTAGTCTTTTGGATGATTTTCTAATCAAAAGTATTCATCTATGTCTTGTAGAGGGGGTTTCACCGTTCATAATCGGTTTATTTGATAGTTTTTATACTTGTGATGATTTTTTTCATTTTTTGATTTTTAATATTATTTGAACAATTACTCATTTGGTCAAATTAAACAACTTACTTTTTTATAATATTAGGCGGTTTTTTATTGTATTCATCTTCCGCTCTGAATTATGATGAATGTTTAATCATGCATAATAGTTATTACTCTTGGATAAGGGTATTTATCAATAAGGGCAGCTGATGCCATACTCACTTCGTGAACTTTCATTTTCTTCCTTCTTGAAATTTTTTCTCTTATTTACTGTCATTATTTCAATATGCTGCTTCATTGGAATTGCGTCTCGCCCACTTAGTTTTCTTGCCTTTTTCTGGCCTGCCAATTCGGTTCTACTAGGATTACTTGTTCGTTATCCTCAAACACGTAAACTCGGTACTTTTCTTGGTGCGTATACTGGATATGTAATTGCCGATCTTATTCAAGGCACACCCTTTTTACTAACTATTATCCTAACCACTTCTAATTTTCTTTATGTGGTTACCTCTTTAACGCTATACCTTTTTTTAAATCAACATATTAAAGCTGCTCATCGTGGCTATTCTTATCTATTTTTATTTGCATTATGCGGAATTGGCAGCTTAGTAGGCGCTTATTTTGCTGCAACTTTTGTACCGATGTTTAATACCAAATTTATGCTTGGCAGCTTTTGGGCCGAATTTGGTTACTGGATGACTTCCGAATTACAAAATGCCCTACTTCTACTCCCTATACTCATAAACGTCCCTCCTTACCCTCAAATAAAGCGTTATCTTAAGGGTAATCGGCAACATATAACTACGATTGATTTATTACCCTTTTTGGCGGTATTAGTTTCAATTGTCGTAAGTTATTACGACTCAGGACCGGGTTCTTTACTCTACCCTATAGCAGCGTTAACTTGGTGTGCTATACGCTATAAACCAATTATTGTGGCACTGATTACCTCATTTACCAGTGCTTATACTATTTATCATGTCTCTGGACATTATTTATTACTTTATCCAAATGAATACTTAAGCAATACCATCTCAATTCGTATTGGATTAATTATGATGACGCTTGCGCCATTGACTGTTTCTAGTATTAGTGCGCTTCATTCTGATTTAATTCAAAAATTACAACATGCGATTGCCCATGATGAGCTCACTTCGAGTTTAACTCGACGTCAATTTTTACAATCAGTTCGTCTACTCCAGGAAAAAGTACAAAAGGAAAATAAGACCTCTGCATTTTTTATGTTGGATGTCGATCACTTTAAAAAAGTGAATGATAGTTATGGTCATTTGATTGGTGATAGAGCCTTACAAACCTGTGTAACCACCATACAAAATATTCTGCACCCTCATGACTTACTCGGCCGTTTTGGCGGTGAAGAATTCGCAATTTTTATTCCAGACACAACTAAAGAAGCTGCTTTTGAACTTGCAGAAAGAATACGCATTAAAATTAGTCAGCAACCCATTTATGTCTATGGCAAATTACCTATTTTTGTACAGGTCAGTATTGGCATTAGTTTATATTCTCCAAACTACCACCGCCCTATTGAAAGCTTGTTTAAAGAAGCAGATGACGCACTCTATCAAGCAAAGCGCCAAGGACGTAACCGAGTTTTTATTTCTTTGTAATATTTTCAAGTCATCATCTAGTGTAATGAATTTTATACAATAACTTCTGTTTTGCCATGTATGCTAGAAACAGATAATAAGGAGAAAAATGTATGAATCTAGAATATACGCATAAACCAGACTATTACTTGTTTGCACAATTACTCGTGCGACACATAGAAAGCTATATTCAAAAACATCCAGATGCAGATAATGCCATTTTTGACTTGCGTGATGTCTATGAAATTTTTAGACAAGATTTCGCGTCAACAACAACAAACCTAGAAGGCATTTTACATATTGCGGATTCATATAGAGTTGAAACATTGAATGGAGACCAACCTCTTATTCAAAAATATCAAATCGATGCTAAAAACAATTCGCTGTTAATTGACTTTAATATAGATGCGCTAAACAGTCTAAGAAGTGGAAAACCGATTTTAGAGCCTGATGCCACTCAGTTATAAATAAACCAATAAAAAAGCACCTTATGCAGGTGCTTTTTTATTTGCCTTTAATGGCGGTTGTTTAAAGCGATGTGCTGGCCACGTCATAATAAAGCGTGCCCCACCCAAACTTGGACTTTCATCTACTTTAATCTCACCACCAAACCAGTAAGCAATACGACTTACAATGGAAAGCCCCAAACCATAACCACCAGATGCACGTGTACGACTGTCATCTAAACGTGCAAAAGCTTCGAATACGCGTTTGCGGTCTTGCTCAGGAATACCCGGTCCATCATCTTCAACACAAACAAAAGCCATGCCATCGCTGTGAATACCACCAGTGATACGCACTTTGTTATCACAATAGCGAACAGCATTACCTACCAAGTTTTGTACAACACGGTGAAGGTAACGACGCTCCGCATCTACTTTCACATATAAAGGTGGTGGAATGAGTTCAATTTCTTTCTGTGTTTTTAAAGCTTCGGTTTCAACAGCAACCTGATCTAATACTTCAAAAAGTACAATTTCTGCAAAATCTAACGAAGGTGTGCCCTGCTCTAGCTTTGCGTAAGTCATAATTTCATCAATTAAGGTATTGAGTGCTTCAATATCTTTATCAATCATGTCGACCTGATGCATACGGTGATTGTAGTCATCTTCTTCGGCTAACATTTCTGTACCAAAGCGAATACGTGCCACAGGCGTTCTAAGTTCATGAGATACCGCTCTCATTAACTCACGTTGAGCTTCAATCAAACGCTGAATATGATCAGACATATTGTTATAACTTGAAGCCAAGTTTGCCATTTCGTCACTTCCTTCAATCGGAACACGCAATGACAAATCACCCGATTTCATACGGTTTAATGCATAACGCACTTGTCGAATTTTGCGCTCTAGCGGCAAAATCAAACCGTAAACACCCAAACTTAATAAGAACAGGCTAAATAAGGTAATACCCGCAGAAAGCTGTAAAGGCATCCAGTTAAACATTGGAACTGGGCCCAACACCAACACTTGTGCAGGATGATTCGGGATTGGAGAGACAATCGAAATGGTTGTACCACGTACTGTTGCACTATCTTTGTACAACATGACACTTTGGTCTTGGCGTAAACGTCCAATCTGTTCAGAGTCCAGATTTACATCTTGAATGTTTTGAATATTGATTGGATATGAGAAATGTTTTTGAATCTTGGCAAGGTACTCTTGTTCCTGCCCTGGATAAAACATTAAATAGTCGAGTACAAAAATAGGAAGAGCCTTCATCTGGCGTTCACTAATTTTGTCGACTTTTATAGATAGATAATGTTGTGGGTCGTCACGCAAACCAATAATCACATATGCAATGCTATTACTGGCATCGTAACGAACAACAGATTTTTGTGCTTCGATCCGCTTTTTCTCGGTTCGAGACAATTCAACCTTACTTGCATCGGTATAGTAAATTGGAAGTTCGAGCAAATCAGATGCGTCAGAAATCCAATCTATCTTTTGCTGCTTCCCAGGTTGTCGAGCGACCCCTTCACTAATGACATAAGAAATACCATCAGTTAAAGATTCTCGGTATTCTTGTGCGCGTTGGTAGTTGATAATTTGTACCAGTAAATACCCAAAAACAGCCACCAAAACAACAAGAATTACCAGCCCCGCATATATTCGCAGGAATATACTGTGTTTAAACACTCGACCAACCTTATAGGAAGTTTAATCAGATTTTACAATCCATTGGTTTCTTTAACAAACAAGTAACCTTTACTACGTACAGTTTTAATACGTTTTGGATTTTCAGGATCATCGCCAATTTTTGGACGAATACGTGAAATACGCACGTCGATTGAACGGTCTTGACCATCGTATTCGATACCACGTAAACGTTCGAAGATATCTTCACGCGATAAAATACGACCAGCGTTTGAAGCAAGCAACCATAACAAGTCATATTCAGCACTTGTAAAGTCAACAAGCTCACCATTTAAGGTTACAGAGCGGCCGCCGTTGTCGATCACAAGGTCGTCAAACTCAATACGTTGAGCAACTTCATCTTCAACAGTTTTATCTGTGCGACGTAATAGTGCACGAATACGCGCTAATAATACACGTGGTTGAACTGGTTTAGCGACATAATCGTCTGCACCCATTTCTAGACCAAGTACTTGGTCCATGTCTTCAGTACGTGCAGTCAACATCAAAATAGGTTGATGGTAGTGTGGGCGAACTTCACGACAAACGGTTAAACCATCTGCACCCGGCAACATGACATCCAAGACCACAAGATCTGGTTGTTCACTAATAATACGACGAATTGCACGGTTACCATCAGTTTCTACACCAACTTCCAAACCGTTGCGTATTAAATACTCTTGAGTTAATCGCGCTAAACGCTCGTCGTCTTCAACGATCAGAATCTTTGGTAACTTTTCTTCTTGGCTCATATCATTGCCCCTATAAATCTCATTACATGCATCTTAAAAATCTTGCAGATACATTCGTTTATCATTTGCAATATACACACGTTTACATTGTAAACAAGTAGGCGTTCACCAAACTGATACATGACAACCATGTTTTGTTGCATTTTATTAACCTTTGAATTTTCAAGTGTTTTTGATATCTGTTTATTATTCTTATATGTCATAATCTATTCATATTTCCTATGTATGAATATTAAACAAATTATTTCTTGGCTGAATTTAAATTCATTCAAGTGCTTGTTTTTTGAGTTATCCACAAAGTTATCTATAAGTGTTTTTTCATAGCTTTGCTATGCTATCTCCCGACAAATCATACAGATAAAAAATTACTAAAAAGTCAAGATTGATCTAGCTTAAAAAATCCCGTATCTTGTGTTGAAAATAAACTTTAACTACTAAGTCTTGTGTTTATCCCTCAAATATCGTGGCATGTTTTTTGCTCGGTTCAAACGGTCTATGAACATAACAAAAGTGACAATGGAGCTATGCTGGCATGAGCGTAATTACTTCGACTCCTGGTCAAATTCAGGTGATTAAGCGTACTGGAGATGTTGCTGCATTTGATGCAGAGAAAATTTCTGTTGCGATTGGTAAAGCTTTTCTTGCTGTGGAAGGTCAACAGAGTTCGGATTCAAGCCGTATTCATGACCGTATTACCCAGTTGACGGAAATGGTATTAAATACTTTTAAACGCCGTTTGCCATCGGGCGGTACGATCCATATTGAAGAAATTCAAGATCAAGTAGAACTTGCTTTAATGCGTACTGGGGAACAAAAAGTTGCCCGCGCTTATGTAATTTACCGCGAACAACGTGCTAGCGCTCGTCAGCAAACAAATTCAAACCACCACCCTACCTTGCAAGTTACTGATGCAAACGGTCAGCTTCAACCACTTGATTTAAGTGCGTTACAAGCCACTGTAAATAGAGCTGCTGAAGGCTTAGAAGGTATTGAGGTTCAAGCAATTATCGATGAAACCGTTAAAAACTTATATAACGGCGTAAAAGAAAGCGATATTGCCACAACCATGATGATGGCAACACGTACACGTATCGAACAAGAACCTAACTATACATACGTAACTGCGCGTTTACTTCGTGATGAGTTGGTCAGCACTGGTTTAGCATTCTTAGGTTTACCGGCAGATACAGCTGAAAACAATGCACTTGAAGCATTCTTGAAAAAAGGTGTAGAGCTTGATTTGCTTTCACCAGACTTGCTTAAGTTCGATTTAGAAAAACTAGCTGCAGCAATTCAGCCTGAACGTTCTAACCAATTTACCTACTTAGGTTTACAGACTCTATTTGATCGTTACTTCATTCACTCAAATGGCGTTCGCTTCGAATTACCACAATTATTCTTCATGCGTGTGTCTATGGGTCTTGCGCTTAATGAGCAAGATAAAGAAGAGCGTGCAATCGAGTTCTATAACTTGTTGTCTAGCTTTGACTACATGGCGTCTACGCCTACCCTGTTTAACTCAGGTACATTACGTCCACAGCTTTCAAGTTGTTACTTAACAACGATTGGTGACGACCTTTATGACATTTATGGTGCAATGCGTGACAACGCGATGCTCTCTAAATGGGCAGGTGGTTTAGGTAATGACTGGACTCCTGTACGTGCCTTGAACTCTTATATTAAAGGTACAAACGGTAAATCTCAGGGTGTTGTTCCGTTCCTTAAAGTTGCGAACGATACAGCCGTTGCGGTAAACCAAGGTGGTAAGCGTAAAGGTGCAGTATGTGCGTACTTAGAAACTTGGCACTTAGACATCGAAGAGTTCTTAGAACTTCGTAAAAACACTGGTGATGACCGTCGTCGTACTCACGACATGAACACTGCAAACTGGGTTCCTGACCTATTTATGCAACGTGTGTTTGAAGATGGCGATTGGACACTATTTACGCCGTCTGAAACTCCAGACCTACACGATTTAACTGGTGCTGAGTTTGCTGAACGCTATGCATACTATGAGTCTGTTGCGAAAGAACAGAACATGTTGCACAAGAAAGTACGTGCTAAAGACTTATGGCGCAAAATGCTTTCTATGTTGTTCGAAACTGGTCACCCTTGGATCACGTTTAAAGATGTATGTAACTTACGTTCACCACAACAACACGTTGGCGTAGTTCACTCATCTAACCTATGTACTGAAATTACGTTAAACACAAACCAAGACGAAATTGCAGTATGTAACCTAGGTTCGATCAACCTTGTGCAACACGTTAAAGGCGGCGTATTAGACCGTGAAAAGTTAGCGCGTACGGTTAAAACAGCAGTTCGTATGCTCGATAACGTTATCGACATTAACTACTACGCTGTACCACAAGCGAAAAACTCTAACTTGAAACACCGTCCTGTTGGTATGGGTATCATGGGCTTCCAAGATGCACTTTACGAAATGGGTATGGCTTACGGTTCTGATGAAGCTGTGAACTTTGCTGACGAGTCAATGGAAGTGATTAGCTACTACGCAATCCAAACTTCAAGCGACTTGGCTGTTGAACGTGGTGCTTACTCAACATTCAAAGGTTCATTGTGGGATCAAGGTATCCTTCCAATCGACTCTATTGAAATTGTTGCGAAATCTCGTCCAGAGCGTATGTTCGAAGTTGACCGTACTCAACGTTTAGACTGGGACACTTTACGTGCCAAAGTTCAAAAAGACGGTATGCGTAACTCAAACGTAATGGCGATTGCTCCAACTGCAACCATTTCGAACATTTGTGGTGTTTCTCAGTCTATTGAGCCAACATTCCAGAACTTATATGTGAAATCTAACTTGTCTGGTGAGTTCACTGTTATTAACCCTTACCTTGTTCGTGCATTGAAAGATCGTGGTCTTTGGGACACAGTAATGGTTAACGACCTTAAACACTTTGAAGGTTCAGTACAAAAAATTGCTCGTATTCCTGAAGAATTAAAAGCAATCTTTGCTACTGCGTTTGAAGTTGAGCCACGCTGGATTGTTGATGCTGCATCACGCCGTCAAAAATGGATTGATCAAGCACAGTCTCTTAACCTTTACATCTCTGGTGCGAACGGTAAGAAACTTGACATCACTTACAAGATGGCATGGTTACGTGGTCTTAAGACGACTTATTATCTCCGAGCTTTAGGTGCAACTTCTGCTGAAAAATCTACAATTAACACAGGTGCGTTAAACGCGGTTAAACCTGCAACTGTAGAAGCGGCAGCACCTGCAGCGGCTCCGGTCGTAGAAGCGAAAAAACCTGAAGCAGTTGAAGAAGACGGCTTCACTCAAGCAGCTCCAGTTCCTATGGCTTGTTCAATCGACAACCCAGATTGCGAAGCTTGCCAATAACATTCAATAAAGTTGCTCTTTAAACAAAAGAGCAACTTTAAATGAGGTAAAGATTATGTTTTTTCATCTCAGCCATAACTATATGCTTGGTGTTGGAATCTTAATCTTTGCCTTTATTTTCTTTTATACGCCTATGGTTTACGCCTTTTTTAAAATCCGTGAACAAAAGCGTAAGCAAAATAAGTTGTAGGGATGATGGACCAAAGGCCCAAAATTTGGTCATACATCGATAAAACTTAATTTTGTTTACACATTATAAGCGTATAGTAGTGACATCTTCGTTTAGAGATGTCGAACATAGATATATACAACGAAGAGAGAACAACAATGTCTATCCTTAGTTGGGACGATTTTGAAGATGATTCGCAAAAACCGGCTGCACCTGAACACAAGTCTGCGCCCATCCAACCGGAAAAAACGTCTGATTCGCAGAATGTATCTGCTGCGCAGCCATCATCGCAGAGCGTGGCAGCTCCACAATCCGCTGGAACCCATTCCGTGCGATCAACAAATCCAACCGATTCAATGGCTCGAGCATCTGCAGCCTTAGAACATTTGGATGTTGCTCCTGGCCTTGAAGAGTTAGAAATGGGCGCGCAACGCGTTCAGGTTGACGACAAAGCCATGATTAACTGTCGCGCTGACTTGAACCAGCTTGTGCCATTTAAATACGAATGGGCTTGGCAGAAGTATCTTGACGGGTGTGCAAACCACTGGATGCCGCAAGAAGTGAACATGAACCATGACATCGCGCTTTGGAAGTCTGAAAATGGCTTAACCGAAGATGAGCGTACTATTGTTATGCGTTCTTTAGGTTTCTTCTCGACTGCGGACTCTTTGGTTGCAAACAACTTGGTATTGGCGATTTACCGTCATATTACTAACCCTGAATGCCGTCAGTACATCTTGCGTCAAGCGTTTGAAGAAGCTATTCACACTCACGCTTACCAATACTGTATCGAATCTTTAGGTATGGACGAAGGCGAAGTCTTCAACATGTACCGCGAGATTCCTTCTGTTGCGCGTAAAGCATCTTGGGGCCTTAAGTACACTCAATCTTTAAGTGACCCTACTTTCCATACAGGTACTCCTGAAAACGACCAACGTTTACTTCGTAACTTGATCGCGTTCTACTGTGTACTTGAAGGGATCTTCTTCTACTGTGGCTTTACTCAAATTTTGAGTATGGGCCGTCGTAACAAGATGAACGGTGTTGCTGAGCAGTTCCAATACATCTTACGTGATGAGTCTATGCACTTGAACTTTGGTATCGACATGATTAACCAAATCAAGATTGAGAACCCTCACCTTTGGACTGCCGAGTTCCAACAAGAAGTGATTCAAATGATTCTTGAAGGTACTATGCTTGAAATCGAATATGCACGTGACACGATGCCACGCGGTGTATTGGGTATGAATGCAAGCATGATGGAAGAATATTTGAAATTCATCTGTAACCGTCGTTTATCTCAGTTAGGTTTACCAGAGCAATTTGCTGGTGTAACGAATCCATTTGCGTGGATGTCTGAGATGATGGACTTACGTAAAGAGAAGAACTTCTTTGAAACTCGCGTAACTGACTACCAAACTGGTGGTGCGTTAAGCTGGTAAGTTTAAGCATTCTTCCTCAAAGTAATTTGAGGCTATAAAAAATCCGACTATATGTCGGATTTTTTATATTTATTTAAGATAACTATTAGTATGAATTGCAGTAGATTAAATTATAAGAGATACATTATGAATATAAGATATTTAATAATTTCTAGCGTCATAAGTTTATCGACTTTAAGTACTATATGTTGCTCTAAACCACTTTCACAACTAAATAATACTCAAAGTAAATTAAGTGAAATATATGAGCAAGGTGGGAAATACTTCTTAGGTAAAGAAGTACCTAAGGATTATTCAAAAGCTTTTTCATATTTTAAAAAGGCAGCCGAAAAAGGACTACCCATTGCACAAAATGATTTAGCAGGAATGTACCTTAAGGGAATCGGGACGCAAAAAAGTGAAGAAAAAGCTTACTATTGGTATGAGAAAGCTGCGAAAAATGACTTTCCGGAGGCCCAATACAATATGGGGCTCATGTATGATAATGGCTATTATGTAAGCAAAAACAGATCTAAAGCCTTAGAGTTTTACAAATTAGCTGCTCACCAAGGTTATGCTAAAGCTCAATATAATTTGGCAAATGCTTATCTTTCGGGAAATGGCGTACAAAAAGATATTAATTTAGCTTTAGAGTTATATAAAAAAGCTGCCGATCAAAATCTTTCAGAAGCTCAATATAACTTAGCAAATATTTATTCAGATGGTAGCTTAGTTAAACAAGATAATAAAAAAGCTCTGGAGCTATACACACAAGTAGCTGAGAAAGGTATACCTGAGGCTCAGAACAATCTAGCTTATATGTATGCTAATGTTTACTCAGATTATGAAAATGCAAAGTTTTGGTTCAAAAAAGCTGCTGATAATGGATATGAACCCGCAAAAGAGGCTTTAGACCAGTTTCAGTAATCCACAATATATTACTTAGATCAAAAGGGTTGCTAATAGCCGCCCTTTTTTATATCTATCTCTCAACTCAAAATAAAGATAAAACTATTTTTAAATAAAATTAGGTTTCTTTCTTATGCTTAATTAGTTTTAAAAGTAATATTAAAACAACCACCATTAGCCAGATTAAAATTAAATACCGCATCAATAAGGTGGGGAACATAACCCAATTCCACCAAGAAGCAATTTTTTCTTCACTTGTTGAAAAATTAATTACACTCCCTTTTTCATCTTCAAAACGAATTCTAGTGACTACAATATATTTATTTTTAAAAAACAATGATGAATTAGGAAAAAAACCTCCCTCAACTTTAAGTAGTTTTCTAGGCTTATATAATTCACAAAATGAACCATTCTCATTTCTAAAATATGCGCAATTAATAATATTTTTTTTATAATTATCTTTTATTATCAACGATGTCATACGTCCATATTTGATATGAAATTCAGGCTCATAAACAACAAAACCCTCTTTTTTAGGAGTGAAAACTATACTTGGGTTAAGAGCACAAAGTAGTACAATCAAACACAAACTTAAGGAAAGGACAAGAACAAAATTTTTATAAATATACGAATATAATGAAAAAAATGGATCAACCACTTCCCTAGAGATCCACATTTTAAGTTTATAAATCACAACTATCCCCACTATAAAACAATAGTAAAAAAACCAGAGGCTAATAAAATACCTGTACTAAAAGCACCGACACATACAAGAAAATTTACAATCCATATTCTTTCTTGTTTTACATAGTTTTTTAATAGTTTTGCTAAGATAAATAGCAAAAAACTACAAGAATATGTGTTGTGATAAAAATTAGCTTTTACTCTAATTTTGAATTCAAAAAGAAATTTTAAGTTAAACCGACTTATATCTCACTCAAGTTATACAGAGCAATTTTAGTCAAAATGATTGGCGGGAGCTATCAAAACTCCTCATAAAAAAGCCAACTCATGTCAAAAACGGAATTTTTCTTTTTATAGTAAATAAAAATTTTAAGAATTTGATTTAAATCATTTTTTTAAATATAATTTTCAAATCACGCCCATTATGTTAAGTGGAGTCGATTTTTTGATTGAATAATATATCAGCTATATATTTAATCAGTCTCTTGTCGAAGTACCTGATCATCATTCTAGTAATTTCATAAACATTAGAACTGTTCAAATTTTAACTTTTGCTAGAAGCCTAAAGTTATGCAAGAAAACAATACATTTTTGATAAATTTCAAAGGGGATAACATGTCAAACCAATCAGATTATTCAATTTCATTATTTACTGATAAAAATCGTGAAAATTTACACAAAAAATTTAATATCAGCATTCATAATGACCAAATTAGGGGCGAAATAAAATATGCATATAGTAAAATAACAAAAGAAGATAATATTAACCTTGATCTTATTAAATTTATTACAGAAGATTTAAGTACAAAAAAGTATGATGATTTAATACGTGAAATTTTTTATTGTAAAGATTTCAAAGATATCCAAATTACAAAAATTAGTGACTTATTAGAAAAAGGAAAAATTGATAATAGTGATCCTGATTTTGAGTTTATTTATCCTGAACAATTTAAAATATACAATCATATAAAAATTGAATCAGAACAAAATCTAGCTCTGCTTGGAGACCAATTAGACATATTAATACTTGAACTAAAAAAAGATTGGATAAAGAGTGATTATCGCTTTGAAGAAGATATAAAAGAAAAACTCTCTCTAGATTTTGAACAAAAAAATAATTTTGATTATGGCTACTGTGAAAGCGAACTAGTTTTATTTGATATACTAGCTTTTATTAAATATGCAATTTCATATATTAAGAACAACCCTAATGCAGAAATGTACTATACACAGGAAACATATAAGGAGTTTGATTACTCAAGCGAAGCATATAAAATTGTAGAGAAACAATTGAGCTAAAGAATGATGATTAAATTTTCTTAAAATTAACATAATACGGCATTATGCGAAATTTAATTTTTATCTGATATAAATCATAGTCTTATTTTTAAAAAAAGCCCGACTCATAGTATTTGGGCTTTTTTAATGCTTTGTCACCTTTCAGGATTACTTTTTGATCAACTCTCCACAATTTCATGTAATCTCTATTAATTCTAAAGTAGATAATATCTACTCTAATCTAAAATCATTCTTACAATGACTCACTACTCTATCCTGTATACATACACTTAAGTAATTCGAATATCTAAAAGCATCTTCCAAAGAATTTATCAAATCTATATGCTCTTTTTTCATAATGACATGGGTTGTGCCGCTGTAACATTGGCTTATGTTCGCTAGCTCAAATCCAAATAACCAAATACAGCTTTTTCAACTCGCTGCTGTAAATGATTTAAATCACTTTCCCCTGCTATACCTGCTGCGTTAATCATTCCTTTACTTAAAGCAATTATATCTTGTGCAGTTGTCTGTGCATATGAAATACCTAAGTGTATAAACAGATCAGAAATTATGGTTTCAAGTTCGTGTTGAAGTTCACTTTCCTCTATGTCTTTTCCAATGAGTTCGGAAGCAAATTCTAAAGTTCGTGCTAACTGTGGACGGCTCAATTGATGTTGCACAGCAGCCTGAATGATAAGTTTTAGTTTTTCTTTTAGGTCTGCGGTGTCGTGTTGCTGTATAGCTTCAACGATATGATTTGAAAGTTGGGCGCGTTCACGTCGAATTAACTCAACGATTAAAGCATCTTTAGATGGAAAGTATTGATATAGGCTACCAATGCTTACACCAGCACGTTCAGCCACGGCATTTGTGTTAAATCCAGTAAAGTCTAAAGACTCCAAAATACGAGCAGCCGCCTCTAGAATTGCTTCAAAGGTAGCCACTGAGCGTGCTTGACGCGGGCGTTTGCGTGGGTCTGGAAGGGTTTCTGACATGGGCCGAAATGCGAGTATTTAATGTGAGTAATCACTCATATACTGACTGAGTCATGTTGATATGACAAGCAAATGCTGACTTTTCAGTTGAACTACAACTCGGCCCAGTCATGGAGTGGTTATGTCTAGAACCTATACTTTTTTTGTTCATTTAAGGGCATTGCCTGCTTGGTTAGCTTTAGCTCGTGAAAAGCGGGCTGAGTTTAGTAAACAAAAGCTTGAACCTATTTTTGAGAAGTACCCGACTGTAAAAGTTCGTTGGTATGACGTTGAAGCTTTTAGTACTAAAGCGAGTGATATTGCTGTGTTTGAGATGACATTTCTGCAAGATTATTATTTTGTGATTGATGCGATTCGAGACTCTGAGTTTTGTACAGTGCCTTACTTTGAGTTTGTAGAGATTATTCCTGCAATTGAAGATGGGTATGTGGAGTATGAAAGTTCTTTATAGAAGTTCGTAAATGATCTTTAAGTTGCACGACCAGTAGCTATTCTGGTCGTAATTGGCAAACTCTATCAATTTAAAGACTATAATAATTATGTAAAGTTTCAATCATTTCATTACTTAAATTTTTAATGACTATTAATGAAAGCTCTTCAAATTCATTAATACCAAAAACGATTTCATCAGAACCAATTAGTTTTAGTGAAATTCCCTTTTTTAAAAAACTAATAAATAAAATATTATCTAATAATTGAATAGTAAAATTTTCACTAAAATTATCTAAAAAATTATCACGATACTCTGTTATTTCACTTATCCAAAGTGAGGTATCAAAAATTGGAAATGCGTATTTAAAGCTTTTAATTTCATTATTTTTTTTAATTTCTAAATTAATATTTGAATTTTCAAAACAGACTAAAGTTATTGAATTAAGCTCACCTGACTTTAACAAACCTATTTCAAGAAGTGAAGAAATACCGTCCCCAGTTCTCCAATAGAGTTCAGAATTAATACTGTCAGAAAAATTTACAGTGAGTGGTACATATTTATCAACACTTATATGTATCTTTTTTACATTCGTTTTTTTATAAAATTTCAACATAATCCCCCCTACAATTATTTCTACTATAAATTTAACGATTGATGTGAAGATAAGATTTTATTTAAGTATTAATTTAAAAATAAGGATATTGTAAGAAACATCTAAAATTATTAAAAATGATTGATAAACCCATGTTCAACAAACCAAGTCGTAAGATTACTCTCTAATTTATCTAAATCAAAATCATCAAACTTGTACTTTCTAACAATCGGCGGCATTTCTTGCAATAATTTTTCACACAACGCTGTAACACGTTGTTCGTGCGTCATTACGACAAACTTATGATAATCTAGCATGATATCCATATATAAAACCTGTTCTTTTTTAGAATGCCTTATCCGTTGCTTAAATTCGAGATGGGGAGAACGACACATAAAAATTATGCTTAATCTTTTTAAGCTTGTGCCATAATCCTGTTTTTCGATAAATTTACAAAAGTTCGTAGAAGCCATTGACATTGAGGCAGTCCCAACACCTGTTTCGATATTTGAGTCTGCTGTTATAAAAAATCTAAACATTTCTATTTCACCATTTTATTGCCAAATTAAATGATTAAGTTGATCGATTATTTTCTCAAGCTCAAGCCCATAACTTGTAGGTTCAGAAGTATCATCAAATCCTTTATCACACAATTCAATCGCAACTAAATTCATTAACTCTTTGTATTCATTTTTTGTGCAACTCCCTTCAGACAGACATTTAAATAAGTGTAAATTATTAGATGAGCGCGACTGAAGAATTTCTCTAATCACAAGTAACATTTTATTATTCATTTTATTCATACCATCTTTAGGTTTAGGTCATAAATTTTTAAGAACTATCTTTACACTTTTAACTCCATTAGTTTTCTACAAAAAATCTCTAATAATTCAAGTTTATCCACACAATCATCTGGAGCAATCAAAGAATTTAATATCTCTTCATCATTCACTAGATTAATTAAATGAATGCCCAACCATCCTGAGCTCCAAAATTCGATTCCCCCTAAAATTTTACTATCTTCGACCTCAACTCGCTCTAAATCACCAAATCCCAAAACCTCTCCCTCCTTAAAACTAGTAAAAGTTATTTTATAATTTTCTTTAATTATAGGAAGATATACTTTATTAAAATAATTCAATGAGATATCCATAATTACTCCCTTTTCAAAATCATAATAAAATTTCTACATTAAGTACTAACTTATACTTTGCCTATAAAATTAATCTTCTTAATTTAATCAAATGCTCCAAATAAAATTTGAAATAGATCTAAATTATTTATTTGAAAAGTTTTTAATTTTTATCCCAATCATAATTCCTATAAAGAAAGATATATAAAAATAATTCCATGAACTATCAGAAAAAATTGGTGAAAAGATCAATCCTATTAGAAAAAATAAAAAAGTAAAAACACATGCAAAAAGCAATGAAATCAATTTAAAAAAATTATGAACAAAAAATATTTTATAAAATACTTCACTCATTTTATCTAAAGTTAGGACAAATACCTTTTTGTAGAAAAAACCAACTCCTATTCCTACTACTCCCCCTAAAAAACTTACTAAAATTAAATTATCCAACATAATCATTAACTCTACATGTTCAATAAATGAATTTGCTTAGAGGTTTAGTTCCCAGAACTCTAGTTATTTTATTTAATTACTATTCAAAATCAGGATATACAAAATCATATTTTTCAGTTTTTATTCTATGAATAATACTATCAGGTGGAATAACACTTCCTATTTCCGCATATAAATTCTCACCTTCTAATTTTCCTACGTATTGTTGTGGCTCATTAACGTTCCACACCCACCAATTATTAGATATATCTATTTTTGGATGATCCCCACTACTACGGAATAAGATATTAATATTTCCAAGTTCTCGAATATTTCCAACTTTTTCCCATAAATTCATTTTCAATCCAAACTTAGTCACACAGTGAGCATAAAACTCTACTTCACCGCTTACGATTTCCAATAAATCTATATCAGCTTCCAATGGATATACTTTTTTAAAGCTTCTGATCACATCACTATTGAGTTGGGTTAAATCAAAAGCGATTAATTGAAAATATTTTTTCTTATCATTGTCTAATTCAACAGCAAAGACATCACCGATCTTAGTGTTTTTCCTTATCATTTTTCGATTCCAAACTTTTTCCCATATTTCGGGCTAATTAATTTTTTCTTTCAGTAGCATACCGCCATTTTACCCAAGACTAAACTGATTAATTAAGCGCTACTCTTTTCACTTTAGCTAATCAGGCACCCCATCATAAAAATTCAACTTCAAACTTTTAGCCTCAGTTTCCCTCCCCCAAAACCTCTCCAACACTACATCCCGTTCAACCAAACTATTAGAGCTTAAAACCTGTAGGAGCAAACCATCGATCAGGTTTACCAGCATATCGGCATCGAATTTTGGCTCACGAGTTTCTCCACTAAAAATCAGGTCAAAAATTTCATGACGCAGCCACTTTCGGTATTCAACCGCCATACGGTAGGCCTGCGGGTAAAGCAGTTTTATTTCAAAAATGGCTTTAAGTAAAAGGTTGTACAGGCTGTTTAAATTAGTATGTGAAACAATAATTTCTTTGAGTTTATCTTTTGAAGTGTAGTAACGGCTTGAGTAAATGATAGAAAGCACTTCTTCTCTGAGCAGGCTTTTTTGAAAGGCGATGCACATTTCGATCAGGTGTTCTTTCGAGCCAAAGTATTTATAAAACGTGGACTTGGTGATGTTGGCTTCTTTAGCAATCAGGTCTACGCCTGCAGTGTGAAAGCCACGAGTGGTAAAGAGTTGGATGGCGGTTTGAATAACCTGTAATTTTTTGGATGATATTTCTAAAGTTGGCATAGTTTTACCTTTTTAAATTCTTGTTGTGTCTACATGAGATAAAAAGCCCGTGCCTTTTTGGGAGAAAAAAAGGCACAGCAAAGCCGCAAGACGGTGCTTAGCACATCTCAAGTTTTGTTGTTGCTAAGTTTTAAGTAAAAATGACTTAAAGCCTGAAAACCCTACGGCATTCAAGCTACTGTAATTTTTTAAACTGTGTTGTTATAGCTTTTGGCGCTCAAGGCCAAAAAATAATGGATGTGCATAACCAACTCCTAATTATTGGAGTTCTGCCAGAGCATTCATTTGGACTTATGGTGGCAGAACGAAAGGGGGTTAGCAGACTGGCTCAAGACCCAGCACACCCGAAGGTGTCCCCCTTCCGTCCTACCGCTACAAAAAGGGGGACGAGTGAGTCTACATCAAAAAAATGAATTTTTTCAATGTTCTTGAGCACGGTCTGCTAAAACCGGCTGGCAATGTGGCCAGCACGCAAAGCATAATCTGAGAGTTTAGAAGTGTCAATGTCGCTTTTATGACAAGTGTTTAAATTTCTTATTGTTTTTCATTAGATTATCTTAATTATTATTTTAGATATTATATTTAATTATATTTTTAATCGGTTGTGTATTACTAACTATATACGGAACAGATTAAGTTAATTAAATTTTAATTGATCACTGTTAAGTAATGGTGACAGGACAAAAGTGGAGTAGCAGACTGGTGCAAGAACCAGTACGCACAAAGGCGTCCCCACTTTCGCCCCACCATAATGGTAATGAAGCCCACCCAAATTATTCATAAAGAATGGTGGCGAAACGAAAGAAGGTTAACAGACTGGCTTCGAGTACCCAGTACGCACGAGGCGTCCTTCTTTCATTTCGCCATAATAGAGAAGTTCCCACCAATCATTTTCAAATAATGGCAGTAGAACGAAAGGAAGTTGACAGACTGCCTCGAGAACCAGCACGCATAAAGCGTCTCCCTCTCGTCCTACCATAGCGGTAAGCAGACGAGAATAATTTGGAAGACTGATTGTGTCAATATTGAAAAAATAACTTAAGTTATTAAATTTAATAATATTTTTTAGATTTATTAAATGATCATTTTAAATTTTATAAAAAGTAGGATTAGACAATCTCGGTCTGCCCCACTTGGTGATAAGCGCGGTTAAAGTAAACCAAACTTTGATCATGCTGGCTTTGTTTAATCGCCACAATCGGACATATAAAAATCGTATGTGTACCGACTTGTTGAATTTGTTCAATCTCACAATCGAAACTGACCAAAGCATCATCTAACACAGGTGAACCCGTTTCTAACTCAATCCATGCGCCATGTTTAAAGCGCTCTTCTGGTGTGAGTTTAGATGAAAATGCTTTTGAAATATGTTCGTGGTGTGCGCCTAACACATTCACCGTTAAGATTTTGTTATCTAGGAAATGTGCATGTGAGCTCGCAGATTGGTTCATACACACCAATAATGTCGGCGGTGTGTCAGTCACACTACAAACAGCAGAGGCAGTAAATCCAAAACGGCCAGACATGCCTGCCGTAGTCACAACACTAACCGCACTTGTGAGTAAAGACATTGCATTTCTAAAGTCTGTTGCTTGAACCATGACATTATTCCTAAATTGAACCGTACCTTGTCCTGTGTGTTTGCTATACCGCCCAACTCCATCAGGAAGGTACTATCGACATGCGTTCTGATTAGAGCGACATGTAGTAAGTAAAATGAGGGTTACTTGTTTGATTATCAACTGCCATCAAAAAAGTAACCCTTTATACCACTTATTGGTAAGTATTAAGCAGTAAGTTCAAAACCAGTGAGTTCTCGGCGAACAATTTCTGCACCTGCCGTTAACGCATTTAACTTGCCACGTGCCACTTCACGTGAAAGAGGTGCCATACCACAGTTTGTGCAAGGGTAAAGCTTGTCAGCATCTACAAACTGAAGCGCTTTACGAAGTGTATTCGCCACTTCTTCTGGTGTTTCAATTTGGTTAGATGCAACATCAATCGCGCCAACCATGACTTTTTTACCGCGAATGAGTTCGAGTAAATCGATAGGCACATGTGAGTTGTGACATTCTAACGAGATAATATCGATGTTAGATTTTTGCAGTTTCGGGAAAGCTTCTTCGTACTGGCGCCATTCCGAACCTAATGTCTTTTTCCAGTCAGTGTTAGCTTTAATGCCGTAACCATAGCAAATGTGGACCGCAGTTTCACACTTAAGACCTTCAATTGCACGCTCTAAAGTCGCAACGCCCCAATCATTTACTTCATCAAAGAATACGTTAAATGCAGGTTCGTCAAACTGAATAATATCTACACCAGCAGCTTCTAACTCACGCGCTTCTTGGTTCAAAATTTTAGCAAATTCCCAAGCAAGTTTTTCACGGCTCTTGTAGTGACCATCGTAAAGCGTATCAATCATGGTCATTGGGCCAGGTAATGCCCACTTAATTGGTTGATCTGTTTGCTGACGTAGGAACTTCGCATCTTCAACAAACACAGGCTTTTGACGAGACACCGCACCAACCACAGACGGTACGCTTGCATCGTAACGGTCACGAATACGAACAGTTTCGCGCTTCTCAAAATCTACGCCATTTAAATGTTCAATAAACGTAGTCACAAAGTGTTGGCGGGTTTGTTCACCATCGCTCACAATGTCGATGCCAGCAAGACGCTGTTCGTGCAACGCTAAACGTAGCGCATCTTTTTTACCTTCAAGCAGACCTTCGTTTTCGAGTTTCCACGGCGACCAAAGCTTTTCAGGTTCTGCAAGCCAAGACGGTTTAGGTAAGCTGCCAGCAGTTGAAGTCGGTAATAATTTTTTCATGTTAAATGACCTGTATGTTGATTAATTAGGAGCGTAATTCGCAGACCACTGCTCAAGAATCGCTTGGTATGGTTTGATAAATTGCTCTTCAACAAACTTCCCCTGCTCTATAGCCAGACGGCTACGTTCTTCACGGTCATACACAATTCGAGTAAGTGAATAATCTTCGTGTTTCAAGCTTGGTTGATAAGACTTTCCAGCCACTGAATTTGCGTTGTAAATTTCAGGACGGTAAATCTTTTGGAAGGTTTCCATCGTACTAATGGTACTAATCAACTCAAGGTTGGTGTAATCACTCAACAAATCACCAGTAAAATAGAACGCTAACGGCGCCACGCTATTTGGCGGCATGAAGTAGCGAACTTTTAAGCCCATTTTTTGGAAATATTCATCAGTTAATGAATAATCTTCTTGCTTGTATTCCACCCCCAAAACAGGATGTTCGTTTTCAGTACGGTGGTACTCTTTAGTCGTCGAAACGCTGAGGCAAATCACAGGCGCTTTTTTAAAGTTGGCTCTGTAAGTTTCAGAGTTAATAAAGCTCTTAAACAAGTTGCCGTGCAGTTCACCAAACTTTTCTGGCGTGCTAAAAGTCGACTTGTTTTTGTTGTGATCTAACAACAGCACACTAAAGTCATAGTCACGTACATAAGACGAGAAGTTATTGCCTACAATACCTTCGATGCGTTCATTAGTCTTTTTATCAACAATATTGGTTTTCAATATTTCGATTAAAGGAAGCCCGCTAGTACGGTTTTCAGCATCAATATTCATTTCAACCGAAATGATTTCAAGTTCAACGCCATAGCGGTCGCCCTTAGGGTTGTCCCAATGAGCTAAGGCATTGAAACGATTGTCGATCATCCGTAATGTGTTGCGCAAATTTTCTTCGCGGCTCATCCCTCTCGCCAAGTTAGCAAAGTTGGTTGTAATACGCGTATTGTCTGCTGGACGATAGTTCTCATCGAAACAAATACTCTTAATCGTAAATGTAAATTCTTTACTCATTTTGATCAGTACCCTAATTTCTGAGATAAAACCTAAAAAAATTTCGAGCTCTTTTTTGAACTTTCCAGCCTTGTCAGTTTTGTGCCTTATGGTCTTATCAAAAAGTGAATTACTGGAGCGCTTCAGAGCATGAATAGATTTATACCGCAATCACAACATGAATAAAAATGATTTAGTCTCATTCAAAACTGAGTGAAATTCATGTTTAGAGTTTAATAAAGTAAGTAGGAAGTTAAATATTTTTCATCTTAGGTTTTTTTAGACAGCACAAACGAGACATACGGCGCTCATGTTTTAGCACCTGTATTTTTTATAATTTATTATTATTTTCAATTACTTAAACTTCTTATTTTTTAAATAGAACAGCTAAACCTAAAGCAATTTATGTTGAATCTCGCTCATCTCTGCTTTTAGCCATTCTAAAAATATGGTTTTGCGTGGATCTTCCTCAAAAGCACTATGAGAAAGTAAAAAATAAGCTGAGCCATCTTGAACGATTGGTGAAATTTTATGTGTCTTAGGCGTGATTTTACTTTTTACTAAGTTTCAGTAGAGCCGTTTAATTTTTAAGAAACTCTATAGTGAAATTATGATAAATGGACTGAGCGCTTCGTACAGAACTCAGTCCATTTGAGTGAGATAAAAAGCTATGTTTTAACTTTTTGACTCTGATAAATCATTTACGTTCCAACGATTTGCTCTTTTAAAAGTACCAACATCGTTAAACCGCACTCCCATATCACGCATGACTTTATGGGCAACTGGTGCCGTCATTTGGCGAATGTAGAATGGTTCTTTCACTACAAAATGGTGGATGGCATGCGTTGAACCAAAGTTAAAGCAAAACAATTGGAACGGCATCATCCACCACGGCGTTAATACCTGAGTTTGCTGAATGACATTACCCAATTCAACGTCACCGTAGTAATGCATATTGCTAGTCACAAAGTGCAGGCAGAAAGTACGCAGCACATTCGGTGCAACCCAAACAACGGTCAAAATATTAATCACATGCATAATATTTAAAGTGGTAACTGACCAAGCAATCGGTGCATTCACCCAACCTGCAACAGCATCTACTGCATGAAAACCTAAAAAGATATACCACAACGACCAGTGAATAATCCCTAGTGGAAAATAAGCCATAAATGCACGTTTAAAAATTACTTTTCTAACCGTCCAATTGCTTGCAGAAATAATACGGAATAAGACCGCCAAGCCGTTATCACCAATCGCGATGAGTCGACGTATGCTCCACTGCTCGCCATTGGTTAAAGCTCTTTCTTCTAAATCAACTTCGGTGCCTGAGTTTTTATGATGGTTAAAATGCAGCTCACGACGTTTCCACGGGTTAATGGTACTTGGTCGAGCTAACCAGACTAAGCCCATCATTAAATGATGTGCCCATGGTTTCTTTCTAAAATACATCCAGTGAATCAGGTCATGCTCTAACTCATGGGTGAGCGATGCAAAAAAAGCAATAATCGGAATTGCAAACCAAGCTGAAAGTTGATGATTTATATAGAGCACGGCAGTCGCTATCATGCCGACCAAAGATATAAATAGAATCATCGCCCCAATAGCATTTTGATGGTTCAAAATAGGATGACGTTTGCGTAAAGCCACGCCTTCTGCTGTTACTACTTTTTTAATATGTTCCGTTTTTTCGCTATCGGTCATTCCGGCAGGATTTTTATAAATATAGGTCATCCGTTATTCCTCAGTTTTTCATGCCTCTACTTTATTTAGATCACCCTAAGTGTGCTTAGCTCGAAACGCCAATCTATTGGCTATGGATGCCAAAATAAAAAGATTCAGAATAAACAAAAGATTTTTTAGTTTTGAATCTTTTATACTGTTCAGAGGAATATGAATCACAAGTTATAGGACATAACATGCCACAGACAGCAACGGCATTGGCTAGCTGGGTGAAAGCGATTCAAAAAGCGCTCGAAAAAGCCGGTGTTGATAGTCAACCTTTATTAGAACAAGCAGGTTTAGATATTCAGGCTCTGAGTAATCCTGATGCACGATATTCATTAAAACAAACAGCAAATTTATGGAAATTAGCAGTTCAGAAAACTCAAGATTCATGTTTTGGCCTTAGAGTTGCCAGCCAAGTCAACCAAAATACTTTTCATGTGTTAGGGCATTCACTGATTACTAGCACTACTCTAAAAGAGATGTTTCTAAGAATTATTCGTTATTTTCGTGTGGTTACGGATATTCCAGAGCTAGAGTTTTATGGGCAAGAAAATAATCATTATTTTGTTATTCATGTTCCCGACGAAGTTCAGCCCGAGTCAATAGATGCATTTATTTCCGTTTTTATTCGCTCAAGTCGTGCTTTACAAGGCTCTGTTTTTTCGCCATTACGCATTGAACTTAGACGTTCAGAACCTGAAGATTTAGAAACATTCCAGAGTATTTTAAAAGCTCCCATCGTCTTTAATGCACCCAAAGACATGATTGTGTTTGATACGGCAACGATAGAACAACCACTAGAAGGTGCAAATCCGACTCTCACTCAAGAATATGATGAAATTATTAATCGTTATCTGGCTCGGCTCGATAAAGAAAATATATTGGCACGAGTGAAAGTAAAATTAATTGAAAAATTATCTACAGGTGATTTTCAACAACAAGACGTTGCGAAAAGTCTGGGCTTAAGCATACGGAGTCTGCAACGCAAACTTTCTGCCGAAAACACCTCTTATAGTGAGTTACTTGATCAGACTCGGCATGAGCTCGCCTTATCGTATATTAAAAACTCAAGCCATAATATTACTGAGATTGCTTATATTCTTGGCTTTACCGATGTCAGTAGTTTTACCCGCGCGTTTCGCCGCTGGACCGATTTATCACCAATCCATTATCGAGAAAAATATCTGGCTTGCTCTTAACTTTTAAAAACTTAGAAAAAAAAGATGCATGTAAGTGCACCTTTTTTTTATGAGTAACTTATTTTTTAGTAAGTAGTTCTAACATCGAAACTGTAGTGACTTTGGCACCAACTGGCAAAGCTTTTAAATCAACAATGTAGTTTGGACTATGTGGAATATAAGGCACAGGTTTGCCTTGCTTGACTGCATTGGCGAACACAACAGGATCTGCTACACCAATAAACATAAAGTTAAACGGAATGTCTTTTTGGTCGCCTAACAAATGGTGAACATCTTCAGACCCCATAACCGCAGGATACTCAGTTAGAACATGTTTATCGCCTAATAATGCTTTTAAAGGCCCGTTTAAACGTGCCGAAAATTCTTTATTGTTAACTACAGGTGTGCTCGAACCTTTAAACGTAAAGGTAGGTAATTGATCTTTACCCATACCCTGCATTTGGGCGGCACCTTCACTCATAGACTTAATATTATTTAACATGGTTTCACGCACTTTTGGATCAAACCAGCGCAAATTCATTTTGACTAATGCCGTAGAAGGAATCACGTTATTCGAGTTTCCAGCCTGAATTGAGCCTATCGATAACACTGCCGCTTGTTGCGGATCAACTGCATTACCCATAATGGTTTGATATTGAGTCACTGCGTTTGCAGCCATGCTAATCGGGTTCTTGGTGAGCATTGGTAATGAGCCATGCCCACCCACACCTTTAAATAAAACATCAAGCTGGTCGGTTCCCGCCATACGTGGTCCCGGTGCATTGATGACCACGCCCACAGGTGCAGGTGTGGTATGCACGGCAAAGAAATAATCAGGTTTTGGTAAGTTATATTTTGTCCATAAGCCATCGGTCACCATAGCTTTTGCACCTGTGATCGGCTCTTCGGCAGGTTGCGCGACTAAAATAATAGTTCCGCTCCATTCCTTTTTTAAAGCCACTAATGTTTTTGCCATGCTGAGCATCCATGTCACATGTGCATCATGACCGCACATATGTGCTACAGGTGTTTCAGTTCCATCATCGAGTTTTACGCGTACTTTACTCGCATATGGTAGACCAGTCGCTTCTTCAACAGTATTGGCATCCATATCGGCACGGTACATGACCGTTGGCCCTTCACCATTTTTTAAAATACCAACTACGCCTGTCTTGGCTATTCCGGTTTTAACGTCAAAACCCAGTGACTTAAGTTCTTTGGCCACAATGGCAGAAGTACGCGTTTCCATAAACCCAAGTTCAGGGTGTTCATGAATGTCTTTATAGACCTTACTTAACCATTCTGTTTGGCCATCAATAATAGTTAACGCTTTTTGCGAAACCGCTGGCAAAGTTGTTGGACTTGCTTCCGCATGAAGGAGAGTTCCATAACCTGCAATGAAAGTCGATAATCCTAAAAATAGGCTGTTTTTAATGATTTTATTCATGTAATTAAAACCTTATAAATGACTGATTTAATTTTAAAATTTATATCCAATTTTTAAGCCATAGCTGACTGAGTGGTTATCCTTAAACTCACCTACATAATAGTCACTACCCGCCTGTGCGCCAAGCTGAGCTTTTGCATCGCCTAACCAGTAATACTTCACACCACCAGAAATAAAGTATTGCGATGTCGGGCTATATTGAGCACCCAAGCCCAAGTTGTAATATCCCTTAGTTGGGCCACCCGTTGAGACTTTATCTCCTGCTCCTGAGTCCCATCCAACTGACACAGAACCTAACCATTTTGGCGAAAAGCGTTGTCCTAAACCCAAATTTAAAGACCATTGGTCATCATAATAACGAACCAAATTAAAACCTTCCGGACGGCTTGGCGTTGATAGTACGCCAACAACTTTTGAGATCTCACCGAAGCGATAAGGCTGTAGAGCGAGGTCACTCCAATTTACCCAGCGTAAACTACCAAACAGTAACGTTCCCTGACGAAGTCCTGTCTGGAACTCCAAATTCACTGAATCAGGAGATTTAAATTTTGTTGTACCTGTATCTTCTTGTTCTGGCAAATTAGCAATAATCTGATTTAAGTAAGCTTTCTTTTGTGGAGTCATCTGACCAATAGAAATCATGTAGTCTAGATGCTGATTAACTAAATCACGACCTTGTTGAGTGCTTAACATCTCAATGAGTGGGGCATTTTCAGTCGCGTTTACTTTATGGGTAATGGCTGAACGGTAGGTTAATGAGACTTTCACAGCTTTTTCTGGAATCTGGTAGGCAAGCCCTGCTAACCATCCCAAGTCACCTACAGTTTTGGTGTGAAAGTCATAGCCGTTATAAAGACTAAATACATTACCCCTTAATTCAACCTGACTTTTAAAGGTTTGATAGACTGGCCCCGCATAAAGATTCCAGTTTTTTGTGGGTTGATATCCCAAAATAAAGCTTAAATTTTGTATATCAAATTCTGATTTTGCATTTCCTGTGGGAACTTGACCAGAAGTAGCATTTGCAAGGCTTGTAGTCGTAATACCGGGAAGCATAACTGTGTCTTTCGGCGTTGCGATAAAGCCATTTACACCAGAATATTCTGTGTCAGCACCAAAAGGCTGATCGTAAAGCAACCCAAATGAATACTGCGGTGCAAGCTGAAATTTTAAAGCCGCAGTCGGCCGATAATCTGTATTGGCAATGTCGGAAATTGACTGATGGGAAGGGTTAGTACCAGATTCCACTCCTTTTAAATCAGTATCTGTCACACCAAGACCTGCTTCAAAGTAATTTCCCGGTTGTAAAAATGCTGATACGGATTGGCCTGTTTTATCAAATGCAGCAGCCTGTAATGCACTTGTACAAATTGAAGCGATTCCCAATACTAATGTTCTATTTCTTACGACAAAAATCATGGATCCATCCTGGATTTTTTTATTTTGATTGTTCACTTTATTTAGATTTTGAGTGGTGCGCTTAGCTCCAAACGCCAATTCGTTGACTGTGGATGCCATATTTAAAAATTATACGATTGCCTCTCTGAAGTGAGATAATTTCCTTTGAACTCAAGATTAAAGACGACAAAGATTTAAAACTTTCAGATAATTTTTTAAGAAACTTTTGTATTTATTGCTGTTAATATTAAAGCACATGATAGATTTCCCAATCCTTCATATCTCTATAAATTAAGGATGATGAGCGAATACATTTATTATGGAAATCAAGCAAATAAAATATTTTTTGACGGTGGTTGAAGCAGGCAGTATTGGTAAAGCTGCTCAAAAACTCGATGTCGGTGCGTCAGCAATCAGTCAACAAATTAGCAAGCTAGAACAAGAGCTAAGCATTCGCCTATTACAGCGTAATGCTTTTGGTGTGACCCCAACTCCCGCAGGCCTCGCCTTTTTAAAACATTCTCAACTCATTTTACGTCAGATTAACTTTGCGGTAGATGCTGCCCATTCGGCACGGCTTTCAGGCCATGTGAGTCTTGGTTTTCCACCTACCATTACCGCTTTAATTGGCATCCCTTTAATGAAATTAATGTCTGAACGCTATCCAGACATTCGCCTAGAAATTGTGGAAACGCTGTCGGGCAACCTGATTCAGTCGATTAATTCACGTCAGCTTGATATTGCCATTATTTTTACCAATGAAATTGACAAGCAATGGTCAATACAACCGCTGGTACGCGAGCAAATGTATTTAATGGCACGAAAAGAAGTGCTCGAAAAATACGGTCTTGCTGAGTGCATCAAAAGCGGCATTATTCGGTCTCAACAAATTGGCGATATTCCTTTAGTGTTGCCACGTCAGCGTCATAGCTTAAGAAAACTGCTTGAGCACAAGATTGGTCAACTCAATGTCGTCTATGAAATTGATGGCCTGCACTTGCTGATGGATAGCCTGATTCACCTCGACCTTGCCAGCGTCCGCCCCGGAAGTGCTTGTCTGCAAGAGTACAAACACAAGCTTCAACTACTTAAATTGATTGATCCTGAAGTTGAGCGAATCAATTACTTAGTCAGCCTTGCCGAAGAAGAATTATCACCTGCTGCACTCGCTGCAAAATCGGCAATTAAAGCCTGTGTGAAAGAGTTGATTCAAAACCAAATTTGGCCATGTTCTGAAATTATTTTATAAAGGGTCATTAATTTTATTAAATACCTAATTAATTTTGCCCTCTCACTCCCTCCTGCTGTTTGAGATTACATTTTCATCTGAATGATAAGTGAATTTCTGTTTATCGAATTATAGATGTGTAGTTTGAACTGGAAACAAGGCATCACATTTTCTACGAAGGACACCTTTAAATCTCATCTCTAACCCATTTGCTATTTAGGTTTATTGAATGAGTCGATTTAAGGCCCTCCATTGAAGATCGTGAATGTTTCCATTTTGTCAGGCCAAGGAGGTCTCCAATGGATGTCGTGAATAACCGTAGGGCTACTTTTAAAAAAATATTAAATGTAACGAGTGGCAACTTTTTAGAACAGTACGATTTTTTTCTTTTTGGTTTCTATGCCACTTATATCGCAGCAAAATTTTTCCACTCTGAAAATGAATATGTCTCTTTAATGATGACATTTACCGTATTTGCTGCGGGTTTTCTTATGCGTCCTCTCGGCGCTATTTTCTTGGGCGCTTATGTCGACAGAGTTGGTCGACGTAAAGGTCTTATTGTGACTTTAAGCCTTATGGCAATCGGAACCATCTTAATTACCTTTGTACCGGGTTATGAAACCATTGGTATTATTGCGCCAATTTTGGTGGTGATTGGACGTCTATTACAAGGCTTCTCGGCAGGTGTTGAATCTGGCGGTGTATCGATTTATCTAGCTGAAATTGCAACAGATAAAAACCGTGGATTTATTACAAGCTGGCAGTCTGGCAGCCAACAAATTGCGGTTGTGTTTGCAGCATTACTTGGCTACTGGCTCAACACCATTTTAACTCATGCTCAAGTGGGTGAATGGGGCTGGCGTATTCCATTCTTAATTGGTTGTTTGATTATTCCTTTAATCTTCTTGTTCCGCCGTACATTAGAGGAAACTGAAGACTTTAAAGCACAAAAAACTCATCCATCAACCAAAGAAATTTTCAGCACACTTGCAAACAACTGGCGCATCGTACTTGCGGGCATGATGATGAGTGCGATGACCACAACCACTTTCTATTTCATTACGGTTTACACCACGGTGTATGCAAAACGTACTTTAGAAATGTCGGTAACAGATAGCCTTTTAGCGACTGTGTTTGTAGGTTTATCGAATTTCTTCTGGTTACCAATGGGTGGCTTGCTTTCAGACAAAATTGGTCGTCGTCCTGTTTTAGTCGGCATTACAACCCTTGCCATCTTTACAACTTATCCAGTTTTAAGCTGGTTGGTGAGTGACATTAGCTTTACCAATCTAATTATTACGCTTGCTTACTTCTCATTCTTCTTTGGTATGTACAACGGCACCATGGTCGCAACACTTGCCGAAGTAATGCCAAAACGTGTACGTACAGTTGGCTTCTCTTTAGCGTTCAGCCTTGCAGCCGCTATTTTTGGTGGTATGACTCCAATGGCTTGTACGTACCTTGTCGAAAACACAGGTAATGCAAGCACACCAGCATTCTGGCTGATGTTAGCAGCGGTATGTAGCTTAATCTCAAGCTTATATCTATGTCGTGGTTCTAAGCAGAAGAATGCAGACCCAATTGCTGAACCTGCGAAGGTTAGCGCTTAAAACAATAACGACTTAACCTGAAATTTTAATGAACAGTACGGCAGATCTTAAGTCTCCGTACTGTGCTCTCCTATCATTAAAGTGAGATACTATGAAAAAGTCCCCTATCTTCATGACCATTTGCCTAGCTGGTGCAGGCTTAGGCTCAACGCTTGCTAACGCAGATACACTCGAAGTGATTAGTTCAGGCGGTTTCTATTCATCTATGGAAAAACTCATTCCAATATTTGAAAAGCAAACTGGTCACACGGTTCACCTTTCGTCTGGTTCATCAATGGGCGCGTCGCCAACTGCAATTCCAAATCGACTCGATCGTGGTGAACATTTTGATGTGGTGGTGTTGGCTGCTCCTGAACTGAACAAGCTTGCAGAAAAAGGTTATGTAGACCCAAATTCACAAAGTGCTTTAGTCAATTCAAGCATTGGTATGGCTGTGCCTAAAGGTGCACCAAAACCAGATATTAGCTCTGCGGCAAAATTTGAAAAAGTTTTATTAAATGCTAAGCACATTGGCTATTCAGCAAGTGCGAGCGGTACGCATCTTGAAAAAGATGTTTTCCCAAGCTTCCCACCTGTCGAATACAAAGTGATTTCTGGTAAAGCAGAAAAAGTGGTCGGTGACCGCGTTGCAAAACGTATTGCTGAAGGTCAGTTCGATATTGGTTTCCAGCAAATTAGTGAAATCAAACCTTTTACAGGCCAATATGGTCAAGTTGATTTAGTCGGCCCAATTCCTGCGCCTTATCAAAAAGTCACTGTATTTGCAGCGGGCATTGGTAAAAACTCTGAACATGAAAAAGTCGCAAAAGAACTCATCAAATTTGTGAAGTCACCACAAGCAACACAAATTATTGAAGAACAGGGTCTTGAGCAGGTTAAACAATAAAAGCTCTAAAAGGCAACATCTTGAGGTGATGTTGCCTTTACTCTGTTGGTGGTTTACTCAGCGTAATAGAACAAAATGTATAGCGATAAACCAGTGTAGAATAACCAATAAAGGACTATGTAGTATTTGCCGTGGAACTCAAACAATTAAAGTATTTTATTGCGGTGATCGAGTCAGGAAGCTTGGGTAAAGCTGCAAAAAATCTCGATATTGGAACTTCTGCATTAAGTCAGCAAATCTCAAAATTAGAAAGCGAGCTTTCTATTCGCCTTTTACAACGTACTGCTTTGGGTACAGTTCCCACCCCTGCGGGTTTAGCTTTTTTTCAACAGGTTCAACTGGCGCTTAGGCACTTAGACCATGCTGTAGACTCTGCACATTCTTCACGTTTAAGTGGTCATGTCACCGTCGGTTTTTCGCCGAGTGTTGCGTCGGTTATTGGCACGCACTTTTTAAAACTCATGAGAAACCGCTACCCCGACATTAAAGTCCGTCTAATTGAAGGCTTATCGGGTGACCTCAAGGCATTAGTTAATGCAAGGCAGCTCGATGTTGCCATCATCTTTAGTGACGATGTCGATCCACAGTGGGCCATCCAGCCTTTAGTCAAAGAACAGATGTTTTTAATCTCGCCTAAAGAAGTGCTGAGTCAGTACCATCTTGAAAGCTGTATAGACACTCAAACGATTACCCATTCACAGCTAAAAGAACTTCCGCTAATTTTACCGAGCCAACGACATGGACTGCGCTTGTTGCTCGAACAGAAAATTCATCAGCTTAAAGTGGCCTATGAAATTGATGGGCTACACTTGTTAATGGAAAGCATCAGCCAACTCGAAATGGCAACCATCCAACCTGCGGGCGCATCGTTAAACTCACGGCAAGAACTATGTTTACTGCGCATTGTAGAACCTGCCATTGAACGCATTAACTATTTAATTAGTCTGTCTGAAGAAGAACTCTCGCCTGCTACTTTAGCCACCAAAGTAGTGATTCGTGCTTGTGTGACCAACCTGATTAATGAAAAGCGCTGGCCCGGTGCGAAACTCATAAACACTTAAGCGCTTAGTGTTTATTTTTACTAAACACCCATTCAAGTTTAGCCTCTCACTTCACCGTCCCTTTTAAAGCTACATTAGCCTTAGCTGAGAAAGGGAGAAATCCATGCATGATGTGATTGTAATTGGTGGTGGGAATGCCGCACTGTGTGCCGCGCTCACGGCAAAAGAAAGTGGCGCGTCTGTGCTTGTCATAGAAGCAGCACCTAAAGAATGGCGTGGTGGTAACTCACAACACACTCGTAACCTCCGTTGCATGCATGATGCTCCTCAAGATGTATTAGTCGATGCCTACCCAGAAGAAGAATATTGGCAAGACCTACTTAAAGTCACTGCTGGAAAAACTAATGAGCACTTAGCTCGTCTGGTCATTCGTAGCACGGCAACATGTCGCGACTGGATGCGTAAACATGGTGTGAATTTTCAGCCGCCACTATCGGGTGCTTTGCATGTTGCACGTACCAATGCCTTTTTTATGGGTGGCGGTAAAGCCCTCATTAATGCGTATTACCGTAGTGCCCAAGAGCTTGGCATTGAGATTTTATACAACACAAAAATTAAAGATCTAAAGTTAAATCAAGGACATTTTGAAGCTGCAATTGCGGAAGATGGCCGTGTGTTTAAAGCGAAAAGCTGTGTATTGGCCGCAGGTGGTTTTGAGTCAAATCTGGAATGGTTAAGAGAAGCATGGGGACAAAATGAAAACGGCGAATGGCCTGCCGATAATTTCATTATTCGTGGAACCCGCTTTAATCAGGGCAACTTGCTCAAATTTATGATAGATCAAGGCGCCGATATTATTGGTGACCCATCACAATCGCATTGCGTCGCTGTAGATGCACGCGCACCGTTATATGATGGCGGCATCTGCACCCGTATTGACTGCGTTTCACTGGGTATTGTGGTCAATAACAAAGCCGAACGTTTTTACGATGAAGGCGAAGACTTCTGGCCAAAACGTTATGCGATTTGGGGACGTCTTGTTGCCAAACAGCCTCAGCAAATCGCCTATTCGATTATCGACTCAAAGGCGATTGGTCGCTTTATGCCGCCTGTGTTTGCGGGGGTAAAAGCAAATAGCATTCAAGAACTGGCCGAAAAAATCGGGCTAGATGCAAAAACCTTCTGTCACACGGTAGAAGAATTTAACCAAGCCTGCGTACAAGGCACCTTTAACCATACGGTTTTAGATGACTGCACCACCCAAAATATTGTGCCCAACAAAACCCATTGGGCAGTTCCGCTTGATCAACCACCCTTCTATGCTTACGCCCTCAAACCTGGCATTACCTTTACCTATTTAGGTTTAAAAGTCGAAGACGATGCTGCTGTGCGTTTTAACAATCAAGCTAGCCGCAACCTGTTTGTCGCAGGTGAAATGATGGCAGGTAACGTACTCGGTCAGGGTTATACCGCAGGAGTCGGCATGTCGATTGGAACGACGTTTGGACGCATTGCCGGAAAAAATGCAGCCCACTATGCACTTTCACAAGGAGTTGAACATGAATGCTAGTACCAAAGCCCTAATTCCAGTTGTTCAGCTCTCTGACCATGAGCAGGAAGTTCAAAGAGCCCTACAGATTTGTAATGCTTGTCGCTACTGTGAGTCGTTTTGTGCTGTATTTGCGGCAATGACCAAGCGCCTTGAGTTTAACCAAGCCGATATTCATTACCTCGCAAACCTGTGCCATAACTGTGGTGCATGTTTACACGCTTGCCAATATGCCCCGCCACATGAGTTTGGTGTAAACATTCCAAAAGCGATGGCGCAAGTACGTTTAGAAACTTACCAAGAATTTGCGACCCCTCAGCCTTTAGGTCGACTTTATAAGTCTGTAGGTATTCCTTTTGTCTCGGTGTTAACACTTATTTTCTTTTTTTGCATGTTAGCCGTAGTGTGGTGGAAAGGCACTGACTTATTTGCAGGTTACCAAGGTAATTTCTATGCGATTTTCCCACATAACTTTTTAGCGCTACTGTTTGGAGCGACCTTTACAGTTGCGATTGTTCTACTCGGCATTGGGATTAGTAAATTCTGGCGACAAACCTCCAAAGTTATTCATGGCAAAGTTGAGAAACCAGACCTTATTCAAGCCTCTCAAAATGTATTAACGCTTAAATATTTAGATGGTGGACATGGCAAAGGCTGTAATGAACAAGATGACCGTTACACACAAATCCGCCGCGTGTTCCATCACCTGACTTTTTATGGCTTTATGCTTTGCTTTGCAGCCACAGGCGTAGCGACTTTATATCACTATTTCCTTAACCTACATGCGCCTTACCCTATCTTTAGCTTGCCTGTTATTTTAGGTGCGTTGGGTGGGTTTGGCTTAGTGATTGGCCCATCTGGTTTGCTTTATTTAAACCTTAAACGCCATCCATTACATGGTGACCGCGAGCAAAAACCTGTAGATCGAGGCTTTATTTTCCTTTTAATTTTAGTCAGTGCTTCAGGCTTAGCTCTTATGGCATTTCGTAATACCCCTTACATGGCACTTTTACTGATTTTCCATTTAGCTACGGTCATGACGTTCTTTATAACCATGCCATTTGGAAAGTTCGCACACGGTTTTTATCGCAGCGCCTCTTTACTCAAATTTGCCATCGAAGAACGTATTTCTAAAAAGTCATAATTTCATTCAAAAGTATTCACTATCTTAGCGTAGTGAATACTTTCATTATTTTTAAGCGCAAAATACTTCATAGCTTGCCTACTTTTTACTATTTAAAATTCCCAAGCCATACATCGGCCACTTGGTACTCGCTTTAATGTTATTAATCAGCATCGCTACCAAAACTAAAGACACTGCACCGACCAAAACAGGGAAAATTAGAAAACTCCACTGGTAATGTATGCTGCTTGCGGTGAGTAAAATAACTAAAGGATTGGCCCCAGCAGGTGGATGAACGCATTTAAAAATCTGCATGAGTGCAATAGCACAGCCCACTGATAAAGCAATTGTAAAAATAGAAACACCAACAAATTTTAGAAAAAACAAACCGACAAAAGCCGAAATAAGATGTCCAAATATAATATTTCTCGGCTGCGCCAAAGGTGACTGCGACACGGTATAGAGCAATACACAGGTCGCACCAAACGGCGCCATGATAAAGATATTGTGTGTGAGCTTACTCAACCAGAGAAGTATAAAAATACTGAGCGTACCTCCAATAAGGCTTCTTAAAACATCAACTTTATTGGGCGATGGAGCCAGTTTTTCTTTGCCATAAAAGATCGAGAACATGGTTTTTTCCTCAAACAAAAATTTGCTTTTTAAAAAGCATATAGATAAAATTTCAAATAGTACAGATCTGTACTATTTTATTTTTTGGAAAAGACACATGTCAAAATCTGCCTTAAAAATATTAGATACAGCCGAGAAACTATTTAATGAAAATAGTTTTGTCGGGGTTGGCGTTGACCTGATTCGCGATGAATCTGGCTGCTCTAAAACCACCATGTACACGTACTATAAAAATAAAAATCAACTGGTTAAGTCTGTACTCGTTGCACGTAATGAACGGTTTAAGCAAAGCCTTTTGGGCTATGTGGGAGATGCAACAGGGTTGGAAGCCATCAATAAAATTCTGGATTGGCACACCAATTGGTTTAGACAAGATTTTTTTAAAGGCTGTTTATTTGTAAGAGCAGTCGCTGAATCTAACCAAGATGATCAAGACATTATTTCTATTTCTAAAGCCCATAAACAATGGATTAAAGTACTGATTGCGCAAAACTGCAATGTACCGAATGGTGAAGCTTTATCTGAGCTGATCTATACGGTGATTGAAGGCTTAATTAGCCGCTTTTTAGTCGATGGTTTCGATGAAACACTTGCGACAAACATGAAAAATTCTATTAATCAATTATTTAATATTCATCAACATTAGTATGAGAACTTAAAATGGAAGTGGACCATATTTTTATTTGTGTACAATCAGGCGCTCCCGAAGCTGAAACTTTAAAAAAATTCGGTCTAACAGAAGGTTCATCCAATAAGCACCCGGGTCAAGGTACAGAAAACAGACGCTTTTTCTTTAAAAATAGCTTTATCGAATTAATCTTTTTAAATAACCCCGAAGAAGCCTCAAGTGATCTCACAAAACCGACTCTGCTTTTTGAGCGACTAAGTACTCAAAATAATATCGCGTCCCCTTTTGGTATTTGTTTTCGCCCTAAAAATAAAGATGATAACGGTGCAAAATTTCCTAATTGGGTGTACAAGCCAAGCTATTTACCAGCCAGCTTAGAAGTAAATGTTGCCAAAGATTCTGTGGTATCTGAACCGATGTGGTTCTTCCTTTCATTTGCTTCACGACCAGACCTTGCTGCAAAAGAAAAACAACAACCACTTGTTCATAGCAAAGATTTATCAGAAATCACTGCGATTAAAGTTTCTATTCCAAACCTTGAAAAGCACCCTACTTCATTGCTGTTCAATTCGCTTGATGATTTTGAAGTGACTAATGGATCGGAGCATTTAATGGAAATTAGTTTTGATCATGAACCTCAAGGAATGATTCATGATTTCAGACCAGAACTGCCGCTTATTTTTAAATATTAAAATGCTTATTTTCTAATAATAAAAAACTGTGATTTATTGCAAATCACAGTTTTATTTAAATTGAATCACATTAAAAACGACAACAGCTTAAGCAATTTTTCCATCAATAATACCTTTCTCTTTTAGCGCAGCCAGTTCTTCTGCTGTTTTAAATCTCGATAAGATTTGAGCCGTATGTTCACCTAGCTCTGGCGGTGCATGATGATATTCAACTGGAGTATCAGACAGCTTGATTGGTGAGCCTATGGTTTGAAAGTTTTCATTTAAACGATGAGGAATATTCACCACCAAATTACGATGCACGATTTGTGGTTCAGCCAAAGCTTCTTCAATAGAATTGATAACACCTACTGGCACTTTAAGCGCATGAATCATCTCAACCCATTCTTTGGCAGTTTTTTGCAAAAAGTGCTCGGACAATAAAGGAATCAGTTCATCTCGATATTTGACGCGGTCTTGGTTGCGCACAAATTTTTCATTTTCGAGTAACTCTGGATAACCAATCGCAACACACAAATCTTTAAACTGTTTATCGTTACCGCAAGCAATAATAAATTCTTTATCTTTAGCCTTAAAAGTTTGATACGGCACAATACTCGGATGTTGATTACCCATGCGCTGCGGGGCTTTACCTGAGGCTAAATAGTTCATTCCCTGATTTGCCAGTGCCGCGACCTGTACATCAAGCAAAGACATATCAATATATTGTCCACGTCCTGTGTGTGACCGTGCAATCAAAGCTGCCTGAATCGCGATGGTGGAATACAATCCCGTTTGAATATCTACAACAGCCACACCAACCTTTTGTGCACCACCGCCTGCCACATCATCAGGCTCACCAGTAATGCTCATTAAGCCAGACATACCCTGAATAATAAAATCATAGCCGGGTTCTTCTGCACGTGGGCCATCTTGCCCAAAACCGGTAATCGAGCAATACACAATATTTGGGTTCAGCTCACTTAAGGAAGCATAGTCCAAACCATATTTAGCCAAAGACCCTGTCTTATAATTTTCAATGACCACGTCAGCAGTCTTGGCAATTTCATAAATTAAGGCCTGACCTTCAGGTGTGGTAATGTCCACCGCAACTGAATATTTATTGCGGTTGGTACACTGAAAATAGCCAGATTCACGGGTCATGTTTCCGTCTTGATCGGGCATCCATGGCGGTCCCCACATACGGGTGTCATCACCGACTCGAGGACGTTCAATTTTAATCACTTCCGCGCCAAGGTCTGCCAAGATTTGTCCGCACCAAGGCCCTGCAAGCACACGACTTAAATCTAAAACCCGAATTCCTTGTAATGCACCCATAACGATACCCTTATCTTTTTAGAAGGTACTCAACGCACCTTCTTGTCATTGTTTATGATTGTTTTTGCGGATCGTACTGACGATCTTTAATAAATAAGCCTGGCAATACACCCGCAACAAAATACGCAGCGCCCATCACAATAAAGGCCATGGTAAACGTACCACCCGACGCCAAGAAACCAATGGTGGCTGGTGCAATAGCTGCCCCGACACGACCAATGTTATAAGCCCCGCCAATAGCCGTTCCGCGCACATCGGTTGAAAAACTTTCAGCCATATAAGTCGCGTTCACACCATATGGAATGCCATATAAGAAACCAAAGGTGATCAATAAATACAAAATATTGTCAGGGGTGTTAAAGAAAATAATGATTGGCAAGAACACGGCGCTGGCTATTGTTCCAAACACAAAAACAGCACGGCGGTTAAATTTGTCAGCAAGATAACCCGCTAAAATTTTGCCTAGAATCATTGCTGTATATGAACCCACCATATAACTGGTTAAGTTTTTAAAGTTCATATGTACTTCTGTTTCTAAATAACTTGGCATCCAGTTGTTAATGCCGTAATAACCAAACTGTAAGAAAAATGCTGTGGTCATCCACAACAAAAACATTTTACGGTGCTTAAAGTTATTAAATATTTGCTTATAGATACTGCCACTTTTAGGCTTTTCAGCCACAACTATTTCTTTAGGTTGTCTGTTGCCTTGCAAGCTTTCAATTTTGGTGAGCTGCCAAGATTTTGGCTCTGGCACAAAGCGTTGCAGGAAAATATTAACGAAAGCAGGCACTACGGTCAGGAAGAATAAAACACGCCAGCCATGATCTGGAATAATTGCGCCAGCTAATAACGTCGCAGCAATATAACCTACGGTCTGACCCGTCTGTAATGTACCCAAGACCGTTGTACGGTAAGTGGTCGGCACATATTCAGCCATTAAGGTATTACAGGCCATATAGAGTGCTCCAATACCCAAAGCACCAATAAAACGTAAAGCCATAAATTGCTCGAAGCTTTGCGTAAAGCCCAATAAGCAAGTCGCCACCGAAAAGAAAGTTACCGAGTTAGCAATGGTTCGAACACGGCCAAACTTGTCACATGCCCAGCCTCCCAAAATACCGCCAATACCCATACCTGCCAAAGAAGCACTACCTAAGGCACCTGCTTGAAAGGTACTTAAACCAAACTCTGCCTTTAAACTGGTCAAGCTATAAGACAGCAGCATAATATCAACACCATCGACTACCATCGCAAAATAGGCAAATAACAACGCCCATTTCCATGTATGAGGGCCAATCTTTTCATATGTTCCAAGGTTACTTGGAAATGTATTTCTTAATTCTTTCGATATTACTTGAACGTCATTGTTCATCTTTAGTTCCTCATTTTCCCAAATGAGTCATCGGTAGCCTACTTATGTTTTCCGTATGACTTAATCTTCTATATTTTTCATCATCTTATATTTAGTTTTAAGTACACAGAGGCACATCTTTACATGAGTATCCTTACGATGAATCTTGTCATTATCCATAAATTTTTGCGTAAAAATCCCTAAGGGCGTTCTCGAAAGAACACCTCTATCTTTTAAAAAATTAATGAGTTAGTTACTAAATGCCGCGATACCTGTTTGTGCACGACCTAAAATCAAGGCATGAACATCATGTGTACCTTCGTAGGTATTTACGACTTCAAGGTTAACCAAATGACGTGCTACGCCAAACTCGTCACTAATACCGTTTCCACCCATCATGTCACGTGCCATACGAGCAATATCAAGTGCTTTCCCACAGTTGTTACGCTTAATTAGAGATGTGCCTTCAACTGAAGCAATACCTTCATCTTTCATACGGCCAAAACGTAAAGCCACTTGCAAACCCAACGCAATTTCAGTTTGCATATCTGCCAGTTTCTTTTGAATTAATTGATTTGCAGCCAACGGACGACCAAATTGTTTGCGGTCCATGGTGTATTGATGTGCAGTATGCCAGCAGAACTCAGCAGCCCCCATTGCGCCCCATGCAATGCCATAACGAGCACTGTTTAGACAGGTAAATGGGCCTTTCAAACCTCGAATCTCAGGGAATGCGTTCTCTTCAGGTACAAAAACGTTGTCCATCACGATTTCACCTGTAATCGAGGCACGTAAACCGACCTTGCCATGAATTGCGGGTGCAGATAGACCTTCCCAGCCCTTTTCTAAAATAAAGCCGCGAATATCACCAACATTGCCTTCAGCAGAAACTTCTTTTGCCCAGACTACAAATACATCAGCAATTGGGCTGTTGGTAATCCACATTTTTGCGCCACTTAAACGGTAACCCCCGTCAACTTTTTTAGCACGGGTAATCATACTGCCCGGATCTGAGCCATGATCAGGTTCGGTCAAACCAAAACAGCCAATGTATTCACCCGTAGCTAGTTTAGGTAAGTACTTCTGCTTTTGTTCTTCCGTACCAAATTCATGAATCGGAACCATCACTAATGAGCTTTGTACGCTCGCCATAGAGCGGTAGCCCGAGTCGACATATTCAATTTCACGCGCAACCAAACCATAACTCACATAGTTCAAACCCGCACCGCCATATTGCTCAGGAATAGTTGGACCCAGTAAGCCAAGCTCTCCCATTTCACGGAAAATAGATGGATCTGTTGTTTCATGACGGAATTGTTCAAGTACACGGGGTTGCAAACGTTCTTGGCAATAGGCATGAGCCGCATCACGAATCATGCGCTCATCTTCGGTAAGCTGTTGCTCAATTAAAAATGGGTCTTGCCAGTTAAATTGAACTTTTGCTTTTTTTGTTGTCACCATGTGATTCATCGCATCCTCTGCTTGATTGGATCTTCTTTATTTAACTCGATGTTATGCGTGAAAAATGCAGTAATCAAACGATAAATGTTCATGCAGATATGCGACTTACGCATATTTAAAACAAGACGCATTAAATTTAGATATTTAATTGGTTGTATTTCATTAAAAATGGCTTATTTTTATACTAAACTCCGATATCTGCATTTAGGTCATATGCCATTTTGAAATATGACGACAAATAAAAGGATTTATTTATGCGACGAAGTATCCCGTCCATTCAGGGCCTGATTTGCTTTGAAAGTGCAGCAAAACATCTAAGTTATACCTATGCTGCGCAAGAGTTATGTATTACCCAAAGCGCTGTCTCTCGCCAAATTCAGCAGTTAGAAGACTTCTTGGGCGTTGAACTCTTTATACGTACTCGGCATGGTGTTGAACTCACCATTGCTGGTCAGCAGTATTTTAAAAGCATTAAACCCTACTTGTTAGGGCTAGAGAAATGTACGGCCGATGTGATTTCTCATAAGGGTTTAGGTGGAACATTAAAGTTAGGTGTGGTTCCTACCTTTGCAACGCGATGGTTATTACCCAAGCTCCATCTTTTAAATCAAAAACACCCTGAAATTACGGTTCATTTAGAAACCAGTACCAAGCCCTTTTTATTTAATGACAATATTTTTGACGCTGCGATTTTTGCAGGTACGCAGCAGCAAATTGACCACTGGCCCGGCATACAAGCGCATTATTTAATGGATGAAGAAATTGTACCTGTATGCTCGCCAAGTCTAATCGAAAAGTATTTTCCAGATGCTGTGATGATTAATGAAAATACCTATGATTTAAGCTCAGAAGATTTGCTAAAAATTCCCCTGCTACAACAAACCACTCGGCCAAGCATTTGGCAAGAATGGTTTCTCACTCATCATATGCAACACCCGAAACCTTTTGATGGACAACGCCATGAGTTATTTTCGATGCTTGCGGTTGCTGCCAGTCATGACATGGGCATGGCTTTAATTCCACAAATGTTGATTGAGTCTGAACTACAAAAAAAAGAACTGGTGATTGTTTCCAATAAAAAATTAAAAGGCAGCCGAAAGTACTATCTCATCCATTCGAGCCAAGACATAACCCCAACCATTCAAAAATTTGTTGAGTGGATTTATCAAGAGTTAGAGCAACTAAAGATCAATACGCGTTAGCTCAGCAGCTTTGTGCGATCTATACGCATAAAAAAGATTGTGATTGATAAGATCACAACCTTTTAGTTAAGCGTAAATGACTTTGAATTAATGACTCATCAATTGAATATCTGAACCTCTACGTTTAGGGTCAATCAAGATTTTGGCGTGCTGTTCAGGGTCACGTAACGCTTCAAATGCATTGGTAACACCTTCTAAACCAACAACACCTGTAATCAGCGGTGAGCAGTTCACTTTACCTTCTGCAATCATGTGTAGCGCATCTCGAAACTCAAGCGGTGTATAACCCAACACAAACTGAATTTCTAACTCTTTATTAATTGCAAGTGCGGGTTCTATTTTGTCACTTTGCATGCACACACCCACCCCAACAATTCGGGAAAATAAAGGTGCACCTTCAATAATTTGCTGTAAAACACCCGGTACGCCCACACACTCAAAAATAACAGGACGCTTTGGCAGAGCACCCAATTTATCAATCATTCGCCATCCATGCCACCAAGGTAAGCGTGTCGCTTGCAACTTATCAAACAGCCCCATGCCCATGTTAATGGCATCAGAAACATTGCCAAGTAAACCAAACTCTTTCCAGTTAGCAAATGGCGATGTCTCTTTAGGGTCTACCACAATATCTGCACCGCATTGCTCGGCAAGCTTACGGCGGTTTGGTGAAAAGTCGCTGGCAACTACAGTTTTAACTCCAGCTGCTTTAAGCATTAATATAACGCCTAGCCCAACAGGTCCGCAGCCAATCACAATAGCAGGCTCACTGGTTTTCACACGGCTACGGCGAACGGCATGCAATGCAACCGCCATCGGTTCAGTCATGGCAGCACTATCTGCATCTAGACCGTTGGGTACTTCAAACATCAAGCTCGATTGAGCCAATACTTGCTCGGCATAACCACCCGAAGCATTTGGAGAAAGCCCTGTAGACAAATAACCATGCTGATCTACATTTAAAAGCGGCATTGCACAAACGAGTGTGTCAGCTTTAAATTTATGACGTGTTTTTGGACCGTAGTCTAAAACCTTGCCACAAAATTCATGTCCTAGTACAAACGGGTCTGTGGACTTAGCTAAACCATTAAACCCGACACGTGCAGCCAAATCATGCATGTGGTCACAGTGGTGTTGCATATGTAAATCAGAGCCACAGATCCCACATCGCACCACTTCCAATAACACCTGTCCTTTTGCAGGCGTTAATTTCGGTTGGTCCACCACTTGTAATTTTGCTTGATGACAAAGTACCGACTTCATTTGAGCGCTTCCTATTTCTTCTTTTTCATTTACTTGCCAGAAATAGATTTCTACAGATAAATTAATCGCTTTATCAGTTTGGTCTTTAGCAAGCCTTTATTCATCTTTACAACTAAAAAGCAAAATACCAATGACCATTCTTCAGCCAATCTATTGTTGAAGAGTCAACAAAAACAGGCGCAGCGAAATTAAAACAATAAAAATCTTGGTGCTTGTATCTTACACAGACTGCGTTGTCTTCTTAGGCCAGAACAATGTCATCAAAATTAAAACTTATACAAATATAGTAAGTTCAAAAAACTCAACTCAACGCTTTTCACAAAAACATAGCAAATCCAAACTTTTATCAGCAGCTCTAAATAGGCATGATGAATTGATACGAACAGATAAGAAGAAATCTATGATTACAAAAACGCTTCCGCTTACTGATATACACCGCCATCTTGATGGCAACATCCGTATTCAAACTATTTTAGAATTGGGGCAACAATACCATTTAGATTTACCTGCTTACGACATTGAATCTTTACGACCACACGTACAAGTGATGGATAACCAACCTGACTTATTAAGTTTTTTATCAAAGCTCGACTGGGGCGTAAAAGTATTAGCGAGTTTAGATGCCTGCAAACGTACTGCTTTTGAAAACATGCAGGATGCTGCCCAACAAGGCCTAGATTATGTAGAACTACGTTTTTCACCAGGTTATATGGGAATGACACATCAACTTCCACTTGAAGGCGTAGTTGAAGCTGTGATTGCTGGAGTCAAAGAAGGCAGTCAGGCCTACGGCGTAAAAGCGAATTTAATTGGCATTATGAGCCGTACTTTTGGCCAAGAAGCCTGCGAAAAAGAATTAAATGCCCTACTTGCCCATAAAAATGATATTAAAGCGTTGGATCTTGCTGGTGATGAGCTTGGTTTTCCGGGCAATTTATTTATTGAGCACTTTAAAAAAGCACGTGATGCAGGTTGGCACATTACGGTACATGCAGGTGAAGCTGCCGGCCCAGAAAGTATTTGGCAAGCTATTGAAGAATTAGGAGCCGAAAGAATTGGACATGGTGTTAAAGCGGTTCAAGATTTAAAACTTTTAGATTATTTAGCTAAACACCAGATTGGTATTGAATCTTGTCTCACTTCAAATATTCAAACCAATACAGTACCGTCTTTAGCAGAACACCCATTAAAAACATTTTTAGAACATGGTGTGCTTGCCACCATTAATACAGATGACCCAGCGGTAGAAGGCATTGAGATACAACATGAATATTTTACTGCCGCCCCATTAGCAGGTTTAAGCCCTGAGCAAATTTATACAGCTCAAGAAAACGGCCTAAAAATCGCATTTCTATCAGATCGAGAAAAAGATGAGTTAAGGCAGAAATATCAATAACAGAGAACAGAGAACAGAGAACAGAGAACAGAGAACAGAGAACAGAGAACAGAGAACAGAGAACAGAGCTTATATAAACACGTTCAAATATTGGAGTATGTATGAATTAAAATTTAAATATATAAAAACAAAAAAATTCCTTCTATCTGTAAGACTAGAAGAAATTCTTTTCAATATTTGAGATATTTTCAAAGCTTAAACGCTTTTAAAATATGGTCGGAGCAGTAGGATTCGAACCTACGACCCCCTGGTCCCAAACCAGGTGCACTACCAGGCTGTGCTATGCTCCGAAATTGGGGTGAATGACGGGATTCGAACCCGCGACAACTGGAATCACAATCCAGGGCTCTACCAACTGAGCTACATCCACCATCAAATAAGTTCTATGTACCAAGCTACCAAATGGCGCGCCTGACAGGATTCGAACCTGTGACCATCCGCTTAGAAGGCGGATGCTCTATCCAACTGAGCTACAGGCGCTTAACCGATGATGCTTATCATGCGATACTTCGCCGATCTTAAAATATTATTTTAAGTGGTCGGAGCAGTAGGATTCGAACCTACGACCCCCTGGTCCCAAACCAGGTGCACTACCAGGCTGTGCTATGCTCCGATCTATCTCAGCTTTTGCTGTATCGCACATCGTGCGGTACGGTGTGCATTCTAGGCGCGACGCCCTCAGACGTCAACACCTATTCTAAAAAAAAGTTAAAAATCCTTATCAAATGTATATTTAACAAGCATTTTGAGGTTTTTTAAGGTTTTAACGATGCACTAAAGGCTAACATTCGATCTAAAGGCATTTTGGCACGTTCAGCTAGCGCTGGATCAACGTGTATTTCCTGATCACCTTTTTGTAAAACTTCTAAAATTCCGTCGAGTTCATTCATTGCCATCCACGGACAATGAGCACATGAACGACAAGTTGCCCCCTCACCCGCTGTTGGCGCTTCAACTAAAATCTTATTTGGTACCGCTTGCTGCATTTTGTAGAAAATACCGCGGTCAGTTGCCACAATGAGTCTTTCATTTGGCAAAGTCTGCGCAGCTTTAATGAGTTGAGAAGTACTACCTACCGCATCGGCAATTTCTACAACCGACTCTGGTGACTCTGGATGTACCAATACAGCCGCATCTGGATACAGTGCTTTCATGTTGGCAATGCCACGTGCACGGAATTCTTCATGCACAATACATGCACCATCCCAAAGCAACATATCAGCACCAGTTTTCTTTTGAATATAGCGACCTAAGTGCTGATCTGGTGCCCAAATAATTTTTTCGCCCAAGCTATCTAGATGCTCAACAATTTCAACAGCACAGCTTGAAGTCACTACCCAATCTGCACGTGCTTTAACAGCAGCAGATGTATTGGCATAAACAACTACGGTATGGTCAGGGTGCTGATCACAAAATGCCGTGAACTCATCAACTGGACAACCTAAGTCGAGTGAACAGGTTGCTTCAAGTGTTGGCATTAAAATTGTTTTTTCAGGAGACAGAATTTTAGCTGTTTCTCCCATAAACTTTACACCAGCCACAACCAGTGTAGAGGCTGCATGATCTCGTCCGAAACGGGCCATTTCTAAAGAGTCAGAAACGCATCCACCTGTTTTTTCAGCAAGTTCTTGTACATCCGGATCGCAATAATAGTGAGCAACAAGGACAGCATCACGTTTTTTGAGCTCTGCTTCGATCTGTGCAAACTTTTGTTGTTTTGCTTCTTCACTTAAGCGATTGTCTTTTGGCTCACCTAAACGGTCTAAATGCGCTTGTACAATGTTTTTTGCATCGTTGGCAATTAAAGTCGCATCACTCATAAAACGTCTTCTCTATCCTTCATGCTGACATACCTGCTCGCATATAACGTTACTGCTTAAATGATTTACGGATTGAATCATTTAATATCAAAAGTTGGGGCTAATAAAAAAGCCTCTTTGTCGAGGCTTGATTATAACTGAATATTTACGAACGGTAATCTGCATTAATCTTGACGTAGTCGTAAGATAGGTCACAGGTGTAGACTGTGTCCTTGGCTTGACCACGACCTAAATCAACACGAATGGTAATTTCCGTTTGTGCCATAACGCGCGCACCAGCTTCTTCGGTATAGTCCTCTGCCGCACCACCATCTTTGCAGATTTGTACGTCGTCTAACCATACCTGAATTTTAGATACGTCTAGGTCTTTCACTCCAGCATAGCCAATTGCCGCTAAAATACGTCCCCAGTTCGGGTCAGATGCAAAAAGTGCAGTTTTAACGAGTGGAGAATGCGCAATGCTATACGCAATGTCACAACACTCTTGAATGTTACCGCCGCCCTCTACAGCAACAGTAATAAACTTCGTTGCACCTTCGCCATCACGAATAATTAACTGCGCTAAACGGTTCATGACACGAGCAAGCACTTCTAATACTTTCGCGTAGCGTGCATCGCTTTCTGATGTAATTTCAGTGCCACCTGCCTGACCAGTCGCCACAAAAATACAAGAGTCATTCGTTGAAGTGTCACCATCAATGGTAATACGGTTAAATGAATGCTCAACCGTGGTCTTTAATAGCTTTTGTACTAAATCGCGGCGAATAGGCGCATCTGTAGCTACAAAGCTCAACATGGTTGCCATGTTTGGACGAATCATGCCTGCACCTTTACTAATACCTGTCATGGTATAAGTAATGCCATCAAGTTCAAATTTTTCAGATGCACCTTTAGGCACAGTGTCTGTCGTCATAATGCCAGTTGCAGCATCATTCCAAGCAGCATCTTGTACGCTATTTAATGCAGGCTGAAGACCAGCAAGTAAACGCTCCATTGGAAGCTGCTCACCAATCACACCTGTAGAAAATGGCAGTACTTCAAAACTGTTCACACCAGCAAGCTCAGCTAACTTCGCGCAAGTGTCTTGGGCATTTTTTAAGCCTGTAGGTCCTGTACCCGCATTGGCATTACCTGTATTAATTACTAAATAACGAGGGTTGCCTTGAGCAAGATGAGCTTTCGATACATGAACAGGTGCAGCACAGAATGCATTTTGGGTAAATACACCCGCAACGTTTGAACCTTCTGCAAACTCAAAAATGACTAAATCTCGTCGGTTTTGGTAACGTACATATGCTTCTGTTGAGCCAATTTTTACACCTTTTACCACATGCATTTGTGGCATTGTTACGTCGCCGACAGCCATTTTTAGAACATCCAGAGTTTGTTATGAAAAGATTAATATTTCAGAAAATAGCGATGCAAGAAAAGCCGCTTTACATGAAATATCAGTGTTGACAGCTTATTAGAAAAGTCTAAAAAAATCGAGCGCTAAAAATAGCTTATTTTTGCTCTAATTTTAATAAAATATCTTTCTTATCAAGACCACCAGCAAAACCGACCAAGGCACCGCCTGCCCCAATGACTCGGTGACAAGGTGCAATAATTGAAATCGGGTTTTTACCATTGGCAGCACCTACTGCACGCACGGCTTTTTCATTGCCAATTTGAACAGCAATCTCTTTATAACTTCTTGTTTCACCATAAGGAATGCTGAGTAATGCCGCCCACACCTGTTTTTGAAATGCTGTACCTTCAAAATCTAATGGCAATGTAAATTCACGGCGCTTGCCTTCAAAATATTCTTTTAATTGTTGTTCAGTTTTTAATAAAACTGGATGCTCAGTTTGTTCGACCAGCTCTGCCAGTCGAACACGTTTTGGATTTTCATTGTCCCAAAGTACTGCCACCAAAGCATTTTCATTCGCAACTAGCTTTAATTGCCCAACAGGCGAATTGATATACTTATAAGACAGCAACATACTTTATCCTTTTAAGATGGAGACGAAATTTTCATTAGAAGCAGTCCTGATACAATCAGTACAGCGGCAATCATTCTCATTGCACCAATAGGTTCATTAAGAAAAAATATACCCACTAAAAATGATCCAATTGCACCTATGCCTGTCCAAACCGTATAAGCAGTACCAAGAGGTAACGTTTTCATTGATATTGAAAGCAGAACTACACTCAAAATCATAAAAACTACGGTAATAACACTAGGGGTTAAGCGTGTAAAACCTTCGGACATTTTCATAGAATATGCCCAAATGATTTCAAATACACCTGCTAAAATTAAAATAGCCCAAGCCATAACATTCACTAATTTTTATAGTGTCAGGTCGTCCTGACATGATTACCCATTATGGGGGAGGTCGTTCCTCCAGTATGTGAAGACCCAGTTTACTTTAAAATAAAAAATGAAGGCAAACTCGCACTCAAGTCCGCCGTAAATCTATAAATCTTGTTCATTTTTGAGTTGTAAGATTTTCCGTGCACCATTTAAAACAAATAAAACAATAATTAACCCAATTATTAGATCAGGATAACGAGAACCTGTGATTGCAACCAATATTCCCGCAATAATGACACCTAAGTTTACGATGACATCATTTGCAGAAAATATATAACTCGCCTTCATATGTGCCCCACTCTCCTTATGGTCTCTCATTAAATAAAGACAACTAACATTGGCTGCAAGCGCTAAACCACCAATTAAAATCATGAGAATTGAAACAGGTTCACTGCCGTATATAAAACGACGTAGTACATCAACTAACACAATCATGGCTAAGCCAAACTGCAACCAACCCGAAAGATGCGCAGCCTTTAATTGTGCATTTAGATTTTTACCCACCACAAATAAAGCAATGCCATAAATTGCAGCATCAGCAAACATATCAAGCGAATCAGCGATTAATCCTGTCGATGAAGCAATGATGCCTGCCATAAATTCAATGAAAAACATCACAACATTAATGAGTAACAACCATTGTAAAACCTGTTTTTGTGCTGCATGGTTTGAAGAGCTAGCACGTACCTTTTTAGGCTTTTCAACGGGTTCATAGTGTGGCTGGGTTTGTTGCAACTCTGCCCCTAAACCTAGGCGTTGCAGGCTTTGGGTAATTTTTTCAGCTTCTGTACTGTGATATACCGCTAAATGACGAGTAGGTAAATCAAATTCAAGTTCTTTAATATCTTCAGCATAAGGTGCTAAAGCCATTCGCACCATTTGCTCTTCTGCTGCGCAATCCATGTGAGGAATATGGTAATAACTCACCCATTGGATTTTATTCGCCACAGATTCACTCGGCATAGAATAGTCCTGAGTTGCTACGCTTGAGCACCCACAGCTTGAACAGCTTTTATTTACATTTATTTGATTCTCTTGTTTTTCTAAAGCCATCTTTGCACCATAACTGACACAAAAAACAATGCCATCAGTATAAACCAATGGCATGTCATTAAGCTTACTTTTTGTTCGGCAATTAGAACTTAAGTGTTAACCCTGCACCATAATACCAACCATGTTCAGAGTCGGTTTCAGTTTGCCAAGCCGTTTGCTTTAAACCTTTTTCATAACCATAACCGACATCAACAAATGGCATGACCTTTTTATTGATTTCATAACGGGTTTGAAAACCTGCCTGCAAACTCGATAATCCCGTTTTACTGGCATAGCGAGATTCATCTTGTAAAACAACATCTGCTTTTAAATAGGGTTTACCAATCAACTTTTGGGTAAAGAGTAAGTCCCTTTCCGTTTCTAAACTTAACTTCCATAGTTGATCTTCACCTGCATAAAGATATGCATCGGTTTCAAAAAAGTAAGGCGCCATGCCATGTAAACCCACTACACCAGCCCAGCGATCTTGCTTTTCGTCTTCCCGTTGTAAACGCTCATAGTTTACCCCAGCCTGTACATCCCAATAATCAGCTACATTGCGGCTATAAAGTACTGAACCGCCATAATTGGCATCTTCCGACTCGGTCTTTTCAACATGGGCTTTGATGAACAGTTTGTTTTCATCCGTTCCCCCCCAGCTTTCCAATTCAGAAGAAAAACTGCCTTCACCCTCTTCATTTTGAGTCCAGCCAGTATCAATCTTTGTTGCTTGATAGATCTGTCCACCATGTTCACGTAAATGATCATGAGTTAAAGGTTCTTGAGCAAAAGCAAATACAGATATACTCGAAAAAGCACCGCAACAGATCATTTGAGAAAATAACTTAGTGATGCGCATGACTAGCTCCTTTCTCATTTTCAGATTGAACGGTTGACTGTGATTGAGCTGGTTGTTGTCCATCGTTAACTTGAGCAACAATCAACTTATTCATCATCCCTGCACTCATGTGATAAAGCAGATGGCAATGAATCGCCCACTCTCCTAAGGCATCGGCTGTCAATAACGCAGTAACTGTCTTTCCTGGTGGAACAATAACGGTATGTTTATTTGGTAAGTTTTCAGCTTGTTGACCATTTTCTAATTGCATAAACATGCCATGTAAATGCATTGGATGGGCCATCATACTGTCATTCACAAACTTCAAGCGAATACGTTCACCATATTTAACTTGTAATGGTTCAGCTTCGTTAAATTTCTTACCATTAATAGTCCAGATATAACGTTCCATATTGCCCCCTAAACGGATGACTAATTCACGCTCGGGCGCACGGGTATCTGGCTGAGTCGTTAATGATTGTAAATCGCTATATTGCAGTGCTTTCATACCTGCTGGTGTTGAAGCATTTGCCCAACCATAAACTGGCTCATCTTTTTTGGACTTATTCTCAGATTGAGTCGGCATCTCATGATTCATATTCATCATAGTGTGGTCATGCTCACTAGACGGCATTGCCTGCATATCATGCTTCATTTGCATCATAGAGGGCTCATGTTCACCAGATGACATATTTTTCATGTCATGATCCATTTCCATCATATGATTATGACTGGCATGGGCATCCTGATTTTTCATTTCAGGCATGGCCGACATGTCGTGCTTCATTTGCATCATAGAGTGATCATGTTCTTCAGATGACATATTTTTCATGTCATTGCTCATGCTCATCATTGTGTGATCATGATTAGTCTGGCTCTCTTCTTTTTTCATTTCAGGCATTGATGACATGTCATGTTTCATATTCATTTGATGACCAGCATGATCATCACTTCCATCACCATGACTCATGCCCATATCGTCCATGGTTAACAAAGCACGTGGGCGTGGTGTTGGCATTTGGACTGGCCCCACAGCCTCTGTATTTTCATTGTGCAAAGTGCCGATAGCGAAACCACTACGGTCAATAGACTCTGCTTCAATCTGATAATTTGCTTGTTTAGGTTCTACAATGACATCGTAGGTTTCCGCTGTACCAATACGAAACTCATCAATTGCTACAGGCTTAACTGGCTGTCCGTCTGCACTCACAACAGTCATTTTCAAATTTGGAATTCTGACATCAAAAAATGACATTGCTGATGCATTAATAAATCGTAATCGGACCTTATCTCCAGCTTTAAAATTACCTGTCCAGTTTTGCTGTGGTGTCTTGCCGTTAACTAAGAAGGTATAACCCGTCACATCAGACATATCGGTTTTTAACATCCGCATCTGATTCCACATCGAACGATCTTGCCAAGTTGCCTTTAAGCCTTGTGCTTTAACTTGCTTCCACACATCAGATACGGTTTCACGGCGGTTTTGATAATACTCAGCAGATTTCTTTAAATTCTTTAAAATACTATCGCTAGAAGAGTTATGAAAATCTGAAAGCATCACCACATAATCACGGTCAGCTTTTTCATGCGCCGCTACGGGTATTTTTCCTTTTGGATAAATCACGAGCGGGCCATATAAACCATCTTGCTCTTGGCCTTTACTATGGGCGTGATACCAATATGTGCCATTTTGTTTCACCTTAAAACGGTAAACAAAATCTCCGTTTGGCGCGATTCCTTTAAAACCATTGAAACCCGGTACACCATCCATTAACCCTGGCAGTAATAAGCCATGCCAGTGTAAAGAGGTATCTTGATTCTTTAATTGGTTATGAACATGAATAACAGCCTCATCTCCTTCCTCAAACTCAAGGAGTGGTGCTGTAAATTTTCCATTTACGGTAATTCGCTTAAGCGACTGACCAGTAACATTGACCTGTTGTTCATTAATATTAAGGTGATATTCCTTAATTGCCGCGAGAGTCCATGGTGAAACCAATAGACCAAATACAGCGACGAGGCTGCTAATTGTTTTATGAGACATTGCTGTAATCCTTTGAACTAAAAAATAAGTAAGAAAGGATTAAGCTTTTGGAGGACGTAAAATTTCTTGCCAGTATCCGGCTAAATGCTGAGCCTGATAAATACTACTAAATTGAGACGAGATAGGAATGAATTGCGAGTCAATATCTGGTACTGCTTGCTGTAATGCCAAATTCACCATCTGGCAATGGACAGGATTACAGTCTTGGCAATGTTCGCCATGTTGAGAAACTTTCACCATAGATTGATGACACATCGCCTGATCATCAGCTTGACCCTGCATAGTATGATGTGTCATTTGCTTACTATGACATGGCATCGTATGAAGATCATGCTGCATAGGCATTTGAGCAACAGACACACCACTCCACCCAACGACCAAAGTCATTAGGAACACAAACCAAGCATACTTGCGTAAGTGTTGCAGTGTCATCATTTATTGCCTTGAGCAATCCATTTATCTATGGTGTATTAGCATAACCAAGTTTTAAATCAGATACAATTTTACATCTTAATTGATTGTTTTTACGGTCATTAAGCAAACGGAGGTTGATGCTGAAGGACTAAATCAATCACATCTAGTGCACCTTCTTGTTCATTACTTACAGTTGCATAAGGTGCCACTGCTTTTAAAGCTTGAACAGCATTTTCAACAGCAAAACCATAACCGACTGCTTTAATCATCTGAATATCATTATTGTTATCACCTATCGCCACCACCTGATTAGGCTCAATCTGCCATTTTTGTAGTAATAGCTTCAAACCATGCGCTTTATGCTGATCAGGAAGAATTAAATCGATAAAACCAAAACCACTAGAAACAGGCACTAAAACTTTATCTGCTACAAAACTTTGCTTCTGAAAATGCTCAAAAATTGCAAAACTTTCGCTTTCCTGAGCAGTAAAAGTAATTTTACACACCAAGTCATCTAACGAATAAAAGTCATCGATAACTGTCAGCTTCTCAAAATATCGAGCGACTTTAGCGTAGTCCTCTGCGTTCATGCTGCTATGCACATAAGCACTCTGTTTCCCACAGATCACCATAGTCGAGGTATACGCAGGGTCAATCGCTTTTAGAATATTACTAAATTGTTCTTTGCTTAAATGGGCAAAAGCGAGTTCTTGTCCAGCATCTACAACATGTGCGCCATTTTCCGCAATAAAAGCAATTTCATGATTAATTTCTGGAAAATAGGTCACAAGCTTTGCAAGTTGGTTGCCACTAGCCACCACAAAATGAATGTTATTTTGTTTTAATTGTTCATACTGTTTTAAAAAACGTGCTTTGTTGTACTGCTTCTTAGAATTAAGAAAAGTCCCATCCATATCTACCGCTAAAATTTTTACTGTCATTAATGATCTAGGTCTCTTACTAAAATCTTATTAAAACAAATTTAGCTTTACTTTTCATGACACTTTTACAGTTTTCTCTCTATAAGTTTTTAAAAGTTTTATACAGCCTCATCTCGTTTTTTGCACAGGTTATTTTTTAGCAAAGCTTAATAAAAAACCAGACAATAAAATATTCAATACGCATAAAAAAAGAACGTCAAAGCGTTCTTTTTTCATATATTTTGTTTAGAGAGTAAACGTTTGATCTCATTTTGTTTATTTTACCAACACCTTATCCATACGGTTATCAACACAGTTATCCATACAGTTATAAACAAAGTTATCCACATGAACGAGGGGTAGCAGCGATTAAGTATCGCTGCCCGAGTGCAAGACGAACAGCTATGCTGTGAGTGGCGAAAAGCATATCTCACCTTATCCAAGCACAAAAAAGCTATTAAACCTCTTTCGTCCCTACTTTAGCAAGCTCTGCACGCATTTGATCAATTACAACTTTATAATCTGGTTGACCAAAAATAGCTGAACCAGCAACAAACATATCGGCACCCGCTTCTGCAATTTCACGAATATTTGCTGGGCCAACACCACCGTCAACTTCTAAACGGATATCACGGCCACTTGCATCGATAATTTTGCGCGCTGCACGTAATTTCTCTAAAGTCATTGGAATGAACTTTTGTCCACCAAAGCCAGGGTTTACACTCATTATTAAAATTTGGTCAACTTTATCAAGCACGTAATCTAAATGGTGTAATGGCGTTGCTGGGTTAAAGACTAAACCTGCTTTAGCACCACCAGACTTAATAAGTTGTAATGAACGATCGATGTGGTGAGATGCTTCTGGGTGGAAAGTAATAATATCAGCGCCTGCTTCTAGGAAATCACCAATAATACGATCAACTGGAGACACCATTAAATGCACATCAATTGGAGCTTTAACACCATAGTTTTTTAGAGCCTTACATACACCAGCACCAAAAGTTAAGTTTGGAACATAGTGATTATCCATCACGTCAAAATGCACTACATCTGCACCTGCAGCTAACACTTTGTCTACATCTTCGCCTAAACGAGCAAAATCGGCAGATAAAATAGAAGGAGCAATCAAATAAGGCTTGGACATAGGTGGATGACCTGGCTAGAAGTTTAAGGAGAGGTTAGAAATTATAACAAAAAAGAACCTACTTAGCCCGCCCTTCCTTGTTTAATTGACAACATTTCAAACTTGCAACGTAACGTTGCTACTATAGAATGCCAAGTGCCAAACGAATTTGTTAAGGTACATTAAACCAATGTGAGGATTGATAATGAAAAGTACGACTCATCTATTAACAAACGATGGAAAACGCATTGCAAAACGTCTAGTTAATCATTGGAAACATAAGTTTGAAGTACAAGAAACTGAGCAAGATTTTAAAATCTTAATGCCTACAGCAACCATTACGCTTGCACCAGAAACAGAGCAATTAAATGTTGCTATTGATAGCCAGTTAGATGACCATGACCACTTGGAAAAAGTTGTCCTTGATCATCTAAACCGTATGGCTCAACAAGAATTTCAGGTGGAATGGCAGCACTAATTATTAGCCAGCAACCTTTTCCAACTGGATTGCATGAAACTGCAAATGCTCATCCATAAAGGTCTGGATAAAATAATAGCCATGATCATAACCCGCATGTTGTCTTAAAGTTAAAGGCTGCCCTGCCTTTAAACATGCTTGCTTAAATTTTTCAGGGTGAAGTTGTTCATAAAATTGATCATCTAATCCCTGATCAACCAAAATTTCGCTAAAAACTGCAGCATTTTTTGAGACTAAAGCTGTGGCATCATGGTCCAACCAGCTCTCACGATCTGCACCTAAATAATGGCTAAATGCTTTTTCACCCCATGCACAATCAGTTGGCGAACAGATCGGCGCAAAAGCAGATACCGACTTAAACTTGTCAGGATATTTAAAAGCCAAAGTTAATGCGCCATGACCACCCATCGAATGTCCAAAGACACCAACTTGCTGAGCATTTACTGGAAAGCTTTTTAAAATGAGTGGATATAACTCATCAATTAAATAGCTTTCCATCTGATAATGTTCAGACCACGGCGCTTGCGTAGCATTGATATAAAAACCCGCACCTTGTCCTAGATCCCAATTGTCACCAGCTGTTACCTGTTCACCACGAGGTGAAGTATCAGGCGTAATCAATATAAGACTAAGCTGAGCTGCCATATGCTGTGCATGTGCTTTAATGGCAAAGGTTTCCTCAGTACACGTTAAACCAGCCAAGTAAAACAAAGTTGAGCAAGGTTTACCTTCTAATGCAGCAGGTGGCAAATAGACACCAAACTTAGTAGAGCCTTTTAATAATTGAGAATCAAACTGGTAAATGCGCTGCTCACCTTCAAAGCAGCGATTTTTTTGCAGGAGTTGCATCGTTTTTAGCCTCTGTTTGTGTTTGAGCAATATTTACACTACCTGTACTTTGCTGTGGAAAAAGATATTTTTCCAACTGAGGTAGCATAAGTTCCATATTCTTACCAATCATCCATTGTGGCTCTGAAGGGTCTACACCTTGAGCTACTTCCCATTTGGTTACGGTTTGCTTGGCAGCATTAAACGAATCTTTCATTGAAGACTGCTCTCGCATCGCCAAGTCAAAGAAAGCTCGTCCAAAATAAGTATAGTCAGCTTCGTTATTACAGCCAAAAGAGGTTTTGTCTGCCGCAGATGCCGTAATAATTAAAGTATCTGGTGACTGTAAAGCAGGAATAAAACTTCCAGAGTAACAAGCAGAAATGACAATCACGCGCCAACGAATACCTGCTTTATCGAGTGTTTCACGTAACCATTTCGGATCGACTTGCCCCAAATCTAAAGGTGCATTTTCAATTTCAAAATGATTTTGCTCACCGTGCGATGTCATGTATAAGAACAGCACATCACTATCACGGTTCATTTGTTGGCCCATACGGCGTAGAGCCAGTTCTATACTGGTTTTAGATGCAATCGGGATTTCGGTTCGAGTATCTGGGTTATTGACCAACATCATTGAACGCCCAACGGTACCAAAACGCGTATCGAATTGTTCCTTAATACGGACCACTTCCGACTTGAAAACGTCTTGGTAACTATCGCCCGCAACACCCAAGAAATACCAATGACTTTTCGCCACTTCACCATATTGGACCTGTTCTAAGGCATCATGAAGTAACTTGCTTTGTGCATAGAAAGCATCTTCGGCAAACGTAGGTGGAGAGTCTTCTACTTTCCAAATAGGCTGATCTTTTACAGAAAGTTGCCAAACAACCATGGTCGCAATAGTTGCAACCATGACCAACGCTCGCTCCCACCAAGGCCACTTGAGTTCACGTGAGAAAACCCAAATAACAGCTAAACTTTGCCACACAAAAAGTGCCACAAATAGGCTTGGTAAAATGCCGTTATAAATGGCATCTGGAATAAAGTTTAGATAACCGTTAGAACCCAAATATTGAATTAAACATTGAATTAATAAAATATTGGTATCTAAAACCAGCCAGAGCAAAGCTGGAACTAACATTAAACGCGGCTGATTAATACGCTGTGATAGAAAAATACCAACAATAAGCGCAATAAAAGGCCAAAGTGCGTACCCAATTAAGCCTTGCGAGTTAAAGTCACCCGTTTGGCCAGCAACAAGCCAGCTATAAAGCGAATTGGTACATCCGCCTAATATCCCCCAAACAATAAGCTGAAGAATAGAAGGATGTACGATCTGTAAGGAACGTCTTGACCCCAAAAATAACCACATTCCGGCAAGCTGGTTACTTTTAAAATCATGCCAAAAGTTAATGGAAGGTTTGAGATCAATCATAAAAAGGTTTCAAAAATTTCGTTTTTGTCAGGCACCATAAGTGTATGCCTGCTAAGAATTTTAGCAATCATGCTTTTGAACTATATCACATATATTTGTGCATTATTCAAGCAATAAAACTTAACCTTACATAAGCTTACTGAAAGTAAGCATCAAAACGACAAGCATCCCCCTGCCACTGATGAGCTGGCTCTTGATTTGCTAAAAAAACAGCATGTCGTGGCCGTTTCACAATCACTCGCTTGGCAACTTTTTTAGCCAACTCAAGCAAATTATCGCCTAAATCCATTTCACCATCTTCTGGTAAAAGTAAATGCAAAAGCTGCATCTGCTTTTTGACTTGGGCTTGTTTCTTAATCGCTTGTTGGTTCTGGTCACGCTGTGGAAACATCGGGTCAAGGTAAACCACATCAACCGTTTTTGCTTCTTGATCTAATTGCTGTAAATAGCTTGCAGAGTCAGCAAACACCAGTTGAATACGTTCCATAAATTGATTTAAAAATGGATCGTGCTGTGCTTGAGCTTTTGAAGCTTCAAGTAAAGTAAATAAAATCGGATGGCGCTCAACGAGCTGAATTTGAGCACCTAAATACGCCATAAGTAAGCTGTCATGGCCTAAACCCGCTGTTGCGTCTACAAGTACTGGTTTTTCACCCAACTGACAAGCTCGAGCAATCATCTCTGATTTAAGACTTGCACGTTTTAAACGCGGAATTTCAGCTTTCCAGTCAGGCTGCATTTTCATGCCATTTGCAGATAACCAAAGTCCGTTTTCATCTACACAAAGCGCTAAGTCAGGGTTTAAACGTAAAAAACGAGCATTAAGCTTTTCAATCGGCTGTAAATCGGCAGTCACACCTCTAGAACAAAGCACAGCTTGGTAGTGCTGTGCTTGCTCTTGAAAATCTACTTCAAAATATATATGCATGAGTAGTGCCTTTACTTTGCTTTACCCTGATCCGCTATTTTTTTCCACGCATCATCACGCAAGTAAACCGGTAAAGCATGTTCTGCATCAACCCACTGCTTTTGCGTGGCATAGACACGTGCAATCGAAGCAATGTCTTGTGCAGTGGCAGTGATTGTTTGATGCTCTGCATCGGCTTGAAGAAGCTTAGCACCTGAACCAATTAAGCAATGCTTTGCATAAGCAGCCGCTTGCTCGTAGTTCATTAATTTTTCTTCATCGATACACTGCATGATGCCTTGCTCATCTAGAACAAAACTTGCAATGTAAACTTCGTTCATACGTGCATCGAGTACCGCAGTCACCTGTTCTAAACCTTCAAGTCGGTAAGCCGCCTGTGCGAGAGCTTGTAACGTAGAAACTGGAACCACTGGTAAATCTTGTGACCAAGCTAATGCCTGAGCAACAGCAGCATTAATTCGAACACCACTAAAAGAACCTGGCCCTCGACTAAAGGCAATTGCATCTAAACCAGCTACGTCAAGTTCGGTTTGTTGCAACCCTTGCTCAATCATTGGCAGAATGGTCTGGGTTTGTGCTTTCGCTCGCGTATCGAGTTGGAAAAATAGTTCTTGGGTTTCATCGATTAATGAAATGGAACATTGCTCATTTGCAGTTTCCAACGCCAGCAGTTTCATGCACAACCTTAGTATTCAATCAGATTAAAAACGGAAGTTATGATACCCCACTCGGCTCTGATAGGCGAGTTGTTCCTGTCTAAATAAAAACGCCAAGCAAGTGCTTGGCATTGAAAATATCTTACTGAAAATTTAAAAATGAAATTCTTTTAAATCAGCATAGCTTTTAAAGTGCTCAGCATAATGTAGTGCACTAAACCGTATTTTTGCCGCACCATCTTCATCTAAAGTTTTGACAATTTTACCTGGTGAACCCATTACCACTGAATTATCTGGAATCACTTTTCCTTCAGGAATTAAGGCATTGGCGCCAATAATACAGTTTTTACCAATTACAGCTCGATTTAAAATGACTGCGTTCATACCAATCAGGCTATTATCACCAATCGTACAACCATGCAGCATGACTTTATGTCCGACCGTGACATATTCACCAATATTTAGTTCAAGGCCTGCATCGGTATGTAATACCGAGTTTTCTTGAATATTAGAAAAATTACCAATCCGAACGACACAGTTATCAGCACGTACTACCGCTCCAAACCAAATACTGACCTGACGACCTAATTCTACTTGTCCAATAAGCGTTGCGGTTGGAGCAACCCAGCCATCCCATGGCTCATATAATGCTTTTGGGTGCTGTCCTTGATAGCTATACATCATACTTTATCAATCCTGATCTTTATTTTTTATGAGAAAATTTTGGCATTCCAAATGTAGGTGAGTTGAGTAAAAATGGCCATTCCTTTTGATAACCTAATCCATATTTAAATAGAGCCACCAACATACGAGCAGTTAAACCCCAAATAATTTCATTATCAATCTGCAAGCTTGGAAAATACAAAGACTGATGAGCATATCGAACTTCGTATGGTGTCGGACGCGTCTCTATAAGTTGCTGTAAGGGCACAAAGAAAATTCGATCAATTTCAGTAGGCTGAGGTATTAAATGAACCTCTGGTGGAATAAGCCCAACAATCGGTTTTACAGACAGCCCACTTCTTGCGCGCTGCATCGGCAAATCACCTAACAACTGCACATCAAACGGGTTTAAGGCCGTTTCTTCTTGAGCTTCTCTTAGCGCTACAACAATATTACTGGTATCACTGGGGTCACGCTTTCCACCCGGAAAAGAAACCTCTCCCGCATGATTGTTCATATGTATTGAACGGCGTGTGAGCAGTACTTTAGGATTATTTTCATTTGTAATCGCAATAAGTACCGCAGCTTGTGCTTCTTGTATGCGGGTGGAAAAGCGCAATCTTTGCTGTAACTTTTGTGTTAGCAAGTGCTCTTCCATACCTTTCACCTATTATTCTGTCTCTCTTTTCATCATATCTGAAAATAAAACTTAGGGAATAGAGTTGATGCGTAAGTCTAAAAATTCAGTTATGCTGAGTCATCTCTATACTCGATGATAATTATGAGTTTCTGTGTAGCGTGTGGGCATAAAACCGAACAAAAAATTCCTTTAGGTGATCATAAAGTACGCCGTGTTTGTACTCATTGTGGCAATATTCACTATGAAAACCCCAAAGTAATCTGCGGTGCCTTAGCGTTATGGGAAGACAAAGTATTACTCTGTCGTCGTGCAATTGAACCTCGTTATGGCTTGTGGACTTTGCCTGCTGGTTACATGGAATTGTTCGAAACCATAGAACAAGGTGCAGCACGTGAAACTCGTGAAGAAGCAGAAGCCGAGATTGAAATAGAACAACTTTACTGCATGTACAATATTCCTCGTATTGGTCAAATTTATGTACTTTTCAAAGCACAGCTGAAAGATGGCATTTTTGGTGCAGGTGAAGAAAGCATCGAGAGTCGTCTGTTTGAAGAGCATGAAATTCCATGGGGTGAACTTGCATTTCCTAGTGTTGAACACACTTTAAGACATTATTTTGAAGACCGTAAAAAACAAGTTTTTCCAACGCATCTAGAAACGCTAGGAACTCGTTTAGACCATACAGGTTAATAATTTAATTAATAAAAAGACCGCATTTGCGGTCTTTTTATTTTGTTTAATTAAGATTTAATTTTGATTGCTTTACATGCTGGAATAGACTGATCAGCCAGTTTAATTGTGACTGTACCCAATTTGCGTTTGGCTAAAGCTTTATCATCTTCAGTAGGTGTTACTTTATCAAGCTTATTATAACTATCCTGAGCAGCCGCATATTGATTATACCAAGGAGTATTATTATCAAAATCTATGCTTGTACTATCTACCTTATTTGCCAATAAGTTAAATAGATTCAATTTTGCAGGGCCTGGAGAAACTCCTACAAAAGTCAGCCCAACCATAACACCATCGATATTGGCAAATTTAGTATTAGATAAAATCATACGGACATATATAGATTGATCAGCATTTAAAGGGTCATTAACTGTCGCTGCTGTAGTACCAATTCGATATTGTTGCACACCATTACTATCAACTAAGCTTTCATCTGATACTGTAGCACATTGGCCCGACATGTCAGTTGATGTTGAATTTGGTTTAATATCAGTACGAATATCTCCATGCTCATCAATCACAATACCTAAATTTACAGGTTGAATAGTGGTATCTGAAAAATTGAATGTCAAAGTAGCATAAAGAGGAAAAATATAATTTTCGCCTGTTTTTACATTACCAGATGTTCTAAAAACATTTCTCTCTAGATAACTAATAGGGCTACTTTTAATAATACTCAATATACCATTGTAGCTATCCCCATCCACATTTTGACGCCAGAGCCCATAATGCTGCGTATTACCTGTATTGAGTTTTGTTAAGGATTTATAGAATGCCTCTGTGCCTGCTAATGCATAATCATTAAAGAATTTTCCCTGATAAATCTGTAAATCTTCACTTGGATTATTAGAAAAACTCAAACGGAGTGGTGTAGTTGACTGAACTTCTCGACTAACTGGGTTTAACCAATTATTTTGTGCATTTACATTGAGTTTAGCTGGTTTAACTTTTGAGGTTAACAAATAAGGATTCTGTACTTTGTTATCTATTACAATAGCATTTCCCTTCCACTGTAGTCCATATCCTAGCGTATAGCCTTGACGATCCGATAATAAATAAAGATCATCTGTTGAATGATGTAAGTTAAGTGTATTATTAAAACATTCTTCTCGTGTAGCTCTATTACACCCATTAAACACTTGATAATCTTGAAGTATTACTGAGGAGTTAAGAAATAAATTGAATGCTTGGAGAACACCTGCATTACTTAAATTAGTTGTTTGTACTAAAAGCCTATATGCTTCATCATCAGAAATTTGGTCTAGATCTAACCATGGTTTCAAAATGTTTGCATAAGCTCCGTTCTGAAATTCGGTAGCTGTTATACTCTGAGAAATCTTCGTAAGTTGATCTTTTTTGGTATCTGTAAGTTGAGTTGGCTGTATATCACCGATGACATTATCGCTATTTTCTACACCAATGCTTTGAAAAATTTTTACTAAAGCAATTGCTACTTTAATAGTTTCATCATTTTTATCTAAGCTTGCTGGTGTTTTTCCTGTAATTCCACTTGCTAAATCTAGTATTCTTAAATATATAGGATTGCTTTGCTTGGTATTAGGATTAACAGAAGTAAATTTTCCCACTGTATCAAGATTAACGTTTCCTAAGTAAACCTTTTTATTATCTTTACTTTGAATATAAAAACGTGCTGTATCACCAACTTTACATGATCCAATTACAGCATTTCCTGAAAATTTTGTAGCATAATGAAAATTTGTAGCCGAGCTACAATCAAAATTAATACCAGCTATCGGATAATCTAAAGCAAATTGTAAACAAGTTGTATCTTCTGCACCAATATTACTTGTGGTCGGTGTACAACTGCCAGAAGATAAGTTTCCGTTATTGCTACCAGAGCTTGGATCTTCATTAATTGTCGAGCTACCACCGCCACAACCATTCAGCATCATTGCCAATGTGGTTAATGCAAAAGGCCATAATAATTTTTTATTCATTAGATACCCTACTTATTTTTAACGTAATACTGAAATTTGAATCTGTCCCTGATTAGATAACTCATGTTCTGCTACATCTACAGAGGAAGATAACGGAGTTAACATCATATAACGTGCATGAGGCGGTACTTTTAAAGTACCTTGAATGGATGCATGTTGTAATATCGTAGAAGGATAAGACTTGCTCTTGAAACCACTTGCACCCTCTAAAATACAACCCTTCTCATCTAAAAATATAGCTAAAGGCCAATAATATAGAGGCGTAGAGTTATTTGCTGCAAATGACATAAGCTGTAAATGTTGTACAGACGGATCTAGTTTTACTAGCTCGTATTCAAACTTTTCTTTTAATGGCTTACGAGGCCATAAATTTACTTCTTTTTTAGATCCAAGCACTTTGATTGACTTTTTGTAGCCTTGAACAAAACACTTATCTTGCTCAAAAGTTGTTTCTAATTCTTTTTGAGACAGACGTATATAGGTTGGAGCTAAAACAATCACTGCTTGATCATCTTGAGATTGTTTATTAAAAAACTGTTCTAATGTAGATTTACTTACACCCTTTTTCCGCTCAATAAACTCTGTTCGTCCTAAACCATCCGGCATAACATAAAAGCGTTTTTTGCCTTCAAGATTAAACTCTTGGTCTTCAAGATATTCATTATTTACATACTCTACGCCATCAACACTCGTAAATTTAGATGGATCATTTAGCGAATTTTGAGTTGAAACAGCTTGTGAAGCACTTGGTACAGATGAAGGAATTTTAGCTGGGGTACTTTCTTCCTTAACAGTATTAGTTTGCTTTTTAACTTCATTCTTCTGAGTTTTACTAACTGTTAAAGGAGGCTCTTGAGTCGGTGCAGTCGGTGCAGTCGGTGCAGTCGGTGCAGTCGGTGCAGTCGGTGCAGTCGGTGCAGTCGGTGCAGTCGGTGCAGTCGGTGCAGTCGGTGCAGTCGGTGCAGTCGGTGCAGTCGGTGCAGTCGGTGCAGTCGGTGCAGTCGGTGCAGTATTTAATTTTTTTGTAACGCGTGATTCAAACTTTTTAGGTTCTTTTGAATGATGAGAATTTTCACTAGGTAATTCTTGAACAGGTATAACGACAGATTTAGGCTGCGCAACTTGCTTCGGTGCTTCGACTCTAATATTTGATTGCTTCTGTTCAACTTTTTTACTCGGCACAATCATTGGTCGGCCATCTGGACCAATGATTGTATAGAACCCATCTGCATAAGATACAGAAATGCTTGCTATCGCAACACATAAAGTTGAGATAGCAAATCTAGGTCGAAACATCCTTTTATATTGTTTTACCATTTTGTTCTATAGCTCAAACCAAGTATTGTAACTTTTGTATTCGTTTTTACATCTAAACCAGAATAAGGGTTTAATAAAATATTATCGACACCACACTTGTTTGATAATGTACTCGTACAAGCTCGAATATTATCACGACTACGTAAGAAACCCACTGAAAGGTCTAGATCAGTATCCGCATCAAAACGGTACCCCACCCCAAGACCGAATAATTGTGCATTATTGATCGGGACCATAGTATTACGTTTATCATCAGGTATCGAACTGGCACGAGGCTCATAACCTGCTCTTAATTTCAAACGATCAGTTGCTGAATATTCAAAACCAATCCCCCAGCTCCACGGCGAGGTAAATTTCAGTGGCAATGATAATGAATTATCGGTAACGTCATTAGATAAAAGCTTAGCCACTTTTAATAACGTAATTTGACGATCAAATTCAAACTTAAATTTATCCCAAGCAGAATAATCGGTCCATCCCACATCAAAGTTAACTTGTAAATCTGGTAATATTTTATATTTGATACCTGCTTGGAAATGTGCTGGGTACTCGAGATCCATTGCAACTAAACCAGACTCAGTATCAGGAACATAACCCGGTAATCCGAGAATGGCAGCTAAAATTTGACCCGTAGCTGATGAGTTAAGACCTTTGATTAATTCTTGAGGTGCTCTGGCATTATCAATCATGTATTTGCCTTTTAAACGCATCTTGGCAGCACTTTGATAGACCATACCAAAACCAAAATCATCTGTTGGTTCCCAGAGTAAGCCTAAGTTATAACTTGGGCTTAATGATTGTTCTAACGAAACTTGCAATGAACCCATTTTACCAAATGGATTCATACCTTCTTTTGTATTACAAATTCCCAATAACAATAGATCGGTAATCATATCGTTATTGTCTTTGAAGGGTGCACATACCACATCATCAACCATACGCAATACACCAATCATCTCATTTGGAAAACGTAGATCAGTATTTAATGCGATTGCGTTATAGGACATCCCTATAGAAGCACCAATTGATAAATGATCATTTACCTGATAACCAAACGATGGGGATAAATAAGTGATCCGTTCTACAGCAACTTGCTTACCCATGTAATTACCAGGATTACCATTCTCTGCTCCAAACCCTGCTACTAACGGCGCGTATATTGCTGTTGCGTAAGTAACTTTCGAGCCTGGTGGTTTATATGCAATTCCGGCAGTAGGAGCAACTAGAGGATACCCTGCTCCGAGATCAACCATTTTTTTAAGGATAGGCACATATAGACTTGCGTACTCGACATCACCATGAACTGTTCCTTTAAAATCTGTACAAATATTGGCAGAAACTTCCGGACCATCATTACAAACGAGAGGGTCATCTGAATAACCAAAAATGTTATAACCAGGGGGAGCAGAGAACTCACGCTTAATATCAAAGTTAGCAAGAATCCCTTGCACATCTGTTTGCAGCCCATCAATTTTTGCTAAGGCTGCAGGGTTAAAGTGAACTGCACTAATACCAGGAGGGTCTGCAGTTACAGCATTCCCCATTGATAGTGAACGAATATCAACAGCTAGGTTTTGTCCTAATTGAGCATTGGCAAAGCTAGAAAAACCGGAGATAACAATTGCCGCTGTTAAAGGACATAATTTAGGATATTTCACCTGCTTATCTCCTTATTTTTGTTTTTTGTTAAAACCTAAAATATCTAACGGGAACGACAAACCAAGAGAAATATCTGGTGCATCTTCGGTTAAACCAATACCAACAGTACCATTAACAATCGTTTCAGGTGAAACGCGAACACCTAAAGCAAAAGATAACATTCCACTACTTTGATCTGGTGACTTATAAGACTCACCATTGTTAAATTGAAATTCAGCATTTGTATTAAAACTTTGCTGATATGACATCGTCAAAGACACGTCATAGTTAAATGAATAGGCAAAACCAAATGAGAAACCGCCACTGATACCTGGATCAAAAGATTCTAAAATGCGTGAACCTCGGGCTTGATTAAGACCACTTTCTTTAAATCCATAGTTGGCAGATGCAGAAGCGAAGAGAACAACTGGATCAATATATTTTCGAGTACTCGCCCCTACACCAACCGAGTAATATCCCTTACCTGTTGACAGCTCATCTATACCAATTTCATAAGGACTATCACCTGTTTTAGTTGATACGCTACCAAAAAGAACGAGTGGTAAACGGCCTTGCTTTAATGGAAAAGGTTCCCAGCGTGCACCAAAAGAAATATCCCCTAAACCAGCTGTTGTTTTATCTTTAATAATCTCAGACTTAGCAACAAAAGGAAGAGTTGCAGACAACGTTAAGTTATCTAATACCCCATATTGGAAAGTAAAACTATTCGTTAATGTGTGGTTAGCATCTTCTTCAACACGTAAACGGTTAAGTTGAGAAGAATTATCCGATAAGGCTAAATCAATACGAGCATCACGATAATAAGTGTAATCAAGGTCATAGTAAGAAGAAATCACGCCCTTCTTAATCAAAGAATATTGACGTTCATTTGAAGTAAATACTTCTTGTAAGTTTGTCTCCTGACTAGCATCCCCTTCTTTTTTCTGTAATGCACTTGCAGCTTGATGTGCCTCACTATTCGAAGCTGGGGCTACAGCATTTGTATCTACTGCATTCAATGTTTGCGTAGTATTATCTGTTGAGACTGAACCAGAACTAGTAGCTTCTGAAGAAGCAGAGCTTTCTATTCCCTCTGTTACAGTCTGATTCGTACCAGATACTTGTGTTTGCTGTACTTGATCTTCGGCATAGATTGTCCCTGTAATGGCACTCATACTTAAGGCCAACACACTCATCTTCATCCATCGATTATTCATGTTTTTCCTACCCAATTTATTTATTTTACTAACTTTAAAATTGACTATTTGCGTTTGTAATAAAGACGCATATAGGTTTCTATCGGCTGTCCATATGTCGGCGAATGATTATCGTTATCTAGTACACGTCTCATGGTTGAAGCTTTATTTGCTAAACGATCAAAGTTAAATGCTGGATATTGAACATCAACAAAAGCATATCTATTGACCGTGGCATCTTCTACATGGCGCATATCTGCATCTTTTAGTGCCAATAAATCTTTACGCTGTGATTCAGGAACAGAAATAACAAATAAAGTATTATTATCCCAAATTTGTTTAAAACGACTTTCATCAAAGCTGATATTCCCTAAAGCAGGATCAGCTACATATACTCTTCCATCTTTATAAGCTTTATATACGACAAAATGTTTAAAACCTGCATAAGAAATAGGCACAATTGCAGGTTGGCCGAGTTTAACTAAATCAGAAAACTCACCTCGATAACCACCACTGTCCAAACCAATTGCTGTGACAAAGCGCTTCATATCAAGTAATGAGAAACTTCGGCGTTCAATAATACGTTGATATTCACCATACTGAAGCAAACCACTCATTGTTTGCTGTTCAGTTAAACTCGTACCAACATAGCCATTTAATAAAGTCGTAAGTGCAGCAGAACCACAACTATAGTCATAGGCTTGTCGCACAATGCCACGAAACTGATCTTCTACAGCTGGTTTTATTGTGACAGGTTCAATATGGTTTCGATGAAATGATAAATTACGTGAATCGGCAGTCTCTGTATAATAAACAGTTCCCGGCGGCTTTTTTTCTATTTCGAAGGCTTCTGTCGCAAAGTAATACATCAATGCTGAGCCTAAAACTATCTCTAACATAAGCACTTGGTCTAAATGGTGGCCTAACCGGCCTTATTCATTTTATTCTTAGAGCAATAGCTCTACATCCCTGTGTGTTGAAGATACCTTTTTTTTTTGTAAAAAACAGCTTTTTTTTAATCTTTTTGATGAATGCATAGTTTTACATTTATAAACTGATAATTAATTCTCATTTCAAATGTTTTATATTCTTTCTTATTATATAAGCTAATATTATTTAAATAGAAAAGCTTAAGATTGAGTTTTATTAAGATAAATAAAAAAGCGCGTATAAACGCGCTTTTTATCAGCCTTTAAATTAGTGTCCAGAAATAGTAATTGTAGACGTTCCTACATTTAAACCTTGGATTTCTAAATCACCAATTGAAGCATTACCCGCTGCACCTAGGTGTACGCCCTGTGCATAAACGTTCATACCTTGTGTACTGTTATTCTGGATACGTAAACCTGTAGGAACAACAGAAATGTTCGCATTTACATCCAAGTCACCAGTTGTATTACCTGAACCACGAACCATTACTTTGTCTAGGACAATTTTACCACCACCAGCAGCATCATTAATACCGAAGTTAGATAGTGTTAAACCACCTTGTAAGCTAGAGTTCACTTTGATCATCGCGCCTTGCGGAGTTGAACCTAACTGAACATTTGCAGAAATTTGACCCAAAGATAAATCTAAGCCAGAAATAATTTCAGTTGGAGCTGTTTCAGTAATACCACGTACAGCAGTAGTTGTATTTAATGAACCAGAAGTACCCACGCCAATTGAACCTACATGTACATCAACTGCGCCCACTGTTGCTGCAACGTTTAAGAAAGCACCGTTTGAGCCTGAAGCACCGTTTGTATCAATTTTTAAATCTAAAAGGTTGCCTGTACCTTTTTGAGTTACAGTAACACCACTAATTGCGATTGAGCCCGCTGTACCTGAAGACCCTGTAATACCTGTTGATGTTGCTAAACCATCATTATCATGTAGGTATAGCTTATCGATAGAAATACCACCAGAACCCAAAGCAATACCGATATTAATACCATCTTGACCTGTAGCAGCACTAAGCGCTGCATCATCCATTGATTGCATTGCCATTGCATTTGCACTGATAGCTAAAGAAGAAACTAAAGCAAGTTTAGTGAACATTTTCATTGAGCACTCTCCCAAGAGCATTTATTTTTTGACTTAACCACTCTTACTGTCTCAAGTTGCATTTTTCTTTTATGGCAACCGAAACTTCCAATCCTTGAGTAGTTTTGCTTAGCAATTACTAAATTACAGCTACGTTAATTTTTGTTCAACTACTGTAATGCATTTTTTGCCAATTACCCGACAAACGGTACAGATGCTGACTGCCTGATCACGCTTATAAATTGTCTTTAAAACTGAGATACTATTCGGTTATTTTTTCCACGAAATATTAAACTCTTTCGACTCATCCGTCTGATAGACTAGAACTTGTAGTAAACTATGTCACCTCTTCCAAGCGCTTACATGTTTAAAATGTCACAGTTAAAGAAAAAAATCTCTTTAGAAAGCTATCAATCGGCTGCCGATATTTTAAAAAAATTAGAAGAGTTAATTGGACTTGTATATCTCCATGATGATAACAACCCAATTATTGGTTTTTTGCCAAAAAAATACTTAATTATTCAAAATAATCAAAAAAAATTATTTGATAAAACTGATCTAAATCATTATAAAAACTCCTCTAATACACAAAGTCTTTTAGAATTTACTCAATTTCAAGATCAAGAACTAAAAAATAAAAGTAGAGAAAAAATAGGCTTCAATGGAGGTTATATTGGTTTTATTAGTTATGACTTTTCTGCGAATCAATTTATAAATAATCAATTACATAAACAGCCCTCTTTATTTATAGGCTCTTATTCTTCTTTTCTTAAAAATATAAATAATGAATGGTATTTTTTTAGTGATGAAGCTAATGCTATAGAAATTTTTAATTGGATTGTAGAACTATTAAATAAACCTTCTAGCACCCTAAACGAAAATAATTTTAAAATAGAAAAAAATATTCAACCGCGCTGGTCTAAAAATGAATATTTAACAGCTTTCCACAAAATACAAGAATATATTAAAGCAGGAGATTGTTATCAAATTAATCTTACACAAGAGTTTAGTACAACTTTTAAAGGTACATTATTAAATAAAGCAGAAGCTTTATGGAATTTAACCAATGCACCTTATTCTGGTTATTTAAAATTAAAAGATTTTGAGTTATTAAGTTGCTCTCCTGAATTATTTATTGAATTTAATACAGATAAGCAAATAAAAACTCGACCAATTAAAGGCACAATGCCTCGTTACGAAAATAAAGAACAAGATTTGCTTTCAAAGCAAACCTTAAAAAACTCTCAAAAAGATCAGGCCGAAAATGTCATGATCGTTGACTTATTGCGGAATGATTTGAGCATTTATGCCAATACAGGTTCAGTAAAAACAACGAAACTATTCGAAATTGAAAGCTTCAATCAAGTTCACCATATGGTAAGTGAAGTTACGGCTACACTTAAAAATGATATTAATCCTATGCAAATGTTGCTTAGCGCTTTACCAGGAGGCTCAATTACTGGTGCCCCTAAAATCCGGGCAATGCAAATTATTGAAGAGTTAGAAGGTGCGCCAAGAGGAGCATATTGCGGGACTTTGGGATATTTTAATTTTGATGGTACTGGGCGTTGGAATATTCTGATTCGTAGCTTTCAACAATATCAAAACCAGCTCTCTATTTGGGCAGGTGGCGGTATTACTATCGCTTCAGAGGCTGAAGCTGAATATCAAGAAAGTTTAGATAAAATCTCTGCTATGCTGAACTTGATGAACAGCACAGCAGAATAAATTTTAAAGAATATCTTGCTTCAAAGTTTGAACTAAACGTGCATTTTGCTCATCAGTTCCAACCGTGATACGTAAAAACTGATTAATGCGAGGCTTATTGAAATAACGGACAATAATGCCCTGCTCACGCAACTTCTGGGCTAATTGCGCAGCATCATATTGCGAATGTGAAGCAAAAATAAAATTCGCTTTTGATGGCAAAACATTAAAGCCAAGTTCAGTTAAATCACTAACCAGTTTTTCTCGACTTGTAATAACTTTTTGACACTGCTCTTCAAAATAAGCTTGATCTTCAAAAGAAGCAACAGCTGCTGCAATAGCGAAGCGATCAATTGGATATGAATTAAAACTATTTTTTACCGCTTCAAGTGCCGCAATCAAATGCGACTGAGCAATCGCAAATCCAACGCGTAAACCAGCCAAAGAACGAGACTTTGAAGTTGTTTGGCACACCACAAGATTTTCATAACGGTTTATCAAACTTACAGCTGACTCAGCACCGAAATCAACATAAGCTTCGTCAATCACAACCACACGGTTTGGATTGTCTTGTAGTACTTGTTCAATCTCTGCCAAGCTGAGCGCAATACTGGTTGGTGCATTAGGATTAGTAATAATCACGCCACCATTGGATTGTGCATAATCTTTGACATCAATCTCGAAATTCTCATTAAGTGGAATTTCTTTTGTTTTTGTTCCAAAAAACTGGCTATAAACTGGATAAAAACTATAAGTGATGTCTGGATACAGAATTGGCTCATCTTGAAGGAAAAATGCTTTAAAGATATGAGCAAGCACCTCATCAGAACCATTACCCACAAAAACTTGAGATACATCAATATTTTGTTGTTTTGCAATTGCTTGCTTTAATGCTGTCGCATCCGGATCTGGATATAGACGCAAAGCATCAGCTTGACCATGTAGCACAGCTTGAACTGCGTCTACTACTTTTGGTGATGGTGGATACGGATTTTCATTGGTATTTAACTTTAATAAATTTTGGATTTTAGGTTGTTCACCTGGCACATAAGGCTCTAACTCACGAACCTCAGGGCTCCAAAAACGCATTTGTGCTGTAGATACAGTCATAGTCTTATCTCAAAAAAGGGCTGAAAAGTCAGCCCTGAATAATCATTAAAAAATCTGCAAGGCTTAAAGCTTATTGATAACGATAACGAGCCGAGCGTGCATGAGCATCAAGATTTTCTTGAACAGCAAGTACATCAGCAGTTTTAGCTAATGTTTTTACACCCTCTTTTGAGCACATGATCAAGCTAGAGCGCTTTTGAAAATCATATACACCCAGTGGTGACGAGAAACGAGCTGTGCCAGATGTTGGCAATACGTGGTTTGGCCCAGCACAGTAATCACCAATTGCTTCAGGTGTATAACGTCCCATGAAGATTGCCCCTGCATGACGAATGTCTTGACTCATTGCTTCGGCATCATCAAGACACAATTCCAAATGCTCTGGTGCAACCTGATTAATCAAATCAACTGCTTCTGCTCGGTCTTTTACTAAAACTAAAGCCCCACGATTTTCAATCGATGTACGTGCAATATCAGCTTTTGGCAATTCACTTAAATGTTTTTCAATTGCAGACTCTACAGCTTCTAACAAAGCTTCATCTGGAGTAATAAAAATGGCTTGAGCGACTGTGTCATGTTCAGCTTGAGATAATACATCCATTGCCAACCACTCAGCATTATTCACTCCTTCTGCATACACTAAAATTTCAGAAGGCCCTGCAATCATGTCAATACCGACCTGACCAAATACAGCACGTTTAGCTGCTGCTACAAATCGGTTTCCAGGACCAGTGATTTTATCTACACGTGGAACAGTTTGAGTGCCATAAGCTAGAGCTGCAACAGCTTGTGCCCCACCAATAGTAAACACTCGGCTAACTCCAGCAAGATAAGCTGCTGCAAGAACTAATGGATTTAATTCACCATTTGGTGCAGGTACCACCATAATGATTTCAGGTACACCTGCCACATGTGCTGGTACTGCATTCATGAGTACAGATGATGGATAAGAGGCAAGACCACCAGGTACATATATACCAACACGGTCAAGTGGAGTCACTTTTTGTCCAAGCGTATTACCCAAATCATCTACATAAGTCCAGCTATCTTGTTTCTGAGCCTCATGAAATGTACGAATACGATCAGCCGCAAGTTGCAAGGCTTCACGAATCTCTTGATTTAAGCCATCAAACGCAGCTTTAAGTTGTTGTTGAGACAATTCTAGATCGGAAAATTGATGCGCTGGATGTCGATCGAACTGTTGAGTAAGTTTTAAAACATGATCATCACCATACTGACGAACATCAGCAATAATTTGATCTACTGTTTGAACTAAATTAGGATCATTAACAGTTTCAAAAGCCAAAAGCTCTGCAAAAACCTGTTTGAAGTTATGATCTTGAGTCGATAAACGTCGCATCAATTTACCCACAAGGCGAAAAAGAAAAACCAAGTTTACTCTTTTTCTAAGGCCTTGTGGGCATCATATCTACAACTATCGCAAAAGCATGATAGGAAATTACTTTTAATGTGATTGAACAGCTTGTTCAAGTTGGGAAATGATTGGGTTTAATAAAACTTGCTTACGCTTAAAGCTCGCTTTATTAACGATAAGCCGTGAGGATACTTTGCAAATTTCTTCTAATGGTTCAAGCCCATTTGCTCGTAAAGTATTTCCAGTATCAACTACGTCAACAATATAGTCACCTAAACCAACGAGTGGTGCTAGCTCCATAGAACCATAAAGCTTAATAACATCCACCTGCTCACCTAAGCTTGCATAGTATTGACGTGTTAGATTGACGTACTTAGTTGCAATTTTTAAACGACCTTTTGGACGTTCCATTCCTACTTTACCAGCAGTCATTAACTTACATTTTGCAATCTGTAAGTCCAGTAACTCATAAACATGTTGAGCACCATGTTCCATAAGTACGTCTTTACCTGCTACACCTAAATCAGCTGCACCATTCTCAACGTAGGTTGGCACATCAGACGCACGTAAAATCAAAATACGAACTTGCTTATGTGTTGTAGGAAAAATCAACTTACGAGATTTTTCCGGGTCTTCAAGCAAGTTAATACCTGCTGTTGCAAGTAAAGGTAAAGTTTCTTTTAAAATACGCCCTTTACTCAGTGCCAAGGTCAAACCATGATCAAAATTACCCATTACATCAAAATTAGGATCATCGTTTCTTACGTCATTCATTAACTTACTCGCTTAATTCTGGCACCTAAACCTTGAAGTTTCTCTTCGACATGCTCATAACCACGGTCAATATGGTAGATACGGTCAATTACTGTATCACCTTCAGCAACCAAAGCTGCTAAAACCAAAGAAAATGAAGCACGCAAATCTGTTGCCATTACAGGAGCTGCTTGTAGTTTTTCAACCCCAGTCACTACAGCATCATGGCCTTCAACCTGAATATTAGCACCCATACGTGACAATTCAGGAACATGCATGAAACGATTTTCAAAAATGGTTTCAGAAATCGTTGCAAACCCACGACCAATTGCATTTACGGCCATAATTTGCGCTTGCATGTCGGTTGGAAATTCTGGGTGAGGTAAAGTTCTAAAGCTTACTGCTTTAGGTCGCTTACCTAACATATCCAATTCAATCCAGTCATCACCACGAGTGACTTCAGCACCCATTTCTTCAAACTTGTCTAAAACAGATTCAAGTAATGAAGGATCTGTATGTGTTGTTTTTACACGACCACCAGTAATAGCCGCTGCAGCCAAGTAAGATCCCGTTTCAATACGGTCTGCAACAACTGCGTATTCACAACCATGTAGACTTTCCACACCAGTAACAACTAGTGTATCTGTATCTATACCTTCAATTTTTGCACCCATTTTAATAAGCATTTGAGCAAGATCAGTAATTTCAGGCTCACGCGCAGCATTACGAATTGTAGTTACACCATCCGCTAAAGCAGCCGCCATTAAAATATTTTCGGTACCACCTACAGTGACCATATCGAAGATTACTTCACCACCTTTAAGGCGACCATCTACAGTTGCATGTACATAACCATTTTCAACTTCGATATGCGCACCCAACGCTTCTAGGGCTTTTAAATGTTGGTCTACAGGTCGAGAACCTATCGCACATCCACCAGGCAACGAAACCTTAGCATTTCCATATCGTGCCAATAATGGTCCTAATACCAAAATAGATGCACGCATTGTTTTGACGAGCTCATAAGGAGCAAACTGGTTATCTAAAGTAGAGGTATCAGCTTTGACCGTATCGTTCTCATAACTGATCGTGACGCCTAAACCACCAATTAATTTCACCAAAGTATTTACATCTTTAAGATTTGGAACATTGGTTAATGTAATTGGAGAGTCAGCGAGAATCATTGCAGCAAGTAATGGTAAAGCCGCATTTTTAGCACCAGAAATGCGTACTTCTCCTTCGAGCTTAACACCACCCGTAATTAAAAATTTATCCATTAATATTTAAGCTCCGAAAAGGCTTGCTTTGCGCCATTCATCTTTGGTCATCGCACGAATTGTTACGGCATGGACTTCGCCACTTGCAATATAAGTATTTAATGGTGCATAAACTGCTTGTTGACGGGCAACAGTACGCTTACCTTCAAATTGATCATCCACAATACGGAGGTCAAATTTTCCAGCCTGTCCGCTCACCGCTACTTCCGCATCAGGAAAAGCTTCTTTTAAAATTTGAGTGAGCTGTTCACTATTCATTGCAAAGACCTCTGGCACAACCTACGGTGTAAAACGAAGTATTTTACTATAACTTTTTCAAAGAATTCAGTACGTGTTTATATTTTATCAATAAAAAAGAGGCTATATTTCAAGCCTCTCACAATTATTAAAAACTTATTAAATAGAAACAGCAACTTGTGAATACGTACATTGCATTTTTCGATATTTTAACAATTGTTTTTTTAATTTTTCAGTCAGTTTTTTAATTGAAGTATACATATCATCTGCTGTTGCTTGAGCAAATAGCTCAATTCCAGGTAACCGGACTATCGCTTCAGCCACATGATTAGAGCTACCTTTATGCGAGCGCTTATCAATCTGATGATCTTTCGTTAATTTAATCTGCATACTATTCACCTGATCAAGATGTTTCGTTAACTGATTAAATTTTGCTTTAATATTTTCTTCTATAGCTGGTGTAATTGCTAAATGATGTCCACGAATCGTTATTTGCATAATTCTATCCCTCACCTTTTTGGGTTATATAAAGAAGAACTAAAACGATTTAATGCAATCTAAAAAAGATGATTTGGGACAATTAAATCATTTTAGCTACTCCTCTTGGTGAAATTGAAATTTCATTATTTCGTCATAATGAATATCTAGAATAGTCATACTTCAAAATTTAGATCAAGACTTTTCTTTCGGATGACGACGGAATATGTAACGATTCACGATATTTTGCTACAGTCCTTCTCGCTACTTCTATCCCTTCATCTTTTAATAAATTAGCAATTGCATTATCAGACAACGGTTTACGTGGATTTTCATTAGAAACTAACTTTTTAATCATAGCCCGAATTGCAGTAGAGGAAGCCTCCCCTCCAGCTGTTGTTCCAACATGACTAGAAAAGAAATATTTCAACTCAAAAAGTCCTCGTGGGGTCAGCATGTATTTATTTGTTGTAACCCGAGAAACTGTAGACTCATGCAACTCCACTTCTTCAGCAACATCCCTTAGTACTAACGGCTTCATTGCTTCAGGACCTATTTCAAGAAATGCTTTTTGATGCTCAACAATACAAGTAGCGACTTTTAATAAAGTTTTATGTCGCTCATCAATACTCTTTATAAAATTCTTGGCTTCAAGCATCTGATTACGCAGATATAAATTATCATCACTCTGATCAGCTCTACGAATCATACTCGAATAAAAAGAATTAATTCTTAGTTTTGGCATAACATCAGGATTTAACTGGACTTGCCAATGTAAATCCTTCTTAGCAACTACTACATCAGGAATTTGATATTCTGATTCTTGCTTTTCAAAATCCATACCTGGATAAGGCTTTAATGTCTTTAGTAAATCAACTGCAAACTTTAACTGATCTTTAGAAAGACCTGTTTGCTTTAATAATTTATTGAGATCATTCGCAATCAATAATTCATAATATTGAAGTAGATTTTTAGCTTCTTTTAGATATTCGGTTTCTTTAGGCAAAAACTCTAACTGAACTTTTAAGCACTCAGCAAGGTTACGAGCTCCAATACCAATTGGATCAAGGCGTTGAATATGCTTTAAAACAACTAAGACTTCATCTTCCTCGACTTCTTCCTCAACATCCATGTCATTTAATAAATGTTGTACAGCTAAGATAATCTCTTCTACCTCAGCATCTAAAAAACCCTTATCGTCTAACGCATCCACAATACAATAAGCAATCAACTGATCTATTTTTGAAAAGTGCAGTAAGTTGACTTGTTCTAACATATGCTCTTTAAGTGTCATCTGAACTTGGCGGTTATCCTCGCGCTCTTCAAATTCAGGGGTAGCTAAAGCTGTAGACTGATGGGTATAAATATCATCCCATTCAGTATCCACAGGCAAGTCATCTGGTAAATGGTTTGCATTTAACTCTGTCGTAAGATCATCTGCTTCTTTTTTTTCTAAAGTGGATAAACTTTCTACTAGTGATTCATCTTCCACTTTTTCAAGTAATGGATTACTATCTAATTGAATCTGAATTTCTTGCTCTAATTCTAAACTTGAAAGCTGCAGTAATCGGATTGCCTGCTGCAATTGAGGCGTTAACGATAGAGAATTCGCAACTTTCAATCCAACAGATAATTTCATATATTTCTCTTTCCAAAAAACAAGCAAAAATCATGCCTATTTGCTATTTATAGCATATAGTAATGGTTTCTCCTATATATTGACTCCGCATTTCATGAGAAAAATAGTAATTTATTCCTCTAAAATAATATTAAAGTTATTTCGAGCTGCGTCTAATAATCTATTTTAGTTATCGGAAAGATTTATTATTTAATGGATTAAGCTTGACTTTATACCGCATAAAAAACACCCCAATCTCTTTTGAGATTGGGGTGTTTGAATAATGAGCTGGCGATGACTTACTCTCACATGGGTAACCCCACACTACCATCAGCGCTAAGAGGTTTCACTTCTGAGTTCGGGAAGGGATCAGGTGGTTCACTCTTGCTATGGTCGCCAGCACAACTGTTTATGGATACTTGCTTTGGTCTTATTGTTTGCCGAAGCGTTTTCCAAATCTTTACAGATTGGGCTGATTGAATCTGAACTTGTTCATTTTATCTAGTGGAATAACTAAATCAAGTTTCTTTGTAGATTTATGAATCGATTGATGCTTTATATACAACTGCTTGGGTGTTGTATAGTCAAGCCTCACGAGCAATTAGTATTGGTCAGCTTCACATATCACTATGCTTCCACATCCAACCTATCAACGTCCTAGTCTCGAACGGCTCTTTAGAGGACATAAAGTCCTAGGGAAATCTTATCTTGAGGTAGGCTTCCCGCTTAGATGCTTTCAGCGGTTATCCCTTCCGAACATAGCTACCCGGCGATGCGACTGGCGTCACAACCGGTACACCAGAGGTTCGTCCACTCTGGTCCTCTCGTACTAGGAGCAGATCCTCTCAAATTTCCAGCGCCCACGGTAGATAGGGACCGAACTGTCTCACGACGTTCTAAACCCAGCTCGCGTACCTCTTTAAATGGCGAACAGCCATACCCTTGGGACCTGCTTCAGCCCCAGGATGAGATGAGCCGACATCGAGGTGCCAAACACCGCCGTCGATATGAACTCTTGGGCGGTATCAGCCTGTTATCCCCAGAGTACCTTTTATCCGTTGAGCGATGGCCCTTCCATACAGAACCACCGGATCACTAAGACCTACTTTCGTACCTGCTCGACTTGTGGGTCTCGCAGTTAAGCGCGCTTTTGCCTTTATACTCTACGCGTGATTTCCGACCACGCTGAGCGCACCTTCGTACTCCTCCGTTACTCTTTAGGAGGAGACCGCCCCAGTCAAACTACCCACCAGACACGGTCCTCGTCCCGGATAACGGGACAGAGTTAGAACCTCAACATTACCAGGGTGGTATTTCAAGGACGGCTCCATTGGAACTAGCGTTCCAACTTCAAAGCCTCCCACCTATCCTACACAAGTAAGGTCAAAGTTCAGTGTCAAGCTGCAGTAAAGGTTCACGGGGTCTTTCCGTCTAGCCGCGGGTACACTGCATCTTCACAGCGATTTCGATTTCACTGAGCCTCTGCTGGAGACAGCGCCGCCATCATTATGCCATTCGTGCAGGTCGGAACTTACCCGACAAGGAATTTCGCTACCTTAGGACCGTTATAGTTACGGCCGCCGTTTACTGGGGCTTCGATCAAGAGCTTCGCTTACGCTAACCCCATCAATTAACCTTCCAGCACCGGGCAGGCATCACACCCTATACGTCCACTTTCGTGTTTGCAGAGTGCTATGTTTTTAATAAACAGTTGCAGCGGCCTGGTTTCTGCGGCTGTCATCAGCTCAGGAAGCAAGTTCCATCACCAACAACAGCGTACCTTCTCCCGAAGTTACGGTACCATTTTGCCTAGTTCCTTCAGCAGAGTTCTCTCAAGCGCCTTGGTCTACTCGACCTGACCACCTGTGTCGGTTTCGGGTACGATTCCTGTGTAACTGAAGCTTAGAGACTTTTCCTGGAAGCATGGTATCAGCCACTTCACTGTACAAGTACAGCTTGCTATCGGATCTCAGTATAGAGTACCCCGGATTTGCCTAAGATACATACCTACATCCTTCCACCTGGACAACCAACGCCAGGCTGACTTAACCTTCTCCGTCCTCTCATCGCATTACACAGAAGTATTGGAATATTAACCAATTTCCCATCGACTACGCCTTTCGGCCTCGCCTTAGGGGTCGACTCACCCAGCCCCGATTAACGTTGGACTGGAACCCTTGGTCTTTCGGCGAACGGGTTTTTCACCCGTTTTGTCGTTACTCACGTCAGCATTCGCACTTCTGATACCTCCAGCATACTTCTCAATACACCTTCATCGGCTTACAGAACGCTCCCCTACCACTTGACTAATGTCAAATCCGCAGCTTCGGCACATAGTTTTAGCCCCGTTACATCTTCCGCGCAGGCCGACTCGACTAGTGAGCTATTACGCTTTCTTTAAAGGGTGGCTGCTTCTAAGCCAACCTCCTAGCTGTCTATGCCTTCCCACATCGTTTCCCACTTAACTATGATTTTGGGGCCTTAGCTGGCGGTCTGGATTGTTTTCCTCTTGACTACGGACGTTAGCACCCGCAGTCTGTCTCCCGGATAGTACTCATAGGTATTCGGAGTTTGCATCGGTTTGGTAAGTCGGGATGACCCCCTAGCCGAAACAGTGCTCTACCCCCTATGGTATTCGTCCGAGGCGCTACCTAAATAGCTTTCGGGGAGAACCAGCTATCACCAGGCTTGATTAGCCTTTCACCCCTATCCACAAGTCATCCCCTGGCTTTTCAACGACAGTGGGTTCGGTCCTCCAGTTAGTGTTACCCAACCTTCAACCTGCTCATGGATAGATCGCCTGGTTTCGGGTCTATACCCAGCAACTAAACGCCCTATTAAGACTCGATTTCTCTACGGCTCCCCTATACGGTTAACCTCGCTACTGAATATAAGTCGCTGACCCATTATACAAAAGGTACGCAGTCACCGAACAAGTCGGCTCCCACTGCTTGTATGCATGCGGTTTCAGGATCTATTTCACTCCCCTCACAGGGGTTCTTTTCGCCTTTCCCTCACGGTACTGGTTCACTATCGGTCAGTCAGGAGTATTTAGCCTTGGAGGATGGTCCCCCCATATTCAGACAAGGTTTCACGTGCCTCGCCCTACTCGTCATCATTATGTGTGCCCTTTCGTGTACGGGAATATCACCCTCTACGTTCGCACTTCCCAGAGCGTTCCACTAAAACACACATAACTTAATGGGCTGATCCCCGTTCGCTCGCCGCTACTGAGGGAATCTCAATTGATTTCTTTTCCTAAGGGTACTGAGATGTTTCACTTCCCCTCGTTCGCCTTGCAACACTATGTATTCATGTTGCAATACCTACCTTAAAGTAGGTGGGTTCCCCCATTCAGACATCTCCGGATCAAAGGATATTTGCCGCCTCCCCGGAGCTTTTCGCAGGCTATCACGTCTTTCATCGCCTCTGACTGCCAAGGCATCCACCACATGCACTTAATTACTTGACTATACAACCCCAAACAGTCGTCAACACCTACAAGTGAGTGTTGTCCGTGCGATTCTTCATCGCTACTATCTGTTGTCTGTGTACTTAAACACTGTACAGCTTCAATCTAAATTCATATACCAAAACGCTTGATTCAGTTAATTTGCTAGTTCTCAATTCATCTAGATTAATTGCTTAACCTAAACTCTTGAGTGAACAATTTATTTCAGACTCAATTTTGCCAATCTGTTAATGAGTAAACACGCCTTCGTCAGGTCATGCTTAATACCGTGATACTTAAATCACAGAAGTTAATAAACCAAGACCGAAATCTCTATTTACTAATTTCTGTAATCCGAACTTATCTTAAGTTCTGGTGGAGACTAGGAGAGTCGAACTCCTGACCTCCTGCGTGCAAAGCAGGCGCTCTACCAACTAAGCTAAGTCCCCAGCTTACATCATCAGTTATGTATCTTTTATCTATAACTTCAACCAGTCAAAGTCATGGTGGGTCTGACAAGACTTGAACTTGTGACCCCACGCTTATCAAGCGTGTGCTCTAACCAACTGAGCTACAGACCCTCAGATACATCTATGAAGAACAACTTGTTGTGGATTCTTACCAATCGTCAATCTTTCGTTAAGGAGGTGATCCAGCCGCAGGTTCCCCTACGGCTACCTTGTTACGACTTCACCCCAGTCATCGGCCACACCGTGGTAACCGCCCTCTTTGCAGTTAGGCTAGCTACTTCTGGTGCAACAAACTCCCATGGTGTGACGGGCGGTGTGTACAAGGCCCGGGAACGTATTCACCGCGGCATTCTGATCCGCGATTACTAGCGATTCCGACTTCATGGAGTCGAGTTGCAGACTCCAATCCGGACTACGATCGGCTTTTTGAGATTAGCATCACATCGCTGTGTAGCAACCCTTTGTACCGACCATTGTAGCACGTGTGTAGCCCTGGCCGTAAGGGCCATGATGACTTGACGTCGTCCCCGCCTTCCTCCAGTTTGTCACTGGCAGTATCCTTAAAGTTCCCGACATTACTCGCTGGCAAATAAGGAAAAGGGTTGCGCTCGTTGCGGGACTTAACCCAACATCTCACGACACGAGCTGACGACAGCCATGCAGCACCTGTATGTAAGTTCCCGAAGGCACCAATCCATCTCTGGAAAGTTCTTACTATGTCAAGGCCAGGTAAGGTTCTTCGCGTTGCATCGAATTAAACCACATGCTCCACCGCTTGTGCGGGCCCCCGTCAATTCATTTGAGTTTTAGTCTTGCGACCGTACTCCCCAGGCGGTCTACTTATCGCGTTAGCTGCGCCACTAAAGCCTCAAAGGCCCCAACGGCTAGTAGACATCGTTTACGGCATGGACTACCAGGGTATCTAATCCTGTTTGCTCCCCATGCTTTCGCACCTCAGCGTCAGTGTTAGGCCAGATGGCTGCCTTCGCCATCGGTATTCCTCCAGATCTCTACGCATTTCACCGCTACACCTGGAATTCTACCATCCTCTCCCACACTCTAGCTAACCAGTATCGAATGCAATTCCCAAGTTAAGCTCGGGGATTTCACATTTGACTTAATTAGCCGCCTACGCGCGCTTTACGCCCAGTAAATCCGATTAACGCTTGCACCCTCTGTATTACCGCGGCTGCTGGCACAGAGTTAGCCGGTGCTTATTCTGCGAGTAACGTCCACTATCCCTAGGTATTAACTAGAGTAGCCTCCTCCTCGCTTAAAGTGCTTTACAACCATAAGGCCTTCTTCACACACGCGGCATGGCTGGATCAGGCTTGCGCCCATTGTCCAATATTCCCCACTGCTGCCTCCCGTAGGAGTCTGGGCCGTGTCTCAGTCCCAGTGTGGCGGATCATCCTCTCAGACCCGCTACAGATCGTCGCCTTGGTAGGCCTTTACCCCACCAACTAGCTAATCCGACTTAGGCTCATCTATTAGCGCAAGGTCCGAAGATCCCCTGCTTTCTCCCGTAGGACGTATGCGGTATTAGCATCCCTTTCGAGATGTTGTCCCCCACTAATAGGCAGATTCCTAAGCATTACTCACCCGTCCGCCGCTAAGATCAGTAGCAAGCTACCTCTCTCCGCTCGACTTGCATGTGTTAAGCCTGCCGCCAGCGTTCAATCTGAGCCATGATCAAACTCTTCAGTTAAAATCATTTTGTACCTTATTTAAAGACAAGGTACCAATTCTGGCTCATCAATTACTGACTTAAATTTCGCTCAAATAAACTTCGAGTAATTTAAACCAATCAATCAATGAAAATTATTTCGATTAATCAATCAGTAAAAATCCACACAAGTTGTTCTTCAATTCTCTTAATGATCTTCTTCCTGGTTCGTCACCAGCAAGCTAGGTCGGCTATATTACTCTTAATCTCTTAAAAGTCAACAGGTAATTTCGATATTTTTAAAACTTATTTTCCAAACCACCTTATCATCAAATTCATCACTTAAAGTAACCAACTTAATCACAAGTAACTGTTTTTCAACAAGTTTCTATCTGCATCACCGCCGATGGATGTGCATTATAGACCATTAAGATCCAGTTGCAAGCCCTTTCTCATATTTTATTATTCAACCGGTCACTTTTTAGGCTTTTTAGTTATTTTTCTATATTATTTGACCAATTTTACATTGATAATAGCTTATCGCTTCTGTATTAAAATATATCTCTATCCAACTGCATATTGAACAGAGCCTGGCTAGCGGTTAAGGAATTATATGAATTATTCTAATTTACTATTATCGAGCTTATTAACTGTGGGTCTTTATACCTCAGCACACGCTCAGGAAAATCTTACTGAAGAATCTGCCGCTAGTTCGGAAGATGCTACTTCTACAGAGGCTCAGCAGGGCCGCCCCCGTTCACAAATTATTAAAGATTTGAAAGGTCTAAAAGCTAAAGATTTAAAAATCAATGCAAATGCCGCTCAACCGGATACAGTAAAAGACCCATTACAGTCATTAAACCGTCCGATTTATTCTTTTAATGACATGTTAGACCGCAATATTCTTCGCCCCGTTGCAGTTCAATATAATGAGAAAACTCCAGAAGATGTGCGTGGCTCTTATCGCCAGTTCCGCAAAAATCTTGGAGAGCCGTGGAATGCTGTTAACCAGTTAATTCAAGGACGCCCTGGACGTGCAGCAAAGACATTTGGTCGATTTACTGTTAACACATTAACAACTTTAGGTTTAGCTGACCCTGCTAGTCGCTTAGGTCTTCCGCCTGAAGATGAAAGCTTTGGTGTCACTCTTGGTTACTATGGCGTTCCTTCTGGACCATTTTTGATGTTGCCTTTCTTTGGACCAAGCACATTACGTGATGGTATTGGCTTAGCTGTAGATTCTCAGGCTCGTCCACAAAAGTACATTATGGATAACCAAGATGGTCTTTACTGGTCAACCAATGTGTTACAGGCCATTGATACACGTGCTCAATATTTAGATTTGGATCAAACGATACAAGGTGATCAATATGCGATGATTCGCGATTTATATCTCCAACGTAAGGCATTCCAGATTGCTGAGAAAAAAGGTAATTCAGCAGATGTATCTTTCATTGATGATGACGAATCTGAAGATGTTCCAGACGATAGTCATACTAAAACTAAAAAATAATTAAAGAAGAAATCAGGGTATTGTGCTGTTTATATAAAAAGGCAATACCTTGATTTTGATCATACATCCTCTATGATGGATAAAGTGATCTTGTAAAAGGACTACCATATCTTCTATGTATTTTATTAAACCGACCCGCTCTATCCCTTTATTAGAGCAAGCTCTGGATGCATTACCAGACTTACAAGTCATTCACATAGATGATCTCGATTTATATGACCCAACAATTATTGCAATTGCAGATGTACAAGATTTCCTGACTCATAAATGGCGTTTGCCTACAATTGTGATCGCTTTTGAACATGAAGGTAGTGCTTTAGCTCAGGCATGGGAAGCAGGTGCTCTTGCTGGATGGGTATGGAACCAGTTACCTCAAGATTTAAATAAAGCATTAACAAGAATTGATGCTCAATATAAACGTAATCAAGATAGTCGTGACTTACCTTCGGCAGCAGAATTACAAAAACGATTATTACCAAATCCTATTGATTTATTAAATTATGAAGTTGAAACTTTTTTTCAACCTTCCGCTTATCTATCAGGTGACTGGTATGATTATTGGAAATTAAATGATAAAGAAGTTTTATTTTATCTTGCCGATGTATCTGGACACGGTGTCACAAGCAGTTTATTAACTTCATGGATGGCTGCATTTCATGGCCGTTCAAAAACACCCCGACAGTTGATTAAAAAATTAAATGGAATGCTCGTTCAAGAGAATATTGAAAAACATATTACGATCGTGGTCGGTATTTTAAATCTTGAAACACATAATCTTCGCTGGTCTAGTGCAGGACACTACCCTCCTCCAATTATTTTTGAACCTAATCAACCTCCAAAAATTTTAACGACTAGTAGCTTTCCTCTGGGCTTAACTGACGAATTGGAAGTTGAAGAACATGTTTGTACATTAAATCGTCATGCGCGTTTCATTGTTTGTTCAGATGGAGCACTAGAACCATTTGATGGTGGATTGAATGATCAATTTCAACAATTGGTCCAACATTTGCAAAATCAATCATTCCAAGCCCCTGATCATGTTGCTGATGACATTGCCATCTTTAGTCTTTGTCGAATGAATTAATTTAAAAATCAATAAATTAAAAAATATACGACTTAAGGACTCTTGAGTCTGAGATGGCACTATGTGATAATTTTTCTATCCTTCTCTGAAAATGGCATTTATATGTCAACAGGTCATGTTGAATATGCAAGCTTAAATGGAACGCATATTTTCAAACTTATTGGTGAAGTGCGAGCCCATTCTTGTATAAGTCTAGACAAACTTTTAAACAGAATTGAACAGCAAGAGAATGTTGTTGGTGCAATCGTTGATTTAACCCAAACAACATTTATTGATAGTACTGTATTAGGTATCCTAGCCAAGCTAGGTTTAAAACTGAAACAGACTCATCATATTCAAGCTGTGATGCTATCTACCAATCCAGATATCACAACCTTAGCCAACAGCATGGGGCTAGGGCAGGTTTTTGTCATTCTGAATTATTGTGGTGATCCTAGCGTTTGCACTTTAACGTTAACGGATGAACACATTACTCATAATGCGATGCTAAGAACTGTTCTGGATGCACATAAGACATTGATGAAACTCAATGCAAATAATCAGAATATGTTTGAGCCACTTGTTAAGCAATTGCAGAAAGAACAAGACACGCTTGAACAAGTATCTGATAAGCAAAATGCCTAAATTTTATTGCTAATCTGGATTTGTATATGACTCTTGTTTCAGTTGTCCAAATGAATTCTCAAGATGACATTGAAAGCAACTTTCAAATAATCGAGTCATTGATTCAGCAAAGCAGTGCTCAAAATGCCAGCTTAATTGTTTTCCCCGAAAACTTTGTATGTTTCGCTGCTGGCAAACAGCGTGAAACAGCTGAGCAATTTGAATCGATCCAGCAAAGACTTGAGAAACTTGCGCATCAATATCAGATCTGGATTGTTGCAGGTACTCTGCCGTGCCCATTTCGTCCAGATGGTTCTATCATACAAGATGGCCGCGTGCGCACAGTAAGCCTATGTATCAGTCCTGAAGGTACAGAAGCACGCTACGACAAAATACATTTATTCGATGTGCAAGTTGGCGATGCAGTTGGTGGATATCAAGAATCTCGTTTCTTTGAACCTGGAACAGACGTTGTAGTCACATCTACCCCTTTTGGCAATATTGGGCTAATGGTATGTTATGACTTGCGTTTTCCTGAGTTAGCTTTAACTCTCAGACAACAAGGCGCTCATTTATTGACTGCTCCAGCAGCATTTACCTATACAACAGGACAAATGCACTGGCAGCTTTTGTTACAAGCACGTGCAATGGACAGTCAATGTTATGTTCTAGGAGCAGCGCAACAAGGTTGGCATGGGGAAAAACGTCAAACGTGGGGACATGCAGGAGCAACTGATAGCCGTGGACAAGTTTTAAGTATGATTGAATATGAAGGCAATGGTTTAATTACTGTACCTCTTGATTTATCTGCTCAGGAACTTGTTCGCACATCAATGCCTTTAATGACGCATCGTAAATTAATTCACTATTAAAAGCTTAATTATTCATGTGGAAATACTTATTTAGCATTTTTTGCTTAGGGACAAATATTCACTGTTATGCAGCTGAGTTTGGTGCAACGAATCATTTTATTTCTCCAAATTTTCAGCTGAAACAAGATGTTATTCCACCTACTCCCAAAAACATTCCTCTACCTGCTTTTGGTCAGCGGATTATTGGCTGGGGAACGGGTGCCGAAGGCGCAAGGCAACGTTTAGAAAATATTCAACCTGCTGATGTTTCTATGATTAAAAAACAAGGAACAACCTTAGAAATGATCACAGCTTGGCAAGATTTCTATGAACAAGAACAGCAACGCAATGAAAATAACCCAACTGCAAAATACCGTGCTCGTTTAATGAAGAAAATTGCCGATCTCTGGTAACTGTTTAAAGTTCATATTTTAAAGTTATAGAGTAATCTTTCGATTACTCTTTTTTTTTGCGTTATCTCATTTTTATCGATAGCTCAGAATTATGAGCATTTAAGAAATCAGACATAAAGCGATATACTAGAAAAGCATCTTTTAGTTTTCTGAGGAATATATGGACCAAGACTGTCAAAATTTAAAGCTTGAGAATCAATTATGTTTCCTCATTTACTCAACAAATTTAGCACTTAATCAGCTTTATCGAAAACTTTTGACTCCATTAGGCATTACTTATCCTCAATATTTGGTGATGTTGGTTCTATGGGAAAAAGATGAGGTTACCGTTTCAGAAATTGGCAACAAACTATTTTTAGAATCTTCTACCTTAACTCCCATTTTAAAAAAATTAGAAGCAATGCAACTTGTGAATCGCACTCGTTCAAAAGAAGATGAACGCCAAGTGATTATTACCCTAAGTGAAAAAGGGAAAATACTTAAAGAACAAGCCGTAAATATTCCTGCTCATATTTTAGAAGCAAGTTCTTGTGACATGACCACCCTACTTGATCTGAAAGATCAGCTGACACAACTTCGTACAAATATAGCTAAATAATCACCCATTTTTTTACAATTTTGGCTTGTCAAAATAATTAAGTCGTGTACGATATATTTGTATTCAATTTAATTTAGGAATTATAAGATGTCTTTAGAAAAAGTTGTGTATCGTGCAAAAGCTAAAGCAACTGGTGGCCGTGATGGTCGTGCAACTTCATCAGACGGTGTATTAGACGTACAACTTGGTGTGCCTAAAGAAATGGGCGGCGCTGGTGGTGCTGTAACTAACCCAGAACAATTATTTGCAGCTGGTTATTCAGCATGCTTTTTGGGTGCTTTAAAATTCGTTGCAAACCGCGATAAATTTAATATTAGCAAAGATGCTTATGTTGAAGGTGAAGTTGGTATTGGTCCAATTCCTACAGGTTTTAGTATTGAAGTAACGTTAAATGTTTACTTAATTGGTATGGACCGTGAAGAAGCTGAGAAGTTAGTTGCAGCAGCTCATATTGTTTGCCCATATTCTAATGCGACTCGCAACAATATTGATGTGACTTTTAATATTGTGACTGAATAATTTTTGTCATTTCAAAAATGCCCGAGTTAAATCGGGCATTTTTTATATCTTACAGATTATGCTTCATTTGCTTCATTGGTTACACGCAATACTTCTTCAAGTGTGGTTTTACCTAAAATTACCTTGCGCAAGCCATCATCACGAATAGAACCCGAGTACTGGCGAGCATGGTTTTCTAATTCAAACTCAGCTGCATTGCCATGAATAAGACGACGCATCGGTTCATCAATAGGTACAATTTCATAAATAGCCGTACGGCCATTAAACCCTAAATGAGAACACTGATCACACCCTTGAGCTTCTGGTATCTTTAAAGTTGGCTCATGCGAAATATGCTGAAAAACCTGCTTTTCAAAAGTATCGGCTTCACGCCATGTCATACAATGTGGACATAAGGTACGAACCAAACGTTGAGCAACCACCCCAATTAAAGAGCTTGATAATAAGAAGGGTTCAATCCCCATATCTTTAAGCCGAGTAACTGCACCAATAGCAGTGTTGGTATGTAGTGTCGATAAAACCAAATGACCTGTTAACGACGCTTGTACTGCAATTTCAGCAGTTTCTAAATCACGAATCTCACCGACCATGACTACATCTGGGTCTTGACGTAACATTGCCTTTAAAGCACGAGCAAATGTCATATCCACTTTGGTATTCACTTGGGTTTGACCAATGCCTTCGAGTTGATATTCGATTGGATCTTCGGCAGTTAAGATATTACGGGTATTGTCATTTAGATCAGATAGAGCTGCGTATAAGGTGGTCGTTTTCCCCGAACCGGTAGGCCCTGTGACCAAAATAATACCGTGTGGACGATGCACCAATTGAGTTAAACGTTCATAGTCACTTGCCATTAAACCCAAGTGAGTCATATTAAGACGACCCGCTTGTTTATCAAGCAAACGCATAACTACTCGCTCGCCATGAGACGAAGGCAAAGTTGATACACGCACATCCACTTCACGTCCAGCAAGACGTAAAGAAATACGTCCATCTTGCGGTACACGCTTTTCGGCAATATCGAGTTTTGCCATAACTTTAATACGTGAAACAAGTAACGGGGCCAGTTCACGGCGGGGCTGTACAATCTCGCGTAATTGACCATCTACCCGTAAACGTACAGATAATTTCTTTTCAAAAGCTTCAATATGAATATCTGAAGCACCTACACGGATTGCCTCAGAGAGAAGTGCATTGATCAGACGCACAATAGGCGCATCATCCTCTTGATCCATTAAGTCTTCTGTTTCAGGCACCTGATCTGCAAGGCTTAATAAATCCGGATGGTCTTCTAAGCCCGCAGCTACTTGTTGAGATTCGCCTGTATCCCCTGCATAACTCGTACTTAATAGGCTATTAAACTCTTGTTCAGTACATAACTGATAATGTGCAGGCTTCCCCAAAATTCGTCTTGCTTCCTGCAATGCAATTTTTTCTGTATTTTGACGTCTAACAATAAAAACTTGATCACCGTCATAACGAAATAAAACACCATGACGCTTGGCAAAACTATATGGAACTTGTATTTGTTTCAATATTTGCATCACAATTTATAATGATGAGTAAGATGATTTTGAGTGTACTCTAAGCAGATTACAGCGTGAAGTCTGTTTAACAACTCGGTAGAGGAATTTTACGTCTTGTTTGAAAATAATGAATATCAGCCTCACCCCCAAAATTCTTTAAAATGGTGGGGTGAACAGCACTTTGAAATTAACCAATCCAAAGCATGGCAATTCGGTTCAATGCTCTTTCGTTTAACGCGTGGCATAAAAGAATGGCGTATCGAATATTATCGTCCTTCTCTTCAAGATGATAATGAGCAAGATTGGCATCCAGTTGCCGACCCACATTTTGCTTTTCCACATAATGTTCAAGTCGAACGGTATATGTTTCGAAAGACCAATTCAGAATTTTTACTTATGCCACGTCTGGCAGATCGTTCTGTGGTTATTAAACCTGTTGATCCGATTTATATTCCAGCAGGTCAACGTGGGACTCTTTATATTAGTACTCCTCTCTGGATTGCCGGTTTAGTTGAAAGTCAGCATGAACCTTTATTTGAGATTCCTGTGATTCAGCCTAAAGATACATGGTTTGGTCCCAATGCCCAGCAAGGTGAAATTTGTTATGCAACCTCTGTTGATGGTCGTACCGATTTAAATCTATTAACCCCACGTGCTTTTCGTGCAGTTACGCCGATCGATTTTCATAATACCAGTAATCATCAATTACGCTTTGACCGCATGAATGTACCAGTGACTGCCCTACCGCTATTTTATAGTGAAAGTACGGGTCGCTTATGGACCTCACAGATTAAAGTTTATTATGAAGGGTCTGACCGCCCTGCCCGCATTCGTATTGAAAACCGTACGCCTCCTCTTGCAGGTGAAGTGACTTACGTACATCCCCCCCGTTCACCTGGTGGTGCACTATTTAATATGTTTGATTCATTTTTCTAAGGGGGTTCTATGGCTGATTCAAATATTCCTAGAGATATCGCTGATAGTCTCAAAAGTATATTTACCAATATTAACACCGAACGTATTAGTGAAATTTTAGTCGGTGTTGTACTGTGTTTTATTGGTTTTGTTCTTGCTCGTATTATTTCAAATACATTTATTAGAACCATTGGCTCACGCTTTAATGCTCATCAACGCCTTGTATGGCGCCGTGGTATTTTCTATTTTATTTTCTTACTCTTCATTATGACGAGTTTAAAAGAGGCAGGATTTAAACTCAGTGTATTCCTAGGGGCAGCGGGGATCTTAACAGTAGCACTTGGTTTTGCTTCGCAAACATCTGCCAGCAACCTGATTAGTGGTTTATTTTTGATTGGGGAAGGTTCATTTGAAGTCGGTGATACCATTCAAATTACTCTTATTCGTGGCAATACCATCGAAGGTGAAGTCATCTCTATTGATTTGCTTTCGGTAAAGTTACTTACGCTAGATAACGTCTATATTCGCTTACCAAACGAACAACTCATTCGTGCGCCTGTACACAACTTATCTAAATATCCCATACGGCGTATTCCAATTACTTTGGCAATTAACTTTCACGAAGACATTATTAAAGTTCGTGAGGTTTTACTGAATGTCGCGTCAAATTATCCACTCGTATTAGATGATCCAAAACCGGCAGTTACGGTTACTGCCTTTAGGGAATCATCGATTGAGCTTTTATTTACAATGTGGTGTCGACAAGAAAACTCTTTAAAAGTTCGAGATGAAATGCAAGAACGTATTCGTAATGGATTTTTAGATAACCGAATCGAAATTCCTGTTCCTAAAATGGGCTTGATTGATCGACCATCTAATATTTTTGCTGACGATGATATCGATCAATATAGTAATCAAAAGGAATTAAAACAAGAGCCTAAAGCTTAGGCTCTTGATTCTTCTGCGCGGTAGACGACGGGGGTAATGGTGCAAGATAAGCAATAATCAACATTACCCCACCTGCTCCAATAAACGAAATAACTCGAGTTAATGTCGCACTTTGCGATAGATCAAGCAAAATTAGCTTTAATACAACAATCCCTAAAAGTGCAGCACCTACAAACCAGAGTTGACGAATCATTTTTCGACTAGAGAATGTAGTCAATACAAATGCCAAAATAACCCAGAGCAATGTCAAACTTAACTGGACTATTCCGTTTGTCCAAATTGCAGCGCCCCATAGCGGTGTTGCCCAGTAATAGTGCAAGCCTCTGACCACCACACTACTGAATACCAACAACCCCACTAGAATTGTTGTAATTTTAAAAGTCCACTCCAGTGATTTATCTTGATCAAAATCATGCTGGTAAATAATAAAGAGTAGACCTGCAAATACCGCAATTGAAAGAAAATCAGTTAAGTTAATTAAAGGAACAAAATAAAGATACTCAGCAGAGTGGCTATCAACACTCACTACAAGCAACCAAATTAAGTTTAAACACCACACTGGAATTTGATGCAATAGTGTCGTTTTATGAGCCTTATACGCCCAAAGCGAATAAACCACAGGAATAAAAGCCAAAGCCACAATTGGCATTTGTGGGAAAATAGCCACTCCAACAATCGCCAATGATAACCAGCTTAAACCAGCCCAGACTTTTAAGTATCCAGATTCACCCGACTGCGGTTGAGCCATAATAAATAAGCTGCTAAGAATAATGGTAGCGACTAGAAAAGTAGTTTGCTGTAATGAGTCCACCCATTTAAACAACATAAAGACTTGACTTGTAAAGGCCTCACCCAAAATCAACAACAGCAATAGGCTAATTAAAATTAACTGCAAGCTCTCCCAGTGCATACGTAATTTATAGTGTACGACTGCGCTAAATATTGCGATTAGGGCTACGGCGAACATCAAATACGGACTCAAAGCATGATGATGCCATGCCATTATTTCTACCCCAGCTACAGCGCCCGCGTACATGCCTAAACATAAGAAAATGCCACTAAACATGCTTGCGCTAAAATAGCGTTGCTCTTTACTGTTGTATTGCAATAAATAAAAGGCCGAAATAAATTGGGCAATTGCATAAATACTAGTGCTTAGCGTTGGAAACTCTTCATTCGCCCAAACCTGATAAAACAGTGCAAGTGAGCTGAGTAAAACTAAAATCACGCCAATATATCGGCTTAAACGGTAGCGTTCAGTTACGCCCCACACTATTAAAGCCGTACCTTGCGCAACCCAACCAATTGCCGTCCAATGTGCTCCTTTTGCAAGTGGAAAAATTAAGGCAAAAAATGCAACCGCGAGGATGAAAAAGCTTTTTGCAAGGACCGAAAGCTGAGGATGAGTTTTTTTAATCCAGAAAGTTAATACCGCATAAGTACCAGCTAAAACAGCAGCTCCAATCGTCAACGCTTGAGTAGACTCATGCACTAAATAGGCATGAAGCGTAAAACCTAATACAGGAACACTAAAAATAAGGCCCACATCTAAGAGTGGTGGTAAACGAATGCCCTCTTGTTTTTCATGTGCTGAAGTCCGAGATATATTTTGGCTATAACGAACACTGAGCCAAATAAAGAGTGAAATATGGAGCCATAAGATCCAGTCTAATGTGTCAAACTTTGCGGGTTCTGCATAAAATGCGATTGCACTACCACCAATAAACATTGTGGCAAAAAAAGCAATTTGATTTAAAACTTTCCAAGGCTGAATAAAATTAACAGCAGCAACCGCAAGGTTAATTACAAAGTAATAGCTAAACAGGAAAATCACATCTGGGCGATATTGCGGAATAACCAAAGGAGCCGCATAAGCCATACCGAGTGCTAATATTGCTAAATAAATTGCTTGCTGTTTTAAGCTCAGGAATACCGTAATTGCTAATAAAATAGCAAATAAAATACTTGCTGTAGTGATATTGGCAATCACACCAAAATGATGTGAGAACACAAGCGTCAGGAACACAACCGCAAGCCCTACACCCTGTAATGCCACAGCAAAAAGCTGGTTTTTCTTTTGTAAGATATATCCAAATACCGTTAACACACCACCAGCAATGGCAATAAAACCAAGTTTTACACCTAAGCTTAACTGCCAGTGTTCGCTTGCAAAACGCAGCAAGAGCACCACCCCAACCATAAGCACAGCAACAGCAACTCTTAAAATTGGATTGCCATGAACCATCCAATCGAGTGCTGGTTGCCACCATGTGGTTTGTACATGTGCTGGTTGTTCTGTTTGATTTAAAGGTGCCGCTTCTGCTGGGACTAGCGTATCCGTATTATTGGAACTAACTTGTTCTATTACAGGATTTATAACTTCTGTATTTATGGTTTCATCCACATGAACATTTTGCTTTGCTGACTCAAGGAACAATAGACGAGTATGAAATGCACTGATGGTTTGAATCAAACATAACAATAAAACCAGCAAAGCTCCGCCAGCAATCCACATCCAATGATTGATATAAGCAACTAATGCAACCAAGGCGGCTGCATAAATTACTGTTCTTTGCATATGAATAGAATAAAGTGGCGTTTTCTGCTGAGAAAACTGTTGTTCTAAATGAATTAAACGTTGGTGCAGATTTGATAAAAACTGAACCAGTATGACAGTCAGCGCAATAGATAAAGCAACAACGGCACTCTGAAATTTAAAACCAATTGAAATGGCTAAAAACAAAGTCAAAGCGATCAAAACGACGATCATTCCCTGTTTGTCTTTTTTATACATGGGCTTAGCAATATGACACCTTCATTACATGTCATCTTACTTCAAGCCAATACAAGCGTATATTTATACATACAAAATACTGCAAAAATCATAATCCTGCATTCATAGCCGTTTTCACGTAAAATACCCCTAATTCAAATTAAGGAATTGTTCAATGCCACCATTTGTCTTGGTTGATGGGTCCTATTTTTTATTTCGTGCATATCATGCATTACCACCATTGACGACCTCTACAGGGTTACATACCAATGCAATACGTGGGGCAATTTCTGCAATTCAAAAACTGATGCGCCGTATGCAGCCAACACATATGGCTGTCATTTTTGATACGCCTGAGCCAACTTTCCGTCATAAGCTTTCACCTATTTATAAAGGTGATCGCCCAACCATGCCTGAAGAGTTATCTCAACAAATTCCATATTTGCATGCATTAATTAAAGCGCAAGGAATTCCTTTATATAGTCTTCCTGGTGCTGAAGCTGATGACATTATCGGCACACTTGCTAAACGTGCCGTACTCGAGGGCCATCATGTACTTATCTCAACTGGAGATAAAGACATGGCTCAGCTCGTCAATGACCATGTAAAACTTGAAGATAGCTTTAAAGATCGCGTCATGGATACCGACGGGGTATTTGAGAAGTTTGGTGTTTGGCCAAATCAGATTATCGATTACTTAACCCTTATGGGCGATGCGTCTGATGGCATCATGGGTGTGCCTGGCGTAGGTGCAAAAACAGCAGCCAAGTTACTGACTGAATATGGCACTTTAGACAATATCATTGCCAATGTAGACCAACTTAAAGGCAAACTTAGCCAAAATATTAAAGATAACTTGGACAATATTAAGCTTGATCACCAGTTAGCCAGTATTGTGTGTGATCTTCCTTTAGAACTTGATTGGCATGAATTAAAGCTTACCGATCCAAATGTGGAAGCGCTGCGTAATCTTTATACTGAGCTTGAGTTTAGAAACCAATTACAGTCGCTTGATCATCCAAACAACCCAAATAGTTCAAGCTATAAGCAGCAAGCATCACAGACAGTGGTTCAAAACGAAGTTAAACCTGCTGAATCTATAGAAACCGAAGATCAAGCAAGCTTAACTAGTCAAGATGACCAGCTTGGGACTGCAAATTATCATACTGTTTTAACTCAAGAAGCATGGGATCAGCTCTGGCAACGCATGCAAAATGCCGATCATTTTGCTATTGATACAGAGACTACAAGTCTTGATTACCGTATTGCCGAGATGGTTGGTTTTTCAATCGCGTTTGATGCACAAGATGCATACTATGTGCCTTTAGCGCATAACTATGAAAATGCACCGCAGCAGCTGAATCGTGAACAAGTTCTGGCTCAAATTAAACCTGTGCTAGAAAATGAAGCAGTTAAAAAAATTGGTCATCACCTCAAGTATGATGCACACATTTTTGCAAACCACGGTATAGAACTTAAAGGCTGGTATTTCGATAGCATGCTGGCATCTTATGTACTAAATGCAGCGGCGACTCGTCACGGCATGGATGATGTCGCTCGTGTCTACTTAAGCCACTTAACCACCACTTTTGAACAAATTGCTGGTAAGGGGGCTAAACAAAAGACTTTCAATCAAATTGAGATTGAAGTTGCTGCTCACTATGCAGCAGAAGATGCACACGTGACCTATCGTTTATATGAAGTTCTTTCAAATAAGCTCAAAGCACACCCTGAATTAGAAAATATTTTATACAACATCGAAATGCCTGTTGCTCGCATTTTGTCAGGCATGGAAGAAGATGGTATTCGTTTAGATCATGCATTCTTAGATAAATTAAGTGTTGAATTTGCAAAAACCATGGAAGGCCTTGAAAATCAGGCTATGGAAATTGCAGATGAAACTTTTAATATTGCTTCACCTAAACAAGTCGGCGAAATACTATTTGATAAATTAGGAATCAAAGGCGGTAAAAAAACTGCAACCGGACAATACAGCACCAGTGAAAGTGTTTTAGAAAAAATTGAACATCCTTTGGCGGAAATTATTCTAGAGCATCGCGGTTTAGCGAAACTTAAAAGTACCTATACGGACCGTTTAGTTGAGCAATCTCATAACGACACGCATCGTGTACATACGAGTTATCACCAAGCCCTCACAGCAACAGGCCGCCTCTCTTCTTCTGATCCGAACTTACAAAATATTCCAATTCGTAGACAAATTGGCCGTCAAATTCGTAAAGCATTCATTGCACCAGAAGGCCGAGTACTATTGGCTGCCGATTACTCACAAATTGAACTTCGTTTAATGGCTCATTTCTCTCAAGATGAAGCATTAGTACATGCGTTCCAGCACGGACAAGACGTTCACCGCCGTACTGCTGCCGAAGTATTAGGTATTGCAATTGAAGATGTGACCAATGATCAACGTCGTCAAGCGAAAGCCGTTAACTTTGGCCTACTTTATGGTATGTCTGAATTTGGCTTAATTCGTCAATTAGGCTTCACACGTCAAGAGTCGCAAAATTATATTAAGCAATATTTCCAACGCTATCCTGGCATCTATGAATATATGCAACGTACCCGCCAAGTAGCATCGGAACAAGGCTTTGTTGAAACCATTTTAGGCCGTCGTCTATATACACCAGATATTGATGCACGAAATGTGATGGTACGTAAGGCTGCTGAACGTGCTGCGATTAATGCACCTTTGCAAGGTAGTGCGGCTGATATTATTAAACTTGCAATGATTGCAGTTGATGAAATCTTGCCAAAAGATCAAGCAAAGCTACTACTTCAAGTACACGATGAATTAGTGTTTGAAGCCGATCAAAACATTGCCGAAGAACTTTCTAAGCAAATCGCAAGTGTCATGGAATCCGTTGTCGAAATTTCCGTGCCTTTAGTGGTTGAAGTTGGACAAGGACAAAACTGGGATGATGCCCATTAATTAGCAGAAATAAAAAAAGGGCTGTATTAACAGCCCTTTTTTATTGCATTAACTTACAGTCCCGTTAAAAGAACTTTAGCGACTTCATTCATTAAGATCTCGGCAATATAGAGTGCCAAGAAAGCCAAAATTGGTGATAAGTCAATCATTCCCATATTAGGTAGTAAACGACGGAACGGCGCTAATAATGGTTCTGCCAAATCTTGAATCACCTCAATGTAAGGTGAACGAGATTGAGTGAACATAACCACCCAGCTCAAAATGATTGTCGCGAAAATTAAATAACGGCAGAAACGAATCAAGTCTTGGATCATCGTCACAAATGTCAGAATCACTAAATGAATCGGACTATTTGGCATTGAACCTGAAAGATACATCACACCGAAAATTTTCAGTAAATATAAAATAATTAAAAGAACTAACGCAGCTAAATTGAACCGGCCTTTTGCGACTGTTGGAAAAATACGGCCAAAAATATCAACAATCTTCGTCGCCTTTACTGTCGATAAAACCACAGGATTATAAGGACTTACTGCCGCCAATTGCATTAAGAACCGGAAAAAGACCAATAAAATCGCAACGTTAATTAAAATTCCAAAAATTAGCGCAGAATTTGCACCCATAGTTGTCTTATCCTATTAAAGCTATTTTGCACTGTCACTCAGTTCTTGAGCCAATTCTTGGCTACGTTTCTGTGCAGCAGCTAATGCAGATTGAATATTTTGAGAGATTTGTGCACGATCAAAAACTTCAAGTGCAGCTTGTGTTGTACCATTCGGTGAAGTCACATTTTTACGTAGTTCAGACGGAGTATTTGAACTCGTAATTGCCATTTGAGCCGCACCTAATGCTGTTTGAAGTGTTAAAGCAGTTGCAACTTTTTCATCTAGCCCTAGATTTTTACCTGCGCGGATCATACTTTCCATGAGGTAAAAGAAATAAGCTGGACCTGAACCTGAAACTGCCGTTACCGCATCAATTTGAGCTTCGGAGTTTACCCAAATTGTTAAACCAGTTGCTGCTAAAATTTGACTCGTTAATTCACGGTCTGAAGCACCAACTACATCAGTCGCATAAATACCATGTGCGCCAGTTTGAACTAATGCTGGCGTATTCGGCATAACGCGTACAATTCGTTCGCTATCAATAAGATTTGATATTGTCTTAATTTCCGCACCAGCAATAATGGAAATAACCAGTTTATCCGATAATAAGCCTTTCAACGGGCGTAGAACATTTGCTAAAACCTGTGGTTTTACAGCAAGTACTACAACATCTGCATTTTTAATTGCAGCTACATTATCTTGTGTTACATGAACTTCTTTTTCTTGTAATAAATGACGGATTTGTTCAACTGGATCTGAAACGGTAATACGTGTTGGCGGCAAACCTCTTGAAATGAGCCCGCCGATCAACGCTTGGGCCATATTACCACCACCAATAAAACAGATATTACTATTTACTGCACTTGTCATAACCATATTCGCCATTTACCAGATCACAAGAATGAGAAATTAAATCTGGTTGCCATCCTCCTTGCTCACAATACGGAGACTGAGCCAACCAAAATCCTTTCGGTGTAAAAACCCCAAGCATAACATTATCTATGACTAATATTTGAATTGTATGACGAAGCCAAGGCAAAATATGTGCCTCTTGAATTGCTTTTTTTAATGTCCATTGTCCAACACGACCATATAAATGGACTTTTTCACCGCCTTGACGTCGAATTATTTTTAATTCTTTATTTAATAAAGAATGACTTAAACCAATTTCTTTAGGCAGAATATGAAAACTTCCAGAAGCTCCCTGCCATTTTTCTTCTAATTTAAATGCATGCCCGAGTTCAGCTTCAACTGGATTTAAAATTTCAGCAAGATAAAGCTGTTTACTTAACCTATAGAGTATATTTTGATAACGAACATAGTAAAACTGATTCCAATGTAAAGCGGCTTGAGCATCTGACTTAGATTCAATAACTTCAGTCTTTAAGCGCTCGACCATTTCAAATGCGGGCCGATATTGCCCATCACCCTTCATCCATGCAGAAAGTAATTGACGTTGACGGGCATATGACAAATCTAATAGTTTAATTAAATCCAAGCATTTAGCCGTTCCACAATGCTTTAAATCGGCTTTCAAAACTTCTTCTAAAATTTCGGAAGCATCCTGCATGAGATAACTGGTTCGACTCAGCGCCTGCTGCATTTTTGGAAATCGTTTTGTTAAAAATGGCCAAAGCTCTTCACGACACCACACACGGTCATAATGGGTATCATAGTTCATTGGATCATCAATATACTTAACTTCAAGCTGAGCAGTCCAAAAAGCGATTTGCTCACGTGTTAGATCCAAAAAAGGGCGCCAAATTGTCATGCTTTCACGGTAATCAATGGCTTGCATCGCAGCAAGTCCATCTACACCTGTACCTGACAATAAACGTAAAATAGCTGTTTCGGCCTGATCTTGCTGATGATGAGCAAGCAATAGAATTTCATTGTCTTGTAAATGTTGCTGATAAGCTTGATAACGTGCTTGACGTGCTTGAGCTTCCAGATTCCCATCTGAAATCTGAACTTTTTGAATAATATAAGGAATATTTAAATTTGTTGACTGACTGGCAACAAATTCCCCCCATTCTGCACTTTGTTTTTGCAGTTGATGATCAATGTAAATTGCTCGGATCTTTTGAGGGAAAATTTGAGCCATTAAATGTAGTAGTAGCATTGAATCCATGCCACCACTACATCCAATAAGAAAAGAACTATTTTCTGAAAACTCTTGAGCCTGCTTTAAGACGTGATGCCTAAATTTTCGCTGCCAAACTTCATTAAACGTTGATAACGTGCTTCGCATCGTTCATTTGCATCCATTGGTAGCAACTCTTCCAAAGCTTGCTTCAAAACCACTTTTAGGTTTTGCATAACACGCTCAGGGTTTAAATGAGCCCCTTCACCTTCATCTACTACATATTCAACAATACCTAGAGATTGTAGTTTATCTGCTGTTAAACCTAAAGCTTCACTCGCTTGAGCTGCTTTTTCAGCAGTCTTCCATAAAATAGAAGCACAACCTTCTGGTGAAATCACAGAATAAATACTATGCGATAACATAATTACTCGGTCTGCAACACCAATACCCAAAGCACCACCAGAACCACCTTCACCGAGTACTGTTGCAACAACAGGAACTTTCAAACTTGAAAGTTGAGCAAGGCTAGTAGCAATTGCTTCAGCTTGTCCACGTTCTTCAGCACCAACACCTGGGTATGCACCCATCGTATCAATAAACGTGAACACCGGAAGATTAAAACGCTCAGCCATATCTAATAAACGCTGAGATTTACGGTAACCTTCTGGGTTCGCCATACCAAAGTTATGCTTTAATTTTTCACGGGTACTACGACCACGGTGTTGTCCAATGACCATCACAGGTTGACCGTCAAAACGAGCAAGACCACCTACCATCGCACCATCGTCACCAAACAAACGATCACCATGCAAGGCATCAAACTCTGTAAAGATTTCACCGACATAATCTAGAAACTGCGGACGATCAGGATGACGTGCAATTTGAACCGTTGTCCACGCTTTGGACTGAGTAGCTTTTTTCATAGGTCGAATATTATCCCTTTAATCGATAAATTTTTCCGACTGAATATTCAATTCAATGTCCCAATGCTTAAACTGCTCTTGCTCATCATGCAAGTCGGCAACTAACAATGGCCATTGTTTGGCATCACCAGAAACACTAAGCTGCCATTGTTGATCATTTACGATGGTCAATTCAATGGCAGGAAGCATCTGATCACTGCGACTATGGTTGAGTAAAACTGCAAGGCGAAGTAATAAACTTAAGTAAAGTAATTTATAACCGCCAGCCTTTAAAACTTCATTTTTTACGTCATTACGTAATTTGCGGCGATGATGAGCAACCAAATGTGAAAGATGGTTTTGATCAATTTGTGAGAAACCTGGAATATCAGAATGCTGTAATAAATAAGCACCATGACGATGGTAACCACCATGACTTATTGCTAAACCAATTTCATGCAAATATGCAGCACGGCGCAGTAAGTCACTGTCTTCACTCGTTAAATTAAGTGGTTTTGCCACACCATCAAATAACTGTTGAGCTGTATTTACAACTCGCTCTGCTTGTTTCGGATCAGCGTTATAGCGCCCCATTAAGGCCTGTACACTACGATCTCGGATATCTTCATGTTTAAAACGACCTAACAGGTCATACATCACACCTTCACGCAATGCACCATCAGAATATGCCAAATGTTCAATTTCTAATACTTCAAAAACTGCGTACAAAATTGCCAATCCGGCTGGCAAAACTGCTCGTCGGTCTTCTCGAAGTCCTTCAAAATCAATTTCAGAAATATTTTTGAACTTAAGTAACTTATCTTTAAGTTTATAGAGGCCTTCACGAGTGACATTTTCTTGCTCGTCACTTAACCCCATATTCACCATAATTTGACGACAGGCTTTAATAGTTCCACTTGAACCAACAACAGTATCCCAACCTTCCATCTTATAAGTCGTTGCGATTGCTGAAAGTTCTTTACGGGCAGCAACTACTGCCTTATCGAATGCTTTTTGTGTGATTTCACCATCAGCAAAATAGGCTTTTGTATAAGCTACACATCCCATTTGTAATGATTCGGTATAAATTGGCTCAAACTCTTCGCCAATAATAAACTCGGTAGATCCCCCACCAATATCCACAACTAAACGACGTCCACCGTTAGCCATCGTGTGAGATACACCAAGGTAAATCAGTCGTGCTTCTTCACGACCAGCAATAATTTCAATAGGTTTGGGTAAAATTTCAGCGGCTTTTTGAATAAATTCATGGCCATTTTTAGCCTGACGTAAAGCATTGGTTGCCACAATTCTTAAACGATTGGGTTGAACAGAACTTAAACGTCCCACAAAACGAGCTAAACATGCTAATCCACGTTGTTGTGCTGCTTCTGTTAAATTTTTATTTTCATCAAGACCAGCCGCAAGCTGTACTTTTTCTGACATTGAAGCCACTTTTTTAACTTCACCGTGATCTACCCGTGCAATTGCAAGGTGAAAACTGTTCGACCCCATATCTATGGCAGCAAGTAATTCTTCATCAATCAGAAAATCAGACATTATTGAACTAAACCCATAACAATTCACGCCTAGAGTAATTCACAAGAATGCAATTGAAAAGCCATTTTCATCAACAATTAATAGACATCGATATTTTTCTATTTGTTAAACGATTGTACAAGCCGATGGTGAATATCGTGAGCATCCATTAGACAAATTCAGTTAAGCCTTGAATAATAGCATCAAACCCTTACATTGAACTAAGTAGCTATGTAATACTGATAGAGATTATATCCTCATATAGTGATAGCACTTTTTTTCTAAAAATTGGAGCCGTACCATGTCTGCGACTATTGTAAATACAACTGATGATAACTTCCAAGCAGATGTTCTAGATGCAGAAACACCTGTACTTGTTGACTTCTGGGCAGGTTGGTGTGCACCTTGTAAAGCAATTGCACCTGTTCTTGAAGATTTATCAAGTGAATATGCTGGTAAAGTAAAAATCGTTAAAGTTGACGTGACTTCTTGTGAAGATACAGCAGTAAAATACAATATCCGTAATATTCCTGCTTTATTACTTTTCAAAAATGGTGAAGTAGTAGCTCAGCAAATCGGTGCTGTACCTCGCTCTAAACTCGTTAGCTTCATTGACGAAAACGTTTAAGAAGAAACGTTACAGATGAAAATACGCTATATCTCTATAGCGTATTTTTTTCGGCTATAAATTGACAAATTAGCTGATCTCACTTATATTGCATGCTCAAGAGGCACTGAAGGGAATCGTCTTCTGTCCGGCTTCTTACAAGACACAAACATAAAGATCGCCACTCGGCAACAGAAATTGTTTTTTCACATTTCTCTTCGAAACAGTTAATCAGACTTCTGAATTGTTATTGTGTAAATACAATTGCGATACTCTTTTTTGTATGCGAGCGACTTTTCTTCTTTTAAACCACACTCTACTCTTTCCTAATTCTGACCCTTATGAATTTAACTGAACTCAAGAAAAAACCAATCGGCGAACTAATTAAAATTGCTGAATTTATGGGCCTTGAAGGTATGGCTCGTAACCGAAAGCAAGATATTATCTTTGCCATCTTGAAACGCCATGCAATGAATGGCGAAGAAATTTTTGGTGACGGCGTTCTTGAAATTCTCTCTGATGGTTTTGGTTTTTTGCGCTCTGCCGCAGGTTCGTATTTAGCAGGTCCGGATGATATTTATGTGAGTCCCTCACAAATCCGACGCTTTAACTTGCGTACAGGTGATACCATCACAGGTACTATTCGCCCTCCGAAAGAAGGTGAGCGTTATTTCGCGTTACTCAAAGTTAATCAGATTAACTATGACACGCCTGAAAATTCTCGAAATAAAATTTTATTTGAAAACTTAACTCCCCTTTTCCCAACCGAACAATTGGTTATGGAACTAGGTAATGGTACAACAGAAGACTTAACTGCTCGTGTTGTCGACTTAGTTGCCCCAATTGGTAAAGGTCAACGTTCGATTATTGTTGCACCGCCAAAAGCGGGTAAAACAATGTTACTTCAAAACATTGCTCAATCTATTGTTAGAAACAATCCGGAAGTGTTCCTTATTGTTTTACTCATTGATGAGCGCCCAGAAGAAGTAACTGAAATGGAACGTACTGTACGCGGTGAAGTCGTTGCTTCAACATTTGATGAAGCACCTGCACGTCACGTACAAGTAGCTGAAATGGTCATTGAAAAAGCAAAACGTCTTGTTGAACATAAAAAAGATGTTGTGATTTTACTTGACTCTATTACACGTTTAGCGCGTGCATACAACACTGTAATCCCTTCATCAGGCAAGGTATTAACGGGTGGTGTAGATGCTCATGCATTAGAACGTCCAAAACGTTTCTTTGGTGCTGCTCGTAACATCGAAGAAGGCGGTTCTTTAACAATCATCTCTACTGCGCTTATTGAAACTGGCAGTAAAATGGATGATGTAATTTACGAAGAATTCAAAGGTACAGGTAACCAAGAAATTACACTTGATCGCCGTATTGCTGAGAAACGTGTCTTCCCTGCTATGAATATTAAGAAGTCAGGTACACGTCGTGAAGAACGTTTAATGGATGAAGATAAATTACGTAAAGTCTGGATCCTTCGCAAACTCCTTCATCCTATGGATGAGTTGGCTGCTATGGAATTCTTACTTGACCGTATGAAAGAAACCAAAACAAATGATGATTTCTTTGATCAAATGAAACGTAAAGCTTCAACTTAATCATTAATTTGTTCTAAAAAAGCTACTCTCATGAGTAGCTTTTTTTTATTTGGTTGACATGCTTTACACAAAACTACATTTTACTATTCCTTATGTAAGGATATATTTAAGCTTTTGAAAATAAATATTTTTAATATAAAAAAATTATGTTTTTTAGTAGTTTACTTACACCTTTTCCAATATATCTAATCTATTTGATTGTTTTTTTCTGTTAAAAAACAGTCTGTTTTTTCGATTTTTCTGCGCTTTTTTGACAGGTGACAGTAGTATTTCAGCATTCGCAGTGATAGCATAGCGGCAGACCAGTTAGACTGCTCCATGCGTTGTTACCTAGCTACGTTTAGGAATAATAAAAGCAAAACAGCCTAACTTAGGTTTTTTTAATCTCAAATTTTTTTTGTGAGAGTGATGCCATGTTATTCAAAAAATTCGCTGTTGCTGCTGCTGTTGCTGCTACTTTAGCTTTCGTTGGTTGTTCTAAGAAAGAAGAAGCTCCAGCTGCTGCTGCTGCTTCTGAAGCTGTAGCTGCTGCTTCTGAAGCTACTGCTGCTGCTTCTGAAGCTGCTACTGCTGTTGACGCTGCTGCTTCTGAAACTGCTGCTGCTGCTTCTGACGTTGCTGCTGCTGCTTCTGACGTTGCTGCTTCTGCTGCACACTAATCTATATTCTAGATTAGATAAAAAAGAGGACTTCATGTCCTCTTTTTTTATGCTTAAAATTTTATAAATTCATTACAAAAGCATCTGATATATCGATACACAGTTCTCTAGGCTTAAATACGATTCATTCAAAACCAATTAGAACCAAACACAAATATAAAAAAAAGCAGATCAATCGATCTGCTCATTTCCAACGCGTTGTCTAAATTTCTGACCCGCTCTAAAGGTCACTACACGGCGTGCAGAAATCGGAATTTCTTCGCCTGTTTTTGGATTACGTCCTGGACGCTCGCGTTTATCTCTAAGTTCGAAATTACCAAAACCAGAAAGCTTAACTTGCTCACCCGCGATAAGCGCTTGGCTAATTTCGTCAAAGAACAACTCGACCATTTGTTTTGCTTCACGGCGATTTAAGCTGGTTAACTCACTTAAATGATCAGCCATGTCTGCTTTAGTTAGTGCTGTCATGAGGCCCTCAATGTCGCTTGATAAGTGTTTTCCAACACTTGGATTATATTGTCCATACCAGATTTAATTTCAGCATCTTCAAGCGTACGTGAAGGATGTTGCCATAATAATGCAAACGCTAATGAGCGCTTACCTTCTTCGACACCCTGCCCCGTATACACATCGAATAACCAAGTAGAGTCTAAAAGCTCTCCACCAGTTTTTTCGATTAACTGCTGAATATCTCTAACATTTATATTATCAGAGATTAAAAGCGCAATATCACGTCTAACCGAAGGAAAACGTGATAATTCTGTAAAATTAGATACATAAGATTGCAAAACTGCTGCCTGATCAAGCTCAGCAACCCAAGTTGTGCTCAAATCAAGCTCATTTTCTAAAGATGGGTGCAAACGGCCTAGGTAACCAATTGATTTACCATCAACTAAAATTTCAGCTGACTGTCCCGGATGCAACCAAGCACGCTCTGAACGAGCATATTCAACTTTAAGACGTCCAGCAGCTAAAACCTCTTCTACTTCACCTTTGAAGTCAAAGAAATCCATTGGCTGTGGCTTAGCATGCCATGATTCAGGTTCACGAGAACCTACAGCAATTAAAGCTAATGTCGGGATTTGCTTTAAGTCTTGAATAGAAGTGGCATTTTGATAATCAAAACGCAAACCAAGCTCAAAGAAACGCACACGGCTTTGCTGACGATTTAAATTATATTGTACACAAGGAATTAAACTAGAAAGCAATGTGCTACGCATTGCTGCTAAATCACTTGAAATTGGATTTGCTAGCATAAGTGGATTTACTTGCGGGTTTAACTGCTTTTCAAGTTTTGCATCAGCAAAGCTAAAGCTGATTGCTTCTTGGTAACCCAAAGTGACTACTGTTTGGCGTAGTTGAGCAATTTCAAAACGATCTTGATACTTAGCAAGCTGAACATCCATACTTGGTAAGCTAATCTGAATATTGTCATACCCATCAATACGTGCAACTTCTTCAATCAAATCTTGATAAATTGCCATATCGTAACGATGTGATGGTGGAACTACGCTCCACTCACCTTCAGCTTTAACAGTTACTTTACACCCTAGTCGAGTTAAAGCATCTGTAATGAAATCAGCAGCAACTTGATATCCCAATAATTGGTCTACTTGAGCTTGCTTAAGTTCAATAGCTTCACGTTTTGGAAGTAAATCAGTTTTTTCAGCCACAGTGATAGGACCAAACTCACCACCCGCTAATTCTTGAATGAGCTGAGAAGCACGATTCATCGCAATTAATGGCAATTCAAAATCTACACCGCGTTCATAACGTTGCGAAGAATCTGTATGTAAACCAAAACGGCGAGCACGCCCAGCAATCGCAAGTGGAGCGAAGAATGCGCTCTCCAAGAAGATATCAGCTGTATCATCAGTTACACTTGATGCTAGACCGCCCATAATACCAGCGATTGCTAGTGCTTTCTGGTCATCTGCAATAACCATCACATCTTCTTGCAACTCAACTTCTTGATCATTCAAGAGTTGCAACTTTTCTTGTGGTTTAGCTTGGCGAACGTGTACAGTTCCTTCGATTTTAGCTAAATCGAAAGCATGCATTGGCTGACCCAATTCCATGAGGACATAGTTCGTTACATCAACCAAAATACTGTGAGTACGAATTCCTGAACGTGCTAAAGCTTGTTCCATCCACTCTGGGGTCGCAGCTTTTACATTCACGTTTTTAACTACACGTCCTAAGTAGCGTGGAGCACCATCCGTGCTAATCACTACTTTTTTCTCATCAGTGATTGTCGCATCAACTGATTTGATTTCAGGCTCATTCATTTGCAGTTGGTTGATTACCGCAATCTCACGTGCGATACCACGGATACTGAAACAGTCACCACGGTTTGGTGTAATACTGATATCGATGACGTTATCATCAAGTTTCAAATATTCACGAATGTTTACCCCTACTGGAGCATCGGCAGGTAATTCAAGTAAACCATCGATTTTATCTTCAAGGTCGATTTCAGAAGCACCGCACAACATACCTTGTGACTCGACACCACGAAGCTTACCTTTTTTGATTTTAAAATCGCCTGGTAATACTGCGCCAATAGTTGCCACAGGTGCTTTCATTCCTATACGAACATTAGGAGCACCACATACAATTTGCAGAGGTTCACCTGAACCAATATTCACTGTTGTGACACGTAGACGATCTGCATCTGGATGTTGTTCAACTGTTAGAACTTCACCAATTACAACTCCAGTAAATGGCTTAGCAACAGGTGCTAGTTCATCTACCTCAAGACCAAGCATAGTCAACTGATCAGATAATGTATCACTATCAATGGCTGGGTTAACCCATGTGCGTAACCAATTTTCGCTAATCTTCATCTTTATAAACCTTATTTAATCCTGAAAAAATGTTAGGCAAATTGGCGTAAGAAACGCACGTCATTTTGATAGAACATACGCAAGTCATTAATGCCATAACGCAACATTGCAAAACGTTCTACCCCTAAACCAAAAGCAAAGCCTTTGTATTTATCAGGATCAATACCCGCAGCACGCAATACATTTGGATGCACCATGCCACAGCCTAATACTTCTAACCAACGTCCACGCTCATCCATGATATCTACTTCTGCACTAGGCTCTGTAAATGGGAAATATGATGGGCGGAAACGTACTTTTAAATCTTTCTCAAAAAACTCATTAAGTAGGTTAATTAATAAACCTTTTAATTCAGCAAAGCTGGTGTTCTCAGCAACGTACAAACCTTCGATTTGATGGAACATTGGCGAATGCGTTTGGTCTGAGTCGCAGCGGTATACACGGCCCGGACATACAATACGAATTGGCGGCTGGCTTGTTTCCATGGTACGAATTTGCACACCAGAAGTATGCGTACGCAACAAATGGTTTGCATCGAAATAGAAAGTATCGTGCATAGCTCGTGCAGGATGGTGCCCAGGAATATTTAATGCTTCAAAGTTATGATAGTCATCCTCAACTTCTGGTCCTGTTGCAACCGTAAAACCAGCTTTAGTAAAGAACTGGCAAATACGTTCTTGCACTTGAGTAACAGGATGAACTGTACCAATGCGCTGTCCACGGCCTGGCAAAGTAATATCAATGGTCTCATTTGCTAGTTTTTGCGCTAGCGCAGCTTGTTGTAATGCCGTTTGACGCTCAGTTAAAGCGCTATTAATTGTTTCTCGAACAGCATGAATCGCAGCACCTTGTACTTTACGTTCTTCAGGGTCCATTTTCCCTAATGCTTTCGATTGTTCTGCAAGCTGGCTTTTTTTCCCTGTAAATTGCACACGCACCTGATCAAGTGCAACAAGGTCTTGAGCTGCTGCAATGGCAGCAAGCGCTTCTGTGGTCAGGGCTTCCAGTGACATATTAACTCTCAAAGCAACAAATTTAAAAATATAATAAAACACTGCATTCTAACAGTTTTTCACCGTATTGATGAAGTTTATCCATCATGAAAAATGTATTAGGCAACAAAAAGATAAAACGTATAAAATAATACTATCGTCAATGAGATCAATTATTATGGCGCTCAATCAGATTTGGAAACAACAACTTACACTTGTGACCTACGGTAATGAATACCTTCGCCAGAATTTAAGCTTCAACCAATGGCGACAACATCATATTTTTGACCAACATAGTTTTCAGTTTCGTGACTTAATTTCACAGCATTTACTTGCTCAACATTTCCAAGTTTGGTTAGAAGCACTCAAAAAACAGGGAACAACCCAGATCTCTCTTCACTTATCAACAATCTTAAATGAAGAGCAAAATCCAAATAATAATGTAGAACTTTTACCTTATACCCATTTTATTGTGAGCCATCAAAACAATAAAAAAATCGCATGGATTTTTGGGCATGAGCTTGCCGAATGGTACAGCAGCGATAATGAATTTGAAGCGCCTTTAAATCAGCGTAGTGATTTACGCTTAGAAACTTTTTGGCGTTTTGAACTGAACGAAAAACTATCTAAGAAAGTTGATGCTGACTTAAAAGCACCTCAATGGGATGAAATTGCTGACTTTATGGAAACTGAGTTATTTCGAAGTAAGTATGCAGCAGGTTTTGAAGAACCAGAATTTCTGAAAAAATATTTTGATGGGTCAACACATCAAATTTCGGTAGATCATCAACCGACTCTTGCTCTTATTCCTGAAAACTACCCAGCTGATTGTGCACATCAACTCCTCTACCGCACTCAGGCTTTATCAGATTATTTAGAGCAGAAGAAACGCACCGCAAATGATCCTTTAGGGGAAGACTTAGACCAAGAACAAATTATTAACTTAAGAAATTTTACCCACAAAACTGACGACCTATTTGCAAAGCTGATTGTGAAAGCAGCAAATCACTATCAAACAGCTCAATTAAAGCCTATTGAGAAACCCTCTCCTTTTGATGCAACGAATGAGTCTACAACCCATTTAAAAGCACCTCACCATAAGGCTGGAGGAACAGGTGTAATCAAGCTTATTGTTCTAACCATCATTATTTGTGCCTTAGCTTATTATTTTGGTCTTTAATCAAGATTAAAGTTCCCATTGATAAAGTAATTCTGTTATTCCGAGGCCGAACTCTGGTAGTTCGGCCTCATCAATTAACTTTGCTCCCATTTTTTCATAGAAGAAGCGACTCGGATTTTTATTAAAAACCTCTAAACGAATAAAAGCATAACGTTGATTTAAAGCGCATTGGTAGAACTTTTGAAATAACTCACGGCCTATGCCTTGCTTTTGAACTTCTCTTAAAAGATAAAAAGCAAGAATTTCAGCAACATTATTTTCTGGATTTAAATAACCATCGAGAAAGCCTTTTACTACTCCATTTTCAGCATAGATAAATAACTGATGATCAGGACTTCTGCTTATCTCTTTCCATAACTGTTCTTTATCTAGTACGTTAAGCTCATCTAATATTTCTTGCTTAACCATACCTGTATAGGTTTCTTTCCAACCTTGCACATGTACTTCTGCAATAGATAATGCATCCTTAAATGATGCTATACGAATATCTGTGTCATTTAATGGTTTCAATTCACTCCCCTCACATCATTACTTTTTAGAGCGAAGCATTGATTAGCTTCACACCAACCTACTTAGTTAAAAGCAGCTCTCGAACATGCATTAAGGCAAAACCCAACAAATTTAGCCCTTGCCATAGAGATGGATCTTGGATGTGTGGATGGTCTTGCGCCATACCAATACCCCAAATTTTATCGACTGGAGATGCTTCAACCAAAATACGGTCTTTCGTTGCCAATAAGAATTTCTTCAACTCAGGATGCTGTGAGAATTTGGCAAAATTCGCCTGCACTACTATATCAAAACGATTTTCTTGCCATATCTGTTCATCATAATTACGCACTTTACGGCCTAGTTGCTTCGCTTCATTCGGATGTTTAACCTGCAAAATTCGTGCAAAAATTTCTTCATCATTAAATAGTTTTGCTTTTTGCGCCATCATATAGTGCTCAGCAGTAAAGTACTCGACACCCTCAATTTCAAATTGCGCTGGGAACCACTGGCTAAAACAGCTTTTATCAACAAGATCCGCTTGTTTAGGAGTATGTCCCCAGAAATATAAGTATTTATACTGGTGACCTTGCTGTACTTTTTGAATTAAATCATTTAGAAATTTTTCGTCTTTCATCATTTATCTCTGATTATTTTCTCTTTTTAAAATAGAACCACTAAAAATAAAAAAGACCGCTAAAAAGCGGTCTTTTTTTGAATCTCTAAGCTTATGCAGCTAATGCGCCTTTAGCTTTTTCAGCTAAAGCAGCAAATGCTACTGCATCATGCATAGCGATGTCAGCTAATACGCGACGGTCGATGATCACTTGAGCTTTTTTCAAGCCATCGATCATACGGCTGTAAGACAAACCGTTTTGACGAGCACCAGCATTGATACGCGCAATCCATAGAGCACGGAATTGACGTTTCTTTTGACGGCGGTCACGGTAAGCGTATTGACCAGCTTTGATTACCGCTTGGAACGCTACGCGGTAAACGCGTGAACGAGCACCATAGTAACCTTTAGCGCGAGCAAGAATTTTTTTGTGACGACGATGAGCCACTACACCACGTTTTACACGAGCCATTTATAATCTCCTTAGATGTATGGGCACATACGACGAACTGAATTCATGTCAGAAACATGAACCATTACACAGCCGCGTAATTGACGGATACGTTTAGCAGATTTTTTGGTCAAGATGTGGCGCTTGAACGCTTGTTTACGCTTAAAACCGTTTGCAGTCGCTTTGAAGCGTTTAGCTGCACCACGGCGAGTTTTTAACTTAGCCATAGTAACCTCTTTTAGGCACCTGTTCGGCGCGATCGCACCATTGCAAAATCGACCTGCAGGTAAGGAAGCGCGTATTTTATAGCATGCTGACTAAAATTAAAACTACTCTTAACATTTTTTTGGATTACCAACTTAACAAACTAAAAAATTCATATCATTTTTTTAGAAGGTAGTCATTGCTAATAAATTCAGCATCGTGGCTTATTTCACTCTATAATATGTTCAAATTATCAACATACGATATTTCAAATGCAGAAACATGATGCATTCGCTGCACTGCGCTATAGAGATTTCTCTATTGTTACCATTAATCAATTTTGCTTAACGTTAGCAATTTTGATTCAAGAAATTATTGTTGCTTATTCACTTTATCAAATTACCAAAGACCCTCTAACTTTAGGCTTAATTGGATTAGCAGAAGCCATTCCATTTATTGCCCTATCGCTTTGGGGTGGCTATTTTGCTGATAAGTTTAATAAACAGGTCATTATGAAAATCTGTTTATTTTTCTCAGTGCCTCTACCTTTAGTTTTATGGTTGCTGTTCCATCTGCATGGTTTAGGTCATATCAGCGTAAATTTCCTTTCTTGGGGTATTTATGCAGTCATTTTTGGCTTAGGTACGATACGTGGATTTTATAATCCCTCTGCTACATCATTGAAACCATTCTTAATTCCACGTGAGCTTTATGCCAATGGCGCAACATGGACAACGATTGGTTGGCAAAGTGGCGTGATTATTGGGCCTATGCTAGGTGGGTTTATGCTTGCTTACTTAGGCAGAGAAACCAGTCTTTTTAGTGTTGCAGCCCTACTCAGCATCTGTTTTATTCTCATTAATTTATTACAAAAACGAAGCTTTCCTAAAATTGAAACTACCAATGTATTAGAAAGCTTAGGTGATGGTTTCCGCTTTATTTGGAAAACCAAAATAGTTCTCTGGGCTATTTCTTTAGACCTTGCCTCTGTTTTATTTGGAGGTGTGATTGCCCTATTGCCTATCTTTGCAGAAGATATTTTAAAAGTGGGACCAGAAGGCTTAGGTTATTTACGTGCAGCCCCATCTATTGGTGCCCTCATTACCATGATTGCTTTGACTCGTTTTCCTCCAACTCAGCACGCATGGCGTAACATGCTATTAGCAGTTGCCGGGTTTGGTGTATTTACGATCCTTTTCGCTTTCTCAAACAATATGTGGTTATCACTATTTGCACTGGCGATGACAGGTGCTTGTGACAGTATTTCAGTTGTGGTTAGACAAACCATTTTGCAAATTTTCCCGCCAGAAAATATGCGTGGTCGCGTTGCAGCTGTAAATGGAATGTTCGTTTCATCTAGTAATGAATTGGGTGCATTTGAATCAGGCCTAGCAGCTAAATATTTAGGAACGATTGCCGCGACTATTTTTGGTGGTTGTATGACACTTGCAGTGGTCACGTTCTGTTGGTTAAAAACCAACGACCTATTTAAAGTCGACATTACCAAAAGCTCAGAAGACTAATTAAATCCTTTTAATAAAAGCATCTTCGGATGCTTTTACTTTAAATAAAGTCTGTAATTACCCAATAAATGAAAATATAACGCCCAGCCTTAGCAATAAGAACCATAAATAAAAAGCGCCAAAAATTTTCTTTGAATAAGCCAGCAACCAAAGTAATAGGGTCACCAATCACAGGTGTCCAACTTAAAAGCAGCGAATAAAAGCCATACTTATGATAAAAACGTTGAGCTTGTTCTAAACGTTTTTCAGAAACTGGGAACCATTTTTTATGTTTAAACTGTTCTATTTTTAAACCTAACCACCAGTTCACACATGAACCGAGTACATTTCCGAAAGTAGCAATCGAAATAAGAAGAAACGCAGAATGTTGATTTTTTAATAATAAAGCAGCGAGTACAGCTTCTGATTGTAGCGGTAATAATGTAGCAGCCCCAAAAGCACTCAAAAAAAGTAAAAAGTAACTTAGCATTCTAATTAAACCAAACTACCTTTCACTTTATTCATTACCTATCAAGTAAAATTAGATGACTTTAATTGATAATGCTTTTTGTACCGCAGGACGTGCTGTTAAGCGAACAATGTATTCTTGTACATATGGGTAGTCCTCTAATTGAATACCCTGCCATTCATAGCGCAGGATCCAAGGTAAAATTGCCATATCAGCAATTGAGTATTCCCCTGCAACAAACTTCTGACCAATCAGCTGTTTATTCAACACACCATATAAACGCTTAGTCTCATTTACATATCGGTCTATAGCATAAGGAATTTTCTCTGGCGCAAAGCGGTTAAAATGATGGTTCTGCCCAAGCATAGGCCCTAGTCCACCCATTTGCCACATAAGCCATTGTTCAACTTCAACTCGCTCTTGCTCATCTGTTGGATAGAATAAGTCAGTTTTTCGACCTAAATATTGTAAGATCGCGCCTGATTCAAATACTGAAATTGGCTCGCCACGTGGACCGTCCTGATCAACAATTGCAGGAATTTTATTGTTTGGAGAAATTTTCAGGAAATCAGGTTGAAATTGATCATTTTCTAAAATATTAATTGGATAAAGGGTGTAATCCAGTCCCATTTCTTCTAAGGCAATTGTGATTTTATGTCCATTGGGTGTTCCCCAATAATATAGATCAATCATTCTATTTTCCTATTCATCGTTATCATGACTGCGTCTTGCGTTATATCATGTTTTGGCTAATACAATGATATCTCCAACACCAAAAAACACATAAAATTTGAGAATAACTTTGGTTTAAAAAGTTATTAAATCGCACTTTAAAGGAACTAAACCACAAAATGACAGACAAAAAAAAGCACTGCTTTTGCAGTGCTTTTTTTGAGTATTACTTTTTCTTTTTCGGTCCAAGTAACATACCCATTTGTCGACCTTCCATTTTCGGAGCTTGCTCTACAATACCAAACTCAGCTACGTCTGCTTCAATCTTTTGCAATTGAGCTAAACCAAGTTGTTGGTGAGCCATTTCACGACCACGGAAACGTAAGGTGATTTTGACTTTGTTACCTTCTTCAAGGAACTTCAAAATAGCACGAAGCTTAACTTGATAATCACCTACATCAGTTGCTGGGCGTAGTTTGATTTCCTTCACTTGCACTTGATGCTGTTTTTTCTTGGCATCTTTTTGCTTCTGTTTCAGGTCAAACAAGTGCTTGTTGTAATCCATGATTTTACAAACAGGCGGCTCAGCGTTTGCGACAATCTCAACAAGGTCAAGATCTGCATCCTCAGCAGCACGCAGTGCTTCATTTAATGAAACAATTCCTTTTTGCTCACCATCAGCAGCGACGAGGCGTACTTCTTTTGCACGGATCTCATCGTTAATTGCTGGACGGTTACTCTTTGCACCTTGTTGTTGGTTACGGTCAGGCTGTTTAATCTTTCTTACTCCACAATATACCGGCCACGTTCGGCGACGGCAGATTTCACTAAGTCAATGAAAGCATCCACTGACATAGTACCTAAATTTTTTCCTGAGCGAGTACGTACATTCACTGTACCTTCTTCAACTTCTCGATCACCAAGAACTAACAGGTAAGGAATGCGCTCTAGAGTACGCTCACGAATCTTAAATCCGATTTTTTCATTTCTCAAGTCAGAAATAGCGCGAAGGCCATTTTCCTTGAGTTTTGCCACAACTTGCTCACTTGCTTCCGCTTGAGCGTCGGTAATGTTCATGACACATGCTTGTACAGGTGACAACCAAGGTGGCATAAAACCAGCGTAGTGTTCAATTAGTATACCAATAAAACGCTCAAAACTACCAAGAATTGCACGGTGCAACATTACAGGCTGATCACGTTCGTTTTCTTCAGTTACATAAGAAGCGTCTAAACGAACTGGCAAGTTGAAGTCACACTGAATGGTACCACATTGCCATACACGACCAAGACAGTCTTTTAAAGAGAACTCAATCTTTGGACCATAGAATGCGCCTTCACCCGGCTGCAATTCCCATTTAAGACCAGCTTCATCTAAAGCATCTGCTAAAGATTTTTCAGCTAAATCCCAAAGTGCGTCATCACCTACACGCTTTTCCGGGCGAGTAGATAACTTCATTTGAACTTCTTCAAAGCCAAAGTCTTTATAAACATCTAAAGTGAGTTTAATAAAGTCTGCAACTTCTTTACCGATCTGTTCTTTAGTACAGAAGATATGTGCATCATCTTGTGTAAAGCCACGAACACGCATAATACCGTGTAAAGAACCAGATGGTTCATTACGGTGACAAGAACCAAACTCAGCTAAACGAATTGGTAAATCACGGTAAGATTTTAATCCTTGGTTGAACACTTGAACATGACAAGGACAGTTCATTGGTTTTACAGCATAGTTACGACTTTCTGAATGAGTCGTAAACATGTTTTCTGCATAGTTTGCTGCGTGACCAGATTTCTCCCAAAGCGTAAAGTCTACGATTTGCGGAGTTTTAATTTCTTGGTAACCATTGTCTTGCTGAACTTTACGCATGTACTGCTCTAGTACTTGATAAATAGTCCAACCATTTGCATGCCAGAACACCATACCCGGTGCTTCTTCTTGCATATGGAATAAGTCTAATGCTTTACCAATTTTACGGTGGTCACGCTTTTCAGCTTCTTCAATACGCTTGATATAAGCTGCTAACTGTTTTTTATCAGCCCAAGCAGTACCGTAAATACGTTGAAGCTGTTCATTCTTCGCATCACCACGCCAGTAAGCACCAGAGATTTTAGTGAGCTTGAATGATTTTAAGAACTTTGTATTCGGTACGTGAGGACCACGACACATATCTAAATAATCTTGATGGTAGTACAAGCCCATTTGTGTTTCTTCAGGCATGTCTGCAATCAAGCGTAATTTGTATTCTTCACCACGTGCAGTAAATTCAGCAATGACTTCATCACGTGGAGTCATTTTTTTAACAACATCGTAATCTTGATCGATGAGCTTTTTCATACGCTCTTCGATCGCTGCCATATCGTCTAATGTAAATGGACGTGGCATCCAGATGTCGTAATAGAAACCTTCTTCGATGACTGGACCAATCACCATCTTTGCTTCAGGGAAAAGTTGCTTTACTGCATGCCCTACAAGGTGTGCACAAGAGTGGCGAATGATCTCAAGACCTTCTTCATCTTTTGGAGTGATAATTTGTAAGGTCGAGTCTTCGGTAATTAAGTCACATGCATCAACTAAGCGATCATTTACTCGTCCAGCAACAGTATTTTTTGCTAAACCAGGCCCAATACTTTGAGCGACTTCCATAACAGATACAGGGTGATCAAAACTCTTTTGATCGCCATTTGGCAATGTGATAATTGGCATAGAAAAATCCTTAAGGAGTGATGCCCTATACGAAGGAGCATTTCACCGCGAGATTATGATCGAGGCAAGCCTCAAAATATAAAAACGGTGTAAATCAAAATTAAAAAACCTGAAAGATTTTACACTTGTTCAAGCCAAGTGAAAACCTTTGTGCTCATAAAATCATAAATACATTTTGCTTATACGGTAAACAGCAATAAATGACTTTAATAAGCGCTCTACCTAAATTTTAAGAAATACATAAATAGGATAATTATTCATCAGAACTGTTTTAAGATGTTGGAAATAGCATTTGTGCTCATTTCCTGACTGAGGGGTATTTCTGTTTAAGACTAAAGCATTAATGCTTTGATTAATATTAAGTCATATTTTCAAAGAATGAATTAAAAAATAGAACATGGAGTTATTTCACATGGTTAGTGCATACGATGAATTACCACGCACACCCGCAAACTTTGTTGCGTTATCCCCTCTGCGCTATTTAGAACGTGCAGCTTATATCTATCCAGACCAAGCATCTATCATTCATGGTAACCGTCAGATTTCATGGAAAGAAACTTACCAGCGCTGCCGACAGTTTGCTTCTCAACTTCAACAATTAGGTATAACTAAAAACGATACTGTTTCAGTCTTATTGCCAAATGTACCAGCAATGATCGAAGCCCATTTTGCTGTACCTATGGCTGGTGCTGTTCTTAACACACTAAATACTCGTTTAGATGCTAAAACCATCGCTTTTATGCTGGAGCATGCTGAAACTAAAGTGCTTTTGGTTGACCCAGAGTTTGTTAATTTAGCCAGAGAAGCTCTATCGCTCATTCCTAACCAACATATTATTGTGATTGATGTGGCTGATGAAGAATATGAGGGTGAAAACCAATTTATTGGTTCGTTTGAATATGAAGAATGGATAGCTCAAGGTGATACTGATTTCGAATGGCATTTACCGCAAGATGAATGGGATGCAATTAGCTTAAATTACACTTCCGGCACAACAGGTAACCCTAAGGGTGTGGTTTATCATCACCGAGGTGCTTATTTGAATGCGGCTAGTAATATTTTAGCCTGTGGCATGAAACCTCGAGCTGTTTATTTATGGACACTTCCTCTGTTCCATTGTAACGGTTGGTGCTTTGCATGGAGTATTGCAGCAAGTGGCGGAACCAATATTTGTTTGCGTAAAGTCGATCCTGAACTGGTGATGCAGCTTATTGCAAAACATAAGGTTGATTACTTCTGTGGTGCTCCTATTGTCCTGTCCATGATTATTAACCTACCGAAAGAAAAACAACCAAACATACAGCATCATGTTGAAGTTATGGTGGCAGGTGCTGCACCACCTGTCGCTGTAATTGAAGGTATGCGAAATATTGGAATCAATGTCAACCACGTTTACGGTTTAACTGAAACCTATGGGCCATCTGCGCTTTGTGCCTCTCAGGCCGGATGGAGCGATCTCTCCATTACCGAGCAAGCGCAACTACACTCTCGTCAGGGTGTGCCTTATCCACTTCAAGATAGTATGCGAGTACTAGACCCTGAGACGATGCAGCCCGTTCCGAATGACGGCGAAACCATGGGAGAAATTATGTTCCGTGGCAACATTGTCATGAAGGGATATTTAAAAAATCCTAAGGCAACTGAAGAAGCTTTTGCGGGCGGTTGGTTCCACACTGGAGACTTAGCGGTTTGCCACCCAGATGGCTATGCAAAAATCACTGACCGCTCCAAAGATATTATTATTTCAGGTGGAGAAAATATCTCATCTTTAGAGGTGGAAGACGTTTTATATAAACATCCAGCAGTTTTAACGGCGGCTGTTGTGGCAAAACCTGATGAACGTTGGCAAGAAGTACCATGTGCATTTATTGAATTAAAAACAGGCGCTACAGTGACTCCTGAAGAAATTATTGCACATTGTCAAAAAGAACTGGCGCGTTTTAAAGTTCCCAAAGATGTAGTGATTACTGAAATTCCAAAAACCTCAACAGGCAAATTGCAAAAATTCATTTTGCGTGAATGGGCAAAAGAACGCGTTTAAACAATATCGGAAATAAAAAAGCGACGTATCTAACGTCGCTTTTTTTTAGTTAAAACGGTATTAACCTTGATCTGACAATAAAGCGACTTGCTGCACGTAGTTAATAAACTTACCTTTAGATGCTTCAAGATCTGCTTCCGCAACTTGCTGAGTTTTATCACGGTTAATTCTTAACACATGCTGACGCAAAGTATGACGTTCAGATGCATTATAGATTTTACTAAACTCATTAATTGCAGGGTCGCCCTGCTCGATCATACGATCTACCCAACGCATCAATTGAGCTTGTTTTTTCGCGCCTTGTTGAGGAGTCAAATAAGATAAAATGACGGTCTCATCTTCATTACGCAAGAGTTTACCAACACGCTGAAACTGGCGACGACGCGCTTCAAACGAGCTAATATTCTGGACTTCTAAAAGAGCATCAATTAAACGCTCATCAACCGGAAGTTTTTGAATCTGTTTGATAGAAAGTTGTGCTAACTGCTCACCTAAAGCAGCCATACGTTGAACTGCTTTTTTCTGTTCGGTTTTACTTGCACGTCCTTCTAAAGAATCAAAATCTTCTTCAGTATAACGCTGGGGACGACGTGCCACGATTAATCTGCCTCATAAAATTTTGCGGCGAATAACGCCTGTACTTCATTTAATGCCTGTTCTTCGTCAGCGCCATCAATGACCAAACGTAAAGTGGTCCCTTTTCCTGCACCCAACATCAGTAACGACATAATATTCTTTGCATCTACTAAATGATCGCCCTTACCAATCTGAATTGATGAACGAAACTTCGTAGTGACCTCTATCAGTTTTCCTGATGCACGTGCATGTAAACCGAGTTTATTAATTACATCAACAGTTGTGTCTATCATGACCAGTGCTTCATTTCTCTGTGTAAGACCTGAACAGACCATTCTGCCTCAAGTGCTTGTTTTAGTCTATCTACCATATAAACTGAACGATGCTGGCCGCCTGTGCAACCTATTGAAACCGTCATATAGTGACGATGCCCTTCAGCAAATGCCGGCAACCATTTTTTTAAGAAGTGATGTATGTCCTCAAACATTTCGTTTGCTTGTGGACTTGCTTCTAAAAACTGCTTAACTGGCTCGTCTAAACCAGAAAAGCGGCGTAATTCTAAATCCCAATGCGGATTTGGTAAATGCCGTACGTCAAAAACATAGTCGGCATCTAAAGGAATGCCATGTTTATAACCAAATGACTGCAATATAACAATCAGATTATCTGACTGCCCTAATTTCGACAGCAAAATATGTTTTAAATCATGAACACTTTTATCTGTAGTATCAATATGAACGGTAGCGCGAAACTGAATTGGAATCAGCAACTGCTTTTCTTCATGAATACATTGTAAAAGGCTTTTGAAACGGTTCGCCAACGGATGTGGACGACGCGAGGCACTAAATCGTGCAATCAAATCCTGATCTTGTGTCGTCAGATAAATCACATCAACCGTACCATGTTTTTGTAATTGCTCAAAAACATGGTCGAACTCTTGCATATCAGCTCGTGTACTTCGGACATCTACACCTAAAGCCAGTTGTTCAAGATTATTTTCATGATCTAGCTTTGCCACAATTTCAGGCAGCAATGCCAAAGGTAAATTATCAATACAGTAATAGCCCAAATCTTCTAATACCTGAAGAGCTGAAGATTTTCCTGAACCAGACTGTCCTGTCACGATAAGTATACGCTTCATGGCATGGCTGTCCTTTTATGTATTATTGAGATGTAAAGGCAACTTGTAAATTATCAATTAAACGTGTTCCGCCCAACTTGGCCGCGACAAATAACACAATATCGCGATCAAACTGAGAAACAGCTAACAAGTTCAGCTGACGAGCTTCCACATAATCCACAACAAAACCATTGTCTGTCAACAGCGTTTTTAAATCCGCCAAGACTTGTTGTAAATCTTTACCTTGGTGTAATTGCTCTTCAGCTTGCTTTAGACCTTGATAGATGACTGGTGCAGTTTGACGTTGTTCAGGAGTCAAATAACCATTTCTTGAACTAAGCGCTAAACCATCTGCCGCACGAACAATTGGCACGCCAATCACTTCTAATGGAATATTTAAGTCTTGTACAAACTGGCGAATTACAGCCAACTGTTGGTAATCTTTTTGTCCAAAGAAAGCATAATTCGGTTGTACAATATTAAAGAGTTTTGTGACAACCAGTGCTACGCCATCAAAGTGTCCCGGACGTGAACTACCACACAAGTCATCCGTAATTTGGCTAACACTAATGTTAGTTAAACGAGGCTGTGTACCGTACATTTGCTCAACTGAAGGCGCAAAAATAATATCACAACCAACATCAGCAAGTAGGCGACTGTCCTGCTCTAAAGTACGTGGATAGTTATCAAAATCTTCACCTGGACCAAATTGGGTCGGGTTCACGAAGATACTTACAACCACAACATCACATAACTTTTTCGCTTCACGAACAAGTGTTAGATGTCCTTCATGTAGATTTCCCATAGTTGGGACAAAACCAATGATTTTACGTGCAGCTCTAGCAGGATTTAAAGAAGCAGCTAAGCCTTGTATAGTGGTTTCTGTTTTCATGAATTACAGCTCAACTTGGAAAGTATGTTCTTTGGCTGGGAACGACTGGTCCTGTACAGCAGCGTGAAAAGCCTTAAACGCATCTAAAATTGCTGTTTCACCAGATTGTTCTTTCATAAAGTTACGCACAAAACGTGCAACCTTGCCAAATGTCAAACCTAACATGTCTTGTACTACAAGTACCTGACCATCAGTCGCATTACCCGCCCCAATACCAATTACAGGAGTATTCGGGAATAATTCAGCAATTTCTTGGCCCAACTGTGCTGGAACGCATTCAAGCAATAGTACCGCCGCTCCAGCTTCAACCACAGCCGTACAGTCAGCAATCAGTTGATCAGCAGCTTCACGGGTTCTAGCTTGTAGTTTATAACCACCAAATACATGTACAGACTGAGGGGTTAAACCTAAATGTACGCATACAGGTACACCATTACGTGTTAACACTTGTACGGTTTCACTTAGCCATGCACCGCCTTCGATTTTGATCATCTGGGCACCAGCTTGCATAACTGTTTTCGCATTCTGCAAAGCATCGTTTAAAGTGGCATAACTCATAAATGGTAGATCAGTCATAATCAATGCATGCTGATTACCACGGCGCACCGCCGCTGTATGATAAGCCATGTCTTCAACAGTTACAGGTAAAGTTGAGTCACGACCTTGAATTGCCATTCCAAGAGAATCACCAATTAAGATAGTATCAATTTCAGCAAGTTCCATTGCTTTTGCCATACTTGCATCGTAACAAGTTAGACAAGAGAACTTACGTCCTTCGGCTTTAAATTTTCTTAAGTCACTTAGACTAATCATGATGGTATCCTCTACAGGAGTTTGCAGAACGTATAAGTCAGGCTTAAGCCCAAGACTCATCAGCAAGTACAGTCAGCGTCGGCTGCTGTAAGAGTTCTAAATTTTTAAGTGGCTGATCATCGATATGTAAATCAGCGTCTAAATCTAATAAAGGAATCACAACAAAATCTCGTTGCAAGATTCCTACATGCGGCACAGTTAAGCGCTCATTTTGTATTTTTTCATTGCCATAAATCAGTAGATCAAGATCTAAAGTTCGCTCTCCCCAATGACGGAGTCTCACTCGCCCAGCTTCCTGTTCAAAACGCTGTAAATGGTCGAGTAAGTCAAGCGGAAGTAACTCAGTTTTTAGCTGAGCTACTGCATTTAGATAATTCGGTTGATCTTGAGGACCCATCGGTGGGCTTTGGTACAGTTTGGATACCTTCACTTCACCAATAGATTTAAGCTTGGCTATCGCTTCAGACAAAATTTGGCGTGAGTCACCTAGGTTACTTCCTAAGCCAATATATGTGGTTACTGTCATTGCGTAGGTCCAAAAATAACTTGGCTCAAATCACGTTGTACCCGCTTACGCTTTAAGATTGGGTGATCGCTCGTCATATTGGTTTGTGATGCGGAAGATTTTTCCATAAAACGGTCAACAGACTGCTCTTGTCGTGCACGTTCTTTCTTGCCACGACGGCTTCGAGGCTCTGGAACATCCACCAAAGGCTCAATTTCTGCATCAACTCTATTGTTTTCAACAGGTTCAGCAGCAACCTTACGACGACTTTTCGCTTTTTGACGATTATATTGGCTAATCGCAGCTTCTTTTTCGTCATTTGACATTTCTTGGTAAGCATCCCACCAGCTTCCCATTCCTTGTGTTGTGTCATCACCTGACTTTTCACGAAGTAATAAGAAGTCAAAGCCTGCACGGAAACGCGCATGGCTTGCCAATGCTTCAATTTGCTGTGGCTTTGGATTAAGCAATCGAGTTTGCATTTCCCAAACTTCACGAATAAAAGTTTCGGCAAAACGAGGAATGACTGTACGTGTGGCTTGACGTTTTAAAACATCTAAACCAGCTTGGGCACGAGCTTCAGCTGGAACTACACCTTTCGTTAAATAAAAGTCACAACGTTCTAAAAATGGCTGCCACAATAAAACTGCATAAAAAAATGCAGGGTTAATGGTTTTACCAATTTGAATACGTTGATCTGTATTTTTTGCAGCACGTTGAATAAATGGCGTCAAATCTGGGCGAATATCAGCAAAAAGCTGTTTCCACACGCCAAATTCAATCAGCATTGGTAATACACGTGCCAAATGACCCATTGTGAAAAGCTTCTGAGACTCATCGTATAAACGGTGCGGAGAAACATCACGAAGCAACTGCGTCATCTCAACATCAAAAATATCGAGAATCGCTGGATCAATTTTAAAGTTTAACTTCGCTGCAAAGCGTAACGTCCGTAGCATCCGCACCGGATCTTCTTCAAAACGTTGTACAGGGTCGCCCAATAAACGCAAAGTCTTATTTTTGACATCATCAATTGCTTTACAAAAATCGAGCACAATACCTTTACGTGGTTGGTAGTAAAGCGTATTGATAGAAAAATCGCGTCGAGCAAAGTCCTGTTCGATGGTTCCCCAGTTATTGTCACGCAAAATCATGCCTGAAGCATTGGTGACTGCTTTTTTAGGAGGGGCACGGAAAGTAGCAACTTCGATTAGCTCACGCCCTGAATAGACATGTGCCAATTCAAATCGACGGCCAATAATTCGGCATCGACGACCAAAAACTTCCTTAATTTGAGAAGGTGTTGCATTGGTGACTGCATCGAAATCTTTAGGATTGAGTCCTAGCATTAAATCACGGACACCACCCCCAACAATATAAGCTTCATAGCCTGCTTTGTTCAGACTATCGATCACATCTAAAATCGAAGAAGGAAGTTGGGCTGTGGACAAACCACATTTTGACGCTCGCAAGGTTTGCAAAAGACGCTGTCTCCTACGTCAGGACGTAAATAACAAGTTGTCGCTAATCATAGCTCTAACACACACAAAGGGCAATTTGATTCTCTTTAGATTGCGCAGGAAATGATAATTGACGAACACAACTTTTATAAGGCTAAACGTGATTTATTTTTTTCAAAAATAGCGGGACCGATTCCTTTGACGTTTTTAATTTCGTCAATATTTTTAAAACTTCCGTTCTTCTGTCTATATTCTACAATCGCTTGCGCCTTTTTCTCACCGACGCCTTTTAACTGCTGAAACTCACTTACAGTAGCCTGATTCAAGTGAATTTGCCCTGTAGAGTCATTAGAACTCTTAGTATAAGAATTTTTAGAACCATAAGAATGAGAAGGCTTAGAGACGTTTAACTTTTGGTCGTACATCTGCTGTTTAGCCTTCCATTCTTGAAAGTTCTGGTCAAAAGATTGAGCAAAAACCGAAGGTGAAATTCCCCCTAAGCACAACATCATTAAAATAAAACACTTATTTTTCCAAAGTCTCATGCTGTATCGCATGTCGTTTTTCCCCTGATTGTAATTGTCGTTTTGCTTGGTTCCACAATTCATCCATCTCGGACAAGGTCATGTCTTCTAATGTTCTTTGCTGTTTTATGGCTTGCTCTTCAATAAAAGCAAAACGACTTCTAAATTTATGTATGGTCGATAAAAGTGAAGTTTCACTTGAAATGTTAAGTTTACGTCCTACATTGACCAATGAAAACAGACAATCGCCAAATTCATCTTGAATTTCATCAATATTTTGATTTTTTAGCGCTTCTTTAAACTCATCTAGTTCTTCTTCTAGTTTTGTATAAGCATCTTCTACTGTTTCAAAATCGAACCCGACTTTTGCGACATTTTTTTGAATTTCCTGTGCTTGAGACAGTGCTGGCCCATGTTTAATTTCATCTAATCTCGATTGTGGCTTGCCTTGCTTTTCTTGTTGTTTAATTTGTTTCCATAACTCACTGACTTGTTCGGGTGTTAAGTTATTAAATTGATCAGCTTGAAAAACATGTGGATGACGTCTTACCAATTTTTCACTAATTGCCTCAACTACATCTTGAAAATTGAATGCCCCTTGCTCACTAAACATTTGTGATTGAAATACAACTTGTAGTAACAAATCACCCAACTCATTTCGAATCTCATCAATATCACCCTGACGAATGGCAGCTTCGACTTCATATGCTTCTTCAATCGCATATTTAGTTAGTGACATTGGGGTTTGTTGTTGATCCCACGGACATTTTTCACGTAGCTCTTGCATAATTTTAAGCAATTTATCCATGGTAACCCTCAAGTTCAAAAAGTCGGTCAGTAAATTTAAAATCTTAATTTGCTATGATCAAAATTAAAGCGGCAAATCATTCGTCATATTGTAACGATAAAGAGAAAAAAAGATGAAACATAGCATTCTGATTAGTGGCGCAGCTCAAGGTATTGGAGCAGAAATTGCACGAGTATTTTACAACCAAGGATATAAAGTAGGCATTTATGATATTAACGAATCACTTGCTCAAAGCTTAGCAACAGAGTTAGGACCTAATGCATGCGCTGGCTATTTAGATGTTAGTGATTACAGCCAGTGGCAACTTATATTAAAAGAATTTACCGACTGGGCTGGCGAGCTTAATATTTTGGTGAATAACGCAGGCATATTATATTCCGGAGCCTTTGAAAATATCGATATTCAATCACATCAAAGAACAATCAATATTAATGTAAACGGCGTCATCAATGGTTGCCATGCTGCACTCCCTTATTTAAAGCAAGCTTCTTTTGCACGAGTCATTAATCTCTCTTCAGCTTCTGCAATTTACGGGCAAGCTGATCTTATTTCTTACTCAGCCAGTAAGTTTGCAGTTCGAGGAATTACCGAAGGTTTAGATGTGGAATGGAAAAAATATGGTATTCGTGTTTTAGATGTGATGCCTTTATTCGTACAAACCGCAATGGTCAACAATATGGATGCAGGCTCTATTCAAAACATGGGAGTTGATTTAACGCCTAATGATATTGCTCAACAGGTGCTTTCACTTGTAGAGAAAAAAGCTCATTTCTGGACACCGACTCACACTCCAGTTGGTATAAAAACCAAACTGCTTTATCAACTCTCAACCATAAGCCCACAATTTTTAAATCGGTTAACTAATATTTATTTATCGAGAAAGTAGCTTATAAAAAAGGCCGTCAATTGACGGCCTTTTTCTTAATTTAGTTAAACACCTTGAATCATGCGTCGTGCGCTAATAATTCCAGGTTGCTGCTCTAAACGAGCCAACAAACGTGAAAGCTGAGCCAAACCTTTGACCTCAATGAGTAACTTCATATTGGCAATGCCATCAGCCTCAGAAATTGTATTCACCTGACGGATATTAATCTGGTCAGAGAAAATCACTTGAGTTAAGTCTTTGAGTAAGCCACGACGATCATAAGCTTCAACTACAATTTGAACACTTTGACCACGAGTTGGCTGCATTTCCCAATCGGCTTCAACAGCACGTTCTGGCTCTTGCTTGATCATACGCTGATAATCAGAACACAAGACTTTGTGAATACTTACACCACGGTTCAATGTGATATAGCCAGCAATTGATTCACCATGGACTGGTTGGCAACACTGTGCAATATGTAGCTCTACGTTGTCTAAACCATCAATTAAAATACCATGTGCAGACAAAGTATGGCTGGCACGCGGGTTTAATGTTGGCTTAAGTACCAGTTCAGGCTCATCCTGATCTAGATGCATTTGACGATTAATCTGGTTAATCAAGGCATGTAGGCTTATATCGCCGCTAACCAGATTAACCAAAATATCATCGCCTGTTTTCACATTGAAATGCGACGAGTAGTCGTTAAGATCGATACTCTTAGGGTGAATCGCCAATCGAGACAATTCTTTGTTCAGTAACTCACGACCAACTTCAAGGTTCTTACTACGATCTTGCTGTCTGAACCAGTGACGTAGCTTGTCACGTGCACGAGATGTCTTGATATAACCTAAAGAGTTCACCAACCAGTCACGGTTTGGTTCACGGTCTTTCTTGGTTAAAATCTCAACCTGCTCACCTGTTTTTAACGTATAGGTTAATGGCACGTAGCGCTGGTTAACACGCGCTGCATAACATTTATTTCCTACTTCTGTGTGCACATGATAGGCAAAGTCTAAAACAGTTGAACCACGTGGTAATTCTTTAATATCACCATCACGACTGAAAACATAAATCTTTTCAAAACCCTCAAAGTCTTGAAGTTGATCAAAGCCTTCTGTCTCATCTTCATTTTGATGTACCGTGGTTTCATTACGTTCTTGGTAATGTTCCAAAACAGCACGAAGCGAGTGCAAACGGTGGTTAAAAGAATGGTCGGTATTCTTTGAGCCTTCTTTATAGTTAAAGTGCGAACACACGCCTAATTCTGCTTCATCATGCATCTCATGAGTACGGATTTGTACTTCTAAAGATTTATTTTCAGCAATTACAGCTGTATGTAATGAGCGATAACCATTGGCTTTCGGGTTGGTAATATAGTCATCAAACTGGTGTGGAATATGACGCCAAATTTGATGAACAATACCTAATGAGTGATAACACTCTGGTACGCTATTCACCAACACACGTAAGGCACGGATATCATAAAGCTGATCAAAACTCAGGTTTTTACTTTTCATTTTTCGATAAATCGAATAAATGTGTTTTGCTCGACCTGTAATTTCAGCTTCAATACCGTAAGACGCCAACTCATTCTTTAAGCGATCAATCACGAACTGAATATAATGTTCACGCTCTAAACGCTTTTCATTGAGTAAAGAAGCAATCTCTTTATAACGATCTGGTGCCAAATAGCGGAAAGCTAAATCTTCTAGTTCCCACTTAAGCTGTGCAATACCCAAACGGTGCGCTAATGGAGAATAAATAGTTAGAATTTCACGTGCGACACGCTCTTGACGCTCACGTGACGAGTTTGCGAGCTCTCGTAAAGAATAAGTACGCTCAGCTAACTTAATTAAAACAACACGAACATCTTCGGTCACAGAAATCAGCATTTTATAAATGCCGCTTAAATGTTCCCGCTGGTTATTATTAAAATGGTCTTCTAATCGTTTATTTTTTTCAATGAGCTCTGAAAGCTTACCCATTGCCAAAGTGCCTTTGACAAGGTTATAGACTTGCTCACCAAATTTACGCCTCACTTCTTCTATATCAGTAATGTCCTCACGAACACTACGATAAAGCATTGCAGCAGATAAAGTGTCTTCATCTACATGCAAATGCGCCAGAATATCAGCCATTCCAACACCAGTAGCAAATGTATTGGAACGATGATTAACCGTTGAATCTAACTCTTTTTGCAGGGTTAAATGCGCAACCTCTTCGAGTTGTTTAAGCTCTGCCCCATCTAATATTTCACGAACCCGATCCAACCATGAGGCTAAACCGACTTGTGTTTCGGCGGCATGCTCTACAGTCGTTTCCTCTGACAACTCAGTTAGTTGTTCAGGTAACTGTTCACGTACTGTGACCATACCATTCTCCTGGATATGTAACTCATGTTTTTAATCGTTTATCTCTTGAATTTTTTCAAATAAAGCAATTGATTCAACATGTTCTGTGTGCGTAAACATGTCCATAACCGCTGCTTTTTTTAACTGGTACCCATGTTGAGCCAAAACACCTGCATCCCTTGCTAGTGTTGCTGGATTACATGATACATAAACGATTCTTTTTGCTCCAAAGTTTGGCACATACTGCATAATTTCATATGCACCAGCACGAGGAGGATCAATCAATAATGCATCAAATCCTTGATTTGCCCAAGAATGATGCGAAAAATCTTTTGTTAAATCTTGTGAAAAGAAGCTCGCTTGCACCAGATTGTTACACTTGGCATTATCCGTTGCTCGTTGCACCATTTCTTCACTTGCTTCCACACCCACAACTTGTCCATTTGCACCAACACATCGTGCAAGTGGAAGCGAAAAATTACCTAATCCACAAAACAGATCCAGTACCCTTTCACCCTGCTGCAATTGAAGCAATTCACATGCCAATTGCACCATTTGTTCATTTACTGTGCCATTGACCTGCGTAAAATCCAATGGCGAAAAAACAAAATTTAGCTCAAATGCATTTAAAGCATAATGTAACCGCATAGCACCTTGCTCTTCATCAATACGACGAAGACTTTCAGGACCTTTAGGTTGCAAATACAATTGCCAGCCTTTGTGTAACGCAAATTGTCTTAATTGGTTGACATCAGAACTGTTTAATTTTTCTACATGACGAACCAATAAAGAAATTTCCTCATCACCTTTTGCTAATTCTACATGACCAATATGCGCTTTGCCCTTTAGACTTTGGAGTAAAGTACGCAATTCTGGCAGACTATCTGATAACTTTTTGTCCAAAACACTACATGTATGGATAGAAGTTAAACGATTACTATGATGCTCGCGGAAACCTAAAATCAAACGATCTGGTTTTGGCAAATAACGCACACCAATACGCGCTCGACGACGATAATCACTTTGTAAAGATCGAATTGGCTCTAACCACTGTTCAGGTTGAATACCCGCAAAATGTTGTAAATGTGACTGGAGTACATTTTGCTTTAAGCGAATTTGCTCATCTGGATGGATGTGCTGCATGCTACAGCCACCACAAATACCATAATGAGGACAAACTGCCTCTACACGATTTGGCGAAGGTTCTGCTAAAAGCTCAATCATTTCAGCTTCTTCAAGGCGTTTAGCCTCATGCGTAATTTGAGCCTTTACGGTTTCTCCAGGCAACGCATAACGGATAAATACCTTTTTACCATGCTTATCTGCCGGATGATCCGGATGAGAACCATAGTGCGCAATTCCTCGCCCCTCATGAGAAAGAGTTTCAACCTGAAAAATATATTCAGGTTGCTGAGCTTTGCGAGATTTGGCTTGCTGTTTCAAAGAATGAACCTAAAAATCTAAAGGATTAAAATAGTGGGACGTAAAATCGGTGTGTTTTGAGGTACGTTGCCACACTTCAAGAAAATCGGCCTGTTGAGGCATAGTCTGTAAATATTCAATACTCGAACTAATCCAGTGGTTATGTTCATCTACATTAATTTGGCCTTTAAGTAACAACCAACGCAAATAAATAAACCATGTATTGAGTACATCACCTTCACAATAACTGGTTAACTTTAACCATTGCTGAGTACGTACGTATTCAGGAACATGATACCCCGATTCACCACGTTTACCTGGTAAACCTAAAATACAGGCAACCTCATCAAGTTTCTGGAAATTACGGCCATTAAACATTGCCATCACATCCATTAAATCAATATGACGGTGGTGATAACGGTTTTGATAATTATTAAAACGCTTCTGGCTATCAAGCTCACCTTGATCGAACAAGCCCGGTGCAGAAAGACCATGATACATGGCACGGAACAAAATAACCGGCAAATCAAATTGTGAGCCATTCCAACTCACCAAAGTAGGATGGCGCTTGTCAAAAATAGATAGAAATTTCTGTAAAATTTCAGCTTCTGAATAGTGCTCTCGACTAAAAGAAAACAGTCTAAAACCCGATTCATCAATCCATAAACCAGAGATACAAACGATTTCATGCAATGGCAAACGCTGAAAATCCATACCTGATTCTTGGCGGCGGATTTTTGTGAGTGCCTGTTCAACATCTGCCTCTGGCAAATCAAGATGATATAAATGCGCTCCCGCTTTTAAATCAGTTAAAGTTTCAATGTCAAAAACTAAAGTTGGGAAACGCATTCTTTCTCTCAATTATGAGTTATCGTCCTGTACTGAGAACAGACCTGTAGACAAGTAGCGGTCGCCACGGTCACAGATAATGCACACAATAACAGCATCCGGATTTTCTTCTGCAATCTTGATTGATGCCCAAACTGCACCACCTGAAGATGTACCAGCACTAATACCTTCCATACGTGCTAATTTACGCATGGTCTTTTCAGCCTCAATTTGAGGAATATCAATAATGCGGTCTACACGACTGCTATCAAAAATTGTTGGTAAATATTCTTTTGGCCAACGGCGAATACCCGCAATACTTGAGCCATCTGCTGGTTGCAAACCCACAATCTGAATGTCTGGATTTTGTTCTTTTAAATACTTAGAAACACCCATAATGGTACCGGTTGTACCCATTGAGCTTACAAAATGAGTAATTTTACCGCCAGTTTGCTTCCAGATTTCAGGACCAGTTGTCAGGTAATGAGCCTCAACATTATCAGGATTACCAAATTGGTTTAGAACATGACCCTTGCCATCTTTTTCCATTTGCAAAGCTAAATCACGTGCGCCTTCCATACCTTGCTGTGGAGTCACTTCAATCAGTTCTGCGCCATAAGCTAACATCGCATCTTTGCGTTCTTGGCTCATGTTATTTGGCATGATAAGTTTCATTTTATAGCCGCGCATTGCCGCAACCATAGCCAATGCAATGCCTGTATTGCCGCTGGTTGCCTCAATTAACGTATCGCCCGGTTTAATTTGACCACGCTTTTCTGCCTGCATAATCATGTTATATGCAGGGCGATCTTTTACAGAACCTGCCGGATTATTACCTTCCAATTTTGCTAAAACCGTTGCCTGCGTGTGACAAGCCAAGCGCTGCAAACGGACTAAAGGTGTTTTACCTACATAGTGATCTAACAAAAATTCGTCGGCTAAAAAATCAGGTTGTGTATTACTCATGATCAACACCTAAATCGGGGTGGCACTATTGTATGAAAAAATGATCGGTACTGCACCCATTTCACTATGCTTTTTAATGAAAGTGATTAAAGCCCAGTCAGTTATAAAATGCCGTCTGTTTTAAAATAAAGCGTGATAATATGCCCTACAGAGAGATCAATCCGATGTAGCCATGTCTAATTTCAATAAAACCTTATCGAAACGCTTACGTCTGAATCATGCATATGGGCAATTGATTGCTCTTATTTTTGTGCCCATGATGATTTTAACAGGGGTTGGCGCATTTCTGGTTTTAACTGAAACCTCTCACTCTGCAAAACAACAGCAACTGCATCACGCTTCGGCTATTTTGGCTCGTTATAATGAAATCGCCAAAAACCTCTACACATTGGTAGAGCTAAAACCTGATGAATATGATCATGCACAAAACATTATGCAAAGCATGTTCAGTGAAAAAGATTTAAAGCGTGCTGCTTTAATTGATAGTAATGGTCAAACATACTTAAGTGTGGGTTACCGAGATAATCGTTACTGGCCCAACTTTACGCAAAGCAATAGTTTTTTCGGCCCGATCTCTTACAACCACAACAATATCTATGGTATTCGAGTCAGCAATACCACAGGGAAAGCCCCTGTCTGGCTAGTGATTGAAATGGATAATCAGCCACTAGAATTAGCACGTTATCGCATTCTGATTGCGTTAGTTATTACCAGTCTAATGACTTTATTATTACTTTTGCTCTGTCTAAATTTCTTCTCTCGCCGTTGGGTCGCTCCAATGTACGAAATTCGGATGCAGCTACAGCGACTTAATGCAGATACTTTAGACCAGCACATGGTCATTAACAGTACTGGTGAATTACGCTTACTGCAGCGCGATATCGCAAGTGTAGTGAAAAGATTACATTTTAGTTTTTTAGAGCTTAAAGAACACACAGAACAAACCGAAGAAGACTTACGTAGAACGTTAGATACCCTCGAAGTTCAAAATATTACTTACCGTCAAGCACGTGACCAAGCCATTTCATCAAATCAGGCAAAATCTGTTTTCCTTGCCAATATCAGTCATGAGCTTCGTACGCCGCTTAACAGTATTGATGGCTTTATTCATTTATTACTCCGCCAACAAAACCTAAGTAACGAACAAAACCTCTATCTACAAACTATTCGAAAATCTTCTGCCCATTTATTAGCATTAATTAACGACGTATTAGATTTCTCAAAAATTGATGCAGGTAAATTAGAGCTTGAGACAGCACCGTTTGATTTAGAAGAAGCTATTTTCGATGTCATGGATATGTTGTCACCTTTGGCTGCCCAAAAGCATATTGCCATGGCATTTTATTATGCAGATAACATTCCTCAAGAAGTCATTGGAGATGCTTTACGCTTTAAGCAAATTTTGACCAACCTAATTTCAAATGCAATCAAGTTCACGCCAGACGGCGAAATTATTGTTCGTGTACGTATGGAACATGACGACATTGGTCAATGTTTACTGCATTTTAGCGTTCAAGATAGCGGCATTGGTTTAAGTGGTACTGACCGTAAAAAATTATTTGAGTCGTTTTCACAAGGCGATGCATCTGTTACACGCCAATTTGGTGGTACAGGCTTAGGTCTCGCGATTTCCAAACAACTGGTTCATCTCATGCATGGTCAAATTGGTTTTGAAGATAACCAAGAGCGTGCACCAACAGAAAAAGGCTCAACATTCTGGTTTACTGCACAGTTTGCTGTAGATGAAGAGCATGAGATAGAACACCCTCACTTCGAACATTTACAAGTGGTGTCTTATTTAGCACATCCTGCAACGGCAAGTGTTTTACGATACTATCTTGAAAATTACCAAGTTCCACATATCGAAACGCAGTCGATTCTAGACTTGTTTAGCCGCTTAAAACACCTCGACCAGAAAGATAATACTTGGCTTATTGTTGATCATAGCGGTGATACAGAGGCTCTGCTTAAAGAAATTCGTAGCCGCTATCAAGGCAACTTAGCAGTTTACGGCTACCAAATGACACTTGAGCCAAACATGCTCACTGAATATCGTGCTCGCCCACTTTATCAACCATTAAGCCGTAGCGGACTCATTCAATTATTAAGTGACCAACCTATTTTTGAAGAGGAACAACAAGACTTTAATGGTCAGGGTTTACATATTTTAGCGGTCGATGACCACTTACCGAACTTAATTGTTTTAGAAGCATTGTTAGGTGAGCTAAATGTTAAAACTACTAAAGCTTTAAGTGGACAAGAAGCGCTGAATATCATTCAAGAACGCATTGACCAAAAACTCAAGCCGTTTGATTTGGTATTTATGGATATTCAAATGCCGGTTATGTCAGGTATTGATACTACGCGCGCGATCCGCTCGCTAGAGTCAACTTTAGACGGAGAAATGCAGCTTCCAATTATTGCACTAACAGCCCATGCCCTTGCTGATGAAAAACAAAAGCTTCTTAAAGTGGGTATGAATGACTATGTCACCAAACCAATTCAAATGGAGCAAATCATTCAGATTTTAACGCAATGGACCAAAAACAATTTCACTGCGCAAGCTTTAGATAAAGATCATCACGTTGTTGTCGAAGCACTAGACCCAGAAATATTAAACTGGCAACAAAGCCTACAACTGGCTGCAAATAAAGAAGATCTTGCTCAAGACTTACTGAAAATGTTGGTAGACAGTTTTCCAACTGAGCTAGATGAAATGCAGCAGCTCATTGAGCTGGAAGACTTCCCTCAACTCGAACATGTATTACATCGCCTCTACGGCGCAACTCGCTATGTCGGTACGCCAAAACTTCAACAAGTCACTGGTGACTTCGAACAGTTTGTTTCGACATTACGTAAAGAACGCCGTAGAGCCGATGACGGATTCATCGAAGAAGTCATGCAACGTTTTGATGAGTTAGGACTTGTCATTAAAGAAGTTGAAAGTGCGGCTCATCAAATCTTAGTTATACCAGACTAAACAAGAACCTGTAAAAAAGGCATGACTGACCTGTCATGTTTCCAATTTCAAGCCATGTTATGCTCCGCTTATCGATAAAAAAATAAGCGGGAATTTCATGGCACTTTTACGTATTGAAAAGAATAATGGTATTGCGACAGTTTATCTAAACCGTCCAGATAAACGTAATGCCATGAGTTTCGCCCTCCTTAAAGAACTCGTTTCAACGGCTAAAGCCATACAAAAAGATCGAGATATCCGCTGTGTAATTTTGACGGGTGAAGCACAAGTATTTAGTGCTGGTATTGATTTATCTGACCTTAACAATCCTAAGAACTCTGCATTTGCGATTTGGGAACTTGTAAAGCCGGGACAAAGCCTTTTCCAAAAAGCGTTTCTAATTTGGCAGAACTTACCTGTACCTGTGATTGCCGCACTTGAAGGTTATTGTTTTGGTGCGGGGATGCAACTTGCGCTGGCTGCCGATATCCGTATTGCTCACCCAGAGACTAAAATGTCGATTATGGAAAGTCGCTGGGGTTTAGTACCAGATATGGGACTTACCCGCTCACTTAAGGGTTTGATAGGTGTTGATCTTGCAAAAGAGCTGACCTTAACTGCCCGTGTATTTGACGGAAACTATGCAAAAGATATTGGCCTTGTAACTCACTTAAGTGAAAATCCATTAGAAAAAGCGAATGCGATTGCCTCAGAAATGCTGCAACGCTCACCAGATGCCTTAACTGCCGCAAAACGCGTATTAGATGCAATGGAGCATCAACCAGAAAAATCATTGCGCCTAGAAAAAATCTGGCAACTTAAATTATTACTTGGTAAAAATAGCAAACTTGCTCGTAAAAAAGATAAACATCCGGAAGTTAAATTTTTACCACGCCAATATAGATAAGAGCTTTGAAGATGAATTTTGATCGTAATACACCTATTGCCTTTTTAGGTATAGGGCTTATGGGAAGCCGCATGGCTAGCCGTCTTATTCAAGCAGGTTTTCAAGTTGCTGTCTGGAACAGAACAGCATCTGCTTGTGAAGAACTTATCGATATTGGCGCACACGCTCTCGATCTTTCAAACATCGGACAATACCCTATAGTTTTAACTTGTTTAGCTGACGATAAAGCTGTGCAAGCCGTATTTGAGCAAGTCCAGCCTCATTTAAAAGCTGGTCAGGTTATTGTCGATTTTTCAAGTCTGTCTGTAGCTGCAACAAAAGCACTTGCTCAGGCTGCCGCGTCACAACATTTGACATGGATTGACTCTCCTGTTTCAGGGGGAACCGCTGGTGCCGAACAAGGTACACTTGTCATTTTTGCAGGTGGAGATGCTCAAACTATTGAAGCTTTAAGTCCTGTTTATAATGTACTTTCTCAACGTGTAACACGTATGGGCGATACAGGTACGGGGCAAGCCACTAAAATTTGCAATCAACTGATTGTGGCAGCAAACAGTGCTCTTATTGCTGAAGCTGTAGCACTAGCAGACCGTGCAGGTGTAGACACGACATTACTCGCTCCCGCCCTAGCCGGTGGTTTTGCTGACTCAAAGCCTTTTCAAATACTTGCACCACGTATGGCTACACATACTTTCGAGCCTGTTCAGTGGAAAGTTCAAACATTATCGAAAGACCTTAACAACGCAGTAACTTTGGCTAACAATGTTAATTTAGACATCCCCGTTGCACAAAAAGCTCTATTACAGCTACAAACTCACCAAAAAAATGGCTTTGCTGAGAAAGATTTAGCTACTATGATTCAAGTAGTAGAGCAATAATAAACGGAGTTTGTATATGGGTCGTCTTGCCGTTAACTTATCCATGATTTTTACCGAAGTTTCTTTAATTGAACGCTTTGCCTTAGCCCACGCAGAGGGCTTTGAACATGTAGAAATCCAATTCCCATACGAACTTTCCATTTCTGATATTCAAGACCAACTTGAACGTTACAACCTAAGTTTATGCTTAATTAATGTTCCTGCTGGTGATCTTATGCAGGGTGGAAATGGTTTGGCAGGTATACCAGGTCAAGAAAAAGCATTTCGTGAAGCACTAGAGTTAGCAATTCGTTATGCCACTGCCTTAAAAGTACCTCGTGTTAATATTTTGGCAGGTAAGCAGCCTCAAGATTCAGACCTACTCCCTTGCCTTAAAACACTCGCAAGCAATTTAAAATTGGCCTGTCATTTACTTACAGAACAGGGTATTGAACCTGTATTTGAAATGATTAATGGCACAGATATGCCACGCTTTTTAGTACAGAACATTGCCCAAGCCCAAGAAATGCTCGAAGCAGTCAATCACCCTGCCCTAAAAATGCAATATGACTGTTACCACATGGCAATGATGGGTGAAGATGTACTTGAAGGTTTACAAGAAAATATTCACCAGATTGGCCATATTCAGTTTGCAGATTGTCCGGGACGTCATGAACCCGACACAGCTCAAATTCCTTATGAACAAATTTTTTCTTGGATTAAGCAAAGTGCTTATAAGGGCTACATTGCGGCAGAATACAAACCTAAAAACGGGTCAAATCAGTCATTTACATGGAAAAATAAATATTTTTCCGATGATGTAAATATATAAACTGTTACTAGTTTTGTTTGAAATTCTGAGTGAAAACCACTATATTAGATAGTGAGTAATTGTCAGGAAAATATACCCTATATGAATTTAGAACCATCGCCCAGCGTGTCTAATTCTCACGATTTCGCAATGAACACCTCAAATAAAGACGTACAAGCTTGTCTCAAAGTCGTCCACGACGCTTTAGTTGATGTAAAAGCAAAAGATATTCTACAGTTAGATGTTAGTTCTATTAGCAACGTTGCGGATGCTATTGTCATCGCGAGTGGTACATCTACTCGTCACGTCAAAGCTCTTGCTGACAATGTTGCAGAAGAAGCTCGAAAAGCTGGTTTCCGCCCGATTGGCGTTGAAGGCGAACGAGATGCCGAATGGATCTTAATTGATCTTGGTTTTGTTGTAGTACACGTGATGCTACCAACTGCCCGCAAATTCTATGATTTAGAAAGCTTATGGCGTACTGCCCCAGAGTCAGTCGCATAAAATTTTTGCTTTTAAAAAAGCGGCTCTTTTGAGCCGCTTTTTGTTTATATAACCAACCAAAATTTTTATTTAGACAAACTATCTTTTACAACCTCAAACATTTCTATCAAAGCTTTAACGACACTTACGAGCCAGTCATCAACCTTAATTAAGTTTGACATGACAAATTGTCAAAATTACAGCACTATAACCATTCTTAAAGTCTCATCAATAAATAGCATAACTGGAGCACTAAAAAGTGAAGATACTCATTACAGGCGCCAACACAGGAATTGGCTTTGCCACAGCAGAACAACTTGTAAAACAAGGGCAACATGTCATTTTGGCATGCCGAAATTCTCAAAAAGCACAAGAAGCGCAAAATAAACTGCGCTCACTCAACCAAGGACAAGTTGATATCGTTTCTCTTGATCTGAACAGTCTTGAGTTAACCAGAAAAGCTGCTGATGAAATTGCAGATAAATATGGCAATCTTGATGTACTCATTAATAATGCTGGGCTATTTGCAAAAACAAAACAGCTCACAGCAGATGGTTTCGAACAGCAATTTGGCGTTAATTATTTAGGGCATTTTTTACTCACTCAAAAGCTACTTCCAGCTTTAAAACAATCGCCTCAAGCACGGATTATTCACCTTGCATCTATTGCCCACTGGGTTGGTTCAATTAAACCTAATAAATTTCGTGCAGAAGGTTTTTACAATCCCCTGTTCTATTATGGACAATCTAAACTTGCAAACTTACTGTTTAGCAATGCATTAGCAGAGCAACTCGCAGAAAGTTCAATTACTAATAATGCATTACACCCCGGCGGTGTTGCTTCTGATATTTATCGTGATTTACCAAAACCAGTTTATGCAGCCATGAAAGTAGGTTTAGTTCCAACATCAGTTCCGGCAAAGCTCATAACAGAGATGGCGATTGGAGACTCATGGCAAAACCGCAACGGCGAATATGTCAGCGCACACATGCCTGACTGGAAATCGTCACATGCCAAAAACCAGCAACTGGCACGTGATCTCTACCAACAATCAATGGACTTAGTAGAAAAGTTTCTTTAAATCCCCAAAAGCAAAAAAAACCACCCGAAGGTGGTTTTTTACTTCAAAGCATCTTAGTGGCCTGTACCATTAATTGCTTTAGTCATATCTTCAACAACTTTCTTAGCATCACCAAAGATCATCATTGTTTTTTCGTTATAGAACAAATCATTGTCTAGACCAGCATAACCTGTTGCCATAGAACGCTTAATCACCATGATTGTACGCGCTTTATGAGCTTCAAGAATCGGCATACCATAAATCGGCGAGCTTGGATCATCTTTCGCAGCAGGGTTTACAACGTCGTTTGCACCAATTACAAGCACTACATCTGTTGCAGGGAAGTCTGAGTTAATCTCATCCATTTCCAAGATGTCTTCATAAGCCACGTCTGCTTCTGCAAGCAATACGTTCATGTGACCAGGCATACGACCAGCAACAGGATGGATTGCGAAACGAACACGAACACCTTGCTCTTTTAGAATTTCACACAATTCTTTCACAGCATTTTGTGCACGACCTTGTGCCATACCATAACCCGGTACAATCACAACACTGTCTGCATTTGACATTAAGAAACCAGCATCATCAGCAGAACCTGAACGGTAGTTACGTTGAACTTGTTCACCTTTAGCAGCTGTAGAAACTGCTGCACCACCCATTGCACCACCAAACAATACGTTGATGATTGAACGGTTCATTGCTTTACACATGATGTAAGACAGAATCGCACCAGATGAACCAACAAGCGAACCTGCAACGATCAACATGTTGTTTTCTAATGTAAAACCAATACCTGCTGCTGCCCAACCAGAGAACGAGTTAAGAAGCGACACCACCACAGGCATGTCACCACCACCTACCGGTGCAATCCATACCCAGCCAAATGCAAGTGCAAGTGCTGTCATTGCCCAGAAAGCAGTCATATTGCCAGTTGTGAAGAAGTAGAAACCACAAGCCAACATCGCAACAAAGATAAGTGCTTGAACAGGTTTAACCCATCCACCAGAAATTGTTTTCGCCCATTTTTTCGCAGCCAATTTACCGTAAGCAAACACAGATGCTGTAAAGGTAATTGCACCAACGAAACAACCAACAAACAATTCAAATAGATGAACCTTGCTCATGTGCGCATGTTGTACGCCTGCAGCTGTTAATGCCGCCTCGTTTTGAGCAAACAATGCTGTAAGCTGGTTGTTATGCAAAATTGCTGCAACCGCAATTAAAACCGCAGCCAAACCCACCAAGGAGTGCATAAGTGCAACAGTTTCAGGCATTTGAGTCATTGGGACAGTACGTGCACGTGCAATACCTACAATCGCGCCAAGCACCATTGCACCACCAATCATCCAGATCACTGGGTTGTTGGCAACAAAGAAGGTTGTCACAACTGCAATCGCCATTGCGATCATACCGTAACGGTTACCTTGAATTGCTGTTTTAGGGCCAGACAAGCCACGAAGCGTCAAGATAAAGAGGATTGCGCCTACAAGGTACAACCAGTTTGCATTTGCTTGAATAAATTCCATGTCAAAGCCCTCTTATTTCTTTTGCTTAGGCTTGAACATTTCCAGCATGCGCGCAGTTACTGCGAAGCCACCGAAAATATTAATGCTTGCTAAAAATACTGCAATCGCACCCAGTACACTCACCACATTCACACTTTGAAATGCAACATTAGCATCCACACCTAAAACAGGTAGACCTACTGTTTGCAACATCGCACCAACAACAATAATTGATGACAATGCATTGGTTACCGCCATAAGTGGCGTGTGCAAAGCTGGTGTAACACCCCAAACAACGTAATAACCTACGAAGATGGCAAGGACGAAAATTGTAATAGTTTCAACCATGAGAGATCTCCTTAACCACGCTTAAGCAGCACTTGACCGCCATGAGTGACCAATAGGGCTTTTTGGATTTCGTCTTCTTGATTAATCGCAAAGTTTTTCTCTTTGTCGAATAAAGTTTCTACGAAATTAAAAACGTTACGTGCATATAATGCAGAAGCTTCTGTCGCAACAGTGGCTGGAATATTTGGAATACCCAAAATTTTCACACCATTTTCTGTAAACACAGTCTCGCCAACTTTAGAGCCTTCAACGTTACCGCCAGTTTCAACAGCCATATCTAAAATGACAGAGCCCGGTTTCATCTTGGCAACAGTTTCAGCTTTAATCAGACGCGGTGCATCACGACCCGGCAACAATGCTGTTGTAATCACGATATCGGCATTCGACACAGCTTTATCTACAATCGCAGCTTGGTCTTTGATGTATTGCTCACCTGGCATCCAGCCATAACCATTTTTTGCTGCATCTGCTGCACGTTGCTGTTCTTCTTCAGACATTGGTACGTCTAACCACTTACCACCTAAAGACTCAACCTGATCTTTTGCTGTAGGACGCAAGTCAGTTGCTTCAACAATTGCACCCAAACGTTTTGCAGTAGCAATCGCTTGAAGACCCGCAACCCCAACACCCATAATCACAACACGTGCAGGTTTTACAGTACCGGCAGCAGTCATAAGCATTGGGAACATGCGTTGATATTCAGCCGCTGCAAGCAAAACTGATTTATAACCAGCCAAGTTCGCCTGAGAAGACAACACATCCATGTTTTGTGCACGAGAAAGCGTACGAGGAAGCAATTCCAGAGCAAAAGCAGATACTTGCTGATTCGCAAACTGATCTAGCTCGGTATTACGATAAGGATCAAACATTGCTACAACAGCTGTATTTGCTGCAAGTTTTTGAATTTCCCCGCCTTGTGGCGCACGAACTTTCAAAATAATTTGACTACCTGTATAGGCATCATCCGTAATGGTTGCACCGACCTGTTCATAAGCACTGTCAATGTACGCAGCCTTTACACCAGCACCACGTTCAATCACAACGCTATGACCAGCGCTAATCAACTTCTTTACTGTCTCTGGCGTAGCAGCTACACGATTTTCACCGACGACAGTTTCGGTTGGGATTCCGATCTGCATGAGCGTTCCTCAAGCTAATTTCTCATTGTCAAAAACATTGCAACTCGCAATGTTTCCCCCATGTGTATTCTTTGTACAGAATTTGGATTCTAATTGAACTTTTTGAAAATACCACCCACTATTTATTTAATAAATACCCATATTTTGAACTGATGATTCACGATATTTGACTTGAGGTGTAATATAGGAAGATTTTTCTTTTTTTCAGACAATAGTCTCTCTTATACAGTCCTGTATATGAAAATTTCTTTATCTTCGTCTCAAATTGGGTCTTTTTTTGCGCTTTGCTCTGCTTTTCTATTCAGCACAAAAGCAATCTTTATTAAACAAACCTATGCCCTTTCTCCATTAGTAGACGGTACAGTCCTGATGGCTTTACGTATGTTAAGCGCTTTACCGTTCTTTCTATTAATTTGCTGGTTCAATAGGCATCATAATCAGGGCATAAAAAAGAAGGATTGGCTAATTTTAATTTTTGCCGGTCTATTAGGCTACTACTTCGCCAGCTGGCTCGATTTCATGGGTCTCATGTTTATTAGTGCCTCTTTAGAGCGAATTATCCTATTTTTATATCCCACACTTACCGTGATTGCTTCAAGCCTGCTCTACAAACAAAAATTAGATGTAAAAAGTTTATTCGCCATTTTCCTTAGTTATGGTGGAACGGTACTAGTAATGCTTCAAGAACATAACAATGCACCAATTCAGGGCAATTTCTGGTTGGGAACAAGTTTCGTATTTGCAAGTGCGGTAGCTTTTGCGGGCTATTTACTGCTAACTCCGCCATTAATTAAAAAATTTGGTTCTTGGAATTTCACAGGCTTAGCACTCACTATTGCCTGTATTGGTGCATTAACGCATTACGCTTTGAGCACACCTCATCCTATTCAACTGATATTACAGCTTCCCTCAAGCGTCATTTGGTATGGAGTCGGCTTAGGCTTTTTAGTCACTGTGTTACCCACTGTTATGCTTATACAAAGCATTGAGCGTCTTGGTGCATCACAATCTGCAATGATTGCTTCAATTGGACCAGTTCTAACAATTTTACTTGCCGTTGTCTTCTTAAATGAACATCTCAATATGTGGCAATGGGTGGGCTGCCTACTCAATATTGTAGGTGTGATGATGATTACCCTTAGAAAGAAAAGACTAAAACATTAAATCTTCTTGACCTCAACTTAAGTTGAGGTTGGATACTCATCTAACTTTTAATGAACGGTCGAATTCCAATGAATAAAGAAGCTTTTAAAATCATAAATCCATCATCTTTATATAACCCAACCCCAAATGCTTATAGTCATGTTGCAGTAGTCCAAAATTTTAAAAATATTATTCATGTAGCTGGTCAAGGCGGTGAAGATTCAAAAGGCGAACTCAGCCCACTCTTTCAAGAACAAGCCACTCAAGTTTTTAATAACATTCAACATGCCTTAACTGCAGCAAACGCACAAATCTCAGATATTGCTGTTTTAAGAGTTTTAATTGTTGACCACTCGGATGAAAAACACCAAATTTTAATTAAAATCATGCAAAATCTATGGAAAAATCATCCTTTTCCAGCCTGCACACTCATTCCTGTGCCACGCCTTGCATTAGAACGCATGCTTATTGAAGTTGAAGCAACGGCATATACCTAATAAAACTGAGAGAACATCATGTCTACCCCTGAAGATATCAGTCAAAATAAACCTTTGCTTTGGTTGATGGCAGCAGCATGTGGCTTATGTGCAGGTGTGAATTATTACTGTCAGCCTCTAATTCACTCAATTCAGCAAGAGTTTGCTGTAACGCAAGCACAAGCTGCTTTAACAGTGACATTTGCTCAGGTGTCTTATGCCCTCGGTTTACTCTTTATTGTTCCGATGGGTGACATCGTCAATAAAGCCAAGGCTATTCCGTTTTTGATGGTGCTTTGCGCTGTTGGTCTATTTACTTCTGCGTTTGCTGTTAACTTGCCCATGCTCTGGATTGGTACAATTTTAGCTGGCTTGTTTTCTGTTGCAGCTCAAGTGCTTATTCCACTTGCAACCATGACGGTTAAACCTGAGAAAACAGGCGAGATTATTGGTTTTTTAATGAGTGGATTATTGGTCGGGATTTTACTCTCTACCAGTTTGGCAGGCTTATTTTCCAATCTTTTCCACTGGAAAGTGGTTTATGTGGTAAGCGGTGTATTAATGCTGCTATTGGCATTTACTTTAAAAAGCCGCTTGCCTTATGTCTTGCGTATGAAAATGAACTATGGACAAATCTTTGTTTCCATGGCTCAGCTTTTGAAGCAAGAAAAGCGATTATTATTAAGAGCGCTTACGGGTGCTTTTGCCTTTGCAGCAGTCAGTACTTTGTATTCCACCATTGCTCTACTTCTTACCTCGGCACATCATTTACCCGATCTATTTATCGGATTGGTCCCTTTAGTCGGTATCTTTGGTGCACTATCCACTCGCTATATTGGTAAATACGCCGACCAAGGCTATACAAGATTACTTACTTGGATGGGTTGTGGGCTGTTCTTGGTAAGCTGGGTTTGTTTCTACTTTGGACAAACTCTACTTTCTACGTATGTTATTGGTTTTGCATTAATTCAATTGGCACTCGCGCTCGTTCACACCAGTAATCAAAGTATTATTTTCCGCTTACGTCCAGATGCTAAATCTCGTATTAATGCCATCTATATGACGACTTATTTTATTGGTGGCGCAGCTGGTTCAGCATTAGGAATTTTTGCATGGAATCATGGCGGATGGACCATGACATGTCTTGCCGGTGTTGGACTCGTTGTGTTTTGCATTTTGTTTAGTGTGATTGATGCTTTCTTACAAAAAAAAGCAGCTGGGCCAGCCATAACGTAACTTGTTAAAAATCATCTTTCTACATTCACTATAAGGGCGGTTATAAATTATACGGCTAAAAGCCTCTGTCGATTCAAGGCTAAACCCCGTATAATGCTGCCCTTTCTTTAATTTAGCGACTTTTGGGTCTATTGGTTATGCAATCACTTCAATCGTTACAACCTCGTATTTCTGTCGCACCGATGATGGACTGGACTACAAAGGATTACCGATTCTTTGCACGCTTGTTTAACCCAAACGTTGTGCTGTATACCGAAATGGTAACGACAGGCGCGATTTTATTTGGTGATGCAAAACGCCACTTGGACTACAGCGCACAAGAACACCCTATCGTTTTGCAACTTGGCGGCTCAAATCCGCAAGAGCTTGCGACCTGCACAAAAATGGCTGAAGACTGGGGTTACGATGAAGTTAACCTCAATGTAGGCTGTCCAAGTGACCGTGTCCAGAATAATAAAATCGGTGCATGTTTAATGGCAGAACCAGATTTGGTCGCTGAATGTATTCATAGCATGCAAAAAGCGGTGAATATTCCAGTAACGGTAAAGCACCGTATCGGTATTGATGACATGCAGTCTTACGAAGAAATGCTGCACTTTGTAGACACTGTTGCGGCAACAGGCTGTACTCATTTTGTTGTGCATGCACGCATTGCGATATTGAAAGGTTTGTCTCCGAAAGAAAACCGTGAAGTGCCACCACTACGTTATGAAGATGTTTACCGTTTAAAGCAAGAACGCCCACACCTGACCATTGAAATTAATGGTGGAATTAAAACTTTTGCCGAAACTCAAGCTCATTTACAGCACGTTGACGGCGTGATGATTGGCCGTGAAGCCTATCACAACCCTTACTTACTTGCTGAGCTTGGCCAACTTTGGAGCCTAGAAGCACCAGACCGTTTCGATATTATGGAACAAATGCTGCCTTATATCGAACAACGCATGGCTGAAGGTGCGCCACTCTCTATCATTACCCGTCATATTTTAGGTTTATTCCAAAATTTACCGGGTGCCCGTAAATGGCGTCAGACATTGAGCGGTGGAAATGCGAAAACTTTAGCTGATGTCGAGAATGCAATTCAAAACATGCAAGCTGCCATTATTCGTACTGAAGAATATGTAAAAGAGCATCAGGTTTAAGCCCGCTTAGCCTTCTTAAATTGTAAGAAAATGTGGCATTTTAAATCAGAGACTTAGATTTTGAGTATATTCGCAAATGTCGGCTCAAAATATTCAAATTTAAGCTCTGATTAATTATTTATAATGAATAATATCAAACAATTAAATTTCACTGCTTTTAGTCGCTATTTCAACTAGGCTATTTTTTTCAGTCAGAAATAAAAACTGGAAAAAAGATACGTTATTACATAACATAAACAAAACTTTTAAGTTTGGGCAATTAGTATCTCTGAACGCCACAGGTAGGTGGTGATTTTCTAAATACGGATATAGGTAGTACGGGTAGAGATTTCACGATGATTATTTATGACGGACAAGTAGCTGATAATTATATGTATCAGGATTCAAATCAGGCAGCGATTGTTGTATCACACAGCACACCAAGCCTTCCTTATCCCTTCACCATGAAACCCAATAATCACCGCACTGAAAGCAACACCCCTCCAGCCATAGATGTAGAAAAATTCGTGGCAAAATTAGAAAGTGTTACCTCTAGACGCAGCAAAGCCCGCTGTGCACGTAGCATTCGCCTCGCGCTTGAATCTGCTGGTGCCGATGTTGAAAACCATCCTATTGCAGCATCTGATTGGGGCGACACCCTGAAAAAGATTGGCTATAAAGAAATTAACCCAGCTTTTGATGAGCCACAAGAAGGCGACATTTACATCATTCACAGAACCCGCAATCACGTTTATGGACATATTGCTGGCTACACAGGCAGTGAATGGGTATCAGACTTCAAACAAAGCAGTTATGACGTCTACAAAGACGACAACGTCACCTACACTTACTATAGATTAGGTTAATTAACTTTTTAAGATAAAAACATTTGATGAATTTGCTCGGCACAGCGCTGAATCATTTCATCATGATCTTTTCTATAGACCAACAAAACTTCTGAAAGTGACAAATGATCTGCCAAAGGTAAAAGCTTTACCTGATTAGGCAAAATTTGCTGAAACTCTTCAGGAACTATACTGATTCCTAAATTTGCAGCAACCAATTGTAGCTGTGAAACCTTCCGTGACTGAATGGGGGCTTTTTGTGGGGTAAATCCTGCAGCTAAACACAGATTTGCGACCAAATAACTTAAGCCCCCTCTTTCAGCATGAGGTGTAGATACAAAACACTCATCTTTTAAGTCTTTTAAATAAACCTTTTCTTCTTTAGCAAATTTGGCATGATCAACATGTACAGCCACCATTAATGGCTCTTCATATAGCTTAACAACATTCATCTCATCTAGTGTGTGCCGAACGGGTGGCCGAATAAAACCAATATCAATTTCACCATTCATTAACGCTAAGATCTGTTGTTCTGATGACAAGGTATTCAGCTCAAAACTCAGCTGCCGGGTTAAGCTAACTTCTTTTAATATTTGAACCTTTTTATGGTCCATAACAATGCTACTTGAATGAGCAATTTTAATCTGACGGTTTTTCCCATCCGACACACTTTTAGACAGGTCAATAATTTCATCTAAGTAAAGCAAGTTATCTTTTATTTTCTTATAGAAGACCTCTCCCGCTGCCGTGAGTTTTGCTCTTTTGTCAGTACGGTCAAACAACGGAAAATCAATTTCTTCTTCTAATAGTTTTATTTGTCGACTTAAAGCAGACTGAGCAATAAATAGCTTTTCTGAGGCAGCGGTAAAACTCCCTTCTTCAACAATTTTTATGAAATATTGGAATTGTTTTAATGTAAGCATTACCATCTCAAAATTAGATAATTTGGTCTATTTTCTATATTAGATTAGATAAATAACCTTGACTAGAATTTTAATCAAGACCATTCACTTGATTGAATTCTTCATGAAGTATTTAAAAGGTTTCGCAATATGCACCATCGTTATTCTAATTTTATGGTGCTTTAAATTTTATGATCAGCAGCTACCCACACAGCCCCAGCAAGACAACATAGAGCTGTATGATTAAATAGTTTCTCTCAAAAATAAAAGGCATGCACTTACATAAGCACATGCCTTTTCAATATTTAAATTAGGCTTTCTTTAAATCAAGCTTTTTCAAAACTTCAGCCACGGCAATCATAGCAAAGCTGGATGTCACCACTACTGCTGAACCATAACCACCACAGCGCAAGCCAGCTGATGGGCAGACATCTGCACTTGAAAATGGGTTGTCGATAGAATAAATGCAGGTAATGCCAAATTTCTCTTTTGGCTTTTTACAGATGCCGCGAGCACGAAGTTGACTACGTAGCTTCGCTAACATTGGGTCTTGTTCTGTTTTTGATAAATCAGCTACGCGGATTTTAAGTGGATCGAGCTTACCACCTGCTCCGCCCGACACAATTAAAGGAATTTTATTAAAACGACAATGGAGCATTAAAGCCAGTTTTGCTTTAACGTCATCGATGCAGTCCAAAACAATGTCTGGTACAGGGTTTAAAAGCTCTGTGACATTTTCAGGTGTTAAGAAGTCATCAATAATATTAATTTTAATACGCGGATTAATTTGGCGACAACGTTCCGCCATAATTTCAACTTTTTCACAGCCCAGAGTTGATGTCATTGCAGGTAGCTGACGGTTCACATTTGATGCTGCAACTACATCCATATCGACTAGTGTGATCTCGCCAATACCTGTACGTGCTAAAGCTTCTACTGCCCAACTACCAACCCCACCAATACCAATCACCATCACATGACTTTGTTCGTAGTGCTGGAACGATGAATCACCATAAATTTTGGCTACACCTGCAAAACGGCGGTCATATTCATCTTGTTGGAGATCGGTCATTGCTACTCTTTGAGGGGATATAAAACACGGGGAGTATTTTACTGCTTTTCAAAACCAAATTGCTACTTGGCACTAGTCAGCTATCTGATTGGTGCCAAAGCCATTCACAGCCTGAGTGAGGGTCAAGCAAACACTGTTTGCTCCGAACGCAAGACAAACAAAGTGCGTAATTCCACTCAAGCACAGCTTTCGCTTTACGACACGGCAAAGATTATTAATCTTTGCTATCCGCGTCTCAGGTTTTGCCTACTTTTGCCGAAACAAAAGTAGGGTTATGAGCTACTGCTATTAGAATTTTTTACGGGAAGACCCCGTCGTGATAATTCTTCAAATACCAACCAATAAAAATATTGATTGGTATTAATCTCAAGACAACATTAACCAGCAATCAAATTCCGAAGTACATAATGCAAAATACCACCAGCCTTAAAGTACTCAACCTCATTTAACGTATCAATTCGGCATAACACATTAAAGTGGCTGGCTACCCCATTTGGCCCTTTCACATCAACTTCAAGAATTTCATGAGGCTGAATACCATCCGATAAACCACGAATCGAGATAACCTCATGACCGGTTAAGTTGAGCGACTGTCTAGTTTGTCCATCAACAAACTGGAGTGGCAACACGCCCATACCCACCAAGTTTGAACGATGAATACGCTCAAAACTTTCAGCAATGACAGCTTTAACACCTAACAAGTTCGTACCTTTGGCAGCCCAGTCACGTGAAGAACCTGTTCCGTATTCTTTACCAGCAATAATAATGAGCGGGGTATGCTCTTGTTGGTAACGCATTGCAGCGTCATAAATGGCAAGCTTCTCACCACTTGGAATATAGATGGTATTACCACCTTCTTCACCGCCGAGCATTTCGTTTTTAATACGAATATTGGCAAAGGTACCTCGCATCATCACTTCATGATTACCACGTCGCGAACCATAAGAGTTGAAGTCTTTTGGCTCAACACCTTGCTCTTGTAAATATCGACCTGCCGGACTGTCTTTTTTGATATTACCAGCCGGTGAAATATGGTCGGTTGTTACCGAGTCACCAAGCACTGCCAAAATACGCGCCTGTTCAATATTTTTAATTGGTTTTGGTGGCTCACCAATCCCTTCAAAGAACGGTGGATGGCGGATATAAGTCGAGTCATCAGCCCATTCGTAAGTTTTACTTTTTGGAATCTGAATCGCTTGCCAACTTTCATCACCATCAAACACCGCAGCATATTCTTTGTGGAACATGTCGGTATTTACTTTTTGTAAGACGGCATCAATTTCTGCCTGACTTGGCCAGATATCTTTTAAGTAAACAGGTTGCCCGTCTTTACCTTGCCCAATTGGTTGAGTCGTTAAGTCAGTACGAATATTCCCAACTAAACCATAAGCAACCACAAGTGGTGGTGATGCAAGCCAGTTGGTTTTAACCAATGGATGTACGCGCCCTTCAAAGTTACGGTTACCAGAGAGTACTGACGCTACGTTTAGATCATGACACTGAATGGCCTCTTCAATAGGTTCCGGTAAAGGACCTGAGTTACCAATACAGGTTGTACAACCATAACCAACCAAGTTATACCCGAGTTCATCTAAATACGGCGTAAGCCCAGCCGCCAATAAATAGTCGGTCACGACTTTAGAGCCGGGTGCAAGTGAACTTTTCACCCACGGTTTACGCTGCAAGCCTTTTTCAATGGCTTTTTTAGCAAGTAAACCTGCTGCCAACATTACACTTGGGTTAGAAGTATTGGTACATGAAGTAATCGCTGAAATAACAACATCGCCATGATTTAAAGGATACTTTTCTCCGTCAATTACACAGGATGGGTTTTCATGCTGAATATTGGATTTGGTCGCTTGTACAGCCGTACCGCCGCCACCTTCATTTTCTAAACGCTCTTTAGCTTCTTTAGCTGGTTTAAGCGTTAATTCCATGAGTGCATTAAAGGTTTTTGGTACTTCTGATAAAAGCACACGGTCTTGAGGACGTTTTGGACCTGCCAAACTTGCCTGAACCGTACTCATATCTAAACTTAACGTATCTGTGAAAACAGGTTCATCACCTGCATTTCGCCATAAGCCTTGTGCTTTGCTATATGCTTCAACCAGTGCAATACGGTCATTTTGACGGCCTGTTAGCTTCAAATAACCTAAAGTCACTTCATCAATTGGGAAGAAACCGCACGTTGCACCGTATTCAGGTGCCATATTGGCAATGGTCGCACGGTCAGCAAGTGGTAAATCGGCTAAACCATCGCCATAGAACTCTACAAATTTACCCACTACACCTTTTTGGCGAAGCATTTGAGTAATGGTAAGCACCAAGTCAGTTGCAGTAATCCCTTCTTGTAATTTGCCTGTGAGTTTAAAACCGATCACTTCAGGAATGAGCATAGAAATAGGTTGGCCTAACATAGCAGCTTCTGCTTCAATACCACCAACGCCCCACCCCAATACACCTAAACCATTAATCATGGTGGTATGGGAGTCTGTACCGACTAAGGTGTCGGGGAAAGCAAAAGTTTGGCCATTATCTTCACCGAGCCATACTGCTTGAGCCAAATATTCTAAATTGACCTGATGGCAAATACCTGTACCGGGAGGCACAACACTAAAGTTATTAAATGCAGATTGTCCCCAACGCAAAAATTGATATCGCTCACCATTACGTTGCATTTCAATTTGAACGTTTTCTTCAAAAGCCTGATCATCGGCAAAATGGTCAACCATCACAGAGTGGTCAATGATCAAGTCTACAGGCGATAACGGATTAATTTTTTCAGGGTCACCACCCGCTTGTGCCATTGCTGCACGCATGGCAGCCAAGTCAACCACAGCCGGAACACCAGTAAAATCCTGCATTAAAACCCGTGCAGGTCGGTACTGAATTTCTTGATCTGAACTACGGGTTTTTAACCACTCTGCTAAAGCATGAATGTGTTCTGTTTTAACGCTATGCTGATCTTCAAACCGTAATAAGTTTTCCAACAGTACTTTTAATGATTTCGGCAGTTTGGCAATGTCACCTAGCTTTTTCTCGGCTTGGCTTAAGCTAAAAATCTGATAATTGCTGGAACCTACTGTTAGCGTCTGTAGAGCATTAAAACTATTGATATTGCTATACTTAGCCATTGGGTTATCCTCCCATGTCTGGCAATGTTATTTTTCACGTTTTTACATGTTGTTTTCTTACTTTAAGCTTCTTTTCTAATCGCTGTGTTTTGTTTTAGTTAATATTTCTAATCTTTGATTTTTATTATGATAATTTCAAAGCAGATAGAGAGTTTTTCCATAGTTTTTCGGCTAAATCTGACTCAGCCATATTTAAATTTTCGGCCAAACTTTTGAGTACAAACGGTAAGTTTACAGGAGTATTGCGAGTACGCTGCTCAGCAGAGGTTTGACAGCAAAGCGGTGTCATATCTGGGCAGTCCGTTTCAATCACTAAATGCTCCGCCCCTATAGCCTGCACAACCGTATGAAGCTTTTTCGCATTTGGGTTGGTAATTTGCCCCGTTACACCAATTTTAAAACCGAGTTTAATTAACCCTTTCGCCTCTTCTACTCCACCACTAAAGGCATGAGCAATGCCGCCAAGTTTAAACTTATGCGCTTTTAATAATGCAAGCACATCGCCATGTGCTTTTCGGATATGAAGCAGCACTGGTTTTTGGTATTGGGTTGCTAGTTCTAACTGGTCAGCAAAATATTGTTTTTGCTTGGCATATACATCGGGCTGCTTATGCTCTTTCAGAAAAGTATCTAAGCCAATTTCACCGACTGCCACGCAGTCTTCTTGCTGTAAAATTTGTTCAAGATGAGAAAGATGCTCTGGCCTGTGTTGTTCAATATAAAACGGATGCAACCCCGGCGCTAAATAAGAAGTGGGTACATTATCCCACTGCTTGAGCTGATGATGGGTGTGTACCAACTCATCAAAACGTGACTGTAAAAAGCCTATTAACACCAAAGCATCTACACCCACTTTTTTAGCCTCGAGTGCTAACTGTTGCCGATCTTCATCAAAATCGGCAACATCAAAATGGGTATGGGTATCAAACAAATGCATTAGCTAGCACTTTTTGCAGCTGGTGCCGAAGCAGGTTTAGCTTTAGGCTGCGGTAAATATTCTTCTTTCAACACATCTTGTAATTGATCATACGGAATAACTAAACGAGGCAACCCCACAACATAAGGACCAATTTCATATTCGCCATATTGAAGAATTAAGCCCTGATCACCTAGCAAGAAGTTTTCGGTGAGTTTGAACGGCCAAGCTTGCTCATATTCACTCACACTATTGGCAAGTTTTGAATCTGTCACCCAAGCTTTAAACGCTTCATGTGCTAACTTTTCTAAAGCCGCTTTTTTCTCTGGACGCAGCAAGTTTTCAAGTTTGACCTGCTTTTCCTCTTTTAAATCAAAATTGTAATAGTGCTGTGCAGCCGAACCATGTGCCCCACCCAAATAGCTACTACTGTTAACCACAACAGTTACGACTTTACCTTGCGACTGTATGATTTTAGGCTTCACTAAAAGATTAATCTGATGATTACTACTTAACTCTTTTAGTTCCTTGTCTAATCCAATAAATGAGTTGGCATAGCGCTGAACCTGAGCATCGAAACTATCTGGTTGATCTGTAGCGGCAACTGCGGAAGCCTCTGTCTTTTTATCCGCTTTTGCTGCTTTTGCATCTGGCTCTGCAATCTCAAGAATCTGGCCGAGTGCTTTTAAAACTTGTTGGTCAATAATCTTATCAATAAATGGATAGTTACTTTGCAAGCGCTCTACAGTAAATTCAGGGCAAGTTTTACCACTACAGTCAGGTAAAACCACCTTACTTTGCACTGTTTCCCCTTTTAAAGTCAGCTCCACAGGCTTTTGCTCAACCACTGCTGGTTTTTGCTGATCTTTCGACTCTTTAGGATCACTTTTAGGCTGACATGCCACTAAAAATAGTGCAGAAGCAAGTAGCGTTAAACGTAGCGAGGCCTTAGAAGTTAACATCATATTTTGCCTTTATTCTGAGAAGATTATGCATAACTGATATGAAGTTAGCGCATCTATAAGTAGGTTGCAAATTCTGCTACCAACTTAAAACATTTGTTCATAAACCTCAGGTTGTAATATTTTTTTGGTTTGTTCTGTCGTTAAATAAATATCGAGCTGAGGGGCATCTTTCGTAATCTGATTTGCCTGATAGTGCAAACCTACACCCTCACCATCAAAGAACCAGTCTGCTTGTCCCCAATACAAAGTTTTTGGTGCGTCTTTTTTAACGTCAGCATTTTGTTTTTTCAGCCAATCCTGATAAGCCGTTTGCACGATTTGATGCACAGTGGTTTGTTGGTCTTTTTGAAGTACATCAAGCAAAGTTAAGCTTTTATGCAATTTACGATCAGCCACGAAAAAATAATAACGATCTTTTATAGTGACTTCTTCTTGTTTGCTGTCTAACCCTAACTGCAATAAAACATATTGGTTGCGCTGCGAAGCAATACGCGTATGAATGTGTAATTCGTAAGCACGGTTTTTAGAATATTTCTCTTGCCATTCGTCCGACTTTTTAACATAAGCATCTACTGCTTGTTGCAAGCTCAAATCTTTTTTCAAATCAATTTGAGTCTGTATAACTTTCGCCTGACTTTTTTCAATCCAGCTATTTAGCCAAGTGTCTTGGGTTTTTATGGTTTGAATATCGACATCAATACAGTTTTTCTTTTCACAAAAAGGAACTGCATAATTTGCCTTGGTTTCGGTCAAGTTTAAATAAGGTAAAACCTCTGCTTTCTCAGCAGGATGCTCTTGAGCAGAAACCGGATTTTTTTGAGAAGATGATGAGGAATGAGTGCTTTTCCAAACAAATGCAGAAATAGCAGAAATTAGTGCTATGACTGCAACTATAAGCGCAATAATGGCCTTTTTACTCAAGTTCATTTCATCATCCTTTCTTATTTTTCAAAACAAAACAGCTTCTATTCGAAGCTGTTTGTCACATTTAAATGCTTAGTGTTCACGTGTGTTACGGAACTGAATATCAGGCCAGCGCTCTTGCATAATCTGCAAGTTTACTCGGCTTGGAGCAAGATACGTTAAGTGACCGCCACCATCAATTGAAAGTTGGTCATGTGCTTTTTTCTTGAACTCATTAAGAATCTTATCGTCATCACAATGAATCCAACGCACGGTATTTACACTTACTGGCTCGTAAACACAGTCAACTTTATATTCTTCTTTCAAACGGTAAGCAACAACGTCAAACTGAAGCACACCAACTGCACCCACAATCAAATCATTGCTAATTTGTGGCATAAACACCTGAGTTGCACCTTCTTCAGACAACTCTTTCAAACCCTTTTGCAACTGTTTTGACTTTAATGGATCTTTCAAACGTACACGGCGGAACATTTCTGGCGCGAAGTGTGGAATACCAGTGAAGTGCAGGTTTTCACCGCTAGTGAAAGTATCACCAATCTGGATTGTACCGTGGTTGTGCAAACCAATAATATCGCCTGGCCATGCTTCTTCTAAGTGCTCACGCTCACCAGCCAAGAAAGTCAACGCATCACTAATGCGGACTTCTTTACCAATACGCACGTGATTCATTTTCAAGCCTTTCTCGTATTTACCTGAACAAATACGCATGAAGGCAATACGGTCACGGTGTTTAGGGTCCATGTTGGCTTGAATTTTAAATACAAAACCAGAGAAACCTTCTTCTTTCGCTTCAACCACACGCTCTTGCGTTGGGTGAGCTTTAGGTTCAGGTGCCCAGTTCATAAATGCATCTAGAACGTGGTCGACACCAAAGTTACCTAATGCTGTACCAAATAGAACAGGCGTTTGTTTACCTTGTAAGAAAAGCTCGCGGTCTAATGGCTCATTTGCCATTTGTACTAGCTCTAGCGACTCTTCAAAAGAAGCCCAAGCCAACTCGCCTACTTTGTCACGAATGTCGGCATGATCATAACCATCACGCACTTCAATATCGGTAATGGTTGAACCAAAACCTGCTTTGTATACATACAATTTATTTTCAAGAATATTGTATACACCAGCAAAGTCACGACCCATACCAAGTGGCCATGTAATTGGTACACAACGGATGTTTAAAACGTTTTCAATTTCGTCTAACAACTCAAGTGGTTCACGAATTTCGCGGTCCATTTTGTTGACGAAAGAAATAATTGGTGTGTCACGCATACGACACACTTCCATCAATTTGATGGTACGTTCTTCGACACCTTTTGCACCGTCAATCACCATAAGTGCAGAGTCAACCGCGGTAAGCGTACGATAAGTATCTTCCGAGAAGTCTTCATGCCCCGGTGTATCGAGTAAGTTAATCGTGTGACCTTTATATGGGAACTGCATAACAGACGTGGTAATCGAAATACCACGCTCTTTTTCCATTTCCATCCAGTCAGATGTAGCTGCACGGTCAGATTTACGGCTTTTTACCATCCCTGCAACCTGAATCGCTTTACCCCATAACAACAGTTTTTCTGTCATGGTGGTTTTACCGGCATCGGGGTGGGAAATAATAGCAAATGTGCGTCGTTGAGCGACCTGTGCCGCTAACTCATCTTTAAAACTCATGAAATACACCTACTGCGGAGATTGCAGTGCCAAAGATCTAAAGTCGATCAAAATAAAAATTGGCGTAATTGTAGCAGATTTATAGGTACTGTTTAGAGATTGTTGAGTTGTCTGCCCGTGTTTTCATGTCGGGAATATTTTTCGTGAAGCCCTAAAGAACTCATGGCTTTCACCATTAAAAAAGCCTGTTCAATATAAACAGGCTTTTTATGAATAAACTTAGACGCTTATGCCAGTTTCTTTTCTTCAATAAATTGAATATCGGCAATTTGCGCGTCCCAAAACTCAGTCCACAATGCACAATACTCAAGACAGACTTTGGTCAAGCTTTCATAATCATCTTTGGTAATGGCTTGTGCTAATGCAAACCACAAGTCGTCTTGATGGTCATCATCGGCAGCTTCTGCCGTTTCATCTGTTGAAACGCCATGTACGTGGTAATAACCACCACCCTCAACATCAATATTTACAAACTTGGTTGCTTGTCGTAATGGTGGGCTAAAAAGAATAACTTCTTCTTCTGCTACAGCCAATAAAGCCACGACATTGATATAGCTATCATAAGAATCTTCTAAAAATGTTCTCACCTGATCTGCAATTTTTGAAGGTTTATAATTACGGCGGTCAGCCTCAGTCAAACCATAGTCATTTAATAAGTCTTCATATAATGGATAATGTGCATATTCAGGGTTCCCTAAATAATAATTATCTTTACCTAAACCCGGTCTAAAACCGAATTCATCCAATATATTTAAGCTTAATAACACCCGTGGAAACATTTTAGCGCCCGAGTGAAGCTTTGGTTCCAATTGCTTTGTGAGAAACTGTGCTTTTAACAAAGCATCAGTAAAAATTTGTACGATGGCATGACGGTATTCTAAATGAATACGTGTCAAGGTTTGTTTATCAAGATAACCGTTATTTAATATTTCAATGGCTGGATGATGACTTACTGGCAAATGTGCAATTCTATTCCTTAAATGTTTGAGAAAATGTAAGTTTTCTTCCCACTGTTGGGCAGAAATACTGTTTTTCATACCTTGTAATGCTTTTTGTCTTGGATTATCAAAGTCTTCAAATTTTTTTGACATAATCATTCTCTATAAAAAGTTTTTCTTATAGTTAAGCTAAGGGCCATCCCTCTATTTCCATTTCGCACTCAGTCGCTAAAAGGATAAATTCCGTATACCCATACTTAACGAATCGATATTATGTTCATTATCTCAACAAATCAATGGATTAATTAATATTATTTAAAAAAGTAAACTATTGCCAATAAAATACATATATTGTTATTTTTTAAAATATACCAAACTATTGAATAAATATGGTTTTTTAAATATCATAAAATAAGTTTTATTTAAGCTTTCATACTTTACAATAGCAAAGTTAATCAAAAAATATCTATGACGGGGCAACCAATGTCAAAAAGAGAAACGATTATAACAACAGCAATGACCCTTTTTAATCAGAAAAGTTATACCTCTATTGGGGTAGATAAAATTATTGCTGAGTCCAATGTTGCAAAAATGACTTTCTATAAGTACTTCTCTTCTAAGGAAGTTTTAATTGAAGAGTGTCTTCAACGAAGAATTTTAGAGGTTCAGGCTTCCCTATTAGAAAAGGTTAATAGTACTCATGACCCGTTAAATAAACTTAAAAGTGTTTTTAACTGGTATATGGACTGGATTAACACTGAAGATTTTAATGGTTGCTTATTTAAGAAAGCGACTATAGAAGTTTTACAGATGTATCCATCTATAAAAACTCAAGTAAATGAATATAGACACTGGATTTTCAATTTAGTCATGTCTATATTTTTAGATTTAGAAATTGAAGACCCTAAAGTCTTAAGTAGTCTTTTTCTTAACATTATAGATGGGCTTATTATTGATGGCACTATTAATAAACCTGAAATTAACGCTGAAGAAACATGGTCTTATATAAATAAGCTGATTGAGCTTGAAACAAGACAAAGTTATGCAGCCGCTTAAATAGTTTTAAGTTATTTTTTGTAAACTGCATTAACAAATCTTTTTTAACAATTGATAGGTTTTTTTAAAACTCTCTTATTTAATTAGGCTTATTGCTTCTTGTTAATCTTATAAATTAAGCCGATATGTTTAAACACATAACGGCTTTTTTTAAATAATCTCAATCTTTAAAAATACTGATTAATAAAACTATAAGATTAAAAAAAGTATTTATTTAAATTAATTAATCACTCATAAATATGCTCTTTAAAATATACACCAGTAACATATCTCGCGCATCTCCCCTATTTGCATCGAGTAATTGCATAATCGCCCCATCCATGACAAATAAAAACATATAAGCATCTTGTTGGGTGGCTTCTTTCTTTAGGGTTAAAAGCAAATTACAGATTTCATTAATGAGCCAATGTCTATACTGCACCACCACTTGATAAGCTGTCGGGTAGATTTTTTCAATTTCAAAAACAGCTCTAAATAATAAGTAATAGTTGCCATTTAAATTGGCATGTAAAAAGAAAATCTTCTTGAGCTTTTCACGTAAGGCTAAATCTTTTTGTATGTAAATGATTGAGTGTACTTGCTCTTTTAAGGCATCTTTTTGAAAGTTTAGGCACATTTCAACCAGCCGCTGTTTAGAGTGGAAATAGTTATAAAATGAGGCTTTCGGGACCTCTGCCTCTCTCACAAGGCGGTCGACGCCGACGTTGTGAAAACCATGTTGACTAAAAAGGTAGCGACACTTATGCAGCGCACTTAACGCGCGAAATGAGAGATCTGAATATGGCATATATGTACCGTTATAAAATAATTTCTTGTTGTGTCTAAATGAGAGAAAACGGCTGCAACTTTTGCTTTAGGCAAAAAAGCATGCAAAGGCCCCAAAGATGGCCCTAACGCATCTCAAGTTTTATTGTTCATATGATTTTTTAGTCGTGACGAACTAAAGTCTGAAAACTCAAAAGTAATCAAACCCTGTTAAAGACTAATCTGGTGGTATAAAAATAGTATGCATAGCCAACTCCTTATATTTGGAGTTCTGCCAAAGCATTAATTTAGAATTATGGTGGCAGAACGAAAGAGGGTTCGCAGACTAGTCACACAACTAGCACACCCGAAGGTGTCCCTCTCCCGTCCTACCGCTACGAGAGGGGACGAGTGTACACACAAAACTATTCCTCAGATGAAATAGCTCTGATGCGGTGTGAAACGGTCTGCGACAACCGGCTGGCAATGTAGGCCAGCAGGCAAAGCATAATCTGAGAGTTTAGAAGTGTCAATGTGGAATTTATGCCAAGATTTTAAATTTCTTATTGTTTTTCATTAGATTAACTAAATTATTATTTTAGATATTATATAAATAAATATTTTTTAATTTAACCCAAGGTTTAGATTAAACAAAATGAGCGCCTTGTGACTGAATCAGTTGCCCTACATTTACAGGCATACCCAACAAGTAGCCTTGGAACTGCTGACAACCTAAACGCGTTAAAATTTCAACTTGCTGCTGAGTTTCCACCCCTTCGGCGGTTACGGTCAAACCTAGCTTTTTCGCTAAATGAATAATACTTTCTAAAATAACTTCTTCTTTTGAACCCGGTTTTAAATCGACAATAAAACCACGGTCAATTTTAAGTTCATCGACTGGTAAATCTTTTAAATATAAGAAGCTTGAGTGGCCTGTTCCAAAGTCATCAATTGCCACACGAATACCCATATCTCGCAATCGTTCACAAGCACGAATGCTTAAGTCGATATGCCGCATAGCTGTCGATTCGGTAATTTCAACAATAAGGTGATGCGGCTGAATTTGGTATTTTTTTAACAAGCCTTCGAGGGTACTAAAGAGCTTTTTATTTTCAAACTGTAAGGCCGATAAATTGACTGCAATTGGATAAAACTGAGTGTTGCTGCGTTCCCATTCCTGAATTTGCTGACAGGCTTGTTCAAGCGCCCAATATCCCATTGGAATAATTAAACCCGTTTTTTCTGCACCGCCAATAAACATATGTGGCGTGAGCATACCCAAAGTTGGGTGGTTCCAGCGAATGAGTGCCTCTACCCCGCAAATCTCAAGGTTGGTATTAAACTTCGGTTGGTAATAGAGAACAAATTGTTTTTCATCGACTGCTTTATATAAATCATTGATCAGTTTTGACTGACTTCTTGTTTCTTGTTGATGGGTAGAATAACTAAAGACGGTATAAGTATTGCGGCCCTGCTCTTTTGACATCAGCATGGCAGCGTCGGCATTCATCAGCAGGTCTTGAACATTTTGCCCATGTTCTGGAAACAGTGCGATACCAAGGCTTGCCGAAATATTAATTTCTTTACCAGAAATTTGGTAACTTTCTTGAATAAGCTGCAATACTTTTTCTGCTAAATGCACCGCTCCATCGATATCAGTATTTTCAGCTATTAATAAAAACTCATCCCCACCAATTCGAAGCAACTTACATTTTTCATTGAGTTGCCAATGTAAGCGATTGGCCATTTGAATAAGAAGCTGATCACCAATGTGGTGTCCAAACGCATCATTTACCGATTTAAACCGATCTAAATCGATATAGAGAAAAGCAATTTTTTGGTCTTTATAACGATGGTCTGAAAGAAGAACTTCTGCGTAATCAACTAAATAAAGTCTGTTTGGTAGCTTAGTTAAGTTATCTTGAATGGAGAGATTGGCGAGTTCTTTATTGGCTTTACGTAGTTCTAAATTTCGTTGATTTAGTCGCTGCTCCAGCACTGCAACAATAAAACTCGCGACCAGCACCAAACAAGTGACCAAAATAATGGTAAACAGCAGCAAGTCATGTTCAGCCTGATATTGGCTCACAAATTTATCGGTAATATTGGTCGCAATGAGTGCCGTATAGTGCATACCCATAATGCTTAAGGTCATCATGACTGCAAAAGCGAGTTTTAAACTCACCCGATTACGTTCGCTCTCTTTTAATTTATAGGCTAGCAGAAAAGCTAAACCCGACCCACTCATGGCAATTAAGACAGAAAATAAAATGAGAAATGACGTGTAATCTTTCTTATAAATATCAATATTCCAGCCCAACATACTCACATAATACGAAGCGGAAATACCAATTCCCATAATGACTGAACTTAAAACCAACCTAAATAATGGTAGTGTAAAGCGAGTAGTGAGCCAAATTGAGATACATGAAAGTAAAGCACTAATTCCAAAAGAAAGTACTACTAAAGAAATATTAGAATAGGCTGTTTCAAATAAATGGTAAGCCTGCATGCCTACGATATGGACAATACTAATGGCTGCTGCGAGCAATAAACCATTCAGTAATAAAATAAGCGGTTCAACTTTTTTATAAGCTTGCTTAAATATTAACTGCTCCATGGAAATCACAATATAGCAGATAACGCCAGCCGCAATAAAAGAGCCGACGATCAATGTGCTATCGTAATCAACATGACCCATACTGGACTTCCATGATTATTCAATACTTTTTTTTATTTTGTTCAATTCATTGCACAAAATACAATTAAACACGTTAAAGAAAATTAGTAAATTCGACTTTTTTAGTCAGTTATAAACAATAACATTATCTAACATTTGGTCAAGCATTTTTTACTTTAGAAATCAATAAAGTAAACAAAAATTAAGCATCCAATTATATGAAAAATATAGAATTTCTTAAGTCTAGGTCAATTGACCTTAATGATGTTTTTTTAAGCTCAATTTAGAACAATTAAAATAAAAAACCCTGCATTTAGCAGGGTTTTTTTAAAACAATAGAAAAGAGTATTAGTTTTTCTCTTTGTCTACGATTTTGTTTGCTTGAATCCAAGGTATGAACGAGGACTAGCAGAGCACCGCTCTGCCCGAGTGCAAGAGCGAAGTTTTACTTCGCTAACGCACGTTTCAAGCTAAAGAAAAAACTTAGTTCTTCTCTTTGTCTACGATTTTGTTCGCTTGAATCCAAGGCATCATCGCACGTAACTTATTACCAGTTACTTCAATACCGTGTGCAGCATTTTGACGGCGACGAGCTGTCATAGATGGGTAGTTCAACGCACCTTCTTGAATGAACATCTTCGCGTATTCACCAGATTGAATACGTTTTAATGCATTACGCATTGCTTCACGAGATTGTTCGTTAATTACTTCAGGACCAGTTACGTATTCACCGTACTCAGCGTTGTTAGAAACTGAGTAGTTCATGTCAGCGATACCGCCTTCGAACATCAAGTCAACGATTAACTTAAGTTCGTGTAAGCATTCGAAATAAGCCATTTCTGGTGCATAACCAGCTTCAACCAAAGTTTCGTAGCCCATTTTAACAAGTTCAACTGCACCACCACAAAGAACTGCTTGCTCACCAAATAAGTCAGTTTCAGTTTCTTCACGGAATGAAGTTTCGATAATACCTGTACGACCACCACCTACGCCAGAAGCGTAAGAAAGCGCAACGTTACGTGCATTACCAGAAGCGTCTTGGTGAATTGCAATTAGATCAGGAACACCTGAACCACGTTGGAATTCTGAACGTACTGTGTGACCAGGAGCTTTAGGCGCAACCATGATTACGTCTAAGTCTTTACGTGGAACAACTTGGTTATATAGAACAGAGAAGCCATGAGCAAATGCTAAAGTCGCGCCTTCTTTGATGTTTGGCTCAATCACGTCACGGTAAAGTTGTGATTGGAATTCATCTGGAGTCAAAATCATTACGAGGTCAGCTTGCTTAACTGCTGCTGGAACTTCAGCAACTTTAAGACCAGCATTTTCAGCTTTCTTCCAAGAAGCTGAATCTGCACGTAAACCTACAGTCACGTCTACGCCTGAGTCTTTAAGGTTAAGTGCATGTGCATGACCTTGAGAACCGTAACCAATAATCGCTACTTTCTTGCCTTGGATGATTGATAAGTCACAGTCTTTATCGTAAAAAATTTGCATTTGTGTTCTCCGCTAAAATACTTTTTAAAAAATTAAATGGCTAAAACTTTTTCGCCACGGGCGATACCAGATACCCCTGAACGAACGACTTCTAGAATGGTGTTTTCTGCAAGTGCATCGATAAAACCATCTAATTTTTCAGTTGTCCCTGCTATTTGAATGGTATAGGTCGTTGGTGTCACATCTACGATTTGCGCACGGAAAATATCCGCAGTGCGCTTAATTTCGGCACGTGAAGCTCCTAATGCTTTTACTTTAATTAGCATGAGTTCACGTTCGATGTGTGCACCTTCTGATAAATCAACTACTTTTACCACCTCAACAAGTTTGTTGAGCTGTTTCGTAATTTGTTCGATTTTATGGTCATCGCCATAAGTCGTTAAAGTCAGACGTGATAATGTCGGATCTTCGGTTGGTGCAACATTAAGGGTTTCAATGTTATATCCGCGTTGGCTAAATAAACCAACAAGGCGAGAAAGCGCACCAGCTTCGTTTTCAACGAGTACAGAAATAATGTGTCTCATTATGTACGCTCCCCTTTACCTAACCACATGTCCTTCATAGACTGACCCGCAATCAACATTGGATAAACGTGTTCTGTGCGGTCAACCATAACGTTGATAAATACGCATTTATCATTAATTGCCATTGCTTCTGCAAGCTTCGACTCAAGTTCATCGGCATGATCAATTTGAATGCCGACATGACCATAAGCTTCCATTAACTTGGCAAAGTCAGGTAATGATTCAACATAAGAGCTTGAATGACGACCTTCATAGTTCATATCTTGCCATTGCTTAACCATACCTAATGCACGGTTGTTCAAGCACAAGATTTTTACGTTCAAGCCATATTGTTTACAGGTTGAAAGTTCCTGAATACACATCTGAATTGAAGCTTCACCCGTAATACAAACAACTTGCTGATCTGGGAAAGCCAGCTTCGCAGCCATTGCATAAGGTAAACCAACCCCCATGGTGCCAAGACCACCAGAGTTGATCCATTGGCGAGGACGTTTGTACTTATAATAAAGTGCACCAAACATCTGATGTTGACCAACGTCAGAAGTAATGATGGCATCACCATTCGTCACTTTATATAAAGCTTCAACAACCTGCTGTGGCTTCATGGTGCCATCAGATAGGTTTTCATATTTCAAACCATGAACTTTGCGCCATTCATTAATTTGAGACCACCAAGCCTCAATTGCTTCAGGATTTGGTTTAGACACATTTAACTGTTTTAACTGTGCCAACATTTCTTGAAGAACAGGCTCTACTGCACCAACGATAGGAATATGCGCCATAATCGTTTTTGAAATGGTCGCAGGATCGATATCGACATGAATCACTTTTGAGTTCGGGCAGAACTTGGCAGGGTTATTTGTTACGCGGTCATCAAAACGCGCACCAATTGCCAAAATTACGTCTGCATTGTGCATTGCCATGTTGGCTTCATATGTACCATGCATACCCAGCATGCCAATAAACTGAGGGTCATCACCCGGGAATCCGCCTAACCCCATAAGTGTGTTAGTTACCGGATAACCAAGACGATGTGCAAGTTCAGTTAATAAAGCAGAAGCATTTCCTTGTACGACACCGCCACCTGTATAAATAACAGGACGTTTTGCAGTAAGTAATTCATCAATTGCTTTACGAATTTGACCAGAGTGGCCACGTGAAGGCGGTTGATATGAACGCATCTTCACTTTTTCAGGATATTCGTATGCAAACTTTTCTGCAGGATTCGTCGCATCTTTAGGAATATCGACTACAACCGGACCAGGGCGCCCACTTGAAGCGATATAGAATGCTTTTTTAATAATTGCAGGGATTTCACTCGCGTGACGGACCTGAAAGCTGTGTTTCACGATAGGACGTGAAATACCAACCATGTCAGTTTCCTGGAAAGCGTCTTCACCAATAAGATGTGATGCAACCTGGCCAGACAAAATCACCATTGGGATTGAGTCCATATAAGCTGTTGCAATTGGAGTTACTGTATTGGTTGCGCCTGGGCCAGAAGTGACCAGTACTACGCCAGTCTTACCTGTAGCACGCGAGTATGCATCTGCCATATGACCAGCAGCTTGCTCATGGCGCACGAGGTAATGATTGATTTTGTCTTGTTGAAATAGCGCATCATAAATATGTAATACAGCGCCGCCTGGATAACCAAAAACATGTTCAACGCCTTCGTCCGCAAGAGCACGAACGAGCATTTCACCACCAGATAAAAGTTCCAACGTGATTCACCCTAAAATTTTTATCACTATTTATGGAAGGCACAAATAGTGTTTCATTCATTGAATTGTCTGCACTGTTATAGCACACATATTGTCTAGTTTTCGTCGCAATAGAAAAATTTCTGTTTTCAGCCGTATAAGCTGTTTTAACATTAATAAAGCATGTCTGGATATACATACTTTAGTAAAATCAATCTCTCGGCTAGAGAGAATGTCTATTACAAAACATGATATTTATTCGAAGGGTGATCGAGTAAATACATATAAAACTAGAGAAAGCATTTTTGTTGTTTCTATATACAAAGTCAAGAATAAAGAAATGGTTTTTCCATAAAAATTTTTAGCTGCTGTTTTTTTAAGCTAATATTGAGCCTAAAATTTGTTCATCCCCTCTCTATTTTTATTAAAAAATCACTCTTTTTTATATAAAACCCTCCATTCTAAATTGCTTATTTTTGAACTTTATTTAAATATAGTCAGTATTTTTTGGGGAACATCTAATATGAATTTATCTTATTTAAAAACAAGCCTGTATACAGCAGCCACAACAGCGATTTTAGTTTGCTCAACTCAAAGTCAGGCAGAGCAATATTATAAATGGGTAGACCAAAGTGGCTCGACACATTACACCACCACACCACCTCCTAAAGGCGCGAAACATTTGAACAAAGTTTCGACTTATGGCACTCAGCCATCTGTAAAAAATTCGACACCAAGCCCCGAACAAACGGCTCAAGATAAAGATAAAACAGATAAGACCGTACCAGCAGCACCTAATGCCGTGCAGGAAAAAACTGCACCCGCAGCAGCAGTTCCACCTGCGCCACTTGCCCCATCCGCTTCAGCACCACGATAAGTAAAATGAGAGTGGTGAATACTTTCACCACTCTTCTTGGATTTAAAATAAAGAAGAATGAGTTGGGAAATTTTTATAGCTCATATTAAAAGATAAAATCGTGATCTAAAAACTGACATTTTCCTGTATTTTGCGCTATGCTGTGCAGCAATCTTTCATTTCAATTTTCGTTGTATAGCTTACGTCTATGACTATTTCTCACATTGACCCAGAATATCAAGCAAACACGATTGAACCATCCGTCCAACAAGATTGGGAAAATCGTAAAGTCTTTAAAGTTGCCGACACTGTCGAAGGTAAACATCGTTACATCCTGTCAATGTTCCCTTACCCAAGTGGCAAACTGCACATGGGTCATGTGCGTAACTATACAATTGGCGACGTAATTAGCCGTTTCTACCGTTTAAAAGGCGAAACCGTATTACAACCTATGGGTTGGGATGCGTTTGGTTTACCTGCGGAAAACGCTGCAATTGCCCATAAAGTTGCTCCGGCAAAATGGACATTTGAAAACATCGCTTATATGCGTGACCAATTAAAAAAATTAGGTCTATCTGTAGATTGGGACCGTGAATTTGCAACGTGTACACCAGAGTACTATCACTGGGAACAATGGTTGTTCGTTCAACTTTATAAAAAAGGTTTGATCTACCGTAAACTTTCAACAGTAAACTGGGATCCGGTTGACCAAACAGTTTTGGCAAACGAACAAGTTGAAAATGGTCGCGGCTGGCGTTCTGGTGCATTGGTTGAAAAACGTGATATTCCAATGTACTACTTCCGTATTACGGACTATGCACAAGAATTATTAGACGACCTAGACACTTTACAAGACGGCTGGCCTCAACAAGTGTTGACCATGCAACGTAACTGGATTGGTCGCTCTACTGGTATGGAAATTACTTTCCCATCTGCCAATACCGAAATTTATGCTGACGGCCTAACTGTTTATACAACACGTGCTGACACGCTTATGGGCGTGACATATGTTGCTGTAGCAGCAGAACACCCTCTTGCGCTTAAAGCTGCTGAAAACAACCCTGAATTGGCTGCATTTATTGAAGAATGCCGCATGGGTTCAGTTGCAGAAGCTGACTTGGCAACAGCCGAGAAAAAAGGCATGGCAACAGGCTTGTTTGTAAAACATCCTGTAACTGGTGAAAATCTTCCTGTCTGGATCGCAAACTACGTATTAATGTCTTACGGTTCTGGCGCAGTGATGGCCGTACCAGCACATGACGAACGTGACTTTGAATTTGCTAACAAGTTCAACTTGCCAATTAAACAAGTAATTGATGCTAAAGGCGCTGACGATGCGGACTACTCTGCAACTGAGTGGCAAGAATGGTACGGTTCTAAAGAAGGTAAACTTGTTAACTCTGGCGAGTTTGACGGTCTAGAATTCCAAGCTGCGTTTGACGCATTCCTTGCGAAATTAGAACCTCAAGGTTTAGCAAACTCTAAAGTTCAATTCCGTTTACGTGACTGGGGTGTTTCTCGTCAACGTTACTGGGGTTGTCCAATTCCAATGATTAACTGTGATACTTGTGGTCAAGTCACAGTTCCAGAAGACCAACTTCCGGTTGTATTACCAACTGACGTTGTTCCAGATGGTTCAGGTAACCCGCTTAATAAAATGCCTGAATTCTATGAAACGAAATGTCCTTGCTGTGGTGGCGATGCACGCCGTGAAACAGATACATTGGATACATTCGTAGAGTCATCTTGGTACTACGCACGCTATGCGTCTCCAGACTTCACTGGCGGTATGGTTAAACCTGAAGCAGCTCAAAACTGGCTTCCTGTAAACCAATATATTGGTGGTGTTGAACACGCTATTCTTCACTTACTTTATGCACGTTTCTTCCACAAATTAATGCGTGATGAAGGCGTTGTACAAGGTAATGAACCATTTACTAACTTGTTAACTCAAGGCATGGTGCTTGCAGATACATTCTATCGTGAAGCAGAAAATGGTAAGAAAACTTGGTTCAACCCTGCTGACATCGAATTAGAACGTGATGAGAAAGGTCGCATCATTTCTGCAAAATATTCAGGTGACGGTCAAGAAGTAATTATCGGCGGACAAGAAAAAATGTCTAAGTCGAAAAATAACGGTATTGACCCACAAGCAATTATTGACCAATACGGCGCAGATACAGCACGTGTATTTATGATGTTTGCTGCTCCACCAGATCAATCTTTAGAATGGTCTGACGCAGGTGTTGAAGGTGCTAACCGTTTCTTGAAACGTGTATGGCGTCTTGTAGCAAGCTTCCTTGAAAAAGGAAACGCTGCAACTGCAATCGATACAGCGAACTTGTCTAAAGATGCTCAAGATTTACGTCGTAAGACTCACGAAACGATTCAAAAAGTAAGTGATGATATTGAACGCCGTCATGCATTCAACACTGCAATTGCTGCATTGATGGAATTGTTAAACGCAAGCAACAAGTTTGAAGCAAAAGATGACAATGACATTGCTGTAGAACGTGAAGCAATCACAACATTGTTAACTTTACTTGCGCCATTTGCACCACATTTAAGCCAAACTTTATTGGCTCAGTTTGGTACGGATTTAACAGCAGCAGTCTTCCCTGAAGTTGATGCTTCTGCATTAACACGTAATACCCAAACGATTGTTGTACAAGTAAATGGTAAACTTCGCGGTAAACTTGAAGTTTCTGTTGATATTTCTAAAGATGAATTATTAGCTCAAGCTAAAGCATTACCAGAAGTGCAACAGTTCTTAACAGGACCAACCAAAAAAGAAATTGTGGTTCCAAACAAATTGGTTAACCTCGTGGTTTAATTACAGGTATTAATGAGAGGATCAAGCATGCACTTAGCCCAACGTTTAGCCGCTGTTGTTTTAACCTTAGGCCTTAGTGCAGGCTTAGTCGGGTGTGGTTTCCATTTAAAAGGAACTAACCCGACTGCGACTCCACTTGTTTATAAAAAGTTAAGCCTTGAGTTACCGGCAAAAACCGATGACCTAGAAACACAATTAAAAGTGTATTTAGCTGCAAATGGCGTTCAGTTCAGCAATGACAATGATGCGTATGTTCTTCATGTTTTAGAGTACACACCGCGTCGTCAACTTCTAAATGGTAAGCTTACAGAAGTGTTATTACGCTTGACTGTGACTTTCCAAATTGAAGACCGTCAAGGTAATAAAATTACCGAGCCGCGTACTTTAACTGCATCTCGTAGTTATCAATACGACTTGGCAACGGTTAACACTGAGAACCAGCAAGAAGGTTACTTACAACGTATTGTGATTGATGACATTGCACAGCAAATTACTCGTCAAATTTCAGCAAACCGCTTACCAAAAGCTCAACCATAAGATTTATTTGTTCTTAAGTAATGAAACTTGACTATTTACAAGCCCTTAAACGCATTCCGGAAGCTCGGGGTGCGTGGATTCTGCATGGACAGGAACCATTACTTGAACAAAACTTATTAGATACTTTCCGCAAAAGCTGGCAGCAACAAGACATTGAAAGACAGCGCTATGACATTAGTAGCGTGAGTGACTGGAAAAATGTTTTTAATGCACTGAACAGCTTGTCTTTATTTTCGCAGCAACTTGCGATTGAAGTTCATGGCAATATCAAGCCCGATGCAAATGGTCTAAAACAGCTTAAAAGCTATATTCAGCATAATGAAACTAACCTACTATTAATTGTTTTACCTAAACAAGACAGTAGTAGTTTAAAGTCTGCTTTTTTCCAAGTTGTCGAAGCTAACGGTGTTGTTGTTGCTTTGACTGCCAACTATCCGCAAGACCGTCAAAGAATTTTAACTGCTGAAGCAGAGAAGCTCGAAATTCAACTCGACAATGACGCTTGGCAGTGGCTCATGCAGCATCACGAGCACAATTTACTCGCTGCTAAAAATAGCTTGATGCGTGTACGTGATACTTTCCCAGACCAGAAGCTGATTCAAATTGAACAGTTATATGCATGTCTACAAGATCAGTCCCGTTACACCACTTACGACTTAAGCGATGCTTTATTAGAAGGTAATCTCGCCCAGTCGATTAAGATTTTCCAGTATTTAATTGGTTCTGGTGAACCTGAAAGCCTAATCTTATGGACCTTAAGTAAAGAAATGCGTTTACTCATGCAGTTGTTCGAACAACCGCATAATGCATTGCAACTTGGTATTTGGAAAACAAAAGTTAGCTTATATCAGCAAGCGTTAAGAAGACTTAATCCACAGCAGTTTTTAGGCTGGTCTACCCTACTCTTGCAAATCGATGCGGCAATTAAAGGCATGTCTAATGAAAATGCCGAACATTTAATGCAACAAGCGATTGCCGAGTTGTGTGGGAAAACATTATTTATACAATAGAGCAGTCAAATCCTTTGCCTGCTTGATTGAAATATCATAAAAATTCACGTTTTATCCTCAATTGACTCTTATACTAATTAAAATTTTAGACTTTCTGACCTCTCGCCATGCCAAAAATAAAGCCAATTAAACTCGTTATTATTGTCGTCTGTATAGCCGTTATTGCTGTATTAGCTTGGAAGTTTTTAAAGCCTAAACAACAGCAGCCTCAATATATTACTGCCGAGGTAACTCGCGGAGATATTGAGAATAATGTACTTGCAACCGGTACGCTTGATGCAACCAAACTGATTAGTGTCGGTGCTCAGGTATCTGGTCAGGTTAAAAAGATGTATGTGCAGCTTGGCGATCAGGTCAAACAAGGTCAACTCATTGCACAAATTGACTCGACTACCCAAGAAAACAGTTTAAAAACATCTGATGCCAATATTAAAAACTTAGAAGCACAGCGCCTTCAACAAGTGGCATCTTTAAATGAAAAACAACTTGAGTATCGTCGTCAGCAACAAATGTACGCTCAAGATGCAACACCTCGTGCAGATTTAGAGTCAGCTGAAGCTGCTTATAAAACCGCTCAGGCACAAGTTAAAGCATTAGATGCACAAATTGAGTCTGCAAAAGTTACTCGTTCAACAGCACAAACAAACATTGGCTATACACGTATTGTTGCGCCAACTGATGGTACGGTTGTTGCGATTGTGACTGAAGAAGGCCAAACCGTAAACGCGAACCAAAGTGCTCCTACAATCGTTAAAATTGCAAAACTGCAAAATATGACAATTAAAGCGCAAGTGAGTGAAGCCGATATTATGCGAGTAGAAAAAGGCCAACAGGTCTACTTCACTACTCTAGGCGATGACAGCAAGCGTTATGCGACATTACGCCAGATTGAGCCAGCTCCAGATTCAATTTCGAGTGAATCAAACAGCACAACAAGTTCAACTAGCAGTTCAGCTGTTTACTACAACGCTTTATTTGACGTTCCAAATACAGATGGCAAATTGCGTATTGATATGACTGCTCAAGTTTATATCGTATTAGATTCAGCAAAAAATGCCTTATTGGTTCCATCTTCTGCTTTAAGTAGTAAACAATTTTCTGGTCAAAGAAAACCTGGCCAAACAGCTGACAAAGCAAGCTCTACACCAAGAGCAGAGCGAAAACATGAAGGTAATGGTGCTCGTTTAGAACGCTTAAATTTAACTCCTGAACAAAAACAACTTATTGAACAAGGCAAAGCAACGCTCAGTGTCGTTCGTATTTTACAAGCAGATGGTACGACTAAACCAACGCAAATTTTGGTGGGTATTAACAACCGTGTAAATGCACAAGTACTTGCCGGATTAAAACAAGGTGACCAAGTTGTGATTGCTGATAGTTCAGAAAACTCTGCTGCTTCTGCAAATAGTGGTAATAACCGTCGCCGTAGCGGTCCAATGGGAATGTAAGCATGACAAAACAAGCTTTGCTTGAAGTCAGCAATCTGGTCCGGGAATTCCCTGCTGGCGAAAGCACGATTCAAATTTTAAAAGGCATTGACCTGACCATTTATGAAGGTGAACTGGTTGCCATTGTCGGTCAGTCCGGCTCTGGTAAATCAACGCTCATGAATATTTTGGGCTGTCTGGACCGCCCAACAAGTGGGAGTTATAAGGTTAATGGTCAAGAAACCGGTAAGCTAGAACCCGACCAGTTAGCGCAGTTACGCCGCGAATATTTTGGTTTTATTTTCCAGCGTTATCATTTACTCGGTGACTTGTCAGCCGAAGGTAACGTTGAAGTTCCAGCTGTTTATGCAGGTGTTACTCCTTCGGACCGTAAACAACGTGCAACAGCCCTACTCACTGAGTTGGGTCTGGGCACTAAAACCCAGAACAGACCAAGCCAACTTTCCGGTGGTCAACAGCAACGTGTTTCGATTGCCCGCGCCTTAATGAATGGCGGCGATGTAATCTTAGCCGACGAACCAACAGGTGCACTCGACTCACATAGTGGTGTTGAGGTGATGCGAATTTTGCGTGAACTCAATGCGGCTGGTCACACCATTATTTTGGTTACACACGATATGCAAGTTGCAAAAAATGCAACACGTATTATCGAAATTAGTGACGGCGAAATTATTAGTGACCGTCCTAATGTTCCAGACCAATCTGTAGAAGAAGTTAAATCTGACCCAGATGCAGCCCCTGCTCTACAAAACAAGCAGAAAAAAGGCAAAAGTATTTCAGCTTGGCGTTCAACCTTAGACCGCTTATCTGAAGCATTCCAAATGGCTTTACTGTCCATGAATGCCCACCGTATGCGTACCTTCTTAACCATGCTAGGCATCATTATTGGTATTGCATCTGTCGTAACGGTGGTAGCGCTGGGTAATGGTTCACAAAAGCAGATTTTGGAAAATATTAGTGGCCTCGGTACTAACACAATTACGGTATTCCAAGGTCGTGGTTTTGGTGATAACTCCAAAACAGCCAATTTTAAAACGCTGGTGCCTGCCGATGCTGACGCATTAATGACGCAGCCTTATGTGAGTGCGGTCAGTCCAATGGTCAGCACATCCAAAACTATGCGTTATCAACAAAATGAAGCGAATGCGACCATTAATGGCGTAAGTAACGACTTCTTTGACGTAAAGGGGCTTGTCTTCAAAGATGGTCAAACCTTTGACCAGCGTAGTGTGCGAGATCGTTCGCAAGATGTAGTCATTGATACCAATACTCAAAAACAATTCTTTAGTGATGGCACCAACCCAATTGGGCAAGTGGTATTACTGGGTAGTGTGCCGGCTCGTATTATCGGGATTGTAGAGCCTCAAACTAGCGGTATGGGTTCAGATGACACACTCAACGTATATATGCCTTATACCACGGTCATGAGCCGTATGTTAGGGCAAGCCCATGTCCGTAATATTGTCGTACGTATCAACGATAAATACTCGACCAGCGCCGCTGAAAACGCGATTGTTAACTTATTAACACAGCGCCACGGTGCCCAAGATATTTTCACCATGAACAGTGACAGTATTCGCCAAACCATTGAGAAAACAACCAGCACCATGACGCTTCTAGTCTCAGCAATTGCTGTCATTTCTTTGGTTGTTGGTGGTATCGGTGTAATGAATATTATGTTGGTTTCGGTGACTGAACGTACTCAAGAAATTGGGGTGCGTATGGCTGTCGGCGCTCGACAAAGTGATATTTTGCAGCAGTTCCTAATCGAAGCAATTTTAGTGTGTTTAATTGGTGGTGTACTCGGCGTATTACTTTCTCTGGGTCTAGGACAGCTCATTAACAAAGTGGCCGCAGGTAATTTCGCAGTGGCATACTCAACGACTTCTATTGTAGCTGCATTTGTTTGCTCAACATTAATTGGTGTCGTATTCGGTTTCTTGCCTGCTAAAAATGCCGCAAAACTCGACCCTGTTGCAGCACTATCACGAGAATAAGGAAAATTGCATGTCTTTTTCAATGACTAAACTTAGCGCAGCACTTCTCCTCACCAGTTCTCTTGTGGGATGTGCAGCGATGGTTAAAACACCTTACCAAGCCCCTTCTGTACAGGTTCCGGGTAGCTTTCAGTACGACAACCCAACTAAAACGAAAACTGTATCAGTTGCACAATACTCTGACCGTTGGTGGACACTTTTTAACGATGCGCAGCTCAACCAGCTTGTAAACAACGTATTAGAGCGCAATAGCGATTTGGCTGTTGCAGGGATCACCTTAAAGCAAGCTCGCTTGAAAGCTGATTTAACTGCAAATCAACAAGGCTTGCGTACCAGTTCAAATGTTTCTACAGGTCATAGTTTCGATTTAAATTCAGGCGATGATAGTGCTAAAGGAATATCCTTAAGTGCAGGCGTAAGTTATGAACTTGATTTGTTTGGCAAGCTTGCTCGTCAAACCGAAGCAAGTAAATGGGAAGCTTTAGCGACTGAACAAGACTTACAGTCTACAGGGCAAAGTCTGATTGCCACTACAGCGAAACTCTACTGGCAACTGGGCTATTTAAATGAACGTTATGCAACTGCACAACAAAGCTTAGCCACTTCACAAAAGCTTTATCAGTTAGTTCAAACTCAGTATAAAGCAGGTGCAGTTTCAGGCTTAGACCTTACGCAAGCCGAGCAGTCTGTTCAAAGCCAGAAAGCAAGTTTAAGCCAAATTGAGCAACAGCTTGTTGAAACACGTACAGCGATTGCAGTGTTATTGCATGAACCTGTACAGCAACTCAATATTCAAGAGCCACAGCGTTTACCACGTACAGCGCTGCCTGCTATTGGTGCGGGTTTACCAGCAGATATTTTGTCACGTCGCCCAGACTTGCAAGCAAGTGAGCTCCGCTTAAGAAAAGCATTAGCAACTAAAGATGCAACCAAAGCAAGCTACTATCCGTCAATTAGCTTAACCAGTAGTTTAGGTTCAAGCAGTACATCTTTAACGGAGTTATTACGTAACCCTGCCCTCACGCTTGGGGCGAGTTTGAGTTTACCGTTTTTGCAATATAACGATATGAAAAAAGATATCGCAATTAGCAACCTTGATTATGAAAAAGCGATTATTCAATATCGCCAAACGCTTTATCAGGCTTTTGCTGATGTAGAAAACGCATTATCAAGCCGCACAGAACTCGACAAACAAGTAGAGCTGCAACAACGTAATGTTGAACTTGCAGAAAAAACCGAACGTTTAACCGAAGTCCGCTACCGTTATGGTGCTGTTGCATTAAAAACACTTCTTGATGCCCAGCAAACTACTCGTACTGCGCGCTTGAGTCTTGTTGAAACCAAACAAAGCCAATACAACGCTTATGTCACCCTTATGCAGGCATTAGGTGGTTCACCTGTAAAAGAACTGCCGCAATAACTTGCGCCCAGTAAAAAAGCCGTAGTCCTTCAACTACGGCTTTTTTTATGTCTGAATAAATTTTAAAACTTATTCATCATCCATCATAGATTGGCTCATACCTACAGTATTGAAACCAGCATCTACATATAGAATTTCACCAGTAATACCTGAAGCCCAAGGTGAGCATAGGAATAACGCTGCGTTACCCACTTCTTCAATGGTTACGTTACGTTTTAATGGTGCAACTTTTTCGTTAGCATCTAACATTTTACGGAAAGATTTAATACCAGAAGCAGCTAAAGTACGGATTGGACCCGCAGAAATCGCGTTTACGCGGATACCATCAACACCTAAGCTTGATGCCAAGTAACGAACGCCAGCCTCTAAAGAAGCTTTCGCCATACCCATTACGTTGTAGTTAGGCATAACGCGCTCAGAACCTTGGTAAGTCAAAGTTAATAAACAACCTTGGCGAGCTTGTAATAAAGGTTTTGCAGCACGTGCCATTGCAACAAAGCTGTATGCGCTAATGTCATGAGCAATTTTAAAACCGTCACGGTCAGTCACGTCAGTGAAGTCACCGTCAAGCGTGTGTGCAGGTGCAAAGCCGATTGAGTGCACAACACCGTCTACACCGTCCCAATGTTTTGCAAGTTCCGCAAATGCATTATCAATTTCAGCATCAACTGCTACATCACATGGAAACACAAGCTTAGAACCGAATTGCTCAGCAAACTCATCTACACGTTTTTTTAATTTTTCGTTTGGATAAGTAAATGCAAGCTCTGCACCTTCACGGTGTAATGCTTGTGCAATACCATAAGCAATTGATAATTTACTAGCAACGCCTGCAATCAAAAAGCGTTTACCTGCTAAAAGTCCTTGTGTCATGCCGATCTCACTCAAAACAATTTTCAGCATAATGCCAATATTCAACGTTTTTCGAAATTGCATAATGCATCTTTTTTCAAAAATCGCACGAAAAAAAATCGCCCCTATGCAGGAGCGACTTTTTATAATCTAAATTTTAGTCGTCAGACAATAAGCCAAGTAGACGTAAGAACGAGATATACATCCAGACTAAAGTTGCAAGCAACGCAATACCACACAACCATTCCATGAATTTTGGAGCACGGTATGCTGCATTGGTTTCGATCAGGTCAAAATCTAAAATCAGGTTAAGTGAAGCAATGACTGCAACAAATGCAGCAAAACCAATTCCTAACCAGTTACTTTCAAAAATATAAGGAATGCTTGAGCCAAATGCTAAACGCATAACCATCTGCACGATAAATACAATAAAGATCGCCAAAGATGCAGAGATTACAACTGACTTGAACTTTTCAGTTGCACGTATGATTTGAAACTTATATAGACCAAACATCACCAAAGTCGTGACGAAAGTTGCCAATAAAGCTTGAAGAGGAACACCTGGGTATTTCAATTGGAAAGTAAAAGAAATACCACCTAAAAAGGCTCCTTCAAATAAAGCATAAGGAATTGCTAAAGTTGGTGCAGTTGTTGGTTTAAACGTTGTGATTAAAGCTAAAACCAAGCCACCAATTGCACCCACAATTGAAGCTGCGTAAGCAATACCAACATTTGCAGTAAAGGCTGCATAGAAAAATAAAGCGACACCCACTGCGGCAGCAATGATGGTCAACATCACAGATTTTTGAATCGCACCTTGCACGGTCATCGGTTGACTGTAATCACTGACCGTTTCAACGCGGGTCAGTATCGGGTTATTACTTTGCATAAATGCTCTCTTTTTATAATAAATAAACTTAAAACATCATTTTAAGCAAAATGAATATGAAAGCCAAATGAGCCCTTGGCATTATTGTAACAATGTCCTTTAAACAATAAAAAAGGAGGCTACTGCCCCCTTTCATATGACTTGAACAACGTCATTAATCTTTACCATCAGTATTCATAATGAAAAAGTATTCGCGGTAATATTTCAACTCGGAAATCGAGTCACGAATATCATCCATTGCTAAATGCGATGCATTCTTTTTCAGACCACTCATAATTTCAGGGCGCCAGCGTTTTGAGAGCTCTTTTACCGTAGATACATCAAGATTACGATAGTGGAAATACTGCTCAAGCTCAGGCATAAGACGATGTAAGAAACGGCGATCCTGACAAATCGAGTTACCACACATTGGTGAAACTTTTGGATTAACCCATTTTTTTAGGAATTCTAAAGTCTGTAACTCAGCGTCACGAGCTGTTAATTTACTACGGCGAACTCGCTCAATTAAACCTGACTGACCATGCTGGCGCGTATTCCACTCATCCATTGCATTTAAAATACGATCAGGTTGATGAATAGCCAAAACCGGACCTTCGGCAAGTACATTTAAATGATCATCTGTAATAATTGTTGCGATTTCAATAATCTGGTCGTTGTCGGTATCTAAACCGGTCATTTCCAGATCAATCCAAATTAATCGTGTATTTAAAGTACTGCTCATGTATGTACGTTCTAAAATGCCGTAAAAACATCAATAGTAGCAAATTTCTTGCTTCTGCGCTGTAATTCCATACCAGCTTCGTGCTATTTTTGCGGTCTTCAAACAATGGTTTTTTTGGGATATGAATGGCTCTAATTCGTAAGCGTCGTTTAACTGAGCAACAGCAACGCCGTATTGAAAAACAGCATAAAACTCGCCAAGGAGAAGTCGATACTTCACAAGATCTAGATGGGCTGGTTGTACAGCACTATGGCCGTCAACTTGAAGTACAGGCACTTTCTGTACCCGAGCATCACCCAGAAAAACCTCAAGTTGCCGAAGGTGAACCAGAACCATTTTGGAAACCGATTGAGTTAAAAAGTATTTGGCGTTGCCACACGCGTACAAATCTTGAATTACTGGTCACAGGTGACCGAGTGAAGTGGCAAGCAGACCCTAACACAGGCTTAGGGATTATTACTGCAATTCACCCACGTACTTCACTGCTTACTCGTCCAGATCGCTATCACAAAGTAAAACCTGTGGCAGCCAATATCAGTTTAATCGTTATTGTTTTTGCTCCACTTCCAGAAGCGGCACCTACTCTGATTGACCGCTACTTAGTCGCCTGTGCAGATGCAAATATTCCTGCTCTTTTAGTGCTGAATAAATCGGATTTACTCACTGAAAATGACCCAATTCTCGACATGCTTAAAGAGTATGAAGATTTAGGTTATGAGAGCTTGATTTGTCATTCTAAAGGCGATATTTCAGCATTGTCTCAACGACTTGATGGTGAAACCGTTGCTTTTGTCGGTCAGTCAGGGGTTGGTAAAAGCTCACTTATTAATGTGCTTATTCCAGATGCCGAGCAGAAAACCAATATTATTTCTGAAAACTCTGCACTTGGCCAACACACAACAACCTCTACGCGCTTAATCAACTTTGGTAAAAATGGTGCCTTAATTGATTCGCCGGGAATTCGCGAATTTGGGCTTTGGCATCTCGATTTAGAAAAAATTCGTATGGGCTTCCCTGAAATCGAAGCGCATTTAGGTTCATGTCAGTTCCGTAATTGCACGCATACTCATGAAAAGAACTGTGGTTTAAAACAGGCTGTTGAAGCAGGTGAAATTTTGCCACGACGCTTAGATAGCTTCTTACGTTTAATCGATGAGATTCAAGAAGCGCAGCAAAAAAACTAATTTTCTACCCCTTTTGCCCTTGAAGTGGTGATTTTGATCACCATCTATATACGCTATACTCTAGGTCAATTTTGTTTTTAATTTTTTTAGGTGACTTGTGGAACGCTGGTTAGAGTTTATGGGGAATCACCCCATTTTGTTTGGTACACTCGGAGTCTTGATCGTATTATTCTTCATTTTTGAAGGTCAACGTAACGGTCGTAAAATTTCTCCACAGTCGCTTGGTATTTTAGTGAAAGCGAAAAATGCTCTTTTGATTGACTTACGCGATAGCAAAGACTTCCGCGAAGGTCACATTAGTGGTAGCCGCAATATTCCTTATAGCCAAATTGCAAGTCATGCTGATGAATTAAAAGCAAGTGACCGTCCATTGGTATTTATCTGTAACCTAGGGCAAGTTGCTGGTAGCGCTTTACAGAAAGTTGCTCACCATGACAGCTATCGCCTTGATGGTGGTATCAGTAACTGGAAAGCTCAAGGCTTACCTCTCGTTAAAAGCAAACCAAAAGCTTAAGGAGAATTGTTATGGCAGCAAATGTCATTGTTTACTCAACTTCTGTATGCCCGTATTGCGTTCGCGCGAAACAATTACTTGAGCGTAAAGGTGTTGCTTACAAAGAAGTAAATCTTTCTGTTGAAGCACCAGAAGTACGTGCTGAATTAATGCAACGTACAAACCACCGTACTGTTCCACAAATTTTTATTAATGATCAGTTTATCGGTGGTTTTGACCAACTTTATGCTTTAGAGCGTGAAGGTAAACTCGACGAATTATTGGCTTAACATCGCATCCATATTAAGGAAAAAACAATGAGCGAAGAACAACAAGTTCAACCACAATTAGCTTTAGAGCGTATTTATACAAAAGATATTTCTTTTGAGGTTCCAGGGGCACAAGTTTTTACTAAACAATGGCAACCTGAACTTAACATCAATCTTTCTTCTGCTGCTGAAAAGATTGACCCAACTCATTTTGAAGTATCTTTAAAAGTTGTGGTTCAAGCCAATAACGACAATGAAACAGCGTTCATCGTAGATGTAACTCAATCTGGTATTTTCTTAATCGATAACATCGAAGAAGACCGCTTACCTTACATTTTGGGTGCATACTGCCCGAACATTTTGTTCCCGTTCTTACGTGAAGCTGTAAACGACTTAGTTACTAAGGGTAGCTTCCCACAATTACTTCTTACTCCAATCAACTTTGATGCAGAGTTCGAAGCAAATATGGAACGTGCTCAAGCTGCTGCTGTTGAAGGTCAAGCTTAATTTTATAGCTTGCTCTAAACTGAAAAAACCGCGTAATTCGCGGTTTTTTTATATGTGCTATTTGGCTCACCCTATCCTTCAAGTGAATGAAGCTGAATAGAAGGGAACTGAAACCCACGGCAAGACTGCTCTGAACGCCATGCGACCGTTAAAATCATGTTACCTAAAACAAAATTTTGATAAGCAAACGTTCCAATAAGTTCATGCGAACATAATCCGCCATGATTGGTGGGGTGTGCTTGAGTGTTTAACGTATTTAAATCTAAACGTATACCAAAGCCTGATGCTTTTAAAACAGCTTCTTTAGTGGTCCAGACTTTAAACCAATACTCTCTATCTTGTTCTAGACTTTGCCATGTTGCATATTCATCAGGGTGAAAAGCATGTTGTGCCAAACTATCTAAACGTACTTTACGGTCAAGTTCTTCAACATCTATACCAATATCTTTAACTCGCTCACTTAGCGCTAAAGCATAATATTGTTGGCTATGTGAATGGTTAAAATGCAACGTATGATTTAACAAATAAGGTTTGCCATACTCATGTTTCGCAAATACCAAATCTGTTGGGGTTACATTTAGCTTTTGAGCTAATAGTTTATTTTTAATATGTTGTATTTGCTGCTTTTTATAATCGTTAAATGTACGAAAATCAGGGAAGTCTTGTTTGGACTTTAAAAGAAGTTGAGATAATGCCTGTGTATAAACTTCTATAATATGCTCAGACATTATCTCTACCCTATTTACCAAATAAATTAAAATTTAACGATGTCGCCTTTAAGCGTTACGCCAGCCATCATTGTGCCTTTATAACAGTCATAAGTCGTCGTACTACGTGTTTCATTTGACTTAAAATAACTCACAATATTGGTCACTGCATTTGCACCTTGTGCTTTAGCATTGTTTTGCATTTGAATAAGCGCTGAACGTAAAACCCAATCACATGAATCTTCTGCTGATTTAGCAAAACCATTGGTCTTTTTATTAGTTACCACGTCTTTTTGAATAACTTTACCGCCCGACTTTGTACCACTTAAATAAAATTTTACAGAGCCATCCAAAGTTCCATCTGCTACGGCACGGTCTACAGCTTCTTTAAAGTTTAAATGATGTACTTCATCAGCAGCCTGAACGGTAGCAGTAAAACCAGCACTCAGCATTGCTACCAATAAAATTTTCTTATTTAACATTGTTGTGTTCCTTATTGTTTAACACGTTTAAAAATAAGTGAAGTATTAATCCCACCAAAAGCAAAATTGTTGCTCATAATAATATCTGCATCGAGTGCTTTAGGCTGCTGAACGATATAATCCAGATCTCCACAAAGCGGGTCAATTTCATCTAGATTTAATGTCGGAATAAAGCAATTACGGTTCATCATTTCAATACTGAGCCAAGCTTCAATAGCGCCACATGCCCCCAGCGTATGTCCAAAATAACTTTTTAATGAACTAATTGGCTTACGTCCTAAAACTTTTGCTGTCGCCTGACTTTCTGCTATATCCCCCTGATCGGTCGATGTGCCATGTGCATTTACATAACCAATATCACTAGCCTGCAAAGATGCATCTTTAAGCGCTAACTCCATACAACGCCCCATCATCTCAGCATCAGGTTTAGTTACATGCTGGCCATCAGTATTGCTTCCATATCCAATAAGTTCAGCATAGATATGTGCACCGCGGGCTTTAGCATGTTCGTATTCTTCCAGAATTAAACAGCCTGCTCCTTCCCCAATCACTAAACCATCTCGTTTTGCATCAAATGGACGTGGTGTTTTTTCTGGCTGATCATTCATATTACTTGTGGCAAATAGAACATCAAAAACAGCTGCGCCCGCAGCACTGAGCTCTTCTGCACCACCCGCAATCATGACCAGTTGTTTGCCATACTTAATTGCTTCATAAGCTTGACCAATGGCCATAGAGCCAGAAGTACAAGCACTAGACGTCGGTAAAGTTAAGCCTTTTAGGCCAAAATACACGGTCATGTTGACAGCACTTGTATGGGCCATCATACGTATATAAGTGGTTGCATTAATCTTACTCATGCTCTGATGAAGCAACATGCTTGCAAACTCACCTACAGCCTCTACGCTCCCAGCAGAAGAACCAAATGCAACGCCTGTTTCACCACTGGACAAAATTTCGTGCCCAAGTAAACCAGCATTTTGCAAAGCTGTTTCAGCACATACCACAGACATGAGCGCAACACGCCCCATACCACGGGTCACTTTACGGTTAAAGTGCTTAGGAACATGAAATGTTTCGACTGGACCACCAAGCTTAGTCCGAAGGTCAACATACTGTTCCCATTCAGGCATATAGCGGATGCCACTTTTCTCTGCATTAAATTGAGCAAAAATCTCGTCGGAAGTTTCACCTAAAGAGGTAATCCCTGCCATTCCTGTTACAACAACGCGCTTCATCAGATGAGTCCCCCATTTACAGAGATCACCTGTCGGGTTATATAAGAGGCTTCATCTGAACATAAAAATTTCACTACGCCTGCCACTTCATCGACCTGTCCCATGCGTTGTAACGGAATCATTTTAAGTGCATGTTCTTTAACTTCATCGGTGACCATTTCGGTTTCAATCAGCCCCGGTGCAACACAGTTCACGGTAATTTTTCGCTTCGCCAACTCTAGTGCCAAGGCTTTGGTCGCACCAATTAAACCTGCTTTTGCAGCGCTATAGTTCACCTGACCACGGTTACCCATAATTCCAGAAACAGAAGATAAAGTGACAATACGCCCACCCTTGCGTAGATGAATCATTGGCATAATGAGCGGTTTTAAAACGTTATAGAAACCATCTAATGAAGTCGAAATCACTTCATCCCAGTCTTGATCAGTGAGTGCAGGAAAAGCACCATCATGGGTAAGCCCAGCATTGAGAACCACGCCATAAAAAGCACCATGCTGCTCGACATCTTGTTCTAAAATTTGCTGAACCGTACTGCGCTCATTTACATCAAACATTAAATAATGGCTATTTTGTCCTAATACCTGAATCTCTTGTACGACTTGCTCGGCCTCTGCCTGACGCGAACGTGCATGTACCGTTACATCAAAACCAGCCTTTGCCAGTTGTAATGCAATCGCCTTCCCAATTCCTCGACTTGAACCCGTTACTAAAATTCGTCTTGTCACAATGTATTCCTAATTCTTTGTGGTTATTCAAATGGTGATTCTGTTGGCTCAAATACACTTAATGTTGCTTGAATGCAGTGTTCAGCATATTGAATTTCACAGGAAAATTGCCCAAGTCCTTCATGAAAATATTGTTGTTCTATTTGAATGATCAATCGAGAACCCAAGGCGAAATAAGGAATAGGTAAATGTAATTTACGTGTTCCCAATAAAAATCCGACTTTTGGTGCTTGTTTTGACTGTTGACCTTGCCAGCCTGAGTAAGCACTAATGGTTTGCGCCATAATTTCAATGCTTGCCCATGTCGGCAAACCTTCTGCTTCACAAAACATAAGCTCAGGTGTAATGGTTAGCTCAGCTTGTGCTCGCCCTTCTGCAACCTCAGTTAAATGGTCAATAAATACCATGGGTTGCTCATGAGGAATATATTGAATTGCCTCCAGTTTCATTAGGGCTTCACTCCAAAAACAAGACTAATATTACTTCCCCCAAAAGCGAAAGAATTACTCATCACATAGCGAATGGATTGTTTTAGTTCGGCATTTTGCACATAGTTTTGATCAGCTAAATCCAGATCAATCTCAACATTTCGATGCAATGGTAGCCAGCTTTGATCTTTTAAAACCTGCTCACAAATAAACGCTTCTATAGCACCAGCTGCACCAAGACAATGTCCAGTTTTATGCTTGGTACTACTTAAAGCAACTTGATGATTACCAAAGACTTGTCGTACAGCTTTTATTTCCATGGCATCATTTTGTGGAGTTGCAGTTCCATGAAGATTTAAATATCCAATATCTTGTGCAGATATATTTGCCATCTCCAATGCGCGTTCCATAGCGATCGCAGCACCTTTACCTTCCGGATGCGGAGCAGAAATATGCCATGCATCCATTGATTCTCCTGCGCCCATTAACATGACAGGTGTTTGTTCTTTAGTGAGCAAAAAGAAGGCTGCGGCTTCACCAATATTAATACCATCACGTCCGGCCCCACATGGCTGACAAATATCGCTAGATAAACTCTCTAGGCTATTAAATCCATTGAGTGTGAGTTGGCACAAAGTATCGACACCACCGACCAGTACTGCATCAGCTAAATCGGCTTGTAGCAAACGCTGCCCCGCAGCCAATGCTTTAGCACTTGAGGAACAAGCAGTAGAGATGGTATATGCTGGCCCTTCCCAATTTAAATACTGTTGTAAGGCTTTTGCTAAACAACTCATTTCCTGACGTCGGTGAGAAATGAGTTGCTGAGTTTGTCCTTCAAAATATTGCTTAAGCAATAATTCACTATCAGAAATACCAGAAGTAGAGGTTCCAACCACAATCGCTAAACGTTTTGATGGAAACTTCTCTGTATAACTTTTTAGTTCGGTTTCAATTTTTGCTAAAGCAGTCAAAGCAAATCTTAAATTACGAGAATCGACAGACTGTAAGGCATCGGGCACACTCGAACACAATGAGTGCGTATATTGTCCCACCCAAACATTACGATCAGCGATTAAATCATCACGCAAAGTTAAGGTTTGCTGCGGCTGTTGTAATGCTTGTTTGATTTGATCAGGTTCACAACCTAATGCAGATAAACCCACACTGAACTGTATGCCGACTGCCATTTGAGCAGAATTATTTATAGATGAATCGCTCATGGTGTAGTGCTTTTTTGAGGCTGCAAAGTATTTTCAATCGAACTTAGCGTCATGCTATAAGGAACTTGTTGATTAAGTAATTCGATACTTCCCTGATCTTTTTTGATGTGTAATACAGGCTGTTTATCAATATAAATCATCTGATTATCAGCCTGTTGCTTCATTTCTACAGCTTGTTGTCCCAAGCTTGAAAATTTTGGGTAGGTCGCAAATAAAAGATCACGTACCACAAATTCAAAAGGTAATAAGCGCATTTGGTCAATACGCTGCTCTACATGAACTCGTTGGCCATCAAACTGTAATTTAAACAGCTGTTGACCAGTCAAGCTCAAAGCGACCATATCCAGTACAGTTCCTTGCTGTTGCTGATAAAGCAAAAAACTAAAACTTTGCTGTTTCCACTGAACTTCAACCTGATCTTGTCTTTGATAAGCTTGAGTTTGCCATAAGGGACTTTGTAAACCTTTCGCATGTGGCATCACTTGGCAGCCCGTAAAACATAGGCAACTACCAAGTAATATCATCATCCATTTGCGCTGCATGCTTATACCTCTAATACCTGTTCTTGCGTTAAGCCTTCACGACAGTATTCTGCTAGGGTGCTAAGTCTACGTTTGGCATTTTTATGAATTGGGTTTTTTTCATCCCATGCATAACCCGCCAGTAATGAAGAAATCATACGGCGAATGCCATCATTCTGATTTTGTGAAAAAACGACGTCCTGAAATTCACCTTCATACCATGACTCAACATAGGCACGAAATACCTGAATACCACGGCGCAGCGGTTTTTCATATTCTTGCAACCAGTCTACCTGTTCACCTTGCAAAACACGCTCAACCAAAGGAACCGCCAAGCTTGAAGATTTTAACGCGATAGTTACACCTGATGAAAACACTGGATCAAGAAACTCACCTGCATTTCCTAAAAGTGCATAGTTGCGGTCTGCTAAATGTTTAACATTGGCAGAATAGCCCACCAAAGTACGTACTGGTGTATCAAACTTAGCTTGACGAAGTACCTCTGACAAGCTTGGTTCGTCAGCTAAAATGCGTTTCAACATTGCCTTTGGCTCATTATCGGCAGCATTTTCAACTGTGTATTTGTCAAAGAAATCTTGTTCAGCGACCACACCAAAAGAAGCTCGGCCATCAGCAAATGGAATCAACCAATACCATGCACGGTGGTCTTTTTCATGTACCGTAATTAAAATTTTATTACGGTCAAACTCAGGGTCATCCGTAATTCTATCTTCAATATGAGTAAACAGCGCACGACGTACCGGAAAGTTTGATGGACTTTCTAAATCTAACAATTTTGGCAGAATTCGACCAAACCCACTTGCATCAAGTAAGAACTTGGTTTGAATTTGATAGCTTTGCTGATTTTCATCTAATACCGTAAGAATAGGCTGTTCCGGTGCTACGTCTACATCTAAAACTTCATGTCCAAAACGGAGGTCTGCCCCATAAGCCTGAGCTTGTTTCGCAAGTAAATTGTCAAAATCTGCACGGCGAACCTGCCAAGTCGTCCCCGGCCCATCGGTAAATTTTTCAGTAAAGTCATAAAAACTGCGTTGTTTACCACGTAAAAAGGCCGCACCATTTTTAAATTGAAACGCATATTGCTCGACATGCTCGCGAACAGTTTCAAGTAAACCGGCTTCTTCTAAAAAAGCCATAGATTGCGGTAGTAATGACTCACCAATTGAAAACCGTGGGAAATACTGCTTTTCCAAAACCGCAACTTTATAGCCTTTCTTGCGCAGAAGTGCCGCAGCAGAACTTCCTGATGGACCCGCCCCAATAATGACTACATCAATTTTTTCTAAAGTGCTCATAGCACAACTTTCCTTTTTAATTTATTCAAATTATGAATGGTCTTGTAAATTCACGATATGTTTTTCATCTGCCGGGGTGAATAAAGTCGCATAGATGAATGAGAAAATAACCCCAAATAAAACCGTCAAACCAAAACAGTGAATTGCATAGGTATGGCTAAATGAAAGTAATCCAAAGCCAAGTAAGGTCGACATCATACATAAAAATAACGCCATTCCAACTACTTGTGGATGATCATGCCCATGTCGATAAAAAATTGCATAGTCGACACCAATCCCAATGATCAGGAAAGTCGCCATAATACTAAACAAATTAATTTCTACACCTAACCACGCCTGAACAGCAAAAGTACTCAATAAAGCCAAACTCACAGGCAGAACTAAAGGCACAATCGAACTTAGTCCATAAATAACGGCTAAGCCTAGTGTTAATCCAATTAATGCATAAATCAGAAGATGCTGAGCCTGTACTCTATGTTCGGCAAACATTTGCGACATTGTTGCAATCGGTTGTTGAAAATGAATATATTGAGACTGTAGCCCTCTTAAAACTTCTGGATGTTTTATCCCTGTCACCATAACCAAGCGCTCATTCGCTTGGAGCTGTAAAAAAGCTAAAGGATGATCTTTAAATACGGCGAAATCCAATAAGGGTTGTTTCGCGAGCTGCTGTTGCCATTGCAAAACATCAGCCACATTTAGCCCCATACTTTGTGCATATTGTTCTAAAGTCGAGCGTGGAATACTTTGTAATAGCTGCACATTATGTTGCTGTTGAACCAACGGTGGAATCCACTGTCCCAAAGCTTGAAACGCAGAAATTTCCCCTTTTGCCTGTAACTGCTGCAACTGTCCAATAAGTTGTTGTTCCTGTTGCTGCATTTCATTTGCAGAGGTGGCTTTTACCACAAAATAATCACTGCCTTGTTGTTGTCCAAATTGTTCACGTACAGTTTGATCTTGCTGCTTTAAGCTCGCATCCATACCTTGTAAATTACGAATATCATCGTTTGTTTTAAGGTAGAAAAGACTAGCTGTCCCCGCAACTAAAATAGTCGCAATCAAGCTATAGCGTATTTTTGCACGTTGCTGAAACCACAGTCGTGTTTGTCCAATCCATGACAAAGCATGTATGGCTGGCTGGGCATTAAGTGCAGGTAGTCTTGGTAACAAAAGCACACTACTAATCCAAGCCGCAGTTAATCCGACAATTGAAAATACCGCAATCTGTCTAAACCCAGGAAATGGCGTAAAACACAAAAAGACATAAGCCACCAAGGTGGTCATTAAGCCCATAAATAAGCTAGGCAATAAAGGTAATAAAATCTGGAAACCACCTAGCTTGCGATGCTGAGATTGCATTGCCATAAAGTAAAAAGAAAAATCGACACAAACCCCGATTAGACTCGCGCCAAATACTAAAGTGATGAGATGGATTTCCCCAAATATCCAGTGAGTCACTGCAAATGCAACAAAGCTTCCGGTCGAAACAGCAATAAATTCTGTCGCCATAGGACGTAATGAGCGGAAACCAAACCACACCAGAAAAATCAGACCTAATGTCGAACCAACACCAATGGTTGAGATTTCCTCTTTAGCCGATTGCGTTCCAAAATTTGTAAATAAGATCGTTCCCGTCCAATGGGAATTTAGCCCGATTGCAGCTAATTTTTGTTTGGTCTGATCAATCCAGTTCGATACTTGTTCTTGATAATCAATATTGTATGGGCTTTGGGTTAACTGTAATACAAATAACCGTGAAAGCCCCTGATCATGATGAATAGTCGCAAAGCCTTGTTCCATTTCAATATCTTGCTGCGATGGCTTTACCAATTGCATGGCATAACGAGTAAACAAGAGTAATGGATCTTGCTTAAGTGATTCTGCTGTCACAGGTAGACCCGGACTCATCATCTGCATTAAGCTTTGTTCGCTAAGTGCCGAATAATCTTGCTTTTGTAGTAACTGCTGGTCTTGCTCACTTAACAAACCTACCCGATGTTGATAGAGCTGCTTTGCAAATTGATCAAAATCAAGCTGTGGTTTTAAAGGTTGCCATAATGGACTGCTTTTGGCTTGTACCGTTAAAAGCTCCGTCGCGCGTTGTATCTCAGACTCATCTTTAGCATCCACTACAACAAATACTTTGTTATTGAGTTGCTCATTCATATACTGCTGAGTACGTGCAAGCTGTGGGTCCTGCTGCATTTTCGGCAATAACGCAAAAATATCCGTCTGAATATGGATATCTTTTTTAAGCCACGTTATACCCAACCCCACAGCCATGAGTAAGAGCGCGATTAGCCACAGTACAGTAAATTTATTTTGCCAATTGGAAAAGCGCATGCTCGGCAGCCATTAAAGTCGTCGGTTTAGAAGTCTGGTGACTAAAGCGAATTGTGGTCAAATTATTGGCTTTTTCAGTAATCACAATTTGGTTTACATACTGTTGACCTTGAGCATCTACACGCACAAACAGTTTTTTAAATAAGCTACTTTTTGGCGTTAAACTAATATTCCAGCCCGCTGGACTATAGTTTGCACTCACTACATTAAAGTTCTTTGCCAAGGCTTGTTCATTGCCTGACATTAACTGCAAAAAGAGTGTTGCAACAGAACTATAAGGTGATTGATCAATTTGAATCTGGCTAAATGTTCGCTGAGTCTTTTGTACCAGTTTGGTTGGAGTAACAATGAGATCCGCCTGTACTGGACGTTTAATTTGCCATGCCACACCATAAGATTTCGCAAATAATAAAGAACCGTTGGATACAAAAGTTTTATTCAAAGACGGTAATTTCTTTTGCTGCTCGAAATCAGCACGGACTATCGGCGTTTGTGCCAACTGCTGAAAAATCTGTGTCACTTCTGTTGAGGCCGCATAAACGGCGCTCAAGCTGCCCATCCATACTGTGAGACCTATCCCTAAAGTTTTAACAAATTTAGACATCATGCTCCCCTCGTTGGTTGGAACTCAGACCACGCATTTAAACGTTCAAATAAAACCTGAGGTGACTGAAGGCACATTTCACGGTTTGCAATATTTACAGCAACCTGTGTGGTATAGCCCTTGGTTAAACGCTTTCCAGACTCGGCATCAAAAATCAAATAGTCTATTTTTAAACGGTTTTCCCATTCTTTTAAAATAGCCCGAACCCGAATCTTTTGTTCAAACTCAATACCATATGCATAACGGACGTGACTTTCTATCACAGGCCATGCATAACCAGATTCTTTCATTTGCATATAGTTGTAATGAAATTGATCAAGTAATTTACAGCGTGCAATTTCAAAATACTTTAAATAGTGTCCATGCCAAACCACATTCATGGTATCAACATCATGAAATGGAATCTCAATGATTACATCCGCATGCATTTGCTCACCTTATCCCATAAATTCTGGTTGATTAAACAATTCAAGTTGGTCTAAACGATCAACAATCTGTTGTAATTCGGTTTGTAATGGTCGATCTTCTTCGACAAATGCAAAGCTTTGTAAGGTCCATTGCATGAAGGCTTGTAATGTTGGGCTTAATTGTTCCGTTAAACCTTTCAAATGAATCGCCTGTACACTCGCACAGCACAGCGCTGCAATCACTTGCTGTGTCAAAGTAATCACACGGCTCGCATCACGGGCAGCAATGGTCCCCATACTGACTTTGTCTTGGTTATGGCATTCGGTTGAACGTGAAAAAATTGAAGCAGCTAAGGTGTTTTTTAGAGCCTCGGCTGTCCACGCGGAGACTCCAATCTGTACAGCTTTAAAACCATGATTCAGTGGCAAACGTTCAGCCGTTGCACCTGTTAAATTACGTGGTAAACCATGATTCATTTTATGATCGACCAACTGTGCAATCTGTCTATCCATCAAGTCAGCAATATTGGCAATCATAATTTTTAAGCTATCCATTGCCTGTGCAATGTGTCCACCGTAGAAATGACCGCCATGCAACACACGCATGCCGACAGGATCAATCAATGGATTGTCATTACTCGAATTCAGCTCATTTTCAATAAACTGACGTAGCCATACTTTTGAGTCTTCAAACACGCCAATAATATGCGGCGCACAGCGTAATGAGTAACGATCTTGCAAGCGTGGACTCTGATGTGCGGTTTGTACTTCACTGTTCAGCCAATCACGTAATTGCTTGGCAATCTGTTGCTGCCCTGGATGCGGCTTTTGTGCAAACAGAACTTCATCGAAATGACTTGGATTACCTTCCAATGCCAATACGTTCAGTGCAGTAATCAAAGTACTTACAAAAGCAATCTGTTCTGCTTTTTTATAATTTAAACATGCAATTGCCGTCATCACGGCAGTACCATTCATAAGGGCCAAGCCCTCTTTCGGTCTGAGTGTTAAAGGCTGTAACCCTTTTTCGGCATACACTTGAGCAACCGGAACAATTCGTCCATCGACATAAACATCACGCTCACCAACCAAAGTTCCCGCGATATAAGACAATGGCGTTAAATCACCGCTTGCCCCCACTGAACCTTCAGATGGAATAACCGGAATCACATTTTCATTGAGAAACCAAACTAAGCGTTCCAGCAAAGCGATCGACACACCTGAATAACCACGTGCCAATGAACATAAACGAGTAACAACGACTGCACGTGCAGTGATTACATCAAGGTTTTCACCTAAACCACAGCCATGAAAACGAGAAAGATGCAGCGGTAATTCATTGACTTGATACAATGGAACTTCAACCAAACACGAGTCGCCATAACCCGTGGTCACACCATAGATTACCCCTTCTTCTTCAAGTAACTGATCGAGAAAATCAGCTCCTTTTTGAATCAATTCACGCCATTCAGAGGATGCAGGTAAAGCAACCTGACATTCGCCTCTGGCTACAGCAACAACATCTTCAATGCAAAGTGGTTGTTCCCCTACGGTTAACACACGCATGTTATTTCGTCCAAAAATTATAAAAATTAAACCATTGATAAGGAGCTCGCATGCAATGCTGCTCTAATACATTTACATAGGTTCGAGTCACACTTTGCATACTTTCAATACGGTGGGCACGCGGTAAATTTACCTGCTCTGAAATGAGATGGATATGCACTTGAAATTGTTGCTGCATGCGATAACAAAATACGGCAATCACCGGTACTTTAAGTAAATTTGCCAAAATCCATGCACCTTGTGGAAATGCAGCAGTTTCCCCTAAAAACTCTAGCTGCTGTACTCGGTCTGACTGCACTGGCACTCGGTCTGCCGCAACAATGACCCACTCACCTTGTTGCATTTTATCTTGTAGCAACATAGCCGTTTCAATACCGAGTTCATCGACCGATAAAAGACAAACATCTGCTTTATCATTTATTTTTTTGAGAAAATCATTAAATTTCGTTGCATGTTTTTGATAAACCAGCACATTAATTTTTTGTGGATGATCTGATTTTATTGCGCGAAGCAACTCAATATTACCAAAATGCGAGACAACAATTAGAGCGCCCTTTTGGTAGTGCTGATGAAAATACTCATGTCCAAAGATTTCCAGTTTTTGTTCTGGAATATTGCCTAGCCAGCCTTCGATCTTATCTAAAATACATTCGCCGAACTGCATAAAATGAGTGTAGCTATTCCCCAAAGTTGGCTCATGTGTAAATGGAGAGTTAGCTCCCGCAAAATGATGTAACTTTCGTAAGTAGAGTAGTGAAGCTTGTCTTGCTGCAACTGCAAATAACCAATACCACATAATCACAAAGTAAAGCACCAATTTACATAACCAGCGTCCACCAAAACGATAAAACCAAAGCATTAACATTAATGGCAACATGCCACCACGCTCTTTAATATCATTCCATTTTGGAGAAGCTGACTGTGTCATGATTAACCTTGCAGCTTATGTTTTAACAGTTTTGGCAAACGAATCAGCATCCCCATAAATAGAGTTGCATGTGCCTTACTTAGGCCTAAGTTGTCCCGCCAAGCATGAAAATGAGAAATCCCCTGCTCTGGATAAACCACTGGTGTCGGGACATTAATAAAAGGGGTATTTTCCCATTTTAAACGCACTAAAATTTCACTATCAAAACCCATACGTGGCTGGAATTTACCGCTATTCAATACCTTAATGGTGCTCTCAAGTGGATACACTCGGAAACCACACATACTGTCTTTAATCTCAAACGATAAACTATTCAACCACACCCAAAAGTGGGTGATGTAACGTCCATATAGACGCTTTTTGGGAATAGAGGCATCAAAATATGGCTGACCAATCACCATCGCATCTGGATGCTGCCGAGACTGTTCCAGAAATTTTGGAATGTCATCCCAGCAGTGCTGACCATCGGCATCGAGTTGTAATGCATGACTTAAACCAAGCTCATGTGCTGCACGTAATCCAGTTATTACAGCTTGGCCTTTCCCTTTATTTACCTCATGCTCAATTAAATGAATTTGAGGATATTGCTCTGCCAAGTCTCTTAAAATTTGGCTACACGCATCATCACTTCCGTCATTTACCAATACAATCTGCAGATGAAAACCATCCAAATTAGCAATCAAGTCTGCTAAGAAATGTGGATGATTATAGACTGGGATAACAAAGCCATAGTTGGTCTGCATTTTTAACCCTCTACTTCCGTTTGCAAAGCAAATAATAGTCGTCCTGAAGCCAGAATCTGTTCTGAATCGCGTAATTCAAAACTCACCTTTTGCTCTTTTCGAGAAAGCTTGAGTTGCACGACAGCATAAGGACAAATGAGATTTTGGAATTTTAACTGCTCATACCCTTGGCACCAATTTAAATCAGACCAAATTGATTTAGCAAAATGTTGTAAAAAACCTATTTGCCCAACCCCTGGATAAATAGGCTGGTTTGGAAAATGGCCTTTAAAACATGCTAACTCAGGTGGAAACTCAAGACTAAAAATATAGTCATCTGCACTTTGACTCTGTGATAGCACTACAGGTTGCAACATCGGCTTGAATAGCGTTTTCAAATAACTTTTATCGAGTTTAGATTGTGTATTTTGCGGTAGCTGACTTAAAAAACGCCATTGACGTGGAATTGCTAAGGTTTCTAAATGATCTTTCAACTGCTGTTTTAAATGGCCAACAAAGACTGCCTTACCCTGCTTTTTCAACTGCTCACGAGCCTGCTCTGTCAGAACAACAATACAACCAAGCATTTGACGATGCTCATGCTCAAACACCAGTACATGGCACTGCTTGACTTCGTCTAAGGCTTGAATACTTTGTTCAATCGCATCTAGACTCAAACGCTTTTCTTCAAGCTTAATAATTCGGTCGGTGCGTCCTAAAAGCTGAAAGCTCTTACACATGTGATCTGCCCATTCGGCACGGTCACCTGTGGTAATCCAGTTATCTTCATAAGCATGATTACTTTTGACCATGAGCTGATGATCTTCAATACGAATAGCCACATTGGCAAAAGGCATCCATACGTCATCATCTTTAGCACGATGGGCAATGCCACCCGTTTCCGAACTTCCTAAAACTTCAATAATTAAGCAATTTACTAAAGGACGAACACCACTTTCTAGTTTGCCACCAGAACTAAACACCATCTGGCATTGTTCTAAAACCACATCGGTTGTCCAGCGTTTTAATAAAGCTGGGCTTGAAATCAAATAATTACTTAAACTCAGTGTTTTTAATTGCTTTTGAACTTGTACGACATCTTCTGGATAAGCAACTTGCGGTATATAGAAACAACGACCTGTTGCAAGAGGTAAAAGTAGCTTAAACAGTAATCCATAAATATGCTGGTGACTCACCGTTGCAATAGCTATAGCATCATTTTCAAAAACAAAACTTTGGCTTAAGCCTTGCACTTCATTGAGTAATTGTTTTAGGGTTCTTGGGATTTTTTTAGGCTGCCCTGTTGAACCAGAGGTATAAAAATAGAGTTGTGCCTGCTCTAAAAAGTCATCATCCAACGTTAAAGATAAGGGAGCAACTGATTCAACACTTTGACGTTTTAAAAAATAAATATGCTGTGCTGCAAAGTCCTGTTCTAATTCACGCACTCGATTTGGCGGTAACAGCACCTGCTTTTTAGCCAATAATGCAGCAAACAATAAAACCAAAAATTCGTAGCTATCTGTTTCCCATAAAGCCCAAGTTAAATTTTCTAATTGAGCAATTGCACCGGCTTGTAAGGCCACATCCTGCCAAAAATGATTAAAGCTAGTTGAATGCAGAGCACTGTCTAAGCAAAGTGGCTGAACCGAATCGATGAATTTCTGAAAATGACACTGCATAATTTTGAATTAGTGATTTGAAGAATGTAAACGCTGATGTCTTTTACGCAAAATAAATTCGCCAAGGAATAACATGCCCATCAGCACATAAGAAATAAAGCCATTATAAATGACCCAAATTTGAGTCGAAGTAAAAAAAACCGTAATGAATGCAATTAATGCATTACATAAAAAGAAAACACACCAGACCTTAGTGACCTGCCTAGTCCAATGAACACCTGATGGTGGTAAATCAGGTTCAATCAACCGAGCAAAACGCTCAATCATAGAAGGAGGTTTGATTAAGGTGAATGCAAAAATACCTAAAGCGCCTAAACTCATCCCAACCGGATACAGCTTTAACCATGCATGATCCTGTAGTAGTAAGCTTAAGCCACCACAAACAATAGCAAGGCTGGTTAAAGGCCATAAAAGGTGATTACCTTGACTAAATAAACGTAAAACACCTAGCCCAATAAGCAATGCACTTACCCAGACAAATTGTCCGTGCGATAAACTCCAGCCAACAATAAAGGGATACAGCACAAAAAGTGCTGTAATTATCCCTTTAATTAACATTTTCATTCAGCAGTCATGTTCTGAATAACAGTCACCACATCTAACACAGTTCTTACATTTTTAAAGTCTTCAGGTTTTACTTGTTTACCTGTTAGCTCTTTAATCTTCACTACCAAATCAACTGCATCAATACTGTCTACATCTAGATCTGAATATAAGTTTGAATCTAACTGTACAGACTCAGGTTCGATTTCAAATAAATCTTCCATCCATTCACGGAGCTTTGTCAGTACTTGTTCTTGAGATAACATCATCACACTCCTTATGCTTGCTGCTGCGCTTCGACCAACGCAACCAAACTTTGAACTGATTTAAAGTGCTGTTTGGTCTCATCCGATTCTGCACTTAAATGGATGTTGTAACGTTTTTTCAAAGCAAGTCCTAACTCAAGGGCATCAATCGAGTCTAATCCTAAACCTTCTCCAAATAATGGAGCTTCTGTATCAATATCGGCAATAGTAATATCTTCTAGTGCTAAAACATCAATAATCATTTGCTTTAGTTCATCAGCAAGATTGCTCATTTCAAGATAACTCTTCATCAAAAATTTTGTAAAAACTACGACTTAACTCACGAACTTGTTTAGGTCCTACCGTTAAATCTTCTAATAGATCTTTTACATACACTGCATCTAGTACCTTCACTTCTATATGAAACGGCCGAGATGGTACGTGATACCATTTTTCATTTTTGGTTAATGTAGATGGAGCACATGTAATCACTACTGGGCGAATTGGCACATTTGCACGAATGGCAATATTTGCGGCCCCTCGCTGAAACTCGTTTAGGATCATTCCTTTTTCAGTCCGAGTACCTTCCGGAAAGATCAAAAGAGAAGCGGCATTATCCTCTTTTAGCCGAGAAACACAATCCTCGACAAACTGCTTAGAGCCTGCATTTAAAATATAACCTGCACTTTGTACTGGTCCTTTGGTAAATGGATTGCTCCAAAGGGATTCCTTCACCACACAATTAGCTTGCTGCATCATACCAATTAGTACTACAACATCAATCAAAGTCGGATGGTTGGCAATGACAAGTTCTTGACGACTATTTTCTAATTTTTCTAGGCCTTCTACCGAATAGGTCATAATACCAAGCTTAACCATCATTTCAGTAAAGCCTTTAAAGCTATGCTTAATTATACTTTGTGCATATTGTTGGCGTTTTTCCGGATCTGATGTGGTCACTTTTAATGCAGGTGCAATCACTGCCGCAATTGCCATACCCCCTATACCAAAACTCGCAAAGCTAAAACCTGTAGCAGCTACCCGCCAACAATAATTACTTTTTTGCTTTAACTTTTTAAGGTTTAGCATTTTTTCCACCCATATTCAGACATAGAAAGATCAGCACTTTGCCAAAAACGAGAAAATGTCAGACCGTCTAATTCATCTGTAGGTGACCATTCAGTAAACTGTAAATTAGGCTGATCCAGACTTACTAAAGCAGCCATTGCATAGGCAGGAAAATCAATAGTCTCGCTATAAATGTTTGGTAAGGGTTCATCGTAGGCAACGACTAAAACCCGCTGAATACGTGGTAAAGCTTTTAATGCAGCGTAAGCTTCTATTAATCCTTCAGTCCATGAACAACTTAGACTGGTAGATGGAGTGTCATCCTGACATAAAATAGAATACAAACCAGAAATAGCATTGTGAACTGAGGTAGAGAACTGTGTAGGTGATGGTGTTTGGCCTTGCAGAACATCTTGTAATATTCCCAATGTTTTGGCTTCATCACCATAACGTGATACCCAAACAATATAATCAACACGCTGTCCATCTAAAGTACTAATTGCACTATTGAGCGCTAATTTTGCCAAGGGTGACAGACGCCTTCTTTGCATGGCGGGAATACACTCAAGTGCCGCGTAAGAAGGCTGGGCATGTGTAAGCGTTAACTGGGCAAGATGTAATGTTACCATGCTAAAAAAGAACCTTAAGCAGCATTATTCTTTCGGAATATAGATTATTTTATAAAAAAATGGATTATAGCATTCGTTATGAAATTTACAAAAAATTACGTTTATCAATCACACTTTTTCATAAATCTTTGTTCTGTCTTAATTCTTTGTAAAAAAGCCCAAAGATGACTTTGGGCTTTTTTACATGAATACAGATTAACGATTAAATTTCTTTTCCGCTTTTTTGAATTTCTGAATATAACGACGGCGGCGCGCAGCTGTACGTTCATCAACTTGACTCTTACGACCTTCAAATGGGTTTTCAGAAGTTTTAAAGTCAATACGAACTGGTGTACCTTCAAGTTTATACACTTTACGGAACACGTTCTCTAAGTAACGGCGGTAGTCCGCAGGTGTCTTATCAACCTTGTTACCGTGAATCACAATAGTCGGTGGGTTTTGTCCGCCCATATGTGCATAACGCATTTTAATACGGCGACCACTAATCATTGGAGGTTGGTGAGCTTCTGTCGCATCACTCAAAATTTGAGTTAATTTCGCTGGTGAAACTTTTAAGTTTGCAGACTCATAAGCACGGTGGATAGAAGGATATAATTCACCTACCCCTGTTCCATGCAGTGCAGAAATTAAATGAATTTTTGCCCAAGGAATGAAATCAAAACGACGTTCAACATCAAGCTTACATTGTTTACGGTCGTACTCGCTCATGTTATCCCATTTGTTAATGGCGATTACCATGGCACGACCAGCTTCAAGTGCATAGCCAATTAAATGTAAGTCTTGCTCAACAATACCTTCACGCGCATCGACTACAACAACCACAACGTGAGCATCTTTCATTGCCTGTAAAGTTTTCACAATTGAGAACTTCTCAATCATTTCATCAACTTTACCTTTACGACGCACACCAGCTGTATCAATTAAGGTGTATTTACGGCCTTCACGCTCAAACGGAATATAAATAGAGTCACGAGTTGTACCCGGTTGGTCAAATGCCACTACACGGTCTTCACCAAGTAAGCGGTTTACCAGCGTTGATTTACCTACGTTCGGACGACCAATAATCGCTAAACGTAAGCCAGTATCTTTGTCATGCTCTTCTGGATTTTCATCTTCTGGAACTTCCGCAAGAACATCTTCAAGCATTTGCTGTACGCCACGACCATGGCTCGCTGCAACTTGTAATGGTTCACCCATACCAAGTTTATAAAACTCAACTAAAGCAGCTTCAGCATGTACACCATCTACCTTGTTCGCAACAAGATAAATTTTCTTGCCTAAAGTACGGAGTTCACGAGCAATTTGCTCATCAGAAGCTAACAATCCGGCACGTGCATCAACCACAAAAATAATAATATCTGCTTCGTTGATGGCTGTTTTTGACTGCTCGGCCATGTAGTTATCGATACCGCCTTCACTTTCACCGATACCGCCAGTATCAACAACAATGAAAGACTTATTTTGATAAGTCGCATCACCATATTTACGGTCACGAGTCAGACCCGCAAAGTCGGCTACAAGTGCATCACGACTCTTGGTAATCTGGTTAAATAACGTTGATTTTCCGACATTCGGACGACCAATGAGCGCAATAACGGGTTTCATACAATAACCTTAATTCAAGACCAGCCATATCTCATGGCATGAGCATTAGAAACAGTACAGGAGATATATTTTAAGGTCAGATATGACCATAATAAAAGACGGGGCTTTGAACTGATTTAATTCAAACACCCCGATATTTTTTAACAGCTTAATTTGTTAAGCGGCTATTTTAGCACAAGCGAACAAAATTAACGATTCTGCCAAATACTTAAATCGCCTTTTCGGGTCGAAACGTAGAGCTGATTCTCAATAACACGTAATGTATTGACCTCACCACTTGTTTTAGAACGACCTACCAATTTACCTGTTGCTGGGTCGATCTGGTGTAAAACACCATCTAAATCGCCAACAATAAGGTCGGATCCCAACACAACAGGGTTACTTAAATGACGATTTAAGAGACTTTCATTTTCCCAAAGCTTTTCGCCTGTAGATAAATCATAAGCAGTCAACTTACCATCAGTTGATGAAACAAATACTTTATTGTCATAAACTTCTGGACGTTTGGTGCTGCTTGAATCTTCACTCCAAACTACGCGTTGAGAAGCCAAATCAGTCACTGTGACTTGACCTTGGAAGCTGGTTGTAACCATCAGCTGGCCTGCAACAACCGGATCACCATCAATATCAATTAGACGTTGAATATCAGAACGACCTTCACTTACCGCAACACGACGTTGGAAACGTGGAATACCACTGATCGTATCAATTGCATAAACATATGCATTTGCAGAAGCAATTAAAACAGTACGTGGATCAAGACTGACTGGTGATGGTTGACCGCGCAAACTGAACTGAACGTTTGGCAATTTGTATGCCCAAACTTGTTGTCCTGATGATGCATCATGTGCAAATACAGTACCGTCGTTTGCGATCGTAATCACACGTCCAGATTGAACTAAAGAAGGACTTAATAATGCACCAGATAATTGTGCAGTCCATTTTTGCTCACCTGTAGCTTGATCTAAAGCAAATAACTGACCTTTGCTGTTACCCACGACAACAATACCTTCAGCAGCTTCAACACCAGAGCTTAAGCCCAATTTACTTACTTTTTTCTCCCAAAGACGTTGTTTACCGCGATATGCAGCAACTTCGCCTTTAGGGTCAAGTGTAAAAACAACACCGTCACTAGCATCAAGTTGTAAACGTAATGGATCTGCCTTATTCGTAGAAGAAACACTGCGCGAAAACACCGGTACTAGAGACTTTTTCGACTCAGTCAATTTCGGTAGTGGATTTGGTTTTGCTTCTTTTACTTTGTTGCTAGAACATCCCACCAGTACAGCTGATGCGATTGCAATTGCCAAAGGCAGTTTGAATTTCTGATTCATTAAGACTCTTCCACCTGTGTTTCCAAAATTGGGCGCTCAATCTGTGGATCTTCAACTAAAACGCCAACACTTTCGAGTTTAATTTGTAAAATTTGTCGCTCTTGTTTACGTTCCAGTAACGAATCCCATGCAGCTTGATACGCTTTTTTAGCAGAATCAATATCTTTCTTCGCAACAAAGATATCACCACGTAACTCTTCTACTGTTGCTTTAAATGCCGGATCGACATTACCAGATAAGGTTTTTAGAGCTTCATCATATTTGTTTTGCGCTAATTGTGCATCTGCTAAACGCAATTTTACAACCTGAATCAGTCCTTCATCTTTTACTTTTGAGTTTTCAACTTTTTTCAAAGCTTTTTCAGCAGCAGCATAATCTTGTTTTTCATATGCAAGCTTTGCTAATACAAATTGAGTTTGTATCGCCTGAACTGAATCAATATCATCTTTTACAAGTTTATCTGCTGAAGCTGTGATTGAAGCTAAAGCATTTGGATTATCGGCTGTTGCATTTGCCTCATCCATTAACTGCTGTACTTTTGCAGTTTCTGTTTGGCTCGTTGCAAGATTTCTTTTTTGCCAATATTCCCACCCAAAAAAGGCAATCAATGCAATGAGAATCCCGCTAATCATGGCAGAACCATATTTTTTGGCGAACGACTTTAAGCTGTCGAATTGTTCTTCATCACTTAAGCTCATGTGATTGTCCTTTTCCAGATGTTTCAGTTTATTTTGTAAATTTTTCAATTAAGAATGGTACGAGTTCAGCCAATGCAACTTGTGACTGCTCAGCTGTTGCTAACTCTTTAATAGCAAGCTGCTGTGCTTCCCATTCACGTTCACCCAAAATCATGGCGTAAACAGCCCCAGCTTGATCAGCTTTTTTCATCTGACTCTTCATGCTGCCTTGTGAACCCGTTTTAATGCGAACATTACTATTAGCAGCTTCTAACTGATCACGTAATTGCTCTGCCAAAACCAATGCTTTAGCTTGATAAGCAGGCTCTGCAACCAAGAAAACTTCACAATCGCGTACAGTTTCAGCTTGTTCAACTTGCTCAAGTAGAAGCAATAAACGCTCCATCCCCATTGCAAAACCAACAGCAGGTACAGACTGATCAGCCTTACCTTTTAATTGACCAACCAGACCATCATAGCGTCCGCCTGCACATACTGTACCTTGCGAACCTAGTGCTGTCGTTGTCCACTCAAAAACAGTTTTATTGTAGTAATCTAGACCACGTACCAATTTTTGATTAATTACAAATTTAACGCCTGCAGCAGTCAAATAGTCTTGTAATTGTTGGAAGTGGCTTAGACTGTCTTCTTTTAAGAAGTCATGTAATTTCGGCGCATTTTCCAAAATTTTCTGGGTCGATTCAATTTTAGAATCTAAAATACGTAATGGATTTGTCGTTAAACGACGCTGTGAATCTTCATCCAAAGCATCTTTATGTTCATTTAAGAACGTAACTAAAGCATTACGGTATTCTGTACGCTCATCTGTTTCACCTAAAGTATTCAACTCAAGCTGAACCATGTGATCAACGCCCATACGTTTCCACAAACGAGCTGTCAAAAGAATCAATTCTGCATCGATATCAGGAGTTGCTACACCAAAAGTTTCTACACCGAACTGATGGAACTGGCGGTAACGTCCTTTTTGTGGTTTCTCATAACGGAACATAGGTCCCATATACCACACACGTGGTGTAGCACCACGCAACAAGTTATGTTCAACCAACGCGCGTACACAACCCGCAGTCCCTTCTGGACGCAAAGTTAATGATTCAGGTGGGTTTCCTTTATCGAAGAATGTATACATTTCTTTTTCAACGATATCGGTTGCATCACCAATAGCACGTTTAAACAGTCCCGTTTGTTCAACGATCGGCAAACGAATTTGTTGGTAACCATAAGCATCCATTAACGATGCTAAATGCTGCTCGAGACGTCTCCACGCTGCTGTTTGCGTTGGTAAAACGTCATTAAAACCTTTGATTGCGACAATTGAACTCATGATGAACTACGAATAATTTCTTTAGATTTAGCTTCTTCAAGCTCTTGAACACGTTGACGAACCATAGTTTCGATTTCATCAACCAATTGATTGGTATCAATTAAATGGCTTTTCTCACCATTACGATAAACCAATGAACGAGGCGCTGCCCCAACAACCCCGATATCTGCTTCTTTTGCTTCACCTGGGCCATTTACCTTACAACCAATAACCGAAACATCCATTGGCGTACGTATATCTTCTAAACGCTCTTCTAAGGCTTGCATCACCTGAATCACGTTAAATTCTTGGCGAGAACAACTTGGACACGCAATAAAGTTAATCCCGTTAGAACGTAGGCCAAGCGATTTTAAGATATCAAAACCGATCTTAATTTCATCTTCTGGTTCAGCAGCAAGCGAAATACGCATGGTATCGCCAATGCCTTCCATCAATAAACCGCCAAGAGCAATCGCTGATTTCACAGTACCTGTACGGTAAATACCAGCCTCGGTTACACCCAAGTGCAATGGATTATCAATTTGTTGTGAAAGCAAACGATAAGCGTCCATGGTTAAAAACACATTTGATGCTTTTACGCTGACTTTAAACTCATGGAAATCTAGACGATCTAAAATATCAATATGACGTAAAGCCGACTCAAGCAGTGCCTGCCCTGTAGGCTCGCCATATTTTTTTTGCAAATCTTTTTCTAGAGAACCCGCATTCACACCAATACGCATAGAAATGCCATGATGACGTGCCGCAGCAACAACTTCACGAACTTTCTGGTCTGAACCGATATTACCTGGGTTAATACGCAAACAGTCTGCACCATAGTCTGCAACTGCTAAAGCAATTCTATGATCAAAGTGAATATCAGCCACTAATGGAACTGAAACACGTTTACGGATCGCACCAAAGGCTTCAGCTGCTTCCATAGAAGGAACTGAAACTCGCATAATATCTGCACCTGCATCAACACAACGTTCAATCTGAGCAACTGTTGCATCGACATCGCAAGTTTCGGTATTTGTCATACTTTGCACGCTGATAGGTGCATCGCCGCCGACATAGACCGAACCAACACGAATTTTACGTGTTGGTCGACGTTTAATTGGGTTCTCTATCATTGTATCGCTCAACTCATGGTATTAGCGGGATAAACGGAATTCAGCTTTACCGTTTACCGTATATGGAGACAATGAAATCTGTTCTTGGTTTAAACTTAATGACACAGCTGTTGCGTCATCAAGACGAATCTGGAATGGAGACTCACCATTTAAGGTTAAAGTTGATGCCTGACGACCCGTAGCTAAAACCTTCCCTGTTGCATCTACAATATGAACAGAAGTTGGACGATTAAAGTTTAACACCAATTGATCACCCGCTGTTGCAGAGGCATTTCCTTTCATAGGTAAAACTTCAACATTAGACTGATTTGCTTTTGGCGCCTCAGCTTCTTCTTTGTTTGAAGTCCATTTTTGGACACCCATCACAATCAATGACACGACAGCAATAATCAAAATCGCAAGCAATGCACGCTTTAACCACTTCTTGTTACGATCACTATTAGAACCCGGTAATTTACCCATGATTTTAATTGGTGAGTTGTTTAAAGCATGATTTGGCAAAAGGCCTGTATCGTTTGCATAAATCTCATCAAAACGCTGAATAATTGCAGTTGCATCAGCATTTAAATATTTTGCATAAGAACGATAATAACCTTTGATAAAGGTTGCTTCTGGCAAAGATTTATAATCGTCTTGCTCTAACGCACTGAGCGTTTTAAGCGGCATATTTAAATCTGAAGATACTTGCTCTAATTCTTTTTTCTGAGAAACACGAATTTGACGTAAATACTCACCAGGACGTTGAATATTTCCTAAAGCAGAAGTCGGTAAGCTTGAGCCAGTTGGCTGCTGTGAATTAGGATTTATTTCCATACGGCCTCAGTACTATACTGTAATTGCAAATAACGTTGATATTCTGGACTTTCCGGGAATAAAGCACGTAACTGGTTTACTAAAACTTGCATTCCCATTTTATCCGCATTGGCTCGAGCCACTCTTAAACCAATCCAAAGTGCGCGAGCACCCTGATTTTTCTGCCCCACTGTACGAACATATTGTTCATACATTTGTGTAGCAGCCGGAATCTGCTGCTGCAAATAAAAAATTTCTGCTAACTCTAACATTGAAATGTAAGAGTCGCGGTTAGCAAGGAGTGCTTGTTTGAATGTTTTTTCAGCACTCGCAATATCACCCAATTTTAAATAAATCCGCCCAAGATTTTCTAAGGCTTGATAGCGTTGATCATACCCTAATGTTGCACCAGCAATACGGAATTGCTCGACAGCATCATTATAACGCTCCATTTGGTACAAGTACGTACCATAATTATTACGTGCCTGAGCATTATCTGGCTCAGAAGAAATTGCACGTTTAAAATAATGTTCTGCTTTTTCTAAATTGGGTTTACTGCCTTCTTGTTGCAATAAAATACCCATCATCATATTTGCCGTTGCATCACGACTATCGACACTTAAGGCTTGATCAAGGGAACGCTTTGCAGAATCCAAGTCACCAGAACGAATGTATTCTGCAGCAAGCTGCGTACGCACCTTCACTGCTTTTTCCGGGTCCTTTTTTAGTGTTGGCGAAGTCTGACAACCACTTGCCAGAAATGCAACTGCAACCCCCATACATAACATGATCTTTAACTTCGGAGTACTCAAAGTCTTCCCTCAACTTTATCCTTGTGTACGTAAAATCTCTTGACGCTGTGTCACTTTTTTCTGCCACTGTTCAGCACGGCGGGTTCTATCAGCTACTTGACCCACTAACTGTCCACATGCAGCGTCAATATCATCACCACGTGTTTGACGAATCGTACACACAAATCCGGCATCAGACAAAGTTTTTTGGAACGAGATAATACGATTTCGACTTGAGCGACCATATGGCGCGTGCGGGAACGGATTAAACGGAATCAAGTTAATTTTACTTGGTAAATTTTTTAATAATTTAATCATTTGCTGTGCATGTTCAGGCTGATCATTTACACCCTCTAACATCACATATTCAATAGTGACATGTTTACGTGCACTTTCATTACCATCTTTGGCAATATAACGCTGACATGCTGCAATCAACTGAGCCAATGGATATTTTTTATTAATAGGCACTAATTCATTGCGTAGTTCATCGTTTGGCGCATGTAAAGAAATTGCCAAAGCAACATCAATATCTTTCGCAAGCTGGTCAATTTTTGGTACAACACCTGACGTTGATAAAGTCACACGACGTTTTGACATGCCATAAGCAAAGTCATCAAGCATAATGTGCATTGAGCTTAATACGGCGTCATAGTTGAGCAATGGCTCACCCATACCCATCATTACGACATTGGTCACTGAACGCTCACGTTCAGCAACAGGCACTTCTTCCATATAAGAATAGTTTGCCATCCAAAGTTGCCCAATAATTTCATCTGGCGTTAAATCACGCTGGAAACCTTGCTTACCTGTTGAACAGAATGAGCAGTCCAATGCACAGCCCACTTGAGAGGAAATACAAAGCGTTTTACGTAATCCTGTTTTATCTTCAGCAGGAATTAACACAGTTTCAACTAATGAACCCGCACCCTCACCTACGCGAAACACCCATTTACGTGTGCCATCTTTTGAATAGTGACGGTGAACCACCTCAGGAGCTTTAATCTCACAAATTTGTTCAAGTTTTGCACGCAACTTTCCTGAAATATTGGTCATTTCAGCAAAATCAGTAACAAAGTACTGATGAATCCATTTCATGACCTGTCCGGCACGAAACTTTTTCTCACCAATATCTTCAAAGAATTTTTCTAATTGCGCGCGTGACATGCCGAGTAAATTCACTTTTTCGGCAGCAGGCGATGCTGGCGTGGACGAAGATTGCTGCTGTCCATCAAGATTTTCAGATGAAACGACCACTGCAGAACTCATGTGTATTTACCTAAACCATGTCAAAAACAGAAGATATTGTTCAAGAATCAGACAATATGCTCTTGAGAGAATAAAAAAACCAGATAAGTAGTATACCACTTATCTGGTTTGAATGCTTTCGATTAACGAGTGCGTGGGCAGATCTCGTTGTCAGCAAAGAAGTAAGCAATTTCACGCTCTGCAGAAGCAACTGAGTCAGAACCGTGAGCAGCGTTTTCGTCGATGCTTACAGCGAAATCAGCACGGATAGTACCAGGAGCCGCTTCTTTAGGGTTTGTAGCACCTAAAATTTCACGGTGAGCAAGAACTGCGTTTTCGCCTTCAAGAACAGATACTACAACTGGACCAGAAGTCATGAATGCAACTAAGTCACCAAAGAAACCGCGTTCTTTGTGCTCTGCATAGAAACCTTCAGCATCAGCTTGAGAAAGGTGTTTCATTTTAGTCGCAACAATTTTCAAACCCGCTTTTTCGAAACGAGCAAAAATTTCACCGATGTGGTTTTTAGACACAGCATCAGGCTTTACGATAGACAAAGTACGTTCAATAGCCATGAGTGGCTCCTTTATTTTAAGATTTAAACTTTAAAAAATTTGCAGCATTATACCGATGTCATAGGTAATAATCAGCTTTGAATGTGTAAAAGTTGCGATTTTTTCTACTGTTTTTAGCGAACTTCGTCTATCCAGGCCATTTGGATACCTTCTAACAATCCTTCGGTTGATTTATTTGGGTCATCACTGAAGTCTGGTAATGCACATACCCATGCATGTAAATCGGTAAAACGGATCCATTGCGGATCAACTTCTGGATGTGCTTCTGACAATTCAATGGCAATATCAATCGTATCTGTCCAACGTAAGCCCATAGCGGCTCCTATCTGTTTAATCTGCTAAATCACGAACTGTGTACTTTAGCAAATCCACAAACCTAATCGATAGCTCAAGCTGATAAAAATTACTGTTCGTTATAAAGCGATGTTTAATAATGGCGCTACAAATATAATGATACTTGCCACTGCCGCACCAATCAGTGCACCCACAATCACATCACTTGGGTAGTGAAGACCCAGTACCATACGAGACAACGCAACAAGCACCATGAAAGGTAACATAGCGGCTAATAACACAGGTTGGATATACCCCAACACAATTGTCACCATCACTGCATGTAACGTATGACCAGATGGAAAACTAAAGTGATCAAGGGGTCTTTCACCAAGCACAATTACTTGATGGACTTGATATGGGCGTGGACGCGTCGTTTTATGTTTTAGAAATTTATAAATTGCAGTTCCTATTGAGCCGCCAATTAACAAATAGATAATTTGCAAACTGTAGGTAATGCCATGCATTCCCCATACAATTGCTAGCATGAGGTACCAAAATGGCCCATCGCCCGCACGGCTAATAATTTTGAAGAATAAAGCCACACGTTGTGAGTGAGAAAAATGATTGAGATATAAACAGCCTCTCAAATCAAGATCGAGTATTTTTATTTTTGCATTCTTTAATTTCATGGTCGTTCTCCTATTTTAGGATACTTAGGTGAAGTCCACCAAGGATTCCTTCACCACCTGATAAAATGCCTGTTCTAATTGTTGTACCGGAAGTTGCCAACCGCTTTGCTGTACTTTATGACAGGCTTGTATGCCCATTTCTCTAAGTTGTTGTACTGAAGGGAGTTGATAAATTTGTTGTATGAAATGGTTTTTCTGCCCAAGTGGACTTAACCAACCACTTACGTTATGGACTAAATATTGATGTGCACATGCATAATCATACGCGATAACCGGCAAACCGCTTGCCATTGCCTCTAAAACTACGTTACCAAACGTTTCAACTTGACTCGCAAATACAAATACATCTGCGCTTGCATAGGCAGCCGCCAAATCTTGTCCACGCAAACTACCGGTAAAAATGACGTTTCTCGCTTCAGGTAATGCTTTTAATCGAGCAAGATCCGGGCCATCTCCCACCACAACCAGTTTAGTTTTATGTTGCTGCATGTTTTGCATGGCTGCATAACTTTCAACAATCAATTGCACTTCTTTTTCTGGTGATAAACGCCCTACATACAGCATGACACGAGTATCGGCATCGACACCCCATTGCTGGCGTAGGCTTTCTGAGCGATGCTTTGGCGAAAAGCGCGTAGTATCGACACCTCGTCCAACCACAATAAGTGGACAGGTAATACCAAAACCACGTAAAGCTTCTTCTGTATCTTTACTCGGAACACAGGTCACTTGCGTGTTGTTATGAAACCAGCAAAGATATTTTTGAATTGGCTTAACTAAAAAAGCCAAATCAAAGAATCGACTAAAATCTTGAAATGGTGAATGAAAGCCACTAGAAACAGGAATGTCTTTTGCTTTTGCAGCTTGCATAGCAGTTAAGCCCAGAGGCCCTTCCGTCACAATGTGCACAACATCTGGCATAAATTTTTCAAAAGCTTTTGAAACTTTTAAATATTGAGGCCAGCCAAATTGCAGCGTTGGATATTTCGGAATCGCTTGTGACATGACCAGACATTCTTGCTCTGGCAAAAAATCATGACACTTCGCTTTTTGTTCAGGTCGAACCAGTAGAATTTTATGCCCTTGTTTTTGCAGACCTTGACATAACTGTAATAGTGAGAGAGCTACGCCATTAATTTCTGGTGGCCATGTCTCTGTCACAATCGCAATTTTCAAACGAGGACGAACCAACCCGTGGAGTTGGTGCAATTCCTGAGTATTAGACAACTGCTGTTTTTGTTTAAAATAGAATTGGAAGCTTTCAGGGAGTTGCTGTTGTTTTAATAGTGCTGTCGCGTATGAGCCTTGCATAGCGCCATCCATCAATGTATTTATTTTCATGCTTAAAGATTAAGCAGCTTTCTTGACACTTTGATGATAAATGCATGACAGTTTACTGACATAAAAAATTAAAAAAACACGCTGAGAACAGCGTGCTTTTTCGTAAAACAGACAAAAGAACTTAACGGTTTTGCAATTTTGCATAATCCATAAGTACATTTGCCGCTTCATTCACAAATGTTTCTTCTTCTGGCAACGCAGGACGTTGGTTAGCTTTCATTTTGGCACGAGATTCAGCTAACGCATCTAATGAAGCTTGGTAGCTTTCCCAGTTTGCAAAAGGCTTTTGACCTGTTGCTGCACGACGTTCATTTTCAGCATCTAAAGTTTGCTTTTCTAAACTCAAAAGCTCTGCACGGCGCTTATCAATATCAAGCACAACCTGTTTCTGGTCACTCGTAACCTTCGCGATTGCCGTACGTTTATTTAAATATTTAAACTGAGGATCGGCAGCAACACGTTGTTCAGAGAATTGAGACAACTTCGCAACATATGGTTGAACAGAACCTTCACGCTTAAATGGTGCAGTCGGAATGGTATCCCACTTCAATGCATTTTTCGATTTACGCTCACCAAACTCTTCGTTATAGATATCGACAAGCTTAATATCTGGCACTACACCTTTGTTTTGCGTACTACCACCTGTAACACGGTAGAATTTACGCTGAGTTAAGGTCGCTTGGCCGTATGCCAAAGTATCAAGTTGAACCTGAGCTGTACCTTTACCTGTGGTTGTACTACCAATAATAATACCGCGCTCATAGTCTTGAATTGCCGCAGAGTAAATCTCACTTGCTGAAGCAGATGCCAAGTTCACCAATACAGCGAGTGGGCCTGTATAGATTTGCTGACCGCCATCGTTGTCTTCAAATACACTGACATTGCCGTTGCCATCACGAATTTGCACAACTGGACCTGACTTAATCACTTGTCCAAGCATACGTGCAACTTCTTCTAATGAACCGCCCGGGTCATTACGCAAGTCAATAATAATACCTTCTACTTTCTTAGCTTTTAATGCCTCAAAAGCATTTGCAGTATCTTCGGAAACTGAACGATATTGTTGACCCGCACGACGTGAACGATAGTCAAAATAGAACGATGGAATTTCAATCACACCTAATACATGCTTTTTACCATCGCGTGTCACTTCAACTGTACGCGAACGAACACCTGCATCTTCTTCTTGAATAACGTCACGGACTAAAGTCACATTACGTGCCTGACTCATTGATGCACCAGCACCAAGAAGTTTTAGCGTGACTTTAGTGCCACGTTTACCCCGAATAAGCCCAACAATTTCCGAACTTGTCCAACCAACCACATCGATCATTTTGCCGCCCTCTTGAGCGACTCCAACGATTCGATCTCCTGATTTCACTTGGCCAGACTTACTTGCAGGACCACCTTCTACAATCGTTTCAATCTTGGTGTAATCTTCATTGCCACGCTCTGGACGAATCGATACCCCAATCCCTTCAAGCTGTAAGGTTGTTTGGCGATTCAGTTCAATCGCATCAATTGGCGGATAATAGTTACTGTGTGGATCATAAGTCGCTAACATTGCATTTAATGTTTTATCTAAAACATCATCGCTTTTTACACGACTAATTCTTTCAAGCTGACGTGTATAACGCTTAGTCAAAGTCTGAGCTGGCGTTAAATCCTCTGGGCCTTTTAAGTCTTGACCATCAGCAAGTGACGGGTTTTCTTTAAGTGCCTTTTGTTTTGCCTGCTCTTCTTCACGGCTAATCGTTAAATTAATTAACTGTGAAACCAGCATTTTACGCCAGTGATTTTGCTGCTCAGCCGTTGTTTTAAAATACGGCGCTTTTTCGCGATCTACTTCTATATAGCTATTTGGCTGCTTTAAGTTCTGTTGTTGTTTCAACTCAGCCAACATGAACTCGTAAAATTGTTTTAAGCGTTCACGATATTGCTGGTGAATTGCAAACGGTCCAGTTAAGTTCCCTGCTTTTAATGAAGCACCAAAATTTGACCCATAGAGTTTTTTATAATTTTGAACTTCAGCGTCTAAAAATAATGAATGGTCTGGATCAAGACTGTCTAAATACATATCAAGAATACGGTTAGATGTATTCGCATCCAGACGCATATTTAAATAATGTTGGCGATCAACTAAAGTTGCCAGTTGACGAGCCACCAAGGCCTGCTCTTGCGTTGGCTGGATCGATTGAGAAACAGCAGCTGTATTGGTTGCTGCTCTTGCTTCGTTCATCGTATGAGAGAAGAATAAACCGCCAGTCGCGATTGCTACTGCACAAGCTATAGTTTGAAGTTTCATAAATTCTTAATACTTCCTTGGGTGTTCGTATCTTACACGCTCTGTTTTCGATATGAACTAAGCAGATTCAACATCTTAACCAACTAAATTGTTTATACCGTGTAGTTTTATCATATTCTGTACTGACAAAATGTAGCAAATCATTGCAAAATTCGCTTATTGTTTTTCAATCAAAATTCAAATGGAACCAATATGATTGGCGCGTTGATGCTGGACATTGCCGGCACAGAACTTACTAAAGAAGATATTGAACTATTACAAGCTCCGCAAGTCGGTGGCATGATTTTATTTGCACGAAATATTGAATCACCACAACAAGTCCGTGCTTTAACCGACCATATGCGCCAAGTTCGCCCAGATATTTTGATTGCTGTCGATCAAGAAGGTGGTCGAGTTCAACGTTTAAAATCTGGCTTTACGCTATTGCCAGCGATGGGCCGCTTTGGCGAACTCTATATCACCCAACCACAAAAGGCGCTTGAACTGGCTGAACAGTGTGGTTGGTTAATGGCAACTGAAGTCTTGGCTGTGGGGATCGATTTTAGTTTTGCACCAGTTTTAGACCTTAATGCAATTAGTGATGTGATTGGTGACCGTGGCTTCTCTAAAAATATTGAGGATATTGCCCCACTTGCTGGCGCATTTATGCACGGTATGAAAAAAGCTGGTATGGCAAATACCGGTAAACACTTCCCAGGCCACGGTTCGGTAAAAGCCGACTCTCATGTCGCAGCTGCAATCGACAGCCGTAGCTATGACGAAATTTATAACCATGACATGCAAAGCTTCATTAAGCTTATGCCTGAGCTTGATGCGCTCATGCCTGCACATGTGATTTATGATCAGGTTGACCCAAATCCGGCAGGTTTCTCACCTTTCTGGATTCAAGAAGTTCTACGCAAACGTTTGAATTTTAATGGCGTACTTTTCTCCGATGACTTAAGCATGCAAGCTGCTTGTGTGGCTGGTGGTGCAGATGCGCGTATTCAAGCAGCTCTGGCAGCAGGCTGTGACATGGGTCTAGTGTGTAATGACCGTAGTGCAGCATGTACAGCACTTGAAGGTATTGCAAACTTAGAACTACCAAACCAAGAGCGTTTAGAACGTATGCGTGGTCGAATTCCACAAATTCAGATTGGTGAAACTTTATCGCTTGGAAATGAGTGGCAAGCTGTCAAAACAGCCATTGAAGAGTTTAAAAGCTCACTCTAAAGTATGGATACGTGAAAGCGTTATCTGCAACCTGAGCAATGCAAAAGCGTTAGCGCTTTCGCATTGCGCAAGACAAACGAAGTGCGTAGCATTTACTAAAGCATAGCTTTCGTTTTACGGTACGGCAAAGATAATTAATCTTTGCTATTCGTACCTCAGGTTTTGCCTACTTTTGCCAAATGAGAAACATCGTTTCGCAAGGTAGGTCGAACCGAAGGTTAATCCCGATATGAAACATTTAAAATAGCAAAACTCCGCCGTGATGTATTAATCAACTTAAATGACGTAATTTCAATTCAAGATCTTATAGCGCTTAGGCAATGAAGATCACAGAAAAACAATAAATCGAGCTCAGGACGAATGACACAACACCTTTCAAAACACCGCCACATCTCTTTTACAGCCCACTATACGGGTTATATCTGGTATCAAATGGGGATCTCACATGAAGCACTTGCCACTACCAAAGGCAAATCACTGGCATATTTAGTTCACCCATTAGAGTCTTGGGCAGAGAAATATGTGGGTGGCAGCATGCGCACGACTCTTAAACAGCGCCATACCATGCTTGATCATGATTTAGAGAAGTTAATTCAAGAAAATCCTGATTTACAGGTACTTGAAATTGCCTGTGGTTTATCACCACGTGGCTGGTGGTTTAGACAGCATTACCCTTCTATTACCTATCGAGAACTTGATTTACCCGATATGGCTCAGACAAAGCAAAATGCATTACAACAAATTGAAAAAAATGCACCTGAGATTTTATCAGTCGATTTATTTACTAAAGCCTTTGCTCAAGCATTTGAAGTGTTTAATCCTAACCGCCCACTGGTTGTGATTAGTGAAGGTTTGATTAACTATTTTGATAAAGACTTATTAAAACAACTGATTCAATCAATTGCTCACTACGGAACTTCTTTTAAAAAGTTCCATTACTTAACCGATCTCTACCCTGAACCTGTTAAAAATAAACTTGCCAGCATTATCTGGAACAGCAGTAAATTATTGAAATTAATGTCTCGAAGCTCTTTTAGTTTTCACTTTAAAACGCCACTTGAAGTGAAAGACTTTTTTGAAGATGCAGGATTTAGTCAGGTAAGTGTTGAACAACCACAAATATTCTTTGGACAAGTTTCTAAAGAGAGAGGTGAAGAACATTTAGGCGACTTAGTTTGGACCATTCATGCCCAAATAAAATAATAAATATAAAAAAATGGAAGCTCGAAATAAACGAGCTTCCATTTATAAAAACCTAATTAAGCAGTTTGTTTTTGACGGACAATAAAACGACTTAAACGATCAGCAAGCTCAAAACTGCCATGTTTAAATAAAGCACGGATTCCTTGTTCAGTAGCTTCAAAGATTAAACATTCAATCGAGAAAGGGCCTTCCTCATCTTCTAGATGCAGAGCCAGATCCCGTGGGTGTTCATTTACAAAGTCGAGCTGTGTCACATCATCTAACTTCAAGTACATCCCAAAGAAAGTCACGTCAACAATCGTCACTGACACTTCCGTTTTACATTCACGGTGGCTCAGTTTCGTTTTAGGTTGAAGAACTGAAATCCGCTCTTCACCACGGCGCTCCATGTTTTGCATTTGTTCACGTTTCATAGGAATAATGCCATCCAAATTTTGGATAGATTCACCTTTTAAAAATGAAGTGAACAAACTCATGGTTTCTTTACGACGCTGCAACTGAGGTACATGGTCCGCATTTGCAATAAGGGCAAATTCCATATCTGGACATTGCAAAGCAAAATTGGCATTTTCATGAGGCAGAGTAAAACTGTCATACTGCCCTGCTGCAACCAGTGTTTTACACTTTGGAATCGGCACATCTGTTAAACGTAAAAGTCGATTACAGTTAATGTCATAACGCTCACGCTCGGTACCCGTAAACTCAGCCATTTGCCTAAAAAATAATTTTTTAGCTGTAGGTGACATACGGGTTTTATCTAACTTGGCATGATTGACTAAATATAAAATGACCGCTTGCCCAAACTCTTCCATGCGGTTTTCTTGCATGAGTTTGAGTGATTCTTCCAAAATCATTCGCCAACTTTTACGGGTCTTTTGCATAACACCCATTAAAATCATGCGGTCCATCAAATCTGGACGGTGATAAGCAAAACAAGAAGCAACAACTGAACCCAACGACATTCCCATTACAGAAACTTTTTGAATTCCGACAATATCTAACCAGCGACCTAACATTTCTGATAAATCAGGTAGTTCTAATGTTCCAGCAGAAATTCCAGTATCCCGATTGGTAATTTGTTGATTTGCGCCCATTGATGGCAAGTCAATTAGAATGACCGGACCACTTTCAAACAGTTGCTCAACACAATATTTATAAGAGTTAAAATTTTGAAAAGCACCGCCAACAATCACGATTGGTGTTTTGTGAATGGTTTTTGGGTCTGCAATCGCCATGTATTCAATTTTCCAGCCGTCAATCCATGTGGTACGAGCTGGTTGTTTAAAACTATCTCTATGGTAGATATCGAAAAACCCAAAACCGGCATAAGCTTGGTTTATCTCCGAATCCATTTGAATAATGGAATTCATATCCTTGCTTCCTCCTTGCTGTAATTTTTTTATGCTGCAAGAGTTCCTTCTTGAACATGTAATCTTTTATGCACAAATCTTTAAAATTTGTATTAGTTTGTATTGCACAAGTCCATTCTAAACAATTGTCTGAAATATACGCAATCGCTGAAATGACCGCTCATCTTGTTTAAGCCGCTAATAGTTTTCAAAATATTTAAATGTTTTTTTATAGCGGTCACATTTTTGAAAAAAAGCCATTCATTGTTCCGCATTTGACTGCTACTATCGTAGTCATTGGTAAATGATTAAAAACTGCTATGCAAGATTCAATTGAACAATATATGCAAAAAGTCGGGCAACAAGCACGTGAGGCGTCTCGCGTCCTAACAAGTGCTTCTACCTCACTTAAAAATCATGCACTCTCTGCTATTTATACTGCTTTAGAAAATAATCAGGCAGCAATCTTGGCGGCGAATCAACTCGACATGGAAAAAGGCCGTAACAACAAGCTTGATAGTGCCTTACTTGATCGTCTTGAGCTTACGCCCGCACGCTTTAAAGGGATGTTGCAAGGTTTAAAAGATGTGATCGCGCTTGTCGATCCAATTGGGGAAATTACGGATCTTGCATATCGCCCCACAGGTATTCAAATTGGAAAAATGCGTGTGCCTTTAGGTGTCGTTGGTATGATTTACGAATCACGTCCAAACGTAACACTAGAAGCTGCATCTTTAGCGATTAAATCGGGCAATGCCATTATTTTACGTGGTGGTTCAGAAGCACTTGAGTCAAATAAAGCCATCGCAGAAGCGATTAAACATGGTTTAAAAGTTGCTGGTTTACCTGAGCATTCGGTACAAGTCATTGAAACGTCTGACCGTGCAGCGGTTGGCCACCTCATTACCATGGCAGAATACGTAGATGTAATTGTTCCACGTGGTGGCAAAAGCCTAATTGAACGTGTAACCAATGAAGCTCGTATTCCTGTCATTAAGCATCTTGATGGTAACTGCCATGTATTTGTAGAAGCTCAAGCCGACTTACAAAAAGCATTACCAATTACATTGAATGCCAAAACTCATCGTTACGGTGTTTGTAATGCAATGGAAACACTGCTTGTTGATGAAAAAATTGCAGACGTTTTCTTACCACGTATTGCTGAACTTTATGCTGAAAAACAAGTCGAACTCCGTGGCTGTCCAGAAACACGTCGTATTTTAGGCGCTTCTGTAAAACCTGCGACAGAAGAAGATTGGTATACCGAATATTTAGGACCAATTCTTGCTATTAAAGTGGTTAGTGGTATTGATGAAGCAATTGACCATATCAACAAATATGGTTCACATCACACTGATGCCATTGTGACTGAAAACTACACTTTGGCTCGTCAGTTCTTAGCTCGTGTAGACTCAAGTTCAGTCGTGATTAATGCATCAACTCGTTTCGCTGATGGCTTTGAATATGGTTTAGGTGCTGAAATTGGTATCTCAACAGATAAAATTCATGCACGCGGTCCAGTTGGTTTAGAAGGCTTAACGTCTCAAAAATGGATTGTGTTAGGTGACGGTCAAATTCGCCAGTAATTAATCTATTGGTTCAAACAAAAACGCCTGATCAATATCAGGCGTTTTTTATTATTCAAATTATTAGCAACTAAAAAACCAGCCCAAAGGCTGGTTTTTTATAATCATATGTTCTTTAGAAAATAAAGTCGGTATTCACAAATTTAGAATAGTGCTCAGACACCATAGAGGCCAGCATGCCTTTGCTATCATCGGTCTGTTTAGCAGCAATCATAGCGCGGATAGAGAATGCACGTAACGCATCATGCACAGACAGTGTACCTTCGGCAGAATCTTTACGGCCACCGAATGGAAACACATCTGGACCACGTTGACACTGACAGTTGATATTTACACGACAAACTTGATGTACAAGTGTATCGACTAAATGACCAATTTGCTCAGGATCGCTACCAAAAATACTCACCTGCTGACCATGATCAGAAGTCGTAACATATTCCAGCACAGTTTCAATGTCATCATAAACAGAGACAGGCACCACTGGACCAAACTGTTCTTCTCGATACAGTCTCATCCCCTCTGTTACTGGATAAACTACAGCTGGATAAAACATGGTTTTGCAGAATTCGCCACCTTCCAGATTAACGACTTTAGCTCCTTTAGCCACAGCATCTTCAATGACTTCAGTCATATAGGTCGTACGGTGCATACCTGGCAATGGAGTAATAAATACACCTTTTTCCCATGGCATACCCACTTTTAGTTTAGCCAGTTCAGCCGTTAAGCGCTTAACAAATTCGTCAGCTATTGACCGATGTACCATCAACATTTTGAGCGCAGTACAACGCTGACCATTAAAGGACAATGCCCCCAACAGGCACTCTTTCACTGTCAAATCCAAATCAGCATCTGGCAGAATAATGGCAGCGTTCTTTGCATCCAGTCCCAGAATCGCACGCAGACGGTGAGATTTAGGATGTTGTTTTTTCAAGTGATCGGCCACTTTACTAGAACCAATCAATGCCAATACATTAATTTTTCCAGATGCCAACAAATGTGGCACCACCAATGAACCTGGCGCATAAATGGTATTGATCACACCTTTTGGAAATGAGTCACGGAATGCTTCCAGCAACGGTTCAAACAGCAAGGTCCCAAATTGAGGCGGTTTGAAGATGATGGTATTGCCCATCAGCATGGCCGGAATCAAGGTAGCAAAGGTTTCGTTCAACGGGTAGTTGTATGGTCCCATACATAACACTACGCCCAATGGGGTACGACGGATTTGACCAATCGTACCTTCAGCAATTACAAAGCGGGAGTTGGCATTATCTAGATCTTTCAGGGCATCAATCGTTTGACGCATATAGGTGACAGTACGGTCGAACTCTTTCTCGGAGTCCGCCAAGCTCTTACCAATTTCCCACATGATCAGTTTAACAATGAGATCTCGCTGTTCCACCATACGCTGAATAAAATTCTGCATACAAGCGATGCGCTCACCAACTTTCATCATTGGCCATTCACCACGACCATTATTGTAGGCACGTACTGCCGCTTCTAACGCTTCGTCACTTTCTTTCTCACCCATGACTGGATAACTACCAAGCTCAACTTGCTGCAAGCTACCGTCAGGCTGCTGAATCCAGATTGGAGAGAATGTCTTCTTGGTTGAACCAGCCCATAACTTCAACTCACCATCCACTAACGAGATACGCTGATGAATCTGAGATGGCAGACGTACGCTGTCAGGAATACTATCTACTGGGGGAAATTTATGTTGTAAATTATTTGAATGGCTCATTATTCTTATCTCCAATTATTTATAAATTTAAACCTAGCCCGTTATGAACAGGTCTAGTTGGTGTGAATACCAGTACTGTTACTGGTATTCACCTTGCTTGGGCCTCAGGCTATCGAGCCATCAATATGTGGGTTTTAAATGAGGTTATCCTCGACACACACTATCAGTCACCCCTAGCTTCTGGATGACTTGTTCAATGATCTGTTCTGGTGTGAGCGCAATATCAATAGCAATTGCTTCATTCACATCAGGTTCCTCTAATGTATCTAGCTGAGTTTGTAGCAATGATGGGTCAAAGAAATGGCCTGCTCGCTCAGCAAGACGTTGCTGCAACAGCTCATAAGAACCTTTTAAGTATATAAATTTAATATTCTGGTCCTGCCCTCTTAAAATATCGCGATACATCCGCTTTAAAGATGAGCATGTAAATACAGCTGTTTCACCATCTCTTTGTTTTGTTTCAATCGCCTGACGAATGGCTTGTAACCACGGCAAACGGTCTTCATCAGTTAAAGGAATACCTTGGCTCATCTTGCTTTTATTTGCAGCCGAATGAAGCGTATCGCCATCGAGGAACTCACAAGCCAAACGCTCTGATAACAACTCACCGATTAGGGTTTTACCTGTTCCACAGACACCCATTGCAATCACAATCATGGATTACTCACCTTTAATTATAAAATAGTGCTAAGCAGTAGCGTGAAAGATAAACCCAACACCGAAATGATCGTTTCTAATACTGACCAAGTCTTGAGTGTCTGCCCTACTGTCATACCAAAATATTCTTTGATTAACCAAAATCCTGCGTCATTTACATGTGAGAACACCAATGAACCTGAACCCGTCGCAAGGACTAAAAGTTCCGGTCTAACAGCAACGCCAGCCGTAGCTGCAATTGGAGCAACAATGCTACAAGCGGTAGCCATAGCAACCGTTGCAGAACCTGTAGCCAAACGAATTAATGCTGCAACAAACCAGCCCAACAATAACGGCGATAAATTTGCCTTCAAAGCTGTAGATACAATCTCATCAGAAATACCGGTGTCACGTAAAATGCCACCAAAACCGCCACCCGCACCTACAATCAACATAATCCCGGCAATAGAAGCTAAACACCCGCCACAGAATTTTTCAATTTGTTCACGGTTAAAGCCCTGCATCGTACCAAAGGTAATAAAACTGACCAGTACAGCAATAAGCAACGCGATATCAGAAGTACCAATGAAACGTAGTACATCATTTGCGAAAGTTTTTGGTGCAAAGAACAGATCAGCCCAACTTCCGATTAACATGAGTACGACAGGCAACATAATCGTAAATAAGGTAATCCCAAAGCTTGGTAGCTCACGAGTCTTAGTCGTATCCGCATCAACAAACTGCTTTGCTAACGGGTTATTTTCAGGCAATTTGACGTATTTATTAATCCAGAGTGCGTACAAAGGCCCAGCCACAACAGCTGTTGGAACACCCACGATTAAACTGTAAGCAATCGTTTTACCAATATCAGCATGATATGCCTGCACTGCCAGCAAAGCTGCTGGATGTGGCGGAATTAAACCATGTACAACCGACAAACCAGCAACCATCGGCAAGCCAACAACCAGTAAGGACTTGCCTGTCCGTTTCGCAATGTTAAATGCAATTGGAATGAGTAGAACAAAACCGACTTCGAAAAATACGGGAAGACCAACAATAAGGGCAATAAACATCATGGCCCAATGAATATTTTTCTCACCAAACCATTTAATTAAAGTAATTGCTATTCGTTCAGCACCACCTGACTCGGCCATCATTTTGCCGAGCATCGTTCCGAGTGCGATTACAATCGCAAGGTGGCCCAAGGTTTTACCAGTACCAGCTTCATATGACTTAACAATATCGCCCATTGGCATGCCAACAGCTAAAGCTAAACCGAGTGAAACAATGATAAGAACTAAAAAGGGATAAATTCTGAACTTCGCGATCATAACAACCAATGCAATAATCGCGATTACAGTGTATATCAGCAACATGCCACCCTGAACCGTCTCCATGGGACACTTCTCCTTGGAATTATTATTTAGGCACACTGCCTAAACAAAGGTCTTCAACCACAGTAATTCCTACTGTTAAGACATTAATTTTTTATATTTAGGTGTGACCAGCACAAACTGGTCACATCAATACAGCCTTTAAAGCACATAGAATGCACTTCATTTTTTATAAATATTGACTACATTTACAATGCTCTCAACTGACTCGCAATTTGAGCTAAACGTGTAATTTCAGCCCAGTCTTGTGCAGCAACAGCAGCTTTAGGCGTCAACCATGAACCCCCCACACAAACTACGTTAGGTTGCTTCAAGAAATCTGGTGCTGACTCTGCTGTAATTCCACCGGTCGGGCAAAAACGCAAGTTTGGAAATGGACCATAAAATGCTTTGAGCATCTCGACTCCACCTGCTTGCTGAGCTGGGAAAAACTTCACAATGTCATAACCCAACTCAATCGCCTGAATCAGATCACTTGGTGTCATGACTCCTGGTAATAGAGGTAAGCCAGCATCTTGTGCAGCCAAATGTAAGTCTTTGGTCAAACCAGGAGATACACCAAACTTAGCGCCTGCTTTTTTAGCTTGAGCACAATGCTCAGGCTTGGTAATTGTTCCCACACCCACCACAATGTCGTCTGCCAACTGAGACGCTCGCTCAATAGCAGTCAAACCAGCAGCAGTACGTAAAGTAATTTCCAGTACCTTTACACCGCCAGCATGTAACGCACGTGATACATGTTCACCTTGTTCGGCAGAGTCAAAAGCCAACACGGGAATTACTGGGCCTAATTTGACCACATCTTCAATCTTGCTCATTACTTTGTAATTCCTTTGTCTCAAATATGCGCTTGTGGCTCTTCACCAACAAGTGAACCAAACACAGATGCGCCATGTTCAGCAGGCGCTGCTGCTGCACGGAATACACCAAATAATTCACGGCCGAAACCAACTTCGTTTTCTGCCTGATGTTCTGGCTGTGCAACAGGGCGTGATTGCCAAGTTTGTTCATCTAACTCAATATCGAGTACACCAGCCTCAGCATCAATAACCAACATATCTCCGGTTTGGACTTTAGCAATCGGCCCATTTAGTAAGGCTTCTGGAGATAAGTGAATCACCGCAGGAACTTTGCCTGAAGCACCAGACATACGACCATCCGTGACTAAAGCAACATGGAAACCTTGATCTTGTAAAACACCCAACACAGGCGTCAAACGATGTAACTCAGGCATACCATTCGCACGAGCACCTTGGAAACGAACAACCGCAATAAAGTCTCGGTGTAATTCGCCACGATCAAACGCTGCTTGTACTGCTTCTTGAGAGTCAAACACAATTGCCGGAGCTCTAACTTTACGGTGCTCTGGCGCAACAGCAGAAATCTTGATCACACCACGGCCAAGGCGACCTTGCATTAAACGCAAGCCACCATCTGGCTGAAACGGCGCATCAATGCTACGGAGTACTTTGTCATCAAGGCTTTGAACTACACCGTCAACCCAAGTGAGCTTACCGTCAATCAATTTCGGTTCTTTGGTGTAGTGCTGTAAACCCTTACCAGCGACTGTCGTTACATCGTTATGGAGTAAACCAGCCTCAAGTAAGTTACGAATAAGGAATGCCACCCCACCCGCAGCTTGGAAATGGTTTACATCAGCCTTACCATTTGGATAGATTTTTGCGAGCAATGGAACAACAGCAGACAATTCATCAAAGTCATCCCAGTCAATTAAGATGCCAGCCGCACGTGCAATCGCAATAAGATGTAACGTATGGTTGGTTGAACCGCCTGTAGCCAGTAAAGCCACAATGCCGTTTATAATTGCTTTTTCATCAATCACATGACCGATTGGTGTGTAGTTGCTTCGCTCAGCAGTTAAGTCAAGTACACGCTTAGCCGCTTCGGCAGTGAGAGCATCACGTAATGGCGTATGAGGGTGAACAAATGCAGCGCTTGGCAAATGTAAACCCATGACTTCCATCAGCATTTGGTTACTATTAGCAGTACCATAGAAGGTACATGTGCCTTGACCATGATAGGCAGCTGATTCAGCTTCAAGTAAGGCATCGCGGCCCACTTGACCAGTCGCAAATTGTTGACGAATTTTGGCTTTATCATCATTTGATAAACCGCTACTCATTGGACCCGCAGGCACAAAAATAGTTGGCAGATAACCAAACTGTAAAGCACCAATCAGTAAGCCCGGCACAATTTTATCGCACACCCCGAGACACAATGCGGCATCGAACATATTATGAGAAAGTGCAATTGCTGTACTCATCGCAATTGTTTCACGTGAAAACAATGACAATTCCATACCGGCATTACCTTGAGTAATGCCGTCACACATTGCCGGCACACCACCAGCAAACTGAGCAACACCACCATTTTCACGGGCAGCTGTTTTTATAATGTCTGGGAAAGTTTTATAAGGGGCATGTGCTGAAAGCATTTCATTATATGAAGACACAATGCCAATATTTGGTTCACGGCCAACTTTAATAATTAATTTTTCATTATCTTCCATGCTGGCAAAACCATGCGCGAGATTGGCACATGAAAGTGCTCCACGAGCAGGAAATTTACCTTGGGCATGTTCAATGCGTTGTAAATATGCAGAACGAGTTTTTTGGCTACGCGCGATTACACGCTCGGTAACTTTTGCCAATATTGGGTTCGGCAAGTCCATGCTGGACGCTCCTGTACAACCGGATAAGCCGGAAAAACAAAATAGACCAAATGATATATTTAACGATCATTTGGCAGAGGGATGAATAATATTATTAAGGCAAAAAGCGACATGCAAGCCCTTATAACTCCGAGCAATACTCTAGGCCTTAGCATTAAAGACAAATAATGTTTAAGTTTTAAACAAGGAAATGATTTTATTTTTGACTATATTTACGGGTAAATTAAACATTAATAACTATGAGAAATTTCTCATAATATCAAAGCAATAAAATATCTTTATAAATGGGTGAGTACTGACTTTTTTATACTTAGTTTGATATTAAAAATGTTTATAATTTATCCTTTTTATCCTATATATAAACTATTAAAACTTAATTTCAATTACGTATATTATTTGTAATACTCCCCTCTAGTTTGATTAAAATGACAGCACTTCTTTTTTCTTAAAAAATTTATACCAAATAGTTGAAAATTACTTTAATTCAAAATTTACTTTTCATAAATATATACAAAAAACTGTTTAATTCTTCTACAAAAAAACAATAAATACAGTGGTTAAGCTTTATACTGAACAGATATTAGTTATAAAAAATTTGATGGTCGATAGTGCTTAAGTCTAATGGGCTAAAGTCTATCTTGGACAGAAAAACAACACATGTTAAAACATCACAACCTGCTCTTAATGCATGTTGCAATTAATGCCTTTTGATCAGGAAGTTAGGAAAACTATTTTTAAATCAGGACTTGGGTATTTCAACGTGGCTACATCAGTATTAGTTATTAATTGCGGTTCTTCATCTATTAAATACGCGCTGGTTTCAGACCGTCGTGAAGATCGTATTTATGGTTTAGCAGAAAACTTAGGGGCGGCTGATGCTCGTATTAAAGGAATTACAGTCGGTGGAGAACCACTAGAGCTTTCAATTCCCTATGCTGACCACGCCAAAGCTTTAGAAACTTTACTTGCACGTCTTGCAAACTATAAACCTCAAGCAATCGGTCACCGTGTCGTACATGGTGGAAGCCTCACTAAAGCTGAATTACTTACTCCTGAAATTATAGAACGTATTCGTGCAGCCACCCCTCTTGCACCGCTTCATAACCCAGCCCACTTAATCGGGATTGAAGCAACGATGCGCCTATTTCCTGAATTACCTCAAGTTGCCGTATTCGACACTGCATTCCACCAAACCATGCCTGCACATGCATACCGTTATGCAATCCCTAAATTTTTATATACAGACCATAACGTTCGCCGCTATGGCTTCCACGGCACAAGTCATGCTTATGTGTCTGACCGCGGTAGTGAACTGGCTGGTAATTTCCAAAAAGGCGGTTGGTTAACAGCACACTTGGGCAATGGTAGTTCGACTTGTGCAGTATGGAATGGACAAAGTGTTGATACTTCTATGGGCCTTACCCCGCTTGAAGGCGTTGTAATGGGAACCCGTAGTGGGGATGTCGACCCAAGCTTACACAGTTTTCTTGCAAAAAATCTTGGCTGGGACTTGGCGAAAATCGATAAAGTTTTAAATAACGAAAGTGGCTTACTTGGCTTATCACAACTTTCTAACGATATGCGTACAGTGATTGAAGCCTCTGAAAATGGCAACGAAGATGCGCGTCTTGCAATTGAAGTATTTAGCTATCGCCTTGCCAAATCACTTGCTGCATTAAGCTGTGGTTTACCAAGCATTGACGGCCTGATCTTCACAGGTGGTATTGGTGAGAACTCAGCTTATATTCGTGAAAAAACTTTAGCTTATTTACCTCACTTTGGTTTACAGCTCGATAAAGACCAGAACAACAATTTAAAACGTGGCACAGAAGGCCGTATTGATAGCGGTACAGGTCCACAAATCTGGGTGATTCCAACCGATGAAGAAGGCCGAATTGCTAAAGAAACTCGTCAGGTTGTAGACGTTGCACAAAATACGTCTCCTGAAATTAGCCTTGCTTAATTACAGAAGTCAAAGAACGTTATTTATAGGTTTATATGAATACAATTTTATTAATTCCTACAGGTGAAGGGGTTGGTTTAACCTCTGCCTGCTTAGGTATGATTTATGCACTTGATTGTAATGGGATTAAAGCAGGCTTTTTAAAACCATTTTCTCAGGTAGATCAAGAAACTTTAGACCGAACTACATCTTTATTTGGTCATTTATTTCAAGGTAAAACTGTTCAATCGATTTCTCATGAAAAGTTAACCCAACGCATTGCGTCAGGTGAAGTTGATGAGCTACTTGAAGAAGCAGTAAGTCTTCATCGCAGTATTGTAGCCGACAATAATGTCATTATTGTTGAAGGTTTATTGCCAAATGGGCAAGACCATTTTGCCAGTGAACTTAATGCAAGCCTTGCTCAAGCCCTCGATGCAGAAGTGGTTTTAGTGAGCACTGCTGACATTCAAAACCCACGTAAAACAGCCGAGAAAGTTGAAGCTCACTTGCGTCAGTTTGGCGGTGCAACTTCAAACCGAACAGCAGGTGTACTCTTTATGCGTACACGCGGGTTATCTGAGGAAACAGCTCAGATTCCTGTCGCATTTGACCCATCGCTACGTCCAACTGAAGACATCGCAAAATTTACGTCAGAACTGCAAAAATATAATCGCTACTTTGGATCGAACGATTTACCCATTATTGGTTTAGTCCCATTTAGTAATACCTTAAGTGTACCTAGAACTTTAGACATCGCGAACGTGATTGATGGTCAATGGGTACACCAAGGCGAAGCAAAAACACGTCGTATTTTGCACTCAAGTTTAATTGCCTCAAGTATTGAATATGAACTGAATAAATTCATTGCTGGCGAACTGATTATTAGTGCGTCTGAACGTACCGACGTTTTACTTGCAGGTAGCTTGGCAACCAGTAACGGTATTCCATTGGCAGGCTTGGTACTGACCGAACGTGAAGCACCTGCCCCTGAGCTTTTAGAGTTTTGCCAAAGCGCTATCAAACAAGGCTTACCAATTTTACATACCCGTTTAAACACACTGGAAACGGCACAGCGCTTATCGGATTTTGGTAATGAAATTCCAACTGATGATACTGAACGTGCCGAGCAAGTGACTCGTTTTGTTTCAAGTCATATCGATGTCGAATGGCTTAAACAGCACAGTAATAACGGTGCAACTCCTCGTCTTTCCCCTTCAGCATTCCGTCATGAGTTGGTACAAAAATCGATTGCAGCTAAAAAGCGAATTGTGCTTCCAGAAGGTGATGAACCACGTACTATTGAAGCAGCTGCTATATGTCAGGCTCGTGGTATTGCACATTGTATTTTGCTAGCAAAACCAGATGCAGTTCAAGACGTTGCAAAAGCACGCGGTATTGAATTACCAGCTGACTTAGAAATTATTGATCCGGACAGTATTCGCAACCAATATGTTTCACCAATGGTTGAGCTTCGTAAGGGTAAACTCAACGAATTACAAGCCAAAGATCAATTACAAGACACTGTGGTTCTCGGCACCATGATGCTGGCGCTAGATCATGTAGATGGCTTGGTTTCTGGTGCAGTTCACACAACAGCGAACACCGTGCGCCCTGCTTTCCAGCTTATTAAAACCGCGCCTTCTTACTCACTGGTTTCATCCATATTCTTTATGCTTTTACCAGACGAAGTCTATGTTTACGGTGACTGTGCAATTAACCCAGACCCTACAGCCGACCAGCTTGCTGAAATCGCGATTCAGTCTGCTGACTCTGCAAAAGCATTTGGAATTGACCCACGTATTGCCATGATCAGCTATTCAACTGGTACGTCTGGCACTGGTGCTGATGTTGAAAAAGTACAACAAGCGACTCAAATTGCACAGCAACGCCGCCCTGATTTACTGATTGATGGTCCACTCCAATACGATGCAGCTTCTGTTGAAAGTGTAGGACGCCAAAAGGCACCGAACTCACCTGTGGCTGGCCGTGCCAATGTATTTATTTTCCCAGACTTAAATACAGGTAACACGACTTATAAAGCAGTACAACGTGCAGCAAATGTAGTCAGCGTTGGACCAATGCTGCAAGGCTTAAACAAGCCAGTCAATGACTTGTCTCGTGGTGCTTTAGTCGATGACATCGTCTTTACTATTGCATTAACAGCAATTCAGGCTGAACAACAAGCTGCTGCCAAATAATTAATATCATTTAATCTTTTCTACCTCTCGCCATTTGATGTCCGCTCAAATGGCTTTTTTTATTCTCAAATAACTGCCTTAGCAGTTGGTTGTTCTTAGTTTTAAATCACTTAGCATTGGTCTTATTCGACTTTCGGTCAAAAGATCAACCAATCCCCCACAAGATTGTGTTTTTGTCATATAATTTAGCCCGCTAGCTAACAGCCCGCTCAAGAGATTTTTTGGTATGACAACGATTATCAAACAAGATGACTTGATTACATCAATCAAGGACGCCCTACAGTTTATTTCGTACTATCACCCGCAAGACTTTATCCAAGCGATGAGCCGTGCTTATGATCGCGAAGAAAACAAAGCTGCAAAGGATGCAATTGCACAGATTTTAATTAACTCTCGCATGTGTGCGGAAGGTCATCGTCCAATTTGCCAAGATACTGGTATTGTTAACGTTTTCCTTGAAGTGGGCTTAGATGTTAAATTCGATTTAACAATGAGCTTAGACGATGCAGTAAATGAAGGTGTTCGCCAAGGTTACCTTGAAAACAGCAACGTTCTTCGTGCATCTGTACTTGCTGACCCTGCATTCGGTCGTAAAAATACAAAAGACAACACCCCTGCTGTTATTCACTACAAACTCGTACCGGGTAACAAAGTAGATATTACTGTTGCTGCGAAAGGTGGCGGTTCAGAAAACAAATCTAAACTTGCTATGCTTAACCCATCTGACTCGATTGTTGACTGGGTTCTTAAAACTGTTCCAACTATGGGTGCAGGTTGGTGTCCTCCTGGTATGCTCGGTATCGGTATTGGTGGTACTGCTGAAAAAGCCATGATGCTTGCGAAAGAAGCACTCATGGAAGAAATCAACATGGACGAATTACTTCGCCGTGGACCAGAAAACAAAATCGAAGAACTTCGTATCGAAATCTTTGAGAAAGTAAATGCTCTTGGTATTGGTGCACAAGGTCTTGGTGGTTTAACGACTGTTCTTGATATTAAAATCAAAGATTATCCATGTCATGCTGCTGGTAAACCAGTTGGTATGATTCCGAACTGTGCTGCGACTCGCCATGCTCACTTCCAGCTTGATGGTTCAGGCGTAGCTCATATTCAAGCACCAAAACTTGAAGACTACCCATCAGTAACTTGGGACTCTTCACAGTCTAAACGTGTAAACCTTGATACCATTACTCAAGAAGAAATGGATTCTTGGAAACCAGGCGACACTTTACTTCTTAGCGGTACAATGTACACAGGTCGTGATGCGGCGCACAAACGTATGGTTGAAATGATCGACAATGGTGAAGAATTACCAGTTGATCTTAAAGGTAAATTCATTTACTACGTTGGTCCTGTTGATCCAGTGGGTGATGAAGTTGTTGGTCCTGCTGGTCCTACAACTGCAACACGTATGGACAAATTCACACGTAAAGTACTCGAGCATACTGGTCTATTCGGTATGATTGGTAAAGCTGACCGTGGTCCAACAGCAATTGAAGCAATCAAAGACAACAAAGCAACTTACCTCATGGCAGTTGGTGGTGCAGCTTACCTCGTATCTAAAGCTGTTCGTGAAGCTGAAGTTGTTGCCTTCGCTGACTTAGGTATGGAAGCAATCTACAAATTTGTAGTTGAAGATATGCCTGTATCTGTAGCGGTTGATGTAAACGGTACATCAATTCACGCAGTGGCTCCAAAAATCTGGCAAGCGAAAATTGGAAAAATTCCAGTAATCGATGCCGCAGCAGGCTAATCAAGAAAAGCACCGAATTCGGTGCTTTTTTTATGCCTTATAATTTTTTTGGAAATTGAAAAGAATTGTAACAATTGATACACCAATCTGTGCTATTAATAAATACACCCACCCGCCATAAACTGCATATAGGTCATTTCATGACTATCCGCCCTATTCTTAAAAATCTCTCAATCAGCCTCTGCCTAAGCTGTATTACAACAAGCTTATTTGCTTCTCCTGCCAAATTAAGTTCAGTGAAAGAACTCATGCAAATGAGCCAAATTGATTATTTGCTTAAAGAATCAATTAATGAATTAACGCCTTATTATGATCAACAAGCTGAACAGATCATCACTAATATTACGGGCATCAAAACTTTAGGCCCGAAAGAAAAAGAGGCAGCGAAAAAGTTAGGCTTACTTTTAAAAAATTCGAGTAACCAGCTCATTAGTAGCCCAAAAACTACGCAAGCCTTACAAGATATTTATTTAAAGACATATACTGAAGAAGAAGTTCAGGCAAATCTGAAATTTTTGAAAACCCCAGAAGGCCAATCGATTACGCGTAAAAACGTACAGATTATGGGACAAATTTCAGAATATATGATGGAGCTGGGTCAACAAACCTTTAATGACCCTAAAGCACGTGATCACATGCAAGAAGAGATGCTTAAAATTATTGCGCCATTGATGAAAGATAAAGAAAAGTCTTAACTTTTCTTTATCCTTTGTAGGTCATTACCACGTTAAAGGGTTCCACAACTTAAATGGTTTAATCAGATGAACATCTGACTTCTCATCATATTTAGCTGGTTTTAGCTCTTGCGGTTTATGACGTATTTTTCCTGAAGTATCTTCAGCAACAAAATTGTAGCTAGAAGATTTAAGCTCAGTAAAAGCAATCTCTCTACGTCCGATATTTTCTTGCATTAACATAAATGGGCCAGTGTGTTCACCACGGTCCATTTTATTTTCTTCATCATATTTTAAATAATAAGATGTTCCTGCATCGACCGTAATATCAATATATTTTGGCTCTTGGAAATGAATACCTAATAAAGGCCGACTTGCAGAAATACGATAACTTCCTGCTGGCAGTTCAATCCAGTAATAGTGGTTATGTAATAAGCTTGGAATTCGTTTGCCATTTACAAACAAATTGATTGCTGCAATTTCCTGACGGTTCCATTTGGTATCTGGCCGATAGAGATATACTACTGCTGCATGTTCATTTTGCGGTTTAATCGGTACAAATGTCTGACCTAGTTTCTGGTTCACCCATCCACCCATGCTAAAACCACCCACATGGTATTGATCAAATACACCGGGTGCTTTATCTACATCAACTTTAGGTAAAGTCGCAGTCAGCTCACCTGAATTTTTTGCTAAGTGTGATGAACTTTGGCAACCCACAAGTAATGCGGTACAACTTAATGCAATAATTAAATAACGCATGACATCCCTCAAAGCGTTTTCTTTTGATTTTTCTATATCGCAAAACTATGCGTATTTTGTTTTTTTAGATTAACACCACCTACATGAATTGAAAACAAAAAAAGCATGAATCACTCACGCGATTCATGCTTTTTAGATGAATGAAATCTAAGCAGACTTCGAATCAATTACTTTTAAATCTGCCTTAGCAATACTTTCATGAGTTACTGCTTCTTTAGGCTGGCGTTCTGGCTTGTAAACAGGTTCAGCTTCACCATTAATGACTGCTTCATTAATGAAAACTGTTCCGACATCTGTACGACTTGGTAAGTCATACATTGTTTCAAGTAAAACATTTTCCAAAATCGAACGTAGGCCACGAGCTCCGGTATTACGCTCAAGCGCTCGCTTAGCAACTGCACGTAAAGCTGAATCTTCAAATACAAGGTCCACATTTTCCATGTTGAACAAGTATTGATATTGGCGAGTTAATGCATTTTTTGGTTCTGTCAAAATTTGCATTAATGCTTCTTCATCAAGCTCTTCAAGCGTCGCAATGACTGGTAAACGACCAATAAACTCTGGAATTAAACCAAATTTTACTAAGTCAGTCGGCTCAACTTGACGGAACAATTCAGCAATTTTCTTGCTTTCATCTTTTTTCTTCACGTCAGCTGTAAAGCCAATTCCGCCTTTCTCTTGGCGTTGTTGTACAATTTTTTCCAGTCCAGCAAATGCACCACCACAAATAAATAAGATATTTGAGGTATCAATTTGAATGAACTCTTGCTGCGGATGCTTACGTCCACCTTGTGGTGGAATTGAAGCTACTGTACCTTCAATCATCTTAAGCAATGCTTGTTGTACACCTTCACCAGAAACGTCACGAGTAATCGACGGATTTTCCGATTTACGTGTAATCTTGTCGATTTCATCGATATAGATAATGCCCTTTTGAGCTTTATCTACGTCGTAATCTGCTTTTTGCAAAAGCTTTTGTACAATATTTTCAACGTCTTCGCCGACATAACCCGCTTCAGTTAAAGTAGTCGCATCTGCCATAGCAAACGGAACATCTAATAAACGAGCCAATGTTTGAGCAAGTAATGTTTTACCTGAACCGGTAGGCCCAATCAGTAGAATGTTACTTTTAGCAATTTCCACATCTTTAGACACATGACCAGATTGCCCGACTTTCAAACGCTTATAATGGTTATAAACGGCAACAGATAATGTCTTTTTGGCAAGATCCTGACCAATCACATATTGATCAAGCGCAGCACGTATTTCATGTGGTTTTGGCAATGCCTTGCTCGCCCAGTCACCTGCTTCAACCTGTTGGCTGGTTTGTACAAGGTCTAAGCAGACATCTACACACTCATTACAAATATATGCGTCCTCGCCCGCAATCAGTTTCCCGACTTCAGACTGCGTTTTACCGCAAAATGAACAATGTTTTTGTCCTTGAGGATGTTCGGACATATTCTCTCCACAAATAGAATCTTAAATATGAGGGCAAGCGATAGGGTTAAATGACTATATGGAGGCGTTTTCTAACAACTCAAGCCACTTAAAAACTCCCCTTATGGACGCTTACTTAATACCTGATCGACTAAGCCATATTCTTTTGCTGCTTGTGCAGTCATAAAGTTATCACGATCGGTATCACGAGCAATCGTGTCATAGTCTTGACCACTATGTTCTGCCATCAAACGATTCAAGCGTTCTTTAATAAATAGAATTTCACGTGCGTGAATTTCAATGTCTGATGCCTGACCACGGAATCCACCTAATGGTTGGTGAATCATTACACGAGCATTTTCAAGGCAATAGCGTTTACCTTTAGCACCAGCATTTAATAAGAATGCGCCCATAGATGCAGCCTGCCCCATACAGTATGTCACTACATCAGGTTTGATAAATTGCATCGTGTCATAAATCGCCATACCAGCAGTGACTGAACCACCTGGTGAGTTAATATAAAGATGGATATCTTTATCTGGGTTTTCAGCTTCTAAGAACAACATTTGAGCAACAATCAAATTTGCCATGTTGTCTTCAACTTCACCAGTTAGAAAAATGACGCGCTCACGTAAAAGTCGTGAATAAATATCAAAAGAACGTTCGCCGCGAGAAGATTGTTCAACCACAACAGGAACTAAAGCATTTTCAATTGTTGGAACATACATACGTTATTTATTCCTAAATTTTTTGTGACTTAACCTATGGCAACAATATGCGGGATAATTTCTCAAATTGCAAAAGGTTCGCACTGAAATATTATATTATTTATACCTAAGTACTTAATGACGTACTCAAATTAACCACATACCTAAAAATGAAAAAGGCGCCTAAAGCGCCTTTTCCTGACTTCTCAAAAGATTAGCCCATACGGCGAGCTTGTTGTTCTTTCAACAAGTCTTCGTAAGATACTGCTTTGTCAGTCACTTTAGCAGCAGCTAAGATGTGATCAACAACTTGATCTTCTAATACAACAGCTTCGATTTGAGCACGTTGTTGAGCGTCGTTTTTGAAGTATTCGATCACTTCAGTTGGATCTTCATAAGAAGAAGCCATGTCGTCGATGTAAGCATCAACACGTGATTGGTCAACTTCAAGTTTAGCATCAGCTAAAACTTTGCTTACTAATACGCCAAGTTTAACAGAACGCTCTGCTTGTTCTTTGAACAATTCGTCAGGAAGCATGCTCTTGTCAAAAGATTGAGCACCAGCACCACCAAATTGTTGAGTGAACTGTTGAACCATTTGTTGACGTTGACGGTCAATTTCTTGAGCAACCATTGCAGCTGGAACTTCAACTTCGTTAGCAGCAACAAGAGCATCAAATGCAGCTTGTTTAACTTGGTTACGTAAACCATTGCGAACTTCACGTTCCATGTTTTTACGAACGTCAGCTTTTAATTTTTCAACGCCTTCTTCTTCAGTAACACCGAAGATTTTTAAGAATTCAGCATCAATCTCTGGAAGTTTAGGTTTTTCAACTTGCTTCACAGTGATTTTGAATTGAGCTGCTTTACCAGCTAAGTTTTCAGCTTGGTAATCTTCAGGGAAAGTCACATCAATTACTTTCTCTTCACCAGCTTTCATGCCAACGATGCCGTCTTCGAAGCCAGGAATCATACGACCTGAACCTAACACAAGTTTAAAGTCTTCAGCAGAACCGCCTTCGAACTTCTCACCGTCGATAGAACCTTCGAAGTCAAAAGTCACTTGCATGTCTTTTTTCGCCATACCCTTGGTTACAGCCCAAGTTTGACGTTGTTTTTGCAAGTTTTCGATCATAGTGTCAACGTCAGCGTCTTTAATTTCAGCTGTTTTACGCTCAACTTCTAAGCCGTCAAATGCTTTTACTTCAACTTCAGGATAAACTTCTACAGTTGCTTCAAAAACTAAAGCATCTTCTTTATGTTCAACTTTCTCAATGTTCGGCATACCTACCGCATTGATTTTTTCTTGTTGAATTGCTTCGAATACGCTGTCACGAATGATGTCATTCACAACTTCTTGATAAATACTTGCACCGTATTCGCGACGAACAACGTTTGCAGGTACTTTGCCCGGACGGAAGCCGTTGATCTTCACAGTTTTGGCAGTGCGCTTCAAACGAGCTTCAAATTGCTCGTTAATACGGCTCGTCGGTACAGAAACATTTAAACGACGGGCAACGCCCGAAACCGCTTCAGTCGTTACTTGCATGGCTTCCTCGATAAAAATTAGTTAGTAGGAACAGTTTTTAAAAAAGTGCTGTATTATATGACAACTTTCAAGATATACAAAATTAACCGATCAGATCAGTAAATTGAAGGCCGTTTTTTCAGTAAATTTCACAATAATTTTATGATTTTTTAATTTTTTTTAACTCAACCTTAAGCCAAAGTAATTTTTTAGTTATGCTTCATAAATCTAAAATTACAATCAAAATCTAAATTTAATCGCTTTTACAAACAATTACTAAGAATCAGTAGATTAGCTAAATAAAAGTACAATTCATCATTCAATCATTCACTTTTTCTTCATAATTCAATTGGCAAATCCAATTAACACAAACTGTACATATAAATAAGAATTATTATTATTCGCATAACGTTTTATATTTAAGTCCTGAAAGTCATGTCATTGATTAGAACACGTAAAAAAATTGTTTCATCTGCAATCGCATCATCCCTTTCTATGATTGCAACAACTGCAATGGCACAAGAAACTGTTTCACAACTACCAACCATTCATACTCAAGCAACTCACGAAGAATCTTTAAAAGTAGATGAGTCGGCAAATTCAAAATTAGTTGCTCCCCTTTTAGATACTCCAAAATCCGTTTCTATTCTTTCTCAAAAATTAATTAAAGATTCAAACTCGAACACCCTACTCGAAGCTTTACGCTATGAACCAGGTATTACTTTAGGTGCAGGTGAAGGCGGTACCCCATTTACCGATATGCCATATATTCGTGGCTATAGCGCTCAATCCTCTGTCTACGTCGATGGTGTTCGTAATTCAACTTCTCAAAATCGTGACATGTTTGCTATCGAGCAAGTTGAAGTCATTAAAGGATCTTCTTCAGCTCTTGGCGGCGGCGGTGGTGTTGGAGGCAGCATTAATCTGATTCCTAAAGTTGCTCATGAAGGTGATGTTTACCAAGGTAGTGTTCAAGGTGGTACCGATAACTATCGCCATATCCAACTTGATGCAAACAAAGACTTTGGTAATGGTGTTGCTGGCCGAGTTGTAGTTATGGGCCATGAAAACGAAAAAGCTGGTTCAAATGATGGTGCTGAATATGCTCGTGCTGGTATTGCTTCAAGTCTTGCATTTGGCCTAGATACAGCAACTCGAGGAACATTGAGCTACTACTATTTACGTAGTAATGATGAACCAGATGCAGGTATTCCATTCCTTCCTGTTGGTGGGAAACCAATTGATGTAAAACAAGGCATGTATTACGGTTGGAAAGCTCGTGATTTTGATAAACGTGAAAACCATATCGGTACGTTTAAATTAGAACATGATCTCGCTGATGATTTAACATTATCAAATACGATGTCTTACACAAAATCTAAATCAGATTACATCTATACCAATGCAGATGACTCAAAAGGTAATGTAACGAAAAACGGTACTATTTCACGTCGTGCTTTAAGTCGGATTGTAGACACAGATGCTTATAGCGATCAGCTTGCATTAAAAGGTAAATTCAATACTGGTACTCTTAAACACTCTTTTAATACAGGTGCCGAGTGGAGCTACCAACAATCAAATCAAGGGGTTTATACGTTTACTGATGCCTCTGGCACAACATCTACAGTCCATAACACCAGTTGTCCTGTAAGCAGTGCTCTTTCGAATGGCTGGTGTACTTCAGTCAACAACCCAATGAATGGAGCATTTACTGATACTTTAGGCAGCATCAAAAATCAGTATACAACTCGCAGCCGTACTGTTTCTCTTTATGCTTTAGATAGCATCGAATTTAATCCACAATGGCTTTTAAATTTAGGTATACGTTGGGATAAATTCGAAACTGAACGTAAATATAATAAAAATATTTATAAAACTGTTAAAGATATCGATAAAACAAGTACGAGCGGCAACTACACAAATGACATAAGTATTGCAGCTGGTCAAAAATTCGAAAATGATAGTGACTACTTCTCTTATCAAGCTGGTTTAGTTTATAAACCAACTGAAAATGGCAGTATCTATGCAAGTTTCGCAACTTCTGCAAATCCGGTTGGGGTAGACCAAGGTGATGGTGCAGATGCCTTATCCACTTCTTCTCAACAAGCAAATGATTTATCTCCAGAAAAAGCACGTACTTTCGAAGTTGGTACTAAATGGGATCTATTCAATAATCGTGCAAACTTAACTGCTGCTATTTTCCGTACCGAGAAACAAAATACTCGTATCGCTATTGATGCCAATACCACAACCAATGCTGGTGAAAGTAAAGTTGATGGCTTCGAAGTCGGGTTCAACGGTAAAGTAACCGACAAATGGGAAGTTTCTGCGGGTTATAGCTATTTAGATAGTGAATTGACAAAAGCGGCTTATAACGCAGTTGCACAAGAAGGTAAACCGCTCCCATTCGTCGCTAAAAATAGTGCGACATTGTGGTCTACTTATCGAGTACTACCTAAGTTAACTCTAGGTGCTGGTGCCGAATACCGCGATAAAGTATTTACCAATACAAATACTGGCGCAACAATGCTTGAAGACAAATATTTGCCAACTTATACCATTTACAATGCTATGGCTAAATACGATGTCAACAAGAACGTAAACTTACAGCTTAATATCAATAACATTTCTGATAAACGCTATTTTACAAGTGCTCACCCGGCTCACTATGCATTTGAAGGCAATGGTCGTAACGCCGTTTTAGCCATTAACTTTAAATACTAAAATTTAATTCCATAATTTATTTATGGTATTAATTAAAGCAGATATAAAGATAGCCTCGTAATGAGGCTATCTTTATAAATAAAGTATCTACTTAAAAGGTGTTTGCTGTGATTCATCATATCCCGAATGTTTTAAGCAAAGAGCAAGTTGCCGAGTTTCGCAAGCTCATGAAAGAGGCAAATTGGGTAGGTGGTAAAGTAACTGCCGGCACTTTGTCTGCCTCTGTTAAAAGAAATCAACAACTCTCTGAACAAGACCCGCTTACACATCACTTAAGTGATATTGTCATTAAAGCAATTTGGCAAAATCCTGTGTTTCAAGCAGCAGCCCTACCCCACAAAATTATTCCACCGCTTTTTAATCGTTATGATGAACATGAAAGCTTTGGTTTCCATGTAGATAACTCAATTCGTCTTATCCGTGGTACAGCGGAACAAATTCGTACCGATTTATCTTGTACCTTATTTTTAAGCGAACCAGATGAATATGAGGGGGGTGACCTAGTGATTGAAGATACTTATGGTTATCACGAAGTTAAATTACCTGCTGGTGACGTAGTTCTCTACCCTTCTACTAGCTTGCATGAAGTCAGTAGTATTACATCAGGTACTCGATTTGCTTCTTTTTTCTGGGTACAAAGCTTAGTACGCGACGATAGTAAACGACATCTTCTCTTTAATTTAGATGAAAGCATACGTGAACTACGGAAATCACATGGTGATAGTTATACTGAAGTCATGAAACTCACCAACATCTATCACAACCTTATCCGTATGTGGTCAGAACTGTAACTCTATTTATTTTTGCCTTATTTAGTCTAATTAATTATTTTTATCTCAATAAGGCAAAATAATGAAAATTATTTTCGATAAAATATAGAACAATGCAAAATTAGAAAATTATTTTCTGAACACTGAAATTAAAATGTGTATAAGACTTTTGCACAACGTGTAATCATTGTTTAGATGTGATATATCTAAACAATAAGCATATTAGCAAACCACCAAACTTACTATTACATGGTCTATAGATGAAAACGAATCACTTGTTTGCCCAGCCTACTCAAGCAAGACATCATCTCGAACTCCTGATGCTGCGCCTCGCGCGCGTATAAATTTTTGTCTGCATTTTAGAGCAGACCTTTCTAAATTCCCTTTAATTTTTCTGTATTAGATACCATATATAACTGTAGAACGTTGCCTTTCACACGATATCTAGAGCAACCGTGCTACGAGATAAGGAGTTTTCTCATGATGTTGGCTGACCCTAGCAAAAAATACCGCCGTATGTACCAGCGAGTCGATTTACCAGATCGCCAATGGCCAAATAACGAAATTACAAAAGCGCCAATCTGGATGAGCACGGATTTACGTGATGGTAACCAAGCAATTTTTGAACCAATGAACATGGAACAAAAATTCAAAATGTTCAAAATGCTTGTAAAAATCGGTTTTAAACATATTGAAATCGGTTTCCCGTCTGCATCTCAAATTGACTTCGATTTTACCCGCATGTTAATCGAAGAAAATCATATTCCTGATGATGTATACATTGAAGTATTGGTTCAGGCACGTGACCATTTAATTGAGCGTACTTTCGAAGCTTTAGCAGGTGCTAAGCGCGCAATTGTGCATATTTATAACTCTAACTCTCCAACCTTCCGCCAAAAGGTGTTGAATGTAGATGTAAATGGCGCAAAACAGTTGGCGGTGAATGCAGCTCAGAAAGTGAAAGAGTATGCTGCGCAATATCCTCAAACTGACTGGATTTTCCAGTACAGCCCAGAATGTTTCTCTGCAACCGAATTAGAAGTCGCAAAAGATGTCTGTGATGCCGTCACAGAAATTTGGGATGCACGTCCAGATCATAAAGTGATTTTAAACTTGCCAGCGACTGTAGAAGTTTCTACGCCAAATGTTTATGCAGACCAAATTGAATGGATGCATCGTAACTTGGCACGTCGTGATGGCGTGATTATTTCTGTTCACTGCCACAATGACCGCGGCTGTGGTATTGCTGCATCAGAACTTGCCATTATGGCCGGTGCTGACCGTGTTGAAGGTTGTGTGTTTGGTAATGGTGAACGTACAGGTAACGTTGACGTTGCTGCGATTGCATTGAACATGTACACCCAAGGTGTAGCGCCAGAGTTAGATTTCTCTAACATTAATGAAGTCATTGCAACAGTTGAAGAATGTACTGGTTTACCTGTACACCCTCGTCATCCATATGCAGGTGACTTGGTATTTACTGCATTCTCTGGTTCACATCAGGATGCAATCAAAAAAGGCTTCGAATACCAGAAAAACGAAGAAATCTGGGATATGCCTTACTTGCCAATCGACCCGAAAGACTTGGGCCGTGACTACGATGCTGTAATTCGTGTAAATAGCCAGTCTGGTAAAGGTGGTATCGCTTACTTATTGGAATCAAACTACAACGTTGTATTGCCGCGCCGTTTACAAATTGAATTCAGTCAGGTTGTTCAACAATATGCTGATGAGAATGGTACAGAAATTAATGCCAAAGAAATCTGGACTTTGTTTAAAGACGCATATGTCGATGTGAAGAACCACCATTACACAGTCAAAAACTATAAGTTATCTGACATTAATGGTACTCAAATCATTGAACTTGAGATCGACGTTGAAGGTGAAACTCAACAATTACGTGGCGAAGGTAATGGCCCTATCTCTGCATTCTTAAATGCACTTCAATTACCAATTGACGTATTGAACTATGAAGAACGTAGTATTAGTTCAGGTGCAAATGCTAAAGCATTAACCTTAATTGAACTTCAAGTGAAAGGTACTGGTAGAGGCTCGTTTGGTGCGGGTGTTCACGACAACACAGTCACCTCATCAATTGAAGCAATTATTGCATGTACCAACCGTTTGATTGATCAAGGTGTTTTAAGTACAGATCAGGTTGTTGCCGCCGCTGTTTAATTAAAAAAAAGACTTTGGAAAGGATACCTAGCTTGGTATCCTTTCTTTTTATTCCTGAAAGATTTAAAAGGCGAAATGTTCCCGTGTCTTTTCCAGCTGACTCAGTGGGGTTAGTCACTCCGCAAAAGTTCCAATTTGAAGAACCCTTACATCTTGAATGTGGCCGTGTTTTACCACGCTTTGAGTTAATGGTTGAAACCTACGGCACTTTAAATGCAGATAAATCAAATGCGATTTTGATCTGTCATGCCCTTTCCGGACATCATCATGCAGCGGGCTATCACCATGAAGATGATAAAAAAGCTGGATGGTGGGATAGCTGTATTGGCCCGGGTAAGGCAATCGACACAAATAAATTTTTTGTAGTTGCACTCAACAATATTGGTGGATGTAGCGGGTCGACTGGTCCAATTTCACCAAACCCTGAAAATGATAATCGTCCTTATGGACCAGATTTTCCATTAGTAACGGTACGCGACTGGGTTAAAACTCAAGCGATGCTTTCTGACCGTTTAGGAGTAAGTGTTTGGTATGCAGTAGTTGGCGGATCATTAGGGGGCATGCAGGCACTACAATGGTCAGTAGACTACCCTGACCGTTTACAAAAATGTGTCGTCATTGCTAGCGCGCCAAAGCTTTCAGCACAGAATATTGCATTTAACGAGGTGGCACGTCAGTCAATCTTGTCTGACCCAGACTTCCATCATGGTCGTTATTTAGAAAATGATAGCTATCCAAAACGAGGCCTAATTTTGGCTCGTATGGTAGGCCATATTACCTATCTTTCTGAAGAAGCGATGAAACAGAAATTTGGCCGTGATTTAAAATCCGGCAAGTTTATGTACGGTTTTGATGTCGAGTTTCAGGTCGAAAGTTATCTCCGTTACCAAGGTGAACAGTTTAGTCGTAACTTTGATGCCAATACTTATCTCATTATGACCAAAGCTTTGGATTATTTTGATCCATCGCGTGAGTACGGTCACTCGCTTACAGAAGCGATGAGTAAAACCAAATGCCAGTTCCTGATTGTCTCGTTCACCACTGACTGGCGTTTTGCACCAAGTCGCTCACAAGAAATTGTAGATGCACTCATTACCAATCATAAACCGGTAAGTTATCTTGATATTGATGCTGAACAAGGTCATGACTCGTTCTTATTCCCGATTCCACTGTATGTCAAAACACTGCGCGCTTTCTTAGGCGGTGAAGAACATTTAAAATCGACATCACTGGAGGCAAGCTAATGCGTATTGATCAACAACTGGCAGAAAAGTGGATTAAACCCGGCTCTAGCGTACTCGATTTAGGGTGTGGTGACGGTGAATTACTCGCTCATATGAGCCAAAAGCATCAAATTCGTGCTTATGGTTTAGAAATTGATCAAGAAAAGATTGCAATTGCCGTCAGTCGCGGGTTAAATATTATTCAACAAGATTTGAATCTCGGTTTAAGCCGTTTTGCCGACCAGTCTTTTGACTATGTGGTTATGGCACAGGCTTTGCAAGCCGTAGATGCACCCGATGTTTTATTAAGAGACATGGTGCGTGTGGGTAAACAGGCCATTATCACTTTTCCAAACTTTGCACACTGGAAGACTCGCTCTTTTCTAGCATTAAAAGGGATGATGCCTGTATCGGATGCTCTACCATATATGTGGTATAACACCCCCAACATTCATTTATGTACGTTTAAAGATTTCGAAGCACTATGTGCGGAAAATCAAATACAAATTATTAATCGACTCGCCGTCAATGGAAACCAGCAGGGAAGCCTGTTAAGCAAACATGTTCCGAATTTGTTTGGTGAAGTCGCTATTTATCGAGTGAGTGCACTATGAAAAAGACATTATTTAGCACACTAATTGCAGGACTGCTAAGTATGCAGGCTCATGCAGATTATATCGCCCAGCCACAATCGGTTGCGAGCCAAGCTGCGCGCTTCTCCACAATGGGGATTCATGACCTTCAAAAAGCAGCTCAAGCTGGCCAAGCTGGCGCACAATTTTATCTTGGAACACGTTACCAATACGGTAAAGATGTAGCAAAAGACGATAAACAAGCATTTACTTGGTTTAAAGCTGCTGCTGACCAAGGTTTATCACCAGCACAGTTAAATGTAGGCCGTATGTACGCCGACGGCATTGGTGTTAAGAAAGATGAGTCTATGGCTCGTAAGTATTTCGAAAAAGCTGCAAGCAATGGTGATAACCGCGCAAGCTATAACCTCGCGATGATGGAAGAGCAAAAGAAAAACTACGTAGGTGCTTACCAGTGGTATGAGCTTTCAACTCGTGATGGCATGCTCGACAATAAAGTGATTAGCTTATCTGAAGGTAAAAAGACAGCTCTTGCTGCCAACTTAACTCAAGAGCAAATTCGTATGGCACGTGACCGTGCGGATAAATGGATTCAAGCTCAATAATAATCCAGCTCAAACTTACTCGACTAAAACCACCTTATAGCACCTATAAGGTGGTTTTAGTTTTTAAGCTTCTAATTTTATATTCTATTTGTTTTACTCTATATCCCCTTCCAAAAAACACGTAACATAACTGGCGTTCAATATTGGTTATAAAGTTTGGTTATCTTATGTCTACCCCACATTGGTTTGATCAGGGCTCTTTAGTCCTTGCAAGTAATAACAAAGGTAAAGTCGCAGAGTTTGAAAAACTTTTTGAACAGCTTAAGTTACCTGTAGAAATTATTCCTCAAGGTCGCCTTAATATTCCCGACGCCATTGAAGACGGCTTAAGCTTTATTGAAAATGCCATTATTAAAGCACGTCATGCCTCTAAAATTTCAGGGAAACCTGCTATGGCTGATGACTCAGGCATTTGTGTTCCGGTTTTAGGTGGTGCACCTGGTATTTATTCAGCACGCTATGCTGGAGAACATGGTGACGATGCAGCGAATAATGCCAAGTTATTAAATGATCTTTTGCCATTTCGTAAAAATGGAGAAGTGATTGAAGGCATGTTCGTATGTGTGCTTGCTTTAGTGACTCATGCAGAAGATCCATTGCCACAAATTTTCCAAGGCATCTGGCATGGTGAAATTTTAGAAGCACCACGTGGTGAAAATGGTTTCGGTTATGACCCACTGTTCTGGTTACCAGAGCTTCAAGTTTCTAGCGCTGAGTTGTCTAAAGAAGATAAGAATAAGATTAGTCATCGTGGACAAGCGATACAGTTATTCAGAGAGAGCTTACAGAAGTAAAACTTTATATAGCATTTATTTAGTTTAACGTTAAAGCCATTTGCTATCGTGCTAGGCGACATGGATGTCGCCCGTCGAACTGCGACATCAAGGATGTGTCGTCAGTTCGACAAATGGTTTTGTTACTTTTGACGAAACAAAAGTAAAGTATTGCCTACATACACAAAATAAGCATATAACCACTATTCAAAGGCAGTCTGATCTAATCATCTGACTTAGAAATAAAGATGTAAAAACACTGCATAAATCGCAATACACACACAACTCACAATCGTCCCCGATGCGATATAAGCCGCAGATCTCCCCGTCCCTTGATAATGTGTCTCTAACGCTACAATATTGGCTGCTGGTGGCAAACAGAACATTAAAAACATCACCCCTATTTGCTGGTTTATATTTGGAATGGGTAAAAATCTATAAGTTAGACCACACAAAATAAAGCCACAGGCGACTTTAAAAGCTTGAGCTTTGGTACTGTAAATTAAGTCTTTTGCATAAACTCTGGTACGGCGTAGCCACATTCCAAGCACACACATACCTGCAAAAGTCATTGCGAACTTGGCAACCTCATATACCCAATGTATGGCAGGATGCTCGATATGCTGGGCCCCTAAAAGTCTGAGCACCACAGCACAAAATATTGATATACAAGGTGGGGAAGTTAAAACCTTTTTTAATATATTGAGCTTACTTTGCGGTGCAGTAGTGACTGCCGTAACAGCCCAAGCATTGCCAAAAATTGACATCCCAATATATAAAGCCACAATCGGAGCAGTCGCTTCGGGACCAAATAGAGCCATGGCAAAAGGAAAACCAAGCCATCCCATATTGGTATAGCTTACACAAAGGGCCAGTAAGCGGTCTTTAAATAAAGCCAAATAGGCAAAGAAAATAATAAATGCCGACCCAAAACTAAAGAGCATTAAGCTCAAACTTCCCGATTGATAAAAGACCATGTTGTAAATGATCACAATCGGAATCAGGAGCCGTGCAAGCCAAGCTGAAAGAATAGGTTTTATGGTTTCTGCGATAGAGGTCTGAGCAAGTAAAAGTCCGGTGATAAATGCCAATACAGGCAGTAGTAATGCCACGCTCTCTCCTCTTGCTCATTAAAAACAGCTTGTTATGCTACACCTTTTGATTTTGAAATGTATGATCTATTTCACGTAAATTGGTCTAAAACCTAAGTTAAATAAAATTTAAAATTACTCAGATAAATATCTTTAAAAATCTAACCGTAACTGACGACTTATAAATACTGTCTTAAAAATGAAATATAAGTGTCACATTCCTGTCATGGCAACCTGTTGATATAAAGCGAACTAAAAAGAGGTATAAAATCATGGCTGGTTTATCTATTTGGCATGTCGTTATTTTCGCAATCGTCGTTATTTTATTATTCGGTACATCTAAATTAAAAAATATCGGCAAAGATGTTGGCGGTGCAGTAAGAGACTTTAAAAAATCAGTTCGTGAAGAAGACGAAGCTGCATCTTTAAATACTCCTCGTACGATTGACGCACAAGTTAAAACATCTGAAAGCACATCAGTGAAAAGCTAAAGGTTTGTCCCATGCTTGATGTAGGAATGACAGAGCTACTCTGTTTTGCAATTATTGCAATTTTAGTTTTAGGTCCAGATAAGCTTCCCGAAGCTGCACGCTTTGCAGGCCGCTGGTATGTTCGACTAAAACGCTATATTACCAATCTGCAAAACGAGATTGATCAGGAGCTGCGTCTTTCTGAGTTCCGCAAAGAAATGCAAGAGGAACTTAACCGCATCGAAGCATTGGAACGAAAAGTACAACAGCAGCTTGAAGAAATACAAAAACAGCAGATTTCAGAACATTTAGAAGTTACTGAAACGCCTAAAACAACACAAAAGCCTATTCGGAAATGTATTCCTATATCAGACCATTACAAAGTGCCGTATGTTGCCAAACGTACGTCTTTAGTTCCTCAAACTGATATTTCAGAAACATCTCCTGTTGAATTGAAGATTGCCGTATGAACCAACTGCCTTCAACCACTGTAAATAGTCAAGAAAACCTAGACCAAATGCCAATCATGAATCATTTGGTAGTTTTAAGACGCCATTTATTCAGGATTGTAGGGGTAACATTATTCTTATTCTTTTGTTTACTACCCTTTCGAAATAATACTTACCAATTATTGTCTGAGCCTTTAAGGTTACAACTTCCTGCGTCATCTTCAATGATTGCAACGGATGTAACAGCAACCTTTATGGCGCCATTTAAACTTAATTTATTTGTCGCACTTATGCTTGCAATGCCATTTATTCTTTATGAAATATGGTCTTTTGTTCGCCCAGCACTTTATCAAAAAGAACGCCATTTAGCGCTACCGTTACTGATCGGTAGTATTGTTCTATTTTATGCAGGTGTCGCTTTTGCTTATTACATTACCCTGCCGGCAATCTTACATTTCTTTATTAGCGTTTCACCTGAAACAGTAGCGCCAATGACCGACATTAATAGTTATTTAAGCTTCTGTTTAAAGCTATTTTTAGTGTTTGGTGTCACTTTTGAAATTCCTATCGCAACCTTACTACTTATTTTAATTGGCGTAGTAAATACTCAAAGCCTTGCTGAAAAAAGACGTTTTATTATTGTGGGATGTTTTTTTGTTGCTATGTTTATTACACCCCCAGATGCGATTTCAATGGTGATGCTAGCGATTCCAATGTGGTTGCTTTTTGAAATAGGCCTACTGTTCGGTAAAATTCTTGAGAAGAGAAAAAGCCAGTCTGCTGAATAATCTAAAACTTCTCTTTAAAAGCCCAAATATTAAGATTTGGGCTTTTTACTTTTAAATCGTCTTAATTAATCAAATTATAAACTGTCTTCAAAGTGACTTAAAAATGTAAGAAAAGTGTCATTTCCAATCCATAGAATCGACTCAACAAATATACACACAAAAGTTACGGATTTATTATGACAACTGCTTCTAACCACCCAACACGTCGCGATATTTTAAAATGGTTTACGGGGATCCCTTTTCTTCCATTAGGTGCGATGGCTACGGCAGCAACGTTAGCAGGCTGTAATGACAGTAATAATGATTCAGATGTTGTTACTCCACCACCAACAGTAAACTTTAAAAATGCAACGTTTACCTCAATGGCTGCACCATCTTTAGCCAACCCAGCAGCGATGGCAACAACAACTGTTGGATCAAGCCTTTCAATTAGCTGGGAAGATGGCTCAAAAACTGACTACACATTAGCATACAAGCCATTCTTTACCACAGGTGATCTGGTTGCAGATGGTAAAGGTGGAAAAATTCTAGCGGGTGGTTATGTTGATATTAATAATCAGCCGATTATTGATAAATCAAAACCTGGTCAAGAACGTCAATTCTTCTCTGACTGTCCAGATGGAAGCTCTTTAATTAGCTTTAAACAAGCAACAGGTCGTGACTTTACCGATGCAGACAAACAAGCTTTAGGTGTTACAGGTAATCCTGTATTTCACGTCGTTCAGTTTGAATATACGACTCGTGACCAAAGCTTAGCGTCTATGTATGGCTTACTACCATCTCCAATTGCGATTTTAACTTTAGACCAAGACCCTAAAACTGGTCATTTAACACTGGTTAAATACCACAATGTCGATACTTCTAAAGTAAACGGTTTATGGATTACTTGTGGTGCAAGCTTATCTCCATGGGGAACTCACCTTTCTAGTGAAGAATACGAACCAGATGCAAACAATGTTGCTGGAAGCTACTTACCAGTATTTAGCAAAAACTTATTTGGTGACAGTACCAAAGGTAACCCATACCACTACGGTCATTTACCAGAAGTTACTGTAAATACGGATGGTACAGGTTCAATCAAAAAACATTACTGTTTAGGTCGTATCTCGCACGAACTTATTCAAATTATGCCAGATAACCGCACTGCATTGATGGGTGATGATGCAACGAATGGCGGTTTATTCATGTTTGTTGCCGATAAAGAAAAAGACTTATCTGCGGGTACGCTCTATGTTGCTAAATGGAAGCAAACCTCAGGCGTAGGCGCTGGTGCGGGTGATATTTCTTGGATTAACCTTGGTCATGCAACAAGTGCAGAAGTAAAAAGCTGGGCAGATCAATACAAGATTTCAGACTTGATGGATGTAAAAACTACAGATCCTCAAGATGCAAGCTATACCAAAATCCGTTATAGCGGCAAAAATAACTGGGTCAAACTTGTACCGGGTAAAGAACGTGAAGCGGCTTTCTTAGAAACGCATCGTTATGCAGCTTTAGTGGGCGCAAGTATGGGCTTCACCAAAATGGAAGGCACAACTGTCAATATTAAAGACAAAATCGCATACTCTGCGATGTCTTATGTACAGTCTTCTATGGTTGATAAAACCACTGATATTCAAGTACAAGGTCCAAAAGCTGGTGCAGTTTATGCACATACGTTAAAAGGCAGCCAAGTCGACAATAAAGGTCAGCTCATTAATAGTGAATGGGTATCGACTCATATGGAGCCGCCAACAGCTTTAGTGGGTGAAGACCTCACCACTGCTGATGCTTTAGGTAACCTTGCAAATGCAGATAAAATTGCAAACCCAGATAACATTAAGTTCTCTGAAAACTTACGTACGCTCTTCATTGGTGAAGACAGTGGTATGCACGTAAATAACTTCTTATGGGCATATAACGTAGATACCAAACAATTAAGCCGTATCTTATCAACACCTGCTGGTGCTGAATCGACAGGTTTACATGCTGTAGATGCAGTGAATGGCTGGACTTATATCATGAGTAACTTCCAGCATCCGGGTGACTGGGAATCTCCATTACACGATAAAGTAAAAGCGACTCTTGATCCTCTTGTTCGTGCAAACTACAAAGATCGTTTTGCAGCGGCAGTTGGTTATATTACGGCTGACCCTCTAGCACCATCTGTTGTGAAGAAATAATTCTTACCACAACTCAAAAGAAGCCTGCTTTATGCAGGTTTCTTTTATTTAAAAACCCCCATAAAAATAAAAAGTACTTTCTTTTTGACTAAACGATCAAATTTTTCATTAAGTTATCATTAAAACGTCAAGACCTCGTCATATTCAAAACTTAAGCTAATCAAGACATTTAGAAAAAACTTATTTTGAATTAGGAATTTAATATGAACGACTTGACCCCATATCATGAAGATCAGGAACTAGACAACAACACTTCGAACAATATTCACTTTCGTGATGTTTTAGACCAATACGTAAGTCGTCGTAGTCTCATTACTAAAGCAGCAAGCGGGGCTGTGGCATTAACTTTAGCCTCTACTTTAACGGGCTGTAATGATAATAACGATGACTCTAGTTCTAACAATGGTGGAACTGCTCCAGTCGATCCAAATAAAAAGCCAGAAAAACTTACCTTTACGCCAGTTGCTAAAAATTTAAATGATATTGTAACCGTACCAGAAGGTTATGAGGCAAATGTGATTTACGCTTTAGGTGACTCTATTAATCCTTCTTTTGGTGATTGGGATGATAACAATATTCCATCTGGTCCAAGCTTCCAGTTTCGCTCTGGCGACTGCCACGATGGTATGCACTATTTTGGTTTAAACACATCAACAAACCGTTTTGATGACACTGTTTCAACACAAGGTTTATTGGTGATGAACCACGAATACATCAACCAAACCTTCTTGCACCCTAAAGGTCCAACCAAAGTTGATGGACGCCGTCCTGAAGACGAAGTCATTCGCGAAACCAATGCTCATGGTGTTTCTGTAGTTCATATCAAAAAAGACCCTGCTACACAAAAAGTAGAAGTTGTAAAAAACTCTATTTTTAATAGACGTATTACAGGCTCTACAGTCATGGACTTTGCGGGTGCAGCAGCAGGGTCTAACTTACTTTCAACGCGCTTTTCGCCTGCTGGGCGTCAGACTCGTGGTACACACAATAACTGTGGTAATGGCTATACACCTTGGGGAACATACTTAACCACAGAAGAAAACTTTATCGGTTATTTTGCCCGTAGCACAACTGATGATGCGCTACGTACTCCAGAAGAAATAATTGCTCTTAAACGCTATGGTCTTAAAGCAGGATCAAGTTCTCGCTACGGCTGGGAAACTGCAATTGGTCAAGTAGAGGCACAAGACCTATATGACCGCTGGAATGCCGATGTAAAAGCGGCTCAAGCAACCCAAGATTACCGCAATGGACCAAACACATTTGGCTGGATGGTTGAAATTGACCCATTTGATAACCGTCAAAATCCGGTTAAACGTACCTCATTAGGCCGTTTTGCCCATGAAGACAGTGCATGTCGTGCCGTAGCAGGTCAACCAATCGCATTTTATATGGGTGATGACTCTCGTGGCGAATACATCTATAAGTTTGTTTCAACCGCAGTGTGGGACACAAAAGATATAAACGGCGGCTATGCAGCCGGTGACAAATACATGAACTCAGGTAAGTTGTATGTTGCCAAATTTAATAACGATGGTTCAGGTCAATGGATTGAACTTGCCTACGGTAAAAATGGTTTAAATGAAAGTAACACGACCTATCCATTTAAATCTCAGGCAGACGTAGTCACTTTTGCGCGTTTAGCAGCAGATTCAGTCGGTGCAACAAAAATGGACCGCCCAGAATGGGCAACCGTTAACCCGATTAATGGCGAAATTTATGTCACACTCACCAACAACTCAAACCGTGGTAAAGATTACCCTACAGATGCAGCCAACCCTCGTAACTATACCGACCTATATGCAGGCACAAAAGAACAAAAGGGAAATGTAAACGGCCATATCATTCGTTTTAGAGAAGTCGATGACAAAACCACTGCTGAAACCTTCAAGTGGGACATTTACTTATTTGGTGCAGAAGCTTCGATGGCTTCAAACATCAACTTGTCAGGTTTAACAGACAATAATGATTTTTCATCACCGGATGGTATGTGGTTTGACCCACGCGGTGTTCTCTGGATTGAGACAGATGACGGCGCTTATACAGATGTCACCAACTGTATGATGCTTGCTGCCCTACCAGGTCAAATTGGTGATGGCGGTGCGGCAACTACATCAAATGGTCAGCAAACCATAACAGGCGCTAAAGTTACAGATGCAACATTACGCCGTTTCTTAGTCGGACCAAAGCAATGTGAAATTACTGGTATTGCCATGACACCGGACTATAAGGCAATTTTCATTAATGTTCAGCACCCTGGTGAAGACTCTCCAAGTTACGCAAAACCAGAAAGTAACTGGCCTGCCACACAAAAAGATCCAAGCAACAAAACTGCGCGTCCACGTTCGGCAACTGTAGTTATTACCCGTAAAGATGGTGGCGTTATTGCTGGTTAATTTGTTTCTCCCTAGAAAAATGCCGATCATTTGATCGGCATTTTGTTAACGATTTAAAGGTATCTGCTGCTGTACAATTTGGCCACTATGTTCACCTTGCTGGGTCTTTTCCAACCAAATCCATTCATTATTGGTCATTCTTAAAAAATTCGAACAACGTGTTCCATATACTGGGCTTTGAATAAAAGTCGATGATAGCAACTCTTCCATTTGTGGTTGAATGCCCGTATTTGGCAACAATGCTGTGGTGACCTTACGCTCATCTTCTAAAATATCCCACGCTGCATGTTGCAAGCTTAACTCTTCCGTTTTGTGCTGATGCATAGGCAAGAACTCTTGCGTAAAACGGGTTCTTAAATGTCTGGTTTTCTCCCAGTGATCGGACATTAAACCATTCGAAACCACATACACGCCATTAGCTAATACTTGTGGGGCTTCACCACGGTTACTCATATAGACTGCCTGATCAGCATTTCCCATAAACAGGTTAAAACCAGCAAAGTTCTGTTGCTGTTGTTCCAATTGCTGAGCAAAGCGAATCGGCAATAAATCAGACTCTAAAAAAGCCTGAACTAAATGACCACGAGAAGTCTCGTATTGCTGTTTATCACGTCCATCACGGAAATTGGTTAACACAGCCCATCGGCCCTGTGGCGTAACGCCCATCCAAGTGCCACCTGACTGTAAGTCTTGCCCTGCAATGATGGGTGTATGTTCCCATTGATGCAACAATGCGGTTGGTCGGTGATAAAACTCATCACGGTTTGAAATAAGACACAAGGGCATATCATCCAGAACATGCCATGCTAAAGCCACAATACACATTGATTCTTGTTCCCTATGTTTACACATTGAATGTACAACATTTTTCACATCATTCCGCTACAATCTGTCAAAACGTAAGATCAAGGAGCAGCAATGCTGACCTATCCTAATATCGATCCGGTCGCAATACATCTAGGACCTCTTCAAGTCCATTGGTATGGACTCATGTATTTATTGGCATTTTTATGTGCTTGGGGACTCGCTTCCTACCGTGCCAAACAGCGTGATGGCTGGACATCGGACATGGTTTCCGATCTGGTGTTTTACGGCGCTTTAGGTGTTGTGCTAGGCGGACGTATCGGCTATGTGCTTTTCTATGAGTTTGATAAATTCCTTGAAAACCCAATTTGGCTATTCCAAGTCTGGACTGGTGGTATGAGCTTCCACGGCGGCTTCTTAGGCGTCATGATTGCAATGCTATTCTGGTGTAAAAAATATCAAAAAACATGGTTCCAAACACTCGACTTTATTGCCCCTTGTGTACCGACAGGCTTAATGTTCGGACGCTTCGGTAACTTTATTGGTGGAGAGTTATATGGCCGTGCGGTTACAGATCCGAATTATCCCTTTGGAATGATTTTCCCAACCGATCCATTACATTTGGTTCGCCACCCTTCTCAAATTTATCAAGCACTTTGCGAAGGTCTAATTCTATTTATTATCTTGTGGTGGTTTAGTTCAAAACCTCGCCCACGTATGGCCGTTTCAGCGCTATTTTTAATGGGTTACGGCGTTGCACGTTTTGTAATGGAATTCTTCCGTCAACCCGATGCCGACCAAGGTTTCATTTTATTTGGCTGGATGACTAAAGGTCAGATCCTTACCGTTCCAATGCTGCTCATTGGCCTTTGGATGATGTGGTATGCCTACCAAAAGAAAATTTATGACTGGGGCCCACAAAAGAACAGTTAACATCTAAATCAGAGGAGTTTCGGCTCCTCTTTTTTATGCTACAGTTTTTATCTCCCAAGAAAGAAGATACACCATGCTGGAATTCTGGTTTAACAAGCAAGTCCCGTCTTTTAAAAAATTAATGATCTTAATTATTACCCTATTAATCTGTATTGGGTTATATCAATATCAACCATTACCGTTAGATACTATTTTAATGTTTACAGGAACTGGGGTTATTTTTTTAATCTGCCGTTACTTTAAATTGCATTTTGCTCAAAGTAACCCAACCGGTTTACTTTACCGCCTATTTACGTGGGTTCCTATCGCTCTTTTATTTGCACTTATCTTTGTAAAAACCATGCCTAACTTACTTATTTGGGGTGTTCAAGGCATTGCATTTATGGCGCTTGCTGCTTTTATTTTTTCACCACAATCGTTATTTAACAAATAGGCTCCCGTTTTATGTTGGCTTATTGGTACAACGCACCGCGTCACATCAAACTCATCTTCATTATTGTTGTTTGTGCTGCAATTTATGTAGCCAATCAAGTCCAGCCTTTATCGCCGACTTACACTATTCTGAGCCTTGCGTTAGGTTTCGGACTTCATTTCGGGCAATATTTACAAACAAAAATTCCAGACCGTAGTTCATATAAATCTAACTTCCAGTTTCTGCTTAGAATTTATCCTCTTCTTATTGTTGCTATTGTGGTGTGGATATTGCCACCTCAGCACAATTGGATCGTAACGATACAAGCTTTAGGTTTTGTACTGGTTGGATTTTTTCTTGTTTCAATTTATCAAAATCGTGCCAAGCGTTTTGAATAATTACGCCTCTTGAAATGCCATAGAACTATTTTTAGATTTTCATCTTGAGCTACAACAGGTATCATCTTCAATGGTTCATGATGAAGCAGCTCTATTGCGTAATTATTTATCGTTGAGCTATCTCCCCCCTTTATTTTATGGAATTAATCCGAACTCGAGAGTGTTATGCGTGCATATTTAGACCTACTACAACATATCCTTGATAATGGCGGTGACAAAGGCGACCGTACAGGCACAGGAACCCGTTCTGTATTTGGTCATCAAATGCGTTTTGATCTCTCTAAAGGTTTTCCTTTACTCACCACAAAAAAAGTTCACTTCCGTTCTATTGTGATTGAGTTGCTTTGGTTTTTAAAAGGTGACACCAACGTCCAATATTTAAAAGACAATAAAGTTTCAATTTGGGACGAATGGGCTACAGCAGAACAAACAGCTCGTTTTGGCCGTCCAGAACATGAACTAGGCCCAGTTTATGGCCACCAATGGCGTAATTTCGGCGCAACTAAAAATGCTGACGGTACTTATAATCAAGATGGTTTTGACCAAATTAAATGGTTAATTAACGAAATCAAAACTAACCCAAATTCGCGTCGTTTAATCGTTTCTGGCTGGAACCCGAATGAAGCAGGACAAGTTGCATTGCCACCTTGCCACACACTCTTCCAGTTTTTCGTACAAGACAACAAATTGTCATGCCAGCTTTATCAACGTAGTGCTGACGTGTTCTTAGGTGTACCTTTTAACATTGCGAGCTATGCTCTACTCACTCATATGATTGCTCAAGTGTGTGGCTTAGGTGTTGGTGATTTTGTTTGGACAGGTGGCGATACGCATCTTTATGCCAACCATTTCGAGCAGGCACGACTACAATTAACGCGTGAACCATTACCACTTTGCCAATTAAAACTTAATCCGGAAGTTAAAGACCTTTTCGATTTCAAATTTGAAGATATCGAGATTGTAGGTTACGAGTCACATCCGGCAATTAAAGCTCCGGTTGCAGTATAACGACGGCTTAAATTTCATTAGATTACGGTTTAGAGAATAAGATTATGGCATGGCAAAATGTAGAAGTTGTCCACGTTGTCGCAATGGACAAAAATCACTGTATTGGTAAAGGCAATGCGTTGCCATGGCATATCTCTGCCGACTTAAAACACTTTAAAGAAATCACCCAGGGTGGTGTGGTCATCATGGGCCGTAAAACCCTTGAGTCTATGGGTCGTGCTCTACCGAACCGTGTGAACTGGGTAATTACCCGTGACATTAACTGGCATTTTGACGGCGTAAAAATTGCGTATTCAATTGAAGATGCTTTAAACGCAGCTTTAGAAGACGCCAAAAACACCGAAAAGCAGGCGCTTTTCATCATTGGTGGTGGTGAAATATTTAAGCAAACCTTGTCAATTGCAGACCGTCTTGAACTCACTCATGTTGACTTAGATGTCCAAGGTGATGCACATTATCCAACTATACCGAGTGAATTTCATAAAGTTGCGAGCGAGCAGCAAGTAGATGAAAAAACAGGAACTTCATTCGAATTTGCAACTTATAAAAAATAATTTTATGGCCGCCTATGCACAATATCGGAACACGTGAATTTATTATCGCCCTCCTCTTCGGCGCTTTACATGGTTTATTCACGTTGTTTATTGTGCTTTCCAGCATTTGGGTGTGTTTAGCACTTTGGGTGCAACAACCTTTTGGCTGGTTAGGCAGCCGCATTATTATTGGCATATGGATTGCCTTTGCTTTAAGTATGGCTGGCTTATATTTCAATGGCCATATCATTAGCCGTCGTACAGACATTTTGATCTATCTGTTAGCTTTTGCTTGTTCTTTGGCTTGGTATTTCTCGATTACAGCACGTCAAGATCGTGACTGGAATCCTGAAGTTGCCAATATGCTAAGTTATGAAAAACACGGCGATGTAATTACCTTGCACAATGTCCGTAACTTCAACTGGCACCCTGATGGCACTTATGATGTCCGGTGGGAAACCCGTACTTTTAACCTGAACAAGTTAAATGGCATAAATATTATTACCTCTTACTGGATGGGGCCACAAATTGCCCATACTCTGGTCAGTTTTGAGTTTAAAAATCAACAACCCTTAGTTTTTTCAATCGAAATTCGAAAAGAAAAGAACGAAGAGTTTTCGGCAGTGGGTGGTTTTTTTAGAAAATACGAACTGAGCTTAATTGCGTCCGATGAAAAAGATATTGTCTACACACGCAGTAACATTCGTAAAGAGCAAGTTTATAATTTCCCAATTAATATGCCCCGTTCTGAACAGAAAGCGCTATTTTTAGAATATCTTAAAAAGTCGGATGAGCTACGTGCTCAACCAAAATGGTATAATACGCTCACAAGTAATTGTACAACCTTGATTTTCGATATGGTTCAAGCGATTAATCCATATCAACTTCCTAAAGATTATCGTTTAATAGCCTCAGGTTATTTACCTAATTATTTATATGATCTTAAAGCCCTTAATCAAAATATTAGTTTAAAGCAGTGGTATCAAATCGCACATATCAATCCACGTACTGAACATTTTGAACAACTTTCAGATCAGAGTAGTGAACACTTCTCTCAAATTGTGCGACAAGGTTTACCCAAAGCTGACTAGAGTCTGCTTAATATTTTATAAGCTCATTTTCGCCAAATATCAGAAAAACACTTTGTTAACTTTGAAAATAATTTGCAAGAATCACAAAGTAACTCCATAACTTAAATTAACCAGTTTTCTAACAAAGGAAAATAATCATGACAGAAAAAATTACGCCATTTAGTATTTCTAAACTATTCAATGCACCTCGTGATCTTGTATTCAAGGTTCATACTGATATGAATCACTTACAAAATTGGATGAGTCCAAAAAATTTCAAAATCATTCATACCTCAATGGATTTCAGAGTTGGTGGAACTTATCACTATGGGTTAGAAGGACCCGATGGAACACAAATGTGGGGTAAGCAAGTGTTTCGTGAGATTGTACCCAATGAGCGATTAACGTTTATTCAATCTTTTTCAGACAAAGACGGTAACAACACACGACACCCTATGTCACCGACATGGCCATTAGAAATGTTAGCAACCACAACTTTTGAAGATATTGATAATAAAACAAAAGTCACAATTACTTGGCAACCGTGGAACTCTGACGATATTGGGAATTCAACTTTTGATTCTGCTCGCGATGGAATGACGCAAGGATTTAATGGAACATTCTCCAATTTAGAAGCTTATTTAAAAACCCTTTAAATATAGAGGATCTGTTGGTGGCTATCGAAAACTAAATAAGTTATTCTCTTTTTCTTTACTTTTTTATACACGCTTTACTTTGTAATCTAGATAGATAGACCCTATTGTAATAGGCAGGAAATAGAGGGAAAAACAATGCAACAGGCATTATTTGGCGGCGGCTGTTTTTGGTGCGTCGAAGCCGTATTTTTACAAATACGTGGTGTAGAAAAAGTAACAAGTGGTTATGCTGGTGGGCATACAACTCAGCCAACTTATGAGCAAGTATGTCAAGGTGACACTCAGCATGCTGAAGTAGTTCTCATCGACTTTGATGAACAACAAGTTACATATTCTCAGTTACTTGATGTCTTCTTTGCAACGCATGATCCAACGACTTTAAACCGCCAAGGTAATGATATTGGTACTCAGTACCGCTCTGTTATTTATTATTATAATGAAGAGCAAAAACAGGCAGCAGAACATACGATTCAAACGTTAAAAGATGACGATCTTGATATTGTGACTGAGCTCTCTCCTGTCCCGACATTCTATCCAGCTGAAGAATATCATCAGAATTACTATGCAAAGAACCCTTCACAAGGTTATTGCAACTTTGCGATTCCACCTAAGTTGCTCAAGCTATATAGTAAATTCCAGCATCTGATGAAAGATCAATAAACCAGAGCAATAAAAAAGCAACCAAATTGGTTGCTTTTTTATTGAGTAAACTAAATTTTAGTTTTCACTGACAAAGGCAATATCGCTCAGTCCGGCTTCACTGGCGCGAGACATTACCTGAGCCACAGTATCGTACTTTGACTCTTTATCAGCACGAAGTTGAACGGTTGGTTTAACCGCACCTTGACCTGCTTCTTGGAAACGTTTTTGAAGCTCATCAAGGCTAATTACTTGAGTATCCCAAGCCACTTCACCATTTGCATTGATACTAATCGTAATTGCTTTTGGTGGTGGATCAATAATTTCAGCAGTTGTTTTAGGCAGTGTTAATGGAATCGATGGGTTGGCAACTGTTGCTGTGACCAAAAAGATGATCATTAACACCAACATAATGTCGATTAGCGGAATGAGGTTCATCTCATTTATGCCACTATCGTGGTCTTCACCCAATTGAAAAGCCATTAAGCTTGACCTCCAACATAACTTTGTTCTGCAGTTTTAACATCAGACTTTACAGTTGAGTCTTGCTGCAACATCGTATCGATTAACAAACTGTGTGCTTGATCTTGTAAATCATGAGCAAGACCACGGTTAGCACGTACACAAATGTTATAAGCCAATACCGCAGGAATCGCAACTGCAAGACCAAGACCAGTCATAATAAGTGCTTCACCTACTGGTGTAGCCACTTGAGCCAATCCTGCTTGTCCGCTCTTACCTACAGCAACCAGCGCGTGGAAAATACCCCATACCGTACCAAACAAACCAACAAATGGTGCAATTGAAGCAATTGTTCCTAAAACAGAAATACCTTTCTCAGCATTGACTTTTTCAGCAGAAATTTGGCGCAATAATGCTTGCTCTGCAACTGCTTTACGCTGTTCAAAACTCAAAGGCTGTAACTTCGCTTTTAGCGAACTAATAGCTTTAGAGAGTTGAGCGTAAGCTTGTTGTTTTAGTTGGCGAGTCCCCATCAAACGTAAGATGAAAACTGTCCAAGTAGCAATCGACATTGCCAATAAGATGAAATACAGGGTTTTACTCACTGCATCTGCATGTTGCCAATAGATTGAAAAGTTCATATTCGAACTCCTGATTAAGGTTAGCCGTTGGGACTCAAATTTCGTTTAAGGGGTTAAATCAAACGGTTGCTCTGCTTTAATTGGATAAGCAACACCGTTTTCCATATAAGGTTTAAATTTTGCACCACGTACAGCACGGACTACTTTGTCATCTAGACTTGAAATGCCGCTGCTTCGGGTTACGCGCACATTGGTAATCTTGCCTTTTTCATCGGCTTCAATGAGTACAACAACTGAACGCGCTTCGCCTTGTAAATCTTTTGGTGAAACAGTCAAACGTGGTGAGCGACTCCACTGCACACCTGAACCACCAATTGAAACGCGTTTTGGTGATGGATCTGGCGCAGGTTGAGCTTTAGGTGCTTCTTGTACCACTGGTTTTGGCTTTTCAACGACTTTTTCAGTCACAGTAGTCGTTGGAGTAACTACTTTTGGTTCAACTTTAGGTTCTGTCTTTACTGTTTGTTTAGGAGTTTCAGCCTTTTTCACCTGCTGAATTTTTTCCACTGGTTTAGGTGGAATCACAGGTTTCTCAACAACCTTTACCTCTTTCACTTCTTTTTTGGGTTCCGGCTTTTTAGGCGGTTCTTTTGGTTTCGGTGGTAAAGGTTTTGGTTGTTCTTGAATTTTTACAAAGCGGACTTGTAAAGGCTTCTTGTCAATTGGCTTTAGTTCAGCAGGCTTAATGTGGCTAACTGCCCATAAGACCCCGATATGACCAATTGCAACCGCAATTAGCGCCGTGATGACTTTCTTTTTCATCGGATTGGGAGAGTTTAAGGCTGCGGAAGATTGACTCATAAGAATCTAATTACCTAATGGATGATGATCTCGACTTCAATTTATAGAAACGATTTCAAACATCGGATAGAACAATAAAGTGCCACAATAATAAATGAGAAGTGTTTTCATTTGCAACTAATTTTTTGCGAAAAACATTTCCTAGTATTGTGCAATCTAACTTCATAAAGTGATATCACCTTACTTTTCTCATGCTTAGACAACACACTAAAATTTGTTAGTTCCATAGACTACTTATCAAATCGTGCTCAACTTAAAAAAACATTAAGTAGTTACAATATTGAGAATAACCAATAGAATATCAAATTAAGGTTATGTTATAACATTTTAAATTTATTTTAGCCATAAAAAAGCACACTCAAAAGTGTGCTTTTAAAAATATAAGGTAATTAGAAAACAACTGTCTTATTACCATCTACAATAATGCGGTCTTCCAAATGCCATTTAACAGCACGAGCCAATACATTACGTTCTACATCTTCACCAAGCTCACGTAACTGCTCAACGTTATAATCATGGCTTACACGTTCAACGTCTTGCTCAATAATCGGGCCTTGGTCTAGGTCAGCAGTCACATAGTGAGCTGTTGCACCAATCAACTTCACACCTTTTTCATAGGCTTGCTTATATGGGTTTGCCCCAACGAAAGCAGGTAAGAATGAATGGTGAATATTGATGATTTTCATTTCCCATTTTGCAACAAAATCTTCGCTTAAAATCTGCATGTAACGTGCAAGAACTAATAAGTCGTTACCTTGCATCATTTCATCAATTTGAGCATAAGCTTCGGCTTTATTGTCTTTGGTTACTTTAATTACAGTAAACGGAATACCAAAGTTCTCAACAGATTCACGTAAATCTTCATGGTTAGAAATCACATGCGTAATTTCACAAGGTAAAGAACCACGCGCATGACGCCATAATAACTCAAGCAAAGCATGGTCGACTTTAGAAACTAAAATACCAACCTTTTTAATTTCGTTTACGAAAGCAAGACGCCATTGCATGCCATAACGTTCAGCAACGTTGGCAGCAAATGTTTGAATTAATGCATCTTTACGTGACTGTAAATGATCAAGTTCAAATTCAACACGCATGAAATAACGTCCGCCTTGAGCTTCCGTCGCATATTGATCAAGCGCGGTAATGTTTGCACCTTGATGGTACAAAAAGCTCGATACAGCCTGTACGATCCCAGGCTTGTCTTCACAAGTAATCAGTAAACGGGCTGTATTGGCAGTGGTCATATTCATTTTGTTAATATCACTTAATTGAGACAAATTTTTAATAAGCCGAGTATTCTAGCGCTCTAAATAAGCAAGCACAACTATTCATCTTTTAAGGATGACAAGCTTGCAAAAAGATCAGAAGGTCCAAGTGATTCGAGCAATTGTTCATACGTCGCACGGCTTTCACCCATTAAATAAGGGCCCTCTAAGAAAACCATTTGGCGTAATGCTTGCCAAACCCATTTCTCCTCAAGGTGGTTATTGTCACTAATGTGTCCGGACATATATAAAAAGTTGGTCCAGTTGGTTAAGACAATCCAAAGGTTAATAATGAGTGCTTCAATTTCGGAAGCTGTCATTTTCATAAGACCAGCATCGACAAAGGCCTGATAAATTCGTTGCCCTTGCTGCATCACCTGCCCCGCAAAGCGCGGATAGATTTTCTTAAAGTCTTCGTTACTTTCAACTAAGTGATAAACATCGCGATGAATAAAGCGATAGTTCCACAACTGACCGCTGAGCACCTGAAAATAACTAATTTTGTCGTTGGTGGTTAATGGTCTGTCTTCAGGTAAAGAGAGCATTTCTAAAGTCTCGACCTGATACTGATACATTAATTCCTTAATAATTTCATGCTTGTTTCGAAAGTGATAATACAAGTTTCCAGGACTGATCCCCAGCTCTGCAGCAATATGATTGGTAGTGACAGACCGTTCGCCACGCTCATTAAAGAGCTGCAAACTGATTTGTAAAATCCGGTCTTTTGTCTTCAGAGCTTTAGGTAGAGACATTTTAATAACCTTCGTTAATTCATATGGTTAAGACTTGCACACAGAAACCAACTTGACTATTTAGAGTATTTACTCTAAAAAATAAGTATATCAGTATATTTGGTAAGTACCGATGAACAGTCAAACAAAAACAAATCCAGAGACTCAGGTTCCTTATGATGTTAAGCATTTACAAGATTTGCTTGAGCAGCAAAAGATTGCCTATTTACGTCATCCGGTACCCACTGCTAAAGAGCGTATTGATCGTTTAGCTCGTCTTAAAAAAGTCTTGGTAAAATATCAAGATCAGATTGCCGAAGCAATTAACCTTGATTATGGCAATCGTGCCATTATGGAAACCAAAATTGGTGAGTTACTTACTTGTCTTGAACAAATCAAGTATTACAGTAAGAACCTAACCGGATGGATGAAACCATCAAAACGCCATATCAGTGTATTACATCAGCCAGCAAAAGGTTGGGTACAATATCAACCAATGGGTGTAATTGGCATTATTACACCATGGAACTACCCGTTACTACTGTCTGTTGGTCCACTCATCTGTGCTTTGGCTGCCGGTAACCATGCCATGATCAAAATTTCGAGTGCATCTCCAAATTTTGGTCAGATTCTTGAAAATGCACTTTCTGAAGCTTTCCCACAAGAACTGGTTGCTGTAGTAAACGGCGGTGGCGTCATTTCTGATGCGTTTAGTCATCTGCCTTTCGACAAAATGATTTTCACAGGCTCGACTTCTGTTGGTAAAACAGTCATGGCAGCTGCAGCTCAAAACCTTGTGCCGGTTATTCTTGAGTTGGGTGGTAAATCCCCTGCTCTGGTACATGCTTCTGTAGATATGAAAGATGTCGCACAGCGTATTGCTGTGGGTAAACTATGGAATGCAGGCCAAACTTGCGTTGCGCCAGACCATATTTTCTTGCCACGCGGGAAAACAGCCGAGTTTATCGAGAACTTTAAATTGATTGTGGCTGGAATGTATCCTCATTTCCGCAACAACCAAGACTACACTTCTATTATTAATGATAAACAGTACAACCGGATTCAAGGTTATCTTGAAAATGCCCGTGATCAGGGTGCTCGTATTGTTGAAATCAATCCACAAAATGAAATTTTAGATGATGTCAGCAAAATTCCACCAACTTTAGTGACTGGTGTAACGACTGCAATGGATATTATGCAAAATGAAATTTTTGGCCCTGTGCTACCAATTTTAGAATATGACCAAATAGAAGAGGTCATTGAGTTCATTAATAGTCGTCCACGTCCTTTAGCAATGTATTATTTTGACTATGATCAGGCACGCGCCGATTATATCTCTCAGCATACTCATTCAGGACATTTTGGAATTAACATGGTCATTACCCATGTTGCTCAAGATGACTTGCCATTTGGCGGAATTGGGGCATCAGGTATGGGCAAATATCACGGACCAGAAGGCTTTTTCGGGCTTTCACATGAACGTTCGGTGATGTCAAATCCAAAACTTTATAGCCTGAAATACATTCTTCCACCGTTCAATAAACCAATTCATCGCTTCATTTCGAAAACCTTGTTGCGTTAACTGATCAAGGCATGATCTGTTACACTAGATCATGCCTCGTTTTTACCAATTTCGCTTGTCTTTTAATCGTATTTTTGGTATAAAACGCCCCTTGAATGAATTCATCCGTTTACATTTAGTATGACTGGCCACAGATTTGCTGTTGGCTAAATCAATGGAGTTACACCATGTCTAAGGTTTGCCAAGTTACCGGCAAGCGTCCAGTCGTTGGTAACAACGTCTCACACGCCAACAACAAAACCAAGCGCCGGTTCGAGCCGAACCTGCACCACCACCGTTTCTGGTTAGAAAGCGAAAAACGTTTTGTACGTCTTCGTTTAACCACTAAAGGTATGCGTATTATTGACAAATTGGGTATCGAAAAGGTTGTTGCAGACCTTCGTGCTCAAGGTCAAAAGATCTAAGGAGTCTGAGCAATGCGTGATAAGATTCGTCTCGTTTCTTCAGCTGGTACAGGTTATTTCTATACCACGACTAAAAACAAACGTACTATGCCGGAAAAAATGGAAATCAAAAAATTTGATCCAAAAATCCGTCAACACGTGATTTTCAAAGAAGCTAAAATCAAATAATTTTAGCGTCGAAAAAAACGACTTCTTTAAGAAGTCGTTTTTTTTTGCATTTTTTTTATACCCGCCTTTTTGTTAAACTTTCTACATATTCCGCCTTGGCATTTTTTATGCTTGTCTTTAGCCTAACTCACGTAAAAGGAGTTTTTAGTGCCGCATGACGTAGATTTAATTATTTTACTTGCTGTTGGTTTCGGCGTTGCCCTCTTTTTTGGCTATATTGCCGCCCGACTACGACTTCCCCCTCTTATCGGCTACTTAATTGCCGGAATTATTATTAGTCCTAATACCCCTGGCATAGAAGCAGATATTCATCTTGCCAATCAACTTGCTGAACTCGGTGTAATGTTCCTCATGTTTGGCGTTGGGATGCATTTTTCATTAAATGATCTTTTACAAGTTCGACGTATTGCCTTGCCAGGTGCGATTTTACAAATTGCCGTTGCGACCTTACTTGGTGTTGGCGTTTCAATGTTATGGGGATGGAGCTTTGGCTCTGCACTGGTTTTTGGCTTAAGCTTATCGTGTGCGAGTACCGTTGTATTATTAAAAGCTTTAGGAGACCGTGGTCTTTTAGACTCTGTAAATGGCAAAATTGCTGTAGGTTGGCTGTTAGTTGAAGATTTGGTGATGGTACTTGTTTTAGTACTTCTTCCAGCTACAGCGGTTTTACTTGGTGGAAAAGCACCGGCAGGTGCAGAAGGAAACATCTGGCTAACGCTTGGAATCACACTATTAAAGGTGATCGGCTTTATTGCCTTTATGCTTATTGTGGGTAAGCGTGTTGTTCCTATCATAATGCAGTTTGTTGCGCGTTTAGGTTCAAGAGAGCTATTTACGCTGACCGTCGTAGCAGCAGCTGTTTCGATTGCCTATGGCTCTTATGCCATCTTTGGGGTTTCAATGGCGCTAGGGGCATTCTTTGCGGGTATGGTCGTAAAAGAATCAGACTTTAGCCACCGTGCAGAAGAAGAAACCCTCCCTCTACGTGAAATTTTCTCGATTTTATTCTTCGTTTCGGTAGGAATGTTGTTTGACCCACATATCCTTATCGAGCGTCCACTGCATATTTTGGCAGTTATCGCGATTATTATGGTGGGTAAAACTCTTGCTGCAATGGCGTTGGTTTTATTCTTCCGTTATCCAATCAATACTGCTTTGACCGTTGGGGCCAGCCTTGCACAAATTGGTGAGTTTTCATTTATTCTGGCAACACTTGGCGTTTCTTTAGGTCTATTAACGCTAGAAGCTCAAAACCTGATTTTAGCAGGTGCTTTGTTCTCAATTACGCTTAATTCTTTTGTTTTCTCAGCAGTTGAACCTGTACAGCGCTGGATTCGTGAACGCTCTCATTTAGCACGTCTTCTCGAGCGTAGTGGTGACCCACTCGCGATGTTGCCAGATGAGGTTGATCAAGCTTATCTACGCGATCAAGTGGTGATTGTAGGGTATGGTGGTGTTGGACGACGTATTACTGAAAATTTAATTAATCAGAATATTAAAGTCGTGATTGCAGAAGAAAATCGTGAAATTGTAGAAAAGCTGCGTCAAGCAAATATTGCTGCCGTGAGTGGTGTCGCAACTGAACCTGGTGTTTTAATTCAGGCTCATATCATGCATGCACGACTATTGGTGATTTCCCCTATGGATATTTTAGATATTCACCGAATTGTAGATATTGCCAAACAATTAAACCCTCAAATTCAGGTTTTAATTTGTGCAGAAAGTAAAGAAGAAGCTGCCGTCATTCGACATGAAAATATTGGCGAAGTCTTCTATGCAAAAGAAGAAATGGCAAAGAATATGAGCCATCATATTTTAAATCAAATCGAACTCGCGCATCAGTCAACACATCATTAACGCATACAAAAAAGCGTACTCAAGAGTACGCTTTTTTTAACTTAGGAATTTAGGCTGCTCATCTACAACTTCAGCCTGCCATTCATTGACCTGCTTTTCGAGCAGTCCAAATAAAGCAGCTTGAATCATATGTTGGGCAACGATAGGCGTTTGCTCGCCTAATATCTCTTTTAGTTCATCACTAAATTGAATTTTAACCAAAGGCTCTTTTTCAGAACCAGCATTACGCAAGGCGAGCTCACCACCTTCGAGTTGGACTAACTCCAACACTGCTTCTTGATTTCCAAATAACTCTTTCAATTGCTGTATAGACATATACTTCCTCCATGTTTCAACATGGTGGCAAAGCACCCTTGCACTTTGCATCTCTCGTCTTATTTATATAGGCGCACTGGGATTAAATTTCAAGCGCTCAGACAGTTTAATTTTAGAACTCGACCATTTCGTTACGAAAACCATCAATTAAATGACTTAACTCTCTATGCCATTCACGCAAAATTTTCACATCAGGTAACCATGACTGGGGTCCCTGAGTCACTTTAATGATCAAATTAGAAGATGTTTCTTCTTCCGGTGTTGGTTCAGTGGGTTCCGGTGCATATTGGCACATACGGTAAGCACGTTTTAACTCTGCCACAAAACCATCTTTGGCCAATTGCTGCAAAACAGAAACTTCAGGAGAAACCTGTCCTTTTGCCGCCATATGCTCTTCAATCGATTTTAATGTCGGCTGTGAATCGTTTAAACGATAGTAACGTACCAGTTCTTGCAAAAATGCCAGCATCGCACCATGCAAGTGAAAGACAGCTGTTTCACGATACGCTTGAATCTGCTGTACATGATCAGTTTGCTCTGCTTGTTGACACGCTAAGCGCGCAAAATAGAGTTTTTGATTGGTACGATCGGCATGATAACGAGCAACACGTGACATAACTAAACTTTCCTGTTCTAAAATTGCCATCAATATGGCTATTCTTAGCTTAACGACTCCATTGATAAAATCAACGTTATTTATGGAAAATCCAAAGTGACTTGATAAATTTTTCGTTTAGCCTACACTCCCAACTGCTGCTTCACTGGACGCACATTACTTAGAACCCAAGCGAAATATCCTTCACTCCAACTAGTAGCACAGGCAGGTTCAATCTCATCATTTTGCCAAACATGAATAGAGACAACATCGACCAAAGCGATAGCTATTCCCTCTTCTTCATCACCATCATTGATTAAAAAATTCTGGTTTTCAACAATTAATAGATCTTTAAGAGGCAACTCTGTAGGCACCCATTAACGAACTTCTAGTGTCTTTACACCTTGGGCTATATGGGTCCCATTTGGAGCAACCACAGAAAGAGCTAAAAATTGTTGCATAAAAGCATTACTCTTCAGCGGCTTTAACGCGAATTCCGTAACCTTTTACTTTAAGTGTATTTAAGCCTTTAATGGCTTTGATCGCTTCACGTGGATTCGGCATTTCGACAAAGCCAAAACCTTTTGATTTACCTGTCTCTTTATCAGTTACAACGACGCAAGACTCAACTTTACCATAAGCCTTAAACAGCTCTAAAACTTCAGCTTCAGTCACTAAACGATCTAAATTACGAACTAATATTTTCATTTTCCAACCTTCATTGGCCTTCAAAATAAAGGCCAATATACATTTGAGTATTCACAGTGTCTTATACAGTAGTTTAGTCGAGATCGATACCAAAACCTAAGTTTACTGTTCGTGAAGTGTTCCATTGTTTTTTGGCAAATGGCTGTGGAACTTGACGATGAATTTTTGCCTGAACTAAATGCGCGGGTAGATCATTTAGGAAATAACTTTCGATTTTACGACCTTGTTCATCATACGTGTCTTGTGACCATGTATTGAGGTTTTGCTTTGTCAAAATCAATTCATTTTCTGCACGTGTTAATGCAACATACAATACTCTGCGTTCTTCTTCGACTTCATCAAAATCACCCTGCGCACGTGCATATGGAAACTGATTTGGTGAAACATGCGGTACATAACATACTTTTTGCTCTGCACCTTTAGCCGAATGAATTGTAATTAAGGTTACTAAATCATCATCGCCCGCTTTTTCAATTTCAGAAACTGAAATAGGTTCAAGCACATATTCTTCAAGAAACTCACCAAGCGATGCATGCTTACGCGCCAGTTGCTTAACCAGATCAAAATCTCTAGCGCGACGTGACCAGTCTTTAGTTTTATAGTTTTGCTCTAACTGTTCACTTAGGGCATCGAGTGCGAGGCCAATACTTGCTTCAACATGCTGCTGTAGCACATCAAGCTGTTTCAAAATCAAAATAGCCTGTAAAGGGACTTTTCCATGACGCTCCAAACGCTGACAACGCTCTTCAACGTCAGTAATGCCCATTAACTCTTGTGCTAACTTACTGGCACCAACATCACCAATGCCATCCCATAAGGTTAAAAAGCGCATCCAAGCCAAGTCATCCTGTGGGTTACTCACAATACGCAATAGACTTAGTACATCCTTTACATGGGCTGACTCAAGAAGCTTTACCCCTCCAATAAAACGATAAGGAATTTCAGCGGCAATAAATGCCCCTTCCAGATAGCGAGCACTGTAGCCAGAACGAACCAACACCATATGGTCGTACCAATTTTCGCCCTGCTGATGTCGCTCTATTAAGTCTTGTGCAATCCAATTGGCCTCTTCAAATTCATTACCAAACAAATGCAGTTGTGGCTTTTGCCCTTTGCCACGATGTGCCTGTAGCTGTTTTTCATAATCGATTGGACTATGCGCCAATAACCAATTTGATAAGTCTAATATTTCTTGAGTTGAGCGGTAATTTAAATCTAAGGTATGAATAACGGCATCAGGAATCCGTTCTTTAAAAGAATGAATGTTTTCAAAATCGGCTCCACGGAAACCGTAAATCGACTGGGCATCGTCACCCACACAAAACAATTTCACCTTACCAATCAAGGGCTGCAAAAGTGCCCACTGTAAAGGGTTGGTATCTTGCATCTCATCAACCAGTAAAGCTTGGCAGAAACCAGCAACCCAATCTGTTAGTGCTTCTGAATTTTGCAAATGAACCGCCACAATCGACAAAATATCGTCATAGTCTAAAAAATTACGCTCTCTTTTACGTTGCTCATAGGTTTTCATTAGCTCCGCAATTTGTGCCTTGTACTCATATGCTTCAGGTAATTGCTTCGGTAATGCCTCTGAAAGCTTAGATTGCGTATTGCGGGCATAAGAGTACAAATCACACAGCTCTGCTGCTTTAGGCAAAACGTTATCTTTGTCTTTGCCTCTCAATAAGCGAAACATGAGTAACTGATCATCACGATCAATAATACTAAATTGGGTTAAACCAAACGCTTGTGGATTACGACGCAGCAAGTACATGCAAAAGGTATGAAAGGTTGATGCTCGTAGGCCCTTGGCTTGTGCCCCAACATGCTGTTCAACCCTTGCCACAATTTCACTCGCAGCACGGCGCGTGAAGGTTAAAATCTGGATTTGATTTGCAGGTAATCCCTGATCAATTAAATAAGCTGCGCGAGCAACAATGGTTTTAGTCTTGCCACAGCCTGCTCCAGCCAAAACCAGACAGTTTTGAGCCGTAGTCGTTGCTGCCTTTTTTTGCTGAGCATTTAATTCATTAATTAACTTTGCAAGACTCATAACACACATCGCTAAAACACCAAGGCCTAGTTTAACAGACCCATGCCACGAGATGGACCTTAGCTCACTAAAAACAAAAAAGGACACCCAAAGTGTCCTTTTATGCGATATTTAGTTTAAGAAACTGTTTTTGAGCTAGAAGGTAAATGCTTAATTGCAGAAGCAAGTCCTAAGAAGTTAATGCCCTGAAATAAAATATCTACTGCCAAAAACATTCCTAATACCCAAAACGGTGAGTCCTTAGAAACTAAAATTAAAATACCTGTAGCAAGGGTTAATAATCCTGAAAATAAGGTCCAGCCCCACCCTGCAATTGGTCTTAATAAAAATGCATTTATGGTGCGAATGACCCCAGCAATAATCAATGCAATCGATAACAGGCTAGTTAAAACTACAGCTGTAGTCACAGGTGTAGAAAATGCGTAATAGCCAGCCATTAAATACAGCACCCCAAAAAGTGCCCATAGCCATCGGCTACTACCCTTAAATACACTTAAGGCAGCAATCAAATGTAGAACACCGCCTATCATCATTAAAATACCAAATAGAAAAACAACCGAAAATGTTGCAAATGGTAGTGAACTAAATAAGACTAAACCGAAAATAATGAGCACGAAGCCTAATATTAGATACCATTTACGATCAGCATGTAGCTGATTACGAACTAAATCATTACCTACAGTTTTCATCATGGCTACTCTTATTATCAGGTATTAGGAAGTTTATATAATGTCATTATAGTGATGTACTTCACATTTATTGTCTGTATAAGATCTGCATCGTTTATTAACAATTGATGTGGATAAAACAGTATTTATCCACAATTTTATTTCAACCAACCAATTTCTTGAGCTGTTGGTAAACCTATGACTGTTTCTTGTAAATCACTCGGCATTTTATTGGTCTGCTCAGACAATGCTGTTCGGCCACCCATGATTTCTGCTAACTTTTGTGGGTAAAGAGGCACTTTTTCAGGTTCTGCATAACCTAATGGATAGATCGGCTGGCCTGTTGTTAAATCATATTTATCTTTTGCGCCAAAGCCATGTAATAACTCATGCACAAGAACGACCTGATTTTGTGAAGCTTGTGTTTTGGTCGCAAACAAATTAACGCTACCAATACGGCCTTTTTCTAAAGCAGTCGAATGCACCAAAACTTTTTGATAACTTGGATCATAATAATTTAAATAAAGCTTGAGTGATGCTCCGCTATCTTCAGGTTGTTGTTGTCGCCATGCATAAAAACGAAACTTTAAACTCCACCAAATTACATTCAGGATATTGGCATTTTGCGGAACCACAGGTGGTCTTTGCTGTAGTTGTTGCCCTAAACGAATCTCAAAGTTGCTGGACTGCCCACGATAATGCTGTGACCACTCACTTAGGTAGCTTTTGAGTGTTTGGAAATCAGCGTTTTGTAGCTGATGAATATAAGCTTGTGTGGTTTGTAAGCCATCCGCATTTACTGGATGCAATACCACGATAACAGGCTGATTCCAGTCTTGGTTCTGGTCACGCCATGCTTGAACTGCAACGATTAATAAAATAATCAATAAACACAAAATCCGAATGTTTTTCCACATTCTTTTTCCCCATAAAAATTAAATTTTCTTTTATTGTTATTGATGTAAAAAATGCTAGCTGAGCTAGCATTTTTCATCTGTCTTATTTAGCCTTCAATCCATTTACCATCTTGATAAATCAGACTCCATTTAGTTTGTTTACCTTCTGGTGTTTCAGATCCCACATATTGTGATTGATTCTTACGACTAAACTTCACAATAGTTGGATTACCTTCAGGGTCTACATCTGGAGCTTGTAAAATAAACTGGTATTTTGGATCAAGTTGGTCAGCCACACTACGAAGCTCAGCAACTTTTGGTGCACGTGTTTCACGAATTTTCGGGAACTTACTTGCAGCCAAGAACAGACCAGCCGCGCCATCACGCAGCACAAAATAGTCATCATGCTTGGTTGAACGCAAATGTTCCATCTTGATTGGTTCTACACGTGGTGGTGCAGGTTGACCACTCTTCAAGACTTTACGAGTATTGTCACAGCTTGTACAAGCGAAATACGGGCCGAAGCGACCAGTTTTAAGCTGCATTTCACCATCACATTTATCACATGGAATAGTTGGGCCATCATAACCCTTAATCTTGAACTCGCCTTCTTCAAGCTCATAACCATCACAATCTGGGTTGTTACCACAGACATGTAGTTTGCGACCACCATCAATGACGTAGCTGTCCATTGCTGTACCGCATTTTGGACAGCGATGCTTTGACATCAAGTCAGCCGTTTCAGCTCCATCATCATCAGATAACGCTGCTAAAGACTCAACTGGCGTTAAGTTCAAGGTTCCTTTACAACGTTCTTTAGGTGGCAAGTTATAGCCTGAACACCCTAAGAATACACCTGTTGTACCCGTACGAATCTGCATCGGACGTGAACATTCAGGGCAATGTACTGCTGGTACTTCAACTGGTTGGTTGCGGCGCATACCTTGCTCACCTTGAGCATTGGTCAAACGCTTTTTAAAATCACCATAGAATGTGTCTAACAATTCTTTCCAGTTACGCTCACCCGTTGCTACACGGTCAAGCTGACCTTCTAAATCTGCGGTAAAGGCATAATTCATTAGGTTATTAAAACTTTCATCAAGACGGTCTGTCACAATCTCGCCCATCTTCTCTGCAAAGAGACGGCGATTTTCTAATTTGACATAACCACGTTCTTGAATCGTAGAAATAATGGCAGCATAAGTTGACGGACGGCCTATACCACGCTTTTCAAGTTCTTTTACTAAAGATGCTTCAGTAAAACGAGCTGGTGGCTTGGTAAAGTGCTGACTTGGGTCCAGCTTCTCTAATTTTAAAATTTCACCTACTTTAATTGCAGGTAAAATAATGTCGTCGTCAGATTTGTTAGCACCACGAACTTTTGTAAAGCCATCAAATACAAGCGTACGGCCTTTTGCCTTTAATTCAACATTGCCAGCTTCAACGGTTAAAGTTGAAGATAGGTATTCTGCTGGTGTCATTTGGCAAGCAACAAATTGACGCCAAATCAAATCATACAAACGCTGAGCATCACGCTCTACACCTGCAAGCTGGTCACCGGTAAGTGCAACATTTGATGGACGAATTGCTTCATGGGCTTCTTGAGCACCCGCTTTGTTACCATAGCGGTTTGGCTTAGCTGGTAAGTATTTCTCACCAAACTGGCTTTCAATATGAGCACGAACCATATTTACAGCGTCATCACTCAAGAATGTTGAGTCCGTACGCATATAGGTAATAAAACCAGCTTCATACAAACGCTGCGCCAGCATCATGGTTTTCTTCACAGAGAAACCTAAGCGTGTACTTGCAGCTTGTTGTAAAGTTGAAGTGATATATGGTGCGCTCGGATTTACCTTAGTCGGCTTATCTTCACGCTGTGCAACTTTATATTCAGCGTTCTTTAAAACTTCTAATAAAGCATCAGTTTCAGCTTTATTTTTCAGTTTAAGCGTTTTACCTGCTTGTCTAACTGCTTCAAGACGGATGTCATCTTTTTTGGCTTGGGTGTCTGCAAAAACTTGCCAGTATTCTTCTGGAATAAAAGCACGAATTTCACGTTCACGTTCCACAACAAGCTTTACAGCAACTGACTGTACGCGACCTGCCGATAAACCACGGGCAATCTTTTCCCAAAGTAATGGCGAAACCATGAAACCCACTACGCGGTCTAAGAAACGACGTGCTTGCTGTGCATTTACACGGTTTAAATCTAGGCGCGTTGGTTGTTTAAATGCTTCTTGAATGGCATTTTTAGTAATTTCGTTAAATACCACACGGTGATAACGACTATCGTCACCACCAATCACTTCGCGTAAGTGCCAAGCGATTGCTTCCCCTTCTCTATCCAAGTCCGTTGCGAGGTAGATTGCATCTGCATCTTTTGCAAGTTTCTTGAGTTCAGCAACAACATTTTCTTTGCCAGGTAGAACCTCATAGTGTGCCTTCCAGTCATGTTCCGGATCGACACCCATACGATTAATCAGCGCAGATTGGGCTTTTTGTTCTTTTTCAGCTTCAGTGAGTTTTGTCCGGGCAGCCGGCTTTTTCTCTGTTGATTTGCTGCCGCCTGTTGGCAAGTCACGTACGTGACCCACAGAAGACTTAACAATGTACTGCGAACCTAAATATTTGTTGATGGTTTTCGCTTTGGCAGGCGACTCCACAATCACTAAGGCACGTTTATGTGCAGCAGAGGCAGTAGATGCTGTGCTTTGAGATGCAGAGCGCGAGGTATTCGCCATATAAAATGTTATTCCTATACCAATAAATTTAAAAATCAGGCTTCAGCCAAGGCCAACAGATAAGCCTTCATCTCATCTAATTGCGTGGCTTTTAGGTCCGATTCCTCATCCCAATAAAGGCCTACGCAGTTTGCCTGCATATCAATAGCATAAATCCCTTTTAATGCAATGGGAGAATCATTAAATTTCTCATCGCCCTGCACTACTTTTAATTTTCCGTCTATAACACGAGCACGCATGAGCGTTAAACGAGCATCGGGGATTAATACACTATAATAAGCAACCATGCTGGCACGCTTTTCAGTTGCCATCGGGACATGTGTCCATTCAGGTGCGGCAATTATGCGTGGATGTAGTCCCATTTTACGGGCTTTGTCTCGCATAATACCGAGTGCCTTTTCACGCGGACTCACTCTTAAACCAAAAATGGAGCCTAGCACGAAAAGAACAATGATAACGGTAACCCAAATTCCCATATTGTCCATAGCAAAACCTATTAATCTCTTTTATTAGAGTTGCATAAGCTGACCAGAAAACGCAAGTTACATCATAAAAATAATGTCCCATTAACCTGTGAGGTTAAAAACTACAACATTTTCTCGTAGATATTCTTAGCAATCTAGGCACAATATTTAGGCAGACTTTTCAGTTTCAAGAGTGGATAACTTACCGAACCGATCTAGATGGGCATCTCCCCATGTTTTTAAAGCAAGTAAAATCTGCTCAAGACCTTGTCCTAAATCTGTCAGGCTATATTCGACTTTAGGAGGAACTTGAGGATAAACCTCGCGATGAATAATGCCATCTTGTTCTAACTCACGAAGCTGATTGGTGAGCATTCTTTGCGTAATGCTTGGAACTCGTTTACGGATTTCATTAAATCGTAAAGTTCCTTCATTTAGTAAATGCCAAAGGATGACACATTTCCATTTACCATCAATCAAACTGATTGCAGCTTCAACTGAACAACCCGGTGAACAGTCAAAACTTGAATGTCGAGCTTTTGCCATTTTACAGTATCCTTTTTGACACTATGAGCGTTATTTGTCTGTAGTCACTATTTTTAAGCTTACGTTATGATCAAACTCTCAACAAGAGGAATCACAATTATGAAAGCGGTGGCATATCAAAAAGCAGGGCCTATTACATCGCCAGAGGCACTCGTAGATATTGAACTCGACACTCCCGTTGCAGAGGGCCATGATCTGCTTGTTCGCGTACAGGCTATTTCGGTCAATCCAGTTGATACCAAAATACGTAAAAATGTAAGTGCCGAATCTGGCTGGAAAGTGCTTGGCTGGGACGCTGTAGGTGTCGTTGAAGCGACTGGAGATAAAGTCACTCAATTTAAAGTGGGTGATATTGTTTGGTATGCAGGCGCGTTAAATCGCCAAGGCAGTAATAGTGAGTTGCAATTGGTTGATGAACGTATTGTTGGTCATAAACCGAAAAATTTAGAAGTAACTGAAGCGGCTGCTCTTCCTTTAACTGCAATCACGGCTTGGGAAATGCTATTTGATCGTTTGCAAGTTCCAAAGACTGCACCAGAAAACACAACAATATTAGTGATTGGCGGGGCTGGTGGTGTAGGCTCTATTACCATTCAGCTTCTTAAACAGTTAACTAACCTTACGATTATTGCGACAGCTTCACGCCCTGAAACGAAAGAATGGGTAAAACAACTCGGTGCTGACTATGTATTAGATCATCGAGAGTCTTTAGCGCCACAAATCAAGCAATTAGGCTTAAATGCACCTTCATATGTGTTCTCGACCACCCAAACAGATCAGCATTTGGCAGATATTGTAGAGTTGATTGCACCACAAGGGCACTTTGGACTCATTGATGACCCTGAGCAGTTAGATATTAAACCGTTTAAATCGAAGTCTGTATCGGTGCATTGGGAGTTTATGTTTACGCGTTCAATGTTTCAAACTGAAGATATGCAAAAACAAAGTGAACTATTAAATGAAGTCAGCAAGCTAGTTGAGAAAGGGAAAATCAAAACAACTGTGACTGAAGTTTTAAGCCCTATTAATGCTGAAAATTTAAAACAGATTCATCAACAAATTGAGAGTGGTAAGACAAAAGGGAAAATTGTTTTACACGGTTTTTAACTAAAATTTAAATATCCTCTAGTTAAAAAGGCAAGTATTGAACTTGCCTTTTTATTAATAGTGAGGAGGTTTATTGGTTAATGGGTCAAAAGGCGCAATACCTTCTGATAAATCTGAAGATTCCACACGTAGGTAAAGTAATTGCATTTGTTTTTTCAAATCAGCTATTTCCTGAGTTTGAATAGCGAGTTGTTGATTTAATTGTTCAACTAAATCATCCAAAAATGTAATTCGCACTTGCAAATCTTCAATGGGTGCGGAAAATGACGCTTGATCATCATGATATGGTGGTTTAGTCATTTAAATCCTCATTTGAGATTCTGGAAAACATTATGGCCTATATTACCCTAAGGGATGTCCAACTTGCTTTTGGCGGACCTGCCCTGCTCGATGGCGCGAACTTTAATCTAGAACGTGGCGAACGAGTCTGTTTAATTGGGCGTAATGGTGAAGGTAAGTCTACTTTACTTAAACTCATCGAGGGAAGCTTATTACCCGATTCTGGTGAAGTTTCTATTCAAAATGGTCTAACGGTTTCGATGTTAGCCCAAGACGTTCCAATGGATTCTGGCAAAGTTGCTGACATTGTGGCAGATGGCGCAGGAGAAGCTGCTGAAGTACTCAGAGCTTACCATGAAGCAACCGATGCTTGTATGCTAGGAGACATGGAAGCTTGCGACCGTATGGGTAACCTTCAGCACAAGCTAGACCAACTAGACGGTTGGGCGCTTGAAAACAAGGTGAATGCCCTATTAAGTAAAATGGGACTCGACCCAAACGCAGATTTGGCAGACTTATCTGGTGGACGTAAACGTCGTGTTTTACTTGCTCGTGCTCTTTTAACGCAGCCAGACGTACTCCTTCTAGACGAACCGACTAACCATTTAGATGTTGAAAGTATTGAGTGGCTAGAAAAATTCCTACTCGATCAAAATAATTTAACGCTTCTATTTATTTCGCATGACCGCTCTTTTGTAGATAGCATTGCAACTCGAATTGTTGAACTTGATCGCGGCATTTTACGCGGCTATGAAGGTAACTATTCACGCTATTTGGAGCTTAAAGCTCAGCAAATGGAAGCAGAAGAGAAACAAAATGCTTTATTTGATAAAAAGTTAGCTGAAGAAGAAGCTTGGATTCGTCAAGGCATTAAAGCACGTCGTACACGTAACGAAGGTCGTGTTCGTGCTTTGAAAGCTTTACGTGAAGAATCTAAAGCACGTCGCTCACAACAAGGTAAAGTGAGCATGGCTACTCAAGAAGCAAATCGCTCAGGTAAATTAGTATTTGATATTGAGCACTTGAGCGTATCTTATGATGACAAGCCACTTATCAAAGATTTCTCGACCCTTGTCATGCGTGGTGACCGTATTGGCCTAGTGGGCGATAACGGCGTTGGTAAAACGACTTTAATTAAAGCCATTTTAGGTGAAATCGAGCACGGTGGTTCTGTTAAGACAGGTACACAGTTAGAAGTTGCTTATTTTGATCAATTACGTAATGCCTTAGACCTTGAAAAAACAGTCATGGCAAACGTTTCAGAAGGCTCTGACTTTGTTGATGTAAACGGCAACCGTCGTCACATCTACAGTTATTTACAAGATTTCTTATTCTCACCTGAACGTGCACGTACACCAGTCAAAGCGCTTTCTGGTGGTGAGCGTAACCGTATCTTGCTTGCTAAATTATTGCTTAAACCATCGAACCTGATTGTGATGGACGAACCAACCAACGACTTGGATATGGTGACTCTTGAGCTACTTGAAGAGATGCTGTCTGATTACAAAGGTACGCTATTACTTATTTCGCATGACCGCGCATTTATGGACAACGTAGTAACATCTACGTGGGTATTTGATGGCAAAGGTAATATTGCAGAATACATCGGTGGCTACCAAGACTACTTACTACAACGTCCAGATGACAAAGTAGTAGATCAGAAATCTGACGTTAAAAAAGCTCAAGCAAAAGCTGAAGCTGAAAAAGCTGCTGCTCAAAGTAACGTTAAAAAAGTGAAATTGAGCTATAAAGACCAACGTGAACTTGAGCAACTTCCTGCTGAAATCGAGAAATTGGAAGTTGAACAAGCCGAGCTTTCTGACAAACTTGCAGATGGTTCGTGGTTTGTGTCTGATGCAGATGCTGCGACTCAAGCAAGCCAACGCCTCGCAGAAATTGAAGAATTACTGCTTGAAAAATTAGAGCGTTGGGATGAACTTGAGCAAATGAGTAAAGGCAGTTAATCAATAAAAAGGGCTTTAATTAAAGCCCTTTTTTTGGATTTAGAATTTCTAGTAATGTCATACAAGGCTTATAAACAAATAAAGAGATGAAGCGAATTAAACGTTCAAATATCTGTAACTGCAAAATCATACAAGTGAGGATAGCCAAAACAAGACTAATCAAAATATTGATCTCTACCAGATATTTAAAACTTAATTGATGAGTCAAAACAATAATTACAAAGCCATGCAATATATAAACTGGCAGCGTTTTTTGGCCTAAACCGATCCAAGGTCGTTTAAAATTTTGAGTGAGTACAAATAAACTCAAAACACCCATAGCCGATAGCAACATAATTACACTGCGAATCAATATTCCCTGCCATAAATCTACATGTAGTTGAAAATATGACAAACTACCAAATAGCCAGTAATAACTATAATGACTTATAGTCGCTACAGCAGTAATGATTAATAATGTGATAACAGCAAATAACTTTGCATAAGGCAACTGCGGAATATACTGAAAAATGGTTTTACCATAGATCACCCCAGCCATAAAAAAAGGTAGAAAAACAAAAATTCGACCTATCGAATAGCTGTAATTATTGATGGGTGAGCATCCAATAAGTAAAGCTAAAACTATTGAAAACAGAACTGGATATGCCGTCTTTTTTAGGAAAAAAGCGAGAACCGTCCAAGCCCCCATGCCAAACAAATACCATAGCACCCAATAAGGCTTAGCAAACCATACCAAATGGAATGACCAATTCCATAAACTTCCGCTATAAAAGGCATCAAGCAATTGAAATAAAATTTGAAATGGCAAATACAACGATAAAAAGTAAATTACCTTTTCTAGGATTTTCTCTTCTTTAAAAAACATGCCCGATATAAAAATAAAAGCTGGCATATGAACAAAGTAAATACCCCCTAAAATCGCTTGATTCAGAGGTTCGTTCCAGCCAATTAACCTTTCAAGGTAATGACCCAATACAACCAGAAAAATTAAGACACCTTTTGTGGCATCGATATGGAGATTTCTCATAAATTTCTATGAATTCAGGATATTCATATCATACTGAATTATTCTTATTTTTTGATTCAAAAAGACAATAAGTAAAGTTTCGCTGTATACAAATTAATTATGATATACCTATCAGTATAATAATATTTAAGGATATTTCCGTGCTAGATCTCTCTCAAATTTTGGCATTCGGACTCATTTGCTTGGCGATGGTACTCACCCCGGGTCCAAACATGATTTATCTTATATCTCGTTCCATTAGTCAGGGCAAACTCGCAGGTTTTATTTCCCTCGGTGGCGTTGCGGTTGGTTTTGTATTTTATATGCTCTGCGCTTCTTTCGGGATTACGGCACTTGTGGTCGCAGTTCCATATGCCTATGACACGATTCGTATTGTAGGTGCCATATATTTACTCTGGCTTGCATGGAAAGCATTACGTCCAAATGCTGCACCTATTTTCAGTGTAAAAGACTTATCTATCGATTCACCATTAAAATTATTTTTAATGGGCTTTTTGACAAATTTACTTAATCCCAAAATTGCGATTATGTATTTGTCTTTATTGCCACAGTTTATACACCCACAACAAGGCAGTATTTTAGCGCAGTCTATTCAACTCGGAACCATACAAATTTTTGTAAGTGTTTCAGTAAATGCACTGATTGTGTTTTCTGCAGGTAGCATTGCGCTCTTTCTACAACAAAAACCGCTTTGGGCAAGCATCCAACGCTGGATTATGGGTACCGTATTAGCCGGACTCGCTGTTCGTATTCTTTTAGAACACCGCCGATAACTTAGTTTATTTTTCTTTACCAGCTCTAAACCTTCAATTTACTCCTGTGTATTACGACGATAAATTCAGTTCGTGATACACTTTTGGCAGTTTTAACTTTTAGATTTTTTATATCGTTATGAGCCAAAAGCAGCCTTATACGCCCGGTGAGTTTCAGTGGTCCTTTTTATTACCCAAATATTGGGGTGTATGGATTGCGATTACTTTCCTCATGCTTTTGGCTATTTTACCGTGGGCGATTCAATGGCGTTTGGCTCACGGGTTAGCAAATATCGCTTGGAAATATTTAAAATCTCGTCGCAAAACTACTATTCGTAATTTAGAAGTTTGCTTTCCCGAATGGTCATCTGAAAAAGTACAGCAACAAGCAAAACAAGTTTTTGTAGATATGATGCTTGGTATTTTTGAGACCTTAAACGCTTGGTATAAGCCGTACTGGTTTAAAAACCGTGTCACGATTGAAGGTTTAGAACACATTACCAGCGCTCAAGCTCAGGGCAAAGGCGTTTTATTACTGGGAACTCACAGTACTTTGCTTGATGCTGGTGGTTATGTATGTGCTCAATATTTTGAACCAGATGTTGTATATCGCCCTCAAAATAATCCCCTACTCGACATGCTAATTTATCGCTGTCGAGCAACCATTTATAAAGCACAAATCGATCATGATGATATGCGGGGCTTAATTCGCCACCTTAAAGATGGTGATGCAATTTGGTATAGCCCCGACCAAGATTTCGGACTCAAACAAGGTGTTATGGCACCGTTTTTTGGAGTACCAGCTGCTACAGTAACCGCGCATCGTCGTTTATTAAAAATTTCTAAGGCTGTTGCTATCCCTTTATATTTTTATCGTCATGGCGATGTACAGAATCCTAAATATCATATCTTGATTGAACCTGCAGTCGACAATATGCCAAGTGAAGATGAAGTCGATGATGCAACCCGTGTGAATAAGATTATTGAGAGTCAGCTTCGTATCGCACCAACTCAATATATGTGGTTTCACCGTCGTTTTAAGACACGTCCTGAAGGATATGAAGAGATCTATTAAGATAAAGCTGTAATGATTTTAAATTGGTAGTAGGCATAGCCTCAATTTAAAGTGAAATTCAAATACTTTCGAATAGGCAGACCTTACTTTTTAAGGATAAAAAGTAAGCAAAAATCCTTTGTTCCGCTGATGTTACTTCCATGTAACACAGCGAAACAGCGACATCCATGTCGCTATCACGATAGTAAATTCCGGATAATGATTTAATTTGAAATGATGTATCTGTAGATGATCCATCTTTTATGAAGGTATAAGGCAAAAACAATGAAAGTGATGCAACTTCTCCCAGAACTCAATAGCGGTGGCGTAGAACGCGGCACACTGGAAATTGCACGTGCACTAGTTGCACAAGGCCACCAATCTTTAGTTGTATCAAACGGAGGACGATTAGTGCCTCAACTTGAAGCCGAGGGTTCTAAACACTTAACGCTACCAATTCATAAAAAATCTTTATCGAGCTTATGGCAAATTCGCCCTTTACGTCGACTTATTGAAGAGCATCAACCCGATATTGTTCATGTACGCTCACGTGTCCCTGCTTGGCTTACGCATTTTGCCTTAAAAGGAATACCAGCCCATAAGCGCCCTCACCTCATCAGTACAGTACATGGTTTCTACTCAGTCAATCGCTATAGTGCGATCATGACTCAGGCAGAAAAAGTAATTGCCGTTTCTGACAGCGTGGTTAAATACATCACTGACCATTATAAAAACTGTCCACCACAAGATATTGTCCGGATTTATCGAGGGATTGATCCAGCTGCTTTCCCGCATAACTACCAACCCTCAGCACAGTGGTTTAATCAAGTTTTTAATGACTTTCCTGAACTCGAAAATAAATTTTTACTATGCTTGCCTGGCCGTATTACGCGTTTAAAAGGACATGAAAGTTTAATTGAACTGATACAGCAACTTCAGTCGCAATATCCTCAACTACATGCTGTTGTTGTGGGTGGTGCCGATGCTAAAAAACAGGCCTATTTAAGTGAGTTGCAAAGCACCATTCAAAGCAAAGGGCTCGCTGATAAGATCACCTTTGTAGGACATCGCTCAGATATACGCGAATGGCTCGCTTTTAGCGACATCGTGCTCTCTCTATCCAATCAAGCAGAAACATTCGGTAGAACAGCATTAGAAGCGCTCTCAGTCGGTACACCGGTGATTGGCTGGAACCGTGGAGGTGTTGCGGAGATTTTATCGAATGTATATCCGCAAGGTCTTGTTGAAGCTGAAAATGAAAAAGCCTTAGTAGAAAAAGTAAAACATCATATTGAACAACCTCAAACAGTTGCTCCTGTAACAATGTTCAGTTTAAAAGATATGTGCGACCAGACCCTTGAGCTATATCAAAGTGTACTGAAATAACGTAATAAAAAACCCGCGATGATCGCGGGTTTTTTACAACTAAAAGAAAGCAGTCTTATTTAAATGTCGCTTCATAAGCAGCAGCTTTTTCATAGTCATATTGCTTTTCCCACTTACTGATTACAAGTACCGCAAGCGCGTTACCTACAACGTTCAAAGCAGTACGAGCCATATCCATGATACGGTCAACACCAGCAATAAATGCTAAGCCTTCTACAGGAATACCAACACTACCTAATGTCGCTAATAACACCACGAATGATACGCCAGGAACACCTGCGATACCTTTAGAAGTAATCATTAGTGTTACAACCAAAATAACTTGTTGGCTGATTGACATTTCGATACCGTAAAGCTGTGCAATAAAGATTGCTGCAATACTTTGGTAAAGCGTAGAACCGTCAAGGTTAAATGAATAACCTGTTGGGATTACAAAACTAGAAATCGCTTTTGGCGCACCGTAAGCTTCCATTTTTTGCATAATACGCGGTAAAACTGTTTCCGAACTTGCAGTCGAATACGCCAAGATTAATTCATCTTTCAAAATCTTAAACAATGTAAAGATATTGATGCTGAACATTTTTGCAGTTAAACCAAGTACCACTAAAGCAAAGAACAAGATTGCACCGTAAACCAATACAACCAATTTACCTAATGGAATAAGTGAAGCGAAACCGAAGTTTGCAACAGTTACAGCGATTAAACCAAATACACCCACTGGCGCATATTTCATGATGATGTGCGTCACACGGAACATTGTTTCCGAGATAGCATGAAATACATTTAATAGCGGATCTTTCGTCGTAGCTGGCAATGAAGATAAGCCAATACCAAAAAGCACAGCAAAGAAAATCACAGGTAACATTTCGCCATGCGCCATTGAACTAATAATGTTCGTTGGGATAAGCGATAATATTGTCTGCATGATGCCATGAGACTGTGACTGTACTTCTTCAGTTGTATGCTTATATTGAGAAATATCAGTTTGAACCAGTTGAGACATATCAATGCCTGAACCTGGATGGAAGATATTCGCTGCAACCAAGCCAACTAAAATAGCAATAGTAGTAATAATTTCGAAATAGAGAATGGTTTTAAAACCAAGACGCCCTAGACTTTTTGTACTGCCAACACCAGCAATACCTAAAATCAATGTAGAGAAAACGATTGGAATAACAATCATTTTAATCAGGCTAATAAAGATCTTACCTAATGGAGTAAGAACATTAGTTACAATACTATCTTTGATTTCAGGCTGGTTATGTAAAACAGCCCCGACAACTATCCCTAGGATTAAAGCAATTAAAATTTGCCACGCAAGGCTAAATTTAAAATTCTTCATAAGACAATCCTTATGCACCGCAAAGTATCAAATATGAGAGGGAGAAGAACACTATTCTTATAGTGAAACCTCAATATGTGCAGTAATTTCCAAACAGAAATTTAAATACACAAGCAAATCACAACCCGCCGATCCGGCGAAGTAAACAACAATGCCTGTTGACGATCCAACATGTCAACGATCGGCACATTCTATTGAGATTTGCCAATTAAACAAGTCCAATTTATGTCTAAATAGACCAAAGCCTATATTTATTCCTCAATAATCTATAAAAACAAAAACTTAACAAAAAAAAATTTTGTATCTATTTTCATCGGAAAAAGCTCTGATATATAAAAAAATTTATGGACTACTACCTATATTAAATAGATTTTAAAATTAAGATAACCTTAAAAAAATTTCTTTAATTTACAAATAATTAAATGGTATTTATATAAATATCAACCCGAGTTCTGCGTCCTGCAAAACTCGGGTAAATGAGGTTGTGCTTTCAGGGTATATAATTCTTTTTATCGCTTCCGTTCTAACATCGTATCCGTGATGTCGTTCCATATCAGCTTAGTGCATCCTTACTTGGGATTATCCATTCCCGCTTCCGTGTGCCGATGAATGTAGAATACGGGTTTTAGCTCCCCCTGCCTATTGGACCTAGACTCAAATCTTTGTACGATATTGCTTACAACTTATTTTTATATACTTTTCTCTTTATAAGGCTCCGCAATTTCATCAGTTACTATTTTTTCTTCTTTTTCAGCTTTAGCAATACCTTCTTGTATCGCAGCTTGAGCTTCCTCTTCATCATCTTGAGTTTGCTCTACTTCTTCTTGAATTTCTTCAAATATTCGACCTGTTTGTAAAACGACGTAGACAGGAAAATGATCTGATCCAATATGAGATAAACGCTGCATTTTTACCAAACCGAAGTCTGTACTGTGAAAGATATGGTCGAGTGACCAACGTAATAAAGGATAGTCTGCATGAAAAGTATTTATAAAATGTCGCCCAACTCGCGGATCGAGCAACCCACTAATACGCTGAAATAAACGGGTTGTCCGTGACCACGCTACATCGTTTAAATCCCCCATCACAATACAACTTTCATCTAAATCCTTAATTTGATCTCCAACAATCAGAAGCTCTGCATCTCGTAATGTTGAATATTTTGCTTCAGTTGGACTAGGCGGCTTTGGATGTAAACAGTAGAGCTGAACAGGCATCCCAGAACGTAAGACAACCGTAGTATGGATAGAAGGAATTTCATCACTTAAAATGAATTTGACTTCAACATTTTTAAGCGGTAGTCGACTATATAAATGCATGCCATATAAGTTATCGAGAGGTACAGGCACACGGTAAGGGTAATCCGCTTCAATTTCTTTTAAAGCATTTTCCCACGTTTTATCTGTTTCTAAAGTAAGAAGTAAATCAGGTTTGAGTGACCGCACATGTCCAAGAAGCAAATGATATTTATCATTAGGCATGAGCACATTGGAAACGATAAGTGAAATTTGCTTTTTGGGATCTATTTGCTGTTGTTTGACCTTTTTAACTTGCTTTTTCCAAAACAATGTATAAGGCAAAACCATTTTAAGCTGATAAGCAATTGCCGCGATGAGCACCGCAAGCAAAATCTCACGCCCGATATTCCATTCATCCGGCCAAAACAACATGCCAATTAGAGCAATTAAGCCAATAAATAGAATTTGTAGCCGCGGAAAATCAGCCCCTCTAAACCACCACTCATCACGAGGAATAAGTGACCAGAAAGTCAACCAAATCACCACTACAGATAGAACTTCGAAATAAATCATTGAAATTACTCTTTTAAGATGATTTGTTTTTTAATGTTTTTGTCATCTTTATCAATTTTGTATGTAACATAAACAAGATATTCTACTCAATAAAATTGCTGTTTTGATTCTGTAACGCTTGCAGTTGTGAGCACTTTTGATACACTCAACTCCCCCTAACAATTTTAACGCACCGAGGCAAAATGACATGAAAGTAGGTCTGGTCGGTTGGCGCGGGATGGTCGGTTCCGTCCTTATGCAACGTATGGTTGAAGAGAATGATTTTGCTCATATTGAGCCATTCTATTTCTCTACCAGTAATGCAGGTGGTGAAGCTCCTTCATTTGGTGGTAAGACTGCCCCAGCACTTATGGAAGCTACAGACATTAATAGTCTGAAGCAAATGGATGTCATTATTACCTGCCAAGGTGGTGACTACACGTCTGAAGTTTTCCCACAGTTAAAAGCAACTGGTTGGGATGGCTACTGGATTGATGCTGCATCTACTTTACGTATGTCTGATGATGCAATCATTGTTCTTGATCCAGTTAACCTTAACGTGATTAAAGACGGTTTAACGAAAGGTACTAAAACTTTCGTGGGTGGTAACTGTACCGTATCACTGATGTTGATGGGCGTAGGCGCACTTTTCCAAAACAATTTGGTTGAGTGGATGACTGCTATGACTTATCAAGCAGCATCAGGTGCTGGCGCACAAAACATGCGTGAGTTGTTAACAGGTATGGGTTATTTATACAACAATACCAAGACGTTGTTAGATGATCCTAAATCTGCAATTCTTGATATTGACCGTCAAGTTGCTGAGTTACAACGTGGTGAAGGTTTCCCTTCTGCGAACTTTGGTGTACCACTTGCTGGTTCATTAATTCCTTACATTGATAAACAGCTTGAAAGCGGTCAATCTAAAGAAGAGTGGAAAGGTCAAGTTGAAACCAACAAAATCTTAGGTAACTCTCAAATCGTTCCTATTGATGGTCACTGTGTGCGTATCGGTGCAATGCGTTGCCACTCTCAAGCACTAACCATCAAACTGAAAAAAGATGTTCCGCTTGATGAGATCGAAGATATGATTCGTAACTCAAACCAGTGGGCTAAAGTTGTACCAAATACACGTGAAGCATCAATGACTGATCTTACACCTGTAGCTGTGACTGGTACCTTAACGGTACCTGTAGGCCGTTTACGTAAACTCAATATGGGTAAAGAGTATCTCGGTGCATTCACAGTAGGCGATCAGCTACTTTGGGGTGCTGCTGAACCTTTACGTCGTATGTTACGTATTTTAGTAGAATACAAAAGCTCATAATTTGACCTGAATCATTCAGTCAAAATAAAAAGCCGATCACATTTGATCGGCTTTTTCGTAACTGGTTTGTGAAAAATTAACAATTTATTTACATTTCATTATTGTATAATTTTGAACGACTTTACGACTGATCAGGTCATGGATTGAGATGACTGCATATAACAAATTAAAAATTGCCATTTTCACCATTATGTCTTCGCCTTCTGTTTATGCGATTACATTAGATCCTATTCAAATTCAATCTGCGCCTGGGGAATTACTGTATGCAGAAATGAATTTTCAGCAAGCCGATCCAAATACGCCCTTGCAAGTCAGTTTAGCCACGCAAGAAGATCTCAATGGTTTAGGAGTCACTCATCAACCTCCTGGTAACTTGAATTTTTATACGCGACAAAATGGCCAAGGTTCTGGCGTTATTGTAATTACCTCATCTCGTCCTATTATTGATCCTGAACTGAATATTGTCGTAAAAGTCAGTGAAGGTAATGCAACTCGTCTTCAACATATTAAAACCGTTTTAAAGCCATCGCCTATAAAAAAGGTCGCTGCTAACGAAAGTCCACTTTCACCGCAATTTATCGTAAATGAAAAAGACATTGCGTTAAACTTACCTGAAAGTACTCGATACACACCTGCTGAGACAGCAACAACCGTAGCCGAAACTCCAGCTAATGAACGTAATCTAAACATTAGCACTGGATCTGCTCCGGCTTTGAGTAGCTCTGCTCCTGCGACGCCTTTTACCGAAAAACCTTCGACTCAAGCGCCACAGCAAACTATAGCAGCAATGAGTACTGAGCCATCTGCTATAGAAAAACAGCCATCTGCGCCTCTTAAACCAAGCAATGACAATCAAACAACTACAGTCAAAAAAGCAGCCCAAGCTAAGCCTGTTCAACACAAAAATGTATTAAGTAAAAGTACACCGAAAAAGCAAAAAATCAGCACCTATAAAGGCCCAGCACCTACAGGTAAATATGTCGTACAACGGAATGAGTCTTTATGGACTATTGCCAATCGTATTGCAGCACAGACCAAACAACCTGTGGCTAAGGTCATGCGAGATATCCAAGCTCAAAACCGACATGCGTTTATTCAAGGTGATGTAAACCGTTTACGTCAGGGAATTTCACTAAACTTAACAGCAGCAAATACAGCTAAAGCTTCACATCCAAAACCTAAATCGAGTGAAGCCAACTTAGCAAAACCATCTTCTGGCAGAGCTAAATATCGTTTACAACAAGCTGAAATGAGCATTGTGGCAGAGAACAGCCCAAATTCTACTCATGGAAGTGCAAAAAAGAGCACACAACAAGGTCAAAACAATACTGAGTTAGCAGTAAAAGTTATGACAACTCGAGAAAAAACCGTTACATTACAAAGGAATGTAACCAAACTAAATCAAACTTTAAGTTTAAAAGACCAACGTATTCAACTTCTGAATGCGCGTTTGGCAGAGTTACAACAGCAGTTACAGGCACAGCAACGAACTCACAAGCAAAAACATTAAGTTAAAACCAGAGTTAGCTCGCTTTATATTGCAAAATTTTATTTTTTAAGGGGAAAGTAATGTTATATGTGATTCCGTTTATCATATTACTCGTGGTCGCCGTTGTTTTAAAAAAGCGTGAGAATGGCCAAAAACAAGAGACCACCTCCTCAAAAAGTATAAGTAAAAAAGCGGGTAAAAAAGCGAGTACCAAAACGAGTAAAAGCTCTCGCGAAAAAAGTAAAGCTAGTGTAGTTGAAGAAGTCGCTCCTGCTCTTCCACAAAGTAGTCCGGTACCAGAAGCTGTTCGTCAAAATATTCTACAACTCATTCAAGAAAAACAGTTTTCTGCGGCCGAAGCTCAAGTCAATCAGGCACTAAAGAAAGACAATACCCAACACGAATTGTATTTATTACTTCTTGAAGTTCATATTGCTCAAAAAGATGAATTTGCGATTCAACAACTTATTAGCCATATTCGCAGCTTGGCATTAAATGAAATCGCAATTAAAGCAGAAGCAAGACAAAAAGAATATGAGTCTTCAAGACAACCTGATGCTATTGATTTTCCTCAGGCTCAAACGTATGAAGAGCCAAAAAATACACTTGATACAACAGCTCAGTTTGACCAGTTAACAACAAGTTCTTCTGAAGCTTCTTTTGATGACTTGCAGAAAGACTATACACCGGTAAAACAAGAACCTGCTGTTGAAGTTGAACCGTTAGAATTTAACTTTTCATTCGAAAAAACTGCGGCTACAGAAAATACCAGCCAACCTATAGAACCAGAAGTATCAAATTCTCCGCAAGAACCAGAAGTATCGTCATCTAAGGAAACAAATGAGCTAGCTGATTTAGAGTTTTCTTTTGACTTGGCCCCTCAGCATGAAACTGAGGAAAAAACTCAAGCAGTAGAGGTAAAAGCAGATCAAGAGAGTAGCGTCAATGCATTAGATTTCAACCTTGACTTAAATCCTTCAAGTTCAGAGACGAAATCTGTTGAACAAGCTACATCATTAGATGAATTTACACTCGTAGAACAAGCGCCATTAGAAGCGACTTCGATCGCACCACTTGAGTTTTCGTTAGATGAGCCTACGTTAGTTACAGCACCAGAGCTTGAAACTCAAAACCCTATAGATGTAGTCAATGAAGCAGTTACGCAAGCTCAAATAGAAGATCCACTTCTAGAAGCTTTTCCAGAATTAAAACAAGTAAATGAAAGTGAGCTCGACTTAAAGTTGGCTGAGCAATACATTAAGTTTGGAGCGAACCAAGCAGCACGCAATTTACTACAGGCTGATGAGCAAAAATTCAACACAGAACAACAACAACATGCGAAAAACCTACTTAATCGCATAGCTTCTTAGAACTGTTCGATTTACCATAAGCAGTCAGAGATGACTGCTTTTTTATGCCTGCAAAAATATGAAAAAAATAGCCTTATTTTATATGGGTGGTACTTTTGGTTGCATTGGTGAACCTTTAGCTCCGATGCCTTATGACCAATTCTTGCCTCAACTTGAAAAAGTGATTCCCCCACACTTAACAGTCGACTGCTTCGCTGCACCTAATATTGTCGATAGCAGTGCATGTACTGCACCTGATTGGTTACGCCTCATTCAACGCATACAACAACTACAACTTGAAGGCTATCAACATTTCGTTGTTATTCACGGTACAGATACGCTCAGTTATGCGGCTGCAACCCTAGCCCGCTTTTTAGGCCAAAGCTGTCATATTGTGATTACTGGTAGCCAATACCCGTTACTCAATGTTCAAGGTGATAATACTCGTGAATTTACTGATGCAATTGAGAACTTATATCTTGCATTAGAACAAGTGATTGCCCTACCTGTAGGTGCATATCTTGCATTCCATCATCAAGTATTCCATGCACAAACTGCTTTAAAAACGCATACAACTGAACTCGATGCATTTTCAGGTTTAAGTAGTGAAGCTGAGTTTACGCCTCAGCAAAATGAATTGATCGTACAAGATGCTCAAATTGAAAAAGCAGCTTCATTCCAAATTTTAAACTGGATGATGCAACCGATTGCAACACAGCACTTGGTACAGCAATTACGTCACTTACTTCCTGCCCCACCACACTTTTTGGTGTTACAAGGCTTTGGTACAGGTAATATCGCAGTAAACCCTGAACTATTGGCAACCTTAGATGAACTGTATGCTCATGGTTGTGTTCCAATCCTGGCGACACAAGTGACCTTTGGCGGCATTGATCAACGTTATGCAATTAGTGCTTGGGCCAAAACTGCAAAAATTGTCATTAATGATGCGCATAGCCATGCAGATCTTTATGCAAAAGCACTTCAAATCTATTTAAAATACCCAACCCCAGAACAATGGCTCAGCCATTGGAATGAAAATTTGCATTAAATAGAGGTAAAGCTATGCAACGTTATGCGGTCGGTATTGAGTTTAGCGGAGTTCAATATCGAGGTTGGCAAACACAACAGCCAGGCGTTGCCAGCGTTCAGGAAACAATTGAGCGTGTACTTAGTAAAATTGCAGATGAACCTATTGCACTTCACGGTGCAGGCCGAACAGATGCGGGAGTACATGCAACGAATATGGTGGCTCATTTCGATACGAATGCCATTCGTCCAGAGACGGGATGGTTAAGAGGAGCAAATAGTCAGTTACCTAAAGATATTTCCATTCAGTGGATTAAACTGATGGATGAAAACTTTCATGCGCGCTTTAAGGCGACGGCTCGACGTTACCGCTATGTTATTTATAACGCTCCTTGTCGCCCAGCCCTCTTACATAAACAGGTCACGCACATTTACCAACAGCTAGATGTGCAAAAGATGATTAAAGCTGCCAGCAAATTTGAAGGTACGCATAACTTTGAAACCTTTCGCGCAGCAGCATGCCAGTCCAATAAGCCTGTACGACATGTAACGCATTGCCGTCTATTTGAACATGGCCGCTACTTGGTCTTAGATATTCAGGCAGATGGTTTTTTACACCATATGGTGCGTAATATTGTTGGATGCTTACTGGAAATTGGTCAAGGTATGTATGAAATAGACCATATCGATGCGATGTTTGCAGCACAAGATCGTAAAGCGGCAGGTGTCACGGCTCCACCTGACGGTCTCTACTTTATTCAATGTTATTATCCCGAGCAATTTGACTTGCCACAGCCACCACTTGGGCCCCATTGGTTAAACCTACCTGAGTAGGTTTAACCCATTTTTATTAACGGTGTTGTTTACGCTTACGGTACTCAACTGGTGTTTCATTGGTCCATCGTTTAAACGCACGATAGAACGTACTTGGTTCAGAGAAACCCGTTAAATACACAATACGCTCTACGCTCTCACTGGTATTTGCCAAAAGTTTTTTAGCTAAACGACAACGATAGTCAGAAAGTATTTGCTGGAAACTAGTATTTGCTTCGCTTAACTGTGTCCGTAAACGGCGCGGTGTAATATTTAATTGAGCTGCTACAGTTTCTAGCGTGGTTTCTCCACTTTCAAGTGTCGAACCAATCGCACGACGAACTTCACCTACTAAATCATAACGAGCCAGTTCTTGTAGCTTTTCAATTGCGAGCTGCTCATGCAATTGCAATAGTTCAGGCTCTGCTTGCCAAAGCTGGAAGTCTAAAATGGCAGGGTCAAAATATAGCCTTGTTTCTTTTTGCCCTAAACTTACCGGACAGCCATAAACTCGGAAATATTCATCCTCCGAAGCACCTTCACTAAAGTTAAAATCGATGAAGATAGGATGAAACTGCCCTTCGGTAATAAATTTGAAGAATCGAAGCACACCAGAAATCGCACATTCTGAAAAATGACGATTTACAAGGTTGTCGGCTCCCACTTGCTCACCATTAGTCAAATAGCAGCGTCCATCTTCAACCACCAGTTTTGCATCGAATGCATCACTAATTAGACGTTGGTAAGCCAAAGCTCGCTTAAGCCCTTCACCAAAGGTTTCACTACTAATGAATAAATGTTCAATCACCTGACCGCGGTATAAAGGCAAATGTTCACCTAAATGCAAACCGATGTCTGGATCTTTACTGACTTCCTGAGCTGCAGTCCAAAAGGCATACTGTGCACTTAACGGAGTACGTGCATTAGTATCGACCTGATTTAAAGCGACTCCCGCTTTAGTTAATATTTCTTCTGTTGGCAATCCTGCACGACGAATTGCTTGATAGCCAAAACGTAATACAACTGATGCATCTGTTAGCTGACCCACGCAGTGCCCTTCCATGTAGATACTTCATTGATACTTAGGAGCTGTTGACTCTTTTTTCATGAACAGTCCCTAATAACTATGATTTTAGATTAGCGTTGATTGACCAAACTGACAACAGAATTAGAGTTGTTTTGTGAAAAAAATTGCATCTTTTTTTACTAGTCATAGTTTAACCAGATGCTTTAACAAGAAGATGTCTATCTTGTTTTTTTTAAATAAATTGACTATAATTTGCGCCTTTCCAATTTGATCATCAGGTAGGCTATGGCCAATAAAGAGGAACTCATTGAGTTCGAAGGCGTTGTCACCGAAACGCTTCCTAATACGATGTTCCGTGTACGTCTTGAAAACGGTCACGAAGTTATTGCACACATTTCTGGTAAAATGCGTAAACACTATATCCGTATTCTTACTGGCGACAGTGTGAAAGTCGAAATGACTCCATATGACTTAACTAAAGGTCGTATTACGTACCGTGCTCGCTAATTAGTGAATGCAAAAAAGCCACATCATGAAGTGGCTTTTTTATTGCGTTATTTATTCACTTAATCGACTGGTTTTACATCCAACTGTTTGGCATTCACGCAATCTTTCTTGCAGCCAATGGTTTCTTTCTTGCGTTGTCTGTAAACGGCATTGCACGTCTACACTATTTCTATTTGAATCTGTACATTCAGCATCACGTTGACGTATCCAAGCAAGTTGAGACTTCTTAAGCGTATTTTTTTGCGCCGTATTCAATTTTGCTCTTAATGCCTGATAGTTTTTATTCAAGTCTGCATCAGCACTCGCATAGATTTTATTTGTACAGTAAATATCATCATAAGTATTACGAGTAGTGTCACAATTATCGGCATATACCGCTGTTACTCCAAAGCTGCATAAAAATGCTAAAAGTATTTTTTTCATCATGTTTTCCTTAAGTTTTTTGCAAAATAATTATAAAGCCTTTTGGATATGAGTATGAATCCCTAGATAAACTCATTCTCCATTTATCATAAACTCCCTTTTTTTCTTTACAAGCCAGGCAATCCAACCTACCGTTATCTAATAATAAATATAATGTGATAGAGAGAAAAATGAATATACAGACCCTATGTCGAATAAGTTTACTCTCAGTGATACTTATTCATTTTAACGGTTGTGCAACTCATCCACGGCAATCTATAGATTTACAAGAATATTTAAAAGGCTTTCTGGGCAAATCATCGACCGTCATTCAGCAAGAAATAAACTTGCGTGGTCTTGGTTTTCAAATTGCTCAGGTTCCACAAAAAACACCAAATCAACTCATCTACACAATTTTACGGCCATTAAGTATTCCCATTCCAATGGTGAGTAATGTAGAGATGGGTGGTAATCCAGTCCCTATTCAATCGGGGTCTTTAGGAAGCAATTCTTACGATGTTAATTTTAGTTGCAAAGTTATTTTTCAGCTTAAAAATGACATTGCTGAATCAATCCAATATCAGGGCAAAGCCTGTTAAAACTTTTCGACAATAAAAAAACGCAGCGATTAGGCTGCGTTTTTTACCAAAGTAGCGATTAAGCAAGAGCGGCAACGACTGCTGCACCCATCTCGGCTGTACCTACTTTAGTCATGCCTTCAGACATAATATCGGCTGTACGGAAACCTTGATCAAGTACTTGTCCTACTGCATCTTCAATTGCTTTAGCAGCAGCTTCTTCACGGAAGGTATAACGAAGCATCATTGCAACAGAAAGAATGGTTGCTAATGGGTTTGCCACATTTTGACCTGCAATATCAGGCGCCGAACCATGACAAGGTTCATACATGCCTTTACCGCTTTCATCTAAAGAAGCTGATGGCAACATACCAATTGAACCTGTAAGCATCGCTGCTTCGTCAGATAAGATATCGCCAAACAAGTTACCAGTAACGATGACGTCAAACTGTTTAGGCGCACGTACAAGTTGCATTGCAGCATTATCCACATACATATGTGAAAGCTGAATATTTGGATAGTTTACTTGCTGTAAGTCAGTAACCGTTTGCTTCCAAAGCTCTGTCACTTCTAAAACGTTTGCTTTATCTACAGAACAAACTTTACCACCACGTAATCCTGCAAGTTCAAAAGCCACTTTTGCAATGCGTTTAATTTCACTTTCAGAATAAACGTCAGTGTTATAGCCTTGTTTTTCACCATTTTCGAGTTCACGGATACCACGTGGCTGACCAAAGTAGATACCACCGGTTAATTCACGAACAATTAAAATATCTAAACCAGCAACAATCTCAGGCTTTAAGCTAGAAGCATCGGCTAATTGTGGATATAAAATCGCTGGGCGCAAGTTAGCAAACAAGTTAAGTTCACTACGAATTTTTAAAAGACCGCGTTCAGGGCGAATAGAGCGTTCAATAGTGTCCCATTTTGGTCCGCCAACGGCACCTAATAAAATGGCATCAGCTTTCTTTGCTTGCTCGCTTGTTACAGCTGGGTACGGTTCACCATGAGCATCAATCGCTGCACCACCCAATAGGCCATGTTCCCAAGTCAACGACAAATTAAATTTTTCATTTACTTTATTTAATACTTTTTCTGCTGCCCCAACAATTTCAGGACCAATTCCATCACCAGCCAAAATTAAAATCTGTTTAGACATGAAGTTTTCCATTTTCAAAGACAAGACAGCGTTATGACTGTCGTGGTGTTAGTTTTTTCTGTTCGAGAAATTCACCGAGTCCTGTGGTTACATCAAATGGTCGACAAAAACGGCGAATTACACGCCCATCCTGCTCTAAGTCAACACATAATGGATCTGGTACAGAAACATTGAGCAAACTACCCGAACGGTTAGATTTGTCTCGGTACATTTTAAACATATAGCGATGATTAGCTTTGAATTGGTGAATAACATGGATCGTTTCTGCCCGATCTGGAGAAATCGGATAGTAACGAATCACCACTTCATATTGTTTCGCAGGCACAGATAGATACAAGCTATTGCTTTGACTCAACACCGAACCATTTAATCTTACAATTCCTTGATGAATTGCCTGATTACTAATTCTACGTGTCTGTGCATCAACAACAGTAATATCATTTAGCCGTTCAAATTCGCAACTTTTTGCGCCCGAACAATATATTGCTGCATTTTGCCCCAAATGTTCTTGTTCAGCCTGCTTAATACGAACAGTATCAACTACATTATGAGTGCTCTGACAAGCACTTAGTGTTATTGCGCAAAGGCCCAACAAAAAGCTATGAGTAACGTTCCTCTTCATTGTTCAAGCCCAATCCTCATCTAGTGCATAATTTTAAGCTGTTGTTATGCTTTAGCATGTTAGCAAGAGTTTGAACACGACGCCATGACTATGTTTAAAATGTACCAAAAGGTTAATTTATCTCTTGGAATACCCAAGGACGAACCTGTTTAGTTTTTTCTTCATAAGCGCGAATTGCATCCGCATTTTGAAGAGTTAAACCAATATCATCCAAGCCATTTAACAAGCAATGCTTACGAAATGGATCTACCTCGAATTTAAACGCTTCGCCAGTTGGTGTACGTACTTCTTGCGCAGCTAAATCAATAGTTAATTGATAACCTTCATTCGCAGCACATTCTTTAAATAACTGATCAACAATATTCTCAGGCAAAATGACTGGTAACATCCCGTTTTTAAAACAGTTATTAAAGAAGATATCGGCAAAGCTTGGTGCAATAACGGTACGAAAACCATATTCGTTTAATGCCCAAGGTGCATGCTCACGACTTGAACCACAACCAAAGTTAGTACGAGCAATTAAAACAGTTGCGCCCTGATAACGAGGCTGATTCAAAACAAAGTTCGGATTTTTTGGACGTACCGAGTTATCTTGACCTGGGTAACCTTCATCTAAATAACGAAGTTCATCAAATAAGTTGTCGCCAAACCCAGTACGTTTAATCGATTTTAAAAACTGTTTTGGAATAATTAAATCTGTATCGACATTGGCACGATCTAATGGTGCAACGATACCTTGTTCAACTGTATAAGCTTTCATGGTTTGCTCCAGACCGAATTAAAATGAACGAACGTCAACAAAATGACCTGCGATTGCAGCAGCAGCTGCCATTGCCGGACTGACCAAGTGAGTACGACCACCATTACCTTGACGACCTTCAAAGTTACGGTTTGATGTCGATGCACAGTGTTCGCCCGGTTGTAATTTGTCTGCGTTCATTGCTAAACACATTGAACAACCCGGTTCACGCCATTCAAAGCCAGCTTCCAAGAAAATTTTATCCAAACCTTCTTTTTCTGCCTGCTGTTTCACTAAACCAGAACCCGGAACAATCATCGCTTGCTTAATGCTAGAAGCCACTTTACGGCCTTTAACCACCTCAGCAGCAGCACGGATATCTTCAATACGTGAGTTAGTGCAAGAACCAATAAACACACGGTCAAGTTGAATATCACCCAATGCTTGACCTGCATTTAAACCCATATATTGATACGCACGCGTCCAGTCACTGCGTTGTACGTCATCTTTCGCTTGTTCTAAAGTTGGTACAGCTTTCGACACTGGAATCACCATCTCAGGTGAAGTTCCCCAAGATACTTGTGGTTCAATCTCTGCGCCATTTAACTCAACTACAGCATCAAAAACAGCATCATCATCTGAATGTAAAGTGTTCCAGTAAGCAACCGCTTGTTCCCACTGCTCACCTTTTGGTGCGTAGCTACGGCCTTTTACGTATTCGATAGTCTTATCATCAACTGCAACCATACCCACACGAGCACCCGCTTCAATTGCCATGTTACATACCGTCATACGTCCTTCAATCGACATATCACGGAAAACCTGACCACCGAACTCAATTGCGTAACCCGTACCGCCTGCAGTACCGATTTTACCGATAATGGCCAACACGACATCTTTTGGTGTTACGCCCTTACCTAAAACGCCATCAACACGAACCAACATATTTTTAGATTTTTTCTGAATCAAACATTGTGTCGCTAAAACGTGTTCAACTTCTGAAGTTCCAATACCATGAGCCAAACAACCAAAAGCACCGTGAGTAGCTGTATGTGAGTCACCGCACACCACAGTCATGCCCGGCAAAGTTAAGCCCTGTTCAGGTCCAACAACATGCACAATACCTTGGCGAATGTCATTAATACCAAACTCAACAATATTAAAAGCCTTACAGTTATCATCTAAAGTTTGAACTTGAATACGAGACGTATCATCTTCAATACCAGCGATGCCCTGATCACGCTCTTTTTTAGAGGTTGGAACGTTATGGTCTGGTGTAGCCACGTTTGCACTTAAACGCCATGGTTGACGACCCGCGAGTTGCAAACCTTCAAATGCTTGTGGACTCGTTACTTCATGCAATAAATGACGGTCGATATAAAGTAAGCACGAACCATCATCACGCTGTGAAACTACGTGGTCATCCCACAATTTGTCATATAAAGTTTTGCCTGCCATGTCGTCTTGCTCCATTGGACTGGGTAATTCTAATCTTTCTTCGATTATAGCCAGAGTTTCACATAAATCTAATTTATCATTTTTATAAATTAGAAAACTTTTAGGAATCATTCCCGTGTTTATTTATATTGTTCAAAAATATTCAAATCGGTTTTGCTAATGATTATCATTTGCATAATCCATTTTTAATCTTATACTCTCATCTCTATACTAAAAATATCAAATATAGGTAGAGAGAATGATGATGGCTAATATTCAAAAATTCGTTGTAAACAACCAACGTACATTAAAGAAAACCTTAAGTTACTACATTATGCATATTACGGTAGCAATGCTAGTCGCGTACTTTGTAACAGGTAACATTTGGATGGCTTTAACCTTAAGTATGTTAGAACCAACAGTACAAGCATTTGCATTTTTCTTTCATGAAAAAGTATGGGCAGCAAAAGACCGTCGTATTTCAGCCTTAAACGAAAAAGAGACAACTGCTTAGGTTAAGATTAATACGCCAAATCACAAGTTTATAGAACGTTTAGCTGCAAGCATGATACGATTTTGGCTTGGCGACTTTAGCCTCTCTCGATTTTTTCTATCCCAAGTAGAGTTGTATTATGAATCTTGCAGCCTTTGAAGCTTTTGTTAAAGTTATGGAAACAGGGTCTATCTCTGTAGCTGCAGATCAACTCTTTATTACCCAGCCTGCTGTAACCAAACGTATTCATAGCCTCGAAGAATACTTCGGCGTAAAGCTATTTGAGTCGGCAGGACGTGGGGTCCAAGCCACTCATGCTGCACATTCGTTATTACCAAAAGTCAAAAACTGGTTAAATGAACTTAAAGATATTCACCACACACTGAGTCATGAACAAACGCAAATACAAGGCCGTTTAAAAGTCGGTACGAGTCACCATATTGGTTTACATCATTTACCTGCCCCACTTAAGCATTTTGTTCAGCAGTTTCCACAAGTCACTCTAGACGTGCATTTTGTTGACTCTGAACAAGCACACGAACAGGTCCTTGCTGGTGATTTAGAACTTGCATTTTTAACGCTTCCTCCTTCAGGAGATGAGCGTCTTAACTACATTACCATCTGGAATGACCCTTTAGTTTTTGTAGCTGCCCCATTTCATCCATTGGCTCAGAAAAAGAATTTGACCTTACAAGACTTAATCGAATACCCAAGTTTATTACCAGCTGCACAGACTTATACGGCTCAAATCACTTTGGCTGAGTTCGAAAAACAAGGACTTAAACCCAAAATCACCATGAGTAATAATCCACTAGAGTCAATTCGTATGTTGGTGTCGATTGGTTTAGGTTGGTCAGTTTTACCAAAAACTCTACTGAATCAGGATATGCAGCAGCTTGATTTAGATGTCGAGATGAATCGCCAATTAGGTATGGTATGGCACCCTGCACGTACACAATCTAGAGCTATGCAAGAGTTGATTAAAATGATGCAGGAATAACTGTATTAATGACTATATTTTTTAAAAAGGATATAAATCAAAACTGCGAAAGGCAGTAGTAAAAACAGAACGCCCCAACTGAAAAATATAGCAGCAAAAATAATTCCACCAATTGCACTCATAAACAGTAAGGCAATGATATAAATAAATAATTCACCAAAAATAGCGGCAATAAGCTGATCTATAAATTCTTCAAAGAAATTATTGCTGCTTTCATTTTTAGTACGTCTGTTTTTAGCCATGCTATATTTTAATTAATAAAGTCATATATTGATCGGAAATGATACTGTAAATATATACCCTTTACTCTACTATCATTACACTTTTCACTTAAGATTCATGATCGTGAATAATCAATATTCAAAGATAATTAAAATTGGTTTATACGGATTCGTAACTTTAGCGATCTTAATTCTTGCAACATTGATCTGGTTTAAACCGATACGTGTTGTTTTCGCACATCATCTTTCACTATTACATTGTGAAGATCATATATGTGTAGATGACCCAAAGACACACCCTCTTGCAAAGACACTTTATAATCGTGCATTACAAGAAACCCAAGATAAAGTAGGTGCTTTTCATCAACAGCCCACTATGGTTTTTTGCTCAACTCCACAATGTGCCAATACCTTTGGTATGGAAAAAGCAGCCGCAAAAGCAGTTGGCAATTTGGGGTTATTGGTTGCACCGCGAGGCTGGAAAGATTTCTACATCACCCATGAACTTATTCATCACCGACAAGCCGAAGAATGGGGAAATATTGCAATGCTGACTAAACCTAAATGGCTAGTAGAAGGCATGGCTTATAGTTTAAGTGATGACCCACGCCCTACTTTATCAGCACCCTTTCAGCAATGGCGGGCTCAATTTAAGCTTTGGCATCAACAAAACCCTGATCCAAATATTTGGTATACCACAGGCAAAGTTAAGTAATTTATTAAAGCGCATCATCTCCAGCGAGCTGAATCTGACTATCAGCAATTTCATTCATAAATTGCTGATAGTCGTTTAAATTACGCTCTGCATATTCCTCTGCATACGTTTGTAATACGTCTACAATCGTATCACCCTCTCCAAGATATCCCATAAGTACATCTGCATTTCCAGATTTTGCATGGGCATGCGCTAAAGCTAAGCCACAATCTTCAGCATACTTATAGAAATATTCCTCATCCATATCATTAAGATTAAAAGAGATTTTCATATCACGTAACTGACGTACATGAAAATGTTGATTTGATATTGAAGAAAATCCAAGAAATATATCACTTGCGGCCTGCATGAGTTGCTGACCATGTACCACACGTTCACCTTCGTGATTTACTTTTTCTACAAATAACGGACTAAGAATTGATGGATTCGCTTCTTTCATTTGTAAAATTAACGGTTCCCGATCTGCATCTTGAAATAATGCAATCGCAGATCTGGTACCAACACTTCCAATACCAACCACTTTAAAGGCCACATCTGTACATTGATAACGATCAAAAAGTACTTGGCGATCATATTTCAAAGAATCACGGTATTGTTGAAAGAATACATCAACATCTTTACTAAATGGTTCATCTGCACTGGGGTGCCATAATAACGGTAGATCATCTACAAAATGACGCAATCCTGTCTCTTGGTCTTGTTGGGTAAGCTTCGGCAAAACAGAATACACCGTTTTTTTCTGTGCCGAATCAATATCCTTTTCGCTTTTCTTTCTAAGTTTTCGGCATTCAGTATTTTCTAATAAGGTAATGGCATCAATTTTTTCATACCAAACTTGTAGTGGTGAAAGTTTCGCATTTTCTAATAAGTGCTGACGGTAACTATTCAGCATTATTTTAATTGCTCTTAAACCCACTTTATCTGCAAGATTAATATCGCGTGCTGCAATCACAAAGCTGGTTGCTAAACGCTTTACATCCCATTCAAACGGGGCAACTAAAGTTTCATCAAAATCATTAATTCCAAATAACAGGTTACGTTCTGGACTTGCAAAACCACCAAAATTACTTAAATGACAATCACCACAAATTTGCTGAAATAAACCTGTATTTATTTGCTCCCATGCTTGGTCAAATAACATCAAAGAAGGCATGCCACGATAAAATGTAAACGGTGAAACACTCATCCGTTTTGCACGAATCGGTTTGAGTTTCTCTAACCTTCCTTGGTTACTCCAATCATAGATCGTTAAAGCAGTTGTATCTTTTGGTCGTTCAGAGAGCTTTGACAACTGTTCACGTGGTACTTTTTTACGTTGAGCCTTACCTAATTTAAAACCTTCACTTTTGCTCAGTAATTTCCCCTGATAGCGATGGCGTGTTAAATCAATACTTTGATCATTCCAAAGTTGGCTTGGTAATTTAATCTGTGGTGTTTTTGACATTATTACCTCATTTTTAAAATTTATTTTTATTGAACTTATCAATATTTATTTTTGGATTAGGATTTTCAAGAAATATAAAAATGATTTTAAATATAATGATTTAAGAATTGGAAGACCTTAAATACCGCATAGCTCTTCCAACTCGATCATCTTAAATCGACCAGTCCTGAATTTCCCAGTTGTGCTCTTGAGCTAACTTTTCTAGGCGATCATCAGGGTTTACAGCAATCGCATGCGTTGCATATTCAAGTAAAAAACGGTCATTGATTGAATCTGAATACGCCCAAGACTCAGATACGCTGCGTCCAGCCAACCAGTCGTCAAGACGTGCAAGTTTACCTTTTTGATAACATGCCAAGCCCGCAACTTTACCGGTATATTTACCGTCAACAACTTCAGCATTGGTCGCTAAAATTTCAGTAATACCAAATTCACGGAAAATTGGTGCGGTAATAAAATCACTTGTTGCCGTAATACCCACAATAGTATGACCTAAGTCTTGATGTTTCTTAATCGCATCGAAGCCTTTAGGGCGCATTTGTGGACGAATCACTTTTTGCATGAACAATTGGTGAAGCTCTGTTAAGTAGTTATTGTCATGCTTTGTTAAGAAACCAAAAACGAATTCATTATAAGCATATGGGTCAAGTTGGCCTGCTTTGTAATCTTCATAAAATTTATCATTCATCTGACGATGATGAACCGGATCAACCAAACCTTCGTTGACTAAAAATTCACCCCACGAGTGGTCTGAATCGGTATTTAACAAGGTATGGTCTAAATCAAACAACGCCAGTTTCATGAAAATTCTCGTTTAAACTGAAATTTAAGAAAAAAAATGTAAATCTATCTCCGCTAGTCGATAGAAATTCGTTAAGATCGTAGCAATTTAAACATTTTACTTTGATCTTTTCGAGCTGGACATAAAAAAGTGTTTGTCCCCGCGATTAAAGTCAACGATATAGATAAATATTTAGGTAGCCAAATGATCGACTCAGAAGGTTTCCGACCCAATGTCGGGATCATTTTGGCAAACGATGATGGACAGGTTTTATGGGCAAAGCGCATTGGTCACAATGCTTGGCAATTTCCACAAGGAGGCATCCAGTTTGGAGAAACACCTGAACAGGCACTTTTTCGAGAACTGAGAGAAGAAATCGGCTTATTGCCCGAACATGTCCAGATTATTGCGCAAACCAAGGGATGGCTGCGTTATCGTTTGCCACATCGGTACATTCGGTCAGACTCTGACCCCGTATGTATCGGACAGAAACAAAAATGGTTTTTACTGAAGTTAACTGCGCCTGCAAAAAATATTCAGTTAAACCTCTCAGACCCACCCGAATTCGATGAATGGCAGTGGGTTAGCTATTGGTATCCTCTTGGTCAAGTGGTGAACTTCAAGCGTGATGTTTACCGAAAAGCCATGGTGGAGTTGTGTACACAGTTGCCGTTGCAACAATTACCCTAAAAATCATTTATCTAGCAAATGATTTTTATTAAAAGTGCTGTTATAAATACATTCATAGTCTAAAAAATACTGGAGTATACATCCATGTCAAACATGCAACTCGACACTCTAAGACGCATTGTCCAAGAGATTAATGCGTCCGTGAGTTTGCATGAATCGTTAGACATTATGGTCAATCAGGTTGCTGAGGCCATGAAAGTGGATGTTTGCTCTATTTATTTACTCGATGAACGCAACCAGCGTTATGTCTTGATGGCCTCAAAAGGCTTAAATCCAGAATCAGTTGGCCATGTCTCATTGCAGTTAGGTGAAGGCTTGGTTGGTCTGGTTGGGCAACGTGAAGAAATTGTTAACCTTGACAATGCACCAAAGCACGAGCGCTTCTTGTATTTACCTGAAACGGGCGAAGAAATTTATAACTCATTCCTCGGCGTACCTGTCATGTACCGTCGTAAGGTTATGGGCGTTTTAGTTGTCCAAAATAGACTTCCTCAAGACTTTAGCGAAGCAGCCGAATCCTTTTTAGTTACGCTCTGTGCTCAACTTTCTGGGGTGATTGCGCATGCTCACGCGGTTGGCAATATCGATGTATTTCGTAAGCCAAGCAATGGACCTGCCTATAAAACCTTCCAAGGTGCTTCAGGTGCAGGTGGTGTTGCGTTAGGTCGCGCTATTATTTTATATCCACCTGCCGATTTGGGTGCAGTACCTGACCGTGAAGCAGAAGATATTAGCCATGAACTTCGTCTTCTAGACCAAGCGATTTCATCAGTTCGTTCCGAGATTCGTTCTTTAGATGAAAAAATGCATGATTCACTCATGGCCGAAGAACGCGCTTTATTTAGCGTGTTCTTAAGAATGCTAGATGAAAATGCATTACCTGCAGAAATTAAAGATCTGATTCGTGATGGTCATTGGGCACAAGGTGCTGTACGTCGTGTAATTGAAAAACACACTGCCCTATTTGCACAAATGGAAGATGACTATCTTCGCGAACGAGTTTCCGACCTTAAAGATTTAGGACGGCGTATTTTAGCTTCTTTGCAAGAAGAAGATTCAAGCCACCGTGAACTCAGCCCAGACAGTATTTTAATTGGTGAAGAAATTAGTACTGCTGCGCTCGTGGAATTACCGGTAGATAATATTGCAGCCATTGTAACCTCAGAAGGTGCTGCTAACTCGCATATGGTAATTGTGGCACGCGCATTAGGTATCCCAACTGTCGTTGGTGTAACTGAGCTACCTGTTAACACGCTTGATGACGCGGAAATGATTGTGGATGCTTATCAAGGCCGTGTTTTTGTAAATCCTCCACGTCGTTTACGTCAACGCTATAAAGAAATTCAAAAAGAAGATGAGCAAATCGCAAAAGATCTCAAACAATACGAGACTAAAGAAGCGATTACTCCAGATGGGGTTTCTGTCCAACTTTTTGTAAATACAGGTCTCATGATTGATGTTGTTCGCGGCGTACAACGCGGTGCGCAAGGTGTAGGCTTATATCGAAGTGAAATTCCATTCATGTTACGGGAACGTTTCCCGGGTGAAGAAGAACAGCGTGCTATCTATCGTCAACAGTTGAGTCACTTTGCCAATAAACCAGTGGTCATGCGGACCCTCGATATTGGTGCCGATAAAGACTTGCCATACTTCAGTATTGAAGAAGAAAACTCGGCGTTAGGATGGCGTGGTATTCGTTTTACGCTCGATCATCCAGAGATTTTCTCGGCACAAATCCGTGCAATGCTCAAAGCCAGTATTGGCTTAAATAATTTGCATATTCTATTGCCAATGGTGACAACAGTCAGTGAAGTCGAAGAAGTACTTTATTTACTTGAGCGTGACTGGATAGCTGTACAAGAAGAAGAGCAAGTTAAAATTACTAAACCAAAAATCGGGATTATGGTAGAGGTACCAAGTGTACTGCTACAAATTGATGAGTTTGCAGAGCTTGTCGATTTCTTCTCGGTTGGTTCAAATGATTTAACTCAATACTTGCTTGCAGTGGACCGTAATAACCCGCATGTGGCCAGCGTATATTCACACTTCCATCCTTCCATTTTGCGTGCCTTGACCCGACTGGTGAAGGAATGTCACAAATACCAGAAACCAGTAAGTATTTGTGGTGAGATGGCAGGTGATCCATTATCCGCAATCTTACTGATGGCAATGGGCTTTAATACCCTTTCTATGAGTTCAAGCAACATCTTGCGTGTACGTAAAGCAATTTGTCATGTACCAATGACAGATGCCCAAAAGTTACTTGATGATGTCATGAAAATGAATAATCCGCTTATTGTAAAAAGCTGGCTTGAGTACTACTTTAAAACGCATGGTTTAGCCGATATGGTTAAATCTAACCGTCTTGTAACCGTATAAATACTTTAAAAGGAGAGTTTTAACTCTCCTTTTTTATTGAACTATTTTTTAGATTTTCTCTTTTATTTTCAGATTCACATTTACCGTACTCAACAATTTTACTTCACCGTTAAAATCGGTTTTATCTATTAATATAGCCAATTTAATCCATTTGAAAAATAAATGATCAGATTCTAGTATATTTAAAGAACGAAATTGAAAGATATTGCGATGTTTCAATGATTAAGGAGCTCATGCCATGCATCATTATTTGCAAAATTCGAACCATTTTCCCACTTGTTTTTTAGCCTTCATGCAGTAAATTGAAGGAATAATAAACAAAGGAAACTCATGTATTGTTGAGTAAAAATGATGAGCTGACATAACAGTGAAAAATTTTAAAACGGTTTATCTCACCACTTGTTCTCTCATTTCTTTATTCGATATGCATCATTTTTTTAACCCAGAAGTCCAGGAAAATGAGCCTTCGGTTCCATTAAGAGCTCAAATAAATATTACCCAGAGAGAATATAATCATGTCAAACGAATCAAAATGTCCTTTTTCAGGTCATAACTCAAAACCGCAAGTCACAGTCGGTGGTGGCACGACTAATCTGCACTGGTGGCCAAATCAATTACGCGTTGACTTGCTCAATCAACACTCGGAACGCTCTAACCCACTTGGTAAAGATTTTAATTACCGCGAAGAATTTAAAAAAATTGACTACTACGCGCTCAAAGCCGATATCAAAAATGTATTAACCGATTCTCAAGATTGGTGGCCAGCCGATTGGGGAAGTTACACAGGTTTATTTATTCGTTTAGCATGGCATGCTGCCGGTACTTATCGTATGGGTGATGGCCGTGGTGGTGCGGGTCGTGGTCAACAACGTTTTGCTCCTTTAAATAGCTGGCCTGACAATGCAAGTTTAGATAAAGCACGTCGTTTATTATGGCCAGTTAAACAAAAATACGGTCAAAAAATATCATGGGCAGATTTATTTATTCTTGCCGGAAACATTGCACTTGAGTCTTCTGGCTTCCGTACCTTTGGTTTTGGTGCTGGTCGTGAAGATGTGTGGGAACCAGACAACGATGTAAACTGGGGCGATGAAAAAGAATGGTTAGCTCATCGTAACTCTGAAGCTTTGGCAGGCAGTAATCTTGCTGCAACCGAAATGGGTCTAATTTATGTAAACCCTGAAGGTCCAGAAGCCAGTGGTGACCCAAGATCAGCTGCACCGTTTATTCGTGCGACTTTTGGCAACATGGCAATGGATGATGAAGAAATTGTTGCTTTGATTGCAGGTGGTCATACTTTAGGTAAAACTCATGGGGCAGCCTCTGCTGATCATGTTCATGCTGATCCAGAAGGAGCACCAATTGAGCAAATGGGCTTTGGCTGGTCAAATAGCTTTGGTACAGGTGTTGGTAAAGATGCGATTACTTCAGGTTTAGAAGTGATTTGGTCACAAACGCCAACACAATGGAGCAATCACTTCTTTGAAAACCTATTCAAATACGAGTGGGTACAAGAGCGTTCACCGGCTGGTGCAATTCAATGGGTAGCAGCAGATGCCGAAGCAATCATTCCTGATCCTTTCGACCCATCAGTTAAACGTAAGCCAACAATGCTGACAACAGATTTGACCTTACGTTTTGACCCTGAGTTTGAAAAGATCTCTCGTCGCTTCCATGACGACCCTCAAGCGTTTGCAAATGCTTTTGCTCGCGCATGGTTCAAATTAACTCACCGCGATATGGGTCCAAAAGCGCGTTATTTAGGTCCTGAAGTCCCTGCTGAAGATTTAATTTGGCAGGACCCATTACCTGCTGCCAGCGCTATTCCATCTGCTGCAAGCATTGCTGATGCAAAAGCAAAAATCGCTGCATTAGGATTATCTGCTGGAGAGTTAGTTTCTCTTGGTTGGGCATCAGCATCAACATTCCGTGGTGGAGACAAACGCGGTGGTGCAAACGGTGCACGTATTGCTTTAACTCCTCAACGTGGTTGGGAAGTAAATAAAAAAGCTGTTGAGACTTTAACTAAAATTGAAGAACTCAAACCATCAACTCAATTGTCATTGGCTGACTTAATTGTGCTTGCAGGTAACGTTGGTGTAGAGCAAGCTGCTCAAGCGGCAGGTTTTAACGTTAACGTTCCATTTGCTCCTGGTCGCGTTGATGCATTACAAAGTCAAACTGATATCGAAACTTTTCAATTACTACTCGGCGCTGCTGATGGCTTTAGAAACTGGAAGAAAGAAGGTATTAACACACCAGCTGAAATCTTATTGATTGATAAAGCCCAACAACTGACTTTGACTGCACCAGAATTAACTGCATTAATTGGTGGTTTACGTGTACTGGGCACCAATTGGGATGGTTCACAACATGGTGTATTCACTCAGCAAGTTGGTGTACTCAGCACAGATTTCTTTACGAACTTACTCGACATGTCGAATGTATGGGCACCTGTTGATTCAACAAGTGAAGTATTTGAAGGCAAAGACCGTAAGACAGGTGCAGTCAAATTTACTGCGACACGTAATGATTTAGTCTTTGGTTCGAACTCAATCTTACGTGCATTAGCAGAAGTTTATGCTCAAACCGACGGTAAAGAAAAATTTGTTCAAGACTTTGTTGCAGCATGGACAAAAGTTATGAACCTTGACCGTTTTGACTTAGCTTAATTTTAGTCAAAATAATAAAAAGCCAGTTCAAATTGAACTGGCTTTTTTAATATAAAAAATAATAGCGTTTTAGACAGTCAATTTATGCCCTTCTCGAATGCAATAAAAAGGATTAGCAAGTTTTGATGATGCTTTAATCGCTTGAGCTAACGCATGTTCAGGATCTTCCCGATCTTCATCTGTTAACTGAAAAGTTCGATAGTGAATCGCAACAGACCGATGCGCTTGTAAATCTAAATGTGCATGAACTGCATCTTGAGGATTCATATGAACATAGCTCATTAGTTTACGCGGTTCATAAGCTCCGATTGGAAGTAAGGCAACACGCGGTGCGCCATAACGTGCATGTATCTGTTTGAAGTGCCCTGCATAGCCAGTGTCACCAGCAAAAAAACAATGTCCTGTTTTTGCTAAAACCGAAAAGCCACCCCAAAGTGCTTTATTTTGGTCACGTAAGCCCCGCCCCGAACCGTGTTGAGCAGGTGTATAAACAATTCTTAACTCGTGATAAGGAATTTCCTGCCACCAATCCATTTCAATCACATGGAACTCTTTAGGCAAATAAAACCCGTTGCCAAGCCCTGTATAAATCGGCATAGCGAATTTTTTATGTAGCCATTCAAGCGTTGCTAAATCCATATGATCGTAATGATTATGGCTCAATAAAACCCCATGAATGGTTGGCAACTGTTCCAATGCAAAACCCGCTGGACATACACGGCGCGGGCCACGGCCATGCAGTGGACTCGCATAATCACACCAGACTGGGTCAGTAATAAAGTTATATGGTCCAATTTGAATGAGTACAGTGGCGTGACCTACAAACCAAACTTGCCAATCATCTAAGTCTGCATGAGGACGATTCTGCGGTAAAGCAATTGGCGTATTAACACGTACCTCATACTCATTCTGAATATCGACGTTCCATGTATAAGATTCACGAGTCACTAACCAACGCAATAATTCTTTCGATCCTCGTGCAGGCGATCTAGGCTGCTGATTATAAAAACGTGTGTCTTTTTCATGGCCCAATTCAGGATGACAAAAAGGCGGTTTTATCCATGTATGCGTCCAACAGGACTGAGTCGGCAATTGATAAGTTAATGTCGGCTTGTCTTTCATGGGCTTATTCTATGGCTGTAGCATCAGGAGGATGAATCATTCTGTTTTCTATCTTAGCGATTTAAATAAATTAAGCTATGACACTTACACTTATTTATCATATAAATATCCCTTTATTTTGTCGCCGCCGACATACATCAATCTAAAGTGCCACAAAAAAATGTTTAGATGTGTTGAGTTTGTGATTCGTTACTTACAGTTCTTATTAAAAGCTACTGTATAACATAACAATAGTATATAATAGGTAACCTATAACTGAGGGGTGAACTACTTTTATCTTAGTTAATCCATTATTTTTAAAGTTGCTTAAATTCATCAAATTTTATTGAACATAAATAAAATGAGAAAAACTGAAAAAATATAGAAATATAAGTATGATACATTTACTAAAAAAATACTCTAGACACATTTTTTGTTCGAAAAATCAGAGCCTCAACAATTGAATTAATTATTCTTTTTTCATAATATGAGAAAACTTTAAGTGATTTCCTAAAACTAATTAAAATTTATTACTAAAATTTAAAATAAATTTGATTGTGAAGGTAGATTAATATATTTTATAAATTAATAATTAAAAAATTTTTCATATTAAATTAATAATGATTTATAAATTTTCATTTATTTTATAAATATCTAAACCACCTTCACGCTATATAGTTTTATGCTTTATACTTTACTTAAATCATAGTAAGACATTTTTTGGATTAGTCTTATGGAATTACGCCATCTTCGATATTTCATCACTGTTGCTGAAGAATTAAATTTTAGTAAGGCCGCTCTCAAACTCTATACTGCTCAACCCTCTCTTAGTCAACAAATTAAAGATTTAGAAGAAGATGTCGGGGTACGACTTTTAAACCGCACAAAACGTAAGGTCGAGTTAACAGAAGAAGGTGAAGTATTTTTAGAGCATGCTCGTTTAACGCTTGCTCAAGCAGATAAAGCAGTAGCAATGGCACGCCAAGTCTCAAAGGCGAAACAGCAATTATTACGTATTGGTTTCGTCCCCATTGCAGAAATGAAAATTTTCCCATACGTACTTCCAAATCTACGCTTACAACATCCTGACCTTACCATCGAGTTATCAAGTTTAAACAATACAGAGCAACTCAAAGCTCTAAAAAGAGGTGAGCTTGATATCACGTTTACCCGTGAAAATACTGAAACTGATGAAATACAAAGCCAATTTGTTTTAACAGAACCTTTAATTTTTTTATTACCAAGAAATCATCCACTCGCCAAATACGAACGTATTCCAGTAAAAGCACTGCATGGTATTGATTTTATTATTCCTGCTGCTGAACAATCTAACACTCTACACAATACGATTTTGGAATTTACGAAAACCAATGGCATTGACCTGAATATAGTACAAAAGGCCGATAGTATTTTACTCAATATTAATTCTATTGGTTCAGGTTTAGGCTGTACGATTTTACCAGCTTATGTCGCACCTTTAGGTGTTTCTAATACTGTAGTTCGTCCTTTAGATGTTGAATTACCATCTTTAGATTTATTTGTGAGTTATCGTAAAAATACAGAGTCTGTAGGTGTTAAAAAGTTTATTGATCAACTCAATAAAGTATTCCATCTCGACAAAAATCTAGATTAAGCACTATCGAGTAAATATATCTTTATTATTAAATAATAAATGGTCTAAAGAATCTAAATTAAAGTATGAAGTAAATTAAATTGAAATTTATTTGATACTTTTTATCGATTAATTAATTTGCAATAAGTTTTCTTATATTTTAGATTATCAATAAATATTAAAATAAAAAAGATAATCTAAGGTATAAAGCATATATAAAACTTAATGTTAAATTAACCAAACAGTAAAAAATAATATATTTACTATAAGCATAAGGAGCGTTGATTAAATGGTAGGACTATTACAGCACTTAGGACGTAGTATACAAAACCGCCCTCACTTCTTTATTGCTTTATTTGTTGGTTTTATTGCGGCGGGCTTACTGACATGGTTCACTTCATGGAAATGGTCTACCATTTTATTGGCAAGTTGGAATGGTGCCATCAGTTTGTATTTACTCCATGTTTGGAAACTGATGAAAAGTGCCGATCATTCACAAATGCAACAGCAAGCTAAAAAACAAGACGAAAGTAAATGGGTCATTATGCTCATTGTTTTACTTGCAATTTCTATGTGTCTGGTTGCTATTTTAGTACAGCTATCTCAGTTGCCCTCTGATCATTATGCAAAATTAGGACATGTCGCTTTGGCTTTGCTCACCATTGTTTCAGCATGGCTTTTTATGCATACCGTTTTTGCTCTACATTATGCTCACGATTTTTATATGGCTTTGTCCAGAAATGAAGAAAATGGTGGACTAGAGTTTCCGGGAACCAAAAATCCAACGTATCCCGACTTTTTGTATTTTAGTTATATTATTGGTACCTCAGCACAAACAGCAGATGTATCGGTCACCACCAGACATATGCGTTTGCTCAACTTATTTCATATCGTACTCGCATTTGGCTTTAACACGACCATTTTGGCGATTTGTATTAACGTGGCTGCTGGCTTTCTTACAAATTAAAGTCATTTGAAATTAAAAAGTCACCCATTTGGGTGACTTGTAAAAATATTCGGTTTACAGCAGTTGCCCCATAGTACTTTGTTTTAAACCTTCACGCTGCTTGATCGTTTCAACATAACGGGTAATGGCAGGATGTGATTCAATCGCATTCATTTTTAATTGCCATAGCAGCATCGCCCCGACACTTACATCTGCTGCGGTGAACTGTTCACCACATAAATATGGATTTGCTTCACTTAATCCTTGAACCAAAGCTTGGTAAGCATCATTATAATCACCATAACCAACAAACATTTTTTGCTCAGGAGTGACTTGTATTCCTAAAGCTTTATCGACGCCAGCTGCTTCCCAAGGGCCTGCCATCATAAACAACCAGCGATAGTACAAACCACGCTTTGGATCATTCAAGGCTGGTGCTAAACCTTTGTCACTAAACTTGTCCGCTAGATATGCACAAATTGCCCCTAACTCATAAATAACGACATCGCCATCTACCAATACAGGTACCTTTCCAAAAGGATTAAGTTTTAAATATTCTGGTGATTTCATCTCAGTTCGGTATGCGACTTCAATACGCTCACATTCAACACCAAGCTCGACTAAAAGCCAGTCGATAACTACACCACGCGATTCTTTGTTAGTATAAAGTTTAAGGCTCATTTTTATGGCTCCTTGTTTATCGTGGTTCTAGTCTACAAGTATCTTTTGTCAGTTTTTGTCAGTAGTCCTTTGCGATTCTTGTGCCCACCACTGCTGGAACAGTTGCTGTTTAAATGATGGATATAACTCTTGGGTTAAACTCAAGTGTTGAATACGATCCATTCTAAAATGCCGAAAGTCCTGTCTTAGTTCACACCATGCAGCCAACACAATTTTGTCATTAAAATATCCCAAGGCAAAAGGCCACAAAGTTCGAACGCTACTTCGCTGTTGTTCATCATGATAATGCATCGAAATTTTGACTTGCTGCCGAATGGCTAAACGTATCTGTTCGACTTGTTTTTCATCTACAGGTAGCCATGTGTTAAATGCTCTTAAAGTCGTCTGCTGTAATAAATATTGACGATGCTCAGGCAAAACAGAATTTAATTTAGCTAAGATTGAGGTAGATGCCGATTGTAAAGATTGATCAGGTACACTCTTCAACCAATACAACGCCAAAAAAATAGCTTCAACTTCATTTTCATTGAGCGTCATTGGTGGCAATACAATATCTTCTTTAAGCTGAAACCCTAATCCCGCCGATGCATCAATTCTCACACCTTGTGCACGTAGACTATCAATATCACGGTAAATACTACGAACACTAATTCCCATGCGTTCAGCCAAGACTTGGGCAGTCACTGGATAACGGAATTCACGGAGTTGTTGTAAAAGATTTAACAAACGAATAGAACGACTCATTTTTCTCGTCTTATTGTTATTGGACATACAATAAGAGGGAATAAATTCCCCCTTCTTATATCATTCTAAATTACGCTACATCTGCTTTAGATAACTTTGCGTACTCTCTTAAAAAGTTATGCAGCTCAGGTACATCTTTAGCAATCGTTAAAGGCTGGAACTGTTGTAGAACTTCGATCGAATGCACACCATAGCCAACACCAATACGTGGCATACCTAAACGCTGTGCCATCTCAAGGTCATAGCTACTATCGCCAATCATGACTGCACGCTCGACACTTACTCCAGTTACAGTCAATATTTCTTGCAACATAAGTGGATCTGGTTTTGAACGAGTTTCATTGGCTGCGCGAGTAACATCAAACAGATGAGTACTCTGTGTTTTTGCAATCACACGGTCTAAGCCACGGCGGTTTTTACCTGTCGCTACAGCAAGTTTTAAACCTTGGGCTTTTAAATCATGGAGTAGCTCAGAAATACCCTCAAACCATGCATCACTTGTCGAGTTTGCAATATAGTGATCGCCATATGCTTTTAAAATCGATTCATGTAGCTCTGGCGCTTCCGGAAATAAAGTTTGCATCACTTCCGGTAAACCTAAACCGATAATACTTTTTGCAGCTTCATCAGTCAGAGTTAACTCATGCTGCTCTGCTGCATGCTGTAAACTTGCAACAATCTGACCAACAGAATTATATAAAGTACCATCCCAGTCAAAAATCACTAATTCGGTTTTCAGACTCATTTTGCTACTCTCAAAGCCTCTAATAACTGGGTCATGTCTTCTGGTAACGGTGCTTCGATAGTCGGATAACCCGGAATATCTAAACGCATGGCATGTAAACACAAACGGCGTGCTTCAGGACCCGCATAAGCAGTGTTATGTCCATATTTATCATCACCCACCAATGGATGTCCAATGCTTAAACCATGTACGCGAATTTGATGAGTACGGCCTGATAGAGGTGACGCATGTACCAACGTGGCATTTTTAAAGCGTTCTGCAACCACCCATTCAGTTTTACTTGGCTTACCTTCTTTAGATACACGTACACGACGCTCGCCATTTGGTAACTCGTAACGAAATAAAGGAGCATCAATAAGTTGTTTATCAAGGCTCACCTGACCTTTTACAATGGCGGCATAGGTCTTACGAATTTTATGTTCACGCAACATATCTTGTAGCAACTTTAAAGTGCTACGCTTTTTACTAATCATGACCAGACCAGATGTGTCACGGTCAATACGGTGAATCAGTTCTAAATATTTTTTACCTGTTGCCGCGCGTAGTGCCTCAATCAAACCATATGCCACACCACTCCCACCATGTACGGCAATACCTGATGGTTTATTTACAACTAATAATCCTTCATCTTCGTAAACTACACGGCTTAATAAACTTTGTGCCACACTGTCGCTTACAGGAACAGCATTTTCATCTTTTTGTTCATAGCGAATAGGCGCAACACGAATCTGGTCCCCAATTGCAAGTTTGGTCTCGGCTTTAATACGTTTTTTATTTACGCGAACCTGACCTTCACGAATCAAACGATAAATTCGACTCTTTGGTACACCCTTCAAACGTGAAAACAGGAAATTATCGATTCGTTGTCCTGCTTGATGCTCATCCACCTCAAACCAAGTGACACTTTGCCATTGCTGTGTAGAATTCATACTAATATTTAAACCTGAAATTTTACGAAATTTGATTAATAAATGACCGATTAGCTTAGTTTTTTCACAAGAAATCTAAGCTTAGCCCATAGGCAGATGCTGCAAGGTTTGATATAGTCAGCGCACGGATACCACCGTAAGTGAACATCTAAAGGGAAATTTCCCTGATTGAAACCTCAATCAAAATGATGCTTTCATCACCAGCTCGGACAGGTCCTAAAGAATTATGCCGACGCCGAAGGCTTATTATATCGGCAAAATGACAAACTGTTGCGTTTAATTCAGTTTGTTCAAAAAAATATGTTACCAACTCTAGTTGGTTATGGAACGTAAACTGATACACATCAGACAAATCGATCCTTAATGTTGCCTTCAGGCTAAAGCGTTGATGCATTGGAACTGCCGAAAGCACCGATACGATGAGCATTCCGTATCAAACTTCCAATAAAGAAGTGACTTCGCGCCCAATGACAGTGAAAGTCATTAACCAATGCACCGCTCACCCGCCAGTGAAGCAAAAGGGAATTCCGATTTAAAGGTTGAAGCAGTATTGCCTACATCACAGACGAGAATCGAAGCTAAGGCTAAATGTAGCCGGTAACAGATGACTCAGACCACAAGTATTTTGAGATCTGGGAAATGATCCGTCATGTTCGATGTTCGTTCAGAACCTTTAAGTTTGTTAGGTTTGTTTGTGTGAGTCACTATTAGGTGTCACACCCATGAAACGTATGTTGATTAATGCAACTCATGCCGAAGAAGTTCGCGTTGCACTTATCACTGGTAATCGTCTTTACGATTTTGATTTAGAGAATCGTACCCGAGAACAGAAAAAATCCAATATCTATAAAGGCCATGTCACCCGCGTAGAACCTTCATTAGAAGCTGTTTTTGTTGAATACGGCGCAGGTCGTCAAGGCTTCTTGTCTATGCGTGAAATTGCGAATAGCTATTTTCAGGCAGATCCACGTCAAACTTCAAACATTCGTGAACTTATTACTGAAGGCACAGAGCTTTTAGTTCAGGTTGAAAAAGAAGAACGTGGTAATAAAGGTGCAGCCCTTTCTACTTTTATTTCTCTTGCAGGCCGTTATTTGGTTCTTATGCCAAACAACCCGAAAGGTGGTGGTATTAGCCGTCAAATTTCAGGCTCAGTGCGTGAAGAGTTAAAAGAAATCTTGGCATCTTTAAATGTACCTCGTGGTATGAGCGTTATTGTACGTACCGCTGGTATTGGCCGTACTCAAGAAGAATTACAGCTCGACTTACAACACTTGCTTGACCTTTGGGCACAAATTCAAAGTACAGCAAGCTCCGGCCCTTCTCCGATGCTTGTTCATCAGGAAGCTGGCGTTGTAACACGTGCGATCCGTGATTACTTACGTGATGACGTTGCTGAAATCTTAATTGATAGCGAACAAGCTTATAACGAAGCATATAACTTTGTTAAAGCAGTCATGCCACGTCAATTAGACAAATTAAAAACTTATACTTTAAACGAGCCTTTGTTCGCTCATTTTGGTATTGAAAGCCAAATTCAAACTGCTTACGAACGTGAAGTAAAACTTCCTTCTGGTGGTTCAATCGTGATTGACCAGACTGAAGCTTTAGTTTCAATCGACATTAACTCTGCGAAATCAACTCGCGGACATGATGTTGAAGAAACTGCACTGAACACAAACCTTGAAGCAGCAGAAGAAATTGCTCGTCAACTTCGTCTTCGTGATATTGGCGGTTTAGTTGTCATCGACTTCATCGATATGACTAAAGAACGCAACCAACGTATGGTTGAAGCAAAACTCCGTGAAGCAACCCAAAGCGATCGTGCCCGAATCCAGTTCGGTCAGTTGTCTCGTTTTGGCTTAATGGAAATGAGCCGTCAACGCTTACGTCCATCGCTTGAAGAAGCAACAGGTTATGTATGCCCTCGCTGTCATGGTACAGGCATGGTTCGTGACCTACGTTCGCTTTCTCTTTCAATCATGCGTAAAGTTGAAGAGATTGCTCTTCGTGAACGTCATGGTGAAGTTCAAGTTGAAGTTCCAGTTGAAATTGCAGCCTTCTTGCTTAATGAAAAACGCCATAGTCTGGTGTATTTAGAGCAAACTTCTGGTGTACGCGTAACTGTATTACCGCACCCGCACTTAGAAACTCCACATTACGAAATTGCTTATAACCCAGATGGTTTTGCTCCATCTAGTTATGAACGTACTGAAGCAACTCGTTCGAGTGAGAAAGAGTTAGGTTATGAGTCTTCTGAATGGCATTTAGAAGAAGCAGATCATGGCCATGCTCATGTAACAGCTCCTGCTTCAAAAAATGGTTCTGCTCAGAAAAAGACAAGCCATGCAACTCAACCTGTAGCACAACAGCCTGCAGCTCAAAAAGCAGCAAGTCCTTGTGCATGGTTAGAAAACTTATTTGTTCAAAAACAAGCGCAAACTGTTGATCAATCTCGTTCAGCACAAAATGCAGCTGCTGCGATTGAGCAAATGGTAAATACTGGTGCTGTTAGCCGTGGTCAGTTCGGTCAAGTAGCCGTACCTGCTGTTGCAGAAGTTGCGCCAGTTCAAACAAATAACGCTTATATTTCACAGTCACCTGTGAAACAAGAAGTTCGTGAACATGTTGAAAAAGATGATAAATCTCAACAACAACGTCAGAACAACAAAAAGCGTAAACATAAAGAGCAACGTGAACAACATCATCAAGCTCATGAACAACAACACCAAGTTCATGAAGAAGTGGTTCAATTGTCACGCCAAGAGCAACGTGAGTTAAAGCGTCAGCAAAAACGTCAACAACAGCAAGATCAGCAACATCAAAATAATGATGTACAACAAACTGAAAATGTTGTTCCACGTCGTGATCGCAATAATCAACAACGTCCAAACCGTCCAAATCGCCACCGCGATCCAAGCGTATTAAATGAAAATCAAAATACGCCGGCACCAGTTGTTGCTGATGAAAAACAAATTAAAGTTGATGTGATTGATGCACCTAAGCATGATGTCATGAACACTGCTTTAATTATCAATGTTGATCAAGGTCAAAGCGAAATTGTTGCGCTTACACCTGAACGTCAAGTTGAAGTTGTGTCTGCTCCTGCTGAAGTTGCTCCAGAGCCAACACCAGCTCCTGCTATAGAAGAGAAAGCTGTTGTTGCTGAAGCAAAAAATGAAGCTCAGCCAACTGAACAAGCTGCTCAGCCACAAATCCAACGTGCTAGCAACGACCCTCGTATGCGTCGTCGTCAGCAACGTGAGGCGAAACAAGCTAAAGCTGCTGTTCCATCTATTGCGCCATCGCAAATTCCAACTTTGGCACAGTACACAATTGGTAGCTTAATTCGTCATGTATATGGTGAAGACTGCACCGTATTGATTGAACAATTTGGTTTAGTACCAACGTTTAATCGTGCTTTGCAGAAGTTTGCAGAACAGTACGCAAGTACGTTAGTAGTTGAAGTAACTTCTGAAGCAGAAGAGAAAAAACCGGTAACTCGTGATGCAGAACTTCCAAGCCATAAACCAGCTGAAGAAGCAGAACCAGCACCAGTGCTTCCGCTTACTCCATCGCAAGCACCGACCCCACGTGTTGCAAATGACCCACGTGAACGTCGCCGTTTAGCAAAATTAGCTGCGGAACAAGCATTTGAGCAAGTGAAACAACAACACTCTACTCAAGAAGAAGTAGTTGCGCCTGCTCCTGTAGTAGAAGAAACTGTTGTTACTCCTGTTGCTGAAACACAAGCGCCTGTTGAATCAAAGCAACAACCGCTTGAGCTAGATCAGTCAACTGAAGTTGCACAGCCTGAAGCTGCTCCTGTAGAAGAAAAAACTACAGAAACAGTAGCTGAAGCTCCTGTAGCAAAAGAACCTGCACCATCAAAAGCAGCAAGCAAAGCGAAAGCAGCCGTTGAAGAAACAGCAGCTCCAACTGAAGCAACAGCTGATGCTGAGTCAGAAGACGCTAAAGCCGACAAGGACAAACCAAGTCGCCCTCGTCGTCCTCGTGGCCGTCCGCCAAAAAAAGCTAATCCTGTAGCTGAGTAAGCCATTTGCTCAATTGCAGCTAATTTAAACAAACCTAGTCATTTCGATGACTAGGTTTTTTTTGTTATTTTTAACCAATTAGGTTGATTGCACTAGAAGAAAAGTTTTAAAAGCATGGTGAACCATGAAAACTATTGGACTTTTTGCCCACACAACCTTTTTTGGATTGATCGAAAAATAAATAGGATTGATATGAGCCAGACAACACAGACCGATATCATTACGCTTGGTGATGTTGCCACAAGACTTCCTAGCTTCATTCCCAAAGTACCCCATATCCTAAATGGTCTTAAACAGGCTTATTTAAGAACATCACATACTCCAACAGGTTTGGGTATTGCTTTTGAAAAAGCTGTTAAACGAAATCCGAAAGGCACGGCATTATTATTTGAAGATCAAAGTTATTCTTATGAAGCTTTAAATGAATGGGCAAACCAGATTTCCCATTACTACCTTTCCCTCGGAGCGCGTAAAGGGGACGTCATTGCTGTAATGATTGAAAACCGCTCTGAGCTAATCGCAACAATTGTTGGTTTAGCTAAAATCGGGGTAACCATTGCACTTGTGAATACCTCCCAAGTCGGTAAAGTTCTCGCTCATAGCATCAATCTAGTAAAACCAATTGCCGTTATTGCTGGTGAAGAAGTTCGAGCTGCTATTGATGAAATTCGCCAAGACTTAAATGTGCCTAAAGACCGTTTCCATTGGTTCGCAGATCAAGCAACTCGTCAAAACTCAGGTACAGCACCTCAAGGTTATGCGAATCTAGCTGAACAAATTGATCAATTTCCAAAATTCAACCCATCGACTACTCGTTCTGTGACGGGTAATGATGGTCTGTTCTATATCTACACCTCTGGTACAACAGGTTTACCAAAGGCTGTTATTTTCAAGCATAGTCGCTGGACATTAGCGTATGGTACTTATGGCCATATCTTAAACTTAGGCCCAGATGACGTTATGTACGTCACCTTACCGCTTTACCATGCAACAGGTGTAGTGGTTTGCTGGTGTGGCGTTATCGCAGGAAGTGCAACACTTGCAATTCGACGTAAATATTCGACCAGCGCATTCTGGAAAGACGTTCAAAAATTTAATGCGTCTGCAATTGGTTATGTTGGCGAACTTTGTCGCTACTTAATGGATGCTCCTGTTACCGAACTAGACCGTAACCATCGTGTCACCAAAATGATCGGTAATGGTATGCGCCCAAATATCTGGGACAAATTCAAACAACGTTTCGGTGTTAAAGAAGTTCTTGAACTGTATGCATCGAGCGAAGGTAACGTTGGATTTAGCAATATTTTCAACTTTGACAACACAGTTGGCTTCTCTCCTACACCATATGCCATTGTTCAGTTCGATAAAGAGAAAAATGAACCAATCCGCGACAAAAACGGCTGGTGTCAAAAAGTTAAAGCAGGTGAAGTGGGCCTATTAATTGGCAAAATTACTAGTCGCTCTCCATTTGACGGTTATACAGACCCTGAAAAGAACAAATCAGTGATTTGGAAAGATGTTTTCAAAAAAGGCGACTCTTATTTCAACACTGGTGATTTAGTTCGAGATATTGGTTTCCGTCATGCTCAGTTTGTGGACCGTCTAGGCGATACTTTCCGCTGGAAAGGTGAAAATGTATCGACTACTGAAGTGGAAAACATGGTATGTGAATACGAAAAAATCGCTGAAGCTGTTGTTTATGGTGTAGAAATTCCAAATACCAATGGCCGTGCTGGTATGGCAGCCATCACGCTGGCAGATGGTGAAGAGCTAAATGATGCAGATTTAACCGAAATGGTATCTGTATTTAAGAAGTGTTTGCCTGCTTATGCTGTACCTGTGTTTTTACGTGTACAAAAAAAGGTCGAAACAACAGGTACTTTTAAATATCAGAAGAATAAACTGAAAGAAGATGCGTTTAATCCGAGCAAAACTTCTGAACGTTTACTCGCTTTATTGCCTGGTGCAAGCAGTTACTGTGACATCACAACTGAAATTTTTGACAATATTCAGGCATATAAATACCGTTTTTAGTTCATTTTTTAGCTAAACAAGAGGAAATCGTGCTTTTTATAGGCAATCATGCAAATGTTTTTAAATTTCCTCTTGTGTTAGTTGAATAACTTGCTAAAATACGCGACATCAAAACGATACGGGTCGTTAGCTCAGTTGGTAGAGCAGCGGACTTTTAATCCGTTGGTCCCGCGTTCGAGTCGCGGACGACCCACCACTTATCTGTTTTGAACCTATTTGGGTCGTTAGCTCAGTTGGTAGAGCAGCGGACTTTTAATCCGTTGGTCCCGCGTTCGAGTCGCGGACGACCCACCAAATTCTAAAAAGCCTCTCACAATTTGAGAGGCTTTTTTTATTGTTATCTTATTTTCTTTTTATGACTAAAAGATGACGATGCATTTGCGATTTAAAACCTCTTCCACCCAATTCATAAAGACTTCTAATCGTTTTGGAATATAACTTCGGTTCGGATATAAAATATTAAGTGGAAGTGATGGTGCACTATAAGTACTAAGCACCTCAACCAAGATTCCCTGCTCAATCTTATCTTGAACGTCATAGTAAGGAACTTGAATAATCCCCAAACCTGCACAGGCCGCAGCACTATAAGCTTCGGTATTATTTACGCTTAAAGCACTATCCATCATCACGGTTCCACCCGAATATACAAATACGCCCTGCTTTTCGCCTACGGCTCCAGCATAGTTAATCAGTTTGTGCTGAGATAAATCTTCTAATTGTTCAGGCGTACCATACTGTTTTAAGTAATGGGGACTTGCACAGTTCACCATGACCAAATGACCAATAAATCTTGCAATTAAACTACTGCTATCTAACTCACCTACCCGAACAACACAGTCAATCCCCTTTTCAATTAAGTCAGTCATGTCATCAGAACTATTAAGCTGCAAATGAATATCTGGATAACGATGATAAAAATCTGACAGCTCAGGAATAATCACTTGATGCACAATCCGACTGGGCATTGAAATTTTTAATGTACCGCGATAATGCTGTTTTTGCGTCTGGATCAGCTGTTCTAATTGTTCATAGTCAAACAACAGGTTTTGGCACTCTGGCAATATTCGCTGCCCATCTTGGGTAAGACTGACTTTACGGGTGGTACGGTGAAATAAGCGTACTCCATAGTGAGTTTCAAGTTGTTGAATGGCACTGGTTACCGTTGAGCGAGGTAGATCGAGTCGATGTGCCACCTCACTAAAACTTTGTCGTTTAGCGACTTCTGTAAAAATAAAAAATTGCTGCAACCGATCCATTTTAATTGTTCGTATTTTCTGAATAGTTAAACCAAACTAGCATAATTGATCAAAAATTACCGCCAATCTAGACTAAAAACACATTAAAACAAGTCATCATAGGAATAACCATCATGGCAACTCATACGCTTAAAGATAAAGTTGTATTGATTACTGGCGGAGCAAAAAACTTAGGTGGACTCATTAGCCATAAATTTGCAGAACAAGGCGCAAAAATCGCAATTCACTACAATAGTTCAGAAACACAAGCGGATGCCGAACAAACACTCGCAGATGTAAAAGCATACGGTGTAGATGCTGTTTTAATTCAGGCAGACCTAACTCATATCGATAACATCGAAAAACTTTTCGTAGATACCAAACAGCATTTTGGTGGAATAGATATTGCCATTAATACAGTTGGAAAGGTTTTAAAGAAATCATTTTTAGAAACCACCGAACAAGAGTTTGATAGCATGAGCGATATCAACTCAAAAATTGCCTATTTCTTTATTCAATCGGCAGGTCGTCATTTAAATGACGGCGGAAAAATCTGTTCAATCGTGACTTCTCTTCTGGCAGCCTACACGGGTCTCTATTCAACCTACGAAGGTTTAAAAGCACCTGTTGAGCATTACACCCGCGCTGCATCGAAAGAATTTGGAGATCGCCAAATTTCTGTGACTGCTGTTGCACCCGGTCCCATGGATACACCTTTCTTTTATGGTCAGGAGTCTGCCGAAGCAGTCGCTTACCATAAATCGGCTTCAGCTCTAGGTGGACTTACTAAAATTGAAGATATCGAACCTTTAGTTCGCTTCTTGGTCACCGACGGCTGGTGGATTACAGGCCAAACCATTTTCGCAAATGGCGGTTATACCACCCGCTAAAATTAAAAAAGCCGCATCTCATTGTGCGGCTTTTTCTTTAGGACTATTGGATTATAAAAACTCTTCTAGTACCGAATTTAAGAAAATATGTCCCTGCTCTGTACAAGCCAAACGAGCACTATCCTCTACCAGAAGTTTCCTTCCCCGTAATGAAGTAAGCACATCATTTAAATCATCTAAACTGAAACCTGTACGCTGTTCGTATAAGTCAGCGTTTACCCCATTATTTAAGCGTAAGGCATTCATCATAAACTCAAAAGGTAGTTCATCTGCCTCAATCTTTTTCATTTGCAAATGTTCGGCTGGAACCTTTGCCAAGTAATCTTTCGGTAAACGGGTCTTTTGGAAACGGTACACGCCATCTGGCTGTGTTACTTTGCCATGCGCACCTGCACCAATCGCAAGATAATCACCAAACTCCCAGTAATTTAAATTATGGGCTGAAGGTTGTTCTTTACGCCAAGCCGACACTTCATAGTTTACAAAGCCATTTGCTTTTAAATAGGCCTCACCTTGCTCTTGAATATCTTCTAATACCTCATCTTGAGGTAAAACAGGTTGAGTTCGGAAAAATACGGTATTTGGCTCAATGGTAAGTTGATACCAACTGATATGTGTCGCACCATGCTCTACAGCCATCTTTAAGTCATAAAGTGCTTGCTCTAACGTTTGCTCAGGCAGACCATGCATTAAATCGACATTAACTCGCTTAAAACCTGCTTGTCTTGCCTGCTCTATTGCATCCATAGCATTGTTTGCTGAATGAATACGTCCAAGCTTTTGCAAGTGATCGGTATTAAAAGTCTGTACACCAATTGACAAACGGTTAATACCCGCTTCTAAATAGCCTGCAAACGGGTCATGTTCCAGTGTTCCCGGATTAGCTTCTAAGGTAATTTCACAGTCATCTTCAAAGTTAAGCCGTGACTTAAGCTGTTCAAATAGCCATGCATAACCTTTGGCAGAAATAAGTGAAGGCGTTCCACCCCCTATAAATACACTGTGAATTGAACGTCCTTGGGCCATCTCGACTTGAGTTTCAAAGTCGGCTACCAATGCTTTTAGATAAGTTTGCTCAAGTTCTACCGAAAGCGCACCATCAGGCACGGCATGCGAGTTAAAGTCGCAATAAGGACATTTACGCACGCACCAAGGCATGTGGATATATAAAGATAACGGAACAGAAGCAGGATTTAATACAGCCAAGGAACAAGGTCCAATTTACACAATATTTCTATTTTAACATGACTGCATCAATGGGCTTATGAAAACATACCTTAATTGCTTTAGACTGTTTTTAAACATACTTAAATATTGATAAAAATGATGAAATTCTCTAGTCAACTTTTCCTGATCTTACCCTTAGCTATGGGAATCGGTGTTGCCATGGCTTTTCAAACTGCAATTAATGCTCAGCTTCGTGAGCAACTACACTCACCTTTACAAGCGGCATTATTATCATTTTTTATAGGTACTATTGTTTTAGCCATTATGGTGTTCTTTCAAAGTGCCGAGAAACCCACTTTAAGTGAAATATCTAATATTCCATGGCTTCTTTGGACTGGAGGATTCCTTGGGGTTTATGCAATTAGCATGAGCATTTATACTGCACCTAAGCTTGGTTTTTTAACCTTTACAGGGCTAGTCGTTTTTGGGCAATTGGTTATTTCTATGTTGCTTGACCATTTTGGATGGTTAGGTACAGACAAAACTCCTGTTACATGGCAACGGTTCCTAGGTGGAGTGGTGATCTTTGTTGGTGTGTTACTCACCCTACAGCGCTAGTTTCATTTTTATATTTATAAAGAGTATCTTTTGTGTCGAATGTCACGTCGTTTCGGACTGAATTAAAACAACTCTTCCATTTAATGCTACCTATTTTAATTACGCAGTTTGCTCAAGCAGGGTTCGGATTAATTGACACCATTATGGCAGGGCATTTATCTGCAGCCGACTTAGCTGCTATTGCAGTAGGTGTAGGTCTATGGATTCCTATTATGCTCCTTTTTAGCGGGATCATGATTGCCACTACACCGCTAGTTGCAGAGGCAAAAGGCGCTAGAAATACAGAACAAATTCCTGTCATTGTTCGTCAGTCATTATGGGTTGCCATTATTTTAGGTGTAATGGCTATGCTCATTTTGCAGCTTATGCCTTTTTTCTTACACGTGTTTGGTGTTCCAGAAAGCTTACGGCCTAAAGCAAGCTTATTCTTGCATGCCATTGGTTTAGGTATGCCAGCCGTAACCATGTATGCAGCGCTACGTGGCTATTCAGAAGCTTTAGGCCACCCACGCCCTGTCACCGCGATTAGCTTATTGGCCTTAGTGGTTTTAATCCCACTAAACATGATTTTCATGCATGGCTTAGGGCCAATTCCTGCTTTAGGTAGCGCAGGCTGTGGCTTTGCAACATCCATTTTACAATGGCTCATGCTGATTACTTTAGCTGGCTATATTTACAAAGCTTCAGCTTATAGAAATACGTCTATTTTTAGCAGATTTGATAAAATTAACCTGACTTGGGTTAAAAGAATTTTACAGCTGGGCTTGCCAATTGGTTTAGCTGTGTTCTTTGAAGTGAGTATTTTTAGTACAGGGGCATTGGTCCTTAGTCCACTAGGTGAAGTGTTTATTGCCGCGCATCAAGTGGCAATTTCAGTTACTTCGGTACTGTTTATGATTCCACTTTCACTTGCGATTGCCTTAACCATTCGCGTGGGAACCTATTATGGTGAAAAAAACTGGGCTTCCATGTACCAAGTGCAAAAGATTGGTTTGAGCACAGCAATATTTTTTGCTCTATTGACCATGTCATTTATTGCTCTAGGCCGTGAACAAATTGTCTCGGTTTATACTCAAGATATAAATGTTATGCCTGTTGCGATGTATTTACTCTGGTTTGCAATGGGTTATCAGTTAATGGATGCTCTACAGGTCAGTGCTGCTGGCTGTTTAAGAGGTATGCAAGACACTCAAGCACCGATGTGGATCACCTTAATGGCGTATTGGGTAATTGCTTTTCCAATCGGGCTTTACTTGGCACGTTATACCCATTGGGGCGTAGCTGGCGTATGGCTAGGTTTAATTATTGGCTTAAGCATTGCCTGTGTTTTACTGCTCTCGCGGCTTTATTTAAATACCAAACGATTAAGCCAAACCTAATAAAAAAGCCGATGAAACATCGGCTTTTTTTATTTTATGCAGACTTTGCCCGCGGGCTTGCTCCAATTTGCCAGACAAAAGGTAAATCCGTACGGTTTACTTCCCAATCTCCAATCACTTTTTCTTTATAAATAAGTGGATTATGTGAAGATATAGTCCGAGCATTACGCCAGAAACGGTCAAGTTGTTTCGCTTGGCTACTTGCCGATGCCCCTAAGGCATTAAATAACTGACTGGTTAAATCGAGCACTAGGTTGGAAATTACCACCTGCCCTTGTGCCGACTCAAGCTCGGCATCTACATTAAACTGATGCTCTTTCACTTCAGACTCGGCAAAATGACTTTCATAAGCCTTTTGCAATGCCTCAGCAGTTTTTAAGGTGATTGCCTGACTTGCATACGCTTGAGCGGATGCCTTACCCACCACTTGTAAAACTTGCGGATCATGGCGAACCAAGTCACCATTACCATGACTAAAAATACGTTTACGTTCACGAATTTCCTGACTAAACGTCTCAACCGCAGCACGTGCGATACCTGTTAATGTTGCAAGATGCACCACCTGATAAAAAGCGGTTTGATACTTAAAACGTTGATCAAATGGAATGAGGTTTGAAGCTGGCAAATGGACCTGATGTACTTTTAAAGTACCACTGCCTGTTGTCTTTTGACCAAAACCATCCCAATCATCCAGCACACTTACACCTGTTTCATGACGATAAATAGCAGCAATCACATGACGGTCGTTCACTTCATCGTAGGCAAATAAATCAATCCAGTCTGCAAAAATACTTCCGGTTGAATAGTACTTTTCACCATTTACCACCAAGTTACCCGAAGCGTCTTTAGTAACTCGTGTAACGACATCACCAATCTGTACATTTCCAACTTCAGTCCATGCATTTCCGACTAAATCGCCTTGTACAAAGCGCTGAAACCAAACCTCCTGTGAATGCTCTTTATGAGCAACCAAACGGTCTTCAACAAATGCAAAATGACCACGTAAAGCTTGCACAATATTGGAGTCAGCTTCTGCTAGCTCTGCTAAAAGCTGGAAAAGTTGAGGTAATGAAACCCCATCTCCACCATATTTACGGGGTACTCGTACAGCACCCAACTTAGCTTCTTTTAGCCACTGAATCGGTTCAAAAGGTAAGATTCGTTCTTTTTCCCGTTGAATTGCCCCTTGGGCAATTTTCTCAAAAACGGGACGAAATCTGTTTGCGACCTTTTCATAATCCGAGCCTACCGATAGTTCTTCTAATTCAATTTGGGCTATTGTCATCGTTATTCTCCTAATCTTGTCTTTTCTTCAATTTAGCTCCATGCATGACGAGGTGGCTGAACTCCATTGAGGTAGTAGTTACCGACAATGTGATACTTCCAGCGCACAGGGTCATGCAAGGTATGGGTACGGGCATTGCGCCAGTGACGGTCAAGGTTGAGTTCAGATAAAGTAGAACGCGTACCCGACAACTCAAAAAGTTTATTGGCTGCCAAAATAGCAATTTCTGTAGTGAGTACTTTTGCCTCGGCAACCAATAATGTGGCTTGGTTTACATGTTCTTCGGTGGTTTCAGCAATGGCCTGATCAATTGCATCTCCAGCCAAATCCAGTACCGCTTCTGCTGCACGTAGTTTGATTTTTAAGTCACCAATGTTTGCAATCGTGTAAGGATCATCACTGGCTTTTTCCAGACCTGAATCAACCCATGCACGGCTGTGATTTTTGACGTATTGAATCGTTTCTTCAATTGCACCACGCGCAATACCTGCATCAACCGCAGCCTGAATAAACTGAGAAATAGCGCCTGCTGGTGTTGGACGTTCAAATGCTTGGTAAATCGGAACAAGATATTCTTCACGTACTGGAACCTGATTTAGTTCTACCGTGCCACTAGCCGTAGTACGTTGTCCAAAACCAGACCAGTCATTAATAATATTGACCCCAGATGTTTCCCGTGGAACAAGCGCGGCATAAGGTTGCCCCTGTTCATTTACAGCAACAATTGGAATCCAATGTGCGAGCAAAGCACCCGTTGCAAAGAATTTTTTGCCGTTAATTTCATAACCCTGTTCGGTCTTTTCAAGTTTAGTTGTGAGGTCCGCTACGGTTTTACTATGTTTTTCGGAAAATGCGTTGCCAAAACGAATTCCTCTTAACACCAAGTTAAAAAAGAATTGTTGCTGTTCAGGTTTCGCGTCTAGTCTTAAATGCTCAATAAAAGCCAAATGGTTTTGTGGCAACTGAGCAAGAGATGGATCAACACTCGCAATTGTTTTGATCACTTCCGCTAAAGTTCGATATTTGACTTGCGCGCCACCAAACTGCTTCGGCACAGTAATGGCCCAGAGACCACTTTGTGAGAACTGTTGAATTTCATTTAAGGGTAAACGGCGTTCTCTGTCCCGCTCAGATGCTTCTTGAGCAAACTCTTGAGCAAGTTGCTTGGCAACCTCAATTGCCTCTTCATCAGAACGGATAATATGCGCGTCTTTTGACTGCTCAAATACAGATAAAGGAACCGCTTGAGAGCGACCATAGGATGAGTTTAGACTGGTCATAACTTTTATTGTCTCTATTTCTTATTTAACATGCCATTCACCTTAGCACTAAAAAAACAGTGACTTTATAGATATTAAAGCTTTGTTTATGAAATGAATTTAAAAAAGCTTTTCACATTTTTTACTTTAAAAATAACATATTGTTTTTCGAAAATATTCTTACACGCGCTAAACAATTTCATATAGGCTTTTTAAGTTTTGTCACCTATGATCAAAACTAGACAATATTATGTTGTAGTCAACGAGGTATCGAAGATATGGCAAAGAGTGCAAGTTCACCTGGCAAACGATTTATGAAACTTGCAGGAATGACCGCGAGCATTGCAACAAAAACCGTTTCTAACTCGATTCGAAACCTGACTGCGGATGAAGAACAGAAACTGGCTGCAAAAACTAAATTGTTTCAAGATATCGGTCTACAGATTGCAGACACCTTAGGTGAAATGAAAGGTGCTGTCATGAAGGTTGGGCAAATTGCATCGCAATATAAAGATATCTTCCCACCCGAAGTTGCAAAAGCAATATCAAAACTACAACGTCAAGCTCCAGCCATGCCTTTTTCTGCGATTCAGCAACAAGTTGAACGTGAGCTTGGAAAACCGCTTAACGCTGCCTTTAAATCTTTTGATGAGCAGCCTTTTGCCGCTGCGTCGATTGGACAGGTCCACAAAGCTGTTTTGCCAAATGGCCAACAAGTTGTGGTTAAGGTTCAATATCCCGGTGTTGATGAAGCCTGCGAAAGTGACTTAAAACAAGTACGTTTAGCACTACGCTTAATGGGTGTACTTAAAATTGATAAAAAACTGCAAGATCAACTTTTTGCAGAGATTCAAGATAGCCTGTCAGCAGAGCTTAACTATGAAATTGAGGCTCAAAATCTTGAGGTCTTTAAAACTTTTCATAGCAAGTTAGATGGCAAAATTATTATCCCGACTGTTTATAAAGATTACTCTTCAAGACGAATTTTGACTTTAAGCCTTGAACAAGGTGACAGCATTGAAACTGCTAGTTCTTGGCCTATCGAAATTCGAAACACAATTGGCCGTCGTTTAATCCGTGCTTTGGGTCAGGAAATGTTCTTTTTAAAACGTTTTCACTGTGACCCTCACCCAGGTAACTTTGCCTTTCGCCAAGATGGCAGTGTCATTATTTATGACTATGGCAGTGTTAAAACGCTTTCCAATGAAATTGTGTATAGTTTCAAACGACTAGTGAATGCAGCTCGTCATGAAGATATCGACTTAATTGAAACAGAATTACTTGCCTTGCACTCTTTGAACGAGAAAGGTAAATTTCCGAGTGACCTTTATAAGCTCTGGATTGAAGTGTTATTGCGTCCGCTTACCACAACCTATGACTTTGCAGAGAACTCATCACATCATGATGGCATGTTACTTGTGAAGAAGTCTTTAAAATATTGGGATGTCTTTAAGCCTTCACCAGATACTTTAATGGTCAATAGAACCATTTCAGGACACTACTGGAACCTCATTCACTTAAAAGTACATGACAACCTAAATGATTTATTTGAAGAACTTGTTCCGCCGTCTAACTAATTCAATGAACTGATTAATGTAGCCTTTTCGAGGTTACATTGACTTATTTAATGTTATGTTATAACATTTCTTTAATCAAAAATAATTTAGGACAATCTCTCATGCGTAAAGATATTCATCCTGCTTATCAACAAGTGTTATTTCATGACACTAATGCAGACGTCTACTTCTTAATTGGTAGTACCATTCAGACGAAACAAACTAAGGAATATCAAGGACAAGTCTATCCTTATGTGACTCTTGATATTTCGAGTGCTTCACATCCTTTCTATACAGGTGAAGTACGTCAAGCAAGTAATGAAGGCCGTGTTGCAAGCTTTAACAAACGCTTCGCTCGCTTCAATCGTAAGAGTTAATCTTACGTTAAGTTTTAACCAATACACTAAAATCATTGGAAGCCTAAGACTATCTCCTCCACTTAGGCTTCTTTTTTTATGTGGATTTTTTCTATACTTTTTCAGTTGTGTATAAACTAAAACTTATCCACATCTTGTCTAGAAAATATTCTCAATTTTCCAAATATCCCATCATTTTTTTATAGCTCCCAAGCTTTCAAAGCGTGTATTCGATGCTATGCTTAAGCCCCATTTGATAGGAAGTTTAAGATTATGGCACAAGAGTTACTTGCCCAATTACAAGCAGGCACAGCAAAATTTTCAGACGTTTTAGCTCATATTGAAGCACGTTACCAACATACTCCAACAGCTTTTCAAAATAGCGCACAACATAACGCTGCGACTGAAAATCAAGGCAGTGCAAAAGTTTTCTCTTTTGCCAAGTTACAAGGTTTAGACCAAGCACAAACTTTAAGTTTATTTGCAGAGCACTATGCATCTGTATTGGCTACACCTGAAGGAACTGATCATCAAAATATTCGTCAGTTTATGCAAAATGGTTGGGATGGTGTGAAGTTTGAAGGTCAGGCTTTAACTGAAAAATAATAAGATTTAAATAAATAATAGAAACGTCTTAATTTTTATTATGAGCACTGCCTTAAATGGAAGTGATATCCAAATGATGGATTGTATAGGCTAACCTTACTTTTCAAGGATGAAAAGTAACAAAAATCCTTTGTTACGCTGATGCTACATCCATGTAGCACAGCGAAACGACGGCATCCCTGCCGTCTATCACGATAGTAAATGCCTTATTTTTCTTAATTATTTTATTAGCCTCTTACATTTGATACGCGATAACGTCATTTGCAGCCTGCGTGGCATCAATAAAAGTTTGTTTTTGCAAAGCATAAGATAAATGGATTCAGTGAACAGGTTCTGCGAATGACAGATGCCTTTGGTTACTTTGGGCAAAACCAAAGTAACTTAATTAGCTGCTCCCATTAGATAATTCAACGGTAAGACTCCGCCGTGAAGATCCTACCCAACACTCAACTTCGATGAGCTCTAACAACTTGAAATCATACTCTATTCTTAAACAACTTAATAATCAGTTGCCTGCTACCCAATAATAAGTCGCCAACCCCAAACACGTAAAAATTAACGATCCTATTAAATGAACAGAAATCGCCAACATCGCCATGCCCAACTTACCACTTTGCAATAAAGTCACAATCTCAATCGAGAACGTTGAAAACGTAGTTAAAGCACCACAAAAGCCGGTGATTACAAAAAGCTTATAGTTCGGACTTAAATCACTATGAGCAAAATAAGCCATCGCAAACCCAATAATAAAGCCACCGACTAAATTAACAGTGACAGTACCCAGTGGAATTTGCGGATAAATTGGGTTGAGTTTTAAACCTAAAAACCAACGCAACCACGCCCCTAGCACTGAACCTACAGCAATTGAAAGTAAAGGATAATACATAGAACCACCCCTTTAGTGAGATGCTAAAAGAGCAAACAAAAATGATGGGAAAGGTGACATGGCGTACTCCAAAAATAAGCAGAGTACGCAATAACCTACGTACCCAGCGATATAAATACATGAGGGTAACGTAGGCATCATTAGCCGATATGGCGGTTTTTCAAGGGAGGAATGCCATCTCCCCGTTTTAAGTATATTAAATCATCTAAAATTTGATTAAAACATACTTTTTAAATCATGGACGTTCATCGTATTGCGGTAAATCGTCACAAATGCTTTCCCACTCTGCTTTTGAAGCAGCAAAAATATGCATTGTCGGCTTTTGGTCTAATGGTGTATCGAGTGACCCAATTCTTACACGATATAGTTCAGGTTGGGCATCACGCGAGCTAATAAGCGGTGAACCACATTCGCTACAAAACCAGCGATACACACCGTTCACAGCAAATTTTTTGACGAGATCTTCACCTTTGGTAATTTTAAAATCTGTACTTTTAACAGGAGCATTGGTGGCAAATGCTGTTCCATTGGATTTTCGGCACCGTTGGCAGTGACACTGAATAATATCTCCGATATCGCCTTTAATTTCATAGCGAATACCCTGACATAAACAACTTCCTTGATAAACTGGTGATGCTTGAGACATGTTCTCGTAAATCCTATTATTATTGATCGCTCAAAAATAACACTTTTCACATATCAAACATAGTACCGAATTTGCCGTTATTTCTCTAAGAATGAATGCACACCTTCACCAGCCGCTCGTCCTGTAGCAAAACATGCTGTAAGCAAATAGCCGCCTGTAGGAGCATCCCAGTCCAGCATTTCACCACAACAAAAAACACCTGAGGTTTGTTTAAGCTCTAGGCTTTCAGTTAATGCACCTTGCTTAACACCACCAGCACAGCTAATTGCTTCCTCAATAGGCCTAAAGCCATCTAGCTTAATTTGAAGTACTTTAATTTGCTGAGCTAAAGCCTCTGGTTGGCTCCATAGCGCTTTATCAACCACTTCTCTAATTAAGTTAATTTTGGCCGTGTCTAAGCCTGCTTTACGCCAGATATTGGTGAGCGATTGTTTTTTACTAACCTGCAATTTTTTAATTAACTGTGACAACTCTACATCAGGCAATAAATCTAAAAATAGATTTAAGCTTTTCCCTTGTTTTTGTTGTTCTCTTAAAGCTCGTCCAAGTTTATAAATAACACCACTTTCTAAACCATAGTGAGTAATCACAATATCGCCATGAGTAACTTGGCTAGGCTCAACCCACGCATTGATACGCTTTAAAGGTTCACCAAAACAGCTTTCCATAAAAGCTGACCAAGTGTGCAATACTCCTGCATTACTTGCTTGAAAAGGTTCAACACTGGATTGATCCATCCATTGCTGCCAAGCACCATCGCTACCCAATTGGGACCAAGATACAGCCCCACAAGCCAATACGACTGCATCGTATTGTTGGGTAAAAGTCTTGCTGCTTTGATTATTTTGGTTTTCTAAAGTCACAGTTGTACCTTGCAAATTAATACAACGATGACGATAAAAGAATTTAACCTGTTGTTCTGCTAAACGTTTTAACCAAGCACGCAGTAAAGGAGCAGCTTTCATTTCGACAGGAAAAATACGACCGGAACTACCCACATACGAGTCTATTCCTAGACTTTTCATCCAGTTCTGAATCCAGACTGCATCCCATTTTTCAACCCACGGTTTGAGCCATTCTACATGGTCATAGCGCTTAATAAACTGCGCTAAGGGTTCAGCATGCGAGATATTCAAACCTGTTTTACCAGCCATCAAAAACTTACGCGCAGCCGAAGGTTTTTGCTCAAACACCTCAATTTCATAATCATACTGGCTCAGTACCTCAGCTGCCATTAAACCAGCCGGACCAGCACCGATAATGGCAATGCGCTTACTCGCCATGTGTTTGCCCTTGCAGCGGTGCAAACTCATCAAATCGAGTTTTATAACCTTCAGGCTTGGTCATAATGAGCTGCTGACAAAGCTCGCCACGCTCTAAATATTTAATTTCAAAATGAGTACGTGCAGAGGTTTGCGCAATTTTTTCTTTTTGGTAAGGCAGCTTCCACACATTTAATAACTGTTGTTCAGCTTCTTCAATATATTCAGGAATATTACTTGCCAAAGTAATGGTTCCGCCTGTCTTCAGACGTGATAACAAAAACTCAAAAAATGGCATGTTTAACCAGCGCTGTGCCGGATTATGCGGTTCAGGGTTTGGATAAAGAATAAAAAAATGTTCAACTTGTGCAGGGTGTAAAGCATGTACCACCCACGGCAAAGCATCCGCATGTACAGGTACCAGATTTTCTCTTGGTTCTAAACCATGCTGCTTTTGCATTGCCAAGAATTTTTCTCGGGTTCGTTCAATCGCATATAACGTGTGCTGTGGATTTTGCCCACTAAATAGCAAAGCATGTTTACCTTTGCCCGCCCCAATTTCTACACAAATTGGAGTATTTTCAATTGGGGTAAAATCGCGAGGCGCTTGCATACGTTGTGCTTGAAATTGACGAATCTGCATAATCACATCAAACTAAATAAAAATCGGCACAAGTCTAACAAGTCACCTGACTTTTGCCTAATCTATTTCTCTTCACTTTGAGGATATCGCTTTATGCCACGTACATTCCCCTGCCCACGTTGTGGTGAACCAAGTGTTTGGGAAGGCAATGAATTTCGTCCATTTTGTTCTGAACGTTGTAAACTCATTGATTTAGGCGCTTGGGCAAACGATGAATATAGACTGCCTACCCAAGATGCTCCTCAGCAAAACAAGGGTAGTCAGCATGAAGATGATTATGAGGATTAACCCGCTTTACCTGCGACAAAAGGGTTAAATTTTTTTTCATAGCCAATGGTACTCATTGGTCCATGACCTGAAATAAACTGGGTTTGATCTGGCAAGCTAAAGCATTCGCGTTGAATCGATTCAATGAGTTGCTCATGGTTACCACGTGGAAAGTCTGTTCTTCCTATTGAGCCTTTAAACAGGACATCGCCAGTCCAGAGTAAGCCATGATTCTTGTTATAGAACATGACATGCCCTGGTGTATGTCCTGGTGCAAAACGCACCTCAAACTCATCTTCACCGAGTTTTAACACTTCGCCGCCTTCAAGCCATTGATCAACTTTTACTGGCTGTGGAATTGGAAAGCCATAACGTGCTGAAACTTCCTGAATCATATCTAACCAGAACTGATCTTCTTTATGCGGACCAACAACAGGAACACTCCATTCTTGTGCGAGTTCACCCACTGCCCCTGCGTGATCTAAATGCCCATGAGTGAGCCATAGTGCCTTTACTTTTAAACCTAAGGCTTCTACTTCTTTCTTCAAAACAGCAGCGTCACCGCCAGCATCAATCAAAACTGCTTCTTTTGTTTCACTGTCCCAAACTAAAGAACAATTTTGAGCAAAAGCAGTAACTGGAACAATTTTGACTTGCAGCATAAGAACCTCTGGCTAAAACGCAATTAACGGTGGGCTAAGGTATGGGTAAGGGCATCAAGATTAGCCTGAACTAAACCTGCAAGCAAATCAATATGAGCCTGATCACTATTTAAAGCAGGAATGTAAGCATAGCTTCCGCCACCCGCCTCTTGAAACAACTCAGCGTTTTGGATGGCTAACTCTTCAAGTGTTTCTAAGCAGTCAGCAGAAAAAGCGGGACTTAAAACCTGAACTGACTTAACACCCTGCTTCGCCCAATCTTGTAAAAGCTGATCGGTATAAGGTTTTACCCATTCTTGTTTTCCAAAACGTGATTGGAAACTAATTGCCCATTCATCATCTTTTAAATGCAAAGCTTCAGCGACTAACTTTGCGGTAATGCGACAACGGTCTGCATAAGGGTCACCTTTGTCTGCATAAGGCTGTGGAATACCATGAAATGACATCAATAGTTTTTCAGGCTTACCATGCTGCTCTTGGTAGGCTAAAACACTTTCTGCCAGTGCCTGAATAAACATTGGGTGCTGGTAGTAGTCTTTAATAATGGTCAGACCCGGCAAATTGCGCTGACTAGGAATCCATTTGGCAAATGCATCGTATAGAGGCGCTGTAGATGTCGCAGAATACTGAGGAAATAAAGGCAATAAAATGACATGCTCTTGTGGATGAGCTGCCAGTTTTTCTAAAACTGCATCAATACCCGGATTACCATAAGTCATTGCTGGCAATACAGTTAAATCAAATTGTTTATTTTCACGTTCTAAATAAGCCTGCACACGTTGAGTTTGTTCAAGCACAATTTCACGCATGGGTGAATCGGTAGACCATACTGAAGCATAGGCATGCGCTACTCTTTTTGGGCGAAAAGGTAAAACGAACAAATTTAAGATAATCCACCAGATGAATTTTGGTATTTCAATCACACGTGAATCAGATAAAAACTGCTTTAAAAAACGGCGCACCGCTGGGACAGTTGCCTCATCCGGTGTGCCTAAATTCGCTAAAATGACAGTAATTTTCGGTTTTTTTTCAAACGACATGCGCAAATGCCTTTCAGTTCAACTTATGACACTAATGTAACAGTTTTCATTGTTATATATAAATTGAATCGCTCTAAGCTTTTAATCGAGCACCTCGATGATTCCACTTATAACTCAGCAAGAGCTTTTGCGCTTTGGTCGTCACCTTCCATAAACTATGTTGTTGATCAGTCTTGGTTGGGACAATCCAGCCTTGTGATTGCATTTGATTTTTAATGCGGAATAGCGCTTTATGATTAATCTGTGCACCAGCCACTGCATGTGCTCTTGGCAGCTCCTGACGAGCGTCTTCTAGCCCTGCTTGATTAAGATATTCATTAAGGCAAGTACCGAAGTTTTCTTCTGGCATAGCTGTCTCAAAGTGTTTAGCCAAAATACTTAATAGCTCAGACCACGTCATTTGCCTCTGGCGTTTCAGCTCTTTAAAGTTACCATCTTGAAACGCTTGAATCTGATACTCAAACGCAAAAATGTCTTGTGGTGCTACTTCATTGAGTTGTGTAGGTACATCTGCTAATTGTTTCTCTAATTGTAAAATTTTACTTTTTAATCGATTAACCTCATCTTCCAACTGATGTGCTTGGTGTGCAGGTACCCAACCCTGTCCCACATGTTGTTCAACCATTAGAGGTATATTTAAACGGACAGCTAGCTCTAAATCACGCGGGCTTTTAAAGTAAAATACGTGGTGAGCTTCGTGTAATAGTTTCTTTCTAAATGCTAAAAATTTTTCTTTAAGCTGTGGATGAGTCTCTTGCAAATGCATATCGCGGCTTTCAGGTTGCTCATGCATGAATACCACAATAGGTTTAGCTCGGCTTAAAGCATATTCATACTCTTGGGCAAAATAGCTAGCACCAGAAATAGATTGTTCACCATACTGGCTGCCTAATAGTAAGACAACGTAATCCGATTCATCAATTTGTCGACGGGAAAGTGTTGTAGTTAAAGGACTTCTATACTCTAAACCCCAAGCAAAAAAACCCATACTGACTAAAGTTTGAGAGAGAACTACACGTTCAGGTTGCATCTCGCGACCTGACGTTGAAATAAAAATCTGATAGCGTGTATCGAGCATAACAATACCCTTATCGCCCCATAATCTTAATATGGCCTAAATAAGCCAAGACTATGAACCGCCCCAAATAAGAAAAAATAAATATAAAAAACGCTTTCTTCTGAATGCCTACAACAGAGCTCAACTCAGATTGTGCAGCGTCCATGTCAATTCTTGTGGAATCATATTCTGTAAAACTGGTTGCAATGCATCAGCATTATTACCACTTACATAACATTCAATACGTGCAACATTCTGACGTATTTGGTCACATAATAACTCATTTTTTATTAAAATACGGGCTGTTTGTCGGGCAACTGCTAATCCCGAATCAACCAGTGTGAATTGGTTATCAAAAAGATGCTGAATTGCTTCATTTAAGAACGGATAATGCGTACAACCGAGCACTAAATAGTCAGCCCCTTGATCGGCTGCAGGCTGTAAAACCTCTTTTAATGCATTCAAACAAACAGGACTCATTTGCTGCCCTGCTTCAACACAAGGAACAAGTTCCAGATTGGTTAAAGTCATGACTTTAACACCCGCTGGAACAGCAAATTTTTCTACAACATCTTTAATAAGTTGCCCACGAAAAGTAGCAGGCGTTGCCAATACTGCCACTACTTTAGAACGTGTTTGTAATACGGCAGGTTTTAATGCCGGTACTAAACCAACAATTGGGAAGTGCTCGCCATAATGTTCACGTAAATGGTCAAGACTAAATGCTGAGGCAGTATTACATGCTACGACTGCAATTTTACAACCTTGGCGGTATAACCAATCGACAGCGCGAGCGGTAAGCTCTCTAATTTCTTCATCAGAACGAGGACCATAAGGAACGTAGGCTGTATCGGCATAATAGACAATACGTTCGTTTGGCAAATATCTGGCAATTTCTGCTGCAACCGACATTCCTCCAATTCCCGAATCAAAAATACCAATTGGGGCATCTGCTGATGCTTTAGGCATAGATTCTAATTCAGTAAATAAAGGCTGTATGGCTGTCATGGCAGTACTAGAGAGTGTCGGAAAATTTCACTCTATAAAGCTTAAACCTCAAGTGCCTAATTGCAAGTGCAAATTACCACTTTTTAACTGCAAAATGGTTTCACCTTTATCATTTTCGACCAGTGTTCCGTAGTTCACGAGGTGATAGAAAGCTTGGCGTTGAATAAGCGCATTAATACCAAATCGGACATGCACATAAGGGCGTAATTCGCCTGCATATTCGCGCATAAAAATCGGATGTTCTGCATCAACCAAAATCACATCTTGATTGGTCGTCGTGAGTTGTAAAAACTGATCACCTGAAATTTCGACCTGATCCACCTGATTGACCAATAAAGGTTCATCTTCAACTTCGATTTCAATTTGTTCTACAGGGGTTTTCAGGTAGAATTTACCCTCTTCTTTCCATAGGACTTTGGTAAACAAATCCAATAGGGCTTGGCGCTTGATTAATTGACCTTCGTGCCACCATTCTCCATTGGCTTTAACCGTTAAATCCATTTTACCGCAATGCTTTGGATGCCATTGCTCTAAAGGTGGAATTGACCTTTTGTGACTTTGCTGTACATCTTTTAAGTATTGTGCAATGTTCATTAAGTTTTTATCATCAGATAACGGTATTTTTCCCATATCCGATGGGGAATTATTTTGATTTACCATAGTTTATGCCTTGCTGACGAGAAAATATGACGACTCAGCCAATTGGCTAGATCATGGTTTAAAACTATACTAGCCAAAACGATAAAAGGCACAATAGCATATTTGCGCCTATGGATTAAAACTCACGGCAGCACCGGATGATCTGACATTACGGTTGCCACCTTTAAGTATTGAGGAGTCCTACATGGAACACATCGAACGCGAATCGATGGAGTTTGACGTTGTCATCGTAGGTGCAGGACCTGCAGGTCTATCTGCTGCGATTAAGATCCGTCAATTAGCGATTGAGAATAACTTACCCGATCTTTCAGTTTGTGTAGTTGAAAAAGGCTCTGAAGTAGGTGCGCATATCTTATCTGGTGCTGTACTTGAACCACGTGCTATTAATGAACTTTTCCCGAACTGGAAAGAAGAAGGCGCGCCTCTGAACGTACCAGTAACTGAAGACAAAACATTCTTCTTACTTTCAGAAACTACGTCTAAAGAAGCACCTCACTGGATGGTTCCTAAAACCATGCACAATGACGGTAACTATGTTATTTCATTAGGTAACGTGGTTCGTTGGTTAGGCCAAAAAGCTGAAGAATTAGAAGTTTCTATCTTCCCTGGCTTTGCTGCATCTGAAGTGCTTTACCATGAAGACGGTACTGTAAAAGGTATTCAAACTGGTGACATGGGTATTGGTAAAGATGGCGAACCAACGCATAACTTTACTCCAGGTTATGAGCTTCACGCTAAATATACCCTCTTTGCTGAAGGTTGCCGTGGTCACTTAGGTAAACGCCTGATTGCAAAATATAACCTTGATAAAGATGCTGACCCTCAGCACTACGGTATCGGGATTAAAGAACTTTGGGAAATTGACCCAGCAAAACATAAGCCGGGCTTAGTAATGCACGGTGCTGGTTGGCCATTGGCTGAAACTGGTTCTTCTGGTGGTTGGTGGTTATACCACGCTGAAAACAACCAAGTGACTTTGGGTATGATTGTGGACTTGTCTTATGAAAATCCACACATGTATCCATTCATGGAAATGCAGCGCTGGAAAACTCACCCACTGATTAAACAGTATTTAGAAGGTGGTAAGCGTATTTCTTACGGCGCACGTGCTGTAGTGAAAGGCGGTTTCAATTCATTGCCTAAATTGACCTTCCCAGGCGGCTGCTTGATTGGTGATGACGCAGGTTTCTTAAACTTTGCAAAAATCAAAGGCTCACACACTGCCATGAAATCAGGCATGTTATGTGGTGAAGCTGTATTTGAAGCGATTGCTGCTGGCGTAGAAAAAGGCGGTGACCTTGCGATTGCTCGTGTTACTGAAGGCGAAGATTTATTCGTTAAAGAATTGACTTCATACACTGACAAATTTAACAACAGCTGGTTAAAAGAAGAGCTTTATAACTCTCGTAACTTTGGTCCAGCAATGCATAAATTTGGTCAATGGATTGGTGGTGCATTTAACTTTATTGACCAAAACGTCTTTAAAGTTCCATTCACTTTACATGATTTGAAGCAAGACTTCGCTGCATTGAAAACTGTTGATGCAACAAGCTTCAAACCAAACTATCCAAAACCGGATGGCAAGCTTACATTTGACCGTTTGTCTTCTGTGTTTATTTCAAACACTGTACATGAAGAAAACCAGCCAGCTCACTTGAAGCTTACTGATCCTTCAATTCCAGTGAACGTAAACTTACCAAAATGGGATGAGCCTGCACAGCGCTACTGCCCTGCTGGTGTTTATGAAATCATGGAAAATGATGATGGTTCTAAGCGCTTCCAGATTAACGCAGCAAACTGTGTTCACTGTAAGACTTGTGATATTAAAGACCCATCTCAAAACATTACTTGGGTAACGCCTGAGGGCGGCGGTGGTCCGAATTACCCTAACATGTAATAAAAAAGCCCCGAATAATCGGGGCTTTTTTATTAATATCCACTTATTGAAAAGGCGGTATTTTTGATACTTTTAAATTAAAATTCTTTTTATAGAAAATAAATGTGCCTAATAAAAATAAGCTAAGAAAACCAAAATTCCGCGCTAGATCAATATACCAAGCTGATTTTCCAAACAATAAATCAATCATTAGCATAAATCCCATGAATCCTGTATGTAAGATAAGGCTAATGCTAATTTTTGATTCTGGAGCAAAAGATGTATTTCTATAACCTAATATAATTGAACCGAGAATTATAAAAGTGAATAGAATTATGGTAGCCATAGTCTCAGTTAACCAAGAAACTTCTATACGTAACAAACCAGCAAGACATGCGAACCAAAGGAAAATAAATAAGCTTCGTTTTAGAAAATAATCTTTCATTTTTATATGTCATTTATATACTTAATTTTATAGATTATATAATGATTCTTATTTGTAAAAAATTATCATTTTAAAATAATTTAAATGTTTAATGGCTCCCAATACTATTCATTAGAAGCCTTATTTATTCTATTAGCCCTTTTTCACCAAATAATGAAATTCTTTATGACCATTTTCATCTAAACGTTCTTCTTGCAAAAGCAACTCATGACCTAAATGCATACAAAATTTAGGAATATCCCACGATGTCGAATTGTCTGTTGCAAAGACCTCAACCACATCTCCAGACTTAGATTTACGAATGGCTTGATGCAACATCATGACAGGTTCCGGACAACGTAAACCACGTGTATTGAGTTGTACAGTAGGTGAAATAGGTTGTTCTGACATAACTAACTCGAACAAATAGAATTTTCACATTTTAGCATAAACCGATCGCTGACTTATGAACTGTAACTGGTGTTTACATAACAATATGTGTTTTGTCTTTTACTTTGTTTTATAGATGCATAAGGGCCTTTTCTTCGGTATGATCAATGTATTCATTTGATACATTGAGTCTTTAGGAAAGATCATGCAAGAGGAACCGAGTCCGTCGTGGGGAATGCGAGGCTTACGAAAGTGGTTAGGTACAGCGCCCGAAACCCGAGATGAATTATTAAAACTAGTCCAAAATTCACGTCGTTTTTTAGAACCTGATACTGTTGCCATGCTTGAAGGTGTTCTTGACCTTCCTGCTACAAAAATTCGTGAAGTCATGACGCCACGAACAGCAATGATCAGTATGCAAGAAGATGATCAGTTACTTGATATTCTTCACGTATTGGTTGAGTCTGCTCACTCACGTTTTCCAGTTTTCTCAGCTGACCAACCCGATAATGTTGTCGGTATTTTATTGGCAAAAGATTTATTGCCATTTTTGACTGAACCAAATACCAAATTAGATATTGGCTCGCTTATGCGCCAGCCATTATTTGTGCCTGAAAGCGCACGTTCAGATCAAGTTCTTCGTATGCTCAAACATACCCAAACCCATATCGCGATTGTCATTGATGAATATGGTTCAACGGCTGGGCTTGTTACACTTGAAGATATTCTTGAAGAGATCGTGGGTGAAATTGAAGACGAACATGATACTGCTGATGAAGATGCTCAGTACATTGTTCCAGATAACGACCATACTGTAGCGAATGCATGGATGGTGCAGGCACTTACACCAATTGAACACTTCAACACTGTATTAGATGCTGATTTTTCTGACGATGAAGTAGAAACTGTCGGCGGTTTATTGCTTCAAGAAATTGGTCTAGTCAGTGATTTACAAGGTCAAACAGTTGAACTTGGAAAATGGTTATTTACGATTGTTGAAGCAGATGCCCGCACTATTCATCTGATTCGAGCTGTACGTCAATGAGAGCATACTTTGAAAAGCTGTTAGATTCTTCGCAACAACAAAAACAGCTTCCTTTAATTTTTCCATTGCTCATTGCTTTATTTTCAGGTGCCGTGTTCAGCTTTGCACTGGCACCTTATTATTGGTGGTGGCTGGCAATTTTGTCTCCTGCCCTACTCTATGCGACATTGCATAAACGCTCAGCCAAACAAGCATTTGCGATTGGCTGGAGTTATGGTTTTGGTTTATGGTTTGTAGGGGCTTTCTGGCTCTATACATCTATCCATGTATATGGCGATACCAATGCCTTTTTAAGCGTATGTATGATTGCTGTTATGGCTCTTGTGATGGGGTTATTTACAGCATTTCAAACTTGGGTTTATCGACGCTTCTTCCCTGAAACACCGCTGACTTTCGCACCTCTCTGGATTATTTTTGAGTGGGCTAAAACTTGGGTGTTTACAGGTTTCCCATGGCTATTTGTAGGGTACGCTTTTACCGAACGTTTACTTGATGGCTATGCACCGCTATTTGGTATTTATGCAATTTCTTTCGTGGCAATTGTATTGGCGTGTGCTTTAGTTGAAGTTCTGCTTAAGCGTATTTTCTGGGTTATCCCTGCTGCCCTATTAGTTTTAGGTGCATGGGGAGCATCATATATTCAGTTTGTACAACCTAAAGCGGTTAAACCACTGAGCGTTTCGCTTATTCAAGGTAACATTCCACAAGATTTAAAATGGCTAACCGAATATCAAGTTAGAACATTAGAAATTTATGCAGGTTTAACTCAATCTGAATGGGGCCGTGACCTCATTGTATGGCCTGAGTCTTCAATCCCACTCTTCCAAACCGACATTGAACCGTTTTTGGATGCCATGGATGCACAAGCGAAAAAGAACCATACCGCTTGGGTAACCGGTATTCCTTATTGGGATGTTGCAAAATCACATCAAGTCGGCAGTCCTCTGTATTACAACAGTATTATGGCGTCTGGCAGCGATTCAAGCGGCCTTTATAAAAAGCAGCGTCTTGTGCCGTTTGGTGAATATATTCCGCTTTCAGGTTTACTCTCTTGGGTGTTACCAGCCATGCAAAATGATATTAGCATGAGCGGTTTTACACGTGGTGAGAGCAACCAGAAACCACTCTTAATTAAAGGGCATGCGCTTGCTGCTGCAATTTGTTATGAAGTGGCATATCCGAACCTGACACGACGTAATGCAGAAGATAGCGACTTCTTGGTGACTGTATCTAATGATGCTTGGTTTACGGGTACTGCTGGCCCATGGCAACATTTACAAATGGTACAAATGCGCGCGAAAGAAAATGGTCGCTGGTTTATTCGTGCAACCAACACAGGTGTAACAGCATTTATTGATCAAAATGGTCATATCACTGAACAAGCACCGATTGATAAAGAGTTTGTCTTGAGAGGTGATTTACCAGCTATGCAAGGCCAAACTCTCTATAACCGTCTAGGTGATTACCCAATTTTAGGATTTGCAGTATTACTGTTGGTTTTAGGTTGGATCTATCGTCCACGTCAAGTTGATGTGTCTTATAAATCACGTCGCTAAATTATAATAGCTTTGTACCCAGAGGAACTTCAAACTCTGGGATACAAAGTGCTACATCCCCATCTGCGTTATGAAACCCTGTCACCAAGCATTCTGATTGAATAGGCCCGATTTGTTTTTTAGGGAAATTTACGACAGCAACTACTAATTTACCAATCAAGTCATGAGGTTGATAAAGTTTAGTAATCTGAGCACTCGATTTACGTACACCCAATTCTTCACCAAAATCTACATGCAAAATATAAGCAGGTTTACGCGCTTTTTCAAAAACCTCAGCTTGAATAATTTTACCCACACGAAGCTCTACTTTTAAAAAATCATTCCACTCGATCTGTTCCACTTTATATTTCTCATATTCTTAAATCTTCAAATCAAAAATACACAATATAAAAAAATAAATTATTTATGTTTAATTTGAAAATTCCATGTTAAATTAAGTCCGCTGATTCAAAAGCCGTAAACGTTTACGTCAATCAACGTTCCAACATACCTCCAACAAGGCTTGGAGCTATTTGTTCAAAATATTTTTATATTTTGAATGGCACGGGCGTTTGTTGGTTTACGGAGTCAAAATGGAAAACCAAAAAACTTTCTATAGTTTTAAGAAACTTCCAAGTCGCTATACTGCTATTGTTTTACCTTTTTTTCTATCCATCATTATGACTTTTGTAGTGTCCATGGTCAGTACTTTACGAAGTTTAGGATTAGAAGAGTTTTCTATAAATGTCTGGATGTCAGCATGGATCATTTCTTGGTTAATTGCTTTTCCAACACTACTTTTGGTATTACCTGTCGTTCGTAAAATCACGGCACTATTAGTAGAGCCTGTTTAAAAAAATGAAAACGTAGATGTTGAATCTACGTTTTATCTAAAAATTTGGTTTTAAATATCGTTAAAAAGCGATTGATAATTGCAAAGATAAATAAGCAACTAGACTTGATAAAAAAACCATGGGTACATAGCGATAAGCTTTAAAAAGTAACTGTTCATATTTAGAAGATATTTGTTTAGCTTGCCATACACTCGCTTTTAATGCAGTGAAAAAACTCACCATTAACCATGCGCTCACAATACTTAATGCAAAGAAGCCAATCATGATTTGACTGCTACCTTCTGTACTCAGCCATAGTTTTAATGAAACTTCAGCAATGGGTAATAATGCTAAAATCAATAGGACAGACTTAAGCATCGCCCAATGAAACTGATTTAGTTCATCAAGTACGAGAAATGCTTTCATTTAATCTCTCCTATAGTTTTATAAAGTGATTTTTATTTATTATGCAAAGCTTTTATTTAAATATATAGCTTATTTCCTCTCATATTTTAACTTTCTTGTAACTATTAAATATGGGAATAATTCTTATTTTAAATCTCAAATCTAATTATTAACTTTATTATTTTATTTTCAACAGCTTATTATATTTTTGTGATTAAGAAAGATTATCAATTCGAATTATCAATTTCTCTTACTCTCCGAATCGATAATCTCTCTTATATTTTAATTAAGGCTGGTAATAAATATCTGCATCGTTACCTTCACCACCTTCTTTACCATCTGCACCAAATGAATATAGGTCAAAAGGATGGCCGTCTTTTCCAGGAATGACATATTGAATATCATTTTTCCAACTGTCTTTAGGGTAACCACCTTTCACATAACCACCCGGCATCCAGTTTTTTGCTGTAGCAGGTTGGTTAATAAGTGCATCTAGTCCACCTTCTTGCATAGTTGGGAAATGCCCGTTATCAAGCTTGTACTGATCTAAAGCACCCGCTACACCCTTCAAGGTAATTTGAGTCGTATCGATTTTAGCTTTTTCACTACGGCCCATAACGTTCGGTACGATTAAAGCAGCCAACACGCCTAAAATTACAATAACGACCATAACTTCAATAAGGGTAAAGCCTGACGCACGTTTCATTCGAGCACCGCTCGAACGTGCCGCAAGTCCGAAAGCTGTGCTTGAGGAACAAACATCTGATACAGAGCTATGCTCAGAATGGCACGTTGGCTCAAGCTGATTTGAAACCGCAGCTTCACTATGTTGTTTCATCACTGTTTCGCTTTGAATATTTTTTACTTTCATCATTATCTCTAATATCAAAGTTATTAAATCATATTGTTCATATTTACGATTGGCAGCATAACCGCGATTACAATAACCAGCACAATGCTTGCCATTAACACCAGCATAAGCGGTTCAAGTAATGCCAATAAGGTTGAAATAAATGTCGTAACCTCACGGTCTTGCATAGTCGAAGCACGTTCCAGCATACGGTCAAGCTCACCTGATGCCTCACCACTTCGAATCATTTGTACCATCATTGGTGGGAAATAACCACTGCGCTCCAATTGCGTACCCAAGTTACCACCTTCTGTGACACGTTCAGCAGCATTCGCAATTGAGTCACGGATCACCCAGTTATTGGTCACAGCAGCACCAATTTTTAAAGCGTCTACCAAAGGCACGCCTGAACGAGTCAAAATAGATAAAGTACTGGCAAAGCGTGCAGCATTAATACCACGGGACAGTTTACCGAATAATGGCAATTTGAGTGTTAAGCGATCAAAAGCATAATGACCAGCTGTTGTTTTTAAAAACCGTACAAAGGCAACAACGCCTATCACAGCAAAAAGAATAATAAACACCCACGCATGGCGAATAAAATCACTCGCTTTCATTAAAGCGACTGTAATCCATGGTAAGGCATCTTTGCTTTGATCGAAGGTTTTTACAATCTCGGGTACAACATAGGTCATTAATCCCATCACAATACCAAATGACATCAGCATTAAAATGATGGGGTAAATCATGGCACCTTGAACTTTCTTTTGCATGGCAAAACGGTTCTCAGTGTAGTCGGACAACTGATCTAAAATCAGATCTAAATGACCTGAACGCTCACCTGCCGCAACCGTTGCAATATAAAGGTCAGGAAAACGACCTGACTGTTGCATGCCTTGCGCGAGTGAATGCCCTTCCAATACTCTTGAACGAACCGAGAGTAAAAGATTTTGCACATGTGCTTTTTCACTTTGCCTGCTCACGGCGCGTAAAGCTTCTTCTAGAGGAATTGCAGCAGCAACCAAAACGGAGAGTTGTCTGGTCATCAGTGCCAAATCATAAGCACTAAACTTTTTCTGAAATAATCCGTGACTTTGATGCTTGTCTTTTTGTTCAACAGGATCAACGCTAATCGGAGTCCATGCTTTATCGCGTAATTGTTGGCGAATCTGACGTGCTGAGTCTCCCTCAAGCACCCCCTTTTGCTGCTTCCCTGAAGCATCAATAGCAGTAAATTGATATGCAGGCATGGTAATGTTCTAATTTTCCAAAAATAATAGTCGCTGCTGTTGCATCTATGCTACGCAATCATTCATATTCATTCTATAGCCTGTGTAGAATACCCAAGTCCTCTTCACGACGCTATGCCGTTTTTTAAAATTGACGAAATGAGCCTCTATGACCATAACGCCAAAACCTGATTCAGTTGTTTATCGTGTGCGTGTTGCCGTACCTGTGCATCTGTACGACACTTTTGACTATACACTCACCAAAGCACAATATGAACGGGCTCAGGTAGGTTCACGCGTCGCGATTTCATTTGGACGGCAAAACCTGATTGGTATTATTACCGAAAAAGTTGACCCACAAGAATTATTTACAGGCACCTTTCAGCTTAAAGCCATTTCTGAACTTTTAGATGATGAACCTATTTTAGATGAACAAGTTTTAAGTTTATTGACATGGTCTGCCCAGTATTACCAATTTCCGATTGGTGAAGTGATGCAAACGGCCCTACCCGCGTTATTGCGTCAGGGTAAACCAATGGATGTATTGTTTCATCTATGGAAAATCATTCCTTGTGACAATGTTGAAGCCTTGTTAAAGCGTTCCATTAAGCAACAAGATGCATATCAAATTTTAAAATTACATCCTGCCGGAACTACAGAAAATATTCTTAATTTAAGTGGTGTAGAAACTGCGACACTTAAAGCACTTCAAAAGAAAGGACTGATAGACTGTACACTTGAGCCTCATGATTTTAGCCCAGCACCTGTGCAATTGGCTCAAATGCCACTTACCCTAAATGATGATCAAAAGAAGGCAACTCAGCACGTCATTAATGCACAGCATCAATACCAAGCATTTTTACTAGATGGCTTAACTGGAAGTGGTAAAACTGAAGTTTATTTGCACATCATGCATGAGGTGTTAAAACAAGGTAAGCAAGTCCTAGTATTGGTTCCTGAAATTGGCTTAACCCCTCAAACTATTTCGCGCTTTAAGTCTCGTTTTAACTGCGATATTGCTTTATTGCATTCAGGCTTAAATGACTCTAAACGCTTACAAGCATGGCAACAGGCACAAACTGGCAAAGCCTCTATTATTTTAGGAACTCGCTCAGCCATTTATACGCCGCTGCCACGTCTGGGCCTCATCATTTTAGATGAAGAACATGACCTATCTTATAAACAGCAAGAAGGTTTCCGTTATCATGCTCGTGATGTCGCACTGTACCGAGGCCACTTACAAAGCTGCCCTGTTATTTTAGGTTCAGCAACACCAAGCATAGATAGCTATCATTTAGTAGAAACTGGTAAGTTAACTTCACTGCAACTGAACCAGCGTGCAGGCCACGCGCTTTTACCTAAAATGCATTTGATCGATCTTAAAATTGTCAAAAAGCAGCATGGAATTAGCCAGCCTTTAATCGAGCAAATTAAAAATACCCTAGCAAGAAAAGAACAGGTTTTAATCTTTTTAAACCGTCGTGGTTATGCACCTGTATTGGTTTGTGAAAGCTGTGGATGGCAAGCAAATTGCCCACATTGCGATGCACATTTTACGTTGCACACTCAGCCTTATTCTTATTTGCATTGTCACCACTGTGGCACAGTTCATCGCTTGCCAGACCACTGCCCTGAGTGTCAGCAGAAGAGTTTAAAAACTTTAGGCGCAGGAACAGCCAAAGTTGAAGAGCACTTACAAGAATTATTTCCAGACTATGATGTGATTCGTGTTGACCGTGACAGCACAAGTCGTGTCGGTAGCTGGCAAAAAATCTATGATCGTATTCATCAAAACAAACCCACAATTTTGCTCGGTACTCAAATGTTGGCAAAGGGTCACCATTTTCCGCATGTGACTTTGGTTGCTATTTTAGATATTGATGCAGGTTTACTAAGTGTCGATATTCGAGCGCCAGAACGTACGGCGCAGTTGATTGTACAAGTGGCTGGTCGTGCAGGTCGTGGAGAACACAAAGGTCATGTTTATTTACAGACTTTAAGGCCAGATCATCCTTTACTCACCACACTTATCGAAAAAGATTATCGAGCGGTCGCGAAACAAACATTAGCTGAACGGAAAGTTGCATTACTGCCGCCTTATCGTTATGCGGTCTTAATTCGTGCCGAGTCGAAAGATCGTGACTATACCTTACATTTTTTAAATGAAGCTGCCGAACAACTCCGCCAAATCGCAGGTGATATTGTTGATATCTGGGGACCTATTCCTGCACCAATGGAACGTAAAGCGGGACGTTACCGCGCCCATATGGTGATTTTATCTGCCGACCGTGCTCGTCTGCATTTTTACTTAAGACAATGGTGGGCTCAGCTGGTTCATGCACCAAGACAGCATCAACTCAGACTCTCTATTGATGTTGACCCACAAGAATTTAGTTAGATGATTTGAATATCATGGTGTGAAGAAGACATTTTGGCTTTACACTTAAAAAGATCAATACATTCGGGGTAATGAATGTCATTCCTACTGCAAGCAACAATTTTTCTTGGAGCTTCTCTGATTTTAGTCCCTTTGGGTAAACGCTTAGGGATTGCAACAGTTTTAGGTTATTTATTTACGGGCATCCTTCTTGGCCCAAGTGTTTTAAATATTGCCCATGACCCTGAAGCCATTATGGAACTGGCTGAGTTTGGGGTCATCTTACTTATGTTCCTCATTGGCTTAGAGTTACGCCCACAACGTTTATGGGAAATGCGTGACTCCATTTTCGTGATGGGAAGTTTGCAAGTGGTGATTACGGGCGCAATTCTCATGCTCACCGTATTGCTACTATTTCAGCAACAACTTGCTGCCAGCTTTGTCATTGGTTTTGCGCTTGCGCTGTCTTCTACAGCCTTTGTATTACAACTACTGACTGAAAAACAACAGCTCAATACCACCTATGGCCAGCAATCTTTTTCAATTCTGCTTTTCCAAGATATTGCAGCGATTCCTTTATTGGCAGTCATTCCACTGTTAGCAGGAACAGAATCTACTCATCATGGCATTGCTTATTTTGCTGCCATCATTGCAACATTCAGTGGTCTGTTCCTATTTAGTCGTTATGTAATGCGTCCATTTTTCCGTTTTGTCGCCAAGAGCGGTGCGACTGAACTGATTACCGCAGTAGGGTTATTTATTATCCTTGCTGTTGTGCTACTCATGGATACTTTAGGGATTAGCACAACTCTAGGCGCTTTTCTTACTGGGGTACTTCTGGCCGACTCGGAATTCCGTCATGAACTTGAAGCAAGTATTGCTCCATTTAAGGGACTATTACTTGGTTTGTTCTTTATGACTGTGGGTATGACCACGCAACTGTCGTTACTGATTGAAATGCCTTGGCTGATTATTGGTGGAGCGATTGGCCTACTCGTCATCAAAACCCTCGTGTTGACTGCCATTGCCCGCTACAAAAAATACAGTTGGAACAATAGCCTGCTACTTGGAACTTGCTTGGCTCAAGGTGGTGAATTTGCTTTTGTCATTTTAAGTCTTGCGAAAAGTGAAAAAGTTTTAGCTGATGCTTTATTAGAGCCTGTTACGCTAATTGTGACGTTGTCGATGGTCCTTACACCAGTAATTTACTGGATTATGGCAACTAAAATCATTCCTTTGTTTAATAAAGAACGTCCACCTGAGTATGATGAAATTCCTCAGCAAGATAATCCAATTATCATTGCTGGGTTTGGTCGCTTTGGACAAATTATTGCACGTATTGCCCGCTTGCAGCACTTAGGCTTTACTGCGATCGACAACAACCTTCATCAAGTGGACTTTGTGCGTCGATATGGCGGTAAACTCTATTACGGTGATGTCACGCAACCTGATTTACTTCGCTCGGCAGGCATTGAAAAAGCCCAAGTATTTATTTTGGCAATTGATGATGTCGAAGACTCTATGAATGTTGCACGACATCTGAGATTAAACTATCCACACATAAAGCTACTAGCACGCGCTCGTGACCGCCATCATGTACACCTGCTAAGAGATTTAGGTGTTGAACATATTTGGCGTGAAACCTATTTATCATCATTAGGTATGGCTTATCGCGCTTTACGCGAACTCGGTATTTCCGATGAACAGGCTTATAATAATATCGAAATCTTTCGAGATTATGATGAGAAATTACTCATACAGCAGCAAAGCATTTATACCGATGAACAAAAGGTTTTTGAAACCCATCGTAATGCGCTGGCTGAACTTGAGCATCTATTTGAAAGCGATGCACAGCAAGCCACATCAAGACATGACGTTAACTTAAAGCGTCATTTACAACCAAATCGTATCGACATTACACGAGATCACGAAGAATAACTTGAGATTTCGCAAAATGGCTATATTAAGGACTTATTCACATTGCCTAAATGATTGCGACAATCGGTACAAAAGTTGCCGTTGTCCTGCTTGCAGCTTCGCTGCATTCCCTAAGCTTGATTAAACCGAAGTTGTTATAATCTGCTTAGGGCCCTGGAGAATATTATGTCTGATTTACGCCAACGCTTTTATATAGAGGACTTTCCTGTTCGCGGTGAAGTAGTTCATCTAGAAGAAGCATTACAAACTATTTTAGCTCAACGCGACTATATGCCTGCGGTTAAAATTCTACTAGGCGAGATGTTGAGCGCGACTGCATTACTTGCAAGTACTTTAAAAATCAAAGGCCGTATCAGCTTGCAAATCCAGGCTAGCGGCTCTTTCAAATGGGCTATGGCTGAATGTAATCACTTAGGTGAAGTTCGTGCTTTAGCAGACTACGAAACAGATCCACGTTTTGTTGAAGCAACTGACAGCAGTACAGTCCTTGGTGCTTTAGTTAATCCAATTTTATTTATTAACATCGAACCCGAGCATGGTGAGCGTTATCAAGGGATCGTACCTCTTGACCAAACAAACTTAGCGGGCTGTTTGATGCAGTATTATGATTTATCTGCTCAAATTCCAACTCGTATTGTATTGGCAAGTACAGCTAAACGCTCTGGTGGTTTACTCATTCAGTTATTACCTCGTCATGATGAAGAAGAGCAAAAATTGGTTGATGAAGACCTATGGCCGCGTTTGACTATGCTGACTGAAACGCTTAAGCCTGAAGAACTGACTGAGCTTTCAGCGAATGAAATTTTGTATCGTCTCTATAACGAAGAAGAAGTACGCTTGCCAGAAGTTGAACACTTAAAATTTGGCTGTACGTGTTCTAAAGAACGTTGTGCTAAAGCATTACTTCAAATTGGTGTTGATGCTGTTCATGAAACACTGGAAGCTCAGAACCCAATTCAAATGGATTGCCAGTTCTGTAACACCCGTTATGAGTTCACTGCTGAAGAAGCACTAGGTTTATTTGGCGAACATTTGAGTTAATTACTCACTTCATAAAAAGGCGGTCAAACCGCCTTTTTATTTATCTATAGTTTTTTGATGATAATTTTCAGCATCTTATTTTAAATCAGTTAATATGAGCTTACTTTATAGCCTAATAAACAAGATGCTTATATTTCATGAATTATTTTGATTATTTTCTCTTTATTTTTAGTGTCATTATTATGATTGCTACCCCTGGCCCAGTCATGATTTTAGTGGCAAGCGCTGGGCTTAAAGGCGGCTATAAAAAAGCACTCGAAACCATTTTTGGTACCAACCTCGCATCACTGGTTTTAATTTTTATTTCAGTACTCGTACTCAAAGGAGTACTCGGTATTAATGAAAGCTATTTAAATATTATTCGTGTTTTAGGCTGTCTCTATATTGGCTATTTAGGTTTGAGCATTCTAAAAGAAGTGATTCAAGCTCCACATCCAGAAGCAATACAAACCGTTTCTGCCCAAAATGGTGGTTTTAAAAAAGGCTTTTTGGTCGGTATTTCAAATCCTAAAGATATTATTTTCTTTTCAGCTTTCTTTCCTCAGTTTGTCTCTATTTCACCTAACTTAAATTTCAGTCTAACTGTTCTTACCCTGACATGGATTGTTTTAGATTTTTTAACCCTGTCTTTAGTGTATGTATTTTTCCGTCGCCTTTCTAACAGCCACTTATACCCTAAAATACTCGGCTTATGCGGCCTATTGCTTTTATTAATTGCCTTATACGGTTTATATCAGACTTTTATGTAAAGATTGAGAGGCATAACCCTAATCGACTTATGTCTCTTCCACCTTGCCTCTCCATTTCTGTAAGAGAACAACTCTTATACAATCTAGCTCATTGAAAGCCTTAAAAATTGTTTCATAATGAATTAAACAACACCATCGTGATAAAACATTATGGCCAAAAATTATTATGAAGAATTAGGGGTTACACGAGAAGCCTCTGCTGATGAAATTAAAAAAGCATATCGGAAATTAGCTCGTAAATATCACCCCGACATTAGCAAAGAAAAAGATGCTGAAGAAAAGATGCAGGCCATTAACGTTGCCTACGACACCTTAAGCAATGCCGAAAAAAAAGCTGAATATGACCAAATGTTAGACCACCCACAAGGTTTCAATGGCTTTGGTCAAGGTGCAGCTCAAGGTGGTTTTGATGGCGCACGCTTTTATCGTCAGGGCTTTACAGGCGGCGGTGGTGAACAAGCTGACTTTAGCGGTTTTGAAGACTTATTTGGTCGTTTTGGTGCAGGCTTTGGTGGTGGACAGCAACAATACCAAAGACAACAACGCAGTTACCGAGGTGAAGATCAGCATGCCAGCATAGAGGTCGATCTTGATATTGCCTACCATGGATCAACACAACAGATTACCTTACAAATTCCGACCGTGAATGTTTATGGTGAGCCCGAGGTACAACGTAAAACCCTACAGGTGAAAATACCTAAAGGGATGAAGGAAGGTCAACAAATTCGCCTAAGCGGACAAGGACAAAATGGCATCAATGGTGGTGCCAACGGCGATCTTTATATCGAGATTCAATATAAAGATACAGACCGTGTTCATGTGGAAGGCAGTGATGTATATTTAACTATAGATGTAGCACCGTGGGAGGCAGCATTAGGTCAAGGTATTGAAGTAAAAACACCTGCAGGACCTTTACATGTCAATTTACCTAAAAATGCAAAACAAGGACAACAGCTACGTTTAAAAGACAAAGGGATACCAAATAAAACGCCAGGCCATCTTTATTTAATTTTAAATATTGTATTCCCACCGGCGCATTCTGAAAAAGAAAAAGAAGCGTATCAGCAATTGGCAGAAGCCTTTGCTTCATTCGAACCTCGTTCATCTCATTAGGGAGCAAGATCATGACAACCATCCATTATCGAGAAATTGTATGTGACGGCCACACCTTTAGTGCTGAAGTCGTTGATGAACAATGTACATTTGACTTGCAACAATTTGCTCAAGCCTGTGGTCAAAGCCCAGACTGGATTCTAGAGCTCATTGAGTACGATATTTTAGCGATTGAAAATACCCCTGAAAAACATCAGTTCATGGGTGAAGATGTCGTCCGCGCTCGTAAAGCGTATCGTTTACAACGTGACTTTGATGCAAGTTTGGCAGCAGTTGCGGTGATGTTAGATTTGATTGATGAAGTGCAACAACTTAGAAAACAGTTGAAGCATTTTCATTGAGATTTTTTCTCAATAACTTTTTCAAAAAGGCATGAGCTAACGTGATGGGCGGCATGGATGCCGCCTTTTGGACTGCGGTAACATGGATGTACCGTCAGTCCAAAAAAGGGGTTTTGTTACTTTTGCCCAGTCAAAAGTAAGGATATGCCTATACAATAAGTATCAAATTAATCCCTAAATTTGAGGCAGTACTAACAAATCAACTTTACTGATCTTTGAAAGTTCCTATTACTTCAACCGAGTAATCTTCTCCACTTCCTTCAAAGTCTGCTTAATCGGTTCATACTCCAAAAACCAAAATAAATTCATCCGTTCTTCACGATGCTGCTGCGCCAATAAATCAATAACACTTTTCTCACCACGCCCCACCAAATGCTGTCGATAGAAGTAGTACAGCAATAAAACCGTACTGAGCAACATGACACCGAGCATAATCCAAAAACCCACTGGCGATTTAAGCCCCGGAATAAACTCAAAGTTCATCCCGTAAATACCGGTTAGAAGTGTGAGAGGTGCAAACACAGCGGTAATAATGGCAAGAATACGCATATTCTCATTGGTCTGGTTCGCAATTGCCGAGAAATGTAAGTCAATCGCTGATTGAATCGCGCTACGTAAACGCAAAGTATGCTTTTGAATACGTTCAACATGACTCATTAAATCATTCAAACGAACTAACAGAAGATCTTGAGAACTATGTGTCCGTTCACCAATCACATGATGATAATTTTCTACAATTTCATCCCGAAACTCTTGTAGGGTTTCGATTTGCTCTTCACAAAGGTTTTCGACCTGTTGAAAGGCCATGTTTTCATGAAACAGTTGATGCCATTGTTTAAAACGGCGATTGCCCTGTAATAATTGTTGCTGCCAGTGCTCGACTCGTCTGGTTAAAGGTGAACGAATATCAAGATAACCATCCACCATGCTATTCAGCAGACGTAAACATAAATCTACAGGTGAATTAGGCAACTTACGGGTTTTGTTTTGTTCTTCTAGAGTTTTACATAAAATATTTTCAAGACGCTGAATATAGTTTTCAATCGACTTGTTGCCCTGCTCACGTACGCTAATGAGTACTTTAGGGGTAAAAATAAAACTAATTGGCGTGGTGGCTAAACCAAATACACTCTCATGTGATTCCCCATTTTTAATTTCATCATCAGGTGTAACAAGCTTTCTAAAAATAAGCAGGTCATATTCTTCAAGCGTATCAAAGGCGCAAGGGTGCTCAATATTCGCAATATCTCGCATATGAAATTCATTAATTGCGACATCTGCAAGCTGCTGAATTTCTTGTTGCCATTCTTCATTATGGTTAACAACATCAGATCTCACACTATCAATCCAGAAAAACTCCAGAACATGTTCAGTGTGCTTTTCTCGGCTCAAAAAAACATAGCCATCCTTTTGATGACGATAAAAATAATAAACCTGCATACCACGTCGATCTATTTGTGTGTTACTTGCATCATGCCATAAAAAAAGCCCGCATCAAGCGGACTTTTTTAGTGAGTTAAGCAATTATGCTTGCTCAATATCTTTCATAGTCAATTTGATACGACCACGGTTGTCAACATCAGCAACTTGTACTTTCACTTCCTGACCTTCTTTAAGAACGTCAGTTACGTTCGCAATACGCTCATTCGAGATTTGCGAAATATGAAGAAGACCATCAGTACCTGGCATAATGTTTACGAACGCACCAAATTCTACGATACGGATCACTTTACCGTCATAGATTTTACCTGGTTCAACTTCAGCAGTAATCGCTTGGATTTTTGCAATCGCAGCTTTAGCAGCAGCTTTAGTTTCACCAAATACGCGAACTGTACCGTTATCTTCAATATCAATTGCAGCTTTAGTTTCTTCAGTAATTTGACGGATTGTTGCACCACCTTTACCAATTACGTCACGGATTTTATCCGGATTAATTGTAATTACTTCAAATGTTGGAGCATGCATTGAAATTTCAGGACGAGCGCGTGAAATTACTTTGTTCATTTCATTAAGGATGTGCATACGACCAGCAAATGCTTGGTTTAATGCAACTTCCATAATTTCTTCAGTAATACCTTCGATCTTGATGTCCATTTGAAGTGCAGTAATACCGTTTGCAGAACCTGCTACTTTAAAGTCCATGTCACCAAGGTGGTCTTCATCACCCAAGATGTCAGAAAGTACAGCGAAACGCTCGCCTTCTTTCACTAAGCCCATTGCGATACCAGCAACTGGCGCTTTAAGTGGAACACCTGCATCCATAAGAGATAATGATGCACCACATACAGAAGCCATTGAAGATGAACCGTTAGATTCAGTAATGTCAGATACAATACGGATCACGTACGGGAAGCGGTCAGCAGCAGGAAGAACTGCTTGAACACCACGGCGTGCTAAACGACCATGACCAATTTCACGACGCTTAGGACCAGACTCACGACCTGTTTCACCTACAGAGTATGCAGGGAAGTTGTAGTGCAACATGAAGTTGTCAGTCTTAGTACCAGAAAGCGTATCAACCATTAATGCATCACGTGTATTACCCAAAGTTGTTGTTACCAACGCCTGAGTTTCACCACGTGTAAATAATGCAGAACCGTGTGCACGGTCTAATACGCCAACTTGAACGTCGATCGCACGAACAGTTTTAGTATCACGACCATCAATACGTGGCTTACCAGACAAGATATTGTCACGTACTGTACGGTATTTAAGGTCTTCAAATAATTCGTTTACTTCGTCAGCAAGACCAGTTTCGTCATTTTCAGGAACGAACTGAGCTAAAGCTTCTGCATAAAGTGCATCTAATGCTGCATAACGATCTTGTTTAACCGCAATCGTATACGCTTCAGAAATTTTAGCTTCAAAAGCTGCTTTTAATTGCTCACGAAGTGTTTCATTTTTAGCTGGAGCAACCCAAGTTGATTCCACTGCACCGGCAGCAGCAGCAAATTCTTTAATTGCTTGAATCGCGATTTGCATTTCGTCATGACCGAAAAGCACTGCACCAAGCATTTGGTCTTCTGAAAGTTCTTTTGCTTCAGATTCAACCATTAATACAGCCGCTTCTGTACCAGCAACCACAAGGTCAAGGTCAGACTGAGCCATTTGTTCAAAATTCGGGTTTAAAACATATTCGCCGTTAATTAAACCAACACGAGCTGCACCGATTGGACCACGGAAAGGTGTACCTGCAATTGCTAATGCAGCAGAAGTACCTAACATTGCAGCAATGTCAGCATCCATAGTTTTGTCAGAAGAAACAACTGTTGCTGTTACTTGAATTTCGTTGAAGTAACCTTCTGGGAACAATGGACGAATTGGGCGGTCAATAAGACGTGAAATTAAAGTTTCAGCTTCAGAAGCACGGCCTTCACGCTTACCGTAACCACCAGGGATACGACCAGCTGCATATTGTTTTTCTTGATAGTTAACTGTTAACGGGAAAAAGTCTTGACCCGCTTTTGCTTTAGATTGAGCAACAACTGCAACTAAAACAGTTACGCCGCCCATTGTAATTAAAACTGTATTTGCTTGACGTGCAACGCGACCCGTTTCTAAAACGACTTGATGTTGACCGAATTGGAATTCTTTACGAACGATGTTAAACATTGACATGTATTGTATTTTCCTAATTTTATTCTAGTGAGACCCCTAAGGTTTGGCATTCAGACTACAACTATTGGTAGATAAATGACAAAGCTTAGAAGCCATCACACTAGACCAAAAATTTTAAATAATATTAAACGCAAAGAAGGAGCGCACAAGCGCCCCTTCTATAAATCGCCTAACAGTTGATTAGGCGAAACTTTCTTTCCAGAAACAAAGCATAGCAACATGCGATAAACCGAAAACAAAGCAAAATCGAATTAACGACGTAGACCTAAAGCACCGATCAACGCAGTGTAACGCTCGTGGTCTTTACCATTTAAGTAGTCAAGTAATTTACGACGTTGGTTAACCATACGGATCAAACCGCGACGGCTATGGTGGTCGTGTTTGTGAGCTTTAAAGTGACCTTGTAAATCATTGATTTGAGCAGTCAATAAAGCTACTTGTACTTCTGGTGAACCAGTGTCGTTTTCAGCGCGAGCAAATTTAGCAATGATCTCTGCGCGGTCTGCATTAGTTAAAGCCATTCGATTTCTCCGAGATGCTTAAAAAATAAAATGATATGAATCAGTTGAGCGCAACTGACTGCCGTGCATCACTACAGCAAGTTGCCTATTTTAAGGTATCTATATATGGATTGCAAAATTGTTTTCAGTTACCTGTCATTTTAGACACTGACTTCAGTCTCTTAACCCTGCACACTTGGCTTTCAATAAAAAGAAAGAAACGCGAGGGACGTGTGAAAATATTTTCGACCAACACCTGTCCAGTACCAGATGATATTGGATCGGTCATTCATCACAAAGATGAAGTGCCTGCTGAACAAGGTGGAATGAATGAACGTCAGGTTCAAAAGATCTGGAAAAGTATTGAGTCACTCTATAAAACTGGGAACTATCCACTCATTACTTTTTGTTTACGTAGACAGGGGAAAATTTTATTAAATCGAAGTATTGGCTATGCTCAAGGCAACTCTCCAGAAGGTTTGCAAAATAATGCAATCATCGCAACACCGGATACTCCGGTTTGCTTATTTTCAGCATCCAAAATGATTACAGCCATGTTGATTCATCTTTTAGATGAAAAAGGTGAAATCAACCTACTCGATCCTGTCAGTTATTACATTCCAGAATATGGTGTAAATGGGAAGCGCCGTGCGACGATCTTTCATTTATTAGCACATCGGGGAGGCATTCCTTATGTTGATGGAGAAGTCACTCCTGAACTGCTTTTTGATAAAGATGAAATTTTAAAGCGCTTATATGCAGCAAGACCCGTTTCTCCAGCAGGCAATCACCTCGCTTATCATGCTGTAACCGCAGGTTATATTTTAGGTGAAATTATTGAACGAGTCACAGGACAAGACCTTCGCCAATTTGTGCATGAGACCATCGAGAAACCGATGGATATGCCTTATTTCAACTATGGTTTGAAACCAGAATATCGTTCCAAAGTCGCACTCAATTGTGCAACAGGTTTACATCCTCGCTTAGGAACAGATCATTATTTAAATCATGTACTAGGTGGTGGCTTACAACTCGCTGTAGATGTGACCAATGATAGCCGTTTTATGGACACCATCTGCCCTGCGGGTAACATTTATACCAGTGCTGAACAAGCCGGACGCTTCTTTGAAATGCTTTTAAGTGGAGGAAGCTACCAAGGTAAACAAATTCTAAGTGAAAAAACAATTTTTAGAGCAACTCTCCCCACCACAGGAGTTAATATTGACCGAACCTTATTAATACCGATGCGTTATGCATTGGGTCCAATGCTTGGTAGCAACCCAGTAGGTTTATTTGGCCCAATGACGGGACAAGCTTTTGGTCATCTCGGTTTCTCTAATATTTTATGTTGGGCCGACCCAGAGCGTGATATTAGTGTTTCATTATTAACCACTGGAAAATCTGTAGTGGGCACTCACCTCCCTGCTCTAGCTAACTTGCTCTATCAAATTTCTAGCCAATGCCCACGAATTCCTAGAGACCAGCGCCGTTCATTGTTTGGTAGCGATTCACATGAAACAGATCTAGTCTAAATAGTTATAACTTAGCGATAAAATAAAAAACCCAAGCATTTCTGCTTGGGTTTTTGGCGCTGTAGTTCTTGTTTATCGTGTTTATCTCTGTTTTTCTTGTTATATGTGAGATGCTTTCTGCATCTTTCTTCTTGTTTTATTCACTTCCGTTGTTTTTATTTCTATTTCCTTATGTGATGTATTTTGTCATATCCAATTATGAAGAAAAGTAGTATTTTTCTTATCATCATGTAAGCGAAAACGTACAGGTCTGTCTAATATTTAGCGTTTATCTGCAACAGCTAAATAACGTACGGTTCTGTATAACATTTAACTTAACAATTCACGCGAAAAATGACTATTTGAAACTCATATTACAAATAAATATATTAATACGTTCGAGTTAAATGATTGATAATCAGAAGAAGAAATAGCGTGACATAAACAAAGATTTATTTAATTTATTTGACGTGATAAAAACTCAAAATATAAAAAAGCCCTGTAGTCTCTCCCAAAACTACAAGGCTTAGCGGCTGTAAGTTTCCTCTTTATTCACCTACGTCATTGTAAGTTCGCAGTCTCTCGACTTAAGTTATTATTATTGTGCGATTTTGCCCGACATTCCTTGCCAAGCTCGTTGTGCGTTTATAATCTCAAAAACAGGGTGTGTTCTCTAGCAGCAAATATCTCGAATCCATGTAAGCTTTTTCTTACACGGGCAAAAATATTAAGTTTGACTTAACGAACTAACCGATTAACTTTTTCAACTAAACCGCTTTTCCTGGTCGTACGAACTGTAAAAGATTGTAATAAAGCCTCTGGATGAACCAATAAACTCACTACTTTTTTGGCTCGTGTAATCGCAGTGTAGATCAGCTCTTGGCTTAACAAATTCTTGGCGGCCTGATCGAGAACAACAGCAGTGTGTGTAAATTCAGACCCTTGCGATTTGTGAATGGTTAAAGCAAATGCACTTTGAATACTTTTAGGTAATCGGTTTGCGGCAACCCACTTATTTAAACTTGGGAAATACACTTCAAACTGCTGAGGTTGGGTTCTATGTTCAAAACATAAACCAATGTCACCATTTGAAATGCCGAGCTGGTAATCGTTATAAGTCATCATGACAGGACGACCTACATACCATCCCCCTAAAGTCACAATACCTAGCTGTTGTTGTAACCAGCGTTCGGCATATTGATTAAGTTGCTGCAAGCCAAATGGTCCATGACGTACAGCAGTTAAAATACGGTAGTCATCGAATGACTTAACAATATTTCCAATATGCTCAATTGAGCGATCATCTTGTAAATAAGCTTTTAGGCTTTGCACATAGCCTTGAAAGCCCACCATCAATTTTTGGTAGTAAGCTTCTAGCTCTATAGGTGACTCTTCAGGTAAATATTCAAGCTGAACCACATCGGGCATATCAGCTTCTAAAGGAATTGAACGTAGCTCTGAAACCTGAACAATATCAATTTCAAACTGTTGCAAAACTTGTTCATGATTGATCTGACTAGTCTGCATTTGAATAAATCGTGCCACCTGACCAATCAAAGCACCCTCCGCAAAACGACGGCTGGTTTGAAGGTGAACACGGTTTTCAGACAACGCCTCGATTTGCTGTAAATCTGCAAGTACCGCTCCAACATCTACAGAAGCAAGCTGGTTGGCATCGCCTAATAAAATAATTCGACAAGACTCAGGAACCGCTTCAAATAATAACGTTGCCAGATTTAAATCCAGCATAGAGGCTTCATCCACCACAATAACGTCATAAGGCAATGGCTGTTTTTGATTAAACCGTGGAGTTTGACTATGCCCCATACCTAATAATCGATGAATGGTTTGGGTACTTTGGTTTCTTAGCTCATCACTAACCAACCCCGACTCAAGAAGCTTAGGGTCATTAAACGAGTTTTGTAAGGCTTCTTGCATACGCTGTGCAGCTTTACCCGTCGGAGCTGCCATTGCTACACGAATATGAGGAATTGCTTGACTCAGCACAGCAATAATACGAGCGAGCGTATAGGTCTTACCTGTACCCGGCCCACCTGTAATAATACTCAAGCTCTGCTGAGTCACCATTTGCAAGGCAGCTCGCTGATGAGGATCAGTGAGTAAGTCTAAATGCTCTTCACACGAAACTGGTTGAATTGGTTGCTGCTTTAATCGGCGAATTTGCTCAGCTAGGCGTTGCTCTAGGTTCCAATATCGGTATAATGCCAACCCCTGCCCGTCGTGGACACAAGGGGCAACTTGAGACATCGCTTGTTCAGCAGATATCACCAGTTGACCAAGTGCTTCTGTTTGCTCTGGGCTAATCTCAATGCAACTATCACCTTGCAAGCTCGCTTCAATCAGCTGCTGCAAAAAACAAGCTGCCTCTGGAGCTTGTGTCTGTGCAGTAAACGGGGCTTGATTTAGAAAGGTACTCCAAGTCGTTAACCAGCTTAAATCGCTTTGTTCAGGGCTATTTAGATTGTCCACACACTTATCCACCTAGTTTTCCACACGCTTGTCCACATGGTTATAGACAGGCTTATCCACACCCCAAGTATTTGTTAATTCTAAAATTAGATCATTTATCAGCATTTTTTATGCAATTTTATCCTCAGCAAAGTACCCTAAAATAGCATCGAGTCGTAGAACAAATTCTGTACTTGGCTGCCAATAATAATAACCCTGCTCAGCTTCGCCATTCATACCACGCAAATAAAGATAAGTCGCCCCACCTAAATGTTGCTCAATATCATAATTCTGCATTTTGACTTTTAAATAACGATGTAGCGCAACCAAATATAAGCCTGCTTGCAACCAATAACTGGCTAAAGACATACTTTGAGCAATACTTTCTACACTGTAATCGACAAGGTTTTCACCTAAATAGTTACTCTTATAGTCAGCAATGTGATAACGCTGCCCATCAAAATAAACCAAGTCTATCGAACCATTTAAATAGCGTGCGGAACGAGCCTCTAATAACTCAGGCATTTCCATGCCATATTCAGCAAACAGCTGCTGAATACGTTTCATGGCTAACACACGATCTGACAGGGCCAAATAAAAAGGACACTCTGATAAATAGTGCTCTGGTTGTAACTGCTTTAGGCGAAAACCTTGATATAACGGCGTGTTTAGAATCTCTTGCAGCCATTCAGCCACAGCGTGATAAAGCGAATATTCCGCTTCTTGTTCTTCGGGGAAGCTTTCTTGATATTTGATTAATAAATCTTGCCACAAACTACTGTAATCATTTTTAAAACGACGACGTATTTCACTTACCCATTCATCTGAACATTGAAAATCAATATGTTCAAATATTTCATGTAAGAAATTACCTGCAAGCGTCCCTCTCGGAAAATTGCTTTTAATCCAGCTAATTGGCTGTGCTGTGGTCGCTTCAACAGAAATAACCTGATCGAGTTCATCTTCGGCTAAAACAGCTTCATGACTCTGGCTCGCGAGTAAATCGGTACCTACTTTATGTCTTAAATGCTGTGCCAGATAACTAAAACTGGTTTTGCCTCTTGAATAGAAGCGCTGATCAGGAAAATGCTGTGCCTGTATCTCAATAATATTGATGTGCTGATTTAAATGCATGGCAGCAGGTGGCTGCTCCAAAATTATTTCATCGGTACAACAACGGTGCTGGAAAGGTTCAGCTCTGTTTTTCCAAAATGCCAAACCTGAAACAGACTTGCCATCTGTATCTTGTAAGAGTGCATAAACACGATGACTTGCCCGAGTTAAAGCAACGTACCATAGACGGTTTTGTTCCGCCAAAGCCCGTTCTTCATGCTGCTTCAGCTCGGTTTCGTTTAAATATGTTTTATCGGCAATCGCAACAACTCGTTGTGTTAGAGTTTGAGCCGATTCAGGCGTAGTTACATCTTGAGTCGAGAAGTTAAGCGTTTTGTTATTTTCCCGAAACGGTTTATCGGCCCCAAGCAAAAAGACAATTTTAAACTCAAGGCCTTTTGACTGGTGAATAGTCATGAGCTGTACGCCAGCTTCACTCGACAATCTACGCTCTAGCTCCCACTCACGGTCAAGCGGTGACTGTAATTGCTTGAGATACCAATGATAGAGATTTTGCGCACCCTGATATTTCTCGCTATGCTGACTCAAAATTTCGGTCAAATGACGCAAGTTCACCACAACCCGCTCATTATCTTTACTCTGGACAGCAACCAGATTTTTCCAAATGCCAAATTGGTTTAAACATTGCTGCCATGCCACTAAAAAGCCCTGAGCTGACCACAATTCCCGAATAGCATCAAAGCCCGTCATGAACTGGCTTAAACCTTCGGCTGTTTGTTCGAGTTGCAACAGCTGTTTAAGGTCCATAGCAAATAAACGGCTAATCAAAGCTCGCTTCACTTTGGCTTCATCGTAAGGATGAAGAATCGCAGTGAGTAAGGCCCCAACATCCTGAGCAATTGTGCAATCAAAAACACTTCGTTTTGATGGTCGGTTAACGCGTATTCCTAAACGTTCTAATTCAAACTGAACTTTATCAAGACCATCATGATTACGTGATAAGACCGCAATATCATCTTCATTTAAAGCTTGGGTCTGAGTATCTTTTTGAAAATATAACTGCCCAGTATGTGACTGGTTGAGTAAATCCCGAATCTTCCATGCCACTTGCTGTGCTTCCGTTTCCTTGTCTTTTAGCAGAAGCCAACGTAAAGGGTACGGGTTAGACTGATTTTGATCGACTAAAGCTGGGTGAGGTCGAGTCCCTGCCCGAATCGGGTCATATTGAACCTGTTCACCAAAGTCGATTTGCCTTTGAAATAAGGCATCAACCACTTCAACCAAGTCAGCGACTGAACGATGGTTGTGTATTAATTTATATTCTCGACCATGCTTTGCCTGAATATCTTTGTAGGCATTCAAGAAGGTGAGCATATCCCCACCACGGAAACCGTAAATTGCCTGCTTACGGTCACCCACCATAATCATGCAACCTTTTTGGTAACGCTCTGGATGGCGCCAAATGCTGGCGAGCATATCGTCTTGGTCTTGGTTGGTGTCTTGAAACTCATCAACCAAAATTAAGGGATATCGAGCCTGCACAAATACGGCGAAACGTTGCCCCTGCTCGCCTTTTAGCGCTTCTGACAAAGTGCGAATTTGCTGAGAAAAAGTCGTCTCACCCTTATTTTGTAAAACCTGAGGTAAACGTTTCTTAACTTCTACACACAAATAAGCTTTTAAATAAATATGAAGCTGATCGAACTGTTCAGCGTAGTTTTTCAGCACACCAAATAGCTGCTGAATCTGCTGAATACAAGGATGTTGATAGAATCCATCCGAAATTTCGGCGGGACATTTTTTAAAAACTTTCTGATCGGCAAGTTGGCCTAAAAACTTAAAAACGAGTTCTCGTTGTGCTGCTAAAGATCCATCAAAAACTAAAATGCTGTCGCTTTGGGTGAGAACTTGCAAAAGCTGCGGTAAGCACTCGTTAAATAACTTATTAAATGCCCCATTACGAAATATTGTGCCGCTTACATGTTTATAGTGCTCACCATCAAGCAAGTAATACGGCTCTAAAAGGCTTAAGTCAATTTCTGTTGCCAACTGTTTGAGCTGCGCAAGTTGTTCAAACTGAATAGTAGGCTTTTCGGGAAGTTTAAAGTGAGCCGAACTAAAATTCAGTGAGTCTTCGACCAGTTTGACAAAACTGTCGACACTTTTTAACTCTCCTGCCAGATACAACGCATCAATCACGGTTTGAGGCTGAGACTGTATCCATTCACGTAAAACATCATGAATCAGTTGTCGGCTATAGGTTTTGGCATCATCGGTAATTTGAGCGCGTTCAATTTTGCCGCTCTCAAAAGCAAACTCACGTAACAACTTTTGGCTAAAGCTATCGAGTGTCCCGACAAACAACTCATCTAGCTGATCGATGACCAGCTTTAAACGTTCACAGGCATAGGCAATACGTGTCGCAAAATGCTTGAGAACATGTTGAAGTAATAAGTCAGATTCTTGCTCGGCCTGTAAAAGAATCTCTTTTTCGGTCAGGCTCCGCTTAGCATCTAAGTAACGGTAGGTTTCGACCAAACGCGCACGAATTCGGCTTTTTAACTCAGCCGCAGCAGCACGGGTGAAGGTGGTCGCAATGACTTGGCGCGGTAAATATTTCTCAAGAAAAATACGCACCATTAAACTCGACAATGTGTACGTTTTTCCGGTGCCCGCCGAAGCTTCAATTAAATGCAATCCGCTAAATTCAATATCAATAATAGGTTGATAAGACACCTGTACTCTTGAGTTCATGCCTTACTCCGAATGTTGAAATTGAAAAACCGGATGATACAGGTCATAGGCAAACTCATCACAAGCATGTTGGAGCAATGCTTGTGCATCTTGTTCTTGCAAAATGAAACGCCAGTCCTTATGCAACTTACACGCTTCATTTTGTGTCATATCGATAGCGGTAAATGACGCTGTTTCATTCCAGTATTTTAACAGCTCGGCATAACTCTTCTCATCCAGTTTTATTTTTTCTGTCGGATTTGTTGTTTCCCACTGATATGCCTTAGCTTTTTCGAGAGGCTTTAGCATTAAAGCTGCTGGTAGCACCAGTGGTTGCTGTTGAGCATAACGCCAGATCTTAAACCACGGTTGTAAATACTGCCGAGCTTGCTCTGAGCTAATACCTTTACAAATCACGGTTTGATCACTAAAAACCACTATACGGCGTCTTTCAGCTCCTGCACTTCCCTTATTTAAATAGGCCAACCAAAGCAGGTACTCTAACCAGACTTTTGCACGTCTTTTTGCCCGAGCACTTGATGCTTCTATACTGACCCAATCCTGAGTTTCAGACTTTGGCACCGTAATATTCATGTGCAGCTGTTTGGCAATTCGCCAGCTTCTCTGAGTGGTTTGCGTGACTGCTGGAGCATAATGATGAAGGCGTTCAAGCAAACATTCCTGTTCAAAAATACCCTGTTGCCAAGCACTATATTGAACTTTGCCTACAGGTAATTGATCAAGTAAAGCCTCAGGCTGTGCCTGTTGTTCATTTTGCTGTAAAAAATGTCGAATGGTATAACGGCCTAAACCATCTAAAAGCAAAGGTTCGTTCTGATCTAGCTCCCCCACACTTCCCAAATTTTCGACACCTAAAGTTTTTAAATAAAGGCGTGCTGGGAAAGTCACATCTTGTATCCACTGATGGCTATCTAAAACCAGCATTTCAGGTATTTCTAAAGGATAAGATGTATTCGCCCAAGGCTTAAGAACACCAGAAGCTTGCTGAATTTGCATAGCTACATTAAACCAGTGATCTTGGTAACGAATGTAACTGTTCTCAGCCATAAAACCTTTAGGGTCAAACGGCTGTAAATAATGTAAATGGTAGAGTTGTTTTAATTGAGACGGAATTTCAATACCTTCAATCACTTCTCGATCGGATGCAGCTGGCTCCGGTTTTACAATAAGCGCAAGATGTTCACGGAACTCTTGAAGAATACTTGAAGGGTCTCTCACTTCACCGTCATTGACGTCAAAGCCGTTATAAAACAGCCATAAGTTTTCTTGAGCTAAAAGTAAGGCATCTAAGAAAGCACCTTGGTCATCCTCAAGACGGGAACGATCACCTAATTGTTGACGTAAGGCATCCATTAAATCAAATGGTACATGCGTATCACGGTTTGGAAACTGCCCTGCATCCAAGTTCAACATCACAATTAAGCGATAAGGTAAGGGACGAATTTGTCCAATCTGAGCAAAGGTAATCTGTCCAGTCGGTTCAGCTTGTGCCGTCTGGTTTTCTAAAGTTCGCTGAATCTCATCGAGGATATAAGGCAAAGGCAAGGTAATTTTACGTAAGGTACCTGTTTCTGCCTCAGCATAGTAACTCGCAAGCGTTAACATACGCTCTTGTTTTTTCACAATTTCCCGAGCAGTTTTTAAAGCAGCAACACCGGCCTGTTCAAACTCGACAATATCTTGTGACAACACTTGTAGCCAGTATTCTACAGTATGAACTTTTCTTTGCTCATGCATAATGAGCCAGTCACGGCGCTCATTTAAATCTTGATAAATCTGAATGAGCGTACCAATGAGCTCAAAATCGCCCGGTTGAACCTTAGCGTAACTGAGTACCTGATTAAATGTAGCATGTTCGGGAATTGCAATACCGAGTGCTAACCGCTCTAAAGCAAATTTAAAACTATACCGATAATCATCATCACCGTCACATAAGCTACGTTTCAGATGCTCTGCATCAAGACCACGTTTAAACCCTGCATCGGCCAGTAATGCCAAAACTCGCTCTACTTGAGTATATTCAAGTGCATAGCGCTGCTGCGTCGCATGTAAACCAAGCCAGTCAGCGAAATCATCAAAGCTAAATCGCCCTTGCATAAGGTGAATACGCCCAATCACGGCACGCCATGCATTGAGTGCATCGAGTGACGCAATACCAGCAATTTTTACGGGTAAATAGACACCTTGCTCGGTTGCTGTAGCAGGAAAAACACTTCGTATTAAAGGCTCAACTTCTGCCAAATTAGGTACTAAAACCAGAATATCATTTGGACGACGCGGCTGTTCATGTGGTTTAGCCAACCAGCCAATCAATTGCTCTTTCAATACTTCAAGTTGGCGCAATGTTGAATGGCAAACATGAATTTGAATGGAGTCATCATTCGGTACAAGTTCATATTGTTTAGGCTGTGGTTCCACCAAATGCAAAATATCTGACTGAACTTTGCCAAGTAGACTCTCAGGAAAATCATCTACAAAGGCATCCACCCATTTACCTTCTTCACCTGTAGACAAGTTCGAAAGTAATGAGAAGTGGTCGCGGGCTTGTTTGCCCAGTCTTGTTAAAAGCGGATGCCTTGACTCACGTGCCTCAGCATTAAAGTTAAGCGTAAATTTATAAAAGAAATCGGCAATTTCAGCATCGGACGCTTGAGGATTTTTCGCAATAAAACGCTCTTTCACACCTAAGTCATAACGTTGTTTCCACAGGGGATCGACACTATCGGCCCAATATTCCTGTGAAGGGTTATAGTGCAAAATCAAAACATCAATGTATTGCCCTAAACGGCGCAAAAACTGAAGCTGGCTAGGCGGTAAATCCAGCAAAGTAAAAACGACAATTTGCTCCGGCAAACGAGACAGTGCTTTCTTTTGGTGCTCAGGATGGTCTAATTCCTGCCAAAACAGCTCGTCAATTTGCTGCATTTGCATAAAATCGTCATGAAAATGCTGCTGCCATAACCAGCGCTGCCAACGTTCTAACTCTTGTGTTTGCTGCAAAGTAAAAGCAGAAATTTCTTTATCTTTCTGCGCAATATACTTTTCGATATCCAGCGCTCGGCCTTGTCCCCACGCTGCTAACCAGTTATTTGGACAAGTACAGGTATTTTCACACCCACGTTGGCACTGTCCCCGATAAACCATGTAGTTACTAAATAAATCGGCAACCTGCTCGGCAACCCAATACAACATTTTTTGTTTTTTTAGCTGCTTCTCAATCCCTTGTTCAAGTCGATCTGCGCTGTCATAAATACGTTGAACAATAGAATGCAGTGGATGAGAGCTATCTATGCTCATAACATCAGGCTGAATAAATTCCTGTAAGGCTTGATGTACACGCCATTTAAAAATCAAGCGTGGAATATTGGCTTTACGAACCTGTTCCTTATGCGCCGTGATGACCTGTTGATAGGCATACCACTGAAACCCACGCACACGTTGGTGAAACTGGTAATTGGCACTCATTCCTTGCTGTTCTGCAAGTTTTTGTATCAGCCACTGCTCGATGGCAGGACTTGGCACAATGAAATGCTGGGCTTTCAAAACCTGTAATGGATGCGTTGACGGCTGGGACGTAGATGCGAGTACGCCCTGCAACAACACATCAATACGTTGACTTTGAATAACATGGATGCCCATTTATTTCATATCCTACTCGCATAATTTATGCACAAAATCATAAACATTCATTACTATACAACTGAATCTGACTATGTCACGTTGGTTTAAACACAGCATAATCTAACTTTAGGTGTCACTTGCCTTGTGTTTGGAAGGCACTCTTAAGGAACCCATTACAGGTAAACATTATGAAAATTGATAACATTCCTGACTATATTGATCCTAGCCTAAATCTGGAACAAATTCGCGATGAGTGCCACGAGCTCATTCAGAAAAGAGCTTACGTCTCTGCTGGTGCAGCAATTGTACCCATTCCTTTTTTTGACGTGGTAGTAGATTTGGGAATTTTGTCACAGCTTATTCCCGATATTAATTCCCGCTTTGGTTTAGCACCTGAACATGTCAGCGTTTATGATCCAAAAACAAAAACCATTCATTGGGATGAACTGCGTAAACGCGGCTTTCAATTTTCAGGTTTTGTGGTCGCGCGTACCACCGTTAAAAAAACGTTTAATGGTTTCTTTGGAAAAATTGTCACCAAGCAAGTGACTAAATTTATACCATTAGGCGGGCAAATTGTTGCAGCAGGTTTAGGCTATTTTATGATGAAGAAAATAGCCCAAACGCATCTTACTGATAGCTACAACCTTGCTAAACGTATTCAACAAAAAAGTCGTGGCACGGTTGTAAACTAAAATCAAATTCACGGCTGAGAGTTTAATCTGCTCTCAGCTGTTTTAAAATAGCTCTTAACACTTCTAAACGTGCAGTATATTTATCATCAGTGGCAACAATATGCCAAGGTGCATATTCGGTACTGGTTCTTTCAAACATATCTGCCGCTGCCTTTAAATAATCATCCCACTTATCACGATTGCGCCAGTCTTCAGCGGTAATTTTAAAGCGTTTATGCGGTGTCTCTTCTCTGGCTTTAAAGCGTTGCTCTTGCTCATCTTTACTAATCGCAAGCCAAATTTTCACCACAATGGTTTCACTATCAAATAAATCTTTTTCAAAGCGATTAATTTCGTCGTATGCCCTTTGCCACTCTAAAGGCGATGCAAAACCTTCAACTCGTTCTACCAGCACTCGGCCATACCAAGTACGGTCAAAGATTGTAATTTTTTCAGCTTCATTAATACGATTCCAAAAACGCCACAAATAAGGATGCCTTGCTTCGAAACGTTCAGGTGCGCCAATACAATGAATATCATATTCACGCGGGTCTAAATTTTTGACAATTCGCTTAATGGCACCACCTTTACCCGAAGCATCCATTCCTTCAAAAGCAATCACAAAATTACGCTTATCAAAACGCATGGTATCGGCAATTTTTTTACTGAGTTTATCGAGCTCTTTTTTGTAATCAGCTTTATCGAGCTGTTCTTTAGAAGGTTTTAACAAACTTTCAGGAATCTTTGCCTGCTGCCATTTTCCTTTGACTTCACTTTCATGTTCAGGCAATTCACGCATGTGTTGCAAAAGGTACTGGGCAAAAAATTGATCGCGCTGTTTTTCATCCTCACCATCAATAATGTACCAGTCGTCGGTAAAACGGCGTCGTAACTTTTGCAAAGTGTCGTATTGTTTTTTATTGCGCCAATCTAAACCGTGAAGCTTATGCCAGTGCTGTTCAGAAGGGTCTATTTTATCTAAACGTTTTTGCAGTGACTTCCACGAAAGGTCAAACCAAACCTTAATCACATCGACATAGTTATTTTTTAGGTCCTGCTCAAACGCCCGCATGTTTTCAACATAGGCATCAAAACGGGCATCATCCAAAGGTTCCGACACATGCGTTGCGGTAACCAACAAGTCGCTATACCAATTGCCAAACATCACCACAATTTGGCCTTCAGTTGGAATGAACTCTGAATATGACTGCCAAAAAGCTTCGGTATCTGTCAGCACACGCGGTGCATCTGCTTTTACGCGTAAATATCTTGGATCTAACCATTCTCGAAGCTGCTTAACAGCCTCGCCTTTTCCAGCCAGTTCAATACCACTCATTAAAATAAGCGTGCTTTTAGCATTTTTTTTGCCCCGACTATCTTTTAAAGCATATTGTGCTTCAATCAAATCGACTGAAAGCTGCTCCTCATCTCGAATTTCAAATTTTGGTTGTTGTTCACTCATAGTCCACTGCTCTAATCTTTTATTGTTTAATTTCGTCGTTATTTAACTTATGCGCTTAGATGATGAATTGCTATACAAATTATGTCATTGCGCCAAAATTCTGTCTAAAAATTGACGCATAAATCATTTTTTTTACATCTACTCGCCATAGTAGAAGGTTACAATGCCTCTTATGATTTTTTGCAAATAGCCCAATATTAGAGTCTTAAATGTCTAAACTCGCTGCTTTTGATGATCTTTTACAACAATATAAAACATTTAATTATCACGATAATCCAGTGCTTGCCCAACGTTTGCAAGATGTACAAACATGGCTAAAAGAGCGGATGAAAGATACTCATCACGACTTTTTTAATTTGCCAGAGCACAAGCTCATGTCAGAGTATTTTTTAAACCGTTTATATGGTGGTCCAGAGTTTGATGCGCTTGCTGCTCAAATTGAGCGTTTATTAAAATATGCGCATAAAGCAGAAAAAGTCCTACCTGAAAACGCAATTAAAACTGGAACAAAATCGGTAAGTCTGGCTGTACTTGCAACTCAACTTGATGAACAAGTAGCAATACAGCTTCTTGAAGACTATCCGACAGATACAGTACTCACTGACGAGATCATGCGCTTAACCTTAATCAAGCTTGATCAGGCAGAAGCTCGTTACCTGCAACTGGCCCTTCTTGACGACTTAGGGGTAGCGTTAGATAAATACATGCGTTCGTTTATGATGTTTACTGCTTTTAAAATGTGTAAAGGTATTGCTCAAAAATATCACTTTGAATTGATGTATGATTTTATTCAGGATGGTTTTAGCGCAATGAAACCATTAAAATCGGCTGAGGCTTTTATTAAGACTTTTACGGAAAAAGAACGTCAGATTGTTGAAAAAGTACATTCAGGACATCCGAATCCGTTTAGAGTGTGATAAGGTCGGCACATAGAAAAAACTCAACCTCGCGAAGTTGAGATTTTATTCATTATATTTGCATGATGATGCCTGTAAAAATAGACAAAATCTGTCATCATGCAGAACTTATTCCGTTTCACTTGAGTTTGAGTCTAGGAGAGACAATATGTCTAACGAAAACCAAAAGCCAACATCTCCAACTGAGCAGGCACAAAGTTCAGACAAAGTTAGCCCATTCCTAAGCTCACCTTTACCGCAAGGTACTCCTCAAGGGCAACAACAAACTTTACAGCAAACCTTAACAGATACACCTGTTAGCGGTTCTGTACCGAAATACAATTTACCACGTGGTGCTAGCAATACTGGCAACGTTGGTGAAACAACTCACTTTGGTTTCTCAACAGTTAAAACCGAAGATAAAGCACAAAAAGTTGCTGAAGTTTTCCATTCAGTTGCAAGCAAATATGACTTGATGAATGACTTAATGTCATTTGGTATCCACCGTTTGTGGAAACGCTTTGCAATTAATATGTCTGGTGTTCGCCGTGGTCAACACGTGTTGGATATTGCTGGCGGTACAGGCGACTTAGCAAAAGTATTTAGCCGTGAAGTTGGTCCTCAAGGTCATGTGGTACTTTCAGACATTAACGAATCTATGCTGAATGTAGGTCGTGACCGTCTAATTGATGCAGGCTGTACCAATGTCGATTTCGTACTTGCCAATGCTGAAACATTAGAGCCTTTTGCAGACAACAGCTTTGACCTTGTTACCATTAGCTTTGGTTTACGTAACGTGACAGATAAAGACGCTGCGCTTGCTTCTATGTTCCGTGTACTTAAACCAGGTGGTCGTTTACTGATTCTTGAGTTTTCTAAACCTGTATTTGAGCCATTCTCAAAACTTTATGACCTTTACTCATTCACTGCTTTACCGATTATGGGTAAATTGGTTGCCAATGACTCAGAAAGTTATAAGTATTTAGCTGAATCAATTCGTATGCACCCAGACCAACGCACCTTAAAAGGTATGATGGAAAATGCTGGCTTCCAAAACTGTGACTATCACAACCTGACTGGCGGTATTGTTGCTGTTCACCGCGGTTTCAAACTGTAAGGGATAGCGATATGTGGTCGATTTTGGCACTCGGTGCAGTCGAACGTATCATTCATCATCTGATCGATCTGGATGCCTTAACCCGCATTCAGCTCAATCAGTTACAGGGCAAAATGTTGCGTGTGGTCATAGATAGCCCGCAACTTTCTGTCGATGTATTCTTTGACCAAGAAAAAGTACGTCTTGAACCTACTGCAACTGGGCATAGCGAAAAACCTTCTATTTTTGAACAACGCCCGTTTGATCCACAATTTAAAATTTCTGAAGCCACAGCCACTTTGCATGTCAAAGATGTGGTTGAACTGATCAAACTATTGGTCAGCGATCCAGACCAGATTGGTAATATCCCGCTTCAAGGTGATTATCACCTATTACAGGATATTCAAAGAATTATGCAGCAAGCTGAACCTGATTTAGCTGCGCATTTATCAAAATGGGTTGGCCCTCAACTTGCTCATGAAATTGGCAAGATTCAACTTGCACCAAAGCATTTAAAACGCTCCGTGCAAAGCCATCTATTTTTTGCTGAAGATGCCTTAAAAGAAGACAGTGGTTTATTTGCCCCACGTTGGGAAATGGACGATTTAAATCAGGCTACGCGTAAGCTTAATCAAGACATTGACCGTCTAGAAGCTAAGCTACAGCAGCTCAATGCACAACTACAACCCACTCAAGACTAGGTAAGACTGTATATGATTCCGCACGTTTCACGTTTACTCGAACTTTGGCGTATTGCAGCGCACTATAGACTCGATACGTTGTTCCCTGCGGATGAATTACCTGTTAAAGCTCAACGTGCATTAAATATTATTAAGATGCACCCAGCTGCATGGTCGAGTCGTGAACGCAAAAACCCTTTAAAGCTTAAAGAAGCTTTAGAAGATATGGGCCCGCTTGCAATTAAGCTTGGGCAGTTACTGTCTACTCGACGCGACCTGATTCCACCTGAAATACTCGCGCAATTGGTCTTACTTCAAGATCAAGTCAAACCTTTTGATAGCAATGTTGCCAAACAACGTATTCAAGATTCTTTAAAGGCAGACGTAAATACTCTATTTGCTCGCTTTGATGACCAACCATTAGCTGCTGCTTCAATTGCACAAGTACATACAGCAGCACTGCATGATGGCCGTGAAGTTGTTGTTAAAGTTACTCGTCCGGACATTCGTAGCCAGATTTTACAAGACTTTGAAATTTTAGCTTGGCTAGGCAACACCTTAGAAAGTCGCCTAGAAGCTGCTCGCGCGTTGCATCTCACTGAAATTATTCAAGACTACCGTCAGATCATTTTAAATGAGCTGGACTTGAGTATTGAGGCAGATAACACCCGTCGTATGCGCCATTACTTCACTGGTTCAACCATGATGTATGTGCCAGAAGTCTACATGGACACCAAAGATGTCATGGTGGCTGAGCGTATTACTGGTGTCCCTATTTCAGACACGGCAACCTTTGACCGTTTAGGCATGGACCGCGCACAACTTGCAGAAAAAGGATTAACCATTTTCTTTACGCAAGTATTCCGCGATAACTTTTTCCATGCCGACATGCACCCCGGTAATGTCTTTGTAGAAACCATCAATCCAAGCAATCCACGCTTTATTGCACTGGACTGTGCGATTATGGGTGAGCTTTCTAAGCACGACCAAATGACGGTTGCCCGCATGTTGCTTGCTGTGATGAACAGCAACTTTATGCAGCTTATTCAAATTGTGCACCAAGCTGGCTGGATTCCACCGGGTACAGACCAAGACGCTTTAGCACGTGAGATGCGCCGTACTGTTGGACCAATGGTTTCTAAACCAATGGATCAACTTGATTTTGCGGGTATCTTAATTCAAGTGATGGATATTGCGCGTCGCTTCCATTTAGAAATCCCGCCACAACTCATGCTGCTACTCAAAACTTTGGTGCATGTAGAAGGCTTAGGTACGGACCTTTATCCGCAGCTCGACATCTGGAAATTGGCAAAACCTATTTTGACAGAATGGGTTAAGTCCAACATGAACCCAGTCAAAAATGTAAAAGAACTCGGCCAGCAACTACCTGACCTGCTTTTAGGTGCTCAGGATTTGCCAAGCTTAATTATTGACAGCCTAAATGGTTTAAAGAACCAGTCTGCTTGGCAAGATCGTCAGTTACGTGAAATTCAACAGCTTCGTTTGCAAATGGAACATCAACAGCGCCGTAGCTGGATGTTTGGCAGTACCATGCTGATTTTACTGACCATTGCGATTATTAGCCCTTGGTTTGTTTCCATTATTTTAATTGTGCTGAGTAGCTTATTAGCGCTTTGGCGTATTTTGAAATAAGTTCTAAATCCCTTGCTAGTGCAAGGGATTTTTTTATGGCTAACTTTAATTTTTAAAAATATAGATCGCTTGTTCGTTCATTGCTAAATTAGCATTCATAAATGCTTGAAAAGAACAAACAATGAAAACACCTCATTTTGCCATTATTGGTGCAGGTACCGCAGGTTTAGCCACTGCCATTTTGCTTGCCCGAGAAGGCAATAACGTTACTATTTTTGAACAAGTTGATGAATTATCTCCTGTCGGTGCTGGGTTATTACTACAACCCGCTGGCTTAGCTGTATTTGAACATTTAGGTGTACTCGACAAAGCCTTATCCTTAGGTGCGAGAGTCACAGGCCTAGAAGGACAACTTCCCGACAAGCGTCTTTTAGTTAACAGTCATTATCGCGAAGCATCAGCAAACCTCTATGGACTAGGTATACACCGAGCCACTTTGTGTCATGTACTCACTCAAAAGCTTAGCGAATATTCAAGCCAGATTACTTGGTGTATGAGCCATTCTGTTGAAAGATTTGAAGAACATAACGATGAAGTTCGGATATTCGGCAGTCATCAAAACCAAAAGTTTGATGCTTGCTTTGATGGCCTACTCATTGCCAATGGTGCGCGTAGCCAGTTACGCCCCAAAGCATGGGTAAAGGTTGACAAAGCCTACCCTTGGGGTGCAGCGTGGAGTATCGTGCCTGAGTGCCAAGTATTAGATGCTGAAATTTTGCATCAATTTTATGATCGCTCAAAAATTATGATGGGAATTCTTCCTACAGGAGCAGTTCCCACAGAACCTCAACAGCGCCTTTCGAGTATATTTTGGAGCTTACCTACCTCCCAATTACAAAGCTTTTTGCAAGATGAACAGGCGAAACAAGCTTGGTTAAAGCAAGTCTCGGAGCGTTGGCCCACAGTTGCAGAATGGCTAAAAAAGATTTTGTATAACAGTCCAACTCAGCCTAAATGGCTATCTGCAAACTACCGTGATGTCGTCATGACTCAATTTGGTCAAGGACGAATTGGGGTGATTGGCGATGCCGCTCATGCAATGAGTCCACAGTTAGGACAAGGGGCCAATATGGCATTATTAGATGCTTGGGCTTTTTCTCAATCCCTACAACAAGCTAAAAAGAATCAAAACATTGATTGGTCCCTGCTCTGGCAGCACTACCACCAGTTTCGTCGTTCATCCACCCAGTTTTATCAATTTCTTAGTCGCTTATTAACACCACTTTATCAATCTGACCATTGGTGGGCGGGAAGCTTAAGAGATTTAGTTTTCCCTTGGATGTATCAAATTCCTTATTTTCGAAAAGAAATGGCAATCACAATTTCGGGATTAAAGACAGGTTCATTTCAGCAACTTGATTATGATCAAGTCGCTCAAGCACATAAAGAAAGCAGTGCGTTTCATTTAAAAAATGAATCTCTGTCTGACTATTAACCCAACCAAATAATAGTGAGTAACACATGAAGATCAGCCATCTTGATCACCTTGTTTTAACCGTCTCAAATATTGAAACTACCTGTAATTTCTATCAAACCGTATTAGGGTTTGAGGTCATCACTTTTAAAGGTGATAGAAAGGCCCTACAGTTCGGAAATCAAAAAATAAATTTACACCAGCAAGGTAACGAGTTTGAACCTAAGGCATTACAGCCGACTCCTGGATCTGCCGACCTGTGTTTTATTTCAGATACCCCTATTTCAGAAGTGGTTGCACACCTTAATCAGTTAAATATTCAAATTGAAGAAGGTCCTGTGGAACGTACGGGTGCGGTGCACCCTATTCTTTCAGTTTATATTCGTGATCCAGATCAAAATTTGATTGAGATTTCAAATATCCTCACGCCTTAGTCATTTGAATAAGATACCGATTGGTAAGCGTTACAAGCTATTCAATACGCTGACAAAGACAAAAAGGACAAAGAATTTTTCCGCAAAGCGACGTTGATGCCGTACACTATACAAGCTATTTTTAGCATCTGATTGAAATCAATTTATAGTTCATATTTCTTTGGTGGTTCCTCATGAATAACACGCAATGGCTCGATGAAGTAAAATTTAACGAACAAGGTCTTATCCCTGCCATTGCTCAACATCATCAAACCGGACGTATTTTGATGGTGGCGTGGATGAACCGTGAATCACTTGCGCTCACAGCAGAAAAAAATCAAGCTGTGTACTTCTCTCGCTCTCGCCAAAAACTCTGGCACAAGGGTGAAGAGTCAGGCCATTTTCAAACAGTTTATGAAATTCGTTTAGATTGCGATGGTGATGTAATCGTATTACAAGTTGAGCAACATGGTGGTATCGCATGTCATACAGGTCGTGAGTCTTGTTTCTACCGTAAACTTACCCCACAGGGCTGGGAAATTGTAGACGCGCAATTAAAAGACCCTACTGCAATTTATGGTGACAAAGCCAAAACTGAAAGCCACGATCATGCTCACACCACAGAACAAGTTGATGTGCTTGCTCACTTAGGGCAATTGATGCAAGAGCGTAAGCAAGCTGAAGCGGATACGTCATATGTTGCAAGCCTTTATAAAAAAGGCATCAATAAAATCTTGGAAAAAGTCGGCGAAGAAGGCGTAGAAACTATTATTGCTGCGAAAGACTACGCTGCTCAAAATACAGAAAGCAATTTAAATGACTTGATTTATGAAACTGCCGATTTGTGGTTCCATAGCATTGTCATGTTGGGTTATTTCGATCTTAATCCACAACTTATTATTGACGAATTAGCTCGTCGTCAGGGTTTATCTGGTTTAGTTGAAAAAGCTAACCGTAACAAGGTTTAAAATCACTCAGTGTCGAATATCGAAAAACCTAAAGCCACCTATGAGCAAGCAATTGCCATAGATAACGGACGTCTTGGGCAATCATTTAAAGTGATTGCCTATGCGGGCACAGGTAAAACTACTACATTACAAATGATTAGTGATGCCATGCCTGAACGGCGTGGTATGTATTTAGCTTTTAACAAAGCCATTGCTGGTGAAGCTCAAAACAAATTTCATCGCAATGTAGACTGCCGTACTTTTCACTCACTCGCCTTTCGCAGTGTGCCGCGTGGCGTAACTGATAAATTACGTTTACCTCGCTTAAGCCCAAGTTTTATTGCCAAAGAATATCGACTAGAACCGATTACCTTACGACGCATGATGGGTGGACGTTATGAAAAATACGTCTTAATGCCAAGTCGATTAGCGAGTCTTGTCGCAAATGCAGTAAGCTATTTCTGTTCGACCAGTTCTCAATATCCAGCGCCTCGACATATTCAGGCGCCAAACTGGTTACATCCAGACGATATTACTGAGCTACAGACCCACCTTTACCCTGCTGTTGAACGCCGCTGGCTTGAGTCCATCGACCCAAACCATCAAGCGGGAATTGGTCATGATATTTATCTCAAGCTTTGGGCATTGTCTGAACCTAACATTCCAGCCGATTATGTCTTATTTGATGAAGCACAAGATGCTGACCCTTTGATGCTGGGGATTCTGCTTCGTCAAAAAAGTACGCAGGTTATTTATGTAGGTGATGCCCACCAGCAGATCTACGCGTGGCGTGGTGCAGTAAATGCCATGCAACAACTGCCTTTGCCAGAGTCTCGTCTCACCACTTCTTTCCGTTTCGGAGAGGCAATTGCCGATGTCGCCAATGCTTTGCTAGGTGGCTTAAATGAGACAGTTCCTTTACTTGGTAATCCGAACCAGAAATCAAGCGTAGTCAATAAACCGCATACAAAAATGCGTGATGCGATTTTATGTCGTACTAATGCTCGCGCAATGGAGCTGTTATTGGCAGGCTTAGTTCACGGCGATAAAGTGAGTTTGCAAGCTGACCATCAAAAGCTAAACCGTTTTGTAGATGCTGCAAGCCTCTTGAAGCAAGGAAAACGAGTTACTGACGTCCCCGAGTTAGCATGGTTTAACTCATGGCATGATGTTCATGAATACTGTGAAACCAATGAGGGAAGTGATATTAAACCATTGGTTAAACTGGTGGATGATCACGGTACCGACCCACTAAAAAAAGCACTTGCAAAGATTACCCCACTTGAGCAAGCTGACTATGTCATCTCGACTGCCCATAAAGCAAAAGGACTAGAGTGGAACCGCGTCCATATTGAAGATGATTATCAATTTAAAATTAATGGCTTAGAACACAAGATTACAGATGAGGAATTAAGATTACTTTACGTGGCCTGTACTCGTGCTAAAGTAAGTCTAAACATCCATCATCTTTATGATCTGATACAACAATTAAAAGTAAGGGCGCCTTTAAGTCTTCGTAAGTCGGTTGGTTGAAGCGCTCATAATTAGGTGAGCCTATGAGACTTCAATCCATCCAATTTAAACATGTTGCTCTGTTTCATGACCTAAAGATCCAGTTTCAATATGATAAGCAACCGATTACTTTAATTTTAGGTGAGCAGGCAACCGGTAAAAGTATGCTACTTAAGCATATTTATCATGCTTTAACGTGGTTTCCTGCGCGTCTTAAAGATGTCCGCACTCCGGGTGTTGTCATGCCCGATCAAGACATTACTCATTCTCGTTTACAATCTAAAATAGAAGTGAGTATCCATATTCCTTCAGAGTTCGGGCAATTACCTGAAACTACATCTGCACAGCAAACCGACACATCCGTTTGTAGTTGGAAACTATTTAAGACCTTAAATGCAACTGGTGTGGGTATTAGTCAAGTTGAAACTCAGCAGCTCGATCAAACTGTTACGCTTTATCATCAAGTCACCAGAAAAGACCCGCTTCAAGGACTTCCTCTACTTGCCTATTACCCATCTGAACGATTTGTTAACGATATAAATTTACTCAATAAAAACCTTCCAGGTATTACTCAGTCTATTTCTGCTTATGAAATTAGTTTAATCCCGTTTACAACTTTTACTCGCTTTTTTGAATGGTTACGTGAAATTAGCGATATTGAAAATGCGCAAGCAGCGCAGGTTGTACAACGAATTATTTCAAAACAATCTAATCCACAAAATCAGGAAGAACTTTTACATCAGCTTCAAATCGAATTGGCAGGGCAACCTAAACAGCTTCCTTCACCAAATCTATATGCGCTTAAATCAGCGTTAAAGATTATATTTCCAGAACTTGAAGACCTTTACCTACAATATCATCCACGGCTTCAACTCATGGTACATTACAAAGGTGAAGCTTTAGCATTTCAACAACTTTCCAATACCACAAAAACATGGATCGCACTCGTAGGAGATGTTGTACGCAGACTTTGTTTGCTCAACCCACTCAGCTTAGACCCTTGCCTTGAAGGCGAAGGAATTTTATTAATTGATCAGATTGATTCACAACTAGATGCTCAACATTGTTCAGAAATTTTAAATCGACTTCATCAAGCATTTCCGTGTTTACAAATTATTGTGACTGGGAGCCGTGAAGAATTACTTGAACATGCGACTGCTTATCAATGTTTTAAATTAGAACATGGCAAAGTAGGTCAACTTGATTTAAATACGACTCAGCAGCAGCTCGAACACCTTTATAACCTCTTGCATCGGGATGAAGCTTTAGCACCACATATAGATACTTTGCCACCTGATACTGAACCTACAACAGCCCAGATCGACAATTTGTACCAACAAATTCAAAACTTAAATGAACAACAAAAAAATGAATTATTACGTATGATTCATGCAGGAGATACTTCGGAAGAAACCTCATCTCTGTAGACGTTATTATCCATATAGCTCAATTTTTATAATAAAAACCGGATTCGCTAAATATACGATGAAATCTGTTTTTTGAGCTGAAAAATCACTAGATGTTGTTACCACATGTAATAACATCAGATTTTTAATGATTTTTTAGTGTACAATAAATTTCATTTTTGCGTTTTTATTATTCAAGTTGCGCAATACAACTTGTTTCTCGCTTTATTTTTCTAATTTGGTCGGGTTTTCAGAATATAAGCTTTGGAAATCTCTTTGAATTCCTATCTATTCTGAAATGAAAATTTCACCTTTAGGCTTCGGTCTAAATTATATATGGATACGAGTGTGCTACCGATAATTATCTTATTACCGTTAATATTAGGCACCACCCTTGTTTCATTGCTTCAACGGTTTTCACGTGGAGTAACGGCTTTAGGGGCGATCGGAGTCAGTTTAACCAGTTTTGGTTTATTACTGACTCAGGCTAAAACTGTGCTTGGTGGTGCAAGCATTCAACAAAGTTGGGATTGGTTACCACAATTAGGAATTAATCTGAGCTTTAGACTTGATGCTCTTGGTTTATTATTTTCTCTTCTTATTACCGGTATCGGTACACTCATTTATATTTATGCCTATTATTATTTAGGCCCTAAAAATTCATTAAGTAAACTCTATTTATTACTCATGCTGTTTATGGCAGCAATGCTGGGTATTTCCCTTTCTAACAATTTAATTATTTTATTAGTGTTTTGGGAACTTACCAGTATTTCATCATTTTTACTGGTGGGTTATTGGAGTCATTACGAAGCAGCGCAACGCGGCTCGCGTATGGCACTTACCATTACAGGAATGGGTGGACTCGCTATGCTAGGTGGATTTGTCTTACTAGGACAAATCACCGGTACTTATGAAATTAATGCTATTGTCGGAATGAAAGACCTTATTCAAAGTCATCATCTTTTCGTTCCGATGCTTTTGCTTATTTTACTCGGTGCTTTTACTAAAAGTGCTCAGTTCCCTTTCCATTTTTGGTTACCCAATGCAATGGCAGCACCCACTCCGGTGTCGGCTTATTTGCACTCTGCAACCATGGTTAAGGCAGGTATTTTCTTATTAGCACGTCTTCTACCTATCTTTATTGGTGCCACGCTTTATCACAACATTGTCACGTTTGTCGGCCTATTTACACTCTGTATGGCTGCATGCTTTGCCATTTTTAAAGAAGATTTAAAAGGGTTATTGGCCTACTCCACCATTAGTCATTTAGGCCTTATTGTCTGCTTATTAGGTATTGGTTCACCTTTAGCGGTTGCTGCGGCAATTTTCCATATTATTAACCACGCAACCTTTAAAGCTGCCCTGTTTATGATTGCAGGGATTATTGACCATGAAACAGGTACACGTGATCTTAGAAAATTAAGTGGCGTTTGGCAGCTGTTACCGTTTACCGCAACGCTCACTATGATTACCACGGCATCAATGGCAGGCGTTCCACTGACCAATGGCTTTATTTCTAAAGAAATGTTCTTTACTGAACTGTTGGCGAACCTGTCAGGCTCAGCTGTTATTTTTGCAAGTATTATTGCAACGCTTGCCGGTATTTTTGCAGTCAGTTATTCAATTCGCTTAGTTCACGGCGTATTTTTTGATGGTCCACTGGGTAAACAAGTACCAAATAAAAATGCCCATGAACCACCTATCGGCATGCGAGCACCAGCCATATTACTTGCGACACTATGTATTTTGGTGGGTATTTTCCCTGCCCTACTGGTTGAGCCTTTAGTTAATAGCGTGACACGTGCAAGTCTAATGCAACCTGATTTTGCAGGAACTCATCTTGCAATCTGGCATGGATTTAATGCTCCTCTTGTGATGAGTATTATTGCTTTGATTGGCGGCACGCTTTTCTATTTTGCTTTAGCAAAAGATGGCATGATTCGTAAAATCGACCTCGACCCACAACTTGGTCGTTTACAAGGCCGTGTTTTATTTGATTTGTTCTTAAAACATTTGCTATTAACCAGCCGAAAAATCAAACAAAAAACTGAGAATGGTTCACTACAAAGTTACCTATTCTTAATGATCGCTTTTAGCATCATTCTGGTCACTTTGCCTTTACTCAATCAAGGCCTTACCACAGGTACACGCGAACTCACACATGCACCATGGATTGCAGTCGTTCTTTGGCTGACCTTATTCTCGGGTTGCTGGATGATGCTCTGGTTCCACCATGAGCGCATCAAGGCAGTCCTTATTAGTGGTGCAATTGGTCTCGTGGTTACTATGGTATTTGTTACCATGTCAGCACCTGACTTAGCCCTCACCCAAATTACGGTAGATGTGGTTACGACTGTGCTTTTGCTGATGAGTTTATCTTTATTACCACAGCTTACGCCTTATGAATCTACTCGCTCTAGACGTTTAAGAGATGCATTTTTAGCAATCATTGGTGGCTTGGGTATTGGCTGGATTACGTGGCTCATTTTAACGCGTGACCATAATTCGATTTCATGGTTCTTTGCTCAGCAATCTTTACCACTTGGCGGCGGCTCTAACATTGTAAATGTCATTTTAGTTGACTTCCGTGGTTTCGATACCTTTGGTGAAATTACTGTACTAGGCATTGCTGCGATTGGCGCACTCTGTCTTATGGATGGCATGCGTGTACACGGCACCACCATGACACAAGGCCTCACCTACCGCTTTAACCCATCTCCACTCATGTTCCGTATTACAGCCTCTTGGGTCTTACCTTTAGCGCTAGTGGTAAGTGTCTATATCTTTATGCGCGGACATAACTACCCTGGCGGTGGCTTCATTGCAGGTTTAATTACCTCAATGGCACTTATTATTCAGTACATTGCTTTAGGTCAAGACCAAGCAGAACAAATGTTAAAAGCACAATCGGGTCGTCTTTATGAGGTCTGGATTGGTTCCGGTTTAACAATTGCAGGCTTAACAGGTATTGCTGCATGGTTCTGGGCACGTCCATTCTTAACCAGTGCTCATGTCTATGTTGAGTTACCAGTTTTAGGAAAACTACATCTGGCTTCAGCAGCGAGCTTTGATTTGGGTGTGTATATCACAGTGGTAGGCGCCACTATGCTACTCATTTCTGTATTAGGGGACTCTCGCCATTCGAGTATGTCTGGTCCTGTACCTCATGGGGAGAAATCATCATGATCAGTTTAGAATTCTTACTGGCCTCTGCCATTGGGCTACTTGTTGCGACAGGCATCTATCTCATTTTACGTGCACGTACCTTCCCTGTGGTATTGGGATTAGCCGTACTCGGTTATGCAGTTAACCTATTTTTGTTTGCGATGGGCCGCTTGCAAGTGAGCTCACCAGCAATCTTGACTGAAACCACTAATATTACAGACCCGCTTCCACAAGCTCTTGTTTTAACTGCAATCGTTATCGGTTTTGCGACCACAGCGTTTATTGTACAACTGGCTTTACGCAGCCGTTATGAATCAGGTAGTGACCACGTTGATGCTAAAGAAGATATTTCTCCAACATACGACCCACGTGAGGATGAGCCGTGATGTTTGATTTTTTATCTTTTTGGCAAGCTAATACACCAATTTTCAGTATCCTCATCCCAGCATTCACTGGTTTTATCTTATTGCTTTTAGGTAACCCTGGCGCTGGTGCATTAAAAGAAGATTGGCGACAACCTTGGCGTCGTGGCATTAGCCTCGTCTCAGCAATTGCTGGTTTAGTCACTGCGATTAGTTATCTAATCGTTGCAAATACTGGTCAAATCACGGTTTACCAGTTAAGCGAGTGGTCAGCACCGTTTGGTATTGTGTTGGTACTCGACCGACTTTCTGCATTTATGCTGGTTTTAACCTATGCATTAGCAGTTCCAGTTTTATGGTATGCCAGTGAAAACTGGGATACCAGAGGTCGCTATTTCCACGCTATATTCCATTTTCTTTTAATGGGATTATGTGGAGCATTTCTGACAGGCGACTTATTCAACCTGTTCGTTTTCTTTGAAATCTTGCTCATGGCGTCGTATGTCTTGTTGCTACATGGACAAGGCAAACCGCGTTTTCAGCTTGGCGTACACTATGTCATTATCAACCTTTTAGCCTCTGCCCTGTTCTTAATTGGACTTGGTATGATTTATGGCAGTGTAGGCAGTCTAAATATGACTGACGTTTCACGCCTTTTACCCACTTTAGATGCAGATCAACACAAATTAGCAGTCGCTGGCGCCTTACTCTTATTTGTCGTGTTTGGTATTAAAGCGGCCATGCTACCAGTTGGTTTTTGGCTACCAAAAACTTATGCCGTTGCAAGTACACCTGTCGCAGCGATTTTTACCATTATGACCAAAGTAGGCATCTATGCCATTTTGCGTGTCAATGGAACGGTATTTAACGATGTACTTAGCCAAGAAATCTTTAAAAGTTGGTTACTTCCAATTGGCTTAATTACGTCTCTATACGGTGTGATTGGAGCAATCGGTGCAGATCGCGTCAGACGTTTTGTTGGCTTTATGGTGTTGTCTTCGATTGGCACATTATTGACTGCTATTGCGATGTCAAATACGCAAGCGTGGTCAGGGGCACTATTCTATTTAGTTCACAGTACACTGATTGGTGCTGCATTTTACTTGTTCTGTGGTTGGATGACGTCACAGCGTGGCGACTTTAAAGACCATTTAAAAATTGCGCCAAGAATTAAGCAAGAAAAAGCAGCCATGCTGACCTATTTCCTGATTGCCATGATGCTCGCAGGCTTACCACCTTTTAGTGGCTTCTTTGGTAAAGTATTTATTTTACAAGCGACTGTTGAATCTGCATATCAAGGCTGGGTCATTGGTATTGTGCTTGTGGTCAGTCTATTAAGCATTATTGCGTTAACACGAGTCGGATTTATTTTATTCTGGCGTGCTTCACCACCAGAGGAAGACCCAATCAATCCTGCTTATATTATTTATCGCGCTTTACCTGAACGAGCACCGCCACGTAATGATTCAGTGATTTATATTTTGCTTGCAGGCTTAGTGGCTTATGTTGTGTTTGCTTCACCTGTGTTGCACTACACCACAAGCACTGCTCAGCAAATTCAAAATCATGCCTTATATCAGCAATCTATTCTTAAGACTGATCAAAATGGCGAAGTCATTAGTGTCCAGCCTTATGAATCAACTTATTTACCTGAAACAAAATACGGTGGAGAAGTTGAAGATCATAATGCCTACCTCGTTCCGGACATTATTTCTAAAGACACATTTAACGGTGTACATATTTCTGAATATAAACATCGCCAAATTCAGCAGCAAGAAAAATTGCAAACACCAACCATTGCTGATGAAAGTCAACTGAAACCTATGGAGCCATAACAATGCAGCTATCTAAATTGCTTGACCGCTGGTTTCCACATCCATTTGTTTCTTTTTTAATTATTATCTTTTGGTTAATGCTCTCGCATAGTCTTGATGCGAGCGACCTACTTATGGCTGTAATTTTGGGGCTTGTGATTCCTCGATTGGTTCGACCTTTTATTACTAGAACACCGCACATTCATTGGCAACCAGCAGTAAAACTATGTTTTGTTGTACTGTGGGATATTATTGTTTCCAATTTTCGCGTTGCTAAGCTGGTGTTAGGGTCACCCAAAAAATTGCATCCCAAATGGTACCGTGTGCCTTTAGAAACAGAACATGAGCAAGTAAATTCTTTACTGGCAATGATTATTACCACAACACCAGGTACAGTCTCTGCTGGTATTGATCAAGAGCGTGGTGACATTTTGGTACACTCGCTCAGTACAGAAAATACTGAAAGTGATGTGCAAGACATCAAACAACGCTATGAGGCTCCACTCATGGAAATTTTTGATGTGAGAAGCAAATCGGAGGACAACACATGACCATCCTACCTTATGCACTTGGCATTAGCTTGATTGCCATCACGATCTCTATGCTGCTCTGTCTTTTTCGGATGGTGATGGGACCATCAATTGTAGATCGCCTTTTAGCACTCGATACTCTTTTTCTAAATGCAACTTGTCTCATTGTGGTATTAGGTATTTATTGGACCACCACCTCTTTATTTGAAGGGGCTTTATTGGTTGCCATGCTAGGGTTTGTTTCGACAGCTGCTTTAGCACGTTATTTCACTACTGGTCATGTGATCGATTAAAAGGAGGTCAAAATGCAATTTACAATGGAAATTATTATTTCGATCTTTCTAGTTTTTGGCTCATTCTTTATGCTGGTTGGATCGATCGGAATGGTACGCCTACCCGATTTATTTATGCGATTACATGCACCTACCAAGTCGAGCACATTAGGCTTAGGTAGCTTTTTAATTGCTTCAATGATCTTTTTTGCTTTCCAAGGTCGCTTTGGTTTTGCCGAATTACTTATTACACTTTTGGCTTTTATTACTGCACCTGTATCAGCCAACTTAATTGCTCAAGCAGCGCTACATTTACGTTTACGCTCGCTGAGTGGTGAAGTCCCTGAAGCCATTGAACGTCCATTACCATGGGATCGTTATAAAATCGGACAACGCTTTTCACAAAACAAACCTCCGATGGAACCTCCCAAGGAATAAAAAATTGAACAAATAAAAAAGCCACCCAAAGGTGGCTTTTTCATTTTGAGTACGAATTACTCTTCGTCATCTGACTTACGTTCCGGTAAATCTTGTACCGCTTTTTCAATAAGACCAAACATATAGTTACCATATGCATTCGTCTTATCGTAATGAAAACGTAAGCGAGGTGTAATACGGGTTTTAATACGACGACTAAGTTCATGACGCAAGAAACCAGAAGCTTTATTTAATACATCTAAAGTTTCTTTATTTGCTGCTTCACTTTGTTCGTCACCAAGCTCACGTCCCATCACGGTAACGTAAACTTCAGCATATCCCATATCAGCACTGACTTTCACGGCTGAGATGGTCACTAGACCACCCAGACGCGGATCTTTTAACTCCTGACGGATTAGATCAGACAGCTCACGCTGTACTGAATCCGCCATTCGCTTTAAGCGTTGGCTACCCGCCATTAAAGACTCCGTTTAATCAATTGAACATCATATACTTCGATCTTATCTTGTACTTTGATGTCTTTATAACCTTTCACCGCAAGACCACATTCCATACCGGCACGAACTTCTTCAACCACATCTTTATAGCGGCGTAATGATTCAAGTTCACCTTGGAACACAACCACGTCATCACGTAATACGCGAATCGGTTTATTACGATGTAATGTACCTTCAAGTACCATACAGCCTGCTGCTGCACCAAACTTACTTGAGTGGAATACTTCACGCACTTCAGCAACACCCAAGATTGTTTCACGGTGTTCAGGAGCAAGTTTACCGCTCATGGCATCTTTCACATCATCAATCAATTCATAGATGATGCTGTAGTAGCGAATGTCGATACCGTCTTGGTCACTTCTCTGACGAGCAGCTGTATCAGCACGAACGTTAAAGCCTAACAATACAGCTTCTGAAGATTCAGCAAGAATCACATCAGACTCTGTAATCGCACCAACACCCGAACTAATTACACGAACTTTTACTTCATCAGTAGAGAGTTCATATAAAGCGGCATTCAATGCTTCTAAAGTACCACGTACGTCTGTTCTTAAAACAACGTTCACTGTAGGAACATCTTTTTTGCCCATTGACGACATGATATTTTCAAGGCGCATCGCGCTTTGACGTTCAATACGTTTTTGACGTTCACGGTCAGCACGAGCATCGGCAACTTCACGTGCTTTCTTCTCGTCATTTACAACAAGAACTTCATCACCTGCCATTGGAGCGTCTGGAAGACCCAGAATTTCTACTGGAATAGATGGTCCTGCTGATTTAATCGGCTTACCGTTTTCATCAGACATTGCACGGACACGACCATAAGATGAACCTGCAAGAACAAGGTCACCAATATTTAATGTACCGTTTTGAACAAGAATAGAAGTTACTGCACCACGGCCTTTATCAACACGCGCTTCAATAACAACACCTTGCGCAGCACCTTCAGCAGATGCTTTTAATTCCATCAATTCTGATTGAATAAGAATTAAATCAAGGAGTTCATCAATACCTTGTCCAGTATGTGCAGAAACTTTAGCAATCGGAACATCACCACCCCATTCTTCTGGAACGATTTGTTTCGTTGTTAATTCATTTAACACACGGTCTGGATCAGCAGATTCTTTATCCATTTTGTTGATTGCAACAATAATTGGAGTACCTGCTGCACGAGCATGGTCAATTGCTTCTGCAGTTTGTGGCATTACACCATCATCTGCTGCAACAACTAATACCACGATATCTGTTGCTTTAGCACCACGTGCACGCATTGAAGTAAACGCAGCATGTCCCGGTGTATCAAGGAATGTAATAATTCCTTTGTCTGTTTCAACGTGATACGCACCAATATGCTGTGTAATACCACCTGCTTCACCTGCCGCCACTTTCGAACGACGGATACGGTCAAGCAATGATGTTTTACCATGGTCAACGTGACCCATGATAGTAACAACTGGTGGACGAGTTGTTTGCTCACCACGTGCTTCTTCAGCCGCTTCAAGCAAGTTATCTTCCGCTTGTGTATCAGAAACTAGAACAGGATTGTGTCCCATTTCTTCTACAACAAGTGCCGCTGTATCTTGGTCAATAGCTTGATCTTGGTTAACCAACTCACCCATTTTCATAAGTGTTTTGATAACTTCACGTACTTTAATCGCCATTTTTTGAGCAAGATCGGCAACAACAATACTTGAACCGATTTCTACATCATAGACTTGCTTTTTAACTGGCTTTTCAAATCCATGCTTATTTGCTTGGCTTGATTTTAAACCACGTTTGTTATGGTTAACGAAGCTTTGCTCTTCTTGACCACGACGGCCGCCTTTCTTACCAGCACGCGGGTTAGTAGTTGCGCCACCGCGTTTAATTTCACGGTCTTCTTGCTTGAATGAATCTTCATAAGCTTGGCCAACAAGACCTGAAGCAAGTGGAGAATCATCAATTACACGAATTGTGGTAGTCGCATCGTCATTTGAATATTTAGATGCCATTTTGCGCATTTGTTCAAGCGTACGTTGCTGAGCTTCTTCAGCCGCTTTACGACGTGCAGCTTCTTCAGTTGCTTTTAACTGAGCTGTTTGAGCTTCACGCGCTTTCTTTTGCTCTAATGTTTCTGCTGGTTTTGGTGTAGGTTTTACTGTACCACCACCACGTTTTTTCACTACAACAGCAGCTTTAGGAGCTGACTGTGCAGCGCTATCTTGTTGATGAGCAGCACGCATTGCATCTAAAGTTGCTTTTGCTTTTTGCTCTGTTTGAAGACGCGCTTTTTGCTCTGCAGTTTCACGCGCTTGTTGATCTGCACGTGCTTTAGCGTCTGCTTCTGCGCGCGCTTTAGCTTCTGCTGCAATTTGTTCTGGGTTTGGTTTAGCAAAAACCTGTTTTTTACGTACTTCTACGTTAATTGTTTTTGCTTTACCTGAAGTACTTGCAACTTTAGCGGTACTGGTTGTTTTACGTTTCAACGCAATTTTTCCTGTGTTACCACTTTCCTGACCATGCACTTTTTTCAAATGATTGACTAAAGTGTCCTGTTGTTCAGTGGTAATAATGTCGTCTGCTGTACGTTGAGGCAAACCTGCTTCGCGAGCCTGTTCTAGGAGCTTCTCAACAGGACGTCCTACACTGAGAGCTAACTCTTTAATCGACTTGTCCGTCATATTTCATCTCCTAGTTAAACCATGATTCGCGAGCTTTCATGATCAATTGACCAGCTTTTTCATGACCAAGACCTTCAATATCAGAGATATCGTCAGTAGCCTGATCTGCCAAATCATCAACGGTAATAATACCGCGAGCGGCAAGCGAGTAAGCGATCTCAGAAGTCATGCCTTCCATTGTGAGAAGGTCTGCGCTCGGTTCTTGAATATTTTCTTGCTGTTTCAAAGCATCAGTAAGAGCTGCTTCTTTTGCACGACTTTGCAATAACTCAACTAATTCAGCATCAAGCTCAATTTCGTCAAAAGTTTCAGCAGGAACATAAGCAATCTCTTCTAAAGAAGTGAAGCCCATTTCTACCAATGCCATTGCTAAATCTTCTTCAATATCTAAACGTGATACAAACATGTCGAGATATTGCTGAGCTTCATTTTGCTGACGAGCACGATACTCTTCTTCAAGCATCATGTCGAGTTTGTAGCCAGTTAAATCAGAAGCTAAACGAACGTTTTGACCTTGAGAGCCAATCGCACGAGCTAATTGATCGCTGGTTGCAAAAATAATATCGGCACTTCTTGCATCTTCATCAAGCACGATGCCTGAAACATCAGCTGGTTCTAATGCGCTAGCAATGTATTGAGCTGGATCATCAGACCAGACCACTACATCAATACGTTCACCGTTTAACTCTTGTTGTACGGCTTGAATACGCGTACCACGCATACCAATACATGCACCTACAGGATCAATACGGTGATCATTTGTTTTCACTGCAATTTTAGCACGAACACCCGGTTGGCGTGCTGCTGCTTTAATTTCAATAATTTCTTCAGAAATTTCAGGAATTTCTTTTTTCATCAAAGCAATTAACATTTCAGGCTTAGCGCGTGATAACAACAACTGAGCGCCACGACCTTCACGGTTAACATTATATAAGATAGCGTTTACACGTTGCTTTGGACGAAGGATTTCTTTAGGAATCATTTCTTCGCGAGCAAGATAAGCTTCTGCGTTATCACCCAAGTCAATGATAAAGCCATCTTTGGTTTGTTTTTTCACTTCACCGTAGATCAACTCACCCACTTTAGATTCGTATGCATCAGCAACTAAAGCACGCTCAGCTTCACGGATTTTTTGTACGATAACTTGTTTTGCAATTTGTGCAGCAATACGACCGAACTCAATAGATTCTACTTCGAGTTCACGCACGTCACCAATTGACCATTTAGATGGATCAACATCAGAAATCGCATCTTGGCAAGCTGGCATTTCATGATCTTCATCTGCCACTACAGTCCATTGACGGAACGTACGGTAATCACCAGTTTTACGATCAATCTCTACACGAAGCTGAGCTTCTTCAGCATGCGTACCTTCGTAAAATCTTTTCTTCGTTGCAGCAACTAAAGCTTGTTCTAAAGCCTCGAAGATCGCTTCACGACTAACACCTTTTTCATTACTAACCGTTTCTACAACGGTAAGAATTTCGCGGCCCATAAGTCACCTACCGATTTCTTATATAATTTAAATAAATTTAATCTTGATAGATCAAGTTTGCTTTATCGATATTGTTGCTGTCGATATCAAGCACATGCTTTCCTTCAACTTCAACCTGAATCTCTTCATTTTCAAGGTCTACAGCAAGGAGTTTTGCTTGAAATTTACGGCGATTTTCTACTGCTGCAATTAAACGCAAAGCAACTTGTTGTCCAATGTAACTTTGCAATTGTTCGAGTTGAAAAAATGGGCGATCCCAACCTGGTGAAGAAACTTCTAAAGAATACTCACCTGAAATCGGATCATGAACATCCAACATCGCACCGACTTGCTGTGTAACTCGTACACAATCTTGTACGCCAATACCACGACCTTGTTCTACTTCACCATCTTCATTAATCACTGGTTCAGCATTTTCATCAACCGGTCTATCGATATAAATACGCAATAATGAACGTTTACCTTGTGGAAGGAATTCGATTCCCCACAAGTCAACACCACATGCCTGCACTGCTGGAGCAATCATGTCATACAATGCTTGGGATTTATTTGATAATTTCATTTACTCTCGTCATTCTCGTGCGATTCAATCGGTTGTTTTAACCGACACAGACCTACTATAGTGAAGCATGACTATTTGACCAATTGATGTCGACACTACACGATAGCGATACGATAACCAATAAAAAAGGGCGTTAATCGCCCCTATGTAGCACAGAAAACAATAGTCCACTGTGCAAAAAGGCCCACCTGTCTGTGAGCCTCTTTTAAGAAACTTGGTAGCGGGAGCTGGATTTGAACCAACGACCTTCGGGTTATGAGCCCGACGAGCTACCAGACTGCTCCATCCCGCATCAACGTGCAAAAATTATATACAAATATCGAAAAAAGTCAATGTAAACTTATCTAATATTCGCTTGATTAAGTTGCACCTTAATCAAATTGGTAGCGGGAGCTGGATTTGAACCAACGACCTTCGGGTTATGAGCCCGACGAGCTACCAGACTGCTCCATCCCGCATCAATAAACTGCTTGCACTCAACTTTCTGGTTCAAAGTTGGTGCGGAAGGGGGGACTTGAACCCCCACGCCCGAAGGCACTACCACCTCAAGGTAGCGTGTCTACCAATTCCACCACCACCGCAGCTTGTGGGACGCATTCTAGTCCTTCCCACTGCAAAAGGAAAGCCCTATTTCGAATTATTGACCCGTTTTTGGTGCATTTGGTGAAGTTTCAGGCGATGTTGTTTGAGCTGGTGCTGTTGTTTGTACAGTTTTCAAGCTATATGCTTCCGTCGTCTGTTTTTTCGCAAAAACAGCAAGAGTTAAACTCGTTACAAAGAACAATGCAGTTAAAACAGCAGTCAAGCGAGTAAGGAAATTACCCGAACCCGATGCACCAAATACAGTTGCTGCACCGCCGCCGCCAAAAGAAGCACCAGCATCTGCGCCTTTACCGTGTTGCACTAAAATCAATGCAATCATCAGTACAGCTAAAATAATATGTACAACAAGTACAAAAGAGTGCATACCCTATCCTCGTTATTTGCTTTGCGCGAAGGCTTGTACAATTTGATAAAAAGATGCTGCATTTAATGAAGCACCGCCGACCAACGCACCATTAATGTCTGGACATGCAGCTAATTCAACAGCATTTTCAGCTTTTACACTACCACCATATAAAATAGCAATATCTGAACCCGCTGAAGTAAGCTGACATAAGCCTTCACGAATTTTAGCGTGCATCGCTTGTGCATCTTGTGGAGAAGCTGTTTTACCTGTACCAATTGCCCAAATAGGTTCATAAGCAATCACGACTTGGTTTTGCCATTGTTCAGCAGTAACCACAGGTGCAATATCGCAAATTTGCTGTAAAACAACTTGCTCTGCATGGCCTTGCTCACGCTGTTCAAGACTTTCACCCACACAATAAATGACAGTCAAACCCGCATTTAATGCATTTTGGAGTTTCGCCTTCAAAATTTCAACGTTGTCGCCAAAAATATCACGGCGTTCAGAATGCCCGACCAGTACGAAATTAATTTGGCTATCTTTTAATAATTCTGCACTAACTTCACCAGTATAAGCACCTGTACCTGCAACACGCGATACATCCTGCGCAACTGTATATACTGTTCTTGCAGCATCCTGCAATTGCGCCTGTACTGTTGTAAGTGCAATAGAAACAGGGGCAACGCCCACATGGCAGCTTTCATCTGCAATTTGGTTTTGTTGCAATAATTGTTTAAATTCTTCTATAAGTTGGTTGGCGTTAGCACGCATTGGATTCATTTTCCAGTTGCCAACTACCCAAGGCGTAATCGTCGTACCCGACATACTGCTCACCTTTCATCAAAAATGCAGCACATTCTACACGCATTTATACAAATTTCAGATACTTTTCTTTAATGGGATTACTTATATCTTTTCTACTCTTTGAAATTAAAAAAACTTTATAAGGATTCAAACTTAAACATTCTAAAAATTAATCTATAAAAACTTCGACTGGTTCAAGCTTTAACAGTCTGAGTAGGACTAGAGCAACATTTTATAAGGTAGTAATTTTACATAACAAAAGTATAATTTTTCATATACCAATTATAAACACATTAGCATAGGCAGGCAGATGTCAGCATTACATACATCTCCAAAATTTACGGGGTTTTTTCGGCGTTTAGTCGAAGAAAAGCATGTGTCGGCAGCGACCATGCAAAATGCATTAGATGCAGCAAAGAGAGCTAAGCAGGATACAGTCGCATATTTAATTGAAGAGGTTCATCTCTCCCCTTCTTTATTGGCTGAAACAATCTCTGCTGAGTTTGCTGAACCATATTTTGATCTTGATGTATATGACACATCTCAGATTCCTAAAGATCTGGTCGATCAAAAACTGATTTTAAAACATCGAATTTTGCCCCTTATTCAAAGAGGGCAAATTTTATATGTCGCGACCAGCAATCCAAGCAATATTGAAGCGATTGATGCGATCCGTTTTAACAGCAAACTGATGGTTGAGCCTGTCATTGTCGAGCACCATAAACTAGAAAAAGTTTTAGGTCAGCATTTTGCAGAAGAAAGCAGCTTTGACTTTAATGATGAAGAGTTTGATCTTGATGTCAGTCTTGATGGCCCTACCACTCAAGAGGATGAAGAAGAAACGCCACAAGGTGATGAAGCACCTATTGTTAAATATATTAATAAGTTGCTCATTGATGCCATTCGTATGGGTGCTTCAGATTTACATTTTGAACCGTATGAAAAGTCATATCGGGTACGTTATCGTGTCGATGGTGTGTTACGTCAAATTGCCAATCCACCTTTACAGCTTGCGAACCGTTTGGCATCACGTTTAAAAGTAATGTCTCAAATGGACATTTCCGAAAAACGTGTTCCACAAGATGGTCGTATCAAACTCAAACTATCAAAGACCAAAGCAATTGATTTCCGTGTGAACTCTCTTCCGACCTTATTTGGTGAAAAGTTAGTTCTTCGTATTCTTGACCCATCAAGTGCAATGCTGGGAATTGACGCATTAGGATACGAAGAAGAACAAAAAGCTTTATTTATGGAAGCTTTAGATAAACCACAGGGCATGCTTTTAATCACAGGTCCAACAGGTTCTGGTAAAACTGTATCTTTATATACAGGTTTGAATATTTTAAATACTGAAAGTTCTAATATTTCTACTGCCGAAGATCCAGTGGAGATCAATCTTGAAGGTATTAATCAGGTTAACGTGAACCCAAAAGTAGGTCTCACTTTTGCTGCCGCGCTTAAATCTTTTTTACGTCAAGACCCTGACATTATTATGGTGGGTGAGATTCGTGACTTGGAAACAGCAGAAATCGCAATTAAAGCTGCACAAACGGGACACATGGTGATGTCGACGCTACATACCAACAGTGCTCCAGAAACACTAACCCGTCTACGCAATATGGGGGTTCCCTCTTTCAATATTGCAACATCAGTAAACTTAGTTATTGCCCAGCGTTTAGCGCGACGTCTTTGCTCTCAGTGCAAAATACCTGCTGATATTCCTAAACAAAGCCTATTAGAAATGGGTTTTACTGAACAAGACTTAGCACATCCAGACTTTTGCGTTTTTCAACCGGTAGGTTGTTCTGAATGTCGTGAAGGCTATAAAGGCCGTGTCGGTATTTATGAAGTAATGAAAGTTACACCTGAAATTTCCAAGATTATTATGGAAGATGGCAATGCTTTAGAAATCGCGGCTGCTTCTGAAAAACTGGGGTTTAATAATCTACGTCGTTCAGGTTTAAAAAAGGTAATGCAAGGTGTGACCTCTCTACAAGAAGTTAACCGTGTGACCAGTGAATAAGACATTATTTAAAATAAGGATAATCTAATGGCTGTCAAAAAGGCACAAATGATGCCGACTTTTGCTTATGAAGGGGTTGACCGTAAGGGCGTAAAAATTAAGGGGGAACTTCCAGCTAAAAATATGGCTTTAGCTAAAGTGACCTTACGTAAACAAGGGGTTACTGTTCGAACCATACGTGAGAAACGTAAAAATATTCTTGAAGGTTTATTCAAGAAAAAAGTAACAACACTTGATATTACGATTTTCACTCGACAACTTGCGACCATGATGAAAGCCGGTGTACCACTAGTACAAGGCTTTGAAATTGTCGCTGAAGGTTTGGAAAACCCAGCTATGCGTGAGGTAGTACTTGGTATTAAAGGTGAAGTTGAAGGTGGAAGTACCTTTGCTTCCGCTTTAAGAAAGTATCCTCAACATTTTGATAACTTGTTTTGTTCACTTGTAGAGTCAGGTGAACAATCAGGTGCACTTGAAACTATGCTGGACCGTGTGGCGATTTACAAAGAAAAAAGTGAATTGCTCAAGCAGAAAATCAAGAAAGCAATGAAATACCCAGCAACAGTTATTGTAGTAGCGATTGTGGTGACTATTATTTTGATGGTTAAAGTCGTACCCGTTTTTCAGGATCTATTTTCTTCATTTGGAGCAGAATTACCAGCATTCACACAAATGGTCGTGAATATGTCGAAATGGATGCAAGAATATTGGTTCATCATGATTATTGCATTTGGCGCAATTATTGTCGCTTTTCTAGAAGCAAAAAAACGTAGTAAAAAGTTCCGTGATGGCTTGGATAAATTAACGCTTAAATTACCTATTTTTGGAGACTTGGTCTATAAAGCAATTATTGCCCGTTATAGCCGTACGCTTGCCACAACATTTGCAGCCGGGGTTCCACTCATTGATGCGCTTGAGTCGACTGCTGGTGCAACCAATAATGTCATCTATGAAAAAGCCGTTATGAAAATTCGTGAAGATGTCGCAACGGGTCAACAGCTTCAGTTTGCTATGCGGGTCTCTAATCGTTTTCCATCTATGGCTATACAAATGGTGGCAATTGGTGAAGAATCGGGTGCACTAGACAGCATGCTCGATAAAGTTGCCACTTATTATGAAAATGAAGTGGATAATGCCGTTGATGGTTTAACTTCTATGATGGAACCTTTAATTATGGCAATTTTAGGAGTACTTGTAGGCGGTCTAGTAATTGCTATGTATCTTCCAATTTTCCAAATGGGCTCAGTTGTATAATGCAAGAAATCATTGCTTATTTTATTCAAAACTTAACTGCTCTTTATATTGCTGTTGCACTCGTGAGCCTATGTATTGGTAGCTTTCTAAATGTAGTGATTTATCGCACTCCAAAGATGATGGAGCAAGACTGGCAGCAAGAATGTCAAATGCTCCTCAATCCAGAACAACCGATTATTGACCATGAAAAACTGACATTAAGCAAACCTGCTTCCTCATGCCCCTCATGTCATCAACAGATTCCTTGGTATCAAAATATTCCTGTCATAAGCTGGTTAATGCTAAGAGGAAAATGTGGACACTGTCAGCACCCGATCAGCATTCGCTATCCAGCGATTGAACTACTCACCATGCTATGTTCACTGGTGGTGGTTATGGTGTTTGGCCCAACCGTACAAATGCTTTTCGGCCTAGTCCTCACATGGATACTAATTGCCCTCACCTTTATTGACTTTGATACACAACTTTTGCCTGATCGCTTTACCCTACCTTTAGCTGCCCTTGGCTTAGGTATTAATACCTTTAATATTTATACCTCACCCAACTCGGCCATTTGGGGCTACCTTATCGGCTTTCTATGTCTTTGGATTGTCTATTACCTCTTTAAAGTGATTACTGGCAAAGAAGGTATGGGTTACGGCGACTTTAAGTTACTTGCAGCCTTAGGTGCATGGATGGGACCATTGATGCTGCCATTAATTGTGTTATTGTCATCGTTACTTGGCGCAATCATTGGCATCATTTTATTAAAATTAAGAAATGACAATCAGCCTTTTGCTTTTGGGCCATATATTGCCATTGCTGGTTGGGTTGCCTTTTTATGGGGTGATCAGATTATGAAAATTTATTTGGGAGGTTAAGATGGCTTTTATTCTGGGAATCACAGGTGGAATTGGCAGTGGAAAATCTGCTGCAACACAATGGTTTGAGTCTCAAGGAATACAAGTCGTCGATGCCGACATTGTTGCGCGTGAAGTAGTTGAAAAAGGCCAGCCTGCTCTTCAAAAAATTCAACAAACTTTTGGAGACTGGGTACTTCAACCCGATGGTAGTTTAGACCGCCGCGCCTTACGTGAATATATTTTCCAAAATCCAGAAGCGCGCCACACACTTGAACAAATTACCCATCCTGCAATCCGTCAATCTATTATTCAACAGCTACAAAATCCCAAAAGTCCCTATGTGATTTTAGTTTCACCACTTCTTTTTGAAACCAACCAGCATGAATTGGTTAATCACACCTTATTAGTTGATGCGAGCGAACAAACTCAAATTCAGCGTGCAAGCCAGCGAGATGGGCAAAACCAAGAACAAATTCAGAAAATTATTGCCGCACAAATGCCACGCGAGCGTAAACGCGAACTTGCTAATGACATTGTGTTTAATGACGGATTACTCGAACATTTATATCAGCAATTAGAGCCTTTACATCAAAGCTATTTGAAGCGCACAAACTAATTTTGCTTATTTTGCTGCTTAATTTTTTGTGTCAGGCTATCTTGTCTAAACCAACGCCAAGGCTGTAAAGCACCTATTCCCATGCCGACTAAGCCCACCACAATTGATGGGCTTAATGACTCGCCAAGTAAAGGTACAGCTAAAATAGCGGCAATAAACGGCGCCAAAGTCACAATACTTCCCGTTTTAAAAGCACCTAGTCGCTGAATGGCAGCAACATAAGTCAAAGTTGCGATAATAACGACAAATACACCGTGGAAAATGCCCTGTATCGCTAAATGAACAGGACTAACTTCCATGAAATGCTTTGGTAAAAATAAAGCATAGATGGGTAAGTAAATAATTGCAGACCAAATCGCAACACTTGCCATAGAGTGCCATGCAGAAAGTTTCCACTGTTTAAGTAATACAGTGAAAATACCCCACCAAACCGCACTGATAAATAGAAGTAAATCACCTACGCCAAAAGCAGAAGCATTACCTTGCAGCATCAAAACACTCATGAGAGCCAAGGCAGTGATCATAATTGCCAGACTCACCCATGTATGCTTATCAAATGGTTGTCTAAATAAAATATAGGCAGCTATAGCTGTGCAGATAGGGATACAACCATTTAAAAAAATGGCAGCATGTGCAGCAGGAGCATAGAGAAACGCGGTGTAGACGGTAAGACAATAAATGACTCCGCCAATCAATGCCAAAATAACCGCATGCTTACTCCATAAAAAAGCGAGATCTTTTTTATAAATTAAGATAGGCATTAAAATTAGGAAGGCTATAGCAAAGCGCAATGCTGCAATATCCCAAGCACTGATGTGCCACTGTGCATTTAAACGGGCAAAAAGCGTAAACCCGCCCCAAATGCACATGGTTACCAATACAAAGAAATACCCTTGCTTACGGGGAGACATACTAAGACTGCTTACACACTAGAAAGGCAGCTCTATTATATCTCAGAACGCTGACGGCAGGCCTCATAAAGTGCCATACCTGTTGCCACGCTTACGTTTAGACTCTGCAAGTTTCCAGACATTGGAATATAAACTTTATGATCACACTGTGCCTGAGTGATTGGACGCAAACCCGTATCTTCAGCTCCCATCACGATCACGACTGGACCAGAGAAATCACATTTTTGAATTGGTAATGCACTTTCATCAAGCATGGTGCCAATCACACGGGTATGAGTGGTTTCTTTAAGATGGGCTAATGTACGAGCTAAGTTTGTTACTTGAATGAACTTAACTTTTTCGGCCCCACCCGCTGCAACTTTACGAGCAGTTGGGGTTAAACTTGCTGAACGATCACGAGGCACTATCACGGCCTGAACACCCATTGCAGCGGCTGTACGAATACAAGCGCCTAAGTTATGTGGATCGGTCACCTGATCTAATGCCAGTAATAAAGCATCTGGAGTTTCAGCCATAATCTGATCTAGATCTTTTTCATTTAAAATTGGGTGCGGACGTACTGCTGCCACTACGCCTTGGTGAAATGGCAAGCCCGCAAGCTTTTCGAGGCTATCACGACTTGCTTTTTGTACACTAATTCCAAAAGGCTCAGCCAATTGCAGAATCTTCTGCAAACGCTGATCGTCGCGCCCTTTCAATGTAAACAAGGTCAGCACGCGCTCCGGCTCAAGTTCTAACAATGACTCCACTGAGTGAACGCCATAATAATATTCCGGTTTTGCCATGCATGACCTCTAACAACGTTTGAGCAAAAAATAAAAATCCTGTAAAGCCAACTTCACAGGATTTCTTTGGGCATAGTGTACCCGATTTAAACAGTAATTTCTTAGCCTTCTAAGTGGCAAACATAATCGAGTACTTCATCAGTCTCGATTTTGAAAACGCTATTACCTGGTACATAAAATGATTGACCAGCACGGAACAATTCACTTTCATTGCTGTCTGCAATTTTAACGCGACATTCACCTGAAATAATTTCCATACGCTCAGGAACGTGTGTTTCAAATGTTAAAGGCTGCTCAGTCGGCAAAATAACACCTAATGTTTTTTTCGTTCCATCTTCAAATTGCACGGTATGGCTGATACATGCTCCACCAAAATAAACATTTGATTTTTTGATGACCGTTACATGATCAAATTGGGTTGAACTCATGCACACTCTCCAGATAATGCCGCATTTATATAAATTATGATGAATGTAGTTTAATTGTGCCTAAATAACTAATCAATCAGTTTTCATATGGATAGACTTGTAATTTCCACTGCTGTAACTGAATTTTTTTAGCAAAAGCGTGAGGTAAATTTACTTCAATATTTTGACTCTTCGACACTATTGCATCATATCTGCAAACTTCATCGTGATTTTCATCAAATACAACCCAATAAACTTTCTCTGCGGTTGGATGTGTAACAGCAGTTGTAACCACTGGTGAACCATTATCCATGCCAACATGAAAATTGTCTGGTTCATTTTGCATTGAAGCTGACTCATAAGCCGGAAAATCGATGCCATTTTCATCAAATTGCTGGCTATCATGTACAAGCACACTTTGTTTTAAAGTCGGCCAAATACAATAACGCAAGTAATGTTGATCTATGACTCGATTGTCTGGATACCTTCCAGTAGCAACATAATCTCTGATATGTGCTTCAATATTATGAAAAATACCTGAGCATCCCCCCCACATACCCGCCAAAATCAATTCAGTATGAGAATAACTATCTCTCATTAAATGAAACCACGCATCACTTTTGAGCCATGCATCTACAGCCGCCTTTTCGCGGTGCGACACAATTGAATCGGCATCACGTATTAGAAAGCGTTTAATTGTAGGATCATCCATCACAAAAAAGCGCCAAAATAAGCCGGATAATTGTTTCTGTGAGGTACTCACCTGTGCCACTTGTGCCCCATTTGCTTGTAAACGCTGCTGCACAAATTCAGGAACGGTATCATCTATATAGAACCGACAAGTCCATTCAGGGTATATCTCTTGAGCGAGCTTGGTATTTAAAATTGAAGTTTCACAGTAACGCGGATTTGCTCCAAATAAAGAAAAAGCAATAATGTTTTCTTGAGGATTGGAACTAAAGGGGACAGGCTTATGAGTGGATATATTTAAAGCAGGCTCATTCTTTGTGAGTTCTTTTTTTGTTGAAATAGCTAAACGTCCAAATTTAATCTTTTCTTCCTTTTTATTTAAATGATGGCAAACTTCAGTTAATCCATCATATAAATTTGTATTAACGTTAGAACCACTTGCTTTAATGGCTTGCATATAATGTTGATATGCATCGTCATAACGGTGTAACCGCAGCTCAGTATAAGCTAAATCAGATAATGCTCCTGGATGCTGTGGTACTAGATTTACCGCTTTTTTTACATGCTGATAAGCTTTGGCATAGTCGCCTTGTGCAGCAGCCTGTTTAAATGCATTAAAATGCTGATTTAAAATTTTATTCATTTCAGCAGGATTAATTTTTTTATGGCGGTTCATCATTCCTATTGGTGCTTTCGGTAAGCTTAATGTTTTTTTCATTGTAAAGATCCGCAATCTTGCTGTTCTATTATTTCAGTTAGAATAATAGATCACTTGTAGCAAATTCAAAACTTCTCTATCTTTAACCCATAATTTGGCGCGTTGGATGCGTTTATGCTCACACATTTAACTTTAATCAATTTTGCATTAGCTGATCATTTAGCTATTGATATAGAACAAGGATTTAATGTTCTAACAGGTGAGACAGGTGCCGGAAAATCATTATTACTGGATGCACTTTCTGCCTGCTTAGGGGAACGTACAGATACAAATTATGTCCGCTATGGTTCGGACAAAGCGGATATCACCGCTGTTTTTACTTATCAGGACAATAGCCCAGAAGCAAAATGGTTACAAGATCATGAACTAGATGATGACTCTGGGGAAATTCATTTACGTCGTGTTATTTTCGCAACTGGTCGTAGTAAAGCTTGGGTTAATGGACGTCCGAGCAGCCTCTCTGAGCTTAAAGAATTAGGGCGTTTATTGGTTCAATTATATAGCCAGCACAGCCAACAACAGCTACTTGAACCACCTTATCCAAAGCATTGGTTAGACCGTTATAACAATTTTTATGTCGAAGCAAACGATGTTCGTGAGGCCTATAGCACGTGGCAACGCACAATTCGTTTACACCAAACGGCTTTAGATGCTCAAGCAACACGTCTACAACGTATTGCGACCTTAGAGCTACAAATTGAAGAGCTTGAAGAGGTTATTCAAACCGATTACAAAGAAATCGAGCAAGAGTTCGATCGCCTCAGTCATCATGAACATATCATGCAAGATTGTAGCTATAGCCTGAATGCGCTTGATGAAGCTGAGCAAAACATTACTCAAGAAATGTCATCGATCATTCGCCGTCTAGAATCTCATGCGGGGCGTAGTGAACAGCTTTCTGAAATTTATAATTCTTTACTCAATGCTCAAAGTGAAATTGATGATGCCACATCAAATTTACGTCAGTTTATTGATCGCCAAAGTTTTGATCCTGAACGAATGGAAGAACTGAACTCTAAGTTGGAAGTTTTCCATCGTCTAGCACGTAAATATCGTACTCAGCCAGAGACACTTAAAGAAGAATATGAAACTTGGCAAAATGAGCTTGAACAGTTACATCAACTTGAAGACCCAGAAACTCTTGCAGAACAAGTAGAAAAGTCACATCAAGAGTTCTTAGACAAAGCCCAGCATTTAGACAATATTCGTCGTGAAGCAGCTATCCCACTTGCCAAACAATTAACCGAACAAGTAAAACCTTTAGCGCTACCTGAGGCTCACTTTGAGTTTAAGTTTGAACCATTAGAGCAACCAAGCTCAGAAGGTCTAAGCTTCATTCAACTTTTATTTACTGCCAATAAAGGCATACCACCACAACCATTGGCACGTGTGGCATCGGGTGGTGAGCTTTCACGTATTGCACTTGTTATGCAAGTGATGAATGCTGAAAAGACCGAGGCAGAAGTTTTGGTATTTGATGAAATTGATGTCGGGATTAGTGGTGGTACAGCTGAAGTGGTTGGTCGTTTACTTGCCGATTTAGCTCAGCATGTCCAACTGCTATGTATTACTCACCAAGCACAGGTCGCTGCACAATCTGACCAACATTTGTTAGTTAAAAAGCAGCAAACTGATCCGGCAAGCAGTACCATTGTACAACTCGATGAAAATCAGATTATTTCTGAGTTGGCACGTATGTCAGGCGGTGTTGAAATTAATGAAACAACCTTGCAGCATGCCAAACAATTACGCCAACTTAAATTTCAAGCTTCTTCAAATTAATAAAGAAAATGAGAGAAAAAGATTGGCGAAATCCGATTAACTCTTGTATGTTGATAAAAAGAACCTATATAGATAAAAGGGTCGAGAGACCCTATAGCGACATTTTTTGAGGGAGAACCGCTTAGGTGACCAAACAATATATGACTCACCGTTGTCTGATTGCCCCGCCAGAAATGGCAGATGACTTTTTTGCAAATACTGTAATTTATCTTGCCCGTCATGACGAAGAAGGTGCTCAAGGTATTATTATCAATCGCCCTGCTGGTATCCAAATTAAAGAACTACTCAATGATTTAGACATTGATGCAGACAATGTAAATCCGCATGAGGTTTTACAAGGTGGTCCTTTACGCCCAGAAGCTGGCTTTGTCCTTCATACTGGCCAACCAACATGGCACTCTTCCATTGCTGTGGGTGAAAATGTCTGTATTACCACCAGTAAAGATATTCTCGATGCAATCGCACATAATGAAGGTGTTGGTCGTTACCAAATCGCACTTGGTTATGCGAGTTGGGGTAAAAACCAGTTAGAAGATGAAATCGCTCGTGGTGATTGGCTTATCTGTGATGCCGACATGGATCTGATTTTCAACTTGCCGTATGACGACCGTTGGGATGCAGCCTATAAAAAAATTGGTGTAGATCGCACATGGCTGGCTTCTGAAATCGGACACGCTTAATGACTGCAACACAATCAAAATCAATTATGGCTTTTGACTTTGGCACCCAAAAAATGGGAATGGCGATAGGTCAATCTGCAATTGAAAGTGCTAATCCACTGCCGTTATTTGTGATGAAAGATGGGATTCCCAATTGGGACCAACTTTTAAAAATTGTGAAAGAGTGGCAGCCGGATTTGTTCATTGTGGGTCTTCCATTAAATATGGATGATAGCGAGTCAGAACTTTCTACACGTGCACGTAAGTTTGCAAGACGTTTACGCCATCAAACCAATATTGAAACGTGGATGGTAGATGAGCGACTCACTACACGTGAAGCAAGAGAAGAGCTGGGCTTTTACCAAGAACAAGGCCGTGCAAAGAAGTTATCAGCAGATAGTTTTGCCGCAGCTTTGCTGATTCAAAGCTGGTATCGCAATCCTGTTGGCTTAACGCCATAAAATAAAAAAGCATGTTTTACACATGCTTTTTTATTGAGTTTAAAAACTTAAGCTTTTTATTTTTCAATAATATGTACTGTCGCAGTACGGCCAGATACAAACGCCAGCTGATTTTTTGGTGCTTCGTCTAATACAATTTTTACAGGTACGCGCTGCGCTAAACGAACCCAGCTAAAGGTTGGGTTTACGTTTGCAAGCAATTTAGAACTGCTTGAACGCTCGCGGTCTTCAATACCCGACGCAATACCTTGCACATGTCCTTTAATTTTCTGACTGTCACCCATTAATTGCACACTTGCCTGATCGCCAATATGAATACGGTCTAATTTTGTTTCTTCAAAATATCCCACAACATAAAGCTGTTTACGATCGAGCAATGCTGCAACTGCTTGTCCGACTTGAACATAGTTACCAGGACGCAAATCAAAGTTAGAAAGTGTTCCATCTGCCGGTGCAACAACAGCCGCACGGTGCATATTGAGTTCTGCTAAATGTAAGTTACTTGTTGCTGCTTCAACCAGTGCCTGCTGCTGTTTAATAGTGGCTTCAGCTTGTTGAATCGCCGCTTGGAGTTGCTCATGTTCCGCATGTGATTGATCGCGAGTTGCAAAAACCTGATCTTGTTCTTGTTTAGAAATCGCGCCATCCATTAAGTTTGAATAACGGTTTGCGTTTTTCTCGGCTAACTTAATGTTCGTGCTCGACTTAATCAAGTTTGCTTTGGCTTGCGCTAAACCTGCTTGTGCCTGAGCATATGCCGCTTTTGCTTTTGCCAAATCAGACTTTGCTTGCTCTACATCTAAAGCTCGGCGAGAGACATCAATTTTAAAAAGCACCTGACCTTTTTTGACAGTCTGGTTATCTTGAACCAATACTTCCGTTACAAGCCCTGCTACATCTGAGGAGACTTGAATAACGTCACCACGAACTCGGCCATCACGTGTCCACGGCGCTGCATTATAGTAGTTCCATAAATGCACAATGGTATAGACCGCAATCATTAATGCGACAATCAAAATCACTGGACGAATGACTTTTTTCAACTCCAATTGATTCATTTTACTCACCTAACTCAATCTTTAATCTGGCAATCATCTTTAAGCACCTAACCCAACAAAAATTTGGTGTATCACCAAAAGTAGTAAAAGGTAAAAACACAAATTGAAAATGCTGGGTAGTGCGATCCAGCCTTGTGCAATCCATTTGTTAGTTAGAGGACTTAACAAGCGGAAACATATATATGCAAATAAGGCTTGGACGAGCAAAGCGGGCACGTAAATACCGTAGACATTAAACTCACCCATGCGCTGTGGCTCCTGTAAGCGTACGATCTGCATTCATTTGGTTTGATGAAACATGACACATGCTATAAGCAATATTATTTAGCGAAATAAATAATCTTTGACGCAAAGTCATATCTTCTATATTTGAAGCAAGTTGTTTTAGTTCAAACAAGGTCTGATGAATGTGCTGTACCAATACATCACTTTCATCTTTTTCATTTTCTTTGGCTCTAAATAGCTCATCTAAATCTTGTTGCAAACGGCCAATGTGATGAGCTAGTTCTGAAGATGGCTGAAGCTGATTTGCTAACTCTTGAAGTCGGCTTAAATCAACAATCGCGCTTGATTCAACTAATGCTTGATGAATCGATTTTTTAATCTCTTCTGACTGAACCATTTTGGTATTTAAAACACCTACACGGTCTAACATCGCACGTAAATGAACTTTAAAGTCAATGCCATAAGGGATATAAATTGCTTGACGCATTGCACGATAATGTAAAGCCAGAATACGATTTGCACTGGTATCTGGTGACATGGCACGTACGACATCTATCACAATGAGAGACACCAATACACCCATGACCATACCAAATGAGCTGTCTAGGTAAGACACTGCATCCATGCTATAAGCATTGTGCAAGTTCAGACCCATCATGGTATTAATACCGAGCACCATACCCACTGGCATGAGTGCTTGATTCGCCATCATAGAAACCGCAAATAAGAACATCGGTAACAAAACGAGTCCCAATTCCCAAAATGTGGTGACATGAGGGAAAACACCAAAAGCATAAATAAACACTAAAACAGCCGATGCCACACTGCCCCATATAAAAATACGTAAGACAGGAACAGGATTATCTAACGCTGTTAAAATACAAGCAGTTACGGCTCCAATCTGTGCCATCATAAATCCAGCTTTCCAGCCAGACAGAATCCACACCCCAGTCACAATAAATGTAATGAGCACTGCACTAATACCACCTCTGACGGCTACGCCATGATCTCGGTGCAAACTTGGATATTTAGTCGTCATTGGGGTAATGTTATCTGGTATCTCTTTATTACCCTGCTTGATGCGTTGCCATAAAACTTTTACAGCTAAAACATTACTAATAAAGTGGCGGACATCCATTTTCATAGCAGCCAACAGCACTTGTTGATGTTCAGAAGCCGAGTCATTTAAGTTCAAAAAGTCATTTTCAAACTCGTCAGGTAACTGCAAAACATTTTCATCAGTCATCTGGTCTTTTTGTTCAAGAAAATGAATCACATGACCTGAAAGCTGTTTTAATTTGTCTGAATGACTTTCAATAAAATGCAGTTCTTGTAACTGTTTAATTCGTTCAGATAAGGCAACCAAATTTGCAACCACCATCGACATTTGATGGAGCATTTCTTGCAAAGGTTTGGTCATGCCATGCAATTCACCTTTTTCATAGCTCAAATGAACTGCTAGTGCATGAATATCTGTCGTATCACGAGTAATCGCAGCCAAAAGCTGTGTATTGTTTTGCTGTTGATCTGCGTTTAACAAGTTTGCAAACAGGTTCTCTGTATCTTTGAGTGTTTTGGTTACACGCTGCTTAATTGCCGAACCAATATGCATGGGCAAAATAGTTGCCGAAACTACAGCACTCGAAATCACACCAATTGAAATCTCAAGTACGCGCGCCAAAGCGATATCAAAAATATTGTACTGATCAATATAAGTAATCGCGTTATACGCAATCATTGCAGTTGAATAACCCGCCAGCATAAATGCATAACTGCGAGGCGTCCGGTCAAGTAAGGATACATAAAGCGCAAAGCCCACCCACAGTGATAACACCACCGTAAATATCCACGGCGTATTAATCAGATGAGGTGTGATTGTTAACGCAACAATGGCACCACCCACCGTGCCTAAAACACGATAGACACACTTAGACGACACCATACCCGAATAAGGGTTGGCGATAATCAGGACGGTACCGATCGACCACATTGGATTAATCAGGTCTAATTCAAACGAAACAAATAATGCCAACATGCCGGCAATAAATGTCTTTATTGCAAAAATTAGATCAAGCTTACTCGGGCGAAAAGCCAGTATTTGCTTTAATAACATGAACTCATCTCAAATACAGATTTGAACTGATGAGCATGCTCCTCAGTGTCCCCTTGCCTTTTAAAAAGACAACACGACTTTGTCATTTGCCTTATAGACAAATGAGTTAATGAGAGCATCCTTCAATACAATGATTTTTCCTACATCTTTGCATGATGTGCCGAGATGATTTCAGATTGACCGCTATTTATACGACCAAGCTTAGGAAAGGAGAGACATCGAAAAAGTCGGCAGAGTAAACCAATTTCTCGATTAGATATTTTGTTGCACAATTTTTTCAAATTAAAGTGATTTAGTCAACTAAAATATCTTAATTTGATAATTTGATATGTTTTTAGTTAATCATATATGATGTGCGAATCAAGAGAACTTTTCTGATTCTGAGCGTAAAATATTTAAATCAGGTAGTTATCTTGGAATTGAGACAAAGCTTCAATTTTTCTGTTATAAGAACTCAAGTGTGACCCGTTTATTAAGGATACGAATAAGACATCATGGCAATTTCAAGTTTTGGCAAAATTTTAACCGTACTGGATTTATTTTCAGTTTCACGACCAGTGATTAATGTCGATATTATTTGCGAAGAACTTGGCTTGTCTAAACCGACCAGCTACCGTTATCTAAAAGAACTCGTATCAGCCGACTTATTAAAACGTATTAATGGTACTTCTGGCGATTACACTTTAGGCTCAAAAATAGCAGTTCTTGACTATGTATCAAGAACAACAGACCCATTGGTCCAAATCAGCACACCGTTTATGCGAAATATTGTAGAGCGCACCGAACTCTGCTGTTTACTGACCTATTTAAATGATGACTACTGTATTGATATTCATCATGAAATTTTCAAAGATACTGAATTACTTTCGTATGGCCGAGGCTGTCCACGCCCGATTTATGTCGGTGCATCACCCAAAACAATGGTGTCACATTTAAGTAAACAGCGCATGCATGACTACTATGAACGTTTTAAACATGAACTGTCGCAGTCAGGGTTTGCTCTAGACGAACCAAGCTTTATTCAACGTATGCGTAAAATAAAGAAACAAGGCTTCTATTTCTCACAAGGTGAGATTGACCCTAATGTTTCAGGCCTTGCCGTACCCGTTCGTTTTTCGAGTAAAGAAGTTCCTTTAGCGTTAACGCTAGTGGCATCCAAGAACCGTTTTGATTTTTTAAATATTCAAAAACTGATTGAAATTTTGCAAGAAAATGCTGGATTGATTGAGCAGCGTTTTATGGAACTTTCAGAAAAAGGTGAGATCTAAAATAATATTTTTGATAATTTAAAGTTTTCTTACACTTTAGAGCATTGAAAATATCTAAACATTCTCATATTATGATTTTAGCACCTATTGATGATTCTTTTCATCAGCAGCTCATCAATAGAAGGCTCTCCCTCAGAGGAATAAGCTCATGCTGCCATCATGGGCTTTTTTCTTGCCTAATTTTTAGCAAAAAGTTATGAAAACTTGAACTGACGAAAAGTCAGATTAATACGTGGCTGTAAAATTTTTGTCGAACGATTTAAACGGTGTTGCCAATATTGTTGAGTCTCACCGCGCATCACAATGAGTTGACCTGGCTGTAACCACATTTCAACTTTTTCTTTGCTTTGAATATGCCTAAAAGAGAACTTTCGCGTTGCTCCAAAACTTAAGGAAGCAATTGTAGTAGTTCTGGCTAAAGATACATCCGAGTCACTATGCCAAGCCATTCCTTGCGTTCCGTCTTCATAAAGATTGGCTAAGCAAGAATTAAATTTTTCTGAAAGTATCTGCTCTACTTGCTGTTTTAGCTTGGCAAGCGCTCTGTCCCACGGTAAAGAATCACGAAAAACACCAGAATATTTATATCGATAATGTTCGTCACCATACCAAGCGACTTTACGGGGAGTAATAAAATGCTTGCCGTATAACTTCGCTTCATCATGTCGCCATGCCAGATGTCGGTACAAATAATGAAAATATTGCTCGGCTTCTTCGGCACTTAAAATACATCCGTAGTCCTGAACTTCGCCATCATACGGTAATAAATTTGTACAAGGTTCTGGAGAAAATAAATCTAGTGTCATGCAATCCCCCCTTGCTGCTTAGCCATCTCTCAAGCTAACAATGCCATTTTACGCCCTTTTTGCCAATGATATTTATTAACTACACCAATTGCGAGAGTCACTCTATTCTGGCACTTTGCAATAAAAAAAGCCTTTCTCAAGGAAAGGCTTTTTAGAATCTTATTTGGTTTTATGGCTGCTTTAGATATGGCCACGCGGCTTTTAAATAAATAAACATTGACCACAAAGTCAGAATGACTGCGGTATATAACAAAGCATAAGCCAACATTTCTAAAGGCTGCCAATTCAGCAGGAATACACTAATCGCAATCATTTGAAATGCGGTTTTATATTTACCTACAGTTGACACTGCTACACTGGTTCGCGCACCAAGTTCTGCCATCCACTCACGTAAAGCAGAAACAGTAATTTCCCGTGAAATAATAACAATTGCAGCAAAAGCCATCGCAATGGTAGGTTTCCACTGCACTAGAACAATAAGTGCAGCTGCGACCATCAGTTTATCTGCAACCGGGTCTAGGAATCGGCCAAATGCTGAAGTCTGGTTTAACGTTCGTGCTAGATAACCATCAAACCAATCGGTTACGGCAGCCAGCACAAAAATTGCAGTCAAGATAATATGACGAGTCATACTTCCTACGTGCTCACCAATACCTATTGCAGGCGGCCAATATGCAATCACCAAAAATACAGGAATAAGCGCGATACGCGCCAAAGTTAGGATATTTGGGATATTCAGGATTCGCCCTGTGGTCATAAACACCGCCAATTTAGTCTTCACGCATCTTTTAACAGACAAAGACACATACTTCAATATTGTATCTATCTGTAACAGCCACTTTATACGAAATATGTGAATCGAGAAAGTGGATTGCTTAGGTAAATACCGTAACAGTTTGCCGCAAAATTGCAATTAAATGATCACTTTGGTCCCAAAGATATGCATATTCTGTGGAATAACCCTCAGCTGCATGTTCTGTGACGACTTTATATTTAAACCAGTCACACAATTGATCCTGGACTGAGTTCACATAAGTAATATGCCACGTTAAAGAACTCGCAGGTGCAACTTGCTTAAACATTGGCAAAACACCCGACGGCCAAATATCCATCAAAACAATCAAATCAGGCAATGTTAGTTGACGATTTTCATGTTGCTCTGGGGAGAACCTTGACCAACCACCAAAGTCTGGATGCTCACTTGCTGTCACTGGATAATTACCCTCAGCCCAACAGACTTCGAAATGCTGAAAGCATTCAGGCATATGTTTGGCAAAAGGAATGACAGATAAATTTTCAGGTTGAACATATACAGGAGCAACGGGTTCTTGTTTTACCTCAATACTCGATACACGAGGCGCCCCAAAACTTGCGACCAAAATGGTTTGTACTGCACCATCTTGCCATAAACGAGCCTCAAGCGTAGTGACTGACTTCCCTTCTCTTAAAATTTCAATAGTCAATCGGGCAGAGCCTTGCTGTACAGGACCCACAAAAGTAACACTACAACTTAATAATCTTTTATTTGAATCTTGAATATGGGAGCATGCTTTTTGCATTAATAGCCCAGCAACAAGGCCACCAAAAACCGTTCGCCCCTGTAACCAACCTGCGGGTATATCAATCCATTCATTTTGTTTTACATCTTCAAATAGCTGTAATAATGACATGCATATCCCTAAGTCATGTGCGTGATTAGGAAGTATCTTTCATTATTTTGACCATCATGTGAATGATCATTCAGCTATTAATTTACGAGCGCTTTTGTCACTCAAATTTTAAACACGTGGCTACTCATGCAAAATTTTATAAATCGTTCTTGCCATCACTTCACCTAAGCCCGGCACTACCGTCAACTCTTTTTCCGATGCTTTTAACACGCCTTGAATCCCACCAAAATGTGTTAATAAATCTCGACGGCGTTTAGGCCCTAAGCCCGGAATTGCTTCTAAAACTGAGGTACTACGGCGTTTATCACGCTTAGCGCGGTGTTTGGTAATGGCAAAACGGTGAGCTTCATCACGCACCTGTTGAATCAAATGTAGAGCTTTATGATCTTCGGGTAACTGGATTTTTGTACCGTCAGTAAAATGAAGCGTTTCAAGTCCCGGTTTACGTCCTTCACCCTTTGATACACCAATCATGAAAGCTTCAAGCCCAAGCTCTTGCATCACTTCCATGGCCATATGAAGTTGACCTTTACCACCATCAATTAAAAGCAAGTCAGGCAGCATCGCCTTTTTATAGCGACGCGTTAAAGCTTGTCGCATCGCAGCATAATCATCGCCCGCGGTAATATCTTGAATGGCAAATTGTCGGTAGTCCCGTTTACGTGCACCGCCTTGGTCGAACACTACGCATGATGCGATCGGCGCTTCGCCCATGGTATGACTAATATCAAAACATTCGATACGATCAACTGGACGGCCAACCACCTGCTCAAGCTGGTGGAAACGCTCATTGAGCTCTAAGTGGTTACTCAACTGCCCTTTAATCGCATGTTGAACATTCATTTCGGCAAGTTCTAACCATTCAGCACGTGTTTCTCGTACACTGCTCTTAATCTGGACTTTCTTTCCAAACTGCTGTGCTAAGGCTTCTTCCAACTCTTTACGGTCAGGTAAGGCAGTATTTACAATCAGTTCGCTTGGTACTTCATCGGCAACCTGAAAGTAAAAGTTTGCCATAAAGTCACTTAGCATTTGACCAAGGTCATCGCCTAACATATCGGGAAAATAGCTTTTACCGCCTAGCATACGTCCATTACGTACATGCATAATCTGCACACATGTCACGCCAGCCTGATAGGCAATTGCCAAAATATCAGCCTCACCTTTTACTTTGAAAACAGCTTGTTGTGCCTGTACTTCACGGAGTAAAGATAATCGATCCCGATAAAAAACAGCTTTTTCAAATTCAAGATCTGCCGCTGCCTGCTCCATTTTCGCAATCAGCTCTTGATTTAATTCTTTGGTGTCACCTTGTAAGAAACGAATACTATTATTCACATCATCTTTGTAATCTTCTGGTGAAACTAAGCCTACACACGGGGCCGAACAACGTTTGATTTGATATTGCAAACATGGACGTTTGCGCTGTGAAAAGTAACTATTTTCACACTGACGGACATTAAAAAGTTTTTGTAAAACCAGTAAGGTATCTCGCGCACTATAAGCACTTGGATAAGGTCCAAAGAATTTACCAATTTGGTGCTTACCTTTGCCACGTCCACTGGCAATTCGTGGATACGGTTTATCTGCCGATACAAAGATATAGACGTATGACTTGTCGTCTCGCAACATGATATTATAAGGCGGACGATGTTGTTTAATTAAGTTTTGTTCTAAAAGCAGCGCTTCAGTTTCTGAACGCGTGACAAGCGTTTCAATATCATAAATTCGCGCAACTAAAGCCTGAGTTTTCGGATGTTCAATGGTTTTAACAAAATAACTCGATACCCGATTTTTTAGGTTTTTCGCTTTGCCCACATATAACAACTCACCATCTTTCCCTAGCATTTTATAAACGCCTGGAAGCTGGGTCATATGGGCTAAAATTTTTTCAATATGAGGACGAGCGTTTTGATTCACTATTGGCATGCATGGCTTTAATACTGAACACCTAATGTGATGTTTTCATCCTTACTTTTCAAGTGCTTTACTGTGCCAGAACCTAAATTTGACAAGGGATGACGAAGTAGTCCGACAAAGTGTGTCGTAGGTCTTTAGGAATCGAGACGATAGTAACTATATTTCACGTCTTTTTCTTTATACACCGCATAGGTTTTTTGACGAAAATCTGAGAACCAGCCATTACCGGTATAGCCAGCAATATGTCCGTAGGTATGACCACTGGTACGTTCAATAATATAAATATCGCCTTCTTGAGGACGGTTGAATGCTGGTTTAATTTTCTTATAGCCGTTCTTTTCTAGAGTATGCCCCCAGTCAGATGCAGCTACTGGATGCTTTGAAACATCTGCACCTGCTGCCTGTAAAGCAATACGGATATTCTTGGCGCATTTTTCTTTACTGTGCTTTGCTGACATGCTCTCAAGTTTGCTTGAGAACTTATGCAGATCGATATTTTGGTCTTCTACTTTATGCCTTTTAGAAGCCAATCGGCTATGCTTTTTAGTCTCAGCCGAAGCTTTGTTTAACATCGCTTTCGTTTTTAAGTCACCCTGAGAACTTTCTTCTTTTCTCAATTTAATGTGGTGAACATGTGCATGAGCTACGTGATGAGCATGAGCCATTTTGAAACCTACTTCCGCTAACCAGTCTTCGAAAAAACGGAGCAATTGTAGAATCAAAATTATGCGTTGGCTTTTAATAGTTGTAACAAATTGCCAGCACTGTGAAATGGGTCACAAAAAACAATTTATCAAATTTATTCTATAAAAAAATCCCTTTCGAGCTTACTAAAGATTGGTCAATCCCATCTATTTCAACACGATTGACCTAGCACTTATGGAGAATTTCAGATTAGTTTAAATTATTTAAATAAACTGTTCGCTCTGCAGTTTTTTGAATAAAGCACTGTGTATATTGCATCTCCTGATTTTGCTTACGCATATCAGCAGTCCAATAATCGGATTGCTTTTGGTAAGTTTCTAAGTCCTTTTCAGGAATTTCTTCCACACTTTTTTGTGCCAGTACTTTACATTCAACATCACGTTTTTTAAACCAGTCCGATTGATCTTGTTTAAATTGAGTTTTTTTCTCAGCGCTCAATTTATCCCAAGTCAGATTTAAGCGTTCCACTTGCTTCGCTTTGTCGCTATCTAATTCTTTTTTACGAACATCCATGGCTTCTTGAGCCAAAGCAGTCTGCTCTTCATTATTTTGTTCAGACATTTGTCTATTTTCTTCAATATTTTCGTCAATCAACTCATTTTCTTTAACATAAGCCGCATATTGCACAGCTTTAGTGGCAACAAAAACCAATCCTTCAATCACAGTGTTTTGACTTGGTAAATCAAACACCAACCCCTCTTTATCTGTTTTTGTGATGTTATAGAAAAATTCACCTTTCAATTGATCATTTTCAAGAGTCAAAGATGATTCATTATCCGAAAAATAGTCATTCAGCGTCTGTGATTCTTCATTAGAGTGACGCAGTTCTTCAACATATGCTTTTTCCGCACGTTTTTGTAAACCTTTAGGAAATGAAACAACTAACTGGCTTTCACAGCTGAGTTGTGTATTTTTTTGGCTTTCATCTTCTAATGGTAAAGTGCGAATATTTTTAATTTCAAACTTCAAACCTTGATTAATTTTATTAAGAATATCAGCATCAACCTGATATTGACTTTGTCTTAAGCTACGTTCGATTTGCTTCAAATATTCTTTTTTCAAAGAGGTTTGAATCTGATTTAAATTGTCAGGATGCGTACAGCTCCAATCCGAAATTGCCTCAACTTTTTCTGTTTTTGATTTTGGCTCTGGCTTAGATTTACCACATCCAGTTAATATTACTGCTGCACTGAATGTAGTTATTACTAAAGCTTGTTTCATCACCGTATTCATTTATATTCCACGCAAATTTTTAAAATTTATTAAGTACAAGAAAGGCATATATTTACCAGTCGCATTATCATCCCAATAATTAATATAAAATTCACCTAAAATTTTAAATAAAATACTCCCCACGCTAATAAGCATCGTTTTAAATGCATAAAAATAAATCTAAATTATTTAAATAATCACAATAAAAAAACGCCCTTTCGGGCGCTTTAATTAAAATACATATGGTCGCACAAAAATCAGGAAGAAAATTCCAAGCATGAGGAACCATTTTAAGAAGTAATATAATTTGCGGTTTTTAGCTTTTAATGCTTTGGCTTTAATACGAATTTGGTACACATAACCAAATGCTTTATTTAATCCACCCGTTTGGTCACCTGTTTCATTCGGTGAACTTGCTGCAGTCATCACGTTACGACCAAACCAATGGTTAAAACGTTCCATCCATTTCACTTTCATCGGACGCTCAACGTCTGCGAAGAAAATAATACGGTTTTGATCGGTCTTATTTTCAGCATAGTGAATATAAGTTTCATCAAACACAACACTTTGACCGTCACGCCAAGAGTATCTTTCACCATCTACATCAATAAAACAGCGATCATCATTTGGTGTAATTAAACCTAAGTGATAACGAAGTGAGCCTGCGTACGGGTCACGGTGTCTAACCAAACGGCTATCAGGAGCAAGTTCGGTAAACATTGCCGCTTTAATCGTTGGTAATGTTTTCAGTAAAGCTGTCGTTTTTGGACAAAGCTCAGCTGCCGAAGGATGGCTCGACTCATACCATTTCAGGTAAAAACGTTTCCAACCTGTTTTAAAGAACGAGTTGAAACCCAAGTCGTTATAGGTACTCGAAGCTTTAATCCCACCTTGGTCATATAAAGCTTTCGCTTCATCTCGAATCATTTCCCAATTTTCATCTAACACTTTTAAATCTTTAAAGTGTTGAGTGTCGATATAAGGCTGATTCGGTACCTTTGAAAAGATGTACATTAAAAAGTTAATCGGTGCGAGCAAGGTTGAATGGTCAAAAAATTGACGATAAAACGAGTGACGCACTTTGCCGCGATGTTGGATATACAATGCAGATATTACAAAAATCGCTAATACGATCCACTTAATCATATAGTTACTCGCATTTAAGCATCTTTAAAAATACTTCGAAGGAATTTAAAATTGGAGAAATAATAACAAACTCTCGAAGAAAATTCAGACTCATATGAGTAACTATTATTTTTATCAAAAAAAATCTCAAGAACATTTATTCTTGAGATTTCTTAAACTCAGATTTTAAATTAGTTTTGATAAGGTTTCCAATTTAACGCATTCAGAGAAACAAGTGCGTTTGCAGCAGTTTCATTATAGACATAACAACCTGATTTCAATTGTGCAATTCTTAACTGAGCAAAACGGATGCGTTGGGGATCATTGGCATTTTTTAGGTATGTTTCCCAATGCTTAACTTCTTGATCAGCAGTCCAACCAATATCACTTGTATAACTTGCTGTGTATGGCTTACCTTGATATTGCACCGCAACACTATCGCTCGCAGCAAAACCTAGACTAGTATCATAAACTGTAGTCCACTGAACTGTTTGCCATGTTCCTTTAACTGCTTTATAAGTAAAGCCGAATGGATTAGTTTGATTCAAATAATTAAGGTATGAAGCATTGTCAGCATCGAACTCGTCAAAACTCTGGTTAATTTCATAATCTTGACCGACATTAAATGCAAAAGACTCTTGATTAGATTTTTTTGAAATTAAACGATAGCAACTACTTCCGTCAGGAAATTTATTCTGTCCATAAGTATTAAGAAATATACGACCATTAGTCGTACTTGCATCATTTACTGGAAAGCCTACTGCTCGGTAGCCCGGTAAAACAGCGTCAAACATATTCTGACCAGACAGATTAACTCTTTCTAGTTTCCAATCCTCTTTAACATCACCAATCAGGTCTAATGTCCAATCCGTTAGCGAATTAATATTCATAACATTAATCGCTCTATCAGTTGGCAGATAGAGTTTTTTCTCTGTGAGCAAATACTCACCTAAAGCTTGATTAGAAGATCCATCAGTTGATTTTTTATTGAATATTTCAAAATAAGAAATATTTAACGCATCTGTTTCATTCGCATTGTAATCCATAAAATAGTAACGACTTCCATTCGCCGTAGAATCTTGTGATGCACTACTTTGATCGTTATTTACGGAATTATTATCACTAGAACCGCCACCTCCACATGCACTCAACATAAATGGAAGGATGGCTAAAATCATAAACTTATTTTTTAACATAATATTACTTTGTCTAACATTTTTATAACACAAAGTTTATCCAAAGATAAAAAATAGACAACCCTTTCTGTCTAATAATTCACAAAGTATCTTAATTTTCATTAACAGTTCAAAAAACCAAGGTTATTCAACCGTCTTTATTATTTTTTTCATTTATGCGCTTTTCCCACTGAAATCTGTATTTCTTTATTGTTCTTTTATCATTCATTTCATCATTTACTACATTCTCTTATGGGCCCTTCAACTCTTGCTTATCAAGCTATTACCCCCAATAAAAAAACATATTTTTCATATAAATAAATTAAAAAAAATTATTTGTAGACAATTGATGACCCTTGCGTCACGGCTTGATACAACTTGTTGGCTTCTTTTTAGATATAGTTATCGTAAGATTAGCGAAGCATAAATGTGTACCGGAGCTGTACACACGCTTCATAACATCAACTTAGAAATCCTCCAAAACTAAGGAGATCAGGCATGATCCACGCTGGCAATGCCATTACCGTCCAAATGCTTGCGGACGGAATTGCAGAATTCCGCTTTGACTTACAAGGTGAGTCGGTCAATAAATTTAACCGTGCAACAATTGAAGATTTCCAAGCTGCTATCGCAGCAGTAAAAGCCAATAACGATATTAAAGGCTTAGTCGTAACTTCTGGCAAATCTACATTTATTGTTGGGGCAGATATTACCGAATTTGGCGAAAACTTCGCCCAAGGCGAAAAAGCGATTGTTGACTGGCTTATGCCTGTTCACGAGATCTTCAATAGCTTTGAAGATTTAGACCTTCCAAAAGTTGCTGCTATTAATGGCATGGCTTTAGGTGGCGGTTTTGAAATGTGCTTAGTGTGTGACTATCGTGTGATGTCAGAAGCTGCACAAGTGGGCTTACCAGAAATCAAACTCGGTATTTATCCTGGTTTCGGTGGTAGCGTTCGTTTAAGCCGTGTTATCGGTATCGACAACGCAGTTGAATGGATGGCAATGGCTGTTCCTAAAAAACCGGCTGCCGCTCTTAAAGATGGTGCTGTTGATGCTGTAGTGGCTGCTGACAAATTACTTGAAGCTGCAACTGACTTGGTTAAACAAGCAATTTCTGGTCGTTTAAACTGGAAAGCAAAACGCCAAGAAAAACTTGACGCTGTAAAATTGAACCCACTTGAACAAATGATGGCGTTCAACACAGCAAAAGGTGCTGTACTTGCTAAAGCAAACCCTGCTCAATACCCTGCTCCAAAATTATTACTTGATTCATTACAAGCAGGTGCAAGCCTTGCACGTGATGAAGCGTTAAAAGTTGAAGCTGAAGGCTTTGCTAAAGCAGCAATTACTCCACAAGCTGGTGCATTGATTGGTTTATTCATCAATGACCAAGTTGTGAAAAAAGCATCTAAACAACATGAAAAAGGTGCTCACCCTGTAAATCAAGCGGCTGTACTTGGCGCTGGTATTATGGGTGGCGGTATTGCTTACCAAGCGGCAAGCAAAGGTACTCCAATTATCATGAAGGATATTGGTAACCCACAACTTGCATTAGGTATGTCAGAAGCAAACAGCTTGTTAACTAAACAGGTTGAACGCAAAAAAATGAAACCTGCGCAAATGGGTGAAACGCTTGCTCGTATCCGTCCTACTTTAAGCTACGATGAGTTTAAAGAAGTTGATATCGTGATCGAAGCGGTAACTGAAAATCCAAAAGTTAAAGAAATCGTACTTGCAGAAACTGAGAAAAATGTTCGTGAAAATACGATCATTGCTTCTAACACTTCTACAATTTCAATTACACGTTTGGCAAAAGCATTACAACGTCCTGAAAACTTCGTTGGTATGCACTTCTTCAACCCAGTTCACATGATGCCGCTTGTAGAAGTTATTCGTGGTGAAAAAACTTCTGAAGAAGCAATTGCAACGACTGTCGTTCTTGCTCAAAAAATGGGTAAAACACCAATCGTTGTAAACGACTGCCCAGGGTTCTTGGTTAACCGTGTATTGTTCCCTTACTTCGGTGCATTTGACCTTCTTGTAAAAGACGGCGCAGATTTCCAGCAAATCGACAATGTAATGTCTAAGTTTGGTTGGCCAATGGGTCCTGCTTACCTGATTGATGTTGTAGGCATCGACACAGGTGTACATGGTGCTGAAGTCATGGCGGAAGGTTTCCCTGACCGTATGAAGCCAGACTACAAAGGCGCAATCCAAGCAATGTATGAAGCGAAGCGTCTTGGTCAAAAGAATGACGTAGGTTTCTACAAATACGAACTCGACAAGAAAGGCAAGAAAGCAAAAACTGTTGATCCAACAGCGTATGAAGTGATTGCTCCATTCGTAACTGGTGAAAAACGCGAATTTGATAACCAAGAAATCATTGACCGTATGATGCTTGCTTTCTGTAACGAAACAGTTCGTTGCTTGGAAGACAAGATTGTAGCAACTGCATCTGAAGCAGACATGGCAATGATTATGGGTGTAGGTTTCCCTCCATTCCGTGGTGGTCCATGCCGTTACATCGACCAAACAGGTGTTGCTGAATACGTTGCGCTTTGCGACAAATATGCACACTTAGGTAAGGCTTATGAAGCGCCGCAAATGTTGCGCGACATGGCTGCTAACAACAAAAAATTCTACGGTTAAGGAGCGACGTGAATGGCTACTTTAAATCCACGTGACGTTGTGATTGTTGATGGCGTTCGTTCTGCCATGGGCAAATCTAAAAACGGTATGTTCCGTAATGTACGTGCCGACAGTTTATCTGCTGAACTTGTACGTGCGCTCGTTGCCCGTAACCAGTTTGATGTAAACGAAGTTGAAGACCTGATCTGGGGCTGTGTAAACCAGACTCTAGAACAAGGTATGAACATTGGTCGTAACATCGGTTTATTGGCTGACTTGCCTAAAACTGTTGCTGGTCAAACAGTGAACCGTCTTTGTGGTTCGTCTATGCAAGCAATCCATACTGCGGCAGCACAAATTGCGACCAACCAAGGTGACATCTTCATTATTGGTGGTGTAGAGCATATGGGCCACGTAGGTATGATGCACGGCATCGACCTTAACCCAGAAGCATCTAAACACTATGCGAAAGCATCTAACATGATGGGCTTAACTGCTGAAATGTTAGGTCGCATGAACGGCATTACGCGTGAAGAACAAGATGCGTTCGGTGTTGAATCTCACCGCCGTGCTTGGGCTGCAACTCAAGAAGGTCGTTTCAAAAACGAAATCGTTGGTGTTGAAGGACACGATGCAAATGGCTTTAAAATCCTTTGCGATATTGACGAAGTAATTCGTCCAGATGCAAACCTTGAAGCGTTCAAAGCATTAAAACCTGTGTTTGATCCTAAAGGTGGTTCAGTAACAGCAGCAACTTCTTCTGCTCTTTCTGACGGTGCTTCTGCAATGTTGCTTATGTCTGCTGAACGTGCTCAAGCATTAGGTTTAAAACCACGTGCTGTCATTCGCTCTATGGCAGTTGCAGGCTGTGATGCAGCAATCATGGGTTACGGTCCAGTTCCAGCAACTCAAAAAGCGCTTAAACGTGCTGGTTTAACGATGGAGGATATTCAAACTATCGAATTAAACGAAGCATTTGCTGCTCAAGGCTTATCAGTAATGAAAGGCTTAGGCGTTTATGACAAGCAAGACATCATTAACTTAAATGGTGGTGCGATTGCTTTGGGTCACCCACTAGGCTGTTCTGGTGCGCGTATCACCACTACGTTGTTAAACGTAATGGAACAACAAGATACTCAAATTGGTCTTGCGACTATGTGTATCGGCCTTGGTCAAGGTATTGCAACGATTATCGAACGTGTTTAATTAACATCTAGATAAAAAAATCCCCGCTCAATGTGGGGATTTTTATTTTATCGGCCTTTTAAACCATCTTGAATTTGCTGTTGTAAATTTATAATGTCATTAAGATTTACTTTCATCGTACCATCACGATAAGCATCAACATTACTTCGGTTAATGTTCAGCGGCTTTAACATTTCAAAAATACCATTGGTTGGGTCAGAAGACTGAATCCCACCTGCTACTGCCAAAATATATTCTCGTAAAAATGGAGAAAGTTGTGAGAGATCAGGCTGCACCATAACGGGCTGATAATCTACGGTCGTCATACCTTCAGGGACTAAAGCATTCTGTATATCGTTATGTATTTTATATTCATGGTGTTGTAGTGCTTGGCGTACCTTCTTATCTTCTTGAAACGGCACAAAGCCCACCTCGTCACGTAGCTCAGATTCAGCCATAACGCGAATAGTGGGTAAAGTCGTTACCTCTTCTGCCTGAACAGTTGCCAAACCCATAAAAGCAAATGCAGCGATTAAAGCTGATTGTTTTAGAAAGTTCATAACTTGCTCCAAAAAAATCAGTCATCCTATTTCAATCAAAAGATGAAGATTCAAATAAAGGTCTCTATAAATAGGCTACAACAAACTGTATCTTGATTCAGTAAAGCTCGGATAAACGGTAAATATAATTAAAATTTTTAATGTAATAGTGAGGGACTTTTATTAATAGAAAGCCGAATAGAAAAACCACCCTATAAATGATTTATAACCATTTATAGAGTGAAATTTATCTTATAAATTTTTAGTCGTTCTCTAACATTTCTTTTAAAGAATTCACGACTTGCGGAAATGCCGTATAACCTTCCCGACCTAAAAAGTGCCCACCATTAGGAACTGTAATGTACGGCGCATCAATATCTTTAGCCAATTGAACTGTCAGTTTTGGTGGAACCAAATCATCATTATCAGACAAATACACCAGCTTTTTGTTTATCCCCTTAAAGTAATTGGTGTCGACTTTGCTCTTTGTTATATAAGCTGTGAGAGGTGAAGAATCTGCAATTGGTCCAGAGAATCCAGACACTAAAATCATTCCTCCAATATGTTGATAACCATGTCTTTGCAAAAAGTGCAGCAAAGTAATCACACCCAAACTATGTGCCACAAAATAGGTATTTTCATTAACCTGTGGAATCTGTTCATCTAAAACCTTCTGCCAAGCATCTACATCGGGATGCTCAGAATCTGGAAATGGTATTAGGGTCACAGATGTATGTTCATCTTCTATTTGATGTTTTAGATCCAAGAACCAGTGATCATTTATAGAAGCTGAATACCCATGAAGTACAAATATTTGACGCATGTTCTTCTCCTGAAGTTCCAGTGTTTTGGCATTTGCAACAAATGACATCCATCCGAATAACACCAATAAAATGAGTTTTCTGATCATTGAACAAGTACCATTTTGAAAGATAAAAACATGCTAAACTATGACACCACTGTTAAGGTCAAGCCTATTTTATGAACCTCGCTAAAGTCGCTGAGCTTACAAAAGTTAGTCCGCGTATGCTGCGTTATTATGAAAGTTTAGGGCTAATACAACCGCATCGTGCAAGCAATAACTATCGAAGCTATACCCAAAAAGATATTGAAAATATTAGGAAAATTAAAATATTAAATGATGCAGGTATGCCCCTAAAAGACATTCAGGTGTTATTACCGTGTTTTGATTTAGATGAACGAGTATTTACGCTCTGCCCTATTGTTCAAGAAAAGCTACAAACAGAACTGATGCATGTCTCTGAGCAGTTAAACAAACTACAAACTTCTCAAAGTTTATTACAATCTTTCTTGGCAAAAGGCAAAGCTGAGAGCACCAATACATAGTAGTTGATGCTCATACTGTAACTATTCTTCTAGCTCATTTTCTAAAGCAGCCACGTTCTTTTTCTTAATACTTTCAATTTTTGCATTAAGCTTTAAAACATGTTGGTAAAGCTCGTTAAATTTTTTAACTTGAGCATTTTCATGAAAAAGGATCATATGATCTTTCTTTTGCCACGAATAGTTTTTTAGAAGTTTAAACATTTCCTCTGCGTCATCTAAAATTTGTAGCTCAATCATAAAAATCGTATGATCTTGATCAGCCTTTTGCTGAGTTCCCAATTTCATTTCAAGAAGTTGTCTCGTATCTGCATCAACAGATAATTCCTGAATTTTAGCGAGAAAAGTCTTATGTATTGATTCATATTCAGACTGATACTTATCTGAAGCTTTCCGAACATCAGCCAACATCTTTTCTGTTTCGGTATATTTTTGTTTTTTATCAAGGTCCAATCGATCAACATTTAAAAAAGTGTCCCATTTCGCAGCTTTTAGTTCTCTTAAATATTCATTGCGGGCATTTACGTTTTGAACCCAATAACTTAAAAGGAACTCTGAGACTTGCTTATAGTGTCCTGCAAGCCGTTTATCATGAATATCGAGTTGTACAGGTTTAGACCAATCTTGAGCCTGCTCATAAAGTTCACTCATTTTTTCATTCATCACGACATCGAACATTTCGCTACTGTCTTTAGCTTGTTGCTGTTTTATATGTTGATAGGAAAAAAAGACAATACCTGCAATCACCACCAGACCTGCAATTGCAATCAAAATTCGGCGCATACACACCTCCTATTTCCATTCTTATAGTTTTGCTCTTTATAGTTATAAAATAGAGCTCTTTCTTCTTTATATGTCATTTATTTCATAATACGCAACACTCTATTCGCTATTCAATGCTTTAAATCCTTGCACATCATCCCTATTATGATGGGTAATTAAAATTTATGAGATTCTCCCATGCGTGTTGATGTCTGGTCTGATGTAGTTTGTCCTTTCTGTTACATCGGCAAAAAACGCCTTGAACATGTCGCGGCTGAAGCTGGTATTGAACTTGATATTCATTGGCATAGTTTCGAATTAGATCCGAATGCGCCAGCAACACATGACACTTCAAATACTGAGCGTTTAGCGAAAAAATATGGCCGTACCTATGAAGAGATGGAAGAAATGGAGCGCAACATTGCGGCCATGGCTGCCTCTGAAGGTATCGACTTCCAATGGCAAAAAGCCAACTCAGGCAATAGCTTTAACGCTCACCGTATTATTCATCTTGCCCAAAGTAAAGGTTTAGGTAACCAAGCAAAAGAAGCCTTTTTCCATGCTTATATGACTGAAGGTTTAGCGATTGGTGAACGTGAAGTCGTAGAGGAAATCGCTTCTCGTATTGGCCTTGATAATGCCGAAGTTGAATATGTACTCGATACGAATGAATTGGCTGACTTCGTTCGTCATGACGAAAAAATTGCACACGAGCAGCTCAATGTAACTGGCGTACCATTCTTTGTATTTGATCAAAGAATTGCGCTTGCAGGTGCACAGCCTCGTGAAGTGTTTTTACAAGTGTTAGAACAAGCACAGCTCAAAGCAAATGCTGAAGAAATCGAGCAAGATGACGCAGCTGTTTGTAATGATGAAACATGTGATATTCCACAAGATAAACAGTCTTAATTGTAAAGTGTGAACAAATCGTATGTTTTATCACCGTTTTAGCAATAGAGCGTTCTAAAAAAAGAACTATTCAATTGTTTAAAATGTGTTTATGATTGCGACTTAGAATATTCGCGCTGTAATGTTCTGTTTTTTATATGTTTAATGATCGGAATTTGAAGTTTCCTTGATCTAAAATCCCCCTAGTTTGGGGGATTTTTTTTGCTTAAAAATTCTCGCTAATAGCTTAAACTTTTTAACTTATTTCAAATATGTAAGAAAAGTTAAATTTACTTAACTTTTGTGTCGTCCTCTTGATTTTATTAGAGAAATCAACAAAAGTGACAATAACAACAAAACATAAAAGATAGATATGAAAATATTTCACGTTATTACGTATCGGCAGCTTTTCGCACTTGTAACTTTAGGATTTGGTTCAGTATGTATGGCTCATGCAGAAGTAAACTCTTCTTCAACTCAGCAAGTCAAAGGTTCGTCATCTGGAGTACAAACCGAAGAAAATAAAGATGAAAATCTTTTAGATCAAATCCCAAGGTGGATTGATGCCACCCCAACGATTTTTCCGGAGCAGTCCAATCAACCTATTGTTCCACCCACCGAGCAAACTGAAGATCAGACTTGGTTTGACCGTAAGCAAAAGAAAATTCGAAATTGGGCTGATCATACCTCTGAAAAAATTGATAACTGGTTTGGTGAAGTCGACCCGCAAAAACCAGCTACTGCAACCATCCGTGTAATGGTTGATAACTATTGGAATGAATACGATAACTTTGAAATCAAACCCAGAATACGCGGGAAGATTAAACTCCCTACGCTAGAGAAACGCTTAAGCGTGGTGTTTGGTGATGACTCTTTAGATAACGAATTTAATAATAGTCCAGCCAATATTAACCAAAACCCAAATCAAGATTCAAATAAGAAACTTGATACTAAACGAACACGAGATGACAACAGCTCAATCGCATTACGTTGGTCAAATTTCTCTAAAAAACTGCCGTTTGAAACAGATGCAGACTTAGGTATCCGTTCTGGAGACGACGTGTATGTTCGCTTAAAAGCATCGAGAAATTGGCAACTCCGTAATGACTTTAAGTTTTATGCTGAAGAGATTTATCGCTATGGCATTCATAGTGAAAATTATTTACGTACTAACCTAGAGCTTACCCATGCTCGTCCAAATCAACCGATTTTATCGAACCAGTTCAGCTTAACGTATGCCGATGATCAAGATGATGATTTAACATGGGAAAACCGAGTTTTCCGCGAACATAGTTTCTTTGCAAATAACCGTTTTAACTATGGTATTTATACAGGTGGCTATTACAACGACAACGATTTACGCTTAAACAGTTGGGGACCATTTGTATCATGGCGTCAGCCGCTCTTTCGTGAATGGTTCTTTGTACAAGGCGACGTCAATTACTTTAATGACCACCGTGAAGACCGTAACCATTTTGTCAGCACATTCTTACGTTTAGAAGCACTGTTCTAATTGCTAAGAACCACCTTGGAGGCTGTCTCCAAGGTGATGAAAAATAAAATACTTTTAAATAAAAATTTAAGCTTTTTCCCTTACAATACTGAGCTAACTTTTGATTCTTGATTTTCATAAAAATGAATCAATTCTCTTCTTTTTCATTCGAATATAAATCTAAAGCCTTACTTTGTATTTATAGTTTAGGTATGTTGGTTTTAATTCCTCATACACAGCTTTTCTCTACTTCTTTCAAGCATCAACGCTCTACAAGACGATCTCTACATTCGTCCACCCTATTCATAAGAAATAATAGTCACATACTCTCTTTTTCGCCTTCACCCTGTGAAGCAGAAACAAATAATGATTCAGATGCCGCACTTATTCAGGACCTGATGGCGGTGTTTGGAAATGATACGTTATGGAGCCGTGCAACTCAGCCCAAGCACCCTTATAAAACCTTAGGTAAGAAAAAGAAGAAAGCTTCAACACCCCATATTTCGGTTAGTAATCCACTTACCGCAAGCTGGGATACGATTTCAACATGGATGCCTTTCGAAAATAATCTTGATTTAGGCTCAAATTCAGACAGTGATGTTTACGTACAATTTCTTGCCAAGAAAAAATGGAATTTAAGACATAACATAAGCATAGATACCGAACAGGTCTTTCGCTACGGTTCAACCAGCCGGAACTATACGGAAACAACACTCAACTTAACGCAGAAAATGCAAGACAACACCCTATTCGCTAACAAATTTAATGTGAATAAGAGCGAAAATGAAGAATACAACTGGGGCAATTGGACTTTTCAACAATTTGCGTTTGTAAAAGATAATAGTCTGACTTACGGTATTTATAGTGGTGGCGTATATACCAAAAATGACATGCGGATAAATAGTTGGGGACCCTATCTCTCATGGCGTCAGCCTATATGGCGAGATTGGATTTTTATGCAAAATGATCTTAATTTTTTTAATCATATTGATGATGACCCTAAGCATCAATTGAGTGTACAAATGAATCTGGAAGCTAATTTTTAACCAAAAATCATTAAGTTGTGGATAACTCTTTCTTTATCCACAAAAAAGCCTCTGACAGTTCAGAGGCTTTTTTTATATCAAAAAATTATTTCAACAATAGGCTATTAATACGCTTCACATAAGCTGCTGGGTCTTCTGGTAAACCACCTTCTGCAATCACAGCCTGATCAAAAATCACGTTTGCCAAGTCATCAAATTGTTCTGAACCTTCAAGTTTTTTCACTAAAGGATGCTCAGGGTTAATTTCTAAAATTGGCTTGATTTCAGGAACAGCTTGACCTGCTTGTTTCAACATACGAATAAGTTGCGGTGATAACTCACCTTCACTTGTTACTAAACACGCCGGAGAGTCTACCAAACGGGTCGTTACACGTACTTCTTTAGTTTTAGCCTTCAACGAGTCACTTAATTTCTCAACCACAGGCTTAAATTGTTCAGCCGCTTGCTCAAGTGCCTTTTTCTCTTCTGCATCTTGTAAGTCACCTAAATCAACAGCGCCTTTAGATACATTCTTTAATGGCGTACCGTCAAACTCATGAACAAAGTTCATTGCCCACTCATCAACACGCTCTGTCATTAATAATACTTCAATGCCTTTTTTCTTAAACAACTCTAGCTGTGGAGAGTTTTTAGCAGCAGCTAAGCTGTCAGCAGTAACGTAATAAATGGCTTTTTGGCCTTCTTTCATGCGCGCTTTATAGTCTGCAAAAGAAGTTACCACTTCATCATTTGTTGAAGTTGCATAACGTAATAATTTTAAAATACGCTCGCGATTACCGAAGTCTTCACCCAAGCCTTCTTTAAGCACTGAACCAAACTCAGTGTAGAACGTCTTGAATTTTTCTTGGTCTTTTTCATCTTCTGATTTAGCCAAGCCGTCAAGCAAAGTGAGTACACGGCGTGCGTTACCTTCACGAATTGTCTTAACGTCACGGCTTTCTTGCAACAACTCACGGCTCACATTAAGCGGTAAATCGGCGCTGTCCACGACACCTTGTACAAAGCGTAAATAGTTTGGAATTAAATTATCCGCATCATCCATAATGAATACGCGTTTTACATACAGCTTAATTCCCGCTTTTGCTTCACGTGTAAAAATGTCATGAGGTGCTTTACTTGGAATATAAAGTAACTGGGTATATTCCGTACTACCTTCTACACGGTTATGAGCCCAAGCCAGTGGCGCTTCAAAGTCATGCGTTAAGTTTTTATAAAACTCAACATATTGCTCTTCAGTCACTTCACTTTTGTTACGTGTCCATAAAGCACTTGCAGAGTTAATCGCTTCCCATTCGTCAGTTTTGACCATTTGGCCACCTTTAGGTTCTTCACCTTCAGCGACTTCCTCTTCTTGCCAAACTTCTTTTTGCATTTCAATTGGCAAGCTAATGTGGTCAGAATATTTATTAACGATCTGCTTAACTTTATAAGATTCTAAATAATCAAGCGCGTCATCACGCAAGTGAAGAATAATGTCAGTACCACGTGAAGCTTTATCAATTTGCTGAACTTCAAACTCGCCTGTACCGCCACTGATCCAACGCACCCCTTCAGAAGCATCTAAACCTGCGCGGCGTGATTCCACCGTAATTTTATCGGCAACAATAAAACCTGAGTAAAAGCCAACACCAAACTGACCAATCAACTGAGCATCCGCTTTCTGGTCACCCGTCAATTTTGACATGAAGTCTTTAGTACCTGATTTTGCAATGGTACCCAAGTTATCAATTGCTTCTTGTTGGCTTAAACCAATACCGTTATCAGAAATCGTTAAAGTTTTATCTTCTTTATTTAAGCTGATTCGTACATGTAAGTCCGGATCATTTTCATAATATTCAGGATGATTAATTCCTTCAAAACGCAACTTATCACATGCATCTGATGCATTCGAAATAAGCTCACGCAAGAAAATTTCAGGGTTCGAATAGAGAGAATGCGTCACTAAATGTAAAAGCTGTGCTACTTCTGCTTGGAAACTATAATTTTGTGATGCTTGTTCACTCATAAATCACTCCTTAAATTTTGAAGTTTGTTTGTTCTCGAATGCTTTATGAATGGAGTACTTCTAGAATTTTTCAATCCTGAATATTAAAAAATTTTTCTTTAACTAAAATGGACCGTGACTTAATACCCTATCTTGTAAGATAGAATCTAACTGTTGTTGCCTCTGTTGATAAGCTTTGGAAATACAACTTACATTAGCTGCGCAAGCATTTCTTTTTTTCAACCACTGCTGCTGCGTATCTTTTTGATTATCACGACCACCCATTGGCAAAGCATGTAAAACAATTTGATAAGTCGTTGCCATTTTGACATCTGCATCATTTAAAGAACGGTTTTTACAAATGCTTACTTCCGTCTTGGTTTTTGCTGCATCGCAAGAGAAACTAGCTGCCTGCACACTATGAGTAAAAGCCATACCACTTAAAAGTGCTAAGCCTATGGCGAATTTTCTATTCATGACGTTATTCCTTTAAAGATATATAAAAAATAGTTTAAAAATAAAGGTTGAAAGAATATGTAGAAAACTGTCTGTTTTATGCTTTTTTTAGTGAGAACAATAAAATAAAAAACCTCACATAAAATCTATGTGAGGTGCCTGAGTCTAGGTTTGTTATTATATTTTTTCTATTTATTATTATGCTTAAAATTTATAGCTATAACCTAAAGTGTAAACAAACGGGTTAATATCCAAGTCGAATTTAGCACCATTTGTTAAAGTAACTTCTGGGCTAATATCCGCGTAGCGAACATCTACAAATACACCCCAATTTTTTGCATCAGCAGGTTGAAAGTTAAAACCAACTTGACCAGCTACACCAAAATCTTCTTTTACTTTGTCAGCAACACCTTGTTCATCCCAAGGAATAAATGCTGTTGCCCCGATACCAATATACGGTGTAAAACGAGTTGAGTTTTTAAAATGATATTTCGCGGTAATTGTCGGTGGCAATTGTTTAATACGCGCTACTTTCTGACCATCTAATAAAACATCATGATTAACTGGCGTTGCTAATAATAATTCTGCCGAAAAAGGAGATTCGCCAAAAAAGTATTCAACTGATGGTGTAAATGCATATTCATTATCAGCCTTTACTACACCTAAAGCAGTTGTTGTATCCTCAGATGGAGCAATAACACTACCACCAAATTTTACTTGCCAATTACCAGCAAAAGTAAATGAAGACATCCCCATTAATGCAATAACTAACGCTTTTTTGAACACTTTAATATCTCCAACCTTATTTATATTTATAATAAACATTTATTTTAAATTGATGCAACACCCATTATAAAATTATTTTTATATTTATTTTTAAATAACTGTTTTAAATAAAATTATATATTAACCAACCATTTTAATTGGTTTTTATCCCAACCTAATTAATCAGAATTATTTTATATAACCAACCTTTTTAATATACTTTAAATTCCGAGTATTTTAATATAATTTATTTTAAATGCATGTTTTATTTATAGCATAAAAAAACCTCCTTAATGCTTATCTTTAGATAATTATTAAGGAGGTTTTAATTCAATATATTATAAAAACTTATAAAACCATGGCTGCAATCCAACCAAAAACGAGTAGAGGAATATTAAAGTGGATAAATGTTGGAATCACAGTATCCCAAATATGGTCATGCTGCCCATCTACTCCTAAGCCAGCTGTAGGTCCTAAAGTTGAATCGGAAGCTGGAGAACCTGCATCACCTAAAGCCGCTGCTGTTCCAATCAGTGCAATCGTTGCTAATGGCGAGAAACCAAACTGTACACATAAAGGCACATAAATAACTGCTAAAACAGGAACACTTGAGAAAGATGAACCAATACCAATCGTGACAAATAAACCAATACAAAGCATTAAGAAAGCTGCAAGCGCACGATTATCCCCAATGATTTCAACCACACCTTTTACCAGTTGATTGATATCCCCAGTATGCGTCATGACTGAAGCGAAACCCGCAGCGGAGATCATAATAAAACCGACTAGAGCCATCATTCGCATGCCTTGTACAAAGACATCATCTGCATCTTGCCACTTAAAAATGCCTGCTGTAGACAAAACTGCAAAGCCTACTAAACCACCCAAAATCATTGAGCCAGAATAAAGCTGTGCAACTAAAGTGAGGCCTATAGCCAGTAAAGCCATGAAAATTGTTTTCTTAGCAATTACAGGGCCTTGCTCTGCTTCATGTTTAAGTTCTTCTGCATCGGCTTTTAGATCTGCTGTTTCATCTTGCGCTGTTGCACGCAGAGGTTTATCTAAATCGATGGTAGTTACAGGGGTAATGGTACGATCAGCATAAATTCTTGGCTTACGGTAACTAATAAACACCGCAACCAAAGTACCTAAAACCATTCCTAGAACTGGAATTGCCATGCCAATTGGCATCATGCCTCGTTCTACATGTAAGCCATAAGCAGCACCAATTTTGTTGATATTTCCCATTAAGATTTGTTCAAGGAAAATTGCACCAAAGCCGACAGGTAGAAAAATATAGGTACCCACTAAACCTAAAGTCAACACACAAGCTGCTGCGCGGCGGTCTAGTTTTAAATGGTTCATGACTCGTAATAATGGCGGTACAAGTACAGGAATAAATGCAATATGAACTGGTATCAGGTTTTGAGAGAAAATGGCAGCAATCAGTAAAATACCTAAGAGTAAATATTTTACTTTGGTTTCACGGCTTTTCCCCGCTTCCATTCCCAAAAGACCAATAAGCTTATGAGCAAGTAGGTCGGGTAAACCTGATTTAGAAAGAGCAAGTGCAAATGCGCCTAATACGGCATAAGCGAGAGCAACTTCGGCACCATCACCTAGCCCTGCATTAAAAGCTTCAACCGTTTGAGAAAGACTTAAACCCGCGACAAGACCACCAACAATGGCAGAGACCACTAATGTCAATACGACAGAAACGCGTGCTAGTGAGAGTAAAAACATCACAGCAATCGCCACAACAACAGCATTCATGAACAAATTCAGAACAGAACAAAAGGCGATATTCTATCAGATTCGTATCTACGAAGCCGAAAATATCGCCGAATGAGCAGTTTTGTATATTAAACAGTCACTTATTTGCTTTGTGATTGAATAAACTGACGAATATGACCTGCCACTTTTTCAGCCTGACTCAGAATCGCCCAATGGTTTGCTTCAAGCTCAACATACTCAAAGTTTTCAACCCATTTTGGCATTGCTTCCGTAATATATTCAGGACTCACAAAAGTATCGTATTTTAAAATTATTGCTTTGACTGGACACTGTGCATAACGCTGGCGAGGAGCTGTTAAGCGAGGAATAAAATTCGCACGGTATAAATTAATCCCATATTTACCGTCAGCAGAAATATTACTATTTAACGGTAAATTATCTTTTCGCTCTAAGTCTTTTAATATTTTGCCCCATTTTTCTGGGCTAAATAGAGACCATACTGTTGGAGCAATTAATGGTAAATGGAACGCACCGATATACCATGATTTCGTTAATATTTTTAAGATCTTTGCAGGATCTGTTTTAAACTTATCTCTTAAGAAGAGTGCAGCATGATCTAAACAAGGACCAGAGATGGTCGTGTAAGATAACAAGCGACCTTTAAATTTAGGTTCAGTTGCAGACTCCCAAGATTGAATTGACCCCCAATCATGTGCGGCCATATGGAACTGTCGGTTTGGGAGTACTTCATCGACGACTTCTTGTAAATCTAAAGATAAACGCTCTAAACGATAATCTCGTATTCGTTTAGGAATAGATGACAAACCCGCTCCACGGACATCATAAGTAACAATATAAAAATCATTGATTAAATGCTCAATGACCGATTCCCATACTTCCTGATTATCAGGATAACCATGTACTAAAACTAATGGAGTATTTTTCTCATCGCCCCAAGCCTTGGCACAAAGCGTTTGTTGGTCACTTGTTGTTACTGTATAAATCTTTGGCTGCATAATCATTTCCTATTTTGTTTTTCAATCGATCATGTCGTTAATCGGATAAAGCATTGCCATCAATATAAAAAAGATGATACTTATCTAGTATGACCAGTGTTGCAATAAAAAAAATTGACTATTATGGCTATTTTAAAAAAACTTCAGAACATTCCTTCAATTTCTAAATTCTTATTTAACCACTACCCACCTTATCGTGGAGCAGGGATTTATATTGAAGTCATGAACTTAGAACTTTGTCATGTTCGGGTAAAAATGCCGCTGACCTGGAAAAATCAAAATCTGGTAGGTACTCATTTTGGTGGAAGCCTTTATTCGATGGTTGATCCATTTTATATGCTGATTCTTATGCATCACTTAGGATCAAAATACATTGTCTGGGATAAAGCGGCTGAGATTAATTTTTTATCGCCTGGCCGAAGTACTGTTTATGCGGACATCCGAGTTGATTTAGCAGAAATTGAACAGATTCGAGAACTCGCCGAAAACTATGCTCCTGTGCTCAGAACATATCATCTAAATATTTTTGATGAATCAGGTGTGAGAATTGCTGAAGTACAAAAGACCCTCTACATTCGCCGCAAAAAAGCAAAAGCTTTTCAACAATAAAATAAGCGCTCTAAGGCGCTTATTTTATTTGAGTAAATTTTATTTCTTTTCTTCAATCGCAGCACCGGCACCACCACCAATTGCGCCACCAATTGCTGCACCTGTATCGCCACCAAAAATGGCTTTCCCAACTACAGAACCGATACCAGCACCAATTGCGCTGCTTGTTGTCGAGCTTTTATTACTACCCTTCGCATTTGCACCTACACCAGCACCTGCTGCTGCACCAACACCTGCACCTATACCACCTCCCACATGGTTACCAACTCCACCACCAACAGCACCGCCTAATGCAGCTGCGCCAATACGCTGGTCAGATGGACTCATATTTTGACAACCAGTTAACATAAATGCAGATAACATTAAAGTAGAAATTAAACCAATTGTTTTTTTCATGACCGTACTCACTCCTTTGTGCTCTTATCAAAGCATAATCTTCTTTTATGAGTAATTTGATCAGTTTGTGTTATCGCACTGTGGCAATCGATTGATATTTTGTAAAAGCCTTCTATGTAAAGTTAATTATTTAAATTTCAATCTACTAAGGAAACAAAAAAGAAGCTCTTATTTAATGAAGAGCTTCTTTTTTAAATATCTTAAAGGGTAATTTTAGTATTTCCCTTTTTTCTCTTCATAAGCCGCGCCTGCACTACCACCAAGCGCCCCTCCTGCAGCAGCGCCTGAATCACCACCAATGATTGCGCCACCTAAGATAGCACCCACACCGGCACCAATCGCACTATTACGTACAGTTTTACTACTAGACCCTTTTGCATTGGCTGCCACACCTGCGCCAAGCGCCGCGCCTAAGCCTGCACCAATATTACCGCCCACATGTTTACCGACTGCACCACCTGCACCACCGCCAATAGCGGCTGAACCAATACGTTTGCTTTCTGGACTTGCATTTTGGCAACCGACAAATAGCGTGGTTGACATCAAACCTACACCTGCAATCATCATCATTTTTTTCATTCGATTTACTCCAGTCTTCATAAGCAGGTAGCCTAATGTGTTTTTGTGGAGTCTTTATCCCGCTTAAGTAATAAAATAATGGCTCTTTAATGTGTTTATGTAATTACAACTTTTAATTGTTAAAAATGAATATAAATAAAAAAAGCACCCTGAGGTGCCTTTTTTATTGCCAGTCTAAACTTAGAATTGCTCTGAGTTTAATGCTTGGCTGAATGCTTGGTCTACTTCGCTGAAGTCATTATGAAGCTCATGTTCTGCAGCTTCTGCTTCTTGACGACGACGCTCTAAGTGGTATGCAAGACCAGTACCAGCTGGAATCAAGCGACCCACAACAACGTTTTCTTTCAAGCCACGTAAATCATCTTCTTTACCTGTTACAGCAGCTTCAGTTAACACACGAGTTGTTTCCTGGAACGATGCAGCAGAGATGAACGAGTCAGTAGAAAGCGATGCTTTCGTAATACCCATCAATTGACGTTCAAACTTCGCAGGGAACTTGTTCTGAGCCAAGACAGCTTGGTTCTCTTGAACAACGCGGATGTAATCCACTTGTTCGCCTTTAATGAAGCTTGTATCACCACCATCGATGATATCAACTTTACGCAACATTTGACGTACGATAACTTCAATGTGCTTGTCGTTGATTTTTACACCTTGGAGACGGTAAACGTCTTGAACTTCGTTCACGATGTAGTTAGTTAAAGCAACTTCACCTTTCAAGCGTAAGATGTCATGTGGGTTTTGTGGACCATCAGAAATGGTTTCACCACGGTTCACATGTTCACCTTCAAACACGTTGATTTGACGCCATTTTGGAATCAACTCTTCGTAAATTTCAGAACCGTCATCTGGAGTAATCACCAAACGGTTTTTACCTTTAGTCTCTTTACCAAAGCTTACGATACCAGACACTTCTGCCAAGATCGCATGTTCTTTCGGCTTACGTGCTTCGAACAAGTCAGCAACACGTGGAAGACCACCGGTAATATCACGAGTACGTGAAGATTCTTGTGGTACACGACCAATAACGTCACCCACACCAATTGTTTCGCCATCACGAACGGTAACAATTGTGTTTTGTGGCAAGAAGTAGAACTGTTCGCCACCATCAGCCGTATCCAATACGATTGCTGGACGTAAATCTTTACCAGAAGCAGGACGTGCTGTTACAGGCAAGATTTCAACAGTTGTCATACCAGTTGCATCATCAGTTTTCGATGTTGCAGTTACACCATCAGCGATTTGGCTGAAACGTGCTTTACCAGCAACTTCTGTTACTAATGGATGTGTATGCGGATCCCAAGTTGCAACGATACCACCTGCCTCAACGATTTCACCATCTTTCAACAAGATGCTTGCACCGTAAGGAAGTTTATAACGCTCACGCTCACGGCCTAACTCATCGGCAATACCAATTTCACCTGAACGTGAAACTGAAACCAAGTGACCTTTCGCGTGTTGTACAGTTTTCACGTTATGGAAACGTACAGTACCTTTGTTACGTACTTGAACACTGTTTGCAGCAGAAGTTCGGCTCGCAGCACCACCTACGTGGAACGTACGCATCGTTAACTGTGTACCTGGCTCACCAATTGATTGCGCAGCCATTACACCTACTGATTCACCTGGGTTCACCAAGTGACCACGTGCAAGGTCACGACCATAACAACGAGCACATACACCGAATGTAGATTCACATGCGATTACTGAACGTACTTTAACTTCATCGACACCAGCTTCTTCAAGCTGAGCTGCGATTTTCTCGTCAATTAACGTACCGCGAGGTAATACAACTTCATCATCAGATGCACGACGTACATCTTCAGCAGTTACACGACCTAATACGCGGTCACGTAATGGCTCGATGACATCACCACCTTGAATGAATGGAGTCATTACCAAACCACCCGCTGTACCACAGTCAGGCTCGGTAATTACTAAATCTTGCGCCACGTCTACAAGACGACGAGTCAAGTAACCAGAGTTCGCAGTTTTTAATGCTGTATCGGCCAAACCTTTACGCGCACCGTGTGTAGAAATAAAGTACTGAAGTACTGTCAAACCTTCACGGAAGTTCGCTTTAATCGGTGTCTCAATAATCGAGCCATCCGGTTTTGCCATCAAACCACGCATACCAGCAAGCTGACGAATCTGTGCCGCACTACCACGGGCACCAGAGTCAGACATCATATAGATGCTATTGAATGATTTTTGCTTCTCGTCTTCACCTTGTTTGTTTTTAACAACAGTGTAAGACAAGTTATCCATCATCGCTTTCGCAACTTGGTCGTTTGTACGCGCCCAGATATCGACAACTTTGTTATAACGTTCACCAGCAGTTACGAAACCTTGTTCGAACTGTTGTTCGATTTCACGAACTTCTGTTTCCGCTTTATCAATAATTGTGTGTTTCGTAGGTGGAATTAACATGTCTTCCATACCTACAGATACACCTGAACGAGTCGCTTGACGGAAGCCCAAGTACATTAACTGGTCAGCGAAGATAACAGTATCTTTCAAACCAAGTTTACGGTAGCAAGAGTTGATTAACTTAGAGATGTTCTTTTTAGTCATCTCAAGGTTGATCATGTCAAAACTTAAACCTTGTGGAACAACTTCCCAAAGTAAGCAACGACCTGGTGTTGTATCAACGATAATAGTTTGGTGTTCACGTTCACCATTTTCATTGATAACAGTTTGATGCACACGCACTTTAACACGCGCATGAATCGCAACTTGACCAGTTGCAAGTGCACGGTTTACTTCGTGAGTATCCGCAAACACCATGCCTTCACCTTTCGCATTTACTGCATCACGAGTGATGTAGTAAAGACCCAAGACAACGTCTTGAGATGGAACGATGATTGGCTCACCGTTTGCTGGTGACAAGATGTTGTTCGTTGACATCATCAATGCACGAGCTTCTAACTGTGCTTCAAGTGTCAATGGAACGTGTACCGCCATTTGGTCACCGTCGAAGTCGGCGTTGAACGCAGCACAAACGAGTGGGTGAAGACGGATTGCCTTACCTTCAATAAGAATAGGTTCAAATGCTTGAAGACCTAAACGGTGAAGTGTTGGCGCACGGTTCAACATCACTGGATGTTGACGAATTACAGATGCAAGAACGTCCCAAACTTCCGGAGTCTCACGCTCAACCATTTTCTTCGCAGCTTTAATGGTTGTTGCCTGACCTGAAGCTTGTAGTTTCGCGAAAATAAATGGTTTGAATAATTCAAGCGCCATTTTCTTCGGAAGACCACATTGGTGAAGACGTAAAGTAGGACCAACAGTAATTACCGAACGACCAGAGTAGTCAACACGCTTACCTAACAAGTTCTGACGGAAACGACCTTGTTTACCTTTGATCATATCTGCCAAAGATTTTAATGGACGTTTGTTAGAACCAGTGATTGCGCGACCACGACGACCGTTATCAAGCAATGCATCTACAGACTCTTGTAACATACGTTTTTCGTTACGTACGATAATGTCTGGCGCTGCAAGGTCAAGAAGACGCTTCAAACGGTTGTTACGGTTAATCACACGACGATATAAATCGTTCAAGTCAGAAGTCGCGAAACGACCACCTTCAAGTGGAACTAATGGACGTAAATCTGGTGGAAGCACCGGAAGTACATTCATTACCATCCATTCTGGCTTGTTGTTCGAGTCTTTGAATGCTTCCATCAATTTCAAGCGTTTAGATGCTTTTTTCAACTTCGTTTCAGAAGTTGTTTGAGGAATTTCTTCACGTAAACGAGCAATTTCAGCTTCAAGGTCAATGTCTTTCAACAAGTCTTGAACTGCTTCCGCACCCATTTTCGCAATGAACTCGTCACCGTGCTCTTCTAAAGCTGTAAAGTATTCTTCGTCATTAAGAAGTTGATACTTTTCGAATGGCGTCATACCAGGATCAGTAACAACGTATGATTCGAAATACAATACACGTTCGATATCACGAAGTGTCATATCAAGTAATAAACCGATACGGCTAGGTAACGATTTTAAGAACCAGATATGCGCAACTGGAGAAGCAAGTTCAATGTGACCCATACGTTCACGACGAACTTTCGCTGTAGTTACTTCAACGCCACATTTTTCACAAATGACGCCTTTGTATTTCATACGCTTGTATTTACCACACAAGCATTCGTAATCTTTTACTGGACCAAAGATTTTGGCACAGAATAAACCATCACGTTCTGGCTTGAACGTACGGTAGTTGATTGTCTCAGGTTTTTTAACTTCACCATGAGACCATGACTTAATCATTTCTGGTGACGCAAGACCAATACGGATACGGTCGAACTCAACTGGCGCATGACCATCTGAATCCGTTTTCTTACGCATGATATCGAGCAAGTCTTTCAATTTTTTTCTCCGTGTGTCGGGAAGCCTCGCTTACCCGACTGGGTCACAAATATTGTTTTTTCCTAAAAAATCGTGAGTCTTACGACTTAGTCACCATTTTTCAGTTCAATGTTGATACCTAAAGAACGGATCTCTTTGGTCAATACGTTGAACGATTCAGGCATACCCGGATCCATATAATGGTTACCATCTACAATATTCTTATAGATGCGAGTACGTCCTTCAACGTCATCCGACTTCACTGTGAGCATTTCTTGAAGTGTATATGCTGCACCGTATGCTTCAAGTGCCCATACTTCCATCTCACCGAAACGCTGACCACCGAATTGTGCTTTACCACCAAGCGGTTGTTGTGTAACTAATGAGTAAGAACCAGTTGAACGTGCGTGCATCTTGTCATCAACCAAGTGGTTCAACTTCAACATGTACATGTAACCAACAGTTACTGGACGGTCAAACTGTTCACCTGTACGTCCGTCAAACAATACTGTTTGACCTGTACGTGAAATGTCAGCCAATTCAAGTAAATCTTTAATTTGACTTTCTTCAGCACCATCGAATACAGGAGTAGCCAAAGGAACACCAGCACGTAAGTTGCCTGAAAGTGCTAGGATTTCATCATCAGTCAAGCTATCAAGATCTTCTTGCTCGCCACCGACTTTGTTGTAAATCTTGTCTAAGAATTCACGTAGCTCTAAAACTGTACGCTGTTCTTTCAACATTTTTTCGATTTTGTCACCAAGCCCTTTAGCCGCCATACCCAAGTGAGTCTCAAGAATCTGACCCACGTTCATACGAGATGGTACGCCCAACGGGTTCAATACGATATCTACCGGTACACCGTTCGCATCGTGTGGCATGTCTTCAACAGGTAAGATGTTAGATACAACACCCTTGTTACCGTGACGACCAGCCATCTTATCACCAGGCTGAATACGACGTTTAACAGCTAAGTAAACCTTAACAACTTTCAATACGCCAGTTGTTAACTCATCACCTGTTGCAAGCTTACGTTTCTTCTCAGCGAATTTCTCATCGATTTCTGCGCTCTTCTCTTTCAAGAACACTTGAATTTGAGTTAAACGCTCAGCGATTGCTTCATCTGTCGGTTGAATTTCAAGTAAATCAACAAGCTCTAAACCAGACAATAAATCTTCAGAAAGTTTATCACCACGTTTAGTTGAACCACCGCCATTAGACTCTTGGCCTTTAAGTAAACGAATTACACGCTCACGAGCCGCTTCTTCGAAGATTTTGTATTCTTCTTTCAAGTCTTTACGGTAAGAATCAAGCTGTGCTTTTTCAATCGCTAATGCACGGTCATCTTTCTCTAAGCCATCACGAGTGAAGACTTGAACGTCGATAACAGTACCTTTAGTACCAGATGGAACACGTAAAGATGAATCTTTAACGTCAGCAGCTTTTTCACCAAAGATTGCGCGAAGCAATTTTTCTTCAGGAGTTAACTGAGTTTCACCTTTAGGCGTTACTTTACCAACTAAGATGTCACCAGCAGTAACTTCAGCACCGATATAAACGATACCTGATTCATCAAGTTTAGAAAGCGCAGCTTCACCTACGTTAGGAATATCGGCAGTAATTTCTTCTGCACCTAACTTAGTATCACGTGCTACACATGACAATTCTTGAATATGAATAGAAGTTAAACGGTCTTCTTGAAGAACACGCTCAGATAACAAGATCGAGTCTTCGTAGTTATAACCATTCCATGTCATGAACGCTACACGCATGTTTTGACCAAGCGCAAGTTCACCCATGTCTGTTGATGGACCGTCTGCCAAGATGTCACCACGAGCAACTTTGTCGCCCAAATTCACGATAACATTTTGGTTAATACAAGTATTTTGGTTCGAACGTGTATATTTAATGAGGTTATAGATATCTACACCTGCCTCACCTGCAACCATTTCATCTTCGTTTACACGAATAACGATACGAGAAGCATCTACATATTCAATTGCACCACCACGGTTTGCGATTACACACACACCTGAGTCACGTGCTACGTTCGCTTCCATACCTGTACCGACAAGTGGCTTGTCAGCACGTAAAGTAGGAACAGCCTGACGTTGCATGTTCGAACCCATCAATGCACGGTTCGCGTCATCGTGTTCAAGGAATGGAATAAGTGATGCAGCAACAGATACAACCTGTTGTGCAGAAACGTCCATATGCGTCACTTTTTCAGGTGGCATACGTACGAATTCACCTTGGTGACGAACAGAAACGAATTCTTCTGTTAAGTTGCCATCTTTATCTACAGCAGAGTCGGCCTGTGCAATAACAGTACCTACTTCTTCAATAGCAGATAAATATTCAACTGCATCAGTTACACGACCATCTACTACTCTACGGTATGGTGTTTCCAAGAAACCGAAGTCATTCGCTTTTGCATATACAGAAAGCGAGTTGATCAAACCAATGTTTGGACCTTCAGGAGTTTCAATTGGACAAACACGGCCATAGTGAGTTTGATGTACGTCACGTACTTCGAAGCCTGCACGCTCACGCGTTAAACCACCAGGACCAAGCGCAGATACACGACGCTTATGCGTAATCTCAGATAATGGGTTGTTTTGGTCCATGAACTGAGATAACTGGCTTGAACCAAAGAATTCTTTGATTGCAGCAGCAACTGGTTTAGCGTTAATCAAGTCTTGTGGAGACAAGTTATCTGTTTCCGCTTGGCTTAAACGTTCTTTAACAGCACGCTCAACACGAACCAAACCAACACGGAATTGGTTCTCTGTCATTTCACCAACAGAACGTACACGACGGTTACCCAAGTGGTCGATATCGTCCACTTCACCTTTACCGTTACGGATTTCAACCAATGTACGTAATACATCGATAATATCTTCGTGCGATAAAATGCCTTCAACTTCACGTGACTTCTGGTCAGTACCAACTTCGTAAGGACGACCTAAACGACGGTTGAACTTCATACGACCTACTGGAGATAAGTCATAACGCTCAGAAGAGAAGAACAAGTTATTGAACAAGTTTTCAGCAGCTTCTTTTGTTGGCGGCTCGCCCGGACGCATTACTTTGTAGATTTCTACTAATGCTTCTTCACGTCCCGCTGTTGTGTCTGCACGTAATGTATCAGCAACAAAAGAACCACGGTCGATGTCGTTCGTGAACAGGATGTTAAATTGCTTAACACCGCCTTCTGCCAACTTCACCATTACTTCATGGCTTAACAACGTATTCGCAGCAATCACTTCACCATCACGTAAAGTAATGTCTTCAGCAGTAATACGCTCATATAAGTATTCGTCAGGAACTGAAAGTTTAGTTAAACCTGCAGCTTCCATTTGACGTACGTGACGCGCATTAATACGTTTACCTTGCTCAACAATGACTTTACCTTCATTGTCAGCAATATCAAATTGAGCCATTTCACCACGTAAGCGCTCAGGAACAAGGTCAATTTGATAACTGCCCATGTCAAGATACACAGGTACTTTTTCGTAGAACAAATTCAAGATTTGTTCATTGTTATAACCTAGTGCACGTAACACAACAGTAGCAAGTAATTTACGACGACGGTCAATACGTACGTAAACAAGGTCTTTTGCATCAAATTCAAAGTCTAACCATGAACCACGGTAAGGAATGATACGTGCTGAATACAACACTTTACCACTTGAGTGAGTCTTACCTTTGTCATGGTCAAAGAACACGCCTGGTGAACGGTGTAATTGAGATACGATTACACGCTCAGTACCATTGATAACAAAGGTACCATTTTCAGTCATCAGTGGGATTTCACCCATATAGACTTCTTGTTCACGTACGTCTTTAATTGATTTAGTTTCGCGATCTTTAATAATCAAACGAATTTTAACGCGCATTGGTGCCGCATAAGTCGAACCACGAAGAATACATTCGCGTACATCGAACTCAGGTTTACCAAGGCTATACTCAACAAATTCTAAAGCAGCATTGCCAGAATAACTTTCGATAGGAAAAACTGAACGAAATGCGGCTTGGAGACCGATATCTTCGCGGTTTTTTGGAGTTTTGCCATCTTGCAAGAATGTTCTGTACGAATCGACCTGGATCGATAATAAGTACGGTGCATCCATTACTTGGGGCAATTTACCAAAATTCTTACGGATCCGTTTCTTTTCGGTATATGAGTATGCCATCTGGAGTCCTCGGAAAGTAAACTAAGCCCGCCTGCAGAACGGGCTCAGAAGGAATTACGCAGGCCGATATGGCCACCACTGTTTACAAATGCTGCAATTTTTAGTGGTATAAAAACGCTTAACAATATTTTTAAAAATGAAAAATATTGGTAAACATTTGAAATTTCTTGTTTTATTTAGATTTTTCTAAAAATCAAACAAAACTAACAAAAATCGAGCCGATTATTGTAACGCAAAAAGGCTGATGACCCAAGAGCCATCAGCCATTTTATGGAGCCGATTTAAAAACCGACTCCTTTTACAATTACTTAAGTGTAACTGTAGCACCAGCTTCTTCAAGTTTCTTCTTAAGTTCTTCGCCTTCTTCTTTAGAAACGCCTTCTTTAAGAACTTGAGGAGCACCTTCAACTAGGTCTTTAGCTTCTTTAAGACCAAGGCCAGTTGCTTCACGAACTGCTTTAATTACAGCTACTTTGTTAGCACCGAAAGAAGTCAACTCAACGTTGAATTCAGTTTGTTCTTCAGCAGCAGCAGCAGCGCCACCAGCTGGAGCAGCAACAGCAACAGCTGCAGCTGAAACGTTGAATTTCTCTTCGAAAGCAGAAATTAATTCAACAAGTTCAAGAACAGTTTTTTCAGCAACTGCGTTTAAGATTTCTTCGTTAGTTAAAGCCATGAGAATAACTCCAAATGGATATTGAATGGTGTGTAAAATTGATTAAGCAGCTTCTGACTCGTTTTTCTCTTTGAGCGCTGTAATGAGGCGACCCAATTTCGAAATAGGAGCTTGAAGAACAGAGGCAAGCATAGTAAGCGCTTTCTCTTGGTTTGGAAGATTAGCAATAACGCTAACATCAGCACCTTGATAAACTTTGCCGTCAAATGCAGCAGCTTTTAACTCAAATGCTTTGTTAGTTTTTGCAAATTCTTCAAACAAGCGTGCAGCTGCACCCATGTCATCTTCAGAAGTTGAAAAACCTAGAATTGTTGGACCAACAAGGTTGTCGTTCAAGATATCAAATTGAGTACCTTGGAATGCGCGCTTAGCCAAAGTGTTACGTACGATACGTGTAGTTACACCTAACTTACGAGCTTCAACACGAAGTGTTGTTAATTGCTCTACGCTTAAACCTTGATAGTCAGCAACAACGGCTGCAAACGCTTTAGAAGCAACTTCACTTACTTCTGAAACGATCTGTTTTTTGTCTTCGATAAGAAGAGCCATTGTAAAACCTCCTAAGGTGATTTATGCACCCAATGGGCACACTCCCAATTCGTAAGCCTTTCGACTTACACGCGGAGGAGGAACAAATCACACCACCGCGTCTACGCAGGCTGGGTTATTAAGAAAAGTCGCTATTCGAAAATAACGGCTTCTCGCCTGAGGTCTTTGACGCTGATAAATTCTCATTCATCAATTCAAAGTCCGCCTGATAAGCAAGAGTCAAAGTATTGTTTTAACTGCGCAAAAATAGAAACTTATTTCTATTTTTGCTACCTACTCAATCAGGACTTTAAAATTCTGTACAGAACTAAGTTAAAACTTAGTTAGAAACGTTGTTTACATCAACAGTAAGACCAGGACCCATAGTTGAGCTCAAAGTGATCTTTTTGATGTATACGCCTTTAGAAGTTGCAGGTTTTAACTTTTTCAAGTCAGCAACTAAAGTTTCAACGTTTTGACGGATTGCAGCAGCATCAAAGCCAACTTGACCAATCGCAGCGTGAATAATACCCGCTTTGTCTACACGGTAACGAGCCTGACCAGATTTTGCGTTTTTAACAGCATTCGCAACATCAGGAGTTACAGTACCTACTTTAGGGTTTGGCATTAAACCACGTGGACCAAGAATTGTACCGAGCTTACCAACAACACGCATAGCGTCTGGAGCAGCGATTACAACATCAAAGTCAAGGTTTCCACCTTGAATGCTTTCAGCAAGGTCATCAAAACCTACAACATCAGCACCAGCTTCTTTAGCAGCTTCTGCTTGAGCGCCTTGAGCAAATACAGCTACACGTACAGTTTTACCAGTACCTGCAGGTAATGTAGTAGCACCACGAACAACCTGATCAGATTTACGTGGATCTACGCCAAGGTTTACAGAGATGTCTAAAGATTCTTTGAACTTTGCCGCAGGTAAGCTGTTAAGAACCTGTACTGCTTCTTCCAAAGTGTAAACTTTGTTTGCTTCTACAGCAGCAGCAATGGCTTTTTGACGTTTAGTTAACTTTGCCATGTCTTATAGCTCCACTTCCAAGCCCATAGAACGTGCAGAACCAGCGATGGTACGAACACGCGCGTCTAAATCAGCACCAGTTAAGTCTGGTTCTTTAGTAGTCGCGATTTCTTCTAATTGAGCACGAGTCAACTTACCAACTTTAGTTTTGTTAGGTACAGATGAACCCTTTTGGATACCAGCAGCTTTCTTAAGAAGAATAGAAGCTGGAGGAGTTTTCATGATGAATGTGAACGACTTGTCGTTGTACACAGTAATCACTACAGGAATTGGAAGACCTGGTTCAACTTTTTGTGTAGCAGCATTGAATTCTTTACAGAATGCCATGATGTTTACACCACGTTGACCTAGTGCAGGACCAATTGGTGGAGATGGATTTGCTTTACCAGCTGGAACTTGCAGCTTGATATAGCCGTCAATCTTCTTAGCCATTTTAAAATACCTCTGGGTACAGGCGCCGTTAGGCTCCCCAATTTCTACGTAACAATACTGTTACAACAACAATGCCCGATAAAATCGGGCGCTTTTCAACCAATTAAGATTAAATCGTTTTTTCGACTTGGCGAAATTCGAGTTCAACCTGAGTTGGTCGATTAAACACGTTAATCGTCAACGTTAAACGTGACTTGTCGTATTGAACCTCTTCCACCACACCTTTAAAGTCTGTGAATGGACCGTCAATAACGAGTAATTCTTCACCTGGTTCAAACATCGTCTTAGGACGTGGAGCTTCACCAGTATTACGTACACGCGCAAGAATCGCATCTGCTTCACGTTGAGTGATTGGCGCTGGTTTTTCAGGTGTACCACCGATAAAACCTAATACTTTTGGACATTCTTTAACAATGTGCCAAGTATCATCATTCATTTCCATTTCAACTAACACATAGCCAGGAAAGAATTTACGCTCAGATTTACGTTTCTTACCATCCTTCATTTCTACCACTTCTTCGGTAGGAACCAGGACATCACCAAAGCTATCGGCAACAGCGCTACGCTGGATTCGTTCTGTAAGTGAACGCATCACTTGTTTTTCATAACCAGAGTAGGCATGAATAATGTACCAACGTTTCATAGCTCTTTTACCCGATAATCAACTTAATTAACCAACCCAAACCATAGTCAAAGCACCATAATACTAACGATGCAACAACTACAACCAATAGAACCTGCCACGATGTAGTGACTGTTTCTTGTTTTGTTGGCCAAGTTACTCGACGCAATTCGACTCGTGCATCTTTCAGCAAACGAACGAAGCCTTTACCTTGATGGGTGGCGTATAATAAACCTAAAGCCACAACGATACAAGCAAAAATTACCCCAACGCGCACCCATACATTATTTGCAGGGGCCCAATACGCTGGTAAATGCTGATTCACCATGGTAGCTGAGAGCAATAATGCAATTGCTATCACCCATAGAACAATATCTAAAGGCGAACCAGTACGAACAACTTCAGCAGAATTATTTCTTTGAGGAATTGGCGCGTCGCTCAATGCGTCACGCGATTTATCATTCGACATTTTTGTACTCGTCGTAGAACTCGCGACTTATTATATGAACAACTAAGCCAGCATCAAGCTTTTTATTTCAAAATATGGCAGGTCAGGAGGGACTCGAACCCCCAACATTCGGTTTTGGAGACCGACGCTCTACCAATTGAACTACTGACCTATAAAGCAAGTTGAGAGCCAAAGCTCTCAACTTGAGACGTAATTCGTCACTATATTATGCTTATGCAGTTACTTTCGCAACAACACCAGCACCTACAGTACGACCACCTTCACGGATCGCAAAACGTAGACCTGGGTCCATTGCGATTGGGTGGATTAATTCTACTGACATTTCAACGTTGTCACCTGGCATTACCATTTCAACGCCTTCTTTCAACTGGATCGCACCAGTTACGTCAGTTGTACGGAAATAGAACTGTGGACGGTAACCATTTAAGAATGGAGTGTGACGACCACCTTCTTCTTTAGAAAGTACGTATACTTCTGCGTCGAATTTAGTGTGCGGCTTGATTGTACCTGGTTTAGCAAGTACTTGACCACGTTGTACGTCTTCACGCTTAGTACCACGAAGTAATACACCACAGTTCTCGCCTGCACGGCCTTCGTCAAGAAGTTTACGGAACATTTCTACGCCAGTTACAGTTGTTTTAACTGTATCTTTAATACCAACGATCTCTACTTCTTCACCAACTTTAACGATACCAGATTCTACACGGCCTGTTACTACTGTACCACGACCTGAGATTGAGAATACGTCTTCGATTGGCATTAAGAATGCTTTGTCGATAGCACGTTCTGGTTCTGGGATGTAAGAGTCAAGAGCTGCTACAAGAGCAAGAACTGATTCTTCACCGTAAGGACCTGCTTCACCGTTAAGAGCAGCAAGAGCTGAACCGCGGATTACTGGAGTGTCATCACCTGGGAAGTCGTAAGTAGAAAGAAGTTCACGAACTTCCATTTCTACTAATTCAAGTAATTCTTCGTCGTCAACAAGGTCGCATTTGTTTAAGAATACGATGATGTAAGGTACACCAACCTGACGAGAAAGAAGGATGTGTTCACGAGTTTGTGGCATTGGACCGTCAGTCGCAGCACATACAAGGATCGCGCCGTCCATCTGAGCAGCACCAGTGATCATGTTTTTAACGTAATCGGCGTGGCCCGGGCAGTCAACGTGTGCGTAGTGACGAATTGGAGAATCGTATTCTACGTGTGAAGTATTAATTGTAATACCACGTGCTTTTTCTTCAGGTGCTGAGTCGATTTGTGAGTAATCTTTCGCTTCACCGCCGTAAGTTTTTGCACAAATAGTTGCAATCGCAGCAGTTAAAGTTGTTTTACCATGGTCAACGTGACCGATTGTACCCACGTTTACGTGTGGTTTATTACGTTCAAACTTGGCTTTAGCCATGATGATCTTCCTCGTTTACGTCGAACCAACTACAAATGGCACTGAGCTAACTCAGCTTATCGACATATCGCCTAAAAAACAGACACCCAATACTTGAAAAGCAGACTATATAGCCTGCTTTTTGAAAACTTTGTGGAAATCCACTCAAACTTTAATATCTGGAGCTCTTATCGAGATTTGAACTCGAGACCTCTCCCTTACCAAGGGAGTGCTCTACCACTGAGCTATAAGAGCGACTATCCTTCGATGGAGCGGGAGACGAGGATCGAACTCGCGACATGCAGCTTGGAAGGCTGCCGCTCTACCAACTGAGCTACTCCCGCAACGTTGGTAATAACCACTTCATTCGAAGTTTAGGATGGTGGTGAGAGAAGGATTCGAACCTTCGAAGCTTTCGCAACAGAGTTACAGTCTGCCCCCTTTGGCCGCTCGGGAATCTCACCAATATCGCACTTATCTACAGTGCTGTTCTTTACTCATTCAACTTAACACTTTAAAATGGTGCCGGCACACGGATTCGAACTGTGGACCTACTGATTACAAGTCAGTTGCTCTACCAACTGAGCTATGCCGGCGTTTCTTAGTGTTTCGTACGTTTCGTATCGGAACGGTGTGCAGTTTAGCAAAACTTCCAAACGATGCAAGCGGTTTTTTAAAAAAAACCGCTAAAAACTCATAAAATCAATCCGTTTGATGATAATTCAACCGCTTTGATCACTGCGCGAGCTTTTATTTGGGTTTCATTCCACTCAGATTCTGGATTTGAGTCAGCAACGAGCCCTGCTCCAGCTTGCACATACACTTTTTTATCACGGATAACGCAAGTACGGATTGCAATCGACATATCCATTTCACCATGCCAACCTAAATATCCCACTGCTCCACCAAAGACACCTCGTTTCACAGGCTCTACTTCATCAATAATTTCCATTGCACGAATTTTTGGGGCGCCCGATAACGTTCCTGCTGGGAATGTCGCTTTAAACACGTCAAGCGCGTCGATATCATCACGCACTTCGCCTTGTACATTTGAAACAATATGCATGACATGTGAATAGCGCTCAATCACCATTTGATCCGTTACTTGGACCTTACCTATTTTTGATACGCGTCCCACATCATTTCGACCAAGATCAATCAACATTAAATGTTCAGCAATCTCTTTTTCGTCAGAAAGCAAATCTTTTTCTAGTGCAATATCTTCTTCTTTAGTTTTGCCGCGTGGTCTGGTTCCCGCTAAAGGCCGAACTGTAGCAATGCCATTTTCTAAACGAGATAAAATTTCTGGTGAAGAACCAACAATATGAAATGGTTTCTTATCAGTAATCGTTTGCCCTTGTACCAAGAATAAATAAGGCGAAGGATTTAAATGACGTAATGCACGGTAAACCTGTAAAGCTTCACCATCAAAATCAGAAACCATGCGCTGCCCTGGAACAACTTGCATCACATCACCAGCACGGATGTATTCTTTAACTTTTTCTACTGTCTCTAAGAATTTTGCTTTACCAGTAATAGATTCAAAATGAGGAGGTGTATGTGGCTTCGCATGTAAACTAACTGGTGTAGCCAACAGTTGTTCTAATTGATCTAATTTTTGCTGTGCATCAGCATAGGCATTACTCTGCTCTGCATCCGCATGAACAATTAAAAATAACGTATCTTTAAGATTGTCAAAAACGATAACTGTTTTTGAAAGCATCAACCACAAATCTGGAAGCGTAATTGGATCGGCTGTAGGAACATTCTTTAAACGTGGCTCGATATAGCGGACTGCATCATAACCCAAATAACCTACTAATCCGCCAGTAAAGGTTGGCAAATCCGGTAAGAGCTCGGCTGGAGGTACTTTAAATTGTTTTTGGAATTCACGAATGTATTGGAACGGATCTAGACAATCTTGTTGTGTAATTGACCCATCAGCATGCTGTATAGATAAAACACCAGCATTGCAGGAAAAAACTGTCGATTCACCCAATCCGATCATAGAGTAGCGCGCCCAATTCTCTCCACCCTCAACCGACTCAAATAAGTAAGCTTGTGTTTGGTCTTTAAAGCGGGCAAAAACTGATAATGGGGTTTCTGTATCTGCCAAGCGTTGGCGATAAACTGGAATAGTGTTGTAGCCAGCAGCCTTAAGTTGCTCAAATTGCGCTAATGTTGTCATGAATCATCTCTAATATGGTTTCGATTTAAAAGTGTGTTTTTCTAGATTCGATTTAGACACGCCATCGAAAAACCATACGCTTATTCATTCTTATCTCCATTTTCTTCATTAGACAATTAACTCAGCAAGACTATCAACAACTTGCTGAGGTTGGCAATCATAGATATTTTCTCCATGATTATAGCCATAGCTAACCACAATACAATCAATTCCGGCACGGCGTGCAGCTTCAATATCATTACTTGAGTCACCAATCATTAACGATTGTGAAGCAGATGTTTTTAGGCTTTCCATGCAATGTAATAATGGCAGTGGGTGTGGTTTTCTTTCAGGTAAGCTATCTCCTCCAAGTACAACTTGGAAATAAGGAGAAAGCTCTAATGCATCTAGTAACCCTTGAGCAAGTTTGACAGGCTTATTGGTCACACATGCCATTTTAATATTCAAAGTTTGGCAATGTTTTAAAAATTCAGGTACACCAGGGTAAATTTGAGTATTCACACAAAGCTCTGCACCATATATGTCTAGAAACTTTTGCAGTAAAACTTTATGTTGTTCAGCATCTAGTTTCCCAAACAAATGAAGCAAGACACTTTCACATAGTTTTGAGGCGCCCTTGCCTACCCATTCACGTATTTGTGCTTCTGTTACTAATGGCCAACCGAGTGTTTGCAGACTTAAATTCATAGACCGATATAAATCGGCAGCGGAATCCACCAAGGTTCCATCCAGATCAAATAAAATTAAATCGCGCTTACTTAGTTGTGCAACAGACATTTTCTTCTACTCAAAATTAAAAAGGCATGCGTTTAGCATGCCTTGATTGTAAAAGCACCAACGAATTATTTAAAGAATAACCATGCTAATACAGCCAAAATCACTAAAATAATAATAGTGATTAAACCAACCGAAGCATTCTTCTGCTGCTCTTTTTCTTCAGCAACCCGAGAAACAGGCTCATCAAAAGTAACAGGTGATGGTTGTTTTACATTGACATCCACACCCTCTGGAATAGGTGCAGGCTTTGGTATAGAAACATTCTGCGGCATACCATCGCGGCGAACTTCTGTTTCTGCAGCACGCTCTGCAAGGCTTGGCATTCCTTGATCACTTAAGTCTTGTGTTGGTGCAGCAGTTTGCACTGGTTCTGCTTCAATTTCAGGTAAATCGAGATTTTCTTGAGCAGGTGCTAAAACTGAGAATTTAAAACTCGCAAACTGAACAATATCACCATCATGAAGCTGCTTTTCTTGCTCAATACGAATATCGTTTACAAACGTACCATTTGATGAATTAAGGTCTTGTACCCATAGCAATTGGTCTTTTAAAAGCAATGCTGCATGGCGACGTGAAATTTCAGCGGCTTGTAATAGCAAATCGGCATCTTGGTGACGTCCCACCAACATATCACGATCAACACTAATTTCTTGACCAGTAAATTCACCAGTAATTGCTTGTAGTTTCCAAGTCATGCCTATGTCCTATTCATTTTTTATCAATCATAACATGCTACTACGGCGCTGTGCTTGGACGTAGTGTCGTTGTTGTTACTGTATTTTTAGTTCGATTCACTTCTGGATCAGGCAATTGCAATGTCTGCTTTTGAACTGTTGGCTCTACCGCTACAGGTGTTATTACTGTCGTCGTTTTTCCGCCTGAAGGAACTTGTTGATAATTTTTTGGCTGAGAAATAATACCTGGAGGTGTCATTTTTTGATTGTAAACATCATCAACCTGCTCAGGTAGTTTTGCAAAATTACCGTTCTTATCCATAGCTAATTGCAGGCTATACAGCTGGTTATAGCGCTGCTGAGTCAAACGACGTACATCATTTGCGTCACCAACAATCGTCGGGTGAATAAAGACGAGAAGATTACGTTTTACATTACTTCTGTTATCTGATCGGAACAATCGTCCAACATAAGGGATACTGCTTAATCCAGGTATGCCTTGTCTTGAAAGTGATGTGTCATCTGATACCAAACCACCAAGCACTACAGTTTGTCCATGTTCAGCTAAAACAGCCGTTTTAATAGCACGCTTACTCGTCACCAAGTCAGCTGCTTGTCCACGACTATCTTGAACAGCAGAGACTTCTTGCTCTACCTCCAGACGAACCGTACCGCCTTCACCGATATGTGGAACAACTTTTAATGTCACACCAACATCTTTGCGTTCAACAGTTGTATAGGGATTGATACCTGTACTATTGGTAGTGACCGACCCAGTGACAAATGGAACGTTCTGACCTACAACAATATAAGCCTCTTCATTATCCATCGTCACGATAGATGGTGTAGAAAGTAAGTTTGATTTTGTATTGGCTTTGAGAGCCTGAATTAATGCACCATAGGCCTTACGAGAGTTATCAAAATTACCCAATCCTAAAGTTGCACCATTACCTTTATTAGCTCCATTAGCGATAGCAGATGCAGCTCCAGCCGAACCACCCGATAAATAACCAGCAGCGATAGAAGATAAACTCGCCCCTACATTACTAAAGCTAAGTAAACCAATCCCACTAGATAAATCACCGAGTGCCCATTGAATTCCAAGTTGATCTGCATCATCTCCAGAGACTTCAATAATTGCGGCCTCAATAAGCACTTGTTGACGGCGAACGTCTAGTTGTTGAATCGCTGATTCAATTTCACGCATTAATTGTGGATCAGCCTTAACAACCAATGAGTTTTGGGCACTATCTGCAATAATGCTTACACCATTTTGGCTAAAGCTGGTGATATTGTTCTGATTATTATTGTTTGAATTACCATTTAGGTTAATTGATGGAGTAGATATTGAACTGCCATTTGAACCCGATGTATTTGAATTAGAGTTCTGGTTATTCCCAATCAAATTATTCATCGTATTCGATGAGTTAGATGAATTCTTGTTATTACTCGATGAAGATACTGCCTGACCAGTGACTAAACCTTGCAAAATTTCTGACAGGCTTTTAGCACTTGCGTATTTCAAACGGAAAACTTTTAAACCACCTAAACGGTCAGCAGAAGGTACATCCAGCATTTCAATCATGTGGCGAATACGCTTACGTGTTCCTGGATCGCCTTTGACTAAAATACGGTTGGTTCGATTATCAGCAATAATACGAATACGAGCACCACTGAAATCTTTCGATGCTCCTGTTGCACTCATCGCTTCAAGTTGAGTGATAATTTCTTCTGCTTGGCTCGACTGAAGGTTGATGGCTTCAATATCATTTTGCCCAGTTCCGTCTAAGTTACGGATAATATTTTCAAGCTGATAGATATTTGCCGCGCGGTCCGAAACAATTAGTGCATTAGTCCCTGCAATCGCAGCCATATGCGCAAATTGAGGCATTAAAGGGCGCAGTGCTGGAATTAAGTCATTTGGATTGGTATTTTCAAGCCAAATCACTCGTGTAACGATTTGATCACCGCGAACCTTATTTCGAGAATCGTAAGGAATTCCTGAGTTTTTAACATTGCTATCTGGCACAAGCTTAATCGTATTACCAGAAGGAATCGCAACGACCCCATTTACATTTAAAACCCCAAGAAATAGGTCATAAACCTCATCTTTATTTAATGGTTTATTCGAAATGACTGTGACATTACCACGCACTCTTGGATCTACAGCGAAGTTCTTTCCTGTAATGTCTGCAACTTCATTAATAAAGGCAGTTAAGTCAGCATCACGTAAATTGATCTTCCATGTTTGGGCATAGGCACTGCTACTCACTGTCGCAATCAATGGGGCTGCTGCAAGTAATGCCCAAAGTGGACGTTGATGATTCAATAAAGCCATAACTCGCGATATTTCCTAACTCTTATGGTGACGTGTTATCACTAAAAATTTTGTTGTATGGTCATCACTTGATCACCACGTTTTATTTCTATTTTCACTTGTCCTGCTCTACGAGCTTGTTCAAGTAATTGCACATCCGTTTGCCCTTGCCCAACCGTTTGACCATTTAAAGAGACAATTCGATCGCCAGGCCTTAAACCTAACTTATTTCTAAGCGCAGACGGTGTACGTTCTGTAACTTCATAACCTTCACTTGAGTTGCCACTGACCCCCATATCTTTGAGGTACTGCTCTCGGTTACCTTGCATCTGCTGAATCGCTTGCCCTAGAGCCTGTTGAGTCGTATTTACAGGTGCCGTAGGTTGAGACGGTGTAGCAGCAGGTTGTTGTTGTGAAGCATCTGGCGTCATAGGTTGATATAAACCATTTGGCAAACCTTTAAACTCAAGTTCGCGAGTACTGCCATTTCCTTGACGTAATACCGCATGATCCCAATAAACTTCTGCCAGTTGGTAAGAAGTAGAACCAATAGTTTCACCAACTCGATAACGCTCAGCAGTATTATCAATTTTAATAACAGCTGAAGAAAAGCGGTTTGGATAACCCACCATCACGCCTTGTAATTCTAGATTCACATTTTCCTGAGCCGCATTGGCAGAAGGTTCATTAAAAAGTGAAAAAGTACTAATGTTTGGTATTTGTGACTGCTGGGAACCGAGTTCTACCCGATCAAACTGCATCATTTGTGGAGGAGCAATCACCAACCAAAAAAATGAAGCCAATTTCCAACACAACCATAAAATTAAAATGGCTAAGACGACTACACTGAGTCGATCTAATTTTTGCCATTGTAATTGCTGTAATTTATCAATCCATGTTTTCATTAGTGACCACCTTGCAATAATGGTTGGCGAGAACTAATGACAAAAGTATCTAAACCAGCTTTTCCATCATAAGATGGAACATTAAGCAATAAACGCTGTGTAAGTTGAACATCAAGCATCATATTGGCATCCAGTAAAAGATTCGCCATTTTTTGATTGCGTTGATCTCGAATATCAATTTGTAGCTGCCCATTATGGTCAGTCAACTGTCCACTTAAAGAAGGCATATTCATACGATCTTGACGATCACCAATCGTGTAAACGAGTGCTCCGCCACCCCAATGCAATTGCCCATCAACCGCTGCAAAGCCCTGCTCTTTTTTATAATTAAATTGGATATCTTTAAGTTGAATGCTGTTTACAGGCCATTGCCAGTTCACAATCTGCTTCAGTGTTTCTGGAGCAACTTGACCATTCATATTTCTTACAATTACTTTTTTGCCAAAACCATATGCCATGATTCCTGCTAATTGCGTATTACCACTATGAATATCAACATCTGCAGCAAAGCGTAATAAAAGTAAATCTAGCGGTCTGGTTTTCCAGTGGATGGTTCCTCGTAAAGCACCACGATGCCAGTCAGCTTGCCCCTGCCAGATATTGCCACTTACATTATGGACAGTTTGATTATTCTTTGAAAATTTAGAGATAAGCCAAGTCGCCGGAATCTGTAAAATAATAAAAATTAAAAATGCAATGAGGGCAAAAAACCACCACTTCCATTGCTTAGACTTTTTCTTCATTCAGCCTTACCAACATGCAAATTATCGTCCTTATATGAGAGTTCCTCTCTAGTCTGACATTATGCATACTTTTTCAACATCGCCAATTCACTTCATATAAAAAAACCAAGCAATCAGGCTTGGCGTCTTCTTAAAGACTATAAGTTGTACGTATGACAAAATCATGAAAATTGACGATTAATCTTACTAAATGCAAATTTAGTCTCAACAATGTATTTATTTAGGAATTTAAACACTTTATTGAATACTTTATTTTTAAAATAAAAGTTTTAATTCTTTTTAAAATAAAAAAGCCAAGCTAAATCGCTTGGCTTTTTAAGAGGCAATACGATTAGATTAAGAAATCTTCAAGTTTTGCACCTTTTTCAATTTCAGCAACTAACCAACGTGGTTGTTTACCGCGACCAGTCCAAGTCTCTTCAGAGTTGTTTTTGTTACGGTAGCGTGGCTCTACAGATTTACGTGTTGTTTTCTTACGTTTTTGAGCACCAAACTCAAGAAGTTGTTCAACACTAAAACCTACATTTTCTGCAATCTCGATAATTTGATTATAAGCATCTTCGATTGCTTGATCTTTTTTGCTTGCAATTAAAGCTTCTGCTTCTTCTTGTAAGCGTTTTAACTCTTCAACAGATAATTCACTAATATCCGGTTTCATTAATAAATACTCCAGTCTTACAGACAATTCAAATAATACAGACAAAATTTAAAAACATTAAATCATAACCAATAGTATTTATAATCTATTCAATAAGCAATAGTTTGAAAGACAAGTTCGTCAGAATAATGCTATAAATTTACTTTTTAATTACATTAATAATTATAATTGAAATATATTTTCTTAATATTTATTTAAGCTAAATGTATTAAGTCATGTCCTACTGATTTTTCTAATTCAATAATTTTACTTTTTACTTCATTTGGTATTTCACATTTTAATCCTGTCATTTTATCTATACAGACCATTACAGCTTCACCTGTAGCAACGATTTGCTGCTGTGCCTCACTCCATAATATATAAGCCATACGGAATGCACTATTGCGCATCTCCTCTACGCGAACCCCTACTTTTAATACATCTGGATAAAACACGGGTTTTAAATATTTGCACTGACTTGAAGCAACAACAGTATATATATTTGGGGTCAATATATTTACATTTTCCATATATAAAATACGTGAGCTTTCAATATATCTATAATACTGTACATTATTGACATGACCAAAAGCATCCATATCTCCCCATGCTACTTTCTGGTCGTATATTACAGGGTAGACAGACAGTTCTTTCATTTTTACCTCAAATTTTAAATTTTAAAAAATTCGCATCATTTTCAAAGATTAGGTTTAACTGTTTGATTAACTCATCATCTTCTTTTAAGGTTGATTTAATACGTAAATAGCTCATTAAAATATTATCTGGGTATAAACTTAATAATATTTCTGCTTCAGCTTGACGCTCAGTTGCCATGTAAACATGCCATTTTGCAAATGTTAAAACCGGCAAACTCATATATTGAGATTCAAATTGATTAATCTTTTCCTCAACATCCGCATAGTCAGGAACCTGCTTAAGCAATTGTTGCTGGAACCACAAATAAAACACTTCTGGATCAAATTGCTCTTTGAGAAGATGCAAAGTTAATGTTTCATGCTGAATACTCATTTCCGGCATACGCGCCAAGAGTTTTAGCCATAGTAATTTACTGCTATAAGGTCGAGTTTGAATTTCAGACTCTAAATCTAGATAGCGCTGTTGCAGCGCATGTAAGTCATCAACTGAAGCTTGATCGAACTGTTGAAGAAGTTGCTGTAACCATAAATCACGATGCTCAGCGTCTAATAATCCATATTTCATCGAACGCAAATATAACCATGGTTGCTGTAAAGCAAGCTGTCCCCATAACGCAGTTAATCGCTGTTGATATGCTGTCTCGATCTCTTCAAGCCACGGCGATAATTGATGCTGATATAAAAACTCAAGATGAGTTAACGCGCGCTCAGCTTCATTTTGAGCTAAAAATATTTCAATACGCTGTAATTCTGCCAATTCAAAAGCCATAGGTGGAGATTGATCCAAAGCATCTAATGCTTTTTGATAATCTCCACTTAAAACCAAGAATTTGGCATCAATAATATTTTTTAAAAGTCCTGACTGGGTAAAAACTCGTTCGATAAAGACGCGTTGATCTTCGGCAGCTTCTAATAGCCAGACAATACCTAATTGCTCATAAGGATGAAGATTTTTAAACTGAAAAATATTTTCTCTTTTTCTTTGTTCACGAGAAGAATAACGTTTAATCCACAGCCATATTAACTGAGCAATAAAACTCATCACGACAAAAGTAAGGACTAATCCCCACACATTTGTTTGCAATTGCAATTGGCGCCAGTAGATATAGACATAACCCATACCGTAGCCATAGCTCAATAAAGCTAAGGCCGCAAAAAGTACCAAGCTAATGACAAGATAAACCCACAGGAGATGTTTCATATGTCCTCCTTATGAGCCAAGTAAGCCAAGAGTCGATAGTTTAGGCACAGGCACGATAGATAAGTGAGACACTTTAGCAATACGATTTTTCAACTGCTGACTGGTCGCATCTGGCATTTCATTTAATTTCTGCATTACTGATTGCAGCTCATTTTGATACTCTGCCATTTTTCCTTGATTTAATGCCTGCTCAGCAATTAATAATCTTAATTGCACTTCTTTCAGCACCACACTTCGATTCATTAAATTAATAGACGGCGTTTCTACTTTTTCAATGCGGAACCACTTCTTCCACCAAGATACTGACTCGGATTGGTCCATCTCAAGTTTAGGCCGAGCTAATGCTTGCTGAATATTTTTATCAATAGTTTGTAGTAAATCATCAATCAATTGATGACGCTGGTTTTGAGCAATTACGTATTGTTGTATGGCCTGTTTATCCTGTTCAATTGCCTGATTTAAGCTGTGTTGCAATGCTGGGGCAATTTCATATTGAGGCAAGGATTGTTGTAGCTGAGTTAAATGATCTACCGCATAAATAAACTGCTGTTGATCAATCGCAAACTGAATTAAATCTAATTTTTGCTTAATGACTACCGTTGGCGTAATACCAGAATGAATAATCTCATTATTTGTTGAAGGTGCTGTATGAACACCAGTACTCGACTGGGACTGTATTTGCCTTTTTAAAGCCACCAATTGATCATTCAAATTGGCATATTGCTGTTCCGATTGCAGTAAACTTTGCTGAAGCTCTGGAACAGTACGAGAAATTTGCCACATATCGTAACTGAGCTTAGCCAACCAAGCGATGCTCAGCAAAATGATGATAGAAACAAGTTTTCTCATACAAATCCTTATAATGCCTGAATGTGATGAATCATCCCCGAAGGCGATAAATTTTCAAGTTGAATAATGTGAAAATGAGCCTGTTGCTGATCGCGATATTTTTTAACAAGTTGAAAAAGACGTGGTCCTAAAACCAAATATACACAATCAGGTTGTACATTATTTTTTAAACAAAGCTCTAACCAATATTTCCAGCTTGCCTCACTGGTAATTAAGACAAGCCATTTTTCTAAATTATAATTTGAATTCTGTGTCAAATGTTTGAATGTTGAATATGAAACTTCTGGACACTGCCGATGATATAAAACAAAATTTAAAATCTGAATCCCTTGCTGCTGCAAAGTATCCATCATAAATTGGCGTCCGCCTTCTCCCCTCCAAAAAGCCACGCTACCCGTTTGCGGCATATTATAGAGAATAGGTAAAGTGAGCATGCCTTCGGAAGTTTCTACATCTGGAACATGCGCGTCAATTCCATATTCATGGAGACGATTCGCCGTGGCTTGTCCGACCGCAATCCACTGAATATGTTTTAAGTCATCTAGCTTTAAACCACTTTGCGTTAAGTACTGCATACCTACTTCAACAGCAGTAGGACTCACAACGACTATCGCTTGTGCCCCGACTAGCTGTTGATAGAGTTGAAAGAGTGATTCTGAAAAAGGCTGAGCAACCAGCTCTAAAAGAGGTAAAGACTCGACCTGATACCCCTTATTTTGCAAAGCTTCCGTTAATTCAGCTGCACGTGAGTCAGGTCGGGTATTAATAAACAACATGGCGTTAGTAAAGAGCCTTTAATAAATCGCCCGCACCTTGTTCAAGTAAGTTTCGAGCAAGGTTCTCACCTAACTGCTGAGCATTGTGAGCTTCATCTGTCATTTCAGCACGTAATAATGTTTGCCCATCAGGACTACCTACACGGCCTTCAATATGAATTTTGCCATCTTGTAAGGTTGCATAACCTGCAATTGGTACCTGACAACCACCTTCAAGATAGGCATTAAATGCACGCTCAGCACGTACACACACATCAGTCTCTGGATGTAAAAGAGGCTGTATTAAAGCTAGTACTTCTTGGTCATCTGCACGGCATTCCAAACCAAGAGCCCCCTGTCCAACAGCAGGTAAGCTTACATTTGGCTCGATACAATGACGAATACGTTGTTCTAACCCTAAACGCTTCAAACCAGCGCTCGCCAAAATAATCGCATCGTATTGACCATCATCTAGCTTAGATAGGCGAGTTCCAACATTGCCGCGCAAATCAATAATTTGTAGATCTGGACGTTGTTTTAAAATTTGTGATTTACGACGTAAGCTTGATGTGCCAACTCTCGCCCCTTGCGGTAAGTCAGCAAATTTTTCAAAAGTATTTGAAACAAAAGCATCTAATGGGTCTTCACGTTCGCAAATAACTGCCAGAGTTAAACCTTCTGGTAGTGCCATTGGCACATCTTTCATTGAATGTACAGCGAGATCCGCACGACCATCTAAAAGAGCGGCTTCCAACTCTTTAACGAACAAGCCCTTACCACCAATTTTTGCTAAAGGTGTATCTAAAATTTTATCGCCCTGCGTGACAAACTTGACCAACTCTACCGTTAAATCTGGGTGAAGCTCCTGCAAACGGGCACGAATATGTTCTGCCTGCCAAAGAGCAAGTGGGCTTTGTCGTGTAGCAATTTTCAAGGTTTTCATAAATTCAAGCATGGGCTGGTCAAACAATACACCCTAAACTTAACTTGATCCCTTAAAATTGCAAGTAAAATCTCACCAGCAAAAATAAGACAGGCGCAAGTTAAAGCTGATGTATCCGCTCTCTAAGCGTAGATAAATGGCGACGGCTAACGGAAAGTCTTTCATCAAGACCTCGCAATCGAACCTGATATTGGCCTGAGCTGACAAGCTCTAAACCATCTAAATAAGCAATTGAGACCAAAGCGTTTCGATGAATACGGATAAATTGATCTGTAAATTCAGTTTCAAGTTCTTTCAGTGTTTCATCAATTAACACACTGCCATTTTTATGACGTATCGTGACATATTTCTGATCTGCCAAAAAGTAATAGATATTTTCAACAGGAATCAGTTCAACCCCACGATAGGTTTTAGCAGCAATTTGATGTCTTTGTGTTTTTAAATCCTGTAAAAGTTCAGGATTCGGCAAAGCATTGAGCTGTGCTTGAGTAAGTTGGGTTAACTGCTTAAAAACTTGCTCAAGTTCTACTGGATCAATTGGTTTAAGAAGATAAGCTTGTGCTTGTGACTTAAATGCCTCCAAAGCATGCTGATCATAGGCTGTGCAAAATACAATAGCAGGTCGAGGGTTAAGCTGACTTAGCTGCTCCGCACAGACGAGACCATTCATACCCGGCATTTGGATATCAAGTAAAATCACATCCGGTTGATGAAGCCGTGCCTGTTCCAAGGCATCTTGGCCATGATGAGCTGTTGCAACAACCTCATGTCCCATCTTTGAAACTAAACGTGATAATCGTTCCACTGCAAGTGGCTCGTCATCACAAATTAGCACCTTCATTCATCCTCCTTGTCACCGTTAACTTGGTCCATTTTTTTATGGTTAACTCTGACTGACTTATTATTTTGATTGGTATTGATAGCTCATAATAGTGGTATATAAAGTTTCACCCTTATACACCTGGAACCTAACTGAATTCCCATAATACGCCTTCAAGCGCTGCTTAACATTTTCAAGAGCGATTCCATGCCCTTTCCGTGATTTTATTGTATCGTCTGTATAAGGGTTGGTAATGACTATACTGACCTGATTTTGCAATATTTCAACCAATACCCCAATGGTCGCTTTACCCATCATTGGTTCCACCCCATGAAAAATACTATTCTCTAACAAAGGTTGTAATGTCAATAAAGGAATCGTGACCTGCTTTAATTGCAAAGGATCAAGCTCCACTTTCCACTCGACTTGTAAACGCTCACCTAAACGTATTTGTTCAATCATTAAATATTGTTTACTGAGCTCAATTTCTTCATGCAAGCTTACCAATTTTAATTCTTGAAAACTCGCTCTAAATAAACGCGACAGACTAATCAGCATACTTTCTGCTTTATCTGGGTCTATCGTAATTAAACTCACCACATTATTTAAACTATTAAATAAAAAATGAGGATGAATACGTGCCTGCATAGCCTGAATACGGGCATTTAACTCTGCATATTGTTGATGTAACCATTGTTCCCGAACATATAAATAGCGCAGACAAAATGCACCAAGTAATATTCCATAACTTAAATATAAAGGGACATTGGTAAAATAAATGCTCCAGTCCTGCGCTATAACAGTTGTTCTTTTCAAAATTCCAAATTGAAAAAAATTGCTTATTAGGGTGGTCACCACCACAATCGCTTGCAGCATAACAAAGCCAATTGCCAAAGCATATTTTTGCTGAAGCTGACTAAAAAAATTTTGAAAATATTCAACTAAGGCAAAAAAAGACAAAATCACCCAGTTAATAAAAATCATATATTGTAAAAGGCGTGACCCGCTTAAAGCATGCCAAGACTGCGCTTCAGCCAATGCTAAAACCAGTGCCAAAACATTACTTGCGATAATTAATTCTAATAAATGTTGCCAACGATCAATTTTCGTAAAAAAATAGGAGGAATTTTGATTTCGATATGCTGTAGAAAACAACTTTGTTTGTTGAGCTTCGGCAAGTGATATACTCTTTTTTATTTTACTGAGCCACCATGACCACATCTTCAAATCCCCCTAATTCAGCAGCCCCAAACCAAACCTCTGGTATGTGGGGTGGTCGTTTTTCTGAAGCGACAGACGCTTTTGTAGCAGAATTTACTGCCTCTGTTCAGTTTGACCAACGTTTTTATAAGCAAGACATCGCTGGTTCGATTGCGCATGCTACCATGCTTGCGAAAGTTGGCGTACTGACAGAAGCAGAACGAGACGACATTATTGAAGGTTTAAGCACCATTCGTGCAGAAATTGAAGCTGGAAACTTTGAATGGCGTATCGATCTTGAAGATGTTCACATGAACATTGAATCACGTTTGACTCAACGTATTGGCATTACAGGTAAAAAACTCCACACTGGTCGTAGTCGTAATGACCAAGTTGCAACTGATATCCGTCTTTATCTACGCGACGAAATTGACGATATTTTGGGCTTATTAGAGCGTTTACAAAAAGGTTTGTTGGGCTTGGCTGCCAAAAATGTAAATACCATTATGCCGGGCTTCACTCATTTACAAACAGCTCAGCCTGTGACTTTTGGCCATCACTTATTGGCATGGTTTGAAATGTTAGTTCGCGATACTGAACGTCTTCAAGACTGCCGTAAGCGTGTTAACCGTATGCCACTTGGTTCTGCGGCTCTTGCTGGTACTACCTATCCGATTGACCGTGCTTACACAGCAGAATTACTTGGTTTCGAAGCGGTATCTGAAAACTCTCTCGATGCTGTATCTGACCGTGACTTTGCCATTGAATTTAATGCAGCCGCATCTTTAATCATGATGCATTTATCACGTATGTCTGAAGAACTTATTCTTTGGACTTCTGCACAGTTTAAATTTGTGAACATTCCTGACCGTTTTTGTACTGGCTCGTCAATCATGCCACAGAAGAAAAACCCAGATGTTCCAGAACTCATCCGTGGTAAATCTGGCCGTGTATTTGGTGACTTAATTAGCTTGCTTACGCTCATGAAAGGTCAACCATTGGCATACAACAAAGACAACCAAGAAGACAAAGAACCTTTATTTGATGCAATCGATACGGTTCGTGGTTCACTCATGGCATTTGCAGATATGATTCCTGCATTGGTTCCAAATATTGAAATCATGCGTGAAGCTGCGCTTCGTGGATTCTCAACTGCAACTGACCTTGCTGACTACTTAGTGAAAAAAGGCGTTGCGTTCCGTGATGCGCATGAAATTGTAGGTAAAGCGGTTGCATTAGGTGTTGCTGAAGAAAAAGATTTATCTGAATTAACACTAGAACAATTACAACAATTCTCTGACTTAATCACAGCAGATGTATTTGATAAAGCATTGACACTAGAAGCTTCGGTAAATGCACGTGATCATATTGGCGGAACTTCACCAAAACAGGTTGAAGCTGCAATTGCTCGTGCCCATACACGTCTAGAACAGTTATACGCTTAAGGATACAAAATGAGTCGACAAGTATTTTGCCGTAAATACCAAAAGGAAATGGAAGGTTTAGACTTTGCTCCGTTTCCTGGTGCCAAAGGCCAAGAATTTTTTGAAAATGTTTCTAAGCAAGCATGGCAAGAATGGCTACAACACCAAACTACGCTGATTAATGAAAAGCGTTTAAACGTGTTTGATCCAGAAGCGAAAAAATTCCTTGAAGAACAACGTGAGAAGTTCTTCAATAATGATGAAAGCGTTGAAAAAGCAGAAGGTTGGAAGCCGGAATAATTCGTTTTTTCTAAGCCCATCATCATTGAAAAGGCAGGTTTATATACATAGACCTGCCTTTTTTTACGTGAAACTTACACAAACATATAAAGCCTTACATAGAGCGCACAGGACTCTACATGACATGAATTGGTTGCAACCTTATTATCAATTCATAGCAAGTGAGACATGATCCCTGTCGTGTTTTCTCTTAATGCACTTGATTTTCTGTCCTGAACTTCCCCCCAAAGTTCGGGACATTTTTTTATCTATTATTTTTTAACAAATAAAAAAGCCTTGTTTCAAACAAGGCTTTTAGATACTTCAGCTCAAGTATTACTTTTCGTGAACTTTCGCTTCAATTTCTTCAATTTTGGTATGGCGAGCATCAAAACCTTTCGCCATATAAATTACTTGTTCAGCAATATTACGAGCATGGTCACCAATACGCTCTAAAGAACGTAAAACCCACATCACGTTAATCACGCGAGCAATATGACGCGGGTCTTCAATCATATAGGTCATTAATGTACGTGTTGCTGACTGATATTCGCGGTCAATATCCGCATCAGCTAAAAGTACACGTAAAGCTTGATCTGCATCTAAACGTGCAAAAGCATCAAGTGCATCGTGAATCATGACACGTACTTGGTTACCAATATGACGGGTTTCCATGTAACCGCGAGGTGATCCACCCTCTTCACAGAGGTTTTGTGCAATACGGGCAATTTTTGCAGCCTCATCCCCAATACGTTCAAGGTCGGTATTGGCTTTGCTCATTGCAATCACCATACGCAAGTCAATTGCGGCTGGATGACGACGCGCCAAAATCAGTGTCAGACCTTCATCAATATCACGTTCATATTGATTGACTGCATTATCTTTAAATTGAACATCAATTGCTAAGTTTGCATCTGTATCAAGTAAAGAATGAATTGCATTGGCAACCTGTTGTTCGACCAAGCCACCCATGGTCATAAACTTTGTGTTCACATCTTGCAAATCTTCATTAAATTGAGAAGAAATATGATGGCTTAACACCGGATTACTCGGACTCAAGGGAAGCCTCCAACATGATGGCGCAGGGATAAAATGATTGAGCATTAAAACACATCAATCATTAAATTTTTATGACAAAATTAAATTTCAGATAAAAGCATTTTTTTATTACTGATACGTTAACCAGCTGTTTAATTCGACCAGATCTTTTTCACCTAACTGGCCTACAGCAGCTTTTAAACGCAGTACATTTAATAAATAGTCATACTGAGCATTAAGATAATCCTGTTTTGCTGAAAAAGCATTACGCTGCGCCAATAAAACATCGACCATACTTTTTAAGCCTTCGTTATAACTTGCTTTTGAAGCTTGAGAAACAAGTGCTGATGAGTCCATTGCCGCCTTTCTTGCTTCAAGTTTTGCTCGGTCGGTATCTACCTGCATAAAAGCACTTTTTACATCAACATTGGCACGGCGAATGGCCGCATCGAGTTGGGCTTGTGCTTTATTTAACTCTACACTGGCTTTTTTAATAGAGGTTCGGGTCTGACCTCCATTAAATAGATTCCAGTTCATCTCTACCCCTACCTGATCAAACTTCCCATCAGTCGAAATCAGCGTTTCTGGGGTTTGTTTGGTATAACCATAGCTCGCAACTGCGTCTATCTGTGGATAAAGTGCAGCTTTTTCCACACGGCGTTGATCTTCAGCATATCGTCGTTGTAAACGCGCTTGCTGAATCTTTAAATTTTGTTGTTGGGCTAAACTTAACCAATCATCAAGCTGGGCTGGATAAGGTTTTTGAAAAGTAAAATCACTTCGCAGTACTGCAAGCTTATCTTGATAAGGACCAATATATTCCGACAGTTGCTCTTGAGCTAATAGAATCTGTACATTGGTCGCAATACGGTTGGCTCTGGCACTTTGATATTGAGCATTTGCTTCACTCACATCGCTACGCGCTACCAAACCTTCTTTAAGCTTGGCATTCATCATATTGAGTTGTTCGAGTAATGCTTTTTCTTCTTGTAAATATGCAGCAGTAAGTGCTTGCTGACGAAGTACATTAAAATAAGCTTCGGCTACGTTTAAAACATGATCTTGTTTTTGCAGTCTTAAAGTGATTTCACTGAGTGCAACTGAGGTTTTAACCTGTTTATAACCTTCCCATGCATCCATACGAAAAAGAGGCTGACGAGCAGATAAAGTTGCTTGTTTGGTGGTCGATGTATTACTCACCAAAGCATCTGACAACCCTTCTTGATCAACACCCGGAAAATTTGAACGTTTTACGGTTTGGCTATTACGATTAATTTTTCCAGACAAGGTAACTGTAGGTAGTAAAGCACCCGTTGCTAAACCTAAATTGAGCTGATCTGCTTCAAATTGTTGTTGATTCGCTTGCCATGTCGGATCATTTTGTTTCGCGCGCTCATAAGTTTCAACTAAATCCAGAGCAAAACTCGACGAGGTAAAACTCCATAAACCCGCCACAAGCATTAATTTTATTTTCATTGTTTAAATCAACGATAAAACTTGGCTTTAAGACTAAGAAAAATTCGAATCAAACTCAAGCCATTAAAAGTTTTAGTTTTTTTAAGTGTTCCGAGTTTTTGATAATATTAAAATACAAATAAAAATCAAAAACATGCCGATCCAACCTAACCATGAAACATGCTCACCTACCAACACAATTGCAAAAATCGCAGCAACTAAAGGTTCAAATAAAGTTAAGGTGGTCGCTTTGCTCGCATTGACCGTTTTTAATCCGAAGCCAAAAAGTAGATAACCCAAAAACATAGGAATTAACATCATATAGCCAGCTACAAGTAAATTGGTTGAGCTTTCTAATAACCCTCCACCTGTAACCAACAAAGTAGGAAGCAAAATAACCGCCCCGCCGCCCATAATCATGCCCATTGCAGCTTTAGAGGCAACACCCCGATCTATTAATCTTTTTGCAGCCCATGAATAAAGCGAATAAGTTGTAGCTGCGACAAGCCCAAGAAAAATACCGAAGTATTTATTCCATTGATTTGTATCGTCTAGAACCGCATGACTTTCACCCATCGACAACATTGTTACGCCAAGCACACCGCAAATAAAACTTAGAAACCAGATAGCTGACAAAGCCTTGCGATCAAAGAATCGCTCTAAAATTGCTGCGATCAGTGGAGCAGAACCAATTGAAACCACAGTACCAATCGTAATGCCGGCATAATGCATTGAGGAATAAAAAGCCAAAGGGTAAATACCCGCCGCCGCTACACCCAAAAGCAGTATTAAAAGATTTTCCCTTATAAATTGTCGGTTTTCACGTATCGCTCGGGATGCAACTAAAGCTTGTAAAAGACCTCCTCCACCCATCGCTGCGGCGCCAATAGCAAGTGGGCCAAGTGTCGGTGCAAATGCGGCCGCAGTACCTGTTGTTCCCCACAAAACAGAGGCAACTAAAATCGCAATTGTGCCGCCATTACTACTATTTTTAATATGGCTAATCATGTGGGCATTCTCGATCTAAAATATCTTCTGCCATTTGCTTTGCGAATAGAAGTTGACGACTGTTACCTTCTAAGCCTGCTCTTGCCATAGAGCCTTCTAAAAGAAATGAAAGCTGCGTAGCCACATAGTTAACACGCTGTGAGTCTGGTATTAATTTTTTTAAATGCTCAGCAACAATAGCCTCAACTTCTTCTTTATGTTGTCTTACCGAACTTCGTCCTGAACTATTTGCGGGAAACTCTGCGGCAGCATTTAAAAGCCCACATCCTCGAAAGCCCTTCTCATAGGCAAATTCCGCATGGTCTTGATAGGCATCAAATACGGCCAAAATAGCTTCTTTAGCTGTTTTTGTTGTTGCTAAACGGTTTTGATAAAGGTCTAGCCACTCTTGATGTCGCGCAGCAATATAGGCATCGACCAATTCACCTTTTGAAGCAAAATTATTATAAAGCGACATCTTAGCTACATCTGCTTTAGTCGTAACTGAGTTAATGCCAGTTGCAGTAATGCCATCGTTATAAAACAAGGTTGAAGCGGCATCGAGAATTTTCTGTCTTGCTGTTTTATCATTCATAGCTTTTAATTAAGTAGACCGACCTACCTAATAATAAAGATTTCTAACAGTGATGCAATCTTTTTAAGCGTTATAATTTGAGCAATGTTTACTTTGATAAAAATATAAAGATGAAAAAAGTTCTAATGATGAGTATGTGCAGCGCACTACTTTTAGCTGGATGTAATAAAACATCAGAGCAAGATCAAGTTGTATCTAAAGAACAAAAATCAACTGAGCAAAAGGCCACTCAAAAACAAGACAGTAGCTGCTTACAAATTATGGTAGCTATGCACACGATTAATCAAAACAGTAAAATAGAGGACCTAAATCAAATTAATGAAAAACTCAAAACCTGTGTTCCATCATTAAAAAATGATGAACAACTGAAGCTGATTAATGCTTCAACCGCCATGTATCAGCGTTTTCTAAAACAAGAATATAATGAAAAAACAGCAAAAGCGTTTGAAGCTTTTGGCTATGCCATTTTAGAAAAAGAACCATTAGATGCTAAAAAAACAATGAAAACCAAGAAAAAGTTATTCGATCAGCTTAGTACTCGTGATCAATATCTGATTCAACATGAAGGCCAAGCCTATATTGAACTCCTCTACCAAGGTGAAGGTATGTTTACTTATCGCCGTCAACCGAACTATTTAGTTGATGTTTTTGCTAAAGCCCTACCCGCTGACCAAAAAGAGTTCTTAACGCGTATGGCAAAAGACAATAAAGACATTTTCTATGACGATGGTGCTTTGGCTATTTCATGGAAAGAGCTCACCGAACGTGCATTGTTTTGGGAAAAATTTATTCAAAAATATCCAAAGAGTTATTTTATTAGTGATGCAAAATTATTATTTAATGAGTACCGATATTTTATTTTCTTTGGTCTAGATAATACGCCTGTGTCCGATGAGTTTGCTCCAAACACATGGATTGATAAAGATGCGCTTCAACAAATCCGTTTCTTATCTACACAAAACCAATCTAGCTTAGCAAAACCCGCCCAACAATTTTTGAAGTTTATTGCCACTCCTGTAGATGAGCGTAATACTCAATTTAAGACAGATTTAACTGATGAAAATGGGCAAAAGAAATCTACCTATCAGATTGTGCATGAACAGCTTGAGCAGTTATTAAAATTAGAGTCACCATGGAATACTCAAAGCTACCGTGACTGCCACATGGATGCGGTTTGTATAGATACAAATTGACAATGCCAGCCAACCTAAAACATGTTAGTCTTTAAATCGCTTGACGGAGCGCGAGTAATAGCTCGCTGAGATTGTGTAAATTCTGTGTTATCGCAACACAAGTTTGATCACAAGTACCGTTGAACCTGATCAGGTTAAGACCTGCGTAGGAATCAAGCCATCTGAAAACTTACAGCCCTCAATTTATCTAGTTAAAGATAAATCCGCCATCGTTTTTGGTCGTGCTTGATTCGTTGATGTTATTCATAAGGATCATGTGATGAACCAGTTAACGAATCTTTCTTCTGCTGAAATTTCAGCACAACATGAACAAGATGCAAAAGATTTAACCCGCATCTTACCCGCTTCAAAAAAAGTTTATATTGAAGGCTCTCGTCCTGATATTCAGGTTCCAATGCGAGAAATTTCTTTAACCGATACCCCTACTGGTCTTGGCGGTGAACATAACCCTCCTGTTATGGTTTATGACACTTCAGGTGTTTATACCGACCCGAATGTTCAAATCGATTTAAATAAAGGTTTACCTTCAGTTCGCCAAAAATGGATTGAAGAACGTAACGATACTGACGTACTTGCGGGTTTAACTTCAAAGTTTGGTCAAGAACGTTTAAAAGATATTCGTACCGCTGACATTCGTTTTGCTCACATTCAAAACCCGCGCCGTGCTAAAGCTGGTAAAAATGTCACGCAAATGCACTATGCCAAGCAAGGTATTATCACGCCTGAAATGGAATATATTGCGATTCGTGAGAATCAGCGCCAACGCGAAGCTGTAGATATGCGCCAGCACCCAGGTCAAAACTTTGGTGCAAAAAATTTAAAAGAAATTACGCCTGAATTTGTTCGCCAAGAAGTTGCTGAAGGCCGCGCTATTATTCCTGCCAACATTAACCACCCAGAACTTGAGCCAATGATTATTGGCCGCAATTTCTTGGTTAAGATTAATGCCAATATTGGTAACTCAGCGCTTGGCTCTTCAATTGATGAAGAAGTTGCAAAAATGACTTGGGCAACTCGTTGGGGTGCAGACACCATTATGGACTTGTCGACAGGTAAAAACATTCATGAAACACGTGAATGGATTATTCGTAACTCACCTGTTCCAATCGGTACCGTACCAATTTATCAAGCACTTGAAAAAGTGGATGGTGTTGCAGAAGACCTAACATGGGAAATCTTTAAAGACACGCTGATTGAACAAGCCGAACAAGGCGTTGACTACTTCACGATTCACGCAGGTGTATTGCTTCGCTATGTGCCACTTACAGCAAACCGCTTAACAGGTATTGTGTCTCGTGGTGGTTCAATCATGGCACAGTGGTGTTTAGCGCATCATGAAGAAAACTTCTTATACACTCATTTCGACGAAATTTGTGAAATCATGAAAGCCTATGACGTGTCATTTAGTTTAGGCGATGGCTTACGTCCGGGTTGTATTCAAGATGCAAATGACGAAGCGCAGTTCAGCGAACTTAAAACACTGGGTGAGCTGACTCACCGCGCATGGGAACATGATGTTCAGGTCATGATCGAAGGTCCGGGCCACGTACCAATGCACATGATTAAAGAAAACATGGACTTGCAGTTAGAAGTGTGTAAAGAAGCACCATTCTATACGCTTGGGCCTTTAACTACAGACATCGCTCCGGGTTACGATCACATCACTTCTGCTATTGGTGCAGCTATGATTGGTTGGTATGGCACAGCAATGCTTTGCTATGTAACACCTAAAGAACATTTAGGTTTACCAAACAAGAAAGATGTGAAAGACGGAATTATTACCTACAAGATTGCAGCACACGCAGCCGATCTTGCTAAAGGCCATCCGGGTGCACAGGTACGTGATAATGCCTTGTCTAAAGCCCGTTTTGAATTCCGTTGGGACGACCAGTTCAACCTAAGTTTAGACCCAGATACAGCGCGCAGCATGCATGACGAGACTTTACCAAAAGAAGCACATAAATCTGCACACTTTTGCTCAATGTGTGGTCCGAAATTCTGTTCAATGAAAATCACTCAGAATGTCCGCGACTATGCCAACAACCTCACCAATAGCGATTCAGAGGTTGAAGAAGGCCTCAAAGCGATGAAAGAGGTTTATCAAGAGCAAGGACAAAAACTGTATCATAAAGTGTAAATATTCAAAAAAAAACACTTGCCTAGCCATGATTCTCGGTTAGGATGAAATAAATAGATTTCGTCCTGATCGAATCATGAGTATTGTCGAGCGTCCAAGTTATACATCTAAAGATGTCGAAGTAACATCACGTGAATCTCTGTTCCGTGGTTTTATTCAAGTTGAAAAAGTCAGCCTTCGACATCGTCTATTTAATCAATCTGAATATACTCCTGTATTGCAGCGCGAACTTGTGCATCGGCCTGAAGCGGCTGGAGTACTACTCTACAATGATCAAAAACAACAATTTGCCCTGATTGAACAGTTTCGTGTTGGTGCTTTAGACGACTCTCAATCGCCGTGGCAACTCGAAATTATCGCGGGTGTGATAGATGGCAATGAGTCACCAGAAAGTTGCATTCGACGCGAAAGCCTTGAAGAATCAGGTTGTGAAGTTCAGGACTTAGAACATCTATTTAGTTTTTATCCATCAGCAGGCGCATGTTCAGAGCTATTTCATCTGTATGTTGCCGAAACCAATTTACCCGCTGAAGGCGGTGTTTTTGGCGTAGATGATGAGGGTGAAAATATTCAGCTGCATTTGTTTAGTTATAGTGAAATTCAAACACTACTCGACAGCGGACGTTTAAGAAATGCCCCTGTTATTATGGCATTACAATGGCTGGCTCAACACAGCAAAACGATAATAAATCCGAAGAGGTAGGACGGTGACTTTTCAAGTCTCAACACTTTCACAAAAAAATCATGTCATCATACAAATTACCGATACACATTTATTGGAGTATCCACAGCTAGAATTTGTGGGGATGAATCCTGAAGAAAGTTTCCATGCCATTATTCAACAGATATTAAAACAACATCCCGAAGCTGATGCGATTATTCATACTGGAGACCTCGCACAAGCACCAACACCTGTTACCTACAAGCGTTACATCAACTTTATGCAAACCTTGGGCCTGCCATTTTTCCAGACTCTCGGCAATCATGACAATGTTGACCACTTTCCATTGCATAACGAAAACCATCAACAACCTGTGGTTGTCGGTTTAGGCAACTGGCGTGTGATTATGCTCAATAGCGCGGTAAAGGGAAAAGTGGATGGTCATTTGTCTTCGGAGCAATTAGAAAATTTAGCAAATCTACTTGAGGAATTTGCAGATCATCCAGTTTTACTGGCTTGTCATCACCATCCATTTGCCATGAAATCAAAATGGATTGATCACCATAAGCTTCAAAACTCGAATGTTCTTCTTGATACGTTAAGCCCATTTAAAAATGTAAAAGCTTTAGTTTGCGGACACGTCCATCAAGACTCTCTTAATATTTGGCAAGGCATCGAATTTTTCTCAACACCTTCCACAAGTGTACAGTTTAAGCCGTTTAGTAATGATTTTGCACTCGATCAAAATGCACCGGGTTATCGTTACATTCGTCTGAATAACGATGGTAGTTTTGAAACAAAAGTGTTTCGACTTGAAAATTTTAAAACCCGTATAAATACTGATATTTCAGGCTATTAGCCCTATTTTTTATATGCTTATATAGAATTATGACTAGTGCAAACACGTTTTGAAAATATTTACGGGTCGGAATGACTATCATCTTGCAGGAAAAATCTATATGATGACGACCCGATGGAAAAATCCATCGATGGTTTTCTATAAAAACACTTGCATATCACCATATTTTTTGCGTATAGATAATACGTGTATGATGAGGAATGCCCTATTATGGCGAATGACAACCACAACCAAGTTTTGGATGAACATACAGAAGTTGTAGTAGAAGGTGATAAAGCTTCTGCAAAACGTGCACGTAAAGTGAAACCTAAAACTTCTGACGTAGGCACAACTGCAAGTTTATTTGGTATTGCACCTTATCAACCTAAGAAAAATGAAGAGTACATGTCTGAAGGACAGCTCGAGCATTTCCGACAAATTCTGCAAGCATGGAAAGCTGAATTAATGTCTGAAGTTGATCGTACTTTAAATACGATGCAAGACGAATCAACTGCATTGCCAGACGTAAATGACCGTGCTACCCAAGAAGAAGAATTTGCAATTGAATTACGTACACGTGACCGTGAGCGTAAATTAATTCGTAAAATCGAACAATCTATGGAAGCGATTAAAAACGAAGACTACGGTTTCTGTGAAACTTGTGGTATCGAAATCGGTTTACGTCGTTTAGAAGCACGTCCAACTGCAACGTTATGTATCGACTGCAAAACTTTGGCAGAAATTAAAGAGAAGCAAAATAACGGTTAATATGACCGCTGTAGCTACTCAAGAAAAGCCCAGCTTTTCGTATTCAGGCCGGTTTGCGCCCTCGCCAACCGGCCCTTTACATTTCGGATCACTCATTACAGCTGTTGCCAGCTATTGTGATGCCAGAGCTCATCAAGGGCGATGGGTAGTTCGTGTTGAAGACACCGACATTCCCCGCATCTACCCCGGTAGTGAAGACCACATACTCGCATCACTCGAAGCTTTTCAGTTCGATCCAGATGCCGAGATCATTTTTCAAAAAGACCGCCTAGACATTTATGAAAGCGTATTAGACCAACTTAAAAAAGAGGGTCTGGTTTATGCTTGTCAGTGCCCCCGTAAAATGCTCGGTTCAAATGCAATCTATGCAGGTACCTGCCGTGATCTGAATCTTGATTTTCACGGTCAAGCGATTCGGGTAAAAGTTCAAGATCAGCAAATTTGTTTCGATGACCGCCTACAAGGATACCATTGCTCCAATCTGCAATACGACCTTGGAGACTTTGTTCTTAAACGCCGCGACGGCATTATTAACTACCAACTTGCTGTCGTTGTAGATGATTATCTACAAGGTATTACACACGTTGTTCGCGGCGCAGACCTCTTAGATAACACCGAACGTCAAATCTGGTTAGGTCAGCTCCTCGGTTATCCTAAACTCAGCTATATGCACCTTCCACTCGCCATGAATGATCAAGGGCAAAAGCTTTCTAAACAAAATCTTGCTCAAGCACTCGATTTAACTAAAGCTCCTCAATTACTACAACAAGCCATACAAGCACTAGGCCAACCAAGCGTTGATTTAGATCAGCCTAGACTGATGCTCAAGCAAGCTGTAGCGCAGTGGAATGTAGATTTAATTCCTCACGGACAAGAGCTTGGCGGAATATATTTATAAATAAAAAAAGCCCGATTCGATATCGGGCTTTTTATAACAACTGAAATACTTTAGAAGTTTGATTCTTCTCTTTCAGGGTTCACTTCTTGAGTTGATGCATCAATCTTTAAGATCAAGCTAATCATAGCTGCACACATCATTAAAGATGTACCACCATAACTAATAAATGGCAGAGTCAAACCTTTAGTTGGCATCAAACCCATATTCATGCCCGCATTTACCAAGATCTGGAGCAAGAAAATAATACTGATACCGTAAGCTAAATAACCTGCGCGAAGATAATGATGTTTCAAAGCACGGTGACCAATTTTGATACAACAAGCCAACATCAAGAAAGACAAACCAATGACAATCGAAATACCAAAGAAGCCAAACTCTTCACCTAACACGGCCAACATAAAGTCAGTATGCGCTTCAGGTAAATAAGATAGCTTTTGAACACTATGCCCCAAACCTGTTCCAAACCATTCACCACGACCAAATGCCATGAGTGCATTTGATAACTGATAACCCACACCTAATGGGTCTGCCCAAGGGTCAGTAAATGAAATCAAACGTTGGAAACGATAAGGCTCAAATAAGATCAAAAATACGATACCGGTGACAATCGCACCAAGCATAATCAAGAACTGTGTTGGCGGCGCACCTGCTAAAAAGAACACCCCAACCATCATCATGACGATAACGATCGTAGCACCCAAGTCAGGCTCGGCAATAATCAAACCGACCGTAATTGCCATCACACCACTTAAACGCAGTAAACCTTTCCAGTGCGTACGTACCTCTTTGGCACGGCGTACCACGTAGTCTGCTGTAAAGATTGCCATCATAACCTTGGCAACCTCTGTAGGCTGCAAGGTAAAACCACCGATTTTAATCCAACGAGTAGAACCATTGACTTCCGAACCTACCGCCAAAGCAGCAAGTAACAGAACCATGGTTAATAACCACAGCGGAAAAGTATTTTTAAACCATGTATTGAGTGAGATTCGGTAGGTCAAATACGCCACTACCCCAGCAACCGCAATAGAAATTGCATGGCGGATGACATAGTGAAACGGGTTCTCATGCATATATTCTGCATAAGGCATCGAAGCAGATGCTACCATCACTGAACCGATACATAACAATGCAACGACACAGAAAATCAAGACATTACGTGGCGTCACTTCCGCTGGCCATTTCGGCAATATCCGTTCATACCAATGATTGATTTTCTGGATTGTGGTCTGAGCTAAGCCTGCCATACTACATTCCTAATCATATTTTCTTTAAACCAACGAATTGACGCAGGCAACAAACTGCTGACCACGGTCATTATAACTTTTAAACATATCAAAACTTGCACATGCTGGTGATAGCAATACCACATCTTCAGCTTGTGTTTCACGTTGACATAGCTCTACAGCTTCTTTAAGCGTTGCTGCATGTAAAATTTTTGTTGCACCTTGAATAGCTTGTTCGATGACCGGAGCATCTTCACCAATCAATACCACAACTTTGGCATACTTTTCGGTAGAAGAACGTAAAGGAGCAAAGTCTTGGCCCTTACCCTGTCCACCTAAAATTAGGGCAACCTTACCTTTCTTCACTTCAATCGCAGCACCTAAACCATCAATTGCTGCAAGGGTCGCACCCACATTGGTTCCTTTAGAGTCATTGTAATAACGTACATCATGCACGGTCTTTACATACTCACAGCGATGCTCTAAACCTTTAAAGTGTTTTAAAGTTTCAAGCATAGAGTCCATAGGTAAACCAATTGCTTCACCTAATGCTAAACACGCTAAAGCATTGGCTACGTTATGCATACCTTGAATATATAAGTCTGAGCTTTTAATTAAACGCTGCAAGCCACGAGCAAGCCAAAGTGTACCGTCAGCATCTCTTAAAACGCCGTACTGATTTAAGTCAGGTGCATTTAGACCAAAGCTTTGCATTGGAGTTGTATCAGGTACTAGAGGACGGCTCAAAGCATCATCACGGTTAAATACAACTTTCTTGGCACCTTGGAAAATACGGTGTTTTGCTTGGTGATAACCTAACATGTTGCCGTGACGATCCAAGTGATCTTCACTCATGTTCAATACCACAGCCACCTCAGCATTTAAGTGAGAGGTGGTTTCTAACTGGAAACTTGATAACTCAAGTACCAATAACTCTGGTTGATCTTTTAATAAATCTAGAGCTGGGCGACCAAGATTGCCACCAACGGCAACTTTCTTACCTGCATCTTTAGCCATTAAACCCATTAAGGTGGTTACGGTACTTTTTGCATTTGAACCCGTAATCGCAACAATCGGCACATCAGTTGCACGGCGAAGTAGCTGAATATCACCCACCACAGAAATCCCTTGAGCAATGGCAGCCTGAATTTCTGGTAATTGTGGGGCAAGGCCCGGGCTTAAAATAATTTCTTCTGCTTGTAGTAATAATTCTTGGTCGAGTTGACCAAAACTGGTCTTCACATCTGCAGGAATTTGATCATGTCCAGGAGGTGTGGGGCGAGAATCCGTTACTGCAACTTGGTAGCCTTGTTCATGCAGGAAATTTACAGCAGAAACACCTGATATACCCAAGCCTGCTACAACTTTTAACCCACCACGTTGTATTAACATTTTTGCCCCACAATTTATCAATCGACAGAATGGCAAAAATGTTAGCACTTTGCTGTTTTGAATACTTTTTCAGTTTGACTTTTATTCTACTTTTTTTGTGTCAGTGCGTAAAAAAGCCATCATTCGATGGCTTTTTATACAGAAAAATTAACGCCACTTCACCGTTTGTACCGGAGCGGACTTTTGTGCAGGAGTATCATCAGCAGAACAACCACAATTACCGCCACAACCAGCAGCCTGTTTAGGCTTCAGCCATGTCGCCAAACGCTGCCAGCCCAACCGTTGACACTGGGTTGATAGGGCAAGAAATACTGAAGCGGATGTTTGAGGAAATACCTTTTTAAAGACAACAATGGCACTCCACAACACCAATACAGCAACAATAAGGTAATCAAACATAAGCGCCTCCTATTAACCCCAAATGCGTGATGCAATTTGGTAAGTTAAAAATGACATGAGATAAGCCAAACCAAATAGATAAGCTGTCATGACTGCCACATGTTTCCATGAACCTGTTTCACGGCGTACCGTTGCCAAAGTTGCTAAACAATGTGGTGCATAAACAAACCAGACCAATAAAGACAAGCCTGTAGCCAGTGACCAGCCTGTGCCATTTGCACTAATCAAATGGGCAAGCCCTTGTGCAACAGCATTATCATCAGCACCAGACAACGCATATACCGTACCTAATGCTGCGACCACAACTTCACGAGCAGCCATCGCAGGAATTAAAGCCACCACGATTTGCCAGTTAAAGCCAAGCGGTGCAAATAAAGGCTGAATAAAGTGTCCGAGCATACCGGCAAAACTATAATCAATTGCCGGTAGCGTTGCACCTTCTGGTGCTTGAGGGAAAGTACACAAGAACCAAAGAATAATGGTTAATGCAACAATAATCCCACCAACACGACGTAAGAAAATCTTTGCGCGTTCCATCAACCCAATAGCAATACTTTTTGGGTCAGGAAAACGATAACTTGGTAACTCCATTAACAAGGCATGTTGTGATTTGTCTTTACGCAAGAACTTCATCACAAAGGCAACACAAAGCGCACTTAAGATACCCGCCATGTATAAACCAAACAGCACCAAACCTTGTAAGTTGAAAATCCCTAGAACAGTTTGACTTGGAATAAATGCACCGATTAACAAGGCATAGACAGGCAAACGTGCCGAACATGTCATGAGAGGTGCAACCATGATCGTGGTAAAACGGTCACGTGAATCACTAATACTTCGGGTTGCCATAATACCGGGAATCGCACAGGCAAAACTCGACAATAATGGAATAAAAGAACGGCCACTCAAGCCAGCTTTAAACATTAATTTATCGAGCAAGAACGCTGCACGCGGTAAATAACCTGATTCTTCGAGTACCAAAATAAAGAAGAAGAGAATCAAAATTTGTGGCAAGAATGCCAATACTGTGCCCGCTCCCGCGAGAACACCATCTACCACTAAACTGCGTAGCACAGGCTGATGAATAGCTCCATTTAACCATTCACCTAACCATGGGATTACGCCATCTTCAATTGCAGCTTTAAAAGGTTCAGCCCAAGCAAATACCGCCTGAAAGACAATAAACATCATCACTGCCAAGCTGAGTAAACCCAACACAGGATGTAAGAAAATTCGATCTAGAAAATCAGTACGCTTATCATCATGATCAACAAAATTGACCACATCTTTAAAAATCATTTCGATTTTCTGATGATGCCCACCACTTAAACCACTCAGTTCAGTATGCGGTACGGTATATTTCTCTTGGTCAAGCGCATGCAATAAGTTTTCAATGCCTGAGTTACGTACGGCAACTGTTTCAACAACAGGAACACCTAAACGCTCAGAGAGTTTCTGTGTATTGATCTGGATACCACGACGACGCGCTTCATCCATCATGTTCAACACAACCAGAATTGGACGACCTAATTCAATAATTTCAAGCACCAAACCCAAGTGCAGTTTTAAGTTGGTCGCATCGACAATACATAAAAAAGCATCTTGCTGTCCCTCTTCGGCAATTTTGCCTTGGCAGACATCACGGGTAATTTCTTCATCTGGACTGGTTGCCTGCAAACTATAGGTACCTGGTAAATCCAGTACACGAACTGCACGACCTGAAGGTAACTGAAAGTTACCGACTTTACGCTCTACAGTTACGCCCGCATAGTTAGCAACTTTTTGTCTTGTTCCAGTTAGATGGTTAAACAGAGAAGTTTTACCGCAGTTCGGGTTTCCCACAAGGGCAATACGTAGCGCATCACTCATGCGGGTACTCCTTCTAACTGAATCTCGATTTTTTCCGCTTCCGCCTTACGTAAAGCGAAACGAGTAAAGCCAATTTGGATTAAGATCGGATCACCACCAAAAATGCCCTTGGTAATCACTTCCACTCGAGTACCTGGTACAAAGCCCAAGCTTTCCAAACGAATTGCGACCAAATCTTGTTGCTCGGACGTTTGTGTCATCCGATCTACTTTGGTGATGGTAGCCGCTTGCTTCACTTTCAACGCTGATAAACGCACCGCATCCGATCCTAAACCTTTTCTTCTAGTATACATATAAATGAGAATAATTACCAAATAAGGTTAGATTTCAATTCTCACCTACTTTAATCGACAAATCTTAAAGTTTCTTTTAAAGTACAGTGGTTTAGAGGATATTGTTTATGATAAATAAAAAACCGCGTATTCCAAGCCCTGTTCAAATTCCTGAACATTTGAGCTTTTTACAAGGTTTTCGCGACTATTTAGTTGCACAAACAGTGAGTCCGCATACGCGCAATGCCTATTTATCTGACCTTATTCAATGCAGCGAGCTTCATAAAAAAAATAGTTTGCCGAAATGGTCGAGCGACGACATTTCTGATGTGCTGATTGAACTCACCAAAATAGGAAAAAGTCCACGCTCAATTGCACGTTGTTTATCTGCCTTACGTCAGTTTTATAAGTTTCTACGTGAACAAAAATTACGAAGCGATAATCCTGTAGCGATTCATCACTCACCAAAAATTGGCCGAGCTTTACCAAAAGATTTATCAGAAGAAGACGTTGAAGCACTTATTCAAGCACCTGACATTACCACAGCCTTAGGCTTACGTGACCGAGCAATGTTTGAAGTCCTTTATGCTTGTGGTTTACGTGTTTCTGAGTTAATCAATTTACGCTTAGAGCTGATCAATTTAAAACAAGGTTATTTACGTATTACCGGTAAAGGCAATAAAGAACGTTTGGTGCCTTTAGGGCAATATGCTTGTGACTGGGTAGAGCGCTACTTAAACGATGCACGTCCACAACTTTATAAAAGCTCCACTGACTATTTATTTTTAACTCAACATGGCGGAATCATGAGCCGTCAGAACTTTTGGTATGCGATTAAACGTTACGCCTTACAAGCCAATATTCAGGCAGAGCTGTCGCCTCATACCTTACGCCATGCCTTTGCAACGCATCTACTTAATCATGGTGCCGATTTACGCGTAGTACAAATGTTACTGGGTCATAGTGACTTATCTACTACCCAAATCTATACCCATGTAGCACAAGTCAGAATGCAACAATTACATGAAAAACATCACCCTAGAGGTTAAAATTTTTTAAACGAATTATTTGAAATTCAGCGAACAATCGTTTGATTTCGTTCACAAAGGTTAAGAAAGTTTTAACAATACATACTAGATTTTTTGTTATGCTTAGCAGCTTCTGACTATAAATACTGATGAAATAAGGGTTATCTATGTCCTTTACCCGATCTCAAATTTTTCTTGCCTGTGCTTTGGCTTCTAGCTTGTTGTTCAGTGCTTGTTCTAAAGAAAACAAACCACAAAAAGAAGATGCGCTCACAGCGACCGCACCTGCTACTGGGGAAGCTTCAACTATTATTGAACGTAATGCTAAACAGCGTTTAATTGAAACTTTGCAAAAACAATTTAAGAATGCAAATATCAACGCCAAAATTTTAGATATCAAGCCTACTGAAGTTCCTAATTTATATTGGGTAAATCTCGAAGGCATGACGTCGATTTATACAACTAGTGATGGTAAATACCTTATTCAAGGTGATGTCATCCGTTTAGGTGGTAAAGAGCTGCATAATATAGGCGATAACCTTCAAGCTTCAGAAAATAAAAAGCACCTTGCAGCTTTAAAAAATGAAGATTTGATTGTTTACCCAGCTAAGGGCGGTAAGGCTAAACATGTGATTTATGTGTTTACCGATGCAAGCTGTCCTTACTGCCATAAACTACATGAGCACATACCTGAAATTAATGAAAAGGGTATTGAGGTTCGTTACATTGCTTGGCCACGTGGCGAACAATTCATGCCAACCATGGAAGCCGTTTGGTGTAGTGCAGACCGTAAAGCTGCATTTAACCAAGCTGTACAAGGCGTTAGTATGCCACCTGCGCAATGTAAAAATCCTGTTCGCGAACAATATCAACTTGGTTTAAACATGGGTGTGAATGGTACTCCTGCAATCTATAATGTTGATGGCGAGTACTTGGGTGGCTACTTAACACCAGATGAATTGGTTAAAAAACTGGATAAATAACATCCATTAAGCTGATGAATGATTAATCAGCTATCTCTTCAATAAAGCGCTGCTCTTATTGCAGCGCTTTGTTTTTCCAATAATTAATACTTTTTCTATCAGTGTTTAAAGACTGATCTACTCTGCTTTTCCGAACATCGCACTCTAATTGATTGAACAGGCACGAAAAGCGCTAGAGTCTGGCGTTTTTTTTAGCTATGATCTAGCTTCAACTAAATGATTAAATGATGATATGGAGTGTGACGTGAAACCAGTTCGCCTGGCAATACTCGGTTTAGGAACCGTAGGTGGAGGAGCCCTTAAACTACTACAAGAAAATGCCGCTGAAATTAAACGTCGCACCGGTCGAGAAATTCAAATTACCCACGTTGGAACACGCCGCCCTCGTCCAGATCTTGAATTAGAAGGGATTAAACAAAGCGCAGACTTACTTGATATCGTTCGTCAACCCGATGTAGATGTGGTTGTAGAAGTGATGGGTGGTATTCACCCTGCTTACGAAGTCATCATGGAAGCAATCAAACACGGTAAGCAAGTTGTTACTGCAAACAAAGCGTTACTCGCTGAACATGGCAATGAACTATTTAAAGCAGCTGAAGACAATGCTGTGCAAATTGCTTATGAAGCAGCAGTAGCTGGCGGTATTCCAATTATTAAAGTAATCCGTGAAGGCCTTGCTGCAAACCATATCGAGTGGCTTGCAGGCATTATTAATGGTACAGGTAACTTTATTCTCACTGAAATGCGTGAGAAAGGTCGTGCATTTGATGATGTATTAAAAGAAGCTCAAGAACTCGGTTATGCAGAAGCAGACCCAACTTTTGACGTTGAAGGTATTGATGCTGCACACAAGCTTACAATTTTAGCGTCTTGTGCTTTTGGTATCCCTCTTCAATTCGATAAAGTTTATACCGAAGGTATCAGCAAAATTACTGCACAAGATGTGAAGTATGCCGAAGAGCTTGGCTTCCGCATTAAACATTTAGGTATTGCCCGTCGTGCTGAACATGGTATTGAATTACGTGTTCACCCAACACTTATTCCAGATGAGCAACTTATTGCTAACGTAAACGGTGTTAAAAATGCTGTTTTAGTTCAGGCAAATGCAGTTGGTCCAACGCTGTACTACGGCGCTGGTGCTGGTGCAGGCCCAACAGCTTCTGCAGTTGTTGCCGATGTGATTGATATTGTTCGTGACATCTCATATACAGAAGATGGCGCAGGTACAATTCCTCAACTTGCTTTTGAAGCATTAACAAATATGCCAATTTTAAGCCGTGAAGAAATGACTACAGGTTATTACATCCGCTTAAATGCTGAAGATCAGACTGGTGTACTTGCAGATGTAACGACCATCTTAAGCCGTGCCGGGATCAGTATTGATGCCATCATGCAACAATCACGCTTAAAAGACCTCATTCCAATCGTAATTTTGACCGATCCAATCGTTGAATCAAAAATGGATGATGCTCTTGCGCAAATCCAAGCATTACCTGCTATTCGTGGCGAAATCGTAAGAATTCGTTTAGAATCGCTCGATAGTTAATCAGGTTGAGGGAAAGATTCCCTCTCCCGCTTCACCTCTAATTGGAACACCATCATGTCTAATGCCAATCGTTATACTGGTCTTGTAGATCGTTATCGTGACCGTTTGCCAGTTTCGGCAACTACTCGTGCTATCTCTTTGGGTGAGGGCAACACCCCACTCATTAAACTTGAGAATATTCCACGTATTATTGGCAAAGATGTTGAAATTTATGTGAAATATGAGGGCTTAAACCCGACTGGTTCATTTAAAGACCGTGGTATGACCATGGCTGTAACCAAAGCGGTTGAAGAAGGCTCTAAAGCGATTATCTGTGCATCTACGGGTAACACGTCTGCTGCTGCTGCTGCATACGCTGCTCGCGCTGGTATCAAAGCATTTGTTTTGATTCCAGAAGGCAAAATTGCGATGGGTAAAATGGCTCAAGCCATGATGTATGGTGCGATCACTATGCAAATCCGTGGTAACTTCGATGATGGTATGCGTCTAGTTAAAGAAGTGGCTGATCAAGCACCTGTAACAATTGTAAACTCAATCAACCCTTACCGTTTGCAAGGTCAAAAAACTATTGCTTATGAAATCGTTGAAGCTCTAGGCCGTGCGCCGGACTATCACTGCTTGCCAGTAGGTAACGCCGGTAACATCACCGCTCACTGGATGGGTTATACAGAAGCTGTAGCAAACCAACCTGCTGATCAGTTCGAACAAGTTGTTTACGATGCTGCGACCGATCAATTCACTGGCCCTAAACCAGAAGGCTTACCAACAATGGTAGGTTACCAAGCTTCTGGCGCAGCTCCATTCTTACGTGGTGCTCCAGTTGAAAGCCCTGAAACAGTTGCAACTGCAATCCGTATTGGTAACCCACAAAGCTGGAACCATGCAAAAGCTGTAGTACGTGACTCTAAGGGTTGGTTTGATGAACTTCAAGACAGCGAGATTTTAGAGGCTCAACGCTTACTTTCTATGTATGAAGGTGTATTTGTTGAGCCAGCATCTGCTGCTTCTATCGGCGGTGCAATCCGTGACATTAAAGCGGGTAAAATTGCTGAAGGTTCTGTCATCGTATGTACAGTAACTGGTAATGGCTTGAAAGATCCTGATACTGCAATCAAACAATGTGCTGATGCAGTGATGTTGTCAATTGATGCAACAATGGACCAAGTAAAAGATTCGATTTTATCTAATATGTAAGATCTGAGTTTTTATAAAAAACGGCTGTTTCATACAGCCGTTTTTTTATGCTTTTTTAAATGCCATAAAAAAAACGCTTCTTAGTAGAAGCGTTTTTAAAATATTTAACTTAAATACGTTTTGGCAAATTACTCAACCAACCTAATAAGTTAGTTGCGTCGTTATTACGTGCCTGTGTACTTGGCTCACCAAGCAATACAATCACTGCTGGACGTGAGTTTACAGTCGTGTGCATCACAACACAGCGGCCTGCTTCATTAATATAACCAGTCTTAGATAAGTTGATATTCCAACCACCATTACGCACTAAAGCATTGGTGTTGTTTGACTTGAGTACACGGTAACCTAAATTAAAGTCATAGGTTGGTGTTGTCGAGAATTGACGGATCAAACCATACTGAGATGCTGTACTCGCCAAAATCCCTAAATCACGCGCAGAAGAAACATTGCGTGGGTCTAAACCAGTTGATTCATAATAATGAGTTGCACTCATACCCAAAGAACGTGCTTTCGCATTCATCGCTGCTACGAATGCAGGACGACCGCCCGGATAAGTACGTGCTAAAGCTGCCGCTGCAGGGTTTTCAGACTTCATTAAAGCAAATAGAAGAACTTCTGCACGGTTCATCTTGTCGCCAACACGTAAGGTTGAGCTTGAGTTTTTACCATTTGCACCAGCAAAATCGATTTGCTCAAGTGTAATTTCTTCTGACATGTTTAAACGCGCATCTGCCGTTACAACTGCTGTCATTAATTTGGTAATAGACGCAATCGGTACCGATGCGTTGGTATTTTTACTATAAAGGACCTCACCTGTTTGTGCATCCATCACAAGTGCAGCACGTGCGCTGACACTCGGCTGGGCGTTATAACCCCCAGTATCACGGATTGGAGCAACTCTAGGTGCAGAGCTAATAACTTTTGGCGCATTACCGCCACGCAAAGTTGTAGTTACAGAAGTTGAACCTTGCGGCGTCGGCTCATCATCTTCATCATTTAAAAGTTGACTAGCATCCGCTGCTGACCAATTTAAACTTGCAGTACCAGTACTCCCTGAGGACGGGTTATTGACGAGTTCTGCAAAGCTTGTTGAACTCAAACTAAGCAAAATAGACATGCTTAGCACATGCATTAAAGACTTTTTAGAATTTTTCACGGCACAATACTCGACTCAGGGTGACACACATTTGCGCTTACTATCATTATGCCTTACATTTGGGATATAAGGTATAAAGCTTTACCGACACAATTGTGCACAACTATTCGCTCACTATAGAAGAATAGGATTGCTAATTTTGTCATTCCATTGCAAGCTTATTTTGCTTTATGTAACAAAAAACTTGTTTTTTGAAAGAAAGGAGGTCTTCTTGATTACAGTTTTAGTTGTCGATGACCATGAACTGGTACGTACGGGTATTTGCCGTATGTTAGAAGATCATGCAGATGTTGAGGTAATTGGACAAGCCGAATCTGGGGAAGAAGCAATTGCTATCGTTCGCCAGCAACATCCGCAAGTCGTACTACTTGATGTCAACATGCCGGGCATCGGTGGTGTAGAAACAACTCGTCGTTTATTACAAACAGCCCCAGAGACCAAAGTCATTGCTGTAAGTGGCCTTGCTGAAGAACCCTACCCGTCTTTATTGCTAAAAGCTGGAGCAAAAGGCTATATCACCAAGGGTGCGCCAATTGCCGAGATGGTACGTGCAATTAATAAAGTCATGCAGGGCGGTAAATATTTTAGTGCCGATATTGCCGAGCAGCTAGCAAGCTCTTATTTATCCGACACCCAACAATCCCCTTTTGATTCGTTATCGGAGCGGGAAATGCAAGTTGCGATGATGGTCGTCAACTGTATTAGCGCACAAGAAATTGCCGATAAACTTTTTGTGAGTGTGAAGACTGTAAATACTTACCGTTATCGTATTTTTGAAAAGTTAGGAATTGATAGTGATGTAAAACTCACACATCTTGCGATTCGTTACGGTCTGATCAAACCATAATCAGACTTACATGCACTCTCCTTTAAATTCATCCCTGTCCCATACGATTTTTCGTTTGGGCACTTGGTATGGTTTATACCGTCTTATTATTGCGGTTAGCCTGACTATTATTTTGGTTTCAACCAATGCTCAAACCGACAATAGTTTGCAGCACCCTGCTTTATATTTCTACACACTACTCGGCTATTCGCTCTTAAGCCTTCTTCAGTTGTTATGCTTTAAATTGGTTGCGACTCAAGCAACACGCCAGCTTGCTTTATTTTTTATTGTCGATGTTATTTGTTTGAGTTTGCTGACTTTTTCTGTTGGTGAACCAAATTTACAGCTTAGTCTACTTTATGTAATTGCAATCTTTACCTCGGCAATTTTGCTCAGCGCAAGAATGTCTTTAATCATTACCTTACTTGCGATCATTGCAGTTATTTACCAGCGCTTTGTGGGTAGTTTGTTCGACTACAACAATCTAAATACGATCGGTAATAGCGCCCTACTGGCCTTCTTATTTTTTGTGGTGCATGGTATTGGGCAAATTGCCGTGCAGCGTTTTAAATTACTTGAAGCACTCACCTTTCACCAATCAATAGAACTTTATCAATTACAAAATATTAACCGTTATATTTTAGAACAAATTGAAGAAGGCTATTTAGTTTTAGATGAAAACTACGACATTGTTTTAAGTAACCCAGCCGCCTGCTCTCTTTTAGGAATTCCACCTCAATTTGCCAGTGAAAAATATCCCTTAGCTAAATGGCATGCCGATTTATTTGAAATATTGAAGTTTGGTGACTTACAAGAAGGTGACCGATTTATTTTTGAGTCTCGGCTATCAGCCTATTCTATTAATATTAAAGTGCAGCATCTTTTAGTTCCGCAACAAGCGCTAACACTGCTTATTTTACAAGATGCCCAGCAAATTAATCAGCAAGCACAGCAGCTCAAACTTGCCGCTTTAGGGCAACTCTCAGCAAGTATTGCACATGAAATCCGCAATCCCCTTGCTGCAATTGTTCAAGCAAATGAGCTACTTAAAGACAGCGACCTAGAACAACAAAATACTTTACGCCATATGATTGGCAAACAGACCAAACGCATTGATAGTATTGTTCAAGACACCTTAGGACTTGCTCGTAGTGAAAGAACACACCCCATTCAGATTAACTTAAACTACTTTATAAATACATTACTCGATGAAGATTTATCTGACGTTAAGCATTCTATTCAGCTCAAAATTTCTGATCGTTCTTTAAAATTTTTATTTGACGAAAAACAATTAAGACAAGTCATGATCAATCTGGTGCGAAATGCTCTACGACACAATGCACCCGACTCACCGAATGTCATGATCAACATTCATTCGCAAACAAATAAAATTTATATTGATGTGATCGATTACGGTGAAGGTGTTTCAAAACGTGATATATCTCAATTATTTAAACCATTTTTTAGTACCGAAATTAATGGAACTGGTTTAGGATTATACTTGTCTCATAGTTTTTGTGAGGCAAACCATGCAAAGCTCACCTATGTAGAGCAAAAACAAGGGGCATGCTTCAGAATAGAATGCCCAATAATATATTGATTTTTTATTAGGTTTTTGGGGAAATGGCAGAACAGCAACCACTCGTTTTGCTTGTAGACGATGAAGAAGATTTGTGCCTTTTAATGCAAATGACACTTGCACGAATGGGGATTAAAACACATCTTGCTTATCGGGTTGAACAGGCCAAACAACTCTTCACACAGTTTCATTACGATGCATGTTTAACCGATTTAAACCTACCCGATGGAAGTGGGTTAGATTTAGTCAAACATGTCTCTCAAAATTACACCAACACACCCATTGCGGTTTTAACTGCCTACGGCAATATGGATATTGCAATTGCAGCATTAAAAGCAGGTGCTTTTGATTTTGTAAGCAAACCCATCAACCAAGTACATCTAGATCAGTTATTACAGAAAGCCTTGAATCGGCAAAAAGCAGAGCATGATTTTGCCGAGAGTGCTTTAGAAAACAAATTATTAATCGGTCGTTCTCTACCTATTCAACAATTACGCATCGCAATTAAAAAAATTGCTCGCTCTCAAGCACCGGTATTTGTTACGGGTGAGTCTGGAACAGGTAAAGAAGTCGTTGCTAACCTAGTTCATCGACTGAGTAACCGTAGTGAAGGTCCTTTTATTGCGATTAACTGCGGCGCTATTCCAACCGAACTCATGGAAAGTGAGCTGTTTGGGCATAAAAAAGGTAGCTTTACCGGTGCCACGCAAGACAAACAAGGCCTAATTTTATCGGCTCATGGCGGTAGTTTATTTTTAGATGAAATTGCCGAATTACCATTAAGTATGCAGGTTAAACTGCTCCGTGCAGTACAAGAGAAAAAGATTCGTCCCGTCGGTTCCGATCAGGAAATTGATGTTGATTTTCGGGTAATTAGTGCGAGCCATCAAGACTTAGATTTATTGGTTAGACAAGGCAAATTCCGTCAGGATTTATTCTTCCGTATCCACGTTATGGACCTGATGTTACCGCCTCTACGTGAACGTGGTGAAGATGTCTTGCTACTTGCAAATCACTTTATTCAGAAAATTTGTATGGAGTGGGAAACCCCACCTAAGCAATTAACCGAAGCAGCTGAAACTTACTTGTTACAGCAGCACTTTCCGGGCAATGTTCGCGAATTAAGAAATATGATTGAGCGAGCAATTACCTTAAGTGACGATGCCAACATTGATATACCACATTTGCATCCTGCACCTTTAAGAGCAAATATTCCTCATCCAATAACATCGGCATCTCAAAGCTTACCGAGTCCGGCGAATGCTGCTCCACAGACTGTAAAGAAATTGCCTACTGAGGGCTTGGAGCGTTATTTAGAAAGTATTGAAAAAGATATCTTGCTCAATGCACTCAATATGACTCATTGGAATCGAACCTTAGCAGCTAAAAAACTAGGAATGACTTTCCGTTCTTTACGCTATCGTTTGAAGAAATTTGGATTAGATACTGAAACTGAACAGGAAGTATAAAGCTTACTTCCTTTTTAGAAGTAGATCAGCAACACGATCTAAATACACTTCTTCTTTCATTTCTGGAGGTAAGGGATAAGTCTGGTTAGGCTGAATACCTTGCCCTTCAATCATATTACCGTTCGGCGTGTAGTAATGTGAGACCGTCATTTGTAAGGCTGCCCCACTTGGTAAAGGGAAAAGCTTTTGTACAACGCCCTTTCCATAACTTTTTTCACCCATGACCCATGCACGCTGGTGCTCTTTCATTGCAGCAGTAAAAACTTCTGCAGCCGATGCAGATCGGTGATTAATTAAAATACCAACTTTTATATTTTGAAAATCGTTCCCCGGTAAAGCCTGAAATTGCTGATTGCCTTCCGAACGACTTTTTGTAGAAACAATAATGCCATGATTTAAAAATAAATCGGCTGACTCAACGGCAGCAGATAACAGCCCACCTGGGTTATTTCGTAAATCAATTAATACGGCTTTTAAACGCGAAGAACTATTTTCTTCAATTAAACGTTTAATCTCATTGGCAGTATCTTGCTGGAACACTCTAATTTTTAAAACCAATACCTGATTATGTAACATGACAGATTCGATATCGGTTTCAATCTTTTTATTACGAACCAAACTGATTGGGGTATTTGACTCTTCTGTCTGTACTTGAAGTGTTGATCCTATCGATCCATAAAGCAGACCAAATACTTGATCTTGCGTCAGATTCTTAAGCTCTTGATTGTCGATCTTTAAAATAGTTTGGCCATTTCTTAAGCCTAATTTATATGAGTCTGAACCCGCCTTCAGGTCACGAATCATCCATTTATGAATATGTGCTTCTGGACTTAACGCGAAATCAACCGAAGCAAGATCCCCTTCGGTATATTGAATGAGTTGACGGTATTCTTCAGCTGACAAATAGCGGGAGTAACGGTCTAGACCACTAACAAGGCCTTTAATTGCTTGTAAAAATAAAGCGTCGTCCGACTTTTCATCGACATAGTTATCGCGAACAATTCCGTAAATTTGTACAAACTGCTGAATCGATTCAATAGGGACTTCTGCATAACTTTCTTCAGATTCTTGTGAATCAGCATGCTGAGGCGATAATTTTTCTTTTACAACAGGAGCAGCAAGAGCGAGGTGGCTGCAACACATCAATACACTACCAAAAAAAGCTTTATATATATTGTGTTGCAGCATTTAGTCACCTATCGCTTATGCAGATAATGTAATCAGATTACGACCTTGCATTTCCGCAGGTACAGGAATCTGCATTAGATTAAGGATGGTCGGTGCAACATCTGCAAGTACACCACCTTCTGCAATAGTCGCTTGTGTTGGACCAACATAAATAAACGGTACAAGCTCTGTTGTATGTTGAGTATGAACCTGACCACTTTCGTAGTCCTGCATTTGCTCAACGTTACCATGGTCAGCAGTAATAAGCATGTGGCCTTTTTTCGCCATCACAGCTTCGTATACACGACCTAAACATGTATCAACTGCTTCAACGGCTTTAACCGCAGCATCAAATACGCCTGTATGACCTACCATATCACCATTGGCAAAGTTCACAACAAGTAAATCGTACTCACCTGAGTTAATTGCCTTAACGAGTTCATCAGTTACTTCATAAGCACTCATTTCAGGCTTCAAGTCATATGTTGCAACGTTTGGTGATGGAATTAGAATACGCTTCTCACCTGGGTATTCATCTTCTCGACCACCACTAAAGAAGAATGTCACATGAGCATATTTTTCTGTTTCAGCAATACGTAATTGTGTTTTGCCAAGAGAAGATAAATATTCACCAAGTGAGTTTTTCAACTCTTCAGGCATATATGCCACAGGTGCATCAATACTTGCCTGATAACGCGTCAACATGACAAATTTAGAAAGGTTCGGTACAACTTTACGCTCAAAGCCAGCAAAGTCTTTTTCAACAAAAGCACGAGTAATTTCACGAGCACGGTCAGCACGGAAGTTCATGAAAACAACGCTATCGCCGTCTTGAACTTTGGCCACATCACCAATACGAGTTGCTTTTACAAACTCATCATTTTCATTAGCTGCATAGGCAAGCTCTAAACCTTCAACTGCAGTATTTGCAGTACGAACTGCTTCACCTTCAGTCAATAAACGGTAGGCCTGTTCTACACGGTCCCAACGATTGTCACGGTCCATTGCAAAGTAGCGACCAATCATGGTTGCAATGCGCCCTTTGCCTTCATATTGAGCAAATAAAGCATCTAATTTTTCTAATGAAGGTTGAGCACTACGTGGAGGAGTATCACGACCATCAAGGAATGCATGAAGGTAAACTTTTGCACCACGTTTTAATGCAAGCTCACACATTGCCACAATATGGTCTTCGTGTGAATGAACACCACCTTCAGAAAGTAGGCCCATAATATGAACTGCACCACCTGCCGCTTTTGCTTTTTCAACAGCGTCAATCAACACTTCATGTTTGAAAAAGTCGCCAGTACGAATGTCTTTAGTAATACGGGTAAAATCTTGGTACAAGACACGGCCAGCGCCAAGGTTCATATGGCCAACTTCGGAGTTACCCATTTGTCCATCAGGTAGACCTACATCTTCGCCAGAACCAGAAATCAGACTATTTGGATGCTTTGCTTTCATTGCAGTTAAATTCGGGGTTTTTGCTGCAAGAAAAGCATTATCTTCAATCGCTTCACGGTGTCCAACACCGTCCATAATGACCAGAACGTGAGGGATCTTGCCAGCAGTTGCATCCGTCATAATCAATTTCTCTTTTGTCTACAATTTCATCGCAATATCTTACCGAATTTTCGGTGAAGACTCTATTTTTTCCTATGGCTTTCACCAATGCAGATCATTGAGAAAGCCATTCATATTCTTTCAAATTAGCGGGCACGGTAAAGTAAGTAACTTCCGGCACCAAACATTAAAATAATAGGTACAAGTACAAACCAAGCTGGAGAAGGTGCATATACCAAACTTGCGTAACCCAAGAAATCTTGCAAGTAATAGAAGCCTAAACCAATAAAGAGTGCGATCACCAAACGGAAACCCATTGACTGTTGTCGTAGTGGACCAAAAATAAAAGAACACGCCACTAATACAAGCGTAATCAATGAAAATGGAGAGGCAACTTTTTGCCAGAAAGCCAATTGGTAAGTTTTAGGAACTTGGCTATATTCCTCCATATAGCGCATAAAACTAATGAGCTGACTTGGAGATAAGTCTTCAGGGTCTAAAGTCACCATGTGTACATATTTAGGTTGTAAAGCCAACCCTAAAGACTGCTGATCATGGTTATTTTGTATTGAATTACCATCTGTAAGAATGTCGGTCTGGCTGGCTTTTTGCAAAGACCATTGACCATCTTTGATAAACTTTCCTTGCTCTGCATTAATTACTGACTGCAAGTGATATTCTTTGTCAAAGTCGACAACCTGAATATCTCTTAAATTTCCTTGCGAGTTTGCATAATCAATATAAATAAAGCGCTGCCCTTCTCGTGACCAATAGCCCTTCACTTCGCCTAAAGCCGCTACTGAACGATGGCTTTTGATACTTTGTGCTTTCTCATTGGTATAGGGAACAACCCACTCGCTTAACGCAAAAGATAAAACAATGAGTAGCAAAGCTGAACGCATTACCCAGCCCACAATACGCCATAAACTAATCCCGACTGAGCGCATCACGATGAGTTCACTGTTGGATGCTAAAGCACCCAACCCAATCACAGCACCAATTAAAGCCGAGATAGGCAAAATTTCGTATAGATAACGAGGAGCGCCCCATAATACATAGATAAAAGCTTGCCATGCATTATAGTCTGGCTTTAACTCACCCAACTCACCCAAATAAGTAAACAGGACTTGCAAAACAGATAAGACAATGGTGGTACCAAACATTGCAAGCGCAGTGGTTTTCGTCACATATTTGGCGACTATTCGACGTGCTAACATTATAATTTCACTCGCTTGATCTGTTTCTTGATTTTCGGCCCTAATTTCTGTTTACGTGAAAATAAGGCAGCTGCAATTGCATAAACCAATAAAGCCGCTGGATAAGCCCAAATATCCAATTCACCTTTACTAATACGAGTCTTAATCGCAATCATAAGCACAATCAGGCTCGCGAAAATAAAAATAGATGGAATAAGACGATAATAACGACCTTGTCGAGGACTCACCTCAGACAATGCAACCGACATCATTAGGGCAACAATAATGGTAAACGGACCAAATAAACGCCATCCCAATTCACTTCTAATGACTGGATCATTAGTTTTAGCCAATAGCTTAGAAGTTGGAAGTGCTTCTACTTCGCTACTTTCAAACTTGACGTCTTTATCATTTTCTAAACGCAGACGATAAGACTGGAACTCTGCTTGCGTATATTTAGGTTGTCCCGGATATATTTCATAACGGCGACCTTGAACCAGATCGACAACATTGGCTGTATCATTAGCCATCTCAACACGTGTTGCCTCTTTTGCCAAAATCATGACATCTGGCTTGCCTTCTTTGGTCGCACGTTGATAAAAGAAAATATCCTTGAGGTTTTTACGGTCTTCCGACAATGAGCCTGCATAAATCGTATAGGGCCCTGAAGAAATAAACTCTCTTGGTCGAACCAAGTCAAAGCCTGTCCGTACAGCTTGGGTCGTCGTTAGTTTTTCAAATTCACGTAGTCCCCACGGCGTCATCCATAGCATAAGTACAGACTGACAAACCATATAAACCAATGTCATTGGAATGAGTAACCGCGCTAACTGATGACGACTTACCCCACTACCATTCAAGACAGCCATTTCATGGTCAACATATAAACGACCAAACACCAACATTAAACCAATAAAAAATCCTAGTGGTAAAATGAGTGTTAAAAATTCAGGTAAACGGTATCCAATGATGCTAAATAAAATACTTGCATCTAAACGCCCCTGTGCCGCCACACCAAAGTATTTGATCAGACGACCACCCATCATGATTAGGGTCAATAATGCAATGACCACCAATGAGGTAGAGACAACTTGCTTGACGAGATAACGCCGAATAATCAAATTAATACTTCCAAAAGGCTAAACGGGACGAACGCTAGTTTACCCGAATGTTAAAAATATAAAACCGCACATTGCAACGCTATGCTTGAAAGTGTTTCAATGTTTTAATCCAACATAACTTTCTATAGGCAATCACGGCAGCCATGAAATTTACAACTTATACGACTTTTCCTGAACAAACATCTAATGAATCTTTGTGGGTTTTAGTTGATTCAGAACAGCTACAAAGCAACCTCAATACATATCAAATCAATAACCTAGAAAGTATTCTTGCAGCGTCTCAATATAAAGCTAACTTCAATGAGACACTGCCATTATTTGGTCAGCTTAACACTCAACCTCACAGCCAACTACTTGGTTTAGGAAAAGCAGCTGAACTTCAAGCAGTTAAGTTAGCAAAATTGGCACAAACCATTATCAAATCGACACAAAATAAATTTAAGCATATCGCAATTGATATTGCTGCATTACCTGTCGAATACCATTATTTATTCGCCTTAAGCTTAACTCAAGCAGCTTATGGTTATGATGAGTTTAAATCGAAAAAAAATGAATTTGTGTTACAACAAGTTGATTTAATTAGTCCACAAACCAGTCTTGATGAAAATCAACTTGCGTTAGTGCACGCAGTACAATCTGGTCAGTCTTTTGCTCGTGACTTAGGAAACCGTCCAGGTAATATCTGTTTCCCTGAATATTTGGCTGAACAGGCTTTAGCTTTAGCTGCCGAATTCCCTGATTTACTCAAAGTGACTGTCTTAAATGAGCAGCAAATGGCTGACTTAGGCATGTATGCTTTCCTTGCTGTAAGCAAAGGATCTGAGCGTCCAGGTCGTATTGTCACTCTTGAATACCAAGCAAACCTTGAACAGGCACCTGTCGTACTTGTAGGTAAAGGCGTTACTTTTGATACAGGCGGTATTTCTTTAAAACCAGGCCTTGGCATGGATGAAATGAAATTCGATATGTGCGGTGCAGCCTCTGTACTCGGTACAATCCGCGCACTATGTGAAGCACGCCTTCCAATCCATGTGGTGGGCGCGATTGCAGCAGCAGAAAATATGCCTTCAGGTAAAGCGACCCGTCCAGGTGATATCGTAACGACCATGAGTGGTCAAACTGTTGAAATTTTAAATACGGACGCAGAAGGTCGTTTAGTTCTTTGCGATACGTTAACGTATATCAAACGTTTCAATCCGGCAGTCGTTGTTGATATCGCAACATTAACTGGTGCTTGTGTAGTGGCATTAGGTAAAGTGCTAAGCGGTTTATTCTCTCCTGACGATGCCTTAGCAGCTGAGCTTCAACAAGCAGGTGAGCAGTCATTTGACCGTGTGTGGCGCATGCCAGTGATTGATGATTATCAAGAACTATTGGACTCACCTTTTGCAGACATCGCTAACATTGGTGGACCACACGGTGGTGCAATTACAGCAGCCTGCTTCCTTGAGCGTTTTACTCGTGACTATCGTTGGGCTCATCTAGATGTAGCAGGAACAGCTTGGTTATCAGGTACAGCAAAAGGTGCAACTGGTCGTCCTGTACCACTACTTATGCAATTCTTGGCTAACCGTGTAAATACGAATGGCTAAAGTTAGCTTTTATCTGTTTGAAACCAGTGAAGAACGGCAAGTCGATAGTGCTTGCCGTTTATGTCGAAAGATTTTGCTGAAGCATTCAAACATCTGGTGGTATTGCCCAGATGTACAGTTACAACAAACACTTGATGAAAAATTGTGGAGCTTTGATCCGACCAGTTTCATTGCACATGGGATTGATCAGGCAGACGCCGCCGTATGTATTTCGGCTAAACAACCTTCTGAACAAGGCTGGTTGGTATTTAATTTTAACAATCATGCACTTGAACAAGTGAATCATTTTAGCCACATTATAGAAATTGTTGAAAATAATGAAGCAGCCAAGCAAATTGGCCGAGAAAAATTTAAAATGTATCGTCGTTTAGGTATAGAACCTCGAACCTTTAAATTATAACGCGCTAAAATGTAGATACTGTTGGACAAAGGAGAACTGTGGTGGCATTAAATGTCGGGCAAGATTTTAAAAAAAGATGGTTAAATGCGCCTGAAGCTGTCCGTCATGCCTATCAACAGGATTTGGCACGTATTTGTGATTTATTAGAGCCTCAGACGCCTATTCAACTTTGGGTACTCAATGATGAGAAGGCACAGCTAGAGTCACAGCAAAACATTGAACAAGCTTATGCTGACTTAAAAGCTGAGTTAATCGAACAGGCACGTATTCGTCGTCAGCTTGCTTTAGAAAAGTCTCTTGCAGATAAGCGCGCAATGGAAGCAGCCTATGCTGCTGAATTACAAGCAGACGAAGTTCGTAAATTTAATGAACAAACTGAAGCTCTACAAGCTTTCCGCAGTCACTTAGAACAAGAAGTTGCTGAACAAACTGCGCGTTATCAAAAAAATCCTGAAACCCCAGCAGTTAACTACTCTTCTGGCGTAAAACTTAGCATTACCGATGATCAAATCCTATCTGAGCTTGAAAGTTTACGCATTCGTTTAGAACTTGAAGCTGAGAGCTTAATTGAACAGTCGGTAACAGCTTTCCGAGCTAAGCTAAATTCGGCAGCTCAAGAAGAAATTGAATACATTTTAAAGAATTCTAAGTTTTCTGATGAAAAAATAGAAAAGTAAAGTTTGTGAAACCCTCTTTGTCATCAAAATGACATTTAATTGTCACAAAATGGTCATGCATAATATTCTTTTAGTTCAAATAATTATTAGAATAACGCATGGTTATTTATGAAAATTAATGAGGGTAAAAATGGACATTCCACATCAGATTTCAACGCAACTTGAGCAGCTTAATCAGGGTGAGCAATGGACATTTTCAGCACAAGAACTTTATATGAGTCACAACGACTTTAATTCACTTTCAATCTTGCTTACACGAGCGTCAGAAAAAGGTGAGTTTTCAATTACACGTACCCAGCACAATAAACCATGGGTCGGCACACACTCGGTTACTCTGACCAAGCATTAATTTTTAAAATAAAAAAACCGGAATAAGCGTCCGGTTTTTTTATTTTGGCGATTTAAAATTTTATTTTAAAAAACCATTTTCAGCCAAGAAAGCCATACTAATATTTGACTCGGTTTTTTGTTCAGCAGCTTTATCACCCAGTAATAAACGCTCGATATAACGTGCTAACACATCGACTTCAAGGTTAACTTTGCTACCGACTTGCCATGTTCCAATATTGGTACGTTCTGCTGTGTGGGGAATTAAGTTCAAACTTAAAATATTACCGCGCAAATGGTTAATGGTTAAACTAATACCATCTACAGTTACAGAACCCTTCTCTGCCAAGTATTTAGCAAGTTCTACAGGCGCTGTCACTTCATAATAAATTGAGCGAGCATCTTCACGTACTACGGTAATTTCACCTACGCCATCAACGTGGCCACTGACAATATGACCACCAAAACGAGTTGTCGGTAGCATAGCCTTTTCAACATTGACACGTTGACCCACTTTCCAGTTACCCAAAGTGGTACGGTTTAAGCTTTCGCGAGAAACATCGGCCGCATACCAGTTGTCACCCCACTCAATCACGGTGAGACAGATTCCATTGGTTGCAATTGAGTCACCCAAATGTACATCAGACATATCCAAATCGGTTTGAATACGTAAACGCACATCGCCACCTACACTTTGTAGGCTTTCTACTTTACCTAAACTTTCAATAATACCTGTAAACATGGCTCAATCTCCAAATCTTTTACACTGCTTAAATTGCAGCGCTTACCAAAGTGCGAGCTGCGTACTGTTACCTGAAGTATCTACACCACCTAGCTCGGCAAAGTGGTAAAGCTGGCCTAACAATTGACGTAACGGCGGTCCTGGTTTGGCATGAGTATCGGTAATCACAATAAACTCAAGCACACGTGCGCGCTCTGACTGTCGTTGTTTACTTACACGATAACGTGGAACATCTTGAGTCAGTAAAGTAACTTTTCCGCGCTCCAGATTGGCCATCAGTAGATCTTTTGGCTCAATGTTACCATCGGTCGAATAACTGGTCAGAATATAACGTGCATTGATGGTTGAAAGTAATTTTTCATACGCATCTTTTGCATGTTTAGACGAGTTGTACGGACTTGGACGCTCTTTACGCCATGCACGGTCAATACCACTTTTATAGCCTTTGGTATCTGGCGGTGGTAAATCGACTTGATCCCATAACGTCAATGCATTTAGAACATGGTAGTTACTACTATAAGCATGCTGGTTATACGGTGGATCAAGATAGGCTACATCTACTTCAAAACCGCTCATCTGATTTGCTAGATGTTGGGCATCTACACACCACATTTCAGCAGCTGGACGCTTACGGTCACCGATCTCACAAAAACGGCTAGGTGTAAGCCACAGCAATGATTCAATGCGCTCTAGTGCCGTTTGTGTACGTCCGCCCCACCCTTGATGGAAGCTTTTAAATACACCACTGGTATTACTCACAAAACTAGCTGAGTAGAGTAATGGCGCAAGTAAAGCACTCATTTCTACATCATTAATTGCGCCTTGGGCCTGCCATGTTGCAATTTGCTGGCGAATCGCATCAATGCGCATACCATTACGACGCTTAAAGAACAAACGGTCACGCGACGGATCGTATACATCATCGTTACGAGGGCAAAGGTTATGCGTTACCCAACCTTTAACCTCAGGCAGCCTATTTAAATAATCGATGGCTTTTTGATATCCACCAAGCTCTTTAAACGCAGGTGCATCGACACAGGCTAAAATCGCATGATTTAACGCATGGCTATAAGGTTCCCAGTCATTCGCAATGACACGGTAACCGTTTTGACGTGCCAAACGAGACACCACACCACTACCCGCAAAGAAGTCGGCAAAAATCGGAGGATTCTTTTTCTTGCTATTCAGCGTCCCTGTAATTTCCAGAGCTTCTAAAATCAGGTGGAGCAATCGGCGCTTGTTACCTAAGTATGGTACAAGCTGATGAAAAAGATATTCGTCTGTCGTGCGGGCTGCATGACGACGTTTGTGGTAAACCGAAGGCTCTGAATTCATACTTTCTCTTGCGTAGGGATTAACCTTAAGCGTATATCTTGATCAAGTTGTATTACATCAAGAAGTTTAAAACGAAGTTGCTGTGCCATATATTCAAAATCTGCGTTGAACATGGCTCTTGCACTTTGCCCCAATAAAGTCGGGGCAACATAACTGATCATTTCATCCACCAAACCTTCTTGCAAAAAGGCGGTAGACAATGTTGCGCCAGCTTCAACCAGCACATCATAAATTTGGTATTGCTTAGATAAGGCCTGTAATAGTGTTTTTAAAGGCTGAATTTCTAATTGTATCACGCCTAAGTCAGCAAGTTCCTGACGATATGGCCCCATCACCATGACAGTTTCAGGATTTTCTAAAATTTTAGCGGTGAGCGGTAAACGCCCTCTCCGATCTAGAATTACTCGTTTTGGCTGAGCAACCGTCTCGATATCAATATTATGGAGTGAACGTACATTCAGCTGGCAATCATCAGCAATTACAGTATCAATGCCTGTAATCACGGCACCTGAAATGGCACGCCAATGTTGAACATCTTGACGGGCAGCATAACCCGTAATCCACTTCGACTCACCAGATGCCATTGCAGTACGCCCATCTAGACTTGAGGCGACTTTTAAACGTACATATGGCATGCCCGTAGACATCGCTTTTAAAAAGCCTTGATTAAGTTTGGCTGCTAAGTCTTCACAAATACCGATTTCTACTTCAATACCAGCATTTCTTAAAATTTGAACACCTTTACCTGCAACAAGCGGGTTTGGGTCGGGACATGCCACAACCACTTTTTTAACTTGTGCCTTTACAAGTGCCTCAGCACACGGAGGTGTTCGTCCATAATGAGCACACGGTTCAAGCGTTACATAAGCGGTTGCGCCTTGTGCCTGTTCACCCGCCTCGCGTAAAGCAAAAACTTCAGCATGGGGCTGACCAGCTTTAGGGTGAAAACCTTCACCAATCACCTGATTATCTTTGACGATGACACAACCAACATTTGGATTAGGCTTGGTCGAATAGAGTCCTCGTTTGGCAAGTTCAATGGCTTGCTGCATCCAGTATTGATCTTGTTTTAACTCAGACATAAAAATCTCAAATGATTAGTGCTCACGTTGTTGCATTTGCTCAATTTGGCGGCGAAACGCTTCAACATCCTGAAAGTCTTGATAAACCGAAGCAAAACGAACATAGGCAACGTGGTCAAGTGCAAATAAAGATTGCATGACAATCTCACCAATCGTTCTGGATTTCACATCACGCTCACCCAAACGGCGAATTTGCAATTGAATATCACTTAAAACTGTTTCGATCTGCTCTTGTGTCACTGGACGTTTTTGTAAGGCATGCATAAGCGAACGACGTAGCTTCGCCTCATCGAACGGTTCATTTTTTCCATTCGATTTGATCACACGGGGCATCACCACTTCATAGCTTTCAAAAGTGGTAAAACGTTCACCGCAACTTACACACTCACGACGTCGACGAATCTGACAGCCTTCTGCGGCTAGACGCGAATCGATGACTTTACTATCTGCGGCGTTGCAAAATGGACAATGCATAGCGGACTTAATAGGGTCAATTACTTTGACCTAGTGTAGCAAAATTTCTACACTTACAGAACCAGCATTCTATGAGACAAAAAAACAGTCCTGAGCCAGATCAAAGCATCGCTTTGATTACAGCGCAAGACTGTTCTTTTTAAGACAGCAGATATATTACGAATTATTCAATACGTTCGCCATGTTGGCTTAAATCCAGACCCATACGTTCATCATCGGCATTAACACGCAGACCAATCACAATATCAATCACTTTAAGAATAATGAAGGTTGCAATACCACTGTAAACCATAGTTGCAAGTACACCTTCAACTTGTACCCACAATTGACCTGCAAATGTTGGAGCTAAAGTCACACTAGCTGCTTTGATGATTTCATCACTATAGAACACGCCAGTTAAAATTGCGCCGACAATACCACCTACCGCATGTAAACCAAAAGCATCCAATGCATCATCTGCTTTAAGTAAACGTTTAAGTGCTGTAATACCCCAGAAGCAGACCACACCACCGATGAGGCCCATCACTAAAGCTCCGCCGACACCGACGAAACCAGCTGCTGGTGTAATCACAACCAAACCAGCCACAGCACCAGATGCACCACCTAATACAGAAGCTTTACCACGAATCATACGTTCTACAACTAACCAAGAGAACGCAGCAGCAGCGGCAGCAACTTGAGTCACTAAAATTGCCATACTTGCACGAGCACCAGCGCCTAAAGCACTACCACCGTTGAAACCGAACCAACCCACCCAAAGTAAGCTTGCGCCGATTACAGTTAAAGTTAAGTTATGCGGTGCCATAGATTCACGGCCAAGGCCAATACGCTTACCAAGCATGTAAGCTGCAACTAAACCTGCAACACCAGAGTTGATATGTACAACCGTACCACCAGCGAAATCTAATGCGCCTGCTTTAAATAACCAACCGTCTGTTGCCCAGACCCAGTGAGTAATTGGCGCATAAACCACAAGTACCCAAATGGTAATGAATGCCATGAAAGCCGAATATTTCATACGGTCAGCAATTGAACCACTCAAAATTGCGACAGTAATGATGGCAAAAGTCATTTGGAAAATAACAAATAAGCTTTCAGGAATTGTTCCACTTAGTGCATTAAAGCCTACACCGTTGAGCATAGCTTTAGACAAGTCACCAAAGTATGCACCTGTGCCAGAGAACGCGAGTGAATAACCAGCAATCACCCAAAGCAAACTTACCAAAATTGCAGCAGAAAGGCTGAACATCATGGTACTTAAGACGTTTTTCTTACGGACCATACCGCCGTAGAACAATGCCAAGCCAGGAATCGTCATCAACAGTACTAAAGCTGTTGAAACTAAAATCCAAGATGTATCGCCGGTATCAAGTTTTGGTGTCGGTGCTGGAGCTGCCGGAGTTACTGCGGCGGCTGGTGCTGCTGCAGTTGTTGCAGGAGCTGCAGACGTTGATGTTGCTGTAACCTCAGATGTCGGTGTTGTTACAGTCTCTTCTGCCCAAGCGGCAGTACCACCCAAAAGTGCGCCTGTTAGACTCAGCGCCATAAGCATTTTTTTCATTCGTGTCCCCCAACCTCATTTGCGAGCTATTTATTGCTCAGCAAGCTTTGTGCCAATTTAGACAGCATCCGGTCCTGTTTCACCCGTACGGATACGGATGACTTGTTCCAGGTTAGTCACAAAAATCTTACCGTCGCCGATTTTCCCAGTGCTTGCCACACGAGTAATTGACTCAATTACTGCGTCGACCATTTCATCGCTAATCGCAATTTCGATTTTTACTTTAGGTAAGAAATCAACCACATACTCCGCGCCGCGGTAAAGTTCTGTATGCCCTTTTTGACGACCAAAACCTTTAACTTCAGTTACGGTAATCCCTTGTACACCAATGTCAGAGAGTGCTTCACGCACATCATCCAATTTAAACGGTTTTACAATTGCAGTTACAAGCTTCATGTTTGTTTCCTTCGGCTTCTTTTCACCAGTAAGGTTTTATGTTCAATTTTCATGCCAATATTTCAAAGGTTGGAGGAGATGAATCTTTTGCATGAGCTTTCTTTATAACCTATTTAGTTATCAAGATGTAGATGAGCTACTAAAAATAAAATGAATTTGCAGTCCTGTTTTTATTTCGTTTTATCGTTATCCAATATGGAAAAGCCGAGAAGCCTATATCCGAGGTTCAAGCAGTGTTAAACTGGCAAGCATAAGGTAATACAACAGTTTGGATATCTCATGCTAGAAACTCTATTACAGGCTATTTTGGAACAAATTGACGAGCCTAAAAAAGATTTAGAAAAAAACTTACGTGCATTATTAAATGAAACTGTCGAGAAATTAGACCTCGTGTCTAAACAAGAAATCGAAAGACAAAAAACTGCACTTCATTTAGCCAACCAACGTTTAGAAGCGCTACAAAAACAAGTGAGTCTATTAGAAGAAACTTTAAAGAATAAAAAATAAGCACCAATGTAGCGCACTTATACTTTACAACGATTAAAAATTAAGCACCATAATGGAACAATAAGATGTCTTTTTCTAAAATTTATACTCGGGGACTTTTAGGTTTGCATGCCCCTCTCATAGAGGTAGAGGTGCATGTGAGTCAAGGCTTACCCTCTCTGACGATTGTAGGACTAGCTGAAGCGGCAGTGAGGGAAAGTAAAGACAGGGTTCGCTCAGCCATTATTAATAGTGGATTTCAGTTTCCGACTAAACGGCTGACCATTAATCTTGCTCCCGCAGATTTGCCCAAAGATGGTTCACGTTTAGATTTACCGATTGCATTAGGGATATTAATTGCCTCAGGTCAACTTCCAGAGAACTGCACAGAAGACTTTGAATTTATTGGAGAGTTAGCACTAGATGGTCATGTAAGACCAGTTTCAGGTGCTTTAACTTTAGCAATGGCATGCCAGCAAGCCCAGCATAAAATTGTTTTACCCCAAAATAATAGTCAGGATATTAGTCATTTACCAAATCTTGAGTGTTATCCGGTGAGTCATTTAAAAGAAGTTTGTGAACACTTTTTAGGAAATACCAAGCTATCTCGGGTGCAATCATCTTCCCGCTCAAATAACATGCCGTATAAATTTGACCTTGCAGATGTAAAAGGTCAGCTACGCCCACGTCGTGCACTGGAAATTGCAGCCGCTGGAGGGCACTCCTTGCTCTTTAAAGGACCACCGGGCACAGGGAAGACTTTACTCGCCTCACGTCTTCCTTCAATTTTACCGCCACTATCTACTCAAGAAACGCTTGAAGTTGCTAGTATTTATTCGATTTCAAATACGCCCCATACTTTTGGGCAGCGTCCTTTTCGTGCACCCCACCATACAGCATCAGCAATTGCACTAGTTGGGGGCGGCTCACACCCTAAACCGGGTGAAATTACATTATCCCATTTAGGTGTTCTATTCTTAGATGAATTGCCCGAGTTTGATCGCAAAGTATTAGAAGTCTTACGCCAGCCGCTCGAGTCAAAAGAAATTATTATTTCACGTGCAGCCCGGCAAATTACTTATCCTGCAAACTTTCAGCTCATTGCAGCCATGAACCCCTGCCCATGTGGTTATGCATTTAATCAAGACAGTCGTTGTCAGTGTTCACCAGAGAGTATTAAACGTTATCAAAATCGTATATCAGGACCTTTACTTGACCGTATCGATTTACATATTGATGTACCACCTTTAAAAGCTCAGGAACTACAAGATCCAACGCCTGTTGAAGGTTCTACGGCTGTAAGACAGCGTGTAATTTCAGCTTATGAACAACAAATGCAAAGACAAAATTGTTTAAATCAAGCGCTTTCGCCTAAACAATTAGAGCAGTTCGCTATTCTGGATGACACGTCACAGCGAATGATTGAAATGGCTCAGCAGCGTTTAAATTTATCTGCACGTGCTTATCATCGGGTTTTACGAGTAGCACGGACCATTGCCGATTTGGCTCAAAGTGAGATGATTCAAAGTCCTCATCTCACAGAAGCACTCTCTTATCGAGGCAATCATTCTTAAAATAAAAAAGCGGATCGTGTATCCGCTTTTTTAATATATATATATGAGTTGTTCATTAAAGAATTTATTAATGCCTAAATAAAAAGGCAAAAAGAGGATGCTATGAAAATTTTGGCTATCTCGGGTAGTGCAAGAAAAGTATCTACCAATACAGCGCTATTAAAAGCAATGAAGGATATAGCACCGTCCAGTATTGAGTTTTCAGTTTTCGATCAAATTAATAGTCTTCCTATCTTTTCTCCAGATAATGAAGGAGAAAAAACGCCTACTGTAGTGGAAGATTTCATCAAATCGGTTTCTGACGCAGACGGCATTATTATCTCAAGTCCTGAATATATTCGTTGTATTCCAGGTGGTCTTAAAAATGCAATTGACTGGATGGTTTCCCGTACCGAAATCATAGACAAGCCGATTGTTCTAGTTCATGCATCTAGTCGCGGTGACGACATGTTAGTTTCTTTAAGAAGAGTACTTTCGACAGTGAGCAGCAACTTTTTTGAAGATTTATTTTTACGCTTCTCTCTTCTTAGCAAATCGCCTGAACAAATTTTTGAAATGCTACATACTGAAGAATATAAGTCACAAGTTACACCGTTTCTGCTTAGCTTTGTCTCAGAAATTCAAAAGTATCACGATCAATTAGAGTGAACTTTCTTAAAATGAAATAGCAGATTATGAGTTCATTGTTCTTTTATTAAGAATCTCATTTAGCTTCTCGATTAAAGCAGTAATTTCTTTCTCTGATAAAGCAGCAAAACCCAAGCGAATACAACAATTAGAAGACCCAATTTGTTTAAACTTATGCTCTGTATCAATATTGAGTTCTTTTAACTTTATAAGCTGATCTTGAGTAAATGGTTTCTGGAACTTCACCCATAAAGCCATTCCGCCCGCAGGTGGTTGTATCTGAATAGACTCAGCAAAAACTCGCTGAAACTCAGCTAAGGCATGGTCACGGCGTAGTTGATATATTTTTTTCATTTTACGGATGTGTCGTTTGATCTCCCCTCGCTGCATTAAATCTGCTAACGCAAGTTCCGTAATGTTATTACCTTGCCGATCAATCAATAAAATATCTTCAGTAATGGATTGAATGATTGGTGAAGATGCCACGATGTAACCCAAGCGAATACCGGGTGCAAAAACTTTAGACAATGAACCCACATGAATGACTAATTCAGAATGAGGCAAACTTGCTAAGGGCGGCATAGGCCGACTGTCATAGTGAAATTCATGGTCATAGTCATCTTCAATAATATAAAAACCCCATTTTTTTGAAAGCTCTAAGAGTTGGAGACGACGGCTCATTGGCATAGTAACGGTTGTAGGGTACTGATGATGCGGAGTCGTATAAACGGCAGCAACCGAGTGTTCGTTTAAAATCCGTTCTAAATCATCAGGGACAATACCTTGTTCATCTAATTTGACAGAAACGACCTGAAAACCATTTGATTGGAACGCTTTAAAAGCAGATGGGTAGTAAAGCTCTTCAACAACAATAACGCCCTGCCGATTGGGTAATGCACGAGATGCAAGAAAAATTCCCATCTGACTACCACGTACAATACAAATTTCATCTTCAGCAACATTCATAAAACGTTCCATCGATAGCATTTGCTGTAAGGCTTGTCTTAGCTCAATCATTCCCCGTGGGTCGCCATAACCCATGTACTGGTTTTGCGTAATTTTAATCAGTGCATGCCGATAGGCTCGTGAAAATAATTCGTAGGGAATAAGTCTCGGATCTGGTACACCATCGTTATGTGGATATAAAGCAACTTCTTGAATAATTGGCTTCTCATTAACTTTTCGCTCAGCTACTGACTCTATTTTGAGTTGTTTTTCAGGCAAAATATCTGCCACAAATGTGCCTTTTCGTGGACGGGTCACCAGCCATCCTTGTGCTTCTAATTCTTCATAGACTGCTTGTACTGTTTTTCTATTAATCCCTAGTTCTTTTGACAAGCTACGAGACCCTGGCAACATAGTCCCTTGCATCAAACGGCCACTTAAAATTTCCTGACTAATCAAGTTAGTAAGCTTTAAAAAAACTGTTTTTTCTTCTCTTTCATCGATACGAAAATGTACTTGCCAAGGTCTTAGCATATTCGCCCCATCTGGACCATATAACTTATAAAAACTGGATGTATTGATTCATCCAGTTATTTTCTATTCTGCCTTCACCTACTTAATTTGGTCAACTGGACTGGAGAAGAGATGAAGACTGCTTCTGTAAACAAACAAGACCTGATGCAACACGCACAGCAAGACATGCAAAAGTGGATTAGCGACTCAGATTTAACTGAACGTCAAAAGCTTGCACTCACTTGTCGTATTTTATTTGATCATGGGCATGATGCTGGTTTAGCAGGCCAAATTACCTGCCGTAGCCCAAATAAAGATTCCTTTATTACCCAACGTTTCGGTTTAGGTTTTGATGAAATTACTGCCTCAAATTTACTTGAGGTGAACCAAGATTTAGAACCAATCAATCAAGAAGGAATGGCAAACCCAGCCAACCGTTTTCACACATGGATTTATAAAGAACATCCCGAAGTGAACTGCATTATCCATACTCATCCTACCCATGTAGCGGCCCTATCGATGCTACAGATTCCGCTCATGATTTCCCAAATGGATGTTTGCGCACTCTACGAAGACTGCTCATTTGTAGGTCATTGGCCAGGTGTCCCTGTAGGTAATGAAGAAGGTATTTTGATTTCTTCTGCACTTGGTAAAAACCGTGCTGTTTTGCTGTCTCATCATGGTCAACTGGTTACAGGAAAAACCATTGAAGAAGCCTGCAACTTGGCTCTTTTAATTGAACGCGCAGCTCAACTGCAACTTTTAGCCATGTCTGCCGGGCAAATTCAGCCCATCCCTCATGCTTTAGCAACAGAAGCTCATGACTGGGTATCTACCGATAAACGCAACAAAGTGAACTTTGCTTACTACGCACGTAAAGCTTTGAAAAAACATTCTGACTGTATTTAAAAAGAGACTTTAACCATGAAACTACACGGCATTATTGGCTACCCTGTTACTCCATTTTCTGATGACAACACCATTAACCTTTCTGTTCTAAAGCAAATGCTCGACTTGCTTATTGAAAATGGCTGCGATGCGATTGCACCTTTGGGTAGTACTGGTGAAAGCGCTTATCTTGAATGGGATGAGTGGTGTTTAGTCGCGAAAACTTCTATTGAAAGTATTAATAAACGCTTACCTGTCATTATTGGAATTTCAGAACTCACCACCGATCAAGCCATCAAAAAGGCGCAAATCGCACAAAGTTATGGTGCAGATGCACTTATGGTGATTCCTGTATCGTACTGGAAACTAACTGATCAAGAGATTTTTGAATATTACCAAGCGATTGCTCAGGCAACGACTTTGCCAATTATGGTGTATAACAACCCTGCAACGAGTGGTGTTGATATGTCTCCAGAGTTAATTGTTCGTATGTTTAACAACATTGCTAACATTACAATGGTGAAAGAAAGTAGCGGTGATATTCAGCGCATGCATAAAATTCAGGAACTCTCAAAAGGAGAACTCCCATTTTATAACGGCTGTAACCCTCTAGCTTTAGAAGCTTTATGCGCAGGAGCAAGTGGTTGGTGTACAGCAGCACCAAACCTGTTAGGTCAACAACCTCAACAGCTTACTCAGCACGTCAAAAATGGTGATTTAAGTCAGGCCCAGAAGTCATTTTACCAACAACTTCCGTTACTCCGCTTTATCGTAAATGGTGGATTACCAAAAACAATTAAAGCAGGTTTACAGCTACAAGGTATTTCTGCTGGTTTACCACGTAAACCTTTATCTAAAGCCACGGATGTTGAGCTTAACCAGTTAAAACGATTACTTTCTGAAATAGAAAATTAAATAAAAAAAGCGGGTTATTTACCCGCTTTTCTACAGCATAAACTTAGAAAGTTTTAGTTAAACTAAACACTAAGCCGGCGTCATAAGGTTTCTTCTGAGCGTCTGTCATACCAGAAGTACTCACATCGGTACCCACTACGTCTAGCTCAGCCAAAATACCTAAGATATTACGGTTTACACCAACTTTATAATCGATATAGCTGTCGTCCGTACCAGGACCACCCGCAACTACACCTAAAGCTTCTTTATTTTTAAATTTGTTATAACCAACTGATGCAAGCCCAGTAAATCCAGTGTTTGCAATTGGCGCTGAATAACCAACATTAAAATACCAGAACTGTTTAGAGTTAGCCCAATAATCATTTGAATAGTTAACGCCTACACTAAGTGCATCGCCTTTAAATAAAGAGTCGGCAAACGTTAACTTACCGTACACTTCATTAAAATCCAATCCGTTTTTGCCATCGTAACCGATACCGTTACGGTCAAAACTATGGCCCGAACCAATGTAACCATAATGGATTACACCTACATCATAAGTTGGTGCAAGTTTATCGGATAACTTTAAAGTATTGGTATAACCCAAAGCGACATCTGTTTCAGTTGAGTTGCCTGTTACGCCAAAATCAACACTCGAGCCCCAAAGTGATAAATAAGCACCTGATTTATGAGTAAAAGTAAAACCGCCTTGAATGGCAGGGTTATTTGAGGATTGGGTAACACCACGGAAACGATAGTCTGTGGTCGCTGCTACACTACCCGTTGTCGTGATTCCGTAAAAAGATGATGGAGCATTTTCAGCCATAACCATGGTTGAACCTGCCGTGAGTACGCCGAATGCTACTGCTTTAAGTGCAAATTTCATCATTTTGATCTCCCCCACAATGAACGCACGATTTAATTGAATTAAACAAATTTTGTTACTTAAGCTTTAGCAATTGCTGTGCCAAGTCCATATTTCGTATCGCCCTGTTGCATGAGTTTTGAAATCAAATTCTTTTTAAAGTGAAAATATCGCCTAACGCTTATAAAAATATATTTATAAAAAACAATGCAATAAAATAAAGTTATTACAAAGCTAAAAATGCTCAACATAGAAAAACCCCTTATCGGAAATTATTACCGAGCTTAGAAGTATTCATTTGATGTGCGTAAATTTTCTATTTAGATCTAAAGCCGAGATATAAAAAGTATGTAAATTATTGAGGACCGCACTTGTAATGATCTGTGAGTGAGCATTTTTACTTACTTCATTTCTTTATTTATTTCTGAGTTAAAACTGGTGAACTATTTTGGGTCTTTTTTAAGCGAGAATATAAACAAAAAGAGTACTGCACAGAATTTACGCAAAATATCGCACTAATTTTGATCAGCTTAATTAAATTGTATTGGCTTTTTATAACAATCCACTCTTATACATTGCGCTTTAAAAATAATGTTATATTGTAACAATTTAAAGGATGTTTAAAATAAATCGTTGAAAAAATCAACTCAAAACAAGGTTAAAAAGTAAACATATCCAGTAAAAATGGATAAAAAACGAGCACAAGAATCAACTATTTTTTGAAGTTTGAATATAAAATAAATGGTAAAAATCAACTAAAAAATAAATTACTTTTTTTATTTTAAACAATAGATTAAGTATAAAAGACTAATAGTAAATTTACTAAATAACCAGTAGCACATTAATCAATTTCTGCATAGCATATATAAAATAAAATCAACAAAAATATATCTTTTTTATAGATTACTTATACAATTGATGGAAATCCTAGGCCCTGAACTATAACAAGGCACAGGATTTATCGTTTTTATGAGGTTCTTTAAATATGCTAAATGCACAAAAACTTACATTAGCAGTTCTCATTTCTGCGGCAATAATTTCCTCAGCTCAGGCAAGCGAGCAAAGTGAGGCAAAAGGATTTGTTGAAGATGCGAACGGTTCTATTCTCTTCCGTACAGGTTATCTAACTCGCGACAAAAAACAGGGCGCGAAAGATACTAGCTCAGTTGCTCAATCGGCAATTGTAAATCTTGAATCTGGCTTTACCCCTGGTATTGTTGGTTTCGGTGTAGGCGTTGTTGGTGACGGTTCATTTAAAATCGGTGAAAATAATCATGCCGGCAACCAAATGATTCCTAAGCACAATGATGGTTCAGCTTATGACCATTGGGGTCGTGGTGGCGGTAGCGTTAAAGCTCGTTTCTCAAATACGACTGTACGCTACGGTACTCAAGTACTTGATTTACCAGTTTTAGCAAGTAACACTGGCCGTATGGTTCCTGAATATTTTACAGGTACTTTATTAACAAGCCATGAAATCAAGAATCTTGAATTAGTTGCTGGTAAATTCACTAAAGACCAAATGTCTGATCAAATTAATACTGATGCAGATGCTTCTGGCAGAGGTCTTGATCGTGCAATCGTTTGGGGCGGTAAATATAAGTTTAACGACAACTTAAATGCCTCTTACTATGGCTTAGACAGCAAAAATGCGCTTGAACGCCATTATGCTAATGTGAACTTTAAACAGCCTCTAACTAAAGACAGTTCATTAACTTATGACTTCAGTGGCTACCACACTAAGTTTGATGCAAATGCACACACTTATTCAGCAACTGGAGCAGTAGCACCGAATTATGGTGACACTGGTGTAGCTGGCGAAGAAAAGACCAATAATATTTGGGCAGTTTCAGGAACTTATGCAACTGGTCCACATAGTGTTATGCTTGCTTACCAACAAAATACTGGTAATGTTGGTTATGACTATGGTCAAAATGCTGATGGTTTCCAAAGTATTTACTTACCAAACTCTTATATGTCTGATTTCATCGGTAACCACGAGAAATCTGCACAAATTCAATACAACGTTGATTTCGGTAAATTAGGTGTATTACCTGGTTTGAACTGGACAACTGCATTTGTATACGGTTGGGACATCAAAGTTCGTAATGTAACTGACGATGCTCAAGAGCGCGAATTCTTCAACCAAGTAAAATACACAGTACAAAGTGGTTTTGCTAAAGATGCAAGCCTTCGTATTCGTAACTCTTACTACCGTGCAAGTGATGCTTACCAATCTAATGCGTACATCGGTGATACAAACGAATGGCGTATCTTCCTTGATATTCCTGTGAAATTATTCTAATTCATAGATCTATCAAGCATAAAAAAACCTACCTCTGGCAACACAGGTAGGTTTTTTATTGAGCCTAGAATATCAATTGAGACACTCTAGGCTCATAAAATCAGAGCTTATTTAGCAGCTTCGATTGCTTTCAATACTTCAGCTTTAGCAACGTCAGCACCTTCCCAACCGCTGATTTTTACCCATTTGCCTGGTTCTAAATCTTTGTAGTGGCTGAAGAAATGCTCAACTTGGCTAATCAACAACGGAGGAAGGTCTGTATATTCCTTCACGTCTTTGTAAAGTGGAGATAATTTCTCGTGTGGAACTGCGATTAATTTCGCGTCGATACCACCGTCATCTTCCATGTTTAATTTACCAACTGGGCGGCAACGAATGACTGAACCAGCAGCAACAGGATGTGGAGTTACAACAAGTACGTCTAATGGGTCGCCATCTTCAGACAAAGTATTTGGTACATAACCATAGTTTGCTGGATAGAACATTGCTGTGCCCATGAAACGGTCTACAAACAATGCATCAGAATCTTTGTCAATTTCATATTTAATTGGCGCTGCATTTGCAGGAATTTCAATGATGACATAGATGTCATTTGGTGCATCTTTACCTGCTGGGATATTGCTGTAACTCATATCAATACTCTTTCGTTATGAAGTCAGATGTAAAATCCACTCGATTATAACGTGGATATCATCAAAATGATGCCGATTATACAATGCGCACACGCGAAAGTTGATATGAATGGTGACAGAATGACACTCAAGTCAGCTTAATTGTCACGATCAATAAAAATATTGGGCATAACAATGATAAAAACCAGACAATCGAACGCAAAGTTGCCCAATTACTTAAGTAACAAATGCCATAAATCACGCGCAAAATAATATATGCCCAGCCCAATCTCAAAATAAAGTACTCAGGCACCACCATATATTCAGCCATCAAAATAGCTGTTAAAAATAAAGGTAAACTTTCAAAACTGTTTTGTTGTACTGCATTTGCCCGAGCAGCGATACCCTTTGTATTAGCAAGAAAATCTCTTGGGTTATGATTATCCGAGGGCTGAAAACCACCCTTAAATTTTGCAATTACGGTAAATGCGTATGGCAGCAAACATGCCACTAAAATAATATAGATAATGCTGCTGATGCCGTGCATAGTGCCATCCATCACTGAAAATACTGTTGATCATGCTATCATAACTCATCGTTTTTACCTGAAATTTTATGCAATCGCATGTCATCACTGATTTATAGGGCTATGTATGCAACAACCTGATCAAAAAGAATTGCTCGAGGTCTTAGAAAAGCAAAAGAAGAACCAGCTTCAGGTAGATCTTATCTTCAAAATTGTATTACCCATTGTCGCTTTTTTACTGAGTGTAATTTGCGCGAATTTTAATTGGCAATCGACACTAGGTACTTTTGTCATTTTGACAGTTACTTTTATTGCGGTGGGTGTCAAAAGACTTCCTTTATGGCATTGGCTCATTGTAGTTACCGTATATTGTCTAATAGATAATTACCTCAGCTATGGCCAACTTGACTTATCTCACTTGCGCTTACAACTCGGCACAATGATTGTTTTCGTGGGTATGGTTGGAATCGGCCGTCCTTATGTAGATCGCTGGTTTATGAAAAGCCACTAAATAAAAAAGCGCCCTACGGCGCTTTTTTATTCACTAACGATTAAGCAGGCTTACGTAAGTCTTTACGTAAAATTTTACCTACATTTGATTTTGGTAATTCATCCATAAACTCAACATAACGAGGGCGTTTGTAGCCTGTTAAGTTTTCTTTAGCAAAGTTCAAAATTTCTTCTGTGGTTAAGCTTGGATCTTTTTTCACAATAAAGAGTTTTGGCACTTCACCTGATTTTTCATCTGGAACACCAATTGCAGCAACTTCCAAGACTTTTGGATGTTTAGCAATAACTTCTTCAATTTCGCTTGGGTAAACATTAAAGCCTGAAACCAAAATCATATCTTTTTTACGATCTACAATTTTTGTATATCCACGGCTGTCCATTACACCAATGTCACCAGTACGGAAGAAACCATCGGCTGTCATCACTTTAGCGGTCTCATCTGGACGGTTCCAATAGCCCTTCATCACTTGCGGACCACGGATTGAGATTTCGCCTTGTTCACCTAAAGGTACTTCTTTACCATCATCATCTAAAATAGCAACTTCTGTTAAAGGTAATGGAATACCAATCGTGCCACTAAATTCAGTAGAAGCTGGAGGGTTTGCAGTTGCTACTGGAGAAGTTTCTGATAAACCATAACCTTCAATAATGGTTGTGCCAGTAATTTTCTTCCAAGCTTCTGCTGTAGATGGCAGAACTGCCATACCACCACCCATCGCCATTTTTAAATTGCTATGGTCAAGCTGCTTGAACTCTTCATTATTCACTAAGGCATTAAATAACGTATTTACTGCCGGGAAGAAAGAAGGTTGATATTTACGTAGTTCCTTAATTACGGCTGGTAAATCACGCGGGTTTGGAATCAAGATATTTGCCTGTCCTTTGTACATACCGTACATCGCACAAACCATGAACGCAAAAATATGGTAAAGCGGTAATGCACAAACAATGCGATCGCCTTTAGCACCCTCATTTACACCAAATTTACTTTGGAAAATACCATCACACTGTAAAAGGTTAGCAACTAAATTACGGTGAGTCAGCTCAGCGCCTTTTGAAACGCCCGTTGTACCACCCGTATATTGAAGCACGGCAGTATCGCTTAGAGTTAAAGTCGGGCGCTTATAATTACTTGGATTTTCTTTATTCAATGCGCTGTTAAACTTAACATGGCCAGGAATGTTCCAAGCTGGAATTTGTTTACGCACTTTGCGTAAAACAAAGTTCACTAAAGTGCCTTTTAGAGTACCTAACATGTCTCCAACAGAAGCAACCACGACGTGTTTGACCGGAGTTTTTCCTAAAATACTTTGGTAAACACTCGCAAAGTTCTCAATAATGACAAGAACTTCCGCACCTGAGTCGTTTAACTGATGCTCAAGCTCACGCGCAGTATATAGCGGGTTAACATTCACTAAAATCAAGCCAGCACGGAAAACCGCCAATGCCACGACAGGATACTGCAATACGTTTGGCATCATTACTGCAATGCGCGTACCTTTTGCTAACCCCAAATTTTGCAAATAGGTCGCGAACTTACGGCTTGCAAGTTCCAACTCGTTAAATGACATGGCTTTATCCATAAAGATAAAGGCATCACGAGAACCAAATTTTTGGAAATTACGCTCAAAAATATCAACAAGTGAGGTATTTTCTGCAGGCAATGCTACTGTTTCTGGAATCCCTGTCTTTTGGTATTCTGCAAACCAAATCTTTTCCATAATGCCATTATCTCCGATTCGTAATCCTTAGTAATAACTGTTATTCAATGCCCCAGCTATTCTTTAGCTTCTTGGTGCCAGAACATATTTAAAACTTATTGGCACATTCATAACACTTTCGAACAAGATTATGAGACAGAAGTTTTGACAATTTGACCCTGCCAAATTTTTTGCATGGAGTACAAATTATGTACTCCAAATTGCTGCCCTTTTAATCATTATTCCATACCAACAAGTTCAGTTCATTGCTTGAACTTGTTGCCATATATAGCGTATTTATGTTGCCAGACGCTAGCTTTATCTCTGAATCAACAGTTTATTTGCTTTTTGATATCCACGTGGTAAGAGCTGACCTTTCGAAGCACGTTTACCCATGTATTTTTGTAGATCATCACCTTTTAATTTTAGATGTTGTTGACCTGCAACCACCTGAATTATTTCATCTAAGTTCAGGGTTGTCATGGATAAAATCTGCTCTTTGGCTTCAAGTTGTATCAACTTATTACCTTTACCTTTATTTAAATTTGGTAGTTCTGCCAAATCTAAAATTAACAAACGCCCTGCCGAGCTCAGCACAGCCAAATGCGTCATATTTTGGGCAGAGATGAGCGGTAATGCTTTTGCCTTATCAGGTACCGTTAAGAATGTCTTACCAGCTTTAGCATTGGTATCTAACTGTTTGACTTGAGTTTTAAAACCATAACCCGATGAGCTTGCAGCAATCAGTTCAGATTCTTCATCATCTAAATAAGCCTGAATAAACGCTACGCCACTTGCTGGTGACAGTTTCGAACTTAATGGATCGCCTAAACCTCTAGCCGAAGGTAAGCTGCTAATTGGTAAGGCATAACTACGCCCTGTTTCATCAAGGAAGTAAACCCGTTGATTGGTTTTACCTACAGCATGACTTAAATATTGGTCCCCTGCACGGTAGTTCAGGTTTTCAGCATCAACATCTGCGCCTTTTGCCGCACGAACCCAACCTGCTTCAGACAACACAACGGTTACCGTTTCAGCTGGCATTAGATCTTGTTCTTTAATTTGAACCGCTTCAGCACGTGCAACAATTGGAGAACGGCGTTCGTCACCAAACTTTTTCGCGTCTTCTTTTAATTCACCAATAATCAGATTTTTTAGAGATTCAGGATTTTCCAACTGTTCACGAATAATGGCAGCTTTCGCAGAAAGCTCATCTTGTTCATGACGGATTTCCATCTCTTCAAGCTTTGCCAAGTGACGTAATTTAAGTTCTAAAATCGCTTCAGCCTGTATCTCATCAATATTGAAATGTTCCATCAATACTGGCTTAGGCTGATCTTCTTCACGAATAATGCGAATAACAGTATCAATATCGAGATAAGCAATTAAAAGACCTGCCAAAATATGTAGGCGCTTTTCAATACGGTTTAAATGATACTGCAAACGACGAGTGACCGTATTTTTACGAATCTCAATCCATTCAAGCAAAATACGACGAATTGATTTCACCTGCGGGCGACCATCTTCGCCAATCATGTTCAAATTGACACGATAGCTTGACTCTAAATCGGTGGTCGCAAATAAGTGACTCATCACCGCTTCAGCATCGATACGGTTAGAGCGCAATACAATCACGAGTCGTGTTGGGTTTTCATGATCTGACTCATCACGTATATCCACCACCAAAGGCAGCTTTTTCGCCTGCATCTGGTCAGCAATTTGGGTAATCACTTTAGAACCAGAGACTTGATATGGTAGCTCAGTGATTACGATTTCATGCTTTTCAACGGTATAAACCGCTCGCATGCGGTAACTACCACGACCAGTCGTCTGGATTTTAAGTAGCTCTTCTGGCGGAGTAATAATTTCAGCTTTGGTTGGTAAATCTGGCGCCGGAATATATTCAGCTAATTTTTCGTCTGAAGTTTGCGGGTTACGGATTAAAGCAATTGTCCCCTTCACAACTTCACGTAAATTATGCGGAGGAATATCGGTCGCCATACCCACAGCGATACCCGTTGTACCATTCAAAAGAATATTCGGTACACGTGCAGGTAAGGTAATCGGTTCTTTTAAAGAACCATCAAAGTTATCTTGCCATTCACTGGTACCCTGACCTAATTCACTCAGCAACAACTCGCTATAAGCCGAAAGTTTAGCTTCGGTATAACGCATCGCAGCAAATGACTTAGGGTCATCGGGTGAACCCCAGTTACCTTGACCTTCAATTAAAGGATAGCGATAACTAAATGGCTGAGCCATGAGTACCATGGCTTCGTAACATGCCGAGTCGCCATGTGGATGATATTTACCAAGTACATCACCCACTGTACGCGCTGATTTTTTTGGCTTGCCACTATTTTTTAAGCCTAGCTCGCTCATGGCATAGACAATACGGCGCTGTACAGGCTTTAAGCCATCACTGATATGCGGCAATGCACGGTCCATAATGACGTACATGGCATAATTCAAGTAAGCCTGTTCAGTAAATTCGGCTACAGAGCGGTTTTCTGTCGCATGATGCGCAAGGCTGGTCATAGTCAGCTTATCTTCCAAATCAGTCGTTATTTTAAGTGTGTATTATGCTAAGTGGGCTATGTTACAGACACAAGAGGGACTCTGTCACCTGAGCGTCAAATTATGTCTTATCTCTCTATATTTTTAGTTACTTGCTATAAAGTTAGGCAGAAACTATAGCCCAATCGACTCTAGTCTTTTACCTTGAGTCTCTTCACCTAATATCAAAATTACTAAGGCTACAGCAAGTAAAACAACAGTAAACATCATAAAAACGTGATTAAACCCGTTTTTGGCAACCATCATATGGGTCACGACCATTGGCGCGACAATTCCACCAATACGCCCCATTGCCGATGCCCAACCCGAACCAAACGCCCGAATGTTGGCCGGATATTGTTCCGGCGTATAGGTATATAACACTCCCCATGCACCCAAATTAAAGAATGACATGAGACAGCCCCAAAACATAATGCTATTTACACTGTCGGCTTGTCCAAAGAAATATGCAGATAAGGCACAAAAACCGATAAATGCGGCGAGTGTAATTTTTCGACCTAAACGTTCAACAAACCAAGCTGCCGCCAAGTAGCCCGGTAGCTGCGCCAAAATCATAAGTAATACATATTCAAATGATTTAACAACGTCGTAGCCTTGTTTCACCAATAAACTCGGCAACCAAGTAAAGATACCGTAATAGGAATACACAATTCCAAACCAGATCAGCCAGAGCATTAAACTTCTACGAGCAAATTGACCACTCCAGAGCTGTTTAAATGAAACTTTTTGTCGCATCGCCACAGGCACGACTTCGATATGATGCACAATTTGCACGCATGCTTCGGCTTCTAGTTTTTGTACCAGTGCATGTGCTTCTTCAATACGACCACGGTTAATCAAATACGGTATCGACTCAGGGACTTTTTTCCAAATGACTAAAATATAAATAAGTGGTAGGCCACCCATAAGAAAGGCAATATGCCAGCCAAATTTAGGAATAATAAAATAAGAAATGAGCGCTGCGACTAACCAGCCTAATCCCCAAAAGCTTTCAAGCAGAACGATAAATCTTCCACGAACATGAGCAGGAACATATTCACTGACCAGTGTAACTGCTACAGGTAATTGGCCACCTAGTCCTAGGCCCACAATAAACCGAAAAATTAATAGCCACTTTAGATCGGGGGCAAAAGCACATAAGGCTGTAGCAATACTATAGATTGCCATCGTAATCGCAAATACCGTTTTACGGCCAAAACGATCTGCCAAGGCACCAGAACAAACTGCGCCTATAGCCATGCCTACAAAGCCAATACTGACAATCCAACCACTTTCAGCTGGTGTTAATGACCAGTCTTTAACAAGGGTTGTCATAATAAAAGCGATAATGCCGGTATCCATCGCATCAAACATCCATCCCAGCCCCACTACCCATAAAAGTGTGTAGTGAAATTTGCCAATTGGAAGATTTTGTATACGTGAAACCAGATCCATAGGAGTAACTCTACTGGAAAGAATAAGTGGACAAGACCATATATAGAATTGTTATATCATGCCCACATGAAGTTCTGCATGATTAATGTTCGTCGGTTGAAGAAGCCGACTCTGCATCATCATCTTTATAAATAAATTTAGGCATTTCCAAACCAAAATAAATGGCAATTAAACGAAGCGTAAAACCGAATACTAAGGTTGAAATAACGGTAAGTTCTAAACTCAAACCTAAGTCTAGACAGACCCAATAACAAATGACTGCAACAAAAGAAATACTTGCATAAAGCTCACGGCGGAAAACAAACGGGACGTCGTTACATAAGATGTCACGTAAAATACCACCCGAAACTCCCGTCAAAACGCCTGCTACAGCCGACACGACAAAGCCATGTCCCATTTGTAAGGCAATCTGACAACCAATAATGGTAAACCCAATCAAACCTAAAGCATCAAGCACCAAGAAAATGTTATGTAAATGACGCATCCACTTGGCAATGATGATGGTAACAAAGGCAGCACAACACGTTAAAACTAAGTATTCAGGATGCTTTACCCACGTTAAAGGATAGTGCCCAAGTAGTACATCACGTACAGAACCACCACCCAAGGCCGTTACACAGGCAATCAGTACGACACCGAACCAGTCCATACTCCGTCGCCCAGCAGACAATGCTCCTGTCATGGCTTCAGCAGTAATCGCAATAATATAAATAACGGTGAGTAACATTGCCCTTTCCTTCAGGCCAAACGGTGGGCGTATTTTAAGATAAAGTTATAGGAATTGTGCACAGCATTGCTTAAATTTTTTTCCTGAACCGCATATACACGGCTGTTTCATGGTGACCTGCATATCGACTGTTGGATCAAGGAAAAACCATTGTTGCTGGTGATATACAAAATGTGAAACTTCATGATGGATTTGAGCACTTTTTCCATCATGATAATGAGCCTTGAACTCCACCTGTGCATGGGTCTTATCCAACTTTTCTTTGGCTTGGATGACTTCCAAACCGAGCCATTGATTTTGTTTACTCCAATCTGCAATGGCGTCTTTATCAAGAGTAGCTTGTTGACCTAATGCTGTGGTTTGAACAATATAATCGATTTGCTGTAATGCAAAAGCACTATAACGGGAACGCATAAGCTGCTCTGCTGTAAGGGCTTTTGCTGTGCCTAAATGTAAAGGCTCACAACATTCTGAATAGCTGCCTTTTCCACATGGACAAGTGTGTTGAGTCATTCTGTGTTTCTCAAATAAAAAAATAGCTCAGAGTTGAGCTATTTTATGATGTTTCTAGACTTAAAATGTCATTTAATCTTTTGATTCATCTTGTTCAATAGAAACAATATGAACTTTCTCGATTTTATGGCCTTCCATGGTTACAACTTCAAAGCGATAACCATCTGCTTCAACAGTTTCACCATTTTCAGGTAAACGACCTAAATGGAATAACAAATACCCCGATAAAGTAGAATATTGTTCACTTTCATCTACCAAATCACGACCTAATAAAAGCGATACATGGCGAATATCGGTTGAACCTTCAAGTATTAAAGAACCATCTTCTAAGCTTTCAGCTGCTGCATCTAGTTCATCTTCATCAGGGAACTCACCAGCAATAGCTTCTAAAATATCAATTGGTGTCGCAATACCTTCAATTGAACCATATTCATTTAGAACAATCGCCATTTGCAAAGGAGCCTGACGTAATTGTTCCATTACCATAAGCACTTGAGCATTTTCATGCACAATGACTGGCTCACGTAAGTACTTTTGGAAATCAACCACGCCTGTTTCAATAAAGCCATTTAAAACTTTATGTGTAAGCGCGATCCCTTCAATATTATCAAGTTCACCACGAGCAACGATTAAACGCGAATGTGTCATCGACATTAAACGTTCTTTTAAAACTTCCGGTTCATCGTCTAAGTCAATCCATTCCAGCTCAGGCCGTGGAGTCATTACCGACTTTACTGGACGTTCAGATAACCCAAGTACACCTTGTACAAGTACACTGTGGTAAGCACCATTTTCTTCATCAAAGACTTCATCGGCAAAAGCTTGAGTAGCCAATACATCTTCTTTGTCAGCCGTTTGGGCATCTGAAGTAGAACCGCTATTTTTACTGCCTAGCATACGTAAAACCGCAGAAGCCGTACGATAACGTAAATCTGTAGTCGTCACTAGCTTTTCTTGATTGCGGCGCATGGTTTGGTTGATCATTTCGACTAAAATCGAGAAACCAATCGCAGCATATAAGTAGCCCTTCGGAATATGGAAACCAAAACCTTCCACCACCAAAGAGAAACCAATCATCATTAAGAAGCCAAGACACAGAATAACGACTGTTGGGTGCTTATTTACAAAGTCCATGAGTGGTCTTGAAGCCCACAACATGATACCCACAGCAATCACAACAGCAACCATCATGATTGAAAGCTCTTTCACCATACCTACAGCAGTAATTACGCTGTCTAATGAGAATACGGCATCAAGCACTACAATCTGGACAATCACCATCCAGAACGCAGCATGGACTGGATTATCTTCTTTATGAAGCTGTTTACCTTCCATCCGCTCATGCAATTCCATGGTGCCTTTAAATAACAAGAACACACCACCGAATAACAAGATCAAATCACGGCCAGAGAATGGATGGTTAAGAATATGGAAAAGTGGTTGGGTGAGTGTCACGACCCAAGCAATTGAAGCTAAGAGGATAAGACGCATTCCCAAAGCGAGTATTAAACCCACTATACGTGCCTTAGTACGTTGTTCTGGTGGCAACTTTTCAGCCAAAATGGCAATAAAGACGAGGTTATCGATCCCTAGTACGATTTCAAGAACAATTAATGTAGCTAAGCCTACCCAAGCAGACGGATCAGACATCCATTCAAAGATCATTGATCCTGCTCCTGTGCTGGGTGGATTTTATCTTTATTGGACAACGCAACAGGCGTGCCTAGACAAAGGGGGAATAATGTTTTTTTAGGACAAGAAATTAAAACGGAGCGACTACAACCACTACCCATATTTGTTCATATGTTGTTAAACGAATTTTCAGTATAGGCAAGATTTAACATAAATTCATCATTTTTATTTGATCATTATATGTATTCACCAAACCCATACAAAACATGAATCTTTCCTATAAAACTGCTTATAAAGTTGTCATATTTTTTGCTTAGTGTAGACAAGAAATATGAACGTGATAAGGTGAAAATAAAGCAATGAATAGCGTATTAACAATGGCAGTAAATGATTCACCAATAACAGCTGTAAAAACAACACAACCTCTTATTGCATTATATTGTGGCTCACGAGCAGGAAATAACCCGATTTATCGCGAAAAGGCAATTGAATTAGCCAGCGGAATTGCTGAACAAGGTTTTGGTCTGGTCTACGGCGGTGCCAGCATTGGTTTAATGGGTCAAGTCGCTGAAAGCGTGCTTGCACATGGTGGAGAAGCTGTAGGTGTCATTCCTGAATTTATGCTTGATTATGAAGTCGCACATGCAGGACTGACCGAATTACATGTGGTAGAAACCATGCATGAGCGTAAAGCCATGATGGCAGAGCGTGCGAGTGCGTTTATCGCACTACCTGGTGGTTTGGGAACATTCGAAGAAATTTTGGAAATTGCGACATGGGGGCAACTCAATCAGCACCAAAAACCTATGATTTTATATAACGTAAATGGTTTTTATAATGCGTTAATTGCTCAGTTAGACCATGCAGTTCAAGAAGGTTTCCTTCCCCTTCAGCACCGAGCTAAATTAATTGTATGTGAAGAAATCGACCAAATTTATAACGTCATTCGAAACTTAAAAATGCCAAAGAGATTTGTTGTGTAAAATCCCCTATCTCAATAAAAAAGCGGTTCTTCCGCTTTTTTTGTTTTAACTATTTTCACCGTTGCCTTCAAAAGCAATTAGATTTAGTAAAGGGGTACTCAACATTGCCTTACTCTTTTTACTTTCAATTTGTTTTACACTAAGCGAAAACGTTAATTTTCAAATGTTATGAATGCCACGCCGACTCATCAAGCTTTGCAACCTGAATATCGCCTATTGGTTCTTTTGGTTTCCATTGGCTTTTTTATGCAGGCATTGGATACCACCATTGTAAATACTGCTATTCCTGCAATGGCACATCATTTAAATGAAGATCCATTACGTATGCATAGCGTGGTGGTGGCTTATGTTTTATCTGTAGCGGCCTGTATTCCTTTAAGTGGATGGCTAGCCGACCGCTTTGGTGTCAGAAATACGTTTTTATCAGCAATTGTGATTTTTACGCTTGCATCTTTAGGTTGTGGTCTTTCTCAAAGCCTTAATGAGCTTTTATTTTTCCGTGTCATTCAGGGTGTTGGGGGCGCGTTATTACTCCCCGTTGGTCGTTTATCACTTTTAAAAATTATTCCCCGAACTCAGTTCTTAGCTGCCATGAGCCTCATGAGTCTGGCAGGTTTACTTGGTCCTTTAGCGGGTCCAACTCTAGGTGGCTGGCTCGTTGAAGTGGCAACATGGCACTGGATTTTTCTTATTAATATTCCAATGGGTATATTAGGTATATTAATGACATTGAAGGTCATGCCAAATGTAAAAGAGCCTACCGTTAAAACCTTTGACCTTATTGGATTTGTGCTTTTGGTTGTTGCAATGATTGGCTGGTCATTGGGTATTGAACATCTTGCCTCACGTGAATATTCAAAATGGTTCAGTATTTCTTTATTAATAGTTGGAGTAATTGCAACGCTTTGGTATGCCTATCATTCACATACCCATCAAAATGCATTATTCCGTAGCCGATTGTTTAAAAATAAAATATTTGCCATTGGTATTTTAGGTAATTTCTTTGCCCGTTTTGGTGGCAATGCCTTACCTTTCGTTTTACCGCTTATGTTACAGGTGGCTTTTGGTTTTGAGCCATTCATTGCGGGTTTAATGATGATTCCACTGGTATTAGGATCGCTTTTTTCTAAGCCGATTGTTAGACCCATTATTCAGAAAATGGGTTATCGCCGCTTTTTGTTAATTAACACCACATTAGTCGGTCTATGTATTGCATCTTTTGCCATTATGACGGTCGATACACCTACTTGGTTTAGAGCCCTACACTTTTTCTTATTTGGTACATTGAACTCATTACAGTTTGTGGGTATGAATACACTTACCTTGAAAGATTTGCCTCAACAAGATGCAAGTAGCGGGAATAGTTTCCTATCAATGATTATGATGCTTTCAATGAGTATTGGTGTTGCACTAGCAGGTACCCTCATTAATGTATTTACCGATTACTATGGTACAGCACATGTGACAACTGCCTTCCATGTCACCCTTATTTGTTTAGGCTGTATTAATGTCATTACTGCGCTTATCTTTTGGCAAATTCCAAAAAATACGCCTGTGTAAGCAGTTGCATTTTTAGCATGGTTTCTCATTCACAAATCACGCTATGATGTGAGCTTCATATTGATACTGAGTTTTGCATGACCAAGCTGGCAAAAACCTTTTCTACACCACGCTACAACACCCTCATTGGGATTGTTTTAGCTTGTGTTATGGGGGTTCTCACTTACTTCGGTCTGTTCTACCAACAAAAAGCAATTGCTCAAGATTATCCGGTTCAAGGCTTTGATGTTTCTCATCATCAAGAAGATATTAACTGGAAAAAAATATCACCCAAAAAATTCCAATTCGTCTATTTAAAAGCGACTGAAGGCGGTGATTATAAAGATCCAAAATTTCAAGAAAACTGGTTAAAAGCACGCGAACATGGATTTCATGTTGGGGCTTATCATTTTTACCGTTTATGTCGTGATGGCAAAACACAAGCTGAAAATTTTATTGCAACCGTACCCAACAAAGCTGATGCCCTTCCTCCTGTTATTGATTTGGAATATGACGGCAACTGTATTAATGCGCACACCAAAGAACAATTACTTAAAGAAATAGGCATTATGCATGACCGCCTAAAACAGCATTATGGCAAACAGCCTATCTTTTATATTTCCAAAACTTTTTACCACATTGTATTGATAGGAAGTTTCCCTAATACCCCACTTTGGGTCAGAGATTATGAAGGAAAACCTGAGCTGAAAGACAAGCGAAAATGGCTCTTTTGGCAGCATAGTAATCAAGGTAAAATTGAAGGCATGACCAAGCCAGTAGACTTAAATGTTTATGAGGGTTCAGTCAAAGAATGGCACCAATTTTTACAGCAGCAAGGCATCGTGAAAGCACAATAATATGCGCAAAATCATTCATATCGATATGGATGCCTTCTATGCATCGGTCGAATTGCGAGAGTGTCCTGATCTAAAGCATCTTCCCGTCGTTATTTCTTCGCATCATCCGCGTGCTGTGATTGCGGCAGCTTCTTACCCTGCCCGTGAGTTTGGCTTACGCTCTGCCATGTCCATGAGCCAAGCAAGAAAACTATGCCCTCAAGTTGTTATTATTGAGCCTAATTTTGAAAAATATCGTGCGATCTCGGCTCAAATTCATAGTATTTTTCAACAATACACGACTCTTATTGAACCTTTATCTTTAGATGAAGCTTATTTGGATGTCACTGAAAATCTAAAACAGATTGCGAGTGCAACTGAAGTTGCTATGCACATTCGAGAAGATATTTTTAGATTAACTGGGCTTACTGCATCAGCAGGTGTGGCACCAAATAAGTTTTTGGCAAAAATTGCTTCGGATTGGAACAAACCTAATGGCTTATGTGTAATCAAACCTTCGCAAGTTGCTACTTTTATTCAAGACCTTCCACTTAAAAAGATTCCTGGTGTGGGTAAAGTCACTCAGGAAAAATTACAACAGCTTCAGCTACATACCTTAGGTGATTTACAGAAAGTTGAAGAAGCTGTTTTAGTTCATCACTTTGGTAAATATGGACAACAACTCTATCTATATGCTCAGGGCATTGACCATAGACCTGTTCAAGCTGAAAGAGCTCGCCAACAAATTTCGAAAGAGACAACTTTTGACAGTGATTTTACTTTGGCTCAATGCCAGCCCTATTGGCAGGGATTAGCCGAAAAAGTATGGCAAACACTAGAGAGAAAACAGCTCAATGCACGTGGTGTAAATATCAAACTTAAGCTCAAGAATTTTCAAACTTTACAACATAGTAAAAGCTTTAAAAGGCCTATCCAGTCACTACAAGACTTAATTCAAGTTTTATTTTTATTATTAAATGAAATGCAGATTCCCGACCATTTCCAGTTTCGCCTGATTGGTATAGGCGTTTATCAATTACAGACGCAAGCGGACGACTTCCAGCTTAACCTTTGGTAATTGACTACTTTTCACTCAAAAGAGCAAACTTTAAACAAAATAGACTCCCTTTTACTGAAACTTTAGAGTAACCTAATCAACGCATATTCATTATCCATGTATTTGCAACATGCCAGAGCAACCTTTACTTTCGGCATATCGTCCTGTGATTGGCGTGACGACCAAATCCGAATATTGCAGGGCTCTTCTGATACATGGCTTAGATATCCCTTCATCACAATAATCTACTGAAATTCTTTTCGACTTGCTTGCACCGACCTAGTAACTCTTCATAAAATCAAAACTATTAAATAAAACCACATTAGAGCATTTTATGACGGTAAAGCGTTTACACATTACTTCACGCTACTGCGAAGTTGCGACTTCAGGTAATTTAGTACACTTAGCTGGACAACTCGCAGATGATACAAGCGTAGATGTTACAGGACAGACTCAACAAACTTTAGATAATATTGACCGCCTATTGGCAGAAGCTGGCACAGATAAAACCCATATCCTTTCTGTCATGATTTTTTTAAAAGATATTGAAAAAGATTATGCAGCAATGAATGCAGTTTGGGATGCATGGATTAGCGAAGAGCACCCACCAGCACGTACATGTGTAGAATCAAAACTCTATGCACCAGACGTGCTTGTAGAAATGACGGTTGTTGCGGTCCTTCCATAATTTTCATTGATTTTAATCAATAAAAAACTGAGCAATATTGATTAGGATAATGCTCAGTTTTTTATGTTTTTAGAAGTTTTAATTTCAGCATTTTATTTAAATCTTCTTGAATGAGTCCTAAAGTTAAATTGCTATGACATCTAGGTATAGCGTCTAAGACTTCACAAAAGCGTTTGACATTCTTTCTAGCTGCGGTGTCGCATGTAAAGTTGCCAACTCTGATTCAGGACTCAATAAATCTCTTCTTAAGTCATGATAATCAGGCACGCCGCTATAATGTAACACACGATAGCCAGCCAATTGTAATAGGCGACGCTCATATTGTTGATGCGCTCGGCGTAAACCATTTTCCCCCAGAACAACAACTACAACTACCTGATAATTTTGATCAAGCACAACAAAATCAGCTGCCATATTTTGATATTTACGGCGTGTATGCGCGTATTTTGTAGTTAAAAGTGCATCAAAAGACACATGTGCCAATACTGTAAATTTGGGTAAAACTGTTTGTAGTCTGGTTAATGTCATTTGCTCATGACTAGTTAAAACTGCACGGCGCTTCAAGGCACTATCATGTTGATGCCTTCGTGACAGACTTTTCACTGCCATAACAACAACCAGAAATAGTAATAAGATCGTGATTAAATAATACATGGGCCTAATCCTTTAAGTTTTTTATAATGATTTTGCTAGATCACACTTTGTTTTAATTGATAACGACACAGCCGTTTTTTTAAAAGGTTCACTTAGTAATTTCACTTGTAGTTATCAAGCTTGGCTTAAATTTAGCCACCCTCACATTATTTATAATCATAGAGTCAACAACAATCAAGTGCAGCTCGTCAGATTTTGGCTATTTCTCATTATTCGTTACGTTTTTTGTACTTTAAATCCTCAAAAATCTCACTATACGATTTAAATAGAGTCATGAAAAACAAAAAAGGCTCTGTTTAAGAGCCTTTTTTATCATTATCCACGTGCTTTTGACTTTGGTTTACTTTTCCCACCAAACGGTCTCTTCTCACCTGTTTCACGAGGAGGCAAACCATTATGTTGCGTTAGAACCTGTCCTTTTTGTGGACGCTTCTGATTCGAATGATTATTCGTTTGCTGGTTATTTCGTTTAACCGAATCACCTGCTGTAGACGAATTTTTCTTACGAGCAGACTTATATTCCCCTTCTGTGCCTTTTGGCTGATAAGTCGGAATTAAATGCTGCTTCGAATTACCAATTAAATCTGCACGCCCCATCTCTTTTAAGGCCTCACGAAGTAATGGCCAGTTGTTTGGATCATGATAACGCAAGAAAGCTTTATGCAGACGACGGCGTTTTTCACCTTTTACAATATCAACTTTTTCAGTATAGCGAGCTACTTTAGCAAGCGGGTTTTTACCCGAATAATACATGGTTGTTGCAGTTGCCATTGGCGATGGATAGAAAGTCTGTACCTGATCGGCACGGAAACCGTTCTTTTTCAACCAAATTGCAAGGTGCATCATGTCATAATCTGAAGTACCCGGATGCGCAGCAATAAAGTAAGGAATTAAATATTGCTCTTTTCCTGCTTCTTTACTGAAACGGTCAAACATTTGTTTGAAACGATCATACGTACCAATACCCGGTTTCATCATCTTAGATAACGGGCCTTGTTCGGTATGTTCAGGAGCAATTTTCAAATAACCACCTACGTGGTGCTGTACCAGCTCTTTGACATATTCAGGGTTGAGTACAGCAAGGTCATAGCGCAGACCTGACCCAATCAGAATCTTCTTCACACCTTTAATAGCGCGCGCTTTACGATAAAGCTGCACTAAAGGCGCGTGATCGGTATGTAAGTTTTGACAAACACCCGGATAAACACAAGAAGGTTTACGACAGTTTTTCTCAATTTCTGGATCTTTACAGTGCAAACGGTACATGTTTGCTGTTGGACCACCTAAGTCTGAAATAATGCCGGTAAAATTTGGTGCTGTATCACGGATTTTTTCAATCTCACGTAAGATCGAATCTTCCGAACGGTTTTGGATAATACGACCTTCATGTTCTGTAATCGAACAGAACGTACAGCCACCAAAACAGCCACGCATAATGTTGACCGAGAATTTGATCATATCAAATGCAGGGAAACGAGCATCACCATAAGTAGGATGTGGCAAACGTGCATAAGGTAAATCAAACACATAATCCATTTCCTCAGTGGTTAAAGGAATTGGAGGCGGGTTAATCCACACATCACGTTCACCATGGCGTTGCACCAACGCACGGGCATTACCGGGGTTGGTTTCAAGGTGCAAAATACGGTTTGCATGTGCATAAAGCACTTGATCATTTGCCACTTCTTCAAAGGAAGGTAAGCGAATAACCGCCAACTCTCGTGGTGGTAATTTGTGTTTAATTGCTTTTGACGGTGCTGGCTTTAATTGAACGATTTGAGTGTCATCATCAAGTTTGTCGCCTTCACGCACAATCGGATTTGCAACAATCTCTTTTTGGAAGTTTTGATACTGAGCTAGAGAGTTACCCTTTTCTTTTTCAACCTCACAGCCGTCAATATCTTCTGTCATGACATAGGGGTTAATAATTGGATCAACACGCCCAACGGTATCTACATCATTACTCGCAACTTCAACAAACTTTGCTTTTGATGCTTTGTTATGTTTATTAATAATAAATGCTGTACCACGGACGTCTGTAATCTCGTGGATTTTTTCACCTTTAGCCAAGCGATGCATCACATCAATAATGGCACGCTCACCATTACCATACATGAGCAAATCGGCTTTTGAGTCCATCAAAATCGAACGACGGACTTTATCTGACCAATAATCGTAGTGGGCAATACGGCGTAAACTGCCTTCAATACCACCCAATAACACAGGTACATCAGGGAAAGCTTCTCGACAACGTTGGCAATAAACTGTTGCTGCACGGTCTGGACGTTTATTTGGTTCATTATTTGGAGAATAAGCATCATCCGAACGAATTTTACGATCTGCCGTATAACGGTTAATCATCGAATCCATATTACCTGCGGTTACACCCCAAGCAATTGTTGGCTTACCTAAAACGCGGAAGCTTTCAACATTGGTCCAGTCTGGCTGCGCAATAATTCCGACACGGAAACCTTGTGCCTCAAGCACACGTCCAATCACACCCGATACAAATGATGGATGGTCAATATAAGCATCACCACAGACTAAAATAAAGTCACAAGCATCCCAGCCGAGTTGGTCCATTTCTTCTCGTGACATCGGCAAAAATGGCGCTGGTTCAAAACACGACGCCCAATATTTGTCGTAATCAAACAACGCTTTTGGCGCAGTTTGCATGGTGTAGGCAGTAGACATGGCTTGCGAATCTCGGCTAGCAGATGAAGGAGAGACATCTAAAGATGAAAGCCGATCATTTTAACATGAATTTCATTCATTTTCCCTGTTTATAAAACATGCGAAAACAACAGTATAGAAATTAATTTGATTAAAGTTTATTCAATATTTTATTCTTAGAATAAATACGGCGGATCAAAATCCGCCGCAGTTTTAATTTTTATTTATAGAGCTTAGAACAAAGCTTTTGGCAAACGAATTTGAATAATCTCGTTATCGTCAGCCAGTTTTGCGTTACGTCCTGTCGAACCAGGGAAATTATTATCATTGAAAACGGTAAGAGTTGTAGCATTTTCAATAATCACATCTTCAATGGTTTCAAATGGGAAAGCAAAAGCCTGTCCCGTACCAATATCACCTGCTCTAGCTGTGCCATACAGCATATTCGGGTTAGCAATTTTAATTAAATCAACCAAATCTTCACGGCTTACTAGCTGGCCTGACTCATTCAATTTAATACGAATTAATTTTTTATAGCCGCCTAAATTATTCTGGGTGGCATCACGTTCAATAATGATCCCTTCTTTATCATTAAAGAGTTGGAAGTCACCAATATTGGTTGCCTTGCTGTCTAGCTGGAACCAATAATATTTCCCTGTATACGCTTTTTTCTTCACATCAAATTGAGAAATCAATAATTGTCTTTCCGTTTCTCGAATTGACTTAATTGGCTTTTCTACAAGTGGGTAAAGATATTGTCCATCTGGCGAAATTGCCATTCCTTCAAAACCACCACTTTGCTGAACTAGAGGTTCTACAAAATTAATTTGCGCTTTATTAAATTGATTTTGTGGTGAACGTAATTCTTGAGTCGGATTTAACGGATTTGGCAGAGCAATCGGCGCATCTAATAACACGCCATCTGCTGAAAAATGAAGTAAATAAGGTCCAAACTCATCTCCAATCCAATAAGTCCCATCACTAGTACTTTGCATTGATTCTGGATCAAAATCAGCACCCGTTAATAAACGCTCAGCTGTATCATCATTGACGATATTAAAGGGAATTAATTTATTCGGATCACGTAGTTGGATAAAGCTTTGTACAGTAACTTGGCTCGTGCCTTTAGCTTTAGTTTTGAAATCCGGCTTTATTTTATAAATACGAAGTAAAAAGTCTGCTGAATTATCTTGAGTTCCAAAACCGTTATCGGCCATTGCCATATAACTGCCATCTTCATTTTTTAATGCAGCAGAAAAGCCTTGTACAGGTTGACCTTTAAATGGAGGATAAATTCCATTTGCACCTTTCACATATGCACCAGAGTCTGGACCAGCAGCATAAGTTTCTACAGGTAATTTAGCAAAAGAAATTAAGGTTGGTTCGGTAACGTTTTCAGTAGGTGAAGTTTGTTCTTGGTCGTTATCATCATTACATGCCGCCAATCCTAAACTGGCGCAGCATAATAATGCGACTAAAGTTTTTTTGCTCATAGTTTTATACAGTTGGTAAAAAATTAAGCAAATTTAATCAAGCTTATATGAAGTTTTTACTTCAAAAAGATGAAATCTTTATGGCGAAAATATGACAAGACTAACTATTTAATAGAACCTTAAAAATTCAGCCTCTTCGCTAAAAACTGATTAAAGTTTTGTTGGCTGATATTCTCCAGCAATTGCTGCTTTTAAAAATTTTTGGAAAGTTGGACATTCCATATGATTTTCAGCAGGACATACAGCAGCATGCTCTAATCCTTGGCTGATAAAATGTAATCGCTTTGCCATGTGCTCTAGCTGTTCAGCTTTATCTTTTAGTTTTTGCCGATCAAGCTCTGGCTTACCATCTTGTCCAAACATTGTTGCGATTTCATTTAAAGAAAAACCTGCAGCACGACCTAAAGCAATGAGTGCCAATTGATCAAGCACTTGTTTCCCATACTGCCGACGTAAACCTTGTCGCCCTATCGATTTAATTAATCCTTTCTCTTCATAAAAACGTAGTGTTGCGGTTGTGACTTTTGCCCTTTTAGCGACTTCACCAATATCCATAACAACCTCTTGACTTCAAGTGAACTTTAACTTGCACAATAAATTTATCACGTTTCAGACGTATAAAAGCAAGGTTTCAAAATGAATCTCTCCACAACGTTCTTTCAGGCTTTATGCCTTGGTATTGGCGCAACAATTATTATGGATATCTGGCTGTTAATATTAAAGATATTCAAACTTCCGACCTTAAACTTCGGCTTGCTCGGACGCTGGGTTGGTTGGATATTTAAAGGGAAACTCATCCATCAATCTATAGCTCAAACCCCTCAAATTAAGGATGAATATTTTTTAGGTTGGATTGCTCACTATAGTGTGGGGCTAATCTTTTCATTTAGCTTTCTTTTAATTGTTGGCTCAACTTGGCTTAGCCATCCTCAGTTTTATTCAGCACTTCTGCTTGGTGTAGTCACAGTTCTCATTCCTTTTTTTATTATGCAACCTGCGATGGGTAGCGGCTTTGCTTCATTAAAAACACCTCATCCCTTTTTGAACTGCCTAAAAAGTTTGATGAACCATAGTGTTTTTGGTTGTGGCCTATATCTCACTGCAAAACTATTTCAAATTTAAATAAAGAGGAAACTACTCATGAAAACCGTTGCCATTATTTACTATAGTCGCCAAGGCCACACCCAATTTATTGCTCAGCAAATTCAAACTGGCATCTTGAGTCAAGAAAATATTAAAGTAGATCTGCTCAGTGCGGAACATCTTGTCGAAAACCCAGAAACCCTAATTCAATATGACGGCTTAATTTGGGGATCTCCTACTTATTTAGGGGGTGTATCTTCCAAATTAAAACAACTCATGGATGCAACAGGCCCATTATGGAAAAAACAGAAATTTAAAGGAAAACTAGCGGCTGGCTTTACCGTATCTTCCCTTCCCGCAGGTGATAAACAATCTACACTAATTTCACTTTTTACCTTTTGCATGCAACACGGCATGTTATGGGTCGGCAACCCGATTATGCCTGAGCAACACCAAGGGGTTCCTTATACTCAAGCAGCCAATCGTCTAGGCTCATGGTCAGGCTTAATGGCTCAGGCCGAACATGGCAGTAATGCCGATAGGTTTGATGAAGGGGATATTAAAACTGCTCAACAATTTGGAGAAAATTTTGCATTGACCTTAAATGCTTATCAAGGAATATAAGACCATGAAAGCACAGAAACTTTTATTCCTTTTCATTTTATCGGGAATGATGTCTTTTATCGTTTCAGGCATTTCAACTTTTAAAGTAGTGGGACTAAATCATCATTTCCTTTCATTGTGGATATCGGCTTGGATTATTGCATGGATATTGGCTTTTCCAAGTGTATTGATTTGTGCTCCTATAGCCCAGAAACTTGTCGACATCGTATTTAAGTAAGTTGATCTGTAAGTTAAAACGTACAAAACTTGCGGTGATTTGCGGATATTCGTCTTTAGTATTTTTTCATAATATATGAAACATAGAGAGACAGGATGTCTCATTGAAGAAGAATAAGAACGCAGGAAGCGGTAGTTGACAGGAGTTAGCTACATAAAGCTGAATACGAAGGAACCTCGACAGGATGTCGGGGTTTTTTCATTTCAATTATACAAAATTCTTACTTTTTAGATGTGCTGAGCAACAGAACTAATATTGATCCGATAAGTACGGCTAAATACCATCATTTTATTTGAAACTTCATTATTGGTTTTGTATTTTGCTTACCCCATCTTTAACCCAAAATCGTTTTGAACCATCACAATTACACATCCTTGGTCTGAAATTTTTCATAATTTTCTTGATGATCATCATGACAGGATGTACAAGCTTAGGCCCTAATAGTGGCTCATTTACTTGGCGTTCAAATAAGCTATCGTCTGGTTTACAAAAAGCTTATTCCGTTCCACCGAGTACAGCGAATCGATTGTCTCCTATGATTATTCAAAGTGCTGACAAATATAATGTTCCTCCACTTTTACTCGCGGCAGTTATCAGACAAGAGTCGAACTATAATAGTAATGCCCGCTCTCCGACTGGGGCTGTTGGCTTAACTCAAATTATTCCAAGCTATTGGCAACAAACTTGTGCTGGTAATTTATATGATGAATCTACAAATATCCAATGTGGCGCTTATATTTTAAATCATTACTATCAAACTGCAGATAGCTGGTTTAAAGCCACGGCCTATTATAATGTTGGACCAACAGGATATGAGCGAAGCTTCTGGACCCGTCACAAAGCGAAAAAATATGCTCGGTCTATTAAGCATCATCAAAAAAATTTAAAAAGCGCCCTATAAATAAGCTTAAACAAAAGCCCATCAATAGATGGGCTTTTTTATACGATTAATTTTATTCGTCAAATAAACCTTCAAATAACACAGAAGACAGATAACGTTCCCCACTGTCTGGCAGAATAACAACAATGGTTTTACCAGCATTTTCAGGACGCTCTGCAATTTTTGCAGCGGCTGCTAATGCAGCTCCACTTGAAATACCCACTAAAATACCTTCTTGGGTTGCACAGTTCCTCGCCCATTGAATTGCTTCTTCGCTAGTCACTGGTAAGACTTCATCCACAAGGTCCAAATCAAGATTCTTTGGAATAAAGTTCGCACCAATTCCTTGGATTTTATGCGCTGCAGGGGTAATGTTTTCACCATTTTTGGTCTGAGTAATAATTGGAGATTCAGCAGGTTCAACTGCTACTGAGTACAATGGTTTATTTTGGACTTGTTCAAAATAACGAGAAATACCTGTAATCGTACCGCCAGTACCCACACCAGCAACCAAAATATCAACTTGTCCACCTGTAGCTTGCCAAATTTCAGGACCAGTTGTGTCTACATGGATTTGCGGATTTGCTGGGTTTTCAAATTGTTGTGGCAAGAAATAAACATCTGGCTGTTCAGTTGCTAATCGTACCGCTTCATCAACTGCCCCTTTCATTCCCTTCGCAGGTTCAGTTAAAACCAAATTAGCACCTAAAGCTTTCAGTACTTTTCTGCGCTCAAGGCTCATACTTGCAGGCATAGTTAGAGTAATTGGATAACCTTTTGCCGCAGCAACAAATGCCAATGCAATACCAGTATTACCACTGGTTGGCTCAACAATGTGCATACCTTCTTTTAATACACCGCGTTTCTCTGCATCTGCAATAAGTGCCGCTCCGATGCGGCATTTCACAGAAAATGCAGGGTTACGGCTTTCCACTTTTGCTAATACGGTTGCGCCCGTTTTAATCAAACGGTTAATACGTACTAAAGGTGTATTACCAATAGCTTCGGCATTATTGGAATATACCGCGATACCTAAATTGTTGGGAATTGGAAATTGCTGGTCGGTAGACATGTTATATCCTTATTAGAGTTGGAATGATTCTGAATCATTATAGGCTTGTCTAATAAACAGGAAAGTAGAAAAAGTTAAGTAATATAAAAAAAGACAACTACACCTAGTTTAGACAGAATAAAAAAATGAATTTATCAGATCATAAGAACTACCAAACCTCACCCTCTCGCCATTCTGCGCAAATACTATCGTCCTCTGAACGGTGTGATAGTAGATCTTTCATAGAGATACTCAAAGGATATAGCATAATTTCATAGTCATCGGTTAGATAAGTAGATGTATCTTGTTTGATGTACAAATCACCCCACCAAGTAGTCCAACCTAATTTTTTATAAAATGCTTCATCTTCCGGTTGTAATGCAGCAAGTCCATATTCCAAGTCAGTTAATGCTTCAACTAAATATTTTAATAATTGTGATGCAAGCCCCTTACCTCTCATCGTGTAATCAGTGGTCACATACTCTACATAAGCTGTTTTTACATCGAAACTACCATTTATAGTAAAAACTCTATCCGTCCATAAGGCATGTGAAACAATTTGATTGTCCAATATACCAACGACATGAATAGCTTTTTGCATGAAAGCATATTGGCTCCATGGATCTTCATCAAAAGCAGAAAAACATAACTCAGCAATCTGATGACGTTGATTTTTATCTAGATCTTGGGCTGCAATAATTTTGAACTGCATAGATGAAAACTCAAGTTTAACTATTTATAGATTAAGCAAATATTGGAATATTATGAAATGTTTTTTTATTACAAGGCAATTTAATTGAATTAAGACATTATATCTCTGAAACAGAGCAACTGTGCAAATCTGATTTTTTTGAACTGAGTTTTATATTTATTCCGCGGATAAAGCAACACCCCAATCTCTTTTGAGATTGGGGTGTTTGAATAATGAGCTGGCGATGACTTACTCTCACATGGGTAACCCCACACTACCATCAGCGCTAAGAGGTTTCACTTCTGAGTTCGGGAAGGGATCAGGTGGTTCACTCTTGCTATGGTCGCCAGCACAACTGTTTATGGATACTTGCTTTGGTCTTATTGTTTGCCGAAGCGTTTTCCAAATCTTTACAGATTGGGCTGATTGAATCTGAACTTGTTCATTTTATCTAGTGGAATAACTAAATCAAGTTTCTTTGTAGATTTATGAATCGATTGATGCTTTATATACAACTGCTTGGGTGTTGTATAGTCAAGCCTCACGAGCAATTAGTATTGGTCAGCTTCACATATCACTATGCTTCCACATCCAACCTATCAACGTCCTAGTCTCGAACGGCTCTTTAGAGGACATAAAGTCCTAGGGAAATCTTATCTTGAGGTAGGCTTCCCGCTTAGATGCTTTCAGCGGTTATCCCTTCCGAACATAGCTACCCGGCGATGCGACTGGCGTCACAACCGGTACACCAGAGGTTCGTCCACTCTGGTCCTCTCGTACTAGGAGCAGATCCTCTCAAATTTCCAGCGCCCACGGTAGATAGGGACCGAACTGTCTCACGACGTTCTAAACCCAGCTCGCGTACCTCTTTAAATGGCGAACAGCCATACCCTTGGGACCTGCTTCAGCCCCAGGATGAGATGAGCCGACATCGAGGTGCCAAACACCGCCGTCGATATGAACTCTTGGGCGGTATCAGCCTGTTATCCCCAGAGTACCTTTTATCCGTTGAGCGATGGCCCTTCCATACAGAACCACCGGATCACTAAGACCTACTTTCGTACCTGCTCGACTTGTGGGTCTCGCAGTTAAGCGCGCTTTTGCCTTTATACTCTACGCGTGATTTCCGACCACGCTGAGCGCACCTTCGTACTCCTCCGTTACTCTTTAGGAGGAGACCGCCCCAGTCAAACTACCCACCAGACACGGTCCTCGTCCCGGATAACGGGACAGAGTTAGAACCTCAACATTACCAGGGTGGTATTTCAAGGACGGCTCCATTGGAACTAGCGTTCCAACTTCAAAGCCTCCCACCTATCCTACACAAGTAAGGTCAAAGTTCAGTGTCAAGCTGCAGTAAAGGTTCACGGGGTCTTTCCGTCTAGCCGCGGGTACACTGCATCTTCACAGCGATTTCGATTTCACTGAGCCTCTGCTGGAGACAGCGCCGCCATCATTATGCCATTCGTGCAGGTCGGAACTTACCCGACAAGGAATTTCGCTACCTTAGGACCGTTATAGTTACGGCCGCCGTTTACTGGGGCTTCGATCAAGAGCTTCGCTTACGCTAACCCCATCAATTAACCTTCCAGCACCGGGCAGGCATCACACCCTATACGTCCACTTTCGTGTTTGCAGAGTGCTATGTTTTTAATAAACAGTTGCAGCGGCCTGGTTTCTGCGGCTGTCATCAGCTCAGGAAGCAAGTTCCATCACCAACAACAGCGTACCTTCTCCCGAAGTTACGGTACCATTTTGCCTAGTTCCTTCAGCAGAGTTCTCTCAAGCGCCTTGGTCTACTCGACCTGACCACCTGTGTCGGTTTCGGGTACGATTCCTGTGTAACTGAAGCTTAGAGACTTTTCCTGGAAGCATGGTATCAGCCACTTCACTGTACAAGTACAGCTTGCTATCGGATCTCAGTATAGAGTACCCCGGATTTGCCTAAGATACATACCTACATCCTTCCACCTGGACAACCAACGCCAGGCTGACTTAACCTTCTCCGTCCTCTCATCGCATTACACAGAAGTATTGGAATATTAACCAATTTCCCATCGACTACGCCTTTCGGCCTCGCCTTAGGGGTCGACTCACCCAGCCCCGATTAACGTTGGACTGGAACCCTTGGTCTTTCGGCGAACGGGTTTTTCACCCGTTTTGTCGTTACTCACGTCAGCATTCGCACTTCTGATACCTCCAGCATACTTCTCAATACACCTTCATCGGCTTACAGAACGCTCCCCTACCACTTGACTAATGTCAAATCCGCAGCTTCGGCACATAGTTTTAGCCCCGTTACATCTTCCGCGCAGGCCGACTCGACTAGTGAGCTATTACGCTTTCTTTAAAGGGTGGCTGCTTCTAAGCCAACCTCCTAGCTGTCTATGCCTTCCCACATCGTTTCCCACTTAACTATGATTTTGGGGCCTTAGCTGGCGGTCTGGATTGTTTTCCTCTTGACTACGGACGTTAGCACCCGCAGTCTGTCTCCCGGATAGTACTCATAGGTATTCGGAGTTTGCATCGGTTTGGTAAGTCGGGATGACCCCCTAGCCGAAACAGTGCTCTACCCCCTATGGTATTCGTCCGAGGCGCTACCTAAATAGCTTTCGGGGAGAACCAGCTATCACCAGGCTTGATTAGCCTTTCACCCCTATCCACAAGTCATCCCCTGGCTTTTCAACGACAGTGGGTTCGGTCCTCCAGTTAGTGTTACCCAACCTTCAACCTGCTCATGGATAGATCGCCTGGTTTCGGGTCTATACCCAGCAACTAAACGCCCTATTAAGACTCGATTTCTCTACGGCTCCCCTATACGGTTAACCTCGCTACTGAATATAAGTCGCTGACCCATTATACAAAAGGTACGCAGTCACCGAACAAGTCGGCTCCCACTGCTTGTATGCATGCGGTTTCAGGATCTATTTCACTCCCCTCACAGGGGTTCTTTTCGCCTTTCCCTCACGGTACTGGTTCACTATCGGTCAGTCAGGAGTATTTAGCCTTGGAGGATGGTCCCCCCATATTCAGACAAGGTTTCACGTGCCTCGCCCTACTCGTCATCATTATGTGTGCCCTTTCGTGTACGGGAATATCACCCTCTACGTTCGCACTTCCCAGAGCGTTCCACTAAAACACACATAACTTAATGGGCTGATCCCCGTTCGCTCGCCGCTACTGAGGGAATCTCAATTGATTTCTTTTCCTAAGGGTACTGAGATGTTTCACTTCCCCTCGTTCGCCTTGCAACACTATGTATTCATGTTGCAATACCTACCTTAAAGTAGGTGGGTTCCCCCATTCAGACATCTCCGGATCAAAGGATATTTGCCGCCTCCCCGGAGCTTTTCGCAGGCTATCACGTCTTTCATCGCCTCTGACTGCCAAGGCATCCACCACATGCACTTAATTACTTGACTATACAACCCCAAACAGTCGTCAACACCTACAAGTGAGTGTTGTCCGTGCGATTCTTCATCGCTACTATCTGTTGTCTGTGTACTTAAACACTGTACAGCTTCAATCTAAATTCATATACCAAAACGCTTGATTCAGTTAATTTGCTAGTTCTCAATTCATCTAGATTAATTGCTTAACCTAAACTCTTGAGTGAACAATTTATTTCAGACTCAATTTTGCCAATCTGTTAATGAGTAAACACGCCTTCGTCAGGTCATGCTTAATACCGTGATACTTAAATCACAGAAGTTAATAAACCAAGACCGAAATCTCTATTTACTAATTTCTGTAATCCGAACTTATCTTAAGTTCTGGTGGAGACTAGGAGAGTCGAACTCCTGACCTCCTGCGTGCAAAGCAGGCGCTCTACCAACTAAGCTAAGTCCCCAGCTTACATCATCAGTTATGTATCTTTTATCTATAACTTCAACCAGTCAAAGTCATGGTGGGTCTGACAAGACTTGAACTTGTGACCCCACGCTTATCAAGCGTGTGCTCTAACCAACTGAGCTACAGACCCTCAGATACATCTATGAAGAACAACTTGTTGTGGATTCTTACCAATCGTCAATCTTTCGTTAAGGAGGTGATCCAGCCGCAGGTTCCCCTACGGCTACCTTGTTACGACTTCACCCCAGTCATCGGCCACACCGTGGTAACCGCCCTCTTTGCAGTTAGGCTAGCTACTTCTGGTGCAACAAACTCCCATGGTGTGACGGGCGGTGTGTACAAGGCCCGGGAACGTATTCACCGCGGCATTCTGATCCGCGATTACTAGCGATTCCGACTTCATGGAGTCGAGTTGCAGACTCCAATCCGGACTACGATCGGCTTTTTGAGATTAGCATCACATCGCTGTGTAGCAACCCTTTGTACCGACCATTGTAGCACGTGTGTAGCCCTGGCCGTAAGGGCCATGATGACTTGACGTCGTCCCCGCCTTCCTCCAGTTTGTCACTGGCAGTATCCTTAAAGTTCCCGACATTACTCGCTGGCAAATAAGGAAAAGGGTTGCGCTCGTTGCGGGACTTAACCCAACATCTCACGACACGAGCTGACGACAGCCATGCAGCACCTGTATGTAAGTTCCCGAAGGCACCAATCCATCTCTGGAAAGTTCTTACTATGTCAAGGCCAGGTAAGGTTCTTCGCGTTGCATCGAATTAAACCACATGCTCCACCGCTTGTGCGGGCCCCCGTCAATTCATTTGAGTTTTAGTCTTGCGACCGTACTCCCCAGGCGGTCTACTTATCGCGTTAGCTGCGCCACTAAAGCCTCAAAGGCCCCAACGGCTAGTAGACATCGTTTACGGCATGGACTACCAGGGTATCTAATCCTGTTTGCTCCCCATGCTTTCGCACCTCAGCGTCAGTGTTAGGCCAGATGGCTGCCTTCGCCATCGGTATTCCTCCAGATCTCTACGCATTTCACCGCTACACCTGGAATTCTACCATCCTCTCCCACACTCTAGCTAACCAGTATCGAATGCAATTCCCAAGTTAAGCTCGGGGATTTCACATTTGACTTAATTAGCCGCCTACGCGCGCTTTACGCCCAGTAAATCCGATTAACGCTTGCACCCTCTGTATTACCGCGGCTGCTGGCACAGAGTTAGCCGGTGCTTATTCTGCGAGTAACGTCCACTATCCCTAGGTATTAACTAGAGTAGCCTCCTCCTCGCTTAAAGTGCTTTACAACCATAAGGCCTTCTTCACACACGCGGCATGGCTGGATCAGGCTTGCGCCCATTGTCCAATATTCCCCACTGCTGCCTCCCGTAGGAGTCTGGGCCGTGTCTCAGTCCCAGTGTGGCGGATCATCCTCTCAGACCCGCTACAGATCGTCGCCTTGGTAGGCCTTTACCCCACCAACTAGCTAATCCGACTTAGGCTCATCTATTAGCGCAAGGTCCGAAGATCCCCTGCTTTCTCCCGTAGGACGTATGCGGTATTAGCATCCCTTTCGAGATGTTGTCCCCCACTAATAGGCAGATTCCTAAGCATTACTCACCCGTCCGCCGCTAGGTCCAGTAGCAAGCTACCTTTCCCCGCTCGACTTGCATGTGTTAAGCCTGCCGCCAGCGTTCAATCTGAGCCATGATCAAACTCTTCAGTTAAAATCATTTTGCACCTTATTTAAAGACAAGGTGCCAATTCTGGCTCATCAATTACTGACTTAAATTTCGCTCAAATAAACTTCGAGTAATTTAAACCAATCAATCAATGAAAATTATTTCGATTAATCAATCAGTAAAAATCCACACAAGTTGTTCTTCAATTCTCTTAATGATCTTCTTCCTGGTTCGTCACCAGCAAGCTAGGTCGGCTATATTACTCTTAATCTCTTAAAAGTCAACAGGTAATTTCGATATTTTTAAAACTTATTCTCAAAACCAACTTATCATCAAATTCATCACTTAAAGCAACCAACTCAATTCTAAGTAACTGTTTTTCAACAAGTTTCTATCTGCATCACCGCCGATGGATGTGCATTATAGAGGATTATTAACCCTTTGCAAGCGAAAATTAAAAAATAATGACTTGAGCGTTTACTTTTAAACCAAATGCCGAGTTAAGATACTGTTTTATATAAATAATTATTTTAATAATTTATTTTTGATTTAAATATACAAGTATTATGCTCGATAATTCGCGTTTAAGTTGTTGTTCTGAGATAAGAAAATTGTTCTGCATCTCATAACGTATCATGGTAAAAAGCATATTATTCATACTTACAAAGGATTTATGCTGTACTTTTCGAAGTCCTATGCTCTATCCGCAATAGGCTTTATCAGAATCAAAGTAAGGCAAAAATCTTAGCGAGAATACATCAATAATTTTTAAAACCTAAAAATAAAAAAGGAAGCCTGTTAACCAGACTTCCTTTTCAAGTTTTAAAGAACTTATTGAGCTGATGAACTGTGCATGTGCATTTCAGCTTGATTCATTTGCTCATGTGTCTCCATCATCTGCTTATTTTTTTGACTAGGCATATAGTCAGGCTCATTGTTGATTGCCCAGTAAAAAATGATCATAAATAATAAAGCCAGAATAGAAGCCACAATAAGTAACTTCCATCCCCACCAAGATTGTTCAGGCGATAATTTATTTGTCATTTCATTTCTCTCTTTAAATTAATTCTTTCAGTTCATTTAATTCGTTAAGCCGATTAAAACTTCATGCTCATACGAACCCAATAATTTCTTCCGATATTATTGAACTGCTCTTCACTCGCAAATCCAAAGCCTGCACTTCCCGCTTTATTTAAGTGTTCGGTGTAGGTTTTATCTAATACGTTGTCAATGCCAACAGATACATCAATATCTTTACGAAGGTTGTAACTTCCGTTTAAAGAAAGGGTTGAAAAACCTTTACTTGGTTTTAGGTCATATCCCACGATATTACCTTGATGTAGACTCACGCGGTTTTGCTCAGCAACAGCACGCCACAACAGACCTAAATTATATTTGTCAGCTACATAGCGAATATTTAAGCGGCCTTCTAAAGGTGAAATTTGAGGTAGCGGTTTGTCATCTGTGGTGTTTTTACCCCACGCATACATAGCACTCAAATCTGCCTGAATATGATCGGTAAATTGATATCCAATACCCGCTTCTGCACCAGCAATCGTTGCGTCGACATTTTTTGCACCCGCAGTAATATCATGACTCATATCATGCCCATCCATTCCCATACTTGGATGATGGTGGTAACTCATTAAAATGTAGTCATCTACTAAGCCTGCATAAGCAGAAGCCCATGTATTTAAAGCTCCATGTTGCTGCTGGAAGCCCATATCGAGCTGTAATGTTTTCTCAGGATTCACACCGTTAAACGTATTGGTTGAGCCAGCATTACCGTGTTTAGGTGAGAAAAGCTCCCAATAATCCGGCATACGCTCTACATAACCTAAACCGATATAGCTTTTTAGGTCATGCTCAGGATATTGGTTTTCCCAGCGTACAAATGCACTCGGTAAAGTCTTTTCAAGTTTAGTATTAAAGCCTTTTGCCTGAGAATCGGCACGTTCATCTTCAACTGTGACTCGATCTAAACGTGCACCTGTAACCAATTTGTTGAGATCGTTCCATTGATAACCAAGTTCACCAAAAGCACCGTATGATTGAAAACGCATATCTTGACGATAGGGAATATTCATTGAAGGCATATTTGGCGATGACATGCTACCGCCATGTTTATTAAATTGAGAATCTACACCTGTGATTAGGCTCCACTTATTCCATTTAGAGGTCATGGCTAAGCGCGAGTTTAGTGTACGGCGTGTCACTTCCATTGCCATGGCGTTTGGCATGAGCATGGTCATACCACCATGGGTCATTTCAACTAATGGCGGAGTACGTAAGCTAAAGTTATCCATAATATGGTCGTTATAGCTGTAGTTCACCTGCCCTTCGATTTTCTTAATAACATCAGTGATATTTTTCTTTTCAAAACGTAGCCCTAAGCTTTCACGTGCAAACTGAGAACCATCCATAGAACGCCCGGCATAAAGCGACTCACCATCAGATTTTCCACCTGTGAGTTCAATCCATGTGTCTTCATCTGGAGTAAAGCCAAGTGCTACATCAGCATTCCACTTTTTCCATGCTGAAGGCACGGTATTTCCATCACCGTCTTGATAACTATTAGACTCTGAACGGTTGGCATTTAAACGAATATATTTTTTTTCATCGCCAATTGCCGCCTCAACATTATGGTCAATACGCCCATATGAACCTAATAAGACACTCGCTTGTCCACGATAAGGTTTTTCAGAGGTGAGTTTCTCAGGTTGACGTTCAAAAAGGACTGTTGCTGCCGAACCTGTATTGGCATATTGAACAGTTTGCGGACCTTTAATGACAGAAATACGATCATAACTTTCTGGTGAAATATAAGAAGTTGGAGCATCCATACGGTTTGGGCATGCACCTAAGTTCTCTGTGCCATCCGTTAGAATTTTGATGCGTGAACCAAACATGCCTCGGAATGTCACATCACCATTGGTTCCACCGCTTTGTATTGAGTTAAAACCCATAATACTTTGTAGATAGTCTGCCCCATCTGTAGCAGGTACTGGCTGAATTGGCTGTTTTGGGTCTGCATGTACGATCAAGCCATTTGCATCATTACCTTGCTGTGCTGTAACAACAATAGGTGCTAATGAGTGAAGTGTTTTGGTATCGGCATCATTTTTTTCTGAATCAGCAAAAACGAGTCCCGAATGAGAGACAGCAAGCATCGCAACCCATAAAGGTTGTAGTAAAAATTTAGAATGTGGCATTTTTATACGCTCTAAAACATAAATAAAGTGATATTGAAGTCAATCAAGACCCCAACAAAAAATTGCTTTTATTTATGCAAATAGAGGCGGCGCTCGCCCTTGCGGGAGTAAGAAGAGTCGCTGTAGCGCAAAATAAACATGTCGAAATGCTTGTTGATAAGCGACTAAGCGAACTTGTATACGAACGAGTACCTCTTTTACGCCAAATTCAGGTGGTAAAACGAGATTGGCATAGACGGTACAATATTGGCACTGGTGATTTGCATCATGGTGGTCATGATGTTCAGGTACTTGTGCCTGTTCGATATGGTGTTCGTGATGTGAATGATGCATGGCATGTGACATGGTTTCCGTCTGTGCCTTGGGCTTAAGCAAAGCACGGGTAATAGTTTCACAGACCGGAGCAATTTGATATTGCTTCGGTAATAGCGGCTGTAGAAATACCGCAATCTGTAAAAACACTGCTGCACATGCAAGCAACAGACCACTACGAAAAACCAAAAATCACATCCACACTACAATGTTTGAAAAACTTTTAACGTTTTACCGCAACTTTTTCACGCTCGCGTTGACGAACAATCTTTTCGACTTTTTCGCGTGCACGCTGACGTTTAAGTGGCGACAAATAATCCACAAACAATTTGCCTTTTAAGTGATCCATTTCATGTTGGATACAAACAGCGAGAAGTCCGTCAGCTTCTATCTCAAATGCTTGACCTTCAAGGTTAATTGCCTCGATTTTCACACGTGACGGGCGGTCAACTTTGTCGTATATTTGTGGCACTGATAGACAGCCTTCTTCGTACGGCTGCGTCTCTTCAGTCAGTGGAGTTATTTTGGGGTTAATGAAAACCAAAGGTTCATCTTTAGATTCAGACAAATCTATGACGATAAGCTGAATATGACGATCGACCTGAGAAGCTGCTAAACCAATACCTGGTGCCGCATACATGGTTTCAAGCATATCTGCTGCAAGTTGACGAATTTCATCAGTAACTTCTTCAACAGGCTTAGCAATGGTACGAAGACGGGGATCAGGAAAACTTAAAATAGGTAATAAGGCCATACTGACGTCCTCACTTATGCCATTGATTGAAAAACCAAATGAAGGAAATACTTCATCGAAAAATTGTGTGTTAGCCGCCTATTATAACGCATCTGCACGCATAATTTTTAGGAATTATCATAATGAAAAAGGTTTTTGACGGCATGGTTCAATTTCATGCTTTGGGGATAAAAAAGCATTTACTTGCTTTAGCACTCTGTACAGGAGTTGCACTTGGTACAGTAGCGGAGGTTCATGCTACCAGCCCAAACCATAATCCACCTTCTCTTAAAAGCAATGCACCCAATGTGTACATTGTAAAACGCGGGGATACACTATGGGATATTTCGGGACATTTTCTAAATAAACCATGGCGCTGGCCTGAAATCTGGGCAAGTAATCAACATGTAAAAAATCCGCACTGGATCTATCCGGGTGACCGATTACTATTATGTAGCCTAGATGGTCGCCCCCTAGTCGGTAAAGACGAAGGCGACGGCTGTGTTGGTATTATCCGCCGCTACACAGGTCAAACCACAAACCTGCAGCCACAAGTTCGCGTCGAAGCATTAAATAATAGTGTTCCTGTTATTCCACTTGAACATATTAAACAGTGGTTAGAGAACAGTACTATTTTACCAGCTGACTCAATTACCAATACACCTTATGTTGTTGGCACAGCTGATCAACGTGTACTTGCGGGCAAAGGTCAAACTATTTATGCACGAGGACAAGGCTTAGTTCATGGTCAACGCTATGCAGTTTATCGCGAAGGTGAACCTTACTATTTCACGGACAGTAAAGGTAAAAAGCATAGTTTAGGCATAGAGCTGTCACAGGTTGCTTCGGGTGTTGCGATGTCTACTGAAAAAGACATCACCACATTAGAACTTACAGATAGCTATGATGGTGAAGTACGTCGTGGCGATCGTGTTATGCCTGAAGAACAAGCTAATTTACCAACATTGTTTTACCCCGTAGATGCCAAACAAGTGACAGATGGTGGCAAAATCATTCGTGTCATGGGTTCAATTGGTAGAGCTGCAAAAAATAGTGTCGTGACGTTGGACCGTGGTACAGCGCAAGGTGTTCAGGTAGGTCAAGTTTTTGACATTGACCAACAAGGCGAGACGATTCGCGACCCTAAAACCAAAGAGGCGATTCAACTTCCTGGTCAACAGATTGGTAGTCTGATGGTATTTAGAACTTTTGATCAGCTTAGCTATGCTTATGTCCTAGAAAGCGATTTGCCTATTAAAGTCGGTTCAAGCATTCAGCCACCTCGCTTTAACGATTAATGCTGGATGTAACCTTTTACAATGCTCACCCAACTTACTTCACACCATTACCACACGCTTAAAGTGTGGTATTTGGTGCAGCACTCATTAGTCAGTTTTAAAAAAATTATTGATTATTTTGGAAACTGTGAAAAAGCAACTCAACCTCATGGATTAGCAGAATGGCCCTCTCTTGGGCTACATGCGAATCATTTAAAACGCGTAGCTGAGTTTCAAACCGCTCAAGGTCAAGCTCAGTTCGAACAGCTTGTACAACAAGTTCATCAGCATACTGATTTTATTTTGACGCCAGATGATTCTGGCTACCCTACTCAATTACTTCCTTATACAGATCATCCACCTATTATTTTCGGGAAAGGCCAAGCTCAAGCTTTATTGCAACCGCAAATCGCGATTGTCGGTAGCAGAAAACCAAGCCCACATGGCCGTCAGGTGGCTTATGATTTTGCCTATTACTTAAGTGAAAAGGGCTTTTTTATTAGTAGTGGTCTGGCTTATGGCATTGATGAAGCAGCCCACCAAGGTGCATCCGCCCATCAACGTACGATTGCAGTGACCGGAACAGGCTTAGACACTACCTATCCAGTTCAAAATAGAAAACTGGCAGAACATATTTTGGCTCAAAACGGCGCCATTATTACTGAGTTTTTACCGGGGACACCGCCATTACAGCAACATTTCCCACGTAGAAACCGAATTGTTAGCGGTCTGAGTTTAGGCGTATTAGTTGTGGAAGCGACTTTAAAAAGTGGCTCACTCATCACGGCCAATAAAGCTGCTGAACAAGGCAAAACCGTATTTGCCATTCCGGGCCATATTTATAGTGAGTTTCATCAAGGATGCCATCAACTTATTCGTGAAGGTGCAATTTTAGTCGAACATCCTGAACAGATTATTGAAGATCTTGCATTGCCAACCCAATGGCAAAGCCAGCAACAAAGTCAAACTGATGAAGTTGAAGTTAATGTGAATACTCCAGAAATTCCTGAGCATTTAATTGACCTTTATCAGTCTTTAGACTGGGTAGGCCAGAATATTGACCAGCTTGTTATTCATCATAATGTTGCAGTTTCTGAACTGACCTCTTCACTGATGGAACTAGAACTACTCGGTTTATGTATGCAACAATCAGGGTTGTATTTACGTTGTCGTTCTTAGTATTAGAGCGCACAATAACGATTCTGTTTGATTGAAAGGAAAGTATTACCATGATTACGACCTCAGTGACCGAAGCAGCCGAATGTTTACAACAAGGTCAAGTTTTGGCATATCCAACTGAGGCAGTCTGGGGATTAGGCTGTGATCCATTTAATGAACAAGCTTTTCAAAAAATTCTTGAATTAAAGCAGCGCCCTATTGAAAAGGGCGTCATTTTATTAGCTGGACACATTAGTCAAGTCGAGCATTTACTGACTTCATTACCGCGAACGACTCAACAAGAAATTATTGATTGCTGGTCTAACCATCAACCATCAGAAAGAGCCACGACCTGGCTATTGCCGGCCGATCAACATATTCCTTCATGGATAAAGGGCGAACACCCGCTTGTTGCTGTACGAGTAACAACCCATCCTTTATGTGTCGCTTTATGTAATGCTTTTCATGGCTTCATTGTATCGACGAGTGCAAACCCGAGTGGACAAGAACCTGCTCATTCATTACAAGATGCCTGCCAATACTTTGGTTCACAATTAAACTATCTCAATGGCGACTTAGGGCAAAGTCAGCAACCAAGTCGAATCATTAATGCCTTAACGGGTGAAGTCATCCGTCCGTAATTTTAGACAAAAAAAAAGCTCAGTTATATAGGGATAACTGAGCATAAAAAAGGATGGGTATATACCACATCCAGAGGGTTTGGATATCTCTGGAACGAAAGAAAAGTTGCTTAAAATAGCGTCTTTCGTAGTGGTCGCTATTATGTGGTAAGAGGCTAGATGAGAGAAATATATTATTTCTCTAAAAAAAGCATGAAAAGTGTAGGGAATTTAGCTTTTTTCGCTTATAAGTTAAAATTATATTAATATTTTTACTCGTCTTTTTTAATATTTATATTTCAACTTGTTTTTATAATCTATTTATAAATCATATAGAAAAACTTTAACTAAGAAAAATATGGCATATTTTCATCAGTTTTTTTCAAAATATGCCATAGTTTTTTCAACGACTTTAGTTTTGCTCTGACAATAGATCCGATTTTTTAGAATTAACCTTCTTTTGAGCCATAATAATACCTACCAGAATCATAATTCCGCCGAAGGTATGATAGATCGTCCATTGCTCAGATAACCAAACGCTTGCTATAACTGCTGTAAAGACAGGGACCAAGTTCATAAATATACTTGTTCTATTTGGCCCAAGTTGTTGTACTGCTAACATCCAAACTAACGGCGCAATTAAAGACGCAAATACACCTGCATAAATTGCACTTGGCGCATTTTGTGCATTTAAGCCATCAAGACCAAACCAGAAAATCAAAGGAAGATGGAACAATACAGAAAAACCAATCTGAACGTATAAGCTTGTCATGATTGGAAGTGGAAGCTGCCATTTTTTAAGGAAAACCCCATAAAATGCATAGAAGAACACAGCAATAATCATGAGTGCATCACCAAGATGACCGCCAGCACTTAACAACTGGTTAATGTCGCCCTGACACATGACATAGAGCAAACCTGCAAAAGACAAAATACTGCCAAAGACTGCAAATCGATTAGGCACATCTTTTAAAATGGCAAGCGAAACAAAAATAGTGAAGATCGGAATAAAGGCATTAACAATACCCATATTGGTCGCACTGGTATAATGAGCCGCTGTATAAGCAAGACCTTGATAAAGTACCATCCCAAATGCACTCAATACTGCAAGCTTAGGCAAATACATTTTTACCAGCTGTCGTTGTCTCCAAACTGGTAAAAGCATAAATGGAGTCAAAATAATAAAGGCGATTAACCACCGATAAAAACTAATGCTGACTGGAGAAATATAATCCGAGACATAGCGGGTGACTACAATATTTAAAGACCAAATCAGTACTGCCAGAATGGGAAAAATAAATGCCCATTTGTGATATTTCATGACCTGACTCATAGTAATACACCATCTACAAAAGAGATTTTATTCTGAAGAATGTCTTAATAAATTGAAATATCGTATTTCCGACATTGATATTGAACTTAGGACATCATTAATTTTTTAAAATAATGCCCAAGCTTTCATGGCATGTTCTACCACTTTATGTAGTTGCTCAGTACTCGCGCCATCTCTCGCCTGAATAGTCAACCCTTGAATAACGGTGGCATAAAAATCAGTCATTTCTTGTAGAGGCGCATTAGCAGATAAGTCGCCCTGCTCTACGCCCTGTTCTAGACGTTTTAATAATTTTTCTTTGGTCTTTATACGTTTATCTAATAAATTTTGCTGTACATCTTGAGTTGCATCAGAGCAATTCATAGCAGCAACGACCAACATGCAACCAGCTGGTTTATTGGGTTGAACCAGTCGTTTCACATTGTCATAAAGATATAACTCAAAAGCAATTTTTGCAGTTTTTGCTTCTAAAAAGATTGTTTCAATAGGACATGCTTCATGAGCTAAGTAGTAATCAATACTTTTATAAAACAAGCCTGCCTTATCACCAAAAGTACTGTATAAACTTGGTGCTGTAATTTCTAAAGCCTGCGTCAAGTCACTAATAGACGTTGCTTCATAGCCATGTTCCCAAAAAAGTAACATTGCTTTTTCTAACACTTGTTGCTCATCAAAGCATTTAGGGCGTCCACGCTTCTTTTTTAGCGTGTCTTCGTTAACAGCAAGATCTGCTTCATGCCTATTTGTCATAAAGATCACATCTATTTTTATAACAATCGTTATTAAATTAATTGACGTTCGATTTTTTATCAACTATTTTATTTTCATAATGATCGTTAGTTAATTAAAAAATTGCCTTTCTTCACTCCAAATTTAGCCAAGTAAGGATTTATTATGGACCAATCTACTACCTCTAAACCGCGACCCACGACCTCCACTCAAGGGAGCTGGTTTGCCATTTTGGCCGTTGCCATTGCAGCATTTGCATTAGTAACAAGTGAATTTTTACCTGTTGGTGTTTTAAATAGCGTTGCAGCTGATTTACATATTTCTGTGGGTACAGCTGGTCTTATTATTACCGTACCCGGCATTATGGCAGCGATTGCGGCCCCACTATTACCTGTTTCAGTAAAACAACTTGACCGTCGTTATGTTCTTATTTTACTGACCGCAATTATGGTGATTGCCAATACCATTACTGCTTTTGCAGAAAATTTCCATGTTTTATTACTGAGCCGCTTAATTTTAGGCATCTCAATTGGCGGTTTCTGGGCTACAGCTATTGCTTTAAGTGGCAAGCTCGCACCTGCACATTTACCTATTGCTAAAGCAACTGCCGTAGTCATGGCTGGTGTAACTTTTGCGACTGTATTAGGTGTCCCAATTGGAACTTGGCTAAGTGAGTTTTATGGGTGGCGTAGTGCATTTGGAATTACAGCTGCGATCGGTCTTGTTGTACTCGTACTTCAGCTGATTTTCTTACCTAAACTTGTACCAGACTCAGCAATTCACATAAGAGATTTGCCAGCACTATTACGCACTCCTAAGGCACGCAGTGGCATGCTGATTGTCTTATTAATTGGCCTTGCTCACTTCTGTGCTTATAGTTATTTAGCACCTTTCTTTAAGAATATTGCAGGATTCAACGGTACAACTATTAGTTCATTATTATTGCTTTACGGAATTGCTGGTATTTTTGGAAATGCATTTGCAGGATATAGCGGCAACTTAAATGTCCGTTACACTCTAGCCTTCGTTGGAACATGTTTTGCAATCGTGTTTTTCGGCTTTCCTATCTTTGCTATTCATGAATTTGGTGCCATCGTTCTTACTGCACTATGGGGCTTTGCATTCGGTGCCTTTCCTACCTCTGCCAATATTTGGATGTTTGTACACGCACCTCATGCAGTAGAAAAAGGCATGCCGCTCTTCGTTGGTATGTTCCAAGTCATGATTGCGACAGGCTCATTATTAGGTGGCTATGTAGTTGATCATTTCAATGAAAATACTTTAATTTATGGTGTATTAAGCTTCGTTGCTTTAGCATTAATTAGTACATTTACCTTTGCCAAAGGCTTAAATAACCCTAAAGCGACTTGTGAAAATTAAAATATTATTCAGAGTAAATAGATGAAAAATGAGGACCAACAATTTTCCTTATTGAACAATATAGAGGTTCATGAATTTCTATATGAAAAAGAAGATATTGTTCGTCCTCATGCTTCACTTTGGGGAGATTTTAATTTCAGTTTGAATGGCATTTTGGAAATGCAAGTAGAAGAACAAATCTACTTATCTCCTCCAAGCTATGGACTTTGGATTCCACCTCAAACAGTCCATCAATCTACTCATATCGATCATGAAATTCACTATATCTGTATTCGACTACACCCTAGCCTCTGTTCTATTTTAGGTGATGCCTGTAAATGCTTTAGTATTCAGCCTTTCTTTCGAACTCTGGTTTTACAAATTTTGGAGCAGCAAAAACAAAATGGAAAACCTGAATATTTAGAACATCTTTTGCAAGTTCTATTTGATCAGTTACAACAAGCCACAGCATATTCTCATTACTTACCCCAAACACGTCATCCAGTTTTACTACCAATTTTAGAAAAACTTTCAGACCCATTATTTTTTAATCACTCTTTACAGCAATTACTTCAGAATTTTTCAGTCAGTGATCGTCATTTATTGCGTTTAAGCCAACAAGAGTTACAACTTTCTTTATCCGAATGGCGTAATAGAGCCAAAATTGTTTATGCCATTCATCAAATTCGACAAGGCATGCCTATTAAACGTTTAGCATATGATTTAGGTTATCAACACAGTTCCAGTTTTATTGAATTTTTTAAGAGATATACAGGCCAGACCCCTGTTCAAATCAGAAAAAATTAGCTCATAGATTGCTTTTTCTTCTCTTTTTATTTTTTGAACACGAATATTATTGCACTCCTCAACAATAGCAGTTAAAACAAATGCGTTACTTGATATCAATTACAATCTTCAGGAAAGACTCATGACTCAATCTGTATATCACATTCCAGTAAAAGCCATTTCAGGTGAAGCGGTTGACCTTGACCAATATAAAGGTAAGGTTTTATTAATCGTAAACACAGCATCTAAATGTGGTTTAACTCCACAATACGAAGGCTTAGAGAAACTTTATCAAGCAAAGAAAGATCAAGGTCTTGAAATTTTAGGATTCCCTGCAAACAACTTTAAAGAACAAGAACCTGGTTCGGATGAAGAAATTCAACAATTCTGTTCATTAAACTACGATGTTCATTTCCCACTTTTCTCAAAAATCTCTGTAGTAGGCGAAGATAAGCACCCACTTTATCAAGCACTGACAGCAGCTCAACCAGAACGCATTGGTGAAGGTCCTTTCCGCGAGCGTTTAGAAGGCTTAGGTATTCCAACGAACCCTGCTCCAGAAGTGTTATGGAACTTTGAGAAATTCTTAGTAAATAAAAATGGTGAAGTTGTTGCTCGTTTTGCCCCAAACTTAACAGCAGATGATGAACAAATTGTAAAAGCAGTTGAAGCAGAGTTAGCTAAATAATTTTTATAGCAATTTCATAAAAAAAGAGTGCTACAGCGCTCTTTTTTATTGTCTGGTCAAAATGTTGTTCATTTGCAACAATACCTTATTTCTACATATTTTATGCATATAGTACGCACTTGCTTTACTTGGTATGTGTATAGTTATGAAAAAAGTTTTACAAGGCGCATTTTTTCCATTTGTGATTTTTGCTTCAGGTATGTTGTTACTTGGATGCGATCAGGCACAAGACCATGCTAAGGAACAAGAGTCTACTCAAACCAATGACCAAGTATCAGAACAAGCAGATGATTCTTCACAAGAAATCACACCTACAAAAAATAAAACTGAGTTAAAAAGCGGTAATGTTTTTTATATCGTTCGTGACGCGGCTAACTTACAGTTAAAAGCTGGCGACTATATTGAAAAGCTTAAAGACACTCAACTTGATGTTGAACAAGCCATTCAAGATGAAGATAAGCAAGAGCTAAAAACAACTGTAACGACATTAAAACAGCAACTAAAAGGCTTAAATCAAGCATTATTGACTTTAGATATAAGAAGTCAGGAAGTTGAAAATATTCGTCAAAACCTACTACAAGCAAACCAACAAGCTTTAAGTATGCCTTTATTAAATGGAAAATTAGAACAAATTGATTTCGACCAAATTGAGAAGCAACTTAATACTATCCAAATGGATATGGTCAAACTCGCTGCACTGATTATGGCAGGAGATGAAAAATCAGATTCAAAAACTGATTCTTAATTTTCTTTTCAAGAATAAAAAAAGCCACCTTTACGGTGGCTTTTTCAATCTCGAACCGCGTCTTATTGAGCGCGGTTTTTGATTTTACGGATTGTTTCAAGCTGGCCTGAGATCTCTGAAAGAGATGCCAAAGCAGCAGCTGAGTCCAAATCACTCTTTTGGTTTGCAAGCAATTGTTCAGCATTTTTACGTGCTTCTAAAATTGCAGCTTCATCCAAATTGTCAGCACGGATTGCAGTATCTGCAAGAACCGTTACAACATGAGGTTGAACTTCTAAAACACCGCCAGATACATAGACGATTTCTTCTGTACCATTTTCCAACAGAACACGAATCGGGCCCGGTTGAAGCAAAGTTACAAGTGGAGCGTGACCTGGCAAAATACCAAGTTCACCACCTGCACCTTTCGCGATTAACATCGTCACTGCGCCAGAGTAAATAGACTCTTTAACACTTACGACATCACATTGCATAGTCGCCATGAGATGATCTCCTTAAATTAGAGTTTCTCAGCTTTAGCAATCACTTCGTCAATACCACCAACCATATAGAACGCTTGTTCTGGGATGTGATCGTATTCACCAGCTAATAGACCTTTAAAGCCACGAATCGTTTCTTTAAGTGGTACTAATTTACCAGGAGCACCAGTAAATACTTCAGCTACGTGGAATGGTTGAGAGAAGAAACGTTGGATTTTACGCGCACGGTAAACAACCAATTTATCTTCTTCTGCCAATTCATCCATACCCAAGATTGCGATGATGTCTTTAAGCTCTTTATAGCGTTGCAATACGTTTTGTACTGCGCGCGCAATTTCATAGTGCTCTTGACCAACAACTAATGGGTCTAACTGACGTGAAGTCGAGTCAAGTGGATCGATCGCTGGATAAATACCAGAAGATGCGATGTCACGGCTCAATACTACTGTTGCATCTAAGTGAGCAAATGTAGTTGCAGGCGATGGGTCTGTTAAGTCATCGGCAGGTACGTATACTGCTTGGATCGAAGTGATCGAACCAGATTTAGTAGACGTAATACGCTCTTGAAGAACACCCATTTCTTCTGCAAGTGTAGGTTGGTAACCTACCGCAGATGGCATACGACCTAACAATGCTGATACTTCAGTACCCGCAAGTGTATAACGGTAGATGTTGTCGACGAATAATAATACGTCACGACCTTTACCATTTTCGTCTTTTTGATCACGGAAGTATTCAGCCATAGTCAAACCAGTTAACGCTACACGTAAACGGTTACCTGGTGGCTCGTTCATCTGACCGTAGACCATTGCTACTTTGTCAAGAACGTTAGAATCTTTCATTTCGTGATAGAAGTCGTTACCTTCACGAGTACGCTCACCAACACCAGCAAACACAGATAAACCTGAGTGTGCTTTTGCGATGTTGTTGATCAATTCCATCATGTTAACGGTTTTACCAACACCCGCACCACCGAATAAACCAACTTTACCACCTTTTGCGAACGGGCAAAGTAAGTCAATTACTTTAATACCAGTTTCTAAAAGATCAGTAGAAGCTGCTTGTTCAGCATAAGAAGGCGCTTGACGGTGAATCGGCAAACGTTCTTCAGTCGCAACAGGACCTGCTTCATCGATAGGACGACCTAAAACGTCCATGATACGGCCAAGAGTGGCTGTACCAACTGGAACAGAGATCGGTGCGTTTGTGCTAGTTACAGTAAGACCACGTTTAAGACCTTCTGTAGAACCCATTGCGATGGTACGAACAACACCATCACCAAGTTGTTGCTGAACTTCTAAAGTAGTTTCAGTACCGTCAACTTGGAGAGCGTCATAGATCTTAGGAACGCTTGTGCGCTCAAACTCGACGTCGATAACCGCGCCGATGATCTGAATGATACGACCGCTACTCATTGCTGTCTCCTCAATTCAAACTTAATAATGTTAAACGGCAGCGGCACCGCCAACGATCTCGGAAATTTCCTGAGTAATCGCGGCTTGACGCAGCTTGTTGTAAATGAGTTGTAGGTCTTTAATCAATTGTCCTGCGTTGTCTGTCGCTGCTTTCATCGCGACCATACGAGCTGACTGCTCACATGCAACGTTTTCAATCACACCTTGATAAACCATAGACTCGATATAGCGAACCAACAAACCATTTAACAATTCTTCTGCTTCTGGTTCGTAGATATAATCCCAACCATAAGTACGGTTGAGGTCATCGCCTTCTTCTGCTGGTGCTAAAGGAACAAGTTGTTCTACTTTAGGCTGCTGAGTCATTGCATTAACGAAGCCATTTGATACGAGATAGATACGATCTAATTCGCCCTTATCAAATGCATCAAGCATAACTTGCACTGAGCCAGTTAACTGTTCCAAACTCGGCGCATCGCCAAGTTGGGTAGTTGCACCAAGCACTTTACCGCCGTAATTCTTAAAAAACGAAACCGCTTTTTGACCAATTAAAGCAAATTCAACTTCAATTGACTGCTGTTGTTGTGCTTTGACATGCTGCACAACTTTCTTGAACAAGTTAATGTTCAAGCCACCTGCCAAACCACGATCTGAAGACACTACGATATAGCCAACACGCTTAACTGGGCGGTCAACCATATAACGGTGTTTATATTCAGGGTTTGCTTGTACCAAGTGAGCAATTACACGGCGCATATTATCGGCATACGGACGGCCTTGAGCCATGCGCTCTTGCGCACGACGCATTTTAGAAGCAGCTACCATTTGCATCGCGCGAGTAATCTTTTGCGTGCTCTTGATACTAGCTACTTTGGCGCGAATTTCTTTTAAATTTGCCATACGCTTAACCTAGTATTCGAAAGCCCTTTCGAGCTTCCGAAGGTTGATCCGTGAACCAAACTTAACTAAAACTGAACTTAGTAAGTTTGAGTCGCTTTAAAGCTTTCAATACCTGCTTTGATTGCTGCTTCGATGTCTTTGTTGTAATCACCAGTTTCATCGATTTGTTTCATCAACGGAGCATATTCAGAACGGAAGTAAGCAATTAACGCAGCATCAAAGTCTACGATTTTCTTAACTTCTACGTCAGCCATATAGCCTTCGTTAGATGCATAAACAGAAACAGCTTGGTCAGCAATTGAGTAAGGAGCATATTGTTTTTGCTTCATTAACTCAGTTACGCGTTGACCATGTTCAAGTTGCTTACGAGTTGCTTCGTCAAGGTCAGAAGCAAACTGAGCAAACGCAGCCAATTCACGGTATTGTGCTAAAGCAGTACGGATACCACCAGACAATTTTTTGATGATCTTAGTTTGAGCAGAACCACCAACACGAGATACAGAGATACCCGCGTTCACAGCAGGACGGATACCTGCGTTGAATAATGATGTTTCTAAGAAGATCTGACCGTCAGTAATCGAAATTACGTTCGTTGGTACGAATGCAGATACGTCACCTGCTTGAGTTTCAATAATTGGCAATGCAGTTAAAGAACCAGTTTGACCAGTTACTGCGCCATTAGTGAATTTCTCAACGTATTCAGCAGATACACGAGAAGCACGTTCAAGAAGACGTGAGTGAAGATAGAATACGTCACCTGGATACGCTTCACGACCTGGTGGACGACGTAAAAGCAATGAAATTTGACGGTAAGCAACAGCTTGCTTAGACAAATCATCATAAATGATAAGAGCGTCTTCACCGCGGTCACGGAAGTATTCACCCATTGTACAGCCAGAGTACGGAGCTAAGTACTGCATTGCAGCAGGATCAGCAGCCGCAGCAGCGACAACAGTTGTATACGCCATAGCGCCAGTTTCTTCTAGCTTACGTACAACGTTTGCAATTGTTGATTGTTTTTGACCAATCGCAACGTATACACACTTAATGCCAGAGTTTTTCTGAGCGATAATCGCATCGATCGCCATTGCTGTTTTACCAGTTTGACGGTCACCAATAATCAACTCACGCTGACCACGACCCACAGGAATCATGGTATCAACTGATTTATAACCAGTTTGAACAGGCTCGTCTACAGATTGACGCCAAATTACGCCTGGTGCTACTTTTTCAACAGCATCAGTTAATTTTGCATCAATTGGGCCTTTACCATCAATTGGGTTACCCAAAGCATCTACTACACGGCCAAGAAGTTCAGGACCAACTGGAACTTCTAAAACACGACCTGTACAACGAGCTTTTTGACCTTCTTGAAGGCTTAGGTAGTTACCTAAAACAACGGCACCCACTGAATCCTGTTCTAGGTTCAGTGCCATACCAAATAAGCCGCCGTCGAATTCGATCATTTCACCGTACATTGCATCAGCAAGACCGTGAATACGCACGATACCGTCGGATACCATAACAATGGTACCTTCGTTTTTAGCGGTCGCGCTGGTGTCCAGATCTCCGATACGCTGTTTAATGAGCGCACTGATCTCGGATGGATTCAGTTGTTGCATTGCGCTATTCCTCAATCTTTTATTAGTTCAGTCTTCATCATTTGCATTATGCAAGAAGACGAGTACGCATTTTTTCAAGCTTGTTAAGCGCAGAATCATCTATCACTTGATCGCCTGCACGAATAACCACACCTGCAATCAAAGCAGGATTAACTTCGACAGAAACATTAACTGCTGCCTTGAAGCGTTTTTCTAACGCATGTGCAAGCAATTGTTCCTGAACAGAAGTTAACGGAAACGCCGATTCAATCACGACATCAACCGTATTGTTATTCTGTGATTTAAGCTGTTCATATTCTGCTGCAATTTCAGGTAACAACACTAATCGATCGTTATCTGCAAGAAGTGTCAAAAAGTTAGACACTGCTTGAGATTGATCTTCACCTAAAACTTTAGCAAAAAGCTTCACTTGCTCCGCAGGAGTAAGTTCAGGGCGATTTAAATAAGCGGAAAATGCTTCGTCTTGCACCGCAGCACTGAGCACTTGTAACGCATTCGACCAATTGTCTGTTGCACCTTGCTCAGAAGCATAAGCAAATGCTGCTTTGGCATACGGACGTGCCAACGTCAAGAGTTCAGCCATAATTCGCCTCGCTTAAAGTTTAGCAGCCAGCTGAGACAGCATGGCGTTATGAGCTTCTGCATCAACTTGTTGGTTCAGGATCTTTTCTGCACCAGTCACTGCCAAGGCAGCTACTTGTTGACGTAATTCTTCGCGAGCAGAATTGATCTCTTGATCAACAACTTCTTTAGCTTGTTGACGAATACGCTCACCTTCAGCCGCAGCTTGAGTACGAGCTTCTTCGATCAATTGCGCTGCACGACGGTTCGCTTGTTCGATCAATTGAGCCGCTTGTGCTTTAGCTGCATCAAGCTCTTGCTTCACTTGCGCTTGTGCATCGGCAAGGTCAGCTTTCGCTTTTTCTGCTGCATTTAAGCCATCAGCGATTTTACGCTGACGCTCACTAATCGCATTGATTAGTGGTGGCCAAACAAACTTCATGCAGAATGCGACAAAAAACGCAAACGCAATCGCTTGACCAATCAATGTGAGGTTGATATTCATTGCAATTCCTCAAATAGTGGATTTCGGAATTAAGCTGATTAACCTACAAATGGATTAGCGAAGATGAAGAACAAGCCAATACCAACACCGATCATAGGCACAGCATCAAGAAGACCCGCGATTAAGAACATACGAGTTTGAAGTTGTGGAGCTAATTCTGGTTGACGAGCTACAGCTTCTAAAAAGCGACCACCCAAAAGACCAAAACCAATCGCAGTACCCAAAGCACCGAAAGCGATCAAGATAGCAGATGCAATTGCAACTAGACCTAAAGTGAGTTCCATGAAAAATTCCTCAGAGGTTAGGTTATTACCAAATTAAATTAAAAAAATTCAGCCCAACCATCATTTGATAGTTAGGCAATACCATTAATGTTTTTCGCTTGCCATGCTCAAGTAAACGATGGTAAGCATCATAAAGATGAATGCCTGCAACGTGATTACAAGAATGTGGAAGATCGCCCAAGGCACAGATAACGCCCATTGAATCCAGAACGGCAATAATGCAATCAGGATAAAGATTAACTCACCGGCATACATGTTACCGAATAGTCGGAGAGCCAATGAAATAGGACGAGCAAGGAATGTTACCAATTCCAAAATCAAGTTCACTGGAATAAGCAACGCTTTTGCAACTGGATTACTTGGGTTAAATGGGTTAAGTGCCAACTCGCCTACGAAACCACCAACACCCTTCTCGCGGATGCTGTAGAACAAGATAAGAACAAATACAGATAAAGACATACCAAGGGTAATGTTTGGATCTGTAGATGGAACGATCTTGAAGTAAACGTGGTGAGGGTCCATACCAAATACGTTAGCACCAACAAATGCAGCAACTTGAGGAATCCAGTCAACTGGAATCAAGTCCATTAAGTTCATGAGGAAAATCCACACGAAAATAGTGAGTGCAAGTGGAGCGATTAAACGTGATTTGCCATGAAAAGTATCACGGACACTTGAGTCAACAAACTCAATGATCATTTCAATTGCAGATTGGAATTTTGTTGGGACACCAGCTTTCGCAGTTTTCGCAACCATCCAAAATAACAAACAGAAAATCACACCAAGGCCAATTGACCAACCCATTGAATCCAAGTGAATTGCAGTGAACCCCATCGAATGAGCTTCTTCAGCAGTCTCAGCCAATTTCCATGTACCATCTGGCATTTTGCCATAGGTCATATTGGTCAAGTGATGCTTGATATACTCTGTCGAAGTGAGGGCATGTTCTTCAGCAGCCATAAATCACACCTGGTCAATGTCAATTACTAAAAAGAAGGGAAACGAACATCGGCGTACTGTCGATATCTCGCCACCCTCCAAAAAATCTTCAATTCTTCTTGTTTCTATACTCGTTTTTGTAGACGTGAAACCCAAAAAGGAGCAACCCACGACATCATTTGAACGAGGATAAAACCAAACAGCAATGCTAACGGTGATAAAGGTTTAACATTGCTCAAAATCAAAATAAATCCAACGATCATGATTGCAAATTTGCCTAACATGCCCCTATACATGTTAGACAGCACTTGTTTCGATGCTCTCGCACCTGCTGTTCTGAAGGATTGCCACGCAAAATAACTGGTAGCAAGCCAGCAGACCAATGCACCAAGTGCCGCACTTAATGCTGCTGTCATGTCTTTTATGCTCCACGCCACAAGTGCGGAAACAGGGATCATGCATGCTTGTAAGAAGACCAAAGCTTTTGCTAATCGTCGGTCAATCAAGCGACTAGTTTGGCTCATTATTTATCCACTCACAGCATAAATGCTTGACAAGTTTAGCTGATGATCGCTTTTAATCGCAGGCATTATAGAGTTACACCCCTGAACATGCAATCTTTTCCCGACTTTAGTCGGGGTTTTTCGTGACAGGTGGTGCTGACGCTACAGTCAGCCTTTGTTTACTTTTTATCTTACTTTTGCGTATTTAATACGCATTTATCGGTTTTTATAGCCAGTTTCTTCCATGCTGTTACAAAATCATCCTCATTATTCATACTTTCATCAACGGGTTGGAAGGTAATACTGCCCAGTTTCTGATATTGACCTTTTGTTGTGAAACTTTCTGCAAGTAAACACATCTGAGGTTTTGGACGATTATCATTAAGATACTTAATTTGAGCCGCTGTAGGCGCAACATGCGGGTCATCCGTTAAAGCACCTGCAAACTTTAAATTAAGCGAGCGTTCCAAATACTGATAAGCATCATGATAAGACCAGTAAGGTTTACCATTACTTGAGCTATCGTAAGCTTGAGCTGCCTGCAACATATTCCGAGCAAATGCATTAGCATTATTCCAATATTTCGCTTTACTTTCAGGATGCTGCTGCGAGCGCAAAGCCGCAATAAAAAAACCAATCCGCACTGCATTGTTTGGTTCTAACCAGACATGTGTATCTACAGTATTTGGTAACGCCACGCCACGCGTATTACGCTGTGGCAAAACAGTAAGAATACCACTGTCTAATAAAGAAATTGCTTTCTTATTGTTACTCAGCAATTTGTTTAAAGGAGCTTCATGAGCTTTTCCTAACCAAATCACCAAAGAAGCATCATTGATTGCTTTACGATGTGCTGGGGTGAGTTGTACGTCATGCCCACTTTGCCCTTGTAGCAATAACTGAGGCTCTTCAACGCCTTTAGTAATTTCTTTTGCAATCAAATAGATTGGATGTGTAGAGACAACCAAACCCTGACTCCAACCTAGCGTACTCATTAAAGAGAACATACTGAAAACAAAAACGCGGAACATGACAGACCATCAATTAGTAATAGCTCGAAGCATGTTATAATATAACAAAGTTACAAAAATACCTAAGATTAATCGAATGAAGCATCGCTTCATGCTAATATTCCATTAAAAATTTGAGGTTATGTCTATGAGTTCTTGCACGCATGAACATCATGATTCTTTGCATGGTGTGCATGATCACCATAATGTCGCAAGTCGTTTAGCTGAAGCAGAAACTTTATGTTCTGCGGTTGGTGCACGTCTTACGCCTTTACGTAAAGAAGTTCTTGAACTCATTTTAAATGCTTCAGGTCCAATGGGTGCGTATGACTTATTAGCACGTATTAAAAGTCAAACAGATCGTCCTGCCGCTCCTCCTACTGTTTATAGAACTTTAGACTTCTTATTAGAAAAAGGTCTAATTCATCGCTTAACATCTATTAATGCTTATATTCCATGCTGTCATCCACGCGAAGGACATCAAGCTGCATTCTTAATTTGCACCGAATGTCACACTGTTAAAGAAGCATCTTCACAAGGTCTGACTCAACAACTCGACCAACTTGCAGCTTTAGATGATTTCACAGCACAACACAGCATTATTGAAATTTCGGGGAAATGCCAGCAGTGCCGCACAGCTCGCTAAATCCTGTATTGATTCAACTTGAACAGATTTCTGTTCACCGTGATGATCGGGATATATTAAAAAAAGTCGATTTTGATCTGCATCAAAATGAAATTGTGACCTTAATTGGTCCAAATGGTGCGGGTAAGTCGACTTTAATTAAAGTTCTACTTGGAATTTTAAAACCAAGTAGCGGACGTGTCATAAGCGACAAAAAACTAAAAATGGCTTATGTCCCTCAAAAGTTTAACCCTTCTCATAGTCTTCCTTTACGTGTTCAAGATTTATTAGATCTTGAAAAATGTACCCCTGCCCTTCGCCAAGAAATTATTCAAGACACTGGCATTGCAAAGCTACAACAATCAAAAGTACAGCAGCTTTCTGGTGGAGAGCGCCAACGTGTGCTGCTTGCACGTGCTTTACTTAGAAAGCCAGATATCCTCGTTCTTGATGAACCGATGCAAGGTCTAGATATTCAATCTGAAGCTGAGCTTTATGAGTATGTGCGTAGTCTGCCGGAGCGTTATGGATGTGCCATTTTAATTGTTTCCCACGATTTACAGTGGGTTATGCAAGGGACGCATAGAGTTGTTTGTTTAAATAAACATATATGCTGCAGCGGTTTACCTGAAAATATTCAACAGCATCCTGAGTATCAGGCAATATTTGGTACCCAGCGAGTCTTTTATCAACACCATCATGACCACTGTGCGCATGGTGATGCAGCACACCCCTGCCCTCACAATAGTCGACCTCACATTCACCCAGAACCGGAAGCTTAAGCCATGATGGAATGGTTACAATTATTGTTGCCCGCATGGATTATGGGAACCTTATTGGTCTTTTTGACCGCACCACTTGGTTGTCTCATGCTATGGAGACGTATGTCTTTTTTTGCAGACACCATGGCACATGGAACCTTACTTGGAGTAGCAATTGCTGGTGCTTTAAGCCTTCCTTTGTGGCTTGGCGTGGCAGGTACTGCCATTTTATTAGTCGCTATTTTATGGGCACTGCATGACAATCGTTTGCCAAACGATGCTCTACTTGCCTTATGCTCAGCAACATTACTATGTAGTGGTCTTCTATTTATTCAACATGTTCCAAGTTTAAGACCAGAGCTTTTAAGTTATTTATTCGGTGATTTACTCAGTATCGACTGGCACGATTTACCTGTTTTCACATTAATTATTGCCGTATCACTGACAATTCTTTATCGCTTTTGGCAGCCTCAAATTCAAATTGCCATTGATCCAGACATTGCAATTAGTGAAGGCGTAAATGCGAAATGGCAGCGTCTCATTTTTATGTTACTGCTAGCGTTATTTACAGTGTTAGCTTTACGAGCAGTAGGTTCACTTTTAATGGGTGCTTTACTGGTTATTCCAGCATTGAGCGCTCGACTACTCGCTCATTCACCAAAGCAAATGGTTGTTTGGGCTTTTGTTTTAGCTCAACTTGGTGTCAGTGTCGGCCTATGGTCAAGCGCAGCACTAAATATCTCAACTGGCCTCAGTATTGTTTTATGTATGGCTTTGGGTTTTGCTCTTATTTTCATGGTTCAAAAAATCAAAAACCAAACTCAAGCGGCCTAAATCAGGCTGCTTGATGAACTGTACTGAGTAATAAAGCTGCGCAACTAAACATGACAGCAAAACCACGATTTAAATATTTTTGTTGTTTAGGTGAGCGAAGTAACCTTAAAACCTTTGACGCCAGCCCTGTATATCCAGCCATTACAATTAAATCAATGGTAATCATAGTAGCAGCCATAATCAGATATTGTATCCATTGAGGTTTGCTTAAATCTAAGAACTGAGGCAAAACCGCCAATAAAAATACAATCGCTTTTGGGTTACTGATATTGACCACAAAGCCATTCAATAGCAGCGCTGAAATAGACTTATTCTTTTTTTCATGTTGAATTTCGATGTCTTTTATAGGTGCTGTCCACTGCAAATAGGCTAAATACAATAAATAAGCTACCCCAAACCACTTAACGGCTTGAAAAGCCAATGGGGTCGTTGCAAATAAAACACCCACACCCGCCGCTACAATCATGATTTGAATTAACAAAGCAATTTGCAAACCAATCGCATTCCAGTAACCATGTCTAAAACCATAGTTTAGACCACTCGACATAGAAGCAATCGCGCCCGCTCCTGGAGAAATACTAATAACCCAACAGGCCAGCATATAAGCAAACCAAATTTGCAAAGACATAGTGAAATAAACAATAAAAGTGGAATTATACCGTTTTATAAAACTATCGCGGCGATAATTCAAACAATAAAATCAATAAATAGACTACTAACAGCTCTTCGCATCAGGCACAATAATTGAAGCTCATACTAAATTATAATTGAGGAGATACCTTCCAATGACTGCTCAATCTGTCATTTTGCCATTACCATCTGATCATGCCCGTTTTATTGTTCTTCGCTTAAAAGATCTAACAATTGCTGAATTAAAAGAACAACTCGAAGCTTTATTCGAAACACGTGACCGTCTCATTACTCAGCATTCAGACGCGCAAATCAAAACAGCAGTCGCTTTTGGTCCAGAACTCTGGAAACAGCTTTACAGTCAATCTCCTGCGGGCTTTAAACAACTTGAACCAGAAAATGGTGCATTCAATATGCCTGTCGTACCAGCTGATGTGCTTATTCACATTGCCAGTATGCGTTCAGATATTTGTTTTGCATTAAGCCAAGCATTTTTTGAAGGTATTAAAGATAAAGTTGAAGTTCTGGATGAACGTGTTTGCTTCCGTTATTTCGATGGTCGCGATATTACTGGCTTTATAGATGGTACCGAAAACCCTCAATTTCCAGACGACCGCGCAGAAACCGCCCTGCTTCCAGAAAGTGCTGGAGTATTTGCAGATGGTAGTTTCATATTTGCACAGCGCTATGCACATGACTTGGAAAAATGGAAAAAACTTAAAGTCGATGCGCAAGAAAATGTCATGGGACGTACTAAACTTGAATCTATTGAATTAGATGATGACGTTAAGCCAGACAATGCTCACGTTGCTCGTACTGTCGTTGAAGATGATGAAGGCGAAGAAATGGAAATCCTACGCCATAGCTTACCTTATGGCGATGGTAAAGGTGATCAAGGCTTATTCTTCATTGCTTATACTAAAGACCTGAACATTATTGATGCCATGTTAAAGCGTATGTTCGGTACAAGCGGTGATGGCATTCATGACCGCTTACTGCACTTCGTGACACCACTAGACGGCGCATATTACTTTGCACCAAGTGAAGAGTTACTAGAAGAAGTTTTAGAAGATTAATTTTTTAAAAAGTAGCTATCACGGTAGCTACTTTTTTTATTTAAAACCAAAGAACAAAAACAAGTACTTTGACATTTTACAAAGATATTATCTGTACCTTTATAAATTAATAAAAATCACTCTTAAATATAAACTTAAGGCCCATTCGCATTTCTTATTTCAAGCATTTCATTACAGTCTTTAGAAGTTGAATAAACAAAAATTCGTTTATCTTGATTTTCTAGTAAAATGGCATCTTTATTTTCACCAAAGGCATTTTTAGAAATATCACATTTATAAGCTGACAGTTGAAAGTTTTTTACCACTTCACATTTAGGCTCAGTAACACTCTCATTAAAACCATACCATCGCGTAATATTTGGATTTGAACAAGAGATTTCCCCTACTTGATCAGCTGCTTTAACTGCCTTACCCGCACTCTCTTTCTTTTCACTTACAGCAGAGCCTGATTGATTTTTATCCGTCCGCATCACATCTGACTTATGACTAGCATCATGTTGGGCTTTATCTGGACTTTTATCGCTACACGCCATTAAAGCGCCTATAAAAATTAAAATATAAATATTTTTCATGACAAAGTACTCATAATTATGTGTTATTTAAAAACTGATCTTATTTAAAGCCATTACCTAGTAAGTATATCTAATATTAACTAAAGCAAAACTTACAAATAACTTATCATTTTAGATTAGTAATATTTTATAAAAGTGAATCATCTATTTTATTTTTAGAAGATTTAAAAGCCTCTGTAGCCGAGTTAAGTTAATAAAAAAGGGAGTACTTTACTCCCTTTTTTAGACGTCTAATATTCTAGAAAGGAATACGCTTATATTTACGGTATTCTGGTTTCCAGAATGATTGTTCAATCTTCTGTTTAAGTAAATCATCGCTAATAGTTACAGCCACACCGTCTGCCATTGCAGCTTTTGCCACTTCAAATGCAATCACCTTAGACACTTGTTGAATTTCGCCCAAAGGTGGCAATAAGTCAGCTTGTGGATCTTTCAACAATGGTGAACAGTCTGCTAATGCACTACTTGAAGCCATAAGCATGTTTTCTGTAACGCGTTTAGCACCTGATGCCACTACACCTAAACCAACACCAGGGAAGATGTATGAGTTGTTGCACTGCGAAATATTGTAAAGCTTGCCGTGATGATTTACAGGTGCAAACGGACTACCCGTTGCAATTAATGCTTTACCTTCAGTCCATTCCACAATATCAGCCGGTACAGCTTCTACACGCGAAGTCGGGTTAGATAAAGGCATGACAATTGGTCGCTCACAATTGGCAGCCATGGTCTTAATAATTTCTTCGGTGAATAGACCAGGCTGACCAGAAACACCGATTAATACTGTAGGCTTGGCATTTTTAACAACATCAAGCAGTGAAATCACTTCTTCAATATTGCCCCACTGATCTACTACTTCAGCTTTCTGAGCTAACTTACGTTGGAAGTCTAATAGGTTTGGTTGATTTTCAGTGATCAAACCAAAGCGATCCACCATATAAACACGAGCACGTGCTTCAGCATCGGTTAAACCTTCTGCAATCATTTGTGCAACGATTTGTTCCGCAATACCACAGCCAGCTGAACCTGCACCCAAGAAAGCAATTTTCTGATCTTTTAATTGTTTACCTGCTGCACGACTTGCAGCAATCAAACTACCAACAGATACCGCTGCTGTTCCTTGAATATCATCATTGAAACAACAAATTTTATCTCGATATTTTTCTAATAATGGCATCGCATTTTTTTGTGCGAAATCTTCAAACTGGATAAGTGCTTTTGGCCAACGACGTTTTACAGCTTCAATCACCATATCTACAAAGTCATAGTACTCGTCACCACTAATACGTGGTTGACGCCATCCCATGTAGATCGGGTCATTTAATAATTGAGGGTTATTCGTCCCTACATCAATTGTGATTGGCAATGTGTAAGCAGGACTAATACCACCACATGCGGTGTAAAGCGAAAGTTTCCCAATTGGAATACCCATACCGCCAATACCTTGATCACCAAGGCCTAAAATACGTTCACCATCTGTAATCACGATGACTTTGACATTATTTTTATTAACGTTCTGCAAAATATCATCAATCACATCGCGATCTGGATATGAAATAAAAACACCACGATGACGGCGATAGATATCAGAGAAACGTTGACATGCTTCACCCACGGTTGGCGTGTAAATAATTGGCATCATCTCTTCAAGATGATTCTCAATTAAATGGTAGAACAACGTTTCGTTTGTATCTTGGATATTACGCAAATAGATGTGCTTATTAATATCATCATTGAAAGCACAATATTGCTGATAAGAGCGTTGGCTTTGCTCTTCAATAGTTTCAATAATATGTGGAAGTAACCCGTGTAAGTTAAAGTTACTTCTTTCTTCTTGAGTGAAAGCAGACCCTTTATTTAAAAGGGGTAACTCTAAAAGTGTATAGCCTGCATAAGGGATATAAAGTGGGTGTTTACTTGGGTGTCCTGATATCATTGCCTATCTCATTTTCCAGCTTAGAACTCCGAAAAGTACAGTTTCAGCACTCTCTAAAGCTCGTTGTATGCGTAAGCTTAAGACTATTTAATACAAAATAGGTATTTTAAACCGTGATATTGAAATTGAATACTATTTAGAAAAAACATATAACAAAATTAATATTAAAAATTAATCACTTACATTTTTCATCTTTTTTAAAATTATTCCTTCTCAACTGTATATCTGACTTAGAATCTTATATTTTTTCCCTGTCTTACATTTCCATAAAAAATACCAAGTGTTTTACTATCTTATAACTTCAAAAATATTACCTAAAAAGCCTGTATTTACGTATTTTTAGAATTGAATCATAGTCATTTTTCAATATTTACAAAAAAAATAGTTGCAGGGAATGAAAAGAAAGAAATTCAGTGAAAGCGTTAAATGCACTCCCCCAACTCATAGGAAATTTGCTATATTTGACGTTTTTCTGCGACATCTATTTTCGATTGATATGAATACGGCAATACAAGCAGCTCTCGACCATGCAGTGCAAACCCTTCAGCAAGAAGGTGTGCTTCCTTCGGATTGGAATAATTCAAGCAATTTAACGCGCACCAAAGACCGAAGCCATGGCGACTTTGCTTCTAATATTGCCATGATCGGCTCTAAAGCTGCTGGTATGAAACCACGCGATTTAGCTGAGAAAATTCTCGCAGCGCTACCAGAAGTTGCAGACATCAGCAAAGCTGAAATCGCAGGTCCTGGTTTTATCAATTTCTTCTTAAATGCAGACCAACGTTTTGCGATTCTTGACCAAATTCAAGCTCAAAAAGAAGACTTTGGTCGCAGCCAATCAAATGCAGCTAAAAAGATTCAAGTTGAATTCGTTTCTGCGAACCCGACATCTAGCCTACACGTAGGTCATGGTCGTGGTGCTGCGTATGGTATGACCGTTGCAAACTTACTTGAAGCAACGGGTGCTAAAGTTGATCGCGAATATTATGTAAATGATGCTGGCCGTCAAATGGATATTTTGGCGACTTCTACCTATTTACGTTATTTAGAATTATTGGGTCAAAATCTTGTATTCCCAAAAAATGCTTATCAAGGCGACTACGTTAAAGAGATTGCTCAAAGCATTATCGACAAAGATAACAATGCATATGTTCGTGATGTAGCAGACGTCTATAAAGATGTACCAGAAGACGTGCAATATGCTGAAGAGCTAGATAGCGAAGGCAACAAAGTCATATTATCTGGCGACAAAGAAAAACACATTGATGGTCTTATTGCCAACTCACAACAATTATTAGGTGAAGGCTACCGTGTTTTCCATCAAGCAGCTCTTCATGCCATTTTAGATGACATTAAAGATGACCTTGCTGACTTCGGCGTAACCTTTAACCAATGGTTTAGCGAAGCGTCTCTTAGCGCAAAAATTGACGAAGCGTTGGAAACACTTGATCAACGGGGCTTCCTTTATGAAAAAGATGGCAACATCTGGTTTAAATCGACTGAATTTGGCGATGAAAAAGACCGTGTTGTTAAGCGCCGTAATGGTCAAACGACTTACTTTGCATCTGACATTGCTTACCACTTAAACAAACTACAACGTGGTTATACTGACCTTGTTGATATTTGGGGTTCTGACCACCACGGTTATATCTCTCGCGTAAAAGCCGCGATTGATGCGATGGGTTATGACTCGAAAAAATTGACTGTTCTTTTAGTTCAGTTCGTAAGTTTATGGCGTGGTGGCGAGATGGTTCAAATGTCATCTCGTTCGGGCCAGTTCGTGACTTTACGCGACTTACGCAAAGAAGTTGGCAATGACGCGGCTCGTTTCTACTACGTAATGCGTAAGAGCGAACAGCACATTGACTTTGACCTTGACCTTGCTGTTTCACAAAGTAAAGACAATGCGGTGTATTATATTCAATACGCTCATGCACGTATCTGCCGTATGTTAGAAAAAGCAGCAAGCACTGGCTTACAATTTGAAGTAAGTGCAGCTCGTTCACATGCTGCGCGTTTATCACTTGATGCAGAAACTGAAATTCTTGCTAAACTGGCTGCATATCCAGACGTTGTGTTACGTGCTGCTAATGCGTATGAACCGCACCAAGTAGGTAACTACTTAAAAGAATTAGCTGCGCTATTCCACGGTTGGTACAATGAGCATAAAGTTTTAAGTGATGATGCTGAACTTACACAAGCACGCTTATTACTTTCAATCAACGTACAACAAGTATTGCGCAATGGCTTAGAATTACTCGGTGTTTCTGCACCTGAAGCCATGTAATTTACTGTTGGGGTATTTGGCAAAGTCATATACCCCTTCGTGTTGTAAGGAATAACGCTTTGTAAGGAAATCCACCCATGCAAAGCGATGTTTTAAAGTAAACGAGAACTAAACTCGAAATAAAACAATCAAAAGACAGAGGAATAATCCACGTGTTTGGCAAAACGCAACGCGGTGTATCTGAAAGACCTAATAAGCCTAAAAAGCCTTTAATTCCTAAATGGTTAGGGACACTTGTCGCTATTTTAGCGGTCTTATGTATCGCAGTAGTGCTCATGCTTTGGAAACCGTGGCAGCCAGTTTCTTCAAAAAATCAGATTACTTCTGATCACTACAAAGAAGAAGAAACCAATAAAGATTACCGTTTTTACGATTTATTGCCTCAACAGCAAGTTACCCCTATTCCAGAACAGGCAGTTCCAGAGAGCAAAAACCAAGGTACCGCTATGATTGTAGAGGCACCTAGCACAGCTCAACCTGCGGCATCAGAAGCTGTTGCTAGTACTGATGATAATACGGACTCTACAGCTGCTGCACCTCAACAACCAAATTACATTTTACAAGTCCGTAGCTATGCCGATCCGGATCAAGCAGATGCTCGACGCGCAGAAATCATTTTAAATGGCTTATCGGCTGATGTAATTAGAAGCTCAGAAAATGGTAAGACGTGGTACCGTGTTATTTCTGGTCCATATGATACCCAAGAAGCTGCACTTGCTGCTCAGCAAACCTTACAGCATAGCGGCATTGACTCTATCGTAATTAAACGCAAATAAAGCATAAGTAATAAAAAAGGAACAAATATTTGTTCCTTTTCTTTTATATATCAGCACAATTTCTTTCGTTTGACCCCAAACCTTTCTGTCTTGCTTTCTGAAAAGCTGGTCTTTGCTGAATCCGATGTAAAAATGCTTGAATATGCGGATATTTGCCTTGAAGACGTGACTGTAGAGCCTCTAATGGAAAACTCATTTGAATATCGGCAAATGAAAAATCCCCTGCAAAATATTCATGTTCAGACAAGTAGTTTTCTAAAAAACTAATATGATCTTTCATACGTGGGCGAACAAAATTGGCCTTCACCCCTTCTGTAATTTTCTTTGCTACAGGTTGAATTAACCAAGGTACATGTTTGTTCACGTTATTCATGACCAAAGTCATCACTAATAATGGCATAAGTGAGCCTTCAGCATAGTGCATCCAGTAAATATACTGCTGTAAATCCTGAGCTTGCTTAGGTTTAAATTGCTGTTTTTGATCATAGCGCTGCTGCAAATACTCTAAAATAACAGCTGATTCTGCAATGACTTGTTCATCATCTGTCAAAATTGGCGCCTTGCCGAGCGGATGGATACATTTCAGTGTTTCCGGTGCTGAGTAGTTGGGTAAGCGTTGATAATAATGAATATCATAATCTAAGCCTAACTCTTCTAAAGCCCATAAAATCCGAAACGATCGCGAACATTCCAGGTGGTGTACACTAATCATGTTATTGCCTACTTTTATTTTTCTTTTTTACATAAAAAACAGCATGTGAACATGCTGTTTTATTCCATTTGTGGGATGGATATAAAGTCATCCACCTCAACAAAATAGCATTTTTATGCTGTAACAAGCACAGTATGAATGTCTAAACTACGTAACAAAGTTTTAGTTACTGGCGTTTTACTGCATACCGTTAAAATTTTCTGTTGAAGCTCTTCGCTTGGCAGCTCTTTAAAAACAATACGACGCTCGATATGTTCTTCATGCTCACGATTGGTATGAAAATCAATTTCAACCGAGAACTCACCAAAATCATATTCTTTATGCTTTGCATACATTCTTAATGTAATGAGTGTGCAAGCTGCCAGACTTCCAGTCAGCAAATCATAGGGTGCGGGCCCCTGATCATGACCTTCTAACTTTTCTGGTTCATCACAAAAGTATTGATGACGGCCACTGGTAATTTCACCTTTCCACTGTTCAGCAAGAGGCTTTGCCTTACTACTCGCGATTACTACTGTCATTTTGATGCTCTCATTTGATCTGGAAGAACTGGGGCCTCTAAACGTGCACCAACATAATCTGGAATTTCACCAAAACGTACATCATGATTAATCCACTGCTCACGTGCTTCTTTTAAATCATCCATAGTACGTGCAACAAAGTTCCACCATAGCAAAATTGGAGTTTCAAACGGTTCACCGCCAATTAACAGCACACGGTTACCTTTTTTAATTTCAATCTCAATTTCGTTCAGTCCAGTATCTAAAACCACCATGTTATCAGCAGTGAGTTCATGACCATTCACATGAGCAACGCCATCTAATGCCATGAAGCCATATTCAAACTCAGGATTTAGTGGAATACGTGTCTTAGTATCCTGGGTAGCAATAAGGTCCACACCTACTAACGGTGTATGCACCACAACTGGAGAAGTAGTTGCCAAATATTCACCGACAAGAACTGTAAATTCTAAACCGTCTTTTTCAACAATAGGCAGCTCAGGATAATGTTCAAATTTCGGATCCATATTGCGCTTCTGGTCAGGTAAAGCAATCCAGAGCTGTGCAGCGTGCATTTGAGTTTCTGTATCAGGTGCAACTTCGGTATGAGAAATACCATGCCCTGCTGTCATTAAGTTTACCTGTTTAGGGCGAATTAACTGCTTTGAACCTAAACTATCGGTATGCATCATGGTACCTTCAATCATCCACGTAAAGGTTTGCAAACCAATATGCGGGTGTGGGCCTACATCTAAACCATTACCTGCAGGAAACGTTACTGGGCCTGCATGATCTAAAAAGCACCATGCTCCAATCATACGCTTTTGACGGCTAGGTAAAGCCCGCTTAATGACTGTCCCCTGTCCAATTTCAGCAGAGCGAATTGGAAATTCCTGAATAAATTGATTGGCAAATTTCTCGCAATCCTTTGAATCAGAAATATCGTAATCATTATTATTGCTCATGATATTACTCTCTTTTACCTATGCTTTTGCAATGAGTCGTTATACTGATCTTAACAATACACTCATTATTCAATATAGTCTTTTAGTAATACACAGGGTGCTATCAATGAGACAATCCGCTTTTTAGTTATAGAATATGATTAAAGGTATATAACATAACTTCTTAAGAAGATTGAGTTTTAACAAGTTGTTTTAAGTTTTTCATAAATTGCCCAAATTGTGGCAAGAACTCTTCAAATAGTGGATGGTTCCGATTTTCCAACATGACTTCACTAAATAACTTTAGACCAACGGCAAAAGATTTTGTGGTTTGATCATCGAAAAATTCTGCATTCTTTAACTTTTCAACAATCTCAAAAATATCGTCATGATTACCAGTATAGAACTCAAGTCTTTCCGTATAGGTAGAAACTTCGCCTTTGGCATTTTTTAAATGCTGTACCGTAACGTGATATTGATGTTGTTTCATAGATACATTCTCTATTAAAAAATTAATGGTTTTGGATAATTTCAATCTGCTTCAAGTCAACTTGAAATTGAGTAAATACCGTTTGCAAACAGGCTAGAAATTGTTCTTGTTTGGCTTCTGTCAGTTCTGCACAATGAATTTGTAGGAGTTGATTGTTGGCTAAGCCAGATAAATTAAATTTAGCTTCACCTCGTTGAAATTGAGTATTTGAGATTAGACCTACTCCTACCAAATCACTGACCACCCGATAAACCGTCGCCAAACTCAGATTCTGTTTTTGGGCATATAGCTTTTGATAAATCTGTTTGACCGTTAGCTCTTCCGCTTGCTGTTGAATTAAAGACAAAACAGCAAGTCTTGGATGAGTAACTTTTAGGCCCGCCTCTTTGATTTTTTGCTGTAGCTCTAGCATGGCTTATCTCAACTTATAGACGCCCGATTGCAACCGCAGCCTGATCAATTTTTTCGGCAATTTGATAGATCTGTTCTTGCTGCAAATCAGTTGTATTGAGTTTCAAACGTAAGGCTGTTTTCAAATTTTCCATGGCGCGGTGAATTTCAATTAATTGATCATTACTGTGAATTTCACGTCTTAAGCGTAATTTTTCTAACAGTGCACTTAACTTATCTTTTTGTTCAGTTAAATAAGCCTCACCAAACTCCGTAATTTGATATTGCTTACGCTCTATATCTAACAAGTTAATTAGATTCATTTCTTCCAGACTGGTTAAAGTCGGATAGATTGTTCCCGCACTAGGCGTATAGCCATCACCGACCAAATCACTAATTTCTTTAATAATTTCATAACCATGCTTAGGGCTTTGCTGAATAAGGTGGAGTACCAGAAGTTTCATACGTCCCGCTTCAAAAAGTCTTCCACGGCGTCCTGAACGGTGATGGCCGTGATGATGGTCATTATGTTCAGCATGATGATGTTCTGATTGTTGTCTCATCTTTGGATGTTCTCTAATGTGTTTAATTTATAATTATTAAGATATATCTTAATATATCTTTTATCAAGTATAAGTAATAATATACAACCTATTGTATTGATAGTTATAAAGATTAATTTTTAACTTTAAAAGTTAAGCAATAAAAAAGAGTGCTTAAGCACCTTACTAGTTAGTTTCCTGAGAAGAAGTTTAAGCTGACGAAAGAAAAGAATATTTATGATGAATTTCTTATAAAATGTAATATGTTAATTTTTCTCTTTAATCATAAATAATATGCACTTGTGTTATTTAAGCGATTTAACATTAGCAGATGCCTCTAATTTAGTTAGACTTTATACAAATGATACGACTAGAAAGTATTTAGGTGGCCCATTGGAAGTATCTCTAGCTCAAACGCGAGCACATGCTGATATTAATACTCCAAGTAAATTACCTATTTGGGCAATTCGATCTTCTACTGATCATAATTTTTTAGGAATTATATCTCTGGATACTCATCATGACGGTTCAGATATCGAAGTATCATATGAATTGCTGCCGGAATATATGGGATATGGATATGCAACTCAAGCACTTGAATTTGTTTTAAATTATTCATTTAATGAGTTAAATCTTAAGAAAGTAATAGCTGAAACTCAAACACAGAACAAAGCATCAATCAAATTACTAGAACGTGTTGGAATGGTTTTTGAGAAATCAGTAGAACGTTTTGGTTCAAATCAAAGTATTTTTTTTATTAATAGTCACCAGTATATCGATAAACATAAATAATGCTTTTATCAATAGACATAAAAAAGGCAGGATTAAATCCTGCCTTTTCATTTAATTATTCCCACTCAATCGTTGCTGGTGGTTTAGATGACACGTCATATACAACACGTGATACATCTTTAATTTCATTCATAATACGGGTTGAGATTTTATCAACCAATTCATATGGTAAATGTGCAAAACGAGCTGTCATAAAGTCAACCGTTTCAACTGCACGAAGTGCGATTACCCATGCATAACGACGGCCATCACCTACTACACCAACTGACTTAACAGGTTGGAATACGGCAAATGCTTGAGCTGTTTTGTCATACCAGCCGCTGTCGCGAAGCTCTTGCATAAATATATCATCAGCAAGACGAAGAATATCTGCATATTCTTTTTTCACTTCACCCAAAATACGAACACCTAAACCTGGGCCCGGGAATGGATGACGGTAGATCATGCTGTGCGGTAAACCAAGTGTAGTACCTAATTTACGTACTTCATCTTTAAACAAGTCACGTAAAGGCTCTACCAATTCAAATGCTAAATCTTCTGGTAAACCACCTACGTTGTGGTGAGATTTAATAACGTGTGCTTTACCTTGTTTGCTTGCAGCAGATTCGATTACGTCTGGGTAAATCGTACCTTGTGCCAAGAATTTCACGCCATCAAGTTTACGTGCTTCTTCAGCAAATACTTCAATAAACTCACGACCAATAATCTTACGTTTTTTCTCTGGATCAACTTCACCAGCCAATGCAGTTAAGAAACGTTGTTCAGCATCTGCACGAATAACACGGATACCCATGTTTTCAGCAAACATTTGCATCACTTGATCGCCTTCGTTTAAACGAAGTAAACCATTATCAACAAATACACATGTTAACTGATCGCCAATTGCTTTATGTAAAAGCGCAGCAACGACAGATGAGTCAACACCACCAGAAAGACCTAAAAGAACTTTTTCATTACCGATTTGTTCACGTAATTGTTCTACACGTAAATCGATGATGTGTTCAGGTGTCCAAAGGCCACCACATCCACAAATTTTATGAACGAAGTTTGCAAGTAACTCTTCACCTTTTGCCGTGTGCGTTACTTCTGGGTGGAATTGCACGCCATAGAAACGACGCGTTTCATCACTTACAGCAGCAACTGGACAGCTTGGTGTGCTTGCAGTAATCGTAAAACCTTCTGGAATCTTGCTCACTTTGTCGCCGTGGCTCATCCAAACGTGTAACTGGTTTTCGCGATCTTGTAAGTTGCCAATAAGTTGGTCACGTTTAACGATATCAACTTCAGCATAACCAAACTCATGTACAGTACCCGGCTCAACTTTACCGCCTAACTGTTCAGACATGGTTTGTAAACCATAGCAAATACCCAATACTGGAACGCCTAATTCAAACACCACTTGCGGTGCTCGTGGGCTGCCCTCTTCATGCACACTCTCAGGTCCACCTGATAAAATGATACCGTTTGGCTTAAAAGCACGAATGTCTTCTTCAGACATATCAAAGGCATACATTTCAGAGTAAACACCAGCTTCACGTACACGACGTGCAATGAGCTGACTATATTGAGAGCCGAAATCCAGGATCAGGATACGATCTTCAGTAATTTGAGTATTGGTAGTCATGACAAACCACTAAATGGCAAAAGAATTAAGCGCGCCATTTTAACATTTTTCACGCTTCGGCGCACCGCAAATCATCATATATCTTATTTTTTTCATATCAGAATCATTTCTATATTGGGATTGATCAATATAAATTAAAATTTATTGATATTTATCAATATACTGTATACCCCTTAAAAACTTCATACACATTGATAAATTCATCACATTCTATGCAACATCGTTGTGAATTTGATGTTAAGATGACCCGATAAAACAGGCATTACCATGGAAAGGTAAATACCATTAGCGATATTTGTCTGTCCTTAAACAGTTATCCGTTTTTATGGCTTGTTGCCCCATATCAAAATCAATAGAAATCTAAGGAACAACAATGCTTCAAAGTATGATTGCAGATTTCCAGCAACATTTTTGGTTGTATGTCTCTATTCCTTTCATGAGTGGTTTAATTGGCTATGTCACAAAAGTGATTGCCATTCAAATGATGTTCTCACCACTTGAATTTAAAGGTATTAAACCGTTTTTTGGCTGGCAAGGTATCGTACCTCGTAAAGCTGAAAAAATGGCAACCATTGCTGTTGAACTCATGACAGCCAAGCTGATTAAGCCCGAAGAAATTTTTGCTCGTCTTGACCCAAAGCGTATTGCCAAAGAAATTGAAAAACCATTAATGGCAGCAGCAGAAGATATTACGCGTGAAGTGGCGCAAGAGTATCAACCCGGTTTATGGGAAGGTATGCCTGAGTTTGCCCGTCAAAGACTGATCCGTAGAGTGCAATCAAAAGCACCGGAAATAGTCGAGCACATCATGAGTGAAGTGCAACGTGACGTAAATCGATATTTTGATATTAAGCATTTGGTGATTAGCAACTTGCTTAAAGACAAACGTCTGCTCAACAATATTTTTAAGCGTGTAGGCAAACAAGAATTTAAATTTTTCAGTAACGTTGGCTTTGTATTCGGTTTTGGTATTGGTGTAATCCAAATGTTGTGCTGGATTATCACGCAAGGCAAATACCCTTGGATGCTGCCGATGTTTGGCGGATTTGTGGGGTTCTTTAGTGACTGGATTGCGCTACAAATGATGTTTAGACCTCTCTATCCGAAAAAGATATTGGGTTATACTTGGCAAGGTCTATTTATTAAACGTCAAAATGAAGTAGCAGCTGACTATGCAGCTTTAATTTCCAAACAGCTTTTAACTTCACGTCATATGATGGAAGAGTTGTTTTCTGGTACTCACTCTGCACGTGTGATTGAGCTAGTTAACCGCCATGTTAAACAGGAAATTGACATGCAAGCAGGTGTGATTCGCCCACTTGTTGTTTATGCAATTGGTGGAGAAAAATACCAGAATATGAAAACGCAGGTTGCTGAACGTATTATGCAACAGCTGCCAGAGACTATGAAATATGTTGAGTCGTATGCAGAAGATGCGATGAACATTCGCAGTACTTTAATTGAACGTATGCAAAAATTAACACCATCCGAATTTGAGGGCATGTTACGTCCTGCGTTCAAAGAAGATGAGTGGGCACTCATTGCAGTAGGCGCAGTACTTGGTTTTGTTGTTGGGGAATTACAAATCCAGTTTATGCTCTAATTTTTAAATATAAAAACCGGATGAATTGATCATCCGGTTTTTATTTTGTCTTGAATATTATTTTTCAATTGCATGGTCTAGGCTAATACGTCCAGCACCGTGAAGCATCAAGAAGAATAATCCACCCGCCATTGCAAAGTTTTTCATAAAGTGGATGCCATTATTATATTGCGCTGCTGCATCAGCACCACCTTGGTGGAACAAGAACGCAGTCAAGATACTAAATATTCCAAGACCAAAAGCTGCAAAACGTGCTTGGAAACCAAATAACAAGGCTAAACCACCACCGAACTCAACCAAAATGACTAATGGTAGAATTCCACCTGGAACACCCATTGCTTCCATATAACCTACAGTTGCTGCATAACCAGTAATTTTCCCCCAGCCAGCAACAAGGAAGATATACGCAATAAGTACACGAGCAACAAGGCTAATAAAACTGTCCGCGCCTGGTTGCGTTACGATATTTTTGACCACCACATTTGGATTAAACATACAGCCACCTTTATTTAAATGCTTATTTGTTGATGAACTTATTCTAGGTTTGGGACATTGATAATTAAATATACAAAATCCATATATATCGTTGCACAAATAGAATGATCAATTTGTATATTTTTGATGTTTTATACTGACTTTCTATAGGCTCACTGCTACGATTTGAGCACGGTTTACCACTTAGTTATCTCATGGAACTTCTTGATTTTATTCTACACGTTGACCAGCATCTGGCCGAATTTATTACAAATTACGGGACCTGGATTTATGGCATTTTATTTTTAATTATTTTTTTCGAAACTGGTCTAGTGGTTATGCCGTTCTTGCCGGGCGATAGTTTATTATTTGCAGCAGGTGCTTTAGCCGCGTCTACAGGTAAGATGGATCCATGGTTGTTGGGTACTCTACTCTTCCTTGCAGCTGTTCTAGGCGACACAGTGAACTATCATATTGGACGTTTTATCGGTCCACGTGTGTTTGAAATGAATTCCCGTCTCATTAACAAACAGCATTTAACGAAAACTCAAGAATTCTTTGCCCGCCATGGTGGCAAAACAATTATTTTTGCTCGATTCATTCCATTTGCCCGTACCTTCGCCCCTTTTGTTGCTGGCGCCGGTAGTATGAATTATAAGTTTTTCCTAACATATAACTTAATTGGAGCATTCTGCTGGGTGGCTTCTTTTGTAACTTTGGGCTATTTATTTGGAAATATGCCAGTTGTAAAAGACAACTTTACCCATCTTATTTTCGGCATCATTATTATTAGTGTTCTACCGGGTATTATCGGGTTTATTCGCGAGAAGTTAAAAAACCGTAAGGCTAACGTTTAAGACTGCATTTAGAAGAAACGAAATACCACGGGAAGCATACATAAAATGAGTAACATGGCCGATCCTTTATATAAATGATCGGCTTTTATTTTTTGCATTGAACCCGTCAATAAAGCACGTCCAAAAATCATCCAGAAACTCGCCGCAGGAATAAGCGTCAAAGTAAAAGCGGCAAAAACCATAAGAAAATTTTCAGGTGAATTCCATGTTTCAGCTGGAAAAATACCGGCAGCAAAAAGTAAGGACTTAGGATTTTTTAAAGTGGAGAAGAATAGCTGACGTGGGCGAATATTACGGTGGTTCTGGCTAAACTGCTGTAAATGCGTAGTTTTCCATAAACGAAATGCCATCCAGAACACATATAACACACTCGTAATATGCAAAATGAGCAGTAGCGCAGGCCAAACAGGTGCTGCTAAATGAATAAACACAGCCCAAAAGCTAATCCCATAAGCATAACCCAACCATTGCATTGGAATAAGCCAGAATGTTTTAGATAAACCTTGTGAGTGAGCAGCGGTTGCAAGTAGTGCATTTGTCGGACCCGGGATAAGCAACACAGCCAACATTGCTAATACAAAAAACCAGCTTTCAATCATAAAGTTTCCACATTGGTAAAGATGCGGCCACCTTAAACGAAATAGACAAAATATAGCAAGTTTAGAGAGTATTTTGACTATAAAAACACAGCTAATTTAGAGTTTTATTTCTAACAAGCGATTGATTTATATTTATTTTATTATGAAACATTTTGCTAAACTTTAATCATCACAATATGCTTTGACTAGCATATTGTGATGCAAAATTGATTATTAATTCGCCTTTTTACGAACAATAATTGGACAATTTTTAAACTGAGCAGCCTGAACAATGGCTTCTTGTTGACCCATTACACGTGAAAGTTCGGTGTTCTTGGTTGAAGAAGATTGCCCCATGTTGACAGAAATAGATGGACCAAAACCCCAACCGCCGCGTCCCCAGCCACCACCAAGTCCAACGCCAACACCCATACCTGTACTTTTTGGAGTCTGTACACCATTGTCGATATATTGTTGAATGCGGTTATATTCACTTTGTAGTTGTTGGCAACTCAAAGATTGATACTGCGTCGGAGACACATAAGTCGGTTTTACCGTCGTGGCACAAGCGCCCAATAGTAAAGTGGCTGCTGCCAAAGGCACAATATATAAGCCTTTCATCATTTTTCTCTTATCTTTTTGGTTCAATTTCGCTGAACAATGTCTCATACGACTGAGTCAATTTATGTTCTGGCGCCAAGTGAGCCAAAGGTAAATTTTTCTGATGTGATTCTTTCATTAAAATCGAAGGCGGTAACATGCTATTAAGCACGGGTAAGCCTTCATCTTTTAACTGTTGAACCACTTCCCGCGGTAATTTTGCTTGGGACTGGAACTGATTCACCACAATTCCTTCAATTTCCAAGCGATCATTATGATCATCTTGCGTTTCGAGAACATTTTCAATCAATGTTTGTAACGCACGCTTTGAAAATACATCACAGTCGAAAGGAATCAGAACTTTATCTGCTGCAATTAAGGCAGACAACGTGAAAAAGTTAAAGGCTGGTGGTGTATCGATATAAATACGATCATAGCGCCCAATTAAGCTTTGAATAGAATCACGCAACTTATAAATTTTATGCTTGCTTTCAAGTGCGTGCTCAAGTGCGCCAAGCGTAGGACTTGCTGGAAGCACATCTAATTTTGCAAAAGATGTAGAGTGCACAAAACTGTCGAGATCTTTGTTACGAGGAGCTTTTAAAATTGAGCCTAGTGCATTACCAATTAAGCCTTTTTGTTGATTATTCCCCAGCACATCTTCAAAGAAGTTTTCAATATTTGGTTCTAAAACGGCTTTATCAGCAGCGTATGTTGCTTCTTCGCCTAAAAGGTATTGGCTAGAGTTGGCTTGAGGATCAAGATCGATAACCAAGGTCCTGAAGCCATGTTTGGCACTAATCGCAGCCAAATTTACAGTAATACTTGATTTCCCTACACCGCCTTTTTGGTTAAACACCACACGAGTTAGCATGCTTCCCTCTACATATTTTTTTATTGTATGCAGTTTAACCCAGAGCTTAAGCAAAAAGGCAAAGAATGTAGAACAATTAAGCAAAAACTGGTTTCACGATCACCAAAATAATAATGGCAATAAATGCGACTGCACTAATAGCTAAACCCGCACGGCGCTGCGCCAATAAAATAGTGTCATCCTTTTTAAAGGCTTTCATTAGTGATGATAACAGCACTAAAAATAAGATAATTTTCGCGTAAAACCATGGTTGAACCTGAAAGTTCTTCATTACCAGTAAAATTGCACCCGTAATAAAAACCACAGTAAATGACAAATGTTGCAAAGCAACTAATACTTTACGCCCTGCTGGGTTAGGTTGTTGACCTTGTACCCCAATGAACAGTGTAGAAGCGCGTAAAACAAACACCATAAGTGCGGCAGCCACCGCAGTCATATGAATAATTTTAGTGATCAAATGTGCGTCCATAAATCAGCCCTTAGCTTTTAGGTGCATGTGCACATTCTGGGCTCGCTGGCGCTTGTCCTTGCCACTCACTTGGCAAATAGGCATGGATTGCTAAAGCATGGATTTGTCCCGGATTCATTAAATCAGAAGCCAAGGCATATACTTTTTGATGACGTTGAACCAAACGCAACCCGTTAAACTCTTCACTTACCACAATCACTTTAAAATGTGATTCTTTACCTGGGAAATAACCACCGTGGCCGGCAGACTCGTTAATAACTTCCAAATGGCTAGGTGCAAGGGTTTGTAACCGTTCAATCAACTGTTGTTCAAGACTCATAGCTTTTCCTTTTACGATTATTCGTATATTTGGACCTAGTATACCCTGTCTACGCACAAACAAAAGTTGCTCTTGTATGCGTTGACTTCAAACAAAATGTCTATTTATTCGGCAACTTATCAATAAAAATAGCTCTAAATGCTCATTTCTGTTTTTATTTTATGCAATCAGCATAATTATTTGCATAAAGTTGTTGACCCTTGTTTTGCTTAATGTATTATAAGCGGCACGCGGGAATAGCTCAGTTGGTAGAGCATAACCTTGCCAAGGTTGGGGTCGCGAGTTCGAGTCTCGTTTCCCGCTCCAAATTGGTTTTTTTTGAGAAAGTTTTAGTAAAAACTGCTCATATATGCGGGAATAGCTCAGTTGGTAGAGCATAACCTTGCCAAGGTTGGGGTCGCGAGTTCGAGTCTCGTTTCCCGCTCCAAATTTAAAAGGCCCTAGTCGAAAGACTGGGGCTTTTTTCTTTTTATCGATTCTTATTTTTATACTCTATCGATTCACAGCATAACTTACTGAAAAGAAATCAATTTCAAAGAAAGACTTTCTACTTCCTACCAGATTCATATTTTTAAATCGTCAGTTATAACGATTTAATCTAGTTATATTTACAAAGCAATGGAGTAATTTGGTGCATAGATATAAGCGGCAATGATTGGAAACATTCCGTATTAAAGCGTTCTATATTGAGGCTCTGCTGTAAACATATGGAAAAGATAAAATTGCAATCATAGATATAGCTTTGAAAATGATATTGTTCTGTGTTTTGAGCATCATGAGTTGCATCAAAAAACTGTATATCTTCAGACAACACATGGAAATTAAGCTTCTTTAAATGGCTGCTCATTCCATGACCAGTACATTTAATATAGGATTCCTTTAAGGTCCATATTTGAAAAAACCGCTGATATACGCTAAATGGATCAGTACTTTCATTTTCTTGAATCCACTCTATTTCACTCAGCGCTAACACACTGTCGACACGCCTCCATTCGAACTCTCGATTCACTCGTTCAACATCGACGCCTATTTCTCCTTCTTCAGTCACAGCAAGAACAATAACGTCTCCTGAGTGACTAAGATTAAAATAAATAGTCTTACCGCCTTGTACAAAAGGTTTGCCGTTCGGTCGTAATTGAATATTAACTTGATGGGGTGAAATACCCAGCTTATCTGCTAAAACAGACTTCGTTAAGACACGAGAAATCAAGAAAAGACGTGCTGCTTGAGGAAGATATTGATCATATCTCAACTTTTCTGCTGTGTTGAGAAAGCTGAGATAATGACTCAATATCACATGATCTTGTGGTACCCGTGAAACTGGGCAAACAAAAACTTGTACTTGGGCTATATTAGACATCACTAAGCTGTGCTGTAGTACTGATGTATTTAGTTAGAACTGGCGTGAGATAATCATAAACTGCTTCTACATGGGTCACATGCGGATTATGGCCTGCACCAGCAATGCTATGTACAGGAATATTAGGACTGATTGTAGTAACAAGCGGGTCCTTCTCTCCAACAATGATTTCAACTTTAGAGCTAAGCTCGTTTAACAAAGCTGTTAGAGATGCTCGCTGCTGAGGCAAACTAATACGGTGCATATACTCACTAATATGCTTGGCTACCGACACCCGGCGTAATGAATCCATCGCATAACCAACAGATGGATTTTTTTGTCCATCTGGATGTAGGTCTTTAGCAATCATATCTTTTGGCACAAAACGGAAAATCAGATTAGATATCGCTTGTATCTGAAACATTTTAGCAGCCTGTGCCTGAACAAAATAAGGCGATATGAGAATAAGACGCGCAACTTTATCTGGGTATTTCTTTGCAAGGTTCAATGCAAAGAGACATCCTAACGAGTGGGCAATCACAACACTATTTGGCGCTAAAAGCTTTGCAGCAGTATCGATAAACTGATGATTGTTATCTTCAATCACCTCATAACTACCCGAACGCCCAAGTCCGGGTAAGTCCATCATAGCGACCTGATCGTATGTAATTTTATTGATAATTGGAGACCAACATGCACTATCAAATGGAATACCGTGTAAAAATAATGCAGAAGATTTTTCCGAACCAACCGACTGTTTAGTATAAATTTCTGTCCAATATCGGTTTTGATAGCTAAAAGAATTAGGTATTGAAACTTGCATACGACCAAAGCGTGTAAGCACCAGACGATCAATCCAACGAGAGAAATATGGAGTGATATTAATCAAGTCCGCGATGCCCATCTTCACTGCCATCGCCTCTGCCCCATCAACATGATAGTGCTCAGTAGAAATGAAAGAGAGTTGTTCTTTAGAACCGTCAAGTAATACTTCAGGTAGTTTTTCTAATAGACCTTTAGGTAGCTGTAAATGTGGTGAGCTAACCCCTAAATGCTCGGCAGCGAGGTGAACGAGGCGATGAAATTTCGGTGTCTTAGGATCAAGCAGCATATACTCCTGAGCAATCGTCTCAGGATAAGACATCGTTCGGATTAAAAAGCTCACGATATACTGCATATTACATAGTGGCAGGAATGTGTCACGGCCACCTGGCAATGCCAGTAGACGTCCCTGATAGAGCTTATCAATCATGTCCGCAATACCGATATATTGCATATCGCCATACTTATAGAAACCATCAATAACTGTAGCTGGATTTATTGCAGTCCATGGCACATTTAAACGCTTACAAGCCTCAATGAAAGCCTGATAACCCAAAATTTTTGAAGCTTCATAGCCACCATGTTTGCAATACAACTCATCAGCCGACTCTTGTGGCGGAGCAGCCACACGATATCCACCAATCCAGATAAATCGCTCAAGCTGCTTCAATGTTGCGGCCCATTCAATCAAGGCGAGTCCTGACTTAACATTTGTACGCTCAGCTTCAGCTTTGCTAATACCCCAATTAAATGACGCTGCAAGATGATAAATTACATGGATCTTTGCCTGAGCATCTGCTAGCAGAGAGTCCAGCTTAAAATCACGGCTCAAATCATATTCAACAAATGAAATAGATGGATCAGCAAGGCCTTCTGTTGCAATAAAACCTAGCAGCTTATCTTTCTTAGTTGCAGCATTACGTAGTGCAGCAATGACCTGATGACCCTCACGCAAAAGATCAACGACCAGTCTGCTGCCAATAAAACCTGCTGCACCTGTTACTAATATGGTCTTCCGTGAAAAATTATCTTTTTTTGCGTTCTTTAAATTATCCATAAGTCACCTTATTAGGGCTGGGCAATCCAGCATTGTTTTGGAGCGAATTATCTTAAAAGTTATATCGGATCTGGGCATAGACCAGACTGTTATCTCTAAATTGTCCTAACACCGTATCATTTTTGCCCCAGAAGCGATCTCCACCTGCATTCAACTGCCAGTGATCATTGAGGTTGTAGTTAATACGCACTCTCAATAACTCATTAGGCTCTGGTGCAAAATAAAACCCTGTAAACTCTAGCTTTAGGTTGTCATTCATTAGGTTAAGTGCATAACGCAGCATAGCCCCATACTGATTCTGTTGATACTGGTCACTGATGGTTTGCTGATAACGATAAACTTCTCTCAATAATGGATCTGTTAAGCTATCGGCAGACCTTACATCCTCCGTATGTTTGTACACGCCCATTAAACTCAGCGTGGAATTTTTTAATGATAATTCTGGACCCACGACCACAGTTAAATTATTTTTTTTGTGTGTAAGATCTTCACTGCCATCCGAGTCAGTCTTTGTATAAGCAGCTTCACCTCTCCATACGATATCGTTATGGTTATAACTGAAATCTACTCCATAGACAGACATAGGATTATTTTTCAGCTGTAATGTTGCTCCTGTTGGAGATAACGACTGTAGTGACAAATCAGGCATGTGATCCAAACCTGAAAAATACGATGCCCCGACATCTAGACCATCTACAGAATAATCCCAACGTACTGCAAACATAGGACGACTCTTATGGTCTATGTCATACTGAACACCAGCAATCTGACGCAATGGAATCACATCTGAACGACTACGCGGATACCACAATGCGGTCCATTTATTGGTTCCAGATTCAGGAATATACGTCAATTTGAGTGCATCATTTCCAAGACGTTGATCTGTCTCATCTGGTACTAGACGCGTATAGTCACGAGGCGAGAGATTATCCGTTGGGTTAATGCCATCAGCCCTTCCCCAGATGACAATCTGACGACCAATATCAACATAAACGGTCTGATCCCAGTTATAAGAGGCATATAACTCACGTAAGTTACGGTTTACCTTACTCACTTGATCCGGGTTAACAGTATGGTCCGTTTCGTCTCCAACCACGATGTCGTAATGCAGCTTAAATGCAGGGTTAAACTTGAGCGTACCATTGGACCAGAAACTTGCCTGTCCAATGTTTTTTAACGAACTTAAATCACGATCTGATGACCATACATCGAGTCTGGCTGAGTTCTGGCTCACAAAACTAATTTCACTGTCATCTGCATAAGCATGCTGCAGTAGCATAAAGCTACTGCAGCATGCAAACACCCAATAGGCACCTTGCGTCATTTTTCAAGGCTCTGCGGTGAGAAAAGCTTATCGGATAAAGTTTTTTCTGCCACAAAATCATTGACGATCACTTGCGTCATATGTTGAGTTTGCAGATTTTTCGCCATAGATTTCATGGCCTGCCATCTTGGTTTCACTTTGCCGTAAGGACGGATATCGGTGAACTCAATGTGTTTTAAAGGCTTACCTGCTGTATCCCAAATGTCGATGGTTGCTGTAACAAAGTTATCTTTGAGTATGCACATACGACGTTTGCTATAACCAAAGTCACTCTTCACAGTATTGTTAATTGGCGTTGCTTCAATCATGTAGCAATCTTTACCATTAAATTTGCCATCTGCAAGTTTCGTGTACTTCCAGTCACTGAGCTTATAACCAAGCACATCACCATAACTAAAGTCTGTACCAATAAAAGCATCACCTTTATTCGCTGATGCAAGACGGCGTACTTTTTTCAATGCAGGCAAATAGACAAACATGCTATCGCTGCCTTTCGCATTTTCAATTAACAGCGTCGTGGTTCCTTGAACATCTGCTGGCGAGATGAACTCAGTCAAACGCATGTTGTTCTGAGTATTTCCAGCAAGCTTGGTCATATTTTTAGTTAAACGTACACGTTGCTCGCCATTTTTAGAGGTCAAAATAAATTTGGCGCTAGCGGTTGAAGACAAGAATTTAGAGGCATCATCACTACGATTAACAATGTCTTGAACTTCATCTGCATGAGATGTTTTAGGTAATGAAAAAGTGAGCGCTGTACCCAACAAAAGGCTTGTCACAACTGTTTGTGCAACAGGAATGCTCTTTTTATTTGAAGAAAAGATAAAACGAGGTTTCAACATCAGAATCATTGTAGGTACCATAATTAAGGTTGCAAATACACTGAACAGCATCGCAATCACAATAAACATTGCGAGCCATTGATGAACGTGGAAGCCTTGCGACAAAGACAATACGCCATACCCACCGGCAACCGCAGTCGCGACAAAAAGAGATGCCTTACCAGCAGTACTTAAAGTTTTACGAATTGCGTCTTTGATATCCCCTCCTTCTTCGCGCAAGATTTCACGCAAGCGGTAGAGGAAGTAAATGGCATAATCCGCACCAATACCTACAGCCATGGCCGAGATGAGTGAGTTTGGAATATTGAGCGGAATGTCGAGCCATCCCATCACACCAAAGATGGCAAGAATTGAGAACAGAAGTGGTGTAAGAACAATCAGTCCAGCTGAAATCGAACGAAAAACCAATGCTGAAATAAAGAATACGGCAAATGAAATTTGTAAAATGTTCATGAGCTTGCCGTGAACCATTGTTTCAGTTAAGGCAATGGTCTGCGTCACATCACCACCAAAACTTACTACAGCCTTATCACCCAATTGACCCGCCATATAGGTTTTTAGCGACTCAAGGATTTCTTTAATGCGATGATTACTGCCTGTTTTCAGAAGAACAGTGATCTTGGCATAACGCTGAGTGGTATCAATGTATGAATCAAAATCAGTCGGCTCACCAGACATTGAATACAACAGCAGATACTGAGCAACGACATCTTTGGTTGCAGGAACCTGAAATGCCTGTGGCTGATCAGCATTCATTGCCTGATTCATTCGTTTGATATAGTCCACGATAGAGATGGTTTTACCGACCTCTGGAATTGAGTTTGCGAACTTTTCTGTATTATCAATCGCTTTTAGGATTTCAGGGTTTTCAATACCATCACGAACCTTCGTATCAACCATAATATAAAGGCTGTTTGTGCCACCAAGAGACTGATTCAAGAATCTGTCGTCTTGCTGCATTGGTAAGTCGCGAGCGAAGAAATTACGGCTATCGTTGTCTACCACAATACGGCTCGTGCCAATAGCAAGAAAGACGCCCATTGCCGCAATCGCAGTCATTAAGATCATTCGTGGGCGAACTGATAAAATAACATCACCAATACGGTTTGGAATCCAATCCCAGATCGGCAAGCCTTTGCGTTTGACCTTCACAACCGAAGGCGGTGGCAACATTGAGCGAAGTGCCGGAATAAAAGTCATCTCAATCACCAGCGTACTGATGATCCCGATTCCTGTAAAAATACCGAATGAACGAATAGTGGGAATGTTGAAGGTCAACAGAGAGAAGAATCCAGCCGCTGCAATACCACCAGCCAATACCATAACTGGACCCACACGAACCAAAGACTGCACTACAGCTTCGCTATTGGCAGCTTTAGGTTCCATCCCTTGAGCAATCAGACGATCAAAATCTTCATAGTAGCGTTTGAGCAACTGCACGGCGTGCCCTGCCGCAATAGCTAAAATCAGAATCGGCGTAGGCGAGTTAAAGATATCCATTGGCTGTTTGAACAAGCCCATCATGCCCATACCCCATGCCACAGCCAACAAAGCTGTAACGAGTGGCAGAATCAAACCTTGCTTGCTGCGGAATGCTTCAAAGTGCAATAAACCAATCACCAATACAGCAATCGGGAACAAGATATTGATACGTTTAGAGTAATCTTCAGCTTTATCCAAATACACAGGATTACCACCGACACTGATGGTCATATCTTTAGATTGTTCACTCTCTACGATTTTGTTGATTGGGCCCATCATCTTTTGGAAGCCCTCTGGACTTTCCTCAAGCTCAAGCAAAATCGCAGCAGTTCGTTGATCTTTAGATACCACTGAATTCATATAGGTTGGATTCAGTGCCAGTAGTTTTTTCAGGTGATCGATATCTTCTTGAGTGACTGAACTACTCGGCAATAGTTTCTTGGCATCGAACCCTTCTGCATTCGCCTCGATACCTTTTGCCTGACGTGCAGCCAGACTCATCATAGTTGAGCGAACTACACCAGGTGCATTATCTACTTCTTCGGTAATGCGTTTGACTTTCTCCAACACTTGCGGCTGATAAATATCACCCTGCTTTGGAGTAATACCGATCACGACCATATATTTGGAGCCGAATTTCTTTTCAATCAGCTTGGTCGAGGTAATATAAGGATGCCCTTTAGGCGCAAGTGCATCTGGGTCAATAATAATTTTTACACCAGATGCCAGATACGCTAGAGCAAGTGTTAAGAGCATCACCACAGTCAACACAATACGACGATGGCTAAGAATCCAACGTGCGTATTTCTCCATTACTTGTTGAGTCTTACGAGGTGGTTTACTGCTCTCGATAGTTGGTTTATTTTCATTGCCAACCGACTCATAGGCTTCACCCTTTTGAGCCAATGCTTGAAGATTATCGACATCTTTCTTGAACTGAGCGAGTACCATCTTTTTTAGCAGCGCTGGCGGCAATACACCAAAAAAGCTACCTGGTTCTGCCTCAAACACCCATTCAATCCACGTACCTTCCGGATGTGGCTTGAAACGGTAAGTACCAGTGTAGTGAAAGGGTCCTTCCACTACTTTAAACGCATACAATTCGTTCGGTACTAGATGTGTAATTTCACCTTTAAAGGACATTTCACGACCAATAAAGCTAAAACCAATCTCGTACTTACTGCCCACACGCGGAGTACTGTCTAGCAGTTCAGAATGCTTACACGACAATTGCCAACCTGCATCATTGGCCGGGTTTGCAAGGTAGTTAAAAACCTTGTCAATCTCGGCCGGTATGAGGAAAGCATGTTCTATGGTCACCATAGTGGTTCTACCTTCTTGTATTTTTTATGCAGGAATTGGATACATCTGATCAATGGTCTGGGCTACAGCCACGACATTCTCAGCGTACATAATTGATGAATGGTCACCAGGCAAATCCACTTGTGTAAACGTTTCTTTGACCAGTTGATCCCAACCTAGACTTTCTCCAAAGTCTTCCTGCTCATCTTTAGCCTTGACCAATAGAATTGGAAAATCTTCTGGCTCTGGGAAATAGGTCTGGAGTGCGATGCCATTCGCCAAATAGGTATCAAAGTAAAGTCGGAAATCTGATGGGTCTGCATCTAACGGTAGAACATTGATGGCCTTAGCTTCTTTAAGTACATGATCAAACATTTGATCTGGACTCAATTCACGCAAGTATTGCGCTGGGATCGTTAACTTTTTGCCATAAGGTGCAGCTAAATCACGGGCGAACCAAGACAAAAGCATGGCATCGTCGGCATCTTCAGGCACATTTTCTGGAATTGGAGCACGAGTATCGATCATGACAATACCTGTGACCTGTTGCCCCATTTGACGCAACTGACGACTGATCTCATATGCAATTGCACCACCGAAACACCAGCCACCGAGGAAATAAGGGCCTTGAGGCTGCATCTTTTGCATTTCAGCAATATAGAGCGTCGCCATTTCTTCAATCGCCACTTCCGCAGCATCTGCTTCAATCAGTCCAGGAGACTGAATAGCACGTAAGGTACGGTTCGGATTGAGATGACGCGAAAGCTCCATATAACAGAAGGTACTGCCACCAATTGGATGGAACAGCCACAGCGGTTGTTCATAAGTTCCACGGCGTAGTTCAATTACGATGGATGGTTTAATTTCTTTATTTTCGCGAATGATCTCGCTCAGACTCGCCACAGTGGAGTACTGTGCCAACAAAGCAACTGACAGTTCGGTACCGAAAGCCTTTTTGAGATGGTTGACAAGCTTCACAGCTAATAGTGAATGCCCACCTAGTTCGAAGAAATCATCATGTATACCAACTCGCTTGACCGACAAGATCTGTTCAAAGGTAGTACACAGCTCGATTTCGATCGGATCACGCGGTGCAACATAATCATTGCTCTGCTCAAAAATCGGCTCAGGAAATGCCTTACGATCCAACTTATTGTTGGCCGTCATTGGAAACTCATCCAATCGGATAAACGCACTTGGCACCATATAAGCTGGAAGGTGGATTTGCAGGGTCTTTTTTAAACCAGCAATATCAAGCTCTTGTCCAGTTACATACGCTACCAGTTTCTGGTCGCTGTCAGCTGTGGTCTTAACCAGCACTACTGCATCTGTGATACAGTCGATCTGTTTGAGAACATTCTCGATTTCACCTAATTCGATACGGAATCCACGGATTTTGACTTGAAAATCTAGACGTCCATGATGAGTCAAACGCCCATCTGTACGCAGGCAGACTTTATCCCCTGTTCGGTAGAGTCGACCAGCATTTGGTAGAGATGGCAATGTTCTAAATTGTGCATCTGTCAATTCAGGTCGATGCCAGTAATCAACTGCCAGACCATCACCACCAATCCAAAGCTCACCCATAACGCCTGGCGGAACTAAACGCTGCTGCTCATCAAGAACATAAAGCTGGGTATTCGCCAGTGGTTCACCTAAATCAATATACTTTGCATCGGTAATATGAGCTGCACTAGACCACACTGTGGTTTCAGTCGGGCCATAGACATTCCATAGACAACCAACTTTATCCAGCAGTTTTTCTGCAAGAATAGTATCTAGCGCTTCGCCTCCACAGAGTGCAGTCAACCCTGCATTGCCGCTCCACTCGCTATCTAAGAGCATTTTCCAAGAAGCCGGTGTAGCCTGCAGAACATTGATAGACTTAGCATTTAGATAATCTACGAGCTGATTACCATCTTGTGATACTTCACGTGGGCATACATGCACCACACCGCCGTACATAAGAGGAATGAGTAATTCAAGAATTGAAATATCAAATGCATACGTGGTGATTGCTAACAACTGAGTTTCAGTCGTTACTTGCAATCTATCATTCATAGATAGCAAGAAATTGATGATTGAAGGATGCCCAATACGAACACCTTTAGGCTTACCTGTCGAGCCTGATGTGTACATCACATAAGCTATGTCACCAAAGGCAAGCGTCTCGCACACTTTCTCAAGTGCTACAACACCAGCTTGATTGATATCTAAGCGAGGAACAGAAACGTTAAGAGCATCCATTAACTCGGTTTGAGTCAAGATGACTTTAGGTTCGGCATCTTCAATGATGTTTTGTAGACGTTCAGTTGGGAAATTAGGGTCCAGTGGCACATAAGCTGCCCCTGCTGCCCAGATCCCAAGGATTGCTGCTGGCAGTAACGCTGTGCGGTCTAACATGAGACCTACACGATCGCCACGTGTAATGCCGTGTTCATGCAAATATTCAGCAATACCAGCAATATGTTGACCTAACTCACGGTAGCTAACCGCATGATCGTTTGAGGTCAAAGCATGATGATCACCACGATCATCGATCTGCTTTAAAATCATTGCGAATAGATCATGCTGAGCATAATCAGTCGCCTTTCCACGGAGGGCCTCGAACTGAATGCCATCTTTATAATCAGGTGCGATATTTAACTCAACGATCTTACGTTCTGGATGAGCCACCATCTCAGATAGTACAGCTTGCAGCAGCTGCACCATATTTTCGGCAGACTGCGCAGAAAATAACTCAGTGTTATATTTCAATACACCAACAAGTTCACCCTGATATTCACCGCCCATTTCTAGCGTAATATCCAACTGTCCTTCTTGCTGGCGAACTGGAAAACTTCCTAAAGTTAAATCTTGACCAACCAAAGTAGCTGGGGTCTGGATTGGCAGAAGTAGTTCTTTAAACTCATCCATACCCCCTAGACGTTCCCAGAACATTCCTACCTGAGCCAATGGGTTAATACTGCCATCACGCTTTGGTGAAACAGCCTCAACTACTCTAGAAAAAGCAACTTTTTGATGCTTAAGGCTCTGTCTTAATTGTTCCTGAACTTGCTGGGTAAATTGACGTAAAGTCAAATCAGCATCGATGTCCATCTGGATAGCTATTGTGTTGACGAACTGCCCCAATGCATTACGCAAAGAGCGTTCAAGTCGACCAGCTACAGGTGTGGCAATAACTAGATTATTTTCATTGGATAGTTTGTGCAGCAGGATATAGAAACCAGATAGCACAAGTCCGAACAATGTGATCTCATAATCTTTCGCCAAGTTTACAAGACCAGATGACACTGATTCAGGTACACGGAAAGCCAGTGAGCTACCCTTATGCTGCTGTACAGCTGGACGAGGATAATCAAGTGGAATGCTATGCACATGTGGTGCATGTTTCAGTGCATTTTTCCAGAAAATTAAACTTTCATCAGCATCATCGATTACGCTGCTCTGCTGCTTATCGGCATACTGTGCAAACTCAATTCCGTTCACTGTATCCGCCTCTGCAACGAGACCAAAACGTTTGCTGACGTCTCGCAGCAACAGACCAATTGACCAAAAATCCATGAGCGCATGATGAATTACAACGGCAATCACATAGTGATTTTGTCCACGCTCATAACAATGAACACGCCACAATGGTGGCTGAGTCAGGTCAAATGGCTGTTTGGTGTCTTGCTCAACCAATTGCGTCAAATCAGAAGCTTCAATATGACGAGCATCAGAAAAGATGATATTCGGATAGACGCGATCCCAGATGAGTTGCTCAATCCCCTGATCATTGGCAGGCATGCTGACACGCAACAGCGGATAATCATGCATGACCGCTTCCAGAATCTCCATCGGCTTGTTGCCTAATGGTTGATTGACCTTCACATCAAAGGCCACCACCATATTGTAGGCACTGCAAGTTGGCTCAAGACGCTGGATGTACCAAATACCAAGCTGTTCCGCAGAAATCGCATGACGCGACAGAACTTCCGGTTCTAGTCGTGCAAGGTTGTTCATGAAGCAACTCCCTGTTGCAACTCAGAAACAAGATATTCAGCCAACGCATTGATTGTTGGGTAATCCCATAAGAGGGTCGGCTCAAGCTCCAGTTTTGTCAGATCTTCTAAATCCCCAGATACAGACAAAGCAACGATCGAATCAAGACCATAACTGGTAAATTTTTGATCTGGATCAATCGTCTCAGGCTCTACGCGCATTTCTTTGGCTACTAGCGTACGAATAATTGCGCTCCAGTAAGCTTTATCTTTATTCATGGGGTAATCTCCTCTTTAACCGGTTTGGCATCACGTGGTGCCAGTGCAAAATCGATGACGGATAACATATGGTTAGTTGAAATTCGGTCTAGCAAATCTGCCAATGTACTTTCACGCAATGACGTCATAGGAGGAGCTGTCTGTCCTTCAGCGGCATTTAAGAAAATGATCAGCCATGCACCATCCTGTAAAGCTGGTCTTAAGCCATGACGGTTAAAGACCCAGAAACCCAACACGGCAATACGAGCAAATAACTCGGCGTAGCTACGGGCAAGACTAAAGCGCAACGTTTCAAACTCTTTGCTCTGCTCAGAATTTGAGAAGTAATCCTGAATTTTTTGATCCAAAGAACATTGTTCAACCAGAAGTTGGCCTGCTTGTTCACGTAGCGTAGTGAGTGTCTCAGTAGACAATCCTGCTGTGACATCGGCATCGTTGAGCATTTCGATGATTGTTTCGAGTGATTCCATCACCAAATCACCATCTCGGTTGAAAATCTCAAGCTCGCGGAAATCAATAGCGCCTGTCTCTACCTGCAAGTCATACAACTGGCGATAGCGTGCTTTAGCTTCTGATTGATTGAGATGGTCGGCTTTTTTGCTACGACCTTTATTGGCAGATTTGAGCTGAAAACTCAGACTGTCTAGGCAAACGGTGCTACTACCGTCAAACACACTAACAATCAGATGGTCTCTGAATGCTTTCTGATACATTCCATCCGCATACGCATTTCTTAAGAAAAAGCGTGACCCAAGCACTGAAGAAGTGATCTTGGCAAGCGATTCTACATACTCAGGTACCAGCACCTTGACGATTGGTGACCATGTACTGAACTGATTGATACATACGTGCAAACCACGCGCACCAACAAGTGATAACACCTCAGCCGCTAAAAGGTAGGCATAGGCTGTCGCGAGTTGCTCACGTACCAACGGAATACTGATTACTTTTTTGTTATATAACTCGCGTTCAATAGCAAACTCGGTCGCAATGCGTAGCATCGTATCGCCAGCACCTAGAGAGAAGCTACTGCAATATGCACGTGTTACCTGTAACGTCTTAAGCCCAAGCTCTAGGCCTTGGCCTTCTTCACCGATCAGGGCATCTTTGTGAATTTCAGCATTGTTAAAACCAATACCGCTGATATCTAGACCACGCATACCCACTGTTGGTAGTCGGTTCAGGCTATATGTTCCTTTTGAGGCCATATGACGCTTATCGAGCCAGAATGCGCTTAGGCTACGTGGTCCACGATCGTCTGATGTTTTAGCGATCAGACTTAAAGAGTCTCCTAAAGTGGCACGGTTAATTGACCATTTTTCGCCATTTAAAACATATTTACTCTCGGTAGATTGCGCTGTCACTTCACTCGATAGCAGGTCGGCGCCATGGGCTTTCTCGCTATAAGCCAGCGCTGGAGCAGCGCCACTCAAAATTCGACTAGCAATGTTCTGGCATTGATTCGCATTACCACCGATCCACACAATCACAGACCAAGCATTCGTGCTATAGGTCGAGTTGATAGTTAGATCACGTCGTGCCAGCACGCGATGTAGATATAGCAATTCTTCACCAATTTCCATACGACCTCCAAGCTCTGAAGGTACATAGAAACGGTTCATACCTACCGCATTCAGAAAATCAACAGCACGCTGAGGGTACTGTTCTTTCTCATCACGTTCGATGGCAGCGGACCAAGAAAAGTCGTTGTTAGTATCATGTACGGAGCCTAAAATTTGCTCCAGACGAGCAGCAGATTGAAACTGCCGCAAATTGGACGTAAGTGACATGAATTTTCACTCAAATGATTAAAGGGTAAGGGTTTAAAACAAAGCACTTTTCAGACGATTAAAAATCAGCTTGCGCACTTCACGTTCCTTGATCATTGAGTTGAGTAGATTGGAGCTATAACGAATCAGCTGCCCCCGCTGCTCACGATCACGGATGACTTCTAAACCGTTCTTGACATAGTTTCGAGCAATTACCGTTCTACGGTTTGGATGGGTTAAACAGACCAATTGACCGCGTTCGATCTGCTCTTTAATTTTTCTTCTTCTAATTTTGCCGCTCGTGGTCTTATTTATTCGGCCTTGATGCAGTAAAAAGACACCTTCTACAGGCAAGCCAATCTCAGATGTCACTTGTTCCTTGACCTGAGTTCTAATGGCTTCAAAATTGAGAGTCTTGTCTAGTGACTTCTTCTTGATTTCAAGTACAACCGTAACACCGTCAGAATCAGCAACATTCACTGCTGCAACACAGCCTTTACGAACAGCAGGATGCGCCATTTCAACAGAGCACTCGATATCTTGTGGATAATAGTTCTTGCCACGAATGATAATCACATCCTTAAGACGACCAGTCACATATAGGTCTCCATCTTTGACAAAGCCCATATCCCCCGTTCTTAAGTAATGTAATTGGCTAGGCTGACCCGCTTCATCGACAATAGTCGCGGCAAAAGTTTCCTGATTGACCTCTGGCTTCTGCCAGTAACCCGCAGTGACACTCTCACCTGCCAACCAGATTTCACCGACTTCATGAGCAGCTACTTCTTGATGAGTATGTGGATTGACGATACGGCAATCGATGTGTGCAGAGATCTTGCCACAGCTCACCACTTGTACAGCATTCTGGTCTTGACTGATTTCTACCAAGTGGGCATTTAATTTGTCACGATCAAGCGAAATGGCATTCAGAGGACCGGTCACCCCACTGACTAAAAGCGTGACTTCTGCCAAGCCATAACATGGCAAGAAAGTATCCAGCTTCAATTTCGACTGAGTATTAAACTTCTCCATAAAGCGCTGCATAACGTGAGCTTTGATTGGCTCAGCACCATTAAACATTACACGAACGCGACTCAGATCAAGCGCTGCAGCGTCCTCATCAGAGATACGATGCAAGCACAACTCATAAGCAAAGTTTGGCCCACCACTGATCGTGACGCCTTTTTCACTAATGAATTGTAGCCATTTCAGCGGTTTTCGAATGAAGTCCAGCGGCGACATAACATAACAGGTCAGCCCCACATAAACGGTCTGTAAAACTGAACCAATTAATCCCATGTCGTGATAAACAGGCAACCATGTCAGGCCAATATCATCTGGTTGCGTACAAAAGGCTTCGGCAATCATGACCTCATTTGCCATAATATTTTTATGGGTAACGATCACCCCTTTAGGCCAACCTGTTGATCCTGAAGTGTACTGAAGGAAACAAACATCATCTTCATCAATAAGGGGAAAATCTTTTTCCACTACATCACGCTGCAATTGGGCATCAACGGCATGTAATATTAAACTTTCATTTTGAGCCTTTAATGTGATCAGACCTGATAGCTCAAGAATCTTTTTTGTTGTGAGTACTATCTTTGGCTCACAGTCATTCATAATATTCAAAATATTAGAAAAACCATTACGATTAAACGGTAAGCTGACTGGTACTGCGATGATTTTAGCTTTTAGACAAGCAAAGAACGAAACGATAAAGTCTAGACCAGGTTCAAATAGCAATACTGCACGATCGCCACTATTTACAAGGTTTAGTAATATCTGAGCTTGATATTGAACTCGCTCGTTCAGATCTGCATACGTCAAAGCTTGAATACCACCCGATTGGCGTCCCAAATACTCGAAAGCGGTCTTAGCTCCATTTAATTTCGCGTGGGATTCCAAAGTTGCAATGATATTATCCGTACACATTACAGCCATAACTTACTCCGATTAATTATAATTAACCCTTCAAAGAAACCTGTTGTTTCAGAAATTCAACTTCTAGCTGGGGGTTTTAATAAAAATGAATATACTTTTTGTTTAAAATATAAATTCACATTATATTTTATGTGCGGGTGTTTTTTATTACACCTGTAAGTGTTAACAGGTTAGGCAACTTTTATTTAAAATTAAGAGCTTAGTTCTCTTTTATAATTATTTTTATTCAGTTAAAGATTACAAATTCTTGTAATTAATTAAACTTAAAAAGCTATCCTAATAGCCTCGATTTAGAAAATTTCAAACCAATATTGTTAATTTTATCTAAACCACAAAAACATACTGAGTTCGAATTTTCATTTTTTCTTAACTTTAGGTTCGTATTTTAGATAAAATTTATGATTTTAATGGTTACATCTAATCTAACTAAAAATTATATTTAACTCCACAACTTTTATTTTTTAATAAAAACCTTAATTTAATTATACTTAAGCTTTGATTAAATACTTAAAACTAAATATATACATAAGTTGTGAAATTCATCTTACTTTCCGACCATAAAAAATAAAAAGTTAAATTAGAATTAAATATATTAAAAAGAAAATTTTTAATTTTGATAATTATTATATTTTAAAAAATAATTAAATTATTTATTTTAATAAAGATAAATAATTTTTTAAATTTAATTTAAAATACACATCACAACTATTTAAATTTAATATTATTTTTATTATAAACTTAGTTTTACAATAGTCCTAACATTACAGCACGAATTGCTGCTGAAATTTTATTATTCACATTTAGTTTTTGCATTGAATTACTCAGATGGAAATTTATGGTTCTTTCACTTACTCCAAGAATCTGTGCAATCTCAGCTGACGTTTTACCCTCAGCCGTCCAACGTAGAACCTCTTTTTCTCGGTTCGTTAAATATAGATTAAACTGAGAGAACTCAACATCATTTACAATTTTAGCAATGCTAGAATGTACAGTTTGAGTTAGCCAATACATATTTGTATATTGTGCCTTTTGTTCTTTTTCAGATAATTGATCGCTGGATCTTGCCAAAGTTAGCATTCCACGTGTCCCAATGAAATCACGACTTGACTGTGCCCAACCGACATTTAAACCATAAGAACGCGCTTCCTCCCAGAAGTCTTTCTCTGCTTGTGTATGAGTGTATTGACTTGACCAGACAAGAGGTTTCAGTGAAACCATACAGTGCTGAACAGTTGGGTCGACCTTAACATACTGCTGTTCCACATAGCGTTGCTGCCATGCTTGAGGATAATTATTCAGCATAATTGTTTTTGGTTCAGCAATAGATAATGGTGACTGCATACCATAAGCACAATAATCAAATCCAAGCTTTGATGCTGTCGATTTGACGACTTCAAATAATTGGTATTCATCTTGCACGATCAAAAATGCTGATAATAAATCCTCTTGCCAACTTTCCATTTGCTCTCATTAGACTCCGGCCAAAAATCATTTTTGTTCAGTTTCATCTTATGAATCCAAGCAATCAAATTGAAGTATAGGCCTTATCTTTTACCCTTATTCCAATAAAGCGCTGCGAGAATCTAAAAGATTTTTAGGTACTAAAATATTTTGAACACCTATTCCTCTTTTATTGATTTCTCAATTGCAGATTTTGAATTCATCATTCAATTAACAACACTTTTAAGCCTAAATGGGTGCAAATTCTTCAGATAAACTAAATTTCTAAAAGCTTTTAAGGTTGTTATATTTCAGGTGCAGATTATGCTTGAAAAAATTTTTTTATAGGATGCATTTTATTCCAAAAAATAATTATTTTTAAATAAATGCTAAGACTCCACTACTTATTATCAATGAGATATTTTTATTAATTTAATTTAATAATAACTTCTAACAATACCTAAAATTATGAAATTTTACCATTTATTATATATAGAAACTAAAAATATTGATAATAATTTAAAAAATCAAATAATTACATCATAATCTGTATTGCTTATGATTATCCTTTCAATAATGAGAATAGATAATCCATATAAAGTTCATCATCGATCGTATGATTTCGTAAATTTCAACAAGTTATTTTCGACTAAAGAACTAAAGTTACTCTATTCTCATATAAGTAAATCTTAATATCCAAGTATCCATCTAATAAGGTCAGCTTAACGATATAGGTCATGGAATTATCCTTAACCTGTTAAATATGACAGTATTTCATTGGCAATAATTTATGTTATTTATCAGTAGAATTCCATTTTAGGTTACTTAAACAGGTAGCATGGTTAGCATACCCACTCACTTTCCAATCTCAGCAGATGGTTTTATTCGGATGAATGAAAACCAGCTTATGAACCACCCTCTCCGACACATCTTATCCATTGTTGAATCAATACAAATCGAAGATTCACAAATTTTCTATTACGGTTTTACTGAATGGGCAACACTAAAGACCCCTGCTTTAAGTACTGGATGGGATTGGGTATTCATAGAGCAAAATGGGTCCGCTAGCTTAAAACGAATTGGCCTGCCGAGAAGCAATATCATGATCGTTGATGTATCTGGTACAGATATTGGATTTGATGTGACTGGATCATTAATCGAGAAGAAAATCGACAGCCTGTTCTGGGAACAGTTCATTTATGCCCAAATCAATACAAGATTAACAAAGTCTAAATTGAGCCCTAATTTCTCCTAGCAACCTGTAAATTTTTACAGTTACCGCCTTCCTAGCTGTTCAGTAAAGTCACATCAAAAATAAGTGGAAGCACTTGTAATGAATATTATTGCTGGATTTCAAAACAATTTTTCAGAAGGCTTATATACCAAATTTAAAAGTTACCGCTACAAGGTGTTTGTTGAACATTTGGGATGGGAGTTAAACTGTCCACATAATGAAGAATTAGATCAATTTGATAAAGTCGATACAGCTTACGTCGTCGCTCAAGACAGAGAGTCCAATATTATTGGTTGTGCCAGATTACTACCTACAACTCAACCGTATTTACTGGGTGAAATATTTCCTCAATTAATGAATGGAATGCCTATTCCCTGCTCACCAGAAATTTGGGAACTCTCAAGGTTTTCAGCGGTAGATTTCTCGAATCCACCTACCACAGCGACTCAAGCAGTATCATCACCTGTTTCGATTGCCATTCTGCAAGAAGCAATTAACTTTGCAAGAGAACAAGGTGCCAAACAACTTATTACAACCTCACCTCTTGGGGTAGAGCGGTTACTACGTGCTGCTGGGTTTCGTGCCCATCGTGCAGGCCCACCAATGACGATTGATGGATATGCTATGTTTGCATGCTTGATTGAAGTGTAATTGGTTAAATCAAAGTCTAAGAATATTGGCGACATTGCAAAGATGAAGGTCTTAAGCGGCAATCTCGTTTCACTCGCCAAATTTCAAAAGCCCTAGTCAAAAGATTAGGGCTTTTGAAATTTGAAAGACTCAAACTTAATATTAAGACTGCTCAGTAATTTTGTTTTTCAAATTTAATTCTGATTTTTTATGGTAAGCCTCATCCGTTTTAGTCGTCCAATCACGCGGCATAAAGGAGGTCGATATAATGGCAACGATAGCCATACTTCCAATATAAAGCATAATTAAATATGGATTGCCCTGCCCAACACTAAGCAGTTTAGTGGCAATCATCGGTGCTAAACCACCGCCTAATACACCAGCCAACTGTACCGAAATAGAGATTCCGCTGTAGCGAATTTCCGCTGGAAATTGACGTGCAAAAAGCTGAGCTTGTGGTGCATACATAATCGGGAAAACCACGCCAATTGCTAACACAATTGCAGTCCAGACGAGTACCGGATCTTTTGTGTTGAGCATGGTAAAGAATGGATAGCAGTAAAGTGCCAATACGCATAGGCCAAACATAAACATATTGCGTTGACCGACTTTATCTGACAAATGTCCGCATAACGGCGTCATAAATAAAATAACGGCTGCCCCACAAATGGTGGCAAATAAAATATCTTGGCGTGGGATCCCAAGTTGTGCGGTGGTATAAGCCAAGGTAAATGTTGAAGCAATATAGAACCAAGCATTTTCGGCAGCACGTGCCAAAATAATGGTGATAAGTTGCTTTGGATGATTTTTAAAAACCTGTAAGGCAGGAACTTTGACCTCTTCAGACTGCTGTTTTACTTTTTCAAAATCTGGTGACTCTGGTACTTTCACCCGAATGTACCAACCTACTGCCAGCAAAATAATGCTGGCAAGAAATGGTAAACGCCACCCCCAGCTAAACAGTGCTTGTTCAGGTAATAACGACACCAGACCCAACGCGATTGAGGCTAGCATTAAGCCACCACCTGTACTGGCTTGAGGCAAACTTCCCCAGAACCCTTTACCGCCTTCGGGTGCATGTTCAACAGCCATGAGCACAGCACCGCCCCATTCACCACCCATGGCCATACCTTGAATAAATCGCAAGATGACCAGACCAATTGCAGCCCAATAACCTATTGACTCGTAAGTCGGTAAGAGACCAATGAGTACAGTTGGAATCCCCATGAGCATAAGTGTCAACAACAACATCGACTTACGGCCAATCTTGTCACCAAAATGCCCAAAGACTAAGCCACCTAAGGGCCGCCCAATAAACCCAACGGCATAGGTTGCAAATGCCGCAAGTACACCTGTAAGTGGGTCCAGATTGGGGAAAAATAACTTGTTAAAAATGAGTGCCGCCGCCGCACCATAAACAAAAAAGTCATACCACTCAATGGTGGTACCGACCATGCTAGAGATGCCTGCTAATCGATGTGACGACTTTTTAGGATGTGAACCGTTTCCATGTATTGTTTGCATCGTAATATCCTTTTTAGATTTTCTTGTTTTGTCTTTTTTATGCTTATGACCAGTCCTGACCATAAGCATTTTCAGGTCTCGCTTTATCTCCTTAAGCTTTTTATGTTTTTGGAATGAGGTTTAGCTCAATTTTTCTAAAATTGGCTCAAATTTCGAATTACGTTCTTGCCACTGTGGTTGTTTGTCTTTATCGACAATGAGAGCACGCACACCTTCAATAAAGTCACCATGCTCAAACCAGATATCCTGTAAATCACGTTCAAGCTGCATACACTGCTGTAGCGAAAGCCCACGACCTAAATGTTGCAGTTTCAGACTAGTTTGTTTAGCAATAAATGAACGCTGCTGTAAAATACTGAGCATCTTGCTTGCCCAAGTTTTTAAGCTTTCATCTTGTTCATTTTCAAGGCTTTGTTCGATTTCATCTAAATGCTGATATCCGAAGTGTTTACGGATACCTTCCGCTAATTGTTTTAATTCACTTTCAGCAGGACGAGTAATAAATCGGGTAATGATGTGTTCAATTCCCTCTTTAGTTAAACTTGGTGCTTCAACCAGAGCATCTTGCAAAGCTTGTAACTGCTCGCTTGGAACATGGTAGTCAATTAAATCGAGATAAAGCGCATCGCTACTGCTAATCTGCTCACCCGTAATTGCCATATAAACGCCAATATCATCAAGACGAGACAGGAAATGCGTTGCACCAACGTCTGGGAAAAAACCAATCGCTGTCTCAGGCATAGCAAATCTAGACTTTTCGCTGCTCACCACAATGTGACAAGCCTGGGCCAAGCCAAAACCACCACCTAATACATAGCCATCGAGAACAACAATGACTGGCTTTGTATATTCTCGCAGTACATTCAGCATTTTATATTCGGCACTAAAGTAACCTTTGTAATCGGCCGTGCCATTTTTATAACTGTCATAGAGATATCGAATATCACCACCTGCACAGAACGCTTTTGGACTATTAGACTTAATTAACACTGCCTGAACAGCAGCATCATTTCGCCACAGTTCCAATTGGGCACCAATACTTTTAATCATATCTAGCGACAATGCATTGAGATGAGTCACACGGTCTAAGGTAATCATGCCGAGCTTACCTTGTCGCTCAATCATTAAGTGATTTTCTGTATTCATTTTATTGATCTCTTACTGATTTTTAAAATTTGCCTTTCGTTTTTCAACAAATGCCTGCATGCCTTCTTTTTGGTCAAATGTTGCAAATATTGAATGGAACATACGTCTTTCAAAACGCAAGCCTTCAGTGAGGTTTACTTCAAAAGCTCGGTTAATGGTTTCTTTAAGCATGATGTTTGCAGTTAAAGATCGTGCCGCAATTTTTTCAGCTGCTTGCAAGGTTTGTTCAAGTAATTCTTCTTTAGCAAACACACGTGCAACCAGACCACTTTGCTCTGCCTCTACCGCACCCATTTGACGAGCGGTAAGGCACATTTCCATTGCTTTGGCTTTACCAATGGCATGGGTTAATCGTTGTGTCCCACCAATACCCGGAATTACCCCTAAAGTGACTTCGGGTAAACCAAACTTGGCGTTGTCAGCACAATAAATAAAGTCACACATGAGTGCTAATTCACAGCCACCACCCAATGCATAGCCACTCACCGCAGCAATTAAAGGTTTACGGCGCTGTGCAATACGGTCTGCAAGATGAAAAAAGTCATCTAAATAAATATCGGGAAATGCCAAATCGGCCATTTCTTTAATGTCGGCCCCTGCGGCAAAAGCTTTTTCAGAGCCTGCCAATACGATACAGCCAATTTCGCGGTCTTTTTCGAGTTGATCTAATGCCTGATTAATTTCACTAATTAATTCACTATTTAAGGCATTGAGTGCTTGAGGGCGATTTAATGTAATCAGTCCAACCCCATTACGCTTTTCTAATAAAATACTTTGCCACTGCATTATTTATTCCTTGTTCTGATTTTATAGACTACGTGCGATGACTAAACGCTGGATATCACTCGTGCCTTCGTAAATTTGGCAAATACGGGCATCACGATAGATACGTTCAATTGGGAAGTCTCTGAGATAGCCATAGCCACCAAACACTTGTAGTGCACTCGAACACACACGCTCCGTCATTTCTGAAGCAAATAACTTGGCCATTGAAGCTTCATTGAGACATGGTTGACCTGCTTCTTTTAAGCGTGCAGCGTAGTGAACCAATTGTCTCGCTGCTTCAATTTCAGTTGCCATACTGGCAAGGCGAAACGCGATGGTTTGATGCTCAAAAATTGGTTTTCCAAAAGTAATACGTTCTTTAGCATAACGAGTTGCTTCTTCGAGCGCCGCACGTGCTAAACCGACTGCTTGCGCCGCAATACCAATACGGCCACCTTCTAAATTGGCAAGAGCGATTTTCAAGCCCTCACCTTCTTTGCCAAGCATGAGACTTTTATGAATGCGCACATCGGTCAGGGCAATCTGACAGGTATCTGAAGCATGCAGTCCTAGCTTTTCTTCAACACGAATCACTTCATAACCCGGTGTCTCACGTGGGACTAAAAATGCACTAATACCCTTTTTACCTGCACTCGGGTCGGTCACTGCAAATACAATAATGACACCAGCATTATCACCCGAGGTAATAAACTGCTTGGCACCATTTAAAATGTAATCATCACCATCTTTCACCGCTCGGGTTTTAATGGCTCCCGCATCTGAGCCAGTATGCGGTTCGGTTAAGGCAAAAGCACCGATCATTTCACCTTGCGCCAGAGGTTTTAAAAAACGCTCTTTTTGTTCGTCAGTACCAAACTTTAAAATAGGCACACAACCAACCGAGTTATGTACACTCATAATGGTCGAGGTTGCGCCATCTGCTGCGGCTACTTCTTCAAGTGCTAGTACATAGGCTAAGTTACCTGTATCTGAACCGCCCCATTGCTCTGAAACAAGCATTCCCATAAAACCGAGTTGCCCCATTTGAGCCAAGGTGTCTTTCGGGAAAGTCCCGTCTCGATCCCAATCGCTGGCATTAGGCTTAATTTGTTCTTGGGCGAAACTTTTCGCCATGTCACGGATAAGTAATTGTTCTTCGGTAAATTGCATTATTATTTCCTTTACCCTGCTTTAGCTTGTTGTTTAGCAATTTCTTGATTACGCAATAAAAAGCGCTGAATTTTGCCACTTGGAGTTTTAGGTAATTCACTCACAAATTCAACTAAACGTGGGTAAGCATGAGCAGAAAGTCGTCTTTTAACAAACTGGCTGAGTTCTTCAGCAAGTGCCTCTGTAGGCTGAACACCCGCAGCTAAAATCACGAATGCTTTCACAACTTCGGTACGGTCTGGGTCAGGCACACCAATCACTGCGGCCTCAACCACTGCATCATGTTCAAGTAAGGCACTTTCTACATCGAAAGGTCCAATACGGTAGCCTGATGTGGTAATCACATCATCGCTACGGCCGACAAAGCTCATACTGCCATCGGCATGAAGCTCAGCAGTATCACCTGTTAAGTAGTAATGACCGACAAATGGCGATTTACGGCTTTCTTTATAGCCACCAAACCACATCATTGGAGACTGGCTAATGTCGACTGCTAAAATTCCCGGTGTGTCAGGCGGAAGTTCTTCACCTTGTTCATTAACAATCGCAACACGGTAGCCCGGACTTGGAAAACCTGCTGAACCAGCATGAATTTCATGTTTTAAACCATGATGATTACACACCACCATACCCACTTCGGTTTGCCCATAGTGGTCATAAATTGGAGCATCAAGGACTTGTTTAAACCAGCGAATGACTTCTGGATTCAGCGGTTCACCGGCACTACTCACCACACGGAACTGCCCTTTTAACGGCGCCATTTGCGCTGGATCAGCTGCCATCATCATGCGGTAAGCAGTTGGTGCGCCTGCCAAGTTGTTAACTTTATAATCTTTCACAATTTGGCATAGGCTATCTGTGCTGAACCCACCTTCATAAAACAAAGTAGCGTGGCCCAAGAATAATGGCCCAGTAATCGCATAGTACAAACCATACGCCCAACCCGGGTCGGCAATATTCCAAAATGAATCTTCTTCGGTTAAACCAATGGCATCTTGCATATATCGCCCAAAGGCAATCAATGCTTTTAGTGGCACTTCCAATGGTTTCGCTGGTCCTGTAGTGCCTGAAGTAAACATAAGCAAGAAAGGATCTTGGATGCTACGCATCACCAGATCACATTGATCGGACTGCTGCTTCACTTCATTCCAGAAATTAAAATCACCTGCTTTAAGCGGGGTGCCTTGTGCGTCAGCCACCGTCACAATTGCAGGGCAATTTTCAATTTCATCAAGCTTGCTACGGTTGCCCATATCGGTCACCACCAGCTTACTTTGTGCAAGCTGAATACGGTGCTCAATCGCTTTTGGGCCAAATGCAGTAAATAACGGTTGATAGACTGCACCAATTCGCCAAGCTGCCAAAATAGTCACGATCAGTTCAGGTGTTCTTGGTAATAAACCTGAAATACGGTCACCAGTTTTCACACCTTGTGCTTTTAAAAAGTTAGCAAACTGACTTGACCATTCTTTTAGCTCACGGAAAGTATATTGCTCTTTTCGTCCGTCTTTTCCTTGCCAGTACAGCGCAACTTTGTCGCCATCTGCATGTCGATCACAGCATTCATAACAAGCGTTGAGTACATCGAGTGAACCTGACAACATCTGTTTAGCAGTGCTTTCCAAATCGAAAGCCTGTACAGCATTTTGATAATCCATCATATCTTTTCCCTCAGTCCGGATTTGTTGTTATTCACGACAGGGTTTGATTTATTGGTTCAAAGCCATCCTTTGGCTTTACCGTTATGCCTCTTGTGGCAGATACTGCTGAATAATGCTCGAAAAATCGAGATTGGCATTACCACGCATACACATTTGCTGATAGAGCTGTTGCACCATGCCCCCTAATACAACGGGCTGTTTGACTTGACCCGCGGCCTCTACAGCGAGTCCTAAATCTTTTAGCATCAACTGAGTCGCAAAGCCGTCTTGATAGCCTCGAGATGCTGGCGCATTTTCATTAATATGCGGCCATGGGTTACATACATCCGAACTCCAGCAACGGCCACTTGAGGTGTTAATGACGCCTGCCAATGCTTGTGGGTCGATGCCGAGTTTCACACCAAGCGCCATACCTTCAGCAACAGCGGCCATTGAAATACCTAAAATCAGGTTGTTGCAGATTTTGGCAATTTGACCTGCACCCACATCACCACAGTGAACAATATTTTTGCCCATGTGGCTGAGTACAGGTTTTACGTCGTTAAAGGTTTGATCATCGGCACCCACCATAAAGGTTAAGGTTCCCGCTTGAGCACCAATGGTTCCACCTGAAACTGGTGCATCACAGATTTTAATATTTTTACTGTGCGCAACAGCGGCAATCTCTTTAATAGTTTGCGGGTCAATGGTACTGCTATCAATGCATAAGCTACCTGCTTTTAGCACTTCCAAGACACCATTTTCACCCAAGTAAACTTCTTTCACATGCTTTGCTGCAGGCAACATGGTAATGACTACATCAGCTTGTTTTACTGCTGCCTGCGGGCTGTCGCAGACTATGCCACCTGCCTCGGCGAAGTGCTGAATAGCAACTTCACTGAGGTCATAACCGTAAACTTTAATTCCGGCTTTAAGTAGGTTATGGGCCATTCTGCCGCCCATATTCCCTAGACCGATAAAGGCGATATTCATCCGTGATCCCCTTAACGTAAACTAATGGTTGTATTTACACCGCCAACTTCATGGCTATCTTCAAACCAGCGACTGGTAATGGTTTTGGTTTGCGTATAGAACTGGACAGCCTGTTTGCCGTATGGTCCCAAATCGCCGAGTTTTGAACCTCTTGAACCAGTAAAACTAAAGAAAGGCACTGGTACAGGAATTGGAATGTTGATACCAACTTGACCAATATCAATAAGGTTTTGGAAAGTACGTGCAATGGCACCGCTTTGGGTAAATAGACCTACACCGTTACCAAATGGGTTGGCATTGATAAGCGCAATCGCTTCATCGAGTGTATCTACACAAATAATCGAAAGTACTGGACCAAAGATTTCTTCTTTATAAATACGCATGTCGGTATTTACGCCACTAAAAATCGTTGCACCTACAAAGTTGCCCGACTCATAACCTTGCACTTGCACATTGCGACCATCAAGCAGAAGTTCTGCACCTTGCTCAACACCGCTATTAATTAAATCAAGCACACGCGCTTTAGCACGTTTTGAAATGACTGGGCCAATGTCAGTATTTGGCTCATGGCCTGCGTTTACTTTTAAGGTTTTCGCTTTTTCTACTAACTCTTGAATCCACTGTTTGCTGTCGCCAACCATGACTGCGACAGACAATGCCATACAGCGTTGCCCAGCAGCACCAAATGCTGCACCGACTAAGGCATTTAGCGTTTGTTCTTTATTGGCATCTGGCATCACAACCACATGGTTTTTTGCACCCATCATTGATTGCACGCGTTTGCCATGTTGCCCTGCAAGGTTATAAACATGTGTGCCAACCGCAGTTGAGCCTACAAATGAAATCGCTTTAATGTCTTTATGGGTACACAAGCGGTCAACCACTTCTTTGCCGCCATGCACAACGTTTAAGACACCTGCCGGAATACCTGCTTGAATCGCAAGTTCAACCAACATCATGGTCGATAAAGGATCTTGTTCTGATGGTTTTAAAACGAAGGTATTGCCGCACACGATTGCCATTGGGAACATCCAAAGTGGAATCATGGCAGGGAAATTAAACGGCGTAATACCCGCACAGACACCCAAAGGTTGCTGCAAGGTATAGGTGTCTACACCACGTGCTACACCTTCAACATATTCACCCATTTGCAAAGTGCCGATCGAACAGGCATGTTCAACCACTTCTAGACCACGTTGAATATCGCCTTCGGCATCTGCCAAGGTTTTGCCTTGTTCCGCCGTTAGTACTTGTGCAATTTCCTTCATGTTGGCACGGATTAAGTCTTGTAACTTAAGCATGATGCGCATACGTGCCTGAATTGGGGTTTGACGCCAAGAAGCAAAAGCATCTTGTGCGGCTTGAATAGCAGCGTCAACTTCTTGAACCGTTGCAAATGGTACGCGACCAATCACTTCCTGAGTGGCAGGGTTAACAATGTCTTGCCATTCCTGTGTTTTAGATTCGATAAACTGTCCGTTAATGAGTAATTTAGCGGTGTCCAATTCGATTTTTTGGATTGTGTTCATAACCTCTCCGTAGGCCATATTTTTATTGTGTTCAGTTATTAGAAAATACTGATCTATGTATTTTCTTTATTCAGGTTTCATTTGAGACTAACAAAGAAAGCTTTGACCACCAACGCAAATTCATGCACGATTGTTGTGCAAATATGCACAGGGACAATAACAAAAATGAAAGTGGATTGGGATCATCTACAGTTTTTTCTGGTTTTAGCACGCACTAAAACCTTAACTAATGCTGCACGTATTATTGGTGTCGAGCATAGTACGGTGGCTAGACGAATTCAGGCTCTAGAACTTGCTTTGGGTACAACCTTGTTTAAGCGTGAGGCAACGGGCTATGAGCTGACGCTCGAAGGAATGGCACTGGTTCCTCGAGTTGAGCAAATGGAACAGGCCTTCTTACAAATTGAAAAACCACATCAACCTTTGCAAGGTCGTGTGCGAATTGGCACACCTGAAGGTTTTGGAACTGCATTTTTAGCACGCTTACTGGCTGAGTTCTCAATTCAGTATCCACTGCTGACCATCGATCTAATTCCAGTACCAAAAATGATTAAGCTCTCACACCGTGAAGCGGACATTGTAGTATCAATTGAACGCCCAACTTCTGGGCCCTACATCATTACGCGGTTATCAGACTACTGCTTGAAAATTTATGGCAGCCAAAACTATCTAGCGCAAAACCCACCTATTCGCGGTTTAGAAGATTTAACACAACATCGTTTTGTGAACTATATTGATGATCTAGTGTATAGCCCTGAGCTGTACTGTTTAGAACGGTTACCTTTGAAGCTCAATGCTAACTTCCGTAGCAGCAGTATTTTGGCCCAGCAAATTGCGGTCAGTGCGGGTGCAGGGCTTGCGATTTTGCCCAAGTTTCTAGCAGACGATAAACCTGAACTCGAAGAAGTGTTAGAGCAACAAGTTCGCTTTACTCATACCTTCTGGATGCTGACCTTTGTGGATTTACAACATGAACCGCGCATTAAACTGGTCTGGGATTATTTGCGTAAACAAGCCGATAAATATCAGCACCTACTGGTCGATTAGACACCTCAATAAAAAAGCCAATCAATTATGATTGGCTTTTTTGGTAAATCGAGAAAGGATAATTAAAAGACTTCACGGCCTAGTTTTTTCATACGCGGCTTATAGAACGCATAGTAAGTTACGCTTAAAACCACTAACCATACTGGGCTAACGTAGAGTGCTTTCAATGTATCTGGCTCTAGTGCCAAAATCACTAAAGTAAACAAGAAGAATGCAATGACAACATAAGCCATCAACACCCCGCCCGGCATTTTAAAGGTCGATTTAGCATGTAACTCTGGACTCAACTTACGGTAACGTAAATAGCATGCCATGATCAGAAGCCATACACTAATAAAGAGAATCACACAGAGTGAACTTGCCAAAGTAAATGCTTCCATAGTGTTTGGAACAAAGTACTGAAGCACTGCTCCACCCATAATGAAAATACATGAGAAGATTAAACCATTTGAAGGTACGGCACGTTTTGATAAACGCCCCAATGCACTTGGCGCCTGACCATCTTTCGATAAACCAAACAGCATACGACTGGTTGAAAACACACCGCTGTTCATTGAAGACATCACTGAAGACAGTACGACCAAGTTCATGATGATGGCTGAAACAGGAATACCCGCATTTAAGAACAACTCAACAAATGGGCTTTTATCTGCACGAATGTGATCCCAAGGTGTTACTGACATCACCACAAAGAGTGCCAACACATAGAATAGAATAATACGTACAGGAATCGCGTTAATTGCCTTAGGCAGATTTTTCTCTGGATCTTTGGTTTCAGCGGCTGTTGTACCAATCAATTCGACGCCAATAAAGGCAAACACGGCAATCTGGAAACCTGCCAAAAATCCGCTTACACCTTTTGGAAATATGCCACCATGCGACCACACATTACTTACACTCACAACCTCACCATGCGGAGCTTGAAAATGAGTAAGGAGCATGTAGCCACCGACTCCAATCAGGCCAATAATGGCCAAAATCTTAATGAGTGCGAACCAAAATTCAACTTCACCAAACAACTTCACCGTAAGAAGGTTAAGCCCTAAAATGAATAGTACACAGCCTGTACTGATCATGGCCTGTTGCATTGGTGAGAAACTGGCGCCTTCGGGCAACCAGAAACTTAAATAGTTAATGACCGCAGACAAATCAGCAATACCGACCAGTACCCAGCCTAACCAATAGGTCCAGCCTATGTAGTAGCCAGCCCATGGTCCAATCAAATCATATGCCATATCAACAAATGATTTGTAATGTAAGTTGGCAAGCAGTAGTTCACCCAATGCACGCATCAGAAAAAAGAACATACCACCAATTATCATGTAGATAACGAGGATTGAAGGACCTGCGAGGGAGATGGTTTTGCCCGAGCCCATAAATAGGCCGGTTCCAATTGCACCGCCAATTGCAATCATTTGTAGATGGCGATTATTTAATTTCCGTTGTAAATGATCAGGGGAGCTTGCCTCATCGGGATGATGAACCATTGTCATATTAGAAGTCCTTTTTATATTTGCTTAATTTCAATCAGCAACATATAGGGAGAAAATGAACCGTATATCATGGGTTGCTGAGTCTATACATCGGGACAATATGTTCAAGTATATTTTTTCCTTAATTGAACTATCTTTTATCCCTGTTTTTTTAAATTGCATTATTTATGTACTGCCTTCACGGCAATTTTAATTATCCAATCTCGATTCACCAGATGAGCCGAAGTGTAGCATGCGATAATGCTTGATGTCGCTTTTCTTCCCCCCTCTAAACTGTGCTATTGATTCAAAAATAAACAACATTATTCCGATAAAAAATAGAAAGAAAATAAAAAAAGCCAATCATGTTCGATTGGCTTTTTAATAAAACTTAATGATCGTTAACGAGTTCACGTCCTAGCTTTTTCATGCGTGGTTTATATAACACATGATAGGTCACACCCAAGATGACTAACCATACTGGGCTCACATATAAAGCTTTCAAAGTATCTGGCTCTAGCGCCAAGATAACCAAAGTAAAAAGCATGAATGCCAAAACCACATAACTCATCCAAACGCCACCCGGCATTTTGAAAGTAGATTTTTCATGTAATTCAGGACGTAATTTACGATAGCGTAAATAACACACCATAATGAGACTCCAAACGCTAATGAATAGAATCACACAAAGTGAACTTGCTAACGTAAATGCCTCCATGGTGTTTGGAACAAAGTACTGAAGCACTGCTCCGCCCATAATAAAAGTACAAGAGAAAATTAAACCATTTGAAGGAACTGCGCGTTTTGATAAACGACCAAATGCACCTGGTGCCTGACCATCTTTCGATAAACCAAACAACATACGACTGGTTGAAAACACACCGCTGTTCATTGATGACATCACTGAAGACAGCACCACCAAGTTCATGATGATGGCAGAAACTGGTATACCCGCATTTAAGAATAACTCAACAAACGGGCTTTTATCTGCACGAATGTGATCCCACGGGGTTACTGACATCACAATAAAGAGTGCCAATACATAGAACAGAATAATACGTACCGGAATCGCATTAATTGCTTTCGGTAAGTTCTTTTCTGGGTCTTTGGTTTCAGCAGCTGTTGTACCGACCAGCTCAACCCCGACAAAAGCAAATACAGCAATCTGGAATCCTGCCAAGAAGCCTTCTGTACCTTTCGGGAATAAACCGCCATGTGACCAGACATTACTAATGCTTGCAACAGCGCCTTGAGGAGCTTGGAAATGGCTGAAAATCATGTAGCCACCCACTCCGATCAGGCCAATAATCGCCAAGATCTTAATGAGAGCAAACCAGAATTCGATTTCACCAAATAGGCGTACTGTCAGTAGGTTAAGGCCCATCACAAACAACACACAGCCTGCACTAATCATGGCTTGCTGTATCGGAGAGAAGCTTGCACCATCGGGTAGCCAGAAACCTAAATAGTTAATGACCGCTGAAAGGTCCGCAATACCCACCAGCACCCAACCTAACCAATAAGTCCAGCCCAAATAATAACCAGCCCAAGGACCAATCAGGTCATGAGCCATATCAACAAAAGATTTGTAATGCAGATTTGCAAGGAGCAACTCGCCCATTGCACGCATTAAGAAAAAGAACATTCCTCCAATAATCATATAGATTAAAAGAATTGAAGGACCTGCGAGGGAGATGGTTTTGCCCGAACCCATAAACAGGCCGGTTCCAATTGCACCGCCAATTGCAATCAGTTGTAAATGACGGTTAGACAGTTTTCGTTGCAGATGATCAGGAGAATTTTCCGTATCTGAATGACGAGCCATTGTCATATTAAAATTCCTTTTTGAATTCCTTTGTTAAGATCAGCAACCTATGGCGAAAATCGAACCGTATGCCATAGGTCACTGAATCTGTTCACCAAAAATGACTGGATAAACCGTATCTATCTTCCTTCTGTTAGATACATCATCATTTTTGGAGTAAAAACGAATTACTTTTGTGCTGCCGTCACGGCAATTTCAATTAACCAATTTGGATTGACCAAATCGGCCTGAATTGTGGCACGCGATGGTGCAACACACCCTTTTAACCAGTCAACCCAAATTGCATTTACAGTTGAAAAGTCAGAAAGATTTTTTAAATAGAGCTGAGCAGAGAGCAAGCGAGATTTGTCGGTATTGGCTAATGCCAAAAGTTCATCAATCGTTGCAAGAATTTCACGAGTTTGGCCTGCCACGTCTTGCTCGGTATTTTTAGGTACCTGACCTGACAGATAGACCACTTTGTTAAAAACAGTCACGGCGCTCATGACTTCGTTAGTGTTAATCTTTTGTATATCTGAATTAGACATTCGAATTTCCTTATACCTGATTAATAAATTGAACACGGGCGGTGACAGCACACATCAGTTCATAGCCCACTGTACCGGATGAAACTGCAACATCATCAATAGGTAAAACGACGCCTGTACTTGATTGGCCCCAAAGCACGACTTCACTGCCGACTTTGGCACTTTCAATACCTGTTAAATCGACTGCCAACATATCCATGCTGACACGACCAATTGTGCGAGTGCGGACTGAGTCCACTAAAACAGGCGTACCTGTTGGTGAAATACGTTGATAACCATCAGCATAGCCACAAGCGACAATCCCAATCGTTATGGGTTGCTCTGCGACAAAGTTTGAGCCATAACCTACGCTTTCATTCGGCTCTAAATGCTGAACAGAAATAATTTCAGTGCGTAAGCTCATGGTCGGTTGTAAGCCCCAGTCCGCAATACTATGCGTCGGGTAGTCTGGCGAGCTGCCATAGAGCATGATGCCGCTACGTGCATAATCTGATTTGAGCTGGTGTTGATAACGCAGAATTGCCGCACTATTACTTACCGATCTTTCGCCCGGTAAATCCTTAACAATTTCTTCAAATGCAGTGATTTGATAATCAATGCCCTGCTGACCGAAACGATCGCCATCTGCATCTGAAAAATGCATCATGTGCGTAATCTTGGACACATTTGCCAAGTTATTTAAACGTTCCCAAGCCTGAACATAGTGTTGTGGTTTAAAACCAAGACGGTTCATACCACTGTTCATTTTTAGGCAAACATCAAATTGAGCAGGATAAGGATGCTTTTCAACCCACTCAATTTGCGCTTCACTATGAATGGTGAAACTGAGTTGATATTGCACACAATCAAATAAATCTTGAGGAGAGAAAATTCCTTCGAGCAATAAAATTGGACCTGTCCAACCTAAAGCACGAATGCGTTTTGCTTCATCAAGATCAAGTAAGGCAAAGCCATCTGCTGCTTTAAATGCTTCATAAACACGTTCAATGCCATGTCCATAAGCATTGGCTTTTACAACGGCAAAGACCTTACTGTTTGGCATAGCCTTGCGTACCACCGCCAAGTTATTTTGTAAGGCTTGACGGTGGATCACTGCGGTAATAGGACGAGGCATGATTACTTTCCTAACGTCCGTTATGCAGCATGCGCGTGTGAATAACGCTGAATTGAAAGACCATCGGTACTGATATCAGTCTTATGATTCAATACGATGTCACTGATTAATTTTCCTGAACCACACGCCATGGTCCAGCCTAGAGTACCGTGACCTGTATTCAAGAACAGATTTTTAAAGCGAGTCGCGCCAATAATTGGGGTACTGTCTGGAGTCATTGGACGTAGACCCGTCCAGAAAGACGCCTGTGCCATATCACCACCCGGGAACAAGTCCTGAGTCACCATTTGCAAGGTTGCACGGCGATCTTCGTTTAGACCTAAATTGAAACCGCTTAACTCTGCCATTCCACCTACGCGAATACGTTGGTCAAAACGAGTAATCGCAATTTTGTAGGTTTCATCAAGCACTGTAGATTGCGGAGCAAAAGCTGGGTCTACAATAGGAATCGTCAACGAGTAACCTTTGACAGGATATACAGGTAACTGTAGATCAAGTGGTTTCAAGAAATCACGTGAATAACTACCAAACGCTAGTACATAACGATCTGCGGTTAAGACCTTACCATTGACCTGAACGCCCTTAATTTGATCGCCTTCAACAATCAATTTTTCTACGTTCTGATTAAACTGGAAGTTAACACCCAACTCTTTGGCAATTTGAGCTAAAGCATTGGTAAATAAATAACAGTCACCTGTTTCGTCATTTGGTAAATGTAAACCACCAACGAGTTTATCTTGTGCATTTGCCAACGCTGGTTCTACACGACCAAGTTCGTTACCATTTAATAATTCGTAACTTACGCCGCACTCTTGTAGCACACTAATATCGCGTTGAACCGCTTCCATTTGTGCTTCTTTACGGAATAACTGCAACGTGCCTTTTGCACGGTTTTCGTAGTTAATGCCCGTATCTTTTCTAAGTTCACGTAAGCAGTCACGGCTGTACTCAGCCACGCGCATCATACGTTCTTTGTTCACAGCATAACTTTGTGGATTACAGTTTTTTAGCATTTGTGCCATCCACTGTAACTGCCACATGCTGCCATCTAAATTAATGGCAAGCGGTGCATGGTGTTGGAACATCCACTTCACAGCTTTAAAAGGAATTCCTGGTGCTGCCCAAGGAGTCGAATACCCAGGCGAAATTTGACCTGCATTACCAAAACTTGTTTCTTCAGCAGGACCTGACTGGCGATCAAGAACAGTGACCTCAGCTCCTTGTTGAGCTAGATAATAGGCACTTGCCACTCCGATAACGCCGCTACCTAAAACAATTACGCGCATTTCCATTCCCTCACGCACACCAGTTTATTTCACTAGTATATTTCTGCTTAAATAGTTTATTTCACTGTTTTTCAGGCTATAATCTAGGTAAATTTATGTTTTTCTCACGAGAATTTTAAAAAAAGAGGAAATATCTATGCGCCCCTTAGATCGTATAGATCGCATGATTCTGGACATTTTGCAGCGTGAAGGACGAATTGCGATTAGTGAATTGGCATCGAGAGTCAACCTCTCTACCACCCCTTGTTCAGAGCGTGTAAAACGCCTAGAACGCGATGGCATTATCATGGGTTATTACGCGCGGCTAAACCCAGCCTACGTTGACCGTAACCTGCTCGTTTTTTTAGAAATTAAGTTATCTGCCAAATCTGGTGATGTATTTGACCAAGTGGCCAGAGACCTCGTTGAGATTCCTGAAGTGCTTGAATGTCACCTTATTTCAGGCGAATTTGACTACCTTGTAAAAGCCCGTTTAAAAGAAATGAGCGCATACCGCCGCTTATTGGGTGATCTATTAAAGAAACTCCCTGCATCGGCATCGTCACACAGTTATGTGGTCATGGAAGAAGTGAAAGAAACTCTGTATTTAGATGTAAGCAAGTAAAGCGAGCATTCTTGAACTCGCTTTACTCACATTTTAGAAATTAGAAATATTTTAAAATCGAAATATGCTTGTTTTGATGTTTGAACTTCGAGAACCACTTAACCGCTGGATAGAGTGCAAAAGACAGTACAATCGTGATTAGCCACAGCATCCATACATGGCTGACCGACAAATAGTTTCCGTAGTTAGCTCCCCACACACTGAGTGCCAACACATACATGAGTTTCAACACATATAAGTGCAATAAATAAAAGAACATCGGCACCGAACCAAACACGACCAATGGTTTTAGAAATGAATATTGCTGCATACGTTCAAAAGCAACGAGCATAATCAAGCCAATTCCAACATTTAGCAAAATAAATAACAAAGACGGTGGATATTTGGTGAGATTAAGAAAGCTCATAAGGCTCAGTTGTAATGACTCAAAATGCTGCCACGGTTGGTCACCATAGACGTTGATAAAACGCAATAAAACAAATAGCCCAATACTTGCTAAACCAAGGCTGAGTAAAGCACGGCCTCTTTGCTTTGCTGTATATTTTGAACTAAAGAACTGACCTAAAACGTAGCCTAATAGAATCACCCCTATCCAAGGTAAAACAGGGTAACTTGTACGAAGCTTAATACCCGCAAACTCAAGCCAACCACGTTCATGTAAGACAAACCATATATTCTGTAGGATGCCTTGTGGGAAGTGCACAGAATCTAGCAAGTTGTGCCCAAAAATAATAACTAACGCTACACCAGCAAGAACTGGCAAAGGCAAACTTACACAGCAAGCCAGCACCACCATACTAATACCGATCGCCCAAATCACCTGTAAGTAAATGACTTCAGGTGGAAAAGTCGCTGTCCATGCAAAATTCACAAGGGTAAGCTCTAACACAATTAAAAATAAGCCGCGTTTTAATAGAAAGGCACGCGTTTGTTGTAAGTCCTGTTTTTTGGACTGAAATAAAAATGCAGAAATACCCGTTAGAAGTACAAAAACCGGAGCGCAAATATGTGCCAATAATCGACTGCCAAATAATGCTGGTTCTGTTACTGTTACGTCCATTGGATCGGTAACTTGTTTATGTAAATAGAAAGTTTCTCTTACATGGTCGAGCAACATAATCAGGATGACCAAACCACGCAATGCATCAATCGACTGTAAACGTTCAGTATTTTTTTCTATAGGCATAGCGGTAATAAACAAAATAATGTAACGTTATACTATTACATTATGATTCTTTTGTCTTTCATGGCTGATTATTTATGCAACACAAATTAGGATTGTTGTCTTCGTTAGGGTTATCTTTTATATCAACATTCTCTTGGGGAGATGAAACCTCAACAGTACTTGAGACCATACGCGTTCAGGCTGAAAGTACCCAAGAAGATGTGAGCCAAAATAGCTCGGCGACTAAATTTACTCACGATGTTTTAGATGTCCCTTTTAACCGTGCTTATGTTTCAAAACAAATGATGGAACAACAAGACGTTCAACGGATTGATGACGCATTAAGCTTGGTGAGTGGGGTTTTTCATCAAAACAGTTTTGGTGGCGGCTTTTGGGATAACTACTCTTTCCGTGGTTTTAGTACCGATCCCAATTTAGGTGCTTCTATGATCCGTAACGGCTTGAGTGTCAACCGAGGGATTAGTGCGCCAAAAGATGTCGTAAATATTGAATCTTTAGAGTTTTTAAAAGGGCCAATGGCTGCTCTATATGGTCGCGGCGAAACTGGTGGTTTGCTTAACCTCAACAGTAAAAAACCGCAGTGGGAAAGCGAAAGTGAAGTTAACCTACGTGCCAATACCCAAGAACAATATCGAATTAGTCTAGAACACACGGCGCCAATTAACGATGAACTGGCCTATCGTGTAGCAGTGGCTCACGAAGATAATCAAAGCTTCCGTGATCATGTCAGTAGTGAACGCTGGTTCTTTTCACCACAGCTCACATGGAAAATTTCAGACCAGACACAAATCGACTTTGACAGTGAATTTACAGAACATAAAGGAACCTTTGACCGTGGTGTCAGCACAGTCAATCACCAGTTTGTGATGGACCCGAAAACCTTTACAGGTGAACCTGACGACGGCGATTTGAAAATAAAAGATTACTTTTACCAATTACGTCTGAGTCACGAATTTAACCCAGACTGGAAGCTAAATAGTGCTGTCAGTTATAAAGATGCCAAAATGGTCGGCTTTGCAACCGAACCTCGTCGTATGCAAGCCGATGGCCGTACTTTAGAGCGTCAACGTCGCTATCGTGATTATACAAGTCAAGATGTGCTGGCTCAGACAGAGTTACTTGGCAAGGTTGATACTTCGTGGGCGCGCCATGAAATTTTACTTTCAACCGAGCTTGGTCAACTCGACTATAAACAAAACCAGCTTCGTCGTAATCACAGCACAAGCTCAACAAACACAATTGATATTTACCAACCTGAATATGGCAAATATTTACCGAACTTAGCTCCGTTTACTAATACCAAAGAACAGCAGCGTTACTTTGCACTCAACATTCAAGACCAGATCTTTTTTAATGACCAATGGAGCGTGCTACTCGGTAACCGTTTTGATCAGGTCGAACAAGACTTTAAAAATCATCTGACTCAGACTGAAAGCAACCAGACGCTTCATCAAAATAGTCCGCGTTTCGGAATAAATTTTAAAGCTTCTGATCAGTGGGCGTTTTATAGCAACTATGGTCGCTCATTTGCCATGAATAGTGGTATGAACCGAAACGGTCAGACTTTTGCCCCTGAAAAAGGCGAAAGCTACGAGGTCGGCACCAAATATAAAGTGAATGACCAAAGTGTGCTGAGTCTCGCTTTGTTTAAAATGAAAAAACGAAATGTACTCACAACCGACCCAATTGACAGTAACTTTCAAACCGCAGCAGGCGAAGTGAGCAGTAAAGGAATTGAGTTTGACTTAAATAGTCAAATCACTGACCGCTGGTTCGTCAATGCCAACTATAGCTATACCGATGCTCAAATTGAAAAAGACCAAGACTTGCCAAAAGGCGCTCGTCTGAGCAATGTTCCAAAACACCAAGGTGCTGTAAGTACCAATTATGAGTTTCTACAAGAAGGCTCAACAAAAGCAGGTGTAGGTGCCAACCTTACCTATGTCGGTGAACGAAGCGGACATAACCTTGATAATGGCTTTAATTTACCAAGCTATACCCTCGTAAACTTAAATGCTTACTATGCTCCATCTGACCGCTTACGTTATCAGCTGAACGTAAACAATCTGTTTGATAAAACTTACTATGTTTCAAGTTACAGCGATTTGTGGGTTCAACCGGGTGAGCCACTAAATGCTTCAATTTCGGCACAATGGAAGTTTTAATTCATACATAAACAAAAAGCCCGAATTATTTCGGGCTTTTTATTAGAACATGCCATTTTCATTCACAAGCGGTTCAGGCTGCATTTGCCCGATGTCCCAGAGCTCAGCAATTTTTCCATTTTCAAAACGGCAAATATGAACCACAGCCACAATGGTAGGTTTGTCATTCATTTGCATTTCAAGTTTCGAATGTACAGCGACTAAAGTCCCATCTTCAATGACATGCTGAACATCAAAGACTTTATTGGGATTTTCAGCCGCGCTTTCACGCATACCTTCCTTCAACGAAGTCGCATCACCCGCATAATAAGGGTTGTGATGCTTGAAGTTCGGTGCGGTGTAATTGCTATAGGCTTCATCAACTTCGCCTGCTGCGGCAAGTTCTAAAAACCGTACCGCAATTTGTTTTTGAGATAAGTGCATGAGTATCTCCTACTCTTTTTAGACCTTATTGTAAGAGGTCGTCTTCTTCACTTTCTTCTTCAAAGACATAGGCCATACAGCCCCATCCGTCATATTCACCCTGAAATTTTTCAGCGATGCTGGCAAACCATTGTTCCAAATCAACGATATCTGAATACTCAGGTTCCATGTTAACGAAGATAGTAATTACCCATTCGTTTGGCTCAACAGAGTCATCTTGGAAAAGTGAAACTTTTTGTTCTTGGTAAAGTAAGTAAAGTGCACATTGCTCTGCATTTTTTTGATCTTGAAAAGCAATTGAAAATTCAATTTCATGCAGCTCGGTTAAGTCATCCCCATCTTCAGCCATTTGCCAAAGTACATTGCCGTTATCGTCATCTGGAAATTGTTCGTAGTCACGAGTCATAAAGTGATCCTTGTTGTTGTCGCAGTATTAATATTATTCGACATCAAGAATACCCGACTTTTATTGCAGTTTGGATATGTATTCCGTTGCGAATTGCATCAAATTTTAATTTTTTAAAATGGCACTTGCGATTCAATGACTACATCTGTTCCTTTCAATGGATGCTGAAAAGCCAGATAGGCCGCATGTAAAGCCATACGGTTTAAATGAAAACGTTTTGGCTCAGGGTGATACAGCTTGTCGCCCATAATCGGGTGTCCAATGTGCATCATGTGCACACGGAGCTGGTGCGAACGGCCTGTGACTGGTTCAAGTAATACTCGCGTTTGATCGACTTTTTCGTCATAAACGAGCGGTTGAAACAAGGTTTTAGCATGCTTGCCTAATTCAAAATGTACAATTTGTCTTGGGCGATTTTCCCAGTCAGTAATGAGCGGAACTTCAACACTGCCCTCTTCTGTGACTTGGCCTTGCACCAACGCAATATAATGTTTTTTGACTGTTCTGGCCTGAAACATTTTACTTACCGCAACCTCTGCATCACGGTGCTTGGCAAACATAAGTAGGCCCGATGTCGCCATATCTAAACGATGCGTGACTTTAGCCAAAGGGAACTTTTCTAACACCCGTAAATAAGCGCTATCATGATGCTCAGGTAGGCGACCCATCACAGACAACAATCCCGCAGGTTTATCAACCACAATTAAATCGTCATCTTCAAATAAAATTGAAAGCGGATCTTGTGGCGGAGCGTAAACAAAATTGTCGTTTAAAGGCATGGTCGTAGAAACAGCAATGGAGCATGGCGGCAAATCATAAAGAAATTTCAGACCTACCGCAAAACAATCTATAAGCTATCATCATGTTCCACGTGAAACTCGGGAAAGCTTTATCGTTTTTTATTCATTTCAGCTAAAAGATCGAGCTGAATTTCTTGAATATGCGCAAGCCTTTCCCACTGATGCGATAAAAGATGATCCATTTTTTCATGTAAATGACGAATCTCAAGCTCAGCTTTTAAATTAATTTGATAGTCATGTTGCGAACGTAAGCGATCTTTGGCTTCTTGACGGTTCTGACTCATCATAATGACAGGTGCCTGAATTGCAGCCAAACATGACAAAATCAGGTTAAGCAAAATAAATGGATAAGGATCAACAGGATGCACCACCATCACTACGGTATTAAAAAGGATCCAAGCCACTAAAAACAGCCCAAAACAAGTTAAAAAGACCCAACTTCCACCAAATGAAGCTATTTTATCTGCTAACTTTTCACCCAAAGTCCAATTCTGATCGAACTCTGTCTCTGTATTACGAGTAATGAGTTCATGCCGTTGCATACTACCAATTACTTCATTCTCCAAAGTGGTTAGCTCCCCCTTTTCTGAACGTAATAGGGACTGCACATATTTAATACGGTAGTCCGCCAAATCAGCACGACAAATAAAAGTTGAAAAAGACCACTCTGGATAATCTTTCAAGATTTCTTCACCAATGACATCTCGAATGACTTCACCAGAGACCAGATCTTTCAAGGGAAAACTCTTTCCGCATACGGCGCATTGGCGATACTGATTTTTATTGTCCATATTATTCAGCCCATTATTATGATAATAAGATTAGTATATAAACGATTTCGGCCTAACACATCGTAAATAAAAATAGTGCTCTAACCCAATATCTGTAAAGTTGCTGGTACTATTTTTCGGTGGGCAGGAATTACAGGTACCATGTAGAGTCTTCCAAGCAGATTTTTAATATGTACCACTGTAGTCACTGTAAGCACTTGGGTATCTTCATTTTTATAAATAGATAAAGTCACATTCAAATGTTTATCATCATCTCCAATGACTAACTCATTTTCGGTACGTTGACGCAAAGTAAAAATTCCAATTCGGTCACCTGCCACATACTCATTTTCTTTTTTATTTGAATCAATCTGTTTGAAACTTCCTAAGTCTTTGAGCCCAATTTTTGAAGTAATTTTATTACGCATATTCATGCTCCACTCTACCCACTCTGGAGTGTGATGGAACAGTTTAATAAGCTGCCCAAATACATTTAGGTCGGGTTGACCCAGCACAATACTCCACGAGTCGTGGAAGTAAGCATTGTTCAATTGAGATGAGATTTGACTGTCGGTAGGTAAAGCAGAAAGATAAGGCTTATTCATAAATTATATTCTTGTAAAGTATCATTTTTATTATAGAGAATTTTTTAGGGTGTCAAGGGAAAACATCTATGGTTTACTTCAACAATCATAACTTTGTAAGTTATAACCTTGTGCCTATAAACTTTTGATCTATAGCGTCCTAAGCCGAATCGAGACCTTTTGGGTGAGTACACACTAACGTTATACGTTTTGGTGCATGCTACTCTTTTCGATCCCTATCACACCCTTGAGATATAGTTTAGCCAGCACCCTGCGGGATTGTTTTTCTAAGAAAAGCGAATTTTTATTATTTTTGGGAATTTTTACGTCATTAGACAAATTTAAAAGAAATTATTCCCATTTAGCTATAATTAGTTATATTTAAATTCCAATTTATTTGTATTTTTCGGTTTATTTTACCAAAGCATTAACTGTTTTGAGCAATTAGGCACCAGACTATAAAAAGAATCTAACGCCAGTAAAGTATGATTTATCTATGTAGAATCTCTTGTGTTTAGGTCACAAGAGAACTCTACTTTTCATTCCAGCTATTTACACTTATTCGTTATATTAAACTTTGGAGATTCGTTGAAACTCACTAAGGTAAAGCTTCTATCGATGAAGTTTTCTGTATCTTCATTAGGAGCATGAAAAAACCACTCTGAAATACCATTACTTTTTAAAATAACCTCAAAGTTAAAATTACTTCCCATATTCTTATCTTGGAAATACACCTCATACTCATTAGGTTTAATTTTCAAAATTTTAGTTACTTTATAAAATGGTTGATCAGGGGTATCAAATGAGAATTTAATGGACTGATTCTTTTGATCAAAACTTACAGAATTAATATTCGTAGAGCTTTCTTTCTTATTCGCCTCCACAGCACACTCATAGATCCATTTCTCTGGTTTATCCTTATAAATATAATAATGATTCCTTGCTTGAAACTTTGAAAAAAACTCACCCACAGTATTACCAAAAGAAAGACTAGGAAAAACCAATAAAAAATATAAGAAAATAATCCTCATTTACAAACACCTACACTCACAATATTCTTAACCTTACTTTTAGCTATAGTGAAAAAAGATAAATTTTTCATCCTTTTATTTTCTAAATAAGTATCCCATCCAGACCATTCAAAACCAACTGACTTAATTAATGTTTTTCATATTTTTGTCTTGTTGTTTCTGCATTATTTTTAGATTTAATTTTTTCGCTTGAATACATTATAAAAACATATTATAAACTATTTCTAACCAAATAATTGGTTTTCTGGAACTTTATAATGAACAACAATATTATAATTTTTGGTTATGGAACAGGTATTTCCAAAGCCGTAGCACATAAGTTTGGTAAAGAAGGCTATAAAATCGGTTTAGTGGCACGTAATGCTGAAAAACTCGAAAAAGCCATTTTAGAACTTAAGGCACAAGGTATTGAAGCTTACGCTTTTACATGTGATTTAGCGGTTCTTGAAGATATACCAAACCTTATTCAACGTATTAAAGATCAATTAGGAGAGATTAAAAATATTCATTGGAATGCTTTCCATGATATTGAAGGCAATATCTTAAAAACCCCTCCACTAGAGCTTACTAAAAGCTTTCATATTCGTGTTTCGAGCTATATTGCGACGGTACAAGCTTGCTTAGGTGATTTAGAAAAGAACCACGGTAGCATTTTATCGACAAACGGAATTTTTGCTTTCGATGCAGTGGGTATCGACTTGGTTGCCAAAGAATATTCATCGTTAGCAACTACCGCTGCCGCTCAATACAAAGCCACCAACTTGCTTGCTCATAGTCTTGCTGACTCAAATGTTTATGTGAGCCAAGTGATTGTAAATGGTTTTGTAGATGGAACACCTGAAGTGAAGGATAAAACCTACGCGGTACATCCAGAAACAGTTGCAGATCAGTTCTGGTACTTACACCAGCATAAACAAGAAACGGTTTCTCTGTGTGGTGAAGCCATTCAAGCTGCTTAAACTATGTTTTATGAGAGAAAAAGCGTAATCCATTACGCTTTTCTTAACTTTTTAAATTTATTCTTTTTCTCACGCCCACATATATTTCGAGTTTTAAATTACCCTTCCCATTTTCTAAAAACGAGGCAGGTATTTACGCCACCAAAACCAAAGCTATTACTCATGACTGTTTTGAGTTCGGTTTCTCGGCTTGTTTGAACAATATCGAACTTTTTAGCTTCTTCGCGTAGTTCAGTAATATTAATACTCGGCGCAATAAAGTTATTTTGCAGCATTAAAATAGAATAAATAGCCTCGTGTACACCTGCTGCCCCCAAACTATGCCCAGTCATGGACTTAGTCGAACTCAGTGGCGGGACTTTTTCACTACCAAAAGCTCGCTCTATGGCCAATAGTTCAGGAATGTCTCCTGCTGGCGTAGAAGTGCCATGCGTGTTGATATAGTCGATGGTTTCAGAGCCGTTTTGCTTGGCTTCTGCGAGTGCCAACTTAATGCAACGGGTCGCACCTTCACCACTTGGAGCCACCATATCGACACCGTCACTATTGGCAGCATAGCCAACCACTTCTGCCAAAATTTTTGCTCCGCGCTTTTGGGCATGGCTTAAAGACTCTAAAACCACCATACCACCACCGCCAGCGATCACAAAGCCATCGTTATCGACTGAATATGGGCGTGAAGCGGTTTCTGGTGCATCGTTATATTTAGAGCATAAGGCGCCCATCGCATCGAATATTGCAGTTTGCGACCAATGGTCTTCTTCGCCGCCACCTGCCAGCATGAGGTCTTGTTTACCAGCAGCAATAAGGTGATATGCATAGCCAATTGCATCGGCTGAAGTCGCACAGGCACTCGCGATAGATTGAGATACGCCTTTTAGGTTGAAAGCACGTGACAGATTAGCGCTAATGGTATTTGTTAGGTAGCGTGGTGCTAAATCAGGCGATACTTCGCTTGCGCCTTTTTCTTTTAAGGTGTTTAGCATGTCGATGATAGACGCTGTTGAGGTGCCGCCTGTTCCCCCAATCACGCCATATTTTGAGTTGTTGGCAATGTCATTTACCTCAAGCTTGGCGTGTTGTAGCGCATCGAGTGCCGAGTTGTAGGCATACATCGCGCAAACGCCCATGTGTTTTTTTAATTCTGGATCAATATTTTCAAAATCCATTTCGGCAGTGGCGCTCACATGACTTCGAAAGTTCAATTTTGCATAAACATCGTTATAGCGAATGCCTGAGCGGCCTGCTTTTAAGGACTCGGTTACTGTCTCTAATGTATTTCCAATACAAGAATTAATTCCCATACCTGTGATGACAACTCGTTCCATTCTTATCTCTATAAAAACGACAAAAATAGATCTTAACAATCAAGTTCTTTTTTGGAACTGGCAAAACATTTCTATATTTATTATTTTTTTCATCAAATATAAATAAAAAGTTAATAATAATATTTTTATTTTAAAATCTATTTAGTTTTATTATTAAATCAAAAATATTTTAAATATTAAATTGACGTATTTAAAATCACCGATTATTATTTCGTTGCTGGCCTACATTGCCAGACGGTTTTGACAGACCGTAAGCTCATAGCGGATTGTAGTTATACTATAATTCGTTAGACCCTTGCGTCCCCTTTCTTTGCGGTAGGACGGGAGGGGGACGCCCTGTGCGTGCTGGGTCTATGAGCTCCAGTCTGTCAACCCCCTTTCGTTCTACCACCCTAATTAATTCGCGGTAATCTGGTGGTAGGACTCCATTTTTTAAGGAGTTGACCATGACACTTTTCAAACTCATTTTCTCTCTTATTTAACTATTTTATTGACTTAAAATTTGGGTTTTTACGCCTTAATTTTTTAAACTTATAAACTATTTTTATTTTAAAATTTTAATTATTTTATTTTCCTGTGCTTTAGGAGGATTAATTATTATTTAAAAAATTATTTTAAATTTCAAAGTCATTATATTTTTATTTTAGTTAAAGACATAAATAATCATGAGAATAATATGAAAATTTATAAACCGCTTTTGGCTTTAAGTTTCATAGTTGGCAGCTACGGCGTTTCGGTTTACGACCCAGAGACTCATCAGGAGTTTGAAAAAATTTGCCTGTCAGGTGGGCATAGCGAGTCGAGCTGTGACTGTATTTATCAGCGACTTGAGCAAGTCTACTCCCCCAAGCTCATGCAGCGCCTTGAATATGTCAGTTTGCAAAGTCCTGTTCTCCCACGGGACTTTGCCCCTACTTTTTTCAGCGTCATGCAGCGGTGTGACAAAAGTAGTCTGGGCTAAGCGTTGGCTTAGCTCTTTATCTCTGTGTCGCAATGGTGTTTTACTTTAAATCAGCGCAAAAAATTAAAGTCTGTTGTGGCACAGAGGCCAAAGTTGTTTGATTTGCCGATCGAGCATTTTGAAAAATCACATCAACTTTATAACCAACCAAGTTATGCTGTGCTTACATTCAACTTTTAAACATTTATTAGAATGAACTACACATGGAATGAATTTGAGCAAAGACTTATCACCTATAGAGATGTAAAGATTGATCTGGCAAGAATTTTAGATGCGTATGAGCTTCAAATAAAAGAACTTCTTCAACAAATTCAATTATTAACTTATGAAGATTCTTTGCCTATATTTAATCAGTTATATGAAATACAAGATCATTTAGCTACTGCCAAGTTTCGCTATGACATCGACCTAAACGAAGCTTTAGATATATTCGTTTATCATTTCGATAGAGATGACAAAGCACTGATAAGCCAATATTGGTACAAAAAATTCAAGCAAAACAAAGATATTCTTTGGCCTTTACCTCAAGACGAATAGTGGCTTGTACGTTTTATCTTACAAACTTTTAGGGTTTTTGCGGATTGGCGACACCCTGCTTTTTTCCTAATATGAAGTCATACAGGAACAGGATGTTCCGGAACATAAAACAACAATAATAGGTTCATGCATCAGGACGTGAGATACGACAGGAGTCATATCTAGTACCCAAATACGAAAAAGCCCAACAGGATGTTGGGCTTTTTTTATATCTGAATATTTAGAGAAAATTTTAGGGTTTAAACGGCTGAATCATTCTTCAATGTAAGATTTTTCTTACAAGCTTTTAAGGTTTTTGCGGATTGGCGACTCCCCGCTTTTTTCTTAATATGAAGTTATACAGGAACAGGATGTTCCGGAACACAAAACAACAATAATAGGTTCATGCATCAGGATCGTGAGATACGACAGGAGTCATATCTAGTACCCAAATACGAAAAGGCCCAACAGGATGTTGGGCTTTTTTTATTGCTGTTTAAAAATGCTTTGAAAGAAAATTTTCATATTGTTTTATTCACTATATATCTTTGAACTACTTGTTCGAGGGTAATTTCGGAATGAAGACGGCCCTTGTTTGCTTCAATAAGTTTTGCAGAAGCAAAATTAGATTTATAACAATGTATATGTAACTCAGTTAGGCCCAGCTTCCATGCCTCCTGAATTGTAAGCTCCAACAATTTTGAACCAAAATTTTGTTTCCGTTTAGAAGGACGAATACCTAACCCAATATGTCCACCACAATATTGAATCTGTTCATTGAGTTTAAGGCGCAAGTTCGATGCACCAATAATTTCATTACCCTAAAGCGTACTGTTCAATCAATACCACGTGAGCATCTTCACGACCTGTTAATCACTATTTGTTTAATTGGAATCTATTTTTACTTCAACTAATTTTGCCAAGGAAACTTTTTCAGTCGATGTCTCACGCGATACATCAATCCGCCATGCAGGTTGCCGACATGCCATGCTAATTTTGAAGTCAGGGTCATATCAGGAATCCAATAACGTGATTGTAAGGGTAAGACAGGTTTAGGTTCAGCCAATTCAATCTCTGCGGCGATATACCCTTCACCATCCGCTAAACTCATACGTGCCAACACATTTCCAGTAGCATCACAGATTTGTGTTTCACCCACCATTTCCGTTAACCATTTGACGTAAGGTAACATCGGCATATCACTCAGGATTTCTCCGACATGGGCAGCATGTACCACTGGAATACCTGTTAAACGTGCCATTTGTGCAGGCAGTGCTTCACTTTGATGTTTATATATTTCATGTTCACGACGCATCCATGTACCCAAAAACCCATACCAATTAATCGGCATGGAGTACCAACACATTCCGCCTAAAATCAACTGTGCTTGCTGTTCTCGCACACGTTTAGCTGTGCGAAATCTTGCCCATTCCCAGCCCGACAGCAAAGCAACTTTACAGTTTAAGCTTGTCGAATCCACCTTCCCATCGTCCGAACCACCACGATAAAAGTTTTGCTCCCATGCAGTTGGAATATCTTTGTCATGCAGATGATAATCGCCATTACGCTCCACCATGACATAACTGCCATAAGTATGCCCATCACGTATCGCTACAAATCCACCTGTGATCACCACATTTAATTGCTTAGCTAAGCGGATTAAAAGCTGTAAGGGCTTGCCCTCTAAAGGTTGTGGTGTAAGCAACGCCTGTGGTGAATAGACGTTTGGAGAAGTCATCGACTCAGGAAGTACGATCACATCAGGCGTATGCTCTTGATGTGCAGCTAAAATCAATTGTTCAAGTTTTTTTAAATTTGCTTCAACCTTTCCTAACTGTAATGCAGGCTGAATGGCAACGATTTTCATATATGTAATTCTTTTGAGTACTCATAAAAAGCTTAGCATCGAATCTTAGAAATACTTTGACCGTACTGCCTCAATGCTTGGTTTATTTTTCTGTAGAGCGATCGCTGATAAAACTAGTATTAGCTCTAAACATCGACGGCGCAAAATCCACCATACGGCGTAAAGTTTGGGTGAAATGGACTTGAGCTGAAAAGCCCATCTTTTATAAGCATAATAAACCTGCAACCTTTAAATAGCCGTTCTTTGGCCTCACCTGCGATTTTACTATGTATAAAGATATTTTATTAAAACGTGTGAAGTAGTGATATACATGGAAAACTTAGATTATAAAATTACGTCTAAGTTTTCTTATTCAACTAAATTTAAAAACTCACGATGTTGAATGACTGATATTTTCTTGCTTTTTCTGGCGTATCCAACGTACCACCCAAATAACTGCAATCAGCACCACTATTGCCACAAGCGCAGGCACTAACATTGCTGAAACCGAAAGTAAGATTGCGCCAATCCACTCACCTGTCGCAACTATAAAATTACCCAAGCCACCCGTAGTTGCAGTTGAAACACCACGTGCAGCAACGGTACTCATTTGCACCACACCAGCCGTACCACCGCCCACAATAATGGCTGCGGCCCAAGTAGCAAACTGAGACATTTCTCCACTACTCACGGCCATTGTGGTGAGCGTACCCGCAATCATGGCCGCAGGAGTTGCGACTGTGTCTAAGGCGTTATCGACCCACGGAATATAGTAGGCTGCAATTTCACATACCGTTGCCACGCTTAAAGCCAAACACACCGATGGCAGAGCTAACCACTCAAAACCTTTCGATGGCTCAAACCATCCCATCATGGTGGCAATGCTCATGACCAGTAGTGGCACAAACACGCGAAAACCGCAGGCAGCGCTCAGGCCCACACCAATACATAAACCCAATATTGTTTCCATAACGGTTTCCTTTCATGCCCATCACGGGTCTTGTTATGTAAGTCTTATTTTTAAACTAACAAAAAGCCCCATCGGGTGACAGGGCTTTTTGTTAAATGCGAACGCAAATATTATTTTATTCTTAACGTTTAAACTCAGTGCAATAGCATTTAGTGCATGGTGGTAAACGATCTGTATTAATTTCTAAAAACACTCTCTGGCCACATTGAGCGCAGAAATAGAAGCCTGTTCCGGGTTTTTCGCCAGCTGTTACCATGATTGCATTCCTATAATCGTATAGATATTAAACAGGAATATAACCCAGTTAGAGTGATTGTCAATTGTCCATTTCGCCCGATGATGATGGCATAAATGCAAAAAATGTTATTTGTACGATTTATCTTACAAACTTTTAGGGATTTAGCGGATTGGCGATATCCTGCTTTTTTCCTATGATGAGTTCATACAGGAACAGGAAGTTCCGGAACACAAAACAACAATAATAGGTTCATGCATCAGGATCGTGAGATACGACAGGAGTCATATCTAGCAACCAAATACGAAAAAGCCCGACAGGATGTCGGGTTTTTTTTATGGGATACCTACACTAAGGCTCTTACTTGTCACTCACATTTAATTCACTTTATTTAGAAGCATTTTAAGCTCATGAATTTCTAATAATGGTTGACCTTTATGTAGCATTCTATGGCAATTTGAACAGACTATAGCCAAATCCTCTAATTTGGTTTTAACTATACTGTCTGACTGGTTTAATGGAATCAGATGATGAACCTCACAAAATTCTTTACCAATTTCTCCATAGTTCTTTTCAAAGTCAAAATGACAAACTTCGCATTCTAATTTTCCAAAATCAGATAATATTTTCTGCTTTTTTTGTTTAATGATACTTAAATTTCTTTCTCGAACTAAGTGCCTTCTGATTTTAAGACTTCCCTCAGTGACGCCTAAGTCATCAATATCAGGTAAATCATTAACTAGACAGTATTTTTCAATATACTTTTTTACTTTTTCAACTAAAGGTTTTGTTTCTTCTAACTTTGCATACCAAACATTACTTTGCCCTATACCACCTTTTTTTGCACGAGGAATTCCAAACTCTCTTTCATCAATAGGTAGCAAATAAGCATCTTCAAAATCAGCTTTTATTCGATAGGATTTAACACCATTCTGCTTATGTAATTCCGAAGCAAATTCAAAGTAAATTTCCTCTTTGTATACAGTAGCATTCTTATACCACCCAACAATAACTGTTCCATTGCTCTTAGAACTTGCCGTCCAGACCACCGTTACGCCATCAATATATAGATCATCCTTGTTAGCTCCTAACTTTGTTATATTAATCTTTCCCGGAGACTGCACATATCCAAAAACAGAGCCATCCATATTCGTGAAATTACATACTTCGTGACCAATTTCATTATCATTATATGACCCTCCTCTTTCTAAAATATCTCCATCCATTCCATTATATTTTCTCATCCAGCCAATATTGCAAAATAATATTCTCACTTTTATTCCCCCCAAAATTTAAAAAACCCCATCATCAAGATAGAGTCTTTTAAAATAAATTTCAATTAGTTATAGACTAAACATCAAGCCACTTGGCCTTCTAAAAAGTCTTGCGCAAAACGCTGTAATACCCCGCCCGCTTCATATACAGAAACTTCTTCTTCTGTATCTAAACGGCAAGTCACAGGTACTTCAAGAATCTCTTCTTTACCATCCGCTGTAGCACGTTCAATCACTAAAGTTAAAGTCGAACGCGGCGCGATATTACCAATCACGCTATAAAGCTCTGTACCATCTAGCTTCAAAGTCTTACGGTTTACACCCGGTTTAAACTCAAGCGGTAACACGCCCATACCCACCAAGTTAGTACGGTGAATACGCTCAAAACCTTCTGCCACAATCGCTTCAACACCTGCAAGGCGTACACCTTTCGCAGCCCAGTCACGGCTTGAACCCTGACCATAGTCGGCACCCGCGATAATAATTAACGGTTGCTTACGGTTCATGTAGGTTTCAATTGCTTCCCACATACGCATGACTTCGCCTTCTGGCTCCACACGCGCTTTTGAACCTTGCTTAATAGTACCGTCTGAACGAACCACCATTTCGTTATAGAGTTTCGGGTTGGCAAATGTTGCACGCTGTGCAGTCAAGTGGTCACCACGGTGCGTTGCGTATGAGTTAAAGTCTTCTTCTGGTACGCCCATTTTGTGAAGATATTCACCCGCAGCCGAGTCCATCAAAATCGCATTTGAAGGCGATAAGTGGTCGGTGGTGATGTTGTCACCCAAAATCGCAAGCGGACGCATGTTCGCCAAAGTACGTGGTGCAGCCAACGCCCCTTCCCAATATGGTGGACGGCGAATGTAAGTACTTTGCGGACGCCAGTCGTAAAGTGGGCTCTTCGCTTGTTCAACTTCGCCCAAGTCAAACATTGGAATGTAGACTTTACGGAACTGTTCAGGCTTCACGGCTTCTTTAACTAAGGCATCAATTTCAGCGTCAGATGGCCAGATATCTTTGAGGTAAATCGGGTTACCTTCTTTGTCATGACCTAACGCATCTTTTTCGATGTCAAAACGAATGGTACCCGCAATTGCATATGCCACAACAAGTGGTGGAGATGCCAAGAACGCTTGTTTTGCATAAGGATGGATACGGCCATCGAAGTTACGGTTACCAGAGAGTACTGCTGTTGCGTACAAGTCACGGTCAATAATTTCTTGCTGAATAGCTGGATCTAACGCACCAGACATACCGTTACACGTCGTACAAGCGTAAGCCACAATACCAAAACCAAGTTGTTCTAGGTCTTTTAGAACACCTGCTTCTTCAAGGTAAAGTGCAGCCGCTTTTGAACCCGGTGCAAATGATGATTTCACCCAAGGTTTACGAACTAAACCAAGTTCATTTGCTTTACGCGCCAACAAACCTGCCGCTACAGTGTTACGTGGGTTAGAAGTGTTGGTACATGAAGTAATTGCGGCAATAATGATTGCACCATCTGGCATTAATCCATCAGAACGGTTTTCAACAACGCCTGCAATGCCTTTTTCTTTTAGGTCCGCGGTTGAAACACGTGCATGTGGGTTTGATGGACCAGCAATGTTACGTGTAACTGTCGATAGATCAAAACGTAGTACACGTGGGTACTCTGCTTTGGTCATATCCGATGCCCAAAGGCCGATTTCTTTTGCGTACTGTTCAACCAACGCCACTTGAGCATCTTCACGGCCTGTGAGGCGTAAGTAGTCGATTGTGTTTTGGTCGATGTAGAACATCGCAGCCGTAGCGCCATATTCTGGAGTCATATTCGAAATGGTGGCACGGTCGCCCACAGACATGCTGTCAGCACCTTCACCAAAGAACTCAAGGTAAGCACCAACCACGCGTTCTTTACGCAAGAACTCGGTTAAAGCAAGTACGATATCTGTTGCAGTAATGCCTGCCTGACGCTGACCAACCAACTCAACACCAATAATGTCTGGCAGACGCATCCAAGATGCACGGCCCAACATTACGTTTTCAGCTTCTAAACCACCAACACCCACAGAAATTACGCCCAAAGCGTCTGTATGTGGCGTGTGTGAGTCTGTACCGACACATGTGTCTGGGAATGCTACGCCATCACGCGCCTGAATTACCGGAGACATTTTCTCTAGGTTAATCTGGTGCATAATGCCGTTCCCCGCAGGGATTACATCGACATTTTTAAATGCGGTTTTTGTCCACTCAATAAAGTGGAAACGGTCTTCGTTACGACGGTCTTCAACAGCACGGTTTTTTGCAAAAGCGTCTGGGTCAGCGCCACCGTATTCCACTGCTAAAGAGTGGTCGACAATGAGCTGTGTTGGCACAACTGGGTTGACTTTAGATGGGTCGCCACCTTTGTCAGCAATCGCATCACGTAAACCCGCAAGGTCAACCAATGCAGTTTGACCCAAGATGTCATGACACACCACGCGCGCAGGATACCAAGGAAAGTCCAAGTCCTGACGGCGTTCAATTAACTGCGTTAAATAAGCAGTTAAGTTCTCGGCATCGGCACGACGTACCAATTGCTCTGCGAGTACTTTTGAGGTGTAAGGCAGTTTTTCGTATGCGCCTGGCTGAATATCTTCAACGGCTTGACGCACGTCGTAATATTCAAGCTGGGTGCCTGCCAGCGGTTTACGGTATTTTGTGTTCATTAACCACGCTCCGCCAATGGTTTGAATTTGAGATTTTCAGGGCCTGTGTAGTTCGCGCTTGGACGAATGATTTTGCCGTCTTGGCGTTGTTCAATCACGTGCGCTGACCAACCTGCTGTACGTGCAATTACGAATAATGGTGTAAACATGGCAGTTGGAACACCCATTAAGTGATAGCTTACTGCACTGAACCAGTCGAGGTTCGGGAACATGTTTTTCACTTCTTTCATCACTGCTTCTAAACGTTCAGCGATGAGGTACATTTTGGTGTTCTCTTGTGCTTGTGCCAAGTCATGTGCAACTTTCTTGATCACTTCGTTACGTGGGTCAGAAACTGTATATACAGGGTGACCAAAACCGATCACAACTTCTTTATTTTCAACACGTTTACGAATGTCAGCTTCTGCTTCGTCTGCGTTGTCGTAACGTTGTTGAATGACAAATGCAACTTCATTTGCACCACCGTGCTTAGGTCCGCGAAGTGCACCAATACCGCCTGTAATTGCCGAGTACATGTCAGAACCTGTACCTGCAACCACACGTGACGTAAATGTTGATGCGTTGAACTCGTGCTCAGCATACAAAATCAGAGAGGTATGCATTGCTTGAATCCATTCTTCAGATGGTTTTTCGCCATGAAGTAAGTGCAAGAAATGCGCTGCAATTGAGTCGTCATCAGTTTCAACTTCAATACGACGACCATTGTTGCTGAAGTGATACCAATAAAGCAGCATTGAACCTAGGCTTGCCATTAATTTGTCAGCAATGTCTTTTGCGCCAGCTTCGTTATGGTCTTCGTGTTCTGGCGTTAAACAACCTAGCACTGAAACACCTGTACGCATGACGTCCATTGGGTGTGCAGACGGTGGTAATTGCTCAAGTGCAGTTTTAAGTGCTGCTGGTAAGCCACGGAGTGCTTTTAATTTTGCTTTATACGCTTTGAGTTCAGCTTTGTTTGGTAATTTGCCGTGTACGAGCAAGTGAGCAACTTCTTCAAACTGGCTACCCGCTGCAAGGTCAAGAATGTCATAGCCACGATAGTGCAAGTCGTTACCGCTACGTCCTACGGTACACAGTGCTGTGTTGCCTGCAACTTGTCCGCTAAGTGCAACTGATTTTTTTGGTTTGAAGCCTGTTGTTGTTTCATTTGAGCTCATAAGATTTTCCTTTCCTATCTATCTGAATTTGTTGTTTGTTCAATTTTTACTTGGATAAAACCACGACAGCGTCTTGCCGAGTTCTCATCCAATTTTTGGATTAACCTGCCGTTCGCCTTACTTTTCACGGATGAAAAGTAAGCAAAAATTCTTGTTGGTCTGACGATATATCCTGAGCAAATTCAAAGCATCGCTTTGAAAATAGCGCAAGGCAGTCCAACGTAGCGGCATCCATGCCGCCCTCACGATAGCCAAGACCATCGCTTCCCCTTCTTTTAAAAGAGGGCTTGTTTATTTCTTTTTAGCAAATGCGTTGTCTAAGTAGTCTTCAAACGCATAGTAGTTAATGCGTTCATATAACTCTTTACGCGTTTGCATAATATCAATCACGTTCTTTTGCGTGCCTTCTTTACGCAAAGTTTCATAGACAGTTTCGGCTGCTTTGTTCATAGCACGGAAAGCAGAAAGCGGATAAAGCGCAAGGCTTACATCGGCAGATGCCAACTCTTCAGTGGTAAACAGTGGTGTAGAACCGAACTCTGTGATGTTTGCCAAAATTGGTGCACCAGTCTTCTGTGCAAATTGCTTGTACATATCAAGCTCGGTAATTGCTTCAGGGAATAACATGTCTGCACCCGCTTCGATGTAGGCACCTGCACGGTCAATTGCAGCTTGTAGGCCATCTACTGCCAATGCATCGGTACGCGCCATAATCACGAAGCTGTCATCACCACGCGCATCAACCGCGGCTTTAATACGGTCAACCATTTCTTCTTGAGTCACAATGGCTTTGTTCGGGCGGTGTCCACAACGTTTTGCGCCTACTTGGTCTTCAATGTGCATTGCCGCAGCACCAAACTTGATCAGTGCTTTTGTAGTACGCGCAATATTAAATGCAGAAGCACCAAAACCTGTGTCGGCATCGACTAATAATGGAAGATCACATACATCGGTAATACGGCGTACGTCTGTCAACACATCATCAAGGTTACTAATTCCCAAATCAGGTAAGCCTAAAGAACCAGCGGCTACACCACCACCTGATAAGTAAATCGCTTTATAACCTGCACGTTTTGCCAAAAGTGCATGATTGGCGTTAATGGTTCCAACCACTTGTAATGGCTTTTCTTGGGCTACTGCATCGCGAAATAGCTGACCTGCGGATTGTTTAGCCATTGTTATGTTCTCCTTGTGCTTGTAGCAGTGTTTGCTCAATAATTTTGTAAGAAGCATTGATATGTCGATGCATGAGCAGCTCGGCAAGTTCACCATCGCCCTCTGCAATTGCATCTAAAATACGGATGTGTTCGTCCCAAGCTTTACTCGGTCGATCGGGTGTGTTTGAAAACTGAATTCGGTACATACGAATGAGGTGATAAAGCTCATCACATAGCATTTTTTCTAGGGTTTTATTGCCACTACTTTTGATAATGCAGTAGTGAAAATCGTCCTGCCCTTCTTGTAAGTAATATCCTTTACCTGCTTTAAAGTTTTCATCTTCAGCATGCATACGCAAAACATCACGTAGCGCCAAAATTTGCTTTTTATCAATATGCTGTGCAGCAAGTTTGCAAGCCAAACCTTCTAAAGACGCACGAATCTGGTAAAGCTCTTTAAACTGTTGCAGTGAAAGCGAAACCACGCGCGCGCCCACATGTGCGGTACGCTCAACCAAACGTTGGCCTTCAAGGCGATGAATCGCTTCACGCAAAGGCCCACGGCTAATGCCATAAGTCCGTGCCAGTTCAGGCTCAGAAATTTTGCTACCTGCCGGAATTTGACCCAAAACAATCGCCGTCTGTATTTGTTTAAATACATTTTCGGTCAGTGTTCTTCCCTGACTTTGTAGTGGCTCTGGTGCGAAGGTCAAATCTTGCATATTGTCGACAATTTTTAATCAATTATGGCTTTTATAGCGGTATGAATGAAAAAAATCAAGGTGATTGTTGACACTTTATAGAACGCATCAGGTCAATTTTTATAGTCTGACCGTTTATATCACCTTATATTTAAACCATTAAACCAAATGCAATTTAATATATATAAAACAATGATTTAGATTCAATTTATCTATAGTTTTATGACTCTTTCTTAGTTACTTTTTAGTCATTAAACTTTTGTTTCAAACTTTAGTCTACAACCAATGTATTACAGCAAGATTGTAGACAATCTGCTTGAATGAAAGCATGAGTTATAAATTAGTATCTATTTACCGTAATTTCTTTTAAAACTTTTTATTATTTTCAGCCAGAAAATATCGATATTAGTGAAATTATCAGGTGCTTCACGGTAGCTTTATTGATACATTATTGAGCATCGACATAGTTGTGGCGTATTTTTCGAGACAGAAAAACCCAGCACTATGCATATTGTTGAATGAAAGGACTTTTTTGATGTTTCAACATATCCCCCCATACGCAGGCGATCCAATTCTCTCTTTAATGGAACAGTTCAATGCTGATACTCGTTCTGAAAAAGTAAACTTGAGTATTGGTCTTTATTATAACGAAGACAGTATTGTTCCTCAGTTAGAGACCATTATTGAGGCGCAAAAGCGTATTGAGCCTAAAAACGGTAAAACCAAACTTTATTTGCCAATGGAAGGCTTCAAACCTTACCGTGAAGCAATTCAAGCACTTTTATTTGGTGCAAACAGCCCAGCAGTTAAAGCTGGCCGTGCTGTAACCATCCAAACACTTGGTGGTTCAGGTGCATTGAAAGTTGGTGCAGATTTCTTAAAAACTTATTTCCCAAATTCAGACGTTTGGGTAAGCCAACCAACTTGGGATAACCACGTTGCGATTTTCAATGGCGCTGGCATCAAGACTCATTTCTACCCATATTTTGATAACGAAACACGTGGTGTAGATTTTGACGGTATGTTGTCTACACTTAAAACTTTGCCTGAGCAAAGCATTGTGTTGTTGCACCCATGCTGCCACAACCCAACGGGTGCTGACTTAAACCCAGCACAGTGGGATCAAGTGATTGCAGTATTAAAAGACCGTAACCTTATTCCATTCCTAGACATCGCTTACCAAGGTTTTGGTGATGGTATGGAAGAAGATGCGTATGCAATCCGTGCTTTAGACCAAGCGGGTCTAAACTTCATTGTGAGCAACTCGTTCTCTAAAATCTTCTCTTTATATGGCGAGCGTGTTGGCGGCTTAACTTTCGTATGTGACGATGCAGAAGCTGCTCAGTGCACATTCGGTCAGTTAAAAGCGACTGTACGCCGTATTTACTCTAGCCCTCCTACTACAGGCGCTTGGTTAGTTGATGAAGTATTAAATGACGCTGAACTTAACCAGCAATGGCAAGGCGAAGTGAAAGAGATGCGTGAGCGTATTATTAAAATGCGTAGCATCTTGAAAGACGAACTTACTAAAGCGTTACCAGATCGTGACTTTAGCTACCTTGTAAACCAAAAAGGTATGTTCAGTTACACAGGTTTAACTGCTGAGCAAGTTGATATCTTGCGTGAAGAATATGCAATCTACTTAGTACGTAGTGGCCGTATTTGTGTAGCAGGTTTAAACATGAACAATGTTTACACTGTTGCTAAAGCAATGGCTGAAGTGCTTGCTAAATCTGTAGAAGCTGCATAAATCATCTACAAAAAAAGGCGCTTCGGCGCCTTTTTTAATGTCTCGATATTACGATTTAGCTTTGCCCCAATATTTCAGTTTTGAGGTATGTCCAATCCCCACATTAAAACTGTTGGTTGGGTCAAGTTTTTGATAGAAATTGGCTAATGCAGGTTTGGCAATGTAAAGGTGCCCAACATTATGCTCTGCCGGATATTCAGCACGGCGCGCGTCCAACAATTTCCACATTTGATGTTCCATTTCTAACGGGTCATTGCCCTTTTTAAGAATATAGTCCTGATGGAACACATGACAAAAGAAATGCCCATAATAGAGTTTATGGAGAATTTTCTTTTCCATCTCGGCTGGGAGTTGCTCTACCCATTCGCGGTCATTACGACGTAACGCAATATCAAACGCCACAATATCTTCAACTTCACTACGGTGTGTATCACGATAACGAATTGCCGCCCCTGCAATCGCAAAACGGTGTAAAAATGCTTTTCGGCCTTCTTCTTCGCTACATACGAAATAGTGACCAGACTGATGCACCGCAAAATATTCTTTTAGAAACTGCTCGGTCTGAGCTTTTGAATTATTTTCGACACGTAAAACTAAATGGTGCTCATAACGATCTCGATATTCGGTCATGCGCTTCGGCAAATGACTCGGTAAAAAGAAGGTGATCGCCTGTAGAATATGATCCGTTAAGCCTTTAATTTTAAATCTTTCTAAGAAGCCATCGACTTTATCTTTCATCGCAAAAGCTTTTGGAACATTGGCTGTGCCAAATTTCTCAATAAATAAGAAGGTGTCTTTTCCGTACTTTTCACCAATCAGGTAAGCACCTCGGTGAATATACTCACCCGCAATCGGTAGACTTGGCAGTGAGGTGAGTAAGTAACGACGAATGGCTGTTAAATCATCGGCATCATTAGTACCAATATAAAAGACATTACTTTCTACTTTTTCATAGGTATCAAGACGTACCGCAAACACACAGACTTTACCAGCCGAACCAGAAGCCTCAAACAAACGTGACGGATCTGCATTAAAACGAGCAGGCGTATCTTCATCAACTTGGGTTACATCATGCGCATAGCGATGATCCGATGCCTGCTTTTCACTATCATCTAAAATATCTAAGGCTTGGTATTGCTGTTTCTCTAAACGAGTCAAAATTTCTTCAGGAGTCGAACCTAAATTCACCCCTAAGTGGTTCACCAGTTCTAACTGACCAGCAGCGTTCACCTGAGCATATAACGCCAGTTCAGTATACGCTGGGCCACGGCGTACCAATGCACCGCCCGAGTTATTACAGACACCGCCAAGTACTGATGCACCAATACAAGATGAACCAATGACTGAATGTGGCTCACGGTCATAACCTTTTAAAATTTGCTCTAAATTATCTAAGGTCGACCCCGGTAGGCAAATCACTTGCTTGCCATCATGGATGACTTGAATACCCTTTAATCGGCGTGTACTCATGACTAAAACAGGACGATCATAATCATCGCCATACGGAGTTGAACCACCTGTAAGTCCTGTATTGGCCGCCTGCATAATGACAATACAGTCTGCGTCAATTGCAGCCTGCAAAACTTGCCATTGCTCTAGCAATGTGCCCGGCACCACCACAGCCAGCACTTTCCCCTCACCAAAACGGCGACCTTGGCGGTACTGACGTGTGCTTTGGTCATCGGTCAAAACATAAGAACGCCCTACAATATTTTGTAAGCGTTCGATCACTGCTTGAGGAGAAAATGTTTGCATGATGGTTTCCTTTTGGTCATCCATACCACATAGTTTTTTAAATCAGAAAAACTCGACGGAGTTTTTCCGTTTAGAACTAATATTTAAAGTAGCTAATTCCATTACTTTTGTTTTGGCATGAGTAGCGACTAAAGCTACGCAAGATCAAAACCATTTCACTTAGCACTAGCAGCTAATCTCTAGGTGTTAGATTTAATTCAAATTGGCTACGCGTTGGCGGCAGGGATGCCGCCGTTTCGATGCGGTAGCAAGGACGTACCGTTATCGAAACAAAGGTTTTTGGTTACTTTTTAAAAAAGTAACGTCAATGAGCTACTTACATTGAACCTTTTCCGATACGACTCCGTCGTGCCAATATCATCAAAGTTAATACGAAAATGTTAGAGCTTCATCGCCTGTACTAAACAATCCGCATTAATATCCGAAATCGACTTAGCACCCGTGAGCGTCATCGCAACACGCATTTCTTTATCAATCAAATCAAGCAAGTTCGACACCCCTTGCCCACCTGCTGCTGCCAAGGCATAAACAAATGCACGGCCAAGTAATACTGTATCGGCACCGAGCGCCAACATCCGCACTACATCTAAACCATTACGAATGCCTGAGTCAGCCAAAATTGCTAGGTCACCTTTGACGGCATCAGCAATTGCAGGCAACGCACGAGCAGAAGACATTACGCCATCTAACTGACGACCACCGTGATTCGACACCACAATCCCATCTGCACCAAAACGTACAGCATCTTTGGCGTCTTCAGGGTCTAAAATACCTTTAATCACCATTGGGCCATCCCAAAACTCACGGATCCACTCAAGATCTTTCCATGAAATCGATGGGTCAAAGTTCGAGCCTAACCAACCAATATAGTCTTCAAGCCCAGTCGGTTTACCTAAATATTTAGAGATATTGCCCAAGTCGTGCGGACGACCCATTAAGCCGACATTCCACGACCAATGTGGATGGAACATAGACTGCATATAACGGCGCATCGCAGCATTTGGTCCACTCATACCCGAATGGGCATCACGGTAGCGCGCACCCGGTACAGGCATATCTACAGTAAATACAAGTGTTGAACAACCAGCTGCTTTTGCACGTTCCAAAGCATTACGCATAAAACCACGGTCACGTAATACATAAAGCTGAAACCACATCGGGCGATTAATTGCAGGTGCAACTTCTTCAATCGGACACACCGAAACCGTTGAAAGTGTAAATGGAATGCCCTTTTTATCGGCTGCCATTGCGGCTTGCACTTCACCACGGCGTGCATACATACCTGTTAAACCCACAGGCGCTAATGCAACTGGCATAGACAAGGTTTCGTTAAATAGTTTTGTCTCTAAACTTAACGCTGACATGTCATTCAGCACACGTTGACGCAATGCAATTTCTGACAAATCTTGTACGTTACGCTTTAAGGTATATTCCGAATACGCTCCACCATCAATGTAGTGAAATAAAAATGGAGGTAAGCGACGTTGTGCCGCAGCACGATAATCATTGCCAGAAGAAATAATCATTTTGAATCAACTCTATTTAAACGGTTTGCACGTTTCTGGCGAGCTTCGTCTTCATCCAGAGAACGCACATGATTAATCACAAATTCAATATGACCGCAGACAGCTTGGCGTGCGGCCTCGGGATCTTTACGATCAATAGCATCCATCACCTGAAAATGCTGCTCGCTGAGCAAGTCACCATTTATGGGGTCGTTATAAACTTTTTTACGTCCCAACAAGACGTTGTATTGCAACAAATCAAATAGACTACGCATCATTTGAATCAGCACCACATTATGAGATGCCTCTGCAATCGCTAAGTGGAATTCAGCATCGGCCACCGCGGCCTGTGCTGAGTCACCCGCATTTTGGTGGCGACTAATTTCATTAAAATAATGATGGATTTTGGCGCGGTCTTCAGGCGTTGAGCGCAATGCGGCATACCATGCCGTGCCACCTTCAAGTAATAACCGCGCCTCTTGCACATCAAAACGGTACAGCGGATCTTCTTCAATCAAGTTACTAATTGGGTTCACAATCAATTGCTGTGGCCACTGTTCAGGTAACTGCTGAATATAAGTCCCATCACCGCGGCGGCTGCTAAGCACCCCTTGACTATTGAGCTGTTGAATTGCTTCACGCAAAGATGGACGAGAAACCCCTAAGCTAGTTGCAAGCTGGCGCTCGGCAGGCAAACGGTCACCTTTTTTCATGTGACGCTCTTCAATTAATGCCTGCAATTTCATGACCACTTGATCGGAGATTCTCATCGCGTTTCCTTCACTGGAGTTATGGAATCATCCACGGAACCAGATAAGCCTGAACCGTAATAATGATGCCAACAAAGACAGTGAATATGATGCTATGTTTTACCGTGAAACGGAACAAGTCAGATTCTTTTCCAACTAAGCCTACTGCTGCACACGCAATCGCAATTGACTGTGGAGAAATCATCTTACCTGTCACACCACCACTGGTATTGGCAGCCACCAATAACACTTCCGGAATACCAATTTGCTGAGCCGTAGTCGCCTGTAATGCCGAGAACAAAGCATTTGAAGAGGTATCTGAACCCGTAAGGAATACACCAAGCCAGCCCAAAAATGGCGAGAAGAAAGTAAACGCATGACCTGTATGCGATAGAGCCAAAGCCAAAGTAGCAGATAAACCTGAATAGTTCGCAATAAAAGCAAACGCCAACACCATACCAATTGAATAAATCGGTGTTTTCAACTCATTGAGTGTTTCACCAAAGGTTGTTACTGCCTCACTTGCTTTCATTTTTAAGAAAATAGCAGTGATGATTGCAGCAATAAAAATTGCAGTACCTGTTGCAGAGAACCAGTCAAACTTATAAATCGCTTCGTATGGCTTCATCTCTGCCACAATTGGCGGCATTTTTTCGACCAATTTATGCAAATATGGTACTTCAAGTTTAAAAATCCAGTGTTCAAGAGCACCATCTTTTGCAAATAATGCTTTAAATGGCTTAACGCTCCAGATCGTCACCATGACTGTTAAAATAGCAAATGGAGACCACGCCTTAGCAATTTTCCCAATGCTATAACGTTGAACCGTAGTAGGTTGCTGAGTCAAAGTTTGACCCGCTTCAGGCTCAAAACGGAAAATATGTTTTGGTTTCCAGAAACGGAACAACACAGTCAAGCTGACCAATGATGCAATTGCAGCGGTAATGTCTGGTAACTCAGGACCAATGAAGTTAGATGTAAGATATTGGGCTATCGCAAACGAACCACCACCAACGACTACCGCAGGCCAAGTTTCCTTAACACCACGCCAGCCGTCCATAATCGCCATGATCCAGAACAGTACGATCAGCGTTAAAAATGGCAACTGACGACCCACCATCTGGCTAATTTCCATAGTGTCTACGCCTGACACCTGCCCCGCCACAATAATTGGAATACCCATTGCACCAAATGCAACTGGTGCTGTATTTACGATCAAACATAAACCAGCAGCATAAAGTGGCTTAAACCCTAAACCGACAAGTAGTGCAGCGGTAATTGCAACAGGAGCACCAAAGCCTGCAGCCCCTTCTAGGAAAGTACCAAAGGCAAAACCAACTAGTAACATTTGCAGACGTTGGTCTTCAGTAATTGACAAAATGCTTGAGCGAATAACTTCAAACTGTCCCGTTTTTACCGAAATTTTGTATAGAAAAACTGCCCCAATAATGATCCATGAAATTGGCCATAGACCATAGAAGAAACCGTAAATAATAGACGCAAAGGCCATTTGACCCGGCATTTGATAGAAAAAGAGAGCAATCAATAATGCAATAATGACTGTGCCCGTACCCGCGATACTGCCTTTTAAACGAAAAACAGCCAACGCCAAAAAGAAGAAAATAATCGGGATTAATGCAACCGCGCTGGACAGCCAAATATTATTTAAAGGGTCATAAAGTTGTTGCCACATATTGAGCATTGTCATCTCCTTGAAATGCCGGGGCGAATTTTTGTACCTTAAATTCTTAAACATTCAACACAATTGGTATGACCAATTAAAAATTAAGTGCAAATGTTGTTCCTTAAACCACTGACCGCATAATAAACACAGATATTGGTAAGATCAATCACTAAATAACCATCATAATTGGTAAGACCAATAGTGCTAAGTAAAATCAAGCAATTTCTAATTTATAAATTTATTTATTAGACTAAAGTCGTAAAAATCTTTCTTATAAATTTAGATATGAACTACCGAAATGAAGTGAAAAATTTGAATATAAAAACTATAAACATACCTGTTTCATGATCTATGTATAATGTGCACACAACTCAAACCACATGTATTGAATTGAATAATGACTACTTTAACGTGTTTTAAAGCTTATGATATCCGAGGCAAACTCGGCACCGAATTGAATGAAGAAATCGCCTATAAAATTGGCCGCGCTTACGGACAAATCTATAAACCAAAGACTGTGGTTGTAGGTTGTGATATTCGTCTAAGCAGTGAGGGTTTAAAACAAGCGACCATCCGCGGGTTAAATGATGCGGGTGTCAATGTGCTTGATTTAGGTATGACAGGTACTGAAGAAGTTTACTTCGCCGCTTTCCATTTAGATGTGCAAGGTGGTATCGAAGTTACTGCGAGCCATAACCCAATGGACTATAACGGCATGAAATTGGTACGAGAAAATGCTCGTCCAATTAGTGCCGATACTGGTTTAAAAGAAATTCAGGCTTTAGCAGAAACCAATAACTTTGAAGAAGTTAGCCAAAAAGGTACAACTCAAAGTTATAACATTTTGCCAGAGTTCGTTGATCACCTAATCACCTATATTGAACCAGCAAAAATCCGCCCACTTAAGTTAGTGGTAAACGCGGGTAATGGTGCAGCTGGCCACGTGATTGATGCAATCGAAGAAAAATTTAAGGCGCTTAACGTACCAGTTGAATTTATTAAAATTCACCATGAAGCAGATGGTACTTTCCCAAATGGAATTCCTAACCCGATTTTAATTGAAAACCGTGACAGTACTCGAAATGCTGTACTTGAGCATAAAGCGGATATGGGAATTGCATGGGACGGTGACTTTGACCGCTGTTTCTTGTTTGATGAAAAAGGTCAGTTCATTGAAGGCTACTATATTGTTGGTCTATTGGCTCAAGCTTTCTTGATTAAACAATCAGGTGAGAAAATTGTTCATGACCCGCGTTTGGTGTGGAATACATTTGATATCGTAGATGAATACAAAGGTGTTGCAGTACAGTCAAAATCTGGTCACGCGTTCATTAAAGACGTTATGCGTGAGAACAATGCTGTATATGGCGGCGAAATGAGTGCCCATCACTATTTCCGTGACTTTGCTTACTGCGACAGCGGTATGATTCCTTGGTTACTCACCGTTGCCCTACTCTCTGAAACAGGACAATCACTTTCAACACTCGTTGAAAATATGATTACCAAGTTTCCTTGTAGTGGTGAAATCAACTTTAAAGTAGCTGATACACAAATCACTATTCAAAAGATTTTCGATTTCTATGCAGAACAAAACCCAGAAATTGACCGTACCGATGGTGTAAGCCTCGACTTTGGTGCATGGCGTTTTAATGTCCGCGCTTCAAACACTGAGCCTTTACTACGTCTCAACATTGAAAGCCGTGCAGACCGTCAAGCTCAGCCAATGCAGCATTATGTAGATGAATTGACTGGATTAATTCAGTCTTAATAGATTTCATCTCAAAGAGAGGGAACATTATTGTTCCATCTCTTCTTCGTTATTCTGCATAATTTTATAAGTATGATTATGTCCGTCTAATACATCCTTATTTAGATTTTCATAACCTTTTAATAATACTTTCTTATCAAAATTACACGTTGGATTTTCATTGATAAATTTTTGGTGAATGGCACTATAACAACTCGAGACATCATCAACAAATTGATAATAATCTGACAAAGGCAACCCTGCCAGCTTTAATAGTTTTGGAGCAACGAAACTTGCAGCAATATAAGGCTGCTTCAAAGGCTTCTTATCTAATTTATAATTGCTCCACACTACAAAAGGTGTCTGGTAATTTTTTAAGTTAGTTCGCTCAGAATCATCTTTAAAAAATCCATAACTCTCATAAACTTCTTGTAGATTCGGCAAATGATCGCCAAAAGCCACTAAAATTGTTGGTCTATCTACCGTCTTTAAATATTCAGCGAGCTCTTTTAACTTTTGGTTAGCACGCGCAGTTCCAGCAGTATAAGTACTTAATTTTTGCTTTTCGGTTTCAGATAATTCTTTGTTAAATTTATAATTTTGCTTACCAAATCGATCATCATTATACGTAGGATGGTTTTCAACAGTAATCGCATAAATAAACTTTGGCTGTTGCTCATTCTCATCTAAAGTCGATTTAATCGAATCAAAAATAAAATCATCTGAAGCCCAGCCTCCTAAATTAAAGACTTTTTTCTGATCTCTTTGAGTGACCATATTTTCAAGTGATATAAATTTCTGAAAACCTAACTGTGGATATACTTTATTACGATTATAATAATAACTGTAGTTATTATGCATAACTACAGTTTGATAGCCGATTGAATTTAAGAAATAAGGCAAAGAATAAATTGGCTTTTTCAATTTAGAAACATATAACAGCTCGTTTGGGAAAAAAGTTGTATTGAGGCTCGTCAGTACTTCAAATTCGACATTCGCAGTACCTCCACCAAAAGAGGGCGACAATAAATTAGAGACTTGATTTTGATGAACAAAAGATAGTAAGTCTTTTGGTAAACCACTTTCTAAATGATGAGCATCCCAAAAAGATTCCTCCATCACTATAACAATATTTGGATATTCCTTCCCACTCTCTTCTAAAGGTTGAGTAGAATGATGTTGCTGCAAAATTTGTAGTATGTCTTGCTCAGATACTTTACGGTTCGGTAATAAAACACTTGTTACATTATCCAATACCTTAGATACGTAAAAAGTTACAAATCCATAATCTTGAATATTCCGATAATCACCATTCCAGTCATTTCTAGTATTTGGAAACTCCTGTAAGCTTGCACAAATTTTCGGTTTATTTTCAGAAAAACAAGCCCCTGTAGGATTTTTAATAAAGTTTAAATAAATTAAACCACTACTGATTAATCCGAAGATAACAATATTGGGAACATATGTATGAAAAGTGGCTTTACTTTCTTTACGTAAAGCAATGAGTAGTATGATAAGAAAGAAAATAATCAGAGTAAAAAAGATAAGTTGCAAGTGCCAAGGAGTAGCCTTCATTGCCTCTGGTAATAAAAAAATATCTTCAGGACTTAAATTACTAAATAAATATTGTTGCTTCTTTTTATTAATAAAATTCAAAAATATAACGAATAATTGGCTTAAAAAAATTGCAGCATATTTACGACCAACCACAATAAAAAATAGTTGAATTACCGCATAGTTAAAAAGAATTGAAAAAATAGCCTTTTCTGAAGTTAGATGGATATAAAACTTATGCCAAGATAGATTCATATCCCACGCAACGTATATACCTACACAGGTGGATAAAAAAGCAATAAAGATAAATAACAGTTGTTGACGTAGAAAAACCATGACGACAAAAAAAAGGCTAACAGGATTGTGGCGAATACTAGCATGAAAGTAGTCACTACAACTGTAGCCTCTTTTTAGAAAAGAGCTCTATCTCAATTTAAGAAAGATATATAGTTGATATTTAGAAAAATTAAATAATCAATTTTTATAACCCGTTGGATTCTGTTTTTGCCATTCCCAGCTGTCTTGCAACATATCTTCTAAATCATATTGAGGCTGCCAGCCCAGCTCAGCAACAGCACGGGTATTATCTGCAAATGAAGTCGCTACATCACCTGCTCGGCGTGGTGCGAATTCGAAAGCAACGGATACGCCATTGACCTGTTCAAAGGTATTTTTAACCTGTAATACTGATGAGCCATTACCCGTTCCAATATTCCATGCACGGCAACCTGTTGCTTGTAATCGATTATTTAGAGCACATAGATGTGCATTGGCTAAATCCACCACATGTATATAGTCACGTACGCCAGTACCATCTACTGTGTCATAGTCATTACCATAAATAGACAGTTTCTCACGACGGCCCACTGCAACTTGAGTCACATACGGCATTAAATTATTTGGAATACCTTGTGGATCTTCACCAATACGTCCACTCTTATGTGCACCTACCGGGTTAAAATAACGAAGTAAAGCAATCGACCATTTAGAATTAGAAACAGACAATTTTTGTAATAATTGCTCAACAATCAATTTGGTATAACCATAATTATTACTTGGCATACCTGTTGGCATTTCTTCATTTAAAGGTGACGTATTCGCTTCATCATATACTGTTGCAGATGAGCTAAACACAAGTGTATAAACACCTGCTTTCTCCATTGACTTAACCAGTTGGATACTACCTGCAATATTATTATCAAAATAAATAAGAGGTTTTTCCTGGCTTTCACCAACCGCTTTTAGACCTGCAAAATGAATAACTGCATCGATGGTATGATTTTGAAATACCTGATCAAGCTCATCTGCATTACGAATATCACCCTCTACAAAAGTTAAACTTTTTTGAGTGAGTTCTTGAACTCTATTTAAAGACTCTTCTGAACTATTTGAAAGATTGTCATAAACAATAACTTCATGGCCAGCATTCAAAAGCTCTACACAGGTATGTGAACCAATATAGCCAGCACCGCCAGTAACCAGAATTTTAGCCATCTATTTTTCCTAATAAAATTTTAATTAATCCACGCGTTGAAGCATCGAGTGTTGAAAGATCGTTTTGAACACCATTTAAAATGGGGAGTAACTGGTCAGCAATTTGCTTACCTTTTTCCACTCCCCACTGATCAAAGGGATTAATGTTCCAGATTACAGACTGAACAAATACTTTATGCTCATATAAAGCAATCAACATTCCTAAACTATAAGGATTAAGCTCTTTTAAAAGTAATGTTGAACTTGGCTGATTTCCTTCATATTGCTTATAAATAGGCAAACTCTCCAGTTCTTTTGTATCTAGAGCTTCGTTACCAAAAGCCAATAAACGTGATTGTGCCAAACAGTTTGAAAGCGCAAGATGATGTTGCTCAACTAATGCTTCAGCATTTTCTACATAAGTAAAATGATCTGCATTGTAGCGTTGTATAGGTGCAATAAAATCACAACTTACTGCCTGAGTTCCCTGATGGAGTAATTGATAAAAGGCATGTTGAGCATTTGGCCCAACCTCCCCCCATACAATTGGGCAAGTATCTAATTCAACTTTTTGTCCTGTTCGTTGTACCGATTTACCATTAGATTCCATTTCGAGCTGTTGCAAATAAGCTGCAAAATATTTTAAACGGCCATCATAAGGTAATACAGCATGGGTCTGAATATTTAAGAAGTTATTATTCCAGACTCCTAATAATGCCATAAGTACAGGTATATTCTGCTCAAAACTTGTATTTTGGAAATGCTCATCAACAGCATGGGCGCCAGCTAAAAGCTGTTGGAAACCTTCAACCCCAACTGACAATGCGATAGGTAACCCAATGCACGACCAAAGAGAATAACGTCCACCAACCCAATCCCAAAGTAATAATTGATTTTCAGGAGCAATCCCCCACTCTGACATTTTGTTAGCTTTTGTAGAAACACCAATAAAATGGCTTTTTACCACCCGTTCGTGTTTCCCTAACGCTTTCTCAAGCCATTGTCGAACAGTTTGTGCATTGGATAAAGTATCAATAGTGCCAAATGACTTCGAAGAAATAATAAATAACGTTGTTTCTGGACGCAGTTGATGAAGCAATTCCGATAACTGGCTACCATCCATTGTTGATACGAAATGAACATTGAGTGGTTTAGCTGTTTTTACTTTAAAATCCGATAATGCATGGGTCACCATTTGAGGCCCTAAATCAGATCCACCTACCCCAATATTAACGACATCCTGAATCACTTCACCCGTAGCACCCCGGTATTGCCCAGCATGGATTTTCTCAACCAAAGCGTACATACGCTGTAATTGGGTATGAACCTGTTTTGTGAGTTCAGGAAATTTAGAATATTCCGATGGTAAACGTAAAGCCCAATGCATTGCAGCACGCTGTTCGGTACAGTTGACTTTGTCTTGGGAAAATAAGCGCTCAATCCAGTGAGTCAATTGTTTAGTTTTTGCTAAAGCCACCAATTGCTCTAACACACTTTTAGTCACACGGTGCTTACTATAATCAAAAACCAGTTGATCGAAGTTTACAGAATATTGCTGAAATCGATCTGGCTCTGATACAAATAATTCTTTTATATGTAAATTTGAATTTTTCTCAACCAAAGAATGAAGCTGCGCGATAGGGGAAACTAGCTCTTTGGGAAACTTCTCGATAGATTTACTCATAATCGACCTACTCCTTCATAAGCAAAACCTTTAGATTTCACATATGCTGGATCATAAATATTACGTCCATCCAAAATAAGAGGATGCTGCATCAATTGTTGTAACTGTTTAAAGTCAGGGCTCCAATACTGCTTCCATGCCGTGACTAAGCATAAAGCATGTGCTCCTTGTGCTGCTTCATATTGATCAGCGCATAAAATCAGGTCTTCTCGGTTGTCATATAAAGCTGCAATTTCATCAAGAGCTTGCGGATCATGTAACCGTACTTTTACACCTTGAGCCCATAAAGCAGCCAATAAGATATGAATAGGTGAGTTATGTGTACTTGGAGTGTTCTCTTTAAATGAAGCTCCCCAAATTGCAACCGTTTTTCCACTCAAGTCACAATGATAATAGTTCCATAATTTACGGAATAAAATTTCTTTTTGTTGTTCATTAATCGCCCACACTTGTTCTAGTAGACGGCTTTTCGCACCTGTTTCAGAAACCGTACTGGAGAGTGTTAAAATATCATGTGAAAAATTTTCACCGCCAAATCCAACACCTGCTGATAAATAAGCTGCGCCAATACGTGTATCTGCAGCAATGCCATGCTTTACATTGGCAATATCAATGCCCAACTTTTCAGCAACTAGAGCAAGATCATTCATGTAGCTAATGCGAGTTGCCAACATGCCTGAAATACTAAGTTTGGTAAATTCGGCATCTAAAATCGGCATAAATAAATATTGATAACTAAAACGGAAGAATGGACGTAATAACTCTTGCATTATGTCTTGAGCATAGCTTGATTCAACACCAACAATGACATGTTTTACATTGAGTACACTATTAATCGCATTACCCTCCTGAATCACGTCAGGAAAATAAATCCACTCGTCTTTAGGTAAATGTTGCTTTAATTTTTCTGTACCATGTAAACCAAAAGTTGAACCATTAACCATTAACCTTGGATGAACAATTGGACGCTCGCTTAACTTCTCAACCGTTTTTAAGGCAAGGTCTATTTGTGTAGGGCTAAAACAAAATAAATAAACTTCAATATCTAAAGGAATTTGAGAAAAAGGACTTTCTGTTAAAAAACCTGCCTTTCTTTGTTTATTTAAATAATGATTAACTTCTTGATCTTGATATGAAAGTACAGATATATTTTCTTCACAGGTGACACTTGTACACCAATAGATCTGATTACCATATTCAGCTAGTAACGCTGCCATTACACCAGCGTGCAAGGTGGTTCCAAATACCGCGATTTTCATTGTACACCTGATTTTAATATTCTATAGAATTCTCTTCCCATTATGGGAAGAGAATATATTGAACAGCTCACATATTCATTATTTTTTACAAATACTTAAGTTGAGCTACAAAATTTATAATTTAAGTTCTTGAATCAACTGTTTAAAATCATTTCCTAATTTAGGATGTTCAATACCATAGTGTAGAACAGCTTTTAAATAACCAAGCTTACTACCACAGTCAAAGGTTTGTCCCTGCATACGATAGGCTTCAACTACATCAGTTTGTTGCAGCATCGCAATTGCATCTGTTAGTTGAATTTCATTACCCGCACCTTTCGGTGTATTTTCAAGTAGTTGCATAATTCTTGCGGGTAAAACGTAGCGACCAACAACAGATAAATTAGATGGTGCAGAACCTACAGCAGGTTTTTCAACAATACCCTGCATAGCAATGCTTTCGCCTTCATTTGGGTTCTGTGCAACATCAACAATACCATATTGATCTACCAAGTGATCAGGCACAGCTTCTACCATTATCTGCGCCGCGTTACTTTCATCATAACGAGAAATCATACGCGATAAATCATTCTGCCCCGAACTATCTTTCACCAATACATCTGGTAATAGCACAGCAAAATCATCTTGTCCTACTACACTTTTCGCACATAAAACAGCATGCCCTAAGCCTAGAGGTTGAGGTTGTCGTACACTCACAACACTCACATGAGAAGGAACAATTTGCGTAATCTCTGCAAGCAAATCCAATTTCTTCTTTTCATTTAATATTGTTTCTAATTCAAAGTTTCGATCAAAATAATTTTCAATCGAAGCTTTTGAAGAGTGAGTCACTAAAATAATCTGTTCAATTCCTGCTTCCACCGCTTCACGCACTACATATTCAATAGCTGGGCGATCAACAACGGTCACCATTTCCTTTGGAATTGACTTACTTGCAGGTAAAAAACGCGTTCCTAAACCGGCTACTGGTAAAACTGCTTTTTTGATCATAAGAAATATTTCAAGATATAAAATTTACTTTACAGATGAGTCGACATTTTCTTGGACGTCATTACCTTTAAATAAAGATGGTCCTACATGTCCTGGTGCATTAATACCTTCGCGTCTTAACATCACTTTGACTGTTTTAAACATGATTTTAAAATCAACCCAAACACTATGATTGTCTACATACCAAACGTCACATTTAAACCGTTCTTCATAATCCAGTTCATTACGTCCACTGACCTGAGCTAAACCTGTCATTCCAGGGCGAACTTCTAAACGACGTGCTTGTTCTGGTGAATATAAAGCGACAAAGTCTTTTAACATTGGACGAGGGCCTACCACACTCATATCACCTTTTAAAACATTAATAAGCTGTGGCATTTCATCTAAGCTAGTAGAACGTAATTTCTGCCCAAATGGAGTAATACGCGCCTCATCTGGCAATGGATTCCCCTGCGCATCAAAGGCATCCTTCATCGAACGAAACTTAATCATTTTAAATAATTTTCCGTCCTTTCCAGGTCTTTCTTGATAAAAGAATATTGGTGAACCTAAATTTTTACGGACTTTATAAGCAACTATCAGAAATATTGGCGACAGTACGGTTAGAGCTATTAAAGAAATGACTATGTCTACTAAGCGTTTCATATTTTCATTCACTCATTTTTTAATATCTTTACGAAGAAAGGTATTATAAATTTTACCTAGCATATTTGCTGGCAACAGTCTAAAGGCAGACCGTATCAGAAACAGCATATTAGCATATACAGGATTTTGTAACTTTAGTTGTTTTTTTAAATCTAGTAACTGTTTTTCACTTTTAATATATTGGAAACCTTTACGGCGGCCATGCATACCGTTATCAATTCTTGCATAGACCAAAACATCAGCTAAGTTTTGAATTTTATAACCTTTAGCAATTACTCTTAAAAAGAGATTATAGTCCTCCATCCATAAATGATGCTGGTAGCCTCCTACTTCAAGAATATGTGATTTTCGATACGTAATAGTCATATTGTTAAAGGGACTTTGCTTCTTAGCGTAATTTTTTAATTCTTCATTTGATAAAGGAACTTTCCGCATCCCTGTAGGAGTATGAATATCTTCTACAAATTCGAGAATTTGTCCACCTATAATTGAAACATCGGGATTGTTTTTTAAAAAATCAATTTGCTTCTCGAATCTCTCCGATACATAAATATCATCTGTATCTACAATACATACAATGTCATATGTACATTCTTGCAAACCAATATTTTTTGCCTTACCTGTACCTACATTTTTCTCAAGCTTCTTAACATGTAAAATATTGCCGAGCTTTTCTTGCCACTGTGCAATCACCTTATCAAGTTCAGGTGTTAGAGGTCCATCCTCAACTAAAATAATTTCTGTAGGCTTTAAAGTTTGCTTATCCCAAATACTTTCCATACAAGCATTAAAGTGTGATGGATGCTCTTTGTGATAAATAGAGCTTAATACAGAAAACATAAAACTTTATCCTTGCAAGATTTTTTCATTCCAAATTTTTAAAATTTGTTCAGGTTGATATTTTTTAGCATTTAATAAAGATTCTTGTGAAAAACGATCTAATAAATTTGGAGATGAGGCAAGTTTTAAAATGGCTTCTGCCAATTTATCAATATTTTGATCTTCCACTAATAAACCATTTTGATTTTCTTGAATGACATCACTTGGACCATATGGACAATTATATGAAACAATAGGTAAACCAAAGCTCTGAGCTTCTATTAACACCATTGGGAGACCTTCATATTTGGATGACATTACAAAAAAACTAGATTGTTCATAAACTTCTTTTACATTTGAAGTACTACCCTTTAAACTCACATTTTTAAGAGAGTGCTGGATGATATAATCTTGTAGCATCTCTTTGTGCTCACCTTCACCATAAATGTTAAGCTGCCAATCAGGAATAGATTGATATATTTTCTCCCAAGCTTGAAGTAAATGGATATAGTTTTTCTGATCAGTTAAACGACCAATCGTTACAATTTGTTTATTATTATTTTGCGGTTGAGAAGCGATAGGAAAAGGAGAAAAATTAGGAATAACCAAAACATTTGAATGAAACTTATCAAATTGCACTTTATCATTTTGGGTCAGTGTTACCACTTGATCAATTTTTCGATATAGTAATTTGCTCAAAATTTGTATTTTTTGAGGCCGACTGACAAAAGAAACATGTTCTAGAGAAACCAATTTCGTTACATTTGGGATAAAAGCACATAAAAGTGACAGTTTCCCCATATTATGGACAATTACTATATCGTAAGCAGAAGCAGAAATATGCATCTTAAGTTTTTTGTAAAACTGAAATAAGTTACCAGTCAAAGCTATAACATCTACATTCTCAGCAGTTGGATAAGCTGTATTATTTTTAACCGACTCTCTATTCAAAAGAGTAATATCATAATCAGGACTTATCGCCATTTTGTTCGCTAACTCAATAGCTACACGCTCAGAACCAGATTTATTTTTTAAAGAGTTAATTATAAAAAGAACTTTCATGAAAATTATCCCTTTAAAAGTAATTTAGAAATTATTCGTTTATATAAATATTGAGTTTGAAATCTAGACTTACAAACCGACATAATTAAAAAGATAAACATTTTAAAAAACTTTTTATGTCCTTTAGCCATAAAAGCTTTTTGCAAAAGTACATTTGATTTATCAAAATTTTCTTTATATCCAGAATATTTTTTTAAATACTCTTGTACATTAAGTGAGTTGAAATTATCTTGACCTGTGATTACTCTCATTTTATAAAGTTCAACTACGTAATTTGACATTAATCTTTGATTAAAACCAATTGTAGATGTCGTATTTCCATCACGAATACGTACAGAATATTCATAACTATTCAAATTAGTAAAAAGTAAGCCTAAGGAATGCATTCTTAATAAAAAGTCATAATCTTCAGCACCAGGAATCTCTCGATAGCCATTCAGCTGATTATATACTTCACGTTTAGCTAACCAAATATGAAGAACTGGAGAAGCATACTTAATTGTCTTATTAATTATTTCATCTTTAATAGGCATTTCTTGTTTGCCAATAAGATTATTATTAGAATCTATAGTATTTACATGGCTACCAACTAAAAAGTATTGGGGATTTTTTATTAAAAAATCTAATTGTTTTTCCAATCTTTCTGGAGCACTAATGTCATCACCATCCATTCTAGCGATAAAGTCTCCAGTTGCTTGTTCTAATGCAAAATTTAATGTTTTTACTATTTTTGAATTTTTACTATTTTTATAAAGCTTGATTCTTGAATCAATACTAGCTAACTTAGCAACTATATTATATGTATTATCCGTGGAGCAATCATCAACTACTATTATCTCAAGATTTTTATATGTCTGATTACAAATTGAAAAAACAGCCTCTTCAATAAAAGCTTCAACATTGTAAACTGGAATAAGTACGCTAATTAAAGGTTGAAATGCTAACATTTATTTAACCCCTTCTATATCTTTAAGCTTTAAATACTTTATTTCTATATACATACAAGCCAATAACACAAATAAAAATGGTACATATGCAGAGAATAAAGAGAATCCTGCGACTAACAGAGGTATAAAAATATATGTAACATCTTTACCTATTTTAAAATATGAATATAATAAAAAAAGTACGAACATTAATGTTCCCAAAATTCCGAATTCATATACCAATGTAATAAATATATTATGAGCAAAAAACCCATCAGTATAGTAGGAGAAATTATTCAAACCAATACCAAAAATTTTATTTACAAAAGGAACACTTGCGTAATTATCTAAAGCAGAAGATATTAAATAAAATTTACTATTAAAGCTTCCATCAACATCCACATAACTATCACCAGAAGTATACTTTCCTACTAATTTAGAAGCAGCGTAAAAATAAGAAATCAAAAATAAAATAAATATTGGTGTCTTATATTTACTACTCGATTTAACAAAAGCGTAGGTAACAATAAAAGAAACTATACTTGCACGTGAGAATGTTAAAAGTAACAATAAAATTAATACTGAAAAGCGAATTTTACCAATATTAAAAATATTTTTATCTTTCAAAAAGACAGCAAACATTAAAAAAAATAAAATAATAAATGAGACAAAGTTTGAATCAAAATATAGTAAACTCCATTTATAGTCATAAAAGGAACCAGTATGACTAGAATTAATTATTCTTAGAAACAACTCGACAATCATAAATACAATCAAAAGATTATAAATATAATTATAAATATAAACTCGCCGGGAATGTTCAAAATTTAGACCAGTTGCAACAGTTTGTGCACCCATAAGAATACAATATAAATAGAGAACTGTAGATAGATAGTTTATCTTAGGATCAATACTGGAAAAATAATAACTACCTACGGAAAAAAGAACACATGAAATTAGGAAGTAACAGTAAAAACCAAATTGAAATTTGTCTACTTGTGATTTCAAAAATAAAAAAGATAAAAAAATTACTGGGAAACCCACACAATAGACAGGGTTTATGGGTAAAGAATTTATACTAAAAAATGAACAAAATAGTATGAGTAAGAAACATAGTGAAGTACTAAAACCTCGTATTTTTCTTTTAGGATATCTTTCACGGACCACTAAAATATACCTCACCACCTATAGTCTTACACTTCATTATAAATTACCCACCAATTCTGACACATAGCTTCAATTGAGAAGTAATTCTTCACCTTTTGAAAACAATTTTCTTTAATTTGATTTGCTAACAGGGGTTCTATCTTTAACATTTTATCAATAATTAAAGAAAGTTCTTCTGGGCAATTGGGTTTCGCTAAAAATTCATAATTTTCTGGTAACATTTCTCTTACGCCACCACAGTCTGTTGACACAACAAGACAGTTTGATGAAATAGCCTCAAGAATAACTGTAGGCAAACCCTCTGTATTACTTGAAAGAGCAAGCATATCGAATGCGGAATAATATTCATGTGCATTGGATAGAGCACCAAGAAAAGAAACTTTATCATTTAATTGCTTTTCAGATACAAATCTTTCTAAATTCTCACGTTCCGGCCCATCACCAATAATAATTAATTTAAAATCAATTAAATGAATTCGTGAAATTGCCTCAATCAAATTTGTGACATTCTTTTCTGTAGATAATCGGCCAACATATCCAATGACTTTTAATTTCTCATCAATATTTAGATTTTTTCTAATTTTATCTCTAACACTTTGAGAAAAATAATATTTTTCAATATCAATACCATTATAAATAGGTTTTATTTTCTCTCTTTTTACAATATGTGAATTAATATAGCTCTCACAACTAGCAACACTAACGTTTGTAACTAGTTCAGCTTGAGGATTAAGAATTCTAAAAAAATTCATTCTTTTATAGAATTTTAATGTAGAGTTATACGTACCATGCTCGCTATTAATAAGTTTATAATTTTTTTTATAAAACAGGCTCAAAGAATCGATAAGCAAATGAGGATATAAGGTATGACTATGAACGATATCTGGTTTATACTCTTTTATGATATTCTTAAGAAAAAATAATCCTTTTAAAATATCACTAATAGAAGAAATATTTAAATGAATAACATCTATATCATTTAGGTTTATTTCATTTTTAGGAAATAATGTAACGACACGAACTTCTACTTTAAAATTTTCTTTTAAGCCCTTAACCAGATTACTGACAACACTAGTTACTCCCCCAAATGATAGATCAGGCACTATAATTAAAATCTTCATCACTTTACCTATTTATAGATACAATAATGAATTTAAATAAAATGCTAAATGCTTTAATATAATTTTTCTTATTTTTAAAATAATTAAATTCTTGCTTATATATAATTTTTAAAGCCTCTCTATAAAAAATATTATCTTTATATTCTGCTATAATTTTGTGCATTTCTTTGCCCATAATTTCCATATTTTTTGAAAAATTATTTTCATGAAATCGATAAGAACAAAAAACTTCTTTCATATAAACTATATCAAATTCCTTTTCAGCCATTTTTAATAACATATACCAATCTTCAATTTTATAATCTGTGTTGTAACCCCCAATATCCTTAATCAACTTTAATCTAGCCATTTGTGTAGAAGCAGGAAGGTCATGCTTATTTAAAATTATTTCTTTAAAAGTATATGTTTTATCAGGGTGAACTCTTATATCTACAATTTCATTTTCATCATTTATTAATTCAATACCACCAAAAACTGCTGCAACATGCTGATTTTCATCTAAAAAAAACACCTGCTTTTCTGTCTTGTTTTCTTTCATTAAATCATCTGATGCAATTACAGAAAAATATTCGCCTTGGCACCACTCTAATGCCTCATTCAGTGTTGATGTTAAACCTTTATTCGGTCTATACCTAAATTCAAAATGAGTAAAACGTTCTTTACACTTATCTAGCATTTCTTTTATTTTTGAAACAGAGTTATCTTTCGAGCCATCATCAATAATAATCAGCTCTATATTTTCATAGCTTTGATCTATTACACTTTGTATACAATGCTGTACGAAATTTTCATGGTTATAACAAGGTATAACAATTGATACTAAAGGTTGTTGCACACTACTCATATCGTACCCTTTTCTTTTAAACTTTTAAAAACACAAATACTCATTATAAGCCAGTAAATTCCATAGTTAATCAGATGAGCAATGGATACACCTTCAAAACCAAAAAGCTGAGTACAGATATAAGTTAATAATATTGAAGTAATTGCAAATATAATCTCAGTAGTTATAAATAATTTCGTCATAGCTTTACTCAACATTAGATATGCAAGTATCCAGCTACCAATTTTTAAAGAGTCACCTATCATCTGCCAAAGAAACAAATCACGCATAGGTAAAAATGTTTTGGTAAATAAAATAGCTATAATCCAGTCTCTAAGGATATACACAGTCAGACCACCTAAGGCAGCTAATGGAAATATAAACTTATAACCAGTGTAAACTTCTGTCTTTATCTCCTTAATTTCTGATAGCTCAGAAAGTCGAGGTAAATAATATACGCCTAAGGTTGTTGTGACTAACATAAGATATGCTGCACTTAAACGGATCATGGCTTCCCAATATCCTGCATAAGTTAGACCATATTCATAGGTTAAGTAACTTCGAATAGCCATTTGAGAAAGCGGAACACATATTGCACTGACCAACGCCATCAAAGCAAAAGCTGCAAAATTTTTGGCAACGGTTTTATCTATTTTTCCAAACAAATAAGTCAACTTAAACCATTCTGACTTATAACATAAAAAGAGAGTTACTAAAAAAGCTAATGACTGATAAATTGAAAGTGCAACTAAAGCACCATATAGATTATATTTTATAGCTAAGAGGCTGGTTACAGCCAAAGAAAAAATACTTCCTATAATGTTTGCGACGACTAACCTTAAAACTTCTTTTTTTCCATTTAAGATGGCTAAAAAAAGGGCATTAAGAGTAAAAAAGGTTAAAAAAACAGCAAACCAAACAAAAACTGTTTGATAAATATCCGTATGAAAAATATAAGTTGAAAGTTGCTTTTGAAAAATAAATATAAGTAAAGAGAAAATTAAACTAAAAAGCAGCACTATACTTCCAGCTGTTCTCCATATATTTCTTTGTTTATTTTCATCTTCATAATATTCTGCGGTATATTTAATAACAGCTGTATTGATTGCACTACCAGCGAAAGTGGTCACCATTTGAATAAAATTTTGAAATTGACCGATTGCTGCATAACCAGCTGGACCAACATAAACAGCCAAAATTTTATTGAGTATAAACATCGTTGCTGTTTTGATTAAAACAGCAACTCCATTTAATACACTTGTTTTAAGTAAATTCATTTTAAACTTTAAAATTATTACAGATCTGAATTACTTTCTCAGCCTCTTCCAAGCTTAAAGTTGGTCCTATGGGTAAACTCATTACTTCTGCATGGATCTGCTCAGATACTGGATAACTTAAATCATTCCATTCTTTATAAGCCTGTTGCTTGTGAGGTGGGATAGGATAATGAATTAAAGTCTGTATGCCTTGTTCAGCCAAGTACTTTTGTAAAGCCTCGCGATGCTCAGTACGAATCACAAATAAATGCCAAACGTGCTGCTGATACTCTTCAGCATTTTTCTGAGCTAAGGGTAATTTGATTAAAGGATTTACTATATGCTGCGAATACAATTGCGCAATTTTACGACGATGAGCTATTTCTTGATCTAAATATTTTAATTTAATATCTAGTATGGCAGCTTGAATTTCATCAAGACGACTATTTACACCAGGTACTAAATTTTTATATTTTTCATGAGAACCATAATTACGAAGAGCACGTAACATTTGTGCAAGTTCTTCATTATTAGTGGTTACAGCACCAGCATCCCCTAATGCACCTAAATTTTTACCAGGATAGAAACTGAAACCCGAGGCATCTCCCCAGTTTCCAGCTTTTATTCCATTAATTTCAGCACTATGTGATTGAGCTGAATCTTCTAAAACAAGTAGATTATATTTATTTGCAATTGCCATGATTGCAGGCATTTCTGCTAATTGCCCATATAAATGAACAGGTAAGATTACTTTCGTTTTTGGAGTAACCGCAGCTTCAATCTTGCTTGGATCAATATTATAAGTATTAATATCCGGCTCAACTAAAACTGGAGTTAGGTTATTTGCAGTGATTGCTAAAATACTTGCAATATATGTATTTGATGGGACAATTACTTCATCACCATCATGCAATTTCCCCAACTCTTTCCATGCTCGAAGTGTAAGAATCAAGGCATCTAAACCATTTGCAACTCCAATTGCAAATTTTACGCCACAATATTCCGCAAAGTTTTTTTCAAATTGAGCTAGCTCATTTCCGCCTATGTACCAGCCAGAGTCTATGACACGAGTACAAGCCTCAATGAGTTCTGCACGATATTGACTATTTATACTTTTTAAATCTAAGAAAGGAATCATTATTTCACATAGCCTTTAATAATTGCAGGATTTCCTACTACAATTGCATTTTCCGGAACATCTTTAGTTACTACTGCACCAGCACCAACCAATGCATTTCGACCAATTCTTATGCCGGGTAAAATGGTAGCATTACCGCCAATACTTGCACCTTGTTCAACTATAGTTTTTAGAAACTCATCGGGATATTGCTTTGAACGGGGAGTCTTATCATTTGTAAAAGTAACGCTAGGGCCAACAAAAACGTTATCTTCTAATGTAATCCCATCCCATACATACACACCTGATTTAATTGTGACGTTATTACCAATTTGCACATCATTCTCAATCATAGTGTGCGCACAAATATTACAATTTTCTCCAATAACCGCTTGTGGGAAAATCACACTATATTGCCAAACTTTTGTTTTTTGACCAATATTTTTAGATTTGACATCGGATAATGGATGAATATAAGGCTGATTTACTACTCGCAGAAACTCATCGTAATTTCGAATATAATCTTGCTCTGTAAAGTGTTCACTTGCTAAAACTAGTAATACACAATCTTCTGAAAAGTCATGCATTTCACGCCAGATCAATCCTTCAATAATCAAACCCTGGGTTGGGTTATCTAAAACAACTTCTTCTTTAGTAGAACCATTATCCAGAATAAATCTACAGCTACCTTTCAAACATATTGCAACTTGTTTTAAATCAATATGAGCATGAAAGCCTCGCGGTTTTTGTGAGGTATTAAAGATGTAATACAAACGTTTCACATCAAAAGGAATTGACTGATTAGATTCAATCGCAACTAAACCACCTCGTTCATCACCAAAACTCGGCAAGTCAATTAATTTTACAAGGCTCATTTTATTCAGTTACCAAAGAAATCAAATATTGACCATAATCATTTTTACTCATGCTTTGGCCGATTTCTAACACTTGAGCTTTCGTCAACCAACCATTATGAAGTGCAATTTCTTCAAGACAAGCCACTTTATAACCTTGACGTTTTTCAATAGTTTCAACAAACTGTGCTGCTTCAAGTAAGCTTGCATGTGTCCCTGTATCTAACCAAGCAAAACCACGTCCAAGTAACTCAACATTGAGATCACCACGGTCTAGATACATCTGGTTCACTGTCGTAATTTCAAGTTCACCACGATCTGATGGTTTTACTTGTTTTGCAATTTTCACTACATCATTATCGTAAAAATAAAGTCCCGTAACCGCAAAATTCGATTTTGGATGTTTTGGCTTTTCTTCTAATGAAACAGCTCGTTTTTCCTCATCAAACTCAACAACACCAAAACGTTCAGGATCTTTGACTTGATAACCAAATACGGTTGCACCCTTTTGACGGGCCACGGCTTGGCGTAGCATTGGTGTAAAACCTTGACCATAGAAAATGTTGTCGCCAAGTACTAAACAGACATTACTTTCGCCAATAAACTCTTCACCAATAATAAATGCTTGAGCTAAACCATCCGGACTTGGTTGAATCGCATAACTTAATTCAACACCGAATTGTGAGCCATCACCCAATAATCGCTTAAAGCCATCTATATCGTCTGGCGTACTAATAATAAGAACTTCACGAATACCAGCCAACATCAAAACAGACAATGGATAATAAACCATTGGCTTATCGTAAATTGGTAACAGTTGTTTTGAAACGCCTTTTGTGATCGGATACAAACGTGTCCCAGAACCACCTGCTAAAATTATACCTTTTGTACTCATTATGCACTTACACCTAATCTTTCTCTTTGGTAACTGCCATCTTGTACCCGGCGGCACCACTCTAAATTATTTAAATACCACTCAACGGTCTTTCTAATACCTGTTTCAAATGTTTCCTCAGGCTTCCAGCCTAAATCTTTTGCAATTTTTGAGGCATCAATTGCATAACGTAAATCATGTCCTGGACGATCTTTTACGAAAGTGATTAATGTCTCATAAGGTTGATGATTATTTTGTGGTTTTAATTCATCTAAAATTTTACAAATTGTTTTCACAACTTCTATATTTTGTTTTTCATTATGACCACCGATATTATAAGTTTCTCCAACTTTACCTTCAGTCACGACCTTATATAAAGCTTTGGCATGATCTTCGACATACAACCAATCACGGATCTGATCACCTTTACCATAAATCGGTAAAGCCTTACCATCCAGCGCATTTAAGATCACCAATGGAATGAGCTTTTCTGGAAAGTGGTATGGACCGTAATTGTTTGAACAATTCGTTACTACAGTTGGTAAACCATATGTTCTATGCCAAGCACGTACTAAATGATCAGAACTTGCTTTACTTGCTGAATACGGCGAACTTGGCGCATAAGATGTCGTTTCAGTGAATAAATCTGTTGTACCTTCTAAATCACCATAAACCTCATCTGTTGAAATATGATGAAATTTAAAAGAGGCTTTCTTTTCTTCATTTAATTGTAGCCAGTACTTACGTGCAACCTCTAACAATGTATAAGTACCCACAATATTTGTTGTAATAAACTCAGCGGGACCATCAATAGAACGATCAACATGTGACTCGGCTGCTAGATGCATCACAGCATCCGGTTGGAAAATTTTAAAAAATTCCGTTAAACGCTCACTATCACAGATATCAACTTGTGCAAATTGATATCGTGGATCCGTATCAATTTCAGACAATGATTCTAAATTACCGGCATATGTTAATTTATCTATATTTAATACTTCATCTTGAGTATTTTTTATAATATTTCTAATGACAGCAGAACCAATAAAACCTGCACCGCCAGTGACTAAAATTTTCATAAAATTCCTATGCTAGTAACTAGTAATTTTTACAGTCGAATATCACTTTGTTCTTTATCCAAAACATATTTTAAATCATATAAAACATGTTTCTCTTTACCTAAAGCAATGAGCTCCTGGCTCGACATTGCTTTAAACTGATCATGAGCGACAGCAATAACTATTGCATCATAGTGATCTTGCTTTAATTCCGTAACTGGAGCTAAACCATACTCGCCCTCAACTTCGGCACTATCCACCCAAGGATCGTAAATATCAAGATCTAAATCGTATTCCTTTAGTGCTTTCACCATATCTACAATTTTAGTGTTCCGAATATCAGGGCAGTTTTCTTTAAAGCTCAAACCTAAAATTAATATGCGAGCACCAACTACTTGTATACGTTGCTTTACCATTTCTTTGATCAATTGGGTTGCAACATATTCACCCATACGATCATTTAAACGACGAGCTGCTAAAATGATCTCAGGATGTAAACCAATTGACTCTGCTTTATGCGTTAAATAATACGGATCAACACCAATACAGTGACCACCTACCAAACCTGGTCTAAAGTTTAAAAAATTCCATTTTGTACCTGCGGCCTTGAGTACATCTTCTGTATCGATACCCATTTTATTAAAAATCAGAGCCAATTCATTGATTAATGCAATATTCACATCTCTTTGTGTATTTTCAATGACTTTAGCAGCCTCAGCAACTTTGATACTCGGGGCCTTATGTGTACCCGCCTCAATAATTAAGTTATATACTTGATCAACATAGTCAGCTACCAACGGTGTTGAACCTGATGTAATTTTTAAAATATTAGTGACACGCCGTTGTTTATCACCAGGATTAATACGTTCCGGACTATAACCAACAAAGAAATCTTTATTAAAATTTAAACCCGAATGTTTTTCTAATTCAGGTATACATACCTCTTCTGTCGCACCAGGGTAAACCGTTGACTCATAAACAACGATATCGCCCTTTTTTAGAACTTTAGCAATACTTTGAGATGCTTTTACAAGGGGAGTAAGATCAGGCTGCTTAAAATCATCTATTGGTGTTGGCACGGTAACAATAAAGAAGTTTGCTGTTTTTAAGTCTTCAATATCTGCTGTATATGAAAGCTGAGGTACGTGTTTTAGTTCGTCAGAAGTTACTTCTAAAGTATGATCATGACCATTTTTTAGTTCTTGTATACGATCTGTATTTATATCAAATCCTAGTGTAGGCTTATGTTTACCAAATTCAACCGCTAAAGGCAGACCCACATACCCTAAGCCGATAATCGCTATTTTTAGTTGTTCGAGTTGAAACATATATAAAACCTAACCATTTAACTTTAAATGGACAAACATCATGGATACGACCTACTACGATAATATAGCAGACTTTAAACAAAAATTTCCTGAAATATACAATCAGCGCCCGACAAATAAAGTATGATTTGGGTTAATTATAGACTACAATTCAGTGTATCTTCATACAAAGTATCATTGAATTACAAACAGTAAAGGGTTTGAATGTGAAGTATCAGAGCACATTATTATTTTTAGCCATTTCACTTTCGTTTACAGGATGCGCAGTCACCTCAGGATTACACACTTATGACTTACCTGAACACGGGACATTTAGAACAGAACAAGGAGCAGAAATCTCTGTAGTACAACTCAATCAAGATAATGTTTCTAAACTTAATTCAGAAATTATACACCCAAATAATAATATCAGCTCTCTTTTTAATAGCTCACATTATCAATATCGCTTAAGCCCTTATGATATATTGTCTATTCAGCTTTGGGCATACCCGGAAATCACCCCACCTACACAAGATAAAGAATCTATTAACACAGGTTATCCAATTGATATAGATGGAAATATACAACTTCCTCTAATTGGACAAATTCATGTTGCCGGTAAAACTGTTCCAGAAACGACACGATTATTACGCAATCAGTTTGCAAAATACTTAAAAACGCCAGACGTTATTGTTCGAGTACTGTCTTATGAAGGTCGACGCTTCTATGTCAATGGTCAGGTCCAAAAAAGTGGACAATATACTTTAGATGATCAGCCTATCAGTGTTTACTCTGCATTGAGTATGGCAGGTGGAGTTAATCCTCAAACAGGCGACAATACAAATATCCAATTAATAAGGAACGGTCAAACTTATAGCTTAAATGCGATAAATTTAGAAAGACAAGGATATTCTTTACATAAATTATTAGTGCAGCCAAATGACACTATTTTCGTTAATACAAAACAAGATCAAAAACTCTATGTTATGGGTGAATCAAATAAAAATGAAGCTATCAATTTACGCGATGAGGGAATGACTCTAAGTGATGTACTTGGTGAAAGTCAGGGAATTAACCCATATTCTGCAAGTGCGGCTCGTATTTATGTCATGCGTACCAATTTACAAAATAAGCAATCAACTATTTATCAGCTTAATTTAAGTAATATCGGCAATCTTGCACTATCTAATCAGTTCCGAATGCAAAAAAATGATATTGTATATATCGATGCAACGGGCTTAACGCGTTGGCAACGAGTTATTGGTCAAATCGTACCATTCGCTAGTGCCATTTATTCATTCCAGTTGCTAGGAAATAACTAGAAATGAATATTAAAAATATTTTGGTGGTTTGTGTAGGCAATATTTGCCGTAGTCCAATGGCAGAGTACTTTTTAAAAGCCCAACACCCAACTTTAAATATTTCTTCTGCGGGTATTTCTGCATTAGTAGGTCATGCTGCGGATGATAAGGCCATTCATTGTATGGATCAGCTGAGTATCGATATGCGCCCTCATATTGCTCGTCAGCTTAATGCCGAATTAATTAAACAAAATGATTTGATTCTGGTCATGAGTAATAATCAACAAAAGCATATTGAACAAACTTGGCCATTTGCTAAAGGTAAAATTTTTAGACTTGGTCATTGGCAAGGACAAAACGTACCTGATCCTTATCAACATGACCAAGCTTTTTTCGATCACACTTGCCAGAACATTCAAAGCTATGTGCAAGATTGGCGTACTCAATTATAAATCTGTATTAGTTGTAAATTTATGAAGCAAAACTCCAAAACTAGCGAAGATAGCATTGATTTAAAAGAGTTATTCTTTTCTTTGATTGCGCAGTGGAAAATCATAGCATGCTGCGTGATCTTAAGTTTAATTTGTGCGCTACTATATCTACGCATAACACCAGATACTTATTCTGTAGATGCAATGGTACAGGTTGAAGATAGTAAAGGCGCTGCCTCTGCTGCTTTACTTGGAGATCTCTCCAAAGTAACAGGTGGCTTAGGACAAAAGTCTCCTACTGATGCAGAAATTGAGATCTTGAAGTCTCGTATGGTTTTGGGGCAAGTTATCCATAACCTCAATCTGGATATTAGAATCAAAGATAATCAATCTGGGTTGATGAGTAAATTAGTCTCTCAAGATAAAAGTAAACTCGAGTACCATCATGACGCGGTTATTTACTCGATAAAAGGTAATGACTTGATCATTCGGCAACTGAATGTACCTGAATATTATCTGGATAAACCTTTACAATTAGAATTTAAAGATACAAATAGTTTTAATTTAATCTATAAAGATCAAATTGTATTTAATGGTCAGTTAAACAAACAAAATACATTAAATTCAAATAAAGGTTTATGGCAAGTTCAAATCGATATGCGAGGTAATTTTAATGGTAAAAGTTATACTTTGACCAAATTAGCCCTTTTGACTGCCATAAATCAATTTAATTCAATCTATTCTATTGCCGAAAAAGGCAAAATGACTGGTGTTATCGGTTTAAGTTATTTAGGTCAAGATCCACAGCATATCACCCAAGTACTCAATAATATTTTAACCGTTTACCATGAACAAAATATTGAGAGAAAATCTCTAGAATCTAAACAAACTTTAACCTTCCTTGAAAAGCAGTTACCAGAACTGAGAAAACAACTCGAAGATTCTGAGATCAAATTTAACCAGTTCCGTGAAAAGTACAAAACGGTAGATGTTAATGCTGAGTCTGAATTATTACTTAAACAAAATATTGATTTAGAAAAGCTTAAAATTGAGTTACAACAGAAACAAGCTGAGCTTTCTGCTAAATATACTAATGATCATCCATTAATCTTGCAAATAGATGCACAAATTGCAGAGATTAATAAAAAGATTACTGATCTTAATAATCGTTTAACTCAACTTCCTGAAACACAACGTTTATACTTACAGCTCTATCGTGATGTAAAGGTCAATACTGAGCTATATACATCATTACTCAACTCATATCAGCAACTCAAAATTGCTAATGCAGGTGAAATTGGTAATGTCCGTATTATCGATACTGCTGTAGAACCAGTTAAACCAGTTAAACCTAAAAAACTGATTGTCTTAATTCTTTCAATATTAGCCGGTGGATTTATCGGTGTATTAATTGCATTATTACGTAACATGATGCGTAGTGGAGTTAAAGATTCTACTCAAATTGAAAACGAATTAGATTTGCCTGTTTATGCAACTGTACCACGCTCTCCTATTCAGGAAATTCGTATGAATATCTTGAAAAAGAAAAAGAGTATTCCTATTTTAGCAGTTAAAAGTAGTGATGATATTGCAATTGAGAGCTTACGTAGTATCCGTACTGCGATTCACTTTGCATTAGCGAGTGCGAAAAATAATATCATTATGATAGCGGGCCCATCTCCAGAAGTTGGTAAATCTTTTATTTCGACTAACCTAGCAACTATTTTTGCACAAGGGAATAAACGTGTATTACTAATCGATGCTGATATGCGCCGTGGTTATATGCATAAATACTTCGATGTTGACGTAAAACCTGGTCTTTCTGAATTACTAAGTGGCCAAGCTGACTTGACACAAGTTTTACATAAAACGCAAGTTGCGAATCTCGACGTGATTACCCGTGGTAAGAGTCCAACCAACCCATCAGAAATGTTGAGCTCTACACAATTTAAAGATTTACTAGAGAAGTTCCAAACTCAATATGACCATATCATTATTGATACTCCACCAGTGCTTGCAGTAACTGATGGTATTATTATTTCTCAATATACTGGTGTGAACTTAATTGTTGCTCGTTATGCTAAGTCTCATATGAAAGAGCTTGAGTTAACAGTTAACCGCTTTGAACAAGCTGGTGTTAAGGTGAATGGCTTTATCCTTAACGATATTCAACGCTCTAGTGGCGGTGGTTATGGCTATAACTATGCTTATGCATATAAAGCACAAAAAGAAGATTAATTAAGAGTTTTCTTAAAAAGCCGGATCAAATGATTCGGTTTTTTTATTTGATTTTTTAAGTTTCGCCAAATTAAAACTAACTAAAATATATAAAAAAACCACTCGTTTTTTTTGTTAAACATTCTATGCTTAAGTCGAAGCATGCTAAGATCGAAGCAGCCTTTTAGACTCAAATGATTATTTTTGGAACCTTTTATGAGTAAAGCCTTACCCATTGCTGTCGCTGTAGTTTTAGGCGGTGCTGCACTTGTACCTGTATATTATGCAACTCAACATCCGACCACAGAAGTCGGACGTAAAGCAGACAAAAATGCTTCTCCAATTCAAAAAATCAGTTATGTTCTTGGTTATGAAGTTGCACAGCAAACTCCTCCAGAATTGGATACTAAGGCCTTTGTTCAAGGGATCCATGATGCTCGTAGCAAGCAGCCAAGTGCTTATACTCAAGAAGATTTAAAAGCAGCTGTTGCAGCTTATGAAAAAGAGTTACAACAAAAAATGCAGCATCAAGAAAAATCAGAGCAAGCAGGTACAACTTCTGAATCTGCAGATGCACAATTCCTTACTGAAAACAAAACTAAAGCTGGGGTAAAAACCACTGCATCAGGCTTGCAATATATCATTACTAAAGAAGGTACCGGTAAGCAGCCAACAGCTCAGTCCGTTGTTAAAGTACATTATGAAGGTCGTTTAATTAACGGTCAGGTTTTTGATAGTTCTTATAAACGTGGTCAGCCGGTTGAGTTCCCTCTTAATCAGGTCATTCCAGGTTGGACTGAAGGTCTTCAACTCATGAAAGAAGGCGGAAAAGCGACTTTCTTTATCCCATCAAACCTTGCATACGGTCCACAAGAACTTCCAGGGATCCCAGCAAACAGTACACTGATTTTTGATGTAGAACTTATTTCAGTGAAATAATAACAATTCAGGAGAGTCGTTATACTCTCCTGTTTTTTTGGAAAATGGCATGAAAAAAATTAGTTTGTTTATTGCAGCATCAACAATGAGTTTATCTGTTCTTGCTGCCACACCGATAACAAATAAAAGTCCAGCAAAGGATCAGTTTAGCTATAGTTATGGCTATTTAATGGGTCGTAATAATACTGATGCATTAACAGATTTAAATCTTGATATCTTTTACCAAGGTCTTCAAGAAGGTGCACAGAAAAAAAATGCCCGCTTAACAGACGAAGAAATGGCGAAAGCAATTAATGAGTATAAGAAAACTTTAGAAGCTAAACAGCTCGTCGAGTTTCAAAAATTAGGTCAACAAAATGCTCAGGCTGGCGCTGCTTTCCTTGCAGAAAATGCTAAAAAATCTGGTGTAATTACAACCAAATCTGGGTTGCAATATCAGATATTAAAAGAAGGTTCTGGTAAAACACCTAAAGCCACCTCTCGTGTAAAAGTTAACTATGAAGGTCGTTTACTCGATGGGACTGTTTTTGATAGCTCAATTGCACGTAATCACCCTGTAGATTTCCAATTAAACCAAGTTATTGCAGGCTGGACAGAAGGCTTACAAACCATGAAAGAAGGCGGTAAAACCCGTTTCTTCATCCCAGCTAAACTTGCTTATGGTGAAGTAGGCGCTGGTGATAGCATCGGTCCAAATAGCACTTTAATTTTTGATGTTGAATTACTACAAGTTTTGCCAAAATAATTTTTTTTAGTTAGAAAAAAAGCGATCATCAATGATCGCTTTTTTATTTTAATGTTTTAAATCTCTCGGTCTAAAACCAGTAATCAGTAAGCCAATTAAGTAAGCGATTACGCCTACTACGCATAGACCTGCGACCTCAGCAATGCGGATCCATTGAGAAAGTTCACCGTTGTACCAACTTAACCCAAACCAAAGCGCTGCAATCATGGCAAGATTTGCTAAACCATATTGAAGGACTAATTTTTTCCAATGCGCGCCAAATCGGAAAATATTACGCTTATGTAGATAGAAGTAGAGTAAACCAGCATTTACCAAAGCTGAACCAGAAGATGCCAGTGCAAGCGCCATATGTTCAGCCTGCCAATTGATTAGTTTAAAGAATCCAATAAATACAACGTTTAAAATGGCATTTGCGGCAACAGACATTAAACCCACACGGACTGGTGTTTTGGTATCTTGCTGAGCATAGAAACCCGGTGCGAATACCTTAATTAACATAAAGGAAATTACACCAGCACTCATACATTGCAATGCAAGTGCAGTCATTTGAGTGTCATGTAGGTCAAACTCACCACGTTGGAATAGAGCTTGAATAATCGGTGTAGAAAGCATAAATAAAGCAATACTTGCTGGTAATCCCACCAATACAATAACTTTTGCTGCCCAGTCGATCATACCGCGGAACTTTTCTTGATCTTGCTCAGCATGGCGTGCTGAAAGCGAAGGTAAAATTACTGTACCAATCGCAACACCAATTAAACCTAAAGGTAGTTCCGTCATACGCTCAGCACTATAGAGCCAAGATACCGAACCATCTTGCATGAAAGATGCCCAAATTGTATTTAACAACAGGTTAATCTGAGTTACAGATACGCCAAATAATGCAGGAAGCATTAATTTTAAAATACGTTCTACACCCTCGTGTTTAAAATCAACTTTAGGTGGAATTAAGAGGTTTTTACGCCATAACTCAGGAATTTGTACAGCTAACTGTAAAATACCCGCTGCTACAACTGACCATCCTAATGCTTTAATTGGCTCAGCCATATATGGCGTAAGCCACCATGCACCTGCAATCATTGCTACATTGAGCAATACAGGTGAAAAAGCTGGGGAAGCAAAAGAACCGTAACTGTTTAAGATACTGCTGGCAAAAGCAGTCAGTGACATAAACATTAAATATGGAATAGTCAGACGGAACATGCTGACCGCTAAATCGAACTTTTCAGGGTCATTATGGAAACCCGGCGCATACATATAGATGATTGCAGGTGCTAAGACCATAGCCACGAAAGTGAGTAAGGTCATGACTGTGAGTAAGCAACCAAATACCCGACTAATCAAGATTTGAACTTCAGCATGTGCTCGACCTGTTTTATATTCGGTTAGTACCGGAATAAAAGCTTGCGAGAAAGCTCCTTCTGCAAATAACCTTCGAAAGAAGTTGGGAATACGAAAAGCAACGACAAAGGTATCGAAATCTTTACCCGCACCAAACACATTGAGCAATACGACATCTCGTACTAAACCCAATACCCGTGACAACATCGTCATCGCACTGACAATAAAAGTCGATCGCCACAATGCCATCGTACTCACCTACAGCTATATATTCGAAAGTCGCTATTGTAATGAAACTAGAAAATCTTTTCGTTGTGAAATGATGAATGAACTCAAGTTTTTTTCTGTGCTAACAGTTGTCTAAAGTGCTGCCATTTAAAATAAGGTCCCGGATCGGTTTTTCGGCCCGGTGCAATATCTGAATGTCCTGCAATATGGTTTTTAATTTCTGGATAAGCTTGGCGAATAGCGGTAACCACATCGGTTAGTACGTTGTACTGTACTTCGTCAAAAGGCAAGTCATCACTTCCTTCAAGCTCTATACCAATTGAATAATCATTGCATTCTACTTTGGCTAAATAACTCGAACGCCCTGCATGCCATGCCCGATCATTAAAGTTAACAAACTGTAGGATTTCACCTGTTCGTAAAATTAACAGATGTGTAGAGACTTGCATCCCCTCAATGGTCTGAAAATAAGGATGAACTGACCAATCTAACTTGTTTTGAAAAAACTGCTCAATATACCCACCTCCGAATTGAGATGGCGGCAAGCTAATATTATGAACCACAATCATTTGAATTTCGGTACCAGTCGGACGCTGGTTAAAATTTGGAGAAGGGACTTGTCTCGCCCCTTTTAATTGTCCATCTATAACTTCATACGGTGTGATTTTCTTCATTGAAGTGCCAATAAATTGCTTGCCAATTGTTTTAGTTTAAAACAGTTATGTGCTTTTCAAAGTAGTCAGCACGATTATTTATCGCGATTAAACGAATAAAACAGCTTATTTTTAAAGTCGACGGTGCTAATATATCGCAAGTTTTAGTGTCATCGACAAAATGGAAACCGTATGAGCATACCTCAGTCTTTGCTTGAACAGTCAATTCAAATCAATATTCAACAAGCATTACAAGAAGATATTGGGGACGGTGACATTACCGCTATGCTCACGCCTGAAGATGAACAGGCAACCGCGACCATCATTAGCCGTGAAGATATGGTTTTAGCTGGACAGCCGTGGGTAAATGCACTCATCTCAGCTTATGACAATACTGTACAGATAACTTGGTTAAAACAAGAAGGTGACCGTGTTGCTGCAAATGAAGCCTTTTTAAAGCTTGCTGGTTCTGCACGTAGCTTACTGACGGTAGAGCGCCCTGCTTTAAACTTTATTCAAACTTTGTCTGCTGTTGCAACAAAAACTGCTGAATATGTTCAGCATCTTGAAGGTTTAAATACAAAACTTCTCGATACACGTAAAACTTTACCGGGTTTACGTATTGCACAAAAATATGCGGTTGCTATTGGCGGCGGTCAAAACCATCGTCTTGGTTTATTTGATGCGTTCTTAATTAAAGAAAACCATATTATGGCAGCTGGTGGTATTGCTCAAGCAATTGCAAAAGCACACCAAATTGCACCAGGCAAACCAGTTGAAGTCGAAGTTGAAACTTGGGATGAGCTCAACCAAGCACTTGAGGCTGGTGCGGACATTGTCATGCTAGACAACTTTAGTCAGCAACAAATGATTGATGCCGTAAAACATGTGGCTGGACGTTGTAAACTTGAAGCTTCTGGCAATATCACCATTGAAAACTTACGCGAAGTAGCGACGACTGGTGTCGACTATATTTCTATGGGCGTATTGACTAAAGACGTCAAAGCCGTTGATTTATCAATGCGTTTTAATGCTTAAATAAAATCCACATCATTATTGGTATTTTTTTGCGACTTGGTCATGTCTGCCGCTTGTGTTTTTTGCCATGCTGACTGAGTCGCTTGTGCCCCGTTATCTCGTGGGTCGGCAGCCATTAAAACAAAAGTAACTACTGCTAGTAATACAATAAAACCTTGTAGCATAAATTTTCCCCATCACTTTAAAAAATTCAGGGTTTCAAGGTAAAAGATAAATATGACCAGGCTTAGGAGATTCTGTTACAAAAGGTAAGTCTTTATTTTTATTATTCATCTATAAAGCAGAATATGACCTTTAAAAATTTTATAGAATGGTCAAACCTAATATTTATGGCAGTCACAGGTGCCATCCTTTAGTTATATTTCCCAACATTAGATTGTGCGAGATGTCATCTACAACCTGAGCAAGACAAAGCGATTATAGCTTTGTCGAAGCGCAAGAATGTTATTAAGCCAACTGTTGTCTTTCGGTACGTAATAAAGATTAATTAATCTTTATTACGTATGTTACTTTGGGCGAAACCAAAGTAACGAATTAGCTACTTCCACTGGATGAATAAACGATAAGATTCCGTCGTGCTAGCTAATTTAAAATAAATTATTAACTCAAAACGTCAGCTTAATCATTCATCCATTACAGCAATTCAAGACTCTAAATAACCCATATATGGATCAGAAATTGAATCTTCTTGAGTTTCTATACGTCCTGCAAAACGACGATTAAACGTCGCATCGTCCGCTAATGTCACCGTAAAGTCATACCAACCACCAAATTCAGACATATCCCAAACCAATTCTTTTTCGGAACTGTTGGTTTCTATATTCCATGTTTTATTTGGTAGATAAGCATTTGCTTTGACTGTGAGCTTAACTGACTTACTGCCATCATGACGCACTTTTAAATATAAATTCGCATCACACTCTTCCACACATACTCTAATTTCCGGTAATGCTTGAGTTTGGTTAGCTTGGCTCAAATTACCTTTAAACGCACGGTGGAAACCATTTGGTCCAAGTACCCACAAATCATACTGTCCATTTGTAGCATTCCACGCGTCATCAAGCTGTTTACCCGCCTCAACCATATAACGGCGTGGAATTGACGTTAGATCTAATCGGTTATAGACATGAAAAACGGCTGCCTGTTTACCCGTATTGGAGAACATTAGCTTTACAGTTTTTTGAGTGGCATCGACTTTGGCACTAGTGTGCAAAATATATGGCAAAGCACGTGATGGTCGAATCCCCATTTCCTGCTGAGGAAATTGCTGCTGACTCGGAACAGGAACTTGTGGCAATAAAGCTTGAGCAACACGAATCGCATCGGCTTCAGCTTTGGTTTTCTTCCCATCTAGTTCAGCAACAGGTAAAAGGTTCGGTGTTTTAAAATTAAATGCCGTTGTTAAATCACCACATACAGCACGGCGGTATGGGCTAATGTTAGGTTCTTGCACACCAAAACGTTTTTCCAAGAACTGTAAAATAGAAGTATGGTCAAAGACTTGAGAATTTACCCATCCTCCACGGCTCCACGGCGAAATCACATACATCGGAACGCGTACACCTGGCCCATACACTCGACCATCTGGCTTAGGTTGAGATTTTGAAGTCGCTACTGCTGGATGGTTAAAGTACTCATAAGATACTTGCTGATCACTTAACGTAGTTTTTCCATATACGACACCGTTTAAATCTTTAGACGGTGCACTTGGTGAAGGAACATGGTCAAAGAAACCGTCATTTTCATCAAAGTTCACCAATAAAACCGTTTGACTCCATACTTGAGGGTTTTCAGTTAAAGCATTTAATACTTCCTGAATATACCAAGCGCCCTGTACAGGACTCGATGGTCCCGGATGCTCACTGTAGGTCGCTGGAGCAACTAACCAACTCACTTGCGGTAATTTACCTTGCGCAATATCAGCTTTAAAAGTTCCTAGAAAACCACCATCTGGCATGGTATTGGCAATACCTTTGTAAAGTGGTTGAGTCGCGTCAATCTTTTCATCGTATGCTGGGCATGTTGGGGTGTCATTACTGACAGGTTGACCAGATTGCTCATTTGCACGGCGATATTGCTTGAAACCAGCTAAAGGGTTATCGGTAAAGTTATCTGGCATGTTTTGATAAACTTTCCATGTCACGCCAGCCTGCTGTAAACGCTCGGGATACGTCGTCCATTCATAACCTTCTGTTGATGGCCCAATTCCATCAAATTCATTGACCACACTCGCGACACCAGCGCCTGTCGGGCCATTGGTTCCAGTCCAGATAAACTTGCGGTTTGGGTTAGTTCCTGCATGCATGGCACAGTGGTAGGCATCACAAATGGTAAAGGCGTTGGCTAAGGCAAATTGATATTCGACTTCTTGTTTTTTGTAGTAGCCCATCGACTGCGGTTTTTTGTAGGCTACCCAATCACTCATACGACCATTGTCCCAAGCTGCTTGGCCATCAGACCATGAGTGAGGAGTGCCTGAAACTCGCTGAGCGTTCCCTAAACGACTGTCGAGATGGTACGGCAATACTTTATTTTTCTTAGCATCGTATTGCTCCCAAACCTTACGACTTTCTGTCATTGGAATGGTAAAGCGGTCACCGAAACCACGTACACCTTTTAACGTTCCAAAATAATTATCAAATGAACGGTTTTCCTGAGTCAAAATCACGATGTGTTTAACATCTTGAATAGTTCCACTTTCAACTTTGGCATCAATTGCCAGCGCTTTTTGAATACTCAGCGGGAAACTCGCCAGAGCAGCGGTCCCAAACATAGTTTTTGTAGAATTTAAAAGAAATTCGCGACGATTCATTTTTTCATCCTTAATTTTTATTATGGTGCACAGTGCATTTTGCAATTGCTGGTTGGCGGTGTTGTTGACGATGAATTATCTGAGTTGTTGTCATCGTTACAAGCACTGAGCATAAGCGCTAAAGATGTAATAAATAAAAGTGAAAGTTTTCGCATTAGTTTTTTCCAAACGGTTTAAATGCGAACTACTAATAAAGCGAAAAGGTGACAGGCAAGTGATATTTTTATGTCGATTTGATGAAGGCATAAAAAAACGCATCCGAAGATGCGTTTTTTAGATAACTTGAAATTACCAGCCTAAAGCTTCTTGCTGCTTTTTGATAAGCTCGGCAATCCCTTTTTCAGCCATTTCTAACATGGCATTGCTTTGTGCACGAGTAAACGGTTTATCTTCGGCTGTACCTTGAATTTCAATAAACTCGCCCGCTTGTGTCATTACTACGTTTAAGTCAGTTTGACAGTTCGAATCTTCTTCATAGCAAAGATCAAGAAGTACTTCGTCTTGATACATACCTACAGAAATTGCAGCCACTAATCCTTTAAGCGGATCATGCTTAATTTTTTTCTGTGCAAGTAAAACATTCATAGCATCAACTAAGGCTACTGCAGCACCAGTGATTGAAGCAGTACGTGTACCGCCATCAGCCTGAATGACATCGCAGTCGATTGTGATGGTATTTTCACCAAGCTTTTTCAAATCAACCATAGCACGTAAACTACGGCCAATCAGACGTTGGATCTCTTGAGTACGACCTGTTTGTTTGCCACGAGCAGCTTCACGGTCACAACGAGAATGTGTTGAACGCGGTAACATGCCATATTCTGCTGTTACCCAGCCTTGGCCTTGGCCTTTTAAAAAGCGTGGCACTGAGTTATCAATGCTTGCAGTACAAAGGACTTTGGTGTGACCAAATTCGACCAGCACAGAACCTTCAGCATAACGGGTGTAGTTTCGTGTAATTTTCACTTCACGTAATTGGTCTAATGCACGTTGGTCAATACGCATAATCCTTCCTAACTTCTCTTAAATACAAACTTGGGCATAGTATAGCAAAGGATTTTGACAGGTTGAGTTTATTCCCTACTTTCAAATGTAAGTCTGCAAGTTTCATAACTCAAAAATAAAAATAGCCCCTAAAAAGGAGCTATTTTGGATTAACTAAGATTACGCAAATTTAAATTTTGCTTTTAACTTTTCCAATGTCTGCATTACTTTTCCTGTGGTATGGTTTTGACAGGTTGAGTTTATTCCCTACTTTCAAATGTAAGTCTGCAAGTTTCATAACTCAAAAATAAAAATAGCCCCTAAAAAGGAGCTATTTTGGATTAACTAAGATTACGCAAATTTAAATTTTGCTTTTAACTTTTCCAATGTCTGCATTACTTTTCCTGTGGTATGGTTTGGCAGTGAACATTTTGCTAAACGTACCCATACACTCCAGAACTGGCGCATAAAGTTCGCCTCGTTGTAGTTAATACCATATTCAGCGCAAAGTGCCTTAATTTTCGGGGCTACTTCTTTATAGCGGTTGGCAGGCATATCTGGAAATAAATGGTGTTCAATTTGATGACTTAAGTTACCACTCATAAAATGCAGCCATTCTGTACCACTAAAATTACTTGAACCACGAATCTGACGTAAATACCACTCTGCCTTAGTTTCAGTGTCGGTATTATCCGGCTCAAACGTTTCTGCATCTTCAGTAAAGTGACCATTAAAAATCACCGCAGATGACCACAAGTTACGAATAATATTCGCAACTACATTTCCTGCAAAAACCGGTAAAAACATAGGGCCAGAGATCACAGGGAAAAATACATAATCTTTTAAAACTTGGCGTGTGGCTTTTTTACGGACTTTAGCCGAATCTTTCCAAACTTGTTTCCAGCTCTTGGTTTTATAAACTAATGCATCTTCAAGATGTAAGTTTTGTACACCTACATACCACTCAAAGAAAAACATTAACTGTAGGCCGAGTGGAATATTAAACAGGTGGCGAGGTTCCCACTTCTGTTGATCACTTACTCGCAAAATGCCATAACCAACATCATGGTCTTTACCGACAATATTGGTATAGGTGTGGTGCACATAGTTATGTGTTTCACGCCAGTCATCACCCGAGGCAATAGTATCCCAATCGTAAGTATTACCGTTCAGACTTGGTTCATTTAACCAGTCAAACTGACCGTGCATAACGTTATGACCAAGTTCCATATTTTCTACAATTTTAGAAATACCAAGTAAGCCTGTTCCCAATAACCAAACAGGTGGAATCCACCCACCAAACATCAACATGCCACGCGATGCGATTTCGGTATAACGAACAAAATTACGTACTTTGTAGATATATTTTGCGTCTTGTTCACCAAGACTTTGCATCACTTCTTGACGAATTTGTTCAACACGGCGACCAAACTCTTCAGTCTGTTCAGGTGTTAAATGAGCAGATTTAGAAACGGTAGAAAATTCTAATGCCATATTCATAGGGTTAATCCTCTTTAATTCTTTTTATAGATCAATCGTGACTGGGCTTAATGCCTGGCTCACGCATAGTTTAATTGGACGGTTCGGTTGATCTTCAATTTCACCTGTTAACAGATTTTGAGTCACTCCGCTTACTTTGGTACAACTGCATTTATTGCAGACACCCATACGGCAACCATGTTGCGGACGTAGTCCTGCTTGCTCTGCACTGCTCAGTAAATTTGTTTCAGCTAAAAACTCGTGTTGGGCACGGCGGAAAATAACAGGCTGTGCTGCATGTGTACCAGTCACTTGAAGTGGTTGGAAATACTCTTGATGAAGCTGAGACTGAGCACCTTTTTGAGCATAAATTTCATTTGCCTGTTGCATCATGCCGTGATGACCACAAACATACGTTGCTGTTTGCTCAAAGTCAGGAACCAGCTTTTGCAGTAAGCTTTCCGTTAAATGCTGCTTTTGCTCAGTAGTATTAAAAAAATGATATTGAAGCTGTGGGTGCTTTTCTGCCAAAGCTTTTAATTCAGCATGAAAAATTTCTGCACGATTAAAATAAATGACATGAATTTGTTCAAGCTGCTGTTTCAAAGCTTGCTGCAAGAGTGAATAAATTGCAGTAATGCCACTTCCTGAAGCAATCAAAATCGCAGGCTGCTGGCCTTGATGCAAAGTGAAATCACCTTGTGGCTGTGAAATCTCGACACACTCGCCTACATGTAATAGTTGAGCTGCACGAGACACCAAGCCTTGTACTTTAATACCTAAAGCAATTTCACCTTGTGTGGTTACTTCAATAATCGAGTAACTACGCTGTTGGTAAACACCCTCGATAAGTAAAGTCAGTAAAATACTTTGACCTGCACGAGCCTGATCGAAATTAAAATTACGATTCGGTTTAAGCTTGATGAGCACCATATCGGTATGAAGCGGCTGAACAGCGGTAACTTCTGCAAGTACCCTTTTCCAAGCCCAAGACACGTTAATTTTTTGCAAAATAAAATCAACGAAATCTTCTCGAACCAAATGCGGTTGATAGTTAAGTGTTGCGTTCATACGTTCCTCTTTTGTTTCTGGCTATTTATTTGAGTGAACACATGTTCGTATAGTGAACATATGTACACTATATTTATAAGTGTTCACTCAGTCAACACTTGTTCACTATTTTTTTTTATGAAAGTTTGCTCTTTTTTGTTAGACTTTGGCTCACGGTTTAAATAGGTTTTTTTAATGTCGATACGGGATGAACGAAAACAGCAAAGTCGTCAGGCACTTCTCGATGCAGCCTTGCATCTGAGCACGTCTGGGCGTTCGTTCAGTAGTATCAGTTTGCGTGAAGTTGCACGTGAAGTAGGTTTGGTACCAACAGCGTTCTATCGTCATTTTCAAGACATGGATGAACTCGGTAAAGAACTGGTTGATCAAGTCGCGTTGCATTTAAAAAGCGTTTTGCATCAACTTGGACAAAGTTATTTACAACATAAATCTGCTAAAACCCAAACCAGCATTGAGCTATTTGTGCAGGCAGTGAACCATAGCCCGAAACAGTGGCAATTTATGATTGCTGAACGTTGGGGCGGCTCGGAAACCGTTCGTGCAGCCATTGCCAGAGAAATTGAATTTTTAATTGAAGACTTAACAACAGATCTGACTAAGCTCGAAAATTTTAAACATATTCAAAACCCTCAAGACTTAAATGTCTTATCTACCATTTTGACCAATATGTCATTTACGTGGGCAATGACGTGGCTCAACCTAGCCAAACAATATCAAGGTGAGCAACTCAAACAGCAGCAAACTGCCTTTATTGAAAATGCATCTACACAAGTTCGCTTACTGTTTAGAGGCATTGCCAACTGGGAACGGTAAAACTGGCAAATGACAAAAAACAGGTTATGTGTTAATACGTAAAGAGTGAAAGAAAAAGGCTAAAATTTCGAGAAAAGTCTTTTTCTTTTTACAGGAAGTAAACTATTCGTTAGGCCAAACTGGTGCGGGAATACCTATGAATCTTGATCGTCATACACAATTTTTGATGCGCAAAGAAAAAATTCTAAGCGTTGCAGAAAAATTGTTACTAGAAAACAATCAGGAAATTACTCTAGATGAATTAGTGGCCGAGCTAGATATTGCAAAAGGTACGCTTTATAAGCACTTTAGAAGTAAAAATGAACTTCTGCTTGAACTCATTATTCAAAATGAAAAACAAATTTTAGAAATTTCTCAAAAATACAATACTGATTTCAAAGAGTATGCACCGCGTTACATGCTTCACCATTTGCTTACACCTGGAAAAACCATTTTATTGCATCAACTTGAAGAAAATCTGACCATGACAGAATCTAAGTTGAAGCACCTTTTTGAAGAGCTGTATGAAATCCGTCAGCAACGTATTCTAGCGATTAAAGATATTACCGAAAGTTATTTAAAATCTTTGAATTATGATATGTCGATTCGTGACTATTTATCTTATATCTGGTCACTCACTTACGGTGCATCACTACTTTTAAATTCAACTTATTATCAGCGTTCAATTGGTTCACGCCAAAAATTGATTAATTTATATATTAATCAGGCATTGTCATTACCCACGCAAACCACCAATTTTGATGCGCTAAATTTCCAGATTGAAGAAGAAAATCATCAAAATTAATTGAATTATTTCGTGATTGTGAAAGTAATTAAATATTAAAAAAAGGGCTTCTAATGAAGCCCTTTTTTAACGCAATCAAAATTATTTTGCTTTACGTTCTTTCTCAATTAAGTAATTAAGTACTTGAGTAACTTTACCATCTTCACCCTGTACAACATATTTACCATTTACCACTACAGCAGGAACGCCTGTTAATTGGTACTGTTGAGCAAGTTTATTTGACTCGGCAACTTTTGCAGTCACAGCAAATGAGTTGTAAGTACTATTAAATTTCTGTTCAGGCACACCATAGCGTGTGAAGAACTTAGCCGCAGAAGCTTGGTCAAAAATCTGCTGACCATTTACCTGAATCGCATGGAATAATGGCAAGTGAGTGCGCTTACGTACACCTAATGCCTCAGATGTATAATAAGTACGTGCCCCCTGTTCCCATACTTTGTTCATAGCGGCTGGTGTACGTACGAAACGTATATCACTCGGCGCCTGTTTTAACCACGCTTGCATATGTGGCTCAAGTTTAAAACAGTGCGGACATCCATACCAAAAGAACTCACGTACTTCGATTTTCCCCGGTACTTCCACTTTGCCTGGATTGGCAATCACGGTGTAGTCTTTACCAGCAACGAAATCTGCTGCCATTGCACTACCCGATACGGCCATAATTGCTGCACTCAAACCACCCAAAACCAATTTTTTCATTGCTACAGCTTTTCCTCTAAGTTGTTATGCATTAGCTTATGCCCTAAATATAAAACAAATATGCTAAATTCGTTTTGCTTCTGTGAAGTTTTTTATTGGGTTTATCGCTTTTTTCCCAATAATCGCTACACTAACGGCGAACTACATCAAAAAGATAACCCAAGTTTAGAGGTGACACCATGTCGCAATTGAATGTTGATTTACAAGAAATCGCAAAATTTGAAGCACTTGCTGCCAAATGGTGGGATCAACATTCTGAATTTCGCCCACTCCATCAAATCAACCCATTACGTTTAAACTGGATTGACGAACGTGTTGGTGGTCTTGCCGGTAAAAAGGTTCTTGATGTCGGCTGCGGTGGCGGTATTTTGGCTGAAAGCATGGCTCGTCGTGGTGCAGACGTACTCGGTATTGATATGGGTGAAGCACCTTTGGCTGTTGGTCGATTACATGCTCAACAAGACAATGTTCAAAATATTGAATATCGCCAAATTCCGGTTGAAGAGTTGGCACAAGAACAAGCTGGTCAATACGATGTGGTCACTTGCATGGAAATGATGGAACACGTTCCAGACCCAGCATCTATTGTTAAAGCATGTCAGGCTTTGGTTAAACCAGGCGGTCATGTGTTCTTCTCGACGATTAACCGTAATCCAAAATCTTATTTGTTCGCGATTATTGGTGCTGAATACGTGCTACGCATGCTTCCAAAAGGTACGCATGATTATCACAAGTTCATTCGCCCTTCAGAAATGGCACACGACATTCGTAATGCAGGCCTAACGTTAAAAGAAATGACGGGCTTACACTACAACCCTATTACGAAGCGTTATTGGTTAGCGCCAAATGTTGATGTTAACTATATGGTTCACACAGTAAAGACAGGTGCATGATGAAAGCTGTTTTATTTGATTTAGACGGCACGCTCATCGACACTGCTGCCGACTTTATCCGTATTATTCAACAAATGTGCCGTGATGAAAAACGTCCTGTGGTAGAAGCAGACCTCATCCGTACTCAGGTTTCTGAAGGTGCACGTGCGATGGTCAAACTGGTCTATCCAGAACTGGATGTGACCAACCCAATTTTCTTGGCCCATCGCCAGAACTTTTTAGATATTTATGGCAATAATATTGTTGTCGATACAGACCTGTTTGAAGGCATGTATCCGCTTTTAGAAGAGTTAGAAGCTCAGCAAATTCCGTGGGGTATTGTTACTAATAAACCACGCGGTTTAAGTGAGTCATTATTAGAGAAATTAAACCTGACTAAACGCTGCGCGGTGTTGGTATGTCCAGAGGATGTTTCTAACACTAAGCCTGACCCGGAACCGATGTATTTGGCTGCAAAGCAGTTAAATATTCCAGCAGATGAAATTATTTATGTGGGTGACCACCCTCGTGATATTGATGCTGGTCGCAATGCAAATATGTATACCATCTTGGCAGCATACGGTTATTTACCTATTGAACATCGTGATGATCTAGCCGCTTGGCAAGCTGATTCGATTGTAAATACGGTGACAGAATTACACGAGATGTTACGTCAAAAGCTTCCTGCTCTACAGGAAAATCGGCGTATGATAGGTTAACACAAGAGTTTTACAGGCTTTTTTAACGGCTATTTATATCAATATAAAAAGAAGGAGGTTTACCAATGAAATATTCAGAATATCAACCTCGTCCAGATCTACTCAAAGATCGAATTATTTTAATCACCGGTGCAGGTGATGGAATTGGGCGAGCTGCGGCCCTCAGTTATGCTTTACACGGTGCAACTGTGGTTTTGCATGGTAGAACCTTAAATAAACTTGAAGTAATTTATGACGAAATTGAAGGTTTAGGCGCCCCTCAGCCTGCAATTTTACCGCTCCAGCTTTCGAGTGCTTCTGATCGTGATTATGACTTTTTAGTGAGTACACTTGAAAAGCAATTTGGACGTCTAGATGGCATTTTGCATAATGCCGGTATTTTAGGTGACCGAGTAGAACTCGCCCATTATCCAGCAGAGGTATGGGATGATGTGATGTCAGTAAATTTACGTGCGCCTTTTGCACTGACTCAAGCACTACTTCCGCTTTTGCAAAAATCAGATAATGCTTCTGTTGTATTTACCAGCTCTGGCGTAGGTCGCGAAGCACGTGCACTCTGGGGCGCGTATTCAGTGTCTAAAGTCGCGATTGAAGCTGTGAGCAAGATTTTTGCAGCCGAGCATACTTATCCAAATATTCGCTTTAACTGCATTAATCCAGGTGCAACACGTACAGCAATGCGTGCAAAAGCTTATCCTGAAGAAGATCCGAAAACATTACCAACGCCAGAGTCAATCATGCCGGCTTATCTTTATTTAATGGGTGAAGATAGCCTATCGCTCAATGGTCAAAGTATTGATGCACAGGATTAAATAACTATAGATGAAAAGCTAAAATAAATTATGGCCGATCATCACATCTGGCTTGGCTATACCTGAAAAGATATATACAAGCCTTTTTTATTATTGATAAAACACTGGATTTATCCGTAATTTTAATTGAAGCATTAAATGATCTTCACAGTTTCTCTGCATTTTGCGCGTACAGTATTCAACATGAGAGACATCAGATGTAAACGAGGATGCATCATGAAAAAGTTGTTCACCATCTTAGCCCTTAGCATCACTGTACTGACCACCAGTATGGCAAGCTTTGCTGATCCTCCATTTGACCGAGGACATGGCCAGAAAGGGCCTAAAGGTGGGCCTCGTGGTGAATGGAATGATCGTGGGCACAAATATGACCGTGACGATGATGAAGATCGTTTTCGCGATGAGCGCCGTATGCGTGAAGAACGCGGTTTTGAGCGTCTAAAACAACATCGCTGGCAGCCAGGTTATGTGATGCCACAACATTATCGCGGCAATGGTTATAAGGTCGACTATAGAGACAGTAACTTGCCTAAACCAGACCGTAACCAGCAGTGGTATAAAATTAACAATGACTATATTTTAGTCGACACAGACTCTAACAGTATTGTTAGCATTCGTGGTTTATAAAACTGATAGCTCCTCACTATCCAGTTAATAAAAAAGGATTAAGCCAATCGGTTTTATCCTTTTTTTATTTTTTATATCAATAAGATATTAAAAACTTATATATTCTAAATTTCTTCTTATTTGATAGATATTTTTCACATTTATTGTTCTTAGCCTTCACGATTTATCTGTAATTTTTCACTAACCTTCAATTATCGAAATTTAATTGATCATTCGAGGTTCATGATGAAAAAACTAACAACAGCAATTGTTCTTTCAATGAGTGGTTTAATCGCAACAACAGCGATGGCTGCACCAAATGATCATGACCATCATGGTAACTACCGAAACCATGACGTCAGACCAGTGAAAGTCATTCACAAAGATGACCATGCGAATATCTGGCGAGAAGGCCAAGTTGTGCCGCATCAATATCAACACCCACGTTATGCAATTGACTATCGCTCACACCAGAAATTGACCAAACCTGGGCGTTTTCAAAAATGGTATAAAGTGAATGGAAATTATGTACTGGTAAATGAACAAAGCCATAAAATCATTAAAGTGATCCGTTAATTTAATAAAACATCAGACACCCAAATGTAATTTGGGTGTTTTTCTATCTAATACATGCGACTTTAAGCTTTTTTGTTTAGAATCATCTTTATATCTTTTTGCTGTTGATTCGAGATCGGTATGCCAACTAAGTCTTTAGAGAAATCACATAATAACACCCAACATTATGTACATTGGTTCCGACATTCAGCACCTTATATTAATGCCCATCGCGATAAAACTTTTGTTCTAATGTTTGGCGGTGAAGCAGTCCGCGATCCTAATTTCGAGCATATCATTCATGATATTGCTTTATTGCATTCACTCGGTATTCGCTTAATTTTAGTCCACGGCGCACGTCCACAAATTAATCAAAATCTTAAAGATAAAGGTATCGAAACTCCTTTTTATGACAACAGCCGTATCACCACGCGTGAATCATTAAGCTGTGTCATGAGTGCTGTCGGGTCTATTCGTTTAGAAATCGAAGCACTGTTATCTATGGGATTGGCTAACTCTCCAATGTACGGCGCTCGAATAGATGTTGTATCAGGTAATTTCGTAACTGCTAAACCTTACGGTATTCGTGATGGAATGGATTTTCAGCTTACAGGTGAGGTCCGTTCCATAGATACCGACGCGATTGAGCGTCATCTTGATAACGATAACATTGTTTTACTTGGCCCGACGGGTTACTCAACCACAGGTGAAGTATTTAATTTAAGAGCTGAAGAAGTTGCAACGAAAACTGCAACCTATTTAAAGGCAGACAAATTAATCTTTTTAGGTGAGCAACAAGGTTTGCTCAATGAAGAGGGACAATTATTGCGTGAATTGAGTCCGCATCAACTTGACTACTATATTCAACAATACCAAGCCAGTAGCCCCACCCTAACCCTACATTTACAAGAAGCAAAAAAAGCTTCTCTATCGGGTGTACACCGTGTTCATTTGATTTCATATGCCTATGATGGCGCACTCATTGAAGAACTGTTCACACGTGATGGTGTGGGCACAATGATTACCGATGCGCATTATGAAGAAGTTCGTATGGCGCATATTCAAGATGTCGGCGGCTTAATGAACCTATTACGTCCGTTAGAAGAAGAAGGTATTTTGGTTTATCGCTCACGTGAACGTTTAGAGCAGGAAATTAGTCAATTTGCGGTTATTGAACGAGACGGTATGATTTTGGCCTGTGCTGCTCTTTATCCAATTCCTACTGAATTTAATGAAACTCGTTCGGCAGAAATTGCTTGTGTAGCAGTACACCCAAGTTATCGCAAATCCAACCGTGGTAGCCAAATTCTGCAATTCCTTGAGGAAAAGGCCAAACAACAAGGCATTCGTCAATTATTTGTGTTAACAACACGAACTGCTCATTGGTTTTTAGAACATGGTTTCCATCAAGTCACTGTTGATGAATTACCAAATGCCCGTCAGGCACTATATAACTATCAAAGAAATTCTTTAGTGTTTAAAAAACTACTTCCATAGTCTTTGCATTTTTTAAGATATTCTTATTTCAGATAAGCTTAGTCCCAAAAGTACAACCATACATACCATTAATGTATGGTTGTACTTTTTTTAAATCTTTAAATTTTCTTCATTTCATATTTTTCATTTTATTTACAAAAACTTAAACGTTATTTTCAAAATATTATTCTATTTAATAAATCATTTTTTTGCATAAGTTTATCGCCGAATGTTTTTAGCTTTTTTTTGTATAAATAAAGACCGAATACTTATTTTTTATGAAATAAAAATCCCTTTAGGGTATCTGCTCAACCAATTATTTTTCTTTTTCTCTTTCGGGGAGCACGAAACCACATGGCACTTTTTAATTCCACTTCATGGGCAAAATATTCAGTCATTGCTGCCAGCCTTGCGGGAGTGATGATGCTAGGTGGTTGTGCCAAAAAAGAGGAACAGACCACCACAACTCTAAATATTGGATACCAGAAATATGGCATCCTTCCTATTTTAAAAGCTCGTGGTGACTTGGAAAAAGCACTAAAAGACCAAGGTGTACAAGTGAAATGGGTCGAGTTTCCTGCGGGTCCTCAATTACTTGAGGGTCTAAATGTCGGAAGCGTTTCATTGGGTGAGGCAGGTGAAGCACCACCTATTTTTGCTCAAGCAGCCAATCCAAACTTAGTCTATGTTGCAAACCAACCGGCTGCACCAAAAGCAGAAGCATTATTGGTACAAAAAGACTCTCCTATTCACTCTATTCAAGATTTAAAAGGCAAACGTGTCGCACTGAATAAGGGTTCGAATGTTCACTACCTATTATTGAAAGTTCTAGAAGCCAACAACTTAAGCTTAAGTGATATTCAACCAGTTTATTTACCGCCATCAGACGCACGTGCTGCTTTTGAAAAAGGCGCTGTCGATGCATGGGTGATTTGGGACCCGTTCTTTGCAGCAGCTGAACATCAAATTCAGGCTCGTGTTTTAGCAACAGGTGAAAACTTGGTGAGCAATCATCAGTTTTACTTAGCTGATCGTAAATTTGCAGAAAGTAACCCCAAAGTACTCAACACTGTTGTGCAAACGCTAAATCAGACTACTGAATGGGTCAGCACGCATCAAGATGAAGCGGCCAAGCTACTCGAAAAACCTACGGCACTTGAGTTTGATGTACTCAAAACTTCTATTTCGCGAATGGGTTTTGGTGTTCAGCCAATATCTGACAAGGTCGCTCAAGAACAACAGTATGTAGCCGATGCCTTTTATGCGCAAAAGCTCATTCCAAACAAGCTCACCATTCAAGATGCCATTTTAAAACTGAAATAAACCCAGCTTTGGCACAGCTTAAATAACGATATAAATGCTGTGCCTTGCCTTAAGGGAACAAGGATATCTATATGCAACATCAGTCATTATTTAATAAGAGTCAGTGGACTCAGTTAGTTAAGCGCTTTAGCGCAGTCGCTGTCTTAGGTTTAACGATTGCTGCACCTGCTTGGGCAATTGACCCAACCGTAAAAGAACTGCGTATCGGTTTTCAAAAAAGCTCGATTAACTTCGCGATTGCCAAGCAACAAAAACTATTTGAACAAGAATTTCCAAATGCCAAGATCACTTGGAACGAGTTCCCGGCTGGCCCTCAAATTTTAGAAGCCTTGGCTGTTGGCTCACTCGATGTTGGCGTTACTGGAGACACCCCGCCAGTCTATGCTCAAGCAGCGGGCAAGCCTTTATATTACATTGCTTATGAAGCAGCTAAGCCATTGGCGTCAGCAATTTTAGTTCCTAAAAACTCACAGCTCACCCAGCTTAAAGACCTTAAAGGCAAACGCATTGCATTGCAAAAAGGTTCCAGTTCACATTACTTGCTCGTACAGGCTGTGCGTAAAGCGGGCTTAAAATGGAGCGACATTACACCAATTTGGCTCACACCTGCCGATGCGCGCGCAGCATTTCAAAAAGGTGCCGTTGATGCATGGGCAATTTGGGACCCTTACTACGCTTCAGCACAATTAGAAGACCAAGCTCGTGTACTTGCTTCAGGTAAAGGTTTAAGTCCGAACTATACCTTTTATTTAGCAGCTCCAAATTTTGTTAAGCAATATCCAAAAGCTGTTCCTGAACTTATCAAACAGATTAATCAAGCTGACAAATGGGTTCAAAGCCATCAAACAGAAACGGCTAGCGCGATTGGCCAAAGTACAGGACTGAAGCCTGCAACCAGCGACTTATTTATTAAGCGTCGTCCACGTCCATCAGCAGCAGCTCCTCTTAACAGCAAAGTGATTGCTGAACAACAGCAGCTTGCAGACATCTTTACTCAACAAGGCATCATTCCAAAACCAATCAGCATTAAACAAGCTGTTTGGGGTGCGAAGTAATTTCATATAGACATATAGGTAATGCACATGAAAATTTTCTGGTTTATTCCTACTCACGGTGATAGTCGCTATTTAGGTACAAGTAAAGGCGCTCGTCAGGTTGATCATGCCTATATGAAGCAAATTGCTGTGGCAGTAGATAATTTGGGCTATGAGGGTGTACTTATTCCAACTGGCCGTTCATGTGAAGACCCGTGGATTACGGCGGCGAGCCTGATTGATGCAACTCAGCACCTTAAGTTTTTAGTTGCGTTACGTCCGGGGGTAACCACACCAGCTTTAGCTGCGCGTATGGCTGCTACATTTGACCGCTTATCGAATGGTCGTGTGCTACTCAACTTAGTGACTGGTGGCGATGAAGCAGAACTACGCGGTGATGGTTTATATGAAGATCACTCAACGCGTTATCAAACTGCCAATGAATACGTAAAAATCTGGCGTGAAATTTTGACGCGTTCACATACGGGTGAAGCTTTTACATTCCACGGTGAACGCCTACAAGTAGATGATGCAAAACTACTTTACCCACCTGTTCAAAAGCCTTACCCACCACTTTGGTTTGGCGGTTCTTCAGATGTCGCTGTCGACCTTGCAGCGGAGCAAGTAGACACTTACCTCACTTGGGGTGAACCACCAGCAGCAGTCAAACAAAAGATCGAGCATGTTCGTGCAAAAGCGGAAGCTAAAGGCCGTAAATTAACTTATGGCATTCGCTTGCATGTGATTGTTCGCGAAACCAACGAACAAGCATGGGCCGCAGCGAACGAACTTATTCAATATCTCGACGATGCAACTATTGCCGCAGCACAGAAAAAATTTGCACAAATGGACTCAGTAGGCCAACAACGTATGGCAGCGCTACACGGCGGCAACCGAGACAAGCTAGAAGTTTCTCCAAACCTTTGGGCAGGTATTGGTTTAGTCCGTGGTGGAGCTGGTACTGCACTTGTAGGTGACCCAGAAACAGTTGCTGCTCGTATTCAGGAGTATGCGGACCTTGGTATTGATACCTTCATTTTCTCGGGCTATCCACATCTTGAAGAGTCGATCCGTTTTGCAGAGTTAGTATTCCCGTTATTACCAATTGAGACCCGAGCTAAACTTGCTCAGCCAAACTTAACTGGTCCATTCGGTGAGATTATTGCCAACAACTATGTTCCAGACGAGAAGAAGCAAAATAGTTCCGTCAAGGAGCCTGCATGAGCCAAGATGTAAATATTGTTTCACGTGGAACAAAACAAATCGGGCAGCGTTTGCTGCCTTGGATTTTCCCAATTGTTCTATTGGTTGTTTGGCAAATTGCCTCAAGTTCGGGTCTTTTAGAAAGCCGTATTTTACCTGCTCCAAGTGCTGTGATTTCAGCTTTTTGGCATCTTTTGGTGAGTGGCGAACTATGGCATCACGTTAAAGTAAGTGCTGGTCGTGCATTGCTTGGGCTTTTAGTAGGCGGTGGTTTAGGCTTGCTATTAGGTCTGCTCAATGGGTCTTCGCGTTTCGCCTCCACCCTACTCGATACAACCTTACAGATGATTCGTAATATCCCAGCTCTTGCGCTTATTCCGCTGGTGATTTTGTGGTTTGGTATTGATGAAACAGCAAAATTGTTTTTAGTCGCTGTAGGTGTTTTCTTCCCAATTTATATCAACACCTATCATGGAATTCGTTCAGTCGACCCACAATTGATTGAGATGGGTAAAAGCTATGGGCTTTCCCGCTGGCAGCTCTACAAAGAAATTATTCTACCGGGTGCAATGCCTTCTATTTTAGTAGGTCTACGTTTTGCATTAGGTTTGGTTTGGGTATTACTGATTGTGGCTGAAACGATCTCAGCGCAAGCAGGTATTGGTTATATGACCATGAATGCACGAGAATTTTTGCAAACAGATGTAGTTCTGGTCGGTATTCTGCTTTATGCCCTATTAGGTAAGTTAGCCGATGTTTTAGCACAAATTTTGGAACGCTACTTACTACGTTGGCACGCGGGATATCAGAAATAAGGGAGCTTAAAATATGACAAATCTGAATTTAAATATTAATCAGAATGACGTAGAGCTCATTCCAGAAAATCATCCAGAGTCACAAGAACCTGTCGTAGGTGCAGAGATTCTGATTGAACAGCTTTACAAGTTTTATGGTGAGGTGAAAGTTCTTGAAGATCTTAACCTGCATATTCAACCGGGCGAATTTTTAGCGATCGTTGGTCGTAGTGGCTGCGGTAAAAGTACGTTACTACGCTTAATTGCCCAACTTGAAAAAGCAAGTTTCGGAGAAATTAAATTTAAATCTGCGCGACATTTACGCGAAGGCATTACTAACGATGATATTCGGGTTATGTTCCAAGACCCACGTTTACTTCCTTGGAGAAATATTCTTCAAAACGTTCAACTTGGACTACCAAAATCACAACATGCTTTGGCAGAAGAATTACTGGAAAAGGTGGGTTTAAAAGAAAAATCGGGACAATGGCCTTCACAGCTCTCAGGTGGTCAACGCCAGCGTACAGCGCTAGCCCGCGCATTATCTCATACTCCACGTATTTTACTGTTAGATGAGCCGTTAGGTGCATTAGACGCGCTCACCCGTCTTGAGATGCAAAGCTTGATTGAACGTTTATGGAAAGAGCAAGGTTTTACTGCCATTTTGGTCACACACGATGTAAGTGAAGCAGTACAACTGGCCGACCGTATTATCCTATTAGATAAGGGCCAAATTGCCCAAAGTTTCCAAGTGAATTTGCCACGTCCGCGTAAAAAGAGCATAACTTTTGCCCAGCTTGAACAACAAGTACTCGATGCTGTTTTAGCAACTTAAAGCTGAGATGAGTAATGAGAACCATTTCAACCACAAAATGTCCAATTAACGAGCAATAAAACTGATGATTTATTGCTCTTTTTTGGGGCGAATATAAAAAAATATTTTTAAGAATAACAATAAACTAGTGAATCTCTCTATTTTTTGCACAATAGTATATCTATTGCTCAAATAACTATCCGTTTTTTCACTAAAAAAGTGAGACACCTGTGCACAAATCAAACGATTTACCTTACAATGGGAGCACTATCTTTTTAATTTATGCAGCAAATGGAACAAAAGAAGAGTACTCAAAAGCGCAATCAGCTTCTTGCTGCCGCCCTTGATGTGTTTTCACTATATGGGTTCAGTGGTGCAAGTCTGGATGAAATTGCCCAACTCGCTGACATGCATAAGTCGAATATTTTCTATTACTATGAAAATAAAGAGTCTTTATATGTGGAAGTGCTGACCACAGTTTTACAAAAATGGCTTGCTCCCTTACAAACCTTAGAAGCTGAGTTAGAACCAGCCGAAGCTTTGTCTCACTACTTAATACAAAAAATCGAACTTTCGCGTAGCCAACCAAAAGCTTCGCGACTATTTGCTTTGGAAATTATCCAAGGGGCACCCCACATCTTACCTATACTGAAAGGGCCTTTGAAAAAGCTATTTAAGCGCAAAGCTAAGGTTATTCAAACATGGCAAGAAGAAGGGAAAATTTCCCCAGATATCGATCCTGAGCTGTTAATACTCAATATTTGGGGTCTTACACAAAACTATGCCGATTTTGCCACGCAAATGGAAATGGTGACTGGAAAAACGTTGCGAAACCGCAGTATGTTCCAACGCTCGATTGAGCATACAGTACATCTCATGCTCTACGGCGTATTACCTCGCTAAAATAAAAAAGATCGGCAAATTTGCCGATCTTTTTTTAGAAATGATTTTGATAAAGAGCCAAGAGCTTTTGCGCACCCAATAATAAATTTTCTTCCCAATCTAAATGAGCAGTATCATCTGCACCATCAGTAATATATTTCACCGAAATCAAACGTACACCTAGCTTGTGGCAAACTTTGGCTAAGGCATACCCTTCCATATCCACCACATCACACGCGACTTTTGGCTGGCCAGTTTCAAATGAATCCCCTGTCCCGCAAATCCCTTTTGGCAAATCAGCAAAATGTGGTTGAAGATGAATTTCAGCTGGCAAGTGATCATCTAACGGCGTTACACCTACTTCAAACCCTAATGGTGAAACATCCATATCACGTTGTACAAAGGTTTTTACTTCGATCAAATCATGTCGATTAAAAGATGAACTTCCAGCTGTACCTAAGTTAATTAGAGTTTTACAGCCTGTTTTTTGAATAACTTCAAATGCTTTAAAAGCAGCGTTGATTTTACCTATACCACTGTAATGGACTTCAATACCTGCTTGCTCAAACAAACCTTTAGATTCATTAGGAAGTGCCATAATTAAAGCAATATCAGTGTTCATTCAAAAAGGCTCAATTCAAGATTAATAAATTAGAAAATAAGTATAAATCAGGTGCAAAAGCTTTTTGCACCTTTTTCCCACTACTGAACTTTTTGTTGTAAGGCGATTAAACATGGAGAGAAGAACAGTTGCCCACTATAGGCTCCGACTAAGGTTTTCTTCATTACAACGCTCCACATCACTAATAATAAAACACTGAGTGCCACTGCAACATACTGTAAAAATACAACTTCAACCTGATGCCCTAAATTAAATAAAGCCAAAATAAACACACCAAGTGGAAAGGTTAAGCCCCACCATCCCAAGTTAAATGGAATACCTGTTTTTGCATGACGAAGCGTTGTTAATATCGCAAGACCTAGCCACCATAACCCAAAGCCTAACAGTACCAAACTGCCTACCACGCCTAATGCTTGAAATACATTGGCAAACTGGTCAAATCCTACATTTGGCGTCACTCTTTTTGCCTGTTCACCTAGCAACAATAGACCTAACGCACCTGTTCCAATTGGGCCTAAAGATAACCAGCTAGAAATTGCGACTTCTTTTTCCGGTAACTGATGCAAAGCCATACGCAGCATTAAAATGGTCAAAATAGCGAATGCAGGTAAAACAGAAATTCCCCAAAGTACGTAGCCCGCCATTAATAAATGAAAGCTATGCAAATCTGCTGGTAAGTGTGCAACCAACATACCCGCAGAGCTTGCTGCTACTTCACAAGCAACGACAGGTAAAAGCCAGATTGCAGTCATGGTATGTAGCTGATGGTTCTGACGGCTAAACATGCAAAACGGCACAATCCAAGCAATTGCGAGTGCTAAAAATACATCGACGTACCATAAAGCTTGAGCAATATGGATTGCTACTTCACCATAAAGCCCGACACCGAAGCTTAAAAAGCCATTTAATATGGTTACGAGCCCCATCGGTATAGCGCCTAAAAACAAGCTCATATTTGGATGATTAAATATTTGCTTCGCTTCATGAGGGAAAAGAAACCACCGCAATAAATAAAGACCTGAAAAAACACTAAATAGAACAATATTAAATTGCCATAACAGCGTCGCCAGCATAAATAAAAATGATTTGGCAAATGGAAGCTGAATTAAAATCATACTCACCACACCAGTACCCATAGTTGCTGTAAACCAATTTGGGGTAAAATGCCGTATAACATCTTTACTTTGATTTAATTGGTAAAAGGGTCTTTTCATCTTGAGTCTCTAGTCAAAGAGTGGATGAAGCTATAGTAGGATAAATTAATAATAAGAAAAATTGATTTATTTTTATTTAATTCATCAGTTTTTTAGATATAAAAGATATTCATATTGAAAAATACCTGAGTAAAAACACAACAACAAGACGAATCTGTGAGATTATGGCAATATATAGCCCTTGCAAAAATAGCCATATTTTAAGTTCATGAAACTGCTTCGTCTTAATGCGTTATCGCCCAATTTCCAGTTGCCGCAAACAGCGGTAACTATTGGTAATTTTGATGGTGTCCATTTAGGTCACCAAGCGATGATTGCTCAACTCAAAAAAATTGCTGCAGCACAAGGCTTAAAAACATTGGTCATGATTTTTGAGCCACAACCGCTTGAGTTCTTTAAAGGCTACGATGCCCCACCTCGTATTAATTCATTACGGGAAAAAGTTGAATATCTAGCTGAACTTGGGGTGGATTACATTGCGGTTGCCAAATTTGACCAGCATTTCCGTAGCATGAGCGCATCAGAATTCGCAGATTTATTAAAAGACAAATTAAATGCGCAGGCTTTGGTTTTAGGAGATGACTTTCATTTCGGCAAAGACCGTCAAGGCAACAGCGAATTTTTAAGAAATTACGGCTTTAAAGTCACAAATTTACATACGATTGAACTCGAAGGTGAACGCGTCAGTTCAACTCGTATTCGCCAAGTGCTTCAAGTGGGTAATCTCGCTTTAGCAGCTAAATTATTAGGCCGTCCGTATAGTATTACCGGACGAGTTCAATATGGCGACCAAATTGGACGAACTTTAGATTTTCCAACGATTAATGTCCGTCTCAACCGCCATAAGCCTTGTTTAAATGGTATTTATGGCGTTGAAGTCATTTGCGAAACAACTTCGCTAACTCAAAAAGTGCTTCAGGATGATCCTGAAAAACCGGGAATTGCCGGATATCATGAAAACAGCCTTTATGGTGCAGGTCATGTCGGTACTCGCCCAGCCATCCAGCAAGAGCATCCAGAGTGGAGATTAGAAGTACATTTCCCTGATGTTTCTGCTAATCTGTATGGCTTATTTATGCGGGTGACTTTTCTTCACTATCTTCATGGTGAATTGAACTACCCTTCGCTTGAGGCACTTAAGGCAGGAATTGATAATGACGTGCAGCAATTACGACAATATCGTAAAGACACGACACAATTTCCTTTTTAATTCGAATTTTGATTGTAAAACATGTCGGCTCCCAAGCTGATTAAACTGGAAGACAACTTGCATGAGCGATAAGCAAACTACTGAAAATGCAGTGGACTACAAAGCCACGCTAAACCTGCCGGATACTGAATTTGCAATGAAAGCAAATTTGGCAGTACGTGAAGTGAAATGGTTAGAAGAGTGGTATACCGACAACATTTATCAGCAGATTCGTGCATCGCGTATTGGTAAGAAAAAATATATTTTGCATGATGGTCCTCCATATGCAAACGGTACAATTCACTTGGGTCACGCTGTTAACAAAGTACTCAAAGACGTCATCGTAAAAAGCCGTACTTTGGCAGGTTTCGATGCGCCATATGTTCCAGGTTGGGACTGTCATGGCTTGCCAATCGAACTAAAAGTTGAAGAAAAAGTAGGTAAAGTAGGCGAAAAAGTTGACGCAGCGACTTTCCGTAAACTCTGCCGTGAATATGCGCTAAAACAAATTGATTTACAGCGTGCTGACTTTAAACGTCTTGGTGTTTTAGGTGATTGGGATAATCCTTACCTCACCATGAACTACAAACAAGAAGCCGATATCGTTCGTGCTTTAGGTTTAATTCAAAAAAATGGTCATATCCAGCCGGGCTTAAAGCCAGTGAACTGGTGTATGGACTGTGGTTCAGCACTTGCTGAAGCTGAAGTTGAATACGAAGATAAAAAATCTGACGCAATTGACGTTGGTTTTGGCGTTGTAGATTTAAAAGATTTAAGCGCTCGTGTAAATGTAGATGTTCAAGACCCAACAGACATCGTGATCTGGACCACTACACCTTGGACATTACCAGCGAACCAAGCAGTTGCATTGCATGCCGAAATTGAATATCAATTAGTACAAGTAACGACTGAGCGTGGTAAGCAAAACTTTATTCTTGCTAAAGACTTAGTTGCTTCTGCAATTGAGCGTTACAAGCTTGAAAATCCAGTTGTTTTAGCTGACTTTACTGGTTCAGCTCTTGAAAACCTTACTTTACAACATCCTTTACTTACCGATCGTCAAGTTCCGGTTATTTTAGGTGAACACGTTATCGCAACAAGCGGTACAGGTGCTGTACACACTGCTCCTGGCCACGGTGCAGACGACTATAAAGTAGGTCTTCAATACAACCTTAAAGTTGAAAACCCAGTGGGTGGTAACGGAGTTTACTTACCAACTGCACCAATCTTTGCTGGTGAGCACATTTATAAAGCTAATCCAAAGATTATCGAAGCTTTAGGTGCTGTAGGTCGCTTATGGGCTCATCAACCTATTAAACACAGCTACCCACACTGCTGGCGCCATAAAACTCCGATTATTTTCCGTGCTACACCACAATGGTTTATCAGCATGGATCAAAAAGGTTTACGTGAAGGTGCGCTTAACGCTATTGAAAACGATATCGAGTTTGTACCGAACTGGGGTAAAAACCGTATTGAATCAATGATCGAAGGTCGTCCAGACTGGTGTATCTCACGTCAACGTACTTGGGGTGTGCCAATTCCTTTCTTCGTTCATAAAGATACGAATGAATTGCACCCTCGTACGCCGGAACTCATCGAAGAAGTTGCAAAACTTATCGAACAAGAAGGTATCGATGCATGGTTTAACCGTGATGCAAAAGACTTCATTGGTGAAGATGCTGAACAGTACAATGCGGTTCGCGATACGCTAGATGTATGGTTTGACTCTGGTACAACACATTATGCGGTACTTGAGCAACGTGAAGAATTAGAAAGCCCTGCTGACTTATATTTAGAAGGTTCAGACCAACACCGTGGCTGGTTCCAATCTTCTTTATTAACGTCTATGGCAATTCATAACCGCGCGCCATACAAAGCCTTGTTAACACATGGTTTTACAGTGGATGAAAATGGCCGAAAATTGTCGAAATCTTTAGGCAACTATATCCCGCTTGAAGAAATCATCAAACAACTTGGTGCTGACGGTTTACGTTTATATGTAGCGTCTAGCGACTATCGCTATGAAATCGCAGCATCAAAAGAAATCTTTAGCCGTGTAAGTGATAGCTACCGTCGTATTCGTAATACGCTACGCTTCTTGCTTGCAAACTTAAATGGTTTCAAACCAAGTACAGATGCTTTAGCAGTAGATGATCTTATCGCTCTTGATCAATACATCTTGCAACGTGCGAATGAAGTACAACAAACGATTATCACTGCATATGAAGAAATGAACTTCCATGTCGTGTGTAGTGCATTAACAAGCTTCTGTATTAATGACTTAGGTGGTTTCTACCTAGACATCATCAAAGACCGTCAATACACCACTAAGGCTGACTCACAAGCACGTCGTTCTGCACAAACAGCGCTTTACCATATCGTACAAGCATTTGTTCGCTGGATGAGTCCTATTCTAAGCTTCACAGCTCAAGAAGCGTGGCCACTTATTCCAGAACAAACTGAGAAGTATGTATTTACAGCTGAATGGTATGACCTACCTGTTTCATCAAAAGCAAACTTACTTTCTGAAGCAGATTGGCAAACATTGATTAGTGTAAAATCTGCAGTAAATAAACAGATTGAAGCAGCTCGTAACGCTAAACTTGTCGGTAGTAATCTTTCAGCCAAAGTTGAACTTTGGGCAAATGAATCATTACAAACAGTTTTAAACCAACTGGCTGATGAGCTCCGTTTTGTTCTTATTACTTCGCAAGTAGTAGTACATCCATTTGCTGAACAAGGTGAAGCAACTGAAATGGAAGGCTTACGTGTACAAGTATCTGCAGCTGAAGGTGAAAAATGTGCACGTTGCTGGCACGTCCTTCCTGATGTAAATACTCACGCCGATCATCCTGGTTTATGTGGTCGTTGTATTGTGAACGTCACTGGTCGTGGCGAAGTGAGAAAATATGCCTAATTCACAAGCTAAAAAAGGCTTATTCCAGTTTTATCCGCACAACCTCATTTGGCTTGGACTTTCTGTCCTTGCCATTGTGTTGGATCAATGGACAAAGTGGATCGCAAGTACACATCTGAACTATGCAGATCCTGTACCTGTGCTTCCATTTTTAAACTGGACACTATTACATAACTATGGTGCAGCTTTTAGCTTTTTATCTGATGCTGGAGGATGGCAACGCTATTTCTTCACATCTTTGGCAGGCTTAGTTTCAATACTTTTTGTATTTTGGTTGCTGCGTATGCCTAAAAAAATGGTGGTGCTACCTGTAGCTATCGCTTTAATTTTAGGTGGAGCACTTGGTAATTTAATTGACCGTATTACTTTAGGTTATGTGGTCGATTTCATACATGTTTATTACCAAAATCATCACTTTCCAGCTTTTAATATTGCGGACAGTGCCATTACTCTAGGTACCATTTTGCTACTCATCGATACATTCTTCCTTGAGAAGCAAAGACCTAAAAATTCGGATGCATAATATGACCGAAATTATTCAACCTAATGAAGAAATTCGTATTACTGACGGTTCTAAAGTTGACCTACACTTTTCTGTTGCTCTTGAAAATGGCGTAGAAATTGACAATACACGTAGCCGTGAAGAACCTGTTAGCTTGACTATTGGTGACGGTAACTTGTTACCAGGTTTTGAGAAAGCCTTATTCGGCTTACGTGCAGGTGACCGACGTACAGTACATCTTCCACCAGAAGATGCTTTTGGTCCTTGGAATTCGGAAAATATACAAACTTTTGATACGGTTAAATTCGAACAACGACCTATTCCTGGTCACATGATCGAATTTGAAGATAAAGCAAAAGCAACTTTATTTGGTGTCGTGAAGTCAGTGAATGATGATATTACTGAAATTGATTTCAACCATCCTTTAGCTGGCAAAAATATTACTTTTGAAGTAGAGATATTCAAAGTAACTCCAGCTGGCCAGCAAGGCATTAAGTTGATGTAAAAAAAGCCCTCGATTGAGGGCTTTTTTATTATTTAATCTTTATGCATGACATAATAATCCTTACAAATTCTATATTCTCACGTCCTATGTAATGAATTAAGTTATAAAGATAAAAATCCTTAGGAAAAATATATGCTGGTCTATATTGTCGTGGGAAGTGTTCGTGAAGGACGTACAGCAATTAAAATTGCCAATTGGATAGAATCAACAATTCCAACATTGGGTCTAAAAGATTTCCAAACCGAAGTAGTCGATTTAAAAGAATGGGATTTACCTCTGTTTTCAGGCTCTCACCCACCTGCAACAGGTATTTATGATCAACCAAAACAACAAGAATGGGCAGATAAAATTGCTCAAGCAGATGCTTTTATCTTTATTAGCCCAGAATACAACCACGGTTACAGCCCAGCTTTAAAAAATGCACTCGACTATGTAGGTAAAGAATGGAGCGGTAAACCAGCCGCATTTATTGGCTATGGCTCCACAAATGGCTCTCGCTCTATTAGCCAAATACGCCAAGTCACCTCAAGTTTAAGTATTGTTGACCCAAATGCTGTAATAGAAATACGAGATATCTTTAAACGCAATAAAGATGAAAAGTTTGAAGCCAATGAATTTGAAGTAAAAGGTCTTCAATCAATTGTTGAAAAGCTACAAAAATATCATTTGTCTTAAATTGAACAAAAAGCCTCTTTTCCCAATAAAAGGGGCTTTTTAATTTTATAAATTTTTTAAATAATTCACTACGTCTGTATTACCAGCCATTTCTGCTAACTGTAGTGCTGTGTATTCGCTTTTATAAGCAACTTGCGCACCTTTTCCTACCAAGAGCTTCACTATCTCTAAATGGTCATTTTCAGCCGCTGCTTGTAGAGCACTATAACCTTCCTCATCTATCTGATTAGGGTCCTCTCCCTCTATTAATAATTGTTTTACTTGCTCTAGATCACCTAAAGATGCCCAATAGATCAACTCTGGAAGAGAAAGTTCTTCATTATCTTCAGGTAATTGAGAGAAAGAATTAAATTTCACGAGATCACGCCAAAATAAAAAGCTTCTTTATTATATCTCTGAAACAGAGCAACTGTGCAAATCTGATTTTTTTGAACTGAGTTTTATATTTATTCCGCGGATAAAGCAACACCCCAATCTCTTTTGAGATTGGGGTGTTTGAATAATGAGCTGGCGATGACTTACTCTCACATGGGTAACCCCACACTACCATCAGCGCTAAGAGGTTTCACTTCTGAGTTCGGGAAGGGATCAGGTGGTTCACTCTTGCTATGGTCGCCAGCACAACTGTTTATGGATACTTGCTTTGGTCTTATTGTTTGCCGAAGCGTTTTCCAAATCTTTACAGATTGGGCTGATTGAATCTGAACTTGTTCATTTTATCTAGTGGAATAACTAAATCAAGTTTCTTTGTAGATTTATGAATCGATTGATGCTTTATATACAACTGCTTGGGTGTTGTATAGTCAAGCCTCACGAGCAATTAGTATTGGTCAGCTTCACATATCACTATGCTTCCACATCCAACCTATCAACGTCCTAGTCTCGAACGGCTCTTTAGAGGACATAAAGTCCTAGGGAAATCTTATCTTGAGGTAGGCTTCCCGCTTAGATGCTTTCAGCGGTTATCCCTTCCGAACATAGCTACCCGGCGATGCGACTGGCGTCACAACCGGTACACCAGAGGTTCGTCCACTCTGGTCCTCTCGTACTAGGAGCAGATCCTCTCAAATTTCCAGCGCCCACGGTAGATAGGGACCGAACTGTCTCACGACGTTCTAAACCCAGCTCGCGTACCTCTTTAAATGGCGAACAGCCATACCCTTGGGACCTGCTTCAGCCCCAGGATGAGATGAGCCGACATCGAGGTGCCAAACACCGCCGTCGATATGAACTCTTGGGCGGTATCAGCCTGTTATCCCCAGAGTACCTTTTATCCGTTGAGCGATGGCCCTTCCATACAGAACCACCGGATCACTAAGACCTACTTTCGTACCTGCTCGACTTGTGGGTCTCGCAGTTAAGCGCGCTTTTGCCTTTATACTCTACGCGTGATTTCCGACCACGCTGAGCGCACCTTCGTACTCCTCCGTTACTCTTTAGGAGGAGACCGCCCCAGTCAAACTACCCACCAGACACGGTCCTCGTCCCGGATAACGGGACAGAGTTAGAACCTCAACATTACCAGGGTGGTATTTCAAGGACGGCTCCATTGGAACTAGCGTTCCAACTTCAAAGCCTCCCACCTATCCTACACAAGTAAGGTCAAAGTTCAGTGTCAAGCTGCAGTAAAGGTTCACGGGGTCTTTCCGTCTAGCCGCGGGTACACTGCATCTTCACAGCGATTTCGATTTCACTGAGCCTCTGCTGGAGACAGCGCCGCCATCATTATGCCATTCGTGCAGGTCGGAACTTACCCGACAAGGAATTTCGCTACCTTAGGACCGTTATAGTTACGGCCGCCGTTTACTGGGGCTTCGATCAAGAGCTTCGCTTACGCTAACCCCATCAATTAACCTTCCAGCACCGGGCAGGCATCACACCCTATACGTCCACTTTCGTGTTTGCAGAGTGCTATGTTTTTAATAAACAGTTGCAGCGGCCTGGTTTCTGCGGCTGTCATCAGCTCAGGAAGCAAGTTCCATCACCAACAACAGCGTACCTTCTCCCGAAGTTACGGTACCATTTTGCCTAGTTCCTTCAGCAGAGTTCTCTCAAGCGCCTTGGTCTACTCGACCTGACCACCTGTGTCGGTTTCGGGTACGATTCCTGTGTAACTGAAGCTTAGAGACTTTTCCTGGAAGCATGGTATCAGCCACTTCACTGTACAAGTACAGCTTGCTATCGGATCTCAGTATAGAGTACCCCGGATTTGCCTAAGATACATACCTACATCCTTCCACCTGGACAACCAACGCCAGGCTGACTTAACCTTCTCCGTCCTCTCATCGCATTACACAGAAGTATTGGAATATTAACCAATTTCCCATCGACTACGCCTTTCGGCCTCGCCTTAGGGGTCGACTCACCCAGCCCCGATTAACGTTGGACTGGAACCCTTGGTCTTTCGGCGAACGGGTTTTTCACCCGTTTTGTCGTTACTCACGTCAGCATTCGCACTTCTGATACCTCCAGCATACTTCTCAATACACCTTCATCGGCTTACAGAACGCTCCCCTACCACTTGACTAATGTCAAATCCGCAGCTTCGGCACATAGTTTTAGCCCCGTTACATCTTCCGCGCAGGCCGACTCGACTAGTGAGCTATTACGCTTTCTTTAAAGGGTGGCTGCTTCTAAGCCAACCTCCTAGCTGTCTATGCCTTCCCACATCGTTTCCCACTTAACTATGATTTTGGGGCCTTAGCTGGCGGTCTGGATTGTTTTCCTCTTGACTACGGACGTTAGCACCCGCAGTCTGTCTCCCGGATAGTACTCATAGGTATTCGGAGTTTGCATCGGTTTGGTAAGTCGGGATGACCCCCTAGCCGAAACAGTGCTCTACCCCCTATGGTATTCGTCCGAGGCGCTACCTAAATAGCTTTCGGGGAGAACCAGCTATCACCAGGCTTGATTAGCCTTTCACCCCTATCCACAAGTCATCCCCTGGCTTTTCAACGACAGTGGGTTCGGTCCTCCAGTTAGTGTTACCCAACCTTCAACCTGCTCATGGATAGATCGCCTGGTTTCGGGTCTATACCCAGCAACTAAACGCCCTATTAAGACTCGATTTCTCTACGGCTCCCCTATACGGTTAACCTCGCTACTGAATATAAGTCGCTGACCCATTATACAAAAGGTACGCAGTCACCGAACAAGTCGGCTCCCACTGCTTGTATGCATGCGGTTTCAGGATCTATTTCACTCCCCTCACAGGGGTTCTTTTCGCCTTTCCCTCACGGTACTGGTTCACTATCGGTCAGTCAGGAGTATTTAGCCTTGGAGGATGGTCCCCCCATATTCAGACAAGGTTTCACGTGCCTCGCCCTACTCGTCATCATTATGTGTGCCCTTTCGTGTACGGGAATATCACCCTCTACGTTCGCACTTCCCAGAGCGTTCCACTAAAACACACATAACTTAATGGGCTGATCCCCGTTCGCTCGCCGCTACTGAGGGAATCTCAATTGATTTCTTTTCCTAAGGGTACTGAGATGTTTCACTTCCCCTCGTTCGCCTTGCAACACTATGTATTCATGTTGCAATACCTACCTTAAAGTAGGTGGGTTCCCCCATTCAGACATCTCCGGATCAAAGGATATTTGCCGCCTCCCCGGAGCTTTTCGCAGGCTATCACGTCTTTCATCGCCTCTGACTGCCAAGGCATCCACCACATGCACTTAATTACTTGACTATACAACCCCAAACAGTCGTCAACACCTACAAGTGAGTGTTGTCCGTGCGATTCTTCATCGCTACTATCTGTTGTCTGTGTACTTAAACACTGTACAGCTTCAATCTAAATTCATATACCAAAACGCTTGATTCAGTTAATTTGCTAGTTCTCAATTCATCTAGATTAATTGCTTAACCTAAACTCTTGAGTGAACAATTTATTTCAGACTCAATTTTGCCAATCTGTTAATGAGTAAACACGCCTTCGTCAGGTCATGCTTAATACCGTGATACTTAAATCACAGAAGTTAATAAACCAAGACCGAAATCTCTATTTACTAATTTCTGTAATCCGAACTTATCTTAAGTTCTGGTGGAGACTAGGAGAGTCGAACTCCTGACCTCCTGCGTGCAAAGCAGGCGCTCTACCAACTAAGCTAAGTCCCCAGCTTACATCATCAGTTATGTATCTTTTATCTATAACTTCAACCAGTCAAAGTCATGGTGGGTCTGACAAGACTTGAACTTGTGACCCCACGCTTATCAAGCGTGTGCTCTAACCAACTGAGCTACAGACCCTCAGATACATCTATGAAGAACAACTTGTTGTGGATTCTTACCAATCGTCAATCTTTCGTTAAGGAGGTGATCCAGCCGCAGGTTCCCCTACGGCTACCTTGTTACGACTTCACCCCAGTCATCGGCCACACCGTGGTAACCGCCCTCTTTGCAGTTAGGCTAGCTACTTCTGGTGCAACAAACTCCCATGGTGTGACGGGCGGTGTGTACAAGGCCCGGGAACGTATTCACCGCGGCATTCTGATCCGCGATTACTAGCGATTCCGACTTCATGGAGTCGAGTTGCAGACTCCAATCCGGACTACGATCGGCTTTTTGAGATTAGCATCACATCGCTGTGTAGCAACCCTTTGTACCGACCATTGTAGCACGTGTGTAGCCCTGGCCGTAAGGGCCATGATGACTTGACGTCGTCCCCGCCTTCCTCCAGTTTGTCACTGGCAGTATCCTTAAAGTTCCCGACATTACTCGCTGGCAAATAAGGAAAAGGGTTGCGCTCGTTGCGGGACTTAACCCAACATCTCACGACACGAGCTGACGACAGCCATGCAGCACCTGTATGTAAGTTCCCGAAGGCACCAATCCATCTCTGGAAAGTTCTTACTATGTCAAGGCCAGGTAAGGTTCTTCGCGTTGCATCGAATTAAACCACATGCTCCACCGCTTGTGCGGGCCCCCGTCAATTCATTTGAGTTTTAGTCTTGCGACCGTACTCCCCAGGCGGTCTACTTATCGCGTTAGCTGCGCCACTAAAGCCTCAAAGGCCCCAACGGCTAGTAGACATCGTTTACGGCATGGACTACCAGGGTATCTAATCCTGTTTGCTCCCCATGCTTTCGCACCTCAGCGTCAGTGTTAGGCCAGATGGCTGCCTTCGCCATCGGTATTCCTCCAGATCTCTACGCATTTCACCGCTACACCTGGAATTCTACCATCCTCTCCCACACTCTAGCTAACCAGTATCGAATGCAATTCCCAAGTTAAGCTCGGGGATTTCACATTTGACTTAATTAGCCGCCTACGCGCGCTTTACGCCCAGTAAATCCGATTAACGCTTGCACCCTCTGTATTACCGCGGCTGCTGGCACAGAGTTAGCCGGTGCTTATTCTGCGAGTAACGTCCACTATCCCTAGGTATTAACTAGAGTAGCCTCCTCCTCGCTTAAAGTGCTTTACAACCATAAGGCCTTCTTCACACACGCGGCATGGCTGGATCAGGCTTGCGCCCATTGTCCAATATTCCCCACTGCTGCCTCCCGTAGGAGTCTGGGCCGTGTCTCAGTCCCAGTGTGGCGGATCATCCTCTCAGACCCGCTACAGATCGTCGCCTTGGTAGGCCTTTACCCCACCAACTAGCTAATCCGACTTAGGCTCATCTATTAGCGCAAGGTCCGAAGATCCCCTGCTTTCTCCCGTAGGACGTATGCGGTATTAGCATCCCTTTCGAGATGTTGTCCCCCACTAATAGGCAGATTCCTAAGCATTACTCACCCGTCCGCCGCTAGGTCCAGTAGCAAGCTACCTTTCCCCGCTCGACTTGCATGTGTTAAGCCTGCCGCCAGCGTTCAATCTGAGCCATGATCAAACTCTTCAGTTAAAATCATTTTGCACCTTATTTAAAGACAAGGTACCAATTCTGGCTCATCAATTACTGACTTAAATTTCGCTCAAATAAACTTCGAGTAATTTAAACCAATCAATCAATGAAAATTATTTCGATTAATCAATCAGTAAAAATCCACACAAGTTGTTCTTCAATTCTCTTAATGATTTTTCTGCTCTTCGTCAGAGACAGATTCGACACAATACTAAGCTTTTATCTTAACCCTGTAAGCTAAGATATTCTCGTGTATCGCGTCGGGATGAGTGCATTATAGGGAAAAAAAACCGGTACGCAAGCACTTTTATAAATATCCGTGTTCGACCGGTTCTTTTTCACTCAAATAAAACTTTTAAAACTATTAAGAAATTGATTTATATCATTAATTTATTTTATCGCTGTTTTAATCTTTATATCTACAATCTTTATAGGCTGTTTTGGCACGTTTTGATGCATGCCATAGTTTGATGTAGGAACCTGAACAATACGGTCAACTACATCCATTCCTTTTACCACTTTACCAAAAACGGCGTATCCTGGATTTCCTGGTGAACGGTTAAGAAATTTATTATCTGCAACATTTATAAAAAACTGACTAGTAGCTGAATCTGGATCTGATGTACGAGCCATAGCTAAAGTACCGCGTGTATTTGCAATACCATTTCCTGCTTCGTTCTTAATAGGCGCTCGTGTTGTCTTTTCCTGCATATTTACAGTCATGCCACCACCTTGTGCCATGAAACCTGGAATCACACGATGGAAGATGGTCTCTTTATAAAAACCAGACTTTATATAGCTTTTAAAGTTATTCACACTAATCGGTGCTTTATCGTCATACAACTCTATTTCGATGTTGCCCAAATTTGTTTGCATCTCAACTAAGCTATTAGCCCATACTGAGTGACTGCTTAGACCTAGACAAAACAACATCAATAGCTTTTTCATATTTTCCTACAATAAACTTTATAAAAAGATAATCATTAAATCTAATCGTCTACAGCAAAGAATTCTAGTGAGTATTTATTAAGAATTTTAATGCTACTTTTTATTTAATCCATGTTCCACGTGAAACATGGATTGTTGAGTTTGCTTAACTATTTTTATCCCAGAATTTTCTGAAATTTTTACTAATTTCGATAGTATGGCGTTTTGCTTTTCTAGAAATTGGTGTCAGGTTAATAAAACCATGGGTCTGTTCCGGAAATTCTTCGTAATACATTTTTACGCCATTTTGTCTTAACTTATGACTATATATTTTTGCTTCGTCATGTAAGACATCATGTCCAGCTGTAATCACAAAAGCTGGTGGATTTTTCTTTAGGTTGCCATAGGTAGGTGAAATAATTGGATCGTCAAGTTCTACATTATGCTGAGTTGCATAATATTGTGTGACGTAATCAATATCGGTATTTGTTAAAACCAACCCTTCGTTATAAGCATAAAAAGAAGGATGTCTGCTTTTGAAATCCACTGTTGGATAGATAAGTAATTGTGCTTGCGGAGCATAAGCTTTATTTACTGATCTTTGCGCAACAACAGTACTAATATTTCCACCAGCACTGTCCCCTGCGACCGCTATTCTATTTTTTAAAATTTTTAATTGTCTGCGGTTTTGATAAACCCATGCTAATGCATCTTCACATGACTGAATTAAATGTTGTGGTGAAACTTCCGGAGCAAGAGGATAGTCGATACTGAGTACCTGTACTTTTGCATATTTAGCTAATAAACGACAAACCTCATCATGAGTATCTAAACCACCCACGACAAAACCACCTCCGTGATAAAACACAATTAATGGCAGTTTCTTGTTAGAAGCAGGATGATAATGTCTGGCAAAGATTGTACCGCTTTGTAGTGGTAGGCGAATATCCTCTACTGAATCAATATAAGTTGGTTTTTGGCGTATAGCCTGCATTTGTGCATCAAACATTCTTCTTGATTGAATGGGGTCAGAGCCAATAAAGCCCTCTTTCCCCTGTTTAATTTGCACAGCCATCATGCATTTAGTAAATGAATCGAGATCTGGATACTGATAAGAATATCCTAAAATTTTAGCGAGAGATTCTTGGGCTAGTCGAGGCAACCTATCGAGTGCTCGAGCGGCAGGGCCTTGTCCTTTATCTAGCAATGTTTGAATTTTTTGATTAAATGCTGTCATGCCTGTCTCCTTGAATCCCTCTTATCCTTCATATTTTCTACAGAATTCTTTGTTGTTTGACTATATTCGCATACAACTCATGCAATCAAGATACAAAGGTAAAAACCAATCTACGCTAATCTGATTTATAGCAAATGTCATTAACAAATCTGTCGATTAAAACAGGACTTTTTTGCCAATTATTGTTAACAGACAAAAAGAGGTACTGCTATGTCAGCAAAACTAGTTGTTACTATGTTAGCAACCAGTCTTTTAACTGTAGGCTGTGTTGCTTATCCAGATGACCCTTATTATCGTGGTGGCGGATATGGTTACCATGATCATGATCGTCGCTATGATCGTGACGATCAACGTCGATATAATGATTGGGAACGGAAACGTTGGGAAGAGCGTCAACGAGTATATGAACAACAACGTAAAGATATTCGTGAACAAGAAAAAGATCGTCGTGAATGGGAAAAAAGGCACCATGATTGGGATAAAAAACGGGTAGAAGATCGAGATCATGATCGCCGAGATTATCGTCATGATGATTAAATTCACTATTATATAAAAAGCCCCAAAGAGATAAGTCTTCTGGGGCTTTTTTGAGAAATATAAATTCTCTTTCATTTATAGAAAATGAGTAGCAGCTCATTTCATATATGTATCGGCATCTTGAACATATATGTTCTATAAACTCATATCTCTTATTTTAGCAGTGAATTACTGAGCAGTTGCAGAACCTGAAACTGAACCAGAAGCACCAGCATCTACTTGACCTGGTTGAGCTTGACCAGAAACACCTGCGTCGATACCAGCACCAGCGTGTACACCAGATGGGCTAGCACTTGTTTGAGCAGAACCTGATGCGTTTAAACCAGCTTCAGATGCACAACCAACAGCTGTAAGAGCAACACCAGCAAGTACTACAGAGATAAGACCTAATTTTTTCATGATTGCTTTCCTTTCATTACGACAAACGTTTAAATGCAAAGTTCATCTTCGCGCTGCCTATAATTCACAATTTTTTTTTCTGACGTGCGTATCATTGGTTGTCTTTTGTAGTAGTAGAAGTACAAATTCTGCAATTTTTTATTAAATTCAATTTTTTAATCTGACCAACCTAATTTATAAATTAAACCGTAGATAAACGTTTGTTTAATTTTATCAATTTTTTCTTTTTATTCTGCTGAGCCTTTATATTTAAAATTTTTCCATTTATAGAAACTCTATATAAGGTACGTAGACTGTTACAGAGCTTTTTTACCCTTAAAAGTGGTTTCTTCACAAAAAAGCCGCGAATGATCGCGGCTTTTTTGAAAGTGAATATGGCTTAAACGTTACATTATGGCCACTGCATTTCACCTTTTACAACTTTAGCCCCTAACTCCAAGCTATCCACACTTTGAAGAGTTGGATATTGCTTTTGCATAAGTTTGCTCAACTCAGCAGAGTTTTTAGTTGCCTTAGCTGCCTTTTCATAACTATTTAAATAGTTAATTGAGAAATTAACCGCATCGAGACCTTGTGGAGCTCCTTCAACCATATGAGCAGGTACAACAATTTGAGGCTGAAGAGCTTTGATGCTTTCTAAAGATTGAATAACTTCGGCACGATCTTTAGTTTTAGGGGTATCGGCCATCCATAAATGAATGCCTGAAGACACAGGAATCCCCCCTACTACTGCTTTTGCAGACGGTACCCATAAATAAGTAAGCTCTTTTTTACCTTTAATCTCGATTGATTCATTTTCAAGTTTTAAAGTCTTAGCTGTATAAGCTTGAGGCACAATAATTTGGCTAGGTGCATTTGCACCCATTTTTGGTCCCCAATACTTAACTTTAAGCGCTTGAGTATCTTGGATATGTTTTACTGTTTCCGGAGTGGCAATAATCTGTACATTCGGGAAATACTCTTTAAAGACATCTAAACCGAAGTAATAGTCTGGGTCACCATAGCTTACAAAAATTGTTTTTAATGTTTTACCGCTATCGAGAATATTTGCGGCAATGCGCAATGCTTCAGATTTTGAAAATTGTGCATTAACTAGTAAAACCTCTTTATCCCCTTCTATTAAGGTTGAAGTCACACCAAAGTGTTCTGGTTTAGCCAGAAAACTCTGGATTTTTAGGTCTTGAGCAAAAGCTGACTGAGCCATAGTTAATGCTGTTGCAGTAGCAAGTGCAGAAGCGGTTAATTTAAATAATTTCATTAGGTATTCTCCTGTTTCATGAGAAATACTTTAAATTGCAATTTATGTAAGATAAATGCACTAATTTAAGATAAACTGTTGCATATATTGTAATAATAGCTAGACATATGGACACTTTAAAAGCGATTCAGGTCTTTGTTTCTATTGCACAACATGGCAATTTGACTAAAGCCGCAGAGCATCTTAATTATTCTCGTGCCATGGTTTCGCGTTATCTTGAGCACCTTGAACACACGTTCTCAACTCGACTTTTTCAGAGAAATACCCGAAAAATATCTCTTACTCCCGCAGGTGAAAAAGCTCTGCTCTACTGTGAAAATATTTTACAGCAACAACAACTTTTACAAGAGCTCGCAGCGCCTGAGCAACATAACGGTACAATCCGTTTTACATGCGGTTTATTTTTATTTGAACTTGGGGTAGCAGAATGTATTCGTCAATTTAAGCGACAGCATCCTCATATTCAGTTTGATGTTTACCTAACTGAAAGCACAATTGATCTTATAGACGCACAAGTGGATTTGGCGCTACGTATTACTCAAAAGGTAGCTGATGGTTTAATTGCTCGGCCAGTTTGTCAGATTGAGTCTGTTTTCTGTGCTCATCCTGATTATTTAAAACAGCACAGCCCCCTGCTCCATCCTCGTCAACTTATTCAGCATGAATGTATTGCTCACCATAGCCAGCATCAATTCTGGACACTTTTTGATAATGAACAGCAACCTCAGAACTATCCTTTAAATGTTACTTTTAAAAGTAATGATGTGAACGCGCTTTACGATATGTGCTTACATGCTCAGGGAGTTGCGATGTTACCGTCATTATTAGTTGAGAAAGATTTAAAAGAAAAACGCCTGACGGCTTTATTTAAAAATTTTACGGCTCCTGAGTTAAGTTTGTCGGTTGTGTATGCTTCTAGACAACATTTACCCCGAATCACTCAAGAATTTATAGCTTTTATGATCGAAAATCTGGATTTTTACTTAAAACCGCAAAATTAAAAGCTTTAAATTGCCGTGTACGCTTGAATTTTTAGGCAATGCCCATACTTCATCCCTATTAATGAATTACAGCATATGCATGGCAGTTCAGGTTTTACACAGTAAATACTGATGCCAAAAAGGACTGTACATGTTTAAAAACCCATTTAAACGGAGATCATCAATGGCTAATGAGCAAAACGAGCAAGCTCAAGACATTCAAAATGAGCAAGCTGAGCAATCTAACGAGCAAACTCAGGCTGAAGGTGTAGAGCAAGCAAACGACGTTACCGTTGAATCTTTACAAGCGCAAATCACTAAACTAGAAGAAAATCTTAAACTTGAAAAAGCTCGTACTGCCAATGCAGTTTACGAAGCGCAAAAAAGTGTAGAGCGTATTCAACGTGAGTCTGAGAAGCATAAAGAAACTGTGCTTGAAAAATTTGCCAAAGAATTGTTGGATTCTGTCGACAATTTAGAACGTGCAATTCAAGCTGCTGGTGGCGAAGAAACACCTGTACTTGAAGGTATTAAGTTAACTTTGAAGTCATTGTTAACGACTCTTGAGAAATTTGGCGTTGTAGAAGCTGATACTCAAAATGGTTTCAACGCAGATTTACACCAAGCTGTTGGTATTGATCCAAATGCCAAAGCCAATGAAATCGGCACCGTTTTACAAAAAGGCTATACCTTAAATGGTCGCTTGTTGCGCCCTGCTATGGTTATGGTTGGTCAATAAAACGAACAAAAGCGAAGCATCGCTTTGCTAAAAGCACAAGAATTTGAGAGTTTTTTGATTTTTTTTCATAAAAATGCTTGAAAAAAACCGATTGACTCTCATATCGAATAACAAGCAAAACATTGCAACAGAATTTTAGAGGAACACACCAAATGGCAAAAATTATTGGTATTGACTTAGGTACTACCAACTCATGTGTTGCTGTACTTGAAGGCGATAAAGTAAAAGTAATCGAAAACGCTGAAGGCGCACGTACAACTCCATCGATCATTGCTTATAAAGATGGCGAGATCTTAGTTGGTCAAAGCGCTAAGCGTCAGGCAGTAACAAACCCTAAAAACACATTATTCGCAATCAAGCGTTTAATTGGTCGTCGTTATGAAGATCAAGCAGTACAAAAAGACATTGGTCTTGTACCGTATAAAATCATCAAAGCAGACAATGGCGATGCTTGGGTTGAAGTAAACGATAAAAAACTAGCACCTCAACAAATCTCTGCTGAAATCTTGAAAAAGATGAAGAAAACTGCAGAAGATTATTTAGGTGAAACAGTTACAGAAGCAGTTATTACTGTTCCTGCTTACTTTAACGATGCTCAACGTCAAGCAACTAAAGATGCAGGTAAAATTGCTGGTTTAGATGTTAAACGTATCATTAACGAACCAACTGCTGCTGCACTTGCGTTCGGTATGGACAAAAAAGAAGGCGACCGTAAAGTTGCAGTTTACGACCTAGGTGGTGGTACTTTTGACGTATCTATCATTGAAATCGCAGACCTTGATGGCGACCAACAAATCGAAGTGTTATCAACTAACGGTGATACTTTCCTTGGTGGTGAAGACTTTGATAACGCATTAATTGAATACTTGGTTGAAGAATTCAAGAAAGAACAAAGTGTGAACTTGAAAAATGATCCACTTGCGTTACAACGTTTGAAAGAAGCTGCTGAAAAAGCAAAAATCGAGCTTTCTTCATCTAATGCAACTGAAATCAACCTTCCATACATCACGGCTGATGCGACTGGTCCTAAACACTTAGTGATCAACGTAACTCGTGCAAAACTTGAAGGTTTAGTTGCTGACTTAGTTGCTCGTACAATTGAACCTTGCCGTATTGCTCTTAAAGATGCTGGTCTTTCGACTTCTGACATCTCTGACGTAATCTTGGTTGGTGGTCAGTCTCGTATGCCACTTGTACAACAAAAAGTACAAGAATTCTTTGGTAAAGAGCCACGTAAAGACGTGAACCCTGACGAAGCAGTTGCAATCGGTGCTGCAATTCAAGGTGCTGTATTGTCTGGTGACAAGAATGACGTATTGCTTCTTGACGTAACACCATTAACTTTAGGTATTGAAACAATGGGTGGTGTATTAACACCAATCATTGAGAAAAACACGACGATTCCTGCGAAGAAATCACAAGTGTTCTCTACTGCTGCTGATAACCAACCAGCTGTAGATATTTCGGTTTACCAAGGTGAACGTAAAATGGCTCAACAAAACAAATTGTTGGGTAACTTCCAATTAGGCGATATCCCACCTGCTCCACGTGGTGTGCCGCAAATTGAAGTATCGTTTGACATCAACGCTGATGGTATCTTGAAAGTATCTGCGAAAGATAAGAGCACTGGTAAAGAGCAATCGATTCAGATTAAAGCAAACTCAGGTTTATCTGATGCTGAAATCGAAGCGATGATTAGAGATGCTGAAGCGAATGCTGAAGAAGACCGTAAGTTTGAAGAACTTGCAAAAGCTCGTAACGAAGCTGATGCATTAATTTCAAGCTCGAACAAAGCTGTTAAAGATCTTGGTGACAAAGTGACTGAAGATGAAAAAACAGCGGTAAGCACAGCGGTTTCTGAACTTGAAGCAGCAACTAAAGAAAATGATGTTGAAGCGATCAAAGCAAAAACTGAAGCTTTACAAAACATCTTGATGCCGATCACTCAACGTGCTTATGAACAAGCACAACAAGCTGGTGGTGCTGAAGGTTTTGATCCTAATGCATTCCAAGGTGGCGATGCGGGTCAACAAAAAGCTGATGATGGCGTTGTAGATGCTGAATTCACAGAAGTAAAAGATGACAAAAAATAATTTGTCTCTTTAGAAAAGACCGCGCGAAAGCGCGGTTTTTTATGAGTTACAAAAAGAAACAATTATTGTTTTTATATCAATTTGGTTATTTTGCAGTCAAAATAGTCAATTATTAAAATTAACTTTTTATTATTTATAATTATTTTAAAAAATTAAAATCACTGTTATTAAATTCATTAAATTTTCCATTAGTGCCAAATAAATAGATTTATCCCTTCCCTTTCTTTAGCAAGATCACAAAACAACCACCAACTCTGGTCTCCATTATCACTTTGACGGATCCGAATTACTTACTAACAATAAGAATTTATTTATATTTTTATTTTTGCCACGAAAAAATTTCTATGGTGGGGAATGAGCTTTTACTTAAGTATGAGCTTATACACAGTTGCTTTTGCTCAAAGCCGTTTATCAACTATTTCTTTTAATCAACCTCTAAAATACAAGATTGATTATATAGATCCACGTTTTCATATTACTAAGGAACAATTTATTCAAATTGGTCAAGAAGCTGCTGGGATTTGGCAGAAAGAGACAGGAAAAACTTATTTTATTTATGACCCACAAGCAGAACTTACAATTAATTTAGTGTTTGATGATTATCAAGCTGTTCAAAATGAAAGAAAAATTAATATAAATAAGTTATTACAACAGCAGGAAGAATTGCGAGAAAAAAATAAAGCTGTTCTATTATCTAAACAACAAATAGATCAGGAAACTGCTCTTTTGCATGAAGCAAAAGAGGAACTAAATAATAGATTTGAACAATATCAAAAGGATGTAACTCTTTTTAACCAAGGAGATAATAGTAAATTTAAACAAGCTGATTTAATTAAACGTCAAGCAGAGCTAACCGAATTATCATTAAAGTTAAAAACAAAATTTTCTCAACATAACAATAAAATAGAAAATCTTAATGCACAAATTAAGCAAATAAATCAACAGCAAAGTCTGCTTAGTCAATCTATTAAACAATTTAATTTAAGTACAACGGCTAGTCCAGAGACTTTTCACAAAGGTTTATTCAGTCAAAATCAGATTCAAATTTATGGTTTTAATTCATTTGATGATTTGCGTCTAACACTTGCCCATGAATTTGGACATGCACTGGGACTAAAACACACTACTGACCCTAAATCTTTAATGTATCCTCGTTTAAAAGAGCAAGATATTCATAACTTCAAATTAACGCATGCAGATTTAGACTTACTGAGTTCATTTTATAGTTCTAATAACGAAAATCATTAAAACTAACTGATTAAATAAACTAAATAAAATTAAAACTGTTCAAATTTTACTAACAAATAATTTGGCAAACGGTAAAAAATAATGAGACTAAAGTCTCATTTATTTATCAAAATTGTATATTTTTTGATTGATTTTTCACTTTATATTCTTATAATACGTTTTTTTTAAATCTCCCCCATCAATTATGCGTTTAACATCTTTGTTACTAGGCGTAGCCTTTGCTTTTTCTAATTTTCAGGCCAATGCTCACTTGGCTACTTCTGCAAATACTCAAGTTCAGCAGAAAAATGCTCAACATTTGACATATAAAATTGCTGAAGTCGATCCTCGTTTTGGTTTAAGTCAAGATCAATTAATTCAGATTACTCAGCAAGCTGCTGATATTTGGAAAGAAGGTACGGGTAAAAATTACTTTACTTATGATCCAAATGCAAAGTTAGAAATTCGTCTTGTATACGATGACAGCAAAAATCGTTCAGAACAGCGTCAAAAAATCTCTGCTCAATTTAAACAAGATCAACAACGCGTAGTTGATGAACAACAGCAAATTAAGCAGTTGAAGCAAAATTTAAGTCAAACTCAATCTGATCTTGAAAACAAGAAACAGATCTTAAATGAGAAGTTGAAGAATTTTGATCAACAAATGATGCAATTTAATGAAGGTAAATTAGCACCTGAATACACAGCAAAATCTCTTGCGAAAACTCAAAAAGATTTACAGAAACAAACTGTTTCTTTAAAGAAAGATATTGCTGCTTACAATCAGCAAGCTGCGGACTTAAACAAAAAGGTTAATCACTTTAACCAGATTAATGACCAGTTCAATCAATCATTAAATCAGTTTAAGCAAAATGCCCAAGCTGATGTATTTAAGAAAGGCATTTATAACGGTAAACAAATCACAATCTATGAGTATAGCTCTATCGATGATTTACGTTTAACGATTGCTCATGAGTTAGGCCATGCGCTTGGCTTGAAACATAGCAATCAACCAGGCGCGTTAATGTACTCAGTTCGCAAAGACAGTGATAAAAAAAGTGATATTTTAACTGACGCTGATCGTGATCTATTAAACGCTTTACCTCAATAATTAGATATGAGACATAATGATGTATCTATTTTATAAATAGATACATCGAAATTCATGTCAAAGTCATGTTATTGTGGTTGTAAGAGCCGTCTAAAATAGAATGGAGATCAAGATGAGTTATTATCATATCCTGATTGAAGTAAATGACCACATTAGTACGATTGAACAAACTCGAGATATCGAACTATTTGATATTATTGAACTTAAACCGTACCTTCATTCTATTTTACTGCCTTACTTTAATGAGCAAGAAATTGAGCTTGAAGATGAAAATATTGAATATAAAGATATTTTACATCTTGAAGTTAAGCAGACATTACTACCTATCGAACATTTAATTGAAGAAGAACAGAAGCAGTTACCAAGTGACACCGATGTCACTATTACTGCTTATGAAATCTTTAATGATCGTGATTTAAGCCAAGATGTCACTTCAGTTATTTTGGACATTTTGGAAGCTGTAAAGCTAGATTGATCCATAGTTTAACTGCTAAATAAAAAAGGTCTGCATATGCAGACCTTTTTTATTTAATGCCTTATTGCATCATTTTTCGGGCTTGTTCTTGACGGAAGGCTCTTAAAATTTGCTGCCCTGCCCGTCCAGTTGGATTTAAGCCTAAACGAGTCTGCTCTTGGCGGATAGCAATACGTGTTTTATCACCAATTAAGCCATCTACAGCACCAATATCATAGCCACGATTAATCAGAAATTGCTGAATCTCACGACGCTCTGCACGAGAAGTACCTGGGTCATCTGTTGGCCAAGAAGCAATGAATGGCTTGCCCCCTTTTAAGCGATCAGATAAATGTGCAATCGCAAGTCCATAACTTTCGGCTGCGTTATAGCTATAAATGGCATCAAAATTTTTAAATACTAAAAACACTGGGCCATTTACTCCTGCTGGTGCCATTAAACCGGCAGGTGTACTATCAGACAAAGCACCTTGAATTAAAGGTGTACCATCAATTCGGGTTACTCCACGTGCACTCCAGCTACTCAATGATTTTTTAGAGCGGCGTCCTTCTCCATCAATTGACATACCTGACGGAATTTTGACTTCAAAACCCCAAGGCATTCCCGTTTGCCAACCCGCTTTATTTAAGAAATTAGCCGTCGATGCCAATGCATCTGCCGTACTCGACACTAAATCTCGGCGACCATCACCATCAAAATCAACAGCTAAGCGTTCATAAGTTGATGGCATAAACTGTGTATGTCCAAATGCACCAGCCCATGAGCCTTTAAGTTGATCTTCGGTTAAATCGCCACGTTGTAAAATACGCATAGTGGCAAAAAATTCTGTACGGAAATAACTTTGTCGGCGCCCTTCACAACTTAATGTTCCAAGTGCTTGCAATAAAGGATATTTTCCAGAAATATCTCCAAAATTACTTTCAACACCCCACACTGCTACAATTGTTTCAGCTGGTACGCCATAAGCTTGAGATGCACGATTTAAAACATCTCGATATTGCGCTAATTTTTGTTTCCCAAGCTCAACACGCTCTTCATCTACAAGACCAGATAAATAGTCCCAAATCGGTGTAGAAAATTCTGGCTGATAATTTAACTTATCAATTACTGAGTAGTCTGGCGTTAAATTTTGCGTATAGCGGTCATAAGTGCTACCTGAAACTCCAGCAGCAATTGCTTGTGAACGTAAATTTGCTAAACAACTCTGGAAATTATTATTAGGCGTATAAGTATTGCTATTCGTTACTGGAACAGTCGCATTACTAGATATTGTAGAAGTAGAACCATTTATTACCAGCTCTGCTTGAGCCTGAGTCATTGCCAAAAATATAGACCCAACAATACAAGAAAAACGTCGCATATTATCCTAGTTCAATTTTTAAATTTAAATTTGTCTGTACCATACCATTATGGACTCAAAATTTTCAGAGAGAAATCGTAAATTTGAATTCATAATTACTTCTTTAAATTCATTGCCAAAGTTTTAAATTCAAATTTTACATCTAGTTTTGAATTTAAAACTTCTTACACAAGATTAATTGGTTTTTAAATTCAAAAATCTCTCCTGTAGTTTAAATTCAAAATATCACTTTAAATTTAAAAACCTAAACCCAATCCATCTATGGATAACTTATAAAACCCACACCTAAACTACCTTACACACTATATTCTTTATACTTTTCATCATCCTTACGAACTATAAGGCCTTAGCTACTCATGAATACATGTTTTAAATTTAAAAGTTAGATGTAGTTTTGAATTCAAAACACCACCCAGACAACATACATCTTTTTAAATTCAAAACAAACACAAGCTGGAGCACCAGATTTAAATTCAAACTTTAAGCATTGGGGATAACTTATTTTAAATTCAAAATCACCAAAACGACTTATTTGATTTTTTAAATTCAAAATTAGAACCTTTATTTAAATTCAAAATTAGAACCTTTATTTAAATTCAAAAAGCTTAATAAAAGTTATCCACAGCAGAACAACATTAGGTTTCTTAAATTTTTTAAATTTAAAAGACAAAAAAAGCGATCCGAAGATCGCTTTTTAGAAATTTTAACTTAATTAAATGGTCATATCAGCTGTCAATGCGAGTGGTTCTGGCAAAATTTTCGCTAATTGACGGCATAAATTCGTCAATTCATTACTATCCACAGGCATTAATGTAATGTGGCCCAACTTACGGCCAGCACGTTCTGATTTGTTATAAAGGTGCAGATGAGCGCCATTTAGTGCCAAAACATCTTCAGTTTTAGGATGCTGACCAATAATATTGATCATAACCGTTGGTCGAACAACGTCTGTTGAACCCAATGGTAGTCCTGCAACAGCTCGAATATGGTTTTCAAACTGTGAACATACGGCGCCTTCAATTGACCAGTGGCCAGAGTTATGCACACGTGGTGCCATCTCATTTGCACATAAGCCTTGTTCTGTCACAAATAGCTCGAGAGTCAGGACACCAACATAGTTGAGATGATTTAACAAACGAGTAATGTAGTCTTGAGCTACAGGTTGTAGAGCTTCACTGTTCGGTGCAGGTACGATTGAGTGCGACAAAATACCGTTGTGATGGTGGTTTTCAGCTAATGGCCAAGTTTTTACTTCACCATTTTGACCGCGTACTGCAATAATCGAAACTTCGCGAGAAAATTTCACAAAACTTTCAGCAACTAAACTTTTTGCAGGACCAAGTTCAGCCCAAGCTGTATCAATTTGGTCTTCTGAACGAAGTACAAACTGACCTTTGCCGTCATATCCACCAGTTGCTGTCTTGAGTACAATCGGCAAACCAAGCTCAGCAACAGCTTTTTTTAAGCTTTCTAGGCTGTCTACAGCACGATACGGCGCAACTGGAATCGCAAGTTCATCAAACAATGCTTTTTCTGATAAACGATTTTGCGCAGTTGCTAAAGCAATACGGGGAGGGTGCAATGTTTTGGTTTGTGTTAAAACATCTACGTCCGCAACCGGCGTATTTTCAAACTCAAGACTAAAAACATCAGCGCTTTCAATAAACTGCTTTAAACCTTGTTCATCTTGGCTAGAAAAAACTTGGCCTAAAACACCTGCTGGACAATCTGTATTTGCTTCAAAAAAAGTACATTGAATATTTAATGGTAACGCTGCTTGTGCCATCATGCGGCCCAATTGCCCACCACCAAAAATACCGATAGTTTTATCCATTTCAGCCTCTTAAACCTGTCCCGGAATATTGTTGCTTGCAACTTTATCAGTTTGCGCAGCACGGAAATCTGCAACATTTTTTGCGATTTCAGGACGAGTTAAACCTAAGATTTGAGCAGCCATAATCGCAGCATTGGTCGCACCAGCTGGACCAATTGCCAAAGTACCGACTGCGATACCTGCTGGCATTTGTACGATTGAAAGTAATGAATCTACACCATTTAAAATTGATGATTTAACTGGTACACCCAACACAGGTAAGTCAGTTTTTGCAGCACACATACCTGGTAAGTGCGCAGCACCACCGGCGCCTGCAATAATCACTTGAATACCACGATCACGCGCAGTTTCTGCATATTCAAATAAACGGTCTGGCGTACGGTGAGCAGATACCACTTCCGCTTCAAATGGGACACCAAGCTGTTTAAGCATATTGGCAGTATGTTCAAGCGTTGCCCAATCGGACTGGGAACCCATGATAATTCCGACTAAAGGTTGGGTATCTGTTGCGACCGCGTTCATTGGCATTTCCAAAGCGTAAAAATGGTAAAAACTCGACTTGCACCAAGCCAAGCATGAGAGAAAAAGATGAGGCCAATATTATAGCTGTTTTTTCACTCACCCCAAAGCCCAAGTTTATGAGGAAAAAGCATGAATCCGATGGATTTAACAACGATCTATCTGAAAACCTGATTTCAAATAATTTTACTGGCTTCTAAATACAAAATAGACGCAGCCAAACAGGCATAACATGGCCCAAACATAGTCTAATTTAAACGGTTGCTTAAATAACAACACCATAAATGGCACAAATACAATGAGAGTGACTACTTCTTGGGTAATTTTCATTTCACCCAAGGTCCAGTTTTGATCACTCAAGATTCGAGTTGCTGGAATCATAAAACTATATTCCAGTAGGGCGATAATCCAACCGAATAGAATCGCTTGCCAGAATGGAGCATGGTGCAAAAATTTAAGATGCCCATACCATGCAAGTGTCATAAAACAGTTCGAAATAATTAATAGCACAAAAGCTAAAACTGTTGGGCTCAAAGGCACATCCTTCATCGTCACGATGATTTAAGTATTAATATGGATTAAAAACATTATAAAAGATAAAACTATAATTCAGCTTAAATCTAAAAAATAAAGCTGTACTTTTATGAGTGCCTCAAACACGTAGAACAACAACGAATTTTGACTATCTTTTCCAGTTGAGCCTTGCTATCGTTGCTGGCAAATTTATCAATAATGAAAACACAGTAATTCACATTAATACTGTGTACAAAAGCAGTGGAGAAGGCGAGCAATGCATCTGCATATCTTGGGTATTTGTGGCACTTTTATGGGCTCTTTAGCACTTTTAGCTCGTGATTTAGGACATAAGGTAACAGGTTCCGATTCAAACGTTTACCCGCCAATGTCTACCCAGTTAGAAAATGCAGGTATTGAACTCATGCAAGGCTATGACCGTAGCCATTTACAGCCTCATCCGGACTTGGTTATTGTCGGCAATGCCATGAAACGTGGTATTGATGCCGTGGAATATATGCTCAATGAAGGCCTGCCATATATTTCTGGTCCACAGTTCCTTGCCGATCACGTTTTACAAGGCAAACATGTCCTTGGTGTGGCGGGTACTCATGGAAAAACAACTACAACAACCATGTTGGCTTGGGTACTTGATCAGGCTGGTTTAAACCCAGGCTTTTTAATTGGCGGTGTTCCACTTGGTTTTAGTGAAAGCGCTCGTTTAGGCGGTGGCAAATACTTCTGCGTTGAAGCCGACGAATATGACTCAGCTTTCTTTGATAAACGTTCTAAGTTTGTTCATTATCATCCAAAAACGGCGATTTTAAATAACCTTGAATTTGACCATGCCGATATTTTTGATGACCTAGCAGCGATTCAAAAACAATTCCATCATCTGGTTCGTACTATTCCAAGTGAAGGCCGTATTATTGCGCCAATTACCGAAACTCATATTGATGAAGTGCTTGAAATGGGTTGCTGGACGCCAGTGATTCGTACAAGTTTAGAAGCGAATGAAAAAGCTGCATTGTCTGCCGAATTAATTTCAATTGATGGCAGCCATTTTAAAGTCCTCGAAAATGGCAATGTCGTTGGCGAGGTGAAATGGAGCATGACAGGGCAACATAGCGTAGCTAATGCTGTGGCAACCATTGCAGCCGCTCAACATGTGGGCGTTGCACTTGAAAAGGCTTGTGAAGCTTTATCTAACTTTGGCGGTGTAAAACGCCGTATGGAGTTACTCGATACCGTGAATGGTATCGAGGTTTATGATGACTTCGCTCACCATCCAACAGCCATTGATACTACTTTAGATGGCGCACGTAAACGCTTAGGTGAACGCCGTTTATGGGCCATTATTGAACCGCGCTCAAATACCATGCGTATGGGCAGTCATAAGGATGGCTTAGCGCATTCAGCACGATTAGCAGATGACGTTATCTGGTACCAGCCAGAAGGTTTAGACTGGGATTTACAACCTGTAATTGAAGCTGCATCAAACCGTGCTCAAGTCAGCCGTTCACTTGATGAAATTATTAACCGTATTGTCAATGAAGCAGGTGAAGGCGATGCTGTTGTGATTATGTCTAATGGCGGCTTTGGTGGCTTACATCAAAAACTTATAAGCGCACTAAAAGCAAAAGCTGCCTAAATTGCTCCTTTAATATCTAAAAAACGGGTTTCAAATTGAAACCCGTTTTTTATTAAATCGTTTTTAAACCTACTCAGATTCAATAGTTTCCATAAATTTATTGGAAATAAATAAACGTAAGGTATAAACAATACCCATTGCAAACACGCTATATCCCACGTTATTACAAATGAATGGAATACATAAAATAATAAGCGCGGTAATAGGATAAAACCATTTAGAAATTCCAGCTAAACACTCAAACTCGTATAACATCCATATACAAGTGGTATAAAGCACCACACTCACAGCAACAATCACACCCATATATAAATCAGAGATATGTGCATGATGGGTAGTGACATCCACGGCGGCGGCAAGCGCAGCACCCACCGCAGCAATACTCACAAAAACAAAATAATGACCATAACCCCATACAAATGGGCGTACACCTTTAAAATGATGATGCTGTTCACTGCGATCAAAGTAAGCCCACCACATTGCAAACATGAGCATCAATCCACCAATCATTAAGAAAACGGCTGGAATATTGATAGATTGAGCCGCAAGCGCATCACGTATGGCATTAAAACTACCAACAATTGATTCGCCCAAAACAATAATAGTGAGGAGAGCATAGCGCTCTACAATATGATGAGGATGCCACGGCGTAGGCGAATGTTTTTCTGCATAGATGGGAACAAATAACTCGAACACAACTAGACATAAAAATAGAGGTATAGAAAGGACATGAGCAAAGTTAGCTACAAGCCAGCCAATTTGTACCAAGACTATACCGATCGCATAGCGGTAAGCCGTAACTCGCCGTTCAGGATCATGTTTTGCTGCTCTGAGCCACTGGGTGACTAAAGCCAAGCGCATAATCACATAGCCCACAATAATGATGTCAAAATCCTGACTACGAAACACATCAGGAATACCTGCGGCCATCACCAATGAACCTACAATCTGAACAAAAGTAAGGCATCGATACAATGCATCATCATTATCGTAAGCTGAAGCGAACCATGAAAAATTCATCCATGCCCACCACAGCGCAAAAAACACCATTAAGTAGCTTGGCAGTGCATGCCAGAGATGATTTTCAATAATCGCGTGGTGTAACTGCTGACCTGCTGTTGCAATCGCGACCACAAAAATTAAATCGAACAATAATTCGAGGGGAGTTGCTGCTCTATGCGGCTGTTTAGGATCTCTTGGAGATAAAGGCCTCAAACTTAATTTTTTCTGTTTTTCTTGAGTAGTCATAAAATAACGTTCTCGAATAAAGTGCCAACACGTTAACACTTTAATATTAACCACCAGATCACGCATTAAAAATTATTTAGGTCTGCTGATTAATCTTTACTCATCAATAAACTATATTTCATTTTTGTGACAATTCTTTATCAAGACAATAGGCTTAATTCTTTATCATAGCCCACGTTTTTTTGTTCTTGTTTGGAATATGAATGTCTTTAGAAACACTCAACCTTAGCTTATTCCATGTCATAAATGGTGCTCAGGATGCGAGTCAATTTATCATTCGTCTTGCTATCTTTTTTGCTAATGATCTCCTGTATATCCTGTTATTCATCCTTACATTTTTATGGTTTTATGGCGATCAAGATTTAAAAAATAGGGTCATTAAATCTGTCTTTTTAACCTGCATATCACTTTTAGTGGGTTATGTTATTTCTTTGTTTTATCACCATCCAAGACCATTTGTAATGGGTGTGGGTACAACGTTTATTGAACATGCACCAACAGCGTCTTTTCCAAGTAATCATATGCTGATTTTCAGCACCATCGCGTTGTCTTATTTGTTTGCTCAGCGCAAAATGATTGGAATGATTCTGTTATTTTTGTCATTTGTGGTGGCGTGGTCACGTATTTATTTAGGTGTGCATTTCCCTTTAGACATGTTGGGGGCTTTTATTGTCGCGCTTCTGGTCAATACGGCAGGTTATTACTTCTGGCATGCTTACGGTACAAGTTTGACCGCATTCTTTATTCACCTTTACCAGATTATATGCAAACCGCTTTTAGACCGCGGTTTGATTAAATAATGCGTAGATCTTTTTTTATATTAAAACCACGAGATTAAGTTCAGTTGCGTAATACAAAAAAATCTGCCATTCTATGTGAAATTGGATAGGTTTTATCCAATACAGAATTTAGTTTGACAAGGGGAGTAGCCTCCTCCAAACATAACAGCAATGTTATGTGTCAGATATCGTCAATACACTTTTATTAAAAGTCGGTATCTGAGCATCGTGAAATTCATGATGTAGGCAAGACCTTGATCATGTTGATACAGATGTTTAATTCATCTGGCAACTGGTCGAGGTTTTTTTATGCCCAATTGCCGGATGTATGGAGGATTTATGGAAACAATCGGCAATTTATGGCTGTACGTAGCATTCTTTGGCATTGTCATTGTCATGCTCTTAATTGACTTTTTAGGCTTTAAGCAAAAACAAGGTCAAGATGTATCAATTAAGCAAGCTGCTTACTGGAGTGTGGCATGGGTAAGCGTCGCAGCCTTATTTGGTGGTGGTTTATGGCTTTATCTCCAACAAACGGTTGGAGTGAACTTAGCAAACCAAAAAACCATGGAATACTTTGCAGGTTACTTACTTGAAAAGTCCCTCGCAATTGACAACGTTTTCGTTTGGTTAATGATTTTTGCGGCGTTTGCTATTCCAGCTGCATTACAACGTAAAATTTTGCTCTACGGCGTATTAGGTGCAATCGTACTGCGTACCCTTTTTATCTTTATTGGTGCATGGTTCGTACAAGAGTTCTCTTGGGTGCTTTATATTTTCGGTGCATTCTTGGTATATACAGGCTTTAAGTTCTTAAAGGGCCAAGAAGAAGAAACCAATATCGAAGATATCAAAGTTTTAAAATGGCTACGTAAGCACATGCGTATTACCCCACAGCTTGATGGTGACAAATTCTTTGTCCGTCAAAATGGTTTATTGTGGGCAACGCCGTTATTTCTAGTTTTGATTTTAGTTGAAGCTTCAGATGTGATTTTCGCGGTAGATTCTATTCCTGCTATTTTCGCGGTTACTAGCGATCCGTTTATTGTTTTAACAGCAAATTTAATGGCAATTTTAGGTTTACGCGCAATGTTCTTTTTACTTGCTGGCGCTGCTTCTAAACTACATTACTTACCGTATGGTTTAGGCATCATCTTATTGTTCATTGGCGCGAAAATGTTGTTGCTTGATGTATTCCACATGCCAATCTGGATTTCGTTAAGCTTTATCGTAATAGTGTTAGCAATTACTGCTTATCTCTCTTTACGACACAACAAAAAGCAATTGCAGTCTTAACTCATCACAACAAGGCATCTACACGTGAGATGCCTTGTCATTTAAATCTTTAAAATAGGCTGTACTTTAAAAAAGCAGATTAATATCATATGCCAACCTAAAATTTATCTTTCCTAATCAGAAACATAATAGATAACAGCGATTCGGTTTTTATGCCGAACATACTTATTAAAATGTGTGGAGTCTCATGCGTTCTAAAAAAATTAATCTTGTCGTGGTCCCTTTATTACTCACGGCATGTAGCCATAATGATGGTCCTTTAGTACAAGATGTATATAACAACCAATATGACTGTGCTCGCGACTGGAATAATGAAACATGTAAACAAGAAAATAGCTCAAGTGGACATGGTTCTAGCTATGTCGGTAGCCGCTATTTAGGTCCTGCGTATTATCGAAATAATCGGGAAGTTTCTTTTAACGGAAATACCTTACATCCTTACAGCAATTTGAGTGTAGGTCATCCCATTATTTCATGTACGGCGAAAAGCGCATCTTCTTCATCCCCAATACGTGGGGGTTTTGGTCGTAGCGGCTTCTCTTTCGGCGGCTAAATTCTCAGGCATTTACTGAATATGAAAAGAAAAATATTTACTCCACGTCCAGACTGGCAAGTGGAGCATCAAAATATTGGTTTTGATTATTTTAATTTACCTTCTCTCGATGGCTCAATTTACTGGTCTGAAGGGGTTGCTTATGAATTTACGCTTAAGCAGATTGAACAACTTGAAGATGCAGCAAATGAACTGCATCAGATGTGTTTATCGGTAGTAGGAGACCTCATTCAACGGGGCGACTATCCTGCTTATTTTCAAATTCCTGAAGTCGCCATAAGCCATATTGAAAACTCATGGAAACAAAACGTTCCGATGCTGTATGGCCGCTTTGATTTCGCTTACGATGGGCGAAATATCAAAATGCTGGAATATAACGCCGACACACCGACCGGCTTACTTGAAGCTTCTGTCGCGCAGTGGCTGTGGATAGAACAAGTCTCGGACATTGCAAACCGAGACCAGTTTAATAGCATTCATGAAGATCTGATTAAACGCTGGAAGACAATTTTACCGCGTGGTAGCCATGTGCATTTTGCTGCCTGTCAGGAAGCTGGAAGGGAAGACTGGGGCAATCTCGAGTATTTGATGGATACCGCTTACCAAGCTCATCTACAAGTTTCCGAGCTTTCTATGGAGAACATAGGTTGGAACGGGCAAGATTTTGTCGATCTTCATAATCAGCCCATTCAAAATATATTTAAACTCTATCCATGGGAATGGATCTGGGAAGAAGCATTTTCTCAATATATCCACCCACAAACACAGTGGATTGAACCCTGCTGGAAAATGCTACTTTCAAATAAAGCGATTCTGGTTGAGCTTTGGAAGTGTTATCCCAATCATCCATTATTAGTCGAAACCCATACCTATGACCCGCAACAAAGTTTGTCTGGCAAATGGGTGAAAAAGCCGATTTTGGCAAGGGAAGGGGCCAATATTCGGGTTTTACAAGACGGCCATGACCAAGGTGCGGCTTCTGGTAGCTTTTATTTTGATGACTATGACAAATATGGTTATGTCGTACAGAAATGGGTAGACACCCCATTATTTTCAGGACAACTACCTACTCTTGGTTTATGGATGGTTGGACATCAATGTGCAGGCATGTCTATTCGTGAAGATTGTTATGACATCATTGGTAATGATGCCCACTTTGCAGCACATTATTTTGTCGAGTAATAAGCGAATAGAGATTTAAAAAAGCACTGTTTAGGTGCTTTTTTATTGTGCCTTCGACGCAGTCAATCAGTGCATTTTAAATATATAGCGAATAATCAATGTTCGCTTTTAAAGCTGAATTAGAACAAAAATTCAAAAACACAATAATATAAATTTATGTATTTTAATAATTTTTTCCTTATTTTCTTTATTAAAAATCAATATTGGCAAGCTCTTTGCATCTCCTAAAAAGAAAAAAGCCTAGATTTTAAGGGCTCACGAGAGCCCTGATTTTTTTAAGGAGTGATGCTATGAATGCTATTCCAACTTTAACGCCACTCGCCATGCCGTGTAACAGCAGTTTTGAAGCAAAAGATTGGGAAATTTTATCAAGTCACTGGTATCCCGTCGCACGTACTCAAAATGTCTCTACTGCACCTCAACGAGTCACGCTACTAGACGTCAATATGGCGTTATATAAAACAGAAAGTGGGGAAATTCATCTGGTTCGAGATATTTGCCCACATCGTGGCGTGCCTTTAACCAAAGGGTGGGTAGATGGTGAAGAAATTGTGTGTCCCTATCATGGTCTACGCTATAACACCGAAGGGAAATGTACCCAAATACCAGCTCAACCCGAGTTAACCAAAATTTCTGATCGTTTTTCTCTGACCAAATTTCCTGTTGTTGAACGATATGGTCTGATTTGGACCAGTATTCATGGTCGTGATGTTACTCAAGCCAATATTCCTGTATTAGATACTTGGGACCATGCAGAACATCAATCAATTTTACCGCCTTTTGTCGATATTGGCGGTTCTAGCGGACGTCAACTCGAAGGATTTATCGATGTCGCTCATTTTGCATGGGTGCATCACAACGCCTTTGCCAGTCGCGATAATCCCGTTGTCCCTAAGTACCACACTGAACGCACCGCCTACGGCTTAAAAACAGTCTATATCAGCAATGTCAGTAACTATCCGCACGAGCTAAAACATCTCGAACCAGAAGGCTTTTTATGGAAACGCACTTTTGATGTCTATCCACCATTTTCAGCTGTACTTACGGTCGATTTTCCAGAAGGTGGGGTTTTAAAAATTTTAAATGCCTGTTGTCCTGTTTCAAGCAACAAAACCCGTTTATTTGTTCCACTCACCCGTAACTTTGACCAAACTGGCGATTTAGAAAAGGTATATACATTCAATGCACAAATTTTTGCTGAAGACCAAGATATGGTCGAATCACAAAAGCCGGAAGACCTGCCACTTGATTTAATGATGGAAGCACATTTTGAAGCAGACCGTTCATCAACGACTTATCGACGGATTTTGGCAGAATGGGGACTAAGTAAACGTTATACCGTTTAAATCTTGGCTAAGTGGGGTACAATCAATCGAAAAAAGTGAAAATATAAAGGCTTTCCATGTCATTGATCGCAAATACCACCGTTGTGCGTGGTCGTTTTTTAGATATTCAACAAACTGTCTCTGAGCCAACTGATATTCCAAATCAAGTGCGTTATTTAGAAGATGGTGTATTGATTAGTGAACATGGAAAAATCAAATGGTTTGGTGCATGGGAAGACGCTCAACAGCATCTACCTGCTGGGGTTGAGATTCAACATTATCCAGAACAATTGATTGTACCCGGCTTTATTGATACCCATATTCATTTCCCGCAAACAGAAATGGTTGGAGCTTACGGTGAACAACTTTTAAGTTGGCTCAATACTTATACTTTCCCAACTGAAATCCAGTTTCAAGACAAAACATACGCAAGTGAAATTGCGCAGTTCTTTGTTCAGGAACTCTTAAAACACGGTACAACTACAGCCCTCGTTTTCTGTACAGTTCATCCCGAGTCTGTTGATGCCTTATTTGAAGCCGCAGAACGCGTTCAGATGCGTTTGATTGCAGGGAAGGTACTCATGGACCGTAATGCTCCTGAAGCGCTTTGTGACACGCCAGAAACAGCTTACAGCGACACTAAAGCACTTATTGAAAAATGGCATGGTAAGGGCCGTGCTCTCTATGCAATTACACCACGTTTTGCACCGACTTCTACACCTGAACAATTAGAAAGAGCAGGGCAGTTAAAACAAGAATTTCCAGATGTTTATGTCCATACGCATTTAAGTGAAAACAAAGATGAAATCGCTTGGGTGAAATCTTTATTTCCGGAACAAGCGGGCTATTTAGATGTTTATCAACATTATGGTCTGACTGGTAAGCGTTCTGTGTTTGCGCATTGCGTTCACTTAGAAGATCAAGAATGGCAATGTATGCATGATACGCAATCGGCTATCGCATTTTGTCCGACTTCAAACTTGTTCTTAGGTAGTGGTTTATTCCCATTGAAAAAAACATGGGAAAAACAAGTGAAGGTAGGCTTAGGTACAGACATAGGCGCAGGTACATCATTCAGTTTACTGCAAACCGTTAATGAGGCTTATAAGGTTCAGCAATTACAAGGCGATAAACTCTCAGCTTATGAAGCGCTTTATCATGCAACCCTAGGCGGAGCAAAAGCGCTTGATTTGCAAGATCAGTTAGGCAATTTTAACATCGGTAAAGAAGCAGACTTTGTGGTACTCAACCTAAAACCAACCGCACTCCAGCAACTTCGCCAGTCTAAATCTAAATCTGTTGAAGATTCACTATTTGCATTATTTACTTTAGGTGATGATCGTAATATTGAGGCGACTTATATTTATGGAAAACGTGCTTATCAAAAAGAAACAGTCCAGTAAAAAACGCATTGTTAAGTTTTTGTTATTATTTGGAATATGTGCTGTTGCGTTAAAGCATGATCGATATATTCCGCAAAATGATAAAATTTCACAGCCATCAAAGGGTGCATGAAACGTCATTTTGCTTTAAAATTTTACCATTAACTCAGTTTTTCGAGGTGTTGCAGGTCAACACCTTTTTTATTTTTTCTTTTATATCTTGTAGGAATCTGCCATGACTGTTGCAATGAGCATCATGATTTCAACCGAAGAAATTCAAGCAAAAGTCAAAGAGCTCGGCGAGCAAATCAATTCTCACTATGCAAATAGTGACAAAGAATTGGTTCTGATTGGTCTACTTCGTGGTTCTGTTATTTTCATGGCAGACTTATGCCGTACGATTACCAAACCACATGAACTCGACTTTATGACAGTGTCTAGCTATGGCGGCGGTACCACTTCAAGTCGAGACGTTAAAATCTTAAAAGATCTTGATGGTGAAATTCGTGGTAAAGACGTGCTTGTGGTTGAAGATATTATTGACTCAGGCAACACCTTAAGCAAAGTCGTGGAAATGTTGCAAACTCGCGAGCCAAATTCAATTCAGCTATGCACATTAGTAAGCAAACCGTCTCGCCGTGAAATTGATCTTGAAGTTAAATTTTTAGGTTTTGAAGTAGAAGACAGATTCATTGTGGGCTATGGCTTAGATTACGATCAAAAATATCGTCATCTGCCTTTTATTGGTGAAATTGGCCTATAAATTTCATAAAAATAGCACCATAAGGTGCTATTTTTTTATATAACGTTTTAACTTTGAACAAAAAAGACACAAAAAGTCGCAATCTGCTACAGACAAAATAGACAGCTCTGTCGCACGATAGAATATGAAGCAAAATCATTAACTTCATCAAAAAAACAACTGGAGAACAAATATGTGGTCACTTATTGTTGCTATTGTGGTTGGTTTCTTCGCTGGCTTAATTGCTCGTGCTTTGCATCCAGGTGATGATAAAGCAGGTTTCATCGTTACGACTTTGATTGGTATTGCAGGTTCACTTCTAGCCACTTATGGTGGTCGTTTGCTTGGGCTTTACGGCGAAAACTCAGCTGCAGGCTTTATCGCTTCCGTGATTGGTGCAGTCATTATTCTTTTCATTTACAACTTGATTGTCCGAAAAAGCTAAACTTTAATTTGTTCATAAAAAAAGCACCTTAAGGTGCTTTTTTTAATTTATAGACCCAGTTCTTTCCAAACTTCCTGAATTTCTTCAGCAGATCTTGCACCTACCAATTTAAAACCGTTTGCAAAAACTAGGGTAGGAGTAGCATTAAAACCTAATTTTTTACCCAACTCTAAGTTACGATCAATTGGGTTTGCACAACTTGCAACTGTTGGTTTTACACCTTGTTCAATTAGCTTTTTCCAAGAATATGATTGGTTCGGTGCGCACCAAACTTGTCTGGAAACGACAATAGATTGAGGTTTTAAAGGATAGATAAACGTGTAAATTGTTACGTCTTTAAGTTTATCGAGTTCAGGTTCAAGCTTTTTACAGTAAGGACAATTTGGGTCAGAAAATACCGCTAAAACATGCTGACCGTTACCTTTGACTGTTTTAATAGCATCTTTTAAAGGCAATTGTTTCCAATCAATTGAGTTTTGTCCTAAAACTAAGTCTTTGGTTAAATTCCTCTGGTCCTTTAAGCGAATCATAGAACCTACCAACATATGCTGACCATCTTCACCAAGATAAATAATTTGTTGATCGAGATTGGCGCTATATAGCCCTGGCATTTCGGTTTTCTGAATATTGCTAATTTTCAAATTAGGATATTGTTTTTTAATATTTTCCCGAACAGTATCTACATTAGCGAAGCTCAAACTTGTAGTTAAGCTAAATAATGTCAATATTCCTATTTTTTTTAGCATAAAACCGACTCATTGGTAGGAGAGAAAATCATTTTAATCAGTTCAGCTCATGAAAACAGAACTGATTACCGAGTTATAACCAAACTCCCACATCGTTATGCTTATGTTTCACGTGGAACATAAGTCGCTTTTAGAAAGTCCTTCAACCTGATTTTGATGATGACGTGATACACTATGGGCGTGTATAACATTCAAACCAAATATACTCCCTACCAGTATATTGAATTATTAAGAGAAAACAGATGAGTCACATTGGTCAGGATAAAAAAATTCTTAATCGTGTAAAACGACTAAAAGGGCAAATCAACAGCATTGAAAATGCGATAGAACAACCAGAATCATCATGCATTGATATTTTGCAGCAAGTTGCGGCCATAAAAGGTGCAATAAACGGTTTAATGAGTGAGTTGATGGAACAACACTTACACCACCATGTACTTCAAGGTGCAGAAGTCGATCAAAATGAGTTAGATGAATTTTTAAAAGTTTTAAAGAGATACGGCTGAGAAAAGTACTGGATGACATAACACTCTACATCATCCAGTTTTTTATTATTTTCCAATACAGAACGAACCAAAGATTTTGCCAAGTAGGTCATCGGCGCTAAAGTCACCTGTAATCTCACCTAGAGCATTTTGAGCAAGGCGTAATGATTCGGCAACAAGCTCACCAGCGTTAAATACAACAAGTTGCTCACGTGCTTCTGAAAGATAGAGCTGTGTGCGCTTCATTGCGTCTAAATGGCGTGTTCTTGCAATAAACGTATCTTCCTCAGGGTGAAAGCCTGCATGAGCTGTAATCGCATCTACGAGGCCTTGTACGCCCATCTCTTGTTTTGCAGAAACTGTAATATGACGGAACCCTTGAAAATCAGTAATTTCAGCTACCTGTCCAGTTAAGTCGCATTTATTACCAATTAACATTAAACGACGTGGTTCAATATGTTCGGCAAAATATTCTTGAGCGAGTTTTAAGGGGTCGTCGCCTTGATTTAAATCATAAACTAACAACAATAAATCAGCTTGTTCAATTTCTTTAATTGCTCTACGAATCCCTTCTTTTTCAACGATATCACCTGTTTCACGAAGACCAGCGGTGTCTGTTAAGGTAATTGGCAGACCATTTAAGCTAATTTTTTCATGCAAAACATCGCGAGTTGTGCCAGCAATGTCCGTCACAATAGCGCGTTCTACACCAGCAAGCGCATTTAATAAGCTCGATTTACCCGCATTCGGTTTACCCGCAATAACAACTTGCAAACCTTCACGTAAGAGTTGCCCTTGTCGTGCAGAAGTTTGAACCGCATGTACCGACTGCTGGACATCTTCCAGTAAAGCTAAAATCTTACCATCTGCTAAGAAATCGATTTCCTCTTCAGGAAAATCAATCGCAGCTTCAACATGTAATCGTAAATGGATCAGTTTTTCTAAAACCGTATTAATTTTTGTTGAAAATGCGCCCTGTAAAGAGCGAACAGCAGAGCGTGCCGCAGCTTGAGAGGTTGCATCAATCAAGTCAGCAATCGCTTCCGCTTGTACTAAGTCCATTTTGCCATTTTCAAAAGCTCGCATGGAGAACTCACCAGCTTTTGCAGCAATTGCACCTAGCTCAAATAAACGGCCAAGGAGAGCATTTTGAATGACTGGACCGCCGTGTCCTTGTAGCTCGACAACATCTTCACCAGTAAACGAATGTGGATTTGGAAAGCACAAGAGGATGCCTTCATCCATGATGCTTCCATCAGCCTCATAAAACTTACGGAAACCAGCCATCCGTGCTTCAGGCAAGTTTTTTTGCGTCAGCTTTTGAGCAATTTCATAGGCCTTAGGTCCAGATAAGCGAATCACGCCCACTCCACCACGCCCTGGCGGCGTTGCAATTGCAGCAATTGTGGTTTGACTTTGCATATTATTCACCTAAAAAAACCTAAAATACAGCCAAAGAAAAATCCGCCTAAGATTACCATCTTAAGCGGATTGATTCAGCAAAAGTTCAACGATTAAGACGCTGATTCAGTCTTATTTAGACGACTTTTCGCAACACTTTTGTTAATAAACCATTGCTGTAAAATGGTAATACTGTTGTTCACAATCCAGTACAACACGAGACCTGCAGGGAAGAACAACATAAATACCGTGAACATAATCGGCATAATGCGGAATACTTTCGCTTGCATTGGATCAGCCGGTTGCGGGTTCAACATTTGCTGAGCAAACATTGTCGCACCCATAATTAACGGCAAGATGAACCATGGATCCATTGCAGACAAGTCTTGAATCCAGCCTAACCATGGTGCGTGACGTAATTCCACACTTTCCATGAGTACCCAGTACAAGGCAAGGAAAATCGGCATTTGTAGCAATAGCGGCAAACAACCTGATAGTGGATTAACTTGTTCACGTTTATAAAGCGCCATCATTTCTTGCGAGAAGCGCATGCGGTCTTCACCGAACTCTTCTTTCATGCGTTGCATTTCTGGTGCAATCACACGCATTTTCGCCATAGAACGATAACTTTTTGAAGATAAAGGCCACAAAATCATCTTCACCATAATGGTAAGCAAGATGATTGACCATCCCCAGTTGCCTACAATGCTATGGAAGAATTGAAGACCTAAGAACAATAACTTAGCAATTGGCCATAACCAACCATAGTCAACAGTCTGGTTCAAACCTACAGCCAAATCTTTTAATTCAGATTGTACTTTTGGACCTGAATAAAGCTTCGCATCTACTTCCATTGAAGTGCCAGCTGGAACATTAATTACTGGCGAAGTAAAGCCAATAATATTCATATGATCCGCAGACTGACGAGATTCAAGCTTAGCAACATAAGGCTGACCATTTGCTTGAGTCAGTTTAAGGTTTCCAGGAATCCAAGCACTTACAAAGTAGTGCTGAACAATCGCAACCCATCCACCTTTAGCTTCAGTATTTACTTTTTCTTCTGAGAAATTAGCAAATTTAAGCTTGTTATAATGTGAATCAGGCGTACCCCATGCTCCACCTAAGAAAGTTCCTAGTGTGAAAATACCTTGAGAAGACTTACCAGGATCCTCAGAGTTATCGCGCTTTAATTGTCCAAACATCTGACCTTGCCAATTTTGTTGGCTACGGTTAATGACTTGATGGCTTACAACAATCGGATACTGACCTTGAGTAAAGGTGAAAGTTTTAATAATTTCAACGCCTTCTGGTGTTTTAAATACCATAGGAACGTTTAAAACTTTTTCAGCTTGACCCTTTTGATCTTGTACACCTTTAGCATCAGCCAAAGTATATGATGTTTTTTCAACCGCATATAACGGACGACCACCACGACTACTGTCTGGTCCATTCAAACCAATTAAGCCAGATTGAGCAACATATGTACGCTTGGCATCGTTTTCAAGCATAACAAAGGGTTGATTACTGTCTTTGCTTTTGTCGTGAGAGAGTAATTCAATACGAACAATATCACCACCTTTTGGATTAATCCAAATATGGTAAAGGTCAGTTTGTACTGAAATAAGCTGTTGATTCACAGGTGCAGTTGCATCTGTGGTTTGTGACTGCGCAATATTTGCTTGTGGCACATCGGAAGCCACTGTTGCAGTTTTGGCATTTGGCAAATCAGCAGATACTTCATGCGAACTTACTGCCGCCGCTTGTTGTTGCGGTGCAGTTGCAGCATTTCCATAATCTTTTTGCCAAGCCAAAATGAGCAAATATGCGGTGACAAACATGGCCCCGAGAATTGCAAACCTGGCCCATTGTTGCATATCTATTACCCCAAATGGTTAGAGAGATTTTGCTTCATTAAACGATCACGAAAGGGTACAGCAACATGATGCGTTTGAGAATCTATTTGATGAAACGAAATAAAACGAATTGCTTTTGGCGGTACCGGATCATATCCGGAGCCTCCCCATGGATGACAACGGCAAATACGTTTAGAAGATAACCAAACGCCTTTAATTGCACCATGAGTTTGTAATGCTTCTATCGCATATTGGGAACAAGTTGGAATATAACGACAACGGGGTCCAAGAAGCGGACTAATCGCAATTTGATACAGACGAATCAACCAACGCAAAATACGAACCATTGGTCATCTCTTAGTTCTGCGAGGTTGGGACAACTTTAGAATGTTTTTTTGCCAAGCGTTGTAATTTTTGCCAAGCAAAATCTAATTGTTGATATAGCTCAGCATTCGTAATCGTTTCAATACCAACTTTAGGCATTACAACAACATCTATGTCTAACCCAAATTTCGGCTGATTAAGACGAAAGCTCTCACGGGCAAGACGCTTTATTCGATTTCTTTCATGCGCACGGCGCACTTTTTTCTTAGCAACGACAATACCCAAACGGCTATTAGGCTGTTCGGTGAATTTTGCAAGAAATAAAAAATGGGGCTGATGCACTTTAAAAAGCGCACCATCAAATACACTTTTATAATCTGCAGCACAGCGTACACGACGATCTGTGCTAAAACTGTAAAGTGCCATCACACCCAAGTCTGGTCAGCTAACAGTAATTAAACAGTTAAGCTATGACGACCTTTTGCACGACGACGAGCTAAAACTTGACGACCAGCTTTAGTTGCCATACGAGCACGGAAACCATGAACGCGCTTACGCTTTAATTCAGATGGTTGGAAAGTACGTTTCATATTGAAACTCCCAAAAATGATCTTTCTATAAAGGTCCGCGATTTTATTGTGCAATGTTTACGCTGTCAATGAAAAACCGAGAAAGTTTTGTATTTAAGTCAAATTTTTACTTTCCTACCTTCTGTTTATATTTAGCTACTTTTTCTCATTTAAGAGTTATACACAAAGTAATTGTTTATTTTTATTGAGACTTTTAAGATATACACTTCTTATTTACATACTTATCAACAAACCAAGATGTCAAAGTGGTTCTAGTTTGGTATATTTGAATTTAAATTCATATTTTTTAGTTATCCACAATTTGATGTGGCCCTATTAAATAAATTCAAATTTTAAAATTTAAATTTATTCTTATTAGTGTGGACTTTTCCTGTGGATTTCGCACTTTTAAATTTAAAAAACATATGTTTGAGCTGTTGATAACTCTGTTTTTATTAACTTTATAGATTGTGGATAAGTTTATGTGTTAATTTATCCACAGGATGTGCAAAAAGTTATTCACAATTGGTTTTGAATTTAAATTTATTCACAAGAGATTTCTTTTTAGGCAAAATCAACCGAATTCGTCATGACAGATGTGGATAACTTGGGTAGAATGGCGACCCCTTCTTATCAGGAAGGGTTAATCTTTAAATGATTTGAATTTAAAACGCAGACATAGGGGATACACATGCTTTGGACAGACTGCTTAACTCGCTTGCGACAAGAGCTCTCTGATAACGTCTTTGCGATGTGGATTCGCCCTTTAGTAGCTGAAGAAGTGGAGGGCATACTACGTCTATATGCTCCTAACCCTTATTGGACACGTTATATTCAAGAGAATCATTTAGAGTTAATTTCTATATTGGCAGAACAGTTGTCAGAAGGACGTGTACGTCAGGTAGAAATCTTGGTCGATTCTCGTCCTGGTAGTATTTTGTCTTCTAATGAACAACCGGCAACAACTACAGCTGCCTTACAAAGTACGCCTGTATCGCAACCAACTAAGGTTAAAAGAGAACCTGAACCTGTTGCCAACACTGCAGTTAGCCCGAAAACATCAAAAAAGAAACTATTAAATCCACAATTTACTTTTTCACTATTTGTTGAAGGCCGTTCTAACCAAATGGCAGCGGAAACTTGTAGAAAAGTATTAACACAATTAGGTGCTTCTCAGCATAACCCCTTGTTTTTATATGGCCCAACGGGTCTTGGTAAAACTCACTTAATGCAAGCAGTTGGTAATGCTTTACTTCAAGCTAAGCCGAATGCGAGAGTCATGTATATGACCTCAGAAAGTTTTGTACAAGATTTTGTGAGTTCCTTACAAAAAGGAAAGGTTGAAGAGTTTAAGAAAAATTGTCGTTCTTTAGATTTGTTATTAGTTGATGATATTCACCTTTTGGCTGGTAAAGAAGCTAGCTTAGTTGAATTCTTTTATACATTTAACGCCTTACTTGATGAATCTAAACAAATTATTTTAACTTCTGATCGCTATCCTAAAGAATTAACAGAACTTGATCCTCGATTAGTTTCTCGTTTTTCTTGGGGACTATCGGTAGGCGTTGAACCACCAGATATTGAAACACGAATCGAGATTCTGCTTAAAAAAGCTGAAAATAGTGGCGTTGATTTGCCAAGAAACTGCGCATTATTTATTGCACAACAAGTAGTAGCGAATGTACGTGAACTTGAAGGCGCATTGAATAAAGTTGTCGCAATTTCACGTTTTAAAGGTGCGCCCATCGATCTTGATGTTGTGCGAGAGTCTTTAAAAGATGTATTGGCGATCCGTGCGCGTACAATTAGTGTGGAAAATATCCAACGTGTGGTGAGTGAATATTTCCGCATCCCGCTCAAAGAACTCGTAGGTCCAAAACGAACACGAATCTATGCGCGACCACGCCAATTGGCGATGGGGCTTGCTCGTGAGTTGACTGGTGATAGTTTTCCGGAAATTGGAATGGCTTTTGGTGGCCGAGACCATAGTACCGTGATGCATGCTTGTGAAAAAGTAGTCAGTTTAAGGGAAGAAGATCCTATCTTTGACGAAGATTATAAGAATTTACTACGTCTTCTTCAGAGTTAATGAAATCATAAGACGTTGTTGCAAAGTCTCCATAAGTGCAGCATAGTACACAGCTAAAAAATGAAATGTTTGCTCCAAGTTGCTAGAGGAATGAATCGTGCGTTTGAAAATCGCTAAAGAAAGTTTACTCAATGTTTTATCACATGTTGTCGGTGCGGTAGAACGTCGTCATACCTTGAATATTCTTTCAAACGTCAAAATTCAGGCTAATGGTCAAGCACTCACCATTACTGGTTCGGATTTAGAAGTTGAACTGGTGGCGAGCACTGCTTTATCAGAAGGGGCGTGCCTCGAAGCAGGTGAAACGACTGTTCCTGCGCGTAAATTGATGGACATTTGTAAATCTTTGCCTACCGCCGCATTGATTGACTTACAAATTACAGAAGATCAAAGATGTATTTTAAAGTCTGGTAATAGCCGTTTTGTGCTAGGTACTTTACCAGCAGAAGATTATCCGTTGTTAAATACTGAGAATAGCCAAGGTACGCAAGTACAGGTGACCCAACGTGAATTAAAGCGTTTATTTGAAAAAACTGCTTTTGCGATGGCCGTACAAGATGTACGTTTTTATTTAACTGGTACGTTGTTAGAAATTGATGAAAATCAATTGCGTGCAGTCACAACAGATGGTCACCGTCTTGCTCTTTGTGAAATTTTGGCTTCTTCTAGTTCATCTCAATTAGTACAAGCAATTGTGCCGCGTAAAGCTGTGGGTGAATTACAACGCTTACTTAGTATTGAAGATGAGCAACTTACTTTGCTTATTGGCCGTGAATTATTAAATGTAACGATCAATACGCCAAGCCGTGATAAAGAACAAGGTGATATTACTGTTCGTTTTACGACAAAATTGATTGATGGAAAATTCCCTGATTACCGCCGTGTAATTCCACGTGGTGGTGATAAACATGTTTTGATTGGTCATGATGTATTTAAACAATCATTACAACGTGTCGCAATTTTAAGTAATGAAAAATTACGTGGTGTTTTCTTAAACTTTAATCAGGATTCTTTACAGCTTCGTGCAAATAACCCTGAACAAGATGAAGCGATTGAGGATTTAGCAATCCAATATCAAAATACCCCATTAGAAATGTCATTTAATGCTCAATATTTACTTGATGTATTGGGTGTATTAGATGGTGATGACGTAAATATGAGCATGACTGAAGCAAACCAGTCAGTATTGGTACAAGATCCAGCTCATCCTGACCAGACTTATGTTGTTATGCCGATGCGTGTTTAATCTGGTTTAATTCTATGCATCTTACGCGCTTAAATATAGAACGCGTGCGTAATTTAAAAACGGTTGCACTCCATGGTTTGCAACCGTTTAATGTTTTTTATGGCGCTAACGGTTCGGGTAAAACATCAATTTTAGAAGCGATTCATTTGCTTGCAACTGGTCGTTCATTCCGTACACATATTCCCAAAAATTATATTCAGTATGAAGCTGACGACGCGATTGTCTTTGCTCAGTCAACAACTGAAAAAATCGGTATGCAGAAACTCGCTTCCGGTGAGCAGTTGATGAAAGTCAACGGCGATACAGTTGCGACTCAAGGTCAACTCGCCAAATTGCTCCCTTTGCAGCATATTGACCCACAAAGTACAGATATTATTGACCATGGCGCTAAGCCAAGACGTCAGCTTTTAGATTGGCTAATGTTCCACGTGGAACCTGAGTTTTATTTTGCTTGGCAATATTACTCTCGAGCTTTAAAACAGCGAAATACCTTACTCAAAACAAGACGCAATCTTTCTTTGGCTGACTTAGAGCCGTGGAACAAAATGTTGAGTGATTATGGCGAAATTTTACACTCACAGCGTTTAAGTATCGTAGAGCAATGGAACGTTTATTTTCAAAATGACTTAAGTCAGTTATTGCCTGATTTAGAGATTGAGCTGGAGTACAGCCCCGGTTTTCATACAGAGCAGGGGCTCATGCAAGACTTGCTGAACCAGCACCAAAAAGACATTGAAAGACGTTATACAGAGTATGGTCCACATCGAGCTGATTTGCGCTTAAAAACGCCTTTTGGACATGCAGATGATGTTTTATCAAGAGGTCAGAAAAAACTCTTGATTATTGCCTTAAAACTGTCACAAATTGCAATGTTGCATGCGAGTAATAAGGAAACTGTGGTATTATTAGATGATCTGACAGCAGAATTAGACTTAACCGCACAACAACGTTTAATTGAACGATTAAGCCAACTTGGTAGCCAGGTTTTTATGACAACTTTAGATCATGCATCGGTAAAAAAACATTTACATGATCTGTCTATTTCATATCAATTATTCAGTGTTGAATCCGGTCAAGTTAGTCTTGCTTCACCATAATTTTTTGATGTTACCCATCTTTGAATAAACCTATATTTGCTAGGGAGAAACCATGAGTTCAGAGTCTCAATCAGCCTCTCAAACAGAACAAACCAATGAAAAGGCTTATGATTCCTCTAGTATTAAAGTATTACGTGGATTAGATGCAGTTCGTAAACGTCCGGGCATGTATATTGGGGATACAGACGACGGTACCGGTTTACACCATATGGTATTCGAGGTTGTCGATAACGCAATCGATGAAGCCTTAGCAGGACACTGTGATGAAATCATTGTCACGATTCACGAAGATGAGTCTGTGAGTGTTTCAGATAATGGTCGTGGTATTCCAACTGATATTCACCCTGAAGAAGGTGTCTCTGCAGCAGAAGTTATTCTTACTATTCTGCATGCAGGCGGTAAGTTTGATGACAACAGCTATAAAGTTTCAGGTGGTTTGCACGGTGTAGGTGTTTCAGTTGTAAACGCACTTTCTAGTAAATTACATTTAATTATTAATCGTGCTGGCCAAGTACATGAACAAGAATATCAACATGGTGATCCGCAATATCCATTACGTGTGATTGGTGAAACGGATAACACAGGTACGATTGTACGCTTCTGGCCAAGTGCAGAAACTTTTAGTCAAACCATTTTCAACGTTGAAATTTTAGCACGCCGCTTACGTGAACTTTCTTTCTTAAACGCTGGTGTACGTATCGTTTTACGTGATGAGCGCATTAATCTTGAACATGTTTATGACTATGAAGGCGGTTTATCTGAGTTTGTTAGATATATTAACGAAGGTAAAAACCATCTGAATGAAATCTTCCATTTTACAGCTGATGCAGATAACGGTATTGCTGTAGAAGTTGCATTGCAATGGAATGATAGCTATCAAGAAAATGTTCGTTGTTTCACAAACAACATTCCACAAAAAGATGGTGGTACGCACTTAGCAGGTTTCCGTGCGGCATTAACACGTGGCTTAAACCAATATCTTGAAAATGAAAACATTCTCAAGAAAGAAAAAGTGAATGTGACTGGTGATGATGCGCGTGAAGGTTTGACTGCTATTATTTCGGTTAAAGTTCCTGATCCAAAATTCTCTTCTCAAACCAAAGAAAAATTGGTATCGAGTGAGGTAAAACCAGCAGTAGAGCAAGCAATGAACAAAGAGTTCTCTGCTTACTTACTTGAAAACCCACAAGCTGCAAAATCAATTGCTGGTAAGATTATTGATGCTGCTCGTGCACGTGATGCTGCACGTAAAGCACGTGAAATGACACGTCGTAAGAGCGCATTAGATATCGCAGGTTTGCCAGGTAAATTGGCTGACTGTCAGGAAAAAGACCCAGCACTTTCTGAATTATATCTTGTCGAGGGTGACTCTGCGGGTGGTAGTGCCAAGCAAGGTCGTAACCGTAAAATGCAGGCTATTTTACCTTTGAAAGGTAAAATCTTGAACGTTGAACGTGCCCGCTTTGACAAAATGATTTCGAGTCAGGAAGTCGGTACATTAATTACAGCACTTGGCTGTGGTATTGGCCGTGAAGAATATAACCCTGACAAGCTTCGTTATCATAAAATTATTATCATGACCGATGCCGATGTCGATGGTTCGCACATCCGTACATTGTTATTAACCTTCTTCTTCCGTCAAATGCCGGAGTTGGTGGAGCGTGGTCATATCTATATTGCACAACCACCTTTATATAAACTGAAAAAAGGTAAGCAAGAGCAATATATTAAAGATAATGATGCTTTGGAAACTTATTTAATTTCAAATGCAATTGATGAGCTGGCTTTGCATATTAGTGCAGAAGCACCTGCAATTACAGGCGAAGCATTAGCAAAAGTGATTCAAGACTATCAAGTTTCACAAAAAAGCTTACAACGTTTAACGTTGCGTTATCCAGCAAGCTTACTTGATGCATTACTTGAAGTAGAGGCGTTTAAAGCTGATCAGAACCACGATCAGGCTTATGTTCAGCAATGGGCAGATCAAGTACGCGAAGCTGTACAAAGACTACAGCCAAGTTTGCGTCCTGAAATTACGCTTGAAACCTTCGAACGTGAAAATGCTCAAGGCGAGAAAACAGCGCATTATTGGCCACGTGTGACGGTATATGTCCATAACTTGCCACATGCTTACTTGCTTGATGCTGGCTTATTAAACTCAGCAGAATATGCGCGTTTATTGAAGAACTCTAAGAGTTGGTTCAATTTAATTGAAGATGGTGCATATTTACAGAAGGGTGATCGCCGTATTCAAGTGGCTAATTTCCATCAGGTATGGCAGCACATTCTGCAAGATTCGCGCCGTGGAATGATGATCCAGCGCTATAAAGGTCTGGGTGAGATGAATGCTGAACAGCTTTGGGAAACCACAATGGACCCTGAAAACCGTAATATGTTACAGGTGACTATTGATGATGCAATCGAAGCAGATCGTATGTTCTCATGCTTAATGGGTGATGACGTTGAACCACGTCGTGCCTTCATTGAAGAAAATGCATTAAATGCAGATATTGATGCTTAATTGATAGCTAGATTCTAAATCAGTCTAAGGAGAGAAGATGATGAGTCAAAAGTTTATAGCAAGTATGCTGATTTCATGTGCAGCTTTAGTGAGTCATTCTGCATTTGCAGCTGACTTGTTGGAAGCTGACATGAAAACTTTAGCAAAGAGCACAAAAGCCTTTGCTGAAGCGAAAGATCTCAATAACGCAAAACAGCAGCTTGTGATTATGCGTCAGGCAGCAGTATCTTCAAAAAAATCTTTACCTCATAAGTTGGAAGGTTTACCGCCGGAAAATGTACAGGTAAAACAATATCAAGCGGGTTTAGATCAGTTGGTTGCTGAAATTGATCGAGTTACTGTATTGGTTGATAAGGGTCAATTAGACCAAGCAAAATCAGAAGCAATTAATCTGGTTAATATCCGTAATGAAAACCACAAAAAATTTAGATAGATTCATTTTGATCTAAATAAAATAAAGGGAATGATTGATTCATTCCCTTTATTTTTTGGTCTATTTCAGTGTATTAAACCTAAAAAGATCAATTTTCTACTAAGTCTGTAACCTGAATAAGCGCATGGCCAAATAAATATCCAGCTGTTAATAGAATGCAGATCCACAAAATAGCTCCAGCGACATTATAGATTAAAAATTTTCCATAACTCATATTGCTAGAGCCCGCAGCTAATGGTGCAAAAGAACGTGCAAAAGGAATAAAGCGTGCCAGAAGAATAGTTTTCCCACCGTGTTGCAAGAAATAACGGTTGGTTTTATTTAAATATTCTTTCTTAATAAAGCGTGATTTTGCTTCAAAAATACGGTTACCAAAATGACGACCAATAGAGTAGTTCACAATATAGCCTAGGGTGGCAGCTACGGTAAGCAAAGTAATCATATAACCCAGATGCATCATTTCGATCACTGAGCAAAGTGCCCCTACAGTGAGAAGTAAACTATCTCCAGGCAAAAAGAACATAAATACAAAAGCTGTTTCAGAAAAAATAATCAAAAAGAGTATGGCATAAACCCATGCGCCATACTCCTGAATTAAAATAGGTAAAAAATGTTCAAAATTAGTAATAAAATCAATAAAATTCATTCAGTTTGTCTGATCCCGAATTAAATACCTACTCAAGAAGGGTAAAAACGAAGTTACAGAATTTAGTTAAATTATCTGTGTATGGCAACCCTTAAGATGTAGCTTAAGTCTTATATGTTATCAAATTTGAATCTATCTCAAAAATTTAACAGCTGAATGAAATATTATTAGAAGTCATTCAAATTTTTATATAGTAGCGCAAATAAAGCTCTGATTTGAACTAAAAGCCAGTACTGGTCCTTAAAAATACCAGTACTGGCAAGAACTTAGTTTTCGAAAGAGGCTTCCATTTCCTCAAGTTCCATCATGAGTTCTAAAAGTTGCTCTTCATGTTGTTCAAGTTTAGCCTTCAGCTCGGTTTGTTCATTCATCAATTTCAGCAAATCATCTTTACGGTTTGCTTCGTATAATGAGCTATCTGCTAAAGCTTCTTCAATTTCAGCAAGTCGCGGTTGAAGCTTTTCAATTTGTGATTCAACCTTCTCAATATTTTTACGAATAGGTCGAGTCTGTTCACGACGGCGTGCGGCTTCCTTACGCTGTGCTTCTTTATCAACTTTAGTTGGAGCAGGGGCAGCAGATGATGAGTTATTTGCTGCTACAGCAGTTTGAGCATTGATTTGCTGCTGACGTGCTTCACGTAACCATTTAGCATAATCCTGCAAATCACCTTCAAATTCGGTACATTTGCCGCCGTGTACTAAAAGAAGCTCATCACACACACTGGCAATAAGTTGACGTTCGTGGGAAACCAGAACAACAGCACCTTCAAAATCTTGTAAAGCCATGCTCAGTGCATGACGCATATCAAGATCTAAATGGTTGGTTGGCTCATCGAGAATTAAAACATTTGGACGCTGCCATACAATCAGTGCCAGAGCCAAACGAGCACGCTCACCGCCAGAAAAGCTTTCACATGGTGTATCCATGCGTTCACCACTAAACCCAAAACTACCAAGGAATGAGCGTAAGGTAGCTTCACTAATTTGTTTATCTGCCAACCGAGCAAGTTGAAGCATCGGGCTGGCATGGCCATCTAAAGCATCCATTTGGTGCTGTGCGAAGTAGCCAATATTAAGCAACTCCGAAGCTTTACGTTCACCTGCTAGAAGTGGTAAATCACCGACCAAGCTCTTAATCAAAGTTGATTTACCTGCGCCGTTCATACCAAGTAAACCAATACGTGAGTTCGGTGTAATTTGAAGTTTAATTTTTTCAGCAATTTGCTTATCGCCATAACCTATGCTGGCATTGTCTAACGTCAGCAACGGTGAACTCATTTTTGTAGGTTCACGGAAACTAAAAGTAAACGGCGTATCGACATGAGCCGGAGCGAGTTGTTGCATACGCTCAAGTTGTTTAATACGACTTTGTGCCTGACGAGCTTTAGTAGCTTTTGCTTTAAAACGGTCAATAAATTTTTGTAGGTGAGCACGGGTTTCTTGCTGCTTCTCAAAGGCTTGTTGTTGTTGTGCTAAACGTTCACTTCGAGTTGTTTCAAATGTGGAATAGTTACCCGTGTAAAGCGTGAGTTCCTGATTCTCAATATGGAGAATATGATCTGTAATAGCATCTAAAAAATCGCGGTCATGCGAAATGAGGATGAGAGTACCTTCATAGGCTTTAAGCCAATCTTCTAACCATAAAATTGCATCTAAATCTAAGTGGTTGGTTGGTTCGTCTAGTAATAATAAATCAGAACGACTCATTAATGTACGCGCCAAGTTTAAGCGCATACGCCATCCACCAGAAAAACTAGCAACATTTAAACGTAATTGATGCTCTAGAAAACCAAGACCTGCCATGAGCTGGGCAGCTTTAGATGGCGCTGAATAACCATGAATTTCATCAAAGCGGCCATGTAGTTTAGCCAAGTCTGAATCTGTGAGTTGATCTGGTTGAGCAAGCTTATTTTGAATATCCCAATATTCTTCATCACCAGATAGAACAAAATCGAGGGCAGGCATGTCTAGAGCTTTAACTTCTTGCGCCATATGCGCCACAGTCCAGACTGAAGGACGAGTAAGTGTACCTTCATCTGCGCCTAAGCTGCCCAGTAACGCTGCAAATAACGTTGATTTACCTGCACCATTGACCCCAGTCAGACCAATCTTCCAACCTGGGTGTAATTGCATAGACGCTTTTTGAAAGAGAACACGTCCACCGCGGCGTAAAGAAACTTGGTCAAATTGAATCATCTTGTCTTATCGAGGTGAGTTAGGGATGCTGTATTTTAAAGAGAACTGACCGTGAAGACAAAACTTTCAGAGTTTTAGTTTATAAATGCTGAGATTGTATGGCTTAACCTATCTCTATTTAAGCTATTCGTCTGAAAATATCTAAATTTTTAACGAGATAGACCACATTTTAAAAAATATGGCTAAAATAAAAACAATTTAAAACTTGGTTGATAAATGAACTCCTAATAAAACTAGACTAAGGAAAGTCAAATGAAAAAAGGATTGGGGATAATTGGTACAGTATTTTGCTGTGCTATGGGAACAGCACATGCCGGACAAAATGTATGTGTATTCGATTTATTGGGAAAATCAGGTGAATCCTACAAAATGATGGAAGAGTGGGCACTTGCAGCCAAAAGTTGGCAGGCTGACATTACTTTAATTCCATTTCAAGATGAAGCTTTGGTAGATCGTAGACTGCGTGAGGGCAAATGTGATGCGGCTTATATGACTTCCATGCGAGCACGAAATTACAATAAATTTGCAGGTTCGATTGATGCGATTGGTGGTGTAACCAGTAATGCCATTGCTCAAAAGGCAATTAGTTATGTTTTGGACCAGCGCAATAAACATCGCATGGTAACTGCACAAAATGGAACAAACTACGAAGTGGTGGGGATTGTCCAGATTGGTTTGGCTTACTTGTTTGTAAGAGATAAAAACCTGAACTCAATTGAAAAAGTACGTGGTACTAAATTTGCTATTTTACAATATGACGCAGCTCAAAAAATTATGGTGGAAAGTGTAGGTGCACATCCTATTCCGTCAGAAATTACCGATTTTGTGAAAAAGTTTAATAGTGGCCAAGTCGATGCGATTGCTGCACCTGCTTATGCGTATAAACCCTTAGAAATAGGCAAGGGTATTGGAACAAATGGAGCGATGTTTACTTTTCCAGTGGTCAACGTTACAGGGGACTTAATTGCAAGAAGTGATAGATTCCCAGCCAATTTTGGAATGAAGTCTCGTGATTGGTTTATTAAGCAGTTGCCGCAGAATTTTGCAATGGTGAAACAGTTAGAAGCTGGAGTACCACCTAAAATTAAATTAAATTTTTCAGCTGAAGATAAATTGAAATACCAAAAGATATTACGGGAAGGTCGCCTTGGTCTAACAAAGCAAGGTGTATACGATGCGACAATGATGAGTGTGTTGAAGCGTGCCCGATGTACCATTGAACGTACAAATTTTGAATGTACGCTCAATGGAGAGTAGATTGTTTTTTAATCACAAAATCGCTACACATATTTCAAAGCTGAATATGGGTATGAAAATTGTGAATATAAAAAGTAACTTACGGAAAATTAGAGATTTTTACTTCTAATAAATAATTTAAATAGAACAAACAATGATCCAATCAGATAAAAATATTTGAGTAAAAGCTCTATTTTTTTCTAAAAAACATGATTAATATCTGTGTTTGAAAGGAAACTTCAAACAAAAAATCTGTTCCGTGGAAGGATGAAGAAAATGAAAAAAATCGTACTTGCTATGGCTGCCGCTTCTGTTGTTGGTTTTTCTGCTTCAGCGCAAGCAGCGAGTACCGTGTGTGTATTCGACCTCTTAGGAAAAGCAGGCGACTCATATAAAATGATGGAAGAATGGGCTCTAGCTGCAAAAGGCTGGGGTACTGAAATTAACTTGGTTCCTCGTCAGGACGAGGCTGTTGCAGATAATGATTTCAAAGCTGGTAAATGTGATGCTGTAGCAATGACTGCTATGCGTGCACGCCAATATAACAAATTCGCAGGATCAATCGACTCGCTTGGTGGTGTTCCTAATAACCAAATCGCACAGCGTGCTATTACCTATGTATTAGATGCACGTAATGCTGCAAAAATGACAACTAACCTTGGTGGTAAAAAATACGAAGTTGCTGGTATCTCTCCATTAGGTTCAGCATTCATTTTCGTACGTGACAAAAACATCAGCTCTGTTGAAAAAGCTGCGGGTAAAAAATTCGCCGTATTAGGCTATGATGATGCACAAAAAATTATGGTGCAACGTGTAGGTGCTCAGGCAGTTCTTTCTGATATTTCAAACTTTGCTGCTAAATTTAACAATGGTCAGGTAGATATGGTAGGTGCACCTGCTTATGCATACAAACCATTAGAATTGAACAAAGGTTTGGGTGCAAACGGTGTAATGTGGAACTTCCCAGTATTACATGTAACTGCTGACCTTGTATTACGTGCAGATAAATTCCCTGCTGGTTTTGGTCAAAAGTCTCGTGACTGGTTTGTAAAACAATTACCTAAAAACTTTGCGATGATTAACCGTTTAGAAGCGCAAATTCCAGGTAAATACAAAATGAATCTAAGTGCTGAAGACAAACTTAAGTACCAAAAAATGTTACGTGATGGTCGTATGGACTTAACTAAACGTGGTATTTACGATGCAAGTATGATGTCTGTATTGAAAAAAGCACGCTGTTCTGTAGACAAAGCTAACTTTGAATGTTCAATGCCTGGTGAATAATTCATATTGAACTTAAAAGCCTAGATTTATTCTAGGCTTTTTTGCTTTATATAGGCTGTCAATTCAGCCATTGTGATGAATTAAAAAGTCGCTAATCTAAATTGAGGATACAACTTCATCTGGATATATGAAGGTATTAAAAGGGAACAAGGATGTGAGTGATCAAAGAACTACTATAGATATTTAAATAGTTATTTTTCTTGAATTGAGCTCATATAAACATAATTGCTCGTAAAAATATCTTAATCGTGAATTTTAGATGAAGCATATCTCATGAGAATCATGCCAACCAGCGTGAAATTTCTTGATGCCAAAAACAAAAAATCTACAAGGAAAGGAAAAGAATATGCGATTTTCCAAAACGCTTTTACTTGCGATGGGACTCACAACAATTTCATTTGCAGCCGAGGCCAAACAAACCATTTGTGTTTTTGACTTCGTTGGTAAAAATGGTGATGTCTATGCACTCATGAAAGATTATCAGCTTGCAGCGAAAAACTGGGGAGCTGATATCGAACTCAAAGTAAATCAAAACGAAGCAGTGATTGCTGAAGATTTTAAAGCTGGTAAATGTGACGGCATTAGCGTATCAGGTATGCGCGGACGTCAATTCAACTCATTTACAGGTTCATTAGATGCAATTGGTGCGATTCCAGATCTCAAACTTGCTGTTAAAGTCATGCAAGGTTTAGCGAGTCAAACCTTTAGTAAATATATGGTCAACGGACGCTATGAGGTCGTGGGTGTTATTCCGGTAGGGGATGCTTACCTTTTAGTAAACGACCGTAGTATTAATACAGTAGCGAAAGCTGCGGGTAAAAAAATTGCTGTTCTTGACTATGATGAAGCACAAAAAATTATGGTTCAGCAGGTCGGTGCACAGGCTGTGAGTGCAGATGTGACGAACTTTGGCGCTAAATTTAATAATCATCAGGTCGATATTATTGGTGCACCAGCAGCAGCTTTTAAACCTTTAGAACTACAAAAAGGCTTAGGTACGAAAGGAGCAATCGTTAACTATCCAATCTTACAAGTGACTGGAAATATTATTATCCGTCCAGATAAATTCCCAGCTGGATTTGGTCAAAAATCTAGAGAGTGGGTGGCAGGCCAGTTACCACGTGCCTTTACTATCTTAGGTAAAATGAAAGCGGATATTCCGCAAAAATACTGGATGGATGTACCGGCTGCGGATAAACCAGGCTATCAAAAGCTTATGCGTGAATCACGAATTAACCTTACAAAGCGCGGCGTTTATGATAAACGGATGATGAAACTATTATGGCAATTCCGTTGTAAACAAGATGCGAAAAACTTCGAATGTGGCTTACAAGATGAGAATTACAAATAATCTTGATAAAAATACTCAAGATTCGCTTTAAACTTCGAAGACAGACCCTATATTGATTATGCTATACTCAATATAGGGTCTTTTTTATTTTGAAAGGCACAGCAAAATCCGAGGAACAATCATCATGAATGCCCAAGCTCTAGTTTTGACAGATAATGCTGCCAATAAGGTACGCCAACTCCGTGATAGTGAAGGGAATGACGATCTCATGTTACGTGTATATGTAACAGGTGGTGGATGTTCAGGGTTTTCATATGGCTTCAATTTCGCCGAAAGTGTAAATGAAGATGATGCTGAATTTGTAAATGGCGATGTAAAGATGCTTGTTGACTCACTCAGCTATCAGTATTTAGTTGGTTCAGTAGTTGACTATGTAGAAGGTCTTGAAGGTTCGCGTTTTATCGTACAAAACCCGAATGCAACAACAACATGTGGTTGTGGTTCTTCATTCTCGATTTAACAGAATTTTAAAATTTAAAAAACCTCTCTATTTTGAGAGGTTTTTTTATTGATCAAATTATTATTTTTCACGGACAGATTCTAAAAAATATTGCACGAGTTCAGGTGCATTCTGATATGGAATCCAATGCGATGCATCCATAAAGACTGCTTGATAACTATTTTTAAAATAATGTGAGTTTAGCTCGGCGCTTTTTTCTGTAACGGCAATATCATGTTTACCCCAAATAAAAAGAGTGGGGACATCTATAACTTTAAATGGATTTTGAGGTTTGTCCCAAAAAAAGCCACGATACCAATTCAACGCCGTAGTTAATCTATTTTCCTTTATAAACTCAGCCTCAAATATCGCAATTTGCTGTTCAGTCATGCCTGATGACTTTAGAAACTTACGACCCAATTTAGGTATCTTTTTAAATAAAAGTTCGGGCAGAATCGGTAACTGAAAAATTGCAAAATAATAAGATTTAAAAAGTTGTCTACTGCTTAAACAAGCTTTTAAAAATGCAGCTTGATGGGGGACAGAAACTAAAGTGAGATGTTGAATATACTGTGGATATTTGATGGCTACACTAGACGCAATTACAGAACCCCAATCATGCCCAATTAAATAAACTGGCTGACCAAGCTGCTCAATAAAACTCGCTACATCTTCGACTAGCTCACTTAAAGCATATTGAAAGCGGCTTTGTGGTCTAGCATTTAAACTATACCCACGTTGATGAAGCGCAAGTGTTCTAAATCCATGCTGATGCAATAGTTCAGAGGTTTGCTCCCAACTATGGGCAGTTTCTGGAAAACCATGCAATAAAACAACGAGTGGACCATCTAAAGGGCCTGAATCAATCACATCGAATGTCCAAGCCCCACGAGTATATTGATGAATACGGTTGGTCAAATCCATAACAACATGCCTTACTTATTTTTGTTGGCATTTATCATGAGTTTTTATGCACATTTAAATAACAGCATTTCGGGTCAGTAAATGTGTTATGAGGTCGAATCTAGACAAAAGAACTTATAAAAAATCTTATACCGCCGTGATTGTTCCTAAAATTCTAAAATCAGATGCACCGGTTACCGCTGGTAAATTACCACTTAAACCATTCACAAAACGCATTGCTAACCAAGCAAACGCTGTAGCCTCGACCCAAGTAGGGGAAAGTCCTAAAACATCTGTGGTTTGAACTGACCAATTGTGCTTACGTAAACGCCAGCGCAATTGTTCTAACAAATAAGAGTTATAAGCACCGCCACCACATACATATACTTCACCTGTTTCCATATCAGAACGATAAATCGCTTTTTGAATAGCACGTACTGTAAGCTTTAATAAGGTGGCTTGGATATTTTCAGGGGTATCTTCTAACTCATCGTAAGTTAAATCATTACGCCAATCGATTAACTGATCATCTAGCCAGTCAATATTGAAATCTTCACGTCCCGTACTTTTAGGTGGCTCTTTAGAAAAATATTCATGAGCATGAAGGCGGTCGAGTAACGAACGAATAGGATGTCCATAAGCGGCCCAATCGCCATTTTCATCATATGGATGACCTGTATGGCGATGACACCATGCATCCATCAAAATATTCGCAGGTCCCGTATCAAAACCAAATACGTCGTCAGGATTATTGGCAGGCAACATGCTCACATTGGCAATGCCTCCCAAATTCAAAATCACACGATGAATACTTGGATGTTGAAATAATGCCTGATGGAAAGCTGGAACTAATGGTGCGCCTTGACCGCCTGCTGCCATATCTCTACGACGGAAATCTGAAACAACTGGAATCTGAGTGATTTCAGTAATGATGTTGGGATCACCAATTTGTAAAGTAAAACCATGTTCTGGACGGTGACGAATGGTTTGTCCATGCGACCCAATTGCTTTAATTTGACTACGATCTAACTGGTTTTTTTCAATGAGAGTATTAATGCCATGACCAATCATTTTGGCTAAAGCAACATCAGCTTTACCCATGCGGTCAATTTCATTGTCATCAGGCAAAGTCAACGCCATAAGCTCATCACGTAACTCGGGTTCAAATGGAACTGTAAGAGTGGCATGAAGCTGTAGTGGCTCAAATGAAGCCGCAACAATATCCACACCATCCATACTAGTGCCAGTCATTACGCCGATATAGATTGCGCTCATATGCAACTTCCCCTGCAAGACGCTGAAAAAATGTTAGTATATCGCACAAATTGAATAACTGATGTGTTTAGGTTTTGTGATGTCAAATTTCTTGCCCGCCGAAGAACAGCTTGCCCTCATCCAACGAGGCACGCACGAAATTATTTCAGAAGAAGATTTACTGAAAAAGCTCAAAGAGAATCGTCCTCTTAAAATTAAAGCTGGTTTCGATCCTACAGCACCAGATTTACATTTAGGACATACGGTTCTTATTAATAAATTAAAAACTTTCCAAGATTTGGGTCATGAAGTTACCTTCTTAATTGGTGACTATACAGCGATGATCGGTGACCCAACTGGTAAAAGCGCAACTCGTCCGCCGTTGTCACGTGAACAAGTAGAAGCCAACGCTAAAACTTATCAAGAACAAGTTTTCAAAATATTAGACCCGAATAAAACAAAAGTACGTTTTAACTCAGAATGGTTTAATCAAAAATCTGCTGCTGACCTTATTCAGTTAGCAAGTCAGCAAACCGTATCTCGAATGTTAGAACGTGATGACTTTACTAAGCGCTATAGCAACCATCAGCCAATTGCAATTCATGAGTTTTTATATCCTTTAGTTCAAGGTTATGACTCCATTGCGCTTGAAGCTGACGTTGAGTTAGGTGGTACAGACCAGACCTTTAACTTACTTATGGGTCGTACTTTACAAAGTCGTTATGGCCAAGAATCGCAAGTGTGTATCACTGTGCCGATTCTAGAAGGTTTAGATGGCGTAAATAAAATGTCTAAATCTTTAGGTAACTATATTGGTGTATTTGATACACCAGGCGCAATGTACCAAAAAGTTTTATCAATGCCAGATTCTTTAATTGAACGCTATTTCGATTTATTAAGTTTTAAATCTCTAGATGAGATCAAAGCTTTATTAGAAGAAATTGCTGCTGGTCGTAATCCACAGGAAGTAAAACGTATTCTTGCACTTGAGCTAGTTGAGCGCTTCCATGATGCAGAAGCTGCCGCTAATGCACATAAAAGTGCTGGCAACCTTATTACAGAAGGTGAAGTACCAGAAGACACCCCAGAGGTGACTATTTCGCGTGGTGAGTTTGGTGGAGAAATATTTATTGCCACGATTCTACGTGTAGCTGGATTAAATCCGAATGCTGCAGCTGCAAAAGATGCAGTAGCTCGCGGTGCAGTAAAAGTTGATTGGAAGGCTGTTGACGCAGGCTTCTCTGTAAAAGAAAACGGTACTTTCATTATTCAGTCAGGTAAAAAAGCAATTGCACGTGTAACGTTCACTGACTAAGAATGTTATGTAGTGATAAAAAGCAGGAGTAATCCTGCTTTTTTTTATTTAAGGATCAAAAAAAACAATTTAACGTTCCACGTGGAACAACCTATAGATCAGTAATAATGAAAAGTAATCAAAGCAAATAACAAGATAAAGAGAAATATACGTTAAGAGTAGAGCATTTGCTCTAATATGTCTTTGGAATCTTTGGAATCTTTGGAATCTTTGGAATCTTTGGAATCTTTGGAATCTTTGGAATCTTTGGAATCTTTGGAATCTTTGGAATCTTTGGAATCTTTGGAATCTTTGGAATCTTTGGAATCTTTGGAATCTTTGGAATCTTTGGAATCTTTGGAATCTTTGGAATCTTTGGAATCTTTGGAATCTTTGGAATCTGTGGAATAGAGAATGCTATATATACCTATAACAACTGTATAAGAATAAGAAGACATCAAAAATCTAAGATGAACTGTATTTTCCTAAAAATAAAATTAATAAAAGTGGCGAAAATGCCTAAAAAAAAGCCATATATATCACTTTTTTTGCAAAATAGTAGAAAAAAACGGCACTCAATAGAAAAAGGCTGAAATACCCCTTGCAAAGGGATGTTAATGGTCTATAATGCACATCCATCGGCGGTGATGCAGATAGAAACTTGTTGAAAAACAGTTACTTAGAATTGAGTTGGTTGCTTTAAGTGATGAATTTGATGATAAGTTGGTTTTGAGAATAAGTTTTAAAAATATCGAAATTACCTGTTGACTTTTAAGAGATTAAGAGTAATATAGCCGACCTAGCTTGCTGGTGACGAACCAGGAAGAAGATCATTAAGAGAATTGAAGAACAACTTGTGTGGATTTTTACTGATTGATTAATCGAAATAATTTTCATTGATTGATTGGTTTAAATTACTCGAAGTTTATTTGAGCGAAATTTAAGTCAGTAATTGATGAGCCAGAATTGGCACCTTGTCTTTAAATAAGGTGCAAAATGATTTTAACTGAAGAGTTTGATCATGGCTCAGATTGAACGCTGGCGGCAGGCTTAACACATGCAAGTCGAGCGGGGAAAGGTAGCTTGCTACTGGACCTAGCGGCGGACGGGTGAGTAATGCTTAGGAATCTGCCTATTAGTGGGGGACAACATCTCGAAAGGGATGCTAATACCGCATACGTCCTACGGGAGAAAGCAGGGGATCTTCGGACCTTGCGCTAATAGATGAGCCTAAGTCGGATTAGCTAGTTGGTGGGGTAAAGGCCTACCAAGGCGACGATCTGTAGCGGGTCTGAGAGGATGATCCGCCACACTGGGACTGAGACACGGCCCAGACTCCTACGGGAGGCAGCAGTGGGGAATATTGGACAATGGGCGCAAGCCTGATCCAGCCATGCCGCGTGTGTGAAGAAGGCCTTATGGTTGTAAAGCACTTTAAGCGAGGAGGAGGCTACTCTAGTTAATACCTAGGGATAGTGGACGTTACTCGCAGAATAAGCACCGGCTAACTCTGTGCCAGCAGCCGCGGTAATACAGAGGGTGCAAGCGTTAATCGGATTTACTGGGCGTAAAGCGCGCGTAGGCGGCTAATTAAGTCAAATGTGAAATCCCCGAGCTTAACTTGGGAATTGCATTCGATACTGGTTAGCTAGAGTGTGGGAGAGGATGGTAGAATTCCAGGTGTAGCGGTGAAATGCGTAGAGATCTGGAGGAATACCGATGGCGAAGGCAGCCATCTGGCCTAACACTGACGCTGAGGTGCGAAAGCATGGGGAGCAAACAGGATTAGATACCCTGGTAGTCCATGCCGTAAACGATGTCTACTAGCCGTTGGGGCCTTTGAGGCTTTAGTGGCGCAGCTAACGCGATAAGTAGACCGCCTGGGGAGTACGGTCGCAAGACTAAAACTCAAATGAATTGACGGGGGCCCGCACAAGCGGTGGAGCATGTGGTTTAATTCGATGCAACGCGAAGAACCTTACCTGGCCTTGACATAGTAAGAACTTTCCAGAGATGGATTGGTGCCTTCGGGAACTTACATACAGGTGCTGCATGGCTGTCGTCAGCTCGTGTCGTGAGATGTTGGGTTAAGTCCCGCAACGAGCGCAACCCTTTTCCTTATTTGCCAGCGAGTAATGTCGGGAACTTTAAGGATACTGCCAGTGACAAACTGGAGGAAGGCGGGGACGACGTCAAGTCATCATGGCCCTTACGGCCAGGGCTACACACGTGCTACAATGGTCGGTACAAAGGGTTGCTACACAGCGATGTGATGCTAATCTCAAAAAGCCGATCGTAGTCCGGATTGGAGTCTGCAACTCGACTCCATGAAGTCGGAATCGCTAGTAATCGCGGATCAGAATGCCGCGGTGAATACGTTCCCGGGCCTTGTACACACCGCCCGTCACACCATGGGAGTTTGTTGCACCAGAAGTAGCTAGCCTAACTGCAAAGAGGGCGGTTACCACGGTGTGGCCGATGACTGGGGTGAAGTCGTAACAAGGTAGCCGTAGGGGAACCTGCGGCTGGATCACCTCCTTAACGAAAGATTGACGATTGGTAAGAATCCACAACAAGTTGTTCTTCATAGATGTATCTGAGGGTCTGTAGCTCAGTTGGTTAGAGCACACGCTTGATAAGCGTGGGGTCACAAGTTCAAGTCTTGTCAGACCCACCATGACTTTGACTGGTTGAAGTTATAGATAAAAGATACATAACTGATGATGTAAGCTGGGGACTTAGCTTAGTTGGTAGAGCGCCTGCTTTGCACGCAGGAGGTCAGGAGTTCGACTCTCCTAGTCTCCACCAGAACTTAAGATAAGTTCGGATTACAGAAATTAGTAAATAGAGATTTCGGTCTTGGTTTATTAACTTCTGTGATTTAAGTATCACGGTATTAAGCATGACCTGACGAAGGCGTGTTTACTCATTAACAGATTGGCAAAATTGAGTCTGAAATAAATTGTTCACTCAAGAGTTTAGGTTAAGCAATTAATCTAGATGAATTGAGAACTAGCAAATTAACTGAATCAAGCGTTTTGGTATATGAATTTAGATTGAAGCTGTACAGTGTTTAAGTACACAGACAACAGATAGTAGCGATGAAGAATCGCACGGACAACACTCACTTGTAGGTGTTGACGACTGTTTGGGGTTGTATAGTCAAGTAATTAAGTGCATGTGGTGGATGCCTTGGCAGTCAGAGGCGATGAAAGACGTGATAGCCTGCGAAAAGCTCCGGGGAGGCGGCAAATATCCTTTGATCCGGAGATGTCTGAATGGGGGAACCCACCTACTTTAAGGTAGGTATTGCAACATGAATACATAGTGTTGCAAGGCGAACGAGGGGAAGTGAAACATCTCAGTACCCTTAGGAAAAGAAATCAATTGAGATTCCCTCAGTAGCGGCGAGCGAACGGGGATCAGCCCATTAAGTTATGTGTGTTTTAGTGGAACGCTCTGGGAAGTGCGAACGTAGAGGGTGATATTCCCGTACACGAAAGGGCACACATAATGATGACGAGTAGGGCGAGGCACGTGAAACCTTGTCTGAATATGGGGGGACCATCCTCCAAGGCTAAATACTCCTGACTGACCGATAGTGAACCAGTACCGTGAGGGAAAGGCGAAAAGAACCCCTGTGAGGGGAGTGAAATAGATCCTGAAACCGCATGCATACAAGCAGTGGGAGCCGACTTGTTCGGTGACTGCGTACCTTTTGTATAATGGGTCAGCGACTTATATTCAGTAGCGAGGTTAACCGTATAGGGGAGCCGTAGAGAAATCGAGTCTTAATAGGGCGTTTAGTTGCTGGGTATAGACCCGAAACCAGGCGATCTATCCATGAGCAGGTTGAAGGTTGGGTAACACTAACTGGAGGACCGAACCCACTGTCGTTGAAAAGCCAGGGGATGACTTGTGGATAGGGGTGAAAGGCTAATCAAGCCTGGTGATAGCTGGTTCTCCCCGAAAGCTATTTAGGTAGCGCCTCGGACGAATACCATAGGGGGTAGAGCACTGTTTCGGCTAGGGGGTCATCCCGACTTACCAAACCGATGCAAACTCCGAATACCTATGAGTACTATCCGGGAGACAGACTGCGGGTGCTAACGTCCGTAGTCAAGAGGAAAACAATCCAGACCGCCAGCTAAGGCCCCAAAATCATAGTTAAGTGGGAAACGATGTGGGAAGGCATAGACAGCTAGGAGGTTGGCTTAGAAGCAGCCACCCTTTAAAGAAAGCGTAATAGCTCACTAGTCGAGTCGGCCTGCGCGGAAGATGTAACGGGGCTAAAACTATGTGCCGAAGCTGCGGATTTGACATTAGTCAAGTGGTAGGGGAGCGTTCTGTAAGCCGATGAAGGTGTATTGAGAAGTATGCTGGAGGTATCAGAAGTGCGAATGCTGACGTGAGTAACGACAAAACGGGTGAAAAACCCGTTCGCCGAAAGACCAAGGGTTCCAGTCCAACGTTAATCGGGGCTGGGTGAGTCGACCCCTAAGGCGAGGCCGAAAGGCGTAGTCGATGGGAAATTGGTTAATATTCCAATACTTCTGTGTAATGCGATGAGAGGACGGAGAAGGTTAAGTCAGCCTGGCGTTGGTTGTCCAGGTGGAAGGATGTAGGTATGTATCTTAGGCAAATCCGGGGTACTCTATACTGAGATCCGATAGCAAGCTGTACTTGTACAGTGAAGTGGCTGATACCATGCTTCCAGGAAAAGTCTCTAAGCTTCAGTTACACAGGAATCGTACCCGAAACCGACACAGGTGGTCAGGTCGAGTAGACCAAGGCGCTTGAGAGAACTCTGCTGAAGGAACTAGGCAAAATGGTACCGTAACTTCGGGAGAAGGTACGCTGTTGTTGGTGATGGAACTTGCTTCCTGAGCTGATGACAGCCGCAGAAACCAGGCCGCTGCAACTGTTTATTAAAAACATAGCACTCTGCAAACACGAAAGTGGACGTATAGGGTGTGATGCCTGCCCGGTGCTGGAAGGTTAATTGATGGGGTTAGCGTAAGCGAAGCTCTTGATCGAAGCCCCAGTAAACGGCGGCCGTAACTATAACGGTCCTAAGGTAGCGAAATTCCTTGTCGGGTAAGTTCCGACCTGCACGAATGGCATAATGATGGCGGCGCTGTCTCCAGCAGAGGCTCAGTGAAATCGAAATCGCTGTGAAGATGCAGTGTACCCGCGGCTAGACGGAAAGACCCCGTGAACCTTTACTGCAGCTTGACACTGAACTTTGACCTTACTTGTGTAGGATAGGTGGGAGGCTTTGAAGTTGGAACGCTAGTTCCAATGGAGCCGTCCTTGAAATACCACCCTGGTAATGTTGAGGTTCTAACTCTGTCCCGTTATCCGGGACGAGGACCGTGTCTGGTGGGTAGTTTGACTGGGGCGGTCTCCTCCTAAAGAGTAACGGAGGAGTACGAAGGTGCGCTCAGCGTGGTCGGAAATCACGCGTAGAGTATAAAGGCAAAAGCGCGCTTAACTGCGAGACCCACAAGTCGAGCAGGTACGAAAGTAGGTCTTAGTGATCCGGTGGTTCTGTATGGAAGGGCCATCGCTCAACGGATAAAAGGTACTCTGGGGATAACAGGCTGATACCGCCCAAGAGTTCATATCGACGGCGGTGTTTGGCACCTCGATGTCGGCTCATCTCATCCTGGGGCTGAAGCAGGTCCCAAGGGTATGGCTGTTCGCCATTTAAAGAGGTACGCGAGCTGGGTTTAGAACGTCGTGAGACAGTTCGGTCCCTATCTACCGTGGGCGCTGGAAATTTGAGAGGATCTGCTCCTAGTACGAGAGGACCAGAGTGGACGAACCTCTGGTGTACCGGTTGTGACGCCAGTCGCATCGCCGGGTAGCTATGTTCGGAAGGGATAACCGCTGAAAGCATCTAAGCGGGAAGCCTACCTCAAGATAAGATTTCCCTAGGACTTTATGTCCTCTAAAGAGCCGTTCGAGACTAGGACGTTGATAGGTTGGATGTGGAAGCATAGTGATATGTGAAGCTGACCAATACTAATTGCTCGTGAGGCTTGACTATACAACACCCAAGCAGTTGTATATAAAGCATCAATCGATTCATAAATCTACAAAGAAACTTGATTTAGTTATTCCACTAGATAAAATGAACAAGTTCAGATTCAATCAGCCCAATCTGTAAAGATTTGGAAAACGCTTCGGCAAACAATAAGACCAAAGCAAGTATCCATAAACAGTTGTGCTGGCGACCATAGCAAGAGTGAACCACCTGATCCCTTCCCGAACTCAGAAGTGAAACCTCTTAGCGCTGATGGTAGTGTGGGGTTACCCATGTGAGAGTAAGTCATCGCCAGCTCATTATTCAAACACCCCAATCTCAAAAGAGATTGGGGTGTTTTTTATGCGTGGAATAAATATAAAACTCTGAATAAAGTAGACAATAAAAGCCGATATATATTAATTCTAAGAAAGAGTTCTGTTATAAGTAACAAGAAAATTAATCTTTTAAGTATGCATAATAAGGGAAGTGGATCGATGATAATTTATGGTGATGTAAGTTCGGGTAATTGTTATAAGATTAAATTATTACTTTCCTTATTAAAAATTAATCATACATGGATCCATGTTGATATTTTAAACAAAGAAACTCAAACAGATGATTTTTTGTCGTTAAATCCCAATGGAAAAATACCTGTATTAGTGCTGGATGATGGTCGTGTTTTGAGTGAATCCAATGCTATTTTAGGTTATGTAGCTGAAGGAACAAAATTTATTCCTACAGATCCTTTTATTAAAGCAAAAATGTATCAGTGGATGTTCTTTGAGCAGTATAGTCATGAACCATTTATTGCAGTTGCTCGCTTTATTAATAAATATTTAGGGTTACCAACAGAAAGAATACAGGAATATCATAATTTACAGCCAAAAGGCCATAAAGCGCTATCTATTATGGATAAAGCTTTAATAGAGTATGATTATCTCGTTGGAAATGAATTGACCATTGCAGATATCGCTTTATATGCATATACGCATGTCGCTGAGGAAGGCGGCTTCGATTTAAAGTTATATCCAAATATTCGAGTATGGTGTCAAAGAATTCGAGAATATTTAGGTTATGTAGATATGATTTAAATAAAAAAGAACTCATATAGAGTTCTTTTTTATATCTGAACGTTTGATTTAGAAGTGTGCTTCCAAGCCTACATATGGACCTTTAAACTCAAATTTAAGGTCATTGTTATCATAGTCATCTAAGTCAATATTAAGTACGCGGTAGCCAGCTTTCAAGCCTAAATCAATTGCTAAATTATCGATAAATTTATACTTTACCTCTGCTAATGCATCAGTAATTTTTGCATCATTAAAGTTTGTATAGGTTGCTTCGCCTTTAGCACTTAGACCAGTGAATGGAAGTTTTACTTCGCCTGACAAATAAGCGATAGGATATGTTTTATCTATATCCACACGTTTGCCAGTATAAGCAGTGATATCACCATTTAATACAGTTGCACCAAGACCAGCGTCTACACTCACAATATTATCGAGTAACTCGTAGTAAAGAATAAAATCGCTATGATCTAAATTAATTTTATAGTTAGCTTGGCCTAAGGTTTCTGACTTAGTTTGCGTATCTAGATTTACATAGCGAATTTTTGCATTTGGAATAAATGGAATTGGGTGCTCAAAAGCTAATGATAGTTGAGCACTACCTTTTCGATCTAAATCTTGGTCATCTGGTAATTGTGAAGACATGTTTGCTTTACCATCGTAAAACCAGTAACTCACGTCTCCTTTAACCCCTATAAAATCCGCTTGAGCAAATCCGCTAAGACTCATCCCGAGTGCTAAAAAAGACATTTTTAATATCTTCATCATCATATCCTAAGAAAAAGAAATCTTTGAGCGCATGATATAGATATCTAGTTAATTATGCATTGATGAAAAATAGTGTATAAAAAACTTATAGAGTTTTAATTTTTTAAAATATTATATGTTTTTGATTTTTATACAAAAATATGTATTTTGTTGTGAAAATTATTTTATAGAACTTAGTATAAATTTTGTGAAAAAAAGAAAATGATGTTTTACTTATTATTATGAGAAAAATTAGTTGATATATCCACTTTGTGAAATCTAAAAGAATTTAAATGGTAGAAAATATCATTGTATATAGCAGCACAGTAATATGCTTTAAAATACTAATATCAGTTAAAAAATGATCAGACTAGATCAAAATTTCTAAAAAAACGTAAAATTTCAGATGGAAATTACAGTAAAAAGAAATAAAAACAGGTATTGTTCAGCTATATAGGGGCAAAAAATGGACAAAAATCTTTAAGGAAGAATTTTCTATTTTTGCTTGTTTGTTTAGGGAAGAAAAATACTCAAAAGGTTCATTTTATTTTCTACAAACACAAAAGTATTTTTTGGTTCTTTTTTTGCATGCGGAATAACAATCAACAATAGCAGTAAAAATAAGTAATCTCTTAACATTAGGTGTTCTATGACAGATTCTCGTGAAAACTGGACGTCACGATCTGGTTTTATTATTGCAGCCGTTGGTTCGGCTGTAGGCTTAGGTAATATTTGGCGCTTTCCATACGTTGCATATGAAAATGGTGGTGGAGCGTTTCTTATTCCTTACTTACTTGCACTGATTACTGCTGGTTTACCGTTACTATTTTTAGATTATGCGGTAGGTCATCGTAGTACAGGTTCACCTCCTAAAGCCTATAGAGCTTTGTTTAAGGGTGGAGAAACTTTAGGATGGTGGCAGGTTTGTGTTTGTATCATCATCGGTTTGTACTACGCAAGTGTACTGACTTGGGCTGGCAGTTATATTTATTTCTCTATTGGTCAAATGTGGGGAAGCGACCCAGAAGGCTTCTTCTTCAATACTTACTTACAGACCTCCAAAGCAACAGGCTTTGATTTACAGTTTGTAAGTCATTTATTCTGGCCGATTGTTGGAATTTGGGCGCTGACTTTAATTATTTTATATGGTGGAGTAAAAAAGGGTGTTGAATTATCTAACAAAATTTTCATGCCTTTATTATTTGTTTTATTTACCATTTTAGTGATTCAGTCATTGCGTTTACCTGGTGCCGCACAAGGTTTAAATGCATTCTTTACCCCAAACTGGTCTGCCATGATGGACTATAAAGTTTGGTTAGCTGCTTATGGTCATACCTTCTTTTCACTTTCTGTAGGCTTCGGGATCATGGTGACCTATGCATCCTATTTAAAACCAAAAACCAATTTAACAGGTTCTGGTCTTATTGTTGGTTTCGCCAATGCATCGACAGAGATTTTAGCGGGTATTGGTATTTTTGCTGCGCTAGGCTTTATGGCACATGCTGCAGGTACTGAAGTTAAAGACGTCGTGAGTGGTGGTATTGGCTTAGCATTTATTGCTTTCCCTAAAATTATTTCAAGTTTAGGTTCTGGTGCTGATCTATTCGGTCTTTTGTTCTTCTCTTCATTATTTGTAGCTGGTATTTCTTCAATGGTTAGTATTTTAGAAGTACCGATTGCTGCGATGCAAGATAAGTTAAAGTGGGGACGCAAGAAAGCTGTAACCATTATTGGTGGTGGTAGTGCACTGGTTTCAATTATTTTATTCTCAAGTGTAAATGCAATTAAGCTTGTTGATATTGTTGATCACTTTATTAATAACATTGGGATTATTGGTGGCGCATTATTATCGATTATTAGTGTAGCTTGGTTTAAACGTTCAGCACTTAAAGAGCTTCGTGACCATGTAAACCGAATTTCAACCATTCAATTGGGTAAAGGTTGGGACTTCACTTTAACAGTCATTACTTCTTTAATCTTATTAACAACACTTTCTATGACTGTTTTTAATTTGATCAAAAATGGCTATGATACTTATAGTATGAGCTTACAGGGTATCTTTGGCTGGGGCAGTGTAATTTTCTGTGCAGTCGTTGCTATCGTGTTAAGCAAAATGAAAGATCGCTAGGAGGATAAAATAATGAATACTTCGGCAATCGTGATGATGATCATTTCAATGGTGTTTGTATGGGGTGGACTGGCTTTATCCATCTTACATTTATCTAAGCATCCTGAAGAGTTAGATGAAGTTTTAGAAGAAGTAAAAGACCAGCACACACTTTGATACTGGTCTAGAAAAAAGCAGGCTCTTAAGCCTGCTTTTTTTATGCAATTTTTTGGATTTTACAATAATAGAACCCATCACCAGATTGTGCTTGTGGCAATAATTGTCTGCCATGGGTTTGTTCGATTCCCCAAACTGCTTCGATTTTTACTTCTTTTGCATCGGTATGTTCTGCAAAGAAGTCGATCATCTGTTGTTCATTTTCAGCTTTTAAAATTGAACAGGTGATGTAGAGCAATGTGCCCCCAACTTTGAGTTGTTGCCACATGTGGTCCAAGATCTGCTTTTGTAGTTCAATGGTTTGAGCTATATCGGTAGATTGACGCAATAGACGTATGTCAGGATGACGTCGAATTACACCTGTCGCAGAACAAGGTGCATCAAGCACGATACAATCTGCAGGTTGAGCAGGAGTCCACTCGGTTGCATCGGCAGCCAGAATTTCAGTGTGGCTTTGATCTAGCTGTAGTCGGTTTAAGTTTTCAGTCACACGGACTAAACGACTCGCATCCTGATCAATGGCGATTAACTGTGCTGGTTTAAATTTTTCCAGTAAGTGAGCTGTTTTACCACCCGGAGCAGCACATGCATCAATCACCGTTTTATTGTTTAAATCAGGCAATAGGGTTGCGCATAACTGCGCATGTTCATCTTGTACAGAAAACCAGCCCTGTTCAAAACCAGATAACTGAGTGATTTGTACAGATTGCTCAAGAACAATACCTGCTTCAGACAGAGTACACGCACGTGCCTGAATATCGAGACTTTGTAGTTTTGCTAAATAAGCATCTCGACCAATGTGTCGCTGGTTCACTCGTAAGGTTAAAGGTGCAACTTGTTTTAGCGATTGGCAGAGCGCTTCGGTTTGTTCTCCCCAATCCTTTTTTAAGCGTTTAAAAAGCCAACTTGGTAAGCCATGTGCTTGTTGTAAACCTTGCTCAAACTCATCAGTTTCACGAGTAGCTCGGCGCAAAATAGCATTTACAATGCCACTGAGTGCAGGGAACCCAAGTTGTTTAGTCGCATCTACTGTTTCCGAGATGGCAGCGTGCGCTGCAATACGCGTACATAAAACTTGATAAAGACCAACGTATAGGCAGGTTTCTACTGTCTCATTATTTAAAGGTTTGCTGAGCAAAGGTAAGCTAATTGATTTAAGTGCAAACCATTGGCGCAATGTACCTAAAACAAGTTCATGAAATAGTGCGCGATCACGCTCTGCAACTTGATTGAGCTGTGTATTTAAAATACTAGCCAACGATTGACCTTGCTGAACTTTTAGTAACGTTTGGACGACTTGAGCGCGAAGGTTAAAACGTGATGAATTTGAATTAACCTGACTCATGGCAGAATCTGTCCTACGTGAAGTTTTTGAGTTTGTGCAATTTGCTGAGCATTTAATGCTTTACCACCCGGCCATTGCACACTCGTCAAACAAATAAATGTATTTTCACCGCAAGCAACATGCACGCCTTGTTTATCAATTGCAATAATTTCACCAGTTTGGGCATCTGCTTTGCTTTGACTAGAAACTAAAGAGTTCCAAACACGCAGTGCATTATTTTCATCAAGTTGAACAAAAGCGACTGGCCAAGGGTTAAATGCACGGATATTTCGGTCAATTTGAACAGCATCAATTGACCAATCAATACGAGCTTCTGACTTTACGAGTTTATGAGCATAGACCGTTAAGCTTTCGTCTTGAACTTCGCGTTCTGCCAAATATTTTTGTAGTGTTTCTTCTGACTCGAGTACCGCACAAATTGCTGTTGCACCTTGATCTGCAAGTTTGTCATGCAAAGTTGCAGAAGTATCTTCGGCAGTGATTGGACAATAAGTTTTATACATCATATCGCCTGTATCTAAACCGGCAGCCATTTGCATGATGGTGATACCAGTTTCTTCATCACCTGTTGCAATCGCACGTTGAATGGGCGCTGCACCACGCCAGCGTGGTAATAATGAGCCGTGAATATTTAAACAGCCATATTTAGGTGTATCGAGTACAGCTTGTGGAAGAATCAAACCATAGGCTGCAACGACCATCACATCGGCACCTAAAGCAGCCAATTCTTGTTGAGCAGCCAAGCCTTCTTCGGTGGAAGCTTTGAAGTGGAGTGGTTGATAAACAGGAATATTGTGTTCAAGTGCAAGCTGTTTTACAGGCGATGGTGTTAGTTTTTGTCCACGACCCGATTTACGATCTGGCTGAGTATAAACCGCGATAATTTCATGGGAAGTTTTTAATAAAGCCGCCAATGCTGTTGCAGCAAATTCGGGGGTGCCAGCAAAAATAATTTTCACAAATGCAATCCAAAAAGAGTTTATGGGTAGTATACGTGAAAAACGTTTGAAGCCCTAAACTCATGGCGATTGAGCATCTTAGTTTTTAAATAGTGAACAAAAAATTATTGAAAAAATTTTATTGATAAAAAAATGTTATAAAAAAATAAAAAATTATTCATGTAAGTTTTGCTAAATATTGACTGAGTATTATCGTTCTTGGCTTTCCCTATATTATTTGCTTCTATAGAATGGAGAATGATCAAATTATGATGATGAGTCAATATTCCGACTGATCTAACGCTATATCAGTATCATTCAGCCAGAGTGGAAGTCATTTCACTCAAGCACAACTTGTTGGAAACACAAATGCCTGACTATCGTTCAAAAACATCGACACACGGAAGAAATATGGCTGGCGCACGTGGCTTATGGCGTGCAACAGGAATGAAAGATGAAGATTTCGGCAAACCAATTATTGCAGTGGTCAACTCATTTACCCAATTTGTTCCAGGCCATGTACATCTAAAAGATCTAGGGCAGCTTGTCGCAGCAGAAATTCAGGCAGCAGGTGGTGTTGCTAAAGAGTTCAATACAATTGCAGTGGACGACGGTATCGCGATGGGGCATGACGGCATGCTTTATTCTTTGCCATCACGTGATTTGATTGCTGACTCAGTTGAATATATGGTGAATGCACACTGCGCCGATGCAATGGTATGTATTTCTAACTGTGACAAAATTACACCGGGAATGTTGATGGCTGCGATGCGCCTAAATATTCCAGTAGTTTTTGTGTCTGGCGGCCCAATGGAAGCAGGTAAGGTCAAATTCCGCGGTAATGAAAAAGCGATTGACCTTGTAGATGCAATGGTTGTTGCGGCTGATGAAAGTTACACAGACGAAGAAGTTGCAGAATTTGAACGTTCAGCATGTCCAACCTGTGGTTCATGTTCAGGTATGTTCACTGCAAACTCAATGAACTGTTTAACCGAAGCTTTAGGCTTATCTTTACCAGGTAATGGTTCGATTGTTGCGACACATGCAAACCGCAAGAAACTATTCTTAAAAGCGGGTCAGCTTATTGTTGAATTGGCTAAGCGCTATTACGAACAAGAAGATGCAAGTATTTTGCCTCGTTCAATTGCAACTAAGGCTGCATTTAAAAATGCCATGACCCTTGATATTGCAATGGGTGGTTCAACCAATACAGTTCTACATTTATTGGCTGCAGCAAGTGAAGCTGAAGTTGATTTTACTATGGACGATATTGACGAATTATCACGTCGAGTTCCTGTACTTTCAAAAGTTGCTCCTGCGAAACAAGACGTTCATATGGAAGATGTTCACCGTGCCGGCGGTATCATGGCTATTTTAGGTGAGCTTGACCGTGCGAACTTACTGGATGTATCTGTACCGACAGTGCACGAGAAAACTTTAAAAGATGCATTAGATAAGTGGGACATTATTCGTACTGAAGATGCAGACGTTTATGAGTTCTATCGTTCATCTCCGGGTGGCGTACCAACTCAAGTTGCTTTCTCACAAAACCGTTACTACTCAACTTTAGATGGCGACCGTGAAAAAGGCGTGATTCGTAATGCAGAGCATGCATTCTCTAAAGATGGTGGTTTAGCAGTTCTATACGGCAACATCGCACTTGATGGTTGTATCGTGAAAACTGCAGGCGTTGATGAATCAATCTTGAAATTTACAGGCACAGCGCGAGTATTTGAAAGCCAAGATGCAGCCGTAGATGCAATTTTGGGTCATGACATTAAAGCTGGTGACGTCGTTGTTATTCGTTACGAAGGTCCACGTGGCGGTCCGGGCATGCAAGAAATGCTTTACCCAACCAGCTATCTTAAATCGAAAGGTTTAGGAAAAGACTGTGCATTGGTGACAGATGGTCGTTTCTCTGGTGGTTCATCAGGTCTTTCAATTGGACACGTTTCACCAGAGGCTGCTGAAGGTGGTGCAATTGGTTTGGTTGAAGATGGCGATACCATTGAAATTGATATTCCAAACCGTACGATTCACTTGAACGTTGATGATGCGACTATGGCGCACCGTCGTACAGTTCAGGAAGCGAAAGGCTGGCATCCGAAAGAAGAACGTAAACGTAAAGTATCAAAAGCGTTAAAAGTTTATGCAATGCATACAACAAGTGCGGCAAAAGGAGCTGTACGCGTTTTATAAAATATTCAATTTTAATAATTGAGTAGGAAACATGCACCCATTAACACGATGAATTGCTATCATGTTATGGGTGCATTTTTTATGTCTGGTAAAAAAAATCCGCTTGTAGGAAAAGGTGTTTTCAGATCATTCTATGGGTTTGCCATAAAATGGTGATAAAATCTTCACCTACGCAGAAACTCGCGAAATAACATGACATATTTTCTGCGCGAACTTAGGTAGTCATTTTTCTATCTCGACTACTGTTTAACCTTGCATTATGATCAAAATACCTTTTGATCTCGCTTAGGATTTATTTTTTAGAGGCACTACTCATGTCACTGCTACGCCGTTGGTTTGACCCTATCCGATCGAGCTGGTTTTACCAAAAGCCTTCTCGTCAAGCGGTGTTACCCACGGAAAATGGTTTAAGTATTTATTTACGACTTGATGATGTGTATAGCTATCTGGCTGTTCAGCAATTGTCTCAGCTAGATGAAATTTTAAGTGATGAGCTTAAACCTTTAAAAATTATTATTTCCCATACAGCTTCTGAACCTCCAAACAGTATGACGCATGAGGAGTGGCAGCATTATTGTTTAAATGATGCCAAGATTTTAGCAAATCAGCATCGGTTTGCTTTTGATGAGTTCCCAGAAATCCCAAGCCAAGAAGCTTTAAAACAAGCCGCTGTCATATTAAAAAGAACCCCATTACAAGGTCAGAACTTCTTACATTTACTTGAAGATATCTTTCACATGCTTTGGCAACAGCAATATGGAAAGTTACGTACTTTACATGCCATGGCAGTGAAGCATCAGATGCCACAGCACTTCCCAGAACGTATTTTTACAGATGAGCCTGTACAGGCAGCGTACTTTGAATTTGGTGGACGTAAATATCACGCAGTGGATGATTTATTACGTCTAACCCGTCGTTTAAAACAACAAAAGTTACTGACCGGTATTCCGATTTTTTTAATTAATCATATCGAATGGCGTGAACATTTGATTAATGATGCTGAAGCACTCAATGAAATTCAGTCTCTTCATCCTGAGCTTGATGTATTTATTGCTTTAGAAGACCCGATGAGCTGGTTGCTGCTTGCCTATATTAAAGAAGAGCTCGCGGATTATTATGATATTCAGTTAAAAGTCTATCCGCTCAGTTACCAAGGCCGAGACTGGTTTGACTGGAGCTTGGCAACACGTGTTTCTAAACGTACTGAGGTGGCTTTTACTCCTTTTTGTCGTCCTACAGAAGAAAGTACGCTTGAGATGGCAAAGCTTTTTTATAGCGTGCCGGAAAATCAGCAACTCGATACAATTTTTACGATTTTGCAGGCAGTTTGGACGAAAGGAAAAGACTTATCCTTCCAAAGACATTTCCAAGAGTTACAGCAGCAACTCGGTATTGAGCAGTTAACTGAACAAGATGTCCCATCTGTTTTAGAGCAAAATGATGCACTTTGCAAAGACAAGCATCAGCCTGATTTGCCAGTTTTAGAGTTGCGTATTGATGGGCAAAGTTATGTATTTAATAGCTTGTACCGAGTTTGGATGATTGAAAGTATTTTTAGTAATGTTTTAGAAGAAAAATACAAAACGGCCTCAACCTCTAATTGAGGCCTACTCCTAAAAACAAGAATAGGGCAAAACCTGTTTTTTCCGTAGCATAACCATGTAGGGAATCGGAGATAAACAGTGACTTTTTTAGCAATTATTATGATGGTGTTTGCCTTTGCTGGCATGATCAAAGGCATGATTGGCCTAGGTTTGCCCGCAGTATCAATGGGCTTACTCACCATCGCAATGAGCCCTTTTCAGGCTGCATCTCTTTTAATTGTTCCTTCAATGGTCACCAATGTTTGGCAGCTTTTTGCTGAGGGGCATGTTTGGGCTTTTATTCGCCGTTTCTGGACCTTACTCGTAGGCATTGTGGTGGGCTCAATATGGAGCTTTCTACCCACTTTAGGTCAAAGTCATGGGCACAGTAGCGAGATTTTGTTGGGCTGTATGTTGGCCTTATATGGGCTTTATGGGCTGTGCGTCAAAAAGCTTCCACACTTAGGGAAACATGAGCGTTGGTTATCGCCGATTATTGGATATATTGGTGGGGCAGTCACCGTAGCCACAGGCGTTATTATCATTCCTGTGGTGCCATATTTGCAGTCTTTACATTTAAAACGTGACGAGCTGGTTCAGGCTTTGGGATTAACGTTTACGGTTTCTACCATTTGTCTTGCAGTCTTTTTACACCATAACCCGATGTCGGGAGTAACACTGGACTATCGTTTATCTTTTGCTGCGTTGTTGGCTGCACTCATTGGAATGTGGATCGGTAAAAAAATCCGTTATCGACTTAATGAGCAGTTATTTCGCCGTATCTTTTTTATAGGGTTGGTGTCGTTAGGGCTTTATATGATTTTGCACTAAACCAAGCTCCTAAGGGCAATGCTCTAATAGAAAATCTGCAAATTGCTTATAACTGCTAGGCAGCTGGCTGAAATTTTGTGTTGCTAAAAGTAGTTTTCGGTTTGCCCATGCGCCGAGTAATTGGATGGAATGGAAATCATAGTCCGATTGCAAACGCTGTGCCGCACGGGCAGGCATAATCGCAATACCCACTCCTTTGGCAACGACTTCAGCAATTGCGCTAAAGTTAGGCAAGCGCAAACGATACTGTATATTAAAGCCTAATAATTTAGCTTGAGTTTCAATGGACTGTTGCAAAGAGTGGTGGGCTTTAAGGCCAATAAAACCATAGCTTAAAGCGTCTACTAAATTCAGCTTTTGATATTGAGTTAACTCATGTGTAGCAGGACAAATCAAAACTAGAGGATCACTCGCAAATTCCTTAGTTTGCAAATGTCGGGTATCAAAAAAGCTTGAGACCAAGCCAAGGTTTGCAATTCCTTGGGTTAATGCATCTACAATTTCCGAACTTTCTGCTTCGTGCAAATCGATATTCATTTCAGGATGAAGCACTAAATATTGCGGTAATAAACGAGGCAAATATTCGCTTTGAGCTGAAGAGTTACACCAAAGCGTTAAGGCTTGTGTTGTAGAAGACTTAAAGCGCTGCATTTCTTGTTCGAGTTGATCTTTTTGTGCTAAAAGCTGACGAGCATGTTCTACAAAAGCATGTCCCGCTGTGGTGAGTTCTACACCTGTGGTTTGGCGAATAAATAAAGGTGTTTCAAAATACTGTTCGAGTTTTTTTATACGTTCACTCGCTGCTTGAAGAGAAATCGCAGAGCGGTCCGCACCTTTAGTTAGGCTACCAGTCGAGACAATATGAAGGACCAGCTGTAAATCAAAAAAATCAAAACGCATGATAGGAACGTATTGAAACGCAAAAATTCATCATACTAAATCGGAATGAAAAAAGGCAGCGTACGCTGCCTTTTTGAATTTAAGTTTTATCTTTTAAACTAAACAACCAATTTAGAATAATGGCTGCAAAAGTTGCGGTACCGATACCACCTAAATTGAAATTACCGAACAATAATTCAAAGTTACCAGCACCTAAAATAATCGTCACAGAAGCAACAATCAGATTTTTATTGTTAGAAAAATCAACTTTGTTTTCGATCCAGATTTTTGCACCAGCAATTGTAATTAAACCAAATACGACAATAGATGCACCTGTTAAAACTGCGCTTGGAATGGTACTAATCACCGCGCCAAATTTTGGAGATAGACCTAAGAAAATGGCGAAGACACCCGCAATCACAAAAACAATGGTTGAGTACACACGAGTGACTGCCATCACACCAATATTTTCACCGTAAGTGGTCATCCCCGGCGCGCCCACACTACCAGAAAGTGTCGTTGCCAAACCATCTGCAACAAATGCTTTGCCTAATTGTGGCGTTAGGTTTTCACCAGTCATTGCACCTACTGCTTTAATATGGCCTAAGTTCTCTGCCACTAAAATTAATGCAACTGGCGCAATAATTAGCATTGCTTTGGTATCAAAAGTAGGATGTGAAAAGCTTGGAATACCGAACCATGCAGCTTGAGAGATCTGGCTAAAATCGATTGGTTTACCTAAATCCAAACCATTGGTCGTGATGGCATAAATTGCATAAGCCAAGATTAAACCAACTAATAGAAGTAGACGTTGTAATAAACCACGCGTAAAGACTGCAATACTGCCCATACAAAGCACAGTAATTAATGCCATCCACATTTCAAATGGTTGGCCAGCAACGCCTTTAATGGTAACAGGGGCAAGGTTTAGACCAATAATCATCACAATTGCGCCAGTCACGACAGGCGGCATGAGTTTTTCAATCCAGCGCGTACCCGTAAGCATGACAATAAAACCGATGAGTGCGTAAAAAATACCGCATGCTACGATTCCACCTAAAGCCATGGACAGATTTGGATTGGCGCCCGAACCTGTAATGTGCCCAGTCGCTGCTGCAACCACACCAATAAAGGCAAAACTCGATCCTAAGTAACTTGGAACGCGACCACCTGTAATTAAGAAGAACAGGATGGTACAGATACCGGACATTAAAATAGCGAGGTTCGGGTTAAAGCCCATAAGTAATGGCGCTAAAACGGTGGCTCCAAACATGGCAAATGCATGTTGGATGCCTAAAATGGCACTTTGAACTGGGGGGAGATATTCATTGGTAGAGACCGGTCGATGGTCAACATCACCTTGGTAAGGCTGCCATTTTGGAAACCAGTTGGACATAAAATGAGCTCATTATTCTTTAATTGGAGCAATGATACTCTTTCTTTGGAAAGCATTTAATCTCTAGTGAGCAGTATGTGAGTGAAAAGTAATTATTTTTTAACGATTGGTATAATTTTAAGAATTCTAAATATAAGGAATTAGTTATTTTTTTATAATAAAACTTAATTTTATGATTTTTAAAAAATATTTAAAAAAATATAAAATCGGGGAAAATTTATGAAAAATGGGGAACTTTGCAAGTAAAAAGCAGCACATCGGTGATGTACTGCCTTGTCAAACGATCGGTAAAAACAGCTTAGCCCGTATTACGTAGACCAGCAGCAATACCCGCAATACTGACCATCAGTGCATGGTCAACAGGGGTATGTTCTGCCTGACGCTCCGCGAGGTAATCGCGGCGGCGTTTCATGAGTTCAGCTTGTAAAAGATGCAAAGGAAGTAAGTATGGTTTACGAACCTGCATAGATTGGTCAAGAACTTCGTTGTTGCTCAGAAGCTTTGATTCATCTTTCAATTTAAGTAGCGTTTCAACAGCATCTTTTAGTCGCTGACGCAACTGGTTGCCGAGTACTTTTAAATCTTCATCTTCAGTTAAATGAGACTCGTAATAGAGAGCAATGTTGGCATCGGCTTTAGACAATACCATTTCCAACATATCAATGAGCGTTTGGAAATAAGGCCATTGCTGAAGCATTTCATCAAGTGTTGCTTTTTGCTGGTCGGCAATCACTTCATTAATGGCAGCACCTGTACCTAACCATGCAGGCAACATCAAACGAATTTGAGTCCATGCAAATACCCATGGGATGGCACGTAAAGACTCGATGCCACCACTCACTTTACGTTTTGCTGGACGCGAGCCTAGAGGCAACATTTGTAATTCAAGCTCAGGCGTGACAGTACGTAAATACTTCACAAAATGTGGATTTTCACGAACTGTTTGACGATAAACCTTCACAGAATGATCTGTCATACGGTTCATGAGTTCACGCCATTCTGCTTTAGGCTCTGGTGGTGGCAACAGTGTCGCTTCAAGTGTTGCTGCGGTATAGATTTCAAGGTTTTGCATGGCAATCCCTTCTAAACCGAACTTGAAGCGGATCATTTCACCTTGTTCTGTCACACGAATTGCGCCAGAGATTGAACCTGGTGGTTGTGAGAATAGTGCCTGTTGGGTTGGGGCACCACCACGGCTAATTGAGCCGCCACGACCGTGGAATAGGGTCAACTGTACGCCGTGTGTACGAGCAATAGCAGTCAGTTCTTCTTGAGCACGATATTGCGCCCAGTTGGCAGACATAAAGCCAGCATCTTTTGCGGAGTCGGAGTAACCGATCATCACTTCGTGTTTACCCTGAATATGCTGTTTATACCAATGCATATTGAACAGCGTATTCATGGTAGTTGCAGCGCCATCTAAATCTTTTAGAGTTTCAAACAGAGGCACCACACGTAAAGGATGCTGAATACCTGCTTCTTTTTGCAATAACAATACCGCCAAAACATCACTTGGATATTCAGCCATCGAAATAATATAAGCACCTAAAGACTCAGGCGGTTGGTCTGCCAAAGTACGCATGGTTGCAAATACTTCTTGGACATCTGGGTGGCCGATTAAACTCCCTTCCGGTTCATTAATATATTTCGGTAGAAGTGGGCGTTTGCTTTGGAGTTCCTGAATGAGGAAGTTTTGGCGTGCTTGCTCAGTCCATGACTCAAAATTACCTAAACCTAAATATTCGGTAATGGCTGAAATGGCTTGGCGATGACGACCTGATTCTTGGCGAATATCAAGTTTAAGTAATTCAATACCAAAACAGTTCACACGGTAGATAAAGTCGAGAAGTTGACCATTCGCAATTTCTGGAAGGTTACTGTCAATTAAAGAGCGATAGCACAGCAATAATGGTTGTAATAGCTCATCTTTGCTTTTAATTACATTGCTGTCATCTGCTTCTAAACCTTGTAGACGCTGCGCTAACCAGTGACGAGTTGCTTTTAAGCGTTCACGTGTAGCACGTAAATACTCACGATAAGGTTCTGCATGTTGGCTACCAATCGCTTGAATCATTTCTTCGGAACACGTCTGAATTGAAAGTTCCCAACGTAAATTTTCAATATCTCTCAGGTAAAGGTCAGCAGCTTGCCAGCGTGATAACCACAGCACTTCTTGAGTGATTTGATGAGTAACATTTGGGTTACCATCACGGTCTCCACCCATCCAAGAAGCAAAGCGCACTGGCGCAATATTGAGTGGTAAGTTTTGTTGGCAATTGTCTTGAACTAATTCATTTAATTCACGAATGAATTTTGGTACAGCATTCCAAAGTGTTTGCTCAATGGTTGCAAAGCCCCATTTTGCCTCATCGACAGGAGTTGGGCGGTGCTGACGAATTTCATCTGTTTGCCAAGCCGAACTAATTTGCTGTTTTAAGTTCGCAAGTGCGTTTTGGCGTTCACGTGGAGTAAGCTTTTGCTGATCAAGCTGTGAAAGACAAGCGTTGATATCGTCATATTTTTGAATGAGGGTACGACGGCTGACTTCGGTTGGGTGCGCCGTAAGTACCAGTTCAATATTTAAATCACAAATTTGCTGAAATAGTTTTTCTGTCGAAATACTTTTATCTTTGAATTTTTGAAATAAGTGAACAAGTGGATTTGGAGAATTAGTCTCCGAATCAAATTCTGCCTGTCTACGGCTACGCACGACATGGTATTGCTCGGCAATATTGGCAAAATTGAGGAAGTGAGAAAAAGCGCGGGTGAGAGGTAATAGTTCTTCATCGGGCAGTTCTAAAAATAATTGTTCTAATTGCTTTTCGGCTTCAGCTTGACCATCACGTGCACCTTTGGCAAGCGCACGGATTTGCTCGATCTGATTAAACAGTTCCTGTCCTGCATGTTGTTTTAGGGTTTCACCTAACAAATTGCCAAGTAAGCGGACATCCTCACGCAGTGGCGCATCGATTTGCTGAACCATGCTATTTTTTCTCCTGTTCTTATTCTTATCGAATATAGCGCGATTAACAAACATTCCAAGCTTTGAGCGTAAGAAAATGTGAATTTTTGCTTAAAAAATAACATTTAATTCGCTTATAGCGACTTAAAAGATGAAATGCACTCAGTGCAACTTTTGGCAATCGGACTTTGGTTTAATTCCGATATTTAAGCAGGAATAAATGAATTGCATCTTGAATAATCTGGTCTAACTCTTGCGCATTCGGTACAGCAATAATCCTAAGTAGAACTTTATGGTGACGTACACCAAGCAACAACGTTAAAAGAAGCTCTGTTTGATAAACGGGATCATCGGCTTGAATAAAACCTAGCTCAGCTGCTTTTTGGAAGAACGCGGCTAACAGATTTTGAAGTCGAGTATGGGATGCCGTGAAAAATTGTTCAGCTAAAGGGCTCTGTTCTGCTGCGAGTTCAAATAAGACATGTTCAAGCTTTAATGCTTCAGGTGAATAAATAATCTGCAAGGCACGCGAACACACCATATACAGTGTTTGATAAAAATCTGCTGATGCATCTAATTCAAATGGTTTAGTGCCTAGAGTCTCTTCGCAAGTTTCTGTAATCGCGCAGATAAACAGGTTTGCTTTGTCTTGAAAGTGGTTATAAACCGTGAGTTTAGTAACTCCGGCTTCCTGTGCAATCTGGTTCATGCTGGTACCGTGATAACCAGATTTTAAAAAAATAGCTTTAGCGGCTTGTAAGATACGAGCACGCTTTTCCAGATCTTTAGGACGACCACTTTGATTAACTGTTTGCACAAAATCCTCTAATAAAAGTTTAAAAAAATAGATATTTATAAGTTTTTCTTTAATTAATGTACCCATGGGTATATTAATTAAAAAACAAACAAACTATGATGCAAGCATATTGTGCCTTAAAAAATCAGTTTGAATAAGAGCGATAAGATATGAATCTGTTAAAACCTCTCATCATGAGTATGGTGATTGTTTGCACGGTCACATTAATGGGTTGTAGTAAAGAGGCTCCCAAAACAGAAGAAATACCCTATGTGATGGTGACGCAGCCTTCGACCACACTAAACGAATTAAAAAGCTATGCAGGAGATGTACAGGCTCGACAACAAACTGCCTTGGCATTTCGGGTGGGTGGACAAGTTACGGCTCGCTATGTCGATGTCGGCGACCGAGTTAAAGTTGGACAAGTATTAGCAAAGCTCGATGTAGCAGATGCTCAGCTACAATTAAATGCTGCCAAAGCTCAATTACAAAATGCACAGGCAGCAGCGAAAACAGCATCAGATGAACTTAAACGTTTTCAACAATTATTACCTGTTAATGCAGTAAGCCGTTCACAATTTGATACGGTCAAAAATCAGTACGACGCGGCTCAAGCAGCGTTACAACAAGCCCGCTCTAACTATGAAGTTTCTGCAAACCAAACTGGTTATAACCAACTCATTTCTAATAAAAACGGGGTGATTACAGCGCGTAATATTGAGATTGGACAAGTCGTTTCAGCAGGTCAAGCAGCTTATCAATTGGCGATTGATGGTGAGCGTGAAGTGGTCATTGGTGTACCTGAACAAGCAGTTGCCGAGATTAAAGTTGGTCAAGCAGCTTGGATTACTTTGTGGTCTAAACCGAATGAAAAATTTGCCGGGTATGTACGCGAAGTTTCTCCTGCGGCTGATCAGTCTCGTACCTTTACAGTGAAAGTTGCACTCAAAGAAGGTCAATCTGCTATTCAGCTTGGACAAAGTGCACGCGTATTTTTTAGCTCGACTCAAACTAATGTCATGAGTGTTCCACTTTCGAGTGTTTCAGCTACAGATAATCAAGCTTATGTATGGGTAGTCAATGCCAACCAAACTTTACGTAAAGTACCTGTAACAGTTGGGGCATATGGCAGAGATAGTGTACCCGTGTTAACTGGTTTAACACCAAATGATTGGGTTGTGATTGGTGGGGTTCATTTGCTACGCGATAAGCAGAAGATTCACCCGATTGACCGTGAAAACCGTGCGGTGAAAATTCAGGGGGCAACGAAGCCATGAAATTCAATCTCTCGGAATGGGCACTGAATAATAAAGGCATTGTCCTTTATTTCATGCTGTTGCTTGGCATTATCGGTGCAATCTCTTATTCAAAACTGTCACAGAGTGAAGATCCGCCTTTTACCTTTAAAGTGATGGTCGTCAAAACCTACTGGCCTGGAGCGACTGCCAAAGAGGTTTCAACGCTGGTGACTGACCGGATTGAAAAGGAGCTGATGACGACAGGGCAGTATGAAAAGATTATGGCCTACTCCCGCCCAGGTGAGTCAATGGTTACTTTCTTTGCCAAGGATTCATTGAAGTCGGCACAGATTCCTGATGTTTGGTACAACGTTCGTAAAAAGGTCAATGACATTCGCACTGAACTCCCAAGCGGTGTACAAGGTCCTTTTTTCAATGATGAGTTCGGTGATACTTTCGGTAATATTTATGTACTGACAGGCAAGGACTTTGACTATGCACTACTCAAAGAATATGCCGATCGTTTGCAATTACAGCTGCAACGCGTCAAGGATGTTAGCAAAGTCGAATTGGTTGGCTTACAAGACCAAAAAATCTGGATTGAGATTTCAAACACCAAAGCAGTTCAGCTCGGTATTCCTCTTTCTGCAATTCAAGAAGCCTTACAAAAGCAAAATAGTATGGCAAGCGCTGGTTTCTTTGAAACCGGTACGGACCGTATTCAAATTCGTGTAAGTGGGCATTTACAAAGCGTTGATGAAATTAAGAAAACGCCGTTACTGGTAGGCAACAAAACCATTCAACTTGGTGATGTCGCTGATGTCTACCGCGGTTTTAGTCAACCAGCTCAGCCACGTATGCGTTTCATGGGTGAAAATGGTATTGGCCTTGCCGTATCAATGCGTAAGGGCGGTGACATTATTGCCTTGGGGAAAAACCTAGAAACCGAATTTGCCCAGCTGCAAAAGACTTTGCCTTTAGGTATGAAACTACAGAAGGTATCGGACCAACCTGTAGCAGTACAACGCAGTATTCATGAGTTTGTGAAGGTACTCGCTGAAGCAGTCATTATTGTTTTGTTAGTGAGCTTTTTCTCTTTAGGTTTCCGTACAGGTTTAGTGGTCGCTTTTTCCATTCCTTTGGTTTTAGCAATGACTTTTGCCGGCATGAATATATTCGATGTCGGGCTACATAAGATTTCTCTGGGCGCTCTGATTTTAGCTTTAGGCTTGTTGGTCGATGACGCGATTATTGCAGTCGAGATGATGGCCATTAAGATGGAGCAGGGCTATAGTCGAATTAAGGCCGCCGGATTTGCGTGGAAAACCACAGCATTTCCAATGCTGACAGGGACACTCATTACGGCAGCGGGCTTTTTACCTATTGCTACTGCACAGTCTAGTACAGGTGAATACACGCGTTCAATCTTTCAGGTAGTGACCATTGCCTTATTGGTGTCTTGGGTTGCCGCAGTTTTATTTGTGCCTTATTTGGGTGAAAAACTACTGCCTGATTTTACCAAGACTGGGCATCAAGCACCTTGGTATGTTCGTTTATGGGCAAGATTAACGAAAAAACCGCAACCACAAACTATCGAGATTTCACAGGACCACCATTACGATCCTTATCAATCTAGTTTCTATTTACGTTTTAGGAAAATGGTCGAGTTTTGCGTGACCTATCGTAAAACTGTAATTGCGACAACAGTTGGGATATTCGTACTCTCTGTGCTGATGTTTAAAATGGTTCCTCAGCAGTTTTTCCCGCCTTCAAACCGTACCGAGATTTTAGTCGATTTAAAACTTGAAGAAGGCGCTTCGTTAACCGCTACAGAACAAGCGGTGAAAAAGGTTGAACAGTTCCTGTCTAAACAAAAAGGTATTGATAACTATGTGGCCTATGTGGGTACAGGTTCACCGCGTTTTTATTTACCGTTAGACCAGCAATTACCACAAGCTAGCTTTGCACAGTTTGTGGTTTTAGCCACTTCACTTGATGACCGTGATGAAATTCGTCGCTCGCTAGAAACTCAAATTAAACAGCTGCTTCCACAAGTTCGTACTCGTGTGTCATTACTGGAAAATGGTCCACCTGTGGGTTATCCGTTGCAATATCGCGTGTCAGGTGAAGATCTCAATCTGGTACGTAAAGAGGCGCAGCAGGTTGCTAAGGTCATTAGTGAAAACCCGAATACCACCAATGTGCATTTAGACTGGGGTGAGCCGAGTAAGATTATTGCAATTCAAATTGATCAAGACCGTGCTCGACAAATGGGTGTGTCTAGTGTGGATTTGGCGAATTTCCTGAATGCTTCAATTACAGGCAGTGCAATTGAACAGTATCGTGAAAAGCGTGAACTGATTGAGATCCGCTTACGTGGTGATCAAGCTGAGCGTGTTGAAGTAGCTTCACTGGCAAGTTTAGCGGTACCAACAGCCAATGGAACAACTGTACCTTTAGCCCAGATTGCGAAAATTGAATATAAGTTTGAAGATGGCCTGATCTGGCATCGTAACCGTTTACCAACGATTACTGTGCGTGCAGATATTCGTACCAAATTGCAGCCAGCGACTGTTGTGGGCGAGTTAGCTAAATCAATGGACAAGTTACGCGCTGAGCTACCAAGTGGTTACCTCGTTGAAGTCGGGGGAACTGTAGAAGAGTCAGCACGTGGGCAAAGTTCGGTCAATGCTGGTATGCCACTGTTCTTGGCAGTGGTCATGACATTACTCATGATTCAGCTGAAGAGTTTATCGAGAGCAACGATTGTGTTCTTGACCGCACCATTAGGTTTAATTGGGGTAGTTCTATTCTTACTTTTATTCAATAAGCCATTTGGTTTTGTGGCCATGCTAGGAACCATTGCCTTGTCCGGCATGATTATGCGTAACTCGCTTATTTTGATTGATCAGATCGAACAAGATCGGCAAGCAGGGCATCCAACGTGGGAAGCGATTATTGACGCAACGGTACGCCGTTTCCGTCCAATTATTCTGACGGCCTTGGCAGCAGTGCTAGCGATGATTCCACTTTCGCGAAGTATTTTCTTCGGTCCAATGGCCGTTGCAATTATGGGCGGACTGATTGTAGCGACCATGCTGACATTGTTTTTCCTACCTGCATTGTATGCTGCGTGGTTTAAGGTGAAAAAAACAGCATAAAATACATAAATTTTTTGTGAATAAAGGTGCGAAATATTGAAAAGTCCAATATAGTAGCACCTGTCTTTACACAAAAAATACAGGATTATTTCACTGCATAAAAAATAGGCAAAGTGCAGTGAATTGAGGTGAAATACAGATGGGGCAAGACCATATCGAACAGCATCGCCGTTATATTGTAATTTCTTATGCGTTCATGTTTCTTGCATTGTTTACGGTTATTTTTGCGGCCTTTGCTTATCTGGTCGCTCGTAAAGTAGCTGTTGTGGATGATGCGGAAGTTTGGATTCATGCTCATGCGCTCTGGATTATGCGCAATGGTATTCTATTCCTCTTCATGTCAGTTTTTGCTGTTGTTTGGTTTATTCCTCTCTTCTTTTTTGCATGGAACAGCAACCTTTGGGTAACGGCATCAACAGTTGCTGGTGTGGTTTTTAGCGCTATTGCTTGGTTATTTTTATTAAATGCATGGTTAAAAGGCTTGTCTAAATATTTAAAAAATAAGGCAGTTTTTTAATATATCTGTTTTTTGAAAGTTTTCCCCTTGTAAATTCGGCTAAAGCCCCCCATTTAGTCGGCAATAGAGTATTGATAAAATTTCCGTGAGGAGCACCGCCAAACATGGCTAAACGTGATTATTATGAGGTTTTAGGCGTTTCAAAAACCGCAAGTGATGATGAGATCAAAAAAGCCTATCGTAAATTGGCGATGAAATATCATCCTGACAGAAACCCTGACAATGCCGAAGCAGAAGAAAAGTTTAAAGAAGCTTCCGAAGCTTATGAGATTTTATCGGACAGCGAAAAGCGCAGCATGTATGACCGTATGGGACATAATGCATTTGAAGGCGGCTTTGGTGGCGCTGGTGGTGGCTTTGGTGGTTTCAGTGCAGAAGATATTTTCAGCCAGTTCGGTGATATCTTTGGTGGAGCGTTTGGTGGCGGCGGACGTCAGCAACGCCAACGTCGCGGTTCAGACTTACGCTATGTCATGGAACTTACCCTTGAGGAAGCTGTAAAAGGGGTTAAGAAAACAATTACCTTTACTGCTCCGGCACCATGTGATGTGTGTGATGGTAAAGGCTCTCAAAATCCAAAAGATGTAGAAACCTGTAAAACTTGTCATGGTTCAGGACAAGTACGTATGCAGCAAGGTTTCTTCTCTGTACAACAAACTTGTGGCACGTGTCGTGGCCAAGGCAAAATTATTAAAAACCCATGCCATGCATGTCATGGTTCAGGTGTAGCTGATCGCCAGCAAACATTGGAAGTTACTATTCCAGCGGGTGTAGATAATGGCGACCGCGTTCGTTTAAGTGGTAAAGGCGAAGCGATCCGTGATGGTCAAGCTGGTGACTTGTACGTTGAAGTGGTTGTTCGTGAACACGAAATTTTCCAACGTGATGGCGCCGATTTATATATGGACGTACCAGTAAGCATTGCTGATGCTGCACTTGGTAAAGAAATTGAAATCCCGACTTTGGAAGGCCGCGTTAGTTTGAAGATCCCTGAGGGAACTCAAACAGGTAAATTATTCCGTTTACGTGGTAAGGGTGTTCGCCCTGTACGTAGCAGCATGGTGGGTGATTTACTTTGCCGTATCGTGGTAGAGACACCAGTTAATTTAACGTCTCGTCAACGCGAGTTACTCAAAGAATTACAAGCATCTTTCGATGGCGAAGACAGTGCTTCTTCACCAAAGAAAAAATCATTCTTTGATCGTTTATTCGATTAATGCTTGATTAGATCGTAAATTAAAAAGAAGGCGGATATTGATTAAATATCCGCCTTTTTATTGCGCTGATTCATCTTATTATTTTTATTCTGCTTAAAAGAAAATAACTACCGATTACTCTGTTGGGTGAGCGACATCAATATCGTCAACACTTACAATAAGTTCGCTTGATGCAACTGGAGCTACTACAGCCTCAACAGTAGCTTGAGTAACTGGTTTTACAGCTACTTTTACTGTTTCTACTTCTGCGGTTTTTTCTTCAATGATCGGGTCGATATCTTCAACTTTAACTTCAGCAGTGGTATTGCTTGCTACGCTTGTTTGAGGTGTAGGTGTTGCTGCTTGAGTATTTACGTTCGTGGTAATGCGTGCTTTAGATAAGCTTTCTAATGTGTCCCCAGGTTGGATTGCAGGCTCTGCAAATGCTACTGAACTCATCATCCCCATAACGGCTATTAAGCCCATAATTTTCGAATGCATGCTGAACTCCTTATAGTCATCTTTTTTTCATTCGTGGGTCCGTAGTGTGCAGATCAATTCTTTAACTTTTGTGAAAACTGATTAAATTTCGGTTCATCTTAAAAAATATTTTTTACTTTTTATTGTGAGCAAAGAGTTTTGATATAGTAAGCCAATTACGTAAAACACAAGATTGGGAAGGATTATGTCAGCAGCTCCACGCATTGGTATTTTGGGTGCAGGCGGCCGTATGGGTCGTATACTTATTCAGGCAGTTCAACAAGCAGGTTATCAATTGGGAGCCGCTGTTGTACGCCCAGAAAGTACTTTAATCGGTGCTGATGCTGGTGAACTTGCAGGAATTGGTTCAATTGGAGTGAAGCTTACTGGAAGCTTGGCGGAGGTTCTTAAAGACTGTGACGTTGTAATTGACTTTTCGACTCCTGCTGCAACATCTGAGCATCTAAAGCTATGTCGTGAAGCTGGGGTAGCTATCGTGATCGGGACAACGGGAATGTCCGATGAACAAAAAGCTGAGCTTGATGAAACGGCAAAACATATACCTGTTGTATATGCTGCAAACTATTCTGTTGGCGTAAATGTATCAATCAAGTTACTTGAGCTTGCAGCAAAAGTATTTGGCGATACAGTAGATATTGAAGTGATTGAGGCTCACCACCGTCATAAAGTAGATGCGCCGTCAGGTACAGCATTAATGATGGGTGAAGCGATTGCTGATACTTTAGGCCGTAACCTAAAAGAAGTTGCTGTTTATGGTCGTGAAGGGCATACCGGTCCACGTGATCGTCAAACGATTGGTTTTGAAACCATCCGTGGTGGCGATATTGTAGGTGAACATACTGTCATGTTTATTGGTGAGGGTGAGCGTGTTGAAGTCACTCACAAAGCCACGAACCGTATGAACTTTGCTGCTGGTGCAGTACGAGCTGCTGCATGGGTTGTAGGTCGTGAAGCGCACAAATACGACATGAAAGATGTTTTAGGATTGAACGACGTACAGGTGTAAACCATCTGTATACGTCGCATATGTGGCGAGAAAAACAAGATAGAGCAGAACATGAATAAAAAACAAATTGCTTTGACCACTCTTCTTTGCTTAAGCAGCCTCTATGCAGGGGCTGCCTCTACAGACAAGGCGAAACTTAGCCTTGACCGTAATCATATTAAAGTGTGGACCTATCAAAAGGCTGATAACCCAGTCTTTCAATACAAAGCTGAAACAACCTTTGATGTACCTATTGAACGTGCTGTTGCGGTGATTTTAGATGTAAATCGCGCAGCGCAATGGGTGCCTTATATGGGTAAAGTTGAAATGCTGTCTCAGGATGAGAAAAAGGGTGAATTTACGTTATATATGGTTTTAGATTTTCCTTTTCCCCTAAAAGACCGCGATGTTGTGGTGAAAGGAAAAATGAGTAAAGCCGCTAATGGCGTTATTACGATTAAGAACACAGCAATTAATAGTAATTATCCGATTCAACCTGATGTGGTTCGTTTAACTCGTTATGAAGGTGAATGGACATTCCAGAAACTAGCGAATAACAAAGTTAAAGTAACCACCAGTGGCTACGCTGACCCAGCCGGTTCAATTCCTTTAAGCTTTGTAAATATGTTTGTTCAGCAGCAACCGTATCAAATGCTGCTTAAAATGAAGCGGGAAGTAATGAACCCGATTTATGAGCAACCTAAATTGCCCGATATTTTAAAATAATAAGCAATAAAAAAAGCGCCTGATTTCAGGCGCTTTTTTTATTAATCTGAACATTGCTGTAAAGTTCGAGCTGGGCTACTTTCATGTTTGATTTGGAATAAAACCAGTAACAAACCTAACCCCGCCAGTAATGCACCAGCAAATGATACTGCGCTATAACCCCAACCTAAATCGAGCACTAACGCACCTGCTGCTGCACCGACTGCGTTACCTAGGTTAAACGCACCGATATTTACTGAAGAGGCAAGCCCTGGTGCTTCATGAGCAACTGACATTACACGCATTTGTAATGGCGGTACTAAAGCAAAGGTTGCGGCACCCCAGATCACTAAGGCAATCGCTGCTCCAATCTGGCTTTGTGCAAGGATTGGGAAAGTCACCATCATTACAATCAACAGAACCAAGAAACCAATCAGAGTTTTGTTGATAGACAAGTCTGCAAAGCGACCACCTAAATGGTTACCAATTGAGAAACCGACACCAATCAACACCAACATAAAAGTAATGAAGGTAGGTGAAGCATGAGTAAACTCAGTCAAACTTGGCGCGATATAGGTATAAAGCGTAAACATTGCACCTGCACCGAGTACGGTGGTAAGTAATGCAAGTACCACAGGGCCACGTGTTAATACTTTCAACTCAGCTTTCACATTTGGTTTTTGGGCAACCATACCTTGCGGTAATGCTTTCCATAAAGCGAGCATGGTAATCACACCAAGCAAGGAAATCGCAAGGAACGACATACGCCAGCCAATATTTTGCCCAACCCATGTTGCCAAAGGTACACCACCAATATTGGCAATGGTTAAACCCATAAACATGGTTGCCACAGCACTGGCTTGTTTGTGCGCGGGTACAATACTCGCTGCTACAACAGAGCCAATCCCGAAGAAGGCACCATGGTTAAGGCTTGTGATGAGACGTGCACCTAATAAGCTCATATAGCTTGGTGAAAACGCTGCGATTAGGTTACCCACCGTAAAGATTGCCATCAGAAAAATCAGTGCATTACGTCTAGCAAAACCACCAAACCACAGGGTCATGAATGGGGCACCTAGCATGACGCCAAGTGCATAGCCCGTAATTAGCATTCCGGCTGTTGGAATTGAAATACCTAAATCATGAGCGATATTCGGAAGTAATCCCATTGGAGAGAATTCCGTGGTGCCAATGGCAAAGGCACCAATTGCCAATGCCAGTAACGAGAACGCCGTATTTGATTGAGTGTTCATGAGTTTAGTCCCAAACTGGTGCCCATGGCTCTGGGCTAACTTCACGACTGTTACGGTCAAGTTCAGCAATCATTTGCATTTCAGCTGAAGTTAACTCGATATCCTGTGCTTTTAAATTACTAATCAGGTTTTCCCGTTTAGTCGAAGATGGAATAACTGCAAAACCAAGTTGCAATGCCCATGCCAATGCAATTTGTGCTGTCGTTGCTTTATGGGCTGCTGCAATTTCAGCTAAAACAGGGTCTTGAAGCACTTTGCCGTACGCAAGCGTCATATATGAGGTAACATCAATCTTCTTCTCTTGTAAGAAATTTACAAGTTTATGGTTTTGAAGATAAGGACTTAGTTCAATCTGGTTTGTTGCAATATGCTCTACACCAATTGTGTCAATTGCTTGTTGAGTAAGTGCAATATTGAAGTTTGAAATACCAATTTGTTTAGTTAAGCCCTGTTGTTTTGCTTCAAGTAAAAGCTGCATGATTTCAGGAATCGAAACGCCTAAATCCGGTGCTGGCCAGTGAATCAAAGTTAAATCGACATGGTCAGTACGAAGCTTTTCTAAGCTCTCTTTTAAGCTTGGAATAAACTTATCTTGAGCAAAATTATCTACCCAGATTTTTGTAGTTAAAAACAAGTCCTGACGTGATACACCGCTTTCAGCAATCGCTTGACCAATCGCTGCTTCATTATCATAAATTTGAGCAGTATCAATGACACGGTAACCTACGTCTAAAGCAGTTTTAACAGAATCAATGACTGCTTGTTCTTTAAGACGGAAAGTACCTAGACCAAAACGTGGAATATTCATGTGTTTACCTAAATTTGAATAATCATTTAACTTGAGGTGCATTTTGCTTTTTTTATTGTTGCGAAAAAATAGATGAATAAGCAAAATATCTTTGATGATTAGTCAATAATAGAATAAGCCATGAAATCAACAATTGAAGAACTGGTTGCCTTTATCACAATTGTTGATACAGGCTCCTTTGTAGCCGCAGCAGAACATTTAAAACAGACACCTTCAGGAATAAGCCGCTCTTTGACACGTTTGGAAGCAAAGTTAGGTGTGACCTTGTTAGAGCGAACAACACGTAAGTTAAAACTCACCCAAGAAGGGCAGCAGTTTCTGATAAAGGCTCGTAAAATTTTAAATGAGCTGAATGCTGCTGAAGAAGAGTTACAAAAGTCTGATCAGGGTACTGCGGGACTGATTCGTATTGATTCGGCAACGCCATTTGTCTTACATGTCATTGCACCACTAATGCATAAGTTTCGTGAGTGCTATCCCGACATTGAAATCGAAATAAATAGTAATGATCAGGTGATTGATCTATTACAACATAAGACCGATGTGGCATTTCGATTTGGGGAACTCAATGATTCGAGTCTTCATGCCAAGTTAGTGTGCAAGAGTCGTTTATATATTGTGGCAAGTCCAGAGTATTTAGCGATTAAGGGGACACCGACACAACCTGAACAACTTGAACATCATGATTTAATTGGTTTTACCAGACCTGACTATATTAATAGCTGGCCAATTAAAGTTGGTAATGAATATTTTTTCGCACAAGCAAACATTAAAGCTTCAAGTGGTGAGACTGTACGCCAGCTCACAATTAGAGGACATGGTATTGCACGGCTATCTGAATTTGAAATTTGGAAAGATATTCAAGAAGGGCGATTGATTGCGTTATTTGAAGATCAAATAGAACATCAATATCAAAGCATCCATGCTGTGTATTATCAACAAGAGCATCTACCAAAACGAATCCGTTTATTTATTGAGTTTTTGGCAGATCAATTAAAAGATGGTTTTAAAACCTGTCTCTAAACCTACCGTAAGCATCACTTGGAAAATGAACTTCTAAAATTGGAGTCGTTTGTCCTTGTGATGAATGTTGAGATAAGAAATAGCTTTGTTGTTGTTCTCGGCAACTAAAATATAATTTTGAATAGACCGAATTCACCATGACAACTTCGTTTGAGCTATTACGTTTATATTCATAATGAGAAATCGTATAGGTCTCATTATCAGTGCGCTGTTCTAATTTATAGTCCTGTTGGTTGGTCATTTTTAAATAACCTTCTATGAGGCTTTGGCAAACCGTGTGTCTGTGCTGCTCATTTTTGGGCTGTGGTTGGCAACCCGCTAAAACAATAGTAAATAATAATATAGCTTTTAATTTCATGGTTTTACTACTCTTTGAGTTGATTTCCATAGCCTAAAGGTGTTCTATAAACCAGTACAGATACAGAAATTTTTAAAAAAGCAGCACAGAATGACTTTTCAATATCAGGTTCTTGCCAATCAATTAGCACATCGTATTTATCAAGATGAGCTTAAACCTCATCAGAAGCTTATTTCTTTACGAGATTTCGCTCGTCAGCACAGCATTAGCTTAAGTACGGCAAAAAGTTGCTATGAATTGCTTGAGGCGAGGGGACTTATTTATGTAAAGCCGAAGTCGGGTTACTTTGTGGTTGCTCGTACCCAATCTAGTCCTATTCCGGATAGCCCGGATTTTTTATCTTTGCCTCGACATGTCTCAAATCTGGAGTTGCATAACCAGATTCAGGAAGCTGCTTTACAAAGTCATCTTGTACCGTTGGGTTCGATTCAGTTAACGCCGCACTTTATTCCGATAGAGGGTTTACGTCGTTCTATTCAACGTGCTTTAAAAAATTGTCAGCCACAAGACTTTCTTTATTGTAATAAACAAGGGCACGAGCAATTAAGAAAAGCACTTTCTGATCATTGGCGTGAAGATGGTATTTATATCGCGCCGGAAGATATTTTTATTACCAATGGCTGTATGCCTGCTTTGTCTTTAGTGATTCAGAAGCTCACTGAAGTGGGCGATAGTATTCTTATTCCTACACCTACCTATAATGGTCATTTACAGTTATTAGCAAGTTTAAAACGACAGATTGTTGAGATTCCTGCCGATCATCGTGGCATTGATCTTGAGCGTTTAGAGTCCTTAATGCAGCAAGGTTTGGCTAAAGTTTGCTTAATGACTGCGAACTACCAGAACCCTTTAGGATATTGTTTTAGCAATACAGAGAAAAAGAAGATTGCTGAATTAGCTGCAAAGTATCAATGTTTTATTATTGAAGACGATATTTTTGGTGAATGTGGCTACAGTAGTGAGCGACTATTGCCTATTCGATATTGGGATCGCGAAGGGTATGTGGTTTGGTGTGGTTCAGTTTCTAAGTCTTTGTCGAGTGCGTATCGGGTAGGGTGGTTTTGTTTAACTACAAAGTTAGAAAATTTAAAGCTTGAGCTGCTAGTAAGTAATATCGGGGTGAATACACCACTACAATTAGGCCTAGCTGATTTTATTTATAGTCGTGCTTACAGAGAGCATTTAGAACAGTTAAGACCAAATTTAATGCGACAAGTTGAAGAATACCGTAGCTGTATTTTAAAAGCCTTTGAAGGCATTCCAATCGCATTGAGCCAGCCCGAAGGTGGCTATGCATTATGGATACAGTTGCCTAAAAGTGTAGATAGCTTGGCGCTCTATTACACTGCACAAGCTCAAGGAATTACCGTGGTACCAGGCCATGTTTTTGGTGAGGATGAACGCTATCGGCACTTCATTCGTTTAAATGCAGGGCATGAGTTAACAGCAGATGTCCGCCAAGCAATTAAAGACTTGGCGAACTGGTCACGACAACAGATGAAAGGGTTGAGTTAGTTTTATTCTGCGAAGTCTGCTTTAAGCACAATACGGTAGCGTGCTTGACCTGAGTGTAGACGTTCAATTGCTTCATTAAGCTGTGACATTGGAAACAGCTCAATTTGAGGCGCAATTTTTTTGCGTGCAGCAAACTTCAAAAGTTGACGTAGTGCAGCAGGTGAGCCTGTAGGTGAGCCAGTTACTGATTTAGCACCGCTAATAAGTGAACCTACAGAAACAGGAACAGGTTCTAGGGTGAGACCCAAGAAGTGCAAAGAACCATTGGGTGCTAGCGTAGAAATGAAAGCACGCCAGTTTAGCGTCACGTTTACTGTGCTGAGCAATAAATCAAATTTCCCTTTTTGTGCTGTTACCGCGTCTGTATCGCGGCTATTCACGACATGATCTGCTCCCATTGCTTTAAGTTCTTCAGTTTTATCTGGATTAGAACTAAAAGCAGTAATTTCACAGCCCCAAGCTTTAAGGAGCTTAATGGCGATATGACCTAAACCGCCAATACCAATCACACCGACATGATGTGTTGCTTGAATTTTATGTTTAAGCAACGGGTCAAAAACGGTAATTCCGCCACAAAGTAAAGGACCAGCACTTTCAGCGTCTAAATCGTCAGGGAGGGGAATAGCCCACTGCCAACCTGCACGGACTTTATCGGCAAAACCACCAGCATGCCCCACGATTGTTGCAACACTTCCGCCTGTACAAAGTACTTGCTGACCACCAATACATTCATCACAGGCTTGGCAACTTTCAGCAGTCCAGCCAATGCCGACACGTTGCCCGATTTGTAGACCTTTGGCTTCTGAACCTAAAGCAACAATTCGTCCAATAATTTCATGACCCGCAACCACAGGGTAGACGGTCGAACGCCATTCATTGTTTAAAACAGAAATATCAGAATGACATAAACCACAGTATTCAACTTTTACCTCAACCTGATGCGGCTGTAATTCACCTGCATCAAATTGGTAAGGAACCAGTTTTTCACCTGCCTGCATTGCAGCATAAGCCTGAATCGTATTATTGCTCATCGGAAACTCCTTAAGCGGCTTTGAACCGTTCTGGTGGGTTATGAAGCTTTAAATTGACAATCGTTTTCATGATCATCGACCATACCTACTGCTTGCATAAAAGCATAACAGGTGGTTGGGCCGACAAATTTGAAACCATTCTTTTTAAGCGTTTTAGAAAGTTTTACGCTCAGTTCAGTTTGAGCAGGGGCCTTACGATAATCTACAACATCATTATGTTGAGGAACTGCATCTACAAACTGCCAAAGCCATGTAGGGACATCACCGACTTGTGCTTTGAGCGCTTGCCAAGCAATCGCATTGTCACGAATGGCTTTAAGTTTACCTAAGTGACGAATTAAACCTGCATCTGATAATTTTAGTTCTAAAAAATCATCAGTGAATGAAGCAATTTCTGCAATCGGATGATTAAAGAAATGCTGACGGTAGCTTTCTCTTTTTTTTAGTACGGTAATCCAAGATAAACCAGCTTGCTGACCTTCGAGGCAAAGCATTTCAAATAAACGTGCTTCGTCGTGTTCGGGTTTACCCCATTCTTCATCATGGTAAGCAATATAGAGTGGATCATCGGAACACCATCCGCAGCGTTGAGTTTTCATGATGATGCTCCTTATATTTATCTTGGAATTTTAAAGTTTAAATAGCACCCATTCATTTGGGCGAGTATCCCAATAATACAGTTCGGCTTGAGTTAAGTCTTCAAACTTTAGCCAAAAATCTTTGCCAACTTTATCTGAAAAACCGGTACTGATCAGTAGGGCATCATCGCTGATTTCCATGATCCAGCCTTGATAGCTATTGCCATTTAAAATGATCTTTTGCTGGTTGCCAGATTCGGCAAACTCTACTAAGCGATTGATCAGCGCTTCCGACATAAAATGTTCCTAGCGTAAATATGAATAAGGGTTAACAGCACCACGTCCTTTACCATTTAGATAAAGACCATAGTGGAGATGAGGTGAAGTATAACGTGCATTGCCCGTATTGCCGACATAGCCAATTAAATCGCCTTTTTTGACATAGTCACCAACACTTAAGCCACGCTTGTGACCATCAAGATGAGCATAATAATGCCATGTTCCCGCTGGGCCTAAAATCCAGATGACTTTGCCACCCAAGTTGTTATTACGAAGATCGGCAACTAGTCCTTCGGTTGTGCTATACACTTTGGTTCCACGTGGAGCCAAAATATCAATGCCTTCGTGGCTACGGCCCTGACTGCGTGCTGCACCCCACGTATCTTTTAGTTCTTCTCGATCGACACCTTTTACCGGAACTGGAAGTCGATTTGGAAGTTGCATACTCTCGAGCTTACTAATTTGAGCGGGTGACAGAGGTGTAGGTTTTTTAGGTGCGCTGGCACAGGCAGCCAATAGAATAATAAGAAAACCAAGTGAGAAATGAGAAACAAAACGTCGCACAAAATACTCCCTGTCATAGTTATATCAAAATTATTTTGACCACTATGTCATGAACGGCTTGTCGAGATCAATTTTTTCATAGCAGTTGGTACACCTTTGGCAATGGCCTGTTCCGGACTCAGCCATTGGCCTTCAAGTTCAATCGCCAAATGTTCTTTTTGATCAGGTTCCACGTGGAACACATGAGCATTAAGTAACCATGTGAAGTGAGTGAAGCTATGGCTGATCTGAAAAGTTTGAGCTTGAGGCTGTAGTTTAAATTGCTGGCTTATGTTCAGTCGTTCATGTTCATTTTCTAAAATAGGTAAACAGAATAAACCACCCCATAGGCCATGAGCTGGGCGTTGTTGCCACAACCACTCATCTTCACACTGAATAATAAGAACATCTGCTGTTTTTACAGGCGGTGTTTTTTTCGGTTTTTTAAAAGGTAATTCTTGTTCTAAACCTTGCTGGTAAGCCTGACAATGAGCTTGCATTGGACAATATAAACAAAGCGGTTTTTTAGGCGTACAGATGGTTGCGCCCAAGTCCATAATCGCTTGCGTGTAGTCATGGTTGCGATGTGTCGGGCAAAGCTCTTCAGCGAGTTTCCACATTTCACGTTCATGTTGTGGTTTGCTTAAGTCATCTTCAATAGCAAAGAAGCGAGCTAAAACACGTTTCACGTTGCCATCCATAATCACGCCGTACTGACGTAAACCTAAAGACATGAGCGCGCCTGCGGTCGAGCGACCAATGCCGGGTAGTGCAATCCATTCTTCTAGGGTTTCAGGGAACTTACCTTGCTGTGCTATAAGACCAGCGGCTTTATGCAAATTGCGGGCACGAGCGTAATAGCCTAGACCTGCCCAATAAGGGGCGACTTCATCCCAAGTTGCATGACCTAAAGCGTCTACCGTTGGAAAGCGTTCCATGAAGCGGTCAAAATATTGCAGAACTGTTTTTACCTGAGTCTGCTGTAGCATAATTTCAGAAACCCAAACTTTGTATGGATCATCTGCGACTTGCCATGGCAAATCATGACGACCATGTTGATCGAACCAGTTTAAGAGGGCATCAGAAAAAGAAAATTCAGGCATGAACAGCTATAGAAGAAAAGTAAGGGCTAAATTATAGCTGAAATTGGGGAGAAGTTTTGTTTAAGGCAAGCAATCAGAACGAGCCTGTTAAAACAGAGACTACTTTAAAACGAGTAGTCTCTATTTTCAGCATAAAAAGGATTAATCCTCTTTTACGCCCCAACGTTGATCAAGTTTCAACGGTTGGTTTTTATAGTAAGGAATGACATGAATGTGGAAATGGTCGGAAGTCTGGCCAAATACTTCACCATCATTAAAGCCAATATGGAAACCAGCTGGTTGATGACGAAGCTGTGTTTCATGACGGGCAATTTCAAGAAGTGTCAGTAAGCTTTCATGTTCTTTAGAGGTAATGTCAAAAAACGAGCTTACATGGCGCAGTGGCGTTACAACACAATGGCCTTTAGACAATAGATTTGGGTCAGGTAAAATTACAGCAAATTCATTCTTATCAATGATGTCATATTCATCAAAATTGCAATACGGACATTTCTTGTCAGTCATTGTTGTATCCTCTCATGTTATTCCATTAAACCCCGAGTGCGGGAAATAAGACTAGGCTTTGCTCTAGCTCAACGGGAGTATATTTATTGAAGTATGGTTTAAAAAATACAGGAAAAATATTGCAAAGTCATAAAGATTTAAGGGAGCAAATGCGAAAAAAGAACCATTTGCTCCAAATTTGCTTCTTTTATTTTAAAGTACGTTCTAATAAAGCGTACATTTTAGCAAGGCCTTGTTTTTCCGCTTCGCTGTTGTAGCCAAGGTCGACACCATTCGCTTTAGCTCTTTCATCTGCAAGCGGGTTACTAAAGCCATGTTTAGCATCCTTTAAAACCACTACTTCATGTTTAACCTCAGCAGCTTGCATCTCTTTTTCAAAATTAGCAACATCTTCTAAGGTGACCATGCTGTCTAGTTCACCATGTAGAACTAAAACTTCACCTTGAATGTTGCCTTTTTGAGCAGGAGCCTTAGGTGTCAATGTGCCATGGAATGTCGCAATTGCTTTGAGAGGAGCACCTGAGCGAGCTAGATCGAGTACCACTTTGCCACCATAGCAAAAACCTATCGCTGCAAGTTTTTCACTGTTCACTTCTGGTTGAGCAGCTAAAGTTTGAAGCCCTGCATTAGCGCGGTCAGTCACCGTGTCTAACTCTTCAAATGTCTGCATCATCCATTCGTAAGCTTGAGCTGCAGTCGTAGTCACTTTTTTATCGCCATACATATCGATTGCAAGCGCAGCATAACCGTGTTCAGCAAGTTCACGCGCACGTTGTTCAGTGTATTCGTTACGACCCCACCACTCAGGACCAATAATGACACCAGCTACAGGGCTTTCACTCTCTGGAGCTGCAAAGTAACCAATTAAATGGCTGCCATCTGGTGCAGTATATTGAATTTCACGGGTTTTAATTGCTGTACTCATGACATTAATCCTGAAATTTAACTTGATTTAAATACGCTTGATTAAAGCATAAAAAATAAAAGTCATATGAATAACTATGTAAAAATCTACATCAAAAGAAAAACATAGAAACAATCAGCCAATAAAAAAGAAGGAACGAGTTCCTTCTTTTTGATATGGTCATGATTAAATTAGGTTCGGCCTCGCGAAATGAAACCAATAACAGCGAGAATTACAGCGATCACTAATAAAATCACGGCAAAGTCTTTAGATAACCCTGCAACACCACCAAACCCTAATAGACTGGCAATGAGTGCAATCACTGCAAAAATTATTGCCCAACGGAACATATGCTGTCCTCCTTATTTTTCATTGTCTTTTTACTATATAGCGTGTTTTTTGCACGAAATGTGTCGTTTATGTGGTTGAAATGTATATTAAACAATCATTTTGTGATGCCAAAAATACGGCTTATTTTCTTAAGCCCAGTCTAGTTCAATGCTATAATCTCACTTTGCTTTATCTACATAGCTGTTAAAAACTTATGTCTACCGAGACCTCACTTCGTCCAATGTTTTGGAAAAATTACACGCTAGAGCAGCTGACACAGGCTGAGTGGGAAGCTTTGTGTGATGGGTGTGGTTTATGCTGTTTGGTTAAGCTAGAAGATGAAGATACCCATGAGGTGGCTTACACCAAGGTAGCGTGTAAGTTACTCGATTGCAGCACAGGGCGTTGCTCGGATTATTCAAACCGTCAACAGCAAGTACCTGACTGTTTGCAACTGACGCCAGAAAGCTTAAAAACCATTCATTGGTTACCATCAAGCTGTGCCTATAAACGTTTGAATGAAGGCAAGAATTTACCTTCTTGGCATTATTTAAATACGGGTACGAGACAAAGTGTCGTTAAGGCGAAAAAGTCGGTTGCAGGACGTTGTATTCCTGAAACTGATGTACATGAAGATGATTTAGAAGATTATGTAGTGCGTTGGGTGCGTTAATACGCTCCCGATGGGTATTTAAATTACAGCGTATAATAAAGTAACACTTTTATCGTAAATTTTTTAATGATCTCCGTTATATAAAAATAAAAGCAAAAGGAGATAAAAATGATGAGACGACTAGCAGCCCCCTTGTTATGCAGTAGCTTCTTATTATTAATGGCCTGTGGCTCCAATAATACTAATTCAAAAAATCCTGAACAAAATACAACTGCAAAAACAGAGCAATCCAGTGCTGCCAAACAAACTTATCAGATAGAGGCAGTTGCACATTTTAATGAACCTTGGGCGATTACCAGCTTGCCAGACCAACGTTTACTCGTCACTGAACGACAAGGCAAATTAAAAATTTTTAATCCCCAAAATAAACAAGTGCTAGATGTTCAGGGTGTTCCAGCGGTGAACTATGGCGGACAGGGCGGTTTAGGGGATGTTGCTCTACACCCAGACTTTGCCAAAAATCACTGGATATATCTCAGTTATGCAGCCAAAGGGCAAGGCGGATCTGGTGCAGTAATTTCACGTGCAAAATTAGATTTATCTAACCCCAATCAGCCAAAACTTACTGATATAAAACAAATTTGGCAGCAGGTGCCTAAAGTCTCAGGGCAAGGCCATTATGGGCATCGTATGCTTTTTGGCACAGATGGTAAGCTGTGGGTGAGTTCAGGTGAGCGCCAAAAGTTTGACCCTGCCCAAGACATGAGAAGTAACTTGGGTAAAATTCTGCGTTTAAATGATGACGGTTCAGCTGCCGTAGATAACCCTTTTTATCAGCAAGGCGGAGTCACTGCGGAAATATGGTCACTTGGACACCGTAATCCCTTAGGTATGGCTTTTGATCGCCAAGGACAGCTCTGGGTAGTTGAGATGGGACCTAAAGGTGGTGATGAGCTTAATATTATTACCAAAGGTGAAAATTATGGTTATCCAATTGTCTCAAATGGTGACCATTATTCAGGTCAACCTATTCCAGACCATCACACTCGTCCTGAATTTAAAGCACCTGAGATAGACTGGACTCCTGTAATCTCACCGTCGAGCTTAATTATTTATCGCGGACAACAATTTCCTGCATGGCAAAATAAAGCCTTAATTGGCGGATTATCTTCCGAAGCCATTGTAGTTGTAGATTTAGAGCATAAGCCCGTAAAAGAAGTGCAGAGATTAGAAATGAAGCAACGTATTCGTGGTTTACATGAAGCACAAGACGGTTCAATTTGGGTGATTGAAGACGGTCCAAAAGCCCGTCTACTGAAGCTGAGTAAGAAACTCTCTTAAGGCCTCGAGTTCGCCTGTAAATAAAGGATGTGTCTCATAGATTCAAATTGTAGATTTCTGTGAGACACAATAGACTATAGTGAAAAGACGATAAAGCTATTTGAGATGTCAGACACCCATATTCCACTTCCTGAACGCCTGCGCCCGAGAGACTTGTCTGAAATTATTGGGCAAGATCATTTGTTAGGTGAACATGCACCTTTACGTCAAATGATTGATCAGGGACATTTGCCTTCTATTATTTTTTGGGGGCCGCCAGGCGTCGGTAAAACGACAATTGCTTTGCTTTTAGCTCAAGCGATAGATCGCCCATTTGTAAGCTTATCTGCGCTTAATACGGGCGTAAAAGAATTACGTGAAGTGATTGCAGAAAGTGGTGACTTACTGACCCCTGTAGTTTTTATTGACGAAATCCATCGCTTTAATAAATCTCAGCAAGATGCATTATTAGGTGCGGTAGAAAAAGGCAAAATTACCTTAATTGGCGCGACGACTGAGAACCCGTCTTTTGAAGTGAATAGTGCGCTTTTATCACGTTGTCAGGTCTATACCTTAAATAGCTTAGACAGTGATGCAATTCAGACGTTACTCAACAACGCACTTCAAGCCGATAAATTCTTAAAAGAACGTTATATTCATATTGAAGAGTACGATGCTCTTTTACAGTTTGCGGCAGGCGATGCCCGTAAAGCGCTTAATTTACTAGACTTAATTGCGAGTACTTTTGAGCCAGAAATTGAAAATACCATTACCAATGCTGTAGTGGTAAAAGTCGCTCAGCAAAATATTGCACGTTATGACAAATCGGGTGAGCAGCATTACGACCTCGTTTCTGCCTTTATCAAATCGATTCGTGGTAGTGATCCAGATGCAGCCTTGTACTGGATGGCGCGGATGCTTAAAGGCGGGGAAGATCCGGTTTTTATTGCAAGACGTATGCTGATTGCAGCTTCAGAAGACATTGGGAATTCGAATCCAAATGCGCTATTGCTTGCAGGTGAATGTTTCCGCTCTGTACAAGCGGTGGGTATGCCTGAGGGTCGAATTATTCTGGGCCAAACAGCGGTTTATTTAGCAACAAGTGCAAAAAGTAATAGTACCTATTTAGCGATTAATCGAGCTTTAGAACTTGCTGAGAAAACGGCAAATTTACCAGTGCCTTTACACTTGAGAAATGCACCGACCAAGCTGATGAAACAGCAAGGTTATGGAATTAATTATCTCTATCCTCATGACTATCCAGAGCACTTTGTGCTGCAAGACTATTTGCCTCCTGAGTTAAAGGGAACCAAACTCTACGAGTCGGCAAGAAACAAGCGTGAGGTTGAAGGCGAGCGCTTACAGCAACGCAGATGGCAGCAGGAGCAATAGTTTATTGCTCCTTGCTATTCCAATTCTTCAGTGACCTGACCATAAATCAGCAGAGTAAACACGCCTGTACCACCAATAATATTGCCAATGGTGGTTGGGATTAGAAAATTAAATAGATATTCGCCAATAGAAGCCTCTCCTTGCCAGACCAGATAGGACATTTCGGTAGAGCCAACGACAACGTGGGTAAAGTCGCCTAGTCCTATCAGATAAGTCATGAAAAAGATGAGTAGGAATTTATTGCTGACCGAAGGTAGCATCCAGACCAATGCGGCAATTAAAAGTCCCGACATAACCCCTTTAAGCAGGTTCTGGATTGCAGAAAAAGATGCAACATGATGTGCGAGTTCATCTAATGCTTTATCAATGTCTGGAGTAAACAGGTCAGTGGTCAGGAAGAATAAACTCGCCAAAGCTGTTCCAATGATATTGCATAGAAACACAATCCCCCATAAACGGCCCACGGCTCTTAATTTGTCCAAGGTAAAGGGCTTAAATAAGGGCACAACTGTAGTAATGGTATTTTCGGTAAAGAGCTGCATGTGGCCCAAAATGGCAATTAGAAAGCCAGTGGTATAACCGAAATTGGTGATTAAATCTGTCCAGATCGCATCAGTTGGGATATAAGAGGCAATAATCGCTTTAAATACAAATGAAAAACTGATAACCAGACCTGCTGCAATGCCTGAAAAGATCAGTGCAGCTGTTGGTCGATCCAGTTCTTCTGCACCATCACGGCGGATAATTTCATAGACTAAACGGGGTGACAGTTTCTCATGTTCTTCTACTGCCATTTTTTCACGCCAGCTTAAGGTTTGCTCGACCTTTTTTTCCTCTATTTCATGATCCATCAGGTTTGCTCCTCACTGAATAAATATTTTCTATTTATTATTTTTATTTATTGTTAAGGCAGCATTCGGCATAAATCCAGTTTATTCCTAACAGCTTTATGTGTCTTTTTATAAATTGAATGATACGGCGGTAAACAAAATAATATGCGAATAAAAGCAATTAACCAGATAGGACGGTTAAATCTAAGCAGAGATAGAGAGTACTTTGTATAACAAGACTATTTGTCGCCTGAGTTAAAGACGAGCAAGTTCTGTGAACGATTCAGAAACCAGCGAGAAGTTGGTTATGTGTGCTTATAGTCATGTAGATGATTAAAGCAAGGTATATGTTCTCAATGTGCGTATGAGTTTCATATAGTCACCTTGAGAAGCTTCAGAAATGACGGTTTCTACTTCAGCTTCGCTCCAACCTTGTTTCAAAGCGGAATCGCTAAAATTAGATAAAATCACTAATGGATTTTCACCAAAATGTATCGAGTGATTCATTAATCTCTTTTCAGGCTTAAATAGTTCCATAAAATTCACCATACTTTAAATTTAATTATTGTGATGCAATTAGTGTTTTTTTAGATTTTAGTGCTTTGCTTTTATATTGTGCAAGTCATAATTTAATTAAATATACAAATCTGTCTACTTTTCCTAAATTTAGGGACATGAAAATAAAAAACCGAGCGGAAATGCTCGGTTTTTTTATGAAGCTGGCGAATTAGATGTCAGATAAATCTACACCTAAACGAGAAGCAACTTCTTCATACGCTTCAACAACACCGCCTAAACCTTGACGGAAACGGTCTTTGTCGAGTTTCTTCTTCGTGTCTTTATCCCATAAACGGCAACCGTCTGGAGAGAATTCATCACCAAGTACGATACGGTCATGGAAAACACCAAATTCAAGTTTGAAGTCCACCAAGATCATGTTGCCTTCAGCAAATAATGCTTTCAATACATCATTTACTTTATAAGTTAACACTTTCATTTGTTCTAACTGTTCAGCAGTCGCCCAACCTAAGGCAATCGCTTGAGATTCGTTAACCATTGGATCGCCTAGGCCATCATCTTTGTAGAACAATTCAAATGTAGGAGGAGTAAGTTCTTTACCTTCTTCTACACCTAAACGACGGCATAAAGAACCCGCTGCGTAGTTACGAATTACGCATTCAACAGGAATCATTTGAAGTTTTTTAACAAGAACTTCAGTTGGAGAAAGCAATTTTTCAAAATGCGTTTCGATACCTGCTTCAGCAAGTTTTTCCATGATGAAGGCGTTAAAACGGTTGTTCACCTTGCCTTTACGATCTAGTTGTTCGATTTTTTCGCCATTGAACGCAGAGGCATCATCACGAAAGACTAAAATCAGATGGTCGGCATTGTCTGTTTCATATACAGATTTTGCTTTACCAGTATAGAGCAAGGTTTGTTTTAACATGAGGGAACCTTTTAAAAAAAAATGCCTAGTAAACGACTAGGCTGGCCAATTTTGGTAAATCTGGTTTAACACTTCCGCAGCAACATCAGGGCTTGCAAAAGTGTTGTCTGGATTAAAGAGAGCAAGGCTATGACTAGAGCCAACACCAGTCAGTTTAAGCACATAAGTTTTGTCATTTACTTTAATCGTCGCTTGATTACTGCCTTGAGCGATGATGTTGTAATTTAACGTGCTTAAGGTTGCTTTGGTGTATTGCCAAATTTCAGCAGTACTTCCATCAATTTTTAACAGTGGGTTTTTATTACCATCTGTCACAAGTTGAGGGCGACTAAGCGCGCTACCTGATTGAGCAGATGTATCTGCTGAATCATCTTTCGTTTGTTCAGGGCGTGGCAATGCAAAACGGTTGCCACGCTTGTTTTCAAACTTCGGTGCGTGATCGATAGCGAGCTGGTCTACTGTTGGTGCAGGATACAAAGGCGTCGCTGGTCGTACAGTTGCATCTGCAGGATACTCAAGCGGGGCGAGTTGCTTTGCTTTTTTATAATCTAAAGAGTGATTATTGAGTGCGAAGCGACCACAGCCAGCTAAACTTAAGGCTGAAACTGCAAGGACTAAACCAAGACGTAATTGCATCATAAATTGCTCTTATTAAATAATTCCCGCATCTTTTAGGGCATTGCGGAGAGGTTCGCGATATTGCTCAGCGAGAGGAGTGAGTGGTAAACGAATACCAGTATCAATCAGTCCCATCTCATGTAGTGCCCATTTCACAGGAATTGGGTTAGATTCGCAAAATAGAATATTGTGTAAATTTGCAATCTTATTGTTAAGCGTCTTCGCTTGTGGCTCATCTTTAGCAATTGCAACCGCACATACTTCGCTCATTGCCTTAGGTGCAATGTTTGCAGTAACCGAGATATTACCATCTGCGCCAAGAAGCATAAGTTCCCATGCAGTTTCATCGTCACCAGAGTAAACAGCCATTTTGCCGTTTAAAGCATCGATTAAAGCTTTACCACGAGGCACATCACCTGTTGCGTCTTTAATACCTACAATGTTAGGAATTTCTGCTAAACGTACCGCTGTATCGTTTGACAAGTCTACGCCTGTACGACCCGGTACGTTATAAAGAATAAGAGGTAATTCGACAGCTTCGGCAACCGCTTTATAGTGTTGGAAAAGACCTTCTTGGGTTGGTTTGTTATAGTATGGTGTTACAAGTAAAGCGGCATCAGCACCGAGGTCTTTAGCTGCTTTAGTTAATTCGATTGCTTCGCGGGTTGAGTTTGCACCAGTACCGGCAATAATTGGAATACGTTTATTGGCTACACGAATAATTTCTTTAATAACCTGTGTGTGCTCTTCCATGCTCAATGTTGAGGCTTCGCCGGTTGTACCGACGGCTACAATACTGTTTGTACCTTGTTCTATGTGCCACTCAACCAGCTTCTCAAGACCCTTCCAATCTACACCGCCATCTTTCAACATGGGAGTGACAATTGCGACGATTGAGCCTTGAATGGTCTGTGCTTGCTGAGTCATTTTAAAAAATATCCTATTTATCCATCCGAATCTGAGGTAAGAAAAACAAAATGTGGGATGGTTGCAGTATTTTGATTGTCCAGTTCTAACAATAACAGATTGTTGAATGACAATTATGCAAATTATGACTGATCAGACGCATAAGAACAATATGCTTAACTGATAAACCCTATGTAAACTTGAGCAAAACATAGAATGCCAATTTGATCATTTCAAGTAAAAGACAGTAAATATGACAATATGGTGCAATTCTGCGAATCCCTACTTGATACAGTCTTTTTTATGGCAAGATAAAATGCATATTTTTCCCGAATGGGACTTAAGATGGCATGAAAATGAAGAAACAACCACAAAATTCGGCTTTAGTCGTAGTTGATGTACAAAATGGTTTTACGCCGGGCGGAAACCTAGCAGTTGTCGACGCCGATACAATTATTCCAACCATTAATCAATTGGCAGGTTGTTTTGAAAATGTCGTTCTGACACAAGATTGGCATCCAGATAATCATATTTCTTTTGCCGCCAACCATTTGGGTAAACAGCCATTTGAAACCATTGAGCTCGATTATGGACCACAAGTGCTTTGGCCTACGCATTGTGTACAAGGTAGCCATGATGCCGAATTTCATCCAGATTTAAATATTCCGACAGCTCAACTGATTATCCGAAAAGGCTTTCATGCTCATATTGATAGCTACTCGGCTTTTATGGAAGCAGACCACACAACCATGACGGGTTTAACAGGCTATTTAAAAGAGCGCGGTATTGATACGGTCTATGTGGTCGGTATAGCTACGGACTTTTGTGTTGCATGGACTGCTTTAGATGCCATTCAACTCGGCTTTAAAACTCTAGTGATTGAAGATGCCTGTAAGGGTATTAATCTCAACGGCTCTTTAGAGCAGGCATGGCAAACCATGCAGCAACAAGGGGTTATCCGTATTCAATCGACTGATTTGTTAAGTGAATGCTAGAGATAGTGCCCATGTTGTTTGGGCTTTAATTGCGATTTGGTATGGATGAACAGCATGTCTGCATTATTACGTTTTACTCAATTTATTCAGAAAACGTTTGCTTTATGGGTCATCGTTTTTGCGGCTCTAGCGCTATGGCAACCTGAGTTTTTTGTCTGGCTTAAAGCGTACATCCCATGGATCTTAGGGATTATTATGCTCGGTATGGGAATGACCATGACCGTTGATGACTTTAAAGGGGTATTGCAAAGCCCGAAAGCGGTGTTGATTGGGGTGGTTGCCCAGTTTCTGGTGATGCCTGGTTTAGCATATGTTCTATGTAAATTATTTAATTTACCGTCTGAAATTGCAGTCGGCGTTATTTTAGTGGGGTGTTGCCCAGGCGGAACAGCTTCAAACGTGATTACCTATATGGCCAAGGGCAACGTGGCTTTGTCGGTCGCCTGCACATCGGTATCAACACTTTTAGCACCTGTATTAACACCTGCAATTTTCTATCTGCTAGCCAGCCAATGGTTAAAGATAGATGCAGCTTCGATGTTTATTTCGATTTTGCAGGTGGTGCTACTGCCTATTGTGATTGGTCTGATTTTGCGAACTTGGCTTAAACGTCAGGTCGAATCTTATATTCAAGTTATGCCGTTAGTTTCAGTGATTGCAATTGTCGCGATTGTGGCAGCCATTATTGGTGGGAGTAAAGCAGCTATTTTTCAATCCGGCTTGCTCATTTTGGCGGTAGTGATATTGCATAATGGGTTTGGTTATTTATTAGGTTTTACCGCAGCTCGTTTCTTTAAATTGCCTTATGCAGACAGTAAAGCAATTGCGGTAGAAGTCGGTATGCAAAACTCAGGTTTAGGTGTGGCACTTGCAGCAGTACATTTTGCTGCTTCTCCGATTACAGCAGTACCAAGCGCGATTTTCAGTCTTTGGCACAATATTTCTGGTCCTGCGCTTGCGACTTATTGGGCAAGTCGTACAGAGGTAGACAAATCCATTCGAGTAAAAGCTGATTAATTCACTAAAGAGGATGTGCTGCTAACCATTCTTCAATTTCGTTTTCAGAAATCACTTTAAAACCATGGCGCTGTAACAGTGCTGTGGTAATCCCAACACCCGTAATCTTCTCGCCTTGAAAAGTTCCGTTATAAATTTTTTGACTGCCGCAAGATGGGCTATTTTCTTTTAAAACCACACAACTTGCTTTTATTTGCTGTGCAATTTCTAGGGTGCGGTGAGCACCTTTTAAATAGAGTGCTGTCACATCTAAGCCTGATGAATCAGTAATTTTTGCCTTGCCATCAAGCACATCTTGACCTGTTCCTCCCACAATTTCTGCGGGTAAGCGAGGCGTGCTAAATCCACCTAATAACTCTGGGCAAAGTGCATGGGCTTTTTTATTTAAAAATAACTGCTGAAGCGTAGTGTGCAAGCATGATCGGCCGTCATAACGTACAGTTTCACCAATTAAACAAGCACTGATTAAAAGCATGAATTTTCCGCCTTTATAACTTTAAAAGCCATGTGAGTGTACCCAATGATTTATAAAATATGAAATCTAAAACAGGCACAACAAATGGCGTAATTTGATTAATAAATTACACAATTCATAATTAAATTATGTATTGCATAATTTAATTGTTTTTAGTAGCATCTGTTTTAAGGTAAATGGCCATTGGAGGTCCAACAAGGATGTTGGCCTCCATAAATCTAGGAATGACTTTAGGAAAAGGCGATTTTTAAAGGTTTATTGAAAAATCTCAATCGTACTTTTAGATAAGAAAGGACTGTGTGTATGGAAAATAAACACCATATAGAAGGGAAATTAATCATCGGCTTTGTGCTCACTCAATCTTCGTTTTAGTTATTGGTTTTTTTCTCATAGGATGCGTTGGGCTAAGGCATTTTGACGGTTCAAACACTCTCCCAGCAAATACGTATTCTATAGAGAAAGGAGCTGACCAGATCAGCATGAGAAATAAACGGATCAGGTAATCACCAGAGGGAAACTAGATGGATATTTTAGAGAACCCATTAGAACTATGCGGTTTTGCATTTATTGAGTTTGTTTCAAAAGAAAATGAATTAGATACAATTTTTGAAACAATCGGCTTTTCAAAAGTAGCCAAGCATAAATCGAAAAAAGTGTACTTATGGCGTCAAGGAAATATCAATATTATCCTGAATTATCAGCCAGAATCTTATGCTTCATTCTTTTTCAATGAGCATGGCCCATCTGCTTGCGCAATGGGATTCAAAACACGCGATGCGGCAAAAGCTTTTAAAAAGGCTGTTGAGCTTGGTGCAGAACCAATGCAATCTAGTGTTGGGCCGATGGAGCTTAACATTCCGGCAATTAAAGGTATTGGTGGCATGCCAATCTTCTTGGTTGACCGTGACATTTATGAAAATGACTTTATTTTCTTTGATGATGCGCAGCGTAACCCTGAAGGCGCTGGTTTAAAAGAAATTGACCACTTAACTCATAACGTCTACAAAGGCCGTATGGAGTACTGGGCAAACTTCTATGAGAAGATTTTTAACTTCCAAGAAATTCGTTACTTTGACATTAAAGGCGAATATACAGGTTTAACATCTAAAGCGTTAACTGCTCCAGATGGCATGATCCGTATTCCTTTAAATGAAGACTCAGACAAGGGTAACGGTCAAATTGCAGAATTCTTAGCTGATTTTAATGGCGAAGGTATTCAACATATTGCGTTTATTTGTGATGACTTAATTTCGACTTGGGATAAGTTAAAAGGCTTGGGTCTACAATTTATGACTCCACCGCCAAACACTTATTATGAAATGTTGGAAGATCGTTTACCTGAGCATGGCGAACCGACTGATGAATTACAGCAGCGCGGTATTTTGCTTGACGGTAATACTAAAGACGGTCAGAAGAAGCTTTTATTGCAAATCTTCTCTCAAAACATGATTGGGCCAGTTTTCTTCGAATTCATTCAACGTAAAGATGACGACGGTTTTGGTGAAGGTAACTTCAAGGCACTGTTTGAATCGATTGAACGTGACCAAATTCGCCGTGGCGTTCTAGAAGCAAAATAAGTTTTGCTTTGTCTCTAATCTAAAAAAACCAAGAGCAGTGCTCTTGGTTTTTTTATGGCTAATGTCTAGCGGCTTTTAATATATTGATTAATTAAATTAATCTCATTTTTAAGCGTTTCGATAATTTTACTTTGTGGGTCGACGGGTAAAAACATTTCGCTATCAAGTGCCACAATACAAAACTCAATTCCTTGATTTGAGTTAAATACTGGTAGACCGACTGCGTTAATACCTGTGAGTAAATCACCTTTAGCTGCCGACATTTGTTGCTGGCGGATCGTATCTTTAAGTTCTAAAAACTCTTGCCAGTTGTGTGGTGCGATGTTTAGACCAAGCTCTTGATGCTTTTGCCATTCAGCTTCTAATAAAGGACGAATAAAATGCTCAGGAAGGTAAGAGGCAAATAAACGTCCCGCAGCAGAATTGACTAAAGGCATAATCGAGCCAACTTTTGTCACAATCGAAATAGGGTGGTTAGATTCAATAGACTGAACCACAACAGGGCCTTTCGGTGACCACTTACTAATTTGAATACCACAGCCAATTTTGCTTTGTAAGTCGTAAATTAGATGCTGTACCAGCTGTAAAGTGTCACTGTGCTGAATGCAGTTTAAGCCTAAACGCCATGCCTGATCGCCTAGGGCATATTGCCCATCTTCAAGTTGTTTGGCGTAATCCATGCGAATTAAGCTCACCAAATAACGGTGTACTTTGGCAGGATGCATCTCGAGCTTACTGGACAAGTCTTTGAGAATAATCGGTTGATTGTGCTCTAACAGGGCATTTAGTACGGATAAACCAACTTCAAGTGATTGAACCCCCCCAGATACTTTTTCTTCAATCATTTAAATACCCTTAATCGATTTACTTCAGCAGTTAAACAGTTATGTATAAACATAAATTGGAATTGATGCGTTTTACATCATGCCTGAGCCTATAGAAAAATAGAAATCACCTTTTTCTATTAGCAAAATTCACATGTTTAATAATCAACAATTCTTACAATGACCTTCATCTTTTATTTATAGCGTAAATTGAGAGAAGTTTAGTAGATTTAAACAATATAAATCGGCATTGATATAGAACAGTTCATTCAAACTATTCCCACCAATGCCGACTTTTGAAACAATTGCTTTGAAAGAATTATGCGCCTAATTCTTCTTCATGCAAGAAATGAGTATGGTGTGGAGCACGTTTAGTTTTGCTCCATTCATCTAACATTTCAGTTTTCATTTCTTCAGTAATTTTTGCAATTTTTTCTTCTGCATGGATATCGTTATAAGTCAGTTCTAAACGGTGTCCATTTGGATCAAAGAAATAAATTGAGTGGAAGATACCGTGGTTGGTAATGCCTAGTACTTTAACGCCGTTGTCTTCCAAATGTTTTTTGGCAGCTAAAAGGGCATTTAAATCTTCAACTTCAAAGGCAATATGTTGTACCCATTGAGGTGTGTTTTCATCTCGGCCCATTTCTGGCTGCGTTGGCAATTCAAAAAATGCCAAAACGTTGCCTTGACCAGCATCTAGGAATAAATGCATATAAGGGTCAAAGGCTTTCGTTGAAGGCACATGGTCTTCAGCAAAAGCTAAGATAAAGTCCATGTTGAGCATTTTTTTATACCACTCAACAGTCTCTTTCGCATCCTTACAACGATATGCAACGTGATGTATTTTTTTAATGGCAAATGTCATGTTGAAACTCCTTTTACTATTCCCAATCTGGTTGTTGTTCTGGCGCCGCGTTATAGAAGGCTGGGATAGACAAACAATGTTGATAAATTGATTCAATTTTTGGAAACGCAGATAAATCGATTTTGAAGCGTTTCGCGTTGTAGACCTGTGGAATTAGGCAGCAATCGGCAAGGGTTGCTTGTTGTCCAAAGCAAAACTTTCCGTTTGAATCTTGAAGTTGCTGTTCGAGACTTTGAAAGCCTTCAATAATCCAGTGCTGATACCAATAATTTTTTTGTTCGTCTGAAACGTTTAAGTCATTTTTTAAATATTTCAGAACGCGTAAGTTGTTTAACGGGTGAATATCACAAGCGATTGCTTGGGCAAAAGCACGGATTTTGGCTCTCTCTTTCACATCATTTGGAAGTAGTTTGGTTTCTGGATATTGTTCATCTAGATATTCCAAAATACTTAATGATTGTGACAAGGTTAAATCGCCGTCCACTAAAGTTGGCACTAAGGCACTGCGATTTAACTTTAAATAGTCTTCACTCTGCTGCTCATTTTTAACTAAATGAACTGGTGCAGTTTCATAAGCGAGACTTTTAAGGTTGAGGCCAATCCGTACTCTGTAAGCTGCAGAGCTACGAAAGTAACTATACAGCTTCATAGTCAGGCTCCGAAGTCTCTGCAAAATCAAAAGCTAATGCAGGAAGTACAGTATTTCGAACTTCACCAAAACCAATGCGGATACCATTTTTCTCACAGTGACCTTTCATAATGAGCGTATCGCCGTCTTGTAAGAAACCACGAGTTTCACCATTGGCAAGTGTCAGAGGTTTAGTGGTGTTCCAAGTGAGCTCAAGCAAGCTGCCATAAGAGTCCGGTGTAGAGCCAGAAATAGTACCTGAGCCCATTAAGTCACCGACCTGAACGTTACAGCCTCCAATGGTATGGTGAGTTAGCTGCTGAGCCATAGACCAATACATATATTTGAAGTTGGTTTTACAGATCACATCAGTTTGTGCTGATTTTGGTGTTTGAATCTCAACACTTAAATTAATGTCGTAACTGTTGGCGATATTTTCTTGTAAATAAGCGAGTGGTTTTGGTTCTTGTTTCGGGCCTTCAACTTTAAATGGTTCAAGTGCTTCCAGAGTTACCACCCAAGGTGAAATAGCGCTAGCGAAAGATTTTGAGTTGAATGGACCTAGAGGCACATATTCCCATTGTTGAATATCGCGTGCTGACCAGTCGTTTAGCAGAACCATTCCAAAAATATGGTCCCAAGCATTTTCAATCGAGATCGGCTGACCAAGCTCCGTTGGTTTACCTACAATAAATGCTGTTTCAAGTTCGAAATCGAGTTTACGCGTTGCTGAGAAAACTGGACGTTCTTCATTTGGAAGTTTGATTTGACCTGATGGGCGTACCACTTGAGTTCCGCTCACTACAACAGAGCTAGCACGACCGTTATAACCTACAGGTAATTCAGTCCAGTTTGGCAGCAAGGCATTTTTAGGGTCGCGGAACATACAGCCGACATTGGTCGCGTGTTCTTTAGAAGAATAGAAATCGGTATAGCCAGGTACGCGAACAGGTAAATGTAAAGTTACGCTGTCTTGTTTAACCAGAACTTCCTGACGTAATGCTTCGTTTTCTTGAAGTGTTAAATTTTCAACTGAAAGAAGAGACTGTAATGTTTTACGAACTTTAGACCAATTGGCTTTGCCCGATTCAATAAATTTATTCAGTGTAGGCTGGTTAAAGTATGTGTCTTGATCTGAAAGTTTTAAAAGACCATGCTTTTCAAGAGCAGCGAGATCAATCACCCAATCACCGATAGCTACACCGACCTGACGCTCGCCTTCGGCTGTTCTACTAAAAATACCATAAGGCAAATTATGAATAGTGAAATCAGATTGAGGTGAAACTTCAATAAAAGAGTTTAGTTTTTGTTCCATTTTCGCTTCCTTGTCTTCATCTCGCGTCTTATACAAATAAAAGTTTGGTCTAGGGACTGAGCTACTCAATAAGTTTTAACCTTTAGTGAGATCATCTTTTTACTTATGAGTTTGATATAGACCGAGAACAACCAATTGCTTCATGGTTCTTATAATACTGAATTCATCAAATTACGCAATACATAATTTAATTACACATTGCATAATAATTGTTATTTCTTGCATTTTCTGCTTACATGCGCGGTTGTGAGAAAAGTAACGCAATTATTTTTTCACCAATCTCTATGAAAATCTGATCAATTTATGATATACGTAATTTATTGGAAAAAAATTACGTGACAAGGATGAGAATAATCATATGTCAACACAAGAGCAAGGAAACCTGAAACACGGTTTGAGTAATCGTCACATCCAGCTGATTGCATTGGGTGGCGCGATTGGTACAGGGCTGTTTCTTGGTATATCACAATCGATTAAATTGGCAGGTCCGTCGGTAATCTTGGGTTATGCGATTGCAGGATTTATTGCTTTTTTAATGATGCGCCAGCTCGGTGAAATGGTGGTAGAAGAGCCAGTAAGTGGTTCTTTTAGTCATTTTGCTTACAAATATTGGGGACCTTTTGCAGGCTTCATGTCAGGATGGAACTACTGGGTACTCAACGTACTGGTATGTATGGCGGAGTTAAGTGCAATTGGTCTTTATATTCAATATTGGTGGCCGCAAATCCCAACGTGGGCATCCGCGCTAACGTTCTTTATTCTCATTAATGGTATTAATTTATTGCATGTTAAGTTTTTTGGCGAAATGGAATTTTGGTTTTCCATTGTCAAAATCTTAGCCATTTTAGCCATGATTGCTTTCGGTTCGTATTTACTTGCAACCGGTACAGCAGGGCCACAAGCCAGCATTTCTAACCTTTGGGCATTAGGCGGTTTCTTCCCGTTTGGTGTTGAAGGCTTGGTGATGGCCATGGCAGTCATTATTTTTGCTTTTGGCGGTATCGAGCTTTTCGGTATTACAGCGGCTGAAGCACGTGACCCAGACAAAACCTTACCTAAAGCGGTAAACCAGATTATCTATCGTATTTTGATTTTCTATATTGCAACGCTTCTTGTTTTATTCGCATTATTCCCTTGGAATCAAATGGCACAAGGTGGCAGTCCTTTTGTAATGGTGTTTGCTTCTTTAGACAGTCAAGGCGTTGCGACTTTACTCAACTTCGTTATTTTGACTGCTGCAGTTTCAGTTTATAACGGTACAAGCTATTGCAGTAGCCGTATGTTGCTCGGTCTTGCTCAGCAAGGAAATGCACCAAAATTATTTGCACGTATTAATAAGCGCGGTATTCCAACGAATGCAGTGATCCTTTCTGCGGCAGTCACTATTTTATGTGTGTTGTTAAATTACATTTTCCCTGAAAAAGCATTTGGTTTACTCATGATGCTTGTGGTTGCAGCGATTGTGATTAACTGGGTCGTAATTTCATGGACACATTTAAAATTCCGTAAATTCATGATCGGCCAAGGTCAAACCACTAAATTCCCAAGCTTTATGTATCCATTTAGCAACTATCTTTGCATCGTGTTCATGCTTGGAATTTTAGTTGTCATGTCTTTAACACCAGATATGCGTGTGGCGGTGATGATGATTCCGGGTTGGATTTTGTGCTTAATGGTGGCTTATCAATTTAAACGCCGTAAGTTAAAAGCTGAGCAGCCTGTACATGCTTTAGAAGCAGATGTGTAATCAGGTCTGAGTTAGAAACTAAAAAGGACGTATTGATACGTCCTTTTTTATTTTTAAAATTTACAACAGAAATTAAAGGACTTTATAATTGTTATATTATAACATCTCTTGCATGAATAACTAAGGCTTCCCGATGTTTAGGGAGGAACAACATATTTATGAAATATTCCTATTTAGGTTTAATCTTGCTTTCTCTTACTGCGTGTACGACTCAAACACCTAAGCCAACGGTTTCTAAGCATCCTCATTCTTTGCCTCAGCCATCTAAAACAGTGGTAAGAATAAAACAACAACCCGAAGATTATGTGGCTTGGATCGCAACCGCAGATCACGCACATTCTGTGCAGGCTTATAAGCAATTTCTTAAGCAGAAAGGACTTGCCAATGTAGTGCCAGATTATGAGTTATTACGTTCAGCTCGAGACTGGCAAAAATGTGGAGTGGAGCCTTATGCGGTACCGCCGAGAGAGGTTTGGTCCAATATTGTTCCGACGCTTAGCATTTTAAAAGCATTGGTTGACGATGGCGTAATTAACGATTTTGAAGTGACATCGGCTTATCGAGCTTTATCTTTAAACCGCTGTGCAGGTGGGGCTGATGCTTCCCGACATGTATTTAATGCAGCGCTTGATTTTCGAATTGGGCCAGAACAGCCTACCGATTTAGACCAGTTTAATATTCAACAAACCAAAACCAAGCTTTGTCAGTTCTGGGAAACCAAAGGGCAAGCACTTAACATGGGTCTTGGTGTTTATGCCTCGGGACAAATCCATATTGATAGCCAAGGCTTTCGTTCATGGGGACCTGACCACCACTATAGAACCTCGATTTGTCAGTGACTATAAAAGCAATTTTTTCAAAGACTAAATGAATTGGCTTGAATAAAACTGGAATAAAAACTTGATCAATAGTTATGTTATAACATAACATTATTATGGTTTAGAAATAGATTACGCCTGTGATCTGGCCATACTTAAATGGCCAGCCATGATCAGTTTAAATATTATTCAAAGAGATCAAGCCATGCGCACTGCAATCGCCAACTCATTTGCCAAGCTTCCCGTCACTGTTTTATCGGGCTTTTTGGGTGCAGGAAAGACCACCTTACTCAACCATATTTTAAATAATCGCGAAGGCCGCCGTATTGCCGTGATTGTTAATGATATGTCTGAGGTAAACATTGATGCGGCATTAGTACGCGAAGGTGGGGCGGAGCTTTCTAGAACTGATGAAAAACTGGTTGAAATGAGCAATGGCTGTATCTGCTGTACGCTACGAGAAGATTTATTGGTTGAGGTGAGACGCTTAGCCGATGAAGGGCGCTTTGACCAATTGGTGATTGAGTCAACAGGCATTTCAGAACCTTTACCTGTGGCAGAAACTTTTACTTTTGAAGATGAAGATGGAAACTCACTCAATGAGTTTGCTCGACTCGACACTATGGTTACGGTAGTCGATGCTTTTAACTTTCTTAAGGACTACAGTTCAGTTGACTCCCTGCAACAACGCGGCGAATCATTAGGCGAGCAAGATGAGAGAACTGTGGTTGACCTTCTTATCGATCAGATTGAGTTTTGTGATGTGATTGTACTGAATAAAATTGATTTGATTGATCAGGCTCAGCAAGATCAGCTTATCGCCATTTTAAAAACGTTAAACCCGCGTGCTCGAATTGAAATTGCTCAATTTGGAAAGATCGCTTTAGATAAAATTTTAAATACACAGTTATTTGACTTTGATGAAGCTGCACAAGCACCGGGCTGGTTAAAAGAGTTACGTGGGGAGCATACGCCAGAGACTGAAGAGTATGGCATTAGTAGCTTTGTTTACCGCGCGCGCCGACCTTTCCATCCAGAGCGTTTTTATGATTTGGTACAGGCTGAATGGCCGGGAGTCGTGCGTTCTAAAGGCTTTTTCTGGTTGGCTGCTGAACCGACATTGGCTTATTCATGGTCACAAGCGGGAGCAATGGCTCGACATGGCCTAGCAGGTTATTGGTGGGCGGCCGTTGCAGAAGAAGATTGGCCGAGTGACCTTGCCAGTATTGAAGAAATTAAGAAAAACTGGGATGCACGCACAGGTGATGCGCGTCAGGAACTGGTGTTAATTGGTATGCAAATGGATGAGCAAGCTTTAATACAACGCTTAGACCGTTGCCTGTTAAGTTATGAAGAAATGGCTTTAGGACCACAAGCTTGGCAGAACTGGTCGAACCCTTTTAAGCAAGATGATGAAACTATGTTGATTGCTTAATAAAATAAAGCCCCTATTTTAAAGGGGCTTATTTTTATGATTTATCTTTAATGAAAATCTTTCGAATGTAGCTGTTAAGCGGTGTCGAATAATATTTTTCAATCGCTGCGCTGATAATAAAGGTCAGAATCAGATAGCCAATTAAAAGCATAATTTTGATGCTAGCATCGGTTTGAGCTGGAACAAAAGCAACTTTCATAAGACCCAGCACAACCAGATGAAACAAATAAGTCTCATAACTTCTTTGCCCTAACCAGACCATCACTTTAGTCAATGAGTTATGCGCCTGTGTTTCGGAAGGATGCTGAAAACACAAAATGAGTAAGCCTGTGGCAAGAGCAAATAAGCTAATACCCCATGTGCTGACTTCTTTAATTGGCGCATATAAATATAGCGCGGTCATGCTCAAAATAAGCAACCAACAAAAAGGTTTTTTATAAGTCCAGTTTGGTCGATATGTATGAGAAAAAATCGCCGTTAAACAGCCAATCGCTATGCCATCAAAACTTGAAAAATAATGATATAAATAGGCGCCGCTTTCTTCTCCAAAATGCAGAGACCTAAAATAAGGCCCGTATAAAATTACTCCAACAAGTACAGCAATAAAGACCTTATTACTACGCGTGAACAGGCACAATAATGGAAAAACAAAGTAAAAAACTTCTTCTACAGAGAGCGACCATAACACGCCCAAAGCGTAGTTTACCCAACCAAATTTAATAATCAGGATATTCATCCAGAAGGTTAAAGCTGCAAATATGGTTAAGGGATAGGAAACCTCAATGCCATTGGGGGCTTGGTTCATAAAGGGTTTTAAGTCAAATGAACCAAGTATGCTGACCCCTAAAATGAGTAATATCAGACACGGTAAAATACGTGCTGCCCGTCGGATATAAAAATGCTTGAGGTTAATTGCGGAAAACTGTTTGTCTCGTTTTAACGTGTGATGGGTAATTAAAAAACCTGAAATCACAAAAAACATGGTGACGCCATAATTTCCATTTCTTGCGATGAGAGTACTAAATGCTTCACCTAAAAAATCAAAACCTAACCATGTATCTTTAAGCTTATAAGGAATATTAAAATGATGTAAAAGAACCAACAGGATAGACATTCCACGCAGAATATCTATTTTATAATTACGCATTCGATCTGCTTCCAGCTTTATTAATATACTGTCTGGCAGAAGAATACTATTGATCAGTTATTTTAAATAAAAATTTTAAGCAGCATTTCGTAAACTAAAAAAGACTACATTTTTGCTTCTTTGAATTGAGTACAGGCATAGCAGAAATAATTATTAAATAAATATTTATAAAGCATTTATATATTTGAATTTTTCTACATAAAACTTTAAATTAGCTCTTATTGAGCTATGTTTATTTTTTAAACTTTTTAAAATCTATTTAATTCATCAATTAACATGTTGTATGTGGTTGTATATACATAGCATGTCAACTAAAATACCTTTTTGCCTGCCGCCTTTTTTGAGTATTTGTTATGCCCAGAACATCAAAACAAGAACATGCTGAGCTTTCGATTGAAGCTGATAGTCCAGTTCCTTTATACCAACGCGTAAAACAGCTGATTTCACAAAAGATTTATGAAGGTTCTTGGGCTGTAAATAAAAAAATTCCTTCGGAAAGTGAACTGGTTAATCAACTCGGCTGTAGCCGTATGACGGTAAACCGTGCGCTTCGTGAGTTAACGACTGAGGGCCTACTGGTTCGAATTCAAGGCGTTGGTTCTTTCGTTGCGGAAGGGCAAGGCCGAACTGCACTTTTTCAAATTAATAATATCGCCGATGAGATTATTGCACGAAACCATAAGCACCACGCTGAAGTTTTAGTCTTAGAACAAATTTATGCAAATGCAGAGCAAAGCGTGTTAATGCAGACTCGTGAAGGGCAAAGATTATTTCACTCGATTATTGTGCATTATGAAAATGATGTACCTGTTCAGGTCGAAGATCGTTTAGTCGATGCAGCACTGATACCAGATTATCTACAACAAGATTTTAAAACGATTACGCCGAATGCTTACCTCATGGCAAAAGCTCCTGTCTCAGAAGGTGAGCACATTGTCGAGGCAGTTTTAGCATCTCCGCAAGAGTGTAAGTGGTTGAAAATTACTAAAGCTGAGCCTTGTTTACTGATCCGTCGCCGTACATGGTCAAACAAACAACTCATTTCAAGTGCGCGTTTGATTTATCCGGGTAGCCGCTATTATCTTGAAGGGAAATTTAACCCATGATTGAATTGATCAGGGCCGATCAATATACAAAAATGCTTTGGAAAAACGGTGCGGGTTTCACTTTAGAAATTGCTCGAAGCCAAGGTGAAGCCGACTTTGAATGGCGCATTTCCATGGCTGATGTGACTACTTCTGGGCCGTTTTCGTTATTTCCCAATAAGCAGCGCATTATTAGCGTACTTGATGGACAGGGCATGGTACTGCATGTCGATGACCTTCCTGCCAAAACGCTGAACCAAGGCGATATTTTTGCTTTTCATGGTGAGAGTCAGGTTCAAAGTGAACTTGTAGAAGGTGCAATTCGAGATTTAAATTTAATTTATGATCCTGCAAAGTTTCATGCCCGTTTTCAGTGGTTGAATGATGCAGCGGAGCAGACATTTATAAGCTCGGCAGATCTGATTTTCATTTTTAATCAGGGTGGTGAAACACAGGTAAGCGTTGAGGGTGATCTCTTTCAGCTTGCTGCTCACGAGACGTTAAAAATTGAGAGAAATGCTGGTGTGACATCGATCAGTTTTCCCAAAAAACAACTCAAAAGCTGCTATGTTATTGAGTTAATTCAACGATAAAAAGATATCATTTACGATTTGAAAAGCACATGTCTTGTTGGTGGATATGTGCTTTTTTTATGCCTAAAATAAAAAATAAATTAATTTAATTCATAAGCTTATTCATTTTTTTTAAAAAAATATGAGTCACCCTCTTCACGCCGAAAAATATTTGTGTAGTATATGGATGTATATACAAGTTAATACATTACTATACAAATGCAGAGACAAGTGATGTTCTGCTGATGTAAGCTCAAAGGAAGGAGTCCGACTGTGACAACAACGACAACAAAATTTCGTGATGTAGAAATTCGTGCACCACGCGGCACTGAATTAACGGCTAAGAGTTGGTTAACTGAAGCCCCATTACGTATGTTGATGAATAACCTTGATCCGGACGTTGCAGAAAACCCGAAAGAGTTAGTTGTATACGGTGGTATTGGTCGTGCAGCACGAAACTGGGAATGTTTCGACAAAATTGTAGATACGTTAAAAAATCTTGAAACTGACGAAACTTTATTGGTTCAATCAGGCAAACCAGTTGGTGTGTTTAAAACTCATAAAGATGCGCCACGCGTTTTAATTGCAAACTCAAACCTTGTACCACACTGGGCAAACTGGGAACACTTCAACGAGTTAGATGCAAAAGCACTTGCAATGTACGGTCAAATGACAGCAGGTTCATGGATCTACATTGGTAGCCAAGGCATTGTACAAGGTACTTATGAAACTTTCGTTGAAGCAGGCCGCCAACACTACAACGGTGACTTAAAAGGTCGTTGGGTGCTTACTGCTGGTTTAGGTGGTATGGGTGGTGCTCAGCCTCTAGCTGCAACACTTGCAGGTGCATGTTCTTTAAACATCGAATGCCAACAAGCAAGTATCGATTTCCGTTTACGTACCCGTTATGTAGACGAACAAGCAACTGATTTAGACGACGCTTTAGCGCGTATTGACCGCTATACAAAAGAAGGTAAAGCAATTTCAATTGCGCTTCATGGTAACGCTGCTGAAATTTTACCTGAGCTTGTTCGCCGTGGTGTACGTCCAGACATGGTGACTGACCAAACAAGTGCACACGATCCACTTAATGGCTACTTACCAGTAGGTTGGACTTGGGACGAATATCGTGAACGTGCGAAAACTGAACCAGAAGCTGTGGTAAAAGCTGCAAAACAGTCGATGGCGAAGCACGTACAAGCGATGCTTGATTTCCAAAAAATGGGTGTTCCAACATTTGACTATGGTAATAACATCCGTCAAATGGCGAAAGATGAAGGCGTAGCAAACGCTTTTGATTTCCCAGGCTTCGTACCTGCTTACATCCGTCCATTGTTCTGCCGTGGTATTGGTCCATTCCGTTGGGCAGCACTTTCTGGTGACCCAGAAGATATTTATAAAACAGATGCCAAAGTTAAAGAATTAATTCCTGATGATGAGCATTTACATCACTGGTTAGACATGGCGCGTGAACGCATTAGCTTCCAAGGCTTACCAGCGCGTATTTGCTGGGTTGGCTTAGGTTTACGTGCAAAACTTGGTTTGGCATTTAACGAAATGGTTCGTAGCGGTGAATTGTCTGCACCAGTTGTGATTGGTCGTGACCATTTAGACTCAGGTTCAGTTGCAAGTCCAAACCGTGAAACTGAAGCAATGCAAGACGGCTCAGACGCAGTATCAGACTGGCCTTTATTAAATGCGTTGTTAAATACAGCAGGCGGCGCAACTTGGGTGTCTTTACACCACGGTGGTGGTGTAGGTATGGGCTTCTCTCAACACTCAGGCGTTGTGATTGTGTGTGATGGTACAGATGAAGCGGCTGCACGTATTGCTCGCGTACTGACCAATGACCCTGCAACAGGTGTTATGCGTCATGCCGATGCAGGTTATGAAATTGCGATTAACTGTGCGAAAGAGCAAGGCTTACACTTGCCAATGATCACGCAATAAAAATACATGGAAGAACTAGCGGTGCTTTTTGCAATTGTGAAAAGCACCGTCTCAGCAGAATATAGTGCAAAAAATTAGGAAGCCAACATGGAATTACTTATCCAACCGGGAAAACTGACCTTAGCCGATTTACGTCAAGCATACCTCAACCCGATCAAAGTGAAATTGGATGAAAGTGCTTCATCTGCAATTGATGCAAGCGTGGCTTGCGTTGAGAAAATTGTAAATGAAGGTCGTACAGCTTACGGTATTAACACAGGCTTTGGCTTACTCGCGTCAACCAAAATCGCTCCTGAAGATTTAGAAAAGTTACAACGTTCATTGGTTCTTTCGCATGCAGCTGGTGTAGGTGAAGCACTTGATGATGCAATGGTTCGTTTAATTATTCTATTAAAAGCAAACAGCTTGGCGCGTGGCTTCTCTGGTATTCGTCGTAAAGTAATTGATGCTTTGTTGGCTTTAATTAATGCCGAAGTTTACCCACACATTCCACTAAAAGGTTCAGTAGGTGCTTCAGGTGACTTGGCACCACTTGCACACATGTCTTTAGTGTTACTTGGTGAAGGTAAGGCGCGTTATAAGGGTGAATGGTTACCAGCTGTTGAAGCTTTAAAAGTTGCAGGTTTAGAACCGATTTCTTTAGCTGCTAAAGAAGGTTTGGCACTTTTAAACGGTACACAAGTGTCAACTGCTTATGCATTACGTGGCTTGTTTGAAGCTGAAGACTTATTTGCTGCTGCAACGGTTTGTGGTGGCTTAAGTGTTGAAGCAATGTTGGGTTCACGTGCACCATTCGATGCGCGTATTCACGAAGTACGCGGCCAACGTGGTCAAATTGATGTAGCTGCGGCTTATCGTGACCTATTAACAGACTCAAGTGAAATTGCACATTCACATGAAGACTGTAGCAAAGTTCAAGACCCGTACTCTTTACGTTGCCAACCACAGGTGATGGGGGCATGTTTAACCCAAATCCGTCAGGCTGCTGAAGTATTAGAAATTGAAGCAAATGCTGTATCGGATAACCCGCTTGTTTTTGCTGAACAAGGTGACGTGATTTCTGGTGGTAACTTCCATGCAGAACCTGTTGCAATGGCGGCAGATAATTTAGCATTAGCGATCGCTGAAATTGGCTCACTGTCAGAACGTCGTATTTCGATGATGATGGACCGCCACATGTCACAACTTCCACCATTCTTGGTTGCAAATGGCGGTGTTAACTCAGGCTTTATGATTGCACAAGTGACAGCTGCTGCACTTGCGAGCGATAATAAAGCACTTGCACATCCTGCAAGTGTTGATAGTTTACCAACTTCTGCCAATCAGGAAGACCACGTATCGATGGCGCCGAATGCCGGTAAGCGTCTTTGGTACATGGCTGACAACGTTCGTGGCATTTTAGCTGTTGAATGGTTAGGCGCTTGTCAGGGTTTAGACTTCCGTGAAGGTTTAAAAAGCTCGCCTAAACTTGAACAAGCTCGTAAAATCTTGCGCGATCAAGTTCCTTACTACAGCGAAGATCGTTTCTTTGCTCCGGATATCGAACAAGCTAGCGAATTGCTTGCGAGTGGTTGCCTAAACAAGTTACTCATTCCAAAACTGCTCCCTAGTTTATCTGAAGTGTGATTGATAAAACGGTCACATGGAGTGGCCGAATCCAACTAAATTTCCTCAAGGATTGGAGATTAAAATGTCACAAAACTCCACACTACAGCGGGGTTTAAACACCCGCCATATTCGTTTCTTGGCATTGGGCTCAGCAATTGGAACTGGGCTTTTCTATGGTTCGGCAACTGCCATCAAAATGGCAGGGCCTTCAGTATTACTTGCGTATATCGTTGCAGGGATTGCAATTTATATCGTTATGCGCGCACTGGGTGAGATGGCTGTCCATAACCCTGTCTCTGGCTCATTCAGCCACTATGCATCTCAGTACATTGGTCCATTGGCTGGTTTTACTACAGGATGGACTTACGTTTTTGAGATGGTGATTGTTGCAATTGCCGATGTCACTGCGTTTGGTATTTATATGGGGTTCTGGTATCCCGATGTACCACGGTGGATCTGGATTTTGTCTCTCATTATGTTCCTAGGTGCAATTAACCTTATTCATGTAAAAGTCTTTGGTGAACTCGAATTTTGGCTTTCAATTGTCAAAGTCAGTGCTATTGTTGCCATGATTATCGGTGGTTTAGGCCTTATGTTTTATGGCTTCCATGTTGATCACAGCAATGTTGTACCGGGGCTTCAAAACCTATGGATTTATGATGGTTTCATGCCGCATGGTATTGCAGGTTTAGTGGCATGTTTATCTGTAGTCGTGTTTGCCTTTGGTGGTATCGAAATTATTGGTTTAACCGCAGGTGAGTCACAAGACCCGAAAACCACCTTACCAAAAGCAATTAATGCCGTTCCAGTCCGTATTTTACTGTTCTATGTACTCACTATTTTTGTACTGATGTCGATTTTCCCATGGAACCAGATTGGTAGCCAAGGTAGCCCGTTTGTACAAATTTTTGAAAACTTAGGCATTAAATCTGCTGCAAATATTCTAAACGTTGTGGTGGTAACTGCTGCAATTTCAGCAATTAACAGTGATGTATTTGGTGCAGGCCGTATGTTGTACGGTATGGCAAATCGTGGTCAAGCACCCCAAGTGTTCAAGAAACTTTCACGTAATGGTGTGCCTTGGATGACTGTTGTGGTTATGGCTGGCGTGCTGTTAATTGGTGTGGTACTGAACTACCTGATTCCTGAAAATGTATTTGTCATCATTGCATCAATTGCAACGTTTGCAACTGTTTGGGTATGGCTCATGATCTTGCTTTCGCAAGTGGCGATGCGCCGTAAATTATCTACTGCTGAAATTAAGGCACTGGATTTCCCTGTATTCGGCTGGCCATATGCACCTGCTTTTGCAATCGGGTTTATGGTGTTCATTTTAGTGATGATGGGCTACTTCCCAGACTCGCGTCCTGCAATTTATGTAGGTGCGGCATGGCTTGCTCTGTTAACCATTGCGTATCGCATTTGGGTAAAGCCGGAGCAAAGCTTGGGAAAGGAAAGTAAGCCTGTCCAGCAAAACATAGAAATGGAAAGCTAACAAATCAACTGCCCAATGGTTTAACTGTTGGGCAGTTTCGAGGATAGGCTAATGAAAAAACTTTGGCAAAACTGCCATATTGCGACCATGCAAAATGGGCAATATTCTTATATTGAAGATGCTGCAATTGTTACCGAAGGGCATCTCATCCATTGGATTGGAAAACAACAACAACTTCCTGCCGACACTTATTCCGAAACAGTTGACTTAAATGGCGCTTGGGTAACCCCGGGGTTCATCGACTGTCATACGCATAGTGTATTTGGTGGCAACCGTAGTGTTGAGTTTGAAAAGCGCTTACAAGGCGTAAGTTATGCTGAAATTGCTGCAAGCGGTGGCGGTATTGCCAGTACAGTACGTGCAACCCGTGAAGCCAGCGAAGAACAATTATTAAATTCTGCCCTTAAACGTATTCGCTGTATGCAGCAAGACGGTGTAACCACCATCGAAATTAAGTCTGGTTACGGACTCAACTACGAAAACGAGCGCAAAATGCTGCGTGTGATCCGTCAAATTGGTGAAGCTTTACCAATGACGGTCAAAAGTACCTGTTTGGCTGCCCATGCTTTACCGCCAGAATACAAAGATCAAAGCGATGCTTATATTGAGCATATCTGTACAGAAATGCTGCCTAAATTGCACGCTGAAGGTTTGGTCGATGCTGTTGATGCGTTCTGCGAGCATTTGGCATTTTCACCCGCTCAGGTCGAACGTGTTTTTAAAACAGCACAATCATTGGGTCTACCCGTTAAGCTTCATGCTGAACAGCTTTCATCGCTAGGTGGTTCAAGCTTGGCAGCACGTTATCATGCTTTGTCGGCTGACCATTTAGAGTACATGACCGAAGATGATGTCAAAGCCATGGCAGAGTCGGGTACGGTTGCTGTATTACTACCAGGTGCTTTTTATTTATTGCGTGAAACACAATATCCACCAATTGAAAGTCTCATTAAACATGGCGTGCGTATTGCGCTGTCGAGTGATTTAAATCCGGGTACATCTCCGGCACTTTCTGTACGTTTAATGCTGAATATGGGCAGTACGTTATTCCGCTTAACACCTGAGCAAGCTTTAGCAGGTGTCACCATTCATGCGGCACAAGCGCTCGGTTTAGAGCAAACACACGGCAGTTTAGAGCAAGGTAAAGTCGCTGACTTTGTGGCTTGGGATATTGAGCATCCATCTGAAATTGTTTACTGGCTTGGCGGAGATTTGCCTAAGCGAGTCGTTCAGCATGGACAAGAAGTTATTTTTTAAACGGTGTCATATGAATCACACATTTAAATGGCAAGGCCGACATGATGGCGATGGTGAAGCACATCAACGCATTCACCATATTATGAATAAAACCCAACATGCCGAATTTGCCCTGATTGGTTTTAGTTCTGATGAAGGTGTGAAGCGTAACAAAGGCCGAGTTGGTGCTGCCGATGCACCAGATGCGATTCGCACACAACTGGCTAACTTACCGATTCATCACCCAGTCAGTATTGTCGATTTGGGTACAGTGACTTGCGAATATGAGAATTTAGAGCAAGCACAAACCGAGTTAGCGGAACAAGTCGCAAATAGCCTGCAACATGGCCTAAAGCCTGTTGTATTAGGCGGTGGACATGAAGTCGCTTTTGGTAGCTTTAGCGGTCTATTTCAATATATACAAGCCAACGCGCCAGATAAAAAAATAGGCATTATTAATTTTGATGCCCATTTTGATTTGCGTGAAGCAGAGCATGCCACCTCTGGAACACCTTTTTTACAAGCAGCAAGGCTTTCAGAACAGCATCAAAAACAATTTAATTATTTATGTATTGGGGTTGCTAACCATGCCAATACTAAAGTTTTGTTTGATACGGCCGATGCTTTAAATTGTTCATATTTACGCGATCATGAGGTTAATATTTTTAACCTAAACAACGTGCTTGCAGCGGTAGATGCTTTTATTGCAAAAGTAGACTGTTTATACGTTACGATTGATTTAGATGTCTTCGCGGCTGCGGTTGCACCAGGGGTTAGTGCGCCAGCCGTAAAAGGAATTGATTTAGCCACTTTTGAAGCAATTTTTAAGCATATTCAAGAGACTGGCAAAATCAAACTTTTAGATATTGCCGAGTGCAATCCAAAATTTGATTTGGACAATCGAACAGCAAAACTGGCTGCCTATATTGTTTATCAATATTTGTTTTCTTGAGAAACAATTTTTAATGTAGAAATGAAAAAGTGCACTGAGATTGCTCATGTGCGCTTTTTTTGACTTTCTGGTAAATTAAAGTCAAATAGGGAATATAGATAGCAACTATAAATAATTTAATTAAAAAGAAAATTAATTTATAAAATCATTGAGTTAAAAAAATACTCGATTTTTACACTATTTTATAGGCTGCTTGGCACGTAATTTGTTTTGTCTATATTTTAAATTTCGTTAAATATGTTTGGATAATTAAATGAAAAACAGAACCTTACATTTTGCTTGTATCAGTGTTTTATTTTGGATGTCTCATTCTTCTAATGCTACACCCCCCGAAATAAGTACAAATACCACCGAAAAGTCACAAGCTAAACAAAACAGTAATGTCTCTGTTCGGGTGAAAGCTTTAAATCAGCTTTTACAAGAACAATGGGAATATACTTTGAAAAATAATCCTGAGACTGCAACGACATTAGGCGATTTACGCTACAACGATCGATGGACCGAGTCTTCAAAAAGTCAGATTGAGAAAGATAAAAAAACTACTCAAAATTTTTTAAAACGTTTTGAAGCAATCGATAGCACAGGATTTTCAGCAACAGATCAATTAAATAAAGATTTAATGATTTATCAGTTGAAAGAGACACTTAAAAGTTATGATTTGAAACTCTATGAGATGCCTTTTAATCAAATGTGGGGGCTACATTTACAATTTCCGGGATTTATTAGTTCGATTCCCTTTGATAATGTTAAGCAATATCAAGACTATATTGCTCGTTTAAAACAAATTCCTCTTATTCTTGATCAAGGGATTCAGTTAGCGAAACAAGGACAAAAAGATGGTTTGATGCCACCGAAATATTTAATTGAAAAGGTGGCAAAGCAAATTAATAGCATTGCAGCTCCAGCAGGGAAAGACAGTGTATTTGCTTCTCCATTAAAGCAATTTCCAAACAACATTTCCAAAGCAGAACAGGAGCGTTTAAGCCGTGAAATACTACAGGCTATAGATCAAAATGTTCGGCCTGCTTATCAAAAACTCGGTACGTTTATTCAGAAAGATTACTTACCCTATGGACGACAACACGAGGGTATCTGGAGCTTGCCAAACGGTGACGAACTCTATCGCTTTTATGTAGAAAACAATACGACAACCTCGGAAAGCCCTGAAACTATTCATCAGCTTGGGTTAAAAGAAGTTGCTCGTATAGAAGCGGAAATGCTGAAAATTGCTAAAGCACAAGGTTTCAATGACTTAAAAAGTTTCCAACAATCTCTAAAAACAAATCCTGCGGTTTTCCCAAAATCTCGTGAAGAAATTTTAGAGATATATCGCGGATATATTGCCCAAATGCAACCAGAGTTGCCGAAGCTGTTTGGTTTATTGCCAAAAAATAAAGTCGAAGTTTTACCTGTAGAGCAATATCGAGAAAAAGAAGCGGCAGGTGCGGAGTATCACCAAGGGACACCGGATGGTTCACGCCCCGGACAAGTTTATGTAAATACTGGCGACTTCTCTGAACGTTCCAAAATATCCATGGAAGCAACCGCTTACCATGAGGCAATTCCCGGCCACCATATGCAGATTGATATTGCCCAAAACCTGCCAAACTTGCCGATGTTCCGAAAGCAGCCCAACCATACCGCTTATATTGAAGGATGGGCACTTTATGCCGAGCAATTGGGCAAAGACGTTGGTTTTTATAAAGACCCACTTTCAGACTATGGACGACTCTCGAGTGAGTTGTTCCGTGCTTGTCGTCTAGTGGTGGACACTGGTGTGCATTATAAAAAATGGACCCGTCAGCAAATGATTGATTTTATGCGTGAACACTCAGCTTTAGATGAACCTGATATTCAGGCAGAGGCAGACCGCTATATTGCTATTCCTGCCCAAGCATTGGCATACAAAATGGGCCAACTCAAAATTTTAGAGCTACGGGAGCTTGCGAAACAGGAGCTTGGAGATCGTTTTGATATCAAAGCGTTCCATGACATGATCTTAAATGCAGGAACATTGCCTTTAAATATACTCGATGCCCGTATTAAAAATTGGATAAAGGAACAAAAAGCGGCAGCTTAAAACAAAATTCAAAATTTAGGTCAGGTCCTCGTTGGGCCTGATTTAAAAATATATAAAAAACATAATATAATAATGAAAAATATATTTTCGAAACTAGAAATGGAAAAAACCTTAAAACAATATCAAGCTATTATTTTTGATTTAGATGGCACTTTAGCCGACTCCTTTCATTTTTTTCTAAGCGTTTTAAATCAACTTTCCGCAAAGTATAAGTTTAAATCGGTAAGCCTTCACGAAGTCGAGTACTACAAACAACTTACGCCTAGAGAAATTATGAAAGAGATGAATGTTTCTAGGTGGAAACTACCTTGGATTGCGAAAGACTTTATTCGGTTAATGAAAGAAAGAGATGAAGAAATTCATTTGTTTGAAGGTATGCGGGACCACTTAATTGAACTGCATAAGCAGGGGTATACACTCGCAATTATTACTTCAAACTCTAAAGAAAACTGTCAAAATGTACTGGGTAAAGAACTCTGTGAGCTTTTTAGCCATATTGATGGTGGCTCGTCTATATTTGGCAAAGCGAAGCGAATTAAGCGTGTACTCAACATTTTGGACGTAAGTAAAAACCAAGCAATTTACGTCGGCGACCAAACCACGGATGGCGAAGCTGCACATAAAGCAGGTATTGATTTTGCTGCGGTAGGTTGGGGATATACATCGGCTGAAAAATTAAAAACCATTCAGCCCAAAGTCGTGCTCAACGACTTGGCAACCATGAAAGAATTTTTCTAAATACATGAAATACAGGACTAACCATGAATAATAATAACAATCCGATTGGGATGATTGACTCTGGTTTAGGCGGGTTGTCTCTCTTTAAGCATATTCGGGAGGCTCTTCCAAATGAAGACATTATCTATTTCGCCGACTCGAAATATGTCCCTTATGGAGACAGAGAAAGCGACTGGATTGTTTCACGAACCACGCATTTAATTTCAAACTTAGTTGCTCATGGCAAATGCAAAGCGATCGTGATTGCTTGTAACACCATGACGGCCGTAGCGGTTGAAACGATTAGAGCGCAAATTAATGTGCCGCTTATTGCGATAGAACCAGCGGTAAAACCTGCTGTGGCAATGACCGTGAGCAAGCATATTGCTGTTTTGGCAACTGCCACCACGGTGAAGGGCAAAAACTTAAAAAGTTTAATTGAAACGTATGCGCAAGATATTAAAGTGTCTTTGGTGCCTTGTATTGGCTTAGCTGAAAAAATTGAAACGGGCAAAGCACATACCGCGGAGGTTAAAGATTATTTAAAAAATATTTTGGCACCGTTGGTCGAGCAAAAAGTCGATACGATTATTTTAGGATGCACACATTATCCATTTGTTTCAGACACGATTCAGGAAATTGTAGGTCGTGATATTCAAATTATTGAGCCTTCCGAAGCTGTAACAGCGCAATTAATTCGGCAGCTCAATCAATATCATTTAAGTTCTGAAAGTCCAAATGAGGGAAATCATATTATTTGGACCAGTTCAGACCCGTTGGAAGTTGCGGATGTTACTTTTTCTTTGTTAGGTACACGTTTACCTGTAAAAGATATCGCAATATAAATTTTATAAGGATGGTAAGAGAGCTTTCTCTTACCATCTTATGTTCTAGCCCAAATTAAGCACTTTTAAGTTCCCAGCGCTGTTTTGGGTCATTAGATCGTTGACTAATACCTACAGATGAACCCCAAGTATGTGTCAGTACAGCATCTGGTTGGCCTTCCACAAAGATATAACCATCTTCAAATGCCCACTTAGTTTGGTACTGGCGACCCGCACCTTGCAAGAAAACACGGCCACTATGCCAATTAATTGGTTTTATTTCTTTACCATTGGTACTGTTTAATGCGGTTTGGAGTTGTTCAAAAGACTCATTTGACTGTAAACCTGTCTGCAAAATCTTTTTGACCGTATCCATATTTTTTTCATTCGTATGTAAATCTAGAGTTTTTCTAAGCTCTAAAAGAACTTTTACGGCTTCTTTTTTAAGGTCTTGAGTATTTTCATATTCTTTAAATACTTTTGCATGAAGCTCATGAATGCTCTCTTTCTTGATTTTTTTTAGAAGAGTATCAATATTTTGATGGTGTAAATGCAATCGGAACTCTGACCTTGAAGTCCAATCTTTTTGATCCAAGACATCTAATTGCACCGCGGCAAGAATGATCTTATAAAGTTGTTCATTATGCTGAGCGAAAGGATTCACAGACAAATTTTTAAGTTCAGGAATATCTAAACCTAGAAACGGAGATTTAGCATATTCATGGAACTTGTGTTCGATGCTACGAATTGAATTATGAGCCAGTACCGTATTTAAAGAATCATTCAGCTTAGTTTCATCAAGTTTGCCAATGAGTTCGGATTTAATTGTTTCTTCGCCGTTACTATGAATAAATGTTTTTAATAAACGAACAATATCAAGACCTTCACTTGTTTGTAAATGGGCTAGTGTTTCTTCATCTTGTTTTGGCAAAAGACTAAGGAAATGTTCTAAGTCTTTGTCTAATAATTTATATGCAACCGCATTTGTCTTAACATGAGCACCGAGCACCCAACGAGAACGGATATCTTTAACTTTGTTATAAAGCATATTCACTCTGTGACCCCAACTGTCTGCACTACTGTCAAAATACCAAAGCTCTTCGTCTATATTTTTAACCTTGTCATGTACCGTAAATTCACGGTCATTTGTATGAGAGTAAGCTAACTTACCCGTTTCACCACGCGCAGTTACTGCATCTTGTACACCATTGGTTTGACCACCATACAAACTTGAAATACATGCACCTGTTTCTTTGTTAACGATTCTAAAGTTTCCTTCTGGAAAGCCATTAGCCATGATATGTCGCTCCTTATAATTAGAAAGTTTTTGTAATAGTCGAAATTAATAGTTATCAAGTAAATTTCGAAGCGTGATTTATACCATAATTTTCCACATATAAATCCAAGTGTTTTTGTTGGTTTTTGTATATAACATGTTGATTTAGTTGTATTTATTAGAATGTCTTAATAAAGGCCAGAGACTATGCTTTAGAGCTTTATAAATTCAATAAAGCTATAGAGAAATAAGTTTTAGAAAAGATGCTAGAAGTGTTCGCTTATCAACTTATGGGGTAGGGGCGTTCTATAAGATGTTTTATCCCTAAATATTCTTCATCTTAGAGTTATTTATATAAACTATTAAATTAGTATTAACGAATAATCTATTTTATTAACTAAATATATATAACCCAAGTTTATATTTTAAATTTAATTAAAAGCCATAAATATAATAAGAGGGGTAATATTATTTAAATATGAATAAAATAATTATATTTAAAATTTTTTCATTAAAATAAATTGACGTAATTAAAATCACCGATTATTATCTCGTTGCTGGCCTACATTGCCAGTCGGTTTTGACAGACCGTTGATCCACGGCGGATTATAGTTCTACTATAAGTCGTTAGACCCTTGCGTCCCCTTTTCTTTGCGGTAGGACGGGAGGGGGACGCCCCGTGCGTGCTGGTTCCATGGATCCCAGTCTGTCAACCCCTTTCCGTTCTACCACCCAAATTAATTCGCGGTAATCTGGTGGTAGAACTCCACTTTTAAGGAGTTGGCCATGCCATTATTCAAACTCATTTTCTCTCTTATTTAATTATTTTATTTATTTAAAATATGGGTTTTTTGCGACCTTTTTTTTTAAATTTATAAATTACTTCTATTTTAAAATTTTAATTATTTTATTTTCCTATGTTTGTGGGAGGGTTAATTATTAATTAAAAAATTATTTTAATATTTGTTCGAATTATATTTTTGCTTTATTTAAATTTATAAATAATCATGAGAATAATATGAAACTTCATAAATTTATATTGGTTTTAAACCTTGTGGTCGGTGCTTACAGTATTACCAATGATGATGCCAATGCTCAGCAGGAATTTAAAAGAATTTGTTCACCTCAAACCGTACAACGTTTAAAACACACCAGTTTGCAAAGTCCTGTTCTCCCACAGGACTTTGCCCCTAACTTTTTCAGCAGCATTCAACGCTGCGATAAAACTGAAATGGGCTAAGTTCGCTTAGCTCCTTTATCTCTGTGTCGCAATGATCTCTCAAACTTTAAATCAGCGCAAAAGTAAAAGAATTTTGTGGCATGGGGGCCTAGGGAACTTCTCTACGATCAAACTAGTTTTTCTTTCATGTAAAAATGTCTGTGTAGCGATATTAATGCATTAAAAAAGCCCGATAGGCAATTAATGCATATCGGGCCTTCTAATCAAAAGAAGCGATTTACGCCACTTATGGTATAGATCGCGTGTCTGATTATTACTCTACAGTTACTGATTTCGCCAAGTTACGTGGCTGGTCAACGTCTGTACCACGTAATACAGCAACGTGATAAGACAACAACTGAACTGGTACGCTATAAATGATTGGAGCAAGCCATTCGTTTACTGCTGGAATTTGTACAACGTGTTGACGATCTTTTTCGACTACGCCGCTATTTTCATCAGCGAAAACAAATAATTCACCGCCACGTGCCTGAACTTCTTCCATATTCGACTTAAGCTTATCAAGCATTTCGTCGTTTGGCGCAAGAATCACGATTGGCATTTCAGTATCAACAAGTGCCAATGGACCGTGCTTTAACTCACCAGCCGCGTAACCTTCTGCGTGAATATATGAAATTTCTTTAAGCTTTAATGCACCTTCCAAAGCGATTGGATAGTGTGTGCCACGGCCTAAGAATAAGCAGTGTTGTTTTTCAACGAACAATTCTGATAAACGTAAAATTTCAGAATCTTGCTTAAGCGTATCAAGAATGACTTTCGGGCTGTGCCACAATTCACGAGCAATCTCTTCAATCATGACATTGCTAATACGCTGTTTTACTTGTCCAATTTTTAGAACGAGTAGCATAAGCGCAGCAAGCTGAGTCGTGAAAGCTTTCGTTGATGCAACACCAATTTCAGGTCCAGCAAGGGTCAATAAGTGGTGATCAGTTTCACGAACCATCGAAGACGTAGCAACGTTACAGATAGTCAAAGTTTGAATATCGATATTGTTTGCTTTCGCACGTTTTTGAGTTTCACGTAATGCAGCTAAAGTATCAGCTGTTTCACCTGATTGAGAAATACAGATATAAAGCGTATTTTCAACAATCACAGGTGTGCGATAGCGGAATTCACTTGCGATTTCAACTTGGCAAGGCACGCCAATCAGTTGTTCAAACCAATACTTCGCGATCATGCCTGAGTGGTAGCTTGTACCACATGCAATAATCTGTACGCTTTGAATTTTGCTGAAATCTGCCTCAGCATCTTGCAAGAAATCTTCGCGTAAGCTGTTGCCATCAAGTGCTTGAGAAATCGTTTGTTTGATTGCTTCTGGTTGCTCATAAATTTCTTTGAGCATGTAGTGCTTGTATTCACCTTTTGAAGCATTGCTTACTGTTGCGTCAAGCTCTTTCACTGGACGTTCAACAGGTTGACCGTTTGCAAATACTTCAATTGAAGTACGAGTCAGGCGAGCAATATCACCTTCTTCTAAATACATAAAACGGTTAGTTACAGGTAACAATGCAAGTTGGTCTGAACTAATAAAGTTTTCACCAATACCTACACCAATTACGAGTGGTGAACCTTCACGTACAGTGATTAACTCATCTGGGTAATCGCTATGGATAATACCCAGTGCGTATGCACCTTTAAGCTGAGGAACAACCGATTCTACTGCTTCAAGTAAGCTGTCTGTGCTTTTTAGTGCTTCTGCAACTAAGTGAGCGACAACTTCTGTATCTGTTTGAGAGGTAAATACATATCCTAAAGCTTGAAGGTCATCTTTAAGCTCTTGATAGTTTTCGATAATACCGTTGTGAACGACTGCCACTTTACCCGACATGTGCGGGTGAGCATTATTTTCAGTTGGTTTACCGTGAGTTGCCCAACGTGTATGAGCAATACCAACTACCCCAGTGAGCTGGTGTTCAGCAACAGCATCGGCAAGATTAATCACCTTACCTACACGACGCTCACGTAAAACTTCTTCATTATTCAGTACAGCAACGCCCGCTGAATCATAACCGCGATATTCAAGACGTTTTAAACCTTCGATTAAAATCTCGGTTACACAACGCTCTGCAACGCCTCCGACGATACCACACATAATTCAATCCTCTTATTTTTTAACCTTTTGGGGACGTTGATAATTTGCCTTAGAAATTTGTTGAGCACGTTCAAAGGAGAGACTTTGTTCAGCTACATCTTTCGTAATCACAGAACCCGCACCGACTGTTGCTCCATTTCCAATAGTCACAGGCGCAACCAGCGAGCTATTAGAACCGATAAAGACTGCATCGCCAATAGTGGTTTTGTGTTTATTTGCACCATCATAATTGCAGGTAATTGTACCTGCCCCAATATTTGAGTCAGCACCGATCTCGGCATCACCTAAGTAAGTGAAATGATTGGCTTTACTGCCAAGACCAATGGTTGTATTTTTGACTTCAACAAAGTTACCAATGTGGACTTCGTTTGCCAATTTAGCACCTGGGCGTAAGCGTGCAAATGGACCAATTTGGGTGTTTTCACCCACAATTGCACCATCAAAAACGCTATAAGCTTGAACTTTGGTTCCTGCGGCAATTTTTGTATTTTTCAAAATACAACCAGCGCCGATTTCTACAAAGTCACCGAGTTCACAGTCACCTTCAATAATGACATTTACGTCAATACGAACATCGTGTCCAACTTTCACAGAACCGCGTAAATCAAAACGGGCAGGGTCGGCAAAAGTTACGCCTTGTTGCATGAGTTCTTTTGCTTGCTGTTGCTGAAAATCACGCTCAAGTGCTGCAAGTTGTAAGCGGTCATTCACCCCTTCAACTTCAAAAGCAAGTTCTGGCTGAATAGAGGCAATTTCTAAGCCATCTGCAACCGCCATCGCAACGATGTCAGTTAAATAGTATTCGCCTTGCGCGTTTTCATTTGAAAGCTTAGGCAACCATTCATGAAGTTTTGCATTGCTTACACAGTAAATACCTGTGTTGATTTCTTGAATTTGGCGCTGAGCATCAGTTGCATCTTTATGTTCAACAATCGCTTGAATTTTTCCGTCTTGGCGAACAATACGGCCATAACCTGTTGGGTTCTCGACATGTAAAGTAATCATGCCAATACCGGTTTTACTTGATACTTCAACAAGTTGCTCTAGCGTTGTTTGACGGACTAAAGGAACATCACCGTATAAAATTAATGAAATACCGTCTTTAGGAAGTACCGGTAAAGTCATTTGTACCGCATGACCTGTACCTAATTGTTCTGCTTGCTCAACCCATTGAATGTTTTCTTGTGCAAACGTCTGTTTTACGTGATCGCCGCCATGTCCATAAATGGTAATGATATTTTCTGCTAATAGTTGTTTTGCTGTCTTAATAACATGTCCTAGTAGCGGGCGACCAGCTAAAGGCTGTAGTACTTTAGGTAGTTGTGAACGCATTCGCGTTCCTTTGCCTGCAGCAAGGATAATGACGGTAGTTGACATGAGTAAACCTACTTAAATGGCGTTACGCCCCAGAAAGTAATAAATATGATGATACAGAGTGCCGCCCAAAGCCCTGCAATGATGTCATCCAGCATAATTCCGAAACCGCCAGCAACTTTCTGGTCGGCAACACGGATTGGCCAAGGTTTCCAAACATCAAACAGGCGGAATAAGCAAAAACCAATTAGTGCCCATTGTAACGACATTATATTAAAAAATATTAAAGGCAGAAGAGTAATTGATTGTCCTGCAAATTCATCCCAAACAATTCGCCCATCATCATGAACATCAAGGACTTTTGCCGTTTGACCGCAAATATAAATACCCACCAACGACATGATGAGAATAGCGATTAAACTTAAGTTAAATCCGAGAGATAACCAGATAGGAATGAAAAGTAAGGCAAAAGCAGAGCCAAAAGTACCAGGTGCTTTAGGAGCGAGACCAGATCCAAAACCAACCCCACAGAAAACGATGCAGCGGTTGAACCAAGACATGTTCTTAAAATGAATCGGCGGTTTATGCAAAGTGTTGGTATCCATGAATTTGCAATGGGTAATCTGAACCCAAATGCTCAAAAGTTAGTTTTGTGTGTTCAACGATCTGTCCAATCATTGTAATCTTAACGTCCAGTTGTTTTTGCAAAAGTTTTTCATAATTTTGCGGTGTTATTGTAAAACATAATTCGTAGTCATCACCACCTGCAAGCGCATACTGCCAACGTTGTTGTTCTTCGAGTTGTTGCAGTACCGGATCAACAGGTAATTTTTCCAAGATGAGTCGAGCTCCAACCTTGGATGCTTTTAAAATATGTCCTAAATCTTGAGCTAAGCCATCTGACACATCAATCATGCTAGAGGCAAGACCTTTTAGCTCTTGTCCAAGCTGACAGCGTGGTGTCGGATAGTCGAGTCGTTGTTGCAGCGGATGGCCTAAGTGCTGTAAACCGTAGGCTGCATCACCTACCTGACCGCTCACACATACATAATCACCGACTTTTGCGCCTGAACGTAACACGGCTTTTCCGGTTTCTATCCAGCCCATTGCGGTAACGGTAATCGTGAGATGTGGGCCTTGGGTGGTATCTCCACCAATTAAGGCAACACCAAATTGATTACAACAGTCATAGATTCCCTGACTGAACCCTTCAAGCCACTCATGGTCAACTTGAGGCAAGCTGATTGCTAGTAAAATACTGTGCGGTTTGGCACCCATTGCAGCAATATCTGAAAGATTTACAGCAACACTTTTCCAGCCAATCGCATGAGGTGAGGTTTCAAGAGGGAAATGACGTCCAGCAACAAGTGTATCTGCACAGATCACCAGTTGTTGATTTGGAGGGGGAGTAATTAAGGCTGAGTCATCACCAATACCAAGCGCGACATCGGAGTTTGACTGCCGATTAAAGTACTGGTCAATAATTGAAAACTCAGCCATAGAACATCAAGCCTATTAGTTTGCTTGTTGTTTTTCTGCGCTACGCAGTGTCGAACTTAGGCGGTCTAATACACCATTGATGTATTTATGACTGTCTGCTCCGCCAAAATGCTTAGCGAGTTCGATAGCTTCATCAAGTACCACACGGTATGGAATTTCTAAATGATCACGTAACTCGTAAGCACCTAAACGTAAAGTCGCGAGCTCTACACCATCAAGCGCGTCAATTTCACGGTCAAGTACCGGAATAAGTAACGCATCAAGCTCTTCGTGCTGAGCGATAACTTGAGTAAGTAGTTCGTGATAATAGCTTAAGTCTACCTTGTGCATTGCATTTTCAGCACGGGTACGTGCTTCAATTTCATGTACAGGGTTGTGACTCATTTGCCACTCGTAAATACCTTGTACAGCAAAACGACGTGCTTTGCGTTTTGCTGCGTAAGCGGCTTGCAGTGTTTGAGACATGCTTTAAATTGCCTTTAATAAATTAACCATTTCAATTGCAGTTAAAGCAGCTTCGCTACCTTTATTTCCTGCTTTTGTACCTGAGCGTTCGATTGCTTGCTCGATGCTGTCAGTAGTTAATACACCATTGATAACAGGCAAGCTGCTTTCTAACGCAACTACACCTAAACCTTTTGCACATTCACCCGCAACAAAGTCAAAGTGAGGCGTGCTGCCACGAATCACTGCGCCAAGAGCAATGATGGCATCAAACTGGTTTGATGTAGCTAATTTTTTAGCAACGATCGGGAGTTCCCATGCGCCAGGAGCGTGAATAACAGTAATGTTATCTTCATTTACGCCGTGACGTTTTAATGTGTCGATCGCGCCTTCCAATAAGTGTTCAACAACAAAGCTGTTGAAACGACCCACTAAAATCGCATAACGACCTTCGCTTGCGAGATGTAATAAACCTTCAATACGGCGAATTGCCATAGCAACCTCGATTATTTCGTTGTGATTTGATCAGCAGTGACATATTCCACTACTTCTAAATTAAAGCCAGATAAGGCATTGAAACGCAATGGTGAGCTAAGAAGCTTCATTTTTTCAACACCTAAATCACGCAAAATTTGAGCACCTACACCAATGGTTTGATATTGATGTGAGAGTGCTGCATTGGATTTCACCGGTTTTGGCTTGTTTAAATCATCCAACGCTGGTCCCAAGTCTTGCAAATGGTCTTGTCCGATCCAGACTAAAACACCGCGATCACTCGCTGCAATCGTCTGTAGTGCACGGTCAAGATTCCAAGCAGGTTCGCCGTCAGCCTTATTCAGCTTAAGCAAATCACGAATTGGGCTGAAACCATGTACACGTACCGTTGTAACACCTTCTTTAGGCTCGCCTTTCACTAAAGCCAAATGAATGTCTGGGTTACCAATCTCACGATAGCGATAGAGCTCAAATGAACCATATTCTGTTTGAATGGTTTTTTGATCCAAACGTTCTACAGTCTGCTCATTCGTCATACGGTAGTGAATTAAGTCGGCAATTGTACCAATTTTTAGACCATGCTTCTCAGCAAAAATTTCTAAATCTGCACGACGTGCCATTGTGCCATCTTCATTGATGATTTCACAAATGACAGAAGCCGGTTCAAGACCTGCTAAACGTGCCAAATCACAACCTGCTTCGGTATGACCTGCGCGGTGTAATACACCGCCTGGCTGTGCCATGAGTGGGAAAATATGACCCGGTTGTACAATATCGCTTGGTTTAGCATGCGCTGCAACAGCAGCTTGAATGGTATGTGCACGCTCTGCTGCCGAAATACCCGTGGTAATACCTTCAGCAGCTTCAATAGATAACGTAAAGTTAGTGCTATGCTGAGCGCCGTTCTGGTCAACCATGAGTGGAAGATTCAACTGCTTACAGCGTTCACGGCTTAACGTCAGGCACACTAGACCACGTGCATGGGTAATCATGAAGTTAATATCTTCAGGACGAACATGCGTTGCTGCGATGACAAGATCACCTTCATTTTCGCGATCTTCGTCATCCATCAAGATAACCATTTTGCCTGCACGAATATCGGCGACAAGATCTTCAACACGACTCAGCGGCATTCGCTTTCACCTTTTTTTGTCGTAAGACAATTTCTATTGAATAAATTTCGCATAGTTTACGCTGTTTATAGAATTTTGCCTATGATTCTGATTTATCCAAATTTACCACCCAACATAATAGATCTGGATTTATTTATCTGAATAAATCATAAGAAAATAAAATTATTTAAACTAAATACCATGAATTTAAATAAAAAAAACCTAGCCAAAAGGCTAGGTTTAAATGCGCACAAAGACTTTTTAAGAAGCTGCACTACTTGGGCTGTCATTTTGTGGGATTGATTTTTTACCCATCAAAATTTCAGTTCGAATATTTTGTGCAAGCTCTGCACATTCAGCGTTCATGCCATTAATCATAAATGCATGACGAGTCATGATATTGCTTGGGTTTGGCATTGCAACAAGCTGATAACTGTCTTGAATAGCTTTAAGCTGATCATTCTCAAGATAAAGCGCAGACTCTTTCGCATGAAGATGTTGTGCTAAACGCTGAGCGGCTTCTTTCGCATCAATTTGCATTGCTTCTACGGCATGACATACAGCGCTTCGAGTTTGCAGCGCAAAGCGTTTATCTTCACGGTAACGTTTATATAAAACGTCTGACAGTAATTGGAAAACTGTACCTACCATAAGTAAGCATTCTACAGCGTGCGGATGTGAAGTTGAGATTGCGAGTGTTGCGCCTTCTGCATGAAACTCATCTACCACCTCAATATCAGTCGCCTTTAAATGATAATGCTTTGTGCATAGCTCGATACTTTTATTTAAGAAGAGCTGACAAAGTTTAAAATAAGGAACCGAAACAGACTGGTTAACGCTACTTAATAACTGTTTAGGGTCATAAAACTGAATATTAAGTGCTAAGGTATCTTGGTCTGTAGCTTCTGTGCTTTTTTCTGGTTGTGGGCGAACCAGTGGTTTCGCTTTAGCTTGCTGCTGAGCTTGAGCAACCAAGGTTACTGTATTTTGTTTTTCAAGCGCGAGGGCTTGGGTTAACTCTTGAATTTCATGTTTTAAACGATTTTCTTCGTTAATACGGGCTAAGTATTCGCTACGGGTTGGACGAGCGATGGCACGGTAAGCAAGCCATAATAAAACATGTAGGAACAGTGAAGCTAAAATCGCAAGCCATTGGGTACGAAGAATTTCCCCAATACTTGGTTGAATAAGTGTAATTTCAATAGAACCGACTTTCTTCTCGTTTTGAAGAGCATCACGAACAAAAATTTCACCTTCGCGAGTTTTTGACATGCCGCTTGTTGCCAAAACTTGTTTATTGGCATCAAGAATACGGATAGATGCCACACTTGGATTGGTCGCATAGCGATTGGCAATAAGCGCCAAAGATACCGTATTGGCAGGCTCAAGCTCAGATAAGCTGTCTGCTACGAGTTGGCTGGTCATGAGCTGACCTTGACTCGCACGGTTTTCATTGAGCTGGTGTGTCGTTGCAATCACCAATAAAAAGGTATGCAATGCAAAACTAATGATCAGTAGGCTAGCAAATAGCCCTTGTCTAGGCGCAATCAAGTTAAACTTCCAAGGCAATTATATTGAAATTCGATTATGATTCTTACAATAGTTGTCACTCAGACTAGAGTCAATTCATGCGAGAAATCATTCTTATATCCTTTTTAGGACCGGACCAACCAAACCAGTTTACCCGATTAATGCAAGTACTATCCGTACATTCATTGCAAATACTGGATGTAGGTCAGGCCGTTATTCATAATCAACTGACATTGGGCATCGTGGTCGCTTCAGATAATGAAACTGCGACAGCGTTGGCAATGAAAGAGATTTTGATTTTAGCACATGATATTGGCTTAACAGTGCGCTTTAAACCAATCTCGGGCGCAGAATACGATCAATGGGTAAGCGAAGGTGGACGAACCCGTTATATCGTCACGGCTTTAGCGCCAGAACTGACTGCTGCACATTTACAAGCAGTTACACAAATTGTGTCTACACAAGGCTTTAACATCGAAACGATAACGCGTTTATCCGGCCGTGTAGACCTTGAAAAAGACAGTACATTGCCTCGTCGTGCTTGCGTACAGTTTGGTTTAAGCAGTGGTCCAACTTTAGATGCACAAGCAATGCGTGCAGCTTGTTTACTTCTTTCAAGCGAATTAAATATTGATGTCGCTGTTCAAGAAGACAACGCATATCGACGTAACCGCCGCTTAGTGTGCTTCGATATGGACTCAACCTTAATTGAGCAAGAAGTGATTGATGAATTGGCGATTGAAGCAGGGGTAGGCGCACAAGTTGCTGAAATTACTGAAAGAGCAATGCAAGGCGAACTTGATTTCCAACAAAGCTTCCGTGCCCGTGTTGCATTATTAAAAGGGCTTGATGCTGCTGTTTTACCTAAAATTGCTGAGCGTTTAACTATTACCGAAGGTGCAGAACGCCTCATTTCAACGTTAAAAGCACTTGGATATAAAACGGCTATTTTATCAGGCGGTTTCCAATATTTTGCTGAATATTTACAAGGCAAACTAGGCATTGATGAAGTTCATGCCAATGTTTTAGACGTACAAGATGGCGTTGTGACAGGTGAAGTAAAAGGTGTAATTGTTGATGGCGCACGTAAAGCTGAATTATTACGTGAGCTTGCCAACAAACTCGATATTTCATTAGAGCAGGCAATGGCTGTCGGTGATGGCGCAAATGATTTACCAATGCTTGCGATTGCAGGACTTGGCGTAGCATATCGTGCTAAACCGCTTGTTCGCCAAAATGCGAATCAGGCGATTTCAAGCGTTGGTTTAGATGGTGTACTGTATTTACTCGGTATGCATGACAAAGATTTAAACCGTGCTTAAATAATACTGAACAATCATTAAGCGCTGCTCAAGAGTAGCGCTTTTTTTATGCAGAATAGTCATAAAAACAAGCAAGTTATGACAGAATTGTGCACAGAAAAAAGGCAATAAAAAAAACTGAAAAAAACTTATTTTCACGCAAAAAAACAGCATAGTTTTTTGTAATGACACGCCAGAATTGATGCCATATAGGACGTAGAACTTTTTCAAATTTACAAAAATGTAATGACAAAAGAATGTTGCGACAAAGTATGTCGCATCGACAAATAACAGGTCTTTTTTTCTAAAAAAAAACATCCATAATGCTTTCTAAGCTTCAACACAAATCATGAATTAAAGTTGTTTTTGGAATGAGGTCTGGTGTTCAGACCGAATGTTTTTAGACGTTTTCATTAAGACGGAGGTTTCTATGGTAACAGCGAATTTTGCCGCTATCGCCGGATTCAGCTTAATTGCTGTCGCGCTTGTTGCTGTTTTCTTTTCTCCTTACCGTCGTTGGCTTGGTTTTATGCTTGCAGGGATGTTTTTTTGGGGGCTATTGGAAGTGGTCCGTTTTGGAGTTCAAGTCACTTTTGAAATGCCAGTCACATATAGTTATTTAACTGCACTAAGTCTAGCGATGGTAATGGTCACATTTGTTTTATTACGTGAGGATAAACAGGCACAGAAGGCTTTGGCAAATCGCCAATATATAGAACATACGCCAGTATATGAAGATGATCAGCAGCAATGTTCTAGCCGATAATTAAATTGTTATCTAACGGTAAAAAGGTATGCACAGCATGCCTTTTTTATTTACGAAAACATGATTTTTATTATACAAAGCATTTATTAAAAAATAGCCAGTTATGCTACGATAGGCTGGTCTGTTGACGTTTCATATATAGATTGCGTTGCCAATTAGAATATCATCAGTCGATGCACAAAACAGGCAATGGGGAGCCCTTGCTGAGTTTTGCCCCAAGGTTTTCATAAAAATACAATAGGCGTGAATGTTCATGAAACTTTCTTCTATACCTGTAGTCAAGTTACCACTTGTTGATGTCAGTACAGACCCGTTAGATTTATTGGTAGCAGGTTTGGCACTGCGTATGAAACAGTTGGCACGTACAAGTCCTAAGTTTATTGAGCTAGTGCATGACCGCGCATTCCGCATTCAAATTGGTACTGATTTAGGTGTTGCTCGCCAAATTATTATTAACAATGGTCACATCGATACAGTTGCTGGCTCACCTGAAAAAGCTGACTTTATTTTGCAATTTGCAGATAGCGAGCAAGGTGTAAAAACTTTACTTAAAGGTGACCCAACTGCATTTATGACGGGTATGCAAGATGGTAGCATTAAAATGGAAGGCGATTTCAGCTTGCTCGTTTGGTTTAACCAAGCAGCTAAACTCATTCCACCAAGACTACCAAAACCAGTAAAAGATAAAGTACGCCAAGCACGTGCTTTTATTAAAGAAAAAACTGGTCGCTAAGATCTAATAAAAAACTCCCGATTGGGAGTTTTTTTATATTTAAGCTTCAACTTCTAAATTGAAAGTGACTGGCCCATCATTAATGAGATGTACTTTCATGTCAGCAGCAAAAATACCTGTTTGAACATTTTCAAACTGCGAACGGGTATATTCAACTAACTGTTCATAGAGTGCTTTTGCATCGCTAGGTGGCATAGCTGGCCCAAAGTCTGGACGTAAACCTTTTTGGGTTTGAGCCATGAGCGTGAACTGAGAAACAAGCAGGACTCCGCCATTTGCCTGAGATACGTTCCAGCCCATTTTGCCTTGTTCATCATCAAAAATACGATATTTCAAAATCTTATCGATAAGCTTCTGGCCTATGGCTAAAGTATCGTCTCGGCCAATTCCTAAAAAAACCAATAAGCCATGCTGGATTTCACCGGTCGTTTCACCGTCTACCACCACTTTAGCTTCAAGAACTCGTTGTATTAAAGCGCGCATTGTTAGAGAGAGTTTCTGCAATTATTTGAATTGATGCAGTTTAGCAGAAATTAATTTAAATGATTTTTAAAAGGAAATTTCATGGAGTTGCAACAATGGTATAAAAGCTCATAATTCATCTATAAAAATATGCTTTAATGCTAAGAAGCAAGCGAATAATCATTGACTATGTCTCCAATTATCCATTCTTTACTTGATACAGACTTGTACAAATTTACGATGCTACAAGTGGTTTTGCATAAATTCCCGCAAACACATAGTGTCTACCATTTTCGTTGCAGAAATTTAGAAGATACTGTTTATCCATTAGTGGATATTTTGGATGACTTAAACGAGCAACTCGACCATTTATGTAATCTCAAATATAAAGAAGACGAACTACAATATTTAAGAAAACTACGATTTATTAAAAGCGACTTTGTTGATTATTTAGAATTATTCCAGCTTAAACGACGTTTTATTCAGGCCAGTATTGATGCCGAAGGCCGACTAGATATTCGTATTGAAGGGCCAATGGTTCAGGCCATGATGTTCGAGATTTTTGTTTTAGCCATTGTAAACGAATTATATTTTAGCCGCATCAAAACAGATCAAGTTTGGGCTGAAGGTGAACGCCGTTTAAAAGCCAAGCTTGAATTGATTCAGCAATATGAAAAATCTCAACAGCCAAATGACCCTCCATTTTTAGTTTCTGATTTTGGTACACGCCGCCGCTACAGCTTTGAATGGCAAAAACATGTGGTTGCTGCATTTCATAAAACTGTCCCAAATGTGTTCCGTGGAACGAGTAATGTTTTGCTGGCTAAAGAATTAAATATCACGCCAATTGGAACCATGGCACATGAATTCCTACAAGCATTTCAGGCGCTTGATGTCCGCTTACGTGACTTTCAAAAAGCTGCTTTAGAAACATGGGTTCAAGAATATCGTGGAGACTTGGGAATCGCTTTGACCGACGTTGTTGGGATGGACGCTTTTCTTAGAGATTTTGACCTGTATTTCGCAAAACTGTTTGATGGCTTACGTCATGACAGTGGTGACCCATATGAGTGGGGCGATAAAGCCTACGCGCACTACCGTAAATTAAAAATTGATACCAAAACTAAAATGTTGACCTTTAGTGATGGTCTCAATTTGCCAAAAGCATGGGAATTGCACCAATATTTCAAAGACCGTTTTCAGGTGAGTTTTGGTATTGGAACCAATTTGACCAATGATATGGGACAAACACCGCTCAATATTGTGTTGAAACTGGTTGAGTGTAATGGTCAGTCGGTTGCCAAAATTTCGGATAGCCCAGGAAAAACCATGACTGACAATGATACGTTCTTGGCTTATTTACGTCAGGTTTTCCAAATTGAAGAGCTTGAAGAAGCTGTTTAATTACAATGTAGTTTGACAGCTTGGCAGGCACTTAACGCTTGAGAATGTTTATATCTGATTTTTTGCTAAACGGTAGCAGAAAATCAGAGTTTGATAGATATAAGCTTATGCTAAGATGAAATTAAGCTGGTATAAAAAGTAACCATGACGATGACACTCCCTGATTTTAAACTCGATTTATTAATAGAAGCAGAAGAGTTAGTGCCTTATTTAGGCAATGAATATATCCGTATTGTAGATTTGAGCCGTGCCTCGGTTTATGAACAACTCCATATTCCACATGCCATTCACTTACAGCCTAAATGGTTGGTGGCTCAACATGAAGAAGCCACTGGCATTTTGCCAGATGAAGCTGGTTTACAAGCGCTCATTGAAAAATTGAATATTTCGCCAAATCACCATGTAGTGGTCTATGACGATGAAGGTGGGGCATGGGCTGGTCGTTTAATCTGGAATTTGCATTGCTTAGGATTTACCCGCACCAGTTTAATTAATGGCGGCATTCATGCATGGCTTGGCGCAGGTTTACCCACCACAGCTGAGGTTGAAGAACTACCTCGAGTTGATAACTTAATTCAGATTGATTTATCACATGCTGCTCAATTTCGAGTGAACTATGAGGAGCTACGCAAACAGGTTGAACAGGAAAATATTCAACTGTGGGATTGTAGGACGATTGATGAATATAGTGGTGTTCGTTTAGCGGCTCGACGCGGTGGTCACATTCCAAATGCACTCCATTTTGAATGGAGTACTGCACTTAATCGTCAAAATCATCTAAAATTGCATCCGCTTGAACGCACGCGGCAGCGTCTTGAACAACTTGGGTTCGATTTAAAACAACCTGTAGTCGTATACTGCCAGTCACATCACCGTTCTGGTTTGGCCTATATTTTGGCTAGACTTTTGGGTTGGGAAGCAAAAGCCTATGATGGTGCGTGGAGTGAATGGGGCAATCGCCTCGATAGTCCTATCATTACTGGAGAATCGCCGTCTTGAGTTTTACATCTCGCTTAAAAAAAGAATTATTTATTAAGGCACAAAATCTTGTTCCTCAGCATCAGTTAAGCCGTGTGGTGGGTAAAGTTGCTGCAAGTGAAAATCCAGTGTTAAAAGCTGCGGTTATTCATGCATTTAAAACCAAATACGGCATTGATTTATCAATTGCTGAACAAGGCAATGCACTCAAATATAAATCTTTTAATGATTTCTTTACTCGTGCATTGAAAGATGGCGTACGTCTAGTTGATGAAAATGCTGATAGCATTGTGTCACCAGCAGATGGTGCAATTTCTCAAATTGGTAAAATCACTGCTGGCGAAGTTTTTCAGGCAAAAGGCCAAAGCTTCTCTGTAGAAAAATTAATTGGTGACCCACAACTTGCTCAACCTTTCCAAGAAGGCGAGTTTGCAACGGTTTATTTGTCTCCACGTGATTATCACCGTGTTCATATGCCATTTTCAGGCACATTAACTGAAACTTTATACGTACCGGGTGAGTTATTTTCAGTAAATCAGGTCACTGCTGAAAATGTACCGGGTTTATTTGCCCGTAATGAGCGTATGGTTTGCTTGTTTGATACTGAGCTTGGTCGTATGGCTGTCGTTTTAGTCGGCGCTATGATTGTTGCAGGTATTGAAACTGTAGCAACAGGTAAAGTAAAACCGTCGGGTCGTATCGAATTACAGCATCATCAGTTGAAGTTAGAGAAAGGTGCTGAGCTTGGCCGTTTTTATTTAGGTTCTACCGCAATTATTTTATTTGAAAAAGATAAAATCGAGTGGGAAAAACGTTTTAAAGCCGAGTCTGTTGTTGTGATGGGCGAACGTATGGGCCATACGCTTTAACCCATCAATAGATTTAAAAAGAGAGCATTTGCTCTCTTTTTTATTTACATTTCTATAATTAACTATATTTTTAAATATAATGTTTACCAGTAAATTAATTTTTAACTCATTATAAATACTCACGAAGAGAATAAAATGTCCCCAACTCCTATCATTAGTTTATATTTTGCTTCGGCTTTGACTTTCGTGGCCGCGTTACTTCATTTTATTTGTGTGTTTTGGGGAGCAAATGGTTTTCGGTTTTTAGGGGCTGGGAAAAGTATTGTTCAGATGGTCGAAAGGGGACATTGGTATCCGAATTTTACAGCTATAGCTGTGGGGATTATTCTAACAGTATGTTCTATGTATGCCTTCTTTGCAGCAAAAGGACTACAGCTATTACCTTTTACCGAAATTATTTTGTCACTTGTTGCAGCCGTGTTTCTTATTCGTGGTTTTGCTTTTCCATGGTTAAAATCAAAATTTGTTGGGAATAGTGATTTATTTTGGTATATCAGCTCAGCCTTTTGTTTAATACTGGGTACTTTATATGCCGTAGGCGTATATTCAATATCAAAGAATATATTTTAGCTTAGGCAGAGTTAATACTTTTCAAAATTAAAAAGGGAGTATGACTCCCTTTTTAATTATTTAGTCCAACCATATTTTTTGAAAATAGCATTGCCTTGTTGAGACGATAGAAAATCCACAAAACGTTTAGCTTCAGTGTCTTTTAAACTATGCTTGGTTAAGGCTACACCTGTATCTCGATAAATAACTAGCTCTGGTTCAATTGGTATAATTTGTCCAATATCTGGGTTACTGACTCCCCAAATATTAAAGACTAACCAAGCATCATAGCTGCTATTTTCTTCCCAGTTTTTCTTGGCAATTCCTGTGTTGGCTGCATAGGTGGCAATATTTTTTCGAAAAGATTTGGTTAATTGAATATTTCCAGTTCTGCCAGCAATATCTTCCCACATACCGACTTGACCTGCGCCATGCGTAACTAAAACCTTAACACCGGGTTTAGCGAGGTCTTTAAAACCTTTAATATTCTTAGGGTTTCCCTTTCTCACTAAAATGGCTGCGGGACGTAAATATAAAGGCTCTACCGAGTCTTTTATAATTTGCTCAGAAAAAGCATTTTCAAAATCAGACATCATGGCTTCGGAACCGCTATATATAACATCGGCATCTTGTTTCGCTTTTTCCAACCATTGAGAAGTAGGTCCAGACGTTACATGGACTGCTATGCCCGTTTTATTGGTGAATTGTTTGGCTGCTTCTTTCATTGCGGGTGCTGGACCACCAGGACCATACACTTGTACGTCTGCAAAGCTATGGATAGATACAGAACCGAGAATAAGACAAATTAGGTACGGTATAAATTTATATTGTTTTGACATTTTAATCGCTGTAATAATTAGGAAAATATCAGCATATATTTTTTATTATTTAAACGGGATTAATTTTTGCAACTGTATTTATATTACATATTTTTAAAATATAGTTTTATTAAATTTCAGTAAATCTGTTTTAATGTGTTTTTAGATTGAATATAAATTATAGATAATTTTATGGTAATTTATATTTTATAAATTGATTATTTAAATAGATGCAATGTAAATAATAGAGGAGTAATCCCTTGATTAGAAAAAGTAATTCCTTTTTTAAAATTTTATTCAGCGGTATTTGTTTGACGTCTGGTTCTGCTATTGCTGCTCCAATTACAGATTTGAGTAAGCAAATAGTGAGTGAAAAACCGGGTTCAATACTGTCTATAGAACAGCAAGATGTAACGAGTTTATTTCCCCATGCCGATCAGCATTTGTTGATCAATTATCGTAGTCGAGGTGTGAATGGCGAGCCTATCGTTGCCTCAGCATTTATTTTATTACCAAAAGGAACACCTCCAAAAAAGGGCTGGCCGATACTGGCTTGGGCGCATGGCACGACTGGAGTTGCTGACACCTGTGCACCTTCTGGTGACTATGTAGGTGGCCCTGTTCATTCTTATCAAGAAGTTGCTTCCAAAGCTTTAGATTCATGGCTTGCACGCGGCTATGCGGTCGTTGCGCCCGATTATCAGGGATTAGGTACGCTAGGTGCACATCCCTATATGAATGCCAAGAGCCAACTGCATACAGTGGTAGATGCCGTACGAGCGTTACATGCAGTTAAGCCAAAAGATTTTAATAAACAATGGCTAGTGATGGGCCATAGCCAAGGCGGAGCTGCGGCTATTGCCGTGGCGGCTTATGGGCAAAAAGATGCACCTGAACTAGATTTAAAAGGAGCGATTGCGCTTGCGCCAGGGGGCTATCAATATGAAGGCATTGCAGAATATGTAAAAACTAATCCAAACCCAGAACCTAGTGTGGCAGCTTTCTTCCCGATTGTGTTATTAGGAGCGCAAGCAGCAGAACCAAGCATTGTCCCTGAAAATTTAGTTAGTGCCGAAATGAACACTGTGCTAACGCAAGCACGCAGCCGCTGTTTATCTGAACTTCAATCTGATTTGAAAAAATCTCCTTCTAGCATATTTAAAGCTGATGCAGATTTAAAACCTCTTTTGGCTTATCTAAAACAGCAGTCTATTGAGAATATGCTACCGACTGTACCATTAATGATTGTTCAGGGTTCTAAAGATCATTTGGTTGACCCTAGAGGGACATACGCTTATTACCAACAGCTATGTAAATCAAAAAAACCAACCATTTATCAAGCAATTGATGGTGGAGATCATCGTGATGCATTACGCCAGAGCAACACTTTTGCCACCAACTTTTTAAATGTCATAGAGAAAAATCAGGCTAAATCTTATTGCTCTAATTTTAAATAAATAGATTTAAATGTGACAAAAAAGCCGACTTTTCATGAGTCGGCTTTTTATATATGCGGGGGATCATTTTAGGTCATGTTATAGAGTCTTTCTTTTGGAAAAACTGCGGTAAACGTGGATCCTTCATTTTCTTTAGATTGCACATCTAAATAAGCGCCGTGTTGCATCAGCACATGTTTTACAATTGCTAAGCCTAAACCAGTTCCACCTGTTTGGCGACTACGGTCGCTGTCTACACGGTAAAAGCGTTCGGTCAGACGCGGCAAATGTTTTGGGTTAATCCCGATACCGGTATCTTGCACACTAAAGTAAGCATGTTCACCATCATCATGCCAGCCAATGGTAATGGTTCCACCTTTTGGCGTGTACTTGATAGCATTCGTAATTAAATTACTAAATGCACTGGCAATTTCCATGTCGGAACCAATCAGGTCACAGTGGCTATCAATATGTAAATTGAGTGTGTGTCCATAATCGGCATTGTAGGCCTGAGCATCATCAAACAGTTGATTCATTAAACTCGGCATTTCAATAATCTGGTTTTTTGCAATTTTTTTGTTGTTTTCTAAATTCGATAACAGCAGTAAATCATTCACTAACGCGTTCATACGCTTAGTTTGAGACTGCATCTGATCAAATGCGCGTTTCCAGCGTGGGCTAATATCTTCTTGGTCGGTAAATGTTTCGATATAACCACTGAGTACAGTTAACGGTGTACGCAGCTCATGCGAAATATTATCGACGAAGTCTTTACGCATTTGCTCAAGGTTGTGCATACGCGTAACGTCGTAAGCCACCAATAAACGACTTTCTCCACCGAACCGTGTGAGTTTGACCTGTACATAACGGTCATCATCAAGACTTGAATGGAGTTTTATCCCATCCGGTGCTTGATCAATATTGTTAAAATATTCAATAAAAGTAGGCTGGCGCAAAATGGTTAATAAGTTACGACCACGGTCGAGAGGGCTGATTCCCAATAAACGCTCTGCGGCAGGGTTCCACCATTCAATTTGATGTTGATCATCAATGAGTACTACTGCTTCAGCGAGGGCAACTAAAGAAGATTGAGCACGGTCAATCAGCCCCACCATTTCGGCCTGAACAATACGTTCCTGACGCTGAGCACGATACACATTAAATAATAATGCCCCCCAAATACCACTTAGGTTGGGAGGAACATCGTAAGGGTTGTTGGCAATCCAGTCATTCACCAAATATAAAGAACGCAACTGGAGTGCAAAAAACACCACGAAGGCGATAAAAATACAGCTCCAGAAATACCCAACCCCTAAACCGACTAAACCTGCAATAATCAGGAAAAATAATAAAAGTCGTAAATCTTGTTTAGCAAACGTCCACAAACTACTGTAACGGGAAAGCTTTTGTTCACGTACCTGTTCAGGGACGGGGTAGGGTTCATACATAAATTTTGGTTAACCTGCGGCTAAATCTGCACGTGTAGAGAAACGATAACCTGTACCACGTACGGTTTGAACAAATCGGTCAACACCAAAAGGTTCTAACACTTTACGTAAACGACGGATATGTACATCGATGGTACGATCTTCAATGTATACATTACCGCCCCATACCTGATCGAGCAACTGGGCACGTGTATATGCACGTTCCGGATGGGTCATAAAAAATGCAAGTAAGCGATATTCAGTTGGTCCCATATCTAAAATGCTGTTACCAAAGCTCACGCGTTGGCTTACAGGATCAAGAATTAAACCATTGGCATCAATTGTTTTTTCACCGCTTAATGCATTTGCGCGGCGTAGAACAGCTTTAATACGAGAAACCAGTTCACGGGTTGAAAATGGCTTAGTCATATAGTCGTCTGCGCCAGCGTCTAGACCTTGTACTTTGTGGTCTTCTTCTCCGCGAGCGGTGAGCATAATGACTGGAATTTCTGCTAGATTTTCATCACGTTTTAAGCGGCGGCATAAATCCACACCACTTACGCCTCCAGGTAACATCCAATCAAGCAAGATAAGCGCCGGACGTTGGTCGACGATAATTTGATGAGCCTGTTTGGCATCTTCAGCCTGTAAACATTGAAAGCCTGCCATATCCAAAGAAGTATGGATCATTTCACGAATGGGAAGCTCATCATCGACAATTAAAATATAGTCATCTTTCACAGCGTAATACCTTGTAGATTTTAACGGTGAACCGTTTTGTAGTTATGACAGGCTTATTACAAAGATTAATTATGACAATTTCATTGCAGAAAAGTCTATAAAATCGAATTTAGCAATAATTTGTGACAAAAATACGGCAAGCACATGACCGAATGATGACAGGGCGGCATAAATTTTCTTAAAGCCATTCAAGGTGTTACCAATTTGCTTTCAGCTAGGTTTTTGGACTTAAAGTAGTGTCAAAAAACTTTAATATTATTTTGAAACTTGTGCCAATAAAGACAAGAAAACAATACGGCAGGCTGTCAAAACTTGTTCAAGAGACTGCTCAAAGCCACCCATGACCCATCGAATTGCAATTTGCGTAACATATCCGTTTAGCCCTGTTGCAATTAAAGAAAGCTCATTTTCCTTATGCTGTATTTGTGGCATGGTCAGCATAACGAACGCTTGGATCATACGGTCAAACTGAGCAAGGGTTTCTTGAATGGTGGCCTGATTATGTAATTCCTGAACCAGAACTGCATCTACATAGACAATACGGGCTAAACGAGGATCTTCTTTTAAGGTGGTCAGCAGTGCTCTTAAGCCTGCATCGACCATTTTTTCTGGATCTGGCGCAGCTTTAATCACAGCTTGCATTAAGTTTTGCTGTAACTCTTCAATCATTTTTAAAAAGATGGTCTGGAATAAATCCTCACTCTTTTTAAAAGATTCATAAAAATAGCGTTCAGTGAGTTTTGCTTCTTGGCAGACATCCTTTACCGTCACTGAAAAAAAGCCAAGGGTCCCATAAGTCGCAATACCCGCTTCAATGAGTTTTTCGCGGCGAGCTTCTTTACGTTCGGAAAGAGATAACCCTTTGAACTGACGTTCTTTACTCACAGTTTTTGTTTTCTTTTTACTGGTTGAGTCGTTTGTCGCCATAAATAAATGGTTTCCTGATTTATCGGTTTTTCGGCAAATATGAGGCCTATGATAAAGCTGTCAGCAGAATTGTGCCAATCTATCTGAAATTACAGTGTACTATATTGACAATGATTATTGTCAAAATTATATTAAAAGAGTCTAAAATGCACATGCAATGAACCGGTTGTGCAAATCGAAAAACAAAGGATGGACAATGAAAAATTTTAAAAACAAAGTCGCTGCAATCACGGGCGCAGGTTCTGGCATTGGGCAACAATTAGCAATTCTCTTGGCAAAACAAGGTTGCCATCTTTCATTAAGTGATATTAATGAAAAGGGTTTAGAGAAAACTGTTGAGCTATTAAAACCCTACAGTAACATTACTGTAACGACCAAAAAGTTAGACGTTTCTGACCGCGAAGCAGTAAAGCAGTGGGCACAGGAAACCGTGCAAGATCATGGTTCTGTTAATCTCATTTTTAACAATGCTGGGGTAGCTTTAGGCTCAACTGTAGAAGGGGCAACCTACGAAGATTTAGAGTGGATTGTTGGAATTAACTTCTGGGGCGTGGTTTACGGGACCAAAGAATTTTTACCGTTTATTAAGCAAACTCAAGATGGTCACATTATCAATATTTCTAGCTTATTTGGTTTAACAGCTCAGCCAACTCAGTCTGGCTATAATGCGACTAAATTTGCGGTACGTGGTTTTACCGAATCGTTACGCCAAGAGCTAGATATTGAAAAATGTGGTGTAAGCTCGTTGTGCGTACATCCGGGAGGAATTCGTACCAATATTGCGAAAGCTGCAAAAATGAGTGATAGCTTGTGTACTTTAGGTATGGACCCAAATAAATCGATTGAAAACTTTGATAAGTTCCTACGTACCCCACCAGAAGAGGCAGCCCGTCAAATCTTAGACGCAGTTTTGAAAAATAAACGCCGTTTACTCATTGGTAGTGACGCAAAAATTCTGGATGCATTCCAACGTTTGTTCCCGACAGGCTACCAACGTGCTTCAACGATTGTCACGAAATGGATGAAATAAGATTTAAATTAAAAAAGCCATCAATTGATGGCTTTTTTTATAAGGTTCAAGCTTTTTAAATCAGGACTTTGATCTTCTTTTTCTTCCAAATAAACTGGTAATACAAGCCTTGAACAATACAGAGGCTGACAAATGCTAAGGCATAGGCAAACCAGATTCCTTTAAGTCCCCATATTGAGCTAAACCAGTAAGCACATGGAATTTCAATAAATAAAATAGCTGAGATATTGAGTAACATTGGAGCTGTCACGGTTCCGCTGGCACGCATGATGGATGCAAAAATAGCACCTGCACCAAAGAATAAAATTGCCCAAAGTACAATAAATAATAGCTGCTGCCCTAATACCACCACGGTTGGGTCGGTAATAAATAAAGCCATTAAGTATTTTGAAAAGAGATAGCCAAGCGCAATTAAGGTACCTGTAAATAAAAAGTTCATACCTAAAGCCGTGCGGGTAACACGTGCGAGTAGGTCTGATTTACCTGCACCAATGGCTTGTGCTGCAAAAATTGAAGCTGCAATTGAGATTGATAAAGCAGGGAACTGAATATAGTTGAGTACTTGGTTTACGGCACCATAGGCCGCTGTGGCATGAGCTCCGAAACGGTTCACTAAACCCACAATGACTAAACCGGCCATTGAAGTGGTAATCATTTGAATACCGGTTGGAACACCTAGGCGTAAAATGATTTTACTTAATTCCGAATTATGACGAATATGTTGCAAAAGCTGACGGTTCGGTCGAAGAGGATGCTTTTTCTTGTTTAGATAAATCGCAAGAAAAATTAAGATGGCAATATAACTAATAATTGACGCTATAGCCGGCGCAATAATACCGAGGGCAGGAAAGCCAAAATAACCTTTCAGCAGAATTGGTGTAATAATTACGCCGATCACGCTGGTTAAAGCCAGTGCAAGTAAAGGGGTAGTACTGTCTCCTACACCACGTAAAATTGAGGTATAGATAATATAAACAAAGAGAAGAGGACTACCTGCTAACATCCATTGCACATAAGGCAAAGAGAGGTGCATCACCTTCGGGTCCGTACCTAAAAGTTCTAAAATGTCGTGGGCAAAAAACACACCAATGATTGCGGTAATGATACCGCCAATGATGGTCATAAATAGGGTAGAACCCACCACACTTTGAACCTTTTCTATGTCTTGTGCGCCCCAAGCCTGTCCCACTAAAACAGTGGTACCCGTTGAAATGCCGATAATAAACGCAAGCAGTAAAAACAAAATGGGGAAATATACAGAAACTGCAGCGATGGCATCGACCCCCATCATTTGTCCAACAAAGATGGTGTTAATGGTACCGGACAGGTTTTGCAAGATATTGGTTGCAATCAGGGGCAATAAGAAAACAAAAAATGTTTTCCAAAGATTTTGCTGATGAATTAAAGACTGTCTTGGTGGCATGTATTCTCCATCGCCCATCTCTTTGATGAGCGGGTCGGATATTCAACTTAGCATAGTTGTAGGGAACTTCTTGTAGTATTTTTACTATGCTAAGTGACTAAATTTATTAACATTGATTCAGAATTTCTCCTGCTTTTTGCAGTGTTTCATCATTTTTTGCAAAGCAGAACCGTATTAGGCGTAAAGACTCTGGGGCTTGTTGGTAAAACACCGAAACAGGAATAGCCACAATCTTATGTTGCTCGGCAAGAAACTGGCACATTTCAACATCGTTTAAATCGGGTCTAATCTGGCTGTAGTCAAGGTTTTGGAAATAAGTCCCTTGCGATGGTTTAAGTAAAAAACGGCTATTGTGAATTGCCTGATTAAATCGATCCCGCTTAGTTTGATAAAACTGTGAAAGTTCACGAATATGTTCCGGATGTTGTTGCATATATTGCGCTAGGGCAATCTGACAAGGGGTCGTGCCACAGAAATTAACATATTGATAAATCTGGCGGAACAAACGCATTAAATCAGGTGAAGCAACGCAGTAACCGGTTTTCCAACCTGTGACATGGAAGGTTTTTCCAAAAGAACCAATCACAAAACTACGTTCTCTAAGCTCAGGGAAATGCAACGCGCTAAAGTGTTGCTGACTATCAAAAACCAAATGTTCATAGACTTCATCGGATAAAACCACAATGTTTTTATCTTGAATTAGTTCAATGAGTTCTAACCAGTCTTGTTTTTCCCAGATGGTGCCAGTTGGATTGTGAGGCGTATTCACTACAATCATACGGGTTTTGTCATTAATCAAATCTTTAACTTGCTGCCAGTTCACCTTAAAGTCAGGTGCTTGCAGGGCAATACGAACAGCTTTACCACCTGCTAGCTGAACAGAAGGCCCATAGCTGTCATAACTCGGGTCAAAAATAATGACTTCATCACCTGCGTTGATACAGGCTTGTATGGCACAGAAAATAGCGATGGTCGCGCCAGGTGTAATCGTGATCTGGGTTACAGGGTCAAGTTGAAGTTGATCACGCTGTTGAAACTGTAAAGCAAGCTGTTCACGGAGTGCGAGAATGCCATCACCAGGTGGATACTGATTGTGCCCAGCCAAAGTTGCCTGTGAGAGGGCTTCGAGCAAAGCAGGAGGGGCTGGAAAGTCTGGGAAACCTTGTGAAAGGTTAAGTGCACCCAAGCGCTGTGCCATTGCCGTCATCGTACTAAAAATAGTCACCCCTTGTGCGGGCAATTTTGACTGAAGCTGTAGCATGTTGTTCTCTTAAAGAAATTATTAAGGTTATAAAATCGATTCAATCGCTGCGCGAATTACACCTAGAGTTAAACCGATAAATGCACCAACTACAACGCCATTTACGCGAATCATGTGTAAGTCGCCACCGACTTCATTTTCAATTTTTCCAATCATTTCACGTGAGTCCCATTCATGAATGCGCTCACTCACATAGCGTATGATTTTATGGCTATATTGATCCGTAAAGTTCATGGCAAGTCCTGTCATTTCTTTGTTGAGAACTTCGCGTACTTTTACATTTTGGACAAGGTTTTCACCCAATTGCTGAATGGCAGCTCTCAGGTTCATTGCAATGCCGGAGTCTTCTTTCATTAAATCTGCTTTAATGGCATCACATAAAATAGTCACCGCGCCACTAATGAAATTTAAAACTTGTGGACTATCTAGCAATGCATCCTTACCACTATTCAGGCGTTGACTGGCAACACTGTCAGGATTTGCTAATTCGAGCATAAGCGAATGAGCAACGGTTTCAATTTCCTGTCGCCATGGGTGTTCGTGGTCGGCCAGCATTGATTCTACTTTTTCAACCAGTGAATCGATGGTACGTTGCTGAACATCGATACCAATCCAACTTGCACCTTTTGCAAGTGACCAGACCCCCAGCGCTTTAAACATTTTTCGGGTTAACTCACGGGTTTTATCCGGGTTTTGTACCACCCACTCATGCGCAATATCGAGACCACGTTGCAATACATCTTGGTGGAAATCATTTTCCAATACTGCACGTAGCATTTCACTGGCGAGTTTATTGACCTGAGTGTTACGCACCCATTGCACGCTGTTGTTTTGAACGAAATTAGCAATTTGCTCTTGGCTCACAAACTCAAAAATTTTCGGGACAGTTTGCTGAATGAGCTGCACTACTTGTGTGTTGTTTTGTGGGCTGGCTAGCCATTGCCCAATAGCAAGGCTTAGGTCAGTTTTTTCTAAGCTTCGTTCTACCACTTGAGGTGACAGAAAGTTTTCCTGCACAAATCGGCCCATTGACTCTGCAATACGAGCCTTATTGCGTGGAATAATTTCAGTATGATCCCGCAAAAATTTTGGGATAGGAAGCTTACCAAATGGGTTTCGAAACAGGACGGTAATGGCATACCAGTCTGCGAGTCCACCCACTACGCCAGCTTCCGCGCCTAACATTAAAATATGAATTAAGTTGGTGTACTCTGGCAGAAAGCGATTGGCAATCAATAACCCAATCCACAGCACTACCACAATAATAAGTGCCAGCGTTGCAAAGTATTTGCTGCGCTTCAGATTGGGTGCATGGTGTACTTCTTCTGCCATATTCATACGGTCATCCTATTCATTTTTGTTTTACTGGCGGCTCAGGCGGTGGCAGCAATTCTCCTGTCGGGCTTAAACCATATTTTTGTCCGATAGATTTGAGAATTAACGTTGCATCAAAAGCGTCCTGCGGAGCCTGCTTTTGATCCCGATAACATTCAATAGTATACGACACTTGAACAGGGTCGATATTGACCACTTGTGGGAAATCATAGAACGGATCATGCCAGAAACCCGGATAACGGCGACCATAACCATACGGATAAAAACTCGGCGCAGATGGGTAAACCACGGCCTGACGAGGCGGTTTTTGGCTTTGGTTGCTTGGGTCATTTTGCACTTTAAAAAAGCGGAAGCCTTTTTGTACGGTCGTTTGTGCTGCTTTCACCAAGGTAATTTCTTCAGCTGTTCCATAGCTCATGTTTGAGTCAGCTTGGAAGCTGATTCGGAACGTTTGTGCATTTAACGGATAGGCTGAAAACTGGCCAAGCTGATTGAAGGTTTTTGGTTTGCTCGGTAGGGTTGAACAAGCACTTAAAGTTAAGGCAGTGCCTAAAGCTAAACAAAGAGAGAGATATTTCATGGTGAACTCCCAGCTGAGCATGGAAGAAAGGATAACTCAGCATTAAAAAATAAAGCAGTCTTAAAAACTGCTGTTCGGTTCTAATAAAAATTCGGTTTCCTCTGGTGTTGAAACACGTCCAAGGATGGCATTGCGATGAGGATAACGACCAAAGCGATCGATAATCACTTTATGTTTTTTCTCAAAGCTTAAATTTATTTCATTGCCGAGGCGTTGAAATAATTTTAAAGCAAACTCATGAATTAGCTTCGATTCACTATGCATAAACGGCATGTATAAAAACGAGCGCTGTTCAGGGTTAAGCTGTGCATCGAGTTGCAAGCTAATTGCTTCTTGTGACAAAGCTAAAGCGAGGCTGTCATAAGCAAAAGATTCGGGTTGATCACGATAAATGTTGCGAGAAAACTGATCTAGCACAATAATCTCTGCAAGACGACCTTCTGCCGTTTTTCGCCAAGACCAAAGTTCTGCTTGAGTTGCCTGACGATGAATGTCTGCAAATTGATCACGAATTTTTGTGTCAAATTCATCACTTTTTGCAAACCAAAGTGAACGGAGTTCAGGTGAAAACCAGAAGTTTAAAATGTCTTGATCGTTCATGATATTGACAACTCTTTAGCAATTATTCTTCAATAAAATCACAATTCTTTCGTGTCTTAAATAACAAGATTGTGATAAAAATTGCCAAACTGAAATGATGTGATCATATCAACATCCATATCATGTCACGATTTTGTATATAGTGATCTTTTATAAGCGAGCAAATGCATGAGTCAACCCACTACACCATCTCAATCAGTTATTCCTGCTTGGGTGGATTCGTCGCTACTACAAGGCATGTTACGTGGAATAGAACGTGAAAGCCTACGTATGCAAAGTAATGGGTTCTTATCACAAGAGTTACATCCAAAAGCATTAGGTTCAGCTTTAACACATCCAAAAATTACAACTGACTATTCAGAAGCGTTGATGGAGTTTATTACTTCACCACAGCCAACGATTGGTGATGCCTTGCATGAGCTCACCGATATTCATGCGGTTGTACACCGTCATTTAGAAAATGGTGAAAAACTCTGGCCGTTGTCTATGCCGTGTATGCTAGATGACAATGAGGAGCGTATTCGTCTAGCGCAATACGGTACTTCTAATATTGGCCGTTTCAAGACGCTTTATCGCCGTGGTTTGGGTATTCGTTATGGTCGCCGTATGCAGACGATTTCGGGCGTACACTATAATTTATCTTTTCCAGATTCGCTTTTTACTGCCTTGCAGGCACATGAAACTGACGAAAAATTAAAAGCACTCAGTCTGCAAAATTATCGTAGCCACCGCTATTTTGGGCTTATCCGTAACTTTATTCGCTTAACGCCACTGGTTATGTTTTTAGTCGGGGCGAGCCCTTCGGTTTGTCGTTGTTTCTTGACGGGACATGAACATCATTTGTTGCCTTTAATCAAAGGGTCATACTATTTACCGTATGCTACAGCCCTGCGTATGGGACGTTTAGGCTACCAAAACTCGGCACAAAAAAGTTTAGGTATTCACTATAACAACCTATCTGGTTATCTGGCTGGTTTACAAAAAGCAGTACATTCTCCTTACCCGCCATTTAGCCGTTTAGGGTTAAATGATGCCTCTGGTGAACCGTTGCAAATTAATGACCATGTTTTACAAATCGAGAATGAATATTACAGTCTCGTACGTCCAAAACAGGTGCCGCATGCAGGTGAAACACCATCTCAAGCCTTGCAAAATCGAGGAGTGGGTTATGTTGAACTTCGTGCAGTAGATGTAAATCCATATTCACCAATTGGTGTAAATGAAACAACGGCTGGCTTCCTTGAAGCACTTGCACTTTATTGCTTACTCAGTGATAGCCCTGAGTTGCTATGTCCTGAGCAAGATTTGATTGAGAAAAACCAGACAGAAGTGGTTAACCGTGGCCGAGCGCCAAACGCAACCATTACTGATTTAAATGGGTCTTACCATATTGAAGATTGGGCACGTCAGCATATTTCGAACATGCAGGCTTGTGCCAAATTACTCGATCAGACCTATGCAACAACTCTGTACAGCTCGGCTTTGACCGTAATGCAAGAACGCATTGATGAAGTAGATGAAACATTATCTGCACATGTGATTGATGACACGTTAAAGCATGGTGGAACCTGGAGCTTTGGCAGTCATATGGCACAGATGCATGCTGAAAGTTATGAAAAGCATGAAATCAGTGCAGAGACTTTACAATATTTTGAACAATTGGCTGCACAATCTTTACAGCAGCAAGAACAACTTGAGCAAGATAGTCAGATCAGTTTTGATCAATATCTTGAACAATATAGATAAAAACGAGGTTTTACATGCGATTAAGTTACCGTTTGGTGAGTGGACTGCTTGTACTGGCAAGCATTGTCGGCATGTCTTTTGCGTTGTATTTGGAACATGTAAAAGGGTTAGAGCCATGTCCGCTCTGTATTTTTCAGCGTGTTGGCTTAATGGCAATGGGATTTGTGGCGCTCATTGCATTTTTGCATAACCCAGTTTCCAATGCGATTAAACGCTTCTATGCATTTTTAGCAGGTATTGCAATTTTATGGTCAGTCGGCGTGGCAGGCCGTCATGTTTGGATACAGCATTTACCAGCAGACCAAGTACCAAGCTGTGGACCGGGTTTAAATTATTTAATCGATGCTTTACCGATGAAAGCTGTTTTACAAGAAGTGCTTTCTGGTTCAGGTGAATGTGCGGCAATTGACTGGACTTTTTTAGGCCAGTCTTTACCAGTGTGGTCATTAGTGTATTTTGTTTTGCTATTACTGGTCTGTTTATGGCAATTATTCCGTTTTTATCCAGTATTTAAGACGGCTAAAAACTAAGTTTAATATGATTAAAAAAGCTCAACTCAAGTTGGGCTTTTTTTAATCATATTAGAATAAGTGAGAATATAAGAAAAATTGATAAAAATAGCGCATAATTTTGTAGACAGATAGTTCTGTTTTTTATAAAGTGCACCCGTTTATATATCCTTACGATTATAAAAAAATGCTTTTTAATATATTTAGTGTCTTGGAAAAAATAGGGCTAAATGCTCAGAAACGTGCTATCCATGTACAGTTCTCTAATGAACTACTCAATAACCAAATATTCTTACAACGTATAGAAGGCCAACATCAGCTGAATGGTGGCCTAATGGCAGAGTTGATTTGCCTTTCAACCAATGCCCAAATTGCATTGAAGCAATTTATTGGCGTTCAGGTCGCTGTTGATCAGGTCACAGATTCGGGACAATTGTTCCGAACAACAGGTATTGTGACTGAAGCCAGTTATGGACAAAGTGATGGTGCTTTAACGCTTTATAAGCTGACTTTAGAAGATGCGACAAATTTATGGCACAAACGCCGTAATAGTCGTGTTTTTATGAATAAAAGTATCGTAGAAATTACCGAAGTTTTATTTAAAGAGTGGCAAGAAAAAAGTCCACTGTTTGCTGCGAGTTTAAGTCTTGACTTGGGTGGGTTAAGTCAAAACTATGATATTCGACCTTTCACCATGCAGCACAATGAGTCTGACTATGACTTCCTTACGCGTTTATGGCGAAGTGAAGGTATTAGTTGGCTCATTGATGAATCAGAGCTTTTTGTTCCGCATTTTACTGCGACAATACAAGCTCAAAAACTAAGATTAATTGATGACAATAGTCAGTATCAGGCTTTAGAGCGTCGCAGTATTCGCTATCACAGAAGTAGCGCAACCGAATATCAAGATAGTATTACTGGCTTTATTGCAGTGCGAAGTTTGCAACCGACAGCGGTACATGTGCAGCGCTGGCAACCCGATGCCCTTGCACAAGAAGAAGGTAATGGTTCGGTTGTTACCACACATACACACTCAGATAACTTTGACTCAGCCACTTTAAGTCTTGAGCAAGCATGGCACGTAAGCCCCGCTTGGATGCAAGATTTAAAAGGGGAAGATCAGGCAACCGCTTCGGGTAGTAGTCAGTTAGAAAAACTAAATCAGCACTTCACCGATATGCATGCGAGTCGGGCTAAATACTTTAAAGCCTATAGTAGTGTCCGCGATAGCCAAGTCGGCTATTGGTTTAATCTACGCGAGCACCCTGAAATTGATCAGCATGAAGGGGCAGATCAAGAGTTCCTGATCATTGCTAAAAACTTCTATAACCAAAATAACTTACCTAAAGATTTACATCAGCAAGTTAGCCAGTTATTAACCCAAAGTCGTTGGGATCAACACGGCTACGATGATATAGAGCGTCAAGGTAATGAACTGACTCTAATACGCCGTCAAATCAAAACTGCACCTGAATATAATCCAGAGCAGCATCGACCAATTGCCTACCCACAAAGAGCGAAAGTCGTGGGACCTCAAGGAGAAACCATTCATGTCGATGAATGGGGGCGCATTAAAGTACGTTTTCTATTTACCCGTAGCGATGATCATGGCCATGATGGTGGCGCAGGTAGCAATGACAATGATACCGACTCGGCTTGGGTGGATGTACTGACTCCTTGGGCAGGAGAAGGCTATGGCGCACGTTTCTTACCGCGTATTGGTGAAGTGGTTGTCATTGACTTCTTTGATGGTAATATCGACCGTCCATTTGTGACTGGGCGCATCCATGAAGCGCAGCGCTCACCCACCAAGTTCGATGTAAAAGGGCAACTTCCTGCGACTAAAAAATTGAGCGGGATCCGCAGTCAGGAAATCAATGGTAGCGGCTTTAACCAATTACGCTTTGATGACACAACCGGACAAATTAGTACTCAACTCCAAAGTAGTCATGCAGCAACACAGCTGAATTTGGGTAATTTAAGCCATCCGAAAGAACAAGAGACGAGCCAAGGCCGAGGTGAAGGCTTTGAGCTCAGAACAGATGCTTGGGGAGCTGTGCGTGCGGGTAAAGGCATGCTCATTAGTACCTATGCACAAGAGCAGGCGATTGCAGACCATTTAGAGGCTGCACAAGCACAATCTTTACTTTCACAAGGCTATGAAAGCATGAAAATGCTCAGTGAAGTTGCAGCTAAGCAACAAACTGATGCTTTGAACGTGATTAATCGCTTACCTAAGTTCATCCAGTCGCTTGAGCTAAAGACCACAGGTCAAGCATTAAATAGTACGGTGAACTTATTTAAAGAAGGTATTAATAATGATCCTATTCACGCCTTAAAAGACTGTGGCGGTTTTATTCAAGACATTGGTGCACTAGGTGGAAATGCAAAAGGCGTTGTAGATGAATTTAATGCTTTCTTTACTGATGCCAAAGATGCGGTGGAAAATTTAAAAGCTTTCATCGAAAACGTTGAAGAACATGGTGCCGACATCGTTAAGGGTAAACTTGCAAGCATTAAAGATCGCATTCATAAAAATCCATTTGAGAGTATTAAAGAGGTCGGAAAAGTCTTAGCGAATGTCGAGACTAAAGACTTTGACATGATGAGTGTATGCGGAACTTTTAGTAAAGGCAGTAAATTGGAAGTATCACCTTCTAAAGCATTGAGTTCTTTACAAGGCTTTATGGAGGGCTATACCCAAGGTTTAGAAAGTAGTTCCGATACTAAACAGCAAGAACAAGGCAAGATTTTTAGACAAGCGCTTATGTTATTAGCATCGCCAAATGGTATTGCCTTGACGACACCTGAAAATATTATTTTGCAAGCGTCGCAAGATATTGCTGAAAGTGCCAGCGGTTCAATTAATTTGAGTGCACAGAAAAATATTATTGGGCATGCACAAGACAAAATTAGTTTGTTCGCTGCACAAAAAGGTTTGCGTGCTTATGCAGCAAAAGGAAAGCTCGAATTACAAGCACAAGATGATGCTATCGAAGCAATTGCCAAGAAAGTCATCAAGCTCATTTCTACTGAAGATAAAATCGAGCTTACGAGTCCAAAAGAAATTGTATTAACGGCAGGTGGGTCACAGCTCAAAATTAATGCCAATGGTGTATTTTCAACAACAGGCGGTAAGTTTGAAAGTAAAGCTGGGCAGCATTTGTTTACGGGTGGAGCCAAGGTTTCATATGAGGTTCCTAAGATGCCTAATACACCAAGTTTTAGTAATCGTTTAGATATATATGATCTATTTTGGGAAAGTGACTTTAGTAAGCTTAGCTATAAGGCATTCATTCCAGAGACAAATTCATTTACTTCAGGGGCTGTAGATGAGCATGGACGTACAGGAAAAATCAGTAGTGCTGATCCAACAAATGTTCAAGTTTTAATTGGTTCTGATGATGAATGGGGGCTATTAATTGATAGCTTTGATGAAGATGACTTTTTAGAAGATCAGAGCATAAATGGTAATAACTCTGGAATTGATAATAATACTGAAGATAGGGGCTGAAAATGAATAAAAAATCATTAGTTACAATACAAATTTTAGATTTATTTGGCAGCCCAATTTCAAAAGCACAATATGTAGTAAAAAACCAGAAAACTGGGCGAGTTATCGCGGCGGGACCAACAAATTCATCTGGGTGTATTGTTGAAATCAGCCAAGATAAAGGAACTGCTTTAGATGTATATATTAAAAGTATGTTTAAAGGCTCAATGGTTAAAGTACAAAGTTTTGTAATGTCTAAAGACCGAATGATTGTAAAAATTACAAGTCCTAAAGTCCTTTTGGATTTAAAAACATTAACGAATCAAGGTAATAATGGACAATATAAAAGGAAAACACATATTGTTAAAAAGGGTGATACGCTTTTTGAAATAGCACAAAAAAATCATACGACTGTTCGAGCACTAGAACGTTTAAATAAAATAGACGATCCCAATAAGATTAGTATTGGACAAGTCATTAAATTACCAGTTCATATTCCTGCTTCTGGAAATCATTCACACCAAGACAAACCTAAGCACAAGCACTCAGCTCAATCTACAAATAAACCTACTGCTAGTAGTACAAAAACAACCCCAGCTCCAGTAGCAAAAAGGCCAGCTAATCCTTCTTCTCAAACAAAACAAGAAAATGGGCTTCCAGAAAAAGCACATCAACTTTATGAAGATACTAAAAAAGCATTGAATGAAGCTGCAAGTTCAGTTTCTAAAATTTTGACTATTGATGATCGTAGTCAAGATGGAGGTACTCCTAAAGCAAATACTACAAATATTTGTAAAACCAATCCTCAATGTATTTCCAGTGGTAAAAGTGAGTTAATCAGAGAAGTTAATATTCGCTTAGCAGGTTTTGGTGGAGCATTACCAACAGATGAATTTACAGAACTGACAGCAACATGTATTAAACAATTTCAACGGGATTATATGGGGGTTCCAGACACTGGTAAGATTTGTGGTTCTGTTTTAGCTGCCTTAGATAGATTCAGAGATGAATATGGAATAGCTTCTTACTTTGAATCGATGAAATGTCCATGTAAAGATTATGGTGGAGGAAAACAATGTAATGGGTTTGGTGCAGGTAGAACAAAACAGTATAAAAATAAAAATGGGACATTAGGCAATTTTGCAAATGAATATTCAGGTATACATAGATCGGTTATTTGGATCTTAAAAGCCACTTTATTTTATATTAAAAGAATACATAACAAAGAATTCACATTTAATAAAATTGATTCAGGATATCGTTGTATTGAAAACAACGATGGTCATAATGGACAGAGAGAGCATAGAACTACAGTTAATCATATTGGGTTAGCGTTAGATCTACATTTTAACAAAAATGGAAAACGCACTAGAGAAGAGAGTGACATGAACTTAATAAGGTCAGCTCTCTTCGGTACATTTATGAATGCATCAAGTGCGAGAGCTAAAAATAAAATATATTTAGAACCAGCTTGGTATGGGAAGAGTGAAGGTGCTAAAACTTGGGTTCATTTTGATATAACTCGCTATGGAAAAGAATATTTATCAAAAGAGCTATTTGCAAATACTGTTGAAAATCTAAATGGTGACTATTTGGCGAACATTGTAAAGAAAAATAATTTGATAAACTTATTATCTTGTAGTGGGAATATTTCTATTCCGAGTAATGTTGTCCAACCTAAGCAAGAGAAAAATAAACTTTTTAATGAGGAAGATGCACGTAATGCATTAAAAGTTATTCATGAGAAATATGGTAAAGATATAGCAATAATTGTTGAAAAAATGTATAGGGTGGAAACTAGGCACTTTAAGTCAGAACAATATCAACATTGTGGTACTCCTGGCATGGAAAAAAATGGTTCAGCACCATATTATGGATGGGATTCTTCATTGTTTACAGATAAACCGACAGGAACATGGTCTGCTTATGAAAATGCGGGGCTAAGTGGCTCAGGAGGAAATGCACAAGTAACAACAAGTAAAAAAGTTTTTGTTTGTGTATCCTCAGTTTTGGTTGGTATGACATATGTAGCAAAATATATTAAAAAGTACAATGGAAATTATGCTCGATGGTTTGCGCTAGAAGATGGTAAACAAGCAGTTTATCGGAATGCATTAAGCAAAGTGAAAGCAAGAATCGTAACTGAACTTTAAAGAGGTTTTATAATGAAATTTGTATTTTTTTTATTTACATTATTTCTGATTTCGGGATGCAATGCAGAAAGTTCTAAAATCGCTTATGATCAAAAAAAGCAATGTAAGAATGATCTGATGTTAATAGCATCTAAGAATTTTGATTTTAATGGTATTAATAAGGATGATATAATTTTTGATTTTTCGGAAAAAGATTTTATAAAAATTTTTGTTAAAAGTAAAAGTGGAGTTAATAATGGTGCGACTTTTGGTTGGATAAGAATTGATAGGAAGGATAATAAGTTATATGACATTACATATGATGAAGAAAATAATATTCCAATGAATCTTTTTGATAGAAAAGATTATATAAGAAAATGTCTTTAATTAATTAAATTTTTGTGAGTATATTTGTGTCTAAGAAAATAATTTTATTAATAATTGTATGTTTTAATATTAGTGCTGCTTATGCAGCTAATAATATAGCTGATAAATGCTATATAAAAAATGAGATCGTATCAAATGAGTTAAATAAAGTTAGTGCAGTTCAGTTACCTTTTTCATCAAAAAGTAAGGTGAAAAATATAAATAGTAAAGCTATTTCTAGTTTTTCTAGTAATTTTTTTGAATATATTGATAGAAAAGGTGGTGATGTAACAGAGTCAGGTGTAATTATAAAATTACCAAATATTTGCGATAAAGTCGTATTTATTAGTTATTTTGTAGATGAGGGAGAGAATATTAATTATGCTTTGAATGTATTTAAGAATGGTGCAGGGAATTCTGTCAATTTTGGAACTGGTTCAGAGTTTTGGATTGATGAAAAATATAATATAAAAGTAAAGTATTATCATGGAAAAAATATTTTTTATAAATACTTTAAAGTAAGTGAGAAGGGTGAGATATTAGAGTCAAAAAAACCATTCTAAAATAAATATAGCAATTAATTATACAACAGATAATAATCTTAAAGAGATGAAACTAGCATGTTCAGTTGACTGATGTAAATTTTAAATTTAAAGGCTAATATTTTTGTAAACTGAGAAAACTGCATGTTTAAATTTTTTTTAATTGGTATGTTAGCTTGGACTAATGCTGCTAATGCTGAGTTTAATATAGAAAATAATCAAGATCAGCCAGTAAATGTCAAATTAGGGTATCGGAGTGTTTTAAATTCTTCCTTTATATATACTGATGTCAGCAAAAATGTAGATTTGAAAAAAAATATCATTACTGTTCCATATGGCGAAGTTACAGTTTTACTAAATCCGGTTTTGAATAATAATAATGAAATAAAAGGAAAGAATTATTACTTTATAAGTTATCAACCTAAAATTCTATTAGGGGAAAGTCAGTATAAACTTCCTTTTGTTATTTCAGATGTTGGAGCAATTGGTACTAGTATTATTTATAATGATAATAATATTTCTATTTTTTCAATTGAAAGTTATACAAATCCTGTGTCCAATAATGATTCAAAAAAATTTAAAAGTGATATATATGTATTTAATAAAAAAAGTTTAGGAATATACAATCCATCATTTTTATCAATAAATGTTAAATTAAGAAGTTTAAATGACGCTTCAATGAAATTTACAAAATTATCATCCATAAAGTATAATAAAAAAGATAAGTCATATCAAATAGTATATGACTTTCAAAAACTAACTGAAGATTTTACTTCAACTGGAAAGGTTAATTATGAGAAGTTTCCAATTCAATATTCTTTTTCCTTAATTCCTGATAAAAATAAACCTTTTTTAATTAAAGATATTGTTGAAAAGAGAAAGAGTGAGAAAAATATTGTTTCAAAAATTGAAAATAATGATATGTATTCATATTTTTTGAAATAGAGATTATTTTATATAAATTATTTTTACTGCTTTTTAAATAATTGGTAATATTGAAAATATTTTCTTATTAATAAAAGTTAATGCCGAATGACTAAATATCTTAAATTTATAGTTTTTACTGCTTTCATGATTGGATCTATTGAGGCTTTACATGCTGACTTTGGTCTTATTCAAGATAAGGATGGGTATGTGAATGTAAGGGAAAATTCAAGTTTAAGTTCGAAAGTTACATCCAAATTAAATAATAATGAAATTGTTTCTTGTGTGATGGATGAAGAGACTAATAATTTTTGTTTAGTTAATGCAAGTAATGGTGCAACAGGATTTGTCTATAAAAATAGAATAAATAATTTTAGTGGTTACACTTCTATTAAGCTATCTCAATATTCTAGAGAAAAGGTTATCTATAGTGATAAAAATATAATTGTAGAAGTGTATGCAAAAAAAGCTATTTCAGATCCTAAACTGTATAAAACTTTTAAAGGTGAATATAAATATTTTAATGATAAAAAGTTCTTTGGTACTGATGGTACTTTACCTAATAATGATTTTTTACAACTTGATAAAATCATAATTAAGGATAAAGATAAGAAAATAGAAATTGGTAAAAATAATATAGAGCAATACTTTTTTCCTAAAAATGGTATAGATGGTGACAAGAACGAGCTTGCTGATTTTAAAATATATTATTTAAATAATAATATTTATATTTTAAATACTTTTAATAATGGTGGTGCAGCAGCTTACAATATTGTTTTAAATGTAAAAAATGGAAAAGTAGTTGCTAATAAAGCTTGGAAGGTTGAAATTTAAAATATTTTCTTCTTTTATGATAGGTAATTGATTTTTGAAAAAGCTCAACGTAAGTTGGGCTTTATTAAGCTATTAAAATTCTTGTTAAAGAAAAAGATAATAGAATTCAAATCAGTAAACTGTGGTAGAACAATATTCTTTCTAAAGATGGTATCGATAGTGATTTAAAATCATATTTTGTAAACTTTAGAGTCAAGGACTAAACTGATAATGAAAGTATTAAAGATAGTAATGGGTACATATATTCTATTAAACAGTATAAGCTTATATGCAGAAAGTACGAGCGAGTGTATGAAGTATTGGAGTGAAAAATCTGCTACATCTCTCAAGGTTTTGGAAGAGGTGGAATGTGAAAATATTTGGGAATATGGAAAGAGTAGTGCGACCCAAGATCGCTTGAAACTATTAAACCAATTGAAATTAAACCCAAAGAATAATCAATGGATGTCAATAGGTGAATGTTCTAAAGTTTCATATAATAAAAACAATTATTATATTTACCGTGCATATTATAAGAAAGATAGAGATGAAATATGGATTGCATATAATGATAAAAGTTCATTTTCTTATTTCAGAAAAGTAAATTCACCCCAAAAAGAAGGAGAAAATTCCAAAGTATCTTTGAGTTGTGCAAAAAATGGAGAATATGATGAAGCCAGATCTGTATTAAATAATTATTTAAAAAATAATACTTCAGTTAGTATGAGCTATTATAAAGTAGGGGATTGGTATAAGGGAGATTAATTATGATAAAACGATTAAATTTGAAAAATTAATTTCTGTATATTTATTAGGCTTAAGCTTGCATAGTATCCAATATGTAATTGAGAATTATTATGCAAATTCTTCACAAGTATACAAAGTAAATAACAATAAATTTGTTAAGTCTACTGAAAAAATTATAAAATAATGAAGAGCTTAAATAATAAAATATTTTATTGTATTGTAATTTGGTTATAATAGTTTGACTTGATTATTTATAAGTTAATTAAATGAAAAAATTTTGTTTATTATTGCTGGCTCTTTCTGTTACCACATTTGCAAATGCAGATAAGTGGAATGGTACTTATCATTATTATAGTTCAGAAGAGTTGCCGGGTGGTAATGTTGCGACGATAGAATCGGTTTTAACGCTAACACCCAAAAAGTGTGAGTATTCTGTTGCTGGCTTTCAGGTTGATAAATCTTATATATGTAAAGTGAAAGAGAAAAATAACGAACTATATTTCTTTAAAGTTCAAAGTGGTGAAAAGTTAGGAAAAGTAGTCTTTAAGAAAGGAAAATATTATCTTTATTCCGATGAAGTTTTAGATATCAAAAATAATCTATTTTATAAGGATAAATAATTGATATAGGGTTCTTTATAACCTTTTCTATTTTTTAATATTTGAAAAAATAAGAAAAGATTTAAAGTTTTAAAAAAACCCAACATAAGTTCACTTTTTATATATCTTTACAGTTCATTGTTAACATTTAAGCATATGGCTCGGCATATCTAAGATGAAGGTTTTAATACTTAAGTGATGAAGATATTTATGGAAGTAGCTATAGGATAGAATATGATTGAAATATTTAAACGAAAAATAACGGAAGTTACAGGATTTAATATGAAAAAGACTTTTATATCAATTTTTTTATTAAGCGGAATTATTTTTAGTTTTAATATATATGCAAATGATGATACTTTTGTAGTTTCTGCAAAATGTAAGGATGAATATAGTTCTAATTGTGACATTTTGAGAACTATAAATAGTAAGAATGAAATAGTTATAAAAGATGTCAAACTTTTAAATATTTCAAGAATAAATAAAAACTTATATAAAGTGAAAACATCTTGTGGGTCTCCATGTTTAGTTACGCTTTTCTATAGTCAAAATAAAGAGGATTCTACAGACGAATTTATTGCTGTTGATAATAAAAATAATTGTTTAATTGAAAGTGATAGTCAGAAAAAAGTTATTTATGCTAGAAAATTGTTTACAAATAAGCCTAGAAAAATTGTCGATTTAAAAACCAAAGAATTTAGTGGTTTATTGCAACGGTTTGATTATTATAGTTATTTTAAAGGGGAAAGTTTTTTCTCACCTGATGGTAGTTTAAATTTAATTGCAAATGATTATGGGGAAATATTGGTTAAAAAGAAAATAAAAAATCCTTGTGGAAGTTAAGTGAAATAATTTATTTAGTGCCTTTAATTGATGGAAATACTAATTTTCTTATTAAGTCTAGTATAAGTGTTAAAAAATTAGTATCAGAATTAATTTCTGGATGGAAAATTGAGTCTTTTGATGATTGAGAGATTAGTGTTCATGGTTATAGAGAAAAATATAAACCTGCTTAAATATTTAAAAAATAAAATTATAAAATTTTACTTTTTTTATATTAAGAAGCTAACTATATTGGCTTTTACTTTTTTTGGATTAATTATTTGTTCAGCCATCTATGCAAAAGAGACATTTAATGTTGAATTGAAATGTAAAGGGCATGATCAAGAATATTGTGATGTCGTAAAAAACACTGATAATAAAACTAATTTTATTTTAAGAGACATGAGATACCCGGAGGTTGATAAAGTAAATGAAAATATTTTTCATGCTTATGGTAGTTGTGGCTCACCATGTCAATATCACTTTTTTATAAGTAAAACAGAAAAAGATCAGACTAAAGAATTTATTGCTTTAGATAAAAATAATAATTGTCTAATTGAAAGTGACTCTAAACGGAATCTTATTTATGCTAGAAAATTGTTTAATAAAAATAAAAAAATGATCGTTGATTTAAAAAATAAAGAATTTAATAATGTTCCAATCGATGTTGCTATATATAACTCATTTCAAGAAAGATCATATTTTGATGAGCAAGGACAGCTACATTTAGTAGCCATGTTAGCAGATGTTGATAAAAATGGTGATAGTTTATACTTTAATAAAATAATCAAGAAAGCTTGTGAATAATAAAAAGAATAATTGCGAGGATTTAAAATCTTTCTAAATATAAAACTTATGACAGATTTAAATGATTGTAAACTATACAATTTAGAAGAAGCCCAACAAAAGTTGGGCTCTATTTACGTCTCTACAATTCCTTCCAAATCTTCGAGCGTATAGTTCGGCATATCAATAATATGGGTTTGAATACCGTCTTGCACATAATCATTTACATGAGGATATAACCAGCGAGTAATCTGTTCAGCAACACTCGAGTGATACTGAATTTCAAAGTGATTTAAGCCATAAAACACGGCTTTATGAGAATCTGGAACTTTAAGCTGAAAACGTGGATTTGGATGCTCACCCAGTGCGCTTTTCACACTCACTAAGTAATCGCCAATCACGGTAAGCGCTTTATTACGCACCTTTTCAAACTCGAGTGTTCCTGCCACTAAAAAGGTATTGATATGGGAAGGTAGAGGAGCCGGAGCACGGTTATCATCCATCATGCCGATACGGGCATCCATATACTCCCAGTCATCGTCACGAACACTACCGTGGCGTAGGTCTAAAATGCCATTACTACGGATATTAACTAACTGGCCCAGTAATCCGACAAAAGGGAATGCCCCAAGTTTATCTTGTATAGCAAAGCCAAAGCGCTCAAGTACTGCACCATGGTGTGGAGAACCAATACAGACAAGGTTCTCGACCATATGAATCCATTGATACATATTCTGTTTGCCGTAAAACAGCGCACTACGAGAAACCAGTCCACCCATACTATGACCAATGATATCAATACTGGTAATTCTTGGATTACGTTGTACCAAATCTTCTAATAAATTTGAAAAACTGCGGCCATTGGCTGAAATGCGGCGACCTGTATTGTAGTTTAAATACAGCATGGTGTTGTGGTCACGTTGCGCTAACAGACGCTCACCAATGCCGCCATAGTGTGCATTTGACCAAGTCAGATGGTTCATACACAAACCATGAACCAAAATCACAATACGTCCTGCAAGTTCGCCTTGTTGGATTGCACCGTAGTGGTCGTATAGCACCATGGGTAAGGCAAGGGGACTATGTTGTTTAAGTAAATAGTCTCCAAAAATACCATTTAAAATGCCCACCAAAAAATGAAGACTTGGTGTTAATGGTTTCTCGTGAAGGGTCGGGAATTTTTCAATAATACGACGCAAACCAGGCGCTAAAAAATAACGTCCATACTTTTGTAAGGCACCATAAGAAAACTGATATACCTTTTGCACAGAAGGGCGTTTTTGGAAATTATTCGCATTTTGGGCACTAATACCAAAAGCATTTTTTAACACTTCAATATTAATGACTTGTATTAATTCATGTACACCATTTAAGCTGGTGCTGAACAGTTGAGCTAAACCTTCTAGTACGTCGGCCTGACTCGGTGGCGTACGATCCCATTTACAATAAGTTTCATGTAACGGTGTTAAGCTCGGCATATCTTTTCCCCATTTACGTTATAACCGACGTTTTAAGCTGTACTTTTTATGAACGGCAGCTAACGTTTCCATCTTAGTAGTTTAAATAACACATGTTTTTAAAATACTGATGAATGGTAAGTTGAGTCGTTTTTCTTGTCTGACAATAGTGTTTTTATATACAAACTGAGAACAAAAATGTGAGTTTATTCTCAATTTAAGAGGGAAATATATGAATATTATCTACCTCCATGGCTTTAATAGCAGCTCTTCTTCGATTAAAGGGCTGAGCCTTAAGCAATATTGTAGCGAATTGGGCATAAATGTACATTTGCCAGATTTAAATAGATCTCCAGATCAGGTTGTAGAGCAAGTTTCAGAGCTAATAGAGTCTTTACAAGATGTGGCTTTAGTCGGCAGTAGCCTTGGTGGGTTTTTTGCGACATATTTTGTCGCGAAATATAATGTTCCGGCTGTACTGATTAACCCTGCTATGCAACCATGGAAGTTGTTTGATGAGCTCTTCCAAGTTGAAAGCATGCCTTATAAGGTGAATGATCAATGGTCAATTGATCATGTTCAGTTACGACAGTTAGAACAACTGGAACTGAAACAACCTGAAAATGCTGACAAAATACTCGTCTTATTGCAACAAGGCGACGAAATTTTGGATTATCGTCAAGCACAACGCTATTATAGTGCTGCAACACCATCCTCATTGATTTTGACGGATGCTCATGGCAATCATGCCATGGAAGATTTTGAAGAAAAATTACCCTTAGTGATCGAATTCTTTGCGCACACCATCAAATAAGGAAAACGTACAACGTGACACAATATACGGCTCAATCGCTTGAAGTCCTTTCTGGTTTAGACCCTGTTCGTCGTCGTCCGGGAATGTATACCGATACGGCTCGACCTAACCATTTAGCCCAAGAAGTTATTGATAATGCTGTCGATGAAGCATTAGCTGGTCATGCCGACAAAATCTGTGTCACGGTTTATAAAGATGGTTCATTGTCGGTTGAAGATAATGGCCGTGGTATGCCAGTCGATATTCACCCTGAATATGGCCAAAGTGGTATCGAAATCATTTTAACCAAGCTGCATGCTGGTGGTAAATTCAGTACTGATAACTATCAGTTTTCAGGTGGTTTGCATGGCGTGGGGATTTCGGTTGTAAATGCTTTATCAACTCGTGTTGAGGTAGAAGTTCAGCGTCAGGGTAATTTATACCAGATGGCTTTTGAGCAAGGTGAACCTGTTGCGCCTTTGGCAGTGCTAGAAGGCAAAGCACCAAAACGCGCAACTGGTACAACGGTACGTTTCTGGCCCGAAGCTAAATATTTTGATAGTCCAAAATTTGCGTTAAAAGCACTCAAACATAATTTAAAAGCGAAAGCTGTTTTAGCAGCTGGTTTAAAAATTACTTATATCGATCAAATTAATGATGAAAAAATCGAATGGCAATTTGAAAATGGCCTTGTCGATTATTTGATGGATGAATTACAAGACCGCGAAATTTTGCCAAACCCTGCATTTGTAAGTAGTGGACAAGCAGATCGCGCAGCCTGTGAGTTTGCGATTTGCTGGAATGTAGAAGGCGGTGAGCAGGTTCAAGAAAGTTACGTCAACTTGATTCCGACCGCACAAGGTGGTACGCATGTGAACGGTTTACGTTCAGGCGTGACCGAGGCATTACGTGAGTTCTGTGAATTGCGTAACTTGTTACCGCGTAATCTTAAACTTTCGGCAGAAGATGTTTGGGATGGCGTGAACTATATCTTGTCGCTCAAGTTCCAAGAACCACAATTCTCTGGTCAAACCAAAGAGCGTCTTTCAAGTCGTGAAGCATCAAATATTGTTTTAAATATTGCTAAAGATGCCTTTGCACTCTGGCTCAACCAACATGCTGAAATTGCTATGCAACTTGCGGAAATGGCGATTTCTAAAGCAGGTCGTCGTTTAAAAGCCGCGAAAAAGGTTGAGCGTAAAAAGATTGTTTCTGGCCCAGCTTTACCGGGTAAGTTGGCAGACTGTGTCGGCCAAACGCGTGAAGAAAGTGAGCTATTCATTGTCGAGGGTGACTCGGCGGGTGGTAGTGCCAAGCAGGCGCGTGATAAAAACTTTCAGGCCATCATGCCAATTCGTGGAAAAATCTTAAATACATGGGAAGTTTCTTCAGATGAAGTACTTGCTTCTCAAGAAGTTCACGATATTGCAATTGCGATTGGTGTAGATCCAGGTAGTGATGATTTATCAGAACTACGCTATGGCAAAATCTGTATTTTGGCCGATGCCGACTCGGATGGTTTACACATTGCCACTTTGCTTTGCGCTTTATTCGTTAAACATTTTCCTGCTTTGGTCGAAGAAGGTCATCTATTTGTAGCAATGCCACCATTGTTCCGTATCGACATTGGTAAAGATGTTTATTACGCGCTTGATGATGATGAGCTTGAAGCCATTTTGAAAAATGTTAAAGGTAACCGTAATCCGCAAATTACCCGATTCAAAGGATTGGGTGAAATGAACGCGATTCAGCTTCGTGAAACAACGATGGATCCGAATACACGTCGTTTAGTACAGCTGGATTTAGACGATGTACATTTAACAGCAGGTTTACTCGATAAATTGCTTGCAAAAAAACGCTCGGCAGATCGTAAGCAGTGGCTTGAGCAGAAAGGTAACTTAGCTGATATCACGGTTTAAAAAGAATTAAAAAAATCCCCGCTCAATAAGCGGGGATTTTTATATAAACCTAAATTTTAGGTAATCATTACAACAGTTGCTGCTATTGGTATTTCGGCCATTAAATTAAAAATAGATAGATCTGTATATTTTAATTTAGGCCGTAATTTTTATAGCCTGTGGAAACTGAAAAACATCACAATTTGCACCACTTCCAATTCGATCTACTACCGCAAAATCACTCGGCGCTTCAAAGGTAAGCAACGGATGATGCCATATACCTGCCCGATAATTAATACTTTGCTTTCCATTTGAAACGAAAGCACAGAGCTTTGAAATATCAGGAGTATTCTCGTCTAAAGCGGGCGCGACAATAATTAAAAACTTTTGTTGCTGTAATGGAATAAATGCCTGAGAGCCTTTCGGATGGCGCTCTAGCATTGAAATTTCCAGAGGTAATACGCTGGCCTTAATATTACGGAAAATACTGATCCCTGCTTTTGCTTCGCCCTCAATTTCAGTTTCAACGAGTGCATGGTAGCGCTCAGTGTGGGTGTCATTAATATGAAAAAAATCATGCCCATCACAACAAATGACTTCTCCGAAGGGCTGAAAGTTCTCAATGGTCAAGGGCTGAATTTGAACAGTATTCATGATCATGATTTAGCAATTTTCCCCCATAAACGAACACGGCTAATACCACCGTCTGGAATCATATTAATGCGAATATGAGAGATCTTTTCATGCTGTAAAATCTCATTCACATATTCATGAATATGGTCCATTTGCATAGGCTGGGCTTCGAGTAAGTAAGACCAAAACATACTTTGTGGAATCAGCTGTGCGTCGGTTGCATTTTCAAGGTAAACCGCTTGAATAGATACTTGGGCAGGGAAATTGCCTTTAAAGTGCGCCGTATCAATTTCAAGCTTTTCAATTTTTCCGCTTTTACCCAGTGCAAGAATACACCAGTCATAACCCGGTGCACGGCGGCGTTTGGTTTCCCATCCATCGCCCATGTTAACGCCACGGCCGGGGTTAATCAAATTACGTGGATGTCCAAAATGAGCATCGCTATAGGCAATTACGCGACCACCATTTTCTAGGGCCAATAAATCAAGCGTTTGCTCACTATCAGCCACCTGAATATGAACATCTCCATAAACACGTAAACGGGCAACACCACCATCTGGGAAAATATTGAGGCGTATATGGGTGAAAAGTGCATCATTATTGACCATAAAAATATGATGCTGACTTGGACCAAGTTCAGTATTACTTAAAACATTTTCCCATTTTGCCCCTGTAAGGTCACCATTTGGTGCATAACACGCTTCTAATGAGGCAGATGCAGGATAATTTCCTGTAAAAAAGCTGGTATCGATATCAAGTGCAGTAATTTTTCCACTCACTCCGAGCTTCACAATACACCAGTCATAGCCCGCATGACGCTTACGACGCGTTTCCCAACCATCCATCCATTTTCCGTTGTCATCAAATTTATCTTCAACAAAAATAGGTGCTTCAAATTGCAGCATACGCTTTGCTTCTGCAAAGAAATCATCTGAACACTCAATGACTTGTGCACCAATTCGGGCATCTGCCAAATTGGTTTTGGTATTCAAAATCTCAGGAAGTTCAAAAGCTGGAGCATGCAATGTTGCCATAGTGGAGTATCCGTATTTCTTGTTAAAAACATGATTTTTCATTTAAAACTGTACTCACACTGAGCGTGTTGAGACGAGTTTTATACATAAATATATAAGCATGGTGTATGCCAGTTTTGTGGAAAAGCTAAATAAATTTTGAACGATGGCATGTTTTTAGCATAAGCACCCTATAGGTGAATATCTATAGGAGCGTGTTATGAATGTGGTGATTATTGGTGCGGGAATGGGAGGTCTAACCACAGGCATTGCATTAAAGAAATTTGGTCACCAAGTTCGTATTTTTGAGCAAACTGAAAAGATTCTTCCGGTCGGCGCGGCAATTTCGCTGTGGTCGAATGGGGTGAAATGTTTGAACTATCTGGGATTAACTGACAAAATCGCCAAACTTGGTGGACAAATGGATGACTTGGCCTATGTAGATGGTTTAACTGGAGATGTGATGACACAATTCAGTTTACGACCATTAATTGAAGAAGTAGGACAACGCCCTTATCCGGTCGCACGTGCCGATTTACAAAATATGTTAATGGATGAGTTTGGTCGAGATCAGATTTATTTAGGCAAAAAAATGGTAGGCCTTGAAGATAAAGCTGATTTTGTCGAGGTTCATTTTGCAGATGGTAGTTCAACGCAGGCTGACTTATTGATTGGGGCGGATGGTACTCATTCGCTGACTCGTGCCTATGTGCTGGGTCAGCAAGTGCAGCGCCGTTATGCAGGTTATGTGAACTGGAATGGTTTGGTTGAAATCTCTGAAGATTTAGCGCCAGCCCAGCAATGGACGACCTATGTTGGGGAAGGCAAGCGGGCTTCTTTAATGCCAGTTGCAGATGGTAAATTTTACTTCTTTTTAGATGTGCCTTTGCCAGCAGGTCTAGACAATAATCGAGATGATTATAAAAAACTTTTAAAACAATATTTTGCTGATTGGTGTCAGTCTGTACAGCAGCTCATTGAGCGCTTAGACCCGCAAAAGACCAATCGGGTAGAAATCCATGATATTGAACCGTTTGCCCAATTTTATAAAGGTCGTGTGGTGATTTTAGGCGATGCTGCCCATAGCACCACACCTGATATTGGACAAGGTGGCTGCCAAGCCATGGAAGATGCGATTTATTTAGCGCGTTCTTTACAAATTAATACTTTGGGTTTAGAGGATGCTTTACGTCGCTATCAAAACAAACGTAATGAACGTGCCAATGAATTGGTGCTTCGTGCCCGTAAACGCTGTGATGTGACCCATATGAAAGATGAAACAGTTACACAAGCGTGGTATGCGGAATTACGCCGTGAACAAGGTGGACATATTATGCAGGGGATTATTAGTAATATTGTTGGTAATCCACTCGACTAAAACAAAAACAGCAAGGCGTTTTTCCTTGCTGTTTTATGCTTCTAAATCACAATTTTAGAAGTGATATTTAACCAAAGCACTGACGTTATTTTCGTCTCGGCCTTGTAAACCAAATTTATTATTCCACACAGAGTGCTCAATACCGAGGTATAGGCGTGTGTCAGGAGAAATGTGTTTACCTACATTCCATTTCCATTGAGTTGTCCAGTTTAACTCGCTGGCATGGTCGCCTTCAGCAGTTGACCAATCTAGGAAGCCATCAACCAAGAATTCTTCAGATGCAATATTAAATGGAATACCATAAACGAACGTCATTTGATAATCGTCGTCAGTTTTCTCATTGTTTGCACGGTAGAAGTTTAAATTCGCATATTTAAAATATGGAATATCTAAATCAACAGCAAAACCATATAAGAAGTTATCGAAGTTATTGCCGTTTTCGCTGTTACTTTCCCAAGTGGTACTAATGAGCACATCTTTAATTGGGCCATACGCCAATTTTTTGCCAGATACTTCGCCCAAGCTTAAACGTGGTGATAACTCAAAATATGTACTTTTGTGATCATCTTCACCGCGCATGCGGTCCATAAAGAAAAACACATCAGCATATTTAACTTTTGCTGCATATTCCAAAGTAATAGTGGTTTCTTTTGCGTCTACAACTTCATAGTTTTCACCATAAAGACCAGTCACGCTAAAATCTTGCCAAATTGGTTTTGCCTGAACCATGGCAGTTGCAGATAACAAGGCACAAGTAGCCGCAAGTTGCTTTAATTGCATTTAAATGATCTCCCCCCAAATAAAGCACGCTAAGGATACAGGGTCTTAAGCAAAAATGAAGCCAAATTTGATCAACGGTTAAAAAAAGTCCCACCGAAGTGGGGCGCTAAAAACTAAATCTTTAATGTGTATTTCTAGTGTTTATGGTTTGGCTCAAATGCGGGGTAGATGAGCTACGAAATGAAGGTAAATGATTAAATAATAAATTCAATAAGATAGCAAAGATACAAGTTGAACTAATACCTGAATGGAACAAAGTTTGTACCCAAGCTGGAAAATGTGCATAAAACTCATGGTTAATAATTGGGATCATTCCTGCCGATAAAGCAGTCGCGACAATAATCAAATTTTTCTGATCGTTATAATTAATTTTTGCCAAAGTGCGGATTCCGCTTGCCGCAACCGACCCAAACAAGACCAGACCTGCACCACCAAGTACAGGCATAGGAATTGCTGCAATGAGGCGACCCATAACAGGCAATAGTCCCAAAATAATCAGAATGACACCACCTGCTGCCACAACAAATCGGCTTTTGATACCTGTAATTGCTACCAGTCCTACATTTTGTGCAAAAGCACTTTGCATGAATGAACCAAAGATCGGTGCCATAGCACTTGAGAACATATCTGCACGAACACCATTGGCGATACGTTTTGAATCGACTTCAGTTCCTACAATGTCTCCTACAGCAATAATATCGGCTGTGGTTTCCGTCATAATCACTAAGGTCACAATCAACATTGATAAAATGGCACTCAGTTCAAATGTAGGGAAACCAAATGCAAATAAATGTGGAAATTGCAGCCATGCACCTGAGCTGACCTGACTGAAGTCACCAAAACCCATGAAGTAGGCCAATATAGTGCCAGCCACGATCGCTAATAGTATAGATAAACGACGAATACTGGCTTGTGGCAGCATGTTTAAAACAATCACAATGCCTAAGGTCAGCAAAGCTAAAGAGATATTCTCGACGCTTCCCCAATTCGGTGCTTTATCGTTGCCACCCATCATCCAGCGAATCGCAACGGGTAACAAAGATAGACCAATAATCGTGATAACGCATCCCGTCACAACAGGTGGGAAAAAACGAATGATTTTTGAAAAGTAGGGTGCAAAGCAAAGTCCAATTAGAGAAGCTACAATCACCGCGCCATAGACAGCAGGCAAACCACCGCCCGTGGTGATAATGGCCACCATGGTTGCCACACCCGCAAAAGACACACCCTGTACCAGAGGTAATTTTGCACCTAGATATTTGGTTCCGATGGTCTGTATGAGTGTTGCCAATCCACCTACAAATAGGGCGGCTGCAATGAGCATTCCCACTTGTGCCGAGCTTAAACCAGCAGCTGTTCCGATAATGAGGGGCGGAGCCACAATGCCACCATACATGGTCAGCACATGCTGCAAACCGTAAGCAAAACTTTTCGAAATTCCTAAATATTCATGCTCTGGAGAAATCGCATTCTTTTGTCGATGATTCATATTTTTCTCCTATTTTATTTCAGTTAGCTACCGCGATAAGTGGAGTAAGCAAACGGACTAATGAGTAATGGAATGTGGTAATGCTGATTGATGTCTTCTATAAAAAATTGAATACAAACACGTGGGAAAAAAGTTTCGATTTGCTGTGATGAAAAATAAGGCGCAACTTCAAATTCAAGTTGATAAGCACCTTCACCTAAGTTTTTTATTCCAAAATCACTCACGCGCCCATCTAGGTTGGTGGTTGCGGTCGCAATCAGTTCATGAGTTGCTGCATGGAACAACTTCACTTCTACCTGTGCAGCGGGTTTACCTAAATTTGTATCTAAAATATGAGTGCTGATCATGCGTGTACTTCCTGAGATAGACGTAATAGAGCAATTGCTGCGAGTTGCTCGTGTACAATGACTTTTTCTATAGCTAAGTTGTTTTGAAGACGTTGATTAAGTTTTTTTAAAATCTCGTTGCTACTAAGGCCCGCTGCTTTAATTAAAAAAATAAAGCCAAACTTCTGTTCATAATCGAGATTGCCTTGTAGCAGAGCTTGTTGTGTTTGTTCATCTAAGGAAATGCCAGCTTGCTCTTGAGCTGAAAAATTTTGTTCTTTTGCATTAAGCTGTTTTTTTGCCTGTCGTTCCCCAATTTTTGGATGGGTGGCTAAAGCTGTTTGTATTTCTTGCCATGACCACGTGTGGCTTAATTGTTCTGCATGCCCTAAAAGAACTGAGGTCGATGAGTAGGGCCGTTCTGAAATAATTTTTTCAGCCCAAGCAGGAATATGGACGCAGTTGTTTAATAGAGTCTTGAGTTGGTCGGGTGGGGCTTGATTAAACTCGGCTAAAAACACTGTTATTCCTAAACTCATTGTTGTTGATATAGAGTTTTAGCAATAACAGTGCCAAGAGTGGTTAATATTTCGCTAATGAATTTGCAAAATTAATAACCAACTATCGAGTTATGTGATTTTTATACCAATGTTCGGCAATATCCTGACGACGACACACCCAGACCCGATCATGCATTTCAATATAGTCGAGGAATCTTTGTAAGGCTTTAAAACGACCCGGACGCCCTAAAATACGGCAGTGCATTCCAATCGACATCATTTTTGGTGCAGTTTCACCTTCTGCGTACAACACATCAAAACTATCTTTTAAATATTGAAAAAACTGTTCTGAACTATTAAATCCACCCGGTGAGCAGAACTTCATATCGTTACATTCGAGGGTATAAGGAATAATTAAGTGAGAACGTGATGCACCAGCCGCATTGGTCAGCGTTGTCCAAAAGGGTAGATCATCGCCATAATAATCTGAGTCGTATTGTATTTGCGGAAACTCTGCGAGTAACTGACGGGTATTAGGACTATCGCGTCCAGTGTACCAGCCTATAGTTTTATTTTTAAACAAGTTTTCTAAAACAGATAAAGCTTGTTTCATGTGCTGTTTTTCGACTTGAATGTCAGTGTCTTGATAGTGAAGCCATCGGTAGCCATGAGAAACCACATCATAATCAGCTTCTTTAATCGCTTCGACAATATAAGGGTTGCGCGCCAACGCCATGGCAACGCCAAAAATGGTCATTGGGAGCTTGCGCCGTTGGAACTCACTATGAATGCGCCAAAAACCAGCACGTGAACCATATTCGTACATAGAGTCCATCGACATATGCTTGGCTGGATAGCTTACAGCTCCAATAATCTCGGATAAAAACTGCTCCGAACCCTCATCGCCATGCTCAATATGCTTTTCGCCACCTTCTTCATAATTCAGCACAAATTGCACGGCAACCTTAGCATTGTTAGGCCATTTCACCTGTGGAGGCTGACCGTGATAACCGATTAAATCACGTGAATAAGGAGACTTCTGAATCTGCTCAATGAGTTCTGCTCCATATAGATAAGATTCGGTCACAATTGCTCTCCTTTTGTTCAATTTTTCATAAAAATTTAAAAAATCAGCTTGCATATTTTTATAGATGGACTGATATTGAAGGTATGAAGATCTTCAAAATAAATTAAAAGCAGTACGTTTAAGTCAGGAGATAACAAACCATTACACCATCAAAATGTACAATTGAAGTCAGTTCATGCATGCTTAAAACATGCCAACATAAAAAAGTTTTGCATAGAAAAGATCCACAGTAAGAAAGAGAGGATGGTATTTATGAATATTGAAATCCGCACAGATAAAAACATCCATAATAGTGAACGTTTAATTACTTATGTACGTGCAGAACTTACTCAAGAATTCCAACGTCATAGCGAACGTATTACGCATTTCTCGGTTCATTTTAGTGATGAAAATGGGGACAAAGGTGGCGATAAAGATATCCACTGTATGATCGAAGCACGTCCTGCTGGCTTGAAACCAGTTGCAGTGCACCATAAAGCAGGAAATATTGATGCCTCAATTCATGGCGCGATTGAAAAATTAAAACGTAGTCTTGAACATACCTTTGAGAAAAAAGAGCACCCGAGAGGTGGTCAACCAGAACTCATTGATGATGAAGCTTAAAAAAATGCTAAAAAGCCCTTCGGGGCTTTTTTTTATGTAGCATAAAAAGACGGATAAAAACTCTTCACAACTTTTGGTTTGCAATGCAATAGCATTGACCTCTAAAATCTTCATCAGAGATTAGGCATAATAGCGCTAATATATTTTTGAGAGATGGTCATGTTAACCACCCAGCAGCAGGCTTTAATTAAAGCCATAGAAGAATTAGAACTTACGCAAGTACAAAAATTACTTGCTGAGGGGCTTGATCCGAATTTCATTGATCCGGAACAAGGGCCACCCGTATCAATTATTTGTGATGGAATTTTTAAATGGTGGGAAGACGTCTCAGAAGCTTATGAAGCTGGTACTCCCTTATCAAAAGAAGAAAAGCAACAATCATTACAAGTTTATCTCGATATCCTTGAAGCCTTAATTCAGGCTAAGGCAAATGTTCATCTTTGGGATGCAGAAGAATTTTATGGCCCACTATGGGATGCAGCAAGTTCGGCATGCGCACCAGCGGTTCAACGTTTACTTGATGAAAAAGTTGATCCAAACACACGTGATGAAGAAGGACTCACCATTTTATCTTCAATCAGTCAGTTGTTCTTTGATTGTGATTTTGATGAAATAGATTGGTCAGAAGCGCTTCAAGAAGAGCGTGAAACACTAGAGTTATTGCGCCATCATGGAGCAAAAATGTCAAAAGAACTAACTACTTGATTGGAATATAGAATGAGAACATTTCAAATTTTAACTTTTGCTCTGACCACTGTTGCTGCAGGAAGTACTTTTGCCGCAGAGTTCTCGTTTGACCGTCCAGGTTCAGGCTTCGGAACAGGTATCACTCCAGTGGGGCAGTTAGCTTGGGAACAAGGTTTACCAAGTGCGACTTATACAGAATCAACTGTTGATGGCGTGAAAGAAAAAACCGTAACTGTACATGGCGATATGTTATTCCGTACAGGTTTGGCTAAAGACTTAGAATTACAATTAGGTTGGCAAGGTCCGGGTTGGACTCAAACCAAACGTGCTGGTAAAAAAACAGATACTTCTGGTTTAGGTGATGTAAGCATCGGCTTAAAAAAAGCGATTGATTTAAATGATGAAAATTTAACAATGGCTGTGTTGGCTCAAGCGCTCATTGCAACGGGTAATGATGAGTTTACCGCACATGACGACATTTATAGCCTGAGCTCAGCAGTAGCGTACCAGTATGATGATTTGATCAATACCGCAATTACGATGCGTTACGAAGTGCAAAACAGCAACTGGGCTGTAACGGCCATTCCAACAATCAATTATAAAATTGCCGGCAAGCTTTCTGGTTATTCTGAATTTGTTTACCGTAAAGCTGAAAGCCAAGACTACCAATATGGTTTAGGTACAGGCTTAGTGTATGCAGTTAATAAACGTACTCAACTTGATGCAAGTGTAGGTGTCGATTTAGAGGGTCAAGATAAAGGCTACCATGGTGGCTTGGGTATGGCATTCTTATTCTGATAAAACCAACTTGATTGATGTTAATGAAAAAGCTTATTTCTCAGGGAATTATTTATTTTCTAGCAGCTGCTAGTTTTGTATTGAGCCAGTTTGTTTTTGCAGAAGATAAGCTACTTTCACCAGAACAGGCTTTTTCATTTTCGGTTGAGTCGCCACAATCGCATACTGCGAAATTATCGTGGCAGATTCAGCCGAATTATTATTTGTATCAGCATAAATTTACTGTACAGCAGGGTACTCAACCTTTAGCTTTAAATTTACCTAAAGCCGTTTCTCAATATGATGAAAACTACGGGCAAAGTCAGGTTTATTATCATCAAGTCAATTTTCAAATTAAGACCAAGCCTTCAGAGCACTATACTGTAACTTGGCAGGGCTGTGCCAAAGACCGTATTTGTTATCCGCCCCAAACCATTGAGTTTCAAACCGATGCAGATGGTCTGGTTGGTGTGCAAAACCAAGCAGGAACAGCGCCGAAACGCTTATTAGATTTGGCAAATACACAAGCAGCGTCTCAAGAAACTTTAACTAATCAAACAAGTTCAGAAACTAAAACAGACGCGACTACTCCACAAATTGCAGAAGATCAGATCTGGTCGGCGAAACTCATTGAACACTCGCTTTGGTATGGTGTTTTATTATTTTTAGGCTTAGGCATGCTGCTCGCATTCACGCCATGCTCTTTACCAATGCTGCCGATTTTAACTTCATTAATTATTCGAGAGCATAAAGGCTTAAAAGCGTGGACGATTGCGCTTACCTTTGTATGTAGTATGGCATTGGTTTATGCGGGTCTAGGTTTAATCGCTTCTTCAGCAGGGCTAAATTTCCAACGTTGGCTACAACAGCCTGCTACGCTTATCGCGTTTAGTTTACTGTTTGTAGTTTTTGCATTGAACCTGTTTGGATTGTTTGAGCTTCGTTTACCGCAAACATGGTTAAATCGACTTGATCGTATTCAGTCTATGCAACAAGGCGGTACTTTGGTTGGTGCGGGTGTTATGGGCGTGGTTTCTGCGCTCTTGGTTGGTCCTTGTATGACCGCACCTTTGGCTGGAACTTTATTATTTATTTCTCAAACTCAAAACCAATGGCAAGGTGCTTTGCTTTTATTTTGTCTAGGCTTTGGAATGGGAATTCCTTTACTCATCGCGAGTGTTTTAGGTGCAAGATTTTTACCTAAAGCAGGCGACTGGATGCATCAGATTAAAGTGATTTTTGCTTTTCTGATGTTGGGATTAAGTCTTTATTTTATTCGCCCTTTATTGCCAGATTGGGGCATGCAAGTGCTTAGTTTATTGCTAGGGCTGGCTTTTATTGCCTACGCACTTTATCAGTTCTTTTGGAAAAAAGGGCAGTTACAGTGGCTCTATGCACTCCTACTTTTATTGGTTACTCCGTTTGTTGCCTATAATCAGTATCAACACATACAAAATCGCAGTTTGCAAAGTTCCGAGCACATGGCTGAATGGCACGTTGCGAAAACAGCTGCGGACTTTCAAAAAATTTTAGCAGCAGCCCCTACTGATCGGGCTATTGTGGTTGATGTCTATGCAGATTGGTGTGTGGCTTGCCAGCCTATTGAGCATCGTATTTTAAAAGCACCAGAAGTTCAGTCAGCTCTTGCGCCGTACTATCTCATTAAGCTTGATTTGAGTCATTATGATCATTCACATGAAGCTCTACTCAAGCAGTGGAATATTCTTGGGCCACCGACTTATCTGTTTTTAAATGAGCATCAACAAGAAATTCGTTCTTTGCGTTTAACAGGTGCATTTAGTCAGCAAGAGCTGTTGCAACAGCTTGCAAGTTTATCGAAGGCTAAATAGTTAAATTGACTCTATATGTGGTAATTGGTGAAAAGTGCGCACTTGATTGCGTCCTGAAGCTTTTACCGCATAAAGCGCTTCATCTGCCTGCCGAATGACAAGGTAGGGATCGTTTGCAAAAGCGGAACAGCTAATTCCAAAGCTTGCACTTACATGAATCTGGATATTTTGATTGTTGAAAATAGATAACTCTTGTAAGGCAAGTCGGCAACGCTCTGCAATTTTTTCCGCTTGAATAATATCAGTATGCGGAAGTACTAAAATAAATTCCTCTCCACCAAATCGACCAATAATGTCTTCATTACGTAAGTTCTCAGACAAGCATTGAGCAATTTTAATCAGGACTTGATCGCCCTGATGATGTCCATATACATCATTAATTTTTTTAAAATGATCTATGTCGAGAAGTACTAAAGCATAATCGAATTGTTGTTCGTGAAGTGCTTCCAGATGGGTATTTAAACTACGTCTATTTAATACATTGGTTAATGGGTCGATCTGGCTTAAGCGTTGAATATAGGTTTCTCGTTGGCGCCATTGGGTCAGCAATATTTCAAATAAAATAAAACAGGCGACTAAAATCGGCATAATAAAAAACAGCATACTTCCTAACCAAAAAGGATTGGTTTGAGCATGTCGGATTGCCGTGAAGTTAAATAGTGGAGCGTAGGGTATAACGCCATTCATACTTAAATAAGTACATACGGCTAAAATAATTGTTGCTGGTATAAAGGCGCTATAAACAATTTTTCTTTCAAATAAAACCAAACCTACGCCAATCGTACCTACATAACCGACCATTGTGGCAGGGCTGATGCTACCAATTAAATATCCATCATGGCACAGCATGAGCATAAAGACTTGTACGCTAATAAGAGGAATAATTCTTTGTGCCCAGTCTTGGTCTTTGTAGCGATAACACGGAATAATCAGTAATGCTAATAAAAATAAGGTCAATAGGTTGAGCCAGAGCTGTGACTCGACTAAAGGCAAGTTTGCCCATTGCCAAATACTGGGCGTTATTAAAATATAGCCTTTCCATAAAATCCAACTGAAATTCATTGCACAGGCGAGTACAAGCATCAGTGCGCTTTTTTGTAAAGGCGTCCAGTTAATAATATGGTTGTTATGGATGAATTCGAGAACCACCTGTTTTATTTTATTTATAGGATGAGTGATTAAACGAATTTTCATAATAATAAAGGAACTCCTAAATAGAGATGTCTTTTTTAGATCATCCTAAAGTGGGAGAGTTGGAATGATTCATAACCTAAACATATCATGATTTATTCATTAAACCTTAAGATTAAGGTTTTTATAACTAATATGAAGTGAGAAGTATTTCATACTCATCACTTCATTTATTTTAATTAAGTTTTATCAAGTTCATGAGCAAATTCAGCAATATCGGCCATCGCATGTTTTGCTTCATCGAACCACGCATTAAACATTTGAAAGTTATGCCACATATCTGTGTAAAGCTTAAAATGTACTTTGACACCTGCTTCTTCAGCTTTTTCTCTAAAGCGTTTTGCATCGTCTAATAAAATTTCTTTTGAACCGACCTGAACTAATGTTGGCGGTAAACCTTCTAAGTTATCAAAAATGGGCGAAACACGTGGGTCATCTGCTGCAATATGGTTGCCAATATAATGTTGAATACCAATTTGCAGGGCTTCAAGAGAAAGTAGGGCATCATGTTTTTGGTTAAATCTTAAAGATTCACTGGTTAGGGTTAAATCTAAAAAAGGTGATAATAAAATTAAACCGCTTGGCATGAGTTCAGGTTGTTCTTTTAAGCGTAAGCAAAGTGCCAAAGCTAAATTGGCCCCACATGAGTCGCCCGATAAAATAATATCTTTGGGTTGGATACCCTGAACTAATAACGATTGATATACGTCATATAATGCTTCGATCGCTTCAGGATATGGATGCTCGGGAGCAAGCGGATAGTCCACATGAATAATTTGCATTTGAGTACGGGCTGCTAAATCCGTCATGAATGCATGATGTGTTTTGACACTACCAAGAAAAAAAGCGCCGCCGTGAATGTGAAAAATAAGCTGGGTTGCTGAATCCTGAGCTTTGATCTCTTCCCCTTTGACACCCGCAAGTCGGATCGGACGAACAGTTACATTTTTTTGTTTTGGAAATGCTCGGCAAAGTTGTTCAAGCATAGGACGCAGGGCAGTTGGAGGTAAATTCAACTGACTTGGCTTGCGAATTGCTGTTTTAAGAAATGTTTCTGTTAAATAATATTTTAAAACGCTTGGTATATTCATATAGTATCCGCTTATGTTAATAACTTGTTTCCCTATAAATTTTATTTTTCAAGGTTACAAGGTTACACGAAACAGTCACATTCAAAAATTGCAATATCGTTGCGAGTTTTGAATACTGAAGTCTTGAAAGACCCAAGGATATTACAAAAATGAAAAAGATTGCTTTAGCTTTAGGACTTGTTGGTATGGCTGCATTTGCCAATGCGGCTGACCCACTAAACGGAACGGTATGGAAAACGATTGATGACCAAACCAATAAGCCCAAAGCCGTAGTAAAGTTTACGGAACAGAAGGATGGAACCTTAACTGCAACCATTCAAAACATTTTGACATCAGGTGAAGAAAATGCTTGTACAAAATGTGAAGGTCCGTATAAAAACAAACCGCTTAAAGGTGTGACCATTGTACATAATCTAAAAAATGTAGGTGGTACCAGTTATGAAAACGGTACAATTTTAGACCCGAAATCTGGCAAAACTTACAAATTAAAAGGTGAGTTGGCTGATGGCGGCAAAAAGCTTAAATTGCGTGGCTATATTGGTGTTTCAGCATTGGGTCGCAACCAAACTTGGATTCGTGCGAACTAAAAGTTTAAATAAAAAACGAGCCATTTGGCTCGTTTTTTTATGCATTTAAGTTTTGATAAGCAGTTTCATCAAAACCTACCAGAAAACCTTTAGAGGTCTGTAGAACTGGTCGTTTAATTAAGCTTGGTTGAGCAATCAATGCTTCAATAAGATGATCTTCACTGCTTAATGCACGAGCCTGTTCATCTTCAGATAGTTTTTTCCACGTAGTACCTTTCTTGTTGAGAACGGTATCTTGTCCAATTTCTTTTAACCAGATTTTCAAGGTATCGGCATCAATTCCTTGTTTTTTATAATCGTGAAATTCGTAGCTCAAACCTTTTGCTTGTAAGGCATCAAATGCTTTTTTCATTGAATTACAGTTTTTAATACCATAAATTTTTAACATTTTATCGGACCATGTCAAAAAGAAAGAACACACAGCCTAACCCAAAATGCATTTGAGCACTACTTTATACCGATACTTTTAAAACAAATGAAAAATAATGATTAAAACAATAAAGAATGTCATGTTATTGTCATAAGACAAGGTAATAATGAACTCAATAAGAAGAATCTAGAAAACTAAAAGAACTTAGCGCAAAAAATAAGAGATAGAAAAGAGAAAACCCGCATTTAATCATCCTGATCATGCGGGTCTCATTTCAACGTCCATTGTCACATCCTTGCAAATAAACTTAATCTAAGTTTATTTTATCTTCCTACGGCGTCCTATCCTTTTGCGTCATCCTGACTGCTTCCCTGTGCCGTGGGGCTATAATGCCGTTAAACGTGTGTAAGAAAAATACTCAAAAACGACATGTGTTGTAAGTAAAAACGACAATGCAAGTGAACACTTGTTCACTTACTCTTGAATTTTATAGTCGATAATCACAGGGGCATGGTCACTAAACCATTGATCTTTAAAGACCCATGCATTTGCTGTACGTGCTTTCCAGTCTGGTGAACATGCTTGGTAGTCAATACGCCAACCTACATTTTTCGCACGCGCTTGACCGCGATTTGACCACCATGAATATAATTCCGCTTCTGTTCTTACCACACGGAAGGTGTCTACATAGCCAAGTTCATCATAAATATGGTCAAGCCATGCACGTTCATGTGGTAAACAGCCAGATGACTTTTGGTTGCCAGACCAGTTTTTAATATCAATTCGTTTATGAACAATGTTGTAATCGCCACAAATAATGATGGACTTATTCTCATCACGCCATTGTTTTAAGATTTTGGCGTATTCACCTAAAAATAAATCTTTACGTGCCTGCGCTTCTTCACCACTTGAGCCCGAAGGTAAGTATAATGATGCAATATGTACGGGATGTGACAAACCTAAATCGAATTCGGCAGAAATGAAGCGGCCTTGACTATCGGCCAATTCAAACCCTAAACCATCTTTAATAGAGACAAAGGGTAAGCGGCTATAAATTGCAGTACCTGCGTAGCCTGCACGCTCTGCTGGAAAAAGATGGGTATGCCATCCCTCGGGTCTAAACTTTTCAGTCCATTGTTCATGGGTAATGCGGCTTTCCTGCATGCATACAACATCGGCATCGGATTGTTCTAACCATTCAAGTAAGCCTTTCGTTACTGAAGAACGTAAGCCATTTACGTTAATGGAAACGACTCGAAGAATTTTTACATCACTTGGATACTGATCCTTTGGTATCATGCGAAAATTTAACCTCAATTGTGAATTTGGAGCACCTCATGACAACGCCTGTGTCATTTAACCCGCAAGCATTTATCGAACTCGCATTATCACGCGGTGTGCTTAAATTTGGTGAGTTTACTTTAAAATCTGGACGCGTGAGTCCTTATTTTTTTAATGCAGGCCTACTCAACGATGGTGAAGCTTTATCTCTTTTAGCACAAGGCTATGCCGATAAATTAACACAATGTGAAAATGTTGATGTTATTTTTGGACCAGCTTACAAAGGTATTCCGTTTGTAGCAGCCACTGCTGTTGCTTTATCACAAACACATAACAAGAGCGTGCCATGGGGCTTTAACCGTAAAGAAGCAAAAGATCATGGTGAAGGCGGTGTTTTAGTTGGTGCTGCGGTTGAAGGTAAAAAAGTCTGGATTATTGATGACGTAATTACTGCAGGTACAGCGATTCGCGAAGTGGTAACGATTTTGAAAAATGCTGGTGCAACTATCGCAGGTGTGTTGGTTGCGCTAGATCGTCAGGAGCGTGGCCAAGGTGAGCTTTCTGCAATTCAAGAAGTTCAAAAAGAATTAGAAATACCTGTGCATGCCCTCATTACCATGAAGGACTTAATGGATTATTTAGATGAAAAAGATGAAAAAGAAGCTTTAGCCAATATGCAAGCTTACCGTGAAAAATACGGGATTTGATTTTTAATAATTTAATGAGGAAGCCTAAAGCTTCCTTTTTCATTATTAATTTTCCTTAAATGAAATATGAATAATGCATTAAAAAACATGCGGAATATTTGTTTCTCTGTTAAAGAGTATAAATTATTAGCTAATAATTTGATTTTTATTATTAAATAATTTTTTGTTTTTGATTTTTTGGTCTATTTTTATTGTAATTTTCATATGAAGTTTATGATTATATTTAAGACTTAAAAAGTTGGTTAAAAGCTATGTTTTTTTCTTTTTGGTAAAATATTTTAAATTATTGATGAATAATAAAAAATCTTTTTAAAAAATGTCTAAGTTATTGATCTTGACGAATGCTAAAAATCGGCTCATTTATATATAAAAGCTTTAAAAGATGTAAAAAAGTTTCCAGTTTTTCATTTCATAAGGAAAGAGGTGGAGATATGGCAGTTTTAGGATATTCATCAGCAACTTCCGCTTTACCTGGAAGTTCAATAAGTTTTTACCTCAGCACTGATTCACCTGGGGTAACCAGTTTAACCGTAGAGCGTATAGGCACAACTACAGTATCATCAACAATCTCTACAACTCTTTTTACTCGGTCACTTCCTGCGACAAACCCATGGGAAGGATTTGGCTGGCCAGTTTCAGTAACGTTTAATATCCCTTCGAGTTGGCCCCCTGGGCTATATCGGCTAGCTTATTCGGGGCAGGACGTACTTACTTTTGTAATTCGGCCAGCTACTCAAGCAGCAGTTTCAAAAGTTCTTTTACAAATCTCGTTTTTAACACCCACCGCTTATAACCCAGCGGGTGGTAAGAGTTTATATGACTATAACAGTGGTGGGGCGGGAACTCGTGCGAGTAAAGTTTCCTTTAACCGATCAGGTGGTACTCCTGCAAGTAACGGGCCTGAGTCTATACTTATTCGCTGGCTTGAAACAGAAGGGATACCGATCGAATATTGTTCGAGTGTGGACCTCCATAGTATCTCAAGTCTGCTCACTAATTATGATTGTTTGATCATTGCAGGACATGATGAGTACTGGACGCGAGCAATGAGAGACCAGACAGAGCAGTTTATTGCTAATGGTGGTAACGTGATCGTACTCTCTGGGAATACTTGTTATCGAGCCGTAAGGCTAGAACAAGGGAATCGTATGGTTGTTTTCTACAAATATGCTGGTAATGACCCTAATTTAAATGCTTATGATACAACTGTAGCATGGGCAGAACCGCCATTAAACCGACCACAGAATTCTTTTCTTGGTGTTGGTTTTGCTGATGGGGCGTATGGTGGAACAGCAACAGCATATACACTTCGGTTTCCAGGACATTGGGTATTTAATGGTGTTTCCCCAGCAACCACAACTTCAGCATTTATGACCTATGAGGTCGATGCTGCAGCCTATGTGGAAGAAGTAGGGGGTTATCCACGTGTTACCGGTGATCAAAATACACCACTGACTACAACTGTACTTGCCTCGGCAGATCTGCGCTCCTGGACTGGCAAACCTGGACGCGCGACAATGAGTATATTTTCTCACAATGGCACAGTTTTTAATGCTGGAACAACGGATTGGTTGTCTGTTCTGGGGAGTGATTCTGTTGTGACTACCATCACACGTAATGTATTTGCACGTCTTAAACAGCGTATAGCTTGGGACTGGGAGAATATTGGGAGTGCGAATGGTTGTTCTGCACTTACAGCATTAAATGGCAAAATTTTTATGGCTACGACCCTAAATAGGCTTTTACAACGCTATCCTATTGGTGCAGACGTGGCCTGGCGTGATATTAGTGAGGCGAATTATGTCACTGCCATGGCCGCTCTTGGAGATACGCTTTATTGCATTACAAGTGATAATCAGCTCTGGTGGTATCCTGCTTCAGAAGTAGGGCAGTACTGGACCTCAATAGGGACAGGACCTACGGGTGGAACCAATGCATTAGCTGCTACAGGTGGAATGCTTTATGCAGTTGATCATTCAGGAGTTCTATGGACTGCCCCAGCAACGAGAACAACGCTATCATGGACAGCGATGACCGCATTTGTTCAGGATGCAACTATCAATGCAATGGCTGCTTATGGAGATATTCTATTCGCGTCGACTACAGATAATCGCTTGTTACGTACAAATTCTGACTATATTAGTGAAAGTACTGCTTGGGTATACATTCATCACTGTAATTATTCTGCTGGTCTGGCAGTCGTTGAATCAATACTCTTTGTTGCTACAACGCAGAATGTTCTTTGGAAAATTGATCTTTATGGGCTACGCCAGCCTTAAGATGACACAAAAACAGTATCTAAAACAAAAGGCATACCTCTAAATAGAGGTATGCCTTTTTAATACTTACTTAAAACTGATAATTTAAACGCAATAACACATTACGTGGTGTGCCAGGCATACTGTCTGAGCGCCAGTACTCTTTATTAGTTAGGTTATTTACCGCAAGTGTGACATTCCATGGGGCTGCACTATAGCTAATCGCTGCATCGACACGGTTAAAGCCTTCCATTTTTACTTGATTATTAATATTTGGATAATAAGACCCGACATAGGTCACGCCCACTTCGGTATACCACTGTTCAGTTGGTAAATAACGAACAAATAAATTACCCGTATTTTTAGATGTGTTAGCTAAATAGTTGCCTTCACGCTCAGGATTTTGCTTGTCTTCTTTTACCTTGGCATCTGTGTAGCCATAACCACCGCGAACAAAGACATTATCAAGTACGCGACCAATAAAACTAAATTCAAGACCACGTGATTGATGTTGTCCGGCAGTTGCCCATACATCTGGTTGCTCATTAGGATTTGGTTTATAGCGAATATTATTTTTACGAATATCAAAGACAGAAAATTGAGTATTTAAAAGACTATCTAACCATTCGCTTTTTACCCCAACTTCGTATTGCTCGTTATATTGAGGCTCTTTATCCATTTTTGTGACATCGGTGTTTCCAGTAACTTGGTTAACACCCATTTGTCCACCAAACGGTGCGAAGCTTTTAGAGTAAGACGTATAAAAGCTATGCTCTGGAACGGGTTGCCATACTAAACCCACATTTGGACTAAAACTGCTATCTTTTACATTACGATGATCATTGTTAAGTTTGTTGGTTGTTGAAAAGTCAAAATAATCGTAGCGTAACCCCATCATGAGTTTGAGTTGGTCATTTAGACCAATTAAATCCTGAATAAATACACCATAAGTGGTGCCTTCATTGTAGTTATGTTGGCTAATTAAAAGAGGGCCATTACCTCGGCTATATTCACGTTCACCAGTGAGCGGATTAACATAACCATAAATGGCTGAACCGTTTTGAGTTTTATTGGCTAGACGTGGTTCTCGTTGTTCATACGTCCAGTCTGTACCGACCATAATTTGGTGTTCAAGCTGGCCTGTCTTGAACTTTCCTTTAATATCAAATGTATTGGTTGTGGTCTTATTGCTAGTTTGTTGCCAGTAGTAAATTTGATTGATATAGCCTTTTTTAGTGATGCATGCTTTACCTTTTAAATCTTTACCATCTAACCCACAATAAGTTCCAAAGTAAAAGTGATCAAAGTTTTGTTCTGCTTGTCGGTAACTTGCTGCCCAGTGGAAGTTCCAATCAGGTGCATATTCATAATTCACATCGGTGCGAACCACTTGCAAAATATCATCAACATAATCGCCATCTTGGGCAAATCCTGTTTTGATAGATGTACCTGTAGGTAGATTGTCACGCGTTGGTCCGCGGTCAGGCACTCGGCCTAATTTGTCATAGGTATATTGTGTGGTCCAAGTGAGTGTTCCATCGTCATTTTTATAGGTAAAGCTTGGAGAGAGCATCTCTATTTTATTTTTAATACCTGAGCGGAAGCTACCTGACTCGCCATATTCTCCAGTCAAACGTACTGCTAAATTGTCGTTAAGTACTTGGTTGATGTCAGCCGTTGTTCCATAGTTGTCGTAAGAACCTGCATATGCACCAACTGAGCTTTTAGAGTCAAAATTGGCGAACTTACTCACCATATTCACAACGCCGCCACCAGCACTACGGCCATATAAAACAGAAGCGGGGCCTTTTAAGATTTCGATACGTTCGATATTTGCTGTACTACGACGTACTTGTCCGCTTTCACGTATGCCATCACGGTAAATATCGCCTGTGTCAGCACCAAAACCGCGAATCGTGATGCCATCACCGCGCATATCGTAACTGGTTGATACGCTAGGGGTGCCTTGCAACATAACGCTTAAGTCATTCGATCCATAAATTTTATATTTCTGCACATCAATGGTATCAATGGTTTGGGGAATATCTTTTTTGTCTAAACCATTACGTGTGACATTGGCTTTGTCATAGTCGATATAGCTTTTAATCGGGTCTAGCTCACTCATGGCCTCAATTTTTATGGTGGGCATGGTAGCCGCCACTTTCGATGATGAGTCAGTCAAGTCTTCTGCATACGCACCTTGAATATTCAAAATCATTAAACTGAGTAAGCTCAGCGGGAAAAGACGCTTAATTTGGGGAGATGATATAGAAATTCTTAACATAAAAATAAAATCAGTTAACAAAAATAAAAGTATAAATGATAATTATAATCATTTAATTATTTAGAATAAAAGAACTATTGCCTGCAAAATTACATTGATTGTTTTTTAATAATTGATTTTTAAAATATAATTTATTTATTAAAAATTCGATTGAATGAAATGATTAGTTTTATTTATGAATAGGGTTTTGATGAGGGTACTTTATGGCTAAAAGTACCCGGGGAGTTAAGCATTGTTTTTGAGAACATCTAAAATATCCATTTCTGGATCATAATTTTCATCAATTGTTTTGCAAATGGCTTGCCCCACAATGACTTGAGTACCATTAAAAGTCATAGTGGGCGCTTCATATAATTCCCAGCCGTGATTGAGTGCTTTAGTCACTCGTGCGCAAAAGGCAGAGTCATCGGGACCAGTTAAATAGCGATAAAGTTTCATCTTTAGCCTTTAAAAATAATATTTTATGGTCATAGTTTAACTGAATTTATTTAAATTCCAGATCAAGAAATAACAGGTATTGTTTTACTGAAATTAAGAAAAACCAGTGAAAAATCTCAGTTATACTCATGCTAATTTAAATTTTAAGAAGAGCTTGAGCATGCGTGTACTTGTCGTCATGGATCCGATTGAAACCGTAAACCTTAAAAAGGATTCAACCATGGCAATGTTGTGGGCGGCGAGCCGTCGTGGACATGAATTGGGTTATGCATTACAGCAAGATTTATATATCGATCAAGGTAAAGCTTACGGCCTGATCTCTCCTTTAGAGGTCTTTGAAGATTACAGCCATTACTATGAGCTAGGTGAAAAGAAAAAAGAATCTATCGCGGCTTATGATGTTGTGCTCATGCGTAAAGACCCACCATTTGATATGAATTTTGTCTACACGACTTACGTGCTTGAGCAAGCTGAGCGCGAAGGTTCATGGATTATTAATAAGCCTCAGTCACTGCGTGATTGCAATGAAAAGCTGTTTGCAACGCAGTTTCCAGAGCTACAAGTACCTACACTTGTGACATCACAGCAGAGCTTGATTCGTGAATTTATTAAAGAACATGGCGATGTAATCGTTAAGCCACTTGATGGTATGGGTGGGATGGGAATTTTCCGTTTATACCAAGATGGTGTAAATATTGGTTCTACCTTAGAAATGCTAACAGAACTAGGCACTCGTCCAATTATGGCACAACGTTATATTCCTGAAATTGTAGAAGGGGATAAACGCATTCTAATGGTGAATGGTGAACCTGTTCCGTACTGTCTCGCTCGTATTCCACAAAATGGTGAAGTGCGTGGGAATTTGGCAGCTGGTGGTTTAGGTCAAGCACGACCACTTACTGAAAACGATAAGCAGATTGCAGCGAAAATTGGTCCTTTCTTGCGTGAAAAAGGTTTGGTATTTGTTGGACTTGATGTAATTGGTAATTATGTCACTGAAATTAATGTCACCAGCCCAACCTGTATTCGTGAAATTGATGCTCAATTTGGTACTTCAATTGCCGATGATCTATTTGACGTATTAGAAGCTGGTCGTCCTGCTTAATAATCTACTTTGGGTGATTTCCTAAGCGAATATTGGGAAATCACCTAAAAATATATGAATTAATAAAACCACAATATGAAATACGCTAGCGCTTTGTAGGCATATTTTCAAAAAAGCACATCTTTCTGTTATAAACGAGTGAAATTCGCTTTTCGTTAATGAAGCTTTAGGATTAAAATAAACGGCTACAAAAATAGATGACAATTTCCATTGTTTTTTGAGTTGAAGAATTAGACCGTGACAGATTCACAGCAAAGCAAACCTAAACATGTCATGATGATGGCTGCCGGTACTGGTGGACATGTTTTTCCAGCCCTCGCCGTAGCCAAACAACTTCAACAACAAGGTTGTCAGGTTTCATGGTTAGCCACGCCAACAGGTATGGAAAATCGGTTATTAAAAGATCAAAATATTCCAATTTATCAAATTGATATTCAAGGTGTGCGCGGAAATGGAGTCATCCGTAAACTCGCTGCACCTTTTAAAATTTTAAAAGCAACTTTTAGCGCAATGCGCTATATGAAACAGCTTAAAGTTGATGCGGTAGCTGGCTTTGGTGGCTATGTTGCAGGCCCTGGTGGCTTGGCGGCGCGCTTATTAGGTATTCCTGTTCTCATTCATGAGCAAAATGCGGTTGCTGGTTTTACCAATGCACAGTTATCACGCGTGGCTAAAGTGGTGTGTGAAGCATTTCCAAATACTTTTCCTGCTAGCGAAAAAGTGGTAACGACTGGAAATCCGGTACGTCGCGAGATCACTGATATCTTAAGCCCAAAGTGGCGTTACGATGAGCGTGAGCAAGCGGGTAAACCCTTAAATATTTTAATTGTAGGCGGTTCTTTAGGTGCAAAAGCACTCAATGAACGCTTACCTCCAGCATTAAAACAACTTCAAGTTCCACTGAATATTTTCCATCAGTGTGGTCAGCAACAAGTTGAGGCGACTCAAGCTTTGTATGCAGATGCGCCAGCAAATTTAACTGTACAGGTTTTGCCTTTTATTGAAGATATGGCAAAGGCGTATAGCGAAGCAGACTTGATTATTTGTCGTGCTGGGGCGTTAACAGTGACAGAGGTTGCAACCGCTGGTGTTGCAGCAGTTTTTGTACCGCTTCCAATCGCGGTAGATGACCACCAAACTGCAAATGCTAAATTTCTGGCCGATGTCGGCGCTGCAAAAATTTGCCAGCAATCGACTATGACACCAGAAGTTTTAAATCAATTGTTTACCACGTTGATGAACCGCCCATTACTTACAGAAATGGCAGTGAAAGCGCGTCAACATGCCCAACCAAATGCAACTCAGCATGTGGTTGATCTTATTCAAAAAATGTAATCGGATTTACTATGTCTCCAATAACAGCTGCAAACCAAGCAAAAAAATTGATTAAAGTGCCTGAAATGCGCCGTATCAAACACATTCATTTTGTGGGTATTGGCGGAGCAGGTATGTGTGGTATTGCTGAGGTGTTAGCTAACCAAGGATATAAAATTTCCGGTTCAGATATTAAAGCTTCTAAAACTACACAACAATTAGAAGAAAATGGCATTAAAGTCTATATCGGACACGAAGCAGAAAATATTAAAAATGCCAATGTGCTTGTGGTTTCAACTGCTATTGATCCGGAAAATCCGGAAATTAAAGCAGCAATTGAACAACGTACTCCGATTGTACGTCGTGCAGAAATGCTCGGTGAGCTTATGCGTTACCGTCATGGTATTGCGGTAGCAGGTACACATGGCAAAACCACAACAACGAGTTTGTTAACCACTATGTTAGCTGAAGAAAACCTTGACCCAACTTATGTGATTGGTGGTTTACTTAACAGTACTGGTGTAAATGCAGCTCTTGGTGAAAGCCGTTTTATTGTTGCTGAAGCTGACGAATCAGATGCATCTTTCCTTTATTTACAGCCAATGGCAGCGATTGTAACCAACATCGATGCTGACCATATGGACACTTATGAAGGTAGCTTTGATAAATTAAAAGATACGTTTGTACAATTCCTACATAACTTACCGTTCTATGGTTTAGCGGTAGTCTGTGGTGATGATGCAAACGTTCGTGAGATTTTGCCGCGTGTAGGCCGTCCGGTTATTACATATGGTTTTAACGAAGATAATGACATCCGTGCGATTGATGTAGAGCAAGATGGCATGCGTTCGCACTTTACAGTGTTACGTAAAGGCCGTGAACCGTTACGTCTAACGATTAATCAGCCTGGTTTACATAACGTTTTAAATGCTTTGGCTGCAATTGGTGTTGCTACCGATGAAGGCGTTTCAGACGAAGCAATTAGCCGTGCATTAAAAGGTTTTAGTGGTGTTGGACGTCGCTTCCAAGTACAAGGTGAATTTGAGCTTGGTGAAGGTAATGTGAAATTAGTCGATGACTATGGACACCACCCGAAAGAAGTGGAAGCTACAATTAAAGCTGCTCGTCAGAGTCACCCTGACCGTCGTTTAGTGATGCTTTTCCAACCTCATCGTTACTCTCGTACACGTGATTGTTTTGACGACTTTATTGAAGTTTTATCTCAAGTCGACCAATTATTATTACTAGAAGTGTATCCGGCTGGGGAAAAACCAATTGTTGGTGCAGATAGCCGTACTTTGGCGCGTAGTATTCGTTTGCGTGGTCAGGTTGAGCCGATTTTGATTGATCCGGTTGACGGTAATTTGCAAAACATCATGCAAAATGTGTTACAACCAAATGACTTGTTATTAACGCAAGGTGCAGGTAACGTGGGAGCAATTTCAGTAGAACTTGCACAGCATCATTTGTATGTGAAATAAACAAAAAGTATTGAATTATCGGGTTAAGGATTTAAACGTGTCAAATGCTACAAAATTCGGCAAAGTTGCTGTGTTACTTGGTGGAAAATCGGCTGAGCGTGCTGTGTCTTTAGATAGTGGTCAGGCAGTTCTGGACGCTTTGTTACGTTCAGGCGTTCAGGCTGAGGCATTTGATCCGCAAGACCGTAGCGTAACTGAACTTGTAAACTACGACCGCGCATTTATTGTATTGCATGGTCGTGGCGGTGAAGACGGTCAAATCCAAGGCGCACTTGAGTGGTTAAACATCCCTTATACAGGGACAGGTGTGCAAGGTTCTGCAATTGGTATGGACAAGGTCAAAACCAAGCAAATTTGGCAAGGCAGTGACTTACCAACAGCACCGTATCGCATTATTACTAAAGAAACTGACCTGGATTCAGTCATTGCTGAATTAGGTTTACCTGTCATTATCAAGCCTGTACATGAAGGTTCAAGTGTAGGCATGAGTAAGGTTGAGAAAGCTGAAGATTTTGCAGCAGCAATTGAAAAAGCAACTCAGCACGATGCTGTAGTAATGGCAGAAAAATGGATTACGGGTCGTGAATTTACGATTTCATTCTTAAATGGTCAGCCTTTACCTGTTATTCGTTTGCAGCCACCAGCAGATGTTGCTTTCTATGACTATGAAGCAAAATATCAACGTAATGATGTCGAATATGGTATTCCTTGTGGTCTCAGCGAGAGCGAAGAGAAAAACCTACAAGCCTTATGTTTACGTGCTTTCCAAGCCGTAGGTGCAGAAGGTTGGGGCCGTATTGATGCAATGCAGGATGAGCAAGGTAATTTCTGGCTTTTAGAAGTAAATACCGTACCAGGTATGACCAGCCACTCGCTTGTGCCAAAAGCAGCTAAAGCTGTGGGTTATAGCTTTGATGAATTGTGTGTTGCAATTCTTGAGCAAACATTGGAAGGTACGGCTTAAATATGGCACAACTTCCGGCTTCCATGCGCCGTAAACGTGCGGCGATTACCTCCATTCATGAAAAACCGCCTACGCGCAAGCAAAAGCTTGCCAATGCTGGCGGATGGGTGTTGCTGGTTATTGCCTTTTTAGTCTTGGCAGCCGGAATTTACGGTCTATATAAAGTTATTACTGATGCAACTGTCGCAAAACTTGAAGTGGTAGGTTCAACAACTTCTGTTGAGAATCAGCAAGTGATGCGGTATGTGCAGCCGATTGTAAAAGATAATTATTTTACGTCTGACTTAGAGCAGATTCGTGATAAAGCATTAGAAATTTCATGGGTAGACCGAGTTGTCGTATCTCGTGCCTGGCCAAATGGTATTCGTGTTCGTGTGATGCCTCGACATGCGATCGCCCGTTGGGGAACAGGTCGCTTATTAAGCGATGGTGGTGACGTATTTAGTGAGGCAGAACCGAGACTTCATCCTGAGCTTCCGCTGTTACATGGTCCGGTAAGCCAGTCTAAAATGATGATGCGACGCTATAATGAAATTAATCAGTTATTCCATCCTGTTAATTTGCGTTTAAAAGAGTTATATCTAACAGAGCGAATGACTTGGTTTATGCAGTTTGACTCTGGTTTACGAATTATTGTTGACCAAGACCAAACAATGAATAAATTGCAACGTTTAAGTCACTTGGCACAATCTGACCTAAAACCTGTGTGGACGAAAATCTCAGCCATTGATTTACGATATCGTAATGGATTATCTATTCAATGGAAGAATGCAACCCCACCTAAAATTGTGAATGGTCAGTTTGTTGTAACGAGTGATGACACAAGCATTGCAGGTGGTGCAAAAGCAAAGCCATAATACGTGGCTTTAAAATAGGCAATTTGCCTGGTATTAGACAACAAAGAAATGGTATGAGTGATGAGTGAAGCTGTTCCCTCAGTTGTTGCGATTGACATTGGGACGCATAAAGTTTCAGTTTTGATTGGAAAAATTCATGCGCCGGATAACATTCAGGTTATCGGTATGGCAACTGCTCGCAATCGAGGCATGAACAAAGGAAAAATTGTAAGTCTCGATAAAGTCATTGCTGCGATTAAAAACGCCGTTGCTGAAGCGGAAAATATGGCCGAATGTCGCATTCATAGTGCGTGGGTATCAATTCCGAGTACCGAGCTGCAAAGTTTCTATGCTTCTGGACGCACACCTGTTGCTAATCCTGCACATGTGATTACAACCAATGAAGTTGTACGTGCATTAGAGTTAGCAAAAGCAAGCCATGTGACTTCTGACTACTATTTAGCAAGTGCTGTCCCGTTAGGGTTTGAGTTAGGCGACTCTGCTGAATGGGTTCAAAACCCAATCAATATGACCGCTCATAGTATGACTGGCCACTATCAACTTATGATGATGCCGATTGCCACTATGCAAAACCTTGATCGTGCCATGAAAGGTGCGAACATTGGTGTAGAGAAAATGGTGGTCTCTTGCTTGGCTACGGCTGAAGCAAGTTTGCTGAAAGATGAAAAAGAATATGGCGTTTGTCTTGTTGATATTGGTGCAGGTATTACCAACCTAGCAGTTTATTTAGATGGCCGTTTGGCTTTAGCACGTACATTACAACGTGGTGGTGAGCATGTGACACGTGACATTGCTGCTGTGTTGCAAACAACTACTGAAGAAGCTGAGCGCATTAAAATTCTGCATGGCTGTGTTGATCTAAGTGCTGTTAAGCCTGACCATATGATTCAGGTACAGGGTATTGATGGACCTCAAACGATTAGTCGTATTGAGTTATCAGAAATTATTATTGCTCGTTATGAAGAGATTTTCAGCCAAATTCGCGAAGAACTCGAACAAAGCGGTGCAATCCATGGCCTATATCATGGCGTTGTATTGACAGGTGATGCTTGCCAGATTGAAGGTATGGTGAGTTTAGCGCGTCGTATGCTAGGTGTATCTGCTCATTTAGGTAATCCACCGTTACAGGTGTATGCTGATGATCAGCATCAAGCTGCATTACGCCGATCAATTTATGCGACAGCAGCTGGTTTGCTTATGTTTAGCCAAAGCGAATTACAAGAAGCTGTTGAGGAACCTGAAGAGGGGAATGACCGTTCGGTATGGGAACGAATGGTGAATGGCTGGAATGCGTTTAATAGCAAACTTAAAGCCATTTTTTAGGATGTATGGATTTATTGGTAGAATTGTTAGGAAGTTGTAAGAGAAAACCACTGTACTTGACAAGGTTTGTATTGCACAGCATTCTTAAAATTAGTTATTTTTGAAAATCAAGGCAGTATACGGGCTGAAGTGACTGCCATAATGTATTAGGAACCCTAAAGGTCATGGCCTCATTTGAATTTATAGAAGATGAACTAAACGATGGCAACGGTCAAGCCCGTTTCACTGTATTTGGTGTAGGTGGCGGTGGCGGTAATGCCGTTCAGCACATGGTACAGTCTGATATTCAGGGTGTTAAATTCGTTTGTGCCAATACAGATAAACAAGCACTTGATTGTATGAATGCCCCTTTCAAAATTCAGTTAGGTGAGCAAAGTACACGTGGTCTAGGTGCTGGTGCTAACCCTGAAGTAGGTCAGGTTGCCGCAGAAGAAAGCCGTGAAATTATTCGTCAGCACCTTGAAGGAACTGACATGGTATTTGTAACCGCTGGTATGGGTGGTGGTACAGGTACTGGTGCAGCTCCGGTTGTTGCTGAAGTTGCTAAAGAAATGGGGATTTTGACTGTTGGTGTGGTAACGACTCCATTTAACTTTGAAGGTCGTCGTCGTCAAAAATCTGCTGAGCGTGGTATTGAAGCGCTTGAAGCACATGTTGATTCATTGATCATTATTCCTAACCAACGTTTATTAAGCGTGTATGGTGATATTTCAATGAAAGATGCCTATAAAAAGGCAGATGATGTATTGTTAAACGCTGTACGTAGTATCTTTGACCTTGTGGTTAACCGTGGTCACATTAACCTTGACTTCGCCGACTTGAAAACTGCAATGAGTACTCGCGGTTATGCAATGATGGGTGCTGGTTTAGGTCGTGGTGAAGACCGCGCGCGTCAAGCTGCTGAACAGGCAATTCGTAGTCCACTACTTGATAATGTGAATATTATTAATGCGAAAGGCGTGTTAATTAACATTACAGGTGGTGATGACATCACGTTACGCGAAACTGAAATCATTACTGATGTAGTTAACCAGATTGTTGACCTTGATGAAGGTGAAATCTTCTACGGTACGGTATTTGATCCAGATGCGCGTGATGAATTACGTGTAACTGTTATAGCTACTGGTTTAACACGTAATGCAGCTGATGCAGAACCAAGAAAGCGTAATACAGTAAGCCATACTGCAACTCAATCTGCACAATCTGTAGATGAAGATGATGTTCCTGCAATTAATAAACGTCAAAATGCTGAAAATGATGTGAATAATGCACCAAGTTCATCACCGCGTTCTTCGCCAATGAGTATTCAAGATTACTTGAAAAATCAGCAACGTAAGTAATTTAGCGTCCAATCTATTAAAAGGCAGTGTATAAACACTGCCTTTTTTTATTTTTGATCAATGACTAAATATGCTAACGTATAGCGGTTTTAAAAAAGAAGTTACAAAGCATGGTGAAACAACGTACTCTCAATCGTGTGGTAAAAGCGAGTGGAATAGGTCTTCATAGCGGTCAAAAAGTGATGATCAATTTCATTCCACATACCGTGGATGGAGGTATTGTATTTCGCCGTATCGATTTGGATCCACCTGTCGATATTCCTGCCAATGCATTGCTCATTCAAGAAGCATTTATGTGTTCAAACCTTGTCACTGGTGATATTAAGGTCGGGACAATTGAGCATGTAATGAGTGCGATTGCGGGTTTAGGAATCGATAATTTAATCGTAGAAGTATCAGCATCTGAAGTTCCAATTATGGATGGTAGTGCTGGACCATTTATTTATTTGCTCATGCAAGGTGGTCTGCGTGAACAAGATGCTCCGAAAAAATTTATAAGAATATTAAAGCCAGTTGAAGCTTTAATTGATGATAAAAAAGCAATTTTTAGACCGCATAATGGTTTTCAACTTAACTTTACCATTGATTTTGATCATCCTGCCTTTGCCAAAGAATATCAATCTGCGACTATCGATTTTTCGACCGAAACATTTGTGTATGAGGTCAGTGAAGCACGAACTTTTGGCTTTATGAAAGACTTAGATTACCTCAAAGCAAATAATTTAGCTTTAGGTGCAAGTCTGGATAATGCCATTGGTGTAGATGATACAGGGGTTGTGAACGAAGAAGGTTTACGATTTGCTGATGAATTTGTCCGACACAAAATTTTAGATGCAGTAGGTGATTTGTATTTACTTGGTCATCAAATTATTGCCAAGTTTGATGGTTATAAGTCAGGACATGCTTTAAATAATCAGTTATTACGCAATGTTCAAAGTGATCCGAGTAATTATGAAATTGTAACATTTAATGACGAGAAAGACTGTCCAATTCCATACGTGAGTGTGACATAAGTCATTGTCTTTATTTGGCTACGTTATAATATAACAATGTAAATTGTGATTTTAGTCACATAATAAGAACGATTCTAATTAAGGAATAGAAAGCTCATCATTTTTTATTGCTTGCCAAACGTAGTAAAGCTTGGCTAAGCTTAGGGTCGCTCACGAAGTCGGCAGCACTACGTAACATTTCTTGTGTTTCCGGGGGGATGGATTTAGAAGGCTCAGATGGGGGCGCTGTAGAAATAGTTTTATTTCTTAGGCGAACTTGAATTCTTTGTAGGTCTTTTAATCCTTCAAGTTGAGATAATTTAGATATATATTGGCTCTGTAAATAGCTGAGTTGACTAATCATTGCCTGATTTTCACCAGTAATAATTAAAGTGCCATTTTGATAACACACGACCTGCCATTGTTCCGGTTGGGGCAATAAGGGTTGGATTATTTTCGTAAGTCTTTGCCATTGCGCGACTTGCGTTGTTAGAAACGTAAGGTTTCCTGTTTTTATGTGTTTTCCGGATTGTTGAAAAACGTTATCGGGTTTAGACATTGATCGTTCTCGAATGGTTTCTTGTCCTAATCTTAAGCGTTCATTTCAACCGATATCAAGGAAGAGATCATAAGGAACTTGAGTAAGAACAGTTTCAAGAGGTTTTTATGCACACGCGTCGTATTTTATTAGCGTTTTCACTTGCCGCTTCGGCAGCATCGGTTGCTTTTGCAGATTATCAAAATATTAACCAATCTACTGACTCAGATCGATTGGAACAGTTATCAAAAACATTATCTCAAGGTTCATATACGCATCCTGATGATTTAGATCTTCCGGCAAGTGCTAAAGTTTCAGTCACTTTACGCCCAAAAACAGTTGAGCTCAACAATGACTCACTGGCAAAAAAATATGGTCATACGACCGCTAAAAGCTCTTTCAATGCCTCTTCTTCAAATCCTTATTCTTGGTTAGTTTCTCATCCTCTTCCTGATAGCGTACGTGTTTCTTCTAACTTTGGTGGCCGTACCATGGGTGGTCGTGCAGAGCATCACGGTGGTTTGGATATGTCTGCGCCAAGTGGTACACCAATCTATGCAACAGGTCCTGGTATTGTAACTAAATCAGGCTGGGGTACAGGTTATGGTCAATATGTTGAAATTAACCATGGTAATGGTTATTTAACACGCTATGCGCACGCTTCACGTTTAATGGTTCGTGTGGGTGATCAGGTTTCTGCTGGTGACCATATTGCTAATGTGGGTTGTACAGGTCGTTGTACTGGACCACATTTACACTATGAAGTAGTTAAAGATGGTCAACGTAAGAATCCATCAACTTACTTAGCAATGTTGCCTTAATTGCATTTCTTAAAAGATCAAGGTTATTGAATTTGTGAATCTGAAAATGAACATAAACCTTTCTTAACGCAATGATCGTATAAAAAAACGCCAATATTGGCGTTTTTTTGTTATTTTGACTCATGCTCGGTCAATGACTATTCATTCAGAAAATAATAGGGCCCCCTCACATTCACCCGTGGCAATAACTTGAGAGGGGCAAAACGTGGTAAAAATACAAAGTAGATTAGAGAACAAGGAACAGGTGAATTATGGCGTTTTACGGTGACTCCGACGCACAAGAAACCCAAGAATGGCAAGATGCATTCGATTCAGTTTTACAACATATGGGAACTGAGCGAGCGGCATTCTTGTTGGAAAAACTTTACCAACAAGCAATTGCTAAGCATGTTCCAATTCAACGTCTCAATACACCTTACTTAAATACAATTTCTGTTGAAGAACAACCTGCAATGCCAGGCGACCAAGATATGGAACGCCGTATTCGTGCATTGATTCGTTGGAATGCCTTAGCAATGGTACTTCGCGCGAATAAAACAGGTGATGATTTAGGTGGTCACTTGGCGAGTTTCGCATCAAGTGCAACATTATATGACGTAGGTTTTAACCATTTCTTCCGCGCAAACAGCGATAACTTTGGCGGAGATATGATTTATTACCAAGGGCACTGTGCTCCTGGTATTTATGCACGTTCATTCCTCGAAGGACGTTTAACTGAAGAACAGTTAAGTAATTTCCGCCGTGAAGTTGGCGGTAACGGTTTACCAAGCTATCCACATCCATATTTAATGCCGGACTATTGGCAATTCCCAACTGTATCAATGGGTCTTGGTCCAATCATGTCGATTTATCAAGCACACATTCAAAAATATTTGATGAACCGTGGCTTGATCAAAGAAGAAGATCGTAAAGTCTGGGCTTATCTTGGCGATGGTGAAATGGATGAGCCAGAAAGTACTGGTGCAATTTCACTTGCTGGTCGTGAAAAGCTAGATAACCTCATTTGGGTAGTTAACTGTAACTTACAGCGTCTAGATGGTCCTGTACGTGGTAACGGTAAAATTATTCAAGAATTAGAATCTTTATTCCGTGGTGCAGGCTGGCGTGTCATTAAAGTAGTATGGGGCCGTCATTGGGATCCACTACTTGCAAAAGACAGCACAGGCGCTTTAAAAGCGGTAATGGAAGAAACTGTTGATGGTGAGTACCAACGCTATCAAGTAAAAGGTGGCGCATATACACGTGAGAAATTCTTTGGCAAGTACCCAGAAGCTGCGGAACTTGTAAAAGACTTAAGCGATGAAGACATCGATAATCTCAACCGTGGTGGTCATGACCCGTACAAGGTTTTTGCTGCATATGCAGAAGCTATGAAAGCCAAAGGTCAACCAACAGTTATTCTTGCGAAAACTGTTAAAGGTTATGGTTTGTCTGAAGAAATTGAAGCGGTGAACAAAACTCACCAAATCAAGAAAATGCAGATCGACTCTTTGAAATATGTACGTGACCGTTTCAATCTTCCATTTACAGATGATAAGTTAGAAGAGCTTCCATTCTACCGCCCAAGTGAAAACTCTCCAGAAATGAAGTACATGAAGGCGCGTCGTGAAGCATTAGGTGGTTACCTACCTGCGCGTCGTCGTGAGAGTGAAACTTTAGCAATTCCTGAATTATCTGTATTTGATGCAGTATTAAATGGTTCAGGTGGTAAAGAACAATCTACTACGATGGTAATGGTGCGTTTAATTGCTGCTTTACTTAAAGAAAAAGCAATTAAAGACCGCGTAGTACCAATCGTTCCAGATGAAGCACGTACTTTTGGTTTAGAAGGTATGTTCCGTCAGCTTGGTATTTATGCCGCTCACGGTCAAAAATATACTCCAGAAGACCAAGAACAGTTAATGCATTACCGTGAAGCAAGTGACGGTCACATGCTTCAAGAAGGAATTAACGAAGCTGGTGCGATGAGTGCATGGGCTGCATTAGCGACAAGTTATTCAACGAATAACTTGCCAATGATTCCAATGTACATGTACTACTCAATGTTTGGTTTCCAACGTATTGGTGACATTGCATGGGCAGCTGGTGATGCACAAGCTCAAGGTTTCTTGTTAGGTGCAACTGCTGGTCGTACAACATTGAACGGTGAAGGTTTGCAGCACCAAGATGGTCATTCACATATCTTGGCAAACACAATTCCAAACTGCGTATCTTATGATCCATGTTTTGGTTATGAGTTAGCTGTAATCGTACATGACGGTTTAAAACGTATGTATGTGAACCAAGAACGTGTGTTCTATTACTTAACAGTAATGAACGAGAACTACGAGCATCCTGCAATGCCAGAAGGCGCTGAGGAAGGCATTAAACGTGGTATGTACTTGTTCGAAAAAGATGAAAAAGCAACTGTTCAATTACTTGGTTCAGGTGTAATTCTTCGTGAAGTGATTAAAGCTGCGAAAATCTTACGTGATGAGTATCAAATCCATTCAAACGTTTGGAGCGTAACAAGCTTCAATGAGTTGTCTCGTGATGGTATGGCATGTGAAGAATACAACCGCTTACACCCACTTGCTGAAGAAGTGAAAGAATCTTGGGTATCTAAGCAATTACGTGGTACAGAAGGTATCGTAGTTTCTGCTACAGACCATATGCGTGCTTATAGCGAACAAATTCGTGCGTACCTTCCAGATGGTCGTCCATTTGTTGCATTGGGTACAGATGGTTATGGCCGTTCAGATACACGTGCGAACTTACGTAGTTTCTTTGGTGTTGATGCTGCACATATCGTTGTTGCTACGTTGAAAAAACTAGCTGACGAAGGTGAAGTAGATGCACGTTTAGTGAAAGATGCAATTTCTAACTTTGAGTTAGATACTGACCGTCCGGTTGCATGGGCTCCACAAGCACATCCGGAAGTTCAGCCAGTTGCTGAATACAATGAAACGCAAACAGGTGAGGGGAACTAAGCATGCAAATTAAGACCCCTGATATTGGTGTAGATAAAGCAAACGTCGCTGAAATTTTAGTAAAAGTTGGCGACCGCGTTGAAGTTGACGACAGTATCGTTGTGCTTGAGTCTGATAAAGCAACTGTTGAAGTGCCTAGCACTTCAGCAGGTGTGGTAAAAAGCATCCTGATTAACCAAGGTGATGATGTGACTGAAGGTGTTGCTTTGATTGAGATCGAAGCAGAAGGTGCAGCACAAGCAGCACCAGAGCCAACACCGGCGCCTGCGGCTGAAAAACCAGCTGCTCCAGCACCTGCACAACAAACTCAAGCTTCAGCTCAACCAGCTGCCGCTACATCAACTGCAACAGTTGACGTGACTGTACCTGACATCGGCGTTGAGAAAGCATTGGTTGGTGAAATCCTCGTTAAAGTGGGTGACCAAATTGATGTTGAACAAAGTATTGTTGTTGTAGAGTCAGATAAGGCGACTGTAGAAGTTCCAAGCAGTGTTGCTGGTACTGTAGAAAGTATTCAAGTGAAAGAAGGCGATACCGTTAAAGAAGGTGTTGTTCTTATTCAAGTGAAAACGACGTCTGCATCAAGTGCGCAAGCAGAAGCTCCTGCTTCTACAGCAGCGGCCGCTGAACCAGTTGCTGCAAAGCAAGAAACTGTAGCGTCAGCTGCTACTCAATCTGGTCCAGTTGATATCAATGTTCCTGACTTAGGTGTAGATAAAGCAGTTGTTGCTGAAATATTAGTACAAGTTGGCGATAAAGTTGATGTAGACCAAAGCCTTGTTGTGGTTGAATCTGATAAAGCAACGGTAGAAGTTCCAAGTACTGTTGCCGGTGTTGTAAAAGCAATTCACTTGCAAGCAGGCCAACAGGTTTCACAGGGTATATTGCTTGCAACAATTGAAGCTGAAGGTCAAGCACCTGCAGCAGCTCCAGCGGCAAAAGCAGAAGCTGCACCGGCTCCACAGACAGCAGCACCTAAAGCGGCAGCTCCTGCTGCGACTCAGTCTGCACCTGTAGCATCAACATCTGGTGTTGATAAGTTAACGAAAGAGCAAGAAGCTGAAAATGCTAAAGTATATGCAGGCCCTGCTGTTCGTAAGCTGGCTCGTGAACTTGGCGTGATTTTGTCACAAGTTAAAACTTCTGGTGAGCATGGCCGTGTTGTTAAAGAAGATATCTTTGCTTATGTGAAGAGTCGTTTAACTGCACCGCAAGCGGCGGCGCCAGTTGCTGCGGCTGCACCAGCGGTTTCAGGTTTGCCAAAGCTTCCTGACTTTACTGCATTTGGTGGCGTGGAAGAAAAAGTACTGACGCGTTTGCAGCAAGTATCAATTCCGCAATTGTCGCTGAACAATTTTATTCCGCAAGTCACCCAGTTTGATTTGGCTGATATTACTGAGTTAGAAGATTGGCGTAATGAACTGAAAGGCAACTTCAAAAAAGAAGGTATCAGCCTGACGATTATGGCATTCATTATCAAAGCGGTTGCGCATTTGTTGAAAGAAGAGCGTGAGTTCGCAGGTCATCTATCTGATGACGGTAAATCAGTGCTCTTGCGCAATGAAATCCATATGGGAATTGCAGTAGCAACACCTGATGGTTTAACTGTGCCAGTACTTCGTAACCCAGACCAAAAATCAATTAAGCAAATTGCAGTTGAATTGGGTGTGTTAGGTCAAAAAGCGCGTGATAAGAAATTATCACCGAAAGACTTGCAAGGTGCGAATTTCACCATTTCAAGCTTAGGCGCAATAGGTGGCACAGCATTTACGCCTCTTGTGAACTGGCCACAAGTTGCGATTTTGGGTATTTCACCTGCAACGATGCAACCGGTTTGGAATGGTAAAGACTTTGATCCACGCTTAATGTTGCCGTTGTCATTGTCTTATGATCACCGTGTAATTAATGGTGCAGATGCAGCTCGCTTTACAAATAAACTTACGAAACTTCTTAAAGATATTCGTACTTTATTAATCTAATACTTTGAAATTATTGACTAAAACCTCGCTTCGGCGGGGTTTTGTTTTTGATATCTCTTTAATTAAATTTTGGGTTAATCTACAGGCTAAGCATGGCTTATTGAGCGTGAGGAGAAATTTCTCGTTATCAGGTAAAGGAGAAATAGTAAATGTTGGGTTTCCTGAAAATTATGTTGCCCTTACTGTTGATTGTATTTTTATTGATGGGAATATGGGTCAGTATTTTACACTTCCCGTGGGAATGGATGACTTACGTGGTGATGGGTTTTGAAGTGTTTGTCGCTACTTTGATTTTGCCCTTTGAATATCAGGCTGGAACGAGCAACAGCCATATTGGCTTCATTCATATAAGTGCTTATTTTGCAGTGTTATTAGGTCTTGCGCGTTTATTGGTGTGGGCGTGGGTAAAATTTATTGCTTGAATGTTTGAAAAATAGAGTGACTTGAATATAATAAACGCATACTTCATTGGGGAGTAGCCGCTATTCACAGCAAATGTGAATAGGTGATGGTCAACATAATTGTTCAACAGAACATGGTCATCATAGCTTAAACGTCTCATCGTTCCTGAGTTGGCAAGACCTTTGATTTACCACTCTGCAATCATTTTATGATATTTGGCTAGCAGGAGGGGTAGGTCATAGGCATTTATGCTAGCCAGAGAACCGACATGCAAGAATTTCTGATTTCTACCTCAATTGTTGCCCTCGCTGAAATGGGTGATAAAACTCAATTGTTGGCACTTTTACTATCTGCGCGTTTTCGTAAGCCAATCCCTATTCTGATTGCGATTCTTTTAGCAACTCTCATTAATCATGGTATTTCTGCTGTGCTTGGGCAATGGATTACGACCGTGCTCAGTCCTGAAATTTTAGTTTGGGTACTCGCGGTTGGTTTCATTGGTATGGCGTTCTGGATGCTTATTCCAGATAAGCTCGACGATGAAACTGATAGTATTAATAAATGGCAAAAGTTTGGTGTTTTTGGTGCAACCTTTATTTTATTTTTCTTAGCAGAAATTGGTGATAAAACCCAGATTGCAACTGTCGCTTTAGCTGCACGCTATGACAGTATCTTCTGGGTGATGTTGGGTACAACACTAGGGATGATGATTGCGAATGCACCAGCTGTATTTATTGGTAATAAATTGGCTGAACGTTTATCTATCTCGCTCATTCATAAAATTGGTGCAGCTATTTTCTTTATCGTAGGTGTTTCTACGTTAGTACAACATTATTTCTTCTAAAATACTTTTCGCTTATATAAAAACGCATTCATTAAGAGTGCGTTTTTTATTGAGTGTTTAAGTAGTTAAACTTCACGATACTGTTTATTTAAGGAGATGCTAGAGGGTTGCTCAATTTATTGATGATTCATTTATAGAATAAGAAAAGTAAAATCAATTTTAAAATATTATGAGAAATATCAATCAATTCATTGCAAGTGCTTTAGAATCCCTTTATTTTAGTAGGGATATAAAAATATCTAATATTTAAAGTTTTTTTTGGGGAATTGTATGGGGTTTGAAAAAACAACATCGCAGATACTATTTGATAATGGCGTACATAAATGTATTAGTTTTACCAGTTTGGTGAAAGGGGAAGGCATACAAGCCAATCAATTTTTAATTATTGATCATGAAAGGGCAGCTGTTATTGATCCAGGTGGTGACTTGACCTATGTTCCATTGACGATGGAACTTAATAAATATACTCGTCTTAAAAATCTGGACTATGTAATCGCTTCACATCAAGACCCAGATATTATTACTTCAATGCCTCGTTGGTTGGTTTATACCGATGCTAAAGTGGTTGCCTCTAAATTATGGGCGCGATTTTTACCTCACTTAAATTCATCATTTATGAGTGAGCGTATGAAAGGAAATTGGGAAGACCGTCTCATTGAGTTGCCAGATCGTGGTCAAGTGATTCAATTAGGTGAATCAAAGCTTGTCATGGTTCCGGCACATTTTCTACATTCGGTGGGTAATTTTCAGTTTTATGATCCAGTTGCCAAAATTTTATTTTCAGGTGATATGGGGGCTTCTATTGTTGAAGATGCAAGTCAGCCTCTCAAAGATTTCGATGCCCATGTGCTGAAAATGAAAGCTTTTCACCAACGTTATATGTGTTCCAATAAAGTCATCCGTTTATGGGTCAACATGGTTCGTCAAATGGATATTGAGATGATTGTGCCTCAGCATGGGACTCCATTTATTGGCAAAGAAATGATTAACCAGTTTTTAGACTGGATTGAGACCTTGCCATGCGGTGTAGATTTAATGACTGAACAAATTTTCAGCTGTCCAACATAAAAAATTTAAGTTCAATATCTTGAGTCCAATTTGAAATTTTTTTAGGATTTTGCGTCACAGAAAAATTTTTGATGACGAGAATTTGAATAAAAATGTTATCTCAAGTTGCGACTCCAGATGAGTGCCTTCGCTGTGGGGCATGTTGTGCACATTTTCGGGTTTCATTTTACTGGGCTGAGGCCGAGTTCATAGATGAACATCTTGTTGAACCTTTGACACCCGTTTATTCGTGTATGCGTGGAACTAATCAGGCTCAGCCACGATGTCAGGCTTTGACGGGTGAAATTGGTAAAGAGGTGGGCTGTTCTATCTATGCTGTGCGTAGTTCTACCTGTAAAGAGGTACAGATTGCTGATGAACAGTGTAACAAAGCGCGCTTGGCGCACCAGCTGATTCCTCTGATTGAAGTAAGCCCAGCAGATTCAGAAAATGATCATGACTATGATCAGGTGAGTTAAATATGAGCTAACACGATAATAAGTGAGAAATATTTAGAGTAGGTGAATATCTATTGCTGAAAAAGGCAAAGATAATATGAAAATTGCATTGAAATTTGTTTATAATAGCTCACGGAATTTACCAGTGAGATTGTTATGCTGACCATCGTTCAAGAAGCGCTAACCTTCGATGATGTCTTATTACTTCCTGCCTACTCTACTGTTCTCCCAAAAGATGTCTCTCTAAAGACACGTTTAACTCGCGGCATTCATTTAAATATCCCATTAGTTTCAGCTGCAATGGATACAGTGACTGAGTCACGTATGGCGATTGCAATGGCGCAAAATGGTGGTATCGGGATTTTGCACAAAAACATGGATATTGCTGCTCAAGCTGCAGAAGTACGCCGTGTGAAAAAATTCGAAGCGGGTATGGTGAAAGATCCAATCACTGTAACCCCAGAAACTACAGTACGTGAACTTATTGCAATTACCGGCGCTAATAACATTAGCGGTGTACCTGTTGTTAAAGACGGCAAGGTTGTTGGTATTGTGACAGGCCGTGATACGCGTTTTGAAACTAACTTGGAACAACCTGTTAGTAACATCATGACAGGCCAAGATCGTTTGGTTACTGTGCGTGAAGGCGAGTCTAAAGAAAATATTCAAGCATTATTGCAAAAGCATCGCATTGAAAAAGTTTTGGTTGTTGGCGAAAACAACGAACTCAAAGGTTTAATTACGGTAACTGACTTCCGTAAAGCTGAGAGTTATCCAAACAGTTGTAAAGATGATCTTGGTCGCTTACGTGTTGGTGCTGCGGTAGGTACAGGTGCTGATACACCAAGTCGTGTGGAAGCGTTGGTTGAAGCTGGTGTTGACGTTATTGTTGTTGATACAGCACACGGTCACTCAGCTGGTGTAATTGAACGTGTACGTTGGGTAAAACAAAACTTCCCTCAAGTACAAGTGATTGGTGGAAACATCGCAACTGGTGATGCTGCATTAGCATTATTAGATGCTGGTGCAGATGCTGTAAAAGTGGGTATTGGTCCTGGTTCTATCTGTACAACACGTATTGTGGCAGGTATTGGTATGCCGCAAATTTCTGCGATTGACAGCGTTGCTAATGCACTGAAAGATCAAATTCCTTTAATTGCAGATGGCGGTATCCGTTTCTCTGGCGATATGGCAAAAGCGATCGGTGCGGGCGCAAGCACAATCATGGTTGGTTCACTTCTAGCGGGTACTGAAGAAGCACCAGGTGAAGTTGAATTCTTCCAAGGCCGTTACTACAAAGCATATCGTGGTATGGGCTCATTAGGTGCAATGGCTGGAGCAACAGGTTCTGCTGACCGTTACTTCCAAGACTCAAAAGCAGGTGCTGAAAAGTTAGTACCAGAAGGAATTGAAGGTCGTGTTCCATATAAAGGCCCAATGGGTAACATCGTTCATCAAATGATGGGTGGTTTACGTTCATCTATGGGTTATACGGGTTCATCAGTGATTGAAGATCTTCGTCAAAATGCGAAATTTGTGAAAATTACTTCAGCGGGTATGTCTGAGTCACATGTCCATGATGTAACGATTACTAAAGAAGCTCCGAACTATCGTGTTGGTTAGATTTTGGTAACCAAATCAATCAAGAAAGCCGTCAGTACACTGACGGCTTTTTGTTTTTGGTGTAAAGTAAATCTAATGAAAAGAGATATGGCAGAATGGCCATATATGAAATGAGCCACGGCTGAAGTGGCGTAAAATGAGATAAGCTATGAGTTATTTTGGAACGGATGGTATTCGTGGAAAATTTGGGCAAATGCCGATTACACCAGAGTTTGCTTTAAAACTCGGTTTTGCCGCAGGGAAGGTATTAAAACGAACGAGTCCAAAAAATAAACCGCTTGTGGTATTAGGAAAAGATACTCGTTTATCTGGCTATATTTTAGAGTCTGCTTTACAGGCGGGGTTAAATGCGGCTGGCGTATATGTTCATTTGCTTGGTCCATTACCGACTCCGGCAATTGCACATCTTACCCGTGCCTTACATGCCCATGCAGGCATTGTTATTTCTGCATCACATAACCCATATTTTGATAACGGGATTAAGTTCTTCTCAAGTGAAGGTAAAAAATTACCAGATTCATTGCAGGAAGAAATCAATAAAGAATTAGAAAAAGATTTATTTATTGAAGACACAGCGAATTTAGGTAAAAGTGTTCGTGTAAATGATGCAAATGGCCGTTACATCGAATTTTGTAAATCTACATTCCCATACCACTTCGATTTAAATAATTTAAAAATTGTTGTGGATTGTGCACATGGTGCAGCTTATAGCGTTGGGCCTTCAGTTTTCCGTGAGTTAGGTGCCAAAGTTGTGGCTCTCTACAACGAACCAGATGGTTTAAATATTAATGAAAACTGTGGTTCTACGCATCCAGAAAGCTTACAAAAAGCAGTGGTTGAACAAGAAGCCGATTTAGGAATTGCTTTTGATGGTGATGCTGATCGTGTTGTAATGGTCGATAAGTTTGGTAACTTAATTGATGGTGACCATATCTTATATATTTTAGCAACTCAGGCGAAAAACAAGCCAGTAGGTATTGTTGGTACTGTTATGAGTAATATGGCACTTGAAGTTGCACTTGAAAAAGCAAATGTTGGCTTTGTCCGTGCAAAAGTTGGTGACCGCTATGTATTACAAGCATTAGATGAAAATGGATGGGTTACAGGTGGTGAGCCATCTGGTCATATTTTAACGTTAGACAAGAGCACAACAGGTGATGCGATTATTGCAGCACTTCAAGTGTTAACGGTCATGGTTGAGCAGAATAAAGCGCTCCATGAATTGGTTCAGGACTTTAAATTATTCCCGCAAGTGCTTGTAAATATACGTTTAGAACAAATGCTTGATCCATACTCTATTCCGGCATTAGTGACTGAGTTCAATAAAGCAGAAGAGCAACTTAAAGGTCGTGGACGTATTTTAGTTCGTAAGTCTGGAACTGAGCCAGTCATTCGTGTCATGGTTGAAGGTGATGACGAACAAGAAGTGAATGCTTTGGCTGAACATTTAGCAAATGCAGTCCGTTCACAAGCACAAGTCGCATAAGGTGTATGGCATGAGTGATGTCATTAAAGACTTAAGTGAATTACGCTTAAGCTATGAACAAGGTGAATTGTACGAGACACAAGTAGCTAGCAATCCACATGAGCAATTCTTAGGTTGGTTTAATCATGCCTTAGCTGCTAACTTGCACGAACCATATGCGATGTCGTTGGCAACAGCAAGTGCTAGCGGTCGTCCGCATGTCAGAACTGTATTGTTACGTGGTGCGACAGAAGCAGGGTATGATTTCTATACCAACTATGACAGCCAGAAAGGGGCAGATTTGGCAGAAAATCCATATGCTGAGCTGTTATTTTATTGGCCAAGTCTAGAGCGTCAGGTACGAGTGGGTGGGTATGTTGTGAAGATTCCTGAACAGGAATCTACGGACTATTACCATAAACGTCCACGCGATAGCCAGATTGCAGCTCATATCAGTACGCCTCAAAGCGGAAAGATCGAAAGTCGAGAGTTGTTACAGCAGCGTTTCCAAGACTTGCAACAACGAGTTCAAAGCCGTGAAGTACTCGATAAGCCAGAGTTTTGGGGCGGGTATCGTTTGCAACCGGATTATTATGAATTCTGGCAAGGGCGACCAAATCGTTTACATGACCGCTTGAGTTATGAAAAAATCGACGGTCAATGGACATTGCACCGACTGATGCCTTAAATGACAAAAATACAAATTAAACAAAGACCTTTATTGACACGCCCTGAACAGTTTCAGGGCGTGCCTCCGTTTATTGCCGAGATTTTGGCAAGACGTGGAGTGCAGTCTGAACAAGAACTAGAGCTAAAACTTAAGAATCTGCTTGCTCCAGAGCTCAAAGGATTGGATGCTGCTGTCGCATTAATGGATCAAGCCATTGATGAACAGAAAAAAATTGTGGTTGTGGGGGACTATGATGCTGATGGTGCAACCAGCACAGCTTTAATGATGCTCGTGCTTCGCGACATGGGAGCACAAGTCGACTATTTGGTTCCAGACCGATTTAAATATGGTTATGGTCTTACTCCAGCCATTGCTGAGCTTGCTCATCAAACTTATCAACCCGATCTATTAATTACAGTCGATAATGGAATTTCTAGCCATGCTGGTGTTGATGCAGCACATGCCCTAGGCATGCAAGTGATTATTACCGACCATCATTTAACGACTAAAGAAACTCCACTTGCTGAGGCTGTGGTAAACCCAAATCAATTAGGCTGTGAGTTTCCAAGTAAAGCGCTTGCCGGTGTTGGTGTTGCCTTCTATGTGCTTGCCAATTTGGCGAGTCTACGTAATAAACAGGGTAAAACTACCAGTAAAGTCACCCAATATCTAGACTTAGTCGCTTTGGGAACCTATGCCGATGTGGCTGTTCTAGATTATAACAACCGTATATTGGTCGATGCTGGTGTAAAACGCATTCAGCAACATCAGTGTCGAGTTGGAATTTTAGCCTTACTTGATATCGCTGGTCGAGAAGCTACTTCTATACGTGCCCAAGATTTAGGTTTTGTGCTCGGACCGCGCATTAATGCTGCTGGACGTATGGAGAGTATGCGCATTGGGATCGAGTGTTTATTAGCAGAGACGATGGAAACTGCGTATCCGATTGCTCAGCAATTAAATCAACTAAATATAGATCGCCGCCAAATTGAAGGAGAGATGAAGCAACAAGCTTTATCGGCCTTAGATACTTTGCAACTTTCACAGCAAGATATTCCTGCGGCACTTGTTCTATTTGAAGAAAACTGGCACCAAGGCGTCATTGGTATAGTCGCGGGGCGTTTAAAAGAGCAGTTCCATCGACCAACGATAGTTTTTGCACCCGATGAAGATGGCATTCATATCAAAGGCTCGGCACGTTCAATTGATGGTGTCCACATTCGAGATACCATTGAACAAGTTGCCGAACAACATCCTGAATTGGTGAGCCATTTTGGTGGGCATGCAGCGGCAGCGGGCTTGACTATACGTAAAGAAAACTTTGAAGCTTTTAAAACGGTATTTAATGATTGTGTCGCTGCGATGGATGAATCTATCTTTCAAGCGACATTATGGACTGATGGTGAGCTACCTGTTTCTGCTTTGCAGTTAGATACCTTGAACTGGATTGAGCAGTTAGGCCCGTGGGGACAAAAATTTCCACTGCCTCAATTTGAAGGATATTTTAAAGTTATCGATTTCCGTTGGCTCAAAGAGACACATTTAAAACTTAAATTGGCTTTAGATCAATATAGTTTCGATGCAATTGCTTTTAACGCAGCAGGCCGCTTCGAGTTTGATCCTATGCGTGACCATGTACATTTGGTCTATGAAATAGACCGTAATGTTTTTAATGGCAATGTGAGCTTACAGCTGCGAATTGTGCATTTAAATCAATAAAAAAAATCCGCTCAATTGAGCGGATTTTTTTAATCTAGGTAAGATTAGAAGCGGTATGCTGCACGAACACCATAAGTGTTGTCGTTATCACCGAAACCAATACGACCTTCAAGACTTACTTGCTGATTCAAGAATTTTTTAGCATTAATGCCCCATTCGTCTTTATCAGTTAAGTCATTGTTGTAGTAGTCCACACCTAAACTTAAAGTTTTATCGATGTAGTAGTCACCACGAACTTTATATTCGTCAAGGTCACCAAACGCGCCATAAGCTTCAAGGTTTACGTCATGTTGACCAACTTGAGTCACGTATTTCGCACGAACGGTAGGGTCTGCGCCATCTTTACCGTCTTTTTCGTCATAACCTTTAACACCCAAAGCAAGTAACAAACCTGGTGCTGGTAAGTAACCTACTTCAGCAGCATAAGTTGTAACTTTCTGGTCGTAGTTTGTGTTGTCGATTTCACGTTCATTTCTGCCTACATCACCGCTAAGGTAGAAGTCAGTGTTAGGAACATAATATTCAACACCTACGCCATATTGAGTATCTTTAGTACCGCTGTTATCGCCATAGTTAACGTGTGCGTTAACGTTGCTTGCACGGTTTAAGAATGCTGCTTCAGCAAGCGGTGAATTACGTGTTTGCACAGGGTTGAAATAATAAGTCCCATCAACACCGAATTTGCTTACGCTGCTGCCGTTATCTGGATCAAGATAAGTGTAAGAACCACCAACTTCAGCTTGGTAAGCGTTTGCTGCGCCGCTTACTGCAAGTGCAGATAAAAGAGCTGATGCAATTGCTAGTTTTTTCATGGAATCTCTCCCCTCTAAAAACGATTTTATAAATGTTTTGTTACAACTTTTAGTCTAGAGCAAAATCACTTAGCGTCAATCTTGCTCAAGTAACCGTACTGTAACCATGTGCTTTTTTTGTAAATATATTTAATTTAAAATATTGATTTTTATATATATAAACATAATGTTTTATTTTATTAAAATTGAGGAGATTTTGTGTAGAAACTCAAAAATGCTGGAAAACTATCCAATTTTGTATGGGGATGTTACGAGTAAAGCTTAAAATCTTCTGAAAGAAATAAAAAACTTTTAAATTGAAAATACGAGTTAAAGATTAAAGCAGGTTCGAAGATAACCATAGCTATGATAAAATATTCGACTGTTTATCTGTTTTTATGGGAACACTCGCGTGGAAATTAATCCTTATCTAAACCAATTGAAAGACTTAACTGATCGTAGCCAAACACTACGGGGGTATCTTTGACTACGATCTGAAAAAAGAACGTTTAGAAGAAGTTTTACGTGAGTTAGAAGACCCTGCGATCTGGAATGATCAAAACCGTGCTCAGGCAATGGCAAAAGAAAAGGGCGAACTAGAAAACGTTATTAATGTGTTGGATGGTTTATCTACACAGCTTGAAGATGCCAAAGCAATGCTGGATTTAGCTGTTGAAGCTGATGATGAAAGCTTGCTGGTAGATGTGCAATCTGAGCTTGGCGCTGCCGAAGAAGAATTAGCAAAACTTGAATTCCGCCGTATGTTTAGCAACCCAATGGACCCGAATCCTTGCTATGTCGAGATTCAAGCAGGTTCAGGTGGTACAGAAGCACAAGATTGGGCTTCAATGTTATTACGTATGTATATGCGCTGGATTGAGCGTCACGGTTTTAAAGCAGAACTTATGGAAGTATCTGATGGTGATGTAGCAGGGATTAAATCTGCAACGATTCGTGTTGAAGGTGAATATGCATATGGCTGGTTACGTACAGAATCAGGTGTACACCGTTTAGTGCGTAAATCACCATTCGACAGTGGTAACCGCCGTCATACGTCATTCTCTGCGGTGTTTATCTCACCGGAAGTTGATGACAATATCGAAATTGATATTAATCCTTCTGATGTTCGTACTGATACTTACCGTGCATCTGGTGCAGGTGGTCAGCACATTAACAAAACAGATTCAGCAGTTCGTTTGACGCACATTCCATCTGGTATTGTGGTTGCGTGTCAAAACCAGCGTTCACAACATGCGAACCGTGATCATGCATGGAAACAGTTACGTGCAAAATTGTATGAACTAGAAATGCAAAAACGTAATGAAGCAGCTCAAGCACTTGAAGACTCGAAGTCTGATATTGGTTGGGGTAGCCAAATTCGTTCTTATGTACTTGATGACTCTCGTATTAAGGACTTACGTACAGGTGTTGAAAACTCAAACACTGGTGCAGTTCTTGACGGTGACCTTGATCGTTTCATTGAAGCGAGTTTAAAGCAGGGGTTATAAGAGTCTTTTGAACTTTTAGTTCTCTAAAACTCTTAAATTTTTAGCGATTAAAACGGCAAAGCAGTTCAGTGATCGGAAGTTAATCGGAAAAATACGATATGAATATCGAAAAAAATGGATATGAATATCGAAAAAATGCGATATTATGTTTTCGAAATGCTGAACGAAGCTTTGTTCGTTTAAAAGACGTGTTGAGCCTATGGATATTGATGCAATTAGCAAAGCCCTAGCCAATCCTCTGCGTCGGCAGATTCTGCAATGGTTAAAAGAACCTGCGCATTATTTACCGGTAGAAGAGTGTGGTGGTAGTTTTGAAAAAGGGGTTTGCGCAGGTCATATTGAACGTTTGGGTAAAGTAGCTCAGTCTACAATGTCTAATCATTTGTCTGTATTACAGCAGGCCGGTCTCATTCAGGTCCAAAAATATGGGCAATGGTCTTATTTTTCACGTAACGAAGCTTTGATTCAGCAATATATCGAACATTTAAAACAAACACTTTAAAACAAATAAAGTGTAAGTCGAGGCGATCATGGCTGAACTCAATACTCCCTTAACAGTTGGTGATTTTGAAATTAAAAATCGACTGGTAATGGCCCCATTAACACGTGCACGTAGTGGCGAAAGCCGTGTTCCAAACGACTTAATGGTGGAATATTATCAGCAACGTGCAAATGCTGGTCTCATTCTCACTGAAGCAACAGTGATTGGTTCAAAAACTGTGGGTTATGCAGACACTCCTGGACTATGGTCACAAGAGCAGGCACAAGCGTGGAACAAGATTATTGAAGCAGTTCATGCGCAAGGTTCAAAAATTGTAGTTCAACTTTGGCATGTGGGCCGTATTTCAGATCCTGAACTTTTGGATGGCGATATTCCTGTTGCACCAAGTGCGATTCAACCTGCGGGTGAAGTGAGTTTATTACGTCCTAAGCGCCCATATGTAAAACCACGTGCGCTTTCGATTGAAGAAATTAAAGAAGTTGTTGCTCAGTATAAACATTCAGCAGAGCTGGCTAAAGCAGCAGGTTTTGATGGTGTTGAGTTACACGCTGCAAATGGTTATTTAATTGACCAGTTCCTTCAAAGTAATACCAACCAACGTGATGATGAATATGGTGGTCCGGTTGAAAACCGCGCTCGTTTATTATTAGAAGTGGTTGATGCCTTTATTGAAGTGTGGGGCGCTGGCCGAGTAGGTGTACATATTGCACCGCGTGGCGATTCACACGATATGGGTGATGAAAACCCGTTAGCAACATTCGGTTATGTGGTTGAACAATTGAGTCAACGTAATGTAGCTTTCATTTTCTCTCGTGAGTATGAAGCTGCCGATAGTATTGGTCCTAAACTTCGCGAAAAATTTAATGGTGTATGGATTGCCAATGAGAACCTAACACCAGAGTCAGCAAAACGTATTTTGCGTGAAGGTCAGGCAGATGCTGTATCTTTTGGTAAGGCTTATATTGCGAACCCAGATCTTTTACAACGTTTAGAGCAAGGTCTACCATTAAATGAACTTCAACCAACGACTTTATATGCGAAAGGCGCTGAAGGTTATACGGACTATCCTGCTTTAGAAGCTTCATAAAATCATTCTATTATTAAGCTTTTCTTTTTACTGAACTTGCTCTTTTGTGAGTTCAGTCAATGAGTTTTCTTGTATATGGTAGAGTTTAGGTATCGAAACTCTGCCATTTTTTTTATCTATGTTATATTTTCCCCAGTTTTTAAATTTTGACTATTTGAGGCAAACCGCTTGGCGACCCCATTTTGGTACAACACAGCACTCCATTTATTAAAACCGTTTTATCGCTGGCGGATAAAAAGACGTGCAGAAAGTCTGGAATTATATCAACAGGAATGTCTGGAAAGATTTGGGCCGTTTGAAGATCCGAAGAATGTAAAAGCCATCTGGTTTCATGCTGTTTCAGTCGGGGAAACCAATGCTGCACAGCCACTCATTGAGCACTATCTCAAAGTTGGCCAGCCAGTTTTAGTGACCAATACTACAAAAACAGGTCAAGCTCGTGCCAAGTCACTTTTTTTAAAAGAACCTTATCTAGATTTATTCCAAGCGGTTTATTTGCCTGTAGACCAAAAACCGCTTTTAAAACAATTTTTTGAGTCATACCAACCGAGACTTTTAGCACTAGTTGAAACAGAGCTTTGGCCAAATTTAATCGATCAAGCCAAGTTACAGCATGTACCATGTTTATTACTTAATGCTCGCTTATCTGAAAAGTCAGCAAAAGGTTATAGCAAAGTCTCAGGTTTAACTGCTGGTATGTTAAAGCAAATCGACTGGGTACTAGCACAAGATAGTGCAACCCGTCAGCGTTATGTCGAGCTTGGTTTAGACGAGCATAAAAGTCAGGTTGTTGGAAATATTAAGTTTGATATTCATGCGCCCGAGGCTTTTATTAAGCAAGCTGCCCAATTGCATCAGCAGTGGTATTTGGCAAATCGTCAGGTTGTGACGATTGCCAGTACACATGCACCCGAAGAACAACAAATTTTGGAGGCACTTGCACCTCATTTAAATTCAGATCGTGAGTTGGTATGTATAGTTGTACCGCGCCATCCTGAACGCTTCGATGAAGTATTTGAGGTTTGCCAAAATTTAAATTTAGTCACTCATCGAAGAAGCATGGGGCAGAGTATTCATGCCAGCACGCAGGTTTACTTGGCCGATAGCATGGGGGAGCTTTGGTTATGGTACGCCTTAAGTCAGGTGTGCTTTGTAGGGGGTTCTTTAAATGAGCCGGGTGGTGGACATAATATTTTAGAACCTATGGTTTTAAATGTACCTACAGTGGTTGGACCTCGTTATTTCAACTTTCAAACAATTGTTGATGAGTTCATTGATGAAAATGGCGTACTGATTGCTCAAGATGCACAGCAGGTCGTTAATATCTGGTTGGCTTGTCTGGCAGAACCTGAAGCCACTGAACAGTTAGTGGTACAGGCGCATAAAGTATTACAGCGTAACCAAGGTTCATTACAAAAACATATTGGGGTAATTAACCGGTATTTGGCCGAAAAACCATGAATATTGTTTTACTAGAACCTGAAGATACTCAGTCAGAAATCTGGTCGATTCATTCAAAGCGCCAATTACAACATTTACGTGAACATCTTGATATTACGGTTGGCCAAAATCTGAAAGTTGGTATTCGTAATGGTGCTCGTTATGTCACAGAAATTATTTCGATTGATGAGCAAAAAGTTGGTGTACGCCCCATTCTTAAAGAAGCAGTACCGGCAAAACTTCCAGTTCATTTAATTGTGGCTTTGCCAAGACCTAAGGTTTTACGCCGTTTAATTATGGATAGCGTGACTTTAGGTGTTGAAAAGATAAGCCTAATTCATAGTTATCGCGTTGATAAAAGCTATTGGCAAACCCCTTTTTTACAACAAATTGATCAATACGTTACGCTTGGACTTGAACAAGCGGGTGACACCATCGTTCCTGAAGTTCAGATGTATAAACGTTTTAAACCTTTTGTTGAAGACGTTTTGCCAACACTCATTTCAGAAGAATCTCCTGCCTATGTGGCTCATCCTTATGCTGAGCAGAGTATGTCAAGTAACATTGACCATGCTTGCAGTATTGTCGTGGGGCCCGAAGGTGGCTTCATTCCCTATGAAATTGATTTACTCACAAAAAACGGCTGCCAGGCTGTGAGCTTAGGCAACCGTATTTTAAGAACCGAAACGTCTATTTCTTATATTTTAGGGCGTTTATTTAGCTGAGTTATCAGCATTCAATGGCAAATGATTTGCAGCCATTTTTAATTCCTGAATAGGGTAAGGAATATTAATGCCATTTGCATTGAAGGCTTGTTTTACTTCGGCTTGAATAGTGCTTGTAGATGACGAAATATCTGTCTCAGTGGTATTAATCCACCAGCGTACCGTAAGGTTAACCGAGAAGTCGGCTAGAGCTGTCACGTTAACCGAAAAAGCAGGCTGACTCAGTACATTTCGGTCATTATTGAGAATATCTAAAATAATTTGCTTCGCTTTTTGCTCATCGTCGTCATAGCCAATTCCAACCACAAACTCGCAGCGTCGTTGTTGATAGGCTGTATTTACCGTTAAGGCACTTGTATAAACAGTTGCGTTTGGAATAACAATACGACGGCCATCTGGTGAGCGTAAGAAGGTTGCACGAATCTGAATATCTTCAACAGTTCCTTCAAGCGAATTTACAACAATTGAATCACCAATACGGAATGGCTCGCTTAATAAAATCAAAATACCCGAGAGCAAGTTTTGGAAAATATCTTTAAACGCAAAACCAATTGCGACCGAACCAATACCTAAGGCACTCATGAGTTGGCCCGGTGTGAACCCTGGAATCATAATGACGAGAGCAATTAAGAAACCAAAGAATAAAATTGTTGTACTGCCGACACGGTTTAAAACAAGTACCAGATTTTGGCGAGTATAAGAGCGATTTTCTAAAGTCTTACGAACAAAGAACTTAAATAACTTGGTCAATAGCCAAAAAATAATAAAAACGGTAATCGCAATGCAGATATAAGGTACACGTTCCCAGAAACTATCTACAATTTTGTCGATAGTGGTATATGCATCATGATATTTCTCGGTATGTGCTAAAACCGTTTGAGTGGTTTTAGTACCCGCTTCTTGCAACAGTTCGCCTGTATTTTTTGCAACATCCGTTAAGGATTTTTGTTCATCAGCCACGACAAGTCTCGATTGAATAAATTCATGAAAGCTATTTTTCAGCTTCCATCATAGTAGGAGATAAAATGTGCGCCTACTATAATGAGTTCAACTAAATAATAAAGTGTTTTTTAATTAAAAGTATTGCGTTCCTTTTTGTAAGATTTGTGTTGGTGTTTCTAGGGTATCGGTCCCAGAGAAATAATAAAAAAAGCCTGCTGTGGAAATGAGACTAATTAAAATAGCTAACAAAATAAGCCAAGCCATCAGTTTTTCTATAAATGTTGAAGGTCGAGCTGGACCATATTGATTAGTACCTGCTGTACCAGAGGCAAGCAGTAGATAGATCATGAAAAAGAACTGTACGACTGGAATAAATAGCAGCAGCCCCATCCAGCCACTTTTATTTAAATCGTGCAAACGTCTAACAACCAGAACAATATTTAAATAAATCAAAAATAGCCAAAAAGCCCAGACGACTAAAGCACTTACGCCAGAAAGAGAACTGTAAAACTCAAAATTAAATAGATTACTTGAAAGCTGAAAGCTTCCAAGAAATGAGGCCAAAATGAAATAGCCCAAGAGGGTGACTAAATAAATCAGTCCATAACCACCCAAATAACTCATGCGGTTAAAGCGACCATGAATTGAAAAAGGGCTGTCTTTAAATGGAAGTTGTGGTGGACGTGAAGAGGGTGTTTCGGCAAACATATTATTTTATTCCTGTGCTGCGTCTAAAAGGTAAAATAATCTTTGTTGATGGTCAAAACCATCAAATCTTCAAAAAATTATAAAAGTAATGCGAGGGTCTGTTTATATTTTATCTATGATTGCGACAGAGAATACTTTTTAGATGATGGTAGGCAGATATTATGAATATTTAGTTATTCTAAATGAGTAATATCTAACGACACAGCATCAAAAAGTATTTCTGTCCCAAAGGGTTGTAGCTAAAATTACCCAAAACTGCGTTATGAAATTTGACAATAGGGGCGCTATTTTCTGCATTTCATGCCTTGTTTCGTGAAATTTTAGCTTACAACGCAATTTATATATAAAGTATGAACAGACCCTATAGACAAATGTTTTAAATCAACTTAATTTTATAAAAATGTTCACAATTTCGTATGCTTGAGTAAGTGGTTAATATATGACCAAAGTCGGATTGTCTTGGCTTTGAAAGAGTCATCATACTGAAAAGGCATACAAATAAGATCCAGTAAAATAATAGCCACAGTCTCGAGATGGGATGCACAAGATCAAGGAAGTTGCGTATGAATGAGATCTATCCAGTACCAGAGGAATTTAAAAAAACAGCTCGTACTGTTGAAGCAGACTACTTTAAACGTTATCAACACTCTATCGAGAACCCAGATGAATTCTGGGCAGAGCAAGCTAAAATTGTCGATTGGATAAAGCCATTTACCCAAGTTAAAAATACCAGTTTTGACAAAGACAATTTCAAAATTGAATGGTTTGCTGATGGTGAGTTGAACGTGTCAGCAAACTGCTTGGACAGGCATCTTAAAGAACATCCTCATAAACCTGCAATTATTTGGGAAGGGGACCATCCTTCTCGTCATAAAATCGTTTCTTATAAAGAATTGCACGATGAAGTCTGCCGCTTTGCCAACGTTTTGAAGAAATATGGCATTGGTAAAGGTGACCGCGTTGTGCTGTATATGCCAATGGTGACTGAGGCTGCAATTGCCATGTTAGCCTGTGCCCGAATTGGTGCTGTTCACTGCGTAGTCTTTGGTGGGTTCTCACCAGACTCATTGGCAAGTCGTATTGAAGACAGCCAAGCTAAACTTGTAATTACCGCAGACTCAAGTCTACGTGCTGGCAAACTATTACCCCTTAAAGAAAACGTCGATTTGGCTTTAGCATTGCCGGGTACCGAGTGCGTTGAAAACGTGATTGTGGTTTACCGCAATGCAAACCCGATTGAAATGAAGCCTGGTCGTGATTTGTGGTATCACCTCATTATTATGGAGGTGGATGCTGACTGTCCTCCAGAACCAATGAAGGCGGAAGACCCTTTATTTATTCTTTATACCTCGGGCTCAACAGGTAAACCGAAAGGTGTGTTACATACTACGGGCGGTTATCTGGTTTATGTAACCAGTACCTTTAAAGAAGTTTTTGATTTAAAACAAGATGACGTGTACTGGTGTACAGCTGATATTGGCTGGATTACAGGGCATAGTTATTTGATTTATGGACCACTTGCAAATGGTACGACGACCTTAATGTTTGAGGGCGTCCCTCAATATCCAACATGGGCACGTCTTGGTCATGTGGTCGATAAACACAAAGTCTCTATTCTATATACAGCGCCAACTGCGATTCGTGCCATGATGCGAGAAGGCGATTCGTATGTACGTGAAAGTAACCGTAGCAGCCTGCGTTTGTTAGGTTCAGTGGGTGAACCTATTAACCCTGAGGCTTGGAATTGGTACTACAACGTTGTTGGTGAAGGCCGCTGTCCAATTGTTGATACATGGTGGCAAACCGAAACAGGCGGTATTTTGATTGCTCCATTACCGGGTGCAACAGCATTAAAACCGGGTTCGGCAACGCGTCCGTTATTTGGTATTCAACCCGCAATTGTAGATGGCGAGGGCAATGAGCTAGAAGGTGCCGCTGAAGGTAATCTAGTCATTAAAGATTCATGGCCGGGTCAGATGCGTACCATTTGGGGCGATCCTGATCGCTTTATCGAGGCGTACTTCTCAACCTTTAAAAATACTTATTTTACAGGTGATGGTGCTCGCCGTGATCAAGATGGTTATTACTGGATTACAGGTCGTGTTGACGATGTCTTAAACGTTTCAGGTCACCGTTTAGGTACGGCTGAAATTGAAAGTGCTCTTGTTTCACATGAATCGGTTGCAGAAGCTGCGGTGGTGGGTATGCCGCATGATATTAAAGGGCAAGGTATTTGTACTTTTGTGACCTTACAGGCGGGTGTTCCAGAGTCGGAAGAACTGCGTAAAGAGTTAATTAACTGGGTACGTAAAGTGCTTGGTCCAGTGGCTTCACCCGATGCACTGCATTGGGCACCAGCATTACCGAAAACGCGTTCTGGTAAAATCATGCGCCGTATTTTAAGAAAGATTGCGGCCAATGAGCTGGATAGTTTAGGTGATACTTCAACTTTGGCTGAACCTGCTGTAGTAGATCAGTTAATTGCAACGGTTTATCCTGATAAGCAAAAATAATCTCTAAGAAAAGCCCCATTTGGGGCTTTTCTATTGAGCTCGATTAAGAGCTTGCTAAAAAGTCAGCAGTATTTTGTACATTTGCAAACGTACTCAGCGCAGTTAAAAAAGCTGTTTGTACGTCTTCAGCTTTTGCAATCTTTCCAGCATAGCTTAAATCACGAGTTGCCGTTGCATCTGCAATTAAGATCGGTTGATAACCCAGTTCTTTAGCTGCACGTGTCCCTGAGTCAATACACATATGTGTCATCATGCCTGTAATCACGAGTTGCTCAATTTGATGCGCTTTTAAAAGTTCATCTAAATTGGTCTCTAAAAAACTGTTTGGATAATGCTTTGTTACAACCAATGAGTCATTGTGAACATTGAGTTCAGGATGAAGTAACACTCCATCTGTATTTTCTTGAAAGAAGCTGGCTTGTGGTGGGTTAATATGCTGCACATAAATAATGGGTAAGTTTTTCTCATTAAAATATTGTTCCAGCTGCTTTATTTTATCGAGCGCTTGATCTGGTCCAACCAATTCCATTTTGCCATTTTTAAAATAATCATTTTGAACATCGATAACTAACAGTGCTTGTTTCATGAGAACACTCTTGTTTGTATAAGATAAAACAAGGTTATTCTCTGCCCGCAAAATCGGCTATAGTCCTATGAAAGCATTAACGCTAGTTTTCTTTCGCCATGAAAAATGAATATTGAATTAGACCCGATTGATCTAAAAATTATTGCATTGCTCAAACAAGATTCTCGTCTGACAAATAAAGAAATCGGGCAGCGTGTTCACCGGACGGGGCAGGCTGTGGGTGCTCGAATTGCTCAATTAATGGATGCTGGGGTTATCAAAAACTACACCATTGCCGTTCACTATTCGTATAAACAATTTATTCATTTGCATTTAAATGAACAACGCGCTTTTGAAGAAATTGAAAATTTAGTGAAGCAATACGAACAAATCGATGAATGCTTTAAAGTCATGGGCAATGCTTGTTATATGATTGTCAGTCATTTTGAACCTGCAGCATTAAATGAATTTATTGAGGTTCTTTCAAAATGGTGCCGATATTCGGTTGAAACAGTCGTTCGAGAAGTTGAGAAACCTTAAAAAAATAAAAGCTCCAAGCCGAGTCTTGGAGCCAATAAAACTTTATTTTAATTTGTTGTTTTTATTATCTTGCGCTGTTTTAACTGGAGTTTTTTAGGCTGATTTCGCTTGGATTTCTACCTCCTTTTCCTGTTGAAGTTCTAACTGACGAACGAGCGGCAGCACTTTTTCTCCGAAATATTCCACCTCTTCAATAAAGTGTAAGAATCCGGAAAGAACCAAATCGACACCTACATTTTTAAGCGCCACAATACGCTCTGCAATTTGCTGAGGTGTACCAATTAAATTGGTTTTAAAGCCATCGTTGTATTGCACTAAATCTTCAAAAGTTGATTTTGCCCAGTTACCTTGTTGCTCTGGAGAAGCTGCACCTGCTTCACGTGTTGCATCGCCAAAGGCATTTACAGCTTCAGTGTTGGCTTTATCAATAATTTCTTGAAGTACCGCTTTTGCTTCTTCTTCGGTATCTCTGGCAATAATGAACGCATTTACACCAATTTTGACGTGATGGTTATTGGCTTTTGCTTTGATACGAATGTCTTCTACTTGTTTTTGAATTTCTTCGACGGTATTGCCGTTAGTGAAATACCAGTCAGAAACGCGAGAAGCCATATCACGTGCAGCACGTGAGCTACCACCTTGGAAAATTTCAATATAAGGCTTTTGCAAAGGTTTCGGTTTAAGCGTGTAGTTTTGGAACTGGTAGTATTTACCATCGAAACTATAGTTGTCGGTGGTCCAGATCCCTTTTAGCGTGCGAATAAATTCTTCGGAGCGGACATAACGTTCATCATGCTCAGGCCATTCTTCACCAATCGCATCAAACTCGCCTCTGAACCAGCCACTCACCACGTTAATTGCAATACGGCCTTGAGTTAAATAGTCGATTGTCGCGAGTTGTTTAGCTGCAAGTGCCGGTTTCCAAGGGCCGGGCAGAATAGCCGCAATCACTTTAAGTTTCTCAGTTTTTGCAAGTAATGCATGACTGAAACTCACAGATTCATGCTGGTTTTCTGCCCCATAGCCCGCCGTAAAACGAATTTGAGTGAGCGCATATTCAAAACCATTGTTTTCGGCTGCCTGTGCAAGTCGAACATTGTAGTCATAACTCCAGTCTGTACGCTGTTCGATGTTACTTACTACAAGGCCACCGCTTACATTTGGTACCCAATAAGCAAATTTAATCGGTTGTTGTAATTGCGTCATGGTGCGCTCTCCCCATTCGTTCTTTTTATTTAGCTACATTGCGCTTAGGCAACATGCGTTAATGATTTACCGGACTTGTGATGCAAACGAGATTCTGCTGCATCAAGGTTTGGTACAGCTGCTGAAGGTAATACTTCTTCTTGCTCAATTTGCTTGTTAATACCTAACTCTTGATTCGCTTGCTGAGTCTTAGATTTGATCACCTCGGCGCGTTTACCTTTTGCTGGCGCCCATTCTAAAATTGGCAATGCACGCGCTACTGCTAGGGTAATACGGTCTGCTAATTGCTCACTTTTCACTGTATATTCAGGGGTAAAGTCACGATCTGTCGCATAAACACCAATCGGTAAAGTTTGTGCTTGGAAGAAACTAAACAATGGACGAAGTTGATGTTCGAGTACCAAGGCATGGCGATCACTACCACCTGATGCTGCTAAAAGTACAGGCACATCAACTAATGCCGTTTGTTCAACAAAGTCGAAAAAGTGTTTGAAAAGACCTGTAAAAGAGGCGCGATAAACAGGAGTACCTACAATTAGGGCATCTGCTGCTTCAACTGCTGCAAGGTCATCTTGTACACGCTGTGGAAGTTGGTTGCGATAAAATGCACCGCCTAATAATGGTCCAATTTCACTTAATTTAATAAAGTGAACTTTAATATCAATTGCTTCAGATAACTCATCAAGAATGGCCTGAACCAGACTTTCGGTCTTAGATGGCGTATTTAATCCACCAGAAACGGCAACAATATTTAAAGGTTTTGATGATGCGATACCAGTCATGATTTGGTTCCTAAGCCTAAAAAACAACATTGGACTTATTAATCAACAATGACGGCAAACTGTAAAATAACGAAATTGGTCAACCTTATCAGTTTTAAATATAAAACCTAAATAGTTGATTTTTATACTTTGTAATTTGTTTAAGTTACTGTTTTTATTTCATATAATTATAGGTGATATATTTTTTATAATAAAAAGTAAGCTTATATAAAAAACAGATTAATTTTGATTAAAAGGTAAAAACATCTAAAAATTGAGGCTAAGTTCAGCATTTATCAACATTTTGCATAAAAATGGATAAGATGAGCATATCTTTCATCTAAATAGTAGGGTTACAATAGGCCATACTTATGCTCAAGATTACTTTAATCGCTTATGAATATTTTAATCGTTGATGATCATCCTTTGTTTCGTCATGCTTTAATTCAAGCAGTACGTTATAGCCTGCCACAGGCACAAATTCATGAAACAGCTTCGGTTGATGAGTTTTATGAGCGTTTGGAAAATGGGGCAGAACCTGATTTGGTATTACTCGATTTAAATTTACCGGGTGCTTCAGGCTTTTCGGCTCTGGTCTATGTAAGAGCACAATATCCAGCTATTCCTATTATTGTGGTTTCTGCACACGAAGAAGCTTCAATTATTCAACGTGCGATTGCACATGGTGCAATGGGTTATATTCCTAAATCGGCTCATCCAAGTCATATTGGTGAAGCGATTCGTCAAGTTCTAGATGGCGAAATCTGGTTACCGCCAAACCTACCATCAAATATTAATCTTGACCCGCGAGCGGCAGATGAAACAGCTTTGGCTGAACGTATTCAGTCTTTAACGCCTCAGCAATTCCGTGTTTTGATGATGGTTGCGGAAGGCTTGTTAAATAAACAAATCGCTTATGAGCTTGATGTTTCAGAAGCTACCATTAAAGCGCATGTAACTGCCATTTTTAGAAAATTAGGTGTGCAAAATCGTACTCAGGCTGTATTGGCAATTAGTGCACTCAATATTGAAGATAAGAAAATCTAAAAATAAAAAAAGACCTCAATTGAGGTCTTTTTTATATGTTCCACTTAGGCAAGGCAATCTTGCTTTGGTGTTAGGCTGTCGCAGTACAGTGGGTTAAGCGCACATTGCAAATCATCAATTTGTTCTTGAGTCACATAGCCTTTGCTTTTTAAATATTCAGCCACACGGTCATCACGTAAGCTTAAGAAAGCTGCATCATAAACACCTAAATCAACAAACAGAGCTGCAGTTTCCAGACTATTGAATCGATCAAGGAAAATGTCATTGCCATACATTAAGAAGATATGGTCAAGTTTTGCTTTTTCATCTACATGCAAACGTTCAGCAAGTTGATGCGGAGGTGTCTTAATAAATAGTAAGTCAGAAAGCTCATCAAACTGAGTCATATCTAACTGATTTTCTCCAAGTTTGACATGACCTAGCCAAGCTTTGAAAACTAAAACAGCGCCACCACGGAGTAGCATGCTCCAGATTTGATGGCGTGTGTCGTGATCAAGATTTTCACTTTCAGCAGTAAGGACTTTTAAGAAGTTCTCTTCTTGTTGCGCTAACTTATCGAATAAGCCCAAGCCTTGTGGATGATAAGCAGCAGGTGCAAATACATCAAAATTTAGATCGTGAAATACATTAAGCGCGAGAGGTACAGCACACTGATAAATTGTGTTAAGTGCTTTGATATGTGCTTCGCTTAGTTTGCTATGTGGAAAAATACTCTGCCAATCTAATTCTGGAAGTAAGGCATTGGCACTGTATTGGCGATAAAATTGTTGAGACGAAAGTTGCCCTTGCGGGTTGTTATCAGAAATATTCATGGCAGTGGTCCTTTGCGTTAATTCATGAGCAGGGGTGCGATAAGGCAAAATAAATTCAAATAAATTTTCAGACGAATAAAATGCGTTTTGAATATTTATGTGTCATGCAGAAAGCAAGTAGAATACGACTAAAGTCGTATATGGTGGTTTTTAGTAAATAAATAATTATAAAAACAATGCTTTATTAAATTGTAACTAGGTGTACACGTGTTCACTTACAAAAAAGGTGGGCTTTGCCATAGAAAAAGAGTCTTTGGAAATTTTGGTCAATAATTTATTGGGTAAAAGTAGACTTTTTGAGCAGTTCTGCCTATTGGCTTAAATTTAGCCAAACGTTTTTGCCAAGAATCGCTCCCAAGCCTATAAAAGGTTAAGGAGCGAAAAAAGATTAGTCTGCTGTGCTGGCAATTTTAAGCCCAGATAACCAAGCTCTTAATGAGGCAGGTTTAAGTGGTTTTTTAAGTAAAACAATATTTAGCTCTTTGAGTTGCTGTGGTAATTCTGGGTGAGAATCTGCTGTAATTAAAGCAACTGGAACATCTTCTTGACGATTTTGATTAATAAAATCAACGCCCAACTGGTTGTTGTTCAAGTGTTGATCAATGAGCCAAACCTGAATATTCTCTTTTTTAATAATTTCTAAAGCCTGCTCAGGTTCGGTAGCTTTGAACACCTGATAACCCCAGCGGCCTAATAAACTACTCATACCCTCTAAAATGGTTTCATCATTGTCTAAGCATAAAATACGGTAAGCCTTAGTTTTTAAAGGCACTGCTTGTACAGTCGGAGTTGCAACTTTTGGTGGCTCGACAATAGGCACTTCAATCATAAAGCATGAGCCTTTGCCCAACTCTGAGTAAACATGAACTGGGTAATTGAGCAAACCCGTCATACGTTGGACGATGGCAAGCCCTAACCCTAAACCTTGTTCACCCCAAGGTGACAAATGTCCACAACGTTCAAATTCTTGGAAAAGCTTAATTCGTTGTTCTTCAGCAATACCTGGTCCGGTATCCCAAACGCCAATTCGAATATGATTCGGCTGTTGTGCAGAACGAAGTACACCTACGACTACTCGACCTTTGGCGGTATAGCGTAAAGCATTGCTGACAAAGTTTTGAATAATACGACGAATCCACTGTGGGTCGGTATCAATCCAGAACGACACATCATGAACTTTTAGTGAAATGTTTCGCTGAGCAGCGATCGACTTAAACTGTAGTTCGAGATCGCTTAATAAATCGTGTAGAGGATAAGGCTGTCGTTTTGGCTGAATACTGCCACCTTCTAAACGAGCGATATCGAGTAGGGCAGACAGCATACTTTCGGCACCATAGAGTGCTCGGTCAAGTTGTTGTAATGTTTGGCGGTCTTCTTCTGTCGAAATACTTTGCTCAAGAACAGTACTAAACAGACGAGCCGCATGCATCGGTTGCAATAAGTCGTGACTTGCCGCGGCAATAAATCGACTCTTTGACATATTGGCCATATCGGCTTGTTCACGTGCAAGCTGTTGTTCTGTTAAGGCATCAGCAAGCTGTTGAGTTCGATCCTTTACACGAGCTTCAAGGACTGCTTCGTTCGCACGGAAAGCGGTAATGTCAGCAAATGTCGTCACAAAGCCACCGCCTGAAATTGGGTTGCCTCGCATTTGAATCACACGGCCATCTTTACGAATACGTTCAAATTCGTGGGCGCTTCCGACTTTCATCCAGTGTAAGCGTTTACGAACATGTTCTTCGACTGAACCGGGGCCACATTCGCCGCGTTCAGCATTATAACGAATCAGGTCGGCAATTGGGCAGCCGACATAAACAAGGTCTTTTGGATAACCAAATAGTTTTAAATATTGGTTGTTCCACGCGACCAGACACATATTTTTATCAACCACACTTACCCCTTGGGTCATGTGGTCAATCATGGTCATAAGTAGGTTCTGATTAAAACGTTGCCACTGTGAGGCTTGGTCTAAAATATTAGCGACTTGTCCTAAAGCGAGGCCGTTATTAATCATTGCTGTTGTGAGCAATGTCCGTGCAGAAGCGGCACCGATAATACCTGCCAGATATTGCTCGGTAAAACGCCACCACATGCCGTTGGCAATACTATTTGGATTAAGGGTGAGGTGGTTTTGCTCACAAAAGTTTTCGAACGCTTGTGTAGTAGGTTGCTCACCCGTAATTCTTTTAGCTAAGGCAAATAAATCACCCACTTTTAAGCGAGCTGCATCATGGGGGAGGTAGGTTAAATCGGTAGATGTATGCGGTGAAGGTAGAGGCTTGGTTTCATAATAAAAAAAGCTTTCTGCCTGAATTTGTTCGGCCACACTTGGACGGTAAAGCTTAGAAATCCAGATATATAAAAGAATATTTAAACCGAGTGACCAAATGACACCATGAGTTAAAGGTGCAAATGACTCAAAACCAAATAGAGACTCTGGACGTAAGGCGTTAATGCCAAAAGGACCAAAAAGCAAAATACTTTGAGCAGCATCCTGATAGGCTTCAGGCAAGCTACGTAAAATCGTTGGAAATAGTAAAGTATAACTCCACATTAAAAATCCAATGATGAGTCCTGCATAAACACCTTGGCGGCTTCCACCTCGCCAATACAACCCCCCAATCAGTGCAGGTGCAAATTGAGCTACCGCACTAAACGCTAATAATCCAAATACCGAAAGTTGGTTAATATCATTAAAAAAATGGAAGAATAAAAAGCCGAGTAGCATCACTGCAACAATACTGATACGACGGCTAAACTTCAGAACTTTAGGTAAATGTTTGTCGTGACGTGACAGCAACTTAAAACGCCATAGGGCTGGCATAATCAGGTCGTTACTGAGCATAATAGATAATGCTACTGATGACACCAGTAACATACCTGTTGATGCAGAGAACCCGCCCAAAAAAGCCAATAAAGCGAGCCACTCTTGGTTATAACTTAAAGGCAAGGACAGTACAGCCACATCGGGCACAGTCAGGAACTTTGGTGCGGCATGTAAAGCCCAACTTGCGATTGGAATAATCGCAAGAATAGTTAAAATGAGATAAACCGCGAACCACTTACGTGCACCACGAATATGTTTTTCATCGCGTAGTTCAACCACTGCCACGTGGAACTGACGTGGTAAACAAATAATGGCTAAGCCTGCCAGTAAGGTTTGAATCCAGAAAGTTTCGGGTACACCAAAGAGTTGTACTTCTTGAAAAGTCTGATTTACATCAGAGGTCATTTGGCTGAGGTTAGCTGGCGATTCAAAAATAAAAAATAAAGCCACACAAAGTAGAGCAAATAACTTCACAAATGACTCAAATGCAACCGCCAGCATGAGTCCACCGTGTTGTTCCGTGTTTGCAATCTGCCTTGTACCAAAAATCATGGCTAAAATCGCAAGCACACTGGTGAGCAATAACACGCTGTTAGTCGTCGTATGAATATGCGAGCTTTGCTCCATAATGACAGAGGTACTTAAAGCAATCGCACGGAGCTGTAAGGCGAGATAGGGAATAATCGCAATAACGGCAAGAATAGTCACTAATGAGGCCAGTACACCACTTTTACCATAGCGTGCTGCGACAAAGTCAGCGATTGACGAAATCGCATGATGCTGGCGAACTCGACCTAAACGCCGCCAGATGTCATAACCAAACCAGACAAATAACAGTGGACCCAAATAAATAGGTAAAAAGATAACGCCTTCACGTACGGCAGCGCCGGTTGCCCCATAAAATGTCCATGAAGAGCAGTAGACACCTAAAGTTAAACTAAATAAAAACATGCGGCCACGTGTGCCGAGACGACTGGCATGCTTCTCACCAAAAAAAGCACAGACAAATAAAAGCGCAATATAAAGAGTGAGAACCCCAATAATCAGCCAGCTGTTCATATGACCTACATAAGTGAAACCTTATACCTATCATACCCCAAGCCGAAACAAAGCTATAAATTGATTAAATTTTAACGACCAAAGTCTAAGTTACGACTAAGCTGGAATCTTGCTAACTTTAATTATGAAAAAATACATTAAAAAAAAGTGACCAAGGTTGGGCACTAGGTAAGGAGTTTGGTTATGGATCAGAGCCAAGTAGAACAGATTCTACGCAATCCAAAGTTTCAAAAAATGGTCAAGAAAAAAAGTGCATTAAGCTGGACGCTCACCATCATCATGTTAGTGCTGTATGTGGGCTTTATGCTACTTGTGGGCTACAACAAAGAATTTTTGATGAGTTCCTTTAGTGGTGGTGTAACGACATGGGGTATCCCGCTTGGTTTAGGAATTATTGTTTTATCTTTCCTACTCTGTGGTGTCTATTCCTATATCGCAAATAATACCCTTGACCAGTTGAGTGAAGAAGCGCTGAAGGAAGTTGAAGCCATCACGCACGAGAAAGGATTACACTAATATGAAATGGAACTCATTAAAAGCGAAAGCCCTATTGGGTGCAGCATCGCTATATTCAACAGTTGCTATGGCAAGCCCAGATTTAGGTGAAGCAGAGCAACAAGCAACCAACTGGCATGCCATTATCATGTTTGTCATCTTTGTTGGTTTCACACTGTTCATTACTAAATGGGCTGCAAAGCAAACCCAATCTGCACAAGATTTCTATACTGCGGGTGGTGGAATCAGCGGTTTCCAAAACGGTTTGGCAATTGCGGGTGACTATATGTCAGCGGCGTCATTCCTTGGTATTTCCGCAATGGTATTTAGCTCAGGTTTTGATGGCTTGCTCTATTCACTCGGATTCATGGTAGGTTGGCCAATCGTTTTATTCTTGGTAGCAGAGCGTTTACGTAACCTCGGTAAATATAACCTTTCCGATGTCGTGTCATTCCGCCTTGAAGAAAAACCGGTTCGTACTCTCGCTGCTTTTAGCTCGCTTGTTGTTGTCGCGTTTTATTTGATTGCGCAAATGGTTGGTGCAGGTCAGCTCATCAAATTGCTATTTGGTTTGAACTACAACATTGCGGTTGTCATCGTTGGTCTATTAATGATGGCCTATGTAATTTTTGGTGGCATGTTGGCAACCACATGGGTACAAATCATTAAAGCGGTCATGTTACTGAGCGGTGCGACCTTCATGGCATTCATGGTGATGAAAGCGGTTGGATTTAGCTTCAGCAATATGTTTACCCAATCAATTGAAGTATTTAGTAAAGTTCATAACGTAAGCTTTGAAGATGCTTCAAAAATTATGGGTCCGGGTAAACTTGCTGCAAACCCAATTGATGCTTTATCACTTGGTTTAGCACTGATGTTTGGTACAGCGGGTCTTCCACATATTCTTATGCGTTTCTTCACTGTAAAAGACGCAAAAGAAGCACGTAAGTCGGTTGTGGTAGCAACAGGTTTCATTGGTTACTTTTACCTTTTAACTTTCATTATTGGTTTTGGTGCGATCTTGTTCGTATCAAACAACCCGCAATTCCTTGATGTTGCAAAAATGGCAGTGTCAGGAAAGCTTGAGCTGGTTGGTGGTAACAACATGGCGGCTGTGCATTTAAGTGATGCTTTAGGCGGTGACTTGTTCATGGGCTTCATTTCAGCAGTAGCGTTCGCAACGATTCTTGCTGTTGTTGCTGGTTTAACACTTTCAGGTGCGTCTGCAATTTCGCACGACTTATACGCTAACGTATTTAAGAAAGGTCAAACGACTCCAGCTTCTGAACTTCGTATGTCAAAAATCGCAACACTTGGTTTAGCAATCTTTGCCATGATTTTGGGTATTTTGTTTGAAAAACAAAACGTAGCATTCATGGTAGGTTTGGCATTCTCTGTAGCATGTTGTGCAAACTTCCCGGTACTTGTTCTTTCAATGTTCTGGAAAGGTTTAACTACTCGTGGAGCAGTTATCGGTGGTGTGGTTGGCTTGGTAACAGCGGTTGTACTGATCATCTTGTCTAAAGCAGTGTGGGTTGATACTTTAAAAATCTCTGATACACCGATCAATCCATTTAACGGTCCTGCATTATTTGCGATGCCATTGTCTTTCCTTTGCTGCTGGTTCTTCTCAGTGACTGACAACTCAGCACGTGCGAAAAAAGAACGTGCTTCTTTCGATGCACAATATGTACGTTCAATGACAGGTATTGGTGCTTCTGGCGCATCGGATCACTAATCAAAATATATTGAACATCTCATAAAAAGCCCTACGGGGCTTTTTTTGTTTCTCTTGTATGGCTTACTCAAAAGAAGCTCCTTAATAAAGAACAACTTGTTTATCCTATTTTTTGTACAGTATGATTTTCTATAATTCAAAACATAAAGAAAAATGGAAAATAATTAAATGCGATCTATCATCGAGTTTTGGGCAGGCTTTCGATTGTTGCCTTCGGCATGGTTGCTGTTTGTGCAGTTCATTTTACTTATTCTGTCCATGCTGACTTTTGATAATGAGGCGTATAGAACCTTCACTTGGGCATTAGGAGTTCTCGCTTTACTCATTATTGCTAAGGTTATTCGTCAGACCCCTATGTTCACTTTTCTGGGTCTCACATTTGTAAGTGGAGCAATTGTATCTTCCGTTTTTATTTTATTAGGCTACAGCAATTTAACGATCCAGATTTTTGCCCATAGTTGTGAAGCGTTAGCTTACTTTTCGGCAGCTTATGGTTTATTTCGTTATATGTTTGCCGACCGATATCTAACACGGGATGAATTGTTTGCAGCAGCAGCTGTTTTTACCCTAATCGCTTGGGGCTTTGCATTTTTATACAACATTTGTCAGCTATTAATTCCCAATAGCTTTCAAAATCCAAACCATGTCCATCACATACAAACTTGGCTAGATTTACTGTTTTTAAGCTTTAGTTTGCAGTCAGCAACAGGACTGTCTGACCTCATGCCTCTTAGCCCACCAGCACGTGTTCTAGCGATGTTACAAATGTTTTGTGGCGTTATGTACTTGGCATTAATTGTTACACGTTTAATCGCTTTACAGTACATCTCACACGCACCTAAAAAGAATTCTGATAAATAAAGAAGGAGGTGTTGAGTTTATTTACACCTTTGTAACTGCAATATTATTTAAGTTTACTTAAAGTATTATCGGCTTTCTCTATTGAAAGATATAACTTTGTTCATTACTGAATGTCTTTATTGGCTTTAAGCCTCTCATTTTCATTAAAATAATATGGAGGATTTATGCCTTCCAAACAAACGAGTTGGTTCGCAAATGTTAATCCCAATGTCTTTTTGGGTACGGTCATCATTATTGCTTTATTCCTAGCAGTTGTTGTGATCGCTCCGAGTTCTTTTGAACTTCTCACACAGCAGTTAAAACAGTGGATCACTGATTCATTTAGCTGGTTTTATGTTTTATCGGTTGCTTTCTTTCTTATCCTACTGATTTATATTGCATGTTCTTCGATAGGTCGGATTAAATTAGGCCCTGACCATAGCCAGCCCGAATACAGTAACGGTTCATGGTTTGCCATGTTATTTACTGCGGGTATGGGTATTGGCTTAATGTTCTTTGGCGTTGCTGAACCTGTCATGCACTATGTCAACCCACCAAGCGGTGAGCCACAGACCATTGATGCAGCACAACAAGCTCTGCGTGTGACCTTTTTCCACTGGGGCTTACATGCATGGGCAATTTATGCTGTGGTCGGTTTAGCATTAGCTTATTTTGCTTATCGTCATAATTTGCCTCTAAAGACTCGTTCGGCTCTTTATCCGCTCATTGGTAAAAAGATTTATGGTCCTTGGGGCGATAGCATTGATATATTTGCGACCATTGGTACGGTATTTGGTGTAGCGACTTCTCTCGGATTTGGTGTCACCCAGATTAACTCTGGTTTACATTACTTATTTGGTGTCGAGCAAAGTACCAATATTCAAGTTTTACTCATTATTTTTGTGAGTATTTTAGCCTCATTATCTGTGTTCTTAGGTCTAGATAAAGGGGTCAAACGCTTATCAGAACTAAACTTAGTTTTAGCTTTAATATTATTAGTATTTGTCTTCATTGCTGGCCCTAGTATTTATTTACTTCAAACCACTATTCAAAACACAGGGCAATATATCTCTAACCTTTTTACCATGACATTCAATTTATATGCTTATCAGCCAAATGGATGGATTGGGGGGTGGACCATTTTATATTGGGCTTGGTGGATTTCATGGTCACCATTTGTGGGTATGTTTATCGCAAGGGTTTCACGTGGTCGTACTATTCGAGAGTTTATTGTAGGTGTTCTTCTTATTCCAACAGGCTTTACCATTATCTGGATGGGCTTTTTAGGAAATGCTGCGTTATTTAGCATTATTCATGAACATCAAACCACTCTCATCCAGGCTGTTCAGCAAGATTCATCAGTTGCACTGTTTGAATTCTTAGGACACTTGCCATGGTCAGGTGTTATGAACATTCTAGCTACTATTTTAGTGGTTTTATTCTTTGTGACTTCTGCTGACTCAGGGGCACTCGTTACAGACTACTTAACTGCAAAAACTGATAACTCACCCACATGGCAGCGTTTGTTTTGGACAGTACTCATGGCAGTGCTGGCTATTATTTTACTCTTGGTGGGTGGACTTGCTGCACTTCAGTCTTCAATCATTATGAGTGCGTTGCCATTTACGGTAGTCATGCTGCTGATGAGCTGGGGACTTATAAAAGCTTTACATCTCGATGTCACGAAAATGCAAGCAATTCAGGAAGCTCGCATTACCCCGCGTGCTATTCATAACCCTAGGAGTTGGCAACAACGTCTTGGCTTAATCATGCATTATCCTCATAGCGAAGAAGAGGTTAAGCAATATATTGAAAAGCAGGTTTCACGTGCTTTTGAAAATATTCAGCATGAGTTTAAACGCCGTCATCTTGAGGTTTCAATTAGTGAAGTTGAGGATGGAATGCAACTTCGAGTCGATCATCACCATGAAATTAATTTTATTTATAAAGTTGTTTCACGTGAAACAGTGCCACCAAGTTTTTTAATTGGGCGTACTGAAGCCGAAGATGGTCAATATTTCCAAGCTGAGGTGTTTTTAAGAGAGGGTGGACAAAACTATGATGTAATGGACTGGACACAGGAAGATTTGATCCAAGATATTATTGATCAGTACGAACGTCACTTACATTTCTTAAATATCGTACGTAGTTAAAAGCCATAAAAAAGGACTCAATTGAGTCCTTTTTTTAAATTCAATTTCTAAATTAAATTAGAAACGGAATTTAGCATTTAAGCCGATAGTTTGTGTATCACGTGGGTTGCCATCTTTCGCATTTGCTTTAACGAAGTCAGCACCAACTGCTAAAGCAGGAGTGATGAAGTATTGAGTGTGACCACCCCAAACATGATCGTAACCAGAATTAAATGCAGATACATCAGCAAAAGATGCACCAACACTTAACTTAGGAGTTACGAATAAATCAGTTTTCATACCGTAAGCATTATCTTCAGCAAATAAAGCAAATGCTTCAAAACCAATCGCCATGTTAGTACCATCAATGTTTCCAACATATTTAGTACGAGCAGTTACAGCATCTTGTTTTTCATCAATAGCAACTGATTCACCAACTGCTTTAGCGATTCCGTATTTATTAACACCGAATGCATCTAAAGAAATTTGATCAGCAACACTTGTATAACCAACAGCAACTAAGAAGTTAGGTAACAACATTGCACCAGCTTCTAATGCATAACGGTCACCGTTGTCATCACTTACGCCATCTTTAAAATCATTGATAGTGTGGTTGTAAGATGCGCTAGCATAAACTGGTACGTAAGGAGTTGGAAGGTATGCTTCACCTTTAACACCATAAGTGTGAGATTCAACGTTTACAGTGTCTTTCTCATCATATTTGATATAGTTATAAGCAACAGAAACGTTAGATGCTTGGTTTAAGAAAGCTGCTTCAGCTAAAGGACCTTTAGACGCATCAACATTTTTGAAGTAATAAGTACCTTGAGCAGTACCAGTGAAGTTTTTATCGTTTGCAGTTGTGTCAACATATTCAGATTGACCTTGAACTTCAAATTGATAAGCATGAGCACCGGTCATGGCTAATAATACAGCAGTGGCTAAACCAAGTTTTTTCATAATCATTTCCAGCGTTAACAAGAGATAAAGCTTGGGTCATTGTATTGTAACAATTTATGAAGTCAATAATAGATGAAACGGAATGTTAACGAAATTTGACACTTATGTTAAAAATGGTTAAAAAAAGATCAATTGAAGTGTTTTATGTCAACCTGCTAAAAAAATGAACATTAACAAGCAGCTAAACCTTAAATTTCCTAAGGATTTGACAATAAATAGTTTAAAAATAATTACATTCATAATTGGAAAAAATGATCTTATTAATCGGATTTAACGTTAATAAAATTGTCGATATGATTAATAAATAGTCGATCAAACATTATTCTTGTTTCAATTTTTATATATTTTGAGTAATAGTTAACATTATTTTGATTAAGTTTATCTAAATAATCTATCTATTTTGAATTATTATATAATTGAATAAGGCAAAAAAAATACGTTTTTAAATCAAAAAAACGATTAAAAAATTAATTCTGATCAATTTAATCAACTTTACAAAATTAGAGATAAGTCACACAATTCAATTGCAAAGTTCACTATCTATCATTTTTATAGTTAGAAGTGCTTTCCCAGATACGATGTGTTATCACATCAGACTTTACGAGCTCAGCTTTCCCCAAGGTTGAGCTTTTTTTTATCTATAAGAAAACATTAACATTTGTTAAAAAAATTACATGAAATTTCTTCTTTTTAGTTTGTATAAAAAGAACCCAGCTTAGCGCTGGGTTTCGGATGCTGGGAGTGGCATCCACGAGGAAAAAGAATCTTTTTATAGGATTGCGAAATTTACTTCAGCTGTAAAATGGAGTTTTGCTATAGCCATCATTTGCTCTTTCGATCAGATTTTTATGAAATACCAACAATGAATGCGTATATTGCGTTATTCAAACTTTGTTGCTGAACTTCTGCTCATTAAAGTGCTAGGATGCGAGTTAATTACTTCATTCTATAGTTGTGATGATGGTAGGACATTTACGGAGTACCAGCTAGAAATGTCAGGATTACGTTCAGAACATATCAGTAATCGACTATTTTTCTTCATGTTGGTCATTATTCTGTCCTTACTGTTTATGGCTGTGCCTCTTATTGTCAGCAGTTATCAAGAGTATTTAAAAACTAAACAAGCTTTGGTTGAAATCAAAAGCTTAAAATCGATTGCTGAAGTTGCAAATAAGGTATCTAAAGAACGTGCACCGGCAAATAAATTAATGTCGAGTAACGCTGCCGACTTTTTAAAAAATCAGAAGAAGTTAAAAGAATATCGACTTACTGTCGATCAGCAAATTAATGAAACTATTCGTATTTTAAAGGAAGAAGGCTATTCCGATTTAGCACATACTTTAGATACTAAATTTAAAGATGATTTGAAGCAGGCGCGGGCTGTCGTCGACTATTATGCCGCAACACCTGAACAAGCACGAACCTCTATGCAATTCGATCATGCAATTTTGGGGATGTTCGGTGCTTGGGATAGCTGCCGAGAAATTTTGCAAAAACTTATGTTGCAGTTAAAAAGTAAAGATAGCCAAATTAATAACTATTTTACTTTGATTGTTGTATTAACCGATATGCGTGATCAGGCCGGTCGCACCGCATCTAATGTTATTGCACCAGTGACTTTTAAAGAAACCATACCCAATGATAATCGGGCGCGCTCTTTGCAGACTCAACAACAAGCTCGGTACTTATGGGCACTTGTAGATACGCTACAGTCTGAGCAGGCTAAGACTCCAGAATATCATCGCCTTTACGCGAGAGTTAAAACTGAATTTTTAGATAAAGGTGTGCCTATTGTTGGTCAACTTTTAGAAGAAAGCCAAAAACATGAGAGTTATCATTTAAATGGAACTGAACTGACAGACCAAATTGTTGATAAATTTACAACAGTCATCGATTTACAAAATTTTCTACTTAATAAAAGTGTCTTTATTGCTTCTCAAGAAAATTATTTGGCAAAAAAGAAATTCTTTCTGACTTTGCTTATTTCTAGTATATCGTTAGCGGCTGCTTTACTTACCTTAATTTATGCAAAGAGAAGGGTATTTGAGCCCCTTATTCAGGCCCGTACCTTAATTCTTGATTTATCTCATAGCAAAGATTATCCAGTAGATGAGTTGAACCCTAAAAAGGGTGAGTTTATTTCACTGTTTGAAGCGATTGATCGTTTACAAAGAATGCTTAAGCAGCGAGATGCTTTCGAATTCCAACTTAAAAATATTGCAAATACAGACCCTTTAACAGGTGTATCCAATCGTTTGGCTTTATCTGAATATTTAAAAATTGTGGAGAGCTACCCTCAAAAATTTTCACAAACTTGTTTAATGATTATTGATATAGATCGCTTTAAAGATGTGAATGACCAATATGGTCATATTGTCGGTGATCAAGTGATTAAACGTATTGCAGATCAATTAAAAGTGAATGTGCGCGCTTCGGATTTAATAGTTCGTTATGGTGGCGATGAGTTCTTAATTTTATTAGAGCAGATACCATTTTTAGATGCACGTCTCTTGGCCGAAAAAATTCGTATTGCGATTTCTTTAGAAGAAGTTGATTTATCTAATACGCATGAAAAATTACATGTATCGGTCAGTATTGGTTTTGCGATTGGAGCAACAAGCTGGATGGAACTGTTAGAAAAAGCAGACCGTTCACTTTTAAAAGCTAAAGCTCGGGGCCGAAATGTTGTAGAGGGATAAAAAAAGCCGGAAAATGATTTCCGGCTTTTTGTTTTATTGCTTCAACATTGGTTTTAAGAAGCGCCCAGTATGGGAAATCTCAACCTCCGCGACTTGTTCAGGTGTACCTTCGGCAATGATCATACCACCGCCCGAACCACCTTCTGGACCTAAGTCCACAACCCAGTCGGCAGTTTTAATGACATCAAGGTTATGTTCAATCACCACAATGGTATTACCCTTGTTACGCAGCTCATGCAAAATGTCGAGTAACTTGGCAATATCGTGGAAATGTAGACCTGTTGTTGGTTCATCCAAGATATATAAAGTTTTACCCGTATCTCGTTTAGCTAATTCACGTGCGAGTTTTACACGCTGTGCTTCACCACCAGAAAGTGTAGTCGCAGCTTGACCTAAACGAATATAGCCTAAGCCCACCTGAGTTAAGGTTTCTAAGCGGCGGTGGATGACTGGAATTGCACTAAAGAATTCAGCAGCATCTTCAACCGTCATTTCTAGAACATCAGAAATGTTTTTGCCCTTATAACCCACTTCAAGCGTTTCACGGTTATAACGTTTGCCATGACATGCATCGCAAGGCACATACATATCTGGTAAGAAGTGCATTGCGACCTTAATCATGCCGTCGCCTTCACAGGCTTCACAGCGTCCACCTTTTACGTTAAACGAGAAACGACCAGCACTATAACCACGGGCTTTTGCCTCTGGGGTTTGTGCAAATAACTCACGAATTGGTGTAAATAGCCCTGTGTAAGTTGCAGGGTTAGAACGTGGCGTGCGTCCAATCGGGCTTTGGTCAATATCAACAACTTTATCAAGGTGTTGTAGACCATCAATTGAATCAAACTTTTCAGCGGTTAAGGTCGTTGCACCATTAAGTTGTGTTGCAGCCAATGGAAGCAAAGTACGGTTAATCAGTGTTGATTTACCCGAACCTGAAACGCCAGTCACACAGGTCATAATGCCAAGTGGAATGGTTAAATCGACATTTTTTAAGTTATGACCTGCTGCACCAGAAAGTTTGATAAATTCATCTGGTCTTGGTGATTGAGTACGTTTTTTTGGCACTTCAATTTTGAGTTTGCCAGAAAGGTATTGTCCTGTGAGTGAGTCGGTATGTTTAGCCAATTCATCATACGTACCTTCAGCAATAATCACACCGCCGTGTACACCCGCACCTGGACCAATATCAATAATATGGTCAGCTGCACGAATGGCATCTTCATCGTGCTCAACAACCAATACCGTGTTGCCTAAATCACGTAAGCGAATAAGGGTTTGTAATAAACGATCATTATCGCGTTGATGCAAACCAATAGACGGTTCATCGAGTACATACATCACACCCATTAAACCTGCACCAATTTGCGAGGCTAAACGGATACGCTGTGCTTCACCACCTGATAACGTTTCGGCAGAACGAGCTAAACTTAAATAGTTCAGACCAACACTCACCAAGAAGTGTAGACGCTCACGGATTTCTTTAAAGATTTTATCTGCGATTTCGCCTTTAGCACCTTCAAGATTTAAATCTTGATAGTAGCTTTCCGCATCGCCAATCGACATGCGGGTAATGTCAGCAATTGTTTTGTCTTTCACACGAACATGGCGTGAAATTTCATTTAGACGTGAGCCATCACATGCATCACATGCTGCATTAGAGAGATATTGAGCTAAATCATCTCGTACATAGTTACTTTCAGTTTCACGATAACGACGTTCAAGATGCGGCAAAATCCCTTCAAAAGGTTGCACGCGATTATGTTTACGACCGCGTTCATCGATATAGCTTAAATCAATTTTTTCTTTGCCAGTGCCTTGTAAGAATTTCTTTTGAGTGTCTTTATCTAACTGGTTCCAAGGCGTATCAAGTTGAAAACCAAAATGATCGGCAACTTTTTGTAGCATTGAATAGTAATATGGACGTTGGCGATCCCATCCACGAATAGCTCCTTCACTAATTGCAAGATCAGGATTTGGAATGAGCTTTTCAGAGCTGAAGTGACTACGTGTACCTAATCCATCACAAACAGGGCAGGCACCGAACGGATTGTTAAATGAGAATAAACGTGGCTCAAGCTCTGCGACTGCGCGATCACATTCAGGACATGAGTGTTTTGCAGAAAAGACGCGATCAGGATGTTCGCCATTCATCCATGATAAAACAGCAATATCGCCACCTAAACGAAGTGCGGTTTCAAATGATTCAGCAATACGGTTGCCTAAGTCATCACGTACTTTAAAACGGTCAACCACAACTTCAATGGTGTGTTTTTTCTTTTTGTCGAGTTCTGGTGGCGTATCAATATCAATGATTTCGCCATCTACGCGCGCGCGAACAAAACCTTGGCCTTGTAGTTGTTCGAACAGGTTACTGTATTCACCCTTACGCTCACGTACCACTGGGGCAAGTAACATAAGTGCTGTGCCTTCCTCAAGGTTTTTTACCGCATCGACCATTTCAGAAACGGTTTGCGCAACCATCGGCAAGTCGTGTTCAGGGCAATATGGTGTACCAACACGTGCATAAAGCAAACGTAAATAGTCATAAATTTCGGTAATCGTACCCACCGTTGAACGTGGGTTATGACTAGTAGATTTTTGCTCAATGGCAATTGCTGGGGACAAACCTTCAATCGAGTCGACTTCAGGCTTTTCCATTTGCGATAAAAACTGGCGGGCATACGCTGAAAGCGATTCGACGTAACGGCGCTGTCCTTCGGCGTACAAGGTATCGAAGGCAAGAGAAGATTTTCCTGAACCTGATAGCCCCGTAATCACCACAAATTTATCGCGTGGAATATCGAGTGACACATTTTTTAAGTTATGGGTACGTGCGCCTCGAATACGGATATGACTTTGGCTCATAAAACATCTCAATTATGTATTAATGAAAATTTAGGTGTCGATTGATCAGTCGCAGGGAGGTGTGACTGGTTATAAACAACAGACCCTATATATGATAACGATTTAAAATTGTTCAAGTGCTACAAAATGATTTAAAGCGACAAATTGTGACGGTTAAACGACAATCGACAAAATTTGTTTAAATAAGCAGATTGTATTTTTAACACTCCTCGTTCTACATTTCTACTCTCGCATATTTTTACAAGCTACATAATTTTACTAGACGACTGGTCTAATAGTTGTTTATGATGTGTTCATGAAACGATTAAACAAAAGCGAAACTACCCGACAACACATCTTAGATACCAGCTTTGAGCTGGTACTACGTAAAGGGTTTGTTGGTGTTGGTTTGCAAGAAATTTTAAAGGCTTGTGACGTACCCAAAGGTTCGTTCTATCACTACTTTGCTTCAAAAGAGGCATTTGGCTGTGCGTTGCTAGAGCAGTACATGGCGGACTATAAAGTTCGTATGGAACAACTTTGGCAACACACTGAGCAAAGTGCCCACGCCCGTTTGATGGCGTTATGGCAGGCGTGGATTGATGATCCGGTCAATGGTAGCTGGGCTGAAAATTGCCTCATCGTGAAATTGGCAGCCGAGGTTTCCGATTTGTCAGAAGATATGCGCCAAATTCTTAATGATGGTGTGTACAAACTAACGCAACGTTTGGCTTTGCTACTCAAAGAAGGGCAACAAGAAGGATCAATTCCAAAACATATTGAGCCTTTAAAAACTGCGCAAGTCATGTATCAGTTATGGATAGGTGCAGCCTTGCTCACAAAATTGTCGCAAGACAAAGCACATTTACACCTAGCCTTAGAAACGACCCAACAACTCATAAAACCGATAGAGGAATAAAGCATGCGAAGTATTATCCATCGTAATTTTGGCGAACCTGTAGACGTTTTAGAGCAGGCGGATATGCCAAAGCCAGAACCAAAAGCAGGCGAAGTGCGTATTAAAACCATCATGTCTCCGATTCATAATCATGATGTATGGACAGTACGTGGAAGCTATGGCTACAAGCCGACCTTACCTGCGATTGGCGGTAGTGAAGCCGTTGGTATTATTGATGCGTTGGGCGAAGGCGTTACTCATGTACAGGTAGGGCAACGTATCGCAGTTGCATCTGTTCATGGCAGTTGGGCTGAATACTTTATTGCACCAGCGCAAGGCCTTATTCCTTTAAATAATGAAATTGATGATGAGACAGCAGCGCAACTGATTGGTATGCCAATTAGTGCCCTGATGCTTTTAGATTTTGTTAACGTTCAACCGGGTCAATGGCTCATTCAAAACACAGCGAATGGTGCAGTAGGTAAAACAGTTGCGATGATTGCACAGGCACGTGGTTTACCTGTAATTAATTTAGTTCGTCGTACTGATGCAATTGCCGAGATGCAAGCATTAGGTATTCAACATGTTGTTGCGACTGATCAGCCAAACTGGAAAGAGCAAGTTAAACAAATTCATGGTGACCAACCTCTCATTGCTGGTGTGGACTCAATTGGTGGCAGCGCAAGTGGTGAAATGCTGAATCTACTCAGTGAAAATAGTCTATTGGTTTCGTTTGGCAGTATGACTGGTGAAACCATGCAAATTTCATCGGGTGATTTGATTTTCAAACAAGCAACAGTAAAAGGGTTCTGGGCGAGTGTGGTCAATAAAGAAATGCCAGCTACTCGTAAAAAGGAACTGATTATTGAGTTATTAACGCTAGCGACTCAGAAAAAATTAATTTTGCCTGTAGAAGGTGTATTTAGTTTTGATGAGATTAAAACAGCTGCTCAAAAAGCAACACAAGGTGCTCGACAAGGCAAAGTGTTGTTAAAACCGTAAAACATTAAAAGATCAGTCGAGAGACTGGTCTTTTTTCATATCTTTAAAATAAAAAGGAAAACTATATGATCGGACAAATATTCATTGCGCTTATCGCGATATTACATGTCTATATTTTAGTGTTAGAGATGTTTTTGTGGGATAAACCTTATGGCATGAAAGCCTTTGGAAATAATGCTGAAAAAGCAAAGCTCACCAAAGTGATGGCACAAAACCAAGGGCTTTATAATGGCTTTTTAGCGGCGGGTTTATTTTGGTCTTTATTGGCTGATGCACCGTTTACGACATCAATTGCCAACTTCTTTTTAGGCTGTGTACTGATTGCAGGTATTTATGGCGGGCTGACTGCCAGTAAAAAGATTATTTATATTCAGGCAGTTCCAGCTTTGATTGCTTTAGTCGCTGTTAATTTTCTTTAAAAAGCGCACAATACAGCGTTTTAATATGGAAATGGCCAGATAGGATCAGCGCATGTGGGCGTTATTTTTAAAATGTATGTTGGGGGCTGGGGTTGTCCTCATTATTTCGATTTTATCGAAAAGTAAGGCATTTTATATTGCTGGTTTAGTCCCGCTTTTTCCTACCTTTGCTTTGATTGCTCATGTGATTGTCTATCAGCAAAAAGGGGCCGAGGCATTACAAAAAACGGCTCTGTTTGGTCTATGGTCACTTATTCCTTATGCCATTTATTTAGTGGCTGTTTATATGCTCGCAACACGCATGTCGATGTGGTCGTGTCTAGGCTTGGCAACTTTATGTTGGGTGGTCGCTGCGGCAGGTTTAATTTATGGCTGGCAGCTATTTCAGCATTAAAAGATTAAGAGAAATCCCTTAATCTTTTAAATTGAAGCATTTTTTATGACTGCTCAACAATACGCGTTCTGAGCATACCTTCGACTAAATTAATCATTTTTTTGCGGGAAAGAATGCGGGGCAATTGAGACGTTAAATAATTGCTACAACCCACCACAACCGTTGCTTTATTTTTATCTAACGCTCTAACTGTTGCAGAGACAACGTCATCTACCGTAGAGCTTTTCATTCCACTGGTATCAGCATTTGCGACCTGAGTAAAATTGGTTTCGGTATTGCCTGGGCAAACAGCGATAAACTTAACACCCGAAGTGCCATATTCCCCTGCAAGTGCTTCAGTAAACTGCAGAACATAAGATTTAGTTGCGCCATAAACAGCAATATAAGGGAGAGGTTGGAAGGCACCTGTCGACGAAATATTAATCATGATGCCTTTTTTGTTCGCAAGCATATGTGGTAAAAATAAATAGCACAAAGACGTTACACTGCTGATATTTAGCGTGATCATTTCTTGATAGGTAGAAATGGATTGATCTAGAAACTTAGTCCATTTCCCAAACCCTGCGTTGTTAATTAAAATTTCTACCGATAATTTTCTAGCTTGCACTTCATTAAATAAGGTCTGAGCTGAATCGGGTTGAGCTAAATCTAAAACAATCACCTCAACATTTACGCTATATTTTTTTCTGAGTTCATCGGCTAAATCATTTAATTTTTGTTCGGAACGTGCCGTTAAAATCAGATGAATTCCTAAAGATGCAATTTTTTTAGCATAGGCTTTACCGATTCCTGAAGATGCACCTGTAATTAATGCTGTTGAATTTTTAAATGTAGAAAGATGAGCACTCATTTTATTTATCCGTAATAAAAGGAGTTATTACGATAAACCTTGTCCCTAAGGGCAGAGTCAAGCACTCATTTTGTAAGCTATTTATAGATTTTAATAAGTTGTTTTAGGCAGAAATTTTATTGGTAATATAAGTTTCAATAATCTCGTCTTCCAGCTGTTTTAAATCTTCTTGTAAACGATTTAATGCTTCTTTTTGCTCAATAATTTGTTGATTCTTTTTTTGAATAAGCTGCTGCGCAATTTCTACCGGAAAGTGATTATTTTTATATTTTAAAGCTGACAAGTCATAAAGCTCGGAAAGGCTAAATCCTACTGCTTGTGCAAGGCGAATCATCTTAACTGATTTGACATCAATCTCTTCATAAACACGATAATTGCCTTTTCTTTTTGCGACTGGTAGCAAGCCTAATTTTTCATAATGCCGAATCGCTTTAGGAGTGGCTCCAGTTAAAGATGCTAATTCACCAATATACATATTTATCTCACATTTTATTGAGAATCGATCAGGTATGAACCATCTGACCGATTCTTTTGAAGTTTTAAATATGGTCTAAACCTAACCATTGTCTTTGGTGGTATGCGCTATCCCAAAATAACCATTCAAGTTTTGCACCCATCGTGTAAGCGGCATGCATTTTTTCTAAAGTATCTGCATCACAGCGTGCGGCAACTTTGTCTACTGTGGCAATCACATTGCGAACAGCGGTATGAAACTCTTCGCCTGCATAGGTATCAATCCATGCTTGGTAAGGGTTATTAGGAATTGATTTATTTACAATATCTTTACCAACTTCAGCATAAATCCAGAAGCACGGTAAAAGGGCAGCGAGTACAACAGGGTAGCTCTCAGACCAAGCCGTTGCTGTTAAAAATGAAGTGTAATGATGGCCTGCTAAAGTTAATGGGGTGTTTTTAAATTCTTCTTTGGTTACCCCAAAGTTTTTCATGAAGTCATCATGCAAGCTACGTTCAACCACAATTGCAATTTTAGCTGCATCTGAAAATTGCATAATATCGTCAGCCTCAAAGGCCTTTGCTGCTGCAACAGCAAGCACACGACCATAGGCCACTAAATATTGAGCATCTTGAATAACATAATGACAAAAAGCTTCTTTATCTAAAGTACCGTTAGCAAGTTTCTGATTGAAAGGCAGGTCGAGAATTTTTTGATATAAATTTAAATTGCGTTGCCAGAGTTCTTGAGAAAAAAGCATAAAATCATTCCATTTAAAATAAGACAGCTGAACCGGATTTTAAATCAATTTTAAAATACAAAAATAATAATGGTAGATATATCGCAAGAAAATATTTAATACGATTAATAAGTTAATTAAATATTATAAATTTCTTTATTAAACATGGAGATAAAGTAAAGGTAATAACGGCATAAAACAACATCGTTTTGTGATTAATTATCGATATAATAGCCGCGGTTTTTAAGAAAGATTAAATTTAGTTCTTGGTATAGGTCTGATCCATGAAGCATTTCCGATTTTCGATATTTTTTACGGTGGTGTGTTTAGCACTCGCCGCTTACTGGGGTTTTACCCATGGACCTGAAGCAGGCGTGTCTACCATGCTTAAAGCTTTAACCATTACTGCCATTTTAGCTGTAATGGAGGTTTCATTATCTTTTGACAATGCTGTCGTAAATGCATCGGTACTTCGTGGGTGGGATCATTTCTGGAAAATGATCTTTTTGACAATCGGTATTTTAATCGCCGTTTTTGGTATGCGTTTGATTTTCCCTGTATTGATCGTTTCTATGACTGCCGATATGGGCTTTATTGAAGTTGCTAAAATGGCACTCAATGATCCAAAAACTTACTCGGAACGTTTAATGGCTCACCATGCTGAAATCTCAGCTTTCGGTGGAACATTCTTATTGTTGGTTTTCTTAAACTTCTTCTTTGACGAAGAGAAAGAAACGCATTGGTTTAGATGGCTTGAAGTCAAATTATCTGACTTGGCAAACGTACCGGCAATGTCTGTTTTTATTGCACTCATCGCTTTAATTGTAATGGCGGGCTATGTTGAAGATCATGAACGTTTAGCTGTAACCATGGCTGGCGTTTGGGGCATTGTGGTTTACATTGGTGTGCAAGTTCTTAGCCATTTATTGGGCGGCGAACCTGAAATTGATGAAGATGGTAATGCAGTCATGCAAGATGGTTCAGGCGCTGCTTCTGGTGTGATTAAAGCCGGTTTGGGCGGTTTCTTATACCTTGAAGTGTTAGATGCATCATTTAGTTTTGATGGTGTAATTGGTGCATTTGCAATTACCAGCGACGTTGTCGTGATTATGTTGGGTCTTGCAATTGGTGCGATGTTCGTTCGTTCAATGACAGTTTATCTTGTTGAAAAGGGCACATTAGACGCTTATGTGTTCTTAGAGCATGGTGCCCATTATGCGATTGGTGCTTTGGCTTTCATTATGATTGCAAGTGGTACAGGTTTACATATACCGGAAGTCGTGACAGGCCTCATTGGTGTTGCATTTATTGCATGGGCAGTGATTGCATCTATCCAATATGCGAAACGCGAACAAGAGTCGTCTTAAGCTAATTTTCAGTAAAGTTCGATAGAATAAAGAGGCTAAATGCCTCTTTATTTTTTTCAGCCGAAATCGTTATTTTAAATCATCTCTCCCGTATTTTTAGAAACGAATCGGCTTATAATTTGCCTAGTTTGATAACGTGTATTGATATGATGAATGCTTTGGAACGCCGCTCAACTTTTGCTTTAAGTAGTATTTTTGCGCTACGCATGTTGGGTTTGTTCATGATTATTCCTGTCTTCTCTGTAGTCGGGCAGTCATATCAATATGCGACTCCGGCACTTATTGGTTTGGCCGTAGGTGTATATGGTTTAAGTCAGGCGATTTTACAAATTCCATTTAGCTTGCTGGCTGACCGTTTTAGCCGTAAACCGCTTGTAGTCTTTGGCTTATTGCTCTTTGCTATTGGTGGTGCAATTGCGGGTTTATCTGACACGATTTATGGCGTGATTATTGGCCGTGCCATCGCTGGTGCTGGGGCGGTTTCGGCAGTAGTCATGGCACTTTTAGCTGATGTGACGCGTGAAGAGCAGCGTACTAAAGCCATGGCTGCTATGGGCATGAGTATTGGTTTATCTTTTGTTGTCGCGTTTAGCCTTGGGCCTTGGCTCACAAGTCTTGTCGGTATTTCAGGATTATTCTTTGTCACGACCATTATGGGTTTGATTGCGATTGCGATGCTATTGCTTGTACCTAAAGTGACTCGCCATCATCGTAACTATCAGCAAGGCTACATGGCACAGCTTAAGCAAGTCATTCAAATGGGTGATTTAAACCGTTTACATGTTTCGGTTTTTGCATTGCATTTATTGCTGACTGCCATGTTTATTTATGTGCCTTCACAGCTTATCGAGTTCGCGCATATTCCTTTAGCGAGCCACGGTTTGGTGTATTTGCCACTTTTGGTCATTAGTTTATTTTTTGCATTTCCAAGCATTATCATCGCTGAAAAATATCGCAAAATGCGAGGCATTTTCTTAACGGCAATTACAGGCATTATTGTGGGGTTGCTGCTTCTAATATTTGGTTATCAGTCTAAATATGTCTTGCTCGCAGGCTTAGGTATTTTCTTTATTGCCTTTAATGTAATGGAAGCTTTATTGCCTTCTTGGTTGTCAAAGTCAGCTCCAATTCAGTCAAAAGCTACCGCTATGGGTGTAAATGCCAGTAGCCAGTTCTTAGGTGCTTTTTTTGGTGGCACCTTGGGTGGTCAATTATTGATGTTACATAATACTGCGATTGGATGGAGTGTCTTAGCAGGGATTGCTATAATATGGTTGCTAATTAGTTTTGGTTTAGCTCAGCCGCGGTATTTGTCATCGATTGTGCTGCCATTGCCGCAAGTGCAACAGGTGAATGAGTGGACCACACAGCTATTGGCAATTCGTGGTATTGAAGAAGTTGTGGTGATGCCTGACCAGCAAGTTGCTTATATTAAAGTCGACAAACAGTCTCTTGATGATGCTGCACGACGTGATTTAACGCAGTTGTTTGGTAAAGAGGTAGCCATTTAAGCATAACTCTTATAAAGTAAAACATAGAAATGAATAGGATGAAGACAGCTAATGCGTGGTGTAAATAAGGTTATTTTGGTTGGTACTTTGGGTCGTGATCCTGAAACAAAAACTTTTCCAAATGGGGGCTCGTTAACCCAGTTTTCAATCGCGACAAGTGAAGTTTGGACCGATAAAACGTCAGGTGAACGTAAAGAACAAACAGAATGGCACCGTATTGTTTTGCATAACCGTTTAGGGGAAATTGCTCAGCAATTTTTGCGTAAAGGTTCTAAGGTTTATATCGAAGGTTCATTACGTACACGTCAGTGGACAGACCAAAATGGTCAAGAACGTTACACGACAGAAATCCGTGGCGACCAGATGCAAATGTTAGATGCTCGTCAACAAGGTGAACAAGGTTTCGCTGGCGGTAATGATTTTAACCAACCACGTTTTAACGCACCTCAACAAGGTGGCGGTTATCAAAACAACAACCAAGGTGGTGGCTACGGTCAAAACAATGGCGGTGGTTATGGTGGACAAGGTGGTTTCGGTAATGGTGGCAATAGCCCACAAGGTGGTGGTTTCGCTCCTAAAGCGCCACAACAACCAGCATCTGCACCAGCTGATTTAGACGACGATTTACCGTTCTAATTAAAGTTTCAAAAAAGGCGAGTTTATCTCGCCTTTTTTATTATTCGATTCCCAGCAAACGTAGAACTGCCGTGCCAACAGCAGCCAAACAAATCACCAATAACAGCGGTACTTTTTTCCAAACCAAGAAAAGCGCTAGAGCCACCCCAAATATACGCGCAAAACCTGCGAAATGTTGGCCTTCAAAAAATGTAGTGGTCACCGCAATGGCACAGAGCAAAACGGTTGCGCCATTTGAGAGTAAAACTTGGTATTTTTCAGAAAACGAAAACTTGGCACCTAAGTGAAAGCCAGCAAAACGAATACTGTACGTTCCAAGTGCAAGTAGAGCTATTCCTACAATAATAAGTAACTGTTGACTCATTTCTTTCTACCCCATATCAAGCCAAAAAGCGAAATCAGAATTGGAAGTCCTGAGGCCAAAAAGGGTGTGGTGATCAGCGCTAAAGTTGACCCTGCAAATGCAGCTTTTCGTGTAGATTTATTCTTTAAAGCATTAAAAGTAAGTGCAATTAAAATGGCAGGGAAAATTGCATCTAAGCCAAATGTTTTAGGGTCTGGAATAGCACTTCCAATAAAATAACCCGCCGTGACACCAAGTGGCCAAGTCAGCATAATGCCTATACCACACAACCAATAAGCGGCTTTTTTTGTCTCAAAATCAGGCTGCGCCATACCAAATAAAACGCTTTCATCGTTCATGATATGAGCCCCGAAGTATCGAGAATATTTGCCACGGATTAGTTCATTGACCGCAATACCAAAAGGTAAGTGCCTTAAATTGACGAGTAGTCCTGCAATCGCCGCTGCAATTGGGCTACCACCTACAGCCAAGAAACCAATAAAAATAAATTCGGCAGTTCCTGCGAGTACAAAGACAGATAGGCAAAGCGGGATCCAGAGCGCTAAGCCATAACTTGCAGCGAGTGAACCTAAAGACATACCAACAACACTGGTTGCTAGACATACAAAGAAAATCGAGCGGGTAGTGTCTTTACTAAGTTTTTTAATGAGAGCGTATGTGGACATAGCATGATATAACGAACGATTTTCCATTATAATGAATAAGTCTGATTGTTTTGTCAAAACGAACGATCGTTTTTTTTATAGAACGGATGTGGTGAATGTCTCAGCCAATTGAAATTATTGCCAAAGGTTTAACGCGTGAACGCCAAAGAGCAGGGCTTTCGTTGGCAGAAGTTGCGCGCCGTGCGGGCGTTGCCAAATCGACTCTTTCTCAATTAGAGGCAGGGCAAGGTAACCCCAGTATTGAAACCTTATGGGCACTTTGTGTGGCGCTCAATATTCCATTTGCAAGGTTGATGGAAGAACCGAGCAATCAGGTACAAGTCATTCGCTGTGGCGATGGGCCAACGGTGAGTTCTGAGATTGCCAATTACAAAGCAATTTTGTTGGCGACCTGTCCACCCCATGCACGCCGAGATGTATATTTATTGATTGTGGAGCCGGGTGAAGACCGACTGTCAGAGCCGCATCCAGTTGGTTCTGTAGAACATATTATTGTGGTCGAAGGCAAAGCTTTAGTGGGTTTAATTGATGAGGCAGTTGAGCTTGGCGTCGGAGACTATATTTGTTATCCAGCCGATCAAAAGCATATATTTAGAGCCTTAGAAACAGGAACAAAGGCGTTATTAATTTCTGAACAAAACTAAAGAATTTCAAGCTCATTAAAATAAAAACTAAAAATTACTTACCCTCATCCAATATAAAAAGGGCCAATTTTGCGTATAAATTTTGCAATTGGCTCTCTCTTTTATTACAAAAATGGCTCTCGTTTCTTGAGTGCCGAAACGACAAATTAAAGCCATTGGAAGTATGCATACGGAAGCGCCGGATAAGCTCAGTGAATTTTCTGTTTTAGGAATTGAGCAAAACGGCTAAATTTTTAGGGGATATTTTTTGGCTTCGGAGGATTTCCGAGTCTAGCCGATATCCTCCATATATTAAGGAAAATGATATGGCAGCTCATCAAAATGGTTCTGAAGCCAATCACTCCCAAAGTTTAAAACATGGACTCAAATCACGCCATCTAACCATGATCTCGATAGCAGGGGTTATTGGTGGCTCTCTCTTTGTTGGCTCAGGCAGTATCATCTACAACACAGGTCCTGTGGTTTTCTTAACCTATGCTTTAGGTGGACTACTCGTTTGGTTCATCATGCGTATGCTAGGCGAGATGGCCGTTTTAAACCCCGACAGTGGCTCTTTTTCAACTTATGCGGACCGCGCAATTGGTCGTTGGGCAGGTTTCTCAATTGGGTGGTTGTACTGGTGTACGCTGGCAATGCTCATGGGGTGGGAAGCTTATGTGGCAGGTAAAATTTTAAATAACTGGTTCCCGTTTATACCGATCTGGGTCTATATGACTGTCGTCATTGGTGCACTGGTTGCAGTCAATTTGCAGAACGTAAAGAACTATGGTGAATTCGAGTTCTGGTTCGCTCTCATCAAAGTGATTGCGATTGTGATCTTCTTGGTGATTGGTAGTTTAGCCATCATGCATTTGTGGCCTTGGGGTAATCCAGCTGCATCTGGTATCAGTAATTTAACCTCTCAAGGCTTTATGCCTAATGGTGGTTCATCCGTTATTACCGCCTTACTTGGGGTGATGTTCGCCTATATTGGCGCTGAAATTGTGACTGTAGCAGCGGCAGAGTCTGCAAATCCATCTAAAGAAATTCGTAAAGCTTCAAACTCGGTAGTTTGGCGAATTATTTTATTCTATGTTGGCTCAATGTTTGTGGCGGTATGTTTAATTCCTCACAACAATGAACTTTTGAAAGATTCGACTTGGGGAACTTATAGCGTTACGTTGTCTGCGCTTGGTATTCCGGGTGCGCGCCATATCGTAAACTTTGTGGTTCTAACCTCGGTATGTAGCTGCTTTAACTCAGCGCTTTATACGTGTTCACGTATGTTGTTCTCATTATCTAAACGTGGTGATGCACCGAAAAGCTTTGGTTCTGTAAACAGTAAAAGCAGCCCGTGGGTGGGCGTGATTGTGTCATGCTTCTTCTCTGTAATTGCGGTAATTTTAACTGCAACCAAGAGTATGGATGTGTATGACTTTTTCATGCTAACAACAGGTGCAGCAACACTGTATGTATACCTGACGATTGCTTATTCTCAGCTTCGTATGCGTAAAAAGTTAGAAGCTGAAGGCGTGAAAATTGACTTTAAAATGTGGATGTTCCCTTACTTAACTTACGTGGTGATCTTTGCAATTATTGGTGCAATTCTTACCATGCTGATTGAAGGTACCTATTTTAAAGAAGTGATTTACACTACAGCTCTATTCGGCATTATTGTGTTCTTCGGTTTGCTGTCTGAAAAACTAGGTTGGGGTAAAGAGCGTAGAGCAACTCATTTAACTCATAGCCATGAAGAAAAGTTAGTTTAAATTTTTAAATAAAAAAGAGCCTCATTGTGAGGCTCTTTTTGTTTATTAATATGGAAAAATCTTTAATTCAGCGTAGGTACGCCTGCTTCACGTAAGCATTGAAGCAAGACGCCAAAAGCCATCACCATATCTTTTTCATTTACACAAGCGAAGCCCATGAGCAATCCACGTTCGGCATGTGCATGCGACTGCATGTAGTACTGAGACAGTGGTCGAACTTTAACACCGCGTTCAAGCGCAGTCGCTGCAATCGCGACATCATCGCAAGCGTTCGGTAGTTTTAAAACCAGATGTAAACCTGCGGCTTCATCATATTCATGAATAAATTCGGGGCCAAGGTAGCGTTGAATTAGGCTAACTAAGTAGTCACGGCGTTTACCATAGAGCAGGCGCATACGGCGAATATGCGCTTCGTAATGGCCTTCACGAATAAATTCAGCTAAGGCTTTTTGCTCAAGCAAATGGCCCCCACGATAAAGCTCGGCTGCCACAATGCGTAATGGTGAAAATAACGGCTTAGGTACGACCAAATAACCAATTCTTAAAGATGGATAAATGGTTTTACTAAATGTGCCCATGTACAGCACAGGTGCATCATTTTCTAAGCCTTGTAAAGACGGATACGGTTGACCTGAGAAACGGAACTCGCTGTCATAGTCATCTTCGACAATCCAGCTATTATGCTGACGTGCAATTTCAATCAGTTTGCGTCGTCGATCTAGGCTTAAATGTGAACCTAGCGGATATTGATGTGATGGTGTGACAAAAATGAGTTTAGGCGGCTTTGCCGGATTTTCTTCAGGAATAATACCTTCAGCATCGACAGGCATGGGCTGAATATCGAGGCCATTAATTCGTAAGGTATTACGCATTCCCCAGTAAGCTGGATCTTCAAGCCAGATTCGATCACCAATATCACTGAGTGCACGTGAGACCAAATCAATCGCTTGGTGAATGCCTTCGGTAATAATAATCTGGTCTGCATCGCACTGAACCGAACGTGCAACACGTAAGTAATCTGCCAAAGCACTTCGAAGCTCTATACAGCCACCAGCGTTGCTATAAATCAGGCGGTTAATGTCCGGTTCGCGGCTTAGGCGTGCTTGAATACGACTAAAAATATGATGTGGAAACTCTGTTACATCGGGTGCTCCCGGCACAAAAGCTCCCCATTGGTGTGGCGACGCTGCTGCATAGCCTAATAAGTTAGAACCACGCTGCGAAAGGGCATAAGAGCTTTGAACTTTCGGGGTTGAAACCGCTTTTTTCTTATTTTGAGTATTTAAAAAACTCTCTGGTAATTTTTCGGCAACCCATGTGCCATGACCTGTACGGGCTTCTAAGTAGCCTTCAGCTTGTAGCTGTTCATAGGCAGTAAGCACTGTATTTCTAGAAACATGAATTTCACTAGCTAAGTCACGTGATGCAGGTAGACGAGTCTTGGGCTGGATGACCCCATCAATAATGGCACCACGCAGGCAACGGAAAAGGCGTTGATGTAGTTTCCCTTCAGTGTCCTGTTGGAGTCGTTGTAGCAAATGATCTCCAAGTAAACTACGCAATTGGCTCTCTCCTACAGTTAAAAAGTGGCTCTCGTCAGTTGGCGTCAGACGAGCGAAATTACATGCATAGGCAGTCGTTGTAAAGCACCCTGAAAATTAAGCACAGGATGCAAGAAACCAAAGCTGCAACTGATGATGAAAATATGAGGGAATCAAATGGATAATCAACATTCTGCACTTAACGCACGTAAACAGCAAGCAACTCCACGTGGTGTAGGCGTGATGTGTCAGTGGTATGCGGAAAAAGCTGAAAATGCCACGCTTTGGGACAAGGAAGGCAACCAATTTATCGACTTTGCTGGTGGTATCGCGGTTTTAAATACGGGCCATCGCCACCCTAAAGTGATTGCAGCAGTAACTGAACAACTTACTAAATTTACGCACACTGCCTATCAAGTAACACCTTATGAAAGCTATGTGGCTTTGGCTGAACGTATTAATGAGCGTGCGCCAATTGCTGGTCCTGCGAAGTCAGCGTTTTTCACAACAGGTGCAGAAGCAGTTGAAAATGCGGTGAAGATTGCTCGCTCTTATACAGGTCGTCACGGCATTATTACTTTTGGTAACGGTTTCCACGGTCGTTCATTTATGACGATGGCAATGACAGGTAAAACCGCACCTTACAAACGTGACTTTGGTGTAATGCCAGCGGGTGTATTCCACGCACGTTACCCTGTACCTGCTAAAGGTATTTCAGTAGACGCAGCAATTGAAAGCGTTGAAGATATTTTCAGTGAAGATATTGCACCACATGATGTTGCGGCAATCGTACTTGAGCCAGTACAAGGTGAAGGCGGTTTCAATGTGGTACCAGCTGAGTTCTTAAAACGTTTACGCGCAATTTGCGATAAGCACGGCATTTTACTTGTGGCTGACGAAGTGCAATCTGGTTTTGCGCGTACTGGTAAATTGTTTGCAATGAACTATTACGAGACTAAAGCAGACCTCATCACGATGGCAAAAAGCTTAGGTGGTGGTTTCCCTATTTCGGGTGTTGTAGGCCGTGCAGAAGTGATGGATGCACCAAACCCAGGTGGTCTAGGCGGTACATACGCAGGTAGCCCGATTGCGGTTGCAGCTGCGCACGCAGTGATTGATGCGATTGAAGAAGAAAACTTATGCGACCGTGCAAATGAATTAGGCGCTGAGTTAGTCGCTACCCTTAAAGATATTCAGCAAGCAACAGGTGACGTGGTCACTGATATTCGTGCATTAGGTTCAATGGTTGCAGTAGAACTTGAAACTGCTGAACAAGCAAAAGTTGTACAAAACTATGCAATGGAAAACGGGTTGTTACTTCTTACTTGTGGTAAATACGGTAATGTAATTCGTTTCTTATATCCATTAACCATTCCTGCTGAGCAATTCCGTCAAGGTCTTGATATTTTGAAACAAGGTTTTGCAACTCTAAAAGCAGGTAGTGCAAAAGCAATGGAGCAATCTGCATGATTCAAAATAATTTGCAGTATTTATTAAAACATCCTGATATTTCATTAGAAGCACCTTCTTCAAATGACTATATCGAGGTGAATGATGCTGCTACAGGTGAAACTTTGGCATGGGTAAAAACCTATGACCGTGCAGGGGTTGAAGCCGCAATTAATCGTTCAGCAAAAGCGCAGGCTACTTGGAAAAAGCAAACTGCCTTGGCTCGTGCTGATGTGTTATTGGCATGGTACAACCTCATGCTTGAGCACAAAGAAAATCTGGCTCAAATCTTAACTGCTGAGCAAGGTAAGCCATTGGCAGAAGCACGTGGTGAAATTGGTTATGCAGCATCATTCATTCGCTGGTTTGCCGAGCAAGCGCGTCGTATTGATGGTGAAGTCTTAACACCTACGTTGCCAAACCAACGTCTGCTCGTAATTAAACAAGCGATTGGTGTTACGGCTGCAATTACGCCGTGGAACTTCCCGGCTGCCATGATTACGCGTAAAGCAGGTCCAGCCATTGCTGCGGGTTGTTCAATGTTGGTTAAACCAGCAGAGCAAACGCCGTTAACTGCCTATGCGCTTGAAGTATTGGCGTTACAGGCAGGCTTACCAACAGATGTTTTAATTAACATTAGTGGTGATGCAGTTGAAGTCGGCAAAACCCTATGCGAAAGCGATATTGTTCGTAAGTTAAGCTTTACTGGTTCAACACAAGTTGGCCGTATCTTGATGCAACAATGTGCGCCAACCATTAAAAAGCTTTCGCTTGAACTGGGTGGTAACGCGCCTGTATTGGTATTTGATGATGCCAACCTTGAACAAGCGGTTCAGGGCATCATGGCAAGTAAATATCGTAACAGTGGTCAAACCTGTGTTTGCGCTAACCGTATTTATGTTCAAGATGGCATTTACGATGCATTGGCAGAGCGTTTAGTTGAAGCTGTGTCTAAATTGAAAGTTGGCGATGGCCGTCAAGAAGGTTCAACACAAGGACCTTTAATTGATGAAGATGCGATTGCTAAAGTGCAGTCTCATATTGCTGATGCTACTGAGAAAGGTGCAACTGTTCGTATTGGTGGTCAACGCTCGGCACTTGGCGGTACATTCTTTGAACCGACTGTGTTAACTGGCGTAACGCAAGACATGAAAGTATCTAAAGAAGAAACTTTTGGTCCACTTGCCCCATTGTTCCGCTTTAAAACTGAAGATGAAGCAGTGGCAATGGCTAACGATACCGAGTTCGGTTTAGCTGCTTATTTGTTTACTCAAAGCACAGCTCGTCAATGGCGAGTAGGGGAGGCACTTGAGTACGGTATGGTCGGCATTAATACGGGCGCGATTTCAAATGAAGTTGCTCCGTTTGGTGGCGTAAAACAGTCAGGTCTAGGTCGTGAAGGTTCAAAATTTGGCATCGAAGAATATGTCGAAATGAAATACCTCTGCGTAGACTTATCTGAGTAAGGAACAAAGCGAGTTCGTTTTGTTCTGAACGAAAACATACAGTTATGCTGTATGTGATGTTTCACAAAAACTGGTCATGCCCATTCATGACCGGTTTTTTTATTTAAGTCGGCAAATACCCTTCATGGCTTTCAGGTAAGCGTCTGAGTTCTTCAATCAGCGTTTCAATGAGTTTTTCGACCACCAGACGTTGGCCTTTTCTAGACACATAAACCAGTTGTAGCATGCCAATATTCGACTTCCAGTCAGGAAGAATATGAACCAGTGTGCCTTTACGAATTTCAGATTCGACAGTTAAAAAGGGAAGATCGGCAATGCCTAAACCATCCATCACGGCATAGTAAACACCTGCCAAGTCATTACTTTTGATTCGTGGTTGATAAGGAACATCAACCGATTCGCCGTTACGAATATTGCATAAATGCCAAATATAATTTTGCTTTTGAGTGCCTAAGCTAATACTAGGAAAGTCCTGTAACTCGGAATAATGCTTAATGGTGCGACCTTGCAGTAATTCAGGTGAAGCCACCAGACAATGATCGGTTTTAATCACATCACGAACAATTAAATTTGAATCTTCATTTGGTTCAAAATTGGTTCGAATCGCAAGGTCGATGTCATCATGCAAGATATCGACTCGACGGCTGGTCAGCTCAAGCGATATTTCAACTTTAGGGTAGGTTTTTAAAAACTGATTTAAAATTTTTCTAATTTGAAAATGCATCATTAAAGGCGGGCAGCTTACTTTTACCAAACCTTGAGGCTCACTTTTTTGTTTTAACAAAACGTTTTCTGCGCATTCAACCTGAGCAATAACCTTGCAGCATTCTTCGTAGAACTCTTGACCTAAATCGGTCACTTTAAAATGGCGGGTTGTTCTTTGAATCAGGCTGACATTAAATTTATTTTCAAGGTCAATAATGCGTCGGCTGAGCTTGGACTTACTAATATTTTCGGCTTCACTGGCCGCACTAAAGCCGCCGTGTTTTACGACTAAATAGAAATAATAAAAATCATCAAAAGAGCTTATCAATGTCAGATCAATCCATTTAAATTTAAGATTAGAGCGCTTAAGCACTCTAATCTTAGCAATTCAGCTTATTTTTGCGATGTATTAAAGCTATAGCTGGTCATCAGATTGCGGTAATCAGGAATATGATTTGAGAAGAGGGCACCCAAGCCTTCTACGTCATTACGCCAGTCACGGTGTAACTCACATGCCATACCGAACCAAGTCATCAGCTGAGCACCTGCTTTTGACATACGATCCCAAGCAGCATCACGGGTTAATTCATTGAAAGTACCAGAAGCATCAGTAATCACAAACACTTCAAAGCCTTCAGCCAGTGCAGATAAAGCTGGGAATGCCACACAAACCTCAGTTACCACACCAGCAATAATCAGTTGTTTTTTACCTGTCGCTTTGACTGCTTTTACGAAGTCTTCATTGTCCCAAGCGTTGATTTGACCAGGACGTGGAATAAATGGTGCATCTGGAAAAAGTTCTTTTAGTTCTGGAACTAAAGGACCGTTTGGACCATTTTCAAAACTGGTCGTTAAAATAGTCGGTAAGTTAAAATATTTTGCTGCATCTGCAAGCGCTAAAACGTTATTTTTAAATTTATCAGGATCGATATCTCGAACTAAAGAAAGTAAACCTGCTTGGTGGTCAACTAAAAGAACCGCAGCATTATCCTTGTCTAAACGTACGTAATCTTGAGCCATTTTTATATCCTCATGTTATCAAAATAAATAATCAAAAATTAATAAGTAGGTCGTTAGTGCCTAAAATTATGCTAGTTGAGTTTGTTGTCGTGATTAAGTCTAAAAAATAGGATTAAGAATTTTAAAAATAGGACGATCTTTTAAAGAATACCTCAAACTTTAAGATTGTCTCATATATGAAATAATGTGTTGCTAATCCTGATCTATAAACTGCAATTATTGAGGCGTAAAATCAATCTCAGTTCAAGAAAATCCTACATATATAGGAGAGATCAGATGAAGAAATTTCTTGGTGCATATCAAAATAACCACATGCATTGGGTTGGTGATGGTTTCCCTGTATATAACCTGTTCTCTTATGACCGTTTAGGCCAAACCCTAAGCCCATTTTTGTTACTGGATTATGCAGCGCCTTATAACTTCTCACCAACCACCGAACAACAAGGTGTAGGTTCACATCCTCACCGTGGCTTTGAAACTGTGACTATTGCCTATCAAGGTGAAGTAACACATAAAGACTCAAGTGGCGGCGGCGGAACCATTAAAACTGGTGACGTACAATGGATGACTGCGGGTGCAGGGGTGTTACATGAAGAGTTCCATTCTCCTGAATTTGCAGAGCATGGCGGTCTGTTTGAAATGGTGCAATTGTGGGTAAATTTACCTTCACATTCAAAAATGACCCCGGGAAAATATCAAGCGATTGAAGCCAAAGATATTCCAGACATCGCGCTAGACGAGCACGGTAGTCATTTACGTGTGATTGCAGGTGAATATGCAGATGCAAAAGGTGCGGCAACGACCTTTAGCCCATTAAACGTATGGGATGGTAAATTGGCTAAAGGCCAAAAACATACCCTGTATGTGCCTGAAGGGCATACCACACTTGTGGTGGTGTTAGAGGGTGCGGTTGTGATTAATGATACCAACCGTCTTGAAGGTAAAACTGTTGCGATTTTGTCTCGTGAAGGTGTTGAGTTTAGTCTAAATGCTGAAGAAGACACTAAATTCCTAGTGTTGACTGGCCAACCACTGAATGAGCCAATCGAAGGTTATGGTCCATTTGTCATGAATACCAAAGCCGAGATTATGGAAGCGATTGATGACTTTAATCGTGGAAAATTCGGTTCAATCATGCAAGAAGCATAAATTGCTAAGCTGCGCTTAATGAACCTTTAAAAACAAAGTAATAAAAAGCCCGCTATCAAGTGTGAATAGCGGGCTTTTTCGCTGTAAAGTTTCTAGTTTTATGATGGACATCGTTATTGTGTCGGCATTGTTTTGTGTGATTCAGTTCTCATTATTATGACCCCATGATACCGCAAAAAGTTTTTCTTGTAAAACGAATGATATAAATATAGTTAAATTATCTTATTTTATTTAAAAGAATTTTTTTAAATTTTTAAAAAATATAGATTTTTATACATTTATCCTCTTTTGTAAAATTTTATGAAAATCATTTGCACGCGTTCTTTAAATTTTTTCTATATAAATTGATGCAAAAAATAAAAATCTGGTAGTTTTTAATACGGTGTTTTTTTAGGGTATGAGTGATAATCAAAAAAATTCTCGAAAAATGGGACATCATTTTGGATATCGCAATTATTGGCAGTGGAATGGCAGGACTTGCAGCAGCAAGAATTCTGAAAGATGCAGGACATACAATCACGATATTTGAAGCACTTCCTGGCCGGGGAATGGATAGCCATAGCATTGAGTTCGATGGTGGGATTATTGATGCGCCATTGCGTGTTATGAACCCGCATCTATGGAAAAATACACTCAGCCTTGCTGCACACTTAGGTATTAAAACTTTCCCAGTTCGTACCTATATGTCTTGTAGCTGGTTATTTGAAGATCGTACTGAAACATGGTTAACCACATCTCGTAGCCGTATTGGTAATTTCCCGATTATCAATAACCGTAAAGGCATCCAGCAGTATGGCTGGCGTCTTGTGAAAGGGATGTTGCAATTAAAAACTGCGATTCACCAGTTTTTCAAATCTAAAAATCAAGATATTACTCTCGCTGAATTTATTAATCAGAATGACATAGAAGAAGTATTCTGGCATGGCGTAGTGATGCCAGTGCTCTATACCATTTGTACATGTAACCCAAAAACAATTGGTGACTGGCCTGCAAAAAACCTTCTTGAGTTTTTGCGTCATTTAACTGATGGCGACATGCTATTACGTATGAAAGGCGGTACACCTGCATTTGTAGACAGCTTAATTAAAGGCATTGATATCCATAGTGGTTCGGCAATTAAGAAAGTTGAGCAACAAGGCGAAAAAGTACTGGTTGAAAATGCGCAGGGCGATAAGGGCTCATTTGACCGCGTTATTGTGGCGACACCAACATCTAAGATTGAAGAGTTCTTAAACCCTGAGCAGTTTGCAGATGATATGAATTTGCTTAAACAGTTCCGTTTTGAGCAAGGTGATTTGGTTATTCATACTGACGCAACAGTAATGCCACCACGCCGTAAGGACTGGTCAGTGCTGAGCTATATGATGGACCGTAAGTTTACTCGTCAGCAGTTTACGGTTTGGATGAACGCTGTTGAGCCATCGCTTGTGGGTAAAAATCCTGTATTCCAAACTTGGCGTCCAGTGACTGATATTGACCCTAAAAAAATCATTTCAAAAGTGACTTTAACGCGTGCAGTTGTAGACTCGCAAACCATTGCTCTAAACAAAGAGTTACAGCATCGTCATTTAGAACCAAACCGTAAAGTATTTTACTGTGGTTCATGGTCATGTGATGGCTTGCCAATTTTAGAATCAGCCGTGACTTCTGCAATGCACATTGCTGAAATTTTAGGTGCGCCTTTACCATTTGTAGGTTTAAAACCTCAGGTTGAAGTTGCTCCTGAGCTCGGTTACTAAAATTGTGAAAACAAAAGTTCGAGCAGCTCTTTCTCGACTCATTCCTCATAAATATGCCATTGATGCATCAAGTTTGGGGGATGATAGAGAGCTAGCTTGGACAAATTTGGGTTTTTGGAAAAATACCCAAAACTACCCTGAAGCTTGTCGCCAATTGGCCGACCATTTGGCACAAGCTGTCAATTTAAATTCAAAAGATTATTTACTCGATTTGGGCTGTGGACAGGGTGCAAGTTTATTGCACTGGTTACAAGGCTATCGGCCCAAAAGTATGAGTGCCGTTGAGCTACAAGCTGAATGTGTGAATAAAATTCAAAAACTTATTCCTGAAATAAGTCAGATTTTTTGTGGTTCATTTTTAAATTTAAAACAATTTGAATTCAAACAACCATTCGATGTGGTGCTCTGTATCGATGCGGCTTACCACAGTCATTTAAATTCATTTCTAGATTCGGTCACCCCAGTTTTAAATTCAAAAGGTCGATTAGGTTTTCATTACTTAATGCGTGCAGAGTCATGCCAAAACATGACCATGCTACAAGAACAAAAGCATCGTTATTTACTCAAAGCAGCCGATGTTGCTTGGGATGCTGTACCAACTGAACAAATACTAAGAACGACTTTGCAACAGCAAGGTTTTGCAGATATTCAAATTGAAGATTTATCCGAACAAGTATTATTCGGTTTTTCAGAGTATATTCAAAAACAGCAAGGACAATTTCAGAGCCGAGGGTTGGCAAATTTTAAAATACAAATGACTGCAAAGTTATGCCAGCAACTCTACCAAAGTGGATATGTCCGTTATATTCAAATAACAGCAATAAAAAAATAGGAGGAGCTATGTCAGCTAAATATCAAGGATCGTGTTTATGTGGAGCGGTGAGCTACCAAAGCGAAGTAGAGCCACGTTATAGCTTTAATTGCCATTGTCGTGATTGCCAAAAGGCAACAGGTTCGGCCTATGCACCAATCGCTTTTTTTCACCAATCTGAATTAAAAATAACGGGCGAACTTAAATATTTTGAGACCCTAGGTTCTTCTGGCCGAGCAATTAAAAGAGCCTTTTGTCCAACGTGTGGATCCCAACTTTTTGGTTTACCTGAAATTGCCCCTGAAATGATTTCAATACGTGCAGGTACGTTGGATGATCCAAGTCTTTACCAGCCTAAAGCAGAAGTCTTTGTAAGCCAAGCCTATGCTTGGGATATGCTAAACCCGAACCTTAAACACTTTGAAAAAATGATAGAAAAGAGCAAGAAATAAGGCTTAATTAAAGAAGCTAAATATTGCTAAAGCACAGATTAAAGTAAGACTGCCAAGGGCTAAAAATAATATAGTTTTTCTAAATTTTAGCTGAGGCATTTTACTTACAATGATAATAAGGCATGCAAGTATGATCACTAAAGGTTGAAAAAGATTTGATGGTAGAGTAGACATCTCGTTCCTTGTTATTTTTAAATATATTTTAGAAGTAAATTAATAGATTCATTATAGTGTTTTCTTATTTAATTGATGAACTGAACTTCTTCATAAATTCATATTTTCTTTTTTTATTTTCAAATATAGGCAAATTAAGCTTTAAATTTAAAAGCACTATGTACGCTTTTTCGTACATATATTCGGGAAATTGGCGTCTTTTTAGAACTCTATTAATTACCTATGATGAACTCATCAGGAACAGGAAGTTCCGAAACGTAAAACAACAATAATAAGTTTAAGCATCAGGACGTGAGGTATTACAGGATGTATACCTAGTAACGAAATACGAAAAAAGCCCAACAGGATGTTGGGCTTTTTTCATTTCTTATTAACGAATTTCTTTTCCGCCTAAGGCAGCACAATCAAATGGTGTATTCCATTTTACCGCAATACCTGTAAGTACTGGACGAACAATACGCCATGGCCAGAAACCAAATCTTTGTCTCTGCTCATAATCAATCACTACATCTGCACCATATTTACGTGCTGCGTTTGCTAATTTAGGTTTTATTTCTTCATAGCCGCCATATATTCCTTTTGCGACTTTAATGCGTTTAAGAGACTTATAGTGGTCAGAAGAAGGCAGAGTCTCAAGTACGCAGACTGGTGATTTTACAATGTTTTCTGCTTGAGCCGCAGAACTCGTGTTTTGAGCTTGTACTGTAAAAGGCAACATTATAAATAAAGTAGGCAAAACAAAACGTAGTTTCATCTTTTCCCCGTTGAATGTAGTAATGAATGAATGTTTATAAAATAGGGCTTATTATCATGACCTTATTTGGGGGCGCATTATAATAGTATCTTGTTAATATTTCTTATTTTTAAATCTGTTTTTTAAAAAAATTAAGAAAGTAAGATTTGTGTTTTGGAGGAAATAAATTCTTTTAATAAAATCATTTTGAAGCTCAGGTTTATAATAATATTTTAGAAAAATATATACCTTCAAAATATGATGGACATACTAGGTTTGAAAATATAGCAGCGACAAAAGAAGTGGTTAGCGAATTGGGGAAAATAATTATAAATGGAGTATTTCAAAACCTACAGACAACAAAAAACCCCATAAATCAAATATTCATGAGGTTTAATGATGGTGCCGGCACACGGATTCGAACTGTGGACCTACTGATTACAAGTCAGTTGCTCTACCAACTGAGCTATGCCGGCAATGTGGAGTGAATTTTACAGTTTCTTAAAAAAAATACAAGCCAAAAAATGAGCATTTGAATTTTTTCTGACAATTTTTAAGCGCTTATGCGTTTGAGCTTTAAAAATGGCCTAAGGCTTCAACATATAAATAAAAGAATCAACATGTTCACCACTATTTAAAGTGACTTGAACAGGTACTCTTTCGTACTCTTCGCCTTCAAAGTCATCAAGTAATTTCCAGTTTGCATCTAGATGTTCCGAGCTAAAAACAAAGCCTTGCACTTGGTTAGCACTATCATCGAGTACAATTCCCGGATAGCCTAAATCCGCGCCCCAACCTTCATTACGTAAGCTTCCATTTACCCAACCTTCTGCCCACTGGCCGCCAATATTTTCAAGTATATGCGCATTAGGGCGACCAGGGCCTAAAGTGCCATAAACAAATAAACTCGACATGTGATTTTCCTTTAAATTACTCATTAATGCGCTTTTGCGTGTGCGGTATAAACCACTAAAAATATTCCCAATAATGACAATACAATGGTCAAAGCTACAATCGCACTCCAGCCACCATGTAACCAGAACCAACCACCTGCCGAACCGACAATACTTGAACCCATATAGTAAAAAAGTAAATACAGAGAACTCGCATGAGCTTTCGCTTGTTTGCTTTCAGCACCAACTGAACTACTGGTAAGCGAGTGGGTAATAAAGAAACCTGTGGTAATAAATGCAATGCCAATAATAATGCCGAAAAGAGAGCTGAGTAGGGTCATGAGGCTACCCACAATCATGAGCGCAAAGCCACTCATCATCATGGTTTTTTTACCAAAGCGATCGGCTAAGCTACCTGCCAACGATGAAGACACCATCCCAAAGCTATACGACAAGAAAATAAGGCTAATTTGAGTCTGACTCAGTGAATAAGGCGCGCCGCTTAAACGGAAAGTCGCGTAATTAAATAAGGTCACAAATACACTGGTGAGCAAGAACCCAATAGCAAACAGACGTAATAATTTAGTATTGCTTAAATGAGCACGCCACATTTGTATGTGAAAGCCTAAATTCAGTCCTTTTTTCTGCACAAAATTACGCGAAGCAGGCAGTAAGTTTAAAAAGGCAATTGAGCAAATAAAACAGATTGCCCCAAGTAAGCCTAAAGCGGTGCGCCATGAAAAATATTCAACCAAAATACCCATACCGACACGGCCCATCATGCCACCAAAAGCAGTACCTGCAATATACAACCCCATGGTTTTACCTAAGTGTTCAGGTGCTATTTCTTCGGCAATCCAAGCCATTGTTACTGCGGGTACACCACCAAGTAGTAAACCTTCTAATGCACGCGCCATCAGTAAGCTGTGCCAGTTTGGGGTAAACATCGAGACAATATTAAGAATTGCTGCACATAGCATGGACGTAAAGATTACACCGCGACGGCCAATGGCTTGTGAAAACGCGCTTGATAGCACAATCGAAATCGCTAAAAAAGCAGTCGTTAACGACAGTGCCAAAGAGCTACTCGCAGGACTAATCTGGAAACTTTGGCTAAATGCAGGCAACAGCGGCTGTACACAATAAATCAGTGAGAAACTGGCAAAACCTACGAGGAATAAGGCAAAACCTGCGTGTTTATAGGCTTTAGTCCCTTTATGAATCCACTCGCGGGAAAGCACAGAAGTTGCTTCAGTGTTTAAAGTGCTGGGTGTAGATGAAGAGCTCATATCATGACCATGACAGAAAGAAAGAGCAGTGCTTTTGAGCATACTGCATCGAAAAAATTCGATGAATTAAAATTAGCAATTTAGAGGGTATTTTTCTAATATATTTAACAATAGGTCATGATATGTTTTATATATAGCAATGGAACTCAGACATATACGCTACTTTTTAGCAGTAGCAGAAGAAAAAAACTTTACCAGAGCTGCGCAGCGTTTAAACATGAGCCAGCCGCCTTTAAGTATGCAAATTCGCGACTTAGAAGAAGAATTAGGCGCAGATTTATTTATTCGTTCACCACATGGAGTGGAGCTGACCGAAGCGGGGCTTGCCTTTTTAAATGCGATACAGCCTGTGCAACAGCGCGTAGAAGATGCAGCAAACCTTGTTAAACAAGTGGCAAATGGCGAAGTAGGTCAATTACGATTGGGTTTTACAGGCACTTCAATGCTGAACCCTCTCATTCCTAAATGTGTTCGCTATTTTCAGCAGCAATATCCTAAAGTAGATTTAAAGCTTGAAGAAGCCAATACCTTGTTGCTCATCGACCTATTGCTTGAAGACCGTTTAGATGTGGCAATTATTCGCTCACCACGCAACATTCCAGATAGCCTCATTCTTCAGGAATTATTAGCAGAACCACTTATTGCTGCTTTACCTTCGGAGTCTTTGAGTCTCGATGATTCATCACAAGAAATTGATTTAACAACACTGCGAGAGCTTGATTTTATTGTCTCGCCGCCTTCAATTAGTGCAGGGCTTTTTGATGCGATTAAACAAGCCTGTCATGAGCGTGGTTTTGAACCGAAAATTGGACAAAACGCCCCGCAAATTGTGTCGATTTTATCTTTGGTGTCTGCAAACTTAGGGGTGTCTTTGGTGCCAGAGTCGACTAAACAATTGCAAATACAGGGTGTGGCTTATCGCTCTTTAAAAGCGCCTATACCTACGGTGGGTTTAGGGCTTGCCTATAAAAAACATGCCCCTTCACAAATGGCGATTAACTTTGCCAGTTTGGTGCAAGTGGCTTGCCACCACGCCAATAAATTAGATGAAATCGACTAGCTTGTTTTCGGCGTTCTGTTCATTAAAAAGATACCGAAAATAATAAAGATTGCCCCGTATAAAAACGACAAAGTCGGTTGTTCGTGAATGAAAACCCAAGCCATAAGCGCTGCAAAAATAGGTTCTGAAAGCTCAGTGACTTGTACCTTTGCGGCACTCATATAAGACAATGCTTTGGTGGTACAGAAAAAGCCGAGTATGGTTGGCAGAACAGCTAAACCAATCAAACCTAAAACAATGTCAGTATTAAAATGAATACTATGCAAGTTTATTAAAAAAGGAACGGCAAGATAAACGCTGCCAAAGAGCAATAAATACTTGGTAAGAAACAGCCCGCCGTTTAATTTGAACTTTTTAACTAAAACTGAAAATAGGCCATAACCCGTGCCAGCAATTGAGGCATTGATCAGCATTAAAAGGCTATTTTCACCTTTCCACGAAATGATACTAATCCCCGCGACAGCCAATAATGTTCCTATAAGAGAGTGAATATAGATGCTTTCTTTTAAAATAAACCGACCAAAAAATAGGGCAGAAATAGCAGCCGAAGCCATGAGTACCACTACCACATTGGCCGCAGCACCGTGGTTATAGGCAATAGTCTCAAAAAAGAATAGCGAGAAAATTCCTAAAAAAGCACATATAGCAATTTGAGCAAAAACGCTGAGTTTACTTGGCGTGTTGCTAATAAAAGCAATCTTTTGGCTGACAGGCACTTTAAATAAAAACATACTTAAAAAGAAAAAGGCGATAATGGTTTTTAAAAAGGCTATGTCTTGCGGGTTTAAACCACTGTGCATGAGTAATTTACTAATTACACCAATAGATGCATTTAAAGCTGCTGCACACAGTGCAAATAGGGTTCCAATAATTAAATTATTCACTCTTATAATTCTTCCTAAGTTTTACGCATGAAGTCTACAATATTTTTTGGATGAATATTCAATAAAAATAACCAATTAACGCTTGGCATTTTCAACGATTTATTTTGAATTGATTTAATAAATTTTTATTTAAGGCTAAAGACATTCTAATAGACTTTTGTTTCAAAGAATTGTGATTTATAAAACTTACTCATATTATATAATTAGTTAATTATTAAAGAATTTTAAAAATGATTAAATCTATTATTTCAGGTTGCGCGGTTCTTACACTTTCGGCTTTGGCGGTCACACATGCAGAGCTTTCTTTTGAACAAGAATTACAACAAGGCTGTAATAAAGTGAAGCAATACGCGAGCTTAGGTAAGAAAAACTACGACCAAAAACAGTATAAAAAAGCGCTCGAAAACTTCCAAAGCCAAGCCTCTTGGACTGCATTTTGTAAAGCCAATGAAGATGAAACCACAGTTAAATTTACCGACCGAGATATTGAAGTTGCCAACAATAACGTGGGCTTAGCCTATGCCAAATTGGGGCAACCACTGTGGGCGAGAGCATGGTTTATGCTCGATGAAAAATCAAAGTCGAGCCTGTTTAATCTTCAGCAGTTACCAGCCCCTAAAGCGTCAAATGACTTGTCTGGTGAGTATGTGCGTTACTCAGGTTTTGGTGAGTGGGATCACATTACGGTAAGTCGTAAGCAAGGCCAGTATGCGATTGGCTATTCGGGTGTTTATATGGGACTTAGAAGCTTAATTTATGGCCCAAACATGGGGCAGTTCGACACCAAAATGCCGACCAATGCCAAGCAAACTATTTATAAAGACGAAGACTGCCGCATTCAGCTCGATTTTAAAAACAATGCGAAATTAGGCAATTACATTCAAGTTAAACAAAACGAGGGCAACTCGGGCTGTGGCTTTGGACATAACGTTTATGCAGACGGCACTTATTTAAAAGTTGAGTCTGGAAAATAAGCTTAAAACTCTAGGAACTAAATAATGAAAAATATATTTCTCCGTTTACTACTTCTTTCGACGGTTATTTTGTCTGCTCAGGTCTATGCGGATGTGGGAAATACAACATGTAAAGAAGTGAAATTCCAAAAAGCCGATGAGGCGTGGAGTGGGCACTATTATTTACATGGTGTGATGGAAGTCGGTTCGGAACTTTTACTTCAATCAGACGGCAAGTTTAAATGGATGCTTGCTGTGGGTGCGTTAGACCAATATGCCGAAGGCACATGGTGGAAAAACGGTGACTGTATTGGTTTAAAACCAGAGGCTAAATTTAAAAAATATTTAAGTATTTTCCCTGAAAGCTTAACGATTTCGGATAAATCATTAGATGCAGTCTGGCAGGGTGGACGCCAGCAAGGTAGCTATAGCAAAGACTAAACTACAAAAGTCCGACACTGAGTCGGACTTTTTTATGGCTTATATTTAGTGATTGACCGCAGCAAGTTGCTGAGCGTTATAGCGTGCGCCCATGTTTGGGTATCTCGCAATAATCGCTTCAATTTCTGCCAAATCTGCGGCTGTTAAATGAAGGTCTACAGCGCCAGCATTTTCTACAAGTCGCTCGATTTTACGCGTACCCGGAATTGGAATAATGTCGTCACCTTGCGCCAAAATCCAAGCCAAAGCCAGTTGAGCGGCTGTCGCATTTTTGCTTTGGGCAAACTCGCTAAATGCTTGCGCTAGGCTTTGGTTATTTTTCCAGTTATCGCCCTGGTAGCGTGGTAACTGACGACGGAAATCGTTTTCGTCTAGGCTGCCCACATCAAGCGTATTGGTAATTAAACCACGCGATAAAGGTGAATACGGCACAAGGCTAATGCCTAACTCACGAATGGTTTGCAAATGGGTTTGCTCAAACTCACGGGTGAGTAGCGAGTATTCATGTTGAACCGCTGCAATCGGATGAATCGCATGTGCTTTACGAATAGTTTCAGCCGACGCTTCACTGAGTCCTAGGTAACGCACTTTACCTTGTTTGACCAAGTCAGCCATTGCGCCAATAGTATCTTCAACCGGAACATTTGGGTCTATGCGGTGTGCATAGTACAAATCAATCACGTCTGTATTTAAGCGTTTTAAACTGTTTTCGACCGCAACTTTAATCCATTCAGGAGAACCGTCGATATAAGACTCTAAAGAGTTTTGTGGGTTAAGGTTGTCTTCTTTATAACGGAAGCCAAATTTGGTCGCCAAAAACACTTTGTCGCGATGTTTTTCTAAAACTTTTGAGAGCAAAACTTCATTTGCGCCGTTGCCGTACATGTCGGCGGTGTCCCAAAAGTTAATCCCGAGGTCTAAGGCCTTTTCTAGAGTGGCAATGCTTTGTGTGTCGTCTGATGCACCATAGGCAAAGCTCATTCCCATGCAACCTAAACCAAGTGCTGATACTTTTTCGCCTGTTTGTCCTAAAGTTCTATATTTCATTTTTCACACTCTTTTTGCAAAATCACTTGAGTAGAAAAACTATAAAATGCTTTGGCTCAAACTGACGTATAACATTCAAACCAATAATTATAAAATTCAAACAATCTGTTTTTAGGCCACACAGTCTTCGCGGAATTTTTTAGGTGAAAATCCGGTATTTTTCTTAAAGAAATTGGTAAAATATGCTGAATATTCAAAGCCTAAGCTATAGGCAATTTCGGAAATATTCCAACTGGTGTGTTGTAGCAGCGCTTTAGCTTCTTGCATAATGCGCGAGCTAATATGCTCAGACGTGGTTTTACCTGTAGCTTCTTTTACAGCTCGATTTAAATGGTTCACATGCACAGACAGGCCATAGGCATAGTCATTTGCAGTTTTGAGTTTAAGCTGAAAATGGGGTGAGTCTATTGGGAACTGACGCTCTAACAACTCAAAGAATAAATGGCAAATCCGAACCGCAGCATTACTATGTTTTTCAAACTGTTGGGTCGGTTGCATTTTCATGGCTTCGTGCACAAGTAGGTGCAAATAGTTTCTTAAAACGTTGTATTTATGAATATAGTCTGAATTTATATCATTCATCATCTTTTTGAAAATAAATGAAATTTCTTCAACTTGTTGGTCGTTTAAAAAATATAGCGGGTCGCCGTCGACTTTAAACAGTGGTGAGTCTTTTAAAAAGCTTTGCCGCGATTCTTGGTTTACAAACTCTTCGGTAAATAGGCAAAACCAGCCTGCCTGTTCAGGCGAATTAATTTCCCATGCATAGGGCACCATTGGGTTTGAAAACAGTAAAGCAGGACGGTCGACTCGTATCCAGCGGTTAGCGTAGTGAAGTTCGCCTGTGCCTAAAACCAGTGAAATTTTATAATAATCGCGGCGGCTATAAGGTGTGAGAAACGAGCAGGCATCGCGTTGGAACACGTTAAAATGTCCAAATGAAGTTGATGGAACCGAGTAATCGCTATCTCTGGTTAAAGAAAAGCGGCGATAAAAATCATGTATGGTTTCCATGTCTTTGCCTGCGTGCGTTATCAATTTATTTAAAGTTATAAAATTCAAACTTTATTTACTGTAGCTTTTATTTATAGCGCGATCAATCGGATCATTTAAACAGGTTTGAAAATGAACGGTAAATTAATAATGAAACAAGCAGACAAACTAAACTTTAAGAAAATATATTCTTAAATCACTAGGCCAATGAAAAATAAAAATAATCTTTATAAATGAATAGCCAATATCACATTGACACTCAAAAACACGCGGATTATCCTTTGCCTACTGGCCACATTGCCAGCCGGTCTTAGCAGGCCGCGGTACAGATTACATCAGATTTATTCTTTCTGAGGATGAATTCTGCTTGTATTCCACTCGTCCTCCTGACGTTATGGCAGGCGGAAGGGGGACACCTTCGGGTGTGCTGGTTCTGTACCCAGTCTGCTAACCCTCTTTCGTCCTGCCACCATCTTTTAGCAGAGATTAGCAGGATCCTTATTTGTACAGGAATCCGTTATATGCGTACTATTTCATCTCTCTCATTGGCAACCTTTGCCAAAATTTTTACCTCTATACCCAACTGGTCTTTAAAACGGTTTAACCGACTCTAGGTTTTAAGCCATAGGTCATTACGACTAAAAAATCATAGCAACAATAAAACCCGAGATAGGCGAGCACACCATTTTGTGCGGCTTTTGCATGCCTGTATTTAGTGCTCAATTTAAGAGTGAAGGCATTTCTATCTCTTTTATTTACAACAAAAAATTATTTTAAGCGGTATATATGAAAAATTTAGACGCTTCACGTAAAGCATTACACGTGATTGATACAGCAACAGATTTATTTAAACAATATGGCTTTAATAAGGTCGGGGTAGACCAAATTATTGCCGAATCTCAAGTAAATAAAGGCACCTTTTACAACTACTTTCACTCCAAAGAAAGATTTATTGAAAGGTGTTTGGTCACGCAAAAAGAGCAGTTACAAGAAAAAGTGAGTGTGGTGAGTGAGCTTTACCAAAATGCAGATTTGTCTGATCAACTCAGGCAAATTTATCTTTTACATGCTGACTTAAAAAGCGCGTATTACTTATTGTTTAAGGCGATTTTTGAAATTAAAAAGCTTTATCCAAATGCATACCAAACCGCACTCAGATATTGGCGGTGGCTTAAAAATGAAATTTTCTGCTTGCTCATGGAAACCAAAAAAACGGTTTCCTATTCAGAAGCGGAGATTTTTGTATTTATGATTGATGGCACAATTCTGGGGCTGTTAAGTTCAGATGAAGAAAGGGAAAGAGATGCCTTGCTTGAGTATTTTTTAAAAAGGGTTTGATAGGGGAAGGCCCGACGGGAGTTGGGCTTTTTTAGTGCTAAAAGTAATCTTTTTAAGTTTTGAATAGGGAATAGATTAAAGATAAATATTTTGACTAATATATGAGATGAATTTTTAAATTCTCAATTTTAGAAAAAAGCCATCATAAGGTCTAAAGGGAAAACTTATTTTTTTATAATATAGTATTATTTAAGATAGCTTTTTTAGCGGAGATGTTAGCTGTAATTAGTATGAAGGGAGTTTTTAATCTCTTTGAAATACAAGAATGGAATAAATTAACCATGTTGATTTTTTCGGACAATTATTTAAGTATTCGCCACCTAATTCTTGAAAAGATATAGTTTCTTCATTGTATAGAATTCTCATTGATGGCATGATTCTTATAAAAGTTCTATGCTTTTAGCAGGTTGAAAAATAAATGAAATTTGAATTTAAAAACTTAGGTCCAATTCATCAAGGCGAAATAGAACTTGCCGATTTAACGGTATTGTGCGGAAAAAATAACACAGGCAAAACATATGTGACCAACGCCCTTTACTCTTTTTTTCAAAATTGGTTGGACTTAATAGATTGGAGTTTGCCTGATTCTATTGAAGCTGAAATACATCATAAAAGTATCGCAAGTATTGATTTAGAAAAAGATGTCATTACTAAAATAGATACTAAAAAAGCCATGAAAAACTTATCAGAAAATTTATCTAATTTTTTCGCTTGTTCACCTGACTTATTTAAAAATGTTGAATTTAGTATTCAATTTGAAGTTAACAAAAATTGGCAAGAATATGAATTTAGTTCTAAAACAGGAAGTCCCTCAGGAGAAGTATTTTTAACTATAAAGAAGCCAAAAAATAGTAAAATAGCTGAAATTGCATGGTTGGATAGCGACTCGGCTCCTCCTTTATTTATTTTAGATGAATATATAAAGAAACACTTATTTGAAGCCTGCTTTAAAACTACATTTCCAGAAGTGTTTATTGCGAGTGCTGAACGTACTGGAGCATCGATTTTTAGAAATGAGTTAAACTTTAACAAAAATCAGCTTGTTAGCTTGCTTGCTGAAATGGAAAAAAATGGTAATAAAAAATTTAATCCATTCGATATAGCACGTAGTTTCAAACGTACTTATGCTCAGTCTGTGGAGCATAATGTAGATTTTATAAGTTACAGAATAGAAAATTTAGTTAAAAAAGGACAAAGTGAATTTATTAAAAATAATGCCTACTTATTAGCTAAATTTCAGGAAATTGCTGGTGGGGTTTATAAATACCATAAAGATACTGGAGTTTACTTTCAACCAAGTGGTGCAAAAGGAGTGAAACTTGGTTTAGGAGAGGCTTCAAGTGCTGTGCGCTCTTTAATGATTATTTGGTTTTGGTTAAATCATGTTGCTAAACCAAATAGTTTATTAATGATTGATGAGCCTGAATTAAATCTTCATCCTGAAAATCAAAGAAAATTAGCTACATTTGTTGCGGCCTTAGTCAGTGCCGGTGTTAGAGTTTTTATGACTACTCATAGTGATTATATTATTAGGGAATTAAATACTTTGGTAATGCTCAGTTGTGATAAACCCCATATTCAAAATGTTCGGGATAAATTTAATTATGATGATAATGATTTTATAAAACCAGAAAGTATAGCTGTTTACAATATGACAGAAGATCTTTTCGAAGTCGGAGGTTCTAGCCGTCGAAAAAAAATGGGCACAATTGAGCGTTGGGATGTTGTAGAAAATACTGGAATTAAAATTCAGAGTTTTGATAAAGAAATTCGGGAAATGAATAAAGTACAAGATGCTCTTCGTTATGGAATTTAGTCATGCCAATAGAAGAAATTTTTACTTGCTTAAAACGAGAAATTAATCCTCAAATTTGTTGTACTGCGAAACCTGCGGAGAATGGGTTTGAAGTTATTTTAAATGAAAAGGTTCGGCGAGATGATCCTAATCCTCCTGCATTAAATAAACTGACTTTATTTGGGTTTGATGAAGTTATTTCGATTAATCAAGATCTTGTAAGAGCTTACTATCCAATTTTATTACCTACTAAAAAAGCAATTAATAAAACTTGTGATGGAATATTATTAGCAGCTATTAAAGGAAATCTATATTTTTTAATAACTGAAATGAAGTCTTCATTAAGTAATATGGATGAGCATATTTTGAAGATGCAGGCTGGAAAAAATATGGTTAGTTACTTGAAGTGTATTTTATCGGAATATTTAGGTATTGATACATCTTCTTGGGGTACATACTATTGTATTTTTCATATTGCTGATCCTAAACGCGAAACAGATGAAACATTATTAATTAGTCACGATCCTAAACGCCCCGTCTATTTTTGTGTTGAGAATAATGATCGATTTTCAGCCTTAAAATTAATTAATGAACCTTTAATTTAATTAATAGTTGTTTTTATTATGTTGGCTTAGATATTATATATTTAAGCCTTTTTCGACTGCCCACTCAAAACCATCTGTTTAATCTTCACAGCCTTCTCAAAGTGATCTAGCTTATGCTCCATAATCCACCAATGCGCTGCTTCCATCAGTAGCTCAGGGTTATCATTCTTATTTTTAAAAAAAGCATAAAAAGATAGACCGACATTGTCTCCCTTCTTTTCAATCTTTTCTTCACATCCCTTAATAAACATTTCTCTTAATTCATTTCTCATATTTAGTATCACTTTAAGTCTATAAAACTAAGACGGCTTATTTTGCTCGCCCCATTGGCACATCATATCTAATAAAGGAATTAGAGATTGCCCTTTTTCTGAAAGGCGATACTCAACCTTTGGCGGAATTTGAGGATATTCCTTGCGAGTAATCAGCCCATCTCTTTCCAATTCTTTAAGTGTATTACTGAGCGTTCTAAACGAAATATTGCCAATGCAGCGTTGCATCTCATTAAAACGCATGACATTTTTTTCGTACAGCCAATACATGATAATCATTTTATATTTGCCATTAATCAAAGAAAGGGTATAGCCAAAACCCGTATCTTCTAATGGAGTATATGAAGGAATGCACTCAGTCATTTTAAAATCTACACTATCTTTTAGTATAGTATATAACATAAATTACCGTACTTATATTTAGGAAAGCACACTTCTATAATCGATTTATCTACTTTCCGATAAGAGTGTTTTCATAATGAAAAAGACATTAGTCATTGTTACCCATCCTCACATAGACCAATCTGTTGTAAATAAAAGATGGGTAGAAGAACTAGAAAAACACCCAGACCAATTTACGGTTCACCAAATTTATCAAGCCTACCCGGACGGGGTGATTGATGTTGCCAAAGAACAAGCACTAGTCGAAGAACACGAAAATTTAGTATTTCAATTTCCAGTGTATTGGTTTAACTGTCCACCACTTTTGAAACAATGGATTGATGAAGTTGTGACTTATGGTTGGGGGTATGGTTCAACAGGCGATAAGCTTAAAAATAAAAAGTTTATGTTGGCTTTGTCTGCGGGTGTGCAAGAAAAAGTTTATTCAGAGTATGGTGGATATAACCTTTCTTTAGAGCAAATTTTTACTCCATTTAAGCTAACAGCTTTATATGTTGGGGCAGACTATCAACCACTTCATGCATTTTATGGTATAGACACAAATCCATCAGAAGATGACGATGTGCCGACTCAACAAGACATAGCGGATAATGCGGTTCAGTATGTTCAGAAGTTATTAGCGTTGTCTGAGTAAGTTTAAAAAGGAGGCCTAAACTTGAGAGTTTGGGCTTCTTATATAGAAGATTTTTAAAAAATTACATTAAGGTTTTAAGTTAAATATACAATTTATTTATGATATAAATGTCCGCTAAATATAGATTAAATTTAAAAATTTATGACTATTCTTGATATTAAAGAAAAAGAAAATTCCCTTATAACTGACGATGCCCATGAATTAATATGCTACGCAACAATCAGTGAAATAAGCTCATGGAACGATGTTGTTAACTTATATTCAGAAATTAAGCATAAGCATTTACCTAAAAAAGTATTATTACTTTTAGAAGATATAGGACAGTGCCAATACACGTCCATGCATGCTTCAATGGGAGATGGGCTTTATTTTGATACCACAGAATTCGTTGAAGATGACAGTGAAGCAAGTTGGGAAAATACTCGACCTTTAGAGCTTCAATATCATATTGAACAATTATTAAAGCCAGAAAATTATATAAATTTTAATAACTTGCCTAAAAAACTTAACTATAGCGATGAAGATCAAGCAACTCTGCTACAGATCAATGCTGAACCCGAAAAAATTTTAGATGCCTTTATTCAAGTAAAGTTAGTCAATAGTCCAACTGAAACTCAAAAATTTGCAGCCTGCCTCAATGGATATTTTAGTTGTGATTTGAACCCTTTTGAGTCTTTTAGCTTGATTGAGCATTTAGATCAGAACTATGGCTTAGAGTATGTGGGTTTAGGGGCAAGCTTATTATTCTTTATGAAAACACCAAAATTTGATGCAAATAAAACGCCTCAATTATTTAATGAGTTGAGCAACTTTTATCAATTCAATCAAACAACGCATCACCAGCTAGAACAACATTTATCTCATCATGAATATCTTATTTTGCCTTATGTAGAGTCATTAGAAGTGTTCGATTTGGATTAAGTTAATTCGAGAAAACCAATATTTATTTTTAAAACTACATGAGATTCAAAGTATGAAAAAACTACTCAGTTTAAGTGCATTAGTATTAGTAACTACATTAACAGGGTGTGCAGTTAATTTACCTTTTAACAATCGTCTAAATTATACGTCTGTTTCAGAATTATCAGCTCTTCCAAAGATGCAAGATACTGTCTATATCAAATGGAATCCAGATACCTTTCCTCAACGTATTGATATTCAAGGTTCAGATGGTTTTGTAGGGGGAGGCTCTAGAACACGTATTCCTACAGGAGTAGCTCTATCAAGTCGTATAGAAGAAGCAATCGCTCAGATAGCAAAATTATCACCAAATGGAAGTCCATTAACGATTACTGTTGAAAAAGCTAGATCTGGCTTTGAATACTCAGCTGGTATGTTCAATATTACCCCAGCAATTGATGTAGCAAATGTAACTTTAGTCGCTACATTTGAATATAAAGGTCAGAAATGGACGAATACATTTAACTCTAAGTTAAACGATCCAAAAATTGGTGGTTCATCTCAAACAGGTTTGTTAGATAAAGCATGGGATGATATTGCTATACAAGTTGCTAAGGATGTTTCAAAGCATCTAGGTAATAACTAACCTTTTAATTTTTATTAAAAATAAAAAAAAGACCTAAATCAAAACGATTTAGGTCTTTTTGAATTCTGGCGGTGAGAGAGGGATTCGAACCCTCGATACGCGCAAACGTATACACACTTTCCAGGCGTGCTCCTTCAGCCACTCGGACACCTCACCAAGGCGTGCGATAGTAACTAAAAAATCAGGTTCTGCCAAGATTTAAGACGAGCATTACAGAAAAAAAATAATAGAGGTGATAAGATTGCGCTAAAAATCTATTGGTTTAATTACACAATGCAAAATACGGCCAAAAAAGCGACCTTGCCTGCCACGGCTTTGGCAGCTCTTGGAGTGGTCTTTGGAGACATCGGAACGAGTCCGCTCTATGCCTTGAAAGAGTCCTTCCATACAGCCCATGGTTTGGGAATTCAGCCTGAAAACGTATTAGGAATTTTATCCATTATTTTTTGGTGCTTAATGCTGATCATCAGCATCAAGTATGTCGCAATTGTCATGCGTGCAGACAACAATGGTGAAGGCGGTATTATGGCCTTACTCGCATTGAATTTGCGTAAAGCAAAAATTGCCGACAACAAAAAAATCTACATGATTGCCATTGGCTTTATTGGGGCATCACTGTTCTTTGGTGACGGTATTATTACCCCAGCCATTTCGGTATTGTCCGCGGTCGAAGGGTTGTCCATTGCAACCAACGTTTTTGACCCGTTCATTATGCCGATTGCAATTGCGATTATCATCACGCTGTTTTTAGTGCAAAAACATGGTACGGCCTTTGTAGGAAAGTTCTTTGGTCCAATTACGCTTGTGTGGTTTATCTCTTTAGGTGCATTAGGCCTTCACAGCGTTATTCAAACACCGATTGTACTCGGCATGTTTAGTCCGCATTGGGCAATTCAGTTTATCTACCATCATCCAGTCATGACATTTTTTGTGATGGGTGCAGTGGTGTTAACAGTAACGGGTGGTGAAGCTCTCTATGCCGACATGGGGCACTTTGGAGCAGTTCCGATTCGCTTTGCGTGGTTCTTTGTGGTGTTGCCATGCTTAGTTTTAAACTATGCAGGACAGGGCGCATTGTTACTTCGTGACCCTGCGGCAATTGAAAATCCGTTCTATTTACTGGTTCCACAGTGGGCACTTTACCCAATGATTATTATGGCGACCATGGCAACAGTGATTGCCTCTCAAGCCGTAATTTCTGGGGTGTTTTCTCTTGCTCGCCAAGCGATTCAATTAGGTTATTTACCACGTTTAAGTATTAAACATACCTCTGAGTCTGAAGAAGGTCAGATCTATGTACCGTTCTTAAACTGGTTACTTTTAATCGCAATTATTATCTTAATTCTGATTTTCAAAACCAGCTCAAACTTGGCAAGTGCTTATGGTTTAGCAGTGACCTTAACCATGCTCTGTGACACGATTTTGGTTTCCATCTTTATCTACTCAGCTTGGAAATGGAGCTGGCCAAAAGTGGTGTTACTGATTATTCCATTCTTTATTTTAGAGTCGGTTTTAGTCGCAGCAACCTCACTTAAAGTGTTGTCAGGTGGTTGGGTGCCGTTACTCATTGGTGGTATAGCAGTCACTATCTTAATGACATGGAAACGTGGTCGTGAGCTTACCTTTGCTAAACTCGAACATGACACATTGTCTTTAGACTTGTTTGTGAAAAGTATTGGTAATAGCGTGCACTGGGTACCGGGTGATGCCGTGTTTATGACAGGTACACCAAACGTTGTACCGCATGCTATGTTGCATAACATCAAGCACAACAAAGTACTGCATCAGCGTAATATTCTGGTCACTGTGGTAATTGAAGATGTGCCGTTCGTGGCACCAGAAGAGCGTATTACGACAGAAGCTTTAGCTGAACATTTCTACCGTATTAAAATTTTCTACGGCTTTAAAGATGAAATGAATGTGCCAAAAGCACTCATGAAAGCTTATGAGCAGTTAGGTCTTGAATACGACTTAATGCATATCAGCTTCTTTATTTCTCGCGATCGTATTGTTCACTCGGTGGGTGATGGTATGTCGCCGTGGAGAGAAAAGCTGTTTATTTCGATGCAGCGTAACACCAGTCCGGTGAGTGACTTCTACCAAATTCCAACCAACCGTGTGGTGGAGTTAGGTAGTCAAATCGAAATATAAAATTTGATGTAATAAAAAAACCAAGACATAAGTCTTGGTTTTTTTATGGCTCCGATTATTGAGCTTGTGCCATTGGTGCATCTGCTGGTAAAGCACCATCTTTTGCCATTGGGTCCGCAGACTGGTTTGGGTCGGCTGGTGGCGGTGGAGTATTTGGGTCTTGTGGCGCTGGAGCAGCCATATCACCGCCCGCTGGAGGTGCTGGTGGTGCATCTGCTGGAGGAGCAGGAGGTACATCAGCTGGAATAGGAGCACCCGTAGGGGCTGCACCTGTTGGCGGAGCAGAAACAGGTTGTACTTTCCCACTATTCACTAAATCACTAATAGAGCCAGGCTGGCCATTGACGGTTGTAGTGACTTTTACTTTAGACAAACTTTCTAAAGTTTCACCTGGTTGGACCGCAGGTTCAGCTAGGGCTGCCATACTGCACAGTCCAGCAATTACGCCAATACCAATAATCTTTGAATGGATCATTAAATGGACTCCGTTTATATTTTTATCCAAATTTGTGGAGCTAACCATGTCATAAGGCATGAGGGCTTTTCAATGAAAGATACGCAATTAACCCAATTCAATAGTGAAAGTTCCTCACAATCCCAACAGATTGTTACGTAAGGGGAAATGGAGTTACAAAAAAGATGACCATGTTTTAACCATTTGAAAGATAAGCGATATACTTAAAAAAGCAGGATTGTTAAGCTGCGTGTGGACAGTGGTATTGATAGAAACATGGCAAGCAAAAAAAGTAGTTCAGGCATCTTCGGTGATTTTTCTTTAAGTGAGCATTTTGGCAAAATTGTACTTGCCGGAGTGGCAGCAGGAAGTTTTGCCTTCGCTTTTGGTGGTGAAAAAATTTCACAGTGGTTTTCGCCTTTAAGTACCAACTCGACTTGTCTAAACCAGTTTTATCGCGAAATTCCACCTGCTTTAAATAAAGACAGCTTAAAAAAAGACAGTTATCCGCTGTGCTTTAATGGCTTCAATGTTTTGTACTCAGGGATGTCTAAAACGCCGTTATGGTCAGCTGAATATCTTAGTCCTGAACGTTTAAGCACTAAAATTAAGCGTGAAGATAATTTCCACGAAGAAACACGTGTTCCTGAGCGTCACCGTGCATTGTTAAGCGATTATCGTGGCTCAGGCTATGACCGTGGGCACATGTCTCCAAATGGTGATATGCCAACTAAAGACTCGCAATACGATAGCTTCTCGCTCAGTAATATGGTTCCGCAGGCCCCTAAAAATAATCAGGAAGTTTGGCGTAAGCTTGAAGACGCTACACGTGCTGTGGTTACTAAGCAAAAGCAAGATGCATATATCGTGACGGGACCAATTTTTGAAGGTCAACGACTCAAAACGATTGGTCGTGGTGTCCTCGTTCCAAGCGCAGTGTATAAGGCTGTTTATTATCCTAAAACAGGCGCAATTGGCGCTTACTACGCACCAAATAACAACTCGCAGCAGGTTAAAGTCGTGAGTGTTTGTTATTTGGAAGAAAAGCTGGGAATTAACCTATTTCCTCAACTTACCGAACAACAAAAACGTAATGTTTATCGTCTGCCGTTAACATCTAGCCAAGTTAAGCCAAATCAGAAGCTAGATTATTTACACTGGGACGGAGAAAGCCAGTGTGAACGAGACTTAAGTACAGATCAGATTCACGCATTACAAGACCAGTTTAAAAAGCAGAAAAGTACGTCTTCTGAACCTATGGAATCAAAAGTTCCAAGTATTGATGAAGAAACTAGAAAAGCTATTGTGAAACAATTAGTAGAAGCCTTAGTGAACTATTTCTTGCAAATCATTAAATAAGCATTTGTAGGAAGTATTGCGCAGTTCTTATTCAATACAATAAGATGAATATACAGATCTGTCTGTTCATCTTATTCGAATAAGGACAATAACAATGTTTGCCTCGATGTTTCTTTTTTCTTTTGCCATGTCCATTACCCCAGGTCCCGTCAATACCGTTATTTTATCAACCAGCTTAAATCACGGTCTAAAAAGATCACTTCCCTACATTTCAGGTGCCACCATTGGCTTTACCTTGCTTTTGATTTTTATGGCATTTGGCCTGCAAAGTGTATTAACTCAATTTCCAGTTGTCTTAAAAATTCTTGCAGTTTGTGGAACGCTATTTGTTTGCTATATCGGGATTAAAATTATTCTTTCTGCTGCAAACATTTCTATTTCGAGTGTTCCTGTAGAACAGATGATTATTCCCAATTTTAAAGATGGGTTCTTGCTACAGTGGCTGAACCCTAAAGCATGGTTAGCCTGTGTATCGGGTATTACCATGTTTACCAGCATTGAAAACCCACAGGCGTTGCCAGTCTTTATTGTTATTTATTTTTTCACCTGTTATGTATGTTTGTTCTTTTGGGGATTCTGCGGTGATAAATTTTCAGTGGTGCTCAATCAGGGCAGCCGTTTGAAATATTTTAATATCTTGATGGGCGCTTTTTTAATTTTATCGGCACTTTTAATTTTGATTGATTTTTTTTAAATTGATCGTATTACACTGTGAAGATATAACAACGAGACACACTTATGTTTAAGCCATTTGAAAAGGGTACAGAGTCTTCTTCAATTGAAGATTTAACATTAGAAAATGATGTCGATTGCGTGAGCATTTATGGCAATTTGCAAATTACTAAAGACAAAGTCGGGTTAGAGCAGGCAAAGGCACTACAGAGCTTTTTAAACGATGTGGTTGTAGCTTTGGAAAAAGAAGAATTGCCTGAGAAAATTGAACGTCCAGCTGAACAAGAAGTGAATAATCCGTTTTTATAATTTATGTATGCTATACATGATATTTAGCATGATCATGCTGTCATACAGTCTTTAATACCACGTTGAATTTTATTGAATGTGTATAGACATTTTTTACTTTTGAAAGCCCAAAAGTAAACAAAAGGCTTTGTTGATCAGAGGGTACATCCATGTACCCCTGCTCAACAGGTGACATCCATGTCACCCTCCGCGATAGTAGATTGAGTCTAAGAAAAGTTAATCCTTATCTCCAGCAACCACCTTATAAATAATCGCACCAATTACAGCACCTAAAATCGGCGCTACCCAGAACAACCACAACTGACTTAAAGCACCAGTTTGAGCAAAGAATGCAACACCTGTACTACGTGCAGGGTTCACCGAAGTATTTGTAACTGGAATACTGATTAAGTGAATAAGCGTTAATCCAAGACCAATCGCAATAGGTGCAAAACCAGCAGGTGCACGACCATGTGTTGATCCTAAAATAATGATTAAGAAGAACGCAGTAAGTACCACTTCAATAATAAAAGCAGAACCTAGACCAAATTTATTTGGCGATAAATCACCAAAACCATTTGAAGCAAAACCGCCCACACCAGTAAAGCCAGCTTGACCTTGAGCGATAATATAGAGAACAAATGCAGCAGCAGTTGCACCAACCACTTGTGCAACAATATAAGGAATTAAATCTTTAATATCGAAACGGCCGCCGACCCAAAGACCGACACTGACCGCGGGGTTAAAATGTCCACCAGAGATATGCCCGAGAGCATAAGCACCAGTGAGTACGGTTAAACCAAAGGCAAGGGCTACACCTGCAAAGCCAATACCAAGTTCAGGGAAAGCTGCGGCTAACACTGCGCTACCACAACCACCAAAGACTAGCCAAAACGTACCTAAGAATTCAGCAAAATATTTATTCATTGTGATTACTCATCTATTGATCTATTTTTTAATTAATGTGAAATATGTCACAAAAAATTAAGCATGTGACTATATGAAATTTTTGTTTTCAGTGTTGTTTTAATCAAGAAAAGATTTGTAAGTTTTGGTTGGTTATTCTTTGTCTAAAAATTGAACTCTCCATTGTTGTGGTGTTTGATTGGTCCAATGTTTAAATGCTCTTTGAAAAGCACTTTGTTCTGAGTAACACAGTAAAAGCGCAATCTCTTGCAAGCTTAAATGCGGATCTTTTAAATATTCGGTTGCCAGCATAAAGCGCACTTGCTGTACGCGTTCCTGAAAGGTGGTGTTTTGCTGCTGTAAGTGTCTTTGCAGTTGCCGAACAGACAAGCCTAATTGAGTAGCAATATATTCAATTTGGTACTGATTTTTTTGTAAGCCAGTCAAAATTGAATGCTGTAAACGTTGATCAAGTTGAGTCGAATTTGGTAATTGTTCTAACAGTGCTTGGGCTTGCTGAACCAATAACTGTTGTAGAGTGTGGTCAGCGCTGCTAAGCGGTTTATGAATTTCGGTAATTGGAATAAGTAACTCGGTACGTGGCTGGCTAAAACGAACGGGACATTGAAAGTACTGCTCGTACACTCTGATATTTTTAGGGGCAGTATTTAAGAAACGTACCTCATGTACATGTACATCTTCATGAGACATAAAAAGACGTAAGAACTGAATGACCAGCGCAATCGCGATTTCATCAGTAAGCTGAGTAGGGTGTAACTCAGTCGCCTCCCAGCGAATAGAAGCATATTCTTCATATAGCTCAACCACTAATGGGCTACCGTCATAAATCAGACGGTGAAAGTCATGATAACGAATTAAAGCTTCACCTAAGTTATCGCAAGAGAGAGCAAGGTAGGCAATAATCCCTAAGTGTTTGGGTTGCACATATTTGGCAATTTCTAGACCTAATCCCGGCTTTGGGTCCAGTTTATAAATGACTTCTAACAAGTCGCGCCAAACGACGTAGTCAAAGCGTTCCAGATTTTGAATGTGTTCTAATTGTTTAGGAATAGCTAACTCATTTGCTTCGCAATAAGCTTTTAATAGATGCCCCAGCCCTCCATACACCGAGCCTGTATAATTTTTTAGTTGTGGCATCCGTGACCACCTCTTTCTTGTCGTGATTTGTCAATGAAACCATAAATTCTGGTCAATACCTAGCATAACGAATTTTATATGCTCAATAAAAAGAAAAAGGAGTTAGGTGATGTTAAAAGGTTTTATTGCCGGAATTGCGGTTGCAAATGCATTTGAATGGGTGGCGCATAAATATATATTGCATGGTGTACACCGTGCTGGACAACCGCGCTATAGCCCCGTGCCAAAAAGCATGGAGTCACATTGGGCACACCATCGTGAAGTCCGTAAACAGCAATTTCATGATGATTGCTATGTGGAGGGCGTTGGCAACTGGCGAACTAAAAATGAGTTAATTTCGCTTGCTGTGGTGGCAACTGTTTCAAGCGCAATTTTCTATCCATTTTCAAAAGGTATGGCACTTGCAGCTTGGTACAGTGCTGGTAATTATTATTATATTCATCGCCGTGCACATTTAGAGCCTGACTGGGCAAAGCGTAAAATCCCGTGGCACTACGATCACCATATGAACTCTAATCAAGATGCCAATTGGTGTGTGACTAAGCCTTGGTTTGATTATGTGATGGGAACACGTGTGGTATCTTCGGCAGATTTAAAAGAACAAAACCCTTTGGGTATACGGTTACCTACTGCGCTTGCTAGACCACTGTCTCAAGCACTAGAAAAAATCTTTCCTGCAAAATGGGTCGAGAAAAAAGAAAAACCTCAACTGGTTAACGACTTAAATTCGGTCGATGGCGCTGCATAAAAAATTAAAGGGGCATATTGCCCCTTTAAATATCAATAAGCTTACAAGCGCATTTCGATGCCTTGTTCAGCTAAATATTGTTTAGCCTCTGGAATCGTATATTGACCAAAGTGGAAAATACTTGCAGCCAATACGGCATCTGCACCACCTTGTAAAATACCGTCTGCAAGGTGTTGTAAGTTACCTACACCGCCTGAAGCAATTGTTGGAATGGTCACGCGGTCATTAATAGCACGCATTAACGCAATATCGTAACCTGCTTTAGTACCGTCAGCGTCCATACTCGTAATAAGTAACTCACCCGCACCGTAGTCAGCCATTTTCACAGCCCATTCAATGGCATCAATACCCGTTGGTTTACGACCACCGTGAGTAAAGATTTCCCATTTGTTGTCACCAGTTTTCTTGGCATCAATCGCAACCACAATACATTGTGCGCCAAAGTGTTGAGAAGCTTCTTGAACAAATTCAGGGTTAAATACGGCAGCCGAGTTAATACTCACTTTGTCTGCACCTGCATTTAATAACGCACGAATATCTTCAACCTTACGGACACCACCACCAACAGTTAATGGCACAAATACAGTCTCGGCCATACGTTCAACAGTACGGTAAGTAGTGTCGCGTCCATGATGTGTAGCGGTAATGTCTAAGAAAGTAATTTCGTCTGCACCTTGTTCGTTATAGCGACGTGCCACTTCAACAGGGTCGCCCGCATCACGAATATCGAGGAATTGAACGCCTTTAACTACGCGTCCGTTATCAACGTCTAGGCAAGGAATAATACGTTTAGCAAGCATAGCTTTTTCCAAAAATAATCGCCGTTGGTGAAAGTTCCTACACAGGCGCTACACCTTCATGGAGGGAAGAGGTATTCTATCAAACTTCACAGATGTTTTTTGCAGGTTTTCCATGTCGGTTTATACCCCGTTGAGTTTAGATGAAGTTCGCACCTTTGCTGCACCTTATGGATTAGAGGTGTTGGAGCTGAACCCAATTCAGGGAGGTATTCAAAACACCAATTATTTTTTGGTTGATGTAAACCGCAAACAGTATGTACTTACCGTGTTTGAAGAGTTAGATGCACAGGGGGCAGGTGAACTTATTCCTGTACTTGAACAATTGGGGACTCATGATGTACCCGTTGCTGTACCGTTAAAACATAGCGGGCAAGCGGTTCACGTGATTGCAGAAAAGCCTGCACAGATTGCACCACGTCTCATGGGTCACCATCCCATGCAAACCACAGTAGCACAAGTTGCAGCAATTGCAGATGCACAGGCGAAACTGCATGTGGCTTTACAAGACTTTCCGCTTGAACGTGAATATAGACGCGATCATCAATACTGGACAGGTGTTGCAGAGCAGCTTAAGCCAAATATGACTCAAGAAGATCAAGCTTTACTTGAGCAGGTCTATCAAGCTTTTAATACTAAAACAGTGCAGTATTCAAATCGACCAACAGGTTTTATTCATTCAGATTTGTTCCGCGACAATACATTGTTTGAAGGTGATCAATTACAAGGTATTTTAGATTTTTACGAGTTAAATCAAGATGAATTGCTGTTTGATATTGCGATTACCATCAATGATTTTTGTACCGAATATCCAGCAGCACATTTAAACTCAGACAAAGTGGCAGCTTACTTATCGGCATACCAAAAAGTTCGTGTGCTTACTTCAGATGAACTGGAATGTTTAGATGTATTCTTGGCAATGGCAGCATGCCGTTTTTGGTCAATGCGTTTGCAAGTTGCTCAAAAAAATAAAGAAGAAGGACGTACAGGCGACGACATTTTGCAAAAAGACCCGCAGGAAATGCGAGCAATTATGCAAGACCGTTTAAGTCATGTAAAAGCATAAAAGGAATAAAGATGCGAGATCAGGGGCGTTTAGTCGAATGGTTCGACGAAAAAGGTTATGGCTTTATTCAGCCGGACGATGCTGAAAAAGAGCGAGTCTTTTTGCATATCAAAGATTTTGCACGCCCCGGACCTCGGCCAATTATTGGCTGTGCACTAGAGTATCTGGTCATTCTCGATGAACGAGGCCGTTTTCGTGCTCAGCAGGTCACTTATTTAAAGGCATCTCAAACTCGTAAAGCTTTAAAATCAACAAAAACAGAATCTTCATTTCAAGCAAAACCATGGTCTGCTATACAAATGGGGATCGTATTTTATTTTGTTTTAATGGGCATTATGAGCTTTATGCATGTTCTGCCAGCTTATACTTTATTGTTTATCTTAATGATGAATGTCTTAAGTTATTGGCTATATTCACAAGATAAAGAGGCTGCACAATTAGGCAATCGCCGTGTTCCTGAACAGACTTTACATATTGTGAGCTTTTTAGGTGGTTGGCCAGCTGCGTGGTGGGCACAACAAAAACTGAGACATAAAACACAAAAACAACCATTTCGTAAGATTTATTTTTGTACCATATTCTTTCATTTACTTTTGATTTTGTGGCTAATTTCTCCTTTAAACGTTTTGCGGGGATCATAAAAGTAAATTGTTTTATTAAACTTGAGAGGTATAAAAATGAATAGTTCTATCGACCAAGATCCGAATCGTACTTTAACACTTATTTTGTATGTACTTTATATTGTTGCCATTTTTACAGGCGGCTTACTTGCGATTATTGCTTTAATTATTAACTACGTAAAACGTTCCGATGTACAAGGTTCAATTTTTGCGAGTCACTTTACTTGGCAAATCAGAACATTCTGGTGGTATCTCGCTTGGAATATTATTGCCTTTTTACCGTTTATTTTCTTGTTCTTTACAGGTGAAAATACCGATTTATTTGCAGGCGTTGCGATCTCATCGACCGTATTCTGTGTAGGCGTGATTACAGCGGCATGGATCTGGATTGTATATCGTGCCATTCGCGGATTGATTGCGTTAAATGATAACCGCCCGATGTATCAGCCTTAATCAATAAAAAAGAGAGCTTAAGCTCTCTTTTTTATTCTCGAATTCTTTTAGTTTTTTTAATGGGTAACTTAAGTTTTAACTCACTGACTAATACACCTAAGACCACTAAAGCTCCTCCGAAAAGAGCAATAATTGGTAATCGCTCACCTGCGATTCGGCCAATAACTCCTGCCCAAACAGGCTCTCCTGCATAAATAATCGCAGCACGTGAAGGATCAACCATACGCTGAGCCCAATTCATCACAAATTGAATCAGTGCACTTGCTAAACCTAATGTAACAGCAAGGAATACAAGCGGCCATGAAAATGCTGGAATCGTATGCTCGCCCACCACAGGCATAACGGCAAACGAAAGTAGAGACGCGACAGCAAGTTGAATAATGGTCACCCGGCGCAAATTTACCTTTCCAGCAAAGTAACTAATAAAAATAATTTCCAAAGCAATCGCAACTGAGCCAAGTACTGTTAAAAGCTGCCCAAAACTTAATGAAATTTGCTCAAAACCATTACCTGTCAATAAAACGAGACCAGCAAAAGCCAAAGCTGCTCCTACCCAAGTCATGACATGTGGTGTCTTTCTAAAGATGAGCCACATTAAAATAGGAACAAGCGGAACATAAAGCGCTGTTAAAAAAGCCGACTCACTACTCGGAATAGTTTGCAGGCCAATCGTTTGAGTTCCATAACCGCCTACAATCACTACACCAATTGCAGTGCCAGCACCTAAGTCTTTTAACGTAACGCCTTTCATACTCTTGAATGAAATAAGTAATAACGTTAGTGCTGCTACAGCAAAGCGGCAGCCTACAAAAAACATAGGCGATGTAAAATTCAGTGCATATTGCACTGTAAGAAATGTTCCGCCCCAAATCATAGTAATCAAAACGAGTGCTAACTGGGGGGCTTTGCTTGAACTCAAAGAAATTGGTGACATACTCAAGTTAAATTAAATTGTGCAATATACTGCACATGTTGCGCTATTCTTCCATTTTGTGCAATATATTGCTCAAATTTTCTTTACTAACCTATTCTATGAGCCAGTCGAGTACCGTTTTACAGCACGTAGGCACAAATATCCGTTCATTAAGAGATGAGCGTGGTTTAAGCCAACAGGACTTGGCAGATCAGGCAGGTGTAAGTAGACGAACGATTGCTGCTTTAGAAACAGGACAAGTCAATATCAGCCTAGCTAAACTCGACGCGATTGCGATAGTGTTGGGGGTAGACTTTAGAACGATTGTGAGCGCACCCGAGCATAAAGAACAAGCCTTGGTTAATGTACTTGCTTGGCAGGGTGAAAAAGAGCAAAGCAAAGCAACATTACTGGCTTCAGTTCCGTCTCATAGCCAAGTTGAGCTTTGGACGTGGTCATTGGCAGTAGGGGAGTCTTATATTGCTGAAGCAGACCCAGAAGGGTGGCAAGAACTGATTTATGTATTAGAAGGTGAGCTAACGATACAATTTGCAGATAGCTCAAAAACTATCTTTGCTGGTTCTTCATTTATATATGCTAGTTCAGTGACTTATACTTATATCAATAGTGGTAATCAAGTACTTAAATTTATTCGTAATGTGGTGTATTAACTTTAAAGTCTTTTCAAAATTATATGAAGTATTTGGTTTTATATAGTGAATTTATCTTATTTAAAAATTTGAAAGTCTAATTTTAAACAAAAAACATGAAGAACAATAAATAAGACAAGTTATGATATTTCTTAGGTAATGAAATTATTTTTAACTCGTTTTAATAGAAAAAAGATAGATAAATGAAGTTTTTATTAAGTTCGCAAGATATTCAGAACTATAAATTTATATGGAATATTTCTAAAGAAAATTATAAGAAACAAAGAAGTAGTATGTTTCTTATGTTTTTATTAGTGGTATTTGCAGCTTTTTTTACGACTTTATTGCCATACTTGCTAAAAATTATTATTGATTATTCTGCACACGAATATAATTTTTTATTCAATATTCAACTCCCATTTAATTTTTTATATCTACTTGTACTTGCCTACGCGACCGCATGGTTAGCCAATGAGCTATGCCATTGGACGCAAAATATTTTTGGAGCTTATTTGATGGTCGATTTCAAAGGATCATTAATTTCTGCAGGCTTAAAAAATTATTTAAATCTAAAAAAAGATGCACAAGATCAAATCGAGGCTGGAACAGTAATGAGTGATCTTGAAAGAGGAAGTACTGCTTTTGGTGAGATTAATTTAACGTTGATTTTTTATTTAGGACCAATTATTTTTCAATTGGTGATGATTTTTGCGGTTTTGTTTACGACCATTAGTCTACTTTTCAGTATTAGCTTTTTATTGGTCGCTATTATTATTTTCATCGTTTCCTTTCATATAAATAAAAGAAGTAGTTCATTATTCGATGCCATGTATGAAAAAGACAATTTAGTGAATAGTCATTTAATACATCAAATATCTAACTCCTATGAAATTAAAGTAAAAAATGCAGTGCCGTTTCAGTTATCAAAATTTAATGACACTCTAAATTTATATATCACAACGGCAAAAGATAGGAATAAGAAAATAGGATTATTGATGATTTCTCAGTTGTTTATGATCTTTTTATTCTTACTTATTTTTATGTTATTTACCGTATTTCTTTCAACTGACAAACAATTGACAGCTGGGGCTTTCGTATTGATAAGCACTTATATTATTCAACTCACCAATCCATTTTTAGCTGTTTCCCAAAGCTTGATGCGGTTAAATGGCAACTTTGTGGCCTTAGCAAAATATCGACAGTATTTTAATCTCAAGAAAGAACAATATACATCATCTACCATTCAACATTCTGAAGTCTTATTCCAATTTATAAATGCTAAATTTTTGTTAGGAAAAAGGGCAGTAGATCATTTTAATTTAACAATCTTGGCTAATAAAACGTATGTCGTGATTGGTCAAACAGGGCTAGGTAAAACTTCTCTGATGAATTATTTAATGGGGATATATCAGATTCAGTCAGGGCAGCTTTTTTATAAAAATATCGATATTAGTCATAATTTTTCTAACCATATTTTTGATGAAGTGGTCTATGTTGCCCAGCAACCTGTAATTTTTCCTTATTCTTTAAGAGATAATTTGGTTTATAACTCTCAGTATATATATGAAGATTCTTACTTATTTCAAATGCTTGAGCAGTTTAATTTATTGCATATTTTGAAAAAACATCATTTAACGCTCGATGATGATCTAACTGAAATTTATAAGAATTTTTCAGGGGGAGAAAAGCAAAGAATTTGTATCCTTCGAGGTCTTTTAGCACGCCCACAACTCATCATATTAGATGAACCGACCGCAGCTTTAGATGTAGATACTGCAAAAGATATACTTGCATATATTCAGCAAGTTGTTCCGTCCGTGATTATGATTACGCATTCACCTTATGCAATGGAGATTGCAGATGAGGTGATTGATTTAGAAAAGTTATTAAATTAAAGATTATTAAGTAATAAAAAAGAGCCTAAACAGGCTCTTTTTTTACATCTTAAAAATTAAAGACGGTTTTCATCTAACAGAAGCTGAGCTTCACGAAGGTTTAAAGTACCTTCATAAATTGCACGACCTGTGATTGCGCCTAAAATGCCCGGTTTGCCTTTTAAGTTACGAACGTCATCAAGGTTAGTTACGCCACCTGAAGCAATCACTGGTAAGCCTGAGTATTGAGCCAAGTTGACAGTCTGCTCAACGTTTACCCCTTGCATCATGCCGTCACGCGCAATGTCTGTATAAACAATGCTAGACACGCCTGCATCTGCAAAACGTTTTGCTAAATCAGTTGCTTTAACATCAGTAACGTTTGCCCAGCCGTCAGTTGCAACCATACCATTCATGGCATCAATACCAACAATGATGTGGCCAGCAAAGCGCTTACAAGCTTCTTCTACAAATTCAGGCTCTTGAACTGCTTTAGTACCAATAATGACAAAAGTCACACCAGCTTCTAAATAGTGTTCAATCGTTTCTAATGAGCGAATACCACCACCAATTTGAATTGGTAATTCTGGCTGAGCTTTAGCAATTGCTTCAACAACAGGTTTATGAATTGGAGTACCTGCGAAAGCGCCATTCAAATCAACCAAATGTAAACGACGTGCGCCTTCATTTACCCAATGCTGGGCAGTTGCAACTGGATCGTCAGAGAAAACGGTATCGTCTTCCATACGCCCTTGTTTTAAACGCACACATTTACCATCTTTCAGGTCAATTGCTGGAATGATTAGCATGCTTTCGCTCCTTGCTTCATCATGTTTATGAAATTGTGCACATCTTAGCAAAGTATTGATCAATCGCTAAGCCTTAGAAAAGACTTTTATAACTTTACGCGTGAAGTGCGGTTTGAATCGTTTGTGAAATGTGAGTCGGTAATAGGTTTTGTTTACGAAGCTCTAAAAATACCAGTAGAGCTGCATAAGCATCGGCAGCGGCATAACTGATTTGTTGTGAGTTAAGTGGCTTTTGTGCCCAATTTGATGTTCCGATTTTCTTTGACTTCGAAAGATACTGCCCAAACAACAGTGCTACAGCTTTTTGTACACCCATTTGCTGGGTAAAACCAAAGTGACTAAAACCTTTAGCAAGGTCAATGCAGCTTTCAAGCTCTATGCCTTTTTTGTGAAAAATATGCTTATCATTTTTAAGGCCAAAACCGACTTTAAGTTGTTTTGGATTGGACAAAATAGGCTGCAAAAATTTTAAAGTCGATGAATTGACATGAAATAAATAGACTTTATGTTCAGCGGCAAGCTGAATCAGATGTGGACCTGTCGAAACTTCACCCACCCGAAATGTCGGTTTAGATTCCGAATCAAATCCTAAAAAGATCGCTGCTTTTAATTCTTCTTCAATAGTTTTGCATTGCTCAGTATTTTCAATCACCACAATATTTTGGTGGTTAAGATTTTTAAAAGGTGGAAGCTGCTGAATAGAGGCTTTATCAAGGAGGGAAGGGGCTTCGGACATATTTAACAGCGTACAAATAAATTGAGCTATTAGCTTTATATATGAATAAAGCCTAGAGAACTAGGCTTTATACGCGACTTTAAAAATTATTGAGACTGAGATGGCGACCCAATGATAACGCTTTCGCTTTTTTCAACATAGCCTTCATAGGTAGGAGCCATGATTGTGGCAACAATAGCAAAAATGACTGCAAGTGGAATAAGTGCAATATAAATCCAGCCTAAAACACGTTCCCAGCTTGGCGTTGGACGCTTCGGTCCATAATCATTAGGACCTTCAGTTCCTTTTGCACAGAATAAATAAATGGCAAGGCCAATATTCACGATGGGTACGAGCATGAGTAAAGATAACCAACCTGTATTATTACGGTCATGCAAACGGCGAATAGTAAATACGAAGCTAATATAAATACCGACGATATAGAGAATAGCAATAGAGACTAAGCCCGGCGCAGTAAAGCCTTGAGCGCCCTCATTTTGTGTAAGTCCGAAAGTAAAAATAATAAGTAGAACAACAGCAGCGAGGGTTAAGGTAAATAGGAAGGTCCAAGCAGCGTAAGAGAGTCGTCCGAAACGGCCATTTGCCTTAAAGGGCGAATCCTGCTGAAGTGGCTGATTTTCAAAAGGTGAATTCATTGTGTTTATCCTGATCATTTGGTTTTATTTAAAAGTATGAATATTCAATATTTTGTTGAATAAAATATCATTCTATAAATGATTAGTAGTTATTATAAATAAAAAAAAAGATCAGGCCATCTAGACCTGATCTGTTTAAAGCTTTTGTGAAATTAAATATTCCATTCCACAAAGTTTTTAAGTAACTGTAAGCCTGCAGTGTGACTTTTCTCTGGGTGGAATTGAGTCGCAAATAAATTATCTTTGTGAATTGCCGTACAGAAGTTCACGCCATATTCGCATGTTGCAGCCACAAGGTTTTCATCTTTAGGTTCAACATAGTAGCTGTGTACAAAGTAGAAGCGAGCATCTTGTTCAATGTTGTTCCACATTGGATGGCTTGGGTCCATTTGGTGAACTTGGTTCCAGCCCATATGTGGGACTTTTAAACCTTCCATTTGAGGGAAGTGTTTGACCACCCCTTCAAAAATGCCTAGTGCGTCTACACCGCCATTTTCTTCAGAACTTTGCAGTAATGCTTGCATGCCTACACAAATCGCAAGAACTGGCTTATTAAAAGCAGCGTTGCGTACGACTTCATCAATACCTGCTTCACGCATGCCTTGCATACAGTCACGCATTGCCCCCACACCTGGGAAAACAATTTTATCGGCTTGTGCAATTAATTTTGGGTCGTTAGTTACATCGACTGTAGCGCCTACATGCTCAAGTGCTTTAGCAGCTGAGTGTAGATTGCCCATGCCATAATCAAGTAACGCGATACGTGTCATTAGAGGCTACCTTTTGTCGATGCAATCGTGTTTTCAGCACGTGGATCAATTTCACATGCCATACGTAAAGCACGTGCTAGTGCTTTAAATACACTCTCGATTTGATGGTGGCTATTTTTACCCTTCAAGTTATCAATATGTAAGGTCATAAGCGCATGGTTTACGAAACCTTGGAAAAACTCGGAAAATAAATCCACATCAAATGTGCCGATACGTGCGCGAGTAAATGGAATATCCATAAATAAACCCGGACGACCAGATAAATCTACAACAACGCGAGATAAAGCTTCGTCTAATGGCGCATAAAAATGACCATAACGACGTAAACCTTTTTTATCACCTAAAGCTTGCGCAAAAGCCTGTCCAAGCGTGATACCGCAGTCCTCTACGGTATGATGATCGTCAATCTCGAGGTCTCCATCACAATGAATATCGATATCAAATAAGCCATGTCGCTTGATTTGATCAATCATATGGTCTAAAAATGGAACTCCGGTGTTTAGTGTGCCTTGACCAGTACCATCGAGATTTAAACGAACTCGAATTTTGGTTTCATTGGTATTTCTAACCACTTCACTGATACGTTGCGTCATGGACACGTTCCTCAAAAAACGTCAAAAATGATTGGATGTTAACGACAATTTCGCTGTGACGAATTCGTGACAGCATCATAGTTTGCTCAGGAGGGTTAATCAATGCCTATTACCGTACATGCTTATAGTTCTCTAGATAATTCAGAGATCCGCGATCAGCTTGAGCGATTGTATGATACAAGTCCGGAGTTTGGTGACGGGCACGATGCGATTGAACAACTTGAACAAGATTTACAGCAGTATACCACGCTATACACTGCCGAATTTAACACCAAAATTATAGGTGCAATCTGGTGTTCAGGACAAGGTGAAAGCAAGGTACTTGAATATATTGTGGTGCACCCTGCGAACCGTGGTCGTGGGGTAGCTGAGCGCTTGGTAGAAGAAGCTTGTCGTATAGAAGAATCAAAAGGCGTTAAAATTTTTGAGCCAGGCTGTGGTGCCATTCATCGCTGCTTAGCGCATATTGGTAAATTGCATAGCTAAAATCCTATTTTTACTGTATTTGTGATTTAAAATTAAACACTTGTTACAAAAAACACGGAAGTTGCTTGACGTGATCATATAAACATTGTTTAATACGCCCACTTCGGCGTGATAGCTCAGTAGGTAGAGCAACGGATTGAAAATCCGTGTGTCCCCAGTTCGATCCTGGGTCTCGCCACCATTATTTGTGTTTTCAATCCCTGATCCCATCAGGGATTTTTTTTAAGTATAAAAAATACCCATTTAAATCAGAAACTCAGGATAATTGTTGACTATTGTTCTGAGATACGGCTTAATACAGGCCATCGGCGTGATAGCTCAGTAGGTAGAGCAACGGATTGAAAATCCGTGTGTCCCCAGTTCGATCCTGGGTCTCGCCACCATATTCGAAAAAGCCCCATACTTTAAAGTATGGGGCTTTTTTCATGCCTATTTATTTAATAAAAAATATGAAGACTTCACTTGTGTATAAATCTCATTTTATCCACAAGCAGACAGGGTTATCCCCAATATTGCTTTCACTTTCTAAAAATGGCTCAACTGAAAATTTGTGTTTAGTCATGAGGACTATCATTAATGAGTCGTTTGCCTAAACACACAGCTTCTACCTCGTCGTAACCGAGCTGTTCGTAAAAGTTCAGCACATTTAGATTGTCTTTACGCACCAATAATTGAAGTTTTGGGCAGCCGCGAGCGACGAGGCGCTTCTCAAGCTGTTGTACAAGCGCTGTAGCGATTCCTAAGCGTTGTTGATGGGGATGAACAGCCAAATAGTTAATCCAGCCTCTATGGCCGTCATAGCCGCCCATGAGCGTGCCAATCAGTTGTTCATCTTTAATCGCAACCAGAAATAAATCATCCTGTTGTGAAACTTTTCTAAAAATATCCGTTTCAGGATTATTCCAAGGACGGGTTAGGTCGCAGCTTTCCCATAAATTGACCACATCATCCAGATCTGCATTTGTAAATTGGCGAATAATGAACATATGGATTTCTACTTTTTGTTTTGATGTATTGAAAAGATAAAATAAAAATGCGCAATTGAGCAGTAGTTTTGAATAATTTAAACAAATAAAAAAGCACCCCCAAAGGAGTGCTTAAATTAAAAATATTGCTTACGCTGATTTTGCAATAGGTGCCGCTTGGAGCATTTGACCTGTTTCTTCGAAGTTTGCATGCCAAGACAATGCTTCACGAAGTAAATGAGGGGTATGACCACCTTTAGCACATGCACGATCAAAGTAGTCGTTCAATGCATCACGGTAAAGCGGATGTACACAGTTATCAATAATAGCGCGAGCACGTTCACGAGGCGCTAAACCACGTAAGTCTGCTAAACCTTGCTCTGTTACTAAAATATCAACGTCGTGTTCGCTGTGGTCAACGTGGCTTACCATTGGCACGATAGAAGAAATATCGCCGCCTTTAGCAATTGATTTGGTTACAAAGATTGCCAAGTGTGCATTACGAGCGAAGTCACCTGAACCACCAATACCGTTCATCATTTTAGTACCACATACGTGAGTTGAGTTCACGTTACCGTAAATATCAAACTCAAGCGCAGTGTTAATGCCGATAATCCCTAAACGACGAACCAGTTCAGGATGGTTAGAAATCTCTTGTGGGCGAAGCACTAATTTGTCTTTGTAAGCTTCGATATTGCCAAAAACTTTTTCGCCACATTTAGCTGAAAGGGTAATTGAGCTACCAGAAGCAAACTTCATTTTGCCTGCATCAATGAGTTCAAAAGTACAGTCTTGTAGAACTTCTGAGTACATGATGAGGTCTTCAAAATCAGAATCTTTTAAACCTGTTAATACAGCGTTAGCAATTGAACCAATCCCTGCTTGTAATGGACCAAGGTTCTTTGGTAAACGGCCTTCAGCAACTTCTTTATTAAAGAAAGCAATGAGGTGGTTTGCAATGCCTTGAGTCTCATCATCTGGAGGAGTGACTGTTGATGGTGAGTCATGTGTGTCGTTAAAGACAATACCTACAATTTTTGCAGGATCAATTTGGATTGCCGTTGTACCAATACGCTCATCCACTTTTGTTAATGGAATTGGAGTACGTGTTGGGCGATAAGTCGGAATATAGATGTCGTGCAAACCTTCAAAGCTTTCGCTTAAAGAGGTGTTGATTTCAACAATAACTTTTTCGGCAAAAATAGCAAAGCTTGCAGAGTTACCTACAGAAGTTGTTGGAATGATGCCACCATCTTCAGTAATTGCAATTGCTTCAATCACTGCAACGTCTGGACGTTTAAGTTGCTGGTTACGCATTTGCTCAACAGTTTCTGACAAGTGTTGGTCAATAAACATAACTTCGCCGTTGTTAATCGCACGACGTAAAGTGTTGTCTACCTGAAATGGCATACGACGAGATAAAACACCTGCTTCCGTGAGTTGTTTGTCTAAGTCATTACCTAAGCTAGCACCCGTAATTAACGTGATTTTTAACGGATTTTTCTTTGCGTGCTCTACAAGTGCTTGTGGAACAGCTTTAGCTTCACCAGCACGAGTAAAACCACTCATACCAACGGTCATTCCATTTTCGATGAATTGCGCAGCTTGTTCAGCACTGATGACCTTGTCATGAAGAGAAGCTAGGCGAATACGACTTAAAGACATTGGACATCCTCAATATTGTCAAAACATACGGGATTTTAGCTATGAAAAAATGAAAAGTGCATAGGTGTTAGGCTAAGGTCTAATTTTTTAAATAAATGTGGGTATAAATTTATTTTATGATTTTTAATATGTTGATTTATTTGGTATTTAATAAATTTTAAAATAGCGCTTTAAATGATCGGTTGATCAAATTAGAAGCGCTCACTTAAAGTTTGTTTAATTTTTTCCAAAGGATTTGGCGTTGTATTTTCTTCAGCCGCTGGTTTTGGAATAGGTAGTGAAATAACAACCTCTAAACCACCTTGTTCACGGTTATGAATTTGGATTTCACCTTGGTGAATGTCGACAATACGCTTAACAATTGCAAGACCTAAACCACTTCCCTGGATGGTTCTAGCAGAGTCGCCTCTCACAAATGGTTGCATTAATTCTTCAATTTGATCTTCTGGAATACCTTCACCGTGGTCGGCAACGGTAATCAAAATATGTTCATTTTCAACTTTTGCACTGAGTTCGATTGGCTCCGCACCATAACGTTTTGCGTTATTAATAAGGTTGGCAATCAATCGTTTTAAAGAGAGGCTACGCGCAGGAATAATCGGAACATCTTGCACCTCAAAACGAATATCGAGCGGTTTAAACTGAATAATTAATTCTTGCAATAATATATTGATATTGGTGTCTTTTAATTCTTCATCAGAACCATCCCGCATATATGAGATGAACTGATTCAAAATTGCATCCATATCATCTACGTCATAGACCAAGCCTTCACGCAGAAATTCATCAGGTAGCATTTCTGCGGTTAAACGAATACGTGTAAGGGGAGTTCTTAGATCATGTGAAATACCCGCTAGCATGATTCGTCTTTCACGCTCAGCTTGTTCAAGCGTATACACCATGCGGTTAAAGGCTTGGTTAACTTGGCGAATTTCTAGAGGGCCATGGTTGGTATCTAAATAAGGTGCAGTTCCAGACTTACTATATTCATTGGCAGCATTTTGCAAACGACGCAAGGGGCGATTCATTTGTCTAACCAAAATTAAAATAATGATGGCTGACACTAAAGGAACACCCACAACCCAACCAATTAATAGCTCAGGGCTATAGTTTGCATAGGTTTTTAAAGGCTCACGAACCCAGTTGCCATGCATTTCAGGAGTTTGAATCCAGATACGTGGGCTAGGTTTAAACTGGAAGTAAACGGTAACGTCTTTTGCACCAATTTCGTTGGCTAGTTTTTGCTCAACTTGGTTGGTAAAAATCTCGGCAATTACTTTATCGCGAACGCTTGGATACTCTTTAGGGTCGGTTATGTATTCAATACCAACCCGATTACGTAACCAAGTATCGACATCAACTTCGCTATCACGATGAAAAATACGAATATTAGGGTTATTGACCAGTTCGAGTTCAACTGCAAGATAACGGGCATGTTGTTGAATCTCAGGTAAATAGAGAGTTCGCCAAAAAAACCACAAAGACATAAAGAGGCTAAAGAACACCACCAGCAGTACCAAAATTGTGGTACGCATGGCAGCAGAACGTGGCTTAATTTTGTCGAGAAAACGTTCCCATCTCGTCCGTTTACGCTCTGAATACGCAACGTAGTCGGTAAAGCTTTGCGGTGATATTGGCTCTAAACTCACTCTATTTTATCTCAAGCTTATTCAGCACCATCTGGAACAAATACATAACCTACGCCCCACACAGTTTGAATATAGCGTGCGCGCGCTGGGTTATCTTCAATTAAACGACGTAGACGAGACACTTGAACGTCAATTGAGCGCTCCATTGCACCCCATTCACGACCACGAGCCAAGTTCATAAGTTTATCGCGTGTTAAAGGTTCACGTGGATGCTGTACCAATGCTTTTAATACGGCAAATTCACCCGTCGTTAAGGTAACAATCTGACCTTCACGAGTTAACGTACGTGTAGATAAGTCTAAAGACCATGGACCGAAGCTAACCACTTCAACTTGTTGGCTTGGAGCGCCCGGAACTTCACGAACCTGACGACGTAACACTGCACGAATACGTGCTAACAGCTCATTTGGGTTGAATGGTTTTGGTAGATAGTCATCTGCACCGGCTTCAAGACCAGCAATACGGTCTGAGTCACTACCACGTGCAGTTAGCATAATAATTGGTGTATCAATGTTTGATTGACGTAAACGACGACAAATACTTAAACCATCTTCAACGGGCAACATAAAGTCGAGCACGATAAGTGAAAATAACTCACGTTGTAATAAACGATCCATTTGTGAGGCATCGTGGGCAGTTTTTACAACAAAGCCTTTATCTTCCAAAAAACGTTGCAAGAGGGTACGTAAACGCACATCGTCATCGACCACTAAAATGCGCTCGACACGATCCGTTTCGTTATGTACGGTTTCAGGATGTTCAGCAGGTACAACTAAACTCATGATGTACTCCCTTTTAAAGTCATAATTTATATATTATTGGATCGGTTAGGCTTATTGCCAACAAGCCCTCAGTATAATGCCGATGTTCTTGTTAAGACTATGTATCAATTTGCTCAAAATTACAATTTTCGTAGGGGCTTGAAACCAAAAAACAACATCTTATGCCCATAATTTAGCAAAGCCTTAAAGAAAAAACCAAGCATTCATTCATTCGTCAAATTCTATTCGATTAAATTTTAATAAATAATTGTTTCAAATAAATTATTTTAAAAATTAGTGCTACTTTTCAAAGCTTATTTTCTAAAAGGTCGATAAGCCATTTAGATATTAAAGCTTAATAATTTATTTAGACACATAAGAAAAACTATATTTTTGCGCATTCTAGTACTGTATCAATATGTTCATTTTCTCGTAATTTATATTAAAAATTTCATTTTGCTTAAGGGTTATCCTATAAATTTCAGATTTTTTAAACAGTAAAATATGAGTTTAAAGGCCAAAATACGTAGCACAGAGCACTTTTTATGAAGTGAAGAATGTGAAAAATTCACAGTCAATACAAAAAAACGTTTTGAATACGCAAACAAGTGTGGATTTTATAGTCTTGGTCTTTATAATCAGTGCTTTTAAACTTTATCCTTGTGGGATCAAACACGATGACTGACTTAGTTCAGCAGTTGGCAAGTGAGCTTGCCGTACGTCCAAACCAAGTAGAAGCTGCCATCCGCTTAATTGACGAAGGTGCCAGTGTTCCATTCATTGCCCGTTACCGTAAAGAAGTAACACAAGGTTTAGATGATACGCAGTTACGCCAATTAGATACTCGTTTAGCGTATTTACGTGATTTATATGAGCGCCGTGAAAAGGTCATTCAGTCATTGCAAGAACAGAATAAATTGAATGATGACTTGTTGGCGCGGGTGAATGCAGCCGAAACAAAAAATGCTTTAGAAGAAATTTATGCACCGTACCGTCCTAAGCGTACAAGTAAGTCTTTTAAAGCAAAAGAAGCAGGTTTAGGACCGATTGCTGAAAAAATTATTGCAGAACAAATTGACCCGACAGAAGCATTAGCTGGTTTTAGCCATGAAGACTATCCAGATGTTGAAAGTCAGTTAGATGCAATCCAGCATATTTTAATTGATGACTGGGCACAAAATATTGCGCTGACTACAGAATTAAAAGCAACTTTTGCAAAAACTGCGGTTTTAAAAAGTACCGTTGCTTCTGAAGAAAAGAAAGAAGTGGGCAAAAAGTTCCGCGATTACTTTGAATTCTCTGAAGGCCTCAACAAATTACCTTCTCATCGTTTATTGGCAATGTTACGTGGTCGTCAAGAAAACGTACTTGGTTTAAAAGTAGACGGTGAAGATGATGCACCATTGGCACGTATTGAAACTGAGTACAACTTAGATCAAGTTCAACCACAAGCTCGCCAAGATTTTTTAAAGCAAACTGCAAAATTATTCTGGTTAGGTAAAGTTCGTCCTCAAATCGAACATTCATTACTGACAGAAAAGCGTCTTGCTGCCGAAGCAGAAGCAATGCAGGTATTTGCTGAAAACCTTCGTCATTTATTGTTATCTGCACCAGCGGGTAGCCGTACGACTTTGGGTGTTGACCCTGGTATTCGTACTGGTGTGAAACTGGCTGTCGTAAGCGATGCTGGTGATGTACTTGCTCACAGCACGATTTACCCATTTGCGCCTAAAGAAGACAAAGAAGGTTCAATTGCTGAGCTTGCACGTTTATGCCGTGAATATAACGTAGAGCTTATTGCGATTGGTAACGGTACAGCTAGCCGTGAAACAGAAGCTGTAGTTGCTGAAATGATGGCAGCAAACACAGACCTTAAATTAACACGTGTGACTGTAAGCGAAGCAGGTGCATCTGTTTACTCTGCAAGTGAACTTGCCGCAGCAGAACTTCCAGAGCTTGATGTTTCAATTCGTGGAGCAGTTTCTATTGCTCGCCGTTTACAAGACCCACTTGCTGAACTTGTGAAGATTGATCCGAAATCGATTGGTGTAGGTCAATATCAACACGATGTGAACCAAACTGGTTTGGCAAAAACACTTGATGCAGTGGTAGAAGACTGTGTGAACGCTGTTGGTGTTGATGTAAATACTGCTTCACCAGCAATCTTGGCTTACATTGCAGGTTTAAACAAAGCGATTGCTCAGCAAATCGTTGAATACCGTAAAGAGCATGGCCGTTTTGATAACCGTCAAGCGTTGAAAAGCGTGCCACGTTTAGGCGAGCGTACTTTTGAACAAGCAGCTGGTTTCTTACGTATCCAAAATGGTTCTGAACCTTTAGATGCTTCTGCTGTTCACCCTGAAAGTTATGGTCTTGTCGAGAAAATTGTTGCAGCAAAAGCAACAACCGTAAAAGACATCATTGGTAATACTGAAATTATTCGTCAGGTAAAAGCTGAAGAGTTTGTTGATGACAAATTCGGTTTGCCGACTATTCAGGATGTTTTATCTGAATTGGAAAAACCGGGTCGTGACCCACGTCCAGAATTCCGTACTGCTAAATTCCGTGAAGACATTACCGAAGTTGCTCAGTTGACTGAAGGTATGCAACTTGAAGGTGTGGTAACGAACGTGACGAATTTTGGTGCCTTTGTTGATATCGGCGTACACCAAGATGGTTTAGTTCATATTTCTGAATTAGCCAATGAATTCGTTTCTGACCCGCATAAAGTGGTAAAACCAGGTCAAATCGTACAAGTGCGTGTGATGCAAGTTGATGCTGAGCGTAATCGTGTGAACTTGAGTATGCGTGCAGAAGGTGCAGCTCCTGTTAAGGCACAGCGTCCACCGCGTCGTGAGCAAAATAACGAACAGCGTTCTGAGCGTAAGCCGCAAGGTAAGCGTCCTCAACAACCACGTAAAGATCAGGTTGAACGTCCACAACGTAGCAAGCAAGAGAAACCTCAAGAGCAAAAAATTGGTGGTTTTGGCGCATTGTTACTTCAAGCAGGAATTAAAGGTTCTAAATAAGAGCCTTGAGAAGACCTAAAAAAACCTCCCAAACGGGAGGTTTTTTTTATTGTTTTCGAAATGTGCTTCAGAGAGCGTGAAATTCGGTTTTTTCAGAAATCGCAATGGTAAAGATGAGGTGAATCTTAAGATCAACAAAAACGATGTGAAATCTACAATCAACTATACAACGTTATAGCATAACTCAACTTTAACCCTTTCCCGATGTCAGACAATATCGATAAAGCCTTGAAGTAAGTTCCTCACTTTCAGGCAGTTACATTAAAAATTGATTGTTTTTTATATTATAAATGGTTGTTTTTATGCCGGCTTTAGAACTGAAAAATAGATTTCATTTAAACGATCTCCTTTCGGGAGTGGTCGTATTTCTCGTGGCCTTACCCTTATGTTTGGGTATCGCCTTAGCCTCAGGCGCTCCAATCATTTCTGGCATTATTGCCGGAATTGTTGGTGGAATTATTGTTGGCCTGCTGAGTGGTTCTCACATCAGTGTCTCTGGCCCAGCAGCAGGATTGACTGCGGTCATCCTTGTACAGTTAGATCAATTAGGCGGCAATTATGCCGCCTTTTTATTGTGTATTGTATTTGCAGGAATTTTACAAATTTTATTTGGAATATTTAAGTTAGGTTTCTTTGCCAACTTCATTCCGAACAACGTCATTTTAGGGTTGTTGGCTGCTATTGGGGCCATTCTTATTGTGACGCAGCTGCCGTATTTATTTGGGTTGACTGACTTTTCATGGGAAAAAGTTTGGACTGCCACACCCGATACTTTTCTTCAGCATTTCGATGCGGGTGCAGCGTTTATTGGGCTACTGAGTTTATTTTTAATTTTAGCTTGGGATAGCAGCCCACTTAAAAAGTTAGCCATACCTTCGGCTTTAATTGCTGTGGTCATTGCAGCAGTTTTAAATTTTGTTTTGATGAATATCGGCTCGCCTTGGGCTGTTCAAGGCAATAATTTGATTCAACTACCAAACATATTGCAAGCGCCGCAAGAGGTATTGGTTTTTCCAGACTTTAGCTATCTGGCTGAACCATTAATTTATACTGGAGCAATTACACTCGCGATTGTGGCGTCTTTAGAAACATTACTAAACCTAGAAGCCGCAGATAAACTTGACCCTCAAAAGCGTTCATCTCCACCTAATCGTGAACTGTGGGCACAAGGCGCTGGGAATATTGTTTCAGGTTTAATTGGCGGCATGCCAGTCACTTCGGTCATTGTCCGTAGTTCTGTAAATGCAAATACAGGCGCACGTAGTAAATATTCCACGATTATTCACGGCATATTATTGCTACTAGCAGTTTTATTCTTTGTTCAACTTATGAACATGATTCCATTGTCTGCACTTGCAGCGATTTTAATTGTGACTGGTTTTAAACTGACTCATCCAAAGTTATTTAAACAGCTGTATCAAAAAGGCTGGAAACAGTTTTTACCTTTCATTATCACACTCGTTGCAATCTTACTGACAGATTTATTAACCGGAATTTTGGTGGGTCTATTTACCAGTAGTGCGTTTATTTTATATGGCAATTTCAATAAAGGTGTTCGCGTATATAAAGAAAAGCATTTACATGGAATTGTGACCCGTATTGAGCTCCCATCACAAGTGACTTTTCTTAATCGTTCAGCGCTCATTTCTGCATTAGAGCATGTTCATAAAGATCAGCAGTTAATTATTGATGCCACTCAATGTGACTCAATTGATCCCGATATTTATCAGGTCATTCAAGATTATCAGAATGAAACTGCAGTTAAGCGTCAGGTTGATCTTAAGCTTATTGGGTTTAAACAGCACTATGAAGAAGTAGATGATGCAGTTCTTGATATCTACATTAGTACCAGAGATTTACAGCGTAAATTAAGTCCGCAGCAGGTAGTTACCTTGCTTAAAGAGGGTAATGAACGTTTCGTAAAAAATGAACGTTTACAACGCGATATTTACCGTCAAATTCGTGTCACCGCAGATGAAGGCCAACATCCGATTGCGGCTGTTTTAGGATGCATGGACTCTCGTGCACCTACTGAAATGATTTTTGATGTAGGTATTGGTGATCTATTTAGTTTAAGGATTGCTGGTAATATTGCTGGGCAAAAAGTACTAGGTTCACTTGAGTTTGCCTGTCAGGCTAAAGGTTCTAAAGTCATTTTAGTTTTAGGTCATACCGACTGTGGTGCAGTGACCAGTGCATGTCAGCTACGGCTACAGCAAAAACAAGTTTCTGATGTTAAAGAAATGCCGCATATTCAATATGTGCTTGGACCACTCATGCGTTCGGTAGAAAGTGTATATGACATTATGCAACCGCGTGAGTTAAACAAAGCTTTTATTAATCAGGTGACAGCGATGAATGTTCACTACAACATCCAATATATTATTAATAACAGTACAGTACTTAAAGACCTGCTAGACCGTGGTGAGATTGCAATTATTGGTGCGATTTACGATGTAAAAACAGGACATGTTGAATTTCTAGATACTTAAATAGCATGAAATAAAAAAGCGCTTCGTCAGAAGCGCTTTTTTCTTGTTAACTCAACTTAATATGTCAAATTACCAGTGTTCACCTGGGAAAATGCGTGCATAAGCTTTTTGTGCCCAGTTCAATTTCTCAGCTTTTTGGCCTTTTGCTGCATCAGAACTTGGGAACAGACGGAAACCAATCGACATAAACATGTTGTTGATGCCTGGCGCGACTGAATAGGTCATAGATGCCAAACGGCCTAAGTTAGTTGCAATACGTTTCGGACGCTTCACAATTGCATAAGCAATTAAGTCAGCTGCTTGTTCAGGTGAAAGAGTCGGTACATATTTATAAATCTTGGTTGGTGCAATCATTGGTGTACGCACTAAAGGCATATAAATTGATGTAATCGCAATTTTATGTGCATGAACTTCGGCAGAAAGACAACGGCTAAATGCATCAAGCGCAGCTTTAGAGGCAACATAAGCCGAGAAGCGTGTTGCATTTGCTAATACACCAATCGAACTAATATTAATAATTTGCCCATCTTTACGCTGGATCATATGTGGCAAAATATTAAGAACCAAACGCACAGCGCCAAAGTAGTTCAATTGCATGGTACGTTCAAAATCGTGGAAACGGTCATAAGACTCATGAACAGCACGACGGATAGAACGACCAGCGTTATTAATTAAAATATCAATATGATCAACAGAAGCTAAAATCTCTTTAGAAACCTGATCAATCATTTCCATGTCGTTAAGATCACATGGGAAAATTGATGCCTGACCGCCACGGCTTTCAATATCTGCTTTAACTTCTTCTAATGTTTCTTGAGTACGGGCAACCAGTAAAACATGCGCACCAGCGTCAGCAAGTTTGTTCGAAATCGTTAAACCGATTCCACTTGAGGCGCCTGTCACTAAAATGACTTTACCTTGTACCTTTTCCTGGAACAGAGCTTCTAATTTTTTATTCACAGCATTTTACCTAAGTAGGGGCAGGGGCTATTTATTCCGGTATGTAATTTTTATTTTTACAACCGTTGGTTCATCCTGATGAACTCCTAAATATTGCCCTATCTTAATAGATGTTTAAAAATTGTCTAGTGTGTAAATATATGAAATTTAACAATTTATTTAGAGTAAAAACTCTAAATTATTACCCTAATCCATTAATTATTATTGAGGGTTAAATCACTTGAAAATAAAAAAGCCTCTATATTCCAGAGGCTTGTTGTATTAGTTTAAAATTTATACAGATGAAAGTGCTTGTTCTAAATCGGCAATTAGGTCATCAACATGCTCAATACCAATAGAAAGACGAACCATATCTTCACTTACGCCAGCAGCTTTAAGTTCTTGTTCATTGAGTTGGCGGTGAGTTGTGGTTGCAGGGTGGCAAGCCAAACTTTTCGCATCACCGATGTTCACAAGTCGGGTAAATAACTGTAGGGCATCAATGAAGCGGGTACCGCCTTCACGACCATCTTGAACACCAAAAGATAAAATTGCAGAAGGTTTACCTTTTACATATTTTTGCGCAAGTTGATGCTGTGGGTGATCTTTTAAGCCTGCGTAATTGACCCATTTTACTTTCGGATGATTTTGCAAATATTCCGCGACTTTCTGAGCATTTTCAGTGTGGCGTTCCATACGGAGATTTAGAGTTTCTAAGCCTTGTAAAATCAAGAAGACACTGAGTGGACTAATTGCAGCCCCTGTATTACGTAGTGGCACTACACGTGCACGTGCAATATAAGCAGCCTCACCTAATGCTTCGACATAGTTCACACCATGATAGCTTGGGTCTGCTGTATTCAAAACTTTAAAACGCTCTGGATATTTACCCCAAGGAAATTTACCGCTATCGACAATCGCACCGCCAATACTATTACCATGACCACCGATATATTTAGTAAGCGAATGGATGACGATATCGGCTCCATATTGAAATGGTTTTAATAAAGCAGGAGTGGCAACAGTGTTATCGACAACGACAGGCACTCCATATTCATGAGCGATTTTTGAAATTTCTTCTAAATCGATGATATTGCCGAGCGGGTTACCAATTGACTCAACAAAAACAAGTTTAGTTTTATCATCAATTAAATTACGCAAGCTTTCAGGCTTTTGATAATCAAAAAAGCGAACTTCAATCCCTTGCTTTGGCAACGTATGGGCAAATAAGTTATATGTGCCACCATATAAAGTTGAAACTGAAGCAATATTGTCTCCAGCTTCGGTAATGGTCTGAATAGCATAGGTAATGGCTGCCATTCCCGATGCTAAAGCTAATGCACCAATCCCACCTTCAAGTGCAGCAAGGCGCTGCTCAAGCACAGCAGTGGTCGGGTTCATAATACGGGTATAAATATTGCCCTGAACTTTTAAATCGAAAAGGTCGGCACCGTGTTGTGTATTATCAAATGCATACGAAGTTGTTTGATAAATAGGGACTGCAACAGCTTTAGTGGTTGCTTCAGGACTGTAGCCAGCGTGAATGGCTAAGGTTTCATCTTTATAAGTCATGATTACTTCATCTTCGTGAGTTAAATATTGAGCGAGTCTAGCCTAAAATTTATATAGAAAATTGCATAAATTCTGGTTTGTTTTCCAATTTTAGGAATAAAGATAGAAAAATATACGCTGAAACGTTGTATAAATCTTATACATAAACATTTTGCAACTTATTGAAAAAGAAAATTGTTTGATAAATCCGTACGATGGAAATCATAACTTCAAGTCGTTAGTGTTTTCATCGTATAATACGCGCGATTATTTTATCGCTTCTTGCGATGTATTGGTTTTTCAATTGAGGAGTCCTGCGTGGCCCAATATATTTATACGATGAACCGAGTGTCTAAAATGGTTCCGCCAAAGCGCGAAATCTTAAAAGACATCTCTTTATCATTTTTCCCGGGTGCCAAAATTGGTGTTCTCGGTTTGAACGGTGCGGGTAAATCTACCTTGCTTCGTATTATGGCTGGCGTAGATAAAGATTTCTCTGGTGAAGCTCGTGCACAACCTGGAATTAAAATCGGCTATTTAGAGCAAGAGCCGCCACTTGATCCAACGAAAGACGTTCGTGGTAACGTTGAAGATGGCGTACGTGAAGCTTTAGATGCTTTAGAACGTCTTGATCAGGTATTTGCAGAATATGCAGACCCAGATGCAGATTTTGATGCGCTTGCGAAAGAGCAGGAAAAATTAGAATCAATTATCCATGCTTGGGATGCGCACAACCTAAACAACCAGCTTGAAATTGCGGCAGATGCCTTGAACCTTCCAGCTTGGGATGCAGACGTAACTAAGCTTTCAGGTGGTGAACGCCGCCGTGTAGCACTTTGCCGTTTATTGCTTTCTAAACCGGACATGTTGCTTCTTGACGAACCGACGAACCATTTGGATGCAGAGTCTGTATCTTGGTTAGAGCGCTTCCTGAAAGATTTCCCTGGCACAATCGTTGCGATTACGCATGACCGTTATTTCTTAGATAACGTTGCCGAGTGGATCTTGGAGCTTGACCGTGGGCATGGTATTCCTTACCAAGGTAACTATTCTTCTTGGTTAGAGCAAAAAAATGCTCGTTTAGAACAAGAGCAGAAACAAGAAGAATCTTTTGCTAAAGCATTGAAAAAAGAACTTGAATGGGTTCGTTCAAATGCGAAAGGTCAGCAAAAGAAAAACAAAGCGCGTATGGAACGTTTTGAAGAGCTTAACTCTAAAGAATTCCAACAACGTAATGAAACGTCTGAAATCTACATTCCACCTGGCCCACGTTTGGGTAATAAAGTTGTGGAGGTGGAAGGTATCAGCAAATCATTCGACGGTCGCTTGTTGTACGAAAACTTAACGTTTACTGTACCTCCAACAGCTATTGTGGGTATTGTTGGTCCAAACGGTGCGGGTAAAACCACATTATTCCGTATGATGACTGGCGAACAGCAACCTGATACAGGTACTGTGACTTTAGGTGAGTCTGTTAAAGTCGCTTACGTAGGTCAGATCCGTGACACTCTAGACAATAACAAAACTGTTTGGGAAGAAGTTTCTGGCGGTTTAGATATTTTGAAAGTGGGCGATTATGAAATTGCTTCACGTGCTTATATCGGTCGCTTTAACTTCAAAGGCCAAGATCAGCAAAAACGTGTAGGCGAATTGTCTGGTGGTGAGCGTAACCGTTTACAACTTGCGAAAATTTTACAGCAAGGTGCAAACGTTATCTTACTGGATGAGCCATCAAACGATTTGGATATTGAAACTTTACGTGCGCTTGAGGATGCAATTCTTGTATTCCCAGGTACGGTAATGGTGGTATCGCATGACCGTTGGTTCCTTGACCGTATCGCGACACACATCTTGTCATTTGAAAATGAACAGCCAGAATTCTACACGGGTAACTATGCAGAATATGAAGCATATCGTCAGTCACGTTTAGGTGAAGACGCTGTTCAAAAGCGTACTAAATACAAAAAAATTAGCGGTTAATTACTGCTAGATTGAAAAACCAGCCTAAGGGCTGGTTTTTTTATTAGATTAGAAGGCAAGTTTACTAAAAGCTTCTTGTAAGCAGTGTTCAGCATAGGGATGACCTTGGCTTGCTGCTTTGTTTAACCACTTTTCAGCTTCTGTATAGTTTTTATCTAAACCAAATTGACCATTTAAATAGCCAATACCAAGTTTAAAGGAAGCGTCAGCGTTACCTCTTAAAGCTGCTCGGAGGTAGCACCACATTGCATTGCGATCGTTTGGGGTAATATCTAGCCAATTTTGCATACGTTCATGATCTTGTACGGCTAACTCTTCAAAGCGTAAGCCTTGTTCAATTTCATCCTCAGCTTGTGAATGCATATCGGCTGGCAAGTTTTCAAAGGCAAACAAGTGATTAAGCCCATGCTTGATTGTTTTCATATCCATGATAGTCTCCCCTTGTTCCTCAATTTGATTGAATTGACTCACACTTTTAAGCTAGTCCCTTATATGGAAATCTTATGTTTTATTTTGTAAATGTGATATAGCGCATTTGGATGAAAAATGCTGAGGTTTTAGCTTACATAAAAGTTACACGTGTTTTTACGCTTAGCGAAATTACTATAAGAATAGTGGCATTCTTGACTGAAATGAGAGCTTTTAAACTTAGAAAATAGCTTTTATTTTGAGCAAAAAGCTCTTGAGAAAATTTATAAATATCAAACAAAAGAAATTTCTTTAAACAAAGCCAGCTTATGAGCTGGCTGATTATTTTAAGAAAAAAGTTTTTTATTTAGTAAAGTCACCATGCAAATCTGCCCAAATCAGTGATGGAGCTACCGTGACCACATCAAACGCCAGGGCCAAAGGATAAAGCGCCATACGTGTTACACGTTTAAACGGATGCTTCTTTGTTATTTCATCTTTTTGCTGTAAGGCAATTGGATAAGGGGTAGGTAGTGTTTGTTGAGCTTTTAGGGTTCCAGTGGTTTGGTAAATTTGGCCTTTAAAACGAATAATGGCATAAGGATATAAAAGTTGTGTTTGTTGCTCCATAACCATGAAGTGATTTTTAAATCCTAAGTTTTTTAAATTTTCTTTTTCTTGTTCGCTCAACTTTGAATCAGGAATGTTGTATTGAAATTTGAGTTCACCATGAAAATGAGTGGGATCATCCATTTCAAGCATAAGAGGAGAGGAAATAATTAAAGTTCTTTGATTTACTGGAATATTTTTAATAATACTTAAAAACTCTGAGCTACCTTCGGTCATTAAATAACTATAGTCTTTGCCTACAAATACAAGACCTTGCTCTTGCTGGTTTTTCACTGCTTGACCCACTGCAATAATTTGATCTGTTTTTAAAATGGTTGTTTTGACCTCAGTTGTCTCATTTGGAAGGGCTGTCGATAACATAGATGTTGCGCATCCGGTTAAGCCAAGACAAGTGGCTAATATGCAAGTGGTCAACGTTTTATACATAAACATTACTCTTAAAAAAATTATTTTTGTGAAGATAAAAAATGGCTTAGCTTTAAGTGAAAAGAACGAAACCAATAAATCAATGTTTTGTAATTTTATTACATGCTAGGTGCCTGCTATAGTGGCTTTGTTCAACTTTTTAGTTTAATGGTGTGCTGTTGCCACGTTCTGCACTTTTCATGTCCGTCTTATTCTGTTTGCTTATATTCCAAAGTCTATGGAATGTGGCAGCGGCATTTTGCGCCCATGAAAATCAGGAAAAAGCATTACATCATTTTGGGCATCATGCAGCGTTGAGTTATGAAGCTTCACAGCATAGTCATACTGAAAAGACAGAAGTTGAAGGGACTATGCATAAAGCTCCCTTAAGCTTGTCCGATCATCATGACCATTTACCTTCGTGTTTTCATGTTGTGATTGTAGAAGCACAAGAAAAAATTGTTTCACCGTTAATACAGTCATCTGAGCCAAAACAACAATATTATTGGTCCAATTCTTATAAGTCCCCTCATATCTCTAAACAAGATCCTCCTCCTGTTTTAACCCTGCTATAGGTGGGGTAGCCGAAAAATAACCCACCAGAAATATTATTTATTTCATAGGGTTAATGTATGTCTATTTTTTTATACGAAAAACGTTTCGTTAGTCTGAGTACATCTTGGGTACTTAAATCATTAGTTGTTGCTGTTGCACTTTCAACTGGTGTCGTAACAAACGCAGCCAGTTCAAATCAGAACCTTGCTGAAAATACACAACCACAGCGTGTACAGAATGTTTTAACGTTTGAGCAAGTACTTGATCAGGTTAAGCAATTTCAGACTCAAACAGGAATTTGGCAAACTCAACAAGACATTGCAGAGAGCAATATCAAACAGAGCCAGCTATGGGAAAATCCGACGGTTTCTGTACAGCAAACGGGTTTTAAATCTGGAAAAGATCAGGAACTAGAACTTGGGATCTCGCAAAAACTAGATATTTTTGGTGTACGCTCCGCAGCAAAAAAACTGGCTAGTGTTCAGCAAAATCAAGTTGAGTTAAATCAGGTTTTATATGAGGCTCAGCTAAAGCTGGCAGTAAAATATTTATGGTCACAAGTATCGATTTTAGAGCTTGAACATGAAGTTGCCAAAGCACAGTTAAGAACGAGTAAAAACCTTTTAGATGCGACCCGTTTACGTTTTCAGGCGGGCAGTATTGCGCAGGTTGATTTAGATCGGACTTTAATGACGCATGTTGAAAACCAGCGTTTATATCAGGAAGTTGAATTATCTCTGAGTAGTGCTAAAAGAAAACTGGCGAACTTATGGGGTGAGACGGAAGATAACTTCACCTTACGTCCAGATATAAAAAGTGCGTGGCCTTTAAAAAATGAAGGTGATATCGATCAATACTTAAAACAGAATTTGTTAGAACAGTCCATGCGGCTTCAAGCAATACAACAAAATTCTGAAATTAATTATTTAAAGGCAAAAAATCGCCCTACGCCTACCGTAAATATGGGCATAGTTCGTAGTAAAACCGCAGAAACGAGCAGTACCGAAAATCAGATACGAGTAGGTATTGCGGTTCCTTTAAATATTTTTAATCGCCAGCAATATGCGTTGAAAGCTGCCCACAGCAAACTTGATTTAATTGACCAGCAGCAAAGCTTTTATAAAAAGCAAAGTTTGAATTCTATTCGTACCCTACAGTACGAGTTGGCTGGTTTGAAACAGCAATATAACTTGATGAATGAGCAACAGATTCCTTTATCAGAGACGGTACAGGAGAAAATGTTGCTTGGCTTTAAAGTTGGTAAATTTGCGATTACTGACGTCCAGCAATCTACCCTGCAATTACAAGAACAACGTTTGAAAAAAGTTCAACTCCTTAAATCTGCTTGGCAAAAAGCAATTGAGGCAGAAAGTTTAGCTCTCGGAATCGATCCAAACATGGTGATGTCTGGAGATGCATTAAATCAAATTAATCAAAATTTATGGCAAGACACCTATAAGTTGCCGACAGTTGGAGGGGCAGAGTAATGTCAGTTAAAAAATTAAAAAACCAATGGCTTATTGCTCTTTTGTTACTGATTGTCTGTCTTACTTTAAGTGCTTGGTTATTTTTCTCTGGAAAAAAACAGTCCAATACCGAGAAAAGTGAAGAAGGGCATGCGGAAGGTGAAGCTGGCCATGGTGAGTCTGAAAAAGAGGAAGGCAGTTTGAACCTGACTTCTAAGCAACTGGTTGAATATGGCGTGAAGTTAGAGCAAGTAGGGCGTGGAGAAGTTGAGCAAAATCTTTCGTATCCTGCCAAACTTGTCGTAAACACAGACCAGCAAGCACATGTCTCTTCAACTTTTTCTGCACGAGTAGACAGCGTAAATGTTGCACTGGGACAACAAGTTGAAAAGGGTCAGGCCCTGGCGACTTTATTTGTACCAGATTTGGTCGATCAGCAAGCCAATTTAAGCATGGCGCAAGAAGCACTGACATTAGCGCAGCAAGATTATCAGCGTGAAAAGCAATTGTGGGAACAAGGTGTTTCAGCACGTCAAGATTATCAGAAAGCTTACAATGCTTATCGTCAGGCGCAAATTCAGGTACAAGCTGCAAATAGTCGTTTAAGTGCCTTGGGAGCGAATCGCTCAAGTAAAGGCCGATATGTTTTAACTGCGCCTTTAAGCGGTGTAATCAGTAATAAAGATATTGTGATTGGTGAGCAAATTGGTCCTGATAAACAGTTATTTGTTATTGATCGCCTGGATCAGTTATGGGTTGAGTTTGTACTACCAAGTGCAAATACCAATATTCAGCCTAATCAGGAAATTGAATTTAAATCGCTGCAAACGAACAATATTTTCAAAGCGCAGGTGCAAAGCCTAACTTCAGAAGCAGATACTCAAACTGGTCGTTTACAGGTTCGTGCCAAGGTGCTGACACCTTCAAAAGAATTACGTCCTAACTTAATGGTCAACGTGTTACTGAAACAAAATAATGCAGCGACTGTATTACGGGTTAACAAGGCAGCGGTACAACAGATTGATGGAAAGAATGTGGTCTTTGTTGCAAAACAGGAGAAGGACAAAATTCATTTCGCTCCAGTTGCCGTGGAGTTAGGCAATTATTCTTCAGATGCACAATGGGTCGAGGTTAAATCAGGAATTACCGAAAAGCAGCAATATGTGACGCAAGGTAGCTTCTTGCTTAAGTCCGAACTTGAAAAAGGGGAGGCTGAGCATGGACATTAATAAACCTGATTTGCCAGAGGCTGAAGGTTTGTTTGATCGGATCATTCAGTTTTCAATTAATAATGCCATTTGGGTCATGATGTTTGTCATTGCTTGGATTGGTGTTGGAATTTATAGCTACCAAAAACTTTCAATTGATGCTGTGCCTGATATCACCAACGTACAGGTACAAATCAATAGTCAAGCAAATGGCTTTACGGCGCCAGAAGTTGAGCAAAGGATCACTTATCCGATTGAAAATGCCATGTCCGGCATTCCAAATCTGGAGCAGACTCGTTCAATTTCCAGATATGGTCTTTCTCAGGTCACCATTATCTTTAAAGATGGCACAGATATTTATTGGGCAAGGCAGCTGATTAACCAGCGGTTACAAGAAGCTAAGAGTGCTTTACCCGATAGCATTGATCCGCAAATGTCTCCAATTTCAACTGGACTCGGTGAGATTTATCAATGGGTGGTAAAAGCCGAGCCAAATGCCAAAAAAGCAGATGGTTCAGCCTATAGCGCGATGGACCTGCGTGAAATTCAAGACTGGATTATTCGGCCCCAGTTACAACGCGTACAAGGGGTAGCCGAGGTGAATAGCATTGGTGGATATAACAAAACCTATGTGGTCTCTCCAGATCTGACACGGTTACAGCAGTTGCAGATTCCACTCACCGATTTACAAGATGCACTTCAAAATAATAACGAAAACCGCGGTGCTGGATTTATTGAAGAGAATGGTCAGCAACTCACAGTTCGTGTTCCGGGTATGCTGACGTCGATACAAGATATCCAGAACGTTACAGTCGCCACGAAAAACGGTTTGCCTATAAGGGTTGCTGATGTGGCCTCAGTATCGATTGGTCATGACTTGCGTACTGGTGGTGCTACCTATAATGGACAGGAAACTGTTTTAGGTATCGCCATGATGATGATGGGCGAAAACAGTAAAACCATTGCCAAAGCGATTGATCAGAAAGTTCAGGAAATTCAGAGATCACTCCCTCAGGGTGTTGTGATTGAAACAGTCTATGATCGGAGTAACCTTGTAGATAAAGCGATTAAAACGGTAGCCAAAAATTTGATTGAAGGGGCGATTTTAGTCATTGTTATCCTTTTCATTTTTTTAGGAAACTTTCGCGCTGCTTTAATCACCGCTTGTATTATTCCCTTGGCAATGCTTTTTACCTTAACGGGTATGGCAGAACAAAAAATCAGTGCTAACCTCATGAGCTTGGGAGCTTTGGACTTCGGGATCATTGTAGATGGGGCAGTTGTTATTGTTGAAAACTGTATTCGGCGTTTAGCTGAAGCACAGCATTTAAAAGGTCGTTTATTAACACGTTCAGAACGTTTTACAGAGGTCTTCCTCGCAGCTAAACAGGCACGACGGCCATTAATATTTGGTCAGATCATTATTATGGTCGTATACCTACCAATTTTTGCTCTGGCAGGCGTAGAAGCAAAAATGTTCCATCCTATGGCAATGACGGTTGTCCTAGCGCTATTGGGAGCAATTATTCTATCTGTGACCTTTGTGCCGGCTGCTGTCGCTTTGTTTGTTACGGGTGAAGTGAAGGAAAAAGAAAGTCGTTGGATGATGACCTTAAAAAAAGGTTATGCAGGCTTACTCGATAAAGCTTATGCCTTTCGATATGTTGTTGTTACAGCAGCGGTCAGCATCTTGATTTTAACAAGTGCAATTGCAACAAGAGTAGGAAGTGAGTTCGCACCTCAGTTAAGTGAAGGTGATTTTGCGTTGCAACTCATGCGTGCACCGAGCACTGGCATAGAAGAGTCGCTTAAGATTCAGGAGAATGTGGAAAAGCAGTTATTGAAAGCTTTTCCCGAAATTAAAGCCATTTTTGCAAGAACAGGAACGGCCGAGGTTGCTACGGATGTGATGCCTCCTAATATTTCTGATGGTATTGTGCTATTAAAACCACACGATCAGTGGCCAAACCCTAAAGAAACAATAGATGAATTGCGTGCCAGAATGCTGCAATTCGTGAACCAGATTCCTGGTAATAACAGTGAATTCTCACAACCAATTGAACTACGTTTTAATGAGCTTATTTCAGGTGTACGAAGTGATATTGGCGTGAAAGTTTTTGGGGATGATATGCAGGTCCTCAATCAGGAAGCAGAGAAAATAGCTCAACAATTACGTAGTATTCAAGGTGCTAGTGAAGTCAAAGTTGAACAGACTGACGGTTTACCATTACTGAATGTAGATGTTGATCATGCATTGGCTGCCCAATACGGATTATCAGTTAAATCGATTCAGGATATTGTCGCTGCTAGCATTGGTGGACAGAGTGTAGGGCAAATTTTACAGGGCGATAGACGTTTCGATTTTGTGATCCGCCTACAGGAAAACATGCGTACACCTCAGCAGTTAGCTCAGTTACCGATTCGCTTACCAAATGGAGGTCTGATTCAGTTACAAGACGTCGCAAAGGTTGAGAATATTTTAGGCCTTGCTCAAGTAAGTCGTGAAAATGGTAAACGCCGTGTTGTTGTGACAGCAAATGTGCGTGATCGGGACCTTGGGTCTTTTGTACAAGAAATGCAAAGCAAGCTATCACAGCAAAAGTTACCTAGCGGTTATTGGTTAGGCTATGGCGGACAGTTTGAGAATCTTGCTTCTGCTACTGCAAGAATGCAAATCGTCGTACCTATGGCACTCATCATGATCTTTGTGTTGTTGATGGCTGTATTTAGCAATTTTAAAGATAGCTTACTGGTATTTAGTGGTGTTCCTTTCGCTTTATCTGGTGGATTAGTCGCTTTATGGTTGAGGGATATTCCACTTTCCATGTCTGCTGGGGTTGGGTTCATCGCTTTATCGGGTGTTGCTGTATTGAATGGTCTGGTCATGCTCACGTTTATTAAAGAGCTGAGAACAACTTTAGATGTTCATGCGGCAACTTGGAAAGGAGCGGTATTACGATTACGTCCAGTATTAATGACAGCATTCGTAGCTTCACTTGGTTTCATTCCGATGGCCTTGGCGACAGGAACCGGAGCAGAAGTACAACGACCTTTGGCAACGGTTGTAATTGGTGGCATTATTTCATCTACGATATTAACTTTGGTTTTATTACCAGTGATTTACCGATGGATGAATGAAAGCAAAGCAAAAAACGCTGAGCATTCATAATGTCATTGTTTTGAGATATCTTTTTTGATGACAGCGTCAATTCAAAAAAGTGTTTGAAAGAGGTAAAAGTAAAATGTATCTATCGTTACTTTTACCTCTCCATAAAGATAAATAATAAGGAGTCCGCAAAATGGGTGGACAACATGGTCATGATCATAGTCATGCTGTAGTGACTGAAGGTAATGCTAAGAAATTAATGATTGCTTTAGCACTGACTTCAACATTTTTAATTGTTGAGGTCGTTGCTGGTTTAATCACGCAAAGTTTGGCATTACTCTCCGATGCCGCGCATATGTTTACCGATGCAGCTGCTCTGGCAATTGCTTTGGTTGCAATTCAGATTGCGAAGCGCCCAGCCGATAATAAACGTACTTTTGGTTATCAGCGCTTTGAAATTCTGGCTGCATTATTTAATGCGCTCATGCTGTTCGTGGTGGCGATTTATATTTTATATGAAGCTTATATCCGCTTCTCTAAGCCACCTGAAATTCAAAGTGTGGGCATGCTCATTGTAGCAACCATTGGTTTGGTGATTAACCTCATCTCAATGAAAATCCTCATGTCGAGTGCTAATAACAGCTTAAATGTCAAAGGTGCTTATTTAGAGGTTTTGAGTGATGCGCTAGGCTCGGTTGGCGTTATTATTGGTGCAGTTGTGATCTACTTTACCAACTGGTACTGGGTCGATACGATTATTGCGGTACTGATTGGTTTTTGGGTATTACCAAGAACATGGGTTTTGCTCAAACAAAGTATTAATATTTTGCTCGAAGGTGTACCCGAAGAAGTCGATATTGAAAAGTTACGTGCTGATTTACTGTCTTTAAATGGTGTTGAAAGTATTCACCAACTCAAGGTATGGGCGATTACGTCTAAAAACATCCATTTAACTGTGCATTTATTTGCACCTGACGCTGACCGTACTAAGCTCTATCAAGATGCTGTTGAAATGCTTTCCCATGAGCATGGTATTGGCGAAGTGACATTGCAAATTGAAGATGATGCCGAGATCAATTGCCAGCATATTGCTCAACATGCTTCACATGAACATGATGAGACTGACAAAGAACATTCACATCAGCACTAAGCTGATGTGAATAATTTTTTAAATTTCCCATTCGTGATTGCAGTCACGACATTTCCAGTGTTTTTGTGACTGCATAAATGCTTGCATGGACAACTTAAAGTCAGGCAGATCACGCCAGAACATAAAACCTGCCCCTAAAGTCACAACAAAAATAACGACCGTTGCAATTTGTAGAGAAGTGCCTGCACCATTGCCAAAAATCCACATAAAAATACTAATCACAACCAAGAGTAATAGTACAAAAATGGCAGGGACTAAAATCACTAAGCTTTTAGGCACAACAGGCTTGGCACTGTTAACACCTTGGCTTACAGGCATAATTTTAACACTTTGACATTGAGGGCAACGATATTGCATGACAGCTCCACATTAAATTTGAATCTATTCTAACGGAAATGCAAAGAAAGGAAAAAAATTGTAGGGTTTTTAAAAGTGGTGTGAAAATGAGATATAAAATACTTTTTTGAAACAAGGATATATAAAAAAATGATGATTTACGCGTACACATAAAAGTTAAAATAATACCGTAGAGCATGCTAATCTAGATAAAAACCAAGTGTATTCAACACTGGAAATGAGCTGAAAAGCTTATTAGTAGGATGCGAAAGAAATATAAAAAGGAGAAGGACTTGGGTCAAGAAGATGACAATAAGTCGGAGCCTATAACGACATCAACAGTTTCAGGGGCCCCTGACCCTATAAAACTGTCATTCTCACGTCGATTGTTGCATAAGACCTTGCAACATGCTCATGATGCAGTTGGCTTTGCTAGTGATACGACACGTAATCTTGCAGAGGTTGCAGATGCAGCCTTAGATGCTTTAGATCATGTAACAACTCATACAAAGAGAGGAGTTGTTGGCATGACCAATCTGGCAGCTGGAACTGTTAGAGATATGGTGTCTGAAACGAGTGAAACTGCGCGGCAAGTTGCCTTAATCATGGCACGTACCTTTTTAGGTAAAAGCACGCTGAATTTATATTTGCCTGAAATGCTGTTAAACAGTCAAATTCGTAAACGAATAGATCGTTCAGAAATTGATGATATTAAAGTTCAGTGTGGGAACGATCGATTTCAGGTTGAAATAGATGGACACTATCACCGTTTTATATATCGGCTTAGTTTAGATTTCCGTGTGTTGGAATGCCGAATTGGGCAAGAAAAATTTTTACGCTTACGCCAAATGGATGAAAGCTTAGATGTGCAAATTCGTCATGGGGGAACTTTGTCGAATTGGGCTGTGCGTCGTATTGGACGAGTCGGTTTTGAAGTGATTAACATGTTGCCTATACCATCGCTGATTAATCATTTGATTCGTGATATTCCAGGCATTCAGCGTGATGGTCACCGTATGTGGTTTATTGATCTTGAACAGGCAGGATTTATTGACTTCATTAACAACCGTTCATGGATGGTAGAAAAACTTTTAAGCTTGACAGACTTTAGTATTTTACCGGGACTTAATATTTTGAGAGAAAGCCGTGAGCTTGTACAGCAATTGGTAGATCAGTTTGAAATAAAAGGTTTGCGAGTTCAATCAGGTCGTCTTGAAGTTCAAGTTGGAATTGCGAATTAAATTAAAATGATGGAAAGCTGGTTGATGATCAGCTTTTTCTACTTTTTTTAGATAAGAAAAAAGCCACTGTCATTATGCAGTGGCTTTTTAGAATTTGGCGTCCCTACGGGGATTCGAACCCCGGTTACCGCCGTGAAAGGGCGATGTCCTAGGCCTCTAGACGATAGGGACTTATATGAGGCTAGTTACCTGTGTGCAGTAAACTGCTTACCTAAATTCTCGACAAAGATAATTAATCTTTGCTTTTCCTCGAATTTAGTGGCGTCCCTACGGGGATTCGAACCCCGGTTACCGCCGTGAAAGGGCGATGTCCTAGGCCTCTAGACGATAGGGACGTTTCAGAGGTGGGCGTATATTAGGTCGATTTAATAAAAGTGTCAAATAGTTTTCTGAAGAAATATTAAAAAAAACAGTCAAGCGCTTAAAAATAACTCAAATTGTAGAAAATATAGGCATTTATGGCTTATTTTTATTGAAAAGGTTCAATAATGGTTTTGATAACTTCATGATGCTGTAAGTAACCAACAATTTCATGGGGCTGGTTAGCAAAAGTAAAAATCTCTTGATTAATGATGGGTGGGGTAAAATCAAAAGGTGCTTCACTTAACGGGAAAGCAGTTAAAAAATCATCTTTTGAGTAGAAATTATACCAATCACCATTGAGGCATTTTGGTCGTTCAATCGGAATGGGAAGTTTACTTTGGATTACCCGAAAAGAAAGTGGTGAAGCCAAGGTAACAAAGCGTTGTACTGAAAAATGATAAGCCGGATCTGATAATAAGTGAAATGCAATCACAGAACCCAAAGAGTGTGCAACTACAATGCAGTCTTCATCGTCGTGCATTTGTTTTAAAATTCTTTGGTGAACTTCATGCATAAAATCAGGATTTGATAAATACATGTACGTTTCAATCAGGAATTGCTGAATTAAGCTCTCGTGTAATTTTGGAAAACTATTTAGAAGGATCACCATTTCCTTAAGAACACGGTCTTTTACTAGTTGAGAGGTTAGATATAAGCGCTCTGATAGGTTTTCTGCTGGTTGATCTGGGGAAAGCGGAAGCTGAGGAACAAAAGGAGTATGTTCCTTAAGTGTAGGGGGTTGTTGGTTTAAGTGGATAGGCAAGTGAAAGTTAAAAGATTTTGGAAGTAAGGTGTTTAGGTCTAATTGATTGGATAATTGATATTTCGTCATTAAATCGCCATAAAATGGCATATGTATATGTAGATCTCTTAAATTAACTCTACAATGTAATTGTTTTAAGCCCAGTTTAAATACTTTTAGCCAATGCTCCTTTAAGCTATGTGCTGTGTAATTCTGCTGATTCATCCCGTGGATAAATATAATTTTCATTGTAGGCAAAGAATTGTTTTTAATATGAATTTTAATCTACAACGGTAGGTTCTATAAAGCCAGTGTCTAGGCAAAAAAAAAGTGTAGCTTTTTGCTACACTTTTAATTACAAGCACTTAAGCTTTGTCACGATAAAAAATAAAGTAACTCACATAACATAAAGCAGTAAAAATTAAGCAACCTACAAAACCAGCTCGCATTTGAGGGTCTGCTGCCATACTTAAACAGGTAATAAAGCAGAATAGAAAACCTAAAATTGGGACAATAGGAAATAATGGTGCAGCGTATTTTAAATCTTTAACTGTATGCCCAGCTCGGTACCACTGTCTACGGAAATTGAACTGACTTAAACAGATACTCATCCAGACAATAACCATGGTGAAAGCTGCAACACCGAGTAAGTTTTTAAAGATGGTTTCAGGTGCAAATTGTTCTGACAATAAACCGGGAATTGCACCAAACATAGTTACTACTAAAGCAACAATAGGTGTTCCGCTTTTTGAAAGAGTTGAAAATACACTTGGAAGAAGCTTTTGTTCTGATAAAGACCACATCATGCGTGATGCGGCATACAAACCTGAATTGGCAGCTGAGAGTAGTGCAGTAATAATTACAAAACGGATGATGTCGTCAGCATATGGAATGCCAATATAATTAAATACAGTAACAAAAGGGCTACTACTTACACTTTCACTGCTTAAGCCTGCAAGCTGGAAAGGGAGTAATGCACTGATCACAATAATCGTGCCGACAAAGAAAATAAGAAGGCGCCAGATTGCAGCATTAATCGCTTTAGGGACGTTTTGTGCAGGATCTTTAGTTTCGCCAGCAGCCACACCAATCAGTTCTGTTCCAGAGAACGCAAAATTCACAATCAGCATGGTCGTAAAAATAGGAAGGAAACCGTGTGGGAACCAGCCTTGGGCAGTTAAATTACTAAACAGAGGAGCAGTTTGAGCGCCATGAAAAGGAATTAAACCAAAAATGGCTAATAACCCAAGCACAATAAAGGCAATAACAGTAACCACCTTAACCAGCGCTAGCCAGAACTCAGACTCAGCAAATACTCGAGTTGAACTAATATTTAGTCCAAAAATCGTCACTGCAAATATGAGAGTCCAAATCCACATTGAGACTTGTGGAAACCATTCCTGCATCAGTAGAGCAGCAGCAGTAAACTCGGTTCCTAGCGTTGCTGTCCATGTTAGCCAATACATCCATGAAATCATATAACCTGTACTTGGACTAATGTACTTTTGAGCATATGCACCAAAAGAGCCAGATACAGGCATGTGGACAGCCAGCTCACCTAAACAGAGCATAACCATGTAAGCAATCGCGCCCCCAAGAATGTAGGCAATAATTGCGCCAATAGGTCCAGTTTGTGAAATGACTTCCCCTGAACCCAAAAATAAACCAGTACCGATTGCTCCCCCGAGCGATAACATCACAAGGTGGCGAGTACTCATGGCTCTTTTTAAAGGTGCAGTACTGTTCTGATGCTGAGCATCTAGTTGATTGTCAGATGGCTGCATATTACATACACATTGAGAGAATTTGAGAAAGACGCTATTTTAGATAAAATAGACAAATGTGCAATCAAGAAGGTGTCAAAGAATAGACAGGAAGGTGACGAAAGAGTCTTTAAAATGAATTTTTCTAATAGAAAATGGCGTCCCTACGGGGATTCGAACCCCGGTTACCGCCGTGAAAGGGCGATGTCCTAGGCCTCTAGACGATAGGGACTTGATGAGGCAAACACAAAGGATCTTGGTGGAGCCAAGCGGGATCGAACCGCTGACCTCTACAATGCCATTGTAGCGCTCTACCAACTGAGCTATGGCCCCAGTTTGTGTGAGCGCAATATTAGGGTGAATGCGCTCACACGTCAACAAAAAAATGAATTAAGCTTCGCTAGTTGCTTCATTTTTCGGCAGTTTTAAGCTTTCATTGAGCTTTTCCCAGATTTTTACTTCTTTTTTGCTCGGTGCACCTACAATTTCTAATGCATGTCGTAAACGAGCAAAGGTTAAATCAGGGCCAATCGTAACCATCGATTGCATCACTGGTGTTGAGCTGGTTGAACCAGCAATTGCAATAAAGAACGCTGGCATAAAGTCACGTAATTTAATGCCCATCTGATTTGCCAAGTCCATTAAGGTTTGGCTAACCGTGTCATTATTCCAAGTAAATTGACCTTCAAGACGCCAAATTGCAAATTGTAAGCTTTGACGAACTTGTTCTTGAGTCAATTTTTTACTTTCAAACATTTCGGCTGTAATTTGTGGCATATGGTTAAAGTAAAAACCAGCCCAATTCACAGCTTCAGAAAGTAAATTAATACGTGGTTGAATAGCGGCAGCAATGTCTTCTAAAGTGCTGCGATCACTTTTCCAAGTAAGTAATCGGTCTAATAGTTGGCCTGGTGTTAAGCCTTTAATCCATTGACCATTTAACCAATTGAGTTTTTCGACATCAAAAATTGGACCGCCTAAAGATACACGTTGAATATCAAAGTGATCCATCATGTCTTGCAGGGTAAATACTTCACGCTCATCTGGCATTGACCAGCCCATACGGCCTAAATAGTTGAGTAAGGCTTCTGGCAGAACGCCGATATCGCGGTAGTAGTTAATTGATGTTGGGTTTTTACGTTTAGATAACTTCGATTTATCTGGATTACGTAACAATGGCATGTGGCAAAGTGTTGGCATTTCCCAACCAAAGTATTGGTAAAGCAACTGATGTTTTGGTGCAGATGGAAGCCATTCTTCACCACGTAATACATGAGTGATTTCCATTAAATGGTCATCAACTACATTGGCTAAATGGTAAGTTGGCAAACCATCTGTTTTAAGAAGGACTTGCATGTCGACTTGTGCCCAAGGAATTTCTACTTCCCCACGCAATAAGTCATTAAATTTACATACGCCTTCTTCTGGCACTTTCATACGAATGACATGAGGTTCACCCGCTTCGAGACGGCGAGTAACTTCTTCTTGAGAAAGCTTTAAACCACGACCATCATATTTTGGCGTTTCACCACGTGCTTGCTGCTCGGCACGCATTTGATCTAGTTCTTCTGCTGTCGCGAAACAGTAAAAAGCATGACCTTTTTCAACAAGTTCTAACGCGTATTGCTTATAAATTCCCATACGTTCTGATTGGCGATAAGGTGCATTAGGGCCACCTACATCTGGACCTTCAGACCAGTTTAAACCTAACCAACGTAATGAATCTAAAATCATTTTTTCAGATTCTGGTGTAGAGCGAAGTTGGTCTGTATCTTCAATTCTTAAAATAAATTCCCCGCCATGTTGTTTCGCAAAACACATGTTGAATAAGGCAATGTAGGCAGTACCAACATGAGGGAAACCAGTAGGAGAAGGTGCAATACGAGTACGAACTTTCATAGATAATGGGTCAAAATAAAAATTGAAACTATTATAACGAAAAAGCCCAGTATTCTGACGTTTTTATTTAACGGCAGACTGGGCTTAATTTGAAACGATGAGGGGCCGTTTCAAATATTAAGAAGTATGTGGCTGGAAGATTGCCTGAACAAAACGTGAAAAACGTTCATGCTGTGCAGCAAGAAAATTTTGAGTAGGTGTCACACGAATAGTGTTAAGTACTTTTAGCTCATCATCTGTAGATGGTAAGGCTATAGTATTGCGTTTTTGTTGGTCTAGCGCTTTTTCAATAAGCGAAGACTGACGGTCCGAAACGCTTTTGCTCGGTGTATCTTTGAGTGCTGCGGCAACAGATAATTGTGATGCAAAACTGAGCACCAAACCCAAACTCAAAGCTTTTCCATACTTAGTTTTCATTTTTTACTCATCCCCTCAGTACGTACATTTCGTCTATTTTTTGAGTTTAACCAAATGTAAAATTACGGTAACGCTACGATTCAAACATAAATTTTAATAAAAAAGTAGAACTATGTCACACTTTTTACAAAAAACACCTTTATTTCACCTTGGTATCTTTTAAATGTAGCCTATCTGTATCCATTACGTCTCATTATTTAACAAATTAATGTGTAGATAAAGTGAAGACTATAAATAAACTATAAGAATAATTACAAAACTTTTCGAAATTATGAATAAAAACTAAGCAAAATTTATATCGTTTAAAGTGATTAGTAAACCTTGAATTGTTATAAGTATTTGATGGAAAAATGAAAACATAAAAATATAGTATAGTTTAAAAATGAAATTGGTTTTTATAAATGAAAAGAATAGCAATAATTGCGGTCGCTACATATATGGGGTTAGCCGTAAGTGCAGTACAGGCTGCGACTACATTTTTAAATGTTTCTTATGATCCAACCCGTGAATTTTATCAAGAATATAATCAGGCTTTTGGAAAATTCTGGAAGCAACGTACAGGTCAGGACGTTGATTTTAAACAATCCCATGGTGGCTCTGGGAAACAGGCTCGAGCTGTAGCGACAGGCCTTCAAGCAGATGTGGTGACCTTGGCTTTAGCGAATGATATCGATGAAATTGTTAAAGCCGGATATATCCAACCGAACTGGCAAAAAGAGTTTCCTAATAACTCGGCACCTTATACATCTACAGTTGTTTTTCTGGTTAGGAAAGGTAATCCAAAGAATATTCGTGATTGGAATGACTTAACTAAACCTGGTGTTGAAATTATTACGCCTAATCCGAAAACAGGTGGAGCACCGCGCTGGATTTATCTTTCTGCATGGGGATATGCTTTAAAACAGCCAGGTGGAAATGATGCCAAAGCAAAAGAGCTGGTTAAAAAACTTTATCATAATGTCAAAGTGTTAGATTCTGGGGCACGTGGTTCGCTGACTACATTTGCTGAGCGCGGAATTGGAGATGTTCTACTCTCTTGGGAGAATGAAGCACTATTGGCAACTAAAGGGCTTGATAAAGATAAATATGAAATTGTTTATCCATCCATTTCAATTTTGGCAGAGCCTTCTGTTGCGATTGTAGATAAAACAGTCGACAAGGACGGTAACCGTACTTTAGCAAAAGGCTATCTTAACTTTTTATATTCACCTTTAGGACAAGAGTTGGCCGCTAAACATTACTTCCGACCACGTAATCCTCAGGTCGCTGCAAAATATGCAGCACAATTTCCAAAAATTAAATTATTTACGATTAATGATGTTTTTGGTGGGTGGGCAAAAGCTCAGCAAACTCACTTTGCCAATGGAGCCATCTTCGATCAGATTTATGAAGGGAAATAGTAAAGATAAATATAGCTAGAGTAGCCGTTTAAAAATTACTTAAACTTTTAATATTGAAGCAAGTGAACCTGGAAAGGTGAGCTTGCTTTTTTATTTTGCTTAAAAAATGCAAAGAAAACGGTTTTCTCTATGAAAAATTAATATTTTCCTACAAAAAGCCGTTTGGTGTTCATCATAAACAAGGTGATAATGTGCAGTTACATTTTTACGCTATGATTTAACTCCTATGTCGCATATTTCTGTCTTACTTTTTGAGACCGTTGAAAGCTTATTGGCAGATCGCACAACTGGGGTGTATATCGATGCAACCTTTGGACGAGGCGGGCATACGCGCTTATTATTGTCTAAACTCGATGAAAATGCTCGAGTATATGCCTTTGATAAAGACCCTCAAGCTCTGGAAGTTGCGGCTGCTTTAGCACAAGAAGACCCAAGATTTACCATTATTCATGCAAGTTTTGCTGAAATTAAAGAAAAAATGCAGGAAATTGGGGTGCAAAGTGTCGATGGAATTATGGCAGACTTAGGTGTGTCTTCTCCTCAATTAGATCAAGCTGAACGCGGCTTTAGTTTTATGCAAGATGGTCCTTTGGACATGCGTATGGATAACTCTAAAGGATTGACGGCTGCCGAGTGGTTGCTTGAAATTGAAGAGGAGCAGTTGGCGAATATCATTTATCAATATGGTGAAGAACGATATAGTCGACGTATTGCTAAAGCAATTAAACAGGCTGGAAAATTAGATACGACAGCACAATTGGCTGAACTTGTAAAAACAGCCCATCCAAAATGGGAAAAACATAAGCATCCGGCTACGCGTACTTTTCAGGCAATTCGTATTGCTATTAACAAAGAACTAGATGATATTGAAGTGTTTTTGCCGCAAGCTGTAGACTTGCTTAAACCAAAAGGACGTTTGTCTGTGATCAGCTTCCATTCGCTTGAAGACCGGTTGATCAAACAGTTTATTCAAAAAGAATCAACGCTTGCTGAGGACTCTGGTTGGGGCATGCCTCAACAACAAGTTGATACCAGAAGATTAAAGAAAATTTCACGGGTTCGTGCGAGTGAAGAAGAAGTAAAAGCGAACCCACGTTCACGTAGTGCATGGCTTCGGGTTGCTGAACGCTTGGAACAAAAAGGCGCGTAATGAAAAGCAGTGATGAAATCGAAACCACAGAAAATAAAGTGGTCAAAAAAGTTGTGATATATACAGTCATGGTGGCATTGGTTTTCATCAGTGCCATGATGGTGGTATTACAGGTATTTGAATACCGTCATGATTATAGAGAGTTAAGCTCTTATATGCGTGAACGTGACGACCTCAATGCTGAATGGGGACGTTTATTGATTGAGCAACAAACATTTGGTGCGACTGCTCAAATTGGTACGCGTGCTGTGACACAATTACGAATGTTTTCGCCACCGGCTGCAGAAACGGTGGTAATTTCTTTACCGATGACCTCAGAGCAAAATAAGTAAGGCCTTGCTGTATGGTAGATAAGCGAACAAAGCAAACACGAAAAAAACAGCAGTCTATTTCGGAAAAACCAAGTCTTGCCTTTGATATGTGGCGGTTTTATCTGCTCTGGGCAGTGGTGCTCCTGTGTTTTGTGGTATTAATTGCACGTGCATTTTACGTTCAAATTATTAATAAGGACTTTTTACAAAATAAGGCCAATGCCAATATTTTGCGTACTGAACGTGTAGAAGCCATGCGTGGTGTGATTAGTGATCGTCACGGTGTACCTTTGGCGATTAGTAGTCCAATCATGAAAATTGTGATGGACCCACGTGATTATTTTGAAACCAAACATTTATACGATCAAATTACGGCTGAACTAAAACAAGATCCGAAAAATCGTAAATTAAAACGCCAGTTACCAGATAAAAATTTAAACCTAGATGAGCTTGCCGATGTGGTCGGTGTTGACCGCGCTGATCTTAAAAAACAGATGAATGCACGTCCGCGTTCTCGCTATTTGGTTTTGAAAAAAGAAGTTCCACCGCAACAAGCCGACCTCATTATGAAAGGTAACTTCCAAGGGGTCTACGCAGAAAAAACTTATAAACGTTATTATCCGCAACCACAGCCAAATGCTCAAATTATTGGCTTGACCAACAGTGAGGGTCAGGGGGTTGAAGGCTTGGAAATGCAGTTGAATAAACAACTTTCCGGTGTAGATGGCGAACAAAAAATTATTCGTGATAAGCGCGGTAACCGTTTAAAAGTTTCTGAAGTAATCCGTGAGGGTGAGCCGGGTGAGAATATCACTTTAAGTATCGACTCTCGCTTACAGTACATTATGTACCGTGAATTGACGGCTGCTGGTGTCGCGAATAATGCACGTTCAGCAACGGCTATTGCGGTTGATGTTAAAACGGGTGAAATTTTGGCTATGACCAGTTGGCCATCTTATAACCCGAATGATAAGAATGGCTTGTCTAATAAAGATGCTATGCGTAACCGTGGTGCGATCGATATGTTCGAGCCAGGTTCAACCATGAAGCCATTCACAATTTCTGCTGCTTTAGAAACAGGTCAATACACACCAAATACCATTGTAAATACCTCACCTGGTTCAATGCGTTTAGGTTGGCATACCATTCGTGATACCCATAACTACGGGACTTTGACCGTAACAGGTGTCATTATTAAGTCTTCAAACGTGGGTTCTGCAAAAATTGCATTATCACTTCCAAAAGAGACATTGCCGACTTTCTTTAATCGTGTTGGTTTTGGTAAGCGTTCTGCTGTGAAGTTCCCAGGGGAAAGTTCTGGTTTAGTACTTCCTGTAAGTAAATTAAACTCTTCTCAAATTGGTACTATGGCTTATGGTTATGGTCTAAACGCAACTATTCTTCAATTGGCTCAAGGCTATGCCATGCTTGCAAATCATGGCGTAAAAATGCCATTAAGCTTGCATAAATTAGATCAGGCACCTAAGGGTGAGCAGGTTCTTAATCCGAAAATTGCTGATCAAGTCTTGTTAATGCTTGAGCAAGTGACTATGCCGGGTGGTACAGCGACACAAGCCAATATTCCAGGCTATCGAGTAGGTGGTAAAACAGGTACCGCTCATAAATTGCGTGCTGATGGTAAGGGTTACTCAAATAGTGAATATCGTGCTTTATTTGCCGGTGTTGCACCAATCAGTGATCCGCGTTTAGCTGTTATTGTGGTTGTGGAAAATCCACAAGGTCGTTATTACGGTGGTTTGGTTGCTGCCCCAGTTTTTGCTCGTATTATGCAAGAGTCGCTACGTTTAATGAACGTACCGCTTGATAAGCCACTTAATACTCCACAGAATCCTACTCGCAGGTAAGCTATGACTGTTTCTTTTCAAGAAATTAATCCAATCGAGATTGATGCACAATGGCCTCACCAGCCATTTCATGGCTTTGGTTTAGATAGTCGTAAAATCGAAACAGGCCAAATTTTTATTGCTTTGACCAGTTATAGCCAACCTGAAAAAACACGTACATTTGCTGAAGCAGCTTTAGCAAATGGAGCGCTTGCCGTAATTAGTGAAACCGAATTAGGTGTGGCAAATGAGTGGGTATGTCCTGATGTGCGCCAGCGCATGGGTGAGTGGCAAAAATGTTATTTACAACAGACTGATACAGTTAAACCATTACGGATTATTGCTGTAACAGGGACAAATGGTAAAACGACTATTTCTCGCTTAATTGCTGAGTTAATTAGTTCACAACAGCAGCGCTGTGCAGTGATGGGGACGACTGGTAATGGTATTTTACCGGACTTGACACCTTCTACGCATACCACTCTTGATGCTCTACAATTACAAAATGAATTACATGCTTATGCTAAGCAGGGTGCAACTTTTGCTTCTTTAGAAGCGAGTTCACATGGTCTTGAGCAGGGCCGACTAAATGGTTGTGATATTGAAATTGCTGTCTATAGTAATTTAAGTCGTGACCACCTCGACTATCATGGCACCCTAGAAGCTTATGCAGAAGCAAAGGCTCGTTTGTTCCAGTTTAATTCGTTAAAAGTTGCTGTGATTAATCTAGATGATGCTCATGCAGATTTAATGATTAAGTCTGCACAGAATAATCCTGCACAACCTAAAATTTTGACTTATTCGCTTACTCAAAATACAGCCGATTATTTCATTACCGATTTAAGTTATAGCTTGGCAGGTGCAACCTTTAATTTGGTAAGTCAGCAAGGTTCATTTGCGGTAGAAAGTCCGTTATTAGGTCATTTCAATGTTGAAAATTTGATTGCAGCACTTATTGCTGCTGAGCAAGCCGGTTTCGATTTACAAGTATTAGTTAATTTTGTTCCTAAACTAGTTGGTGCCCCAGGCCGAATGCAAGTCATTCGTGATGATGAGCGACTATTTGTAGTCGATTATGCTCATACGCCAGATGCATTGATTCAAGTGCTTAAAACATTAAAGCGTCATGTTTCTAATGAGCTTTGGGCAGTATTTGGATGTGGTGGTGATCGTGATCGTGGTAAGCGTCCACTCATGACCCAAGCCGCTTTAGATGGCGCAAATCCGGTTATTTTGACTTCAGATAACCCAAGAACAGAAGACCCTGAACAGATTTTTGCTGACATGAAGCAAGGAATCGATTTTTCAGGGCACCGTATGCATGAAATTCATGACCGACGTGAAGCAATTAAATTTGTTGCAGAGCAAGCTCAAGCTGGTGACATTGTGGTGATTGCCGGTAAAGGACATGAAAATTATCAAGAAATTAATGGTGTGCGTCACTGGTTTGATGATGTGGTTGAAGTGCGTTCTGCGATTGATGCACAACATCATACGGTAGATGCTGCTTACCCTGCACAATAGGAAAAATTATGCATACTTCAACCACCAGTACCGTGCCTTTGGAACCGTGGACAGCTCAACAATTACAACAGGCAACGCAGGGTTACTGGCATAAAGACCAGATCCCTCAAACTGAAATTAAACGTATTTTGACTGACTCACGTCATGCAGAAAGTGGGGATGCCTTTTTAGCACTAAAAGGTGAGCGTTTCGATGCACATGATTTCGTTGCACAAGTTGCAGCAAATGGTTGTCAAATCGCTATTGTTGAACGTCCATTAGATGTTGATATAGCTCAGCTTGTAGTTTCTGATACTCGTTTGGCTTTGGGACAATTAGGTGCTTATCGCCGCGAACAAAATGCTCAATTGAAAGTGATTGCTTTAACAGGCAGTAGTGGCAAAACCACCACCAAAGAAATGCTAGGAAGCATACTGTCTCGTTTAGCACCTACACTCATTACCCGAGGTAACTTAAATAATGACCTTGGCGTGCCGATGATGCTGCTCGAGCTTCGTAAGGAACATCAATATGCAGTGATGGAACTTGGTGCAAGTCATCAAGGTGAAATTGATTACACATCAAAACTTGTTCAGCCACATGTTGCTGGCATTTTAAATATTGGAACTGCTCATTTGGGCGAGTTCGGCGGGCGTGATGGCATTTGTCGTGCAAAATCGGAAATTTATCGTCATATTTTGCCTCAGGGCGTTGCTATTGTTCCGCAACAAGACGACTTCACTACTGAGATTCGTGAGGCAGCGAAAGGTCATCAAATCTCTACCTTTGGTACAGGTGGTGACGTCTTTGCTACAGATATTGAATTATTGCCGCAGTCTGCCAATTTTCAGCTACATACGCCTCAAGGTTCTAGCCTTGTAAGATTGCCATTTGCTGGTGAGCATAATGTACAAAATGCAACGGCAGCCGTAGCGTTTGCTTTAGCATTAGGTATTAGCCTAGAAGATATTGTAAAAGGTTTAGAGCAAGCGCAAGGTGCGAAAGGTCGTTTGAACTTTATTCAAAAAGCGCCTTACTTGTTTATTGATGATACTTATAACGCTAATCCAACGTCCATGCGTGCTGCGGCACAAGTATTACTTCAACAAAATGGCATTAAAGTCATGGTGATGGGGGATATTGGTGAGTTAGGTAATAGCAGTTGGCAAGAACATCACGATTTAGGTCGCGACCTCGCCGAGCTTCCTTTAGACCATATTATTGCAGTGGGGCAGTTTGCCTCAGCAGCTCTCGAAGGTGCAGGCCTTCATTCTAATAAATTGAAAGCATTTCAGACTCAAGCTGAGGCGCTTCCATTTTTAATCAATCTAATCCAAACACATCAACCACAGTCCATGAGTTTCCTGTTTAAAGGTTCTCGCTTTACTCATATGGAAACGTTGATGGCTGATTTGATGGAGAAACTTTAAATGCTGTTATGGTTGTTTGAACACCTTGCGGGCTATCACAGTTCGTTTCAGGTCGTTCGTTATTTAACATTACGTTCTTTACTCAGTGTATTAACCTCACTGACCATTGGTTTGGTTCTCGGGCCGATCATGATTCGTAAATTACAGGCGTTAAAATACGGTCAGGCAGTAAGTTCATTTGCTCCTGAAAATCATGCTAAAAAAATGGGTACACCGACGATGGGCGGGATTTTAATCCTACTCTCAATCGGTATTAGTACTTTGTTATGGGCTGATTTATCTAACCCTTATGTTTGGATTGTGCTTGGTGTAATGGTTGTATTCGGCGCAGTTGGCTGGGCAGATGACTGGATTAAAATTCGCTATAAAGACAATGCAGGTTTACCTGCTCGTAAGAAGTTCTTCTGGACTTCTATTGCGTCACTCGGTGCTGGTATCGCCTTATATTTAATTGCAACTGAACAATCTAATGCAGAACACACTGCAAATATGCTGGATTTATTGATTCCTTTCTTTAAGAATCTTTCAATTCCACTTTCTATTGTTCCATTAGGTTTGGCATTTATTGTATTCACTTATTTAGTAATTAATGGTGCGTCTAACGCAGTTAACCTAACTGACGGTTTAGATGGTTTAGCCATTATGCCAGTCGTTATGGTTGCTTCTGGTTTAGGCGTATTTGCTTACTTATCTGGTGATATCCGTTTTGCTAATTATTTGCATATTCCATATGTTAAATATACTTCAGAACTGGTTGTAATCTGTTCTGCCATGATTGGTGCAGGTTTGGCATTTCTTTGGTATAACGCCCATCCAGCTCAAGTCTTTATGGGTGATGTGGGTGCTTTAGCTCTGGGCGCAATGCTTGGGACAATTGCCGTTATGGTACGCCAAGAAATCGTATTTGCGATTATGGGTGGTGTTTTTGTGATGGAGGCTGTATCGGTCTTCTTGCAAATCGGGTCGTTGCGAATGCGGAATAAGCGCGTATTTTTGATGGCACCATTGCATCATCACTATGAAAAACAAGGCTGGAAAGAAACCCAAGTGGTTATCCGGTTCTGGATTATTACGATTATGCTAGTTGTTTTAGGCCTAATGACCTTAAAATTGCGCTAGAACTTATTTTGGTGTCAATATAAAGCCAGTTTCTACTGGCTTTTTTTATTGGAGAGGTAAATGACAAAGGTTGTTGGGCTAGACCAATTATCTGTAATTAACCAAAAAGTGGTTAGTGATGGGGAAGTGTTACCTCAAGTTGTACTTAAAGATGGCAGTCAGGTACAAACTGGAACAGTAGCGACGATGCTGCATAACATTGATTTGTATAATGCGGGGCAAAGAGGCCAAATTGAAGAGGAATTAAAAATTGCGATTCCGACTTTAATTAAAATTGGTTTATTTGATTTGTTTGAAGTAGATGAATGGATTAATGGAACAAATGCGGGCCGTACTTTTGTTGGTACGCAAGCAAAGGCTTATTTACAACAAAAAGAACAAGAGAATAATTAGAAGTGACTATGCAAAATTTAATGTGTCCCGTGTGTCGACAGAGACTCGAATTAGTAAGTAAAACTTGGCGATGTGATCAGGGCCATAGCTATGACATTGCAAAACAAGGTTATGTGAACTTACACGTTGTACAGCATAAACACAGTAAAAATCCGGGGGATACTCCCGAGTCTGTAGATGCGCGCCGTGCCTTTTTACAAGGTGGCTATTATCAACCTTTACAGCAAGCTGTAGTTGATTTACTGAAACAGCTTAAAGCCAAAGCTGTACTTGATATTGGTTGTGGCGAGGGCTATTACACCAGTGCAATGCAGCATGTTGTTGAGCAGTGTATAGGCGTAGATATTGCAAAAAATGCAGTACAACGTGCAGCAAAGTTAAATGACAAAGTGACTTGGGTTGTGGGTACAGGAGCAACTTTACCTGTAATCGATCAAAGTATGGATGTGTGTACCAGCCTTTTTAGTCCGATTCCGCAAGCAGAAATTTTACGTGTGCTAAAAGATGATGGATATCTAATTGTTGTCACACCTGCAACTGAACATTTATATGCGATGCGTGAAGCACTGTTTGAGCAGGTCAATCCGCACACACCGCAAAAATTTGTTGAACAACTGCAAGATTTATTTGAGTTGAAAGAACAGCAAGTTATAGATGCTCCTTTATTACTTGACCAAGAAGCGTTAAAGAATCTGATTGCTATGACTCCATATGCATATAAGGCCTCTCCAGAGCGCCGTATGCAATTAGAACAACAATCACACCTGCAAGTAACAGCATCATTTCAAATCTATCTTTTCCAAAAGCGTAATAAAAAAGCCATCTAACGATGGCTTTTTTATTTTTACTCAATTTGATTAATCAAGTTTTCTAATTCATCTTTGTCACGCTTCGGCGCTGATCCTTGTGAAGGCTTCATTGCTGGAGGCGCTGCTTTAGATGGAATTACAATTTCCTCACCAGGTAAGTCATCAAAGTCATTATTGGTGTTAGCTTTCGGTTGTGGCGGTGCAGGACGATAGAGTGGACGTGCTAATGGCGGTGCAGCACGATATGTTTTCTTATCTGTTACTTCAGTAACGACGGCTTGTTTGTCACGAGAAATCGGCGCCTGAGCATCTTTATCTAAACTCACCCAAGCTGCTGGAGTACCTTTTAGGGATTGGTCCATAAAGTTAATCCAGATTGGCAATGCCGCAATACCGCCATACTCGCGACGACCAAGTGTCGTTGGTTGGTCAAAGCCGACCCATGTAATCGCAACTAACTTGCCATTAAAGCCCGCAAACCATGCATCTTTTGCATCGTTCGTTGTACCTGTTTTACCACCTAAGTCACTACGACCAATTTTAAGTGCAGCACGACCTGTACCATGCTCAATTACATCACGTAAGATATTTGCCATATCATAAGCTGAGCTTGATTTTAAAATACGCTGAGCTTGACGATATTGGCTGTTATTTTTATCAGTTTGTTTAAGGTTAAGCTGTTTAGCTGCCTTTTCTTTCTGCTCTAATTCTTTATTGGTAACTTCAATAACTTGATCATCTGGTGTAGTTGTCTGCGCATCACCTTTGGTTTCAGGGGCATTAATACATGGAATACATGCATATTCTGGTTTAGCTTCGTAAATAACTTTGCCGTATGCATCCTCAATACGTTGGATGAAATGTGGTTGAACACGGTAACCACCGTTTGCAAATGCTGCATAACCTGTTGCCATTTGAATTGGTAACACTTGAGGTGTACCTAGAGCAATCGTGTAGTTACGCGGAATTTGATCTTCTTGTAAACCAAAATCCATGAATAACTGGCGAGTACGTTCAATCCCTACTGTTTGTAAAAGTCTTACTGATACGGTATTACGCGACAAATACAAAGCACGGCGTAAAGGGATCATACCTAGATAACGGCCATCAGAGTTCTTCGGTGTCCATTTACCAATGGTAATTGGACTATCGTTGACCATGCTGTAAGGAGTCATACCACGCTCTAACGCTAAAGCATAGAGGAATGGCTTGATCGTAGAACCAGGCTGACGCCAGCCTTGTAAAGCACGGTTAAATTTTGATTGATAGAAATTATAACCACCAACAATGGCTTCAATTGAGCCATCATTTGGGTTAATTGCAATAAGCTGGCCTTGAACTTTTGGTACTTGAACTAACGACCATGCAGTCTTGGCATCATTTGGTCGTAAACGAACAATATCTTTCACTTTAACAATTTGAGATGCACGTGAAGGTGCTCCACCTACACTATTCGCATTGCGATAGGGGCGTGCCCATGACATGCCAGACCATTGCACAGTAACTGTTGAGCCATCTTGCATTAATGCTTCAAAAGAGTTGCTATTTACCTTGGTGACTTCCGCAGGGTAGGTGTTGGCATAAGCTCTAAATTGGCTTAATGGTTTGTCATGTGCTTCAGCTCCACGCCAGCCATGACGACGGTCATAAGCTTCTAAGCCATCTTGTACAGATTTCTCTGCAATAGCCTGACGTTGGGCATTAATAGTTGTATAAACTTTATAGCCTGAGTCAATTGCTTGTTCACCAAAGTGTTTTACAAGCTCTGAACGAACCATTTCACCTGCATATGGGTGAATATTATTTAGGTCGCGGTTAGGCATGTTCAAGTTAATCGGCTCTGCAACCGCCTTTTGATATTCTGCTTGAGAAATATAACCGAGCTGCAACATGCGGCCTAAAATCCAGTTACGGCGTTCAAGTGCGCGCTCTGGGTTAACAACTGGGTTGTATTTAGACGGTGCTTTCGGTAAGCCAGAAATCATAGCCATTTGAGCAATGCTAAGCTCATTAATACTCTTGTTATAGTAAATTTTTGCAGCAGCTGCGATACCGTAAGCATTTTTACCCAAGAAAATCTTATTGACATAAAGACTTAAGATGTCTTCTTTAGATAAGTTTTGCTCAATTTTTCGAGCCAAAAAGATTTCTGTTAGTTTGCGTTTTAATGTTCTTTCTGGACTTAAATAATAGTTCTTTGCAACCTGCATGGTGATGGTCGAACCACCTGTTTGCACATCAGAACCAGTCACACTTTCACTCAAAGCACGACCTAAACCTTTAAAGCTAATGCCACTGTGTTCAAAGAAAGAAGAATCTTCTGCTGCTAGGAAGGCATGAATAAAAGTAGGAGGAATTTGTTTGTATTCAACCGGAATAGAAAGCTTACCACCGTACTCAGCAATAAGTTGGTTGTCGGCTGTATAGACTTGCAATGGCTTTAAAAGCGGTGCTTTTTTTAGTGAACTCATTTCCGGGAGGGTTGGGGCAATATAGAGATACATGCCATAAAATCCCATCGGAAGTGAGACTAAGATAATAATAATGATCAAAAAAATTGGACGCACGAAGCCCAAACTGGATAGCTTTTTCATGATAAGTAAGCTTTAATAAGATCGAATACAAACTAATTGTGGTCAGTATAGCCTTTAGACATGCGGATTGTTAGATGAGATATTGTATCCGTGTAAAAATAAAGACCGAGATTATTGGTTTGTAATTTTTTTTGGGGATAAAAAAATAATAGGACAATAGTGTGCTCAGGTTATATCGTAAACCTAATAAGGGGTTAATGGGCGTCGATATTAGTTCGACTTCTGTTAAGTTGTTAGAGCTCTCTGTCAAGAACGGTAAATATTGGGTGGAAAGCTATGCTTTGATGCCTTTACCTGAAAACAGTGTAGTTGAAAAAAATATCTTAAATCCAGAAGCAGTGTCAGAGGCTTTGGAACGGGCGATGAATTTAGCAAATCCCCAGACCAAAAATGCTGCAATTGCTGTTCCGACATCGACGGTTATTCATAAAACTATCGAAATGGATGCAGATATGAGCGATGACGAACGTGAAGTTCAGATTCGTGTGGATGCGGAGCAGTACATACCGTTCCCGTTGGATGAGGTGAGCCTTGATTTTGAGGTTTTGCCTGATCGTCTTTCAAATCCAAATCGTGTAAATGTTCTTTTGGTCGCAACAAGAACTGAAAACGTTGAAACACGCGTTGAAGTCCTTGAGTTGGCAGATTTGAATCCTAAATTGGCAGATGTCGAGAGTTATGCGGTCGAACGTGCTTTTAGTGTGTTTGCTGATAGCTTACCGATGGGTGCAAATACGATAGGGATTTTAGATATTGGCCATACCATGACGACATTATCTGTCATGCAAAACGGCAAGATTGTTTATACCCGTGAGCAAGTGTTTGGTGGCAAACAACTTACGCTTGAAATTCAAAGTCGTTATGGTTTGTCTTTAGAAGAAGCAAGCCGAGCGAAAAAAGACCGCACTTTACCAGATGACTATGAAATTGAAGTGCTAGATCCGTTTCTAGATGCTGTAGTTCAGCAGGCAGCTCGCTCATTACAGTTTTTCTTTTCTTCATCCCAATTCAATGAAATTGACCATATTTTGCTTGCAGGGGGGAATGCTAACATTCCAGGCCTTGCTAAACTTTTGCAGCAAAAATTAGGTTACCGTGTCACTATTGCCAATCCATTTTTACAAATGGGCTTTTCTCCTCAAGTCGACGTTCAAAAAATTGAAAATGATGCTTCATCTTTAATGGTGGCGTGTGGCTTGGCTTTAAGGAGTTTTGATTAATGGCAACAATTAACTTACTACCTTGGCGTGAAGAGCTGAGGGAGCAACGAAAAAAACAATTTATAACTTTATGCTTTGGGGTGGTTGTTTTGGGGATTACAACCGTATTTGGGGGATGGTTCTATTTTGATCATAAACTAGATGATCAAACGCAGGCAAACCAACTTATTACAAGTACAAATCAAAATCTTGATCAGCAATTAAAAGCATTAAACGGTTTACAAGAACAGCGTGATGCCATTATTGAGCGCATGAAGTTGATTCAAGATTTGCAGGGTCAACGTCCAGTAGTGGTGCGACTAGTTGATGAACTTGTTCGAGTCACACCACCAGCAATGTATCTCACTAAATTTAGCCGAACCGGGGATAAATTTACAATAGAGGGTAAGGCTGAAAGTCCAAATACGGTAGCTGAATTACTCCGTAATCTTGAAGCATCTCCTTGGTATCGTAATGCTTTTATGAGCTCTTTCTTGGCGACTGAAGATAAAAAAGATAAGACTGCTAGCTCTCTTCTTCCTAGAGTAGAAGATCATTATGGCAGTTTTGTTGTGACTGTCGATTTGGGGGAAATGGGCGTGACCACAACGAATAAGGATGCTGATAAGCCAGCCGTAGCTAAAGACACGGGGACAGCCAAATGAGTCAAGATGAACTTCAAGAATTATCATTAGAGCAATCAGCTTCAAAGAAAAAGAAATTCAATTTAGATAAATTCCTTCAGCAATTTAATACGCTGGATATGAACAACTATGGTAGTTGGCCAATATCTGTAAAAATTACTTGCTGGATTTTTATTTTCTTTGCTGTGTTAGCTTTGGGATATTTTGTTGCTATTCAGCCAAAGCTACAAGCAATTGACAATGCTCAAGCTCAGGAAAGTAATTTATTAAATGAATTTCGAGAAAAAGACTCGAAATTACGTAACCTTCAACAGTATCAAGTGCAGCTTCAAGAGATGCAGGCAAATTTCAACCAGCAATTAGAACAGTTGCCGAAAGAAACAGAGATTCCAAGTTTAGTTGAAGATATTAACTTAACTGGTGTGAACTCTGGATTGAAATTTAAAAATATCCGCTTAGAAAATGAAGTGAAGCAAGAAATTTTTATCGAACAACCTATCGCAATTGAGGCTACAGGGGACTATCACGCATTTGGAGCTTTCGTAAGTAGTATTGCTGCTTTACCGCGTATTGTAACCATGCACGATTTTACTGTTGATGCATCACCAGCCAAAGATAGTAAGTCGGATATTCCTGTACTGAATTATTCTATTAAAGCGAAAACCTATCGATATGTAGAAGCAACAGATACACCGACACAATCGGCCCAGGCTCCAGCAGCCTCTGCATCTACTAGCACTTCTGCTCAGCCGAAATAGGAGAGTGATGATGAAAATTAAGCAAATTACTCTTTATGTTTTGGCTTGTGCTGCCCTTGTGGGATGTGATTCAAGAATCGATGCTGTGAACCAGCAAATGGCAAGTATCCGTAACCAGCCACCGTTACCTATTGAACCAGCACCGATTTTTACTCCGGTACCACAATTTAATTATGCTGCTCATCAATTGAAAAGCCCATTTATGCCAAGTTCTCTGGCTGCTGAACTGAAGATTATGGCTGGAAAACGGGTTTATCCAAATTTCTCACGTACGCCACAGCCATTAGAAAGTTATGCGCTTGAAGCTTTAAATATGAAAGGAAGCATGCGTAATAACCGTGGCCAAATATTGGCTTTAATCCAAACACCAGATCATCAAATTGAACGGGTACAAGTGGGTAATTATATGGGTATGAATCAGGGCCGTATTACTCATATTAGCCCGACCCAGATTGATTTGGTTGAGATCGTACCAGATGGTCGAGAAGGCTATGTCGAGAGACCGAGAACATTGGTCTTGATTGGGCCAGCACCCTAAAACTTAGGGAATAACAACGAAAAAGTATTTTTAAAGATTATTTAATTGGGGATGGTCAGACAATGAATCAGGTATTCCGTCAGTTTTCTTTGGGGGTTGTAGCTGTTGCAATTATGCAGGCTGCATCTGCACAGGTCAGCATGACCAATATTGTACCAACGCAAATAGCAGGTCAGGGCACAGAAATTAGAGTCATGTTTAATGGCTTACCACCACAGCCACAAGCTTATCAACTTGAAAATCCTTCACGTTTAATACTAGATTTTGATAAGGCACAGCAAAGTTTAAAACAGTCTAAAATTGCAGTTGCAACCAATGAAGCAAGTTCTGTTGATGTGACTTCAGATGACCAGCGTTCACGTTTAACCGTAAACCTAAAAGATGCTGGCGCTTTTACAACACGTGTGGAAGGTAATACTTTCATTTTAAAAATTAATTCGGCCCAAACCAGTAATAAGCCTATACCTGTAGCCGCTGTACAACAACAAGGCGTTTCAAATATTGGTTTTCAACGTAGTAATCAGGGAGAAGGCTTAGTTGTTGTCGACCTTTTAGGGAGTAATACACCTGTAGATGTTCAACAACAAGGCAGTAAAGTTGTTATAAGAACTTTAGGTACAAAAATTCCGGCCCATTTAGCGCGCCGTTTAAATGTAAATGATTTTGCAACGCCAGTTTCAAGTATTGATGCTTATAATGAAAAAGATGCTGGTGTAATTACTATTCAGTCATCTGGCAGCTATGAATATATGGCGTATCAGGCTGAGAATAAACTTACGATTAGCTTAAAACGTCCACAAGATAAAAGTATACCTTCTTCATCTAAGACACCGACTTATTCTGGTAATAAGCTTTCGTTAGATTTCCAAGACATTGAAGTACGCCGTGTTTTGCAATTACTTGCTGATTTTACAGGTATCAACATGGTGGCTGCGGATAGTGTACAAGGTAATATCACGCTACGCTTGAAAGATGTGCCTTGGGACCAAGCACTCGATATTATTTTAAAGACGAAAAACCTTGATAAACGACGTAACGGGAACGTGATCTGGATTGCACCAGTCGCTGAGTTAATTAAAGCAGAAGATGATGAAGCAAAAGCCTTAGCGCAAACAATTAAATTGGCTCCGATCCAAACAGATTATATTCGTATGAGTTATGCGAAAGCGGTTGATGTACTTAAGCTAATTGAAGATACTCGTGATGCAAAAGGGGCAGCTGCAAACCGTACTGCTAATTCAGATGCTCTTGCTTTAGAGAGTTTATTGAGTTCCCGTGGTAGTGCTGTAGCTGATTCACGCACTAACACCTTGATTGTAAATGACACAGCACAAAATATTGATAAAGTTCGTAAAATGATTGAGTTGCTTGATGTGCAAGTTAAGCAAGTCATGGTTGAAGCACGTATTGTAAGAGCCTCTACATCATTTACCAAAGAACTTGGGGTGAAGTGGGGTATTCTTTCGCAAGGTATTACCAATAATAAAAACTTATTGGTTGGTGGTAGTGAAACAACCCTGTGGAATTTGCGTGAGCCTAAAAAAGATGAGACTACGGGAGGCTATAAATATACTATTGAGCGCCCTGATAACTTAAACGTTGACTTGGGAGTTTCTAATCCAGCGGGAAGTATTGCCTTTGGTCTCATCAGTATGTCTGACTTCATGTTGGATCTTGAGTTATCTGCTTTACAAGCTGATGGCTATGGTGAAGTGATTTCAACACCTAAAGTCATGACTGCTGATAAACAAACTGCGAAAGTTGCAACAGGTCAACAAGTTCCTTATTTAATGACGACCACTTCTGGTGCTGGTTCTACAGCGACAACATCATTTAAAGATGCTCTCTTAAGTCTGGATGTTACTCCGAGCATTACACCTGATGGCAAGATTCAAATGAAATTAGATATTTCTAAGGATTCTATAGCTGGTGAGGCACCGAATGGTGAATTAATTCTGAATAAGAATAATATCAATACCAATGTATTGGTGGATAATGGAGAAACTGTCATTTTAGGTGGTGTATTTGAGCAGACGACAAAGAATTCTCAAACCAAAGTTCCTTTCTTTGGTGATATTCCTGTAGTTGGGCGTTTATTTAGAAAAGACGTAAAGTCTGATGATAAACAAGAGTTGCTGATTTTCGTTACACCACGAATTGTTAATGACACTTTAGCGAGAAATCATTAATATATTTTTTAATGAAAGCAATTGAAATAGGTGGCGCCTTGCCAAGCAAAGCGTTTGAAACCCTACCAAATATTTATTTGGTAGGGCCCATGGGGGCAGGAAAAACAACCGTTGGACGTCATTTAGCAGAACTATTAGGGCGTGAATTTTTAGATAGTGATCATGAAATTGAGCGCAAGACAGGGGCAACTATTCCCTGGATTTTTGAAAAAGAAGGAGAAGTTGGATTTCGCACCCGTGAAACTGTGGTCTTAAATGAACTCACTTCACGTAAAGCATTAGTGCTAGCAACAGGCGGCGGGGCCATTACCCAAGCACCTAATCGAGAATTTTTAAAGCAACGTGGAATTGTTGTTTATCTCTATACTCCTGTCGAATTACAACTACAAAGAACCTATCGCGATAAAAACAGACCTTTACTACAAGTTGAAAATCCTGAACAAAAACTGCGGGATTTATTAAAGATTAGAGATCCTTTGTATCGCGAAGTTGCACACTATACGATTGAAACAAATCAAGGTGCTGCACGTGATCTTGCACAAAAGATTTTGCAACTTATTCTATCGAACAAGTTAAAATAGACGAACTGACTAGTGGTTTTATAAATTCATGCAAACTTTACATGTTGAATTAGGCGAACGCCGTTATCCTATTTTTATTGGTAGTCAACTTGACCCGAAACAATTACTAGAACCATATATTCATGGTCAACAGGTCATGATTGTAAGTAATGTTACGGTTGCGCCTTTATATTTAAGCCACTATCAGGAAGCCTTAAAGAGCCTAGGTAAAACGGTTGCGACCTGTATTTTGCCCGATGGTGAAAAATATAAAGATATTCAACATTTAAATTTAATTTTTGATGCGTTGCTTGAAGCTGGTTTTAACCGTGATTGTACAGTTTTAGCTTTAGGTGGCGGTGTGATTGGAGATATGGCAGGTTTTGCCTCTGCTTGTTTCCAACGTGGCGTATATTTTGTTCAGGTTCCTACCACATTACTTTCACAAGTAGATTCAAGTGTGGGTGGGAAAACAGGAATCAACCATCCGCTTGGCAAAAATATGTTAGGTGCTTTTCAGCAACCACAAGTCGTTTTAGCTGATATGGCACAATTGAATACATTACCAGAACGTGAGCTTTCAGCTGGTTTAGCCGAAGTCATTAAATATGCACTTTTAGGTGATGTAGATTTCTTGGTTTGGCTTGAAGAAAACATGGATGGGTTGGTTGCAGGAGATGCTGACTTACTTGCAGAAGCTGTCTATCGTTCATGTGCTCATAAAGCGCGTATTGTGGCGAATGATGAAAAAGAGCAAGGTGAGCGTGCTTTACTAAATTTAGGCCATACGTTCGGTCATGCGATTGAGTCGTATCTGGGTTACGGGACATGGTTACATGGTGAAGCTGTAGCAACGGGTATGGTTATGGCTGCAGACTTATCACAGCGTTTGGGCTGGATCTCAGATGAAGATGTAGCTCGTACAAAAAAAATCATTCAACGTGCGAATTTGCCGATATCATGTCCACAAATTCCATTGGATGATTTCCTTGGATATATGGCTCATGACAAAAAAGTTCTCAATGGGCAATTACGTTTGGTGTTGTTAAAGCAACTTGGGCAAGCAGTAATTACCAAAGACTTTGATGTCGAATTGATGAAACAGGCTATTTTGGCAAATCAACACGGATAAAAAATAAGGTAAAGCATGACTGTATCACGTACACTTTGGCAGAATGTTCAACAATATATCTGGTTGGTTGGTGGTATTGCCTGCTTATTCCTTGCTTTTATTTTTTGGGTAATTACCGATAGCAAAAAACTGGTTGAAGTTGAAAAGTCGGCTGATTCTGAGGCGCCTGTACAAATTCAACCAGAGAAAGTTGCTACAACACCTAACCTAGGTGCTTTAGCGGATGAAGTCCGTCCACTAGATTTGACCACTCGTACAGTTGCTTCGGGTGAGCATGAACCTGAGTTTCGTGGTACAAAGTTTATTAATGAAAATAAAAAACAATGGACGCTTGAGCTATTCCGTGCCTCAGATGAAGACATTATTAAAAACTTTTTAAAAAACCGTACTGACCGTAATAAATTTATTTACTTCCGCTTAAGTGGGGAACAACAAGCAGAGCAGTATGTGTTGGTTTATGGCATATTCAAACGTTCAGAAGATGCAATTCAGCAATTAACACAAATTAATCTGCAATTACCTGAGTCAGTTAAACCTCAGCCACAACAGTTCTCAAGTTATGCCTCACTGGTAAATGACTTGGGAGCAGATGAGATGAAAGGTGGTAATAATCAGCTTTATGAAGTTCGATTGCGTCCAGCAGCTTTGCCTACAATTGACGAATCTTTATTGATGGCAGGTGCTACCAGTAGTGCTACAAATGCTCAGCCGAAAGCGGCTAGTACAAACTCAGCTACAAAAACTACGATTGTTCGTCGTGATGCAGAAGGAAATGTGGTTGATGTACAGCAATCAAATTCCAATATTGATCAACCTAATAGAACTGCGCAAACACGAATAAATGATGGACAACAGAAAAATGCCACAAATGAGGGCACAAAAGGGAATTAATCCACCTCGTAATGTGCGCAAAAATGGTGCAAATTAGTTAGATAATAATATTTTTTGACCAGATGTGGTGCATATTTAGTCATTTTCTTACATGATAACGTGAATAAAATAACTATATTTATAATAAATATAAGTGTTTAGTCTTAATTTTTCAATATGGCACACTTTTTGCTTTATTGTTGTGCTTATTAATGTGCTGCAAACTATTTTAGCCCTCTAAGAAGTGAATTCTATGCAGAGTCGTGGGGTCGAACTGCTTTAAAAGAGTGCGAAATAAGTCAAAACATTTTTCTAGCAAAAACCAGTGTACGTAAAAATGGAACAGCGTATATTGGCTTATCAGCCCAAAATTTTTTGTTTGCGAAACATTGAGCTAACTATCATCCGTAGGCACTATCGCAAAAAGAAGTTGTTTGTTTGACGCTCGAAAGAGCCTTATTGAAAGAAGGGTACGCTATGCACATGCCATCGCCTAATACTGTAGCTCCCGCTCAAGGTTTATATCAACCTGATGAGTTTAAGGATAACTGTGGTTTTGGACTGATTGCCCATATGAAGGGTGAATCAAGTCATCATCTAGTAGAAACCGCGATTCACAGTTTAAGTTGCATGACGCACCGTGGTGGTATTGCCGCAGATGGCAAGACGGGAGATGGTTGCGGCTTATTATTGGCGATGCCAAAGCAATTTTTCCGTGATGAAGCAAAAAAACTAAGTGATATTACACTCAGTGAAATTTTTGCTGTGGGTACGGTATTTTTAAATATTGATCCAGCATTAGCACAACACTCTAAAAATATTTTAACGAAAGAAATCGAGTCAGAAGGTTTACGTGTTCTCGCTTGGCGTATCGTTCCTACAAACAACGATGCATTAGGCGAAATTGCACTTCAATCTTTACCAGCTTTTGAACAAGTCATTGTGAACTGTCCAATGGGTGTAACTGAGGTTGAATTTAACCGTAAGTTATTCTTGGCGCGTCGCCGTGCGGAACAACAACTCCAAAAAGATCCGTTATTTTATGTGACTACGCTTTGTTCAACAGTCATTAGCTATAAAGGCTTGATGATGCCTGCGGCAATTGCTGAGTTCTATACAGACTTAGCAGATGAGCGCTTAAAATCGCATATTGTGGTATTCCACCAACGTTTCTCTACAAATACATTACCGCGTTGGCCTTTGGCTCAGCCATTCCGTTACCTTGCACATAATGGTGAAATCAACACCATTACAGCAAACCGTAACTGGGCATTAGCGCGTACTCCTAAATTTGAAAATCCATTATTACCAGGTCTTACTGAGCTTAATCCGATTGTAAACCGTACAGGTTCAGATTCTTCAAGCTTAGATAACATGCTTGAGATCTTGGTGGGTGGTGGTATGGATTTATTCCGTGCTTTACGCATGCTCGTTCCACCAGCTTGGCAAAACGTTGAAACTCTAGATGCAGACTTACGTGCATTCTATGAATTCAACTCTAAGCATATGGAAGCTTGGGATGGTCCTGCTGGTCTTGTTATTCAAGATGGTCGTCATGCGATTTGTATGCTTGACCGTAATGGTTTACGTCCTGCACGTTGGGTCATTACCAAAAATGATTACATTACCTTGGCATCTGAAATCGGTGTTTGGGGCTATGAACCTGAAGACGTAGTTTCTAAAGGTCGTGTAGGTCCAGGTCAGATTTTGGTAGTTGATACCCTAACAGGTAAAGTACTTGATACTAAAGATGTTAGTACACATTTGAAGAACATGCGTCCATACCGTGAATGGTTGCGTGATCATGCGATTCGCTTAAATGCAAACCCTGAACTTGAAGAACAACTTGTTGATAAAGGTTTAACTGGCGAAACATTAAAAGCAGCTCAAAAAATGTTTATGGTGACATTTGAAGAGCGTGACCAGTTGTTACGCCCAATCGCTGAAAGCGGTCAGGAAGCAGTTGGCTCTATGGGTGACGATACACCGATGGCTGTATTGTCTCGTCAAGTTCGCCATGTGACAGATTATTTCCGTCAACAATTTGCACAGGTGACAAACCCACCAATTGATCCACTGCGTGAATCAATTGTCATGTCGCTCGAAACCTGTTTAGGTCGTGAGCAGAATGTATTTGAACAAGGCCCTGAGCATGCTGATCGTATCATCATCTCTAGCCCTGTACTGTCAAATTCAAAAATGCAGCAAATCCGTAGCATTGAGCGTCCGGGTTATGAAGCAGTTGATATTGATTTGAACTATGCTGAAACAGAAGGTTTACAAGCGGCAATTACGCGTATTTGTGAAGAATCTGCACAAGCTGTTCGTGATGGTAAAACCCTAATTGTTTTAACTGATAAAAACATTCGTGAAGGTTACTTACCTGCAAACGCTGCACTTGCAACGGGTGCGGTACACCATTACCTCATTAAAACTGGTTTGCGTACTGATGCAAACATTATGGTTGAAACTGGTTTTGCACGTGATCCGCACCAATTTGCGGTATTACTTGGTTTTGGTGCGACTGCTGTTTATCCATACCTTGCATACGATGTAATCAATGACTTGATTGCGAAAGGTGAGCTTTTAGGTGATCCGATTCATGCACAAGCAAACTTCCGTAAAGGTATTGAGAAAGGCTTATTAAAAGTTCTTTCAAAAATGGGTATCTCTACAGTTGCTTCTTACCGTGGTGGTCAGCTTTTTGAAGCAGTAGGCTTATCTTCTGAAGTTGTGGATCAGTGTTTCTTGGGCGTTCCAAGTCGTATCCAAGGTGCAACTTTTGTTGATCTTGAAAATGATCAGAAAAAATTAGCAGCAACAGCTTGGTCAAGTCGTAAACCAATTGATCAGGGTGGTTTACTGAAATTCGTATTTGGTAAAGAGTACCATGCGTTTAACCCAGATGTGATTAACTCACTACATAAAGCGGTTCGCTCTGGTAAATACGAAGACTTTAAAGAATATGCTGAATTGGTAAATAACCGTCCAGTAGCGACTATTCGTGACTTATTTAAGTTAAAAACAACTAATCCGATCCCGGTTGAACAAGTTGAATCGGTTGAAGAGATCTTGCCTCGTTTTGACTCGGCAGGGATGTCTTTAGGTGCGCTTTCTCCAGAAGCTCATGAAGCGATTGCAATTGCGATGAACACTATTGGTGGTCGTTCAAACTCTGGTGAGGGTGGTGAAGACCCTGCGCGTTACGGCACAATTCGTAACTCGAAAATCAAACAGATCGCATCTGGTCGTTTCGGGGTAACACCTGCATATTTAACTTCTGCTGAAGTCTTGCAAATTAAAGTTGCTCAAGGTGCAAAACCGGGTGAAGGTGGTCAGTTACCAGGTGGTAAAGTGAATGGCTTGATTGCACGTTTACGTTACTCAGTACCGGGTGTGACACTTATTTCACCTCCGCCACACCATGACATTTACTCAATTGAAGATTTGTCACAACTTATCTTTGACTTGAAACAAGTTAACCCGAAAGCCATGGTATCTGTGAAGTTGGTATCTGAACCGGGTGTAGGTACGATTGCTGCGGGTGTTGCTAAAGCATATGCAGACTTTATTACTATTTCAGGTTATGACGGTGGTACTGCTGCATCTCCGCTTTCATCAATTCACCATGCAGGTTCTCCATGGGAGCTTGGTCTAAGTGAAGCGCATCAGGCACTTCGTGTAAATGACTTACGTGGCAAAGTACGTGTACAAACTGACGGTGGTTTAAAAACTGGTCTTGATGTGATCAAGGCTGCAATTTTAGGTGCTGAAAGTTTTGGTTTTGGTTCAACACCGATGATCGCTTTAGGTTGTAAATACCTCCGTATTTGTCACTTAAACAACTGTGCAACTGGTGTTGCAACTCAACAAGATCATTTACGTCAAGAACACTATATTGGCGAGCCAGAAATGCTCATTAATTTCTTCCACTTTATTGCGGAAGAAACTCGTGAATGGTTGGCAGCATTAGGCGTTTCTTCATTGAAAGACTTAATTGGTCGTGTGGACTTGCTTGAAGTATTACCGGGTGAAACTGAAAAACATGCTCACCTTGATTTAAGCGCGTTATTAACTTCTCATCCTTCTGCTGAAGGTAAAGCGCAGTACTGTGAAGTTCAAGGTAATGCACCATTTGATAAAGGTGTATTGGCTGAGAAAATGGTCGCAGAAATGCTTCCTGCAATTGAGTCAAGTGCAGGTGGTCAATTCAACTTTAACGTCGTGAACTGTGACCGTTCAATTGGCGCACGTGTATCGGGTGAAATTGCTCGTCGTTATGGCAACTTGGGTATGGAAGCACATCCAGTTGTAATGAACTTAACTGGTACAGCTGGTCAGTCACTTGGTGTATGGAACGCTGGTGGTTTGCATATCCGTCTTGAAGGTGATGCCAATGACTATGTAGGTAAAGGTATGGCTGGTGGTCGTATCTCGATCTTCCCACCAAAAGGTTCACCTTTCCAAACTCAAAATACAGCAATTATTGGTAATACCTGTTTATACGGTGCAACTGGCGGTAAATTATTTGCAGCTGGTACGGCAGGTGAGCGTTTCGCAGTTCGTAACTCTGGCGCATTCGCTGTTATTGAGGGTGCAGGCGACCACTGCTGTGAATATATGACTGGTGGTGTTGTAACTGTACTTGGAAAAGTGGGTCATAACTTCGGTGCAGGTATGACAGGCGGTTTTGCTTATGTACTTGACCTTGATAATGACTTTGTAGATTACTACAACCACGAGTTAATTGACTTGACTCGTATTTCAACAGAATCTATGGAAGATCATAAAGAGTTCTTGTTGCGTATTATTGACGAGCATATCAAAGAAACAGGTAGTGCTTGGGCTTATAAAATCCGCAATGAGTTCGATTTCTACAGCCGTAAATTCTGGCTTGTAAAACCAAAAGCTGCTAACTTGCAATCGCTTTTGAAAACTACACAAGCTGACCCACAATAATTCCACGACTGCAAAGACATAGGCAGGTGCGGGCAACAGTGAAATCCGCGCCTACCCACGGAGAGAGACATGGCAGAACGCCTAAATAATGACTTTCAATTTCTGGATGTACCACGTCAAGATCCAGAGAAAAAAGATATTACTGTCCGCAAAGCAGAATTTGTGGAAATTTATAAACCTTTTACTTCGGAAACAGTCACTAATCAGACACACCGTTGTTTAGGTTGTGGTAACCCTTATTGTGAATGGAAATGTCCAGTACATAACTACATTCCAAACTGGCTCAAACTCATTGCTGAAGGTCAAATTTTCCAAGCTGCTGAGCTTTGCCATCAAACAAATACCTTACCTGAGGTATGTGGTCGCGTATGCCCACAAGACCGTTTGTGTGAAGGTGCTTGTACCTTAAACGATGGTTTTGGTGCGGTAACCATTGGTAATGCTGAAAAATATATCAATGACACAGCTTTTGCTTTGGGTTGGCGCCCAGATATGTCACATGTGAAGTGGACAGGTAAAAAAGTTGCAATTATTGGTGCAGGTCCAGCAGGTCTAGGCTGTGCAGATATTTTAGCCCGTGGTGGTGTTAAGCCAGTTGTATTCGATAAGCGTCCTGAAATTGGTGGCTTACTGACATTTGGTATTCCAGAATTCAAAATGGAAAAAGATGTCATGAAACGCCGCCGTGAAATTTTCACAGGTATGGGTATTGAATTCCGTTTAAATACTGAAATTGGTAAAGACGTCACTATTGATGAATTACTTGCAGAATATGATGCAGTATTCATGGGTATGGGAACTTACACTTATATGAAGGGTGGTTTCCCTGGTGAAGATCTTGATGGTGTTTATGATGCACTGGATTTCTTGATCTCTAACGTAAACCGTTGTCAAGGTTGGGAAAAAGACCCAAGTGAATATATCAGCTTAGATGGTAAAAAAGTTATTGTTCTTGGTGGTGGTGATACCGCAATGGACTGTAACCGTACTTCTTTGCGTCAAGGTGCTCACGATGTAACTTGTGCATACCGTCGTGATGAAAGCAACATGCCTGGCTCTGCACGTGAAGTGAAAAATGCCTACGAAGAGGGTGTGAAATTCCTATTCAACCGTCAACCGATCGAGATTGTTGGTGAGAATGGCAAAGTGACAGGCGTAAAAGTGGTGACGACACAAATGGGTGAACCAGATAGTCGTGGCCGTCGTAGTCCTGAGCCAATCCCAGGTTCTGAAGAAGTATTACCAGCTGATGTGGTTTTACTAGCATTCGGCTTCCGCCCAAGCCCAGCAGACTGGTTTGGTAATGTGAATATCAATCTTGATGGTTCAGGCCGTGTTGTTGCACCTGAACAGCAAGAATTTAAATTCCAGACATCAAATCCAAAAATCTTTGCTGGTGGTGATATGGTCCGTGGTTCAGACCTTGTAGTTACAGCAATCTGGGAAGGTCGCCAAGCTGCTGAAGGTATTTTAGATTACCTTGGTGTTTAATCTAAAAAATCATTACTAAAGTTTTTGATAAAGCCTGCGATATGCAGGCTTTATTTTTTACCATTAATCGGTTTGACGTTTTTGGCAAATACAATAAGCTTTTTTGCCCTTTTTAGTGCCTAAGTCCCACGACATACTCAAAGCTCTCTTCTTCAATACAGTAGGTGTTGAGCATGAACATCGCAGGTATGACGGCAGAAAAATCATATTTAAATCGTCGAAAAGCGTTGGGTATTACGGTGCGTCGGCTTGAGTTTAATCCTCAAGCAATTAAGCGCTATTATTTTGCAAATTCGCCTTTAATGTCCCATTTTTTAACTGCACTCTCTTCAACATTTCCAGTCGGAGAACAGTTTTTTGTAAATAGTGTGCGCAATGTACGCGACAAAGTTTCCGACCCTCAACTACAGGCACAAATTGCAGCTTTTATTGGGCAAGAAGCGATGCACTCAAAAGCGCATGGTGAGTTTAATGAGGCTTGGCGCCGTGATGACTATAATTTGGACCGTTTCCAAGCGTGGTTAAATGAACGTGATAAATACTTAAGGACAATTCCACCTAAGCTACAGCTGGCACTGACATGTGCATTTGAGCATTTTACGGCTTTGCTTGGAGGATATATTTTACAGCATCCTGAATTATTAAAAACTTTGGATCAAGATGCGTTAAAGCTTTGGGTCTGGCACGCTATTGAGGAAATTGAACATCGTTCAGTTGCATTTGATGTCTATCAACATGTCTATGGCGATGACCGTATTCGCAGATTATTAATGCGTAGTGTCACTACAGGATTTGCGAGTCTTGCTTTCTATGGTACAACGCGATTATTTTGGCAAGATAAATGGAAAAGCTTGCCTAAAATGGGAGGAAATATTTTTGGTGTGTATTTGCTTGTTAAAATGATTATACAACTGACACCAGAATACTTTGCTTATTACAAAAAGGACTTTCATCCGAGTCAAACAGATTATGGACATATGGTCGATTACTGGAAAAGCGATTTGGCCGATGAATACCAAATGACAAGTTTCCAAAAGGAAACAAGGTTAAGACCAAGCTAGAATAAAAACCGGATTTAAAGATCCGGTTTTTTTTAAATCTATAAAATAAAAGCAACACAATAATGCCAAATTCATCATACAATCGAGACAAGAGGTTAAAAATATAAAGAAAAACTTGAGGATAAAGTGACGATGAAAACGTTTAAACAACTTGTAATCGCGACAACACTTGCAAGCACCTTACTATTTTCTGGCTGTGGCTATAATACTTTACAGGTCAAAGATGAGGCTGTAACAGCGGCTTGGTCTGAGGTACAGAACCAATATCAACGTCGATCAGATTTGGTACCAAACCTTGTAAACGTAGTTAAAGGCTATGCTAAGCATGAAGAGCAAGTATTAACAGAAGTTACTCAGGCACGTGCAAATGTTGCAGGCTTGAAGGTCGATAAAGAAGTATTAGAAGACCCAGCATTACTTGAAAAATATCAACAAGCACAAAGCCAGTTAACAGGTGCGTTATCTCGACTTATTGCTGTTTCAGAAAATTACCCAGACTTAAAAGCCAATACCCAATTCCAAGAATTACAGGTTCAGCTTGAGGGTACAGAAAACCGAATTGCTGTGGCACGTAATCGTTATATTACAACTGTTCAGGACTATAACGCTTATGTCCGTCAGTTCCCGCAAGCCGTAACAGCAAAAGTGATTGGTATGCATCCTAAAGCTAATTTCTCTGCGGAAGCATCGGCTCAACAGGCTCCAAAAGTTTCTTTTGATTAATTTAAATCAAGGAAGTGCCGCATGAGAAATACTATATTGCTTCAGTCTAAGCAAATTAAGGTATTCGTTATTACCTTAATGGTGCTTTGCTGTAGTGTTCTGTTTCAGAGTGCGGCTTGGAGTGAGAATAATATTGCCACTGCTACAGATGAAACTGACACGGTGGTGGCAGGTAAAATTATTCAACAGCAGCAAGCTCAAGCATTGAAGCCTAAAGTAAATGAGCAGGCTGCTTCAAGTGCCGCGCCTCAAGCTCAGGTTGCGAATGATATGGCTGATGGTGAATCAATTCGTGGTTTACCTACATTAAATCAGCCTGTCATTGATCAAGCTAATATTTTAAGTGAAGCTGAAAAGCAGCAACTTAATCAGAAAATTTTAAATTTATACCAGCAAGGTAAGGCACAAATAGGTATTGTAATTGTACCGACTACGGGCCAAGAAGATATTTTTGATTACGCTTTACGTGTCGGCGAAAAATGGCAACTTGGTTCGAGTAAACGAGATAATGGATTACTCATTGCAGTTGCGGTAAATGATCGCCGCATACAAATTTTAACTGGATATGGTTTAGAAGGCGTATTGCCTGATATTGTGGTAAGCCGAATTATTCGAAATCAAATTACACCTTATTTTAAACAAGCCCAATATGCACAAGGCTTAAACGCTGGTGTTGATGAAATCGGAAGAATTTTAAATTTAGATCCGGAAGTTGCTCAGCAAGCTGCTCAAGATTTAAAAGAACGCCAACATCAAGCTGCGGAAGAGCAACAAGCTAAGCAGACAACCCTGACAATGGCTTTATTTATTCTTGTTGCTGGAATTGTGGGTTCATTTATTGTCGGACGACCTCTTAGCGCATCTACTGCTGGTGTTGCTGCTGCTGTAGCAGGTTTTGTAAATGGCGCAGGTCTAGTGACTAGCTTATTACTTGGTTTTGGAATCTTCTTTTTACTCATTACTTCTATTGCCCAACTTATTTTACAGGCCATTCTGAGTGGTTCTGGCGGCGGTGGCCGTGGAGGAGGCTTCGGTGGTGGCGGCGGAGGCTATGGTGGTGGTGGAGGTCGTTTTGGTGGTGGAGGTGCTTCAGGCTCATGGTAACAACATCAGAAACAACACAAATTATTACTCAGCCCAAAATTGAGGAATCTGTAGAGCCAAGCCTAAAACGTTGGTTTAAGCATCTTTGTTATTTTCCTGCTAGTAGCCGTTATTTCAATAAAAAACATAAACAAGCGATTGCTGAAGCTGTTCAACAAGCAGAACTTGGCCATGTTGGTGAAATACAGGTCGTTATAGAAGGACATATTCCTTGTTCACAAGCGTATAGGCAAAATACGCGCTTAAGGGCACAACAATTATTTGCAGAACTTGGGGTTTGGGATACTGAGCTTAATAGCGGTGTGCTGCTCTATTTAAATTTATGTGAACGCACAGTAGAAATTATATTTGACCGTGGTATTAGAAGCGCGACGACTGATCAGGTGTGGCAACAGATTTGCGAGTCTATTGTGCAGCAGCTTAAACAAAAACAGTATTTACATGCTGTAGTGATTGGGGTTCAGCAAATTGGCGATGTGATGTCACGCTTTTACGATGAGAATATGCGAGATCAAAATAATGAATTAGGGAATGCGCCTATCATTATTAATTAAGTTATTTGCTCTATGATTAGCTGTTTTTTAAATTAATGCTTAGTATGTCGACTGACAAAAAATGTCATCTATTTATCTGCTTTTAAAGAGATTTTTATCACATTAAAGAATAAAAAAAAGAAGTGGGTTGCTAAGAGATTTTTATTAGTGATTCATTACTAATAAAATTGGAGTGACAATTTTTGTCAGTTATTTGCCTAATATACTCTTGGGTTTAATTGTTATAAATCATAACTTGTTGTTTTTAAATTAAAATAAAAGTTGGCATGGTTGCTGCAATATAGTTGATAGCTGAAAAAGCTTATATAAAAACATACATACAATCTTTGGGGAAAAGGCTATGAATGCACAAAAAGGTTTTACATTAATTGAACTTATGATCGTGGTTGCGATTATTGGTATTTTGGCAGCGATCGCGATTCCAGCTTATCAGGATTATACAGTTCGCTCACAAGTGACTGAAGGTCTTAACATGGCAGGCGGTGTTAAAACTGCAGTAAATGACTATTATACAGATGTTGGTTCATGGCCTACTGATATTAAAGCAGCGGTTTGTGGTAAAAATGCGACTAAAGACTGTGATGGTGGAACAAATACAGATTATAAAGGTAATTATGTATCACAAATTGATGTAGCTAACGGTGGTGTTAATATTACTTACGGAAATAAAGCGAACTCTAGTGCTTTAGCAGCTAAAGTATTGTCTCTTATTCCTGGTACAGATACAGCTAAAAACGTTACTTGGGTTTGTGGTAATGCTGCAAAACCAGATGGTGTTACTTTAGCTGCAGCCACAAATATTACAAGTATTGATGCTAAATACCTTCCAGGTTCTTGTAAAAACTAATTAATTTTTTAAAGTAAAAAGCTGGATTTATTCCAGCTTTTTATTTGGATTACATATGAGTAAACGTATTAAGTTCTTTATAGTACATATAACTTTTTCACTTATAGTCATTAGTTTATTGCTTTGTTGTATTTTTCTTATGTGGTATCCCGCTCCTTTGCATAAAGCAACTGGATTGGAACATATATTATTTTTACTAATTTTAGTCGATGTTATTGTTGGGCCCTTTTTAGGTTTGTTTATTTATAAAGAAGGTAAGAAAACTCTAAAGTTTGATTTGGCTATTATTTGCATTTTTCAAATTAGTGCGTTTCTTTTTGGCTGTTATCATGTATTTAAAGGCAGACCTGTATGGGTAGTATACAGTGTCGATCAATTTGAATTAATACGTGATAATGAAGTGGTTTCTAAATCATATCAATCTTCATTTTTAGGCCCAAAATTTGTTGGTATCCAATATTCTAATGTTCCTCAATTAAAGCAAAAAGAAATGTTCCAAGAGTTATTCAGTGGAATAGCTTTAGCACAAGATCCCAAAAACTATAAAAAATTAAGTCAAATAAAACCACAACTCTTACAACATTTACAAGGTCTAGAAATACTTGAAAAATTTAACTCTAAACAACAAGTAAAAAATATTTTAAGAAAATATCCAGAAGCGAATGCATGGGTTCCTTTAAAAGCCAATGCTGTAGATATGGTTGTTTTAATGGATAAAAACTCAGCTCAAGTGGTTAAAATTGTAGACTTGAGACCATGGAAATAAGTTAGCATCTCTTGTGAGAAGATACATATACAAGCTAATTCTTCTCACTTTCTTCCATGTATAATCCTTCTCAAGTTTTTGACCTATAACCTGTCACTATGCAAGTATTCTTTCTGTTCCTCGCAGCAATCCTGTTAGGTTTTGCGTGGTTATCACCATTTCACTATAACCCTTGGGTGATGTTTTCTAGCGAAATGAGTACCTTTGCGGCAGGTCTAAGTGTCTTAGCTGCACTTTTTTATCAAAATATAAAAATTCCACGGGCACAATTATTACTATTGCCATTTATTTTAATTCCAGTGGTGCAGTGGGCTTTTAGTCTAATTTTCGATTTTAGTACAGCTTTGTTAAGTTCACTTTACTTGTTAGGCTTTTGGTTTATGGTTGTGGCTGGCTATAACCTGTCATTAGATCAACAGCAGCGAGACCAAATTTTTACAGGGTTTAGTTTACTTACTGTTATTGTCTCGGTTGCAACTAGTCTTATTGCAGTTTGTCAGTGGTTAAATATTGATACACATTTTGCTCATATGTTGCATTTAATTGGTAACCGTCCGTACGGTAACTTTGGGCAACCGAATAATATGGCAACCTTTCTCATAATGGGATTATTAGGATGCTTATATTTATATGAAAAGAACAAAGCATCGGTTTGGTTGCTCTTGCCATCAGCGCTAACTATTTTATTTGCAGTTGTCCTTAGCCAATCGCGAACCTCTTGGGTTGTTTTTCCATTTTTACTCATTTATTGGGCTATTAAGCAATTTAATAAACCTAAGCGTTTTGGGGTGTTTCAAGGCTTATTATGGTGTGCTGGCTTTTTCCTCATGGCGGGCTTAGTTTTACCATTCCTTACAAGCTTAATTGAGGCATGGTCACATACAGATATAACTCAGGCGAGTAGCTTGGCTGAACGGGCAAGCTCGGGTTATCTGCGTTTTAATATTTGGACGCAAATGTTAATCGCTGTACAGCAACATCCTTGGTTGGGATATGGGTGGAATCAAACCAGTGTTGCTCAAATGTCTGCTTATGCTCTTTTTCCAACGACGGAGTGGACGACCAGCGCTCATAATGTGTTGCTAGATCTTATTATTTGGAATGGTATTCCACTTGGTACAGTGATTATTGCTTACTTTACATGTTGGTTATTTTGGCTAAATCAACAAGCAAAAGAAACAATCTCGATTATCGCAGTGATGATGGTCTGTACTGTGCTTATTCACGCCATGTTGGAGTTTCCGCAGCGTTATGCTTATTTCTTGCTGACTTGTGGCTTTTTATTGGGTGTAATTCAAGCACAGACTCCTATACTGAAAGGCTTTGTACTAAGTAAACAACTTCTGCGTTTAATATGGGGCGTCAGCTTAATACTTATGATCGCAATTTGGCGCGACTACAATGTTTATGTCATGAATAGTAATTTACTATTTAAAAATAAGCAGCCAAATGCTGAGCTCATGGGAAGTGACCAGATTTTTGTACTAACCCAATTTGAGCAGCGTTTAAAATGGATTGCACTTAATCCTAATGTAACTTTATCTGAAGCAGAATTAGTTCAATGGGGAAATTTTGTGAAGAACAAAGCAACCCCTTATAATTTGCGTAAATATGCTCAGTTACTTGCTTATAATGGAAAAGTAGATCAAGCAGAGCAACAAATATTTATTTCGCAGCACCTTTATGGACAGCAAATAACACTGACGCAATTACTAAAAGATAAATAAAAAAATCCCCTTGTTTTCAAGGGGATTTTTTTATGAAAGATTACATTTGGCTCTGGATATAGTTTTCGATACCAACGCTACCGATAAGGTCAATTTGAGTATCTAACCAATCCCAATATTCTTCTTCTTTTTCTAAAATTTCTTGTACCAAATCACGTGTTACATAGTCTTGTTCTGTTTCAGCTAATGCAACTGCTTTTTGAATAGCTTCAATGTTTTCTTTCACTTTGCGAATATCACATTGCAGAACTTCTTCTGTATGCTGACCAATATACAATTTACCTAGATGTTGAAGATTCGGAAGTCCTTCTAAAAATAAGATACGTTCAATAATTTTATCTGCATGCTTCATTTGACGAATTGATTCTTTATATTCAGCGGAACCGAGTTGTTCAATTCCCCAGTCATTAAACATGCGAGAGTGTAAAAAGTATTGGTTAATTGCAGTTAAATGATGATACAGCACTTGGTTAAGCTGATTAATCACATCACGATTGCCTTTCATTGTAGCTACTCCAAAACAATTTCTGCCTTAATTCACTTAAGGCAATCTATGAATTCATTTTAGTGAACAATCATGGATATGGCGAGTAATTTATAGAACAGCAAATGAAAATCGCAATCAAAAACAACACAATATTGGTAAAGGTGAATTTCCTTCCAAAAAAAACCGCTTGAATGAGGAACAATTAACGTTCCGCAAAAAGCGGTGGAGGAGTCAATAATTTACTGTTAAATACTAATTTTTATTATGCAGCTACAGAAATGCGTGCAGCAATTTCTGCTAATTCTTCACTAATAATAGCACGTGCTTCTGGTGCACAGCGTCCACAGCAAGTACCGAGATCAAGCAAATCGCGAATTTCACGATAGCTTTCAGCGCCATTTTCAATAGCGTCTTTAATATCCTGATCGGTAATGCCACGACACAAGCAAACGTACATGGGAGTGATCCCCAAATATAAATGCGATAATTGATATTATTGATAATTATTATCGTTTGTCAATGAAATTCATTTAAAATCTCATTTATCTTTATTGGGATTTTGGATAAAAAAATACCACCTAAGCGGAAATCTAATAATTATTCAGATTTCTAAGCATGGCGGTATCTAATTTTAGAGCAAAATATTTAAGAATTAATCTGTAGTTAAATCTTTATCTTATTGATTAATAATTACAATTCCGTCCATTTCTACTAATGCACCTTTAGGTAAACTTGCTACCCCAAGTGCAGCACGAGCTGGGTATGGCTGAGCAAAATATTCGCCCATAATTTGGTTTACAAGCTGGAAATTAGATAAATCAGTAAGGAAAATATTGAGCTTTGCAATATCTGCGAGTGAGCCACCCGCAGCTTCACATACTGCTTTTAGATTATCAAATACACGGCGGATTTGAGCTTCAATACCGTCAACAAGTTCCATACTGTAAGGGTCTAAACCAATTTGCCCTGATAGGTATAAGGTGTTACCTACTAAAATGGCTTGAGAATATGTGCCAATAGCAGCAGGGGCATTTTCAGTATGAATGACTTGGCGGGACATTTGGTTCTCCTTGATTAAATCTTTTTCCATCATAATCGATGATACGTTTTGACAAAAGTATCATCGATTTAATTGATTATGTGCTTCTGGAAAGTTAGATTTTAGTAAAGTAGAACAAATTTTAGCTGACTTTAGAAATTTCCGCTTGTGGGGCAGGGGCATCTAAACGCTCAATACGGGGGAACCCATAGTGCATGCGTAAATCACGAATGACTTTTGCTATGTGCTTACGATTGTTCACCACGATGTTCACAAAAGTTCGCTGCTCATTGGAATGCACCATTTCTACCCCTGCATTATTTTTACGACATTGATAGATGAGGTCTGATACCTGTTCATCATTCATTGCCATATAAATCGCAAGGTAGGCAGTAAAACGTACATCATCTACGTCATCTGCTTTCCATTGAAGCGGCATAATATTTTCTGGATGCAAATGTTGTTCATGAAGTAAATTATGACAACGAATACGATGCACAATTAATCCGCGGCGTGTTAAATGACCCTGAATGAGATCGCCCAATACAGGGTTACAGCAGTGAGCATATTTAACATCGATGCCTTCAGTACCCTGAATTAATCGGTCTGAATTTTCTACTTGTGGATGTTTGTCATTTGCAAACAAATGGTTGGCTACGAGTTGAGGAAGTAAGTCTCCAACTGCGATTTGCTCAAATAATGCATCTTTATTGTCAATATGACGCCATTGTAAGAGGTCTAGCCAATCTGCTTCTGAAAGATCATTGATTGAACGATTAAAGAGTTTCAATGCTCGTGAAAGTGCTTGTGCACCAACTAAACGTTGTTCTTCAATATCTTGATCTTTAAGCACATGTTGTAAAGCACGGCGAGCTTTCTGGGTGTTAATGAAACTCAACCAATCTGGATTTGGAGTTGCTAAGACATCAGTAATAATTTCAATAACCTGTCCACTCACTAATGGTGTTGAAAGTGGTTTAATTTCACCATCAACTTTTGCGCCTACTGCATGGTTACCCAAGAAAAGACTTGCTGAATAGGCGAAGTCAACTACTGTTGCACCTTGTGGTAATTCATGTAATTGGCCATGTGGGGTATAGACCCAAATTTTTTCTTGATGTAAATAATCAAGTAAATCATTAAAAGTTGTTTTAGCGCATTCACCATCAATGAGTGTATTTAAGTTCTGCATTGATGCTTGGATGGCAGAACGACAAGTTTGCGGCGCATTTTCACCTAATACCACACCAAAACGGGCAGCTTTGCGCATGAGCTCAGTTTGGACAGTGAGCGATAATGTAGTTTTTTCGCCTTTGAGCTTGATCAATAAAGACTGATTACCACCAGGCAATGGACGACGGATATGATCTTGATATTGGATGACTTGGAAATTTTCTTTTAATGCTGCGAATAAACGGTCACAGTCAGCAATAGACTGTAAAACGATTTCAAAGGCATGGCTATGAGTAAGCTCTTGCAAATCCATCTCGTTTTTAACGAAGTGGCGTAATAGTTCAATATTATTATTTTTCTTTTTAATACGGCCTTGGATATGGTAATTGTGCAGAAGCTCTGCAAGATTTTGCTCCCAGATACTTTGGTATTTACATCGTTCTGGTTTGGTTTGGAGTAAAGCATTCTGGACGTTATCAAACATATCTAAATCTAGATTTTGATAACACAAGTTTTCAAGATTATCAGCCATTTCATTCATGCCGACTAATCTTGCCATGGGTACAAAAATATCAAAAGTTTCTTGCGCGATACGAGCACGTTTATCGGGACGTAAAGCACCCAAGGTTGTCATATTATGATAGCGATCGGCTAGTTTAATAATAATGACACGCGGATCTTGTAACGTTGCTTGCAAAATTTTTCTGAAAGACGCCGCTTTATTATATTCTTTGTCGCTTGATTGGCTTAACTTGGTTACACCATCAACGAGCTCTGCAACAGTTTGTCCGAATCGCTCAATAATATCTTCTTTGGTATATTGAGTATCTTCAATGACATCATGTAAAAGTGCTGCCATTAAAGTTTCAGGGTCCAGTCGCATATTAGCTAAAATACAGCTGACAGCAATTGGATGCAGAATATAGGGTTCGCCACTTTTACGTGTAATACCAGTGTGTGCCAGATCTCCAAAATCACAGGCAGCAAGCACTTTCTCGACTTCGCTTACTGATAAGTAAGGTTCGATAATTAATTTGAGCTGTTGCTTGGCTTGGCTGACCTCTTCGCCTGGCATAGACCACCCTTTTTCTGTTGCTTAAAAAACTAAATCTATCTACTTCTTAATGAAAAGCATATTGCGGAACTTGTCAATTTTTTCATTTGAAAAAGTGTATTTTTTTTTCAATGAAAATAATTGCTTTTGCCAATATGTTTTAAATATGAAGAAGCCAAATAAAAAACCATCGCAAAGAAACGATGGTTTTTTATAGAAACAGGAGTAATTAGAAAGAAAAACCTTCTAAATTTAAGCTGTTTGTAGAAAGGGCAAGATCAAGACTAGAAGTTTGGTAATCTTGCTCACGTTGTTTAAGAATTTCTTTCGTTACGTGACCTACAGCGATTTCACGTAAAGCAACAACTGTTGGTTTGTCGTTATCCCATTCTACAGTTGGCTCCATGCCTTGACGTGCCAATTGACGAGCACGTTTACTTGCAACGAGCACAAGCTCAAAACGGTTGTCTACATGATCTAAACAATCTTCAACGGTGACGCGTGCCATAAAAGTTCTCGTTTTGGAATGGTAAATTTGAACAGACTAAATAGTATAAAAGGCTTTCGTTCTAGACTCAAGTTATTCCTGTTTTGGTTGAGGAGTAATCAAGTCTTGAATTAAGGTTTGGTGTCTTTTTGCTTGCTGAGATAGCACTAAACGGTTCGCTGTGATCACAGCTTCAAGCTCATGTAAGGCTTTATTAAAATCATCATTAATAATGATGTAGTCAAAGTTCGTATAATGCTGCATATCTTCAACAGCGCAGCTTAAACGATGTTCAATAACTTCAACAGAATCTGTACCGCGATTAGATAAACGCTGGCGTAAATCGAATTGAGTAGGCGGTAAAATAAAGATTTGTTTAGATTCAGGAAACAGCTTACGTACTTGCTCTGCACCTTGCCAATCAATTTCAAGCAAGACATCATGTCCTTGAGCTAACTGTTGTTTTACGGTTGCTTGCGAAGTGCCATAGTAGTTACCAAATACTTCAGCGTATTCAATAAATCCACCTTGGTCTACTTGGTCTAAAAAGTCATCTTTTGTTGTGAAATGATAGTGAACACCATCTAATTCACCTGGTCGTTGACCTCGGGTAGTATGCGAAACTGAAACATGTAAATTGCTTACACGGTCAAGTAGGGCTTTCACCAAAGATGTTTTGCCCGTTCCTGATGCAGCAGAAACGACAAACAATAGACCCGACATGATATTTTTCCTGATATGATAAAATATCTTCGCTATTGTAGTGTACCGTGCGTTTAAACTGAATAGTTTTAACTGCAAATATTTACGAGAAATTCCCCTGTTTTATTAATTTTGAGGCTGTTATGGAAATTGTGTTAGCTAATCCGCGTGGTTTTTGTGCCGGTGTTGATCGAGCCATAGCAATCGTCAATCGGGCTTTGGAATGTTTTAATCCTCCTATTTATGTGCGTCATGAAGTTGTCCATAACAAATTTGTGGTAGATGACTTACGTCAAAGAGGGGCGGTTTTCGTTGATGAACTAGATCAAGTACCAGATGATTCGATTGTCATTTTTAGTGCGCACGGGGTTTCAAAAGCAGTTCAGCAAGAAGCAGAGCGTCGAGGTCTAAAAGTTTTTGATGCGACTTGTCCGCTTGTTACGAAAGTACATATTGAAGTAACTAAATATGCTCGTGAAGGAACTGAAGCGATTTTAATTGGTCATGAAGGGCATCCAGAAGTTGAAGGAACTATGGGGCAATATGACAAATTAAAAGGTGGCGCCATTTATCTGGTTGAAGATGAAGCTGATGTGGCAGCACTTGAGGTCAGACATCCAGAAAAATTGGCTTTTGTTACTCAAACAACTTTATCTATTGATGATACAGCGAAAGTTATTGATGCCTTGCGTGCGAAGTTCCCTAAAATTCAAGGGCCGCGCAAAGACGATATTTGTTATGCAACTCAAAACAGACAAGATGCAGTACGTGACTTAGCCGAAAAATGCGATGTTGTACTGGTTGTTGGTTCACCAAATTCATCAAATTCGAACCGTTTACGCGAGCTTGCTGAACGTATGGGTAAAGCCGCTTATCTTGTAGATAATGCCGATCAGCTTGAACAATCATGGTTCAATGAAACTTGTAAAATTGGTGTAACAGCTGGTGCCTCGGCTCCAGAAATTTTAATTAAGCAAGTCATTCAACGTTTACAAGATTGGGGTGCTCAGGCGCCTAAAGAGTTAGAAGGACGTGAAGAAAACATTACTTTTAGTCTTCCTAAAGAATTACGTATTCATGTAACACAAGCATAAAATGTGACTTATTTAACATACTGATTTTAAAAAGTTAAACAGATAATTGTGATATGACAGTTATCTGTTTTTTTATACCCTTTATCTGGTTTGTATTCGTTTTGTAAAAGTAAAACGTAAAATTTATATAGAAATAAAATTTTTAAATTCATTTGGGGTTATGGGGATGAGGGGGATTATTCCGCAAGAAGGGTTCACCTTAATTGAACTCATGGTGACAATTGTGGTTATGGCTATTATGGCGATGATGGCTGCCCCAATGTTTGAAGATATGTTGATTAACCAAAATTTGAATAGAAGCACAGAAGATCTAGTTTCAAGTATAAATCAGGCACGTATGAAAGCTATAGTCGAGCGTAGACAAGTAAAAGTGCAATTAAATTCTATGTATGTTGCAGATAGTGACAATCAAATCAATTGGGTACCAAGTGGAAAAGCTCAATTAAAAATAGGATCTAATACTTCTATAGTATTTTTAATGTCCGGATTGGTAAAAGATGTAACCGGAGATACAACTTTTGAAATTTGTAATACGGCATCCGGTAATAAATCAAAAATTATTAGTGTTTCAAGAATGGGATCAATTCAGTCAATCACAATGGGGACATGTTCATGAAGAGTCTTGGACACCAGCGTGGTATGGGTGTGATTGAAATTTTAGTTGCTTTGCTGATTTTGGCAATTGGCATTTTAGGCTTTATTGCTTTGCAGTATAGAGCCTTAGAAGCAAGTGCAGAAAGCAGATCGCGTGTACAAGCAATTACATTGGCGCGCGATCTTGCCGAGCGCATGAGAGTTAATCGTAATTCTTTAACTGTATATAACCAGCAACTCCAAGATGCCAGTATACAAACAGACTACGCTAAAAATTGCTTTCAAAACAATTGTACTGATACGGAGCTAGCTGATTTTGATGTTGCTCAGGTTGTGAAAAGTGCATCTTCTTTTGGCATGACTATGAATATGATTGCTTGCCCCCAAACGAAGAATCGTCAATGTATTTATATTGCATGGGGAGATACTAGTGCAACGAATGGCACAAGTATAGGAGATTGTACTCAAGATACTTCATATAACGATAATTCAACATGTGTGATTATGGAGGCCTATTAAAATGAAAAAACATCAGGGTTTTACATTAATCGAATTAATAATTTCGTTAGCCTTAGGTCTCATAATTACTGCTGCTGCAATATTATTATTTTTAACTAGTCAAAAAAGTTTATCTATGCAGATAGGTGTTTCTGATGTGCAAGATAATGCAAATTTTGGCCTTAACTATTTAACTCAAGATATTCGCCTTGCAAACTTAAATAATCCAAAAGCGGTTATTGATGATCAAACTGCTTATGGTGGTATTGTCTTAACTTCTGCAATTAATTCAGCTAAAGATGCTGCTAATGAGCCTCTTAGTAATCTTTATAAAACTATTGTTGGTGTAACTGCTAATCCTAATCTACTTTCTCGTAGTCTGGGGGATAGTGTTGGTAGTGGTAATGCTTGGACTGGAGCATCAAACGTCCAAAGTAATGGAAATGATATCGCTAGTGACCAACTCGTTATTCAATATATACCGCAATATACAATTGATACTAAAGGTACCGCAACTCAAGCTGATGATGAATATATAGGCGGTACAGATTGTGAAGGAAATAATCTGAATTTTCCTCTTGCTAGCGGCCGTCAAGTCATAGTCCAACGATATTTTTTACGTAAAGATGATAAAAATAATAGTGATGAACCTAATCAACCTTTAGCGCTTGCTTGTGATGCTGGTTATTACCCTCTAACAGGGAGCCCAACTACTATAACTCGTTATGGGGATGCAGGTGAAATTATAATGAAACGTGTGGATTATTTTCGGATTTTACTGAATGTCCAAGGAAATTCTGGACGACGTTATATTTCAATACATGATTATTTAAGTTTGACTGCTCCTCGTCCACGTATTGTTTCAGTTCAAATCGGATTATTAACACGTTCATTGCAACCAGTCGGTGCAGAAGTAGCAATTAAAGATGACCAACAATTTTCAGTATTGGACCAAACGATTACAGTAAAAAAGCCTACGAATTCGACAAAAAAATATGTGCGTCAAGTGATATCACAAACCATTGCCTTGCGTAATGTAATTGGGGAGCGTGGGAAATGAAACTGAAGCAGGGTGGCTCAGCGTTAATTATTGTACTCATTTTCTTAGTTGCAATTATGATTGTTGGCACAATAGCTATTCGTAAAGGTTTGATTAATTTAAATATAGCGACGAATAGCCAAGTGCAGCAATTGATATTGCAGAATTCAGACGCTTCTTTTTTTCAAATAGAGAATCCAACTAACTTAATTCAGAGTTTAAGTGCAACAGGTCTTTTCGGTTATATCAGCAATGCAAATGACAAAAATAAGGAATTAGTCTTTTGTTATCGCGGAGATCAAAGTGACTTTTTTAATATTGGACGTGCCAGCTTAATGCAGTGGATAGACGGAAATAGTGTACCTACTAATAATGCATTAGGTACAGATGGTTATTGTGATGCAGTCGATACAACCAATAACTGGTTTACCAGTGGTCGTAGGGCGGTTATGACTCAGGTCGCAGTTAAATTTTCGACTGTTGGGGAGGATGACCCATTTTATGCTCGAACTCGTGGTCTTGATGAAAAAGAAGGACAAGTCCAAGAAGCTAAACGAGTCAAAGTATTTGCTGTGTCATTAATGCCAAGTTTAAGTAGTGTTAGTCATGCTGATATTAACAAATGTCTACAACAACACATGAGTGAAGTGACACTTCCAGATGGAACGGCAGCGCCAGATGTCACTAATAAATCCGACTTAGATAATCCTTTAAAGTCAGTAGCAGAGTGCTTAACCAGCTTAAATGTCCCATTCACTACGAACGTCACTGAATACACTATTGCACAAGATTTTAACTAATTGGGGAAAATAATAATGGATAAGAAAGACTTAAAGTTTTCATATCATCCAAAACTTCTAACAAGTGCAGTAGCCGCTTTATGCACTGGGTTAGTAGCGAGCAGTGTAAGTCAGGCCAGTGATATTGATATTTATCAAAAAGCAAAAGCTGGTGATATTACTTTAATGTTTGTATTGGATATTTCAGGTTCTATGGGATATCCGCAGCTTCAAAATGATGCTAGTGCCTGTGATATCCCCAGTAATGTTGTGCAGACGGGTTATAATAATGTGTTGTCGAGTAATGGAATTGCAGAATATAAGCGTTATTATTGTACTGCAACTGCTCCAACTTACTATTATATGAAGTCGGGGACATCTTGGTATAGCTGTGGTAATTCGAGTTCGCAAAGTGATTGTACAACTAAGTTAAAGAGTGCACCTTCTACTAGTGGTTTGACCTCAATGTCTTCGAACTATAATACTTATTACTATAAGGCTGGTCCAAATACTCAATATCCTGACCGTATTACTCGTGTAAAAGATGGCATGATTGATCTGCTTAACGGTAATACTAGTAAAGGAATCTTACCTGTTTCTGATGATAAATTAATTGGTCTGACGACTTTCTCCCGTCCAACACAATTTAATACTGCTGGTGAGCCGACTGCTGCAGACAATTTAACAGGGCAGGTCCGTATTCCAGCTCGACGTTTAGATGCAGTCGTAAATGGTAAAACTCAAAGAAGAATACTAATAGAAGAAATTGCAAAACTTGGTGCCAGAGGCGGTACTCCGACAGCTAATGCTTATGCAGAGGCAGCGGCTTCTTTAATGGGTACCACCACTCAAGGACTAAGTAATAGTGGTTTTAACTATGCTGGTACAGGTGCAACCAGTGGAGGGAGCTATGTACGTCCCGATAGTATTACTAAACAAATGACAGGGAGTACTACACAGTGTAGCGGTCAAGGTATTTATGTTTTAACTGACGGTGATCCAAATGGAAACTCTTCAGCATCAGGATTAATGAAGAAAGCTTTAAGTGGTAAAACATTTGCTTGTACAGATAGCGATACAGGCTGGAATTGTATTCAACAGTTTTCACAATTTTTACTAAACAATGGTAGTAACCCTGTTGGCTTAAAGATTAAGACTGCTGTTGTTGGCTTTGGAAGTGATTTTAATATTATTCCATCTTTTAATAGGTCACTTTCTCTAGCTGACAACTTGGCAAATATTAACAACTCTACTGCATCGGCAAATCAAAAAGAAGCTGCGAAATGGGGTGTTAATGCAAGTGGTGGTTGGTATTCTGGTTCAAGCTCTCAAGACGTGGTAAATAGTGTAAATGCATTTCTTGGAGATTTAGGTTCGGAGATTCCAGCAGTAACCACAGGTTCACCTACTATTCCTAAAGATAGTCTTAACCCTGCTGTATTACAAAAACAGGCTTATTTCCCTCAGTTCCAACCGACTCCAGATAAAAACTATCAACTTTGGGCAGGTAATCTCAAAAAATATTCAGTAGTTAATGGTATTTTAAAAGATCGTGATAATAGTACTTTAATTAGTACAGCAACTGCTACAAAGGGACAAATACTTCCAAATCGTGACTTTTGGGCATATACCGATAATGACAGTACAAATGATAATTCTGATTCCAATACGCCTGGGAGTAATAGCTATACTCTAAAAGGAGGAGCGTGGTCACAGTTACTTCTAACAATGAATCAAACAACACAAGAGAATCGTAATCTTTTGACGAATCGAAGTGCAGATGGTTCAACGACAACAACTCTAAGACAAATTAAAAAGTCCGATTTAACAGATACGACGTACCAAACTGATGGGAAACGTGGTTATTTAATGGCGTTGCTTGGGTATCCAATGACTGTGACTCAAGCAAAGGATCCTGATCATTTAGTTCTTAATGCTACTCCGTCCACTTCTTTAAGACAGATTGGTGCGTTAATGCATTCCTCACCACTATTAATTACCAATAGTGGTCAAATTACGTATACAAATGGCGTAATTGATACTCAAAATCGTGAAGACTATGTCTTATTTGGCACAACACAGGGGCTTTTACATATAGTTAAGGCTGGCAAAAATGATAGTACTTCTGTGGATAGTAATGGCGGAAAAGAAGTATTTACCTTTGTACCAAATGAAATGATCGAGAAACAACCTGAAGCATTTTTGAAAAACGATGCCATGAATGGAGGAGTCGATCAATTATACTATGGTATTGATGGACCTTGGGCTAGTTATACTCAGTATGTATTAGATGGTAGTCGAAAAGGACTCACTGTCGGTAAAGGTTATGGTTCTCAAGAAGGTAAACAGATCGTGTATGGTGGTTTGCGAATGGGGGGGCGTAGTTATTATGCACTTAATTTGCAAGATATGAGTAATCCAAAGTTACTGTTCCAAATATCTCCTGATGAACAGAAAACCTATTATAACGGTACAACTACTACTTATGCTGCATTAAGTAATATGGGCCAAAGTTGGTCTAAGCCGAGTATTGGCTGGGTAAATTGGAAGAAAAGCGATGGTAAAACTACTGAACGTAAACGAGTAATGTTTGTTGGCGGTGGTTATGATGAAGGCTATGAGAGTGATACCTATAACCCGAGCATTAGCCAAGGTGCAGGTGTATATATGTTTGATGCTGATAACGGTAAGCTCCTTTGGTGGGCTAGTGCTAAAGCGACTACAGCTCAAGGTGCCGAAGCTTATACTCAATCCAATAATTTAAAATATAGCGTAGTAAGTGAAATTCGTACCGAAGATCGAAATGGTGATGGTTTGATTGATCATCTTTATTTTGGTGATTTAGGTGGTCAACTATTCCGTATCGATTTAGATAACACTGCGGCAACAAATGCAAACTTTGCTAAGCCTCCACAATTATTATTGAATTTAAATAATGGTGCTGCTAGTCCACGTTTTTATGAAATGCCTGCATTTTCAGTATATGACTATAATGGCACAACGTTTGCCGTTGTTTCTATTGGTAGTGGGAATCGTAGTAAACCCTTAGCTCAGTATGCCTCGGGCCAAGGTTATAATTATGATGCGGTATATAATATTTACGATAAAGATGTAGCAGATAGAAATTTATATAAAGCTGATTTTGTATATCAAACCCCAATCACAAATACTAATCAATTGGGGGAAATTACTAATTCAAATTGGAATACTTATGATGATGGTGCAGTCGCTTTACTTTCTGCTACCCGTGGATGGTTCTATCAATTTAAGTCCACCAATATTCAAGATGCTAAAGTGTTTTCAACACCAATCGTATTAAATCATCGTATGTTTGTTTCTACTTTTGATGGTGGAAAAGCAGGTATGTCTGGAGATTGTGGAGCAGGAGTAAAAGGCGAAAGCTTTTTAAATCAGTTCTGTATGCCTTTTGGACAATGTAGCCAATCTACTCTAGCAGCTGAAAATGGTAGTGTTCAGTGTGCGCCTGGTACAAGTTGTTCACAAGGGGCGGGTATTCAAGATACTACTGTTGTAGATGATGGTGGCAGTGGCGGCGGTGGCGGCGGTGGCGGCGGCGGTGAAGGAAGTACTAATAATAAGAACTATTGTGTAAATATGGGTAACCGTGGTGTCACCACTATCGGCGGTATTATTGCCTCTAGTAGTAGCAAAATGTGTTTAATACCACAGCGCTGGTATGTCCGTTAGGAAAGGATAGGTGATGAAACGTAAATTCACGTATTCTCTAGGCTTTACTCTTATTGAGCTAATGATTGTGGTTGTGATTGTTGCTATTTTTGCTGCAGTTGCAATACCTTTATACCAAGCCTATGTCCTGCAAGCGGATGCTTCACGTGCACAGCAGCAAATGCAACAGATCGCAGTACAACTCGCACGTCAGAAATCTAGAAATTTTAATTACATAGGTTTTTCTACAGGGGCTACGGCCCCAGTAATTTTGCCTACTGGGGCGACTAGTAGTGCTATCAAATATCAAATAACGGTACGCGATGGTGATGATACAACGAAGCTATTAACAGATCCTACAGCTTTAGGGCAAAATTGGGTTATCAGAGCAGAGGCTTCCGATCCTAATAATTTTACTTATTTGTTTGGTAGTAACGGATTACGTTGCAAGAATAAAGCCACTAGCAATGTTACTTATATAACTTGTGGCACTGGAGCTGAGCCGTGGTAAATAAAATAAAAGGTTTTACCTTAATTGAGCTAATGATCGTTGTAGCGATTATAGCGATTATAGTGGCGATAGCTTATCCCTCTTATCAAGAATATGTTCGCCGTACTAAACGTGTGGATATGCAAACCACGTTGCAGCAGCTTTCCATGCAGATCCAGCGTTATAAAGTAGCTAATTTAAGAGTTAGTGGAGCAACCGCTTCAGACTTGGGTGTCGGATCATCTTATCCTATACAAGGCACACCTCTTTATACAGTGAATTTGACTCCAGTGACGGCGGGGGCTTTAAATGCGGAAACATGGGTATTGACTGCGACGCCGATTGCAAATACTCCACAATCTGGAGATGGGCATATCGTCTTAAATTATCGGGGTGAGCATTGCTGGACAAAGGGAACCGATATTAACAGTGGTACAGCTTGCGTACCTTCTGCAACTTCGAATTGGGATGGCAAATAAATTTAAATTCAAAACTGCGGATAACTCAAAATTTAATCTTTCTTTCAGGACGAAAATCACGTAGAATATCGCCCTCTATGAAAGGGGTTTGAAGTGTTGCCGATGGTCGGCGCAGGGATAATCCGTAAGAATTATAAGGCTTTTATCATGGTTGTTATTCGTTTAGCACGTGGCGGCGCAAAAAAACGTCCATTCTATCAAATCGTTGTGACTGATAGCCGCAATGCACGTGATGGTCGTTTCATCGAGCGTATCGGTTTCTTTAACCCGACTGCACAAGGTCAAGCAGAAAAACTTCGTTTAGATGCAGACCGTTTTGCTCACTGGGTTTCTCAAGGTGCTCAACCTTCTGAACGTGTTGCTTCTTTAGCTGCTCAAGCTAAAAAAGCTACTGCATAATTTTTTGTAGTAGGTAGCCCATGACACCAACACAGAATGTTCCCGAAGATCGTATTCAGATTGGACAGTTACGTTCAGCTTATGGATTGAATGGGTGGCTCTGGGTGTATTCCAATACAGAACCTATGAGCAACATGTTTGACTACTTGCCTTGGTACATTGAGACCAAGGCCGGTTGGCAAACAATAGATGTAAAACGTTGGAAACCACATGGCAAAGGCCTAGTTGTCGCTTTGAAAAGTGTGAGTGATCGCACTGGTGCGGAGAGCTTGGTTGGCGCTAATATCTGGATTGCTAAATCTCAACTGCCAAAAGCAGATGTAGATGAGTACTACTGGTCAGATTTAAAAGGCTTAACAGTGTTAGGACTTGATGATGATGAACAGGAAGTTAACTTAGGGCAAATTCATGAGTTGTTTGAAACTGGAGCTAATGACGTGATGGTTGTACGCGCTACACCAGACAGCATTGATTCAGAAGAACGCATGATTCCTTGGCATAAAGATGTGGTACAACGCGTTGATCTTGAAGCTGGTCGCATTTACGTCAATTGGGGCGTAGATTATTAATCCTTTTTAGGGGATTAACGCAGCAGGGAAATAGAGGAGTCTGCGGTGTTTTTTGCAGTCATTACGCTTTTTCCTGAAATGTTTGAAGCGATTACAGCCTACGGGATTAGCGGACGCGCAGCAAAGCGTGGCATTGTACAAGTAACTTGTATTAATCCACGTGATTTTGCTGAAGGGAGTTACCGAAGAGTGGATGAACGTCCATTTGGTGGTGGCCCCGGTATGGTAATGATGGCTGAGCCTTTAGCAAAAGCAATTAACCATGCCAAACAACTTGCTTCGCAAGCAGGGTGTGTTCATGTACCTGTGGTGTATATGTCTCCACAAGGCAAGACTTTAAATGAACAGGCAGTACAGCAGTTTGTTGATTATGACGGCTTAATTGTATTGTGTGGGCGTTATGAAGGCGTCGATGAACGTTTAATCCAACATTATGTTGATCAGGAATGGTCAATTGGGGATTATGTTTTATCTGGCGGTGAACTACCTGCCATGGTGTTGCTTGATAGTATTATTCGCCGTTTGCCGAATGTAATGTCAGATGAGCAATCAGCGATACAGGATTCTTTTGTAGATGGTCTTCTAGATTGTCCACAATATACTAAGCCAGACCAGTTTGAAGGGTTGGATGTTCCTGAAATTTTAAAATCAGGGCACCATGCCAATATTGAAAAATGGCGCTTTTTGCAGCGATATCAACGGACTTTAGAACGCCGACCAGAGTTGGTAGAAAAAGTAGAGTTGACTAAGCAGCAGAAGAAATGGCTAAAAGATACATAAGAGAATGATGGTAATTCTTAATCACTATTCTCAAGAACGAAAGTTCTACAACAAGACGAGAAGCAATGCTTCGAGTTAGAAGCATAAGTCTATTTTACTTTATAGATTTATGTGTACTTAAGGCTCTTTACGGTTGTCGTAAAGGGAAAGTTAAACGGGTTGATATGCGCTTTAGCCTCTATCCCCAGCGGAAAATCAGACCTCTTCTGACTCCGCACATATGGAGATTCCCACAATGAGTGGTAAACATCCTTTAGTTCAAGCTGTTGAAAATGCACAGTTAAAAACTGACCTTCCTGAATTTGCTCCTGGTGATACAGTAGTTGTTCAAGTTAAAGTAAAAGAAGGTGACCGTGAACGTCTTCAGGCATTTGAAGGTGTTGTAATCGCTAAGAAAAACCGTGGTTTGAACTCTGCGTTCACAGTACGTAAAATTTCTAGCGGTGTTGGTGTTGAGCGTGTATTCCAAACTCACTCACCAGTTGTTGCTAAAATCGAAGTGAAACGTCGTGGTGACGTTCGTCGTGCTAAACTTTACTACCTCCGTGACTTGTCTGGTAAAGCTGCACGTATTCGTGAAAAATTACCAGCTCGTAAAGCGTAAGCTTATACCGAGTAAAAAAATGCGCCTTTTGGCGCATTTTTTGTTTAAAAATTATAGTCCTTGAAGTTTTAAACGGTTAGCATGCTGGCGGTAAACCGACACAGGATCTGCTGCAAAAATAGAACGTATCCCCATGATTTGATTGACTTCATCTAAATGATTCCAGTTGTAATCATCGCGAATAGTTTTACCAAATTTAGCGCTACATCTAGAAACTAGTCCATCGTTATCTCCAAATGGGTCGACAACCAGGCTGCTTCCTGTTAATGCAATATCAAAAGGGTCTAATGGGTTGGTTAGTGCCTTATTACCAGAGAAGGAATACATATAAATGCCTTTCTCTTGATAAGCACCTTCACCACAAGAAGTGGTAGGAACACCCATAGGAAATTGTGCATTAAACTGTGCCGAGCCTTGAGTTGATAGACTATGAGCGCCCGCTAAAGAGTCATGCGGATAACTGGTTGGGTCTAGGCCCTCTGCCCAAGTAATCGCTGCTGAAAACCAGTTTACTAATGTTGCCAGTCCCGACAGAGGAGTACCCTCAACGTTCAGGATGACATCTGCCATTGGAGATCCTTTATGAGGTGCTCCGATAGTAGTAAGTGAAGCAACTTTCTCTGGCATGATACCAGCGACATAGCGAACCGTTGGTCCCCCGTGGCTATGTCCGATCAAGTTGACTTTAGGCTTTCCAGTAATGGCAATAATTTCTTCTACTTGTTGGGCAAGTTGTTCTCCGCGAACTTCGGTTGAGTTAAACGGTGAAACCCTTGTTGCCCAGACATTTCCTCCGTTACGAGCAAGGTCTGGAAGAATCTGATACCAATAATCGAGACCAAGCGTATCTGTTCCAACTCTGCTAAAACCTGCCATACCATGGTTAAAAACTAATGGGTATTTGGTTTGGGCATAATTCGAATAGACAAAAGAGCTTTTTACTTGCTCTGCATTTGTGGCATGGGTTGCTGAAACACTCAGTCCTGAGAGCATTGCAGCACAGAAAAATATTAAGTTCCTTTTCATTTTTTACTCACTATTTTTATTTTGTATGAGCAGCAGCTTTTACTGCTGGATAAGGTTCGGCTAACTTCAAAATAGAAAAGCCTAGTAGTTAAATGGTAATTCACCTCCTTGATCATGGACTTTTTCAAAAGTTTGAAGACGAAGTTGTTCCTGTGATGAGTTAAATTGTTGTTGGCGGAGTTGTTGAATCGCTTGATTTTTAGCGCTATCGCTCATATTGCTATGCAGGACTTCATCACGCTGATTTAAGTAGCCAGTCACTCGCTGTTGCCAAGCATTACGCTGTGTATCTAAAGTTTCTAATCTTTGCGTTGCCTCGGCTCCAACGAGAGCTGTACGCATTTGTCGAAGTTCCTCTGCTGAGCCATTACGTGCTTTAATTTGTTTAGTCAGGGTATGTAAATCATCAAGTTTTGATAGTTCTTGCAGGTTTTGTTGCCAATCTTGTGGTAATTGCTCAAAGCGTTCTTTAAGTTTTTTAGCTTTTTCAATTTCGTTTAAAGATGAATCTTCTAAAATTTTCATACGATCTAACGTGTAGTTCTGGTAGATATCTTCTGTCGAAAAGAGTCCTTCAATTTCAGAAGTCGAAAAGAAACGCTTTCTGATATCTTGAATTGAACTGAAGATCTTTTGAAAATAACTTTGATCTTGCTGTTTAGATTGAGGTGGTTGAATTTGTGCAAGTTGTTCGCGGTATTTTAAATAACGGGTCCACAAGTCAATAATCTGTGAACGGGCTGGTTCTAAATACTGATCTTGTATAAATTTATCAAAATGAGTTTTAACCTGTTGTAAATTGGATTCCCCATACTGCGTAATAAAATATTCAAAGCAGTCCCGAGTTTGACTATTTACAACTAAATGTTGAGAGCTATCAATTTTTAACTGGCAGTTAACTTGGGTATCTTGTTGACTTTGGCTTAAATAAGCATTTCCACTTAACGATGAGTTTGAAGTGGTTTGAGGAGTAGATGCTAAGCTTTTTGCCTCATCCTGATTGAGCCGAGGTGAAGTATTTTTTGAGTCTGGGCTTAGCCAATATACACATGCAATGAGGCTCAAAATAAAAAATCCGAGCACACACCACCATATCTTTTTCTGCATCCTTTGCATAAAGATATCTTCCTTAAGTTTTAATTTGTTGTTTTTTTACTCGATCATTAATGTGCCATAAAATAAGTGAAAAGGCACCTAAATATTGTGAAAATATCTTGTCGAATTTGCTAACATGTCGGCACTTTTCTCTAGCTTTGTGTTCCAGTAAAAATGACGACAAAAAATCAAAAAATTTCTCGTCGCCATATCAGTGGTGTATTTCTATTAAATAAACCATTAGGGCTTAGTTCAAACGCCGCTTTGCAAAAAGTGCGTTGGCTGTATCGTGCCCAAAAGGCGGGTCATACTGGCGCATTAGATCCTTTAGCGACCGGTTTGCTTCCTATTTGTTTGGGAGAGGCGACCAAGTTTTCACATTATTTGCTGGACTCAACAAAGCGTTATCAAACGACTGTTCGATTGGGACAAACGACAACAACTGGTGATGTAGAAGGCGATATTTTACAAGAACGTTCTGTTCCTGTTCTTAGCCAAGAGCTTATTGAGCAAACTCTAGAAAAATTTAGAGGTGATATTCAACAAGTTCCACCGATGTATTCGGCATTAAAAAAAGAGGGTAAGCCATTATATGAGCTTGCCAGGAAAGGGATAGAGATTGAACGTGAAGCGCGTCCAGTTACGATTTATGCTTTAGAGCTTATTGAGTTTACCGAAAATAGTATCACTCTGGATGTAACCTGTTCTAAAGGAACATATATTCGTGTGTTAGGTGAAGATATTGGTGAAGCTCTTGGCTGTGGTGGTCATTTAACCATGCTTCACCGTATTCAAACTGGGCATTTTGAATTAATCCCAAGTTACACCATTGAATATTTAGAAAGCTTAACGGAAGAGCAAAGAGAAGCTTTGTTACTACCAGTGTATGCGCCAATTGACCATTTCTTAAAAATACAGGTTCCCGAAGGACGGGAAAAATATTTTTGCAATGGTTTAGAAAGCAATATTGATCATTCTGCAGAAGCAGAAGTTTTGGTTTTTTCGGGTGAGCGCTGTTTAGGTTTGGCTGAGATTACTGATAAAAAACGGTTGGTACCTAAGCGTATCTTAAATTTGTAGTAGATGTAGAGTATAGAGCATGGGCATGGAATGGGATGTTATCCTTAGTTTGATCTTTTTTGCGTTTACTGCGGGAGCAATTGATGCTGCTGTTGGTGGCGGTGGACTCATCCAGATTCCCGGTATCATGAGCACTTTTCCAACCATGCAGACTGCTACGGTGATTGGTACAAATAAGGTCTCATCCATTTTTGGTACTGCATCGGCTGCTTATACCTTTGCAAAAAGAGTGAAGTTGCAGTGGAAGCTTTTAGCTGTCATTGCCATTTGTGCTTTGATTAGCTCATTTGCTGGTGCAGCCTGTTTATCGCTTATTCCTCAATCTGTATTACGTCCTTTTGTGTTTGTAATGCTGATCGTAATTGCCATCTATACCTTGGTTAAAAAGAACTTTGGACAAGTTCATACTGAGCAAAAAATTACTACGAAAATGCTAGTTTTAGCAGGTATTGGTAGTTTGGCGATTGGTTTCTACGACGGTATTTTTGGACCGGGTACTGGAAGCTTCTTTATCTTTTTCTTTATCCGCTTCTTGCAAGTCGACTTTTTACATGCTTCAGCATTGTCAAAAATCGGTAACTTCATGACTAACCTTGCAGCGTTGAGTTTTCTTATTCCGACTGGTCACGCTATTTTGCATATTGGTTTAATGATGGCGGCTGCAAACGTTATAGGCTCTATTGTTGGGGTGCGTACTGCGCTCAAATACGGTAGTGGTTTTGTGCGTATTATCTTTTTAATTTTAGTGAGTATTTTGATTTGCCGTTTAGGTTATCAAATTTTTGTGACGGGCTAAATTAAGTTTAAAAGTATGAGCTGATTCTCGCGGACAGTTCATACTTTTTATGTATCATCTAAAATTAGAAATATAAAAATCATTACAGAAATTTACTAGAAAGAAAACTGTGTAAAAAATAGTCTCATTTTAAGCTACGTAAACAATATAAATTTCAACGTATCATAAACCTTGAAATAAAAAAGATTTTTTAGCTAAAAAATGAGGAAGAGAATGAATATTTTCGAAGCATTAAGAGAAAGCCATGAAAATCAACGAAACCTTTCTGAACAATTAATCCAGACACATGGTTTAACCGAAGAACGAAAAGAATTATTTGATGCATTAAAAAATGAACTTTATGCCCATTCAGTTGCCGAAGATCGTTATTTATATATTCCTTTGATGTTTGATGATGTCGGTTTAGATATCACTCGCCATGCCTTAGCTGAACATCATGAAATGGATGAGTTGGTTGAACAACTTGAAAAAACAGATATGAGCAGCCCGAGCTGGTTAGCAACTGCTAAACAGTTAAGTGAAAAAGTCCATCATCATTTAAAAGAAGAAGAACATAAATTTTTCCAGCAAGCTGGAAAAATTCTTAAAGACAGCGAAAAAGAGACACTCGGCAATAAATATTTAAAGGAATATAAAAAGTATAAAAAGCCGCAGTAAAGTAAACCTATGCAGCTTTTTTAGTACTTCTTAAAGTAACCCCAATAGAGGCTAGCATTACGCAAGCCAAAGCCACCCATTGCAGCAAGCTGATTTCTTCGTGAAGTAATAAGAAACCCGTTAATGCTGCTAATGCTGGTGCCAAACTCGTTAGAGTACCGTAAGTTAATTTATTGAGTTGTTTGAGTGCCATTAAGTCGAGGGCATATGGTATAGCTGTGGCTAAAACAGCAATAAGTAGGGCTTTACCCCAGTACTGTGTTTCAAGTAATGCAGGAGCATTATGCCAAATTCCAATTGGCAATAAGGCAAGTGCGGATACACCGATCCCAATTGTTAAGGCGTGCATCCCTATATTTTGAGTTACAACTTTTTGCCCAAAATAAATATAGAAGGCCCAACACAGTCCTGCACCTAGTGCACAGGCTGCCCCAACATAGGAAAAGTGGTGCTGTGCTGAATCTTGCCAAGGTACCATCAGGGCAATACCTAACATAGCAAGTGCTACCCAAATATAGTCACTCTTTTGTTTGATAGACAGTAGAGCTAGGCCTAATGGACCAATGAACTCTAAGCCTACGGCAATCCCTTGAGGTAATTTTCCAAGAGACGTATAAAACAAAATATTCATTATCCCTAAAGATGCACAATACATTAATAAATCGCGCCATTTTAAATAGGGTAATCGAGACCAAATTTTCCACGAACGAAACATGACCGCAACAATAACAGTCGCAAAACTTAATCTTAAAATAGTAACGGTAAGTGGATCTAAAGCTGCGATAAGCTGTTTGGCAAATGAAGCACTGATTTGATATGAAACCATCGACAAAATCATATACAGCACAGCAATAATTGGAAGATTTTGCATGGAAATACCTTAGCGCTTCATTTGATATTTAAAAAAATAATAGTAGTCAATTATAGCCAATACTACGTTTCAACCAGCAGATTTTATAGCGTTAACCAGCTGTTTTTTCACGTTGTTGGCGGGCTTTTTGGGTGGTTATGGTACAACCGATAGAAGCAGTAATAATGGTTGCAAGTGCCAACCATTGGTTCCATAACAGATATTCCCCTAGGAAAATAAAACCAGAAAATGCCGCAACTGCGGGTTCTAGGCTCATCAATGTTCCAAAACTTAGAGGGGTTAAACTGCGTAGTGCTAACATTTCTAAAGAAAAGGGAAGTGCACTGGCCAAAATGGCTAAGCCAATAAAATAAAATAGATAAGGCAGTTCTATCACTTGACCAATCGAGCTTGAAAAAAAGGTAATAGGTAATAAGATGCATGCACCTACTGTCATACCTAAACAGACAGTATGGTTGCCTGAAATACCAGAGGGTTTTTGTCCGGCAATAATATAAAGCGCCCAACATGCACCCGCACTCATCGCAAATAGAACGCCAACCCAGTCCAGACCATGAGCCTGATTAAAAGGGAAAAGTAATATGAGGCCAACAATCGCAAAAGTGACCCAGACAAAATCATATTTTTGGCGTGCGTGGTACAGTGCCACACTTAAGGGACCAATAAATTCAAATGCGACCGCAATACCAATAGGCAAACGTTCAAGAGATAAATAGAAAAGGGCGTTCATGCCTGCAAGAGCAAAGCCATAAGCCAAAATCGCTTTCCATCGAACCTGACTAAAATTAATTCGCCAGATTTTAAAGATTAAAGCCAGAATACATGCCCCAATGCATAGACGCATTGCAGACACTGTTAAAACTGGAAAGCTCTCAAACAAAATTTTAGCTAAAGATGCGCTACTTTGAACGCTTAACATGGCAAGAATAAGAAAACCCAAAGCATGTAGTTGAGATTTCTGGCTTAAAGTGGACATTTTATTATTAGATCAATTGGTATACTTTTCACATGATAATGTAAATGCCCATAAAAAAGCCACAGACATTGCTGTGGCTTTTAAATTTACAGTTCGTATTAGAACAATACGCGTACGCGAATTGTACCTTCAACTTCATGCAACATATCTAAAGCTTCGTGAGAAGCAGAAGCGTCAACGTCCATTACAAGGTAACCAATGTCACCTTTAGTCATGAGTGACTGACCAGAAATGTTGATGCCTTGTTCAGCAAACAAGTTGTTGATTTTAGATAGTACACCTGGCACGTTTTTGTGGATGTGCAATAAACGGTGTTGACCAGCTGTCAATGGCAATGCGATTTCTGGGAAGTTGACAGCAGAAAGCGTCATACCCTTGTCAGAGTAAGCAACGAATTTCTCTGCTACTTCTAAACCGATGTTTGCTTGCGCTTCCATAGTTGAACCACCAACGTGAGGCGTTAAAATCACGTTGTCTAAGCCGCGAAGTGGAGATTGGAATTCTTCACCATTTGCTTTTGGTTCTTTCGGGAATACGTCAACCGCTGCACCAGCAATGTGACCAGACTTGATTGCATCAGCTAAATCTTCAATCACTACACATGTACCACGTGCAGCATTTAAGAAGATCGCGCCTTCTTTCATTTTCGCAAATTGTTCTTTAGTGAAGAAGTTACGTGTAGACGGAACATCTGGCACATGCAACGTTACAACATCTGCAGTTGCTAAAAGTTCATCTAAAGAACCAACTTGGCGAGCATTACCCATTGGTAACTTAGTTACTGCATCATAATAAATAACATGCATACCCATGCTTTCAGCAAGAACTGAAAGTTGAGAACCGATGGAACCGTAACCCACAATACCTAAAGTTTTGCCACGAGTTTCGAAAGAACCCACAGCAGATTTGTCCCAACCACCACGATGACAAGCCGCCGATTTTTCAGGAACACGGCGAAGAAGAAGAATTGTTTCAGCAAGTACAAGCTCTGCAACCGAACGCGTATTTGAATACGGTGCGTTGAATACAGGAATACCACGTGCCATAGCTGCTTTAAGATCAACTTGGTTTGTTCCGATACAGAAACAACCTACTGCGATCAATTTGTTTGCAGCTTCGAAAACTTCTTCAGTCAATTGGGTACGCGAACGAATACCAATAAAGTGAGCATCTTTAATTGCTTCTTTAAGCGCTTCGCCTTCAAGAGCAGTTTTACGATAGTCAATATTGGTGTAACCCGCAGCGTTTAAAGTATCGACTGCGTTTTGGTGAACGCCTTCTAACAAAAGGAAACGGATTTTATCTTTAGGTAGTGAAAGATGTTGGCTCATTACGGCTCCGCTACAAAGGCCAAATTTGGTGGCGGTATAATAACATATTGGGCGGTGCTATAGATATTTCGTTTATACCATTGCCTTATGGCAATTTTATCTATGTCTAATCACTTCTGTTTATGGCTTGTCGAGTGTTTCAAAATATGCTTGGCAGATTAAAGAAGCATGTTTTTATCTGGAAGCCTTATAAAAACGCATTTATTGGCATTAAACATGTTTTGTATTGACAGTATCTCTATTCTGAACTTTATCGCTTGTGCGGATACATGTAGAATACATATGATCAAATGTTCATTTGATCATATGTTCGAATGAACATTATGGCTTTGCTCAGGTGAAAACCCTGAAAATATGAAGTCATAGTCCCACCATAGTTTACTTCTTGCTAGGTCTGCAAACGATGAATGCTCCAGTCGCTTTAACACCTGAGTTACTCACCCAATTAACAGCAATCGTCGGTGAAAACCGTATTAAAACCGATGCTGATAGTCTCGAAAACTGGGGTAAAGATCATACCAAGCATTTTAATCCGAACCCATCGGTCATCGTTTTCCCATCGACCACTGAACAAGTTCAAGCTGTTGTAAAGCTTGCGAACCAGTTCAATGTTGCTATTACTCCGTCTGGCGGTCGTACAGGTCTCTCTGCTGGTGCTGTAGCAACCAATGGCGAAATTGTCATTAGCATGGACAAAATGAACCAGATTCTTGAGTTCTTCCCAGCAGACCGTATGGTACGTGTTCAAGCTGGTGTTGTGACTGAACAATTGCAGAATTATGCAGAAGAACAAGGTATGTATTACCCAGTGGACTTTGCATCAGCAGGTTCTAGCCAGATTGGCGGGAATATCGGTACCAATGCTGGTGGTATTAAAGTCATTAAATACGGTATGACGCGTAACTGGGTACTTGGTTTAACCGTTGTTACTGGTAAGGGTGATATTTTACGTTTAAACAAAGGCATGGTTAAAAATGCCACTGGTTATGCATTACAGCATTTGTTTATTGGTGGTGAAGGTACTTTAGGTTTAGTGACTGAAGCAGAAATTAAACTTGAGCGTCAACCACAAAACTTACAAGTTTTAGTTTTAGGTGTTCCTGATTTTGATGCAGTAATGCCTGTATTACATGCCTTCCAAAAAGACATCGACTTAACTGCATTTGAGTTCTTTGGTGAACTTGCAATGCAAAAAGTTTTAGATCATGGACATGTACAACGCCCATTTGAAACTCAATGCCCGTTCTATGTATTACTTGAGTTTGAAGCTCCATATGAGCCGATTCTCGATAAAGCAATGGAAATTTTCGAGCATTGTATGGAGCAGGGTTGGGTACTTGATGGCGTAATGAGCCAGAGCCTTGACCAAGTAGAAAGCTTATGGCGTTTACGCGAAGATATCTCTGAATCAATCGCGCCATTTATTCCATACAAAAACGATATTTCAGTATTAATTACTCACGTACCTGTATTTATTCGTGAAATTGATGCGATTGTTCAAGAAAACTATCCTGACTTTGAAATTTGCTGGTTCGGTCATATCGGTGACGGTAACTTACACTTAAATATTTTAAAACCTGAAAACTTAACCAAAGATGAGTTTTTTGCGAAGTGTCAGGTGGTAAATAAATATGTGTTTGATACCGTGAAAAAATACGATGGTTCAATTTCTGCTGAGCATGGCGTAGGTATGACGAAAAAGCCATATTTGGAATATTCACGTTCAGCTGAAGAAATTGAATATATGAAAGCTTTGAAAAAAGTATTTGACCCGAAAGGTATTATGAATCCAGGTAAATTGTTTGATCTTTAATACTTGATTGAATAAAAGAATTTCTGTTAAAAGCGTATCGAAAGATGCGCTTTTTTATTATGAGAATTTTATAACAATGAATATTCTGATTGTTGGCAATGGTTTTGATTTATCACATTACTTACCTACGAAGTATGACCATTTTATGGTTGCCATGGGGGCTATAGAAAGCTGGGAGGAACAGAAAGGTGAGATGGGATTTGATGATTTATTTGGATCTTTATATGAAAAAGAAAATTACTTTTTTAAATATACAAAGGCAATATATAAAACTGATGAAATCAAAATAGCTATTGATCAAATTGAAGATTTAAAAAAGCAGTTAAAGGAAAATGCTTGGTATCAATATTTTTCTGATCATGTTAGAGAGGTAAAAACATGGATTGATTTTGAACAAAAAATTGAAGAAGCTCTCAATGAAGTGGTTAAGTTTACAGAGAAATTAGAAATTAAATTTAAAGATTTTGGTAAATTGGACATCTCTTTATATTCATTAGAGGATTCTAACGACTCTAATAAAGATAATAATATATCTAATCTGGATTTTAAAAAGCTAGAAAAACTTCTTTTACTTAGAAAGAATAAAAACTATGGCGTATCTTATTCAAAGAATATAGGAGGAATGGCTGTTATTGGTTTGAGAGATAAAGTGATTGGATATATTAATAATAAATGGTTGAAAGTAGAAGACAAGCCAGAATATGGATTTTCTATTGAAAAGTATATTTATTTTTTAAATATTTCATTGAATGAATTTATTTGTGTATTTAATAATTACTTAATAAAGATAGTAGGTAGTCTATATCCAATAAATAATTTTAATAGTTTAGTTCTTGGAGATATTGAAAATATATATTCGTTTAATTATACAGATACTTATCTTAAGTTTTATGAGTCTGAACAATCTTTAGAGTTTTTACATGGTCGTATTGGTGAAAAGCAGAATATAGTTTTGGGTATTTCAGACTTACGACTTGAGGCTTTGAAAAATATTAAAGCTTATGGCTTTACGAAGTATCATCAAAAGTTACTAAAGAATACGGATTATAGATTTCTAAACGAAGAATCAATAGTTGGAAAAAAGATTGATAAATACAAAAATACTTTAGGTCGTAGAGAAGTGATTAATATATTAATTTGGGGACACTCGTTAGATTCATCTGATAAAGATTATATTAATGAAATATTTGATCTAAACAGTGAAGGATGGATTAATGTGATAGTATTTTACTTTAATGAAACTGCAAAATTTGATTTATTGGCAAACCTATTGCATATTTTAGGTAAAGAAAAAGTTGAGCTGTGGATGAAAAAAGGCTGGTTGAAGTTTGAAATTAATCCTAATATTGTAGAACTTAATAATATTGAACCTGTTGATTTACCTAAGTTTGGATAAAATTTGATGAAGCCACTTATCTTATGGGTGGCTTTGGATTGAATTATTGTTTATAAGCTTTCCAACCCGTCAGAATATGATTAATCAAGGGTAAAAGACAACGAGCAAAAAGCAATATATACCAATGACCCAACAAACAGGTAAATTATTTGATCTTTAAATAGATCTATTTTGTAGAACTACATAGTTTCTACAGAGTAACCGAGCAAGGCATAGCATCATAAAGCTATGCCTTTTGTTTTTGGTGATAAAAATGCAACGTTTATTTTTAATTTCAGCGCTCTGTGCTGGACTTTTCACTGGGTGTGCGACGACCAGTAAATTAATTCCTTTTGTGGGCTCCGAAACCCCGATGCAACAAGTACTTAAAGCTCAACCTGAGATCGTAAAAGAGCACAATAATACCTCAGTTCAGCAAGTATTTAACCGGGTAGAATCTCCAACAGTTTCCCGTATTACCGTTATACAAACCGGTTTAATGGATGATTCTGTTTCTGCAATCCGAACAGAATATTCATTTAAGCTGGTTGATGAAAAGTGGCAATTGCAAAATAAGCAAAAGAGCTATCAATGCGCGAGAGGAAAAGGCTCTAGAGGTTTTCAAACCCAACTTTGCTCTTAAAAATAAAAAAGACGATAAATATATCGTCTTTTTTAATGCGTTAAATTATACGCCACTTTCTAAAATTTTAATTTTGACATCAACGACATCGTCTTTAACTGCTGCAAGATGTGCTTGCATATGCGGTGTAGCTAAATGAGCTTCAAGATGAGCCACACTTTCCCATTTTTCTAGCATGACAATCGTGTCAGGCTCTTGAGTCTGGAAGCTCGCATTTGATTTGTGGTCAACTAAAGGTTCATAACCATGGCAACCATCTTCTGCTAAAACAGTTGGAATGATTTTTTGAAATGCATCCAATACGTTCTGGCGATGCTGCCCACCCGATTGAGTACGAATTTCCGCAATAATGGTAAGCATGGTTTTTCTCCTGATTAAGCTGCTGCAAATACAGTATTTAAGTGTGCTTTATATTCTTCAACATAACTATCAACGTTAGGCATTTTAATCACGTCGTTCACAATAAAAGTTGGAAGCGTGCTCATGCCTAAGAACTGATTGGCTTTATGAAATGGTAAATAAACACCGTCTACGCCCACGCCGTGGAAGAACTGATCTGCATCATCAAATGCTTCCATCGGTGCATTCCATGTAAGTGACAACATATATTTTTTGTCATGAATTAAACCACCTGAACCATATTTTTTTGAAGCATCAGAGCGGCTACGGCCATCGTTTGCATAAAGTGAACCATGACCTGTCGTAAATACATCATCAATATATTTTTTCACAGTCCAAGGTGCACCCATCCACCAACCTGGCATTTGATAAATCACGACATCGGCCCATAAGAATTTTTCTACTTCGGCTTCTGCATTGTAGTCACTATCTGCACGAGTCACTTGAACTTCATGGCCCAGTTCAGTGAGATGGTCGGTTGCCAATGCCGTGAGTGTGTCATTTAATTCACCATTTGAATGGGCAAATTGTTTGGCGCCATTAATCACTAAAATATTGCTCATGAGAGTTACTCTAATTAAATTCCTAAATTGATGCATACTTTAGTGAACTTACTCTTAGAGAAAAATGCAGTAATTGGAAAAATATTATTGATTAAAAGTCACTAATATGAGTTTGATGCATCAGTTTCTTTCTCACTTTAAAGATAAATACTTTACAAAGTTGAACGGAAAAAATTGTTTCTAGTCTTTAGCATCAAAGTGAAGTTGTGGCGGAGTTGAGTATGAAAAAAATTGGTTTACTCATGATGTGTAATTTGTTGATTCTGAGCGCATGTACACCGAATACAAACCCGCCTACACCCCAAGCCAATAGTCCGATACAAGCAGTTTTGATTGATCAACCAAACCTTTTAAATAATGCGAGTAATTTAAGTATTTCACAACAAATGAATGCTTTGGATGATGCCTCTAATGCACAAGTAACTATTTTACAAACTGTGCCTAGTGAAGATGCGATATCAAAAACACGTACCGAATATTTATTAAAACGTGATCAAACCATTTGGAAAATCGTAAATAAAAAGCAAAGCTATCAATGTACAAAAGGGCAGGAAACAACAGACTTTCAAGTTAATCCTTGCCCTTAAAGCCTGAATCATTATTGAATATGTGGATAACTTCAAGGTTATTCACAATATAAAAATGAGTTGATGCTAAGCAAAATATAGAATTTTAAATGGATGAAACTGTCCGATTGCTGATCAATTTAAAAAGTGATATTGTGTCATCTGGCAATTAAGCCAAATGGTAAAAATTACCAAATCTCACGTCATACATTTTTTCTTGTCTTAGACACCTTGTGAATACGGTGTTTCACATTCTAAACATGCACTCTCACGGCATATAACAACTTAACTAAAGATTGACTGACCATACTGTCATCGTCATGACTACATTATTTATTTCAATATGTAGTTGTTGAGACATTTTGGCCGCTATTTTGAAGTGTACAACTCATGAATAATATTCAAACGACAGCGTTGAACCGTACAACGTTGATGTTTCCTTTAGCTTTAGTGCTATTTGAATTTGCGGTTTATATTGGTAATGACCTGATTCAGCCAGCCATGTTGGCAATTACTGAAGATTTTGGTGTGAGTGCAACTTGGGCACCATCTTCAATGTCATTTTATTTATTAGGTGGTGCATCTGTTGCATGGTTACTTGGGCCTTTATCAGATCGATTAGGTCGTAAGAAAGTTCTTTTAACTGGTGTTTTATTTTTTGCCTTGTGTTGCTTTTTAATTTTATTAACGAGGCAAATTGAATACTTTCTGACATTACGTTTTTTACAAGGTATTGGGTTAAGTGTAATTTCAGCAGTGGGATATGCGGCAATTCAAGAAAATTTTGCCGAGCGTGATGCTATTAAAGTCATGGCACTTATGGCAAATATCTCATTGCTTGCACCCTTGCTCGGACCTGTACTTGGCGCATTTTTAATTGATTATGTGTCTTGGCACTGGGGCTTTGTGGCAATTGCTTTACTTGCATTGCTGAGTTGGTTTGGCTTAAAGAAACAAATGCCTAGTCAGAAGGTGAGTGTAACTAAACAACCTTTTAGCTATCTTTTTGATGATTTTAAAAAAGTATTTAGCAATCGGCAATTCCTTGGTTTAACGCTAGCCTTACCGCTTGTAGGTATGCCGCTTATGCTTTGGATTGCGTTATCGCCCATTATTTTGGTCGATGAACTCAAACTAACCAGTGTGCAATATGGCTTAGCTCAATTTCCAGTATTTCTAGGTTTGATTGTAGGCAATATTGTCTTAATTAAAATTATTGACCGTTTGGCTTTAGGTAAAACAGTCCTGATTGGTTTACCAATTATGCTCACTGGTACACTCATTTTAATATTAGGTGTTGTCTGGCAAACCTATTTAATTCCTTGTTTGCTTACGGGTATGACACTCATTTGCTTTGGTGAAGGAATTAGTTTCTCAGTCTTATACCGCTTTGCACTGATGTCATCTGAAGTATCGAAAGGAACTGTGGCTGCTGCTGTTTCAATGTTATTGATGACAAGCTTTTTTGCAATGATTGAGTTGGTGCGTTATCTCTATACTCAATTTCATTTATGGGCTTTTGTTTTATCTGCTTTTGTATTTATTGCCTTGTGGTTCACTCAACCACGTTTAGCTTTAAAACGAGAAATGCAGGAAAGAGTTGCCCAAGACTTACATTAAAAAAATACCGGAATTTATATTCCGGTATTTTTTTATTTTACTTAATCTCTTGTTCTAAAAGTTTACCTTTTAAGGTTAAGAGTTCAGGCAAGATTTCTAATAGTAAGCTCATTTGTTTTAAAACAAGAGTGTAGCTTTCTGAAAAGTGCTCATGAGTTGTTAGGCTTTGTATTTGCTTCAAAGTTTGCTCAAGAAAATTAAAATCAACAGAAGCTTGTTCAAATAAACTTTGGTTAAGGATTTGCTGACAATCCAGTAAGAGCTGTAATACTTGTGGATCCTCAATTTTTTGTCTTTGGCTACCTAATGCTGCGACATAACTCAACTGGCTATGACTATAAACTAGATAACGAAAGGCATAATGAATCAGCTCTGGTTTGGGATTGGGCTCAGCACTTAAGCTCGAAATCATATTCGACAGTTCAATTTGTGCGTTATGTGCAGCGCGGCGAATTCTGCGATATTCAATGTCCTGATTTTTACCATGCTGATATTGCTCAACAATTACATTGAAATAATCCAGTGTGGCTTGGCTACTTTTTTTAATATTGTTTGGAATATTACGAAAGTTCCAGTCTGGCCATATAAAATTAACAGCAAGCCATGCAATAAAGCAGCCTAATAAGGTGTCGATTAGGCGAGGTAAAATAATACTGAAACCTGCGCCTTTTAAGTTGAAAATAAGTAATACCATTAAGGTTGCCATCAGCGTTGCCAAGGCGTATTTTTTCTGGCGCAAGTAGAAAAAGCTAACCCCACAAATAATGGTGAGGATGAGCTGACCTTCAATGCTTGGAACAAAATACAGAATGGGAATACCCAATAAAACGCCAAGTAGGGTTCCAATTGTTCTGAGTTTTAAACGGCTTTTCGTTGCAAAGTAAGTAATTTGGCAAACAAATAAACTGGTGAGCAAAATCCAGTAACCGTGTTGGGCAAAAGGTAATAATGAAATGACGTAACCTGCGGCGAACACGACTGCAATTCGTATTGCATGTCTAAACAGGGCCGATTGTGGTGTCAGTTGCTGGCGAATTTTTAAAACAAGATCTGAAAAATCTTGAATATCATCATCAAGTAAATTGAGGTGGTCTTGCTTGTTTTGACTTAACGTTTCATTAAACGGTTGAGCATATTGAAGTTGTTCAAATTGTTCATGCATGCCTTTTAGATTATTAAAAATCAGCTTTAAATTTTTAACTTCAAAATTTTGAGGATGTTGTTGTATCCAGTCTTTTAAAGAACTTTCCAGATGGTTTAAAACGATTTGCCCTTCTTGAGAAGGTTGATATTGCTGGTTATGCAAAATACATTGGGCTAAATCATGGCAAGCTTGGGCTTGTAAACGCAGATTTTTCTGAAAACGAAAAATGAGATCGCTACGGCTAAAATTTTGTTGAATATGTTCATAGTGTAGATAATTAGAGGTGGCCTGCTCATGTATATCGCGAGCAAAAAAGTACAGGTTTAACCAGTAAATACTTTTATTACTCACTCGTGATGCTTTAAGGCGAGTAAGCAGAGAGCTGCGTATTTGGTTAAGACTTTGTGCGACTTGCGTATTTTGGAGTGATAATTCAAATAAAAGCTGTTCAACATTTTCTTTATTGTCTGGATCGAACAAGCGTGCTTTAGCTTGAAGTAAGGCAGATATTTCTTCAAAAATTTGCGAAAGCTTATCTTGTAAAGGAAGAGTTGGTTTTAAAAGAAAAAATAAAATAGAAGTTAGACCATACCACAGTGCGCCATAGACAAAATAAGTAGGCTGTTGGTACCAGTGAGCATATTCTCCTAAACCAAACATGCTGTAAATCGAGAGTAAAATCGTACCAAAAGAAATGGTGGCGTAGCGCTGGCCTAAGGCTCCCAATAAAATGAAACAAGCACTTGAAATTGAAAGATATAAAATAAATAAAAGTTTATACGGTGCTAAAAAACCAAGAATAGTGCTGACAGTAAAAAAGAGTATGCAGACATAGAGCAGGTTACGTAATCGAAGGCTTAAGCGATCATCAAAATCGGTAAGTGCAGCGGCAATCGCACCTAATGTCACAGGAACGATGAGCTCGTTATGACCTAACTCTAGTAAGCCTAAGGTTGTGCCTGTAAGTACAATTAAAATTTGCAGACAGTAAATTAAAATTGAATTCGCTTTAAAACGATTGAATAGTTGAGTCAGATAATTCACGGCTTTTTTTCTAAATGAGAGGATACGTGATAAGGGGTATTTAATTTTTTATTACTTGAAAAATATTATGCGTTTTGTCTAAAAAAGTCAGTTAATTTTTTAAGATTTTATAATAATTAAGTGATCTAAACTGCTTAATAAAATAGCAAAATTGTGGATATCTTTTTAGATACCCACAATTTAAAAAGATGACAAATTATTGAATTACGCCACAGGCAATTCGTGCTCCACCACCGCCTAAAGGTAGAGGAGAATCTGAATAGTTGTCCCCACCAGCATGGATCATAATTGCACGACCTTGAATGTCCGCAAGTTTTAAACGTGGCGCAATAACAGCGGTGGTAGCTACACCATTATTATCAACGACTAATGCGGGTAAGTCGCCTAAGTGTCCTGTAGTTGGCGTACCATGATGTGGCGCTTGATTAGGGTTATAGTGACTACCCGCAGCTAAAGCAGCACCTGGTTTTCCATCTTTAACAGCAGGGTCGCACGATGCATTTTCATGAATATGGAAACCGCGAGTGCCGCTTGGTAAATCTGCTAAAGCAGGGGTAATAATCAAGCCTTTATCACTGTCTTGAAAGCTAATTGTCCCGATTTTTTTACCAATCCCATTAGCTGTGACTTCATTTACATCGACTACTTTTTTGGTATGCATTGTTGTTAATGCATGAGTCGTATCAGATACTGTTTTGCTTACCGTACTACAACCAACTGTTAATAAAGCTGTTAGTGCACATACTGCACTCATTTTATTTAATATTGGCATTATTAGATGTCCTTATAGATATAAATCTGATTTTTTTATTCAAGCAAAGGCGTGTAAACCCTACAAGTTAATTTAAATAGTCACTTTGTATCCTGAAACATTTTTAAATCATTGGCTTAATTTTTAGATGGTGGTAAATCATCATCCGAATCGTAGATCATAGTTGTTTTTGGCATTGGTTCAGGATCAATTGTTTCATGAAGCCATTCACGCCAAATCGCTAATAAAACAGCTAAAATAACAGGGCCAATAAATAAACCAACTAAACCAAAACTCGCAATACCACCCAACACACCAAACATAATGAGTAAAAACGGAATTTGGGTCGCACCAGAAATCACAAGAGGACGAATCACGTTATCTGAACTACTCACAATCAGAACACCCCATAAAACTACGCCAATGGCTTCCATGGTTTGTCCTTGAGAGAACAACCATAGACCAACGCCTAAATAGGAGACTGGGGTGCCGAAAGGAATGAGTGCTAATAAGAACGTCGCAATCGTGAGTACCATCGGATTAGGTACACCTGCTACGAAATAACTTAATCCAGCAAGGACTGCTTGAGCAATTGCAGTTAAGCCAACACCATAGACAACGGCACGCGTTGTTTCTGAAATCGTATCTAGATAATGGTGAATACGTAGGCCAATCACCATTTCTAAGGCTTTACTTACTTGAGTTAAGATGTTGTGACCATCACGATAAAAGAAGAAAAGCGTTAAAATTGCAAAACCAAGTTTAACGATATTTTTACTAATTTCATTGAGTAACACTCGCCCATAACTTAAATGGCTTTGTACCCAAGCTGCAATACTCTGAATCGTGCTGTTAGGGTCGGTGTTTATATCATTTAGTGTTCTAGTTATTTCTTTACCGATAAAAGGAAGATTTCTAATGAAATCAGGAACACTTAAATGACCAGAAAAAACTTGGCGCTGTAAATCAAGATAGAGATTGCGGCCTTCATGTTGCAAAATAAAAATAGCGCATATCAGGGGAACACCAACAACTAAAATGACTAAGCTAATCATGACTGTAGCATTTAAATTATTACGATTTTCTCCAAAAAAACGCTGGATTCTTAAATAAATAGGCCAAGTCATGTAGGCAATAATGGCAGCCCAAACTACAGGTACAATAAAGTACTTCAGGATGTTAAATCCTAAAAACATCAGGATAAAAAACAGCCCAAACAATAAAACGCGCTGTAAAGTAGGAGCGTATTGATGCACGAACAAAAATTCTCTAATTTTTTAAATAGGGTGAGGCCATATTAACTGAAAAATGACCTGAGGCAAATTTTAGGCAGAAATGCTAATGCACACATTCCTGCTCAACAAAAATAAAAAGTTATTTTTAGAACCACTCAGATTTATCTTCAATCAGTTTATTTAAAAGCGGCTGCCACTGGCTTTGAATTGCAATAAAGTTTTTTTGTGGTTTATCAAATACACTCAAACCTTGCATTGCTAGGCTGCCATAAGCACTACGCTCTGCAATCCATGCAATCGGTTCATGTTCGATTTTTTCAAAAAATTGCTGAATATCTTTTGAACTAGCGCTGTTTGGTTTAACCCGATTTGCAAGCAGTAAAATTTGTACTTTACCTTTGCGAATACGCTTAATGTCTTGCAAATGCTTGAGAAAACGACGTGTACTATCGATATCAAAAAATGAAGGCTGAAGTGGTGTAATAATGGCATGAGCTTCGCTAACCAATTGTTCAGCATGATCACCCGAAAGAGCGCCCGGTGCATCAATAATTAGATAATCTAAATTTTTAGGCGCATCACCAATCGATTTTTCGTGACGCCAATCTAGGCTTTGAATCGCAGCTACGCTTTCTGGACGTTGCTTTAACCATTGTAAAGAAGATTTTTGGTTATCAGAGTCTGCTAATGCTACTTTATATCCTTTTTGTGCCAAAGCTGTTGCCAACGTAATGGCTGTCATGGTTTTTCCGCATCCGCCCTTTTGATTTGCAATAAGTATCGTTTTCATAAATCCAATTATTTTCAGCAGCACATGTGTTTATGTTTTATACCTTAGCATCTTTTTATAAGAAGTAGATGACCACCTTTGACAAAAGTTTAAGCTACTCCGTAATTTTAGATATGATTGCTCATCTATCGCGATGATATGTATTTGTTAAGGAAAATTTATGTCCGTATGGCTGGCCATGCTTATAGGTGCTGGTATTGGTATTATTATCACTACACTCATTTTATCAAATACCCGTAATGGTCGAATCAAGGCTGAATACGAGCAATATATTGCGGAGTTAGAGCTTGAGCATCAACAGGCATTAGCGCAGGCACAAAAACGGAGTGTGAATACAAGCCGCGCCGTATTAAAAGGTAAAATGGCAGAGCAATTCGCGCCGATTTTACCTGAGTTTCAATACTTGCCGAGTGATGCCAAGTTCTTGGGTGATCCGGTTGATTACGTTATTTTTGATGGCTATACCGATTTTAGAGATGGGGACGGGACTGCCGAGGATATTCAGATTATTTTGCTTGATATCAAAAGTGGGGGAGCGCGTTTAACCAAAGGGCAGCAGGCAATTGCTCAAGCAATAAAAGAAGGAAAGGTTCGTTTTGAAACGTTAAGAATTGATTTTGAAGATTAACAATCTATTTAATTAGGCACAAAAATAGACGAAATTGATCTGTATTGTTACTAAATTCCGATATTTTTTTCATCGCTTAGAGCTACCATAAATTAGAGATCTACTGCATTTGATCTAGCAATATTTGAGGTATAAAGCGATGAAAAAACAACATGTAATGATAGGCTTATTGGCCTCTTTATGTATCAGCTCAGCTTTTGCTTCGACGGCATCTACTTCTGGTGAATATAATATTGCAAATGGTTTGTTACCGATTGAAAAAGATCAATCGATTTCTGTATTACAGCCATTCCAAGGCAATTTTAGAATTTTAGGTTCAAAAATTTATAAAAATGATGAACAAGCTAAGTTTTCACCGATTGATTATGCGGTAAGCTGGGGGCTGTTTGCTCAACCAGATATTGCTCGTACCATTTCAGTTAAACAGTATGACCGCTATTTGAACTGGAAAATGAATAAACTTCCAGTACCTGCTGACCAAGCAATGCAGATGGTATCTAATATGCACATCATTCCAGCTAGTCCTCAGATTGCTCAGCAAATCAAACAAGTTAAACGCGGTGACTTGGTTTATCTCAAAGGTGAATTGGTCGAAATTAAAGACAAAAATTTAGTTTGGCGATCATCTTTAACTTCAAATGATACAGGTGATGGTGCTTGTGAGTTATTCCGTGTTCAATCGATTCATTGGGTTGAAAAACAAAATATATAAATTAAAAAGCCTTCTCAATCAGAAGGCTTTTTATTGCACGCTATAAAATTAATGCTGCTGTGAGGCTTTCCAGTATTTCAACTGGTTTTGTGCTTGTAAGTAGTCAGCAAGTTGATTGACCTGTTCATCTTTATTGGCTTGTTTATCATTGATGTGTTTTTCTTGGTTTTCCCAATATTGATAAAGCAAGCCTTGAATATAATGACCTTGTTCAGTTTTTAAGTCGAGGTCTTTTAACATGGTCAATGCTGAGCGCACATTATCAAGCGTACGTTTTTGTTCAAATTCTGTGGTGAGCGTACCTGCCTCATGCATTTTTTCTAGCTCAGTTTCCATTTCATCACTCATTTCAGTAAAGCGACGGTCATAGTCTTCCAATAAAGCAATGTCATGCGCATCGTCAGCAGTGGCCGCGAACTTTTTAACAGGCCTTTCATTGAGCTTTTCGATCACCTGATCGGTAGATGAATTTGTCTGATGTTGTTCGGTCTTTGCTGGCTCATCTGCTTTTTTACAAGCAGTCAATAATAGGCTAGAGCTGAGCAAAGACATTAAGATGATATGAGGCGTTTTTTTAAACATAGCTTTCAACCGAACCTATTCTCTATGATTTGACGACGTACTTTTCTGAAAGTGATATGCATATGTGACATATGGAAAATCAATCTGATCTTGTGGGCCTAGCCCTGTAAAATCATAAACAATTTTTTCAAACTGAGCTTTGAGCTGTAATTGATCTTTTTCGGTCATTGCTGCAATAAAACTTGTAGAGAGTAATCTTTTACTCACCACTTGTTCGACAGTACCATGCTGTGATTGCGAAAAAGTTTCTACGCTATCAAAAGTAAATAGATTTTGGTTTTCAAAAACCTTTTTCCATTTTTCACTATGGTAACGTGGTGTATCACCTTCAAGTGGTAATAAAAAATCTGCTAAGGCCTTTACCCAGTCTGTACGTTCATCACGTTGGTTCCAAACGAGTCCCAAATGTCCTTGTGGTTTTAATACTCTATGGATTTCAGTCAGTGTTTCCATGTTGTCAAACCAATGGAAAGATTGAGCGCAAATGACCGCATCAATTTGTTGATCGTTTACCGGAATAGCGTGGCTAAACGCCTGTAAAGTTTTAATGTCAGTATAGGCCTGCTGAAGCTGTTGTAACATCTCGCCAATTGGCTCTACTGCAAGAATATTGGCATGGGTTTGTTTTAAGTAGGGTAAGAATTTGCCAGTACCTGAGCCAAGATCAATAACAGTAGAATTTTCATGTATTTGGAGACGTTCTTGTAGCCAACTGACTATTTCTACGGGATAATTCGGCCTAACTTGCTGATAAAGCTCAGCAGCTGAGCTGAAGCCTTTTTGAGCGGCAGGATGTAAGGATTGTGTCATATTTTGCGCTTTTTAATCTGACTGGCATCTATAAAATAAGATACTCCGCAATCATAAATTGGCAAAACACCTATTTTGTTTCATTTTTGACTATGTATGTGGGAGTAAATTTTCTTTCGGTGTGAGCATGGATAAGCAAATTATTTTTGAAGACGAACACATTAGAGCCATTTTTTTACAAGGCGATTCTAATACATTAGTTCTCTCTTTTGGCGATTTGATTACCCGAGCGAGTGGCTTATCTATCAATGCTGAAAAGTCTCTAATAAAGTACCAATACAATGTTATTGGGATTATGCCAAAACAAAAATCATGGTTCCCAAAAGCCAGTATGGTTGAAATGGCTAAAGCCATTTTGCCTATTATTCAGCGTTTTAAAAATATTGTAGGTTATGGCGGCTCAATGGGTGGCTATGCAGCAATCAAATATTCGAATCTTTTAAATATGAATCGAATCGTTGCATTTGTACCTCAATATTCAATTGACCCTGAACAAGTTGAAGACCGACGTTATGCTGAATTCTTTGATGCTGTCGCAAATAAAGACATGCAAATTCAGCTGCAAGATATAGATGCAAGTCGTGAATATATTATTGTTTATGACCCTTACTTTGCCGTCGATCGTGAACATTACTTAAAAATAAAAGAAATATTGCCAAGTTTATATACGGTTCATTTGCCTTTTACAGGACATGAAGCTTTATCTGTATTGGCAAGTTCAAGTCTTTTACATGATTTTATTGAACATGAATTTGATGAAACGTATTTTTATCAACATGTTCGTAAAATTAAAAAACAAAGTAAATTCTATTACCGTAATGTACTTGCGAATGTGCTGACATACCATGACAGCATGTTATTGAAAATTTTACGTCAAAATGATTTTCAATTGGATGAGCGTTATTTAGATAACCCGCTCAAGCAAGCGATTACACGTAGTCTTGTAAAAACAAAGCAGGCGACTGAACAAGACTTCCAAAAACTTGGAATTAAAATTCAGTACAGCCAGCAAGTTGTAAGCTCTAACAAAGGCTTGCAGACTCATTCTGGTACAGTCTTAGTATTCAATTTAATTAATCTAAAGCTTGAAAGCTATGCTGTAGATGTGTTGCTCGCAAATACATCGTATCTGATTCCGATTGTGGCAGAGCAGACCGGAGTTGCACACATTGAATTAAATAATGAAATTTATTTGTTAGGTATGAATGACCGAAAAATTATTAAATTATTTAAACAAGGTGATGCATTAAGCTCAGATATGAGTCCATTTGTCATTAAACAATATTCTGATTTTTTTGCATTGAGCTACAAGCAATTCAATTTAGATTGTGATGAACAAGGCGTTTGTGACTACATTGAAGGTTCAGTTCAACCATCGCAACAATTTGTACTGACCAGTTATTAATTACCTTATTGATTAAATAAAGCCCAAATCTTCAAATTTGGGCTTTATTTTTTGCTCAAAAAATATTTTTTTATTAATTTATTTGTATATGAAATTAAAAGTCATTATTTAAATAAATAGTGTGATTAATTTTCAAATAAAGATAGGGTTAAAAGTAGTCATGATAAATTAAGTGAAAAATTATTATATTTAAAAAATAATGGTTTTTATTTTTATATAAATTAAAGAAATAGTATGGGGTTAATTAAAATACAATTAATACTTTTATAATTATCAAACTGCTGTTTTTCATTGATATTTTATTTGAGGTGGGAAGGTGTGCTTAAAATAGCTTCACTATTCAAAGATAATTGCATATTTATTTTTTTCTCCTAAAATGATTTTTTACTAAATTGTCGTTACAGTTTTTTATATGCAATCATTAAATTATCGGAATAATGATGCATCGCAACATGGAAGTTCTGCACCTTTGAAACGAGCAATGAGTACTCGACATTTGGTGATGATCTCCCTTGGCGGTGCCATAGGTACAGGTCTTTTTTTAGGGTCTGGCGACGTAATTTCTCAAGCAGGCCCAATTGGCGCAATTATCTCTTATTTCTTGGGCGGTTTGATTGCCTACACCGTTATGCTCTGTCTTGGTGAGCTAGCGGTTCATGTGCCTGAGTCAGGCTCTTTTGGTGAATACGCACGACGTTATATTGGTCCAGGCACAGGTTATATGATCACCTGGCTATATTGGCTAACTTGGACTGCCACTTTAGGAACTGAATTTACTGCTGCAGCTTTACTAGTTAAGGAATGGTTTCCTACTACTTCTGTTTGGACATGGACTCTGTTTTTTGGTGGGCTTGTCTTTTTCCTCAATATTAGTTCAACACGTTTATTTGCTGAATCTGAGTTCTGGCTTGCGCTGATTAAAGTTATAACAATTATTGTCTTTATTACTTTGGGGTTATTGGCAATTTTTGGTTTTATTCCTTATCACGGGCATGAAACAGCACCATTGTTTAGTAATTTAACGGCTCAGGGTTGGTTCCCGCACGGGTTATTTCCAATTTTTACAACCATGCTTATTGTGAATTTTGCCTTCTCTGGTACTGAGCTTATTGGTGTGGCTGCAGGTGAAGCAGAGGAGCCAGCGAAGACTGTTCCTAAAGCAATTAATGCAGCAATTTGGCGTTTACTTATATTTTTTGTAGGAACCATTGTTGTTATTTGCTCTTTGCTACCATTCCACCTTGCAGGTCTTAATGCAAATGATGTGAGCAGTAGTCCATTTGTGACGGTATTTAACTATATTGGTATTCCGTATGCAGAAGATATTATCCGTTTCGTAATTATTACGGCTCTACTTTCTGCTGCTAACTCTGGCTTGTTTGCTGCCTCACGTATGATGTGGTCGCTTTCAGCAAAAAATCAATTACCTAAAATTTTCGCTAAACTCACACCATCAGGAACACCTATTGTTGCCATTATTGTGACCATGTTTGGTGCTATTCCCGGGTTACTTTCAGAACAATTTGCCCCAGAAACAATTTTCAAAAATTTGTTGGGTGTTGCTGCTTTTACAATGGTGGTGGTTTGGATCGCAATTTGTGTTTCACAATTTAATTTCCGTCGACAATGGTATAGAGCAGGTAAAACGGCAAAAGACTTACGTTTTGCTGCACCACTTTTTCCTCTTACTCCAATTGTAGGTGGTCTATTTTGTATTGTTACCTGTGTCAGTATGGTGTTTGATCCATCTATGCAGGTTGGCTTTATCTGCTGCATTATTTTTATCTTGCTGTGCTATGTGAGCTATTTTGTTTTTTATCGTAAGAAAGAAATTGCTCCGAACAAAGCCATTTCTTAGCTAATTTTGTTGATTGAAGGTCCCTTATGGGGCCTTTTTTTATGGTGATAAATTAAGCTTGGGAGAGGGGTGTTATATATTTTTTTTAAAAATGTTTTTTTTATTTTAATAATTAAATCAAATAATGATTCATAAATTAACCATTTGTCGGAATGGTATTAATAGCTAATTATTATAAGTTTTTAAATAAGTACATGTTTAACATGATTATTTAATAGTAAGGAGTTTTTTATATTTTTATTTTTGTTTTAAATTGGACCGCACAAAAAAAATATTATGAAATTTTCTAAATTTTTCTAAGGTTTTTTGAAATTTTTTGTTAATTAAGTTGTTGTTATTAAATGGTAATTTTTTAACCATTTTTATTTTTAATATTTTTTTAATTTCCATAAAATAAAATTATTATGGCTTAAGGTTTTTTTAGGCTCAGTTACTTTTTTATTATAAAATTTAGAGAAAATTGATTATTTTTTCTCTGCTTGTTTATTTTAAAATGTTCTAAATTACCTTGCGCTGTGCTATATTTACTTAAAGATTTTATGTCTATATGAAAGCATGATTAACCAGCTTGAGTAGTGATGTGAAGCTTGCAGTATTAGTGAACAATTTTTATTTAAAAAGACTAATGGAGGGATCTATCGATTAGTCAAAAATAATTTTATGGACTTATGGTTTTTTCGTTTTATGAACCCTAGTTCTTTTTAACTCCCAAACGGTTATATCACCTCTTTTGTACTTATTTCCAATCGGCTTGTTTGAGTTGGTTGCGGTGGACTTTTGCTTTTATAAAGACGTTTTTATAAACAGCAGATGAGGCAAAAGAAAGATTGTAAAAGATATCGATATATAAAAGTAAATCGTACTTTTGATATCACAAGATGGAATTTAAAGGGTCTAAAGCTTTAAAAGGGCTGAAGATTTTATAAATAAATCAAAACATTGTTATTGCAAGGTTTTGGTTGCTGAATAATAAAGACTGCGGATTTATCACATCTGAGTCTGTATAGGTAAATAGGAAAAAAGATGTCAGATCTTTCATACGTAAACGAACATAGCGATGCATGGCAAACTTACTTGGCACAAATTGACCGTGTTGCTCCGTACTTAGACCACTTAGCTGAGTTTATCGACACTTTAAAACGTCCAAAGCGTGCGCTTATTGTTGACGTGCCAATCGTAATGGATGACGGTTCTATTCAGCACTTTGAAGGCTACCGTGTACAACACAACTTGTCTCGTGGTCCTGGTAAAGGTGGTGTACGTTACCATCCAAACGTTGATTTAAATGAAGTGATGGCGTTATCTGCATGGATGACAATTAAAACTGCTGTTTTGAACTTGCCATTTGGCGGTGCAAAAGGTGGTATCCGTGTTGACCCACGTAAACTTTCAAATCGCGAATTAGAACGTTTAACTCGCCGTTATACGACTGAAATCGGTCACATTATCGGGCCTCAAAAAGATATCCCAGCTCCAGACGTTGGTACAAATGCCAATATCATGGGTTGGATGATGGATACTTACTCTACAAGCCAAGGTTATACAGTAACTGGTGTTGTAACTGGTAAGCCAGTTCACTTAGGTGGCTCTTTAGGTCGTGTTAAAGCGACTGGTCGCGGTGTATTCGTTACAGGTCGCGAAGTAGCTGCAAAAATCAATTTACCAATTGAAGGCGCGAAAATCGCTGTTCAAGGTTTTGGTAACGTAGGTAGTGAAGCTGCTTTCTTGTTTGTTGAATCAAAAGCAAAAATCACTCACGTTCAAGATCACACTGGCACAATTTTCAATGCTGACGGTATTGATCTTGTTGCATTACGTGAACACGTAAATGCAAACCAAGGTGGTGTTGGTGGTTTCGCTGGCGCGCAAGCAATTGCTGATGAAGATTTCTGGACTGCAGATGTAGACATCATTATTCCTGCTGCGTTAGAAGGTCAAATCACAGTTGAACGTGCTGAAAAAATTAAAGCTAAGTTGATTTTAGAAGGCGCGAACGGCCCGACTTATCCTAAAGCTGAAGATATTTTAGTTGAGCGTGGCATTGTTGTGGTTCCTGACGTGGTATGTAACGCCGGCGGTGTAACTGTAAGTTACTTCGAATGGGTTCAAGACATGGCGAGCTACTTCTGGACCGAAGAAGAAATCAACGAGCGTTTAGACAAGTTGATGGTTCAAGCTATGCATGACGTTTGGAATACAGCAAACAGCAATGCTTGTACTTTACGTACAGCAGCTTACATCTTGGCATGTGAGCGTATCTTAAAAGCTCGTAAAGAACGCGGTATTTTCCCAGGCTAATCTGAGGAAATTACCTTTTAGAAAAAGTGGGCTGAGCAAATATAAAGGATGTTATAGAGTTATTTTCTCAGTCCCTTTTTCTAAATAAATTAAATAAAAGACAGTAAGACAGATTAAATAAATTAAATAGATACTGAGGTAAGCATGGAACAGCCAATTTCTGTAACTCGAAGCAACTTTAATGACTGGATGGTTCCAGTTTTTGCACCGGCAAATTTCATTCCGGTACGTGGTGAAGGTTCACGTATTTGGGATCAAGAAAATAAAGAATATATCGATTTTGCAGGCGGGATTGCAGTAAACGCATTAGGTCATGCGCATCCAGTGGCAGTAAATGCATTAACAGAACAAGCAACAAAACTTTGGCATGTAGGTAACGGTTATACCAATGAACCTGTTCTACGCCTTGCTAAACAACTCACTGAAAATACATTTGCAGATAAAGTATTCTTCTGTAACTCAGGTGCAGAAGCGAATGAAGCAGCATTAAAGCTTGCTCGTAAAGTTGGACTCGACAGCGGTGTGGCGGGTAAAAGTGGCATCGTGGCATTTAATAATGCTTTCCACGGCCGTACTTTATTTACCGTTTCAGCTGGTGGTCAGCCAAAATATTCACAAGACTTTGCACCACTTCCAAACGGCATTAGCCATGTTGCTTATAATGATTTAGAAGCTGCCAAAGCAGTCATTAATGAACAAACCTGTGCCGTAATTGTTGAACCGATCCAAGGCGAAGGCGGCGTTATTCCTGCTGATATCGAATTTTTAAAAGGTTTACGTGCACTGTGTGATGAGTTCGGTGCCTTACTTATTTTTGATGAAGTACAAACTGGTGTAGGCCGTACAGGTTCACTTTATGCTTACATGAACTCAGGTGTTACTCCGGATATTCTTACCACCGCAAAAGCATTAGGCGGTGGTTTCCCAGTCGGTGCAATGTTAACAACTGATAAATTTGCTCCGCATTTTTCAGTGGGTACACACGGTACAACTTATGGTGGTAACCCGTTGGCAAGTGCTGTTGCTGGCGCAGTATTTGAGTTTATTAATACGCCAGAAGTGCTTGAAGGTGTAAAACACCGTCATCAATATTTCCTTGATGCATTAAATACTTTAAATGCTGAATATCAAGTTTTTGATGAAATTCGTGGTCAAGGTTTATTGATTGGTTGCGTATTAAAAGCTGAATATGCTGGTAAAGCAAAAGATATTACGACTTGGGCCGGCGAAGAAGGACTACTCGCTTTAATTGCAGGACCAAATGTGGTTCGTTTTACTCCTTCTCTGATTATTCCTGAACAAGATATTGATGAAGGAATTGCTCGTTTAAAAAGAGCTTTGGCAAAGTTGGCTAAATAAAAAAAAGGAAAGCTAGCCATGATGATTGTCCGTCATGCCGAGTTTCGAGACCTTGAAGATATTTATAAATTAGCAGGTAAGTCAGGTGTTGGCCTGACTTCCTTGCCACAAAATATGGATACGCTTTCGGCTCGAATTTCACGTACTCGCAATACTTTAAATGGTAATGTTCATAAGAGCGAACAAGGTTATTTGTTTGTTCTTGAAGATACAGAAGCCCAACGTGTTATTGGGGTGAGTGCAATTGAAGTTGCTGTAGGTTTAATCGAACCTTGGTACAACTTTCATGTGGGAACACAAGTACACGCTTCAAAAGCATTAAATGTCTACAAATCATTACCGACATTATTTTTAAGTAATGACAGAACCGGAAGTAGTGAGCTCTGTACATTATTTTTAGATCCGGAACGTCGTGAGAACCAAAACGGTAAATTCTTATCAAAAATCCGTTTTATGTTTATCGCAGCATTTAAGCAATATTTTGAGAAAAAACTGATTGCTGAAATGCGTGGTTTTTCTGATGAAAATGGATGTTCACCTTTTTGGGATGCGATTGGGCACCATTTCTTCAATATGGATTTCTCGACAGCAGACTATTTAAGTGGAATTGGCCAAAAGGTTTTTATTGCGGAACTTATGCCACGTTTTCCAGTCTATGTAGACCTATTACCAAAGTCTGCACAAGAAGTGATTGGGAAAATGCATCCACATACTCTGCCTGCTTATCATGTGCTTGAGTCAGAAGGTTTACGTTATCAAGGATATGTCGATATTTTTGATGCGGGTCCAACCATTGAAGCCAATATTGATGAGTTGCGCGCAGTTAAAGAAAGCCAATTTTTAACAGTCAAAATTACAAATGAAGCAACAGTAGGTAAAACACAATACCTTGTTGCCAATGATAATTATCACGACTATCGAGCTATGTTAATGAAGCTTGATCTCGTAGATAGCACTCTAAATTTAACCCATGAACAAGCTGAAAAACTCGGCGTACAAGAAGGTCACGCTGTTCGTGTGTTATCACTAAATCCTATGGAAGTATCCTGATGTCAAACTCTTTATTTATAAACGGTGTCTGGTTACAAGGCAGCGGTACAACATTTGTAAAAACAAATCCGGTTGATAACCAAACTGTATGGTCTGGTACTGAAGCTACAGCTAGTGATGTTGAGAAAGCTTGCCAAGCGGCACGTACAGCATTTCCTGCATGGGCACGTTTACCTTTTGCTGAGCGTGTAGCGATTGTTGAAAAATTTGCCGCTTTGCTTGAAGAAAATAAAAAGCATTTAGCAGAAGTCATTAGCCAAGAAACCAGTAAGCCATTTTGGGAAACGTTAACTGAAGTTCAATCAATGATTGGCAAAGTTGCGATTTCGATTCGCGCTTACCACCAGCGTACAGGCGAAAGCTCAACTGAAATGGCCGATGGTGTAGCATCTTTACGTCATCGTCCGCATGGTGTGCTTGCAGTTTTCGGTCCATATAACTTCCCGGGCCATTTACCAAATGGGCATATTGTTCCTGCATTGCTTGCGGGCAACACAGTTGTATTTAAACCAAGTGAATTAACGCCTTGGACTGCTGAAGAAACTGTAAAACTTTGGCAACAAGCAGGTTTGCCAAATGGCGTAATGAACTTAGTTCAAGGTGGTCGTACTACTGGCGAAGCGCTGGCTGCTTCACATGAAATCGATGGTCTATTGTTTACCGGAAGTGCAAATACTGGTTATCACTTGCATAAGCAAATGGCAGGTGCGCCTGAGAAAATTCTTGCACTTGAAATGGGTGGCAATAATGCATTGATTATCGATGAAATCGAAAATATTGATGCAGTAGTTAACCTCACTATTCAATCTGCTTTTGTTTCGGCTGGTCAGCGTTGTACATGTGCACGCCGTATCTTAGTCAAAAATGGCGCAGATGGTGATGCATTTATTCAACGTTTTGTTGAAGTTGCTAAAAACCTGAAAGTTGGTCGCTGGAACGATGAACAACAACCATTTATGGGTGGTGTGATTTCATCGGTTGCTGCAACAAACATGATGAATGCTCAGCAAAAGTTACTTGAGCTTGGTGCCAAAAGCTTATTGCCAATGACGCGTCCTCAAGAAGACAGCTCGCTACTTACTCCAGGTATTGTTGATGTAACAGGTGTGGCTGGTATTCCAGATGAAGAATATTTTGGTCCGCTTACTACCATTCAACGTTATGACAGCTTTGATGAAGCGTTGAAAATTGCTAATGCAACTCGTTTTGGTTTGTCTGTTGGTTTGGTTTCTCCAAAACGTGAACTCTTTGATGACTTACTCATTGAAGCGCGTGCCGGTATTGTGAACTGGAATAAGCCATTAACAGGCGCTTCAAGTGCTGCGCCATTTGGTGGTGTTGGAGCTTCGGGTAACCACCGTGCAAGCGCGTTTTATGCTGCTGACTATTGTGCTTGGCCAATGGCTTCACTTGAAAGTGAAAGCTTAAGTTTGCCAGAAAAATTATCTCCAGGGATTGTGTTGCCTTAACACTAGGGAAAGAAAAAATGAAAGGATATGAAGTAAATTTCGATGGTTTAGTGGGACCAACACATCACTATGCGGGTTTGTCTTTTGGTAATGAAGCATCAACCAAAAACCGTAATAACACCTCGAATCCAAAATTAGCAGCGAAACAAGGCTTATTGAAAATGAAAGCCTTGGCTGATATGGGAATGAAACAAGGTGTACTTGCTCCGCATGAACGTCCCCATGTTCCAATGTTACGCCGTTTAGGTTTTACTGGAGATGACATTAGCGTTGTTGCTCAAGCAATGCGTTATTCACCAGAGCTATTGTCATCTTTAAGTTCAGCTTCTCCAATGTGGACTGCAAATGCGGCAACAGTTTCACCTTCGGCAGATAGCCAAGATGAGCGCGTGCATTTTACAGCAGCGAACCTGAACAATAAGTTTCACCGTTCAATTGAAGCTGAAACAACGAGCCAAGTTTTACAAGCTATCTTTAAAAATGAACGTCACTTTGTACACCATGAAGCTTTACCACAAGTGGCTTTATTTGGTGACGAAGGTGCAGCAAATCATAATCGTTTAGGTGGTGATTATGCCAAGCGTGGTGTTCAAGTATTTGTTTATGGTCAACAACATTTAAATAATGGCTTACCGGGACCAAAGCGTTATCCAGCACGTCAGACGCGTGAAGCAAGTGAAGCAATTGCACGTTTACACCGTTTAGATGATGCACACACTGTTTTTGTTCAGCAAAATCCGGATGTAATTGATCAGGGCGTTTTCCATAATGATGTGATCGCGGTAAGTAACCAACAGGTTTTATTCCACCATCAACATGCTTTCTTAAATCAAGATCAAGCTTTTGCTGAAATTCGTCAAAAAATGGCAAGCATTGGTGAAGATTTTATTTCGATTGAAGTACCTGAAAACCGCGTTACTGTTGATGATGCCGTAGCAACTTATTTGTTTAATAGTCAGATTTTGACTCGTCCTGATGGTGGTATGACCATCGTTGTACCGGAAGAGTCTCGCCAAAATGCTGCAGTGTGGAGCTATTTGAACGATATGATTCAAATGGGCACACCAATTGATGCAATTCAGGTGTATGACCTGCGTGAAAGTATGCGTAATGGTGGTGGACCAGCATGTTTGCGTTTACGTGTGGCTTTGAACGAAACTGAATTAAATGCTGTAAATCCAAAAGTATTAATGAACGATCAATTGTTTGGAACGCTCAATCAATGGGTTGATAAACATTATCGTGATCGTTTAGCGCAAGAAGATTTAGCAGATCCGCACCTACTTATGGAAAGCCGTATGGCACTTGATGAACTCACCAAAATTTTAGGTTTGGGTTCGGTTTATCCTTTCCAAAAATAATGAGGAGGTGACATGCAAGATTTTCTAGCATTAACCTTACAGGGTGAGCAGCCTACAACTCGCGAAGGAAAGCAAGAAAACTTTTCTTGGCGTTGGCTAGGTGAAGGACTTCTTGAATGTACGCCACATGCACAGTACGACAAAGCTGTCGTACTGTCAGCTGGGGTACATGGTAATGAAACAGCACCAATTGAGTTGTTGTCTCAACTTTGCACCGATTTATTTGCTGGACGTTTAAACCTTGCTGTAAGGTTGATGCTTGTGTTGGGTAACCCTTATGCAATGCGTCAAGGTAAGCGTTATGTGCATGATGATGTAAACCGAATGTTTTGTGGTGGATATAAAACTCTACCCGTGACTGAGGAATCTAAGCGAGCTGAGGTTTTGGAACACGCAGTTGCCACTTTCTTTCAGGAAAGTGCGAGTGATGCTAAGCGCTATCACTATGATTTGCATACGGCAATTCGGGCTTCATTATTACCAACCTTTGCTTTATTGCCTTATCAAACCCATGACTACGATGCTGATTTGATAGCAAGTCTTGATGCTGCTGATTTAGATGCTTTGGTTTATCACCGCGCTGCAGGTAAAACCTTCACACATTTTACCAGTGAGAGCTTTAAAGCTGCGAGTGCCACCTTGGAGTTGGGTAAAGCCTTGCCATTTGGACAAAATGACTTGAGCCAGTTTGCTGCAATTGATGAAGTCATGCGTCATGTGGTTTCTGAACAAGCTTTACCGATGCGGCATAAATCGAAAATTCGAGTGTTTCAGGTATCTGACTCTTTAATTAAAAAAGATGAGGATTTCCAAATGAACTTATCGGCTGAGGCTCCGAACTTTTCGACATTTACCCAAGGTGAAATCATTGCGATGCAACCTTCGGGTAATTATGTAGTTGAGCAAGAGCAGGTCTGGATTTTATTTCCAAACCCAAATGTGAAGATCGGTTTACGTGCAGGCTTGGTTTTAACTGAAACACGCTAAATAACTTTTAGATCAATAAAAAAGGGCAATAAATTGCCCTTTTTTATTTATAACTGATTAGTTAGTACCGAGAAGACCTTTAACGAAAGATTTCTTTTCAGTTTTTTGTGTAGAACCTTGAGCCCCTGCATTTACGTTTGCATTTGCACTAATTCCAACTGGTGCAACATTAACACCAACGTTTACACCTGTTTGAGCGTTAACTGCATGAGCTGGTTGAGCTGCATTTAATTGTGCTTGAGCATCTGCTTTAGTGCCAGCAACAAATTCTTTTTGCTCTGCTTGGTTTTGAGCTACGCGGGCTTTAACCGCATCTACACGTGCTTGAGCATCAGCTTGTTTTTCAGCAGTAAATTCTTTTTGGTCGGCCTGTTTTTCTGCAACTTTAGTTTTTACTGCATCAAGATGTGCTTTTGTATCAGCTTTAGCTTCAACTGCTAAGTTTTTAGTACCCGTTGCGGCTTTAGTCGCTAAATTTTTTGTTCCTGTTGCTGCTTCGGTAGCAAAATGTTTAGTGCCTGTTACAGCATCAGAAGAAAGTTCAGTCACTTTACCTGTTGTTTTTTTAGTTGCTTTAACTGTAGTGTCAGCCGCTACATGACCAGCATGTTTTGCAGTATGGCCTACAGTGTGAGCAGTATTTTTGACTGTATTGGCTACGCCACTAACAAGTCCACCTGGTTGTACATTAACTTGGGCAGAGGCACCTGCATTAACGCCCGCACTTTGTGCAAAAATAGAGGCAGAAGCAAGAACACTTGCAGTCACGATAGCTGTTTTCATCATTTTCATTGCGATATCCTTCAAAGAATATACCCTTTAGTGAGGTATTTCATAAACGCAATCGCATCATAGTCAAATCTTGATTCGCTTGGGAATCACCTTCATCAAAACGTTACAACAGCATTACAGTCAATAAACACATAAGGGAGAAATTGTGGAGAAAGAAAAATATTAATAATAAAGTGAAATAGATATCGATATTTTATGATTTAAAACCAGCAAAATATTTTCTCTCTTTTTGTTCTCTGAAATAAAAACAATTAAAAGCATTCAACATAACCATTTTTCTATATCTCTAAAGATGATTCTTTTTTCATTTTTTATTGGAGTTAACGGCATAGTTATTGCTTATTATGAGAATAGGGTGCTTTTTGGCGCTTTTTTGAACCATCTTCTGCCAGAAATATAAACGTACAGGGCAGAACTGTATTTTTGCTTATTCGGGAAAAGGTGTTTTAGCTTTTCTCATGTTTATATATTTCAAGAAATAGAAATTTCACATGAAATATATCTAAAGAAATAGCGCCTTATTTCGAATAATCAAAAATAAATATAGATGTCTATAAACAAAAAAACAGAGATCTTAAATGATGAAAATTATTGCTTCCCTTTTCATATTGGTCGGCTTAGTCGCCGTTGTTCTTTATTTTAAGCCAACAAGCGGTGCATCTGAGGTGTTCAATTCTGCTTTACATAAGCCGAATTCATCACAACCAGACACTTCATCTTTACTTTCTAAACTTAAGGAGCCTACTCAACCTAAAAACGTATCTTTAAATTCAACTCAACCCAGCCCAGTATCAGCAGATACTGTTCCTTTCTATGACACAAAAAGTGATCTTTCTATTCAACCGATTGATCCAGAAAAAGATCCAGCAAATGAAATAAAAGCGAAATAAGTAAATTGTTAGTCGAAAGACTACGGAGAAAAATAATGCAAAGTAAAACGTTATTTCTATTAGGTCTATGTACGATCTTAAGTACAACTGCATCTGCTCTTCCTTTGGACTCTAAAGGTGCTAAACAGCAGTTAAATCAGGCAGCAAAACAAAAAGTATTTCAGGGTAAAATTGATTTAGATGCCTTGGTCACCAATGATTCTAATGACCTTATCGTTGAATACAATATCCCTTCGGAAAGTGTAGCTTCAGGTTTGGAGCGGCGAAGTTATATTGCTGTAAATAAAAAGAATATACAATCGAGGTTTAATCGTGGTGTAGGGGTACAAGTACTTCGGGACTACAATAATTTGCCTTTAGCTTTTTATCGAATTAGTAATAGAGAAGCTTTAGTTGATTTACTTAACGATCCGAACGTTAAGGCCGTATATCCAAACCGAATCAATCAGCCTACGACGATGGAAAGTCTGCCTTTAATTAATCAGCCTCAGGCCAATACTAAAGGTTTTAATGGAACCGGTTCTAGTGTTGCTGTGCTGGATACAGGGGTAAATTATTTACATTCGGATTTTGGCTGTACGGCGGTGAATACACCTTCAAGTACATGTCGTGTCGTTTATTCATTTGATAGTGCTCCAGATGATGGCTCACTTGACGATAATGGTCACGGTAGTAATGTTTCAGCGATTGTGTCTAAAGTTGCTACCAAAACAAAAATTATTGGAATAGACGTTTTTCGATCAGGTTCAGCCTATGATAGTGATATCATTGCGGGCATTAACTGGGCAGTAAATAACGCTAAAACATACAATATTAAAGCGATAAATTTGAGCCTTGGTGTTCCTGGCGTTAAATACAAATCTGAATGTAGTAATAGTAGTTATGGAACAGCATTTGCAAATGCGCGAGCTGTTGGAGTAGTGCCAGTAGTCGCAACTGGTAACGATGCATTCCCTGATGGTATTTCTTCACCTGCTTGTGTTGCTGGAGCGGTAAGAGTAGGTGCTGTATATGACAGTAATATTGGTGGTGTGTCATGGGGGAACCCAGTGAAATGTTCTGACCCAACCACGGCAGCGGACAAGGTGGCATGCTTTAGTAATGGGGGCAGCCTTGTGACTTTATTGGCACCAGGGGCAATGATTACTGCGGGTGGCTATACCATGGGAGGTACTTCTCAAGCGACACCACATGTGGCAGGTGCGATTGCGTTATTAAGAGCAAACAGTGTTACACCAACTGAAACTATCGATCAGACCATTAACCGTTTAAAAACCACTGGTAAACCTATTACTGACTCAAGAACGGGCTTAGTTTTCCCACGTATTGATTTACTGGCGGCAACCAATGGTTTAACCGTTAACTAAATAGCATATTTATAATTTTTTATTAGGTCCAAGAAATTTAAAATGGCTATGGCTCGTTGCAAAAGATTACTTCTGCAACGAGTTTTTTTTGGAAAATTTTTAATCACATTTTTCTAAATTGGTTTTATTAAAATTGCTCTGGAGCTTTTTAAAATTATTTTGAATTGCTGGATCTTGAATATTAAACGTGGTTGAGCTTTTTGTTGTCGAGTTGGTGGCTTGACTTAATATGCCGGAAGAATCTGGATATTGTTCTGTAAATGATTGAGCTGAAATCAGGCCTTTATTGTTAAAAATCCAGTGCTCAGTCACTTGGCCGCCACCTAAATAACCTGTAAATTCAATCATGCAAGCTTGTTTATCGTGTTTAATAAGTTTGGCGACATTGCCAGTGGTGGTTGGATAAGCTTCAATATTCGTATCTTGTTCTAAAACTTGTGCCTGAGAATAAGAAGAAACAGATTTGGTGGTCGCACACGCAGTTAATGCTACACAACATAGTGTTGAAAAGAGAAGTTTTTGACTATTCATAAGGCAGGTTCCTAGCTCTTTGTATTTGGTGAACTTTCTTTTTAAAGTATATTTTTTTTGAAAAGCGCGAAATGATCGCGCTCCTCAAGCCCAATTTTAATTGGTCGTCGTGCTAGATTTGCTTAACTCACCTTGTTCTATTGGTATATTCTCACCATTTCGACTACTGGTAATATTTTGTTTGGCTTGCTCTATTTTCTGTTCAGTAAAGACTTTTGCTGTATCTGCTTTTTGTTGAACGACTTCAGCTTTTTCAGCTGTAAATTCTTTGGTGTTTTTCCATTTTTCGCTAATTTTATTCGAGGTTTTTTCTGAAGCACCTTGAATAGAGTCTCCTAAATTTTGTATGCCTTTTCCTGTTTTATATAGCAGGACACGTCCTAAACTTGGGTTATCGCCATAAGGTTGAGTTTTAGATGTTGCTTCACTTACTTGTTGAGGCTGTGTTGTTTCAGCAAAAAGGGTTGATGAAGCCAATATAGAGCTTGCAACGCATAACACTTGTAAGGTTTTCATTTGGACCAATCTCCCCAATTACTTTAAAAGTTGAAGTGTTGATCTTACTGTTAAAAATAAACCTTGTGCAGCCATGAGATAAAACCCATACGATTTGATTACGAGAATTCATCATTTAATAGCAATAGACTTACTATTCCCAATATTCATAAATAAAATTCGGACTTAATTAACTCTATAAATGTATCTCTTGCTTTGTGGTTGCTCACATTTTTATGCCAGAAAAAGTGATTTTGCATAAAGGCAAGATGTTCAAACTTATAACTCTGAATATGCGCTAAATTTTTATATTGTTCATAAATACTTTTAGGGACTAAAGCCACACCAGAACCCGCACTGACGCAACCAATAATGGTGGCATAACTGGTAATGCTAGTGATGGGAAGCGAAATATTCTTGAGTTTAAGCCAATCTTCGAGAGCTGCACGGTAAGGGCAGCCTTCAGTCCACATAAAAATTTCTTTACCAATCAGATCTTCTTGGCAATGAATTTCACCCAAAGAGTGGGACGCAATTAGGACCATGTCTTCTTGATAAATACTGAGTTTATTCAGCATAGGAAACTCGATATTGCCCGCGACAATTGCACCATCAAGTTTGTGCTGAGAAATATCGACTAATAGCTGTTTCCATGTGCCAGTAATAATTTGAATGGAAACTTCTGGATAACGTTGATGATATTTCGCAAGTAAATTGGGTAGGCGAGTTGTGGCAGACGATTCAATAGCTCCAATTTTTAATGGGCCAGAGGGCGGTGCATTAGGGTGAATACTTCGCTTGGCTTCGTCACAGAGTGCTAAAATTTTATGGCAATAATTAAGGAAGATTTCTCCAGATGGCGTGAGCTTTAAGCTTTTTCCTTCACGATAAAACAGCGGTGCCCCTAGTTCTTCTTCAAGTTGTTTAATACGCGTTGTGATATTGGAGGGTACACAATGTAGTTGCATTGATGCCTTAGCCATGGTGCCGCATTCAACCACGGTCTGAAACATTTTTAACTGTGCGATATCCATGTTTTATCATTCACTTTTAATGAATATTTGACTCAATATAAGTTAATTTTATTCAACTATCCATGCGCATATGATGAAAGTGTTCCATTTCACTAGTGCAGATTTAACATGGCAATTTCTCTTGCTGCCGAAACCCAGCCTCCCGCATTTAAGCTCTATTTATGTATTGCTGTGACTGTCTTTTGTTGGGGCTATTCACCTATTGGTGTACATAGTGCTTTGCATTCATATACACCACAGCATATTGCCTTGCTCCGCTTTTTGATTGCATCGTTTTTTTTACTGCTTTTGGTCATGAAAAAAGGCATTCAACCTTTAAAGTGGAAAGATGTCCCTGCACTTGCTGTATTAGGTTTTTTCTCTGTAACTCTGCATCATTTGCTTATAAATACAGGGCAGCAATATGTAAGTGCAGTCGCATCTAGTATTTTGAGTCAATCTATTCCGTTATTTACTTTTATTATTTCAGCTTTGCTTTTTAAGGAAAAAATTAGTTTCAAACAATGGTTATGTATTTTGCTCGGTCTTTGCGGCGCCGTGTTGGTGGTTAGTGGAGATCATGGTTTTGGTGTACCGAGCCCTTATAGTTTATTAATTGTTTTAGCTGCAATTGCATGGGGACTTTATTTTAATTTATATAAGAAATTTGCTTTAAATTATGATGCCTTGAGCATGATGTGTTACATCATCTGGTTCGGGACCATTCCTTTACTATTTTATAGTGCCCATTTGCCTAGTGAAATTTTACATGCCACTTGGCAAGCCAATATGTCGGTTGTCTTATTGGGTATTTTTCCAAGTGCAATGGCATATGTACTTTGGGGCTATGTACTTAAAAATATGCCGTTAACGATTGCATCGAATTTTTTATATTGTTCGCCGATTGTCGCGATGAGTTTGGCGGTACTTTTCTTAAATGAAAAACCATCAATGATGGTGCTGCTGGGTGGAGTGATTATTGTGGGGAGTTTGGTGTGGATGAATTGGGGGAATAGGCGTACTATCGAATAATCTATAGATCATTAAACTATCTGTAGATTAATGCTAAGTCATGCGCTATTTGCTTTAAGAGAATGAGATGATTGTTGTTACCTTAACCTATAAAAAACCATTAGCCGAAGTTGATGCTGTACTCAAAGAGCATATTGCTTTTTTAGATCATTACTATGAGCAGAAGAAATTTCTGGCCTCAGGGCGCCGAGAAAATAGAGTGGGTGGGGTGATTTTAGTTCTAAGCTCTTCGATTCAAGAAGCTGAAGAAATCATGAAAAATGATCCGTTTTATATTCATGATATAGCTGATTATGATTTTATGTGGTTTGAGCCATCGAAAAGTTTAGAAGAAATTAAAGAATTTGTTTAACGTAAAAAATAAAGGGATCTATAGAAGATCCCTTTATTAATAATGAGCTAATTAGCCTTGCAACACACTCACATCAGCCACAGCAGTAAACAAGTTACGTAACTAAACTAATAAACGTAAACGGTTTGCCTTCAGGTCAGCATCATCTGCCATTACCATTACACCATCAAAGAATGCATCAATCGGTGGGCGAAGTGCTGCAAGCTCAGCATCTTTACTTAAACCATTTTCTAAAGCTCTGGCAAAAAGAAGAACAGCACAATAGCTCCAAAAATTCCGCTTAAGATCAACCAGTCTTTTTGACGCATATCTGCAAGGCGAATCACCGAAAGATAAACACTGCTGAAAAAAACCAAAACAAAAACCAGCAAAACTAGCGGATTATTGAAGAAGAATTTACTGATGCCAAATAGTACGAAAATAATGCTACTAGAAACCCAATACAGCAGAGCCAAAATAAATTTGTTCACTGATAAATTATGAACAGAACGATCTAAACGAGGCAAAGTTATAGCGAGCATAATCAGCCCTGCGAAACCGCCTAGAATAGAGATAATCATAAAGAACAGGCCGCTCATATCTGGTTTGGTCTTTATATGAGGATATAGCTTCCATAGACCATAACCGAATGCCATCAAAAGGATGTGGCAAAGAACAAGGTAAGCATCTATACGGTAAAACTTTTTAATTGAAGTGGTATTCATTATGATAACTGCTGATTTATTCTTAATATTAAAAAACCCCACTAATTTATAGAGGGGTTCTCATTAATTTACAACCAATTAAGGCTTAGCCTTGCAACACACTCACATCAGCCACAGCAGTAAACAAGTTACGCAACTGAGCCAATAAACGTAAACGGTTTGCCTTCAGGTCAGCATCATCTGCCATTACCATTACGCCATCAAAGAATGCATCAATCGGCGCGCGAAGTGCCGCAAGCTTAGAAAGGGCAGCCGTGTAGTCTTTTGCTGCAAGTAATGGTTCAACCGCAGGAGTCACTGCTTGAAGCTCAGCAAATAATGCTTTTTCAGCATCTTCAACCAAGTTCGCTTCAACTACAGAACCTTCTGGGGCTGCTTCTTTTGCAAGAATATTGGCAACACGTTTGTTTGCAGCAGCAAGTGCAGCAGCTTCAGGTAATGTGCGGAAGTGGTTAACAGCATTTACACGCTTGTCAAAATCAAGTGGAGATTTTGGTGCAAGTGCTTGAACTGCTTGAAGCACATCAACGGCAACGCCTTGGTCTTCGTACTTAGCACGGTAACGACCTTCCAAGAATGCAACGGCATCAGCGCGAGTTTTGTCGTGGTCTTTAACGATGTCGCCATAACCCTGAAGTGCAAGATTAACTAACTCTTCAATTGTTACGTCTAGCTCATTTTCAATGATTAAACGTAAGATACCAATTGCTGAACGACGAAGAGCAAATGGGTCTTTAGAACCCGTTGGCGCTTGTCCAATACCGAAAATACCAACTAGGGTATCTAAACGGTCAGCAAGGGCAATGGTTGTACCTGTTTTGGTTTTAGGTAAAACATCACCCGCAAATTTTGGTAAATATTGCTCACCTAAAGCTTCAGAAACTTCAGTGTTTTCACCTTCAATACGCGCGTAGTAAGTACCCGCAATACCTTGAAGTTCTGGGAATTCACCAACAAGCTCAGAGGTTAAGTCACATTTAGCAAGTAATGCAGCTTTTTCAGCATCTGCTGGGTTTGCACCAGTGATTGATGATAATGCAACAGCAAGTTTTGCAATACGTGTTGATTTGTCCCAAAGCGTACCAAGTTGTGCTTGGAATACCATGTTTGCTAGTTTTTCTTTACGAGATGCAAGCGGTTGTTTTTGATCTTGTAAGAAGAAGAACTCAGCATCAGACAAACGAGGACGTACAACCTTTTCGTTACCTTCAATAATTTGAGTCGGGTCTTTAGACTCAATATTTGAAACAGTAATGAAGTAAGGCTGTAATTTACCTTCTGCATTGATCAAACAGAAATACTTCTGGTTGTCTTGCATTGTCGTAATAAGAGCTTCTTGAGGAACAGCTAAGTAGCGTTCTTCAAAAGTTGCACGTAAAGCTACAGGCCATTCAACGAGGCTTGTTACTTCATCAAGTAAGTCAGCTGGAACAATCGCAGTTGCGTTCACTTCATCAGCTAACTTTTTCACTTGTTCTTGAATAGTTGCTTGACGCTTTTCAAAGTTCGCAACAACGTAAGCTTTTTCTAAGGCAGCTAAGTAATCATTTGCATGCGCTAAAGTCACTGCTTCAGGTGCATGGAAGCGGTGACCATAAGTCACATTGCCAGCTTTATGATCTTGAATAGTTGCGTCAACAATTTGGTCGTCTTTGAGTAAAAGAACCCATTTCACTGGACGTACAAACTCGGTACGGCTTGCAGCAGAACGCATACGCTTAGCAATTGGTAAATTGTCTAATGCAGTTTGTAAAATCTGTGGAAGTAAAGCGTCAAGGCTTTGACCTTTTACATCTTTTAGATAGCAAACTTTTTCAACTTTACCTGCTTGGAAAGTAGAAAGCTGATCAACTGTAATGCCTTGACCACGCATAAAGCCTTCAAGTGCTTTAGTTGGTTTGCCTTCTGCATCGTAAGCTGCTTGAACAGCAGGGCCGTCAAAACGTTTTTGTGTATCAGCTTGTGCAGCATCTACATCTACAATTTTAAGGGCTAAACGACGTGGAGCAGCATAAGCTTCAACAGATGCGAAGTTTAAACCAGCTTCATTTAAGCCTTTTACCGTTTCTGCTTGTAGTGCATCACGTAACGTTTTTAAGCTTTTTGGTGGAAGCTCTTCACAGCCAAGTTCGAATAAAACAGTATGTTTGCTCATTAGTTTTTCTCCGCCTTTGCTGCTTCACTTTCAGCTTGTGCTTTTAGCTGTGCCAATACTTCATCACGTAAGTGTGGTTCTGCCATTGGGAAGCCAAGCTCTGCACGTGCTTGTACATAACTTTGTGCAATAGCACGCGCCAAAGTACGTACACGTAAAATGTAACGTTGACGCTCAGTCACAGAAATTGCGCCACGTGCATCAAGTAAGTTAAAGGTATGAGACGCTTTAACCACTTGCTCATAAGCAGGAAGAGAAAGTTTTGCTTCAATTAAACGGTTTGCTTCTGACTCGTAAAAATCAAACAGTTCAAATAATTTTTCAACTGGAGCGTATTCAAAGTTATAAGTCGATTGCTCAACTTCATTTTGATGGAATACGTCACCGTAAGTCACGGTACCGAATTGGCCTTTGGTCCAAACTAGGTCATAAACCGAGTCAACACCTTGAAGGTACATCGCAAGACGTTCTAAACCGTAAGTGATTTCACCTGTTACTGGGTAACATTCAACACCACCGACTTGTTGGAAGTAAGTGAACTGAGTTACTTCCATACCGTTAAGCCAAACTTCCCAACCTAAGCCCCAAGCACCAAGAGTTGGAGATTCCCAGTTGTCTTCTACGAAACGGATGTCGTGAGTAAGTGTATCAATCCCGATTGCTTTTAAAGAATCGAGATAAAGCTGTTGGATGTTGTCTGGATTTGGCTTAAGTACCACTTGGAACTGGTAGTAGTGTTGCAAACGGTTCGGGTTTTCACCATAACGGCCATCTTTTGGACGACGTGAAGGTTGAACGTATGCCGCGTTCCAAGTCTCAGGCCCTAAAGCACGTAAGAATGTTGCGGTGTGGAATGTTCCAGCGCCCATTTCCATGTCGTAAGGTTGTAATACGACGCAGCCTTGTTCGGCCCAGTAGTTTTGTAGGGCAAGAATTAAGCCCTGAAATGTATCAATATGCGAGATGGCGCGACTCATGTAGCATCCACGAATTTATGAGAAAAATTGCCCCTAAGTATAAGGATTTTGTAGGAGAGTGGCAAAGGCTTAATCAAATGAATACGCGATTAGCCTATTTGTTTTCGGCTTAGCCATTTCAAGCTTAACCAGTAGCAAAAGCCGGTAAATAAAATCATGAGATAAAAACTGTAAATCTTATAAATATTCCACCAAGGAGACGGGAATGACCCGACAAAAAACAAACGTGCAATCGGGCTAATCAAAATCCATATCGCAGTTGCGCTGATGAAAATACTCATCAGATTTAAACGATTTTTACGAGCAAGAAAATAGGAAATGATATATGCAAAGGGAATAACCAGAAGGCCATAAAAAAGTAAATAAAATAAGAAGTGGGCTAGAAAAATAACTCCAATCGAATAAAGGTTGAACTCAGCATTTAATATTATGACCCCTAAGGCAGATAAACTCAGCAATGGTATGGGTGCAAGCGCAAGTGCGTGAATAATCATTTTTTTGTTATATTGAAGCATATTAAAAATTATAGAACTGAGAAGAAGTTATGTTGAAATTTTGCTGCAAACTTATTGTTTTATCCAGCCTTTTCTGTAGTCCATGGCTTTACGCGCAAACCGAAACTGATGAGCAAGATGAATACAATCAATGTGTAGACCAGACCATTAAAGAAATGAAGCTTGAAAGTATTAATAATATGGTCGTGTATAGTTGTTCTGAACAAGCTAAAAAGACTTATGAAGAAAAAATTGTTGCTCTCATTGATCAAATTCATGCACAAAGCGAAGAATACAAACAGCCAGAACGTTACCAAGATATTTTAAAATCTCAGCGACTTTGGAAAGCCTATGTAGATCAGGAGTGTAATAATGCAGGTTCATACATTGGCTCACCGATGTATTCATATTGCCCAATGCAAGAGTATGAAAAGCGTGTAAAGCAGCTTGAAGAATACGTTAATTAAGCTGGTTCATTTTAAACGTCATCTCATGACGCTGAGCGTACTTTACTAGATTAAATTTAAGAATGCGAAATGATATTTTTTAAACGATGTCACAAATGAGTCGTTTGATATGTCTGATCGCATTCGGGAAAAACTACAGATTCTTGCTGATGCTGCTAAATATGATGTGTCTTGTTCATCAAGTGGCAGTGACCGTAATAACAAAGATAAAGGTCTAGGGGATGCCAGTCATTCAGGAATTTGCCATAGCTATACCGAAGATGGCCGCTGTGTATCTCTCTTAAAAATTCTATTTAGTAATGTTTGTATTTTTGACTGCGCCTATTGTGTTTCACGTCGCTCTAATGACGTCCAACGTGCAGCATTTACAGTGCAAGAGGTTGTAGACTTAACTATTAATTTTTACCGCCGTAATTATATTGAAGGTTTATTTTTAAGCTCCGGCATATTTAAATCGGCCGATCATACGATGGAGCGTATGCTTCAAGTGGTTAAAAAGTTACGTCTTGAAGAAAACTTTAATGGCTATATTCATCTAAAAACGATTCCGGGAGCATCGCCTGAACTGATTCATGAAGCAGGTTTATATGCTGACCGTATGAGTATTAATTTAGAGATGCCGACCGAAATTGGACTAAAAACTTTTGCGCCAGAAAAATCACATCAGGAAGTACAAAAAGATTTAGGACTAGTACGTGACAGGCTCATTCAGCTTAAAGATGAGCGACAAATCATTAAGCATGTACCGAAATATGTACCAGCAGGGCAAACCACTCAAATGGTAGTGGGAGCACATCAAGAGTCAGACCAAGATGTCTTGTTTATGGCAGACAAGCATTACAAAGAATTTAAACTCAAACGCGTCTATTTTTCGGGTTATATCCCAATTAATACTGAAAATAACTACTTGCCAGCAGTGGGTTCTGCGCCGCCGTTGCTTCGTGAAAATCGTCTCTATCAAAGTGACTGGCTGATGCGTTTTTACGGTTTTGAAGTCAATGAAATCGTCAATGAAAAACACCCTAACTTAGATCTTGATGTTGACCCGAAATTAAGCTGGGCTTTAAGGCATCCCGAACAGTTTCCGGTAGATTTAAACCGTGCAGATTATCAAATGATTTTGCGTGTACCGGGCATTGGTGTGAAATCAGCCAAGAAAATTGTGCAGGCTCGCCGTTTTGGAAAAATTCATATCGATTTACTTAAAAAACTAGGCGTGGCCTATCAGCGTGCAAAATTCTTTATTCGCTGTGAAGACAGTCCAAAATTCCAAAAGGAACTATCTTCTGGCTATATTCGACAGCAGATTTTAACGCAGGGATCTTCGAAATATGTGCAGCAACTCTCGCCACAATTAAGCCTCGGTTTCTAGCCATGTTTAATGAGGAAGTTGCTTATTATTTTGATGGTTCAATGGTTGGGCTGCTGAGCTGTGTTTTTCGTGCATTTCAATTTAAAGAATTACAGGTCAGGCTCTGTGTGAATGATGCAGCTCAACATGGTTTATTTACCGATAAAATTGAGGTTGCAAATAATGAGCAACATGCTGAACGTGTTTGGGCTGCGCTACAAAAAAAGCTTTCATCTTCTTCGTTGAAACAATTTTATTTTGCTTATTTATCTGAATCTTTAGATGCCTATCAGCATTTATTTAATTACTGTATTTATGTGTTTACTAGCCATGTTTCCATAGAAAAAGATTATTCAAATCCAAGTGTTTTAGCGATTGCTCAGTGGACGAAAAAGGTCGGGCGAGAGAAGCATCGGATGGAGGCTTTTATTCGGTTTAAGAAAATTAAAGATAAGCTTTTTTTAAGTTTGGTGCGGCCTGATTTTAATGTTTTACCGCTTATCCAGCCGCATTTTAAACGGCGTTATCAAGATCAGCGTTGGCTGATTTATGATGAGCAACGTAAGTTTGGAATTTTTTATGATTTACGTGAAATACATGAAGTTTCACTCGAAGCTTCTGAGGTTGACCGTAATTTAAAAAATGGCATGAGTCAAAGTTTTCAGCTTGAGTTAGATGAGCAGGAAGTTTTGTATGATCAGCTTTGGAAAGATTATTTTAAGAGTGTAAATATTATAGAACGTCAGAATATCAAACTCCACGTGCAGTATTTGCCGAAACGGTACTGGCGCTATTTGAATGAAAAACTAATTGAATATTAAAACTTTAAAATAGTAAGAATAACTTCAGCAAATTCTCTGAACATTAAAAGATATAATTTAAATACACTTTATATGGCTTTGGGCGTATACTTTTGCCCGTTATAAAAACGGCATATCCCCTAAGGTGTACTGTGAGTGTTATACAGCGAGAATGGTTACAGATTTTAAAACCAAATTTTAAGGTTTTGCCTTTAAAAGAACGATTACTTTGCGGTATTGGAGCACTATGTGGCTTAGCCATTTCCTCCTTAATTAGTTGGTATGTTCTGGGCGGAATTAATGCTTGGTACATCGCGCCTATGGGGGCCTCATCTGTTCTTTTATTTGCAGTATCAGCCAGTCCATTGGCTCAACCATGGAACGTGATTGTTGGTAATACTTTAGCAGGCATTATTGGGGTTGCTTGTGCGCAGTGGATTCCTGATTTAACTACAGCTTTTAGTGTGGCTGTTGGGTTTGCCATCTTTTTAATGATGACCACTGACTCTTTACACCCGCCGAGTGGAGCAGTTGCGATTACGGCTGTGTTGGGCGGCGCTGCCATTCATAAATTAGGTTTTTATTTCGTTTTTTATCCAGTTTTACTCAACTCTTTGCTTCTACTCGGTTTCGCTATTTTCTTTAATCGATTGATTGGGCGACATTATCCAGTTACCGCACATTTAAATGAGCGAAGTAAGGATCCAACGCCAACTCAGAAAGTGTCGATTCAACCGAAAGATATTGAGTATGCATTAGAGCATCACACTGAACTGTTAGATATTAGCCAGTACGATTTAGAAAAAATTATTTTAGAAGCGCAAGAGCACGCTAATGAACGTATGGTGAACCAATATATCTGTCAGGATATTATGAGCCGTGATGTGATTAAACTACATGAAGATGATGATATTCATCAGGCATTAGATAAGTTTAAACAGCAGAATCTCATGAGTTTACCTGTGGTCAATGCAGAAAACCATTTGGTGGGAACTTTAGCGTTATATGAAGTCGTAGAATGGTTTAAAAGGGCAGCTGATCCAAGAAACTCTTGGCAGCATTATGTAAAGCAGATCATGAGTCGTCGAGTGGTTACTGTACTACCAACTCAACCTATTCAAGATTTAGTGCCATACTTTGTTGAAAAGTCGTTTAACTACATTCCTGTGGTTGAAGATCGTAAGCTTATAGGAATGATTAGTCGTGCAGATATGATCGCGGCTTTACAGCAACAGTTAAATCGAAAACTATAATTTTTAAAATAAAAAAAGCTACGGTTGATTAGGGGATGCAACCGTAGCGACCAAAATAAACTAAGTTATTTAATGTATTTGTTCTTCTCGTACAGTACGAACAGGTTGTTGATAACCTTGTACTTGTTCAGGCTGTCTTTTAGGAATGACTAACCATAAAACCAAGTAGACTAAAATCCCTGGGAAAGCCGCACTCATTACCGAAACCAATACGAAAATAATGCGTAATAAATTTGCGTTCCAACCAAAACGTTCAGCAATACCGCCCATTACACCGGCGATCATGCTTTGTCGGTTCGAGCGATATAAACCAGAATTGGTCATGTAGTTCTCCTCAAATATATAAATGACAAGGGATATTTATTTCCCTTGGTTAGTAGAAATATGGCGTCAAAATTAGCAAATTAAAGTCCGGTAAAACTAAAAATAGTTAAAATATGTAAATGGTTTAAATGAATGAAAGCAACATCAACTAAAATGCACTCTTTCGGGGCTGAAAGTGTTTGTAGCAGTGATGAGATCGTTCTTGAATCCTAGTTTGAACTGTAGCATTGCTGTTGTATGTAAATGATGTATATATCTTTGAAGTCGTCTGGTCTTTTAATGAAACATTTGGGTTTGGCTGCCATTTTATGTATAGGATTGAGTGCCTGTGATGCAAATCATGCCGATTCTAAGGATCACTCAGCGGTAGCAACGACCTCTAAACATGAAGATAGTTTAGTTAAAAGTACTACTGTGGTTAAAACTTTGGATGATGCCGCGGGACGAACTTTCTTGCCTGATGGTGTGCAAGATAAGACGTCAAAATTATCTGAAACAGATCAACAATATGCGGGTCGCTACCATACTCGTATTTCGTGTGAAGATAATTTTGCCGATTGTGAAACAGGTGAAGCAGAATATATTTTAAATTTATTACCTGATGGTACTGCGTATTGGAATGTTATTCATTTTGGCCGAATTAGTAATAAAGACGGTGCAAAAAGTGCAGCCATTAATCAATTATGTCCTTCTTTGACGTGGAAAGTTGATTCTGATGCTCATGAGTTAAAGATTCAATGTCCAACATCAGATGTTAATTTTTATTTTAATATTATTTCAAAACAAAAATTAATCGTAAATTTGGAGAAGTTGTTCTACAGCGATTATGGTAAAAATCGTGAATTTCTAGAACAAAACTATTTTGTTCCCACAAAAGCCTATGTGCTTAATAAAGAATAAAGTTAATTTTAATTCAATAAAAAAGAGCGCAATTTATATTGCGCTCTTTTGATTTTAATACTTACTTATTATTAGTAGTCGAAGCTAAAGTGTTCAACTGGTAATGAAGTAAGTGTACGAGACGTAGTCACCATTGATTCTGCATGACCTTGTGCACGTGGCAATAAACGGTCGAAGTAAAAATCAGCAACTTTAATTTTTGCTTTATAGAATTCAGGAGTTTCTTGGCCGTTACCTGCTTCTAATTTTTCAGAAGCAACCACAGCTTGTTGAGCCCAGAAATAAGCCATCATGACATAGCCTGAGAACATCAAGAAATCTACAGAAGCAGAAGATACGATGTCGCGGTCTTTACGTGCAGCAAGCATGATACGAACTGTTAACGTATTCCACTGCGCACAAAGCTTGGTTAAGTCCCAAGCAAAACGGCGTAAGTATTTATTACGTGCGTGAGCAGCACAGAATTTTAAGATTTCAGCAGTATATTCACGTACTACTTTACCTTTTGAACTTAACAACACTTTACGACCAATTAAGTCGAGTGCTTGAACGCCAGTTGTTCCTTCGTATAAGGTCGCAATACGTGCATCACGTGCGATTTGCTCCATACCCCATTCTTTAATATAACCATGGCCGCCATAAACTTGCATACCGTGGTTAGCAGCTTCTAAACCAAGTTCAGTTAAGAAACCTTTTAAGATCGGTGTATAGAAACCAAGTTTGTCATCGTAGTCTTCAAAAGCAGCTTGATCACCGCGTGTTAATGCATCTGTCATTTTATCAGCGATTTGCGCAGCGTAGTAAATCATTGCACGACCGCCTTCAGCGATTGCTTTTTGAGTTAAAAGCATACGGCGTACGTCTGCATGGTGAATGATTGCATCAGCAACTTTATCTGGATCTTTCTTACCAGAAAGCGCACGCATAGACATACGGTCTTTGGCATATGGTAGAGCACCTTGGAAAGATAACTCAGCATGTGCAATACCTTGAACCGCAGTGCCGATACGCGCTGTGTTCATGAAGGTAAACATTGCATGTAAACCTTTGTTTACTTCACCAATCAGATAACCTGTTGCATTGTCAAAGTTGAGTACAGCAGTTGCAGAAGCACGAATACCCATTTTGTGTTCGATTGAACCACAAGTTACCGTATTACGTTCACCCACACCGCCATCAGCTGTAGGCATAAATTTAGGTACGATAAACAAAGAAATACCACGTGTACCCGCTGGTGCATCTGGAAGACGCGCAAGCACGATGTGAATAATGTTTTCAGTTAAATCGTGTTCACCGGCAGAAATAAAGATTTTTGTACCCGTGATTTTGTAAGTACCATCTGCTTGAGGTTCAGCTTTAGTTTTTACCTGACCTAAGTCTGTACCACATTGAGGTTCGGTTAAGCACATTGTGCCGCTCCATGTACCTTCAACAAGCTTAGGCATATATGTTTGTTTTTGCTCATCTGTACCGAATTGCAAAATAGTGTTCATACAACCTGAACTTAAACCTGGGTACATGGTAAATGACCAGTTTGCAGTACCCATCATCTCTGATTTGATCAGGTTTAAAGACATTGGCAGGCCTTGACCACCAAATTCTTCAGGATAAGAAAGCCCTTGCCAGCCACCCATTACGAACTGGTCATAAGCTTCTTTAAAACCTTTTGGCGTTTTTACTTCGCCGTTGTCAAAATGGCAACCTTCTTCATCGCCAGATTGGTTAAGTGGTGACAGTACGTTTTCACAATAATCGGCCGCACCTTCAAGAATCATATCTACAGTATCTGGATCTGCGCTTTCACCATTTGATAAAGTTTTATAGTGAGCAGGGTAGTCTAGTACTTCATTCATTAAGAAGCGGATATCGTGTAAGGGAGCTTTATATGCTGGCATGGCTTTAATCCTAATTTTGAATCATTGTGGGATTATCTCAATCGATGATTTGATTATTCACTCGCATGATAAAAATACAATGTTAATCACACCCGAAAAGAATGTCAGAAAAGCGAATTTTGTCGAAAATAAATACACTGGAAATTATATTTTCTGATAAAGTCAGGTCTTATACTTTTATGTGAAAAAACAACTAATTTTTTATTTTTAGCAAGTTTTGCTGAAAAGATAAAGCGATAAGGTTTTAAAAAAGGTTATGCATTTAAAATATCTCAGTTTATGTTTATTTAGTTTGGGCTTGACGGCATGTGCGCAACACAGTGTGCGACCACAAGTGGCATCTGCGAATTTAGAGCAAAAAGCTATTCAAAGCGTTAACGCGATGTATGAATATCCAAGTTACGATTATCGCGGAAACTTTAAAATTACGGTTGATCCATCACAAATAAAGCAAAACTCAAAAGCTGAAAATACGCCTAAGCTTGATGCTGAATTACAAAAGAAAGTTGATCAGTATCTACGTGAGCAAAAAGTTAGCTTAAGTAAAGCGCAGAAACAGACTTTATATGCAGCTATTGCAAATGAACAAGGTGATTTGGGGCTTACCTCATCAGCACGTTCTGAAAAAGTAAATGCCGTATTAATTAATTTATTAAATGATCTTCAGTTTAGCTATGATGGCTCAATTCATTATCGTCAAAAAATGGGTTCATTTAACCTAACTGCCAGATATGAAAAACCAACGCTATTGGTTCAGGCAAAATTGCCAATGGTGCTTGATTTAGAAAATTATAAGTTTTACGTAAATTACTTCGGTTTGATGCCGTATTTAGTCAATAAAGAAAATCAAAACAATTTAGCTTATATTGATTTTTCAAAGTACAAAGACTTCTTTAAAAATGTCGATATGAAGAAGTTTATTGAATATGTTAAATCATCTAGTGCGGTCTCTTATCGTTTGGCTGACCCGCAAAACTTACAACGCGTATCTCTGACAGATACAGATCGTAAGGCTGGGGCTGTTGATAAAATTCGTTTAAAAACTACGATTGAAGAATTACTTTTAGAAGTTGAGTTGTATGGTCAGGTCAATGATAAGTACCTTCAAAAAAGTGTTTTAGGTTTCGACAACGAAAAGATGGCAGAAAAGGTAGCCAATGAGCTTGCTGCTGCTGAAGCGAAAAAAGGAGCTGCTGATAAAGAAGAACAAAAAGTTTCTTCGGATGATGCCGCTGCTGTAAGTCAGGAACTATATAGTTTAATCAACGCACACTTTGATGGTGCTCTTTCATCCGATGATGAAGGTGAAGATAATTTAAGTGCGGCGGCGCAAGCTCCTGAAGCTGCAGATGCATCGGCTTCTGAAGACGAAGATGCCAGTGAAGAAGCTGCTGCAGATGGTGTACAAGATGCACAAGCTGAAGATGTTGTAACCCTCACTGAAGATCAATGTATTGAATTAAAAACACTGAAGAAACCTGTTGCTTTAGGCGATCTTAATTATTGCCAAGTTTATGGCATTGACGTGCTAGACCAGAGCGCTGCAAGTGCTGAAAAAGTTCAAACTAATTCTCGCCGAGACGCTTTAAAACAAACGTTTGAAGCTTATAACCAAAATCAGTTTATCAATGATGAAGCATTCAAAGCTTTATGGTTAAAACATAAAGCTGAGATTGAGCAAGCTTTACCGAAGCAAAGAAATCCAATCACGATTGATGTGGCTTTAGATGCCAAAGGCCGTGCAGTAAACATGGCTTATGATGTTGCTTATACGCCAGCCGAGTTTAAACATAGCTTCAATATTAAAGCTGATATGCAAATTTTAAACTATGGTAAAGCGACCTCAATTGATCAGCAGCAGCTTAAACAAGCTAAATCTGTAGCTGAAGCAAGTAAAGGTTCTATGCTAGAAAACTTTATTAAAGGCTTTGGTGACAAACTCGGTCAAGGTGATGTGTTAGAGCATCCTGTGGGCACGCATAGTGACGTACAAGATCTAGATGCAAATCTGGCTGTACTTGCAGATAAAACCTATGACGCAACGCATGCCTATGACAAAACTTATAAAGCAGTATTTATTGCCAAATTGACTGCTGAAAAACCGTCATATATTAAGTATTACTCTGTTCAGCAGCTACAAGAAATTGCTGAGGTTTATGCTTACTGGTTCTCGGAAGAAGATGCCTATAATCCTCAAGGAAAAGCCTTAGAACGCATTACAGCTTTACAGAAAAAGCATCATCTTGAGCAAGATGAACAGTTTGACCATGAGTTAGGTCGTGCCGTAGATCATATTGTAATAGAGACCATGCAAGGTAAAGCAGGGCGTGAAGCTTGGCAGAAACTACAGAAGCAATATAAACAGCCTGCCCAACTTTTCTCAAAACAGTATCAGTTAGAGTTTGAAAAACAAAACGGTGTTTCTGCTGAAGAAAAACATTTGTTATCAGAAACGGCTGATATTTTAGGGAACGTTTATGTGGCCGCTCGTAAACAACAGCTTACGGAAAAAACAATTCAGAAGTTAAAACCTGAACATAATGAATTTATTGATTATGAAATTTTCCGAGATGTTTATAAGCAAATGGTCGCTGCTAAAAAATAGTAAATGAGATAAAAAAAGAACCTACTTTAAGTAGGTTCTTTTTTTGTTTATAAGAAATCTTTTAAGTCTGGTCTTACACCATTCCAGATATAAAAAGCTTCAATCGCTTGGCCTACTAACATGCCAAAACCTTCTGCATAAGGCACATTGCGTTGTTTCGCTTGATCTAGGAAATTAGAAGGTTTGCCATAAGCCATCTCATAAGCATGTTTGAATTGTAATTTTTCAGGTAACTGTAAAGCATCGCCTGAAAGGCTTGCAGAAGTCGCATTAATTACAATATCAAAATTCCCTTCTAAGTCATTTAGGGAAATTGCTTGTAGTTGAGCTTGCGGAACTGCTGTTTTTAAGTCATCTACAAGTTGCTCTGCACGAGCCAGAGTTCGATTTGCAATAACGATTTTTTTAGCGCCAGCTTGTACCAGTGGATAAATAACACCACGAGTTGCACCACCAGCCCCTAAAATTAAAATAGTTGTATTCTCAAGATTCCACTCTAATGCTTGAATTGCGGCAACTAAGCCTTGACCGTCAGTATTGTCACCATGCAATTTGCCATTTTCCACCCATAACGTATTTACAGCTTTAGCAATTTGGGCACGCTCGGTTAACACATCACATAAAGCAAAAGCTTGCTCTTTAAACGGAACGGTAACGTTCATACCACTTCCGCCCTCTGCAAAGAAACTGCGCATGCTCGATTCAAAACCGTCGAGAGGGGCCAGTCGTTTTTGATAGTTTAGATCAACACCTGTTTTTTGAGCGAAAGCATGATGCAATTCAGGAGAGCGTGATTGTTCGATCGGGTTGCCAATTACTGCAAACTGTTTGGTCATTCTTGTATCCAAAATTTTAAAATGGCGTAAAGCAGATAAAGCCTATCCTATACTGAATATTCAGCAGGCCTCACTATAAGTCAAATTGGCACAAGAAAAAATATTAGGAGGGTGTCAGAAAAGTTGAAAAATAAAAAAGGAGATTCTTTAGGGTGGAAGCCAAAGAATCCCCAAAACAAAAAAATTAAGCAACTTTTTCTTTTAGACCTAACCAATCACGCGGTTTTAAATAGTAGTCAGTTAAACGTTTCTCTGGTGAGTCTTCATCCCACTCAGGACGATATGACCATGCAGCTAAGTTAGGCAAGCTCACTAAAATAGACTCAATACGGCCACCTGTTTGTAGACCAAATAAAGTACCACGGTCATAAACCAAGTTATATTCAACATATCTGCCGCGGCGATAAAGTTGAAATTCTCGTTGAGCTTCGGTATACGGCTGTTCACGATGTTTTTCGAAAATTGGCAAAATGGCATTTAAATAACCGTTGCCTACAGCTTGAATATATTTAAAGCAAGTTTCGAAATCCCAGCAATTTAAGTCATCAAAAAATAAACCACCGACACCGCGCTGTTCGTCGCGATGCTTTAAATAAAAGTAGTCATCACACCATTGCTTGTGTTCGTTGTAAACATTGTCGCCAAAAGGTTTACATAGGTCATAAGCAGCTTGATGCCAATTTAAAACATCTTGGTCATCTGGATAAAATGGCGTTAAGTCAAAACCACCACCAAACCACCAAATCGGATCTTGTCCTTCACGTTCTGCAACGAATAAACGAACATTTGCATGAGAGGTTGGAATATTTGGGTTTTTAGGGTGAATAACTAAAGAAACACCGAGTGCTTGAGCTTTAGCACCTGCAATTTGAGGGTGACGTTCAGTTGCAGAAGCAGGAAGTTTGCTAATGTTGATGTGAGAAAACATTACACCGCCTTTTTCGATCACTGTGCCATTTTGCAGCACACGTGAACGACCGCCGCCACCTTCTGGGCGTTCCCAATCATCAATAATAAATTCTGCCGTACCACCGCCAGCTTTTTCTTGTTGTTCTAAACCAGCGCAAATACGGGCTTGTAAATCGAGGAGAAATTCGCGGACACGTTGAATATCTGTGGAAGTCGGATGTTGCATAATGACCCTCAAAGATGATTGATATAAATTAAATACATCAAAACATAAAACCATAAAAAAAGTAAGGGATTTTTTCTAAATCTTGAAAAAATCCCTTAAACGTTGTTTTTAAACTATAGACTTGAAATCAAAAATCATCTTTTTGATAAAGGTGATCCATTCTTTCACGTTTGGTTTTTAAATATTGTTCATTAAAAGGATTACGACCTACGGTTAACGGTACACGGTCTACAACATTAATACCTTGATCTTTGAGTGCCTGAATTTTCAAAGGATTATTGGTAATTAACTTCACTTCTTTTACTTTTAAGTGGTCGAGCATAATGCTACACATGTCGTAACGACGTGCATCGGCAGGTAAATTCAGTAGTAAATTGGCATCTACTGTATCGTGTCCCTGATCTTGTAGGGCATAAGCACGAATTTTATTGGTTAAACCAATTCCACGACCTTCTTGGCGTAAATATAAAATTACGCCTTGTCCTGCTTCATTGATGAGTTTTTGAGTCGCTTGCAATTGTGGGCCACAATCACATTTCAATGACGCAAAAGCATCACCTGTTAAACATTCAGAATGTACACGGACTAAAACAGGGCCTGTTGGCGGATTTTCTAACCCTTTAGAAAGTGCCACATGTTCTTCACCTGTTGCTGGATCTTGAAACACAGAAATATTGAATTCACCAAAAGCGGTCGGGAGTTTTGATGTTGCAATGAACTCTATAGGCACAGATTAACTCATCTTTTAACCGAAAACGGTTTAAAGTATAGCGTAATGCTGGGAGATTGGTCGAATTGTCATAATCATTTTGCACACTAAGGTTTTCTTTTTTGTATAAAGAAGACGATAATAGTTGATAAATAGTCAGATTATTCAGGATAATCTGCCAACCATACCCATACTGTATGAGAGACATGCTTTGCATGACCTCGTTCGCAAATGTGGCTGATTGAAGGTGACTTCATTCGATTGTATGATCGACCCATTTTGACCCAGCTTAGGATTTGCCAGGCTTATAAAGGCTTTGCCACATATGTTGTATACCGAAATTCCAACTCAACGCCCTGTTACGCCATTGTTAGATGCAATTGATCATCCTCAACAATTACGTCAGCTCGAGCATAGCCAACTGGTTCAAGTGGCTGATGAGTTGCGTCAATATATTTTATATGCAGCAGGCCAGAGTGGTGGCCATTTCGGTGCTAACCTCGGCGTGGTTGAGCTGACGGTTGCGCTGCATTATTGCTTTAATACACCAAATGACCGTTTAGTTTGGGATGTGGGACATCAAGCATATCCACATAAAATCCTGACTGGTCGCCGTGAACAAATTACAACTATCCGTTCAAAAAATGGTTTAGCAGCTTTCCCTGCTAGAGAAGAATCGGTTTTTGATACCTTTGGGGTAGGGCATTCATCAACAGCTATTTCAGCTGGCTTGGGTATGTCACTTGCACGCCGCTATCAAAATGATCCATGTGAAGTTGTTTGTATTGTGGGTGATGGTGCAATGACTGCAGGCATGGCTTTTGAAGCCATGAACGATGCTGTCGCACATGATGCTGACTTGATTGTTGTACTTAATGACAATGACATGTCAATTTCTTGCAGTACTGGTGGCTTTGCTAAGCATTTAGCTGCAATTTGGGAAAAAGGTCATTTAGTCAATGTAGATGAACATGGTGAGGCTTATATTCAGCCACATCCAAAATGGACCTATAACTCTCGGTTACACCAATCAGCAACCGATGCAGCAGATAATCTATTTAAAGCAATTGGTTTTGATTATTTTGGACCATTTGATGGGCACGACGTCACTCAGTTGGTTCAAGTGTTCAATGCGCTTAAAAAACGTAAAGGCCCACGTTTAGTTCACGTTTATACTAAAAAAGGCAAAGGCTTTGCTCCAGCGGAAGCTGACCCAATTACTTACCACGCGATTGGTAAAATTAATGCTGCTTCAGGTGGGAAAACACCACCAAAGTATTCCGATGTCTTTGGTGAGTGGTTATGTGACGAAGCTGCTCAAGATGAGCGTTTGCTTGCGATCACGCCTGCCATGTGTGAAGGCTCGGGCATGGTTAAGTTTGCCAAGCAATTCCCACAACGTTTCTTTGATGTCGCCATTGCAGAGCAGCATGCTGTAACACTTGCAGCTGGTATGGCATGTGAAGGGCTAAAACCTGTTGTTGCAATTTATTCGACATTCTTGCAGCGTGGTTACGATCAACTTATTCATGATGTTGCATTACAAAATCTTGATGTAACTTTCGGGATTGACCGTGCTGGTTTAGTGGGTGAAGATGGCCCAACACACGCAGGTGCATATGACTATGCCTATATGCGTACTGTGCCGAATATGGTGATTATGGCGCCAAAAGACGAAAATGAATGTCGTCAAATGCTTCATACAGCTTATGCCTATAATGGCCCTGCCGCAGTACGTTATCCACGTGGTGCTGGTGTGGGTGTCGAAATTCAAAAAGAAATGACTGTTCTTGAATTAGGTAAAGCTGAAATCGTTGCAGAAATTAAACCAAATAGTGATGAGCAAATTACAGTTCTAGCATTTGGTAGCCGTGTCATGGTTTCTATAGAAGCTGCTGAGCAACTTGCACAAAAACATGAGGTCGGTGTGCGTGTCGTAAATATGCGCTTTGTAAAACCGCTTGATGAACAAATGATTCGAGACTTGGCTGAACATACTCATTTGTTCGTAACAGTTGAAGAACACGCGATTATGGGTGGTGCAGGTAGTGCGGTGAATGAGTTTATGGCACAAGAGCAAATTGTGAAACCTATCATTAACTTAGGTTTGCCAGACTCATTCCTCCATCAGGCTTCGCATAATCAAATGCTGCAAGATTGTGGTCTAGATGCTAAAGGTATTTTGAACTCAATTGAGAGAGCTTGGCTTAAGCAAAATCAGGTGGTTTAAGCCTTTAATAAAATTTTTGAAACATTTTTTCCCATAAAGCGCATTCATTTGCTAAAATGTATGCGCTTTTATGCATTATTCTTTGTCAAAATCTTCAAATTTGTATTGTAGTGGGTGTTCAATGGAACCTATGGTGGTTATGGCTGCGCGTGCGGCTCAAACAGTTGGTCAAGAGCTTTTAAAAGCGCATCAAAATCGTCATAAACTCGATTTGCAAGTTGAAGAGAAAGGCATTGATGGCCCGGTAACACGTGTAGATCGTTATTTAGAACAATTAACGATTGATACATTACGTAAAAGTTATAAAAACCATAGCTTCTTAGGTGAAGAGTTTGGTATGCAAGAAGGCAAAGGCCACGATGCAGACTGGTGCTGGGTCATTGACCCGCTTGATGGCACGCAAAACTTTATTAATGGTTTCCCTCATTTCTGTATTTCTATTGCAGTTCAACATAAAGGCGTTACTCAGCACGGCGTAATTTACGACCCAGTGCGTGACGAATTGTTCTCTGCAAGTCGCGGTCGCGGTGCGGTTATGAACCAACGCCGTATTCGTGTAAATGTAAAAGATAGCTTAGAAAATACATTCTTGGCAGTAGGCCATCCTTACCGTGCTAAACGTGCTGGTGAGATCGTATCTTATGCAGAACAACATTTCGCATCATTATTAGCAGTGACTCAAGCGGGCGCTCAAATCCGTCGTGGAGGTTCAGCTGCTCTAGACTTAGCTTATGTTGCTGCTGGTCGTTTCGATGGTTTCTTTGAACTTGGTTTAAAACCATGGGACATCGCTGCTGGTGAGCTTATTATTAAAGAAGCGGGCGGTGTAGTTGTTGATGCTCGTGGTGGCAATGATTCACTTGAAAATGGTCAAGTGATCGCATGTTCACTTAAAATGTTAAAGCCATTAATGCAAACTGTTGTTCCTGCTTGGGACAAAGCTGCAAAATAATTTAGAAATAGTTTCTCTGTTAAGACCCTCTTTTTATAGAGGGTTTTAACTTTTTAATGATCGGTAAAATACAAATAATAATAGAAATAACGAGAAAGTCGATTAAAACACATGACTTTTAAATTCTTTCTGCTATAATCCGCCCACGCACTTAAATTTCCGTTCATTACCTGAACATTCTGTTCTATTCATTGTAAGCGCACGCTGTCCATAGAGAGGACCATTTCTTGCGCCCCGATCGCTCAGCGATTCTTCAGGTTCGGCCGTAATCAAGCGTGCGTTTAATCCACATCGTCGTTACTCGGATTGCCGCTGAATAATAAGGTTCAGCTAATTTTGCTTTGCCGCTTTGTGCCGATGTCTATTTTGTACTTATTAAAAATGGAGCACCCATTAGGGTGAAACTCTCTATGAGCAAAACTTTTGCCGAATTTTCTTTGCATGAAACCTTACAACAAGCGCTTGAAGGTTTAGGTTTTACTACCCCGACTCCTGTGCAAGAACAATCTATTCCTGCAGCTTTAGAAGGTAAAGACCTTTTAGTTTCTAGCCAGACTGGTTCTGGTAAAACTGCAGCTTTCTTATTGCCGACATTAAATAACTTGGCTGGTCAAGAAACTTTCGTTCCGTTCAAAGAACGCATGAAAGCAGTAACTCAACCAAATATTTTGGTTATTTCTCCTACTCGTGAATTAGCTCAACAAGTAAGCCAAGATGCAATTGCATTTGTACGTCACATGAAAGGTGTTCGTATTGCTGCAATTATGGGTGGTATGCCATTTGCTAAACAAATTCAACAGTTAAAAGGCGCGCAAGTTGTTGTTGCAACACCGGGTCGTTTACTTGACTTGGTAAACCGTCGTCAAATTAAATTAGACCAAGTAGATGCTTTAATCGTTGATGAAGCGGACCGTATGCTTGACCTAGGCTTCTCTGAAGACTTAGAAGCAATTAGCGAATTAGCGGCTAACCGTAAACAAACATTAATGTTCTCTGCAACATTTGCTGATCGTATTATTCGTCTTGCAGCATGCATGATGAAAGATCCAATGCGTATCGCAATTGAAACTGGTCATTCAACCAATACAGATATTACGCAAACATTGCATTGGACTGATGGCTTTGAGCACAAGAAAAAATTACTTACTCATTGGTTAAGTGATGAAAACTTAGATCAAGCTGTAGTTTTTGCAAGCACTCAAGAAGACACTGATATGTTGGCTGAAGAACTTGCAGAAGCAGGTCATTCAGTTGTTGCACTTCACGGTGCGATGCCACAAACGGTTCGTAACCGTCGTTTACGTAGTATCCGTGAAGGTCGTGCGAAGATCTTAGTTGCAACTGACGTTGCTGCTCGTGGTCTTGACGTACCGACTATTTCTCACGTAATTAACTTTGGTCTTCCGATGAAGCACGAAGACTACGTACACCGTATTGGTCGTACAGGTCGTGCTGGTCGTACAGGTCAAGCGATTACTCTAGCGACTTATCGTGAACGCGGTAAGATTCGTGCACTTGAAGAATACTTAGAAGCTCGTTTAAGCGTTTCTGAAATTGAAGGCTTAGAGCCATCTCCACCTCCTGCTCGTTCAGGTCGTGATGGTGGTGGTCGTGGTCGTGGCGGCAACGGCGGTGGCCGTGATGGTCGTCGTGGTGGCGGTTTTGGCGGTGGTCGTCGTTTCGAAGGCGAAAGCAACTTCAAACGTCGTGAAGGTGGTCGTGATGACCGTCCACGTCGTAGCTTTGATGACAAGCCACGTGGTGATCGTCCATTTGGTGGCGAAGATCGTCCGCGTCGTGAGTTTAATTCAGATCGTCCACGTCGTGAAGGTGGTTTTGAAGACCGTCCACGTCGCGAAGGCGGTTTTGAAGATCGTCCACGTCGTGAGTTCAACTCAGACCGTCCGCGTCGTGAAGGTGGTTTCAATGATAAACCGCGTTTTGACTCGAATGATGATAACCGTGGTAACCGTGTAGATTATAAACCACGTCGTGAAAGCGGTTTTGGTGATCGTCCAAAACGTAGCTTCGGTGGTGAAGATCGTCCACGTCGTAGTTTTGATGACAAGCCACGTGGTGAGCGTCCGTCATTTGGTGGCGAAGATCGTCCACGTCGTGAGTTCAACTCAGATCGTCCACGTCGTGAAGGCGGTTTCAGCGATAAGCCACGTCGTAGCTTTGATGATAAACCACGTGGTGAACGTCCATCGTTTGGTGGTGAAGATCGTCCAAAACGTAGCTTCGGTGGTGAAGATCGCCCACGTCGCAGTTTTGATGACAAACCACGTCGTAAATTCGACCGTTAATCTTTAAAAAGATTAAAAAAAAGGCCAGTTAATAAACTGGCCTTTTTTATTTTTCAGTTTTGCTATAAAATAATAAAGTGTGAAGCAGTTCAAATTTAATTGTAATAATGCGTAAAAGTAATCGAAAAAGGGCATCTTTGACATGGTTGAGTAAATTATTACTTCAACATGGTTTGCCATATCTTTTTATTGTACTCGCTTTGTGCAATGGGATTTACTTTGCCTATGCTTTGCTAACAGGCCATTTTGTAGATCAGTTCCAAGTGCTCAATCAGTAAATTCCCTTCAAAAACTAACCTATATTTATACGTTTAGTTGTCTTTGCTTTTGTCAAAATTACAACAAGATTCCCAAAATTCAGTGTTATAGTATGCGGGCATAAAAGTGCAGGAATGATTGCCATTATGAATAATAAAACTCCTCTCTCGACTCAGTCACTCATTGAAGTGAAAAATTTGAGTTTTAATCGAGGGGAACGCGTCATTTATGACAATATTAGTTTAAATATACGTCGCGGTCAGATTACGGCCATTATGGGACCATCTGGTACAGGTAAAACGACTTTATTACGTTTGATTGGTGGACAACTTGTTCCTGATCAGGGTGAGGTTTTGCTTGATGGTAAAGATATTGCTCAAATGTCACGTCAGGAATTGTTCGCCGCTCGTGCGCGTATGGGAATGCTCTTCCAAAGTGGCGCTTTATTTACCGATATGTCGGTTTATGAAAATGTCGCTTTTCCAATCCGTGCGCATACGAAGCTTTCTGAAAATCTGATTGCTGAACTGGTCGCTTTAAAGCTTGAGTCTGTTGGCCTGCGTGGAACAGAACAGCTTATGCCTACTGAGCTATCAGGCGGTATGAATCGACGAGTTGCTTTGGCTCGTGCAATCGCACTTGATCCAGATTTAATTATGTATGACGAACCTTTTGCAGGGCAGGACCCGATTGTAAAAGGGGTTTTAACGCGTCTCATACGTTCATTGCGAGAAGCTTTGGATTTAACCACCATTATTGTCTCGCATGATGTTCCTGAAACCCTATCTATTGCCGATTACATTTATGTTGTGGCAGAAGGGAAAATTCAAGGGGAAGGAACGCCAGAAGAATTGCAAAAATATGCTTCGCCATTTGTAAAACAGTTCTTAACCGGCTCGGCAGAAGGTCCAGTTGAATACCAGTTTAGCCATCAAGCTTATTTAGATAACGAGGTTCGTCCATGAATACGATTGCCTGGTTAGGTAGACTCGTTATTGAGCGGATTCGAGGGATTGGTGTTGCGGCACTGATGCTCTTACAGATTATTTTTTCATTACCTTCATCGGGCGGTTTTGGACGTTTCGTCTATCAAATGCATCGTGTAGGGGTAATGTCTTTACTTATTATTACGGTATCAGGTTTATTTATTGGTCTGGTACTCGGATTGCAAGGCTACTCAATATTGGTCAATGTGGGTAGTGAATCAATGCTAGGCACGATGGTGTCTTTAACCCTACTGCGTGAGCTTGCACCAGTTGTTGCTGCTTTACTCTTCGCTGGACGAGCAGGTTCTGCATTAACTGCTGAAATTGGTTCAATGAAACAAAGTGAACAGCTTGCCAGTATGGAAATGATTGGTGTTGACCCTTTAAAGCAAATCGTATCACCACGTCTTTGGGCTGGCATAGTCAGTTTGCCAATGTTAACTGTTATCTTTGCTGCGATTGGTATCGTTGGCGGCAAAATGGTTGGCGTTGACTTTCTTGGCGTTGATGAAGGCTCCTTCTGGAGTGGTATGCAAAATAATGTTCAATTTGGCCATGATGTCGTAAATGGCATCATTAAGAGCATTGTATTTGCTTTACTTTGTACATGGATTGCAGTTTTCCAAGGGTATGCATGTGATCCAACACCTGAAGGTATTGCAACGGCAATGACCCGGACGGTTGTATATTCTTCATTATGTGTTTTAGGTTTTGATTTCGTGTTGACTGCGGTCATGTTCGGAGGGATTTAATGAAATCACGTACTAGTGAGCTGGCCGTAGGTATCTTTGTCATTATCTTCGGTATCGCTTTATTCTTTTTAGCAATGAAAGTAAGTGGTTTGGTAGGTACAAACTTGAGCGAAGGTTACACCATGAAAGCTCAGTTTGATAACGTTAACGGACTTAAACCACGTGCTAAAGTAACGATGAGCGGTGTAACAATTGGTCGTGTTGATTCAATTACGCTTGATCCAGTTACGCGTTTAGCTACAGTAACTTTTGACCTTGATGGAAAACTGACAAGTTTTAATGCTCAGCAGTTAAAAGAAGTTCAAAAAAATGCTTTAGACGAATTACGTTATAGTTCTGATTATACGCAAGCGACTCCAGCGCAACAAAAAACAATGGAACAGCAACTGATCAGTAACATGTCATCCATCACCAGTATTGATGAAGATGCTTATATAATGGTTGCAACCAATGGTTTGTTGGGTGAGAAATATTTAAAAATCGTACCAGGTGGTGGTCTTAACTACCTTAAACGTGGCGATACAATTTCTAACACCCAAGGAACGATGGATTTAGAAGATTTAATTAGTAAATTTATTACTGGTGGTGGCGCAGGTAAAGTTGCCGCTGGTTCATCATCCTCAGCAGAAGAAAAAGCTCCTGCAAGTACTGACAGCAGCGCACAGCCGTCATTTGTTGAGTAAGAGATTATTTGAAGGAGTGGTTCCAGGTGAATACGTTGTTTAAACAAACCCTGACAGCAAGTATTTTGTCTACTATGATTGCAGGTACAGCTTTTGCTGCACCTTCAGAAGCACCACCTGATTTTATTAAGCGTGTTGCTGATGGTTTGATTGCTCGTTTAAAAACAGATCATGCCAAGTTACAAAACAACCCTGCTTTGGTTAAATCAATCATACGTCAGAACTTAGATCCGTATGTTGACTCGCAAGCGTTCACTCGTATTGTGATGGGTACTTATGCGACAAATCAGTATAGTACAGCTGCACAGCGTGCTCAGTTTGAAACAAACTTCCGTAATACATTAATTGAGAATTACGGTAGTGCATTTGCTAAGTATACAAACCAAACTTACACCATGCGTCCTTATAAAGCGACTGCAGGTAAAAACCCTGTTGTGACTTTAGACTTCAACCACAATGGCGACAAAATTCCTGTGTCGTTCCAGTTGGCTGACAAAGGTTCGCAGTGGAAAATCCGTAACATCAATGTTTCTGGTATTGATTTAGGTTTACAGTTCCGCAACCAGTTTGCTGCAACTGTTAAGCGTAATGGTGGCGATTTAAATAAAGCAATTGCTACATTCCAACCTGATGCAGATGCTGCTGTTAATCAGAACAAACAAAAATAAGTAGGTGAAGAGTGGTTCAGTATCTTAACCAAGAGTTAGTTGTTTCAGGCAAAATCGATTTTGAAAATGCTGAACAACAATACCAAGCTGGATTGGCAATTATTAAGAAGCAAACAAGCTTTCCTCTAATTGTTGATTTAAAACAGCTTGAGCATGGTAATACGTTAGCATTGGCTGTGTTAGTTCAATGGTTACGTCAGACTCCACAGAAGTCTGGATTAAATTTTAAAAATGTTCCAGAGAAGATGCTGAAAATCATTCAAGCTTGCCATTTGCAAGAAGATCTACATTTGGTCTGATTATGCAAAAATAAAAAAAGCACCTAAATTTAGGTGCTTTTTTTATAGAAATTAATAGATTGTAAGTGCAGACTTTAAATCCATTTTTTCCAGCGGAAGTAAATGATAGGGCCAATAAAAAAGCCAGCAATAATTAATAAGACAGCGATAAAACTACTTTTACCATGAGCAAAAGGCAATACTTCAGTGTTCATACCATAGATACTTGCGATGAGCATCGGTGGCGCTAACATACTTGGTAAGATCGAGAATCGACGAATCGTATCGTTTTGTTCGGTGTTAATGAACCCAGACGTTGTATCAAGTAAGAATCGTACTTTTTGGAATAAGAACGCATCATGTTCTACAAGCGAGCGGACGTCTTCACTGAGCTCTCGAATATCGGCATCATAGATATGACTGCCTAAGGCACGTGGACGAGATAAAAACGTTAAGACACGTCGTAAATCAATTAAACAAAGTTGTGCTTTTCCAAGCATGTCTTCTTGTTGCGCCAAGCGGGTAATCATGTCATCAAGGTCTAAAATTTTCTCACGTTGATGGTTGTTAAGAACCTCAGTAGAGTATTTTTCTAGATCCTTGTGGATATCTTCTAAGATATCTGCAAGCTCATCCAGCTTTGCTTCAAGCAGGCCTAATAAAATCCAAGTTGGATCTTTATAGTCCATTTCATAGTCATTACGGCGAGCTCGGGCACGAAACGCACGAAAGGCAACGAGCTTTTCACCACGCAAAGTAAATAAGCGATCTTTGTGTAAAATGAATGCTACGGTTTGCACCATGGCAAGCATATGCGATGACTCTTCAGCATCACCATCGACCTGATAATTTTTATTTTTCGTTAAAAAATAGGTGCTGATATGCAAAATACCGTCATCATCACGGTAGAATCGAGCAGAAGATGAAATGTCTTCTAGCGATTTTAGTGTAGGTAAGTTCTGATCGTAGGCATCTAAGACCCATTGTTGTTCTTCTTGAGAGGGTGCAATTAGATCAAGCCATACTAATTCGGGATGTAGATCAAATCCACCGTTGATGGTGGCATCTTCCAGACTTCCGCGTTCTGTGGCATAAAAGGCTTCAAGCATGTGTCTTTTTTCCTCACGCAGTCTGATGGAAATCGATGGGTGTATTTTAGACAAGGATTTGCCGAAAAACACTTGCCAATACGCTATTTTGCAAAAAAAAACTCTGTCGATAGTCTAGTTTGTCAGCATGACAGTTCAATAAAACGGTTTTTATACTATGAATTCAATTTGCATTTTCTGTGGTTCATCTCTAGGTTCAGACCCAATCTTTCAACAAATTGCTCAATTAACCGGTCAAACTATTGCCAAACAAGGTAAAACTCTCGTTTATGGCGGTGGCCGTTCAGGTTTAATGGGCGTTGTCGCTGATAGTGCTTTGCAAGCCGGTGGGCGGGTCATTGGCGTCATTCCTCGTGCTTTAGTCGATCGCGAGTTAGCTCATCCCGGACTGACAAGATTATATGTCGTCGAGAATATGCATGAGCGTAAGACCAAAATGGCAGATCTGTCGGACGGTTTTATTGCTTTACCAGGTGGTGCAGGTACATTGGAAGAAATCTTTGAACAATGGACGTGGGCGCAATTAGGTATTCATCAAAAGCCGTGTGCTTTTCTAAATGTAGCGGGCTTTTATGAAGATTTGCTTAAAATGGTTCAAGGAACTGTAGATAAAGGTTTTAGCCAAGCGCGATTCGCTGATAAATTGATCGCATCGGATAAAATCGAGGATATTCTTCAACAATTTGAACAATATCAACCACCAGCTCCAAAATGGGCTAATGCAGACGTTCAACCATAAACGAGGTTAAATAGGTGAAAATAATTACGGTCGCCGCTGCGGTGATCTTAAATGAACACAATGAATTATTGCTTGTTAGAAAGCGTAATACACAAGCTTTTATGCAAGTAGGCGGTAAGCTGGAGCCGAATGAGGCTCCAGAAACAGCCATACAACGTGAAATTTTGGAAGAAATAGGCAGCCCGTGTGTAATAGAACAGTTTATAGGGCGTTTTGAGACAGCAGCTGCTAATGAACCGGACCATACGCTGATTAGCCATTTATATTTGGTTCGATTAAAACAATCTCCACAAATTGCAGCTGAAATTGCTGAAATGAAGTGGGTGAAATTTAATGATTCCGAGACCAAACTTGCGCCATTAACTAAAGAAATTGTAATTCCATGGTGTGAGCAAAACTTATCTACAGTTTGATTATTTTAATACGATGTAGATGAGGCAGCAGCTAGGCAGCTTGCATAAATAGAGGTGCAACCTAGCTGTTTGAGTGCCTGACTTAAAGCGGAAATTGAACTTCCTGTTGTGATTACATCATCAATAATCAACACACGACGGTAGCGTCGTTTTTCTTGAGTTATCGCAACAAATTGCTGTTCAATATTTTTAAATCTTTCAAGTCGAGATAACCCTTTTTGAGAGCGCTCATTTAGGCGCTGTACAGGCTGCCAAACGGGTATTCTTAATTGCTTGCTTAGAAGTTTGGCAAGTAATAAGGATTGATTAAAACCACGTTCCGTTAAACGTTGTTTAGAAATAGGCATCGGTACTATGGCCTGTACTTTAGGAAATTTTATCTGCTGCAAAACTTCAGCAAGTAAGGTTTGGTAATGTAATTTTTGTTCATATTTAAACTGCTGAATTATGCGGTTAATTGGATAGGTATAATGACAGGCCACAAGAACAGATAGATCATTACGCTGAACTGTCTGCTTAAGCCACGGTAGTTGTTCCCAACATTCTTTACAAAGAGAGTATTTGCCCCGTGTTCCTATTTCACATAACAGGCAAGGGGACAATAACTGAAACAGATATTGAGGGTTGAACAACTTAAACATAAGCATATCGTGGTGCTTCAGGAAGCCAGCGCTTCAGGAGGGCATCAGCTTGCTCTGGATAGTTTTTTAGAACTTGTTGTGCAACATAATGCGCTTGACTCAGTAAATGGTCATCTCGTTCTAATCGCGCCACTCTAAAGCCCATATCACCTGTTTGTTTTGTTCCTAATAATTCACCTGGTCCTCTTAGTTCAAGGTCTTTTTCTGCAATCACAAAGCCATCATTACTTTCTCTTAAAATTGATAATCTTTCTTGCCCATTTTGTGAAAGTGGTGGTTTATAAAGAAGAACACAAAAACTAGCCTTTGCACCTCGTCCGACACGACCACGTAATTGGTGTAGCTGTGAAAGGCCTAAACGCTCAGCATTTTCAATAACCATAATCGAAGCGTTGGGTACATCTACCCCAACCTCAATGACAGTTGTGGCAATCAAGAGTTGTAGTTCGTTATTTTTAAATGCTTGCATGACAGATTGCTTTTCATCAGCTTTCATTTTGCCATGAACTAAACCAATATTAAGTTCAGGAAAGCGCTCTCTCATTTCTTGATAGGTGGCTTCCGCGGCTTGAGCATCTAAAGTTTCGGACTGTTCAACCAGAGTACATACCCAGTAAGCTTGTTTGCCTTCTCGGCAGTTTGTAGCAATTCGATTTAGCACTTCTTCACGACGATCTAGCGGAATAGTCACTGTCTGAATTGGTGTACGACCTGGTGGTAATTCATCAATAATGGATGTGTCTAAATCGCCATAAGCGCTCATCGCTAATGTTCTAGGAATTGGCGTTGCAGTCATGACCAATTGATGTGGAGTTAGTTGTTCAGCGCCTTTATTACGTAAGGCTAACCGTTGATCTACCCCAAAGCGATGTTGCTCATCGATAATCACAAGTCCTAACTTTGCAAACCCAACATTATCTTGAAATAAGGCATGAGTACCTACAATCAGTTCGGCATGACCTTCTTTAATTTGTTGTTCAGCTTGTGCTCGCGCTTTACCTTTTTGTTTGCCAGATAACCAAGCGACCGTAATGCCCAAAGGTTCAAACCAACGTTTAAAATTTAAATAATGCTGCTCTGCCAAAATTTCGGTAGGTGCCATTAATGCAACTTGCCAATCTGCTTCTAATGCATGACATGCTGCAACTGCCGCAACTAAAGTTTTCCCTGCACCTACGTCACCTTGTACCAAACGCAGCATAGGCTGGTGTTGTTTTAAGTCGCTTAAAATTTCTTTTGATACACGCTTTTGTGCATTGGTCATTCGAAAGGGTAGAGCTTCTAACAGTTTTTTCGCAAGTACTTTGCTGCTTGGGAAAGTGGGCGAGGCAATTTGACGAATATAAGCACGTCGGGTGAGAAGACTAATTTGATGTGCGACCAGTTCTTCAAAAATAAGTCGCTGCTGTGCAGGGTGAGATCCTTGGGCCAATTGGAGCATATTGGCATCGACAGGTGGCTCATGAATGTAATGTAAAGCTTCTTTGAGAGCATACCCATTTGTATATTGCTTAGGGAGTAACTCGGGTAGAGCATCACTATGATGCTTCAAAGCTTGTTTAACATATTCGCGTAATTTAGGTTGTGTTAATCCATCAGTACTCGGGTAAATTGCTGTGAGCTGCGTTTTTGGCAGTGGTGTATGTTCATTAATGAGCTGAATTTCTGGATGATAAAGCTCAAGCCCTCGTGCACCTACGCGAACTTCACCAAAAATACGTAAACGGTTACCAGGTTTTATTTTGTCGGTTAAGTTTTTATAAATATGATAAAAACGTAAAGTCACCTTACCAAATTCATCTTGTATTAATGCAGCCATAGATTTACGTTTACCTGGAGGGAAATCAACAGATTTGACTTCACCCTCGAGTAAATAACTACGACCAACCACCAATTGATTCATAGGAATAATGGTACTGCGATCTTCATAATCACGGGGCAGATGAAACAGTAAATCATCTGTGGTAAAAATATTTAGTTTTTCGAGTAGGGCTGCTGAAGCCGATCCAACGCCTTGTAACTGATGGACTGAAGTCATGTCCCCTCAACGAGTTTTCTATGCATATATTATTTATCGGTTATGGTAAAACATCTCAGCGTGTTGCTAAACAACTATTTGAGACAGGACATCAAATTACCACAATCAGCCGCAGTGAAAAAACAGATCCTTACGGGACACACCTTGTACAGGATATTTTTACGCTCGATTTAAGTGAAATTGCGCCTGTAGATGTAGTTTATATTTTACTTTCTCCGGACGATAGTACAGTTCAAGGTTATCAACATACTTATGTGGACAGTATTGAACCTATTCGTCAGGCTTTAAAAGCTCATCCAGTCAAAAGATTGATTGTCGTGTCATCTACGCGGATATATGGTGAAAATTCTGGTGAAACGATTGATGATGATAGCCAGATTCATCCGAATGATGCTCAAGGGCATATCCTTCATAATATGGAATTGCTATGGCAGAAATATTTTCCAGCTCAATGCGTGATTGTGCGTCCTACAGGTATCTATGGTGCTTCGGTCGATCGATTAAAACGAATGGCTGAAAACACACAGACTTATCCAAATATTCACTATAGTAATCGTATTCATATTGATGATTTAGCAAGATTTTTAGTATTTTTAGCCGATTATGAAAAACCGCATAAGAGCTATCTTGTTGCCAATAATGCCCCTGTGCCTCTACATGAAGTCATTCTTTGGTTTCAAAGCCAATTAGACTTACCGCTACTCACCTTAGATTCAGCTCATGTTTCAGGTAAAAAAATATATGCGAAATATTTATTTGAAACAGGTTTTCAGCTGGAGCACCCGATTTGCTTTAATGACTATTTATTATGTTTAAATGCTCATGGTACAAATCAAAATTTAGACTAAACTTTAAATAACAATAGAAATACCTGAAGAGGCAAATAAATTGCCGATAAAGATAAAAATGTTGAAAGTAAAGAAATTTTGTTTAGCTCTTATTTTGAGTGCAATGTCTGTTGCGAGTTGGGCCGAGGATCAGTTGTGGTGCACATATGATCCTATGGGTACCCAAGGGGATATAACGCGTCGTTTAAATGACATCCGATTATATGCTCAGCAATATCAAGTCAAGTTCAAGGTCGTCAGTTATCAAAAAGAGCAGCAAGCTATACAAGCTTTTGATGAGGGAAAATGTTCGGGTCTAGCAGCCAGTAACTTTAATACGTATCAATACAATCATTTTATGGGGAGCAGTTCGGGTATTGGTCTTATACCTAATAACCGAACCGCCCGAAATTTATTACAGCTTTTAAATCACCCGACGATTGAGAAAAAACTAATTAATCAAGACTATGAAGTAGTTGGTATGATTCCGGTAGGAACTGCCTATATGGTCATGAAAAACAAAAAAATATCGAAAGTGGCACAGCTTAGAGGTCAACGGGTCGGGGTGTTAGCCAATAATCCGCCCCAACAGGCTTTGGTGAGAAGTGTAGGGGCGCAGCCAGTCTATGTCGATTTATCCAATGCGATTGCACAATTTCAGCAAAACAAAATCGATATTATGCCTGCACCGATTTATGGGCTTTTACCTTATAACTTACAGAAAGATTTTGGACCAGACACTCAGGTGATTAACTTTCCACTGGCTTATTTCGGGGTAAATCTAATTATTAAACCTCAAGCTTATCCTGCCAATTTTGGCCGAAAAATTCGAGCTTGGTTTGTGCAAAATAGCCAATTATTAACGAATCGAGCGATACAGTGGGAAAACCATTTACCTGCCTATTATTGGGTAGATGTTTCTTTTTACGAAAAGCAGAGCTATGACATTATGGTGGCCAAAATACGCAATCAATATGTTCGCTCTGGATATTATGATGCTTACTTTGTTGAATTGATGAAGCGCTTACGTTGTATTGATGATCCACGTTACTTCGAATGTTCAATGCGTAGATAAAATAAAAGGCAACCCAAGTTGCCTTTTATTTTGAGTAAAATTCTAAGCTTTTTTACGTTTTAAACGACGTTTCGCTTGTTGAGATGCCATTGCTTCAAGAGCTTCTTTTAACTCTTCATCAGTAAAGGTTGTGATGTGTTGCAACATCTGTAACGTTACTTCATCAAGTACTAACTGTGCGCCTGCTGCCATTTGACGGAAATTATCATCAAACTCGATTTGGCCTTGGTCATTTGTGCGAATGTAATTTTGCTGAGTTAAAACTTTAATAAAGCTTTGGAATAGTGCTTTGTCAAAGAACTCAGGAGAATTAAATTCATAAAGAACAGACAAGCGCTGTCCTAATAAATGACTTAACTCTTCAACTTGTTTTGCTGAAATATTGCCTGAACCACGTTGAGTGATTAAAGCTAAAGTCATGTAATAACGTTCAAGACTTTGCTTAACAGGTGTTGCTAATACTACAAGTTGATTGTGCTCTTCAGTATTTGGAGCAGAGCTAATCAAGTTGCCTTCGTCATCTTGCTGAATAAGGTTTGATTGAACCAATGCATCTGCATATTGCTCAATCTGTTCTTTAAGCTCACTGCTTTTCCATTTAAGGAATAGTTCGGCTTTTAAGAATGGATAAAGCGTATAGATGACATTGCTTAAATCAGCACGACTGATTTTCCCATTATGTTCAACAAGCGATGCAACCAATGAAGGTAAAACGAAAGCATGCAAAATGTTATTACGGAAATATGTAAGCAGAACTGCTTGGTTATCTTCAATCGCAATAATATCGCCAAGCGCATGTTGTACACGCTTAATCAATTTAAGCTTTAAGCCGTAAGCAATAATTTCCTTGCCAGATAACGGTGTTACTTCTGTACGCTGATCATAAGGGAAGTTCGAGGCTAAATTGCGGTAAGCTTCAAGCTGCTTAATACAGATTTCTTCATCAAGCGTATGCTTTGGTGTTGCAAGCAAAATAATTGAGAGTAAAGAAACCGGATTAATGACTACCGCACGGTTAATATTTTCTAGAATTGCATGTGCAGAGCTATTTACAGCATCTGAAACGGCTTGAGGAATTGGGTCGTCATTTTTCTCGATGTAGACATTTTCTGCATTATGCTGTTTAAGCAAATCATCAAGGAAAACGGGTTCACCAAAGTTAACGTGTACCTTACCGAAAATGCGTTCAATTTTTCGTAATGTTTTAATAATACCAAAAATAGATTCAGCTTCTTTTGGCTTACCTTGCATTTCGCCAACGTAAGTCGAACCTTCCATTAGGCGCTCATAACCAATATAAGTTGGTACAAACACAATTGGCTTTGTACGGCCGCGTAAATGACTATGAACCGTCATGGCAAGCATACCGGTTTTCGGTGGTAATAAACGGCCTGTACGCGAACGTCCACCTTCAATAAAGTATTCAAGTGGCGTATTGCGAGAAAGAATACTATACAAATATTCTTTAAATACAGTGGTATATAGACCATTACCACGGAAAGAACGGCGAATAAAGAAAGCACCACCACCACGTAAAAGCTGACCCACGAAAGGCAAGTTCAGGTTGTCACCAGCAGCAATATACGGAACCATTAGGCCGCGTCTATAAATCACATAAGACAATAATAAGTAGTCAATATGGCTACGATGACACGGTGTATAAACAATTTCGTAATCTTTCGCGAGTTCACGAACAGTACTAAAGTTGTGAACCTCTACGCCGTCATAAAGCTGAGTCCATAGACGTGTTAATGCCAAATCTGCAAAACGGACTGCTGAGTGTGAATAGTCAGATACGATTTCATTGACATAACCAATCGCACGACGTTCTGCTTCGAGCATGCTAATTTTGCCGCGAATACTCTCGCGTCGAATGGCTTCTTGCACGTCACGAGACTTTACAACTGACTGCATAACATTACGGCGATCTGATAAGTCAGGGCCTAAAACCACTTCACGTTGACGGTCAAGATAGTCATTTAAGGTACTAACAATATAAGTCGCTGGTGAAAGGTTCGGATAATGCTGTTGAGCATATTCAACGAGGTCACGTAAAGACTGCGGTTCATGGAACTCCAAATAAGATTGGCGACCATGTAAACCGATATTCACAAGCTGCTTAACTGTACTTGGTGTTGCCCATGTATCTGAGAATAAGAGCTTGAACCAAGAGTCTTCTTTATCTGGCGAACGGCCCCATAAAACGGTTACTGGAACCAGTTCTATGTCGAGTTCAGGATTTGCCTGTAAAACTTCAATCAGTTTAATTAAGCGAGGTGGAAAAGCATGAGGAGGGGGATTTAACAGGTTATTTTCATCATTATGCTGTAAAAATAAAACTGATGCTTTTTCCTGATGAGAACCGATCACTAACGGATCTAATGCTGGCTTTAAATTTAAACGGCGAGTTTCCCCATCCACCACTAAAGCATTACTGCGAGAATGGTTTTGTAAGACATAGCACACCACTTTTTGGCGTTCAGTCTTTGCTTCAGTAGTTTCCGCTGTTTCTGATACTGGTTCAGTAGGAACTTCCCCAAGAACATGTGGTGTTACCACGAGGTCAAGTAGCTTACTCGAAAGCCGACGATACATTTGACCAAACCCACTCTTGGACATAAGAACTCCTACTTCTTAAAGACAAATCCCGGCACCAAATGCAGAGGGTAATTATTTTGAGGCATTTATTAAAAAAAACAATATGCTACTTTCTTATAAATTATAATGCTTTTGGCATTTTTTATCGTTAAAAATCGTATTTTTAGCTGTTTTAAGGGCAATGTTCGTCAGAAGTTGACTGATTGTTCCATGTACAAATAGTTTTTTATGGCACAATAGATTCTACACATCTGTCCTTTAATACCAATTTTGCCTGCAATATGAAGGTATCTCTCATGAATGCGTTAACCCAAGAACTGGTTGAGCTGCTCACTTTAGAAAAGCTTGAAGAAAATATTTACCGTGGAATTAGCCGTAATTTGGTCGGTAAACGTGTTTTTGGAGGTCAGGTTTTAGGTCAGGCTTTACGTGCTGCCTCTTATACAACCGACCGTCCTGCGCATTCTATGCATGCTTACTTTTTATATGGTGGCGACATTAATGCTCCAATCATCTATGAAGTAGATCGTTTGCGTGATGGAAAAAGCTTTGTCAGCCGTCAAGTTCGGGCAATTCAGCATGGACGAGTTATTTTCTCGGCAATGGTGTCTTTCGCCAACCCTGAAGAAGGTTTGAACTACCAACATTCAGAACCAGAATACCCAGCTCCTGAGACGTTAAAATCGGAAAGTGAACTGAAGGAAGGTATTCTTAATTTTGTACCAGAAAATGTCCGTGCAAGTTTCATGCGTGAGCGTCATGTTGAAATTCGTCCGATTGATCCAGTCAATCCATTTCAGCCGCAACCCGAAGCGCCGTTTAATGCGCACTATATTCGTACCCATGATCGCATTCCAAAACAGCTGGATGATATTGCTTTACACCAAGCAATTGTGGCGTTTTATTCAGATTTTACCTTAATGACTACGGCTTTAAGACCACATGGCTTAAGCTATATTTCTCCAAGTTTGCAATGTGCCAGTATTGATCATGCCATTTATTTCCATCGACCACTCCGTGCTGATGAATGGATGCTTTATGACATGGAAGCCACAGTGAGCGCAGCTTCTCGCGGTTTAAACTTTGGCCGTATGTGGCAAAATGGCCAACTTGTATGTAGTACGGTGCAAGAGGGTTTGATCCGTTTGCGGGAAATTGAAACTCAATAATTAATAATGAGCCATTTAAAAAGATGGCTTTTTTATTTTTAATTCAAAGCATGTGACAAAAAATTGCTCGAATGAAAATCAAGCTCATGTCATATTTGCAAAAGTATTGCCTACTGAAAAAAATAACGTTGATATGAACTTAAATACACAAATTCTGATTGCCGCGATTTTAGGTCTAGCCTTTGGCTTCCTACTCACCATGTATCCTGATACTGCTTTTGTAAAGCATAGTTTATATGGCTTGGGCGTATTAAGTAGTGTTTTTATTGGACTACTTAAAATGTTGTTGGTGCCATTAATTTTTACCTCCATTGTGGTTGGAGTTTCAAATTTACAGGCAGGTGGGCAGTTAGGTCCCGTTTGGAAAATCACATTTTTATGTTGTATCACTACCACCACCTTGGCCTTAATTTTAGGTATTAGCTGTGCTCATTTATTTGAGGTGGGTCGAGGCGTAGATATTTCAATTTTTCAGGCATCAATGCAAAGTTATCAGGCACCAGATAGTTTAAACCCGGCAACTTTCTTCACTAATTTTATTCAAAATACTTTAATTAACCCATTTAAAGCATTTAGTGATGGAAATGTCCTAGCGGTTGTCGTGTTTGCACTATTTGTGGGTGTTGCTTTAGTTCATGGTGGTGAGCGCTTTAAGAGTATCCGCTTATTGAGTCATCAGTTTTTTGAAATGATGATGATGCTAGTAGGCTGGGTCATGAAGTTGGCGCCATTAGGAATTTTTGCATTACTTGCTAAGTTAATGGCGACAGAAGACATTTCAGTATTAAGTCGACTGGCTGAATTTGCCGTTGTGGTAACCGGAACTACTATTTTTCATGGTGCTGTTGTTCTACCATTACTGCTTTGGATTTTTGGTCGTATGAGTCCTTGGACTTTTTTCAAAGGCACACGTACAGCTTTAATTACTGCATTCGCAACCAGCTCTAGCTCTGCCACAATGCCGCTGAGTATGAAATGCGCACAAGAAAACTTAGGCGTACGTCCTCAAACGGCGGGTTTTGTGATTCCATTAGGTACGCAGCTCAACATGGATGGTACCGCACTATATGAAGCAGCAGCTGCACTGTTCGTGGCAAATCTAGTAGGACTAGATTTAAATCTGACCCAGCAAATTGTCGTGTGTTTAACAGCAATGATTGCATCACTTGGAGCACCGGGAATTCCGAGCGCGGGTATGGTCACCATGATTATGGTTTTACAGTCTGTAGGCTTGCCAGCAGAAGCGATTGCAATTTTACTTCCAATCGACCGTCTACTTGATACGGTAAGAACAGTGGTAAATGTTCAGGGCGATATGATGATTAGTGTGGTTGTAGATCGATATACAAAAGATAAAGATATCAGTGTCTGATCTCTAAATAAAAAAGCAGGATTTATATCCTGCTTTTTTATTTTTAAGCGGCTTGTAGTTCGGCTCTTTTTGCTGCTGGAGATTGAGATAAATAACTTACTGCATCTTCAGTGCTGCCTTCTTTGACCGGATCATACCAAGGCATAAGGTAGTCAATTTGCTGAGCAATAAGCCAGATTGGGTTCGGTAAAACCTGATTATCTTTTCGGCTAATTTTATACCACTCTACAGCAACCCATGCTGGGAAAAATCTCGACTTAGCAGCGTCAGCAAAGCGAGGGTCTTGCTTCATAATATGTGCAGCGCCGTCTACCCATAGTCCAAGTACCAGTACAATCACTGCGAGGCTTAAATAGTAACGTGGGATATAACCACCTCCTAAATGGCGGTATAAATCAAAAGCTACGGTACGGTGTTCAATTTCTTCTGAACCATGCCATTTAACCAGATCGACCATTTCAGGATCTGCGCCTAATTCTTCCCAACGTTTGTTGTAAAGCGCATATTTACCGAGTACACAGGTCATATGTTCAACCGTTGCAATAACGCCTAAACGGAATAAATCCCATTGCTCTTGCAAGAATTGAGGAACTTCTTTGTCAAAAGGTTTATCTGCCAAAGCGGTGGTAAATAGATAATTCATAATGTCCAGATTTCTCTGGATATCAATATTACGTGCACTTAAATATTCTTTATTGGCAGAAGTGTGTGCATTGGCATGCATTGCTTCTTGGCGAATAAATGCTTGAACATCCTGTTTAAGTTTTTCATCGGTAATACGAGGCAAAACTTTGTTATAGAGTCGGCAGAACCAGAACTCTCCAGCAGGCAGGATATTATTAATTTCATTAATAAAATAACTTGCAAACGGTTGGTTTGGAATCCAGTCTACAGGGGTATCTTTCCAGTCAAATTTTACTTTGCGTGGAAGAATTTTATAGTCAATAGAAGAACCTAAAGCCTTGTTCTTCAAAAAAGATAACAATTTCATCATTTAGTCCTGATTTTTAACTCGATGAAGTTATAACGAGTATAAAAAAAGCCCCTACATTTGTGTTTAGCAATAGGGGCCAATTGAATATAAATTTAATGAAGAAATTGTATCTGTTTTGACGATTTATTCTTCTGCATCCTCATCGCTTGCTTCAGGGATCGCGTCAACGTCAAATTCCGGCTCTTGATCAAGTGTGAAATGTAGACGACCAGCCATCACACTTGCGAGTTCTTCTAAACCTAATTTGTTAAGTGATGAGAAAAGCTGAATAGAGAAATCAAGCTTCATTTTTTTCAATTGTTGTTTAACTTCAAGCAAGACTTTGTTTGCTGGACCACGGTTCAGTTTGTCGGCTTTGGTTAAAAGAATATGAACAAATAGATGGCGTGAATAAGCCCACTCTAGCATCATCATGTCAAAGTGCTGTAAAGGGTGGCGAATATCCATAAGTAATACTAAGCCTTGTAAGCTTTTACGGTGGATTAGATAATTTTCTAATTCTTTTTGCCAAACACGCTTCATATCTTCTGGTACAGCTGCATAACCATAACCAGGAAGGTCAACTAAGCGTTGATCAGGGTTACCTAAGCTGAAGAAGTTAATCATTTGAGTACGGCCAGGTTTTTTTGAGGCACGTGCGAGTTGTTTTTTGTTGGTTAAGGCATTAATAGCACTAGACTTACCAGCATTTGAGCGTCCTGCAAAAGCAATCTCGTAGCCACTATCTTCAACACAAAGTGCCAATTTAGGAGCACTCATTAAAAATTCAGCTTGGCGTAACCAGTTCAGAGATTGCACAGCATACGCTGTGATTGCTGGATCTGGTTTCTTTTCATAACTGATCTTTTGCTTGGGTGCGAGTCTGGCTTTGGTGTCTTTCGATTTTTCACTACGACGCATAAAAAATAACTTTTTAAATGAGAGGGCTCGCGCCTAGTATAAAGGAGCTTGGTTATTCTTGCTAATTTTCAGTAAGCTTGCTTGCAAAGATAAATAGAATTACGTGCACTAGATTTGTAAAAAGTCTATAGGCGAGGTATTTGAAGCAGATTTAGGCTGTTGTAAGACTTCTCCCAGCGTATATTGGTCTAAACTTTGATAGAAACTTTCTAGAGCTTGATCAAGAATTCCTTTTAAACCGCAATGCGAGCGTAGAACGCACGGTGGAGTGTTGCATTCAACAATTTGATGGTCACCTTGTAAAATTCGGACAATTGCACCGAGCTTTAAGTCTAAGGCTTTGGGGTTTAAGCGAATTCCACCACCTTTACCGCGAATGGTGATAATCCACTCTTGTTTACCCATAAAATGGACAACCTTCACGAGATGATTTTGCGAAACATATAAATCTTGAGCGATTTCTGCAATTGTGTACGGCGCGTCACTTGGGCGAGCGACATACATTAATATTCGCAAAGCATAATCGGTAAATTTATTAAGTTGCATGATCACCAAAAACTAAAGGTTAAGAGGTTGATCATCTTAGCCTGAAAGTCTAAAGAATAAAACTTTCAGGCTAGCGCTTTTTTAGTTACAGCGTTAAAGGGGCTGAAACTTGTACTTGATCACCCACTCTATAGTGTTCAAGCAAAATGTTCGAGACCGAAAACTCTGTATGGTTTTCTTCAGGTTGAACATCAAAATGATAAGTATTGTTCTCTTGAGCTTCTGTAAATTTAAAAGCTTTAGGTTGTTCGAGTTGTTGATCAGGAACCTGAACTTTTACTGAAATAAAAGCATTTGCTGGGCTAGTCAGTACATCTTCATGATCAGTCGCTTTTAATGTAAAGCGTTTGCCCGACTCAAGTGGATCAATTTGTGTAATTTCAAATGAACGCCAGCCAGCCCATCCACCTTTTAAGCTTTCAAGCTGTTCATATTTTTGTTTTTCAACACCAATTAAGATATCTGCCAACTGTAAGTAAGCCTGTTTCCACGCTTCAATGAGTTCTGATTCAAATGGAACATTTAAAACTTCACTAATTGAATGAAGTAAGTTGTCGCCCACAATTGCATATTGATCTGGCTGAATATCTAAACTCACATGCTTGGTGGTAATACGTTCAACTGCTTTAGCGAGCACTGTAGGATTTTCAATATTTTCAGCATATGCGAGTACTGCTGCTGCAAGAGCGCGAGGTTGGCGCAGGCTGGTCTGATCATCAAGATTAAATACGTTTTTTAATTCTGGGTTGTTATTCAACATACGCTTATAAAAGTATGTAGTCAGCGTAACGCCATGTTCACGTAATACAGGTACAGTAGATTTAACGAGTTCAATTTGTTGTGGAGTCATGGCTAGACCTTAATTATCTGGCTATATAAGATGTATTTAAAATACATTTTTAAAAAAATTGTGGCAATAGTTTTTTCAAAAAAACCTTAAAAAAATTAAGGGATATTAAATCCCTTAAAATAAAACAATGATTTGGTTAAGTTTTTTATTTTCCAAATAATGAGCCGAGTAGTCCTCGTACCAATTTCTGTCCTGTACTACCGCCTAAGCTTCGAGCAGCACTTTTTGCAAAAGTTCCGACAATATCTTGAGTTAGTTTTGCACGTTCTCTTGCAGCACGTTCTTCTTCCTTCTGTTGGTCGCGTGCTAAACGTTCTTGTTCCTTGGCTTGTTGTTTCGCTAAAGCTTCTTGCTCTTTGGCAAGCTCAGCATCCTGTTTTTGCTGCTCACGTTCAGCGACTTTATTTTGCAGCATTTCATAAGCGCTCTCGCGATCTACAGCTTGCTCATAGACGCCAGCAATAATACTTTGAGAAATCAGAGCCTTTCGTTCTTCAGGCGTAATAGGGGTAAAAGAAGAGTAGGGAGACATGACCCAACCGCGCTCGACAATTTGTGGTGTACCTTGCTCATCTAGACAACTAATGAGTGCTTCACCTACGGCTAGCTGTGTAATCGCCTCATCCACTTTAAAATTAGGATTGGAGCGGAACGTATCCGCGGCGGTTTTTACTGCTTTTTGGTCTTTAGGTGTAAAGGCGCGTAGGGCATGTTGTACGCGGTTACCAAGTTGACCCAAAACACTTTCTGGTAAATCGAGTGGATTTTGAGTAATAAAATAAATACCGACTCCTTTAGAGCGAATCAAACGTACAACTTGCTCAATTTTTTCTTGTAAAGCTTGACTGGCATTATCAAATAACAAGTGAGCTTCATCGAAGAAAAACACGAGTTTTGGTTTATCCATATCACCAACTTCAGGAAGTTGTTCAAATAACTCAGAAAGCATCCATAACAAGAAAGTAGCGTATAGCTTAGGTGTATTCATGAGCTTATCGGCAGCAAGAATGTTGATATAGCCGAGTCCATTAGCGTCAGTTTGTATAAAGTCCAGAATATTTAAAGCTGGCTCTCCAAAGAACTGATCTCCACCTTGGTCGGCAAGAGCGAGCAAATTACGCTGAATCGCTCCTAAACTAGCTGGAGATAAATTGCCATATTCAGCTTTAAATTCTGCCGCATGTTCACTCACAAACGTGATCATGGCTTTTAAATCTTTAAAGTCGACTAACAATAATCCTTGATCATCTGCGATACGGAACACAGCAGATAAAACACCTTCTTGAGTGTCATTTAGGTTAAGTATACGTGCTAATAAAATTGGACCAATCTCAGAAATAGTGGTCCGAATAGGGTGGCCTTGTTGCCCAAATAAGTCCCAAAAAATAACGGGATTGGCAGCAAAAGGAACACTATCAATTTGTAGAAGCTTTAAGCGTTCATTAAATTTATCTGAAGCCTCTCCAGCTTTTGCTAGGCTAGAAACATCACCTTTTGCATCGGCAAGAAAGACGGGAACACCGATTCGAGAAAAACTTTCTGCGAGCACCTTTAATGTGACTGTTTTACCTGTACCTGTAGCACCTGCAATTAGTCCATGCCGGTTGGCAAATTGAGAAAGCAAAACAATTTCTTTTGATGTGTCATTAATATTTTTAGCAATAACAATCGGTGTACCCATATATTTTTATCCCTTGGAGCGAGCCACTATTGATGTTGTCGTTTTACAAATGTTTCAGTGCACTTTCGATATCTTGAATTAAATCTTGTGGATCTTCTAGACCTATACACAAACGAACCAATAAACCTTGTTGTAAATGTGTATTCTCAAGTTTTCGCATCATTTTTAAATCATAAAGCATGACAAGGCTAACTGGTCCACCCCAGCTAAAGCCAAGTTTAAATAGCTTAAGAGCATCGCAAAAACGGCGTACTGCTGAAATGTCATAATCAGGTTTAAATATTACACTGACTAATCCTGCACTCTTACCTGTTGTGCAAATCTCTTGCCAATATTGATGGCCTGGAGAAGCCTCATCACTCGGATGTAAAACTTGTGCAAACTGCGGCTGTTCCTTTAACCATTTCAGTAGTGTTTTAGCATTATTTGATTGTTGTTCATATCTTAACGACATGTGGGCAAGGCTACGTTGAACTTGAGCTGTATCATCGCCAGATACTGAAATTCCTAAAATGGCATGCATTCGGAACAAACGATGATGTAACTTCTCATCACGTGTTACAACACTTCCCATTAAAATATCACCACCACCACTTGGATATTTTGTTAGCGCATGAACGGTTAAATCCACCGACAAGTGCTCATCAGAGAAATCAAAAGCATTAAATGCAAGTCCAGCTCCCCAAGTATTATCTAAAGCAGTTGCAACTCCATGTGCCTTTGCTTTTTTAACTAACTCTTTAAGATCAGGGAATTCGAGAGTGACAGAACCTGCTGCTTCTATCCATAAAAGTTTGGTTTTTTCAGTTGGTCTAAAGCTTGAGGCATCAATTGAATTATAAACTTTGACGCTAACACCATATTGATCTTTTAAATAGTTTAGATGCTCCAGATTTGGACCATATATATTGTCTGGTACCCAAACTTCATCCCCTGTTCCTAAAAAAGCAGAGTTAACTAGATTTATTGCAGATAACCCACTTGGTGCAAGTAAACAGTATGAACCACCCTCTATTTGGGCAATATTGTCGCCTAAGGTAAACGTTGTTGGTGTGCCGTGTGTACCATAACTATAGTCATAAGGATTGGTCCAATGACGGTCAAAAAGGTGCGCAGTTGATTTAAAAATAATAGTCGACGCACGAAATAAGGGAGGTTGCACGGTCTCGATGAATTGAGGTGCTTTTCGTGGTGCATGAATGAGTCGGGTTTGGAAATTGTTATGCTTTTTCATTGGGCACTATGCTTTAAATAATAAGATTAGATTAAGAGAAAACTCACTTATTCGCTAGATTTTTGATTAATTCTAAGAGGTTTCGTTACTGCTGTAACATTCACTAAAAACTTGGCTTTATTTTTGCAAAGATCAAACCAACATTCTAACAACAATAGGTTTAAGCGCATGAAGTCGCATTTACGTGTTCACTATTTTCAACATATTGCTGGCGAAGGGTTTGGAAGCTGTTATTCATTTTTAAAAGCTCATCATGCCACTATTAGCTCTACGGAATTCTTTGCACTTCCGGTTGATCGGTCACTTGAAATAGAAGCTTTACCACGAATTGAAGAAGTAGATTTACTATTAATCATGGGTGGAACCATGAGTGTAAATGACGAGGCAAACTATCCATGGCTTAAAATAGAAAAAAGATGGTTGCGTCGATATTTGGCGGCAGGAAAACCTGCTATAGGTCTTTGCCTAGGTGGGCAGTTAATTGCAAATGCATTAGGTGCAGCTGTTAGTCGCAATCGTTATCAAGAACTTGGATGGTCGACAGTTCAAAGAGTTGCTAACTTACCCCAAGAAAGCTTTCCGCTACCTGAAGAAATTAATGTGATGCAGTGGCATAGTGAAACATTTGAAATACCTAAAGGTGCTATACGTTTAGCTGAGAACGTTGCTTGTCGTAATCAGATGTATCAGATTGGGAAAAATGTATTAGGTTTTCAATTTCATCCGGAAATGACACCGGCAGCTTTAGAACTCTTACTTGAAAATGAAGAGGAGCTATCTATTTTTGACGGTGAATATGTTCAATCGGCAAGAGAACTGCAATATTCGGAAGCACAAAAATTTGAACAGGGTAATCAACTCTTAAATAAAGCGATCGAGTTTGTAATAAGTGCATAGAATGAATTACTCATACTTGGCTAAAGCAGGATTTGAACAAAAAATAGAAAAAGAGAATTGCATAAGACTTAAACAATCGTTATAATGAGCGACCCTCAAGAAGAGGGCATTTACTGCGAAGAAAGTAGTAAATGTGCATTACAGTCGTGGCATCGATCACGACCTTGGTGATTATCACTGCCTTTGACACTTACCAATAGGTGAGATGCGTCAAAGGTGATTCTTTATATATTTGGCTTGGAGTTTACTGGTATGTCTAACCAGAGAATTCGTATCCGTCTTAAGTCTTTTGATCATCGTCTGATTGATCAATCTGCTCAAGAGATCGTAGAAACCGCTAAGCGTACCGGCGCACAAGTTTGTGGTCCAATTCCGATGCCTACTCGCATCGAACGCTTCAACGTTCTTACTTCACCGCACGTTAACAAAGATGCGCGTGACCAGTACGAAATCCGCACCTACAAACGTTTGATCGACATCGTTCAACCTACAGATAAAACTGTTGATGCATTGATGAAGTTGGATCTTGCAGCTGGTGTTGATGTTCAGATCGCTTTGGGTTAAGGCTTTCGGTTAATTAACGATTAGTTAATTAGGCCGCTTTTTTAGAGGTTTATGCACATGGCTATTGGTTTAGTCGGTCGCAAATGTGGTATGACTCGCATCTTTACAGATGCTGGTGTTTCTGTACCTGTTACAGTCATCGAAGTCGATCCAAACCGCATTACGCAAATCAAAACACTTGAAACTGATGGTTATCAAGCTGTTCAAGTAACTACTGGTGAACGTCGCGAATCTCGCGTAACTAACGCTCAGAAAGGTCACTTCGCGAAAGCTGGTGTTGCTGCTGGTCGTTTAGTTAAAGAGTTCCGTGTTACTGAAGCTGAGCTTGACGGTCGTGAAGTTGGCGGTACTATTGGCGTTGATTTGTTCACAGTTGGTCAAATTGTTGACGTAACTGGTCAATCAAAAGGTAAAGGTTTCCAAGGTGGTGTTAAACGTTGGAACTTCCGTACCCAAGACGCTACTCACGGTAACTCAGTTTCTCACCGTGTATTAGGTTCTACAGGTCAAAACCAAACTCCTGGACGCGTGTTCAAAGGCAAAAAAATGGCTGGTCACTTAGGTGATGAACGCGTAACAGTACAAGGTCTTGAAATCGTATCTATTGACGCTGAACGTTCTGTTTTAGTTGTTAAAGGTGCAATTCCTGGTGCAACTGGCGGTGACGTAATTGTACGTCCTACCATCAAGGCCTGAGGGGAAATACCGTGAATTTGAAAACTGTTTCCGGCTCTGCTGTTGAATTGTCTGAAGTTGCTTTCGGACGTGAATTTAACGAAGCTCTTGTACACCAAGTTGTTACTGCTTACTTAGCAGGTGGTCGTCAAGGTACTCGTGCTCAAAAATCGCGTGCAGACGTTTCTGGCGGTGGTAAAAAACCATTCCGTCAAAAAGGTACTGGTCGTGCTCGTGCGGGTTCTATTCGTAGCCCTATCTGGGTTGGTGGTGGTAAAACTTTTGCTGCTCGTCCACAAGATTGGTCTCAAAAAGTAAACCGTAAGATGTACCGCGGTGCAATGCAATGTATCTTAGCTGAACTTGTTCGCCAAGATCGCCTTGTATTAGTTGAAGAGTTTGCTGTTGCAGCTCCAAAAACTAAAGAATTGCTTGCAAAACTTAACGACTTAAATGCTGCTCGTGCATTAATCGTTACTGACGCTGTAGATGAGAACTTATATCTTGCAGCACGCAACCTTCCGCATGTAGATGTGGTAGATGCAACTGCAATCGATCCTGTAAGCTTGATCGCGTTTGATAAAGTTGTGATGTCTGTAGCTGCTGCTAAGAAAATTGAGGTAGAACTCGGATGAACAACGAACGTATCTATCAAGTCCTTAAAGGACCAGTCTTCTCAGAAAAGGCACAAGTTTTAGGTGATACTGTTGGTGTTCAAGTATTTAAAGTAGACATTAATGCTACTAAGCTTGAAATCAAAAAAGCAGTTGAAAAACTTTTTGGTGTAGAAGTTGTTAAAGTTAACACAACTATTACTAAAGGTAAGACTAAGCGCTTTGGTCGTACATTAGGACGTCGTTCTGATGTTAAAAAAGCATACGTCACCCTGAAAGCCGGCCAAGATGTTGAAATGGCTGACTTGGGCGATACCGCTGAAAGCGCAGCGGAATAAGGACGAAAATTATGCCGATTCAAAAATGTAAGCCAACGTCTCCAGGACGTCGCTTTGTAGAGAAAGTGGTTCATGACCATCTTCACAAAGGCGCTCCTTACGCACCGTTGGTTGAAGCTAAAAAACGTACTGGTGGTCGTAATAACAACGGTCACATTACTACTCGTCACGTTGGTGGTGGTCATAAACAACACTACCGTATCGTTGACTTCAAACGTAACAAAGACAGCATCCCAGCTGTTGTAGAGCGTATTGAATACGATCCAAACCGTACAGCACATATTGCTTTATTGAAATATGCTGACGGTGAGCGTCGTTATATCATTGCACCTAAAGGTTTACGTGCTGGCGATAAAGTACAATCTGGTAACGATGCTCCAATTCGTCCAGGTAACTGCTTGCCACTTCGTAACATGCCGATCGGTTCTACACTTCATAACGTTGAACTTAAAATTGGTAAGGGTGCGCAATTAGCGCGTTCTGCTGGTGCTTCTGTTCAGTTGTTGGGTCGTGATGGTTCTTACGCGATTATTCGTCTTCGTTCAGGCGAAATGCGTAAAGTACACGTTGAATGCCGCGCTGTAATTGGTGAAGTTTCTAACCAAGAAAACAACCTTCGTTCATTGGGTAAAGCTGGTGCTTCACGCTGGCGTGGTGTTCGTCCTACCGTACGTGGTATGGCGATGAACCCGATTGACCACCCACACGGTGGTGGTGAAGGGCGTAACAAAGGTATTCAACCTGTAAGCCCATGGGGTCAAAAAGCTAAAGGGTACAAGACACGTACCAATAAGCGTACGACTAAGATGATTATTCGCGACCGTCGCGTCAAGTAAAGGAATCTGACTAATGCCTCGTTCTCTGAAAAAAGGCCCATTCGTCGATGCGCACTTGTTCGCTAAGGTTGAAGCGGCTGTTGCTAGTAACTCTCGCAAGCCGATCAAAACTTGGTCTCGTCGTTCGATGATCCTTCCAGATTTTGTTGGTTTAACAATCTCTGTTCATAATGGTCGTAATCACGTTCCAGTAATTGTTACTGAGCATATGGTTGGTCATAAACTCGGTGAATTCGCGCCAACTCGTACCTATCGTGGTCACGGTGTTGACAAGAAATCTAAACGTTAATAGGTGTCATGATGGAAGTAACTGCTAAATTACGCGGTGCCGCTATCTCGGCACAAAAAGCACGTTTGGTTGCAGATCTTATTCGCGGCAAATCTGTTGCGCATGCTTTAAACATCTTAAACTTCAGCAATAAAAAAGCTGCTGTTTTAGTAAAAAAAGCATTGGAATCTGCGATTGCAAACGCTGAACACAATAACAGTTTAGATGTTGACGATCTTAAAGTTTCTACGATTTACGTTGATGAAGGCATGAGCCTTAAACGTATTATGCCACGTGCTAAAGGCCGTGCAGATCGTATTACTAAGCGTACTTGTCACATCACCGTTAAGGTAGGGGTTTGATATGGGTCAGAAGGTTCATCCAATCGGTATCCGCCTAGGTGTTGTGAAACGTCATAACGCTAACTGGTATGCGAATCCGAAACAATACGCTGAATACTTGCTTAAAGATCTTCAAGTTCGTGAGTTTTTAACTAAAAAACTTAAGAATGCGATGGTAAGCAATATTCTTATCGAACGTCCATCAGGCGCTGCTAAAGTAACTATTAGCACAGCTCGTCCTGGTATCGTAATCGGTAAAAAAGGCGAAGATATTGAGAAATTACAGCGCGAACTTACCAGCATTATGGGTGTTCCAGCGCAAGTAAGTATCAACGAAATTGATCGCCCAGACTTAGATGCGCGTTTAGTTGCTGAAGCAATTGCTTCTCAATTAGAAAAGCGTGTTATGTTCCGTCGTGCTATGAAGCGTGCGGTTCAAAACACTATGCGTGCTGGTGCTAAAGGTATCAAAGTTGAAGTGTCTGGCCGTTTAGGTGGTGCAGAGATTGCTCGTACAGAATGGTATCGTGAAGGTCGTGTACCTTTGCATACGTTACGTGCAGACATTGACTATGCAACTATGCGTGCAGAAACAACTTACGGTACGATTGGTGTTAAAGTTTGGATTTTCCGTGGCGAGATCTTAGGTGGCATGAAACAAGTCATGAACCCTGCTCCTGCTGAAGATCGTCCAGCTAAACGTGGTCGTGGTCGTGGTGAAGGTCAAGAGCGTCGTGGTCGTCGCGGTGACCGTGCTGCTGACAAGGGAGAATAATCCATGTTGCAACCTAAACGTACCAAATTCCGTAAAGTGCACAAAGGCCGTAACACTGGTCTAGCGCATCGTGGTAGTACAGTATCATTTGGTTCGATTGCAATTAAAGCAACTGAACGTGGTCGTATGACTGCGCGTCAGATTGAAGCTGCACGTCGTACTATTAGCCGCCGTATTAAGCGTGGTGGTAAAATCTTTATTCGCGTATTCCCGGATAAACCAATTACTCAAAAGCCTCTTGAAGTGCGTATGGGTAAAGGTAAGGGTAGCGTGGAATACTGGGTTTGCCAGATCCAACCAGGTAAGATCCTGTACGAAATTGAAGGTGTGAACGAAGAATTAGCGCGTGAAGCATTTGCTTTAGCTGCTGCTAAACTTCCGTTTAAAACCACTATCGTGACTCGGACGGTAATGTAATGAAAACTAAAGATCTACGTGAAAAATCGGTAGAAGAGTTGAAAGCTTTGCTTGATGAGCAACAGCTTAACCAATTCCGTCTTCGTATGGCGAAAGCAACTGGTCAGTTGGGTAAATCGCACGAAGTGCAAGTTGCTCGTAAGACAATTGCTCGTATTAAGACACTCCTTACCGAAAAACAGGGGAACGGACAATGAGTGAAAAAACAGTCCGCACGTTAACCGGCAAAGTCGTAAGTGACAAAATGGATAAATCTATTGTTGTTCTTATTGAACGCCGCGTTCAACACCCGTTGTATGGCAAGTCAATTCGCCGTTCAACTAAGTTACACGCTCATGATGAGAACAATGTTGCTAAAATTGGCGATGTTGTAACCATTAAAGAAAGCCGCCCAATTTCTAAAACTAAAGCTTGGACTTTGGTGGAAGTAGTTGAAGCAGCTGCTGAGTAATTCGACGTTCTTGTTGCATCATCGGTCAATTTCGAGTACTCTTTGAGCCTTTCGAAATTGTGACCGGTGATGCTCGGTTTTGGAGTAGGGCAATGATTCAAACCGAAACTATGCTCGACGTAGCAGACAACAGTGGTGCTCGCCGCGTACAATGTATTAAAGTACTTGGTGGTTCACATCGTCGTTATGCTTCTGTTGGCGACATTATTAAAGTTACTGTAAAAGAAGCAATCCCACGCGCACGTGTTAAAAAAGGTGACGTGATGAATGCGGTTGTAGTTCGTACTAAATTCGGCATTCGTCGTCCAGATGGTTCTGTGATCCGTTTTGATGATAATGCTGCAGTTATCTTGAACAACAACAAAGCTCCGATTGCTACTCGTATCTTCGGACCAGTGACTCGTGAACTTCGTACTGAACAGTTCATGAAAATCATTTCATTGGCTCCTGAAGTTCTATAAGAGGCAATCATGGCTAAGATTAAAAAAGGCGATCAAGTTATCGTGATCGCAGGTAAAGAAAAAGGCAAACAGGGTACTGTATTGTCTGTTTCTGAAGACCGCGTTAAGGTTGAAGGCCTTAACTTAGTGAAGAAGCATCAAAAGCCTAACCGTGTAACTGGCGCTGAAGGCGGTGTAGTTACTCAAGAAGCTTCGCTTCATATTTCAAACGTGGCAATTTTAAATGCTACAACCCAGAAGGCTGACCGTGTTGGTTACCAAGTGATTGATGGCGTGAAAACTCGCGTTTATAAATCAAATGGTGAATCAGTGGCGGTAGCGAAGTAATAGGTTGAAAAGGCAATGGCCAGACTTAAAGCACGTTACAACGATGAACTTAAAGCAAAGTTACAAGAAGAACTTAGCATTAAGAACGTGATGGAAATTCCACGCATCACAAAAATTACCCTAAATATGGGTGTAGGCGCAGCTGCAACTGATAAGAAATTATTAGATGGCGCTGTAGTCGACATGCAATTAATTGCTGGTCAAAAACCAGTAATTACACTTGCTCGTAAATCTATCGCAGGTTTCAAAATCCGTGATGGTTGGCCGATTGGTTGTAAAGTTACTTTACGTGGCGACCAAATGTACGAATTCTTGGACCGTTTGATCTCAATCGCAATCCCTCGTATCCGTGACTTCCGTGGTTTCTCTTCGAAATCATTTGATGGTCGTGGTAACTACTCAATGGGTTTGAAAGAGCAAATCGTTTTCCCTGAAATCGATTTCGATAAGATTGATCGTATTCGTGGTATGGATATTACTATTACTACGACTGCTCGCACCGATGACGAAGGCCGTGCGCTTATGCGTGCATTCGGCTTCCCGTTCAAATAAGAGGTCGATATGGCTAAGAAAGGTATGATTAATCGCGAATTGAAACGCGAAAAAACAGTTGCTAAATACGCTGCAAAACGTGCTGAATTAAAAGCTACGATTGCAAACGTAAATGCAAGTGAAGAAGAGCGTTTCGAAGCGATGTTAAAGTTACAAGCATTGCCACGTAATGCATCTCCGGTACGTCTTCGTAACCGTTGTGGTTTAACTGGTCGTCCTCATGGTTACTTCCGTAAGTTCGGTTTAAGCCGTAACAAATTACGTGACACAGTAATGCAGGGTGATGTACCAGGCGTTGTTAAGGCAAGCTGGTAAGGAGCGACTAAATGAGTATGCAAGATACCGTTGCCGACATGCTAACACGTGTTCGTAACGCACAAATGGCTAAGAAACAAACTGTTTCTATGCCTTCTTCTAAGTTGAAAGTTGCAATTGCAAACGTACTTCAACAAGAAGGTTATATTTCAAATGTAGAAGTTGCTCAAGAAGAGACAAAATCTACTTTGACAATTACTTTAAAATATTTCGAAGGCAAACCAGTTATCGAAATGGTTAAGCGCGTAAGCCGTCCAGGTCTTCGCCAATACCGTGGTAAAGATAAACTTCCAAGCGTTAAGCAAGGTTTAGGTATTGCAATTGTTTCTACAAGCAAAGGCATCATGACTGATCGCGCTGCACGTGCTGCAGGCGTTGGTGGTGAAGTTATTGCTTTTGTTTCTTAATAGGTGATTCCTCATGTCTCGTGTGGCTAAAGCCCCAGTAACTGTACCTAATGGTGTAGCAGTTACTCAGAACGGCCGGCAGGTCGAAGTGAAAGGCACTAAAGGTACATTGTCTTTCAACCTGCATGCGCTGGTCGAGCTAAAACAGGAAGAAGGTAAACTTCAACTTGCTCCAGTTAAAGAATCGAAAGATGCTTGGATGCAAGCTGGTACTGCTCGCGCTGTATTGAACAACCTTGTAAAAGGTGTTAGCGAAGGCTTCGAACGTAAGTTGCAGCTAGTTGGTGTTGGTTATAAAGCTGCGGTTAAAGGTACTGTTGTAAACCTTAACCTTGGTTACTCACACCCAATTGACTACGCTTTACCAGAAGGTGTAACAGCGGAAACTCCAACTGCTACTGAAATCATTTTGAAATCAGCAAACAAGCAGTTGTTAGGTCAAGTAGCGGCAGAAATCCGTGCATACCGTGCTCCTGAACCATATAAAGGTAAAGGTGTTCGTTATTCGGATGAAGTCATTCTTCGTAAAGAAGCTAAGAAGAAATAAGGCGCGAGGTTCTTATGAACGAAAAGAAACAATCCCGTTTGCGTCGTGCGAAAAGCACACGCTTGCACATTCGTGCATTGGGTGCGACTCGTTTGTGTGTAAACCGCACTCCGCGTCACATCTATGCTCAAGTTATTTCAGCAGATGGTGGCAAAGTTTTAGCGCAAGCTTCAACTTTGGATGCATCTTTACGTAGCGGTACTACAGGTAATGTAGACGCGGCTACTAAAGTAGGTGCTTTAATCGCAGAACGCGCGAAAGCAGCTGGTGTAACTAAAGTTGCATTTGACCGTTCTGGTTTTAAATATCATGGTCGTATCAAAGCCTTGGCTGATGCTGCTCGTGAAAACGGCTTGGAGTTCTAATCATGGCTAAAGTTGAACAAAACGAAGGTCTTGTTGAAAAGCTGGTTGCCGTTGATCGTGTAGCCAAAGTTGTTAAGGGCGGTCGTATCTTCTCTTTCACAGCATTAACTGTTGTGGGTGATGGTAATGGTCGTGTTGGTTTTGGTCGTGGTAAAGCACGTGAAGTTCCTGCTGCTATTTCTAAAGCACTTGAAGCTGCTCGTCGCAACATGATCACTGTAGACCTTGCTGGTACTACTTTACAACACCCTGTGAATGCTCGTCATGGTGCAAGCCGTGTATACATGCAACCTGCTTCAGAAGGTACTGGCGTAATCGCTGGTGGTGCAATGCGTGCCGTTCTTGAAGCTGCAGGTGTACATAACGTACTTGCTAAATGTTATGGTTCTACAAATGCTGCTAACGTAGTAAACGCAACTTTTAAAGGTTTGCGTGATATGACTTCTCCTGAGAAAGTCGCTGCGAAACGTGGTAAATCAGTAGAAGAAATTCAAGGGTAATCAATCATGAAAACGATTAAAGTTACCCAGACTAAATCTTCTTCACATCGCTTGAAAAATCACAAGCTTTGCTTACAAGGTTTAGGTCTGCGTCGTATTGGTCATACTGTAGAAGTGCAAGATACGCCTTCTAACCGCGGTATGATCAACAAAGTCTACTATATGGTTAGTGTAGAGGAATAAGCCATGACTCTGCGTTTAAATGAGCTTGCACCTGCAGAAGGTGCAAAACGTGAACACCGTCGTTTAGGCCGTGGTATCGGTTCTGGCGTTGGTAAGACTGGTGGCCGTGGTGTCAAAGGTCAAAAATCACGTAAAAGTGGTGGCGTTCGTCCAGGTTTCGAAGGCGGTCAAACAGCGATTTATCGTCGTTTACCTAAATTCGGTTTCACTAGCCAAATCGCTTTAAAAACTGCTGAAGTACGTTTGTCTGAGTTAACTAAAGTGGAAGGCGACATCGTTAGCCTTGAAACTTTAAAAGCTGCGAATGTTGTTCGTCGCGATCAAATTCGTGCTCGTATCGTGCTTTCTGGTGAAATCACTCGTGCATTCACTGTTCAAGGTGTTGCATTGACTAAAGGCGCTAAAGCTGCAATTGAAGCAGCTGGCGGTAAAGTCGAGGAGTAATCTCGAGTGTCTATGTCTCCTAGTTCTTCAGGTCATGTCAACATGATGAAAGGTCAGCCATTTCATGTGAAATACCGTGAAATTATTCGCCGGATGAGTTTTCTAATCGGTGCATTGCTGGTCTTTCGACTAGGAGCGCATATTCCAGTACCAGGCATTAATAATGCTGCGTTAGAAAATTTATTTCATGCAAACCAAGGAACTATTCTTGGGCTATTCAATATGTTTTCTGGCGGTGCTTTAGAGCGAATGTCGATTCTTGCTTTAGGGATCATGCCTTATATTTCTGCATCAATTATTGTGCAGTTAATGTCAACGGTGATTCCTTCTCTTGAAGCCTTGAAAAAGGAAGGAGAGCAAGGTAAGCGAAAAATTAATCAATATACGCGTCAAGGTACATTACTACTTGCAGTGGTTCAGGCAGTAGGTATGTGTGCGGGTCTTATTGGTCAGGGTATTACTCTGTCTACAGGACTTGCATTCTATATCCCTGCGGTTACGTCACTTATCGCTGGAACTATGTTCCTAATGTGGTTAGGTGAACAAATCACTGAAAGAGGTATCGGTAATGGTATCTCAATGATTATTTTTGCAGGTATTGTAGCTGGTTTGCCTAAGTTAATTATGCAATCAGTGTCATCTGTAGATAATGGTCAAACAAGTTTAATTGGTCTTGTTATCTTTGGTCTTTTGTCTCTTGGTGTATTGGCTGCGATTGTGTTTATTGAAAAAGCACAGCGTCGTATTCCAGTAAACTATGCGCAGAAGCAGCAAGGGCGTCGTATATTTACAGCTCAGCAAACACATCTACCATTAAAAATTAATATGGCTGGTGTGATTCCTGCGATTTTTGCAAGCTCTTTACTATTGTTCCCAGCAAGTCTTGGTCAATGGGTAGGTAGTGCAGATCCGAGTGCTGGTTTAATTAAACGTAGCTTACAAGATTTAGCTTTGGTATTGTCGCCTGGACAGCCTTTGTATTTGGTGCTCTTTGGTGCGTTAATTATCTTTTTCTGTTACTTTTATACGGCTTTAGTATTTAGCCCTAAGGAAGTATCAGAAAATCTAAAACGCAGCGGAGCTTATGTGCCTGGTATTCGCCCAGGTGAGCAAACTGCTCGTTACTTAGATCATATTCTTAATCGTTTGACGTTTATTGGTGCGATTTATATTACAGTCATTTGTTTGATGCCAATGATTCTACAAAGTTCTTTTGGTATTCCATTCTACTTGGGTGGTACCTCATTACTGATCGTAGTAGTTGTTGTTATGGACTTTATGGCTCAGCTACAAGCGCATTTAACATCTCATCAATATGACAATCAAACATTAATGAGAAAAACGACTGCTCATCCTAAGGGATAAGCGCACTTAGAGGTTTCATCATGAAAGTACAAGCTTCTGTAAAGAAAATTTGTGGTAGCTGTAAAGTTATCCGTCGTAATGGGGTTATTCGCGTGATTTGTAGCGCAGAACCTCGTCATAAGCAGCGTCAAGGTTAATCTAATCAAGACCTGTTGATTTCAGTAGGCGAATTGGGTTAATATCCGCCCCTCAAGATTTTTGTGGGGCGGTTGATTATCTCTACTGCCTTTTTGGAGAAAGTGAATGGCTCGTATTGCCGGTGTAAACATTCCGGATAACAAGCATGCTGTTATCTCCCTCACTTATATCTTTGGTATCGGTCGCCACACTGCTAAGAATATCTTAGCTTCAGTTGGTATTACTGAGACTACTAAGATCCGTGAGTTGGACGATGCACAGCTTGATGCGATTCGTGCAGAAGTTGCTAAGGTTCCTACCGAAGGTGACTTACGTCGCGAAATTTCCATGAACATTAAACGTTTAATGGATTTAGGTTGCTATCGTGGCCTTCGTCATCGTCGCAGCTTGCCTGTCCGTGGTCAACGCACCAAAACTAACGCACGTACCCGTAAAGGTCCGCGCAAACCGATTAAAAAGTAAGATTTCTGGAAGCTAAAAGATGGCTAAAGATACTCGCACACGCAAGAAGGTCACTCGTACCGTCTCTGAAGGTGTTGCACACATTCACGCGTCTTTTAATAACACCATTGTTACGATTACCGATCGTCAAGGTAATGCATTGGCTTGGGCCACCTCAGGTGGACAAGGCTTCCGTGGTTCACGTAAATCAACTCCGTTTGCTGCTCAGGTAGCTGCTGAAGTTGCTGGTAAAGCAGCTTTAGATTACGGTTTGAAAAACCTAGACGTCCTTGTAAAAGGTCCTGGTCCAGGTCGTGAGTCTGCGGTTCGTGCATTAGGCGCAGTGGGTTATAAGATTAACAGCATTACCGATGTGACTCCAATTCCTCACAACGGTTGCCGTCCACCTAAAAAACGTCGCGTGTAAGGAGAAACATTCATGGCTCGTTATATTGGTCCAAAATGCAAACTCTCTCGCCGCGAAGGGACAGACCTGCAACTTAAATCTGGCGTTAAACCATTTGACGTCAAAACTAAAAAAGCTAACAAAGCACCTGGTCAACATGGTCAGGCTCGCGGTGGTAAGCAATCTGAGTATTCACTACAATTACGTGAAAAACAAAAAGTCCGTCGTATTTACGGTGTGTTAGAGCGTCAATTTAGTAACTACTATAAAGAAGCAGCTCGTGTTAAAGGCGCAACTGGTGAGAACTTGTTGAAATTGCTTGAAAGCCGTCTTGATAACGTTGTTTATCGCATGGGTTTTGGTTCTACACGTGCAGAAGCTCGTCAGTTAGTAAGTCACCGTAGCATTACTTTGAATGGTCGTCGTGTAAACATCGCATCTATTCAAGTTAAAGCGGGTGATGTAATTGCGGTTCACGAAGGTGCTAAACAACAATTGCGTATCAAAAACGCGATTGAATTAGCTGCTCAACGTGGTATTCCAGCTTGGATTGATGTTGATCATTCTAAACTTGAAGGTACGTTTAAAGCTGCACCAGATCGTTCTGATTTACCTGCTGAAATCAACGAAAGCTTGATTGTAGAATTGTATTCTAAATAATCCTTGAGGTAGCAATAATGACGCGTACTGCAAACGAGTTTCTAACTCCGCAAGCGATCAAGGTCGAAGCGGTTAGCGGGACCTCGGCAAAAGTGATTCTAGAACCTTTAGAGCGTGGTTTTGGCCACACTCTTGGTAATGCTTTACGTCGCATTCTATTGTCTTCTTTACCTGGCGCTGCTGTGGTTGAAGTAGAGATAGAAGGTGTCGAGCACGAGTACAGTACTTTAGAAGGCTTGCAGCAGGACATCGTCGAGCTCTTGCTGAACCTAAAAGGATTGTCTATTAAGCTGTTCGATCAAAATGAAGCTTATTTAACATTAGAAAAACAAGGTCCTGGCGATATTACTGCTGCTGACCTTCGTTTACCTCATAATGTTGAAGTGGTTAACCCAGATCATTTAATCGGTACTTTGAGTGCTTCAGGTTCATTAAAAATGCGCTTGAAAGTTTCTCAAGGTCGTGGTTATGAAACTTCTGATTCTCGTTTCCCTGAAGGTGAAACACGTCCTGTTGGTCGTTTACAATTAGATGCTTCTTATAGCCCAATTAAACGTGTTTCTTACACCGTTGAAAATGCGCGTGTTGAACAACGTACCGATTTAGATAAACTGGTAATCGATCTTGAAACAAATGGAACGGTTGATCCTGAAGAAGCAATCCGCAAAGCGGCAACAATCTTGCAACAACAAATTGCAATTTTTGTTGATCTTCAGAAAGACCAAACTCCAGTTGCTCAAGAACCTCGTGAAGAAGTTGACCCAATCTTGCTTCGCCCAGTAGATGATCTAGAGCTTACTGTTCGTTCTGCTAACTGTTTGAAAGCAGAAAATATTTACTACATTGGTGATCTCGTTCAACGTACTGAAGTTGAGTTGTTAAAAACTCCTAACCTTGGTAAAAAATCGTTAACAGAGATCAAAGATGTTTTGGCATCGAAAGGCTTACAACTCGGTATGCGTCTTGAAAACTGGCCACCAGCTAGTCTTCGTATGGACGACCGTTTTGCCTATCGTAGCCGTTAATTAAGTAGGACTATCACCATGCGTCATCGTAATAGTGGTGTGAAATTAGGCCGTACAAGCAGCCATCGTAAAGCGATGTTCCAAAACTTGGCTAATTCTTTATTTGAACACGAGTTGATCAAAACAACTGTGCCTAAAGCTAAAGAATTACGTCGTGTTGCTGAGCCTTTAATCACTCTAGCAAAAAACGATACTGTAGCAAATCGTCGTTTAGCATTTGCTCGTACTCGTAATGCTGCAACTGTAGGTAAATTATTTACCGTACTCGGCCCTCGTTACAAAGAACGTAACGGCGGCTATCTACGTGTTCTTAAAGCGGGCTTCCGTGCTGGTGATGCAGCACCGATGGCTTACGTTGAGCTTGTAGATCGTGAAGTTAACACTTCAGCTGAATAATTGATATTATTCGGAAAAGGCCGGCTTTATGCCGGTCTTTTTTATTTTCTGGGATCTATAAAAATAAAAAATGTCCTCAAGTGACATAAAAAAACGGATAAACGGTCAAACTTGACATTGTGTATTGTCAAAATTGTGCTTTAATAAAGTCATATTCTCAACAATGGGTATAAAAATAAAATGGAAAAGCAACTTGATATTTTAATCATTGGTGCAGGCATTTCAGGAATCGGAGTTGCTGCCCATTTATCTAAAAACTCTCCGCAACGTCAGTTCGAAATTTTAGAACGTCGTGAATCGTTTGGTGGGACTTGGGATCTTTTCCGTTATCCTGGTATTCGTTCAGATTCTGATATGTCTACTTTTGGTTTTAACTTTAAACCATGGCGTAAAGCAAATGTATTGGCTGATGGTGCTTCTATTAAAGGGTATCTAGGCGAAGTGATTGATGAGTTTAAGTTAAAAGAAAAAATTCACTTTGGTCATCGTGTACTCTCTGCAAATTATGATTCTTCATCTAAGAAGTGGCATGTTGTTGTCGAAGATAGCAATAAAAAACAGCAGACTTGGGTAGCCAACTTTGTTGTAGGTTGTACGGGTTATTATAATTATGACCAAGGCTATGCGCCGACATTCCCAAATCAAGAAGCTTTCAAAGGTCAACTTATTCATCCGCAGCATTGGCCAGAAAACTTAGACTATACAGGTAAGAAAGTAGTAATTATTGGTAGTGGAGCTACAGCAATTACTCTGGTGCCTGCAATGTCAAAAGGTGGAGCAGGTCACGTGACGATGTTACAACGTTCGCCTACGTATATTGCAACTGTTCCTTCTATTGACTTCATCTATGAAAAGACTCGTAGATTTATGTCTGAAGAGGCGGCTTACAAATTTACCCGTGCTCGTAATATTGGTATGCAACGCGCAATTTATGCATTGTCTCAGAAGCATCCTAAAACAGTTCGTCGTTTACTCTTAAAAGCAATTGAAATGCAGCTTAAGGGTAAAGTAGATATGAAACACTTTACGCCTTCTTATAATCCTTGGGATCAGCGTTTATGTGTTGTACCTGATGGTGATCTATTTAAGATTCTTCGTGAAGGTAAGGCGAGTGTTGAAACTGATCAGATTGAGAAATTTACAGAGACTGGTATTCAATTAAAGTCTGGTAAACACCTTGATGCCGATATCATAGTGTCTGCAACTGGTTTACAAGTCCAAATTATGGGTGGTGTTCAAGCTAAAGTTGATGGTAAGCCAATCAACTCCTCAGAACATATGCTTTACAATGGTATTATGCTAAGTGATATTCCAAATATGGCCATGATTATTGGCTATGTGAATGCATCTTGGACATTAAAAGTTGATATTGCAGCAGATTATATTTCCCGTCTATTAAACTATATGGACAAGAATAACTATGACGAAGTTATTCCAGCGGGTAATAAAAACGAAATGGAAGAAGATACTGTGATGGGTAAACTATCTTCTGGCTATATTAGTCGTGCAGCTCATGAGCTTCCAAAGCAAGGTAAGCATGCTCCATGGCAAGTAACCAATAACTATCTTGAAGATAGAAAGTCATTACAAAATGCTAAGTTCGATGATGGCATTCTTCATTTTCACAAACATTCAGATGTAAATACACGTAAGCCAAAGCTAGTGTCTTAAGATTTGAAATAAAAAAAAGGAGGCGATCTGCCTCCTTTTTTATGTATGGTATTAAAGTGTTCTGGAAATTAACTCTTTCATAATTTCATTGGTGCCTGCATAAATGCGGTTTGCTCGGTGGTCAATATAAGCACGAGCAATTGGATATTCCAGCATGTAACCATAGCCTCCATGTAATTGAAGACATTCATCGACCACTTTTGAAAACATATCAGAAATTTTATATTTTGCGGCAGCGGCAGCTTCTACACTTAATTTTTCATCAAGTTGTAATTCCATACAACGATCTAAATAGGTGCGACAGAAATCTATTTCTGTACGTAATTCTGCTAGTTTGAAGCGTGTATTCTGGAAAGCACTAATTGGCTTGCCAAATGCTTTACGATCTTTTGTATATTGAACAGTATGTGCAAACGCTGCTTCTGCACCAGCTTGGCAGATAATTGCAACCAACATACGCTCCCATGCTAATTCTTTCATGAGCATAATAAAGCCCATACCTTCCATGCCTAAAAGATTTTCTTTAGGAACACGAACGTTATCGAAGAAGAGTTCACATGTATCTTGGCCTTTCATGCCAATTTTGTTGAGTGGCTTACCTTTAGTAAAACCAGCACGGTCAGCTTCGACAATAATAAGTGATAAATTGGCAGAGCCTTTATCGCTGTTACCTGTTTTACAGACCACGATGGCCATATCGCACAAATAGCCATTGGTAATAAATATTTTTGAACCATTAATGACATATTCATCGCCATCAAGGACGGCTGTTGTTCGAACAGCTTGTAAATCTGAACCCGTTCCTGGTTCTGTCATGGCAATTGCGGTCACTGTTTCACCAGTCGCCATCTTAGGGAGCCATTTTTGCTTTTGTTCTTCATTTCCAAAGTTATTGATATAGTTGGCGACAATATCGGAATGCAACGAGAAACCTGTACTTGAGTCCATAGCATAGGCTTGTTCTTCAATAAGAATCATACTGTATAGACGGTCTACACCTGAGCCACCGTATTGTTCTGGCATGGTGGTGCACAGTAAACCTAATGCACCAGCTTTATTCCAAAGATCTCGGTCCACATGTTGTTGTTTTTCATATTTTTCAGTATTTGGTACAACTTCCTTCTCATAGAATTTACGTACCGTTTCACGAAAAGCTTCATGTTCTTCGTTAAATAGATGGCGAGGTAACATATTTGGAATGGGACGAATAGCACCAGATTGCATTGTATTTCTTCCTTGGTTTGGGCTTGATGTTATGAGTCTAAACATAAGGCAAGCTCATTAGGTCTAACAATGTGATGAATGCTCATTTATAGCTATGAAGTGATAAGTTTGGTCAATTTGAGATTTTTAGCGAACTTTCTTATGTGATCAGGTAAACTAGGCGCACTATCAACGCAGATGGGGAAATAAATGTCTGAAGAAATGACCTTGGAAGAACGTAAAGTAGTTTATCGCGCACGCCGCGGTTTAAAGGAAATTGATGTCTATTTTGACCCGTATGTGAAAAATTATTATTTAAAGGCAGATCCAGCAGAAAAAGCATTGTTTGCTGAATTAGTAGAGCAGGAAGATCCTGACTTACTTGACTGGTTTATGGAAGTATCTGAACCGCCGCGTACAGAATTACGTGATTTCATCCATAAATTAAAGCATTATGTTCATGGCTGATTAATTTTGGTCAATCAATTGAATTTTAAACTGAAATATAGCCGTTTCTCGATTATATTTCAGTTTTTTATTGGCTTAAGTTTAGCAGTTCTGTTTTATCAGCTGATAACAATACTCTGGTGGTTGGTTGCGGTCTGTTTATTATTTATAAGTTTTATTTTCTTTTTAAAGCGACCACAGCTCGTTCAAATTGCTTATTTAGATCAGAAATTATGGTCACTTAGCTTTCATTCAGAACAAACCATTTCTCGTGTAGAAATTTTAAAAATAATTGATTATCAGATTTTCATAGTGATCTATTTTGAAGGGCATGAAACACTAACTTCTGTGATTTGGTTTGATCAAATGTCCTTATCTCAATGGAAACAGCTTAAGACTTTAGAAAAATTCTATTAATTGTTAGACAATTCTACATTTGTATATTTATTTAAAAATATTAAAAATCAAATAATTAAGATTTATTTCTTTTCGGAAAATTTAAATTGTCTAGTTAAAATACAGAAAAAAGAGCAAGAAAGTCAATTGTCCGACAATTTCTCAATATGGTTATTATTCTATCGGTTAAAGTACAAACACCAACGTAAAGTGTGTCGGAGGTCTCAAATGGAGATGCCAACATGGTCGTTCTTGGTCATTGCCATCATTCTGGCAGTGGTGATAGGAAGAGCAGGAACTTTACTCAGGGAACATCTTAATAAAGCTAATTATAGCAAAGTTAAGAGACAGAGGATGCAAAGGTCGTCGGTCAGCCAATAGTTTAATTGGTTAATCGATTAATTTCATCAAGTGTCCAGTTTTACTGGGTGCGAATGTAGTAAGGAGGTCTCTCATGGAGATTTCAATGTGGATGTTTCTGTTAATTGCAGTTGTTATGGCTGTAGTAGTAGGAAGAGCAGGAACTTTACTCAAGGATTATATAGAACAACAATAATATAAGCCGTTAAAAGCTTATCCCAGTTAATAAGTAGCATGTGCTGAACCGTCGCAATGCTACTTTTTTTTGCCTAAAATTTTTGTTTCCCTGAAAAACTGTCAATTTTATCTGCTGTGAAGTGTGTCAAAGTATAAGCGCTACAATTAGAGTAATTACTCTTTTATTCAAGATATGCATCTGCTAATGTACATCTGAAAAGGAAAAAACAAATTACATCGAGGACAGGAAGATGTCTAAAGTCCAAAAAATAAGCCAAGGTTTGGCGATGAGTTTTCTTGCAGCTTCAGTTTTATCAGGTTGTTCATACGTCGTGAAAAGCGGAGCAAATGTTGCTTTAGGTTTTACGGAAAAGCACGTCGTTCCACCTATTTTGGCAATGCAAGATGCTGAAATGGTTTGTAATACTGGTAGTGCCTTAACTCCTGCAATCATGTCGACTAAAGGTATGGGTGCAGATCCTACTCGTGTTGCTGTCTTAATGTATGCTGCTTCAGGTGTATGTGCGGAAAACCAAGCATTAGAGCAGGAGTTACGTTATTTGCGCGCTTCAAAAGCAGGACAAGTAACAGAAGCTCAAGATGCACGTATTGCGCAGAAGCGTTGGGCTGCAATTGCTGCAGAGCGACAATATACCGGCTATAAATTATTCGCTGATCGTTGGGAATCTAAATATAAGTACCATTTAGGTGATTCTTGTCCAACTATGCGTAGTGATACCGATCAGACTGTATATCTACTTGGAATGATCAGTGGTCTTCAAGCGGTGACGAATGACATTAACTCAGGTGGTTCTGTCAATGTTCCGAAAGATATTGCTGCTATTGTAGAACGTGGCATGGTTTGTCTTGATAACCAAAAGTTCTGGGGAGCACCAAATGCAACACGTGCGGTGATCTGGACTTTATTACCAGGGGCTAACGAAGGTAAACCAGACCCGTATGAGACATTAAAGCAGTCAGTGCAAATCGGTGAGCAAAAAGGTGTCCGTTTGTCTCATGCACTCTACGCTGTAGCTGCTCAAGCGAGTGGTGACGATGCCAAAATCCGTGATGCATTAAAAACTTATGCAGCATCTCAAGCAGATGACAAGCCAGTCAATCCGAACTTCAAGTTAATCGATAGTATGGCGGGTTTAATTGTCCGTGGCATTTCTGACCGTTATTGGACTGAACATACAGGTGTTCGTACAGGTGATAATGGTATGTCTCATTTCTGGGATGAGAAAAATGAAGGTTCAGCAGAACTGGATGAGTTGTTTGATGGTGGGGCTGCATCAGAAGTTCCAGCTGACTCGACCTCTGCACCTGCACAGTAAACAGATCTGAAGAAACTAACTCCTTGCGGTTGCTACGTATTTTCTGATTAATCGTAAGGGGTTCGGTTTTAAAAGGAGTGTGCTATGAAAGATCATGTACTCAATAAAAAAGTGCTTTTGGTCGCAGGGTGCATTTCTGTTTCCGCATGTCTACAAGTATTTCCAGACTATTTTATTTATTGGCGCGAAAGCTTACTCGGTGAGTTTTGGCGTTTGTGGACAGCGCACTGGGTACATGTTGGCTGGATTCATTTTCTTTTAAATATGATGGCATTCGCATGTTTGCCCTTCATATTTCCGCATACCAAAGTGTGGCACATCTTAAGTCTTCTTTTTCTTTTGCCGCCTTTTATCAGTTTGGTGTTCTATTTTTATTTGCCTTATATCGATGCATATGCCGGTCTATCTGGAGTACTCCATGGGCTGTATACGGCTGTTGCTTTAGTTTATTTGCAATACCGTAAAGAACGGAGTTTTGCATTACTGGTTTTAGGGTTAATTATTGCCAAGCTGATTTGGGAAAATACTTTTGGGCAAACAGGCACAGCACAGCTGATAGGGAGTCCTGTTTTAACCGAAGCTCATTTATATGGGGCGATAGGCGGTGCAATCTTTGGAGGATGCTATTGGCTTATACAAAGGTTCAAATAGAAAGATTGACAATACAAACTGTTAAAAAAGAGATTTTAGTCATTCTTTATTGATAAAGTTTGATGCAAATTTGATCGTTGAATAAAGGGATTGGTAGAAGGGGAATGGACGATACCCCTGACCAAGGAAATTGCATGACTCAAAGCCTTTGTTAAGAGGGGTTTGAGAGAACAAAATTGGAATATTTATGCAAGAATATCAAGAAAAAAGATCTGGATTAGGTCTGCTGGGTTATATATGGAACGAATGGATCTCAACATTCGTAATCCTCATTTTACTATTAATGACGCTCATAATTGGTACCGGGGAAATGATCCACGGACAATTATTACGTATCGGGGAACGTCTTTATGGTGACCCTGCTATAGGCATGCAATATTCGTTTTTGCGTGCGGAGCCTGAAAAGCCGTCTTGTGATCGACATCCAAATATTGATGCTCAAGTAAAAGAGCAAATGAAAGCGAATGCATCTGATGATTTCGCAAGCTTCTTTGGTGCTGCCTCAGAAAGTGATGTCCGTGCATCCTTACAAGCAGCACAGCAGCAATGTGAAGATAAATATCTGGCTTACGATAAAACCATTAAATATATTGAAGCAAATCCAGGAGTGCGTACATATCGTACGATTGAAACGGGTTTCTTTGGCATATTTAAATTTGGTACAGAGAACCGCGCAATTTTACTAGTCTTTATGGTCTTAATCTCAGCGATTACTGCATCGTTGAAGTTCCACCATATTGGTTTACGTAACCCTGCAACCAAGCTGGACTACAAAGTGTATGCCTTCTTTATGTTGCTTGGTAATGCATTGCTTAGTTCTTCAGTAATTAGCCAGTACCGTTCTGTGATTAATTCAGGGGTTTCTCCAACTCATGAAACAATCATTATTTACTGGTTATGGATGATTTTATTTGTCGTCCTTACTTTAATTAGTCTTTATCAGCTATTTGTTTCCCCACCAGCAAAACGTGAGGGTGGCAATATTGGCTTAGCTTTATTATGTGTGCCTTTGTATGCATATATGGCTGTGATTACAGGTGTTGCATTTACGTTCTTTATGGACTATCCAATGGGGCAAGGGATTTACCTTGGTCAGTTGGTAGAGTTCTCGGGCATTTTCTTAAATCTTGCCTTATTTATTTGGGCAGGTATGTTGCTCACGCAAACACGTGTAATGGACTTGTTCCTAAACGTACTTCGTCCATGGAACTTGGCACCAGAAACTTTAACTTGGTTAATTTTGATTGCTGCTGCTGTACCAACTGCCTATACAGGTGCTTCTGGAATTTTCGTTATCGCAGCCGGTGCGATTATTTATAAAGAAGTCTGGAATGCTGGTGCTCGCCGTCAGTATGCACTCGCTGTATCTGCAATGTCTGGTTCGCTAGGTGTAGTAGTACGTCCTTGCCTTTTGGTCGTTCTAATTGCGATGTTGGACAGTCGTCATGTTACATCTGATGAATTATTTGGACATGGTATTTATGTCTTCTGGTTAACTGCATTTATTTTCTTGGGTGTCTCTCTTTTCTTGGCAGAAGAGAAGTTCCGCGTGAACTCACCGAAAGTAGCACTTCCAGGTATGGCACGTGCTTTTGTACCGGTTATTCCATACATCTTGATTACTGTAGTTGTTCTTGCATTTTATAAATATGCATTAGATACAGGTATGAACGAATTTACTGCACCAGTGATTCTGCCTCTCGTGCTCATTGCGATGATCTTGTACGATAAAATGGTTATGCCTAAAGAGGCACCAGCGTTAAATATTCATGAAGCAATTGTTCGTGAACATGAGAAAAAATCTCCATTCTTACAGTCACACGATCCACATAGTTCACAGTTCCGTTTAGGTTTTGGTGGTGCATTACGTTTTGCAACATCAGAAACAGTTGGACATATTGGCGCGCTTATTATTTTAATGGCGTTGTCTGCAAGTGTGGGTGGTTTAATCGAGCGTACTGAAATTGTTGAAATGTTGCCGACTCACTTAGGTAATATTTATATTTCGCTCGCATTTATTGCATTACTACTTGCCATTATTGGTATGTGTACAGATCCATTTGGTGCTGTAATTTTAGTAGCAGCAACGATTGCCCCTGTAGCCTACGAAAATGGTATTCACCCAATTCATTTCTGGATGATTGTATTGGTTGCATTCGAGTTTGGTTATGTAACACCACCAGTTGCCTTGAACCATCTACTCACGCGGTTATCCGTTGGTGATGATGAGGTAAATGCTGCCGATGCAGAAGCCAAAGAGAAATACACAAGTTTTTACTACCGATATGAACGTTGGTTATTACCAATTATTGTCTTGTTCTCATCATTGGTATTAGTCACTTATGCTCCACTAGTGCTGAAACTATTTGGTTGGTACAAGTAATTTAAAAATATAAGCTGAGCAAAAACACTCTCTTTAAGAGAGTGTTTTTTTATGTCGTAGTTATTTTGAGCAAATAAATTCTTAATAAATAAAAAAGCTAGCTCCGTATGAACTAGCTTTTTTTGCATCATATTTAGAGTTAAACAAATACTATTGTTGTTTAACCTGAGCCTCAAGGAGTTTCACTTGCTCTTCTTTTAGCTTAATAAGTTGATCTGCATCAGCATGTTGAGCTTTTAATGTCTCTTCCTGATCTTGCAGCTGATGATGAATGTCATTGAGTTTAGACACTTCTTCTTTTGCTAAAGATTCTTGAGCTGGGACAGGTTGTTTGAGCACATCTTCATTTACAAGCTGTTGCGCGTTAGCAGTTTGTGTTTGAGCGACAGGCTCAGAACTTGCAGATGGTTTTGTAGTTTTTTGAGGTGCAGGTGTCGAGACAGGTTGAGGATCAACCATTGGTACTGACGATTCGGTTTTTTTGAAAAACCATTGTGCTGCGAAAAAAAGCACTACAAGAATGCTTAAGCCCCCAATTAAAATCCACAAGAGTTTTGAGTTTTGTTTTCTTTGTAGTGGCATGTTTAAGACCTTTAGTCAGAACGACGAGGCTTGAACTGTATTACTCCAACTTCATCAGGTATAGCAGGTGTTTCTGGCTCATCAATATGAGTCGGACGATTTTCGCTATAACCGCATTCGATACATTCAATCCATTCGTCTTCAGCGGTGGTTAGCATGACAATTCGATCTATGGCTTCACATTTTGGACATTTAGCCCCAGCAATGAAACGTTTTTTCATCTTTATCACCCTAACCACACGATCAATTTAGGCCCATAGTTTAAGCGGTTTTGTTGTCGTTCGTCCAACCTTGATGACGTAACAATGCATCAATTTTTGGTTCACGACCACGGAAATTGACAAATGCTTCAAGAGCAGTGTCTTTCCCACCGACAGCTAAAATTGCTTGACGGAATTCTTTACCCGTTTGAGTGTTGAAAATACCTTCATGTTCAAAGCGATCAAATGCATCGCTCGCTAAAACTTCTGCCCACTTGTAAGAGTAGTAACCGGCTGCGTAACCACCTGCAAAAATATGGCTAAAGCTATGTTGGAAGCGGTTGTAGTCGACAGTTGGAACTACTGCGTACTGTTTGCGAATGTCATTTAAAATCTGCTGAATTTGCTCACTATTCAACGCAGGAGTCTTGGTGTGAATAGTTAAGTCAAATAGTGCAAATTCAAGTTGACGTAAAGTTTGCATACCAGACTGGAAGAAACGTGCATTTAGTAAAGCATCAAGTAATTCTTGAGGTAAGGTCTGCTTGCTCTCAATATGCTCACTTAAAACATCAAGGCTTTCTTTGTCCCATGACCAGAACTCCATAAACTGGCTTGGTAACTCGACTGCATCCCAAGCAACGCCGTGAGTACCTGCAACCGAGATATTATCTACTTCAGTTAACATATGGTGTAAGCCATGTCCAAATTCGTGGAACAAGGTGATGACTTCATCGTGAGTCAGTAAGGCTGGCTGATTGCCTACAGGTGGAGTGAAGTTACACACCATATAGCAAATTGGTTTTTGTAAACCATGAACAGTTTGCATACGTGAGCGGAAGCCACTCATCCATGCACCGCCGCGTTTACCGGTACGTGCATATAAATCAAAGAAGAACCCGCCAACCACTTGGCCTTGGTCTTCTAATTCAAAATAGCGTGCATCTGGATGCCAAACTGGAGCCTCACGTTCAACGATGTTAATGCCGTATAAGCGCTGAACAATCTGGAATAAGCCCTGAATGACTTTCGGAGCAGGGAAGTAAGGTTTTAACGCTTCTTGAGATAAGTTGAACTGTTGCTGTTTAAGCTTTTCAGAATAGTAAGTCGTATCCCAAGGTTTGAGCTCATCAATCCCATCTTGTTTGGCAATTGCTTGTAGCTCAGCAACTTCTTGGAGAGCAGGGGTACGTGCATGCTCAGCTAAGTCGGCTAAAAAGTCGTGAACTGTTTTGACATCAGGAGCCATTTTGCTAGCAAGAGAATATTCAGCGTAGTTATTGAAACCAAGTAGTTTTGCCATTTCTTGGCGAAGGCTCAAGATTTCTTCCATAATTTTGCTGTTGTCAAATTCTGTTTGTTCAGACTGATCTGATGCGCGAGTGACATAAGCTTTATAAAGCTCTTCGCGTAATGCACGGTCATCTGCATAGGTCATGACTGCAAAATAAGCTGGGAAATCTAAAGTTGCTACTGCTTGGTCAAGCTCGCGCTGTTTACCGTACTGCTTTAGTAACTCAACATTACTTTCTGGAAGTCCTTTTAACTGGTCTTCTGTAAGTGGTTTAAAGTAAGCCTGTGTCGCATCAAGTACATGGTTTGAGAAGTCAGAAGAAAGCTGTGAAAGTCGTGCAGAAATTTCTGCGTAGCGTTTTTTCTCTTCACCTTCTAAAGCAACCCCAGAAAGTTTGAAGTCACGTAATGCGAGTCGGATAGCACTTTGTTGAGCAGGACTTAGCATTGAATAGCTCTGACCATCATGAATGTGTTGATAGGTCTGGTACAGCGCCGTGTGTTGGCCAAGCTGAGTGTAATATTCACTTAAAGCAGGTAAGAGTGACTGATAGACTTCTCTAGTTTCAGCATTACTCATCACTGCATTTAAATGCGATAAAACACCCCATGATTCACTGAGATTATTTTCAAGGGTATCAATTTGTTCAAGTACAGCAAGTTGCTGGTCTGTGTCAGAAGGTGCAGCTGTAAGTGTGTTTAAGAACTCTTGTCCTGCTTGAATCGCTTGTTGAATATCTTGTTTTAAATTATCTAATGTAATTTGGTCAAAGCGGGGAGTAGGTAGAGTCGCTTGCTGTAAAGTCATTGCTAATAGCCACATTATTTTTTAAACATAGTATTAGATGTAGGTATTGTTAGGCAGGAAATCAAGCTTAAATTGAAAATAAACGTTCTAAAAATATTAAGCCCCCATGTTTGGGAGCTTAATAACAAAGAATAGAAACATCTATGAATTAGTCAGCCTTAGACTTGGCATTCGACTTTTTCTTTTTTGGTTTTGCTTTTTTCTTTACTTTTTCTGGCTTAGCCTCTGCTTTCGTAGCGGTTTTTTTACCAGACTTTTTAGTATATGAACTTGGTTTACCTTTTTCCTTCTTTTTACGGACAGGTTTTTCGCCATCATTTGAAGTAGTAGATGGTTTACCAAAAACTTCTTCAGTTGCTTGTGTCGTCGCTGTTCTGGTTGTACGTGGGGCACGACTACGAACTACTCGTCCAGCATGGGTCACTTGCTGAATAAGTTGGAAATCGATCTTACGTTCTTCCAGATTTACACCAGCAACCTGAATTTTAACTTCATCACCTAAACCGAAGACCTGACCACGATTTTGTCCAATAAGGTTTTGACTTGCTTGATCATAAATAAAGAAGTCGTCGCCGAGCTGGCTAATATGAATCATGCCATCAACATAGAGGTCTTTAAGAGTAACGAATAGACCAAATTCAGTGACAGTACTCACAATACCAATGAATTCATCACCTAAGTGCTGTTGCATATAGTGACACTTCAACCAAGTCGTTACACTACGAGATGCTTCATCAGCACGGCGCTCGGTTTGAGAGAAATGTTCACCAGCATCATCTAAAGCTGCACCAGAAAGTGGATAAGGCTTTTGTTTCAAATGGGCTTTAATTGCGCGATGTAACAATAAGTCTGGGTAGCGGCGAATTGGTGATGTGAAGTGCGTATAAGCTTCATAAGCTAAACCATAGTGACCGGCATTTTTGGCACCATAGTAAGCTTGCATCATTGAGCGTAATAACACGGCATGAATGCTTGGCGCATCAATACGGTCTTTAGTTGCCTCAATAACTTTTTGATAATCTGCTTGGGTTGGTTGATCTGGGAAAGGTAAGCCAAGAAGTTTAACAAAATCTTTTACTTTCTGAATACGTGAGAACTCAGGCGCTTCGTGTACGCGATATAACATTGGAACATCATGTTCTAATGCATATTCAGCCGCGGCGACGTTAGCAAGTAACATACATTCTTCAATCAGCTTATGTGCTTCATTACGTGTACGAGGCAAAATTTCTTTAATTCCGCCTAGCTCATCAAAAGTCATGTACGTTTCAATGGTTTCAAATTCCATTGCATGACGATCAGCACGTAAATTTTTCAGAATTTGATAAAGCTGAAAAAGCGTATTTAGCGATTTGTGAATATCACGATCTTTTGGAATTGCGTCGGTTGCACCGTCAAAGTATTGCGCTACCTGTGTATAGGTCAAACGTGCTTTTGAGTGCATGACCGATGGATAAAACTCATAACCCGTTACACGGCCAGTACGAGAGAGTTTTAGGTCACAGACCATACATAAACGATCTACGTGCGGGTTAAGTGAACACAATCCATTTGATAATGCTTCTGGTAGCATTGGTAATACAAAGTGCGGGAAGTAAACCGAAGTACCACGTTCTTCTGCTTCTTCATTTAGAGCTGAATCTAAACGTACATAATGGCTCACATCAGCAATTGCTACGACAACGCGATAACCACCACCTGGACGTTTTTCTGCATACACAGCATCATCGAAATCTCGAGCATCTTCACCATCGATTGTGACGAGCGCTAAATCTCTTAAATCAACTCGTCCTTCACGGTCTTGTGCAGAAGGTTCTTTAAAACTTTCAGCTTCTTTTATCACTTCATCTGGAAATTCGTAAGGTAAGCCAAACTCAAGAATAGTCTGCGGAATAATAATTTCAGTATCCGCTTTATCTGCCATAGATTGAATAATATGCGCCGTTGCAAACTCTTCACGGGTTGGGTAGGTATCTATGGCAACACGAAGCATATCGCCAACATTTGCTTTGGCATGTGCAACTAATTCTTTTTCTAATGGAATAGGTTGGTGCTGATTTGGATTATTAGGTTGAATAAAGTATTCACCTTCGTGTACCGATAATTTACCAATCAACTGTTTTACACGATGTTGTAGAACCTCGGTAATGAACCCCCACGGTTTACCTTTTCGGTCTACAGAGGTCTGCCGAACGCGGACGCGATCACCATTAAAGACTAAACGTAACTCACGCTCAGGAAGTAAAAGATCATTTTGACCATCAATATGTGCGGTGCCTAAGCCTTTACTATTAATATAGACGGTCGCTTCATAAGTGGGTTGGTCTGTCACTAACTGAAACTTGAACCCGTCTTTCATGATTTGACCGTCACGAACCATTGCACTTAAGCGATGGCTTAAAGCTTCGATACTTTTTTGGTCTTGAATATGAAAATGGTCAACAAGTTCTGCATGAGATTGCGGTGTTTGCAATTGTTCCAACGTATCTAATATTAGAGTACGGCTTGGAATAGGATTGTCATAACGTTCAGCTTCAGCTTTCGCTTCGGGATCAGCCCAGTTTTTTGTCATGTCTTTTGATTTCACGCTTGGCAGATAAGTTTAGCATAAGCCATGCAGACCCGAACTGCACGTTTAGGTTTGCAATAATGTGTTATGCACTACTGTATTTTAATGAAGAAATAATATCTATCTTAACAAGCGTTTGATCGGAAAAGACGAAAATAATAAGGAAATTGCTTAAAAAATAATTCATTGAACGAAAAAATAAGAAAATTTCAGTATGATGACTTGAACAATAGGGTTTTAGTTTGTATTATGGCGGCTCGTTCCGGTGAGGTGGATGAGTGGCTGAAATCACTTCCCTGCTAAGGAAGCATACCTATTACTGGTATCGAGGGTTCGAATCCCTCTCTCACCGCCATTTACTTAATGCGCTCATAGCTCAGCTGGATAGAGCACTTGGCTACGAACTAAGGGGTCGGGAGTTCGAATCTCTCTGAGCGCACCAAGTAAAACAGAACGAATCGCTGAAAGGCACACAAGTTACGCGCTCATAGCTCAGCTGGATAGAGCACTTGGCTACGAACTAAGGGGTCGGGAGTTCGAATCTCTCTGAGCGCACCAACTTGAAGAATTAACCGCTTTTATAGCGGTTTTTTTTGTGTCTGCTGTTTAGTAATTTTTTAAAAATTTAAATTTATAACTTTTAATTATATTAGAGATAACGATAAATGAATCTGGCTTTATTTGATTTTGATGGCACGATCACCCATAACGATACTTTCAGTTTGTTCCTTAAATTTTCTTTGAGCAGAAAAACTCAAATACTAGGTGGTATTCGACTTGCACCTTATATCGCAGGCTATAAGTTTGGATGGGTAACCGATAAAACCATACGAACTAAGCTTTGTCAGGTGGGATATATAGGCTACGATGCAGATTCCCTAAAATATGTGGGACAAGAGTTTGCTAAAACGGTAATTCCTACCTGTATTCGTGAAAATGCTTTAGAACGTATTCACTGGCATAAACAGCAAGGAGATCAGGTTGTTGTGGTATCCGCTTCATTGGGTGTTTATTTAGAAAGTTGGTGTCAGTCTTTAGATTTGGACGTTATCTGTAATCAACTTGAAATAGATAATGGTATTTTAACTGGTAATTTTGTTGATGGTGATTGTGGTTATTTAGAAAAAGTAAATAGAATAAAAAATAAATACGATTTAACCCAGTATTCTACAATTTATGCTTATGGTGATACTCCTAATGATTATGCAATGTTAGAGCTAGCACATAAGAAATATTATAGATGGCAAGAAATGAATTAATATTAATTAATATTTAAAAATATATTTAAGAAGAAAGCCACTTTATTAGTGGCTTTCTTGAAGATTATTAAACTGTATGTAAAGTATTATCTAAGAAGTGGTCAGTAAGTAATGACTGAGGTACTAGAGTATGAACCGTGTTTGTTACGCTCGATACTGTAGAAGTTACTCCACCTACATTGCCGCCAGTTACTCCACCTAATAAGTTAGAAATAACGTCTGTGCCACCTGTACCAGTTACACCACCAGTTAAGCTACCTACGATATCTGTTACGACACCAATAGGGTTGCTGCCAGTAACACCACCAGTTAATCCGCCAATAATGTCAGTAACAGTACCAAGTGGACTGTCACCACCAGTCACGCCACCAATAGCGCCAGTCGCACCACCAAGAATGTCAGTTAAAATACCAGTCGCAGTTGTGCCATTGGTAATGAGTGTGTTGACGATACCAGTTGCATGATCAGTTGCACCTTGGATATTACCGCCCACTAAATCAGATACAACCTCAAGCGCACCATTTACAGTGTCGCGAGATGTTTCGAAAGTTAAAGTGCCGAGGTGAGCAATATCAGTAACAGGGTGTTCAGTTTGAGGAAGTACACCAACTACAGTGTCTGCAACAGTATTAATACCTGTATTAATAATGCTGGTTTTTAGGCTTTCGACACCTTGAAGAACATCGATACCACTTTGAACTACATCAACAACTGGGGAAATAGGTGATGTACCACCACCAATAATACCGCCTGTCACACCACCGATAATATCAGTAACAGTACCAAGCGGATTACCGCCAGTTACGCCACCAGTTATACCACCGATAATGTCAGTCACTGTGCCAAGTGGATTACCACCAGTTACGCCGCCAGTCACACCACCGATGATATCAGTAACGGTCCCAAGCGGATTACCGCCAGTAACACCACCTGTCACGCCACCGATGATATCAGTAACGGTCCCAAGCGGATTACCGCCAGTAACACCACCTGTCACGCCACCGATGATGTCAGTCACTGTGCCAAGTGGATTACCACCAGTTACGCCGCCAGTAACTCCACCGATGATGTCAGTCACTGTGCCAAGCGGATTACCGCCAGTTACGCCACCAGTCACGCCACCAATAGCACCAGTCACACCGCCAAGAATGTCAGTTAAAATACCAGTCGCAGTTGTGCCATTGGTAATGAGTGTGTTGACGATACCAGTTGCATGATCAGTAGCGCCTTGGATATTACCGCCCACTAAATCAGATACAACCTCAAGCGCACCATTTACAGTGTCGCGAGATGTTTCGAAAGTTAAAGTGCCGAGGTGAGCAATATCAGTAACAGGGTGTTCAGTTTGAGGAAGTACACCAACTACAGTGTCTGCAACAGTATTAATACCTGTATTAATAATGCTGGTTTTTAGGCTTTCGACACCTTGAAGAACATCGATGCCGCCTTGAACCACATCAACAACTGGGGAAATAGGTGATGTACCACCACCAATAATACCGCCAGTCACGCCACCGATAATATCAGTAACAGTACCAAGCGGATTACCACCAGTTACGCCGCCAGTCACACCACCGATGATGTCAGTAACAGTACCAAGTGGATTACCACCAGTTACGCCGCCAGTCACACCACCGATAATATCAGTAACAGTACCAAGCGGATTACCACCAGTTACGCCGCCAGTCACACCACCGATAATGTCAGTAACAGTACCAAGCGGATTACCACCAGTTACGCCACCAGTCACACCACCAATAGCACCAGTCACACCGCCAAGAATGTCAGTTAAAATACCAGTCGCAGTTGTACCATTGGTAATGAGCGTGTTGACAATACCAGTTGCAGATTGGGTAGCGCCTTGAATATCGCCACCTACTAAATCAGATACAACCTCAAGCGCACCATTTACAGTGTCGCGAGATGTTTCGAAAGTTAAAGTGCCGAGGTGAGCAATATCAGTAACAGGGTGCTCAGTTTGAGGAAGTACACCAACTACAGTGTCTGCAACAGTATTAATTCCTGTATTAATAATGCTGGTTTTTAGGCTTTCCACACCTTGAAGAACATCGATGCCGCCTTGAACCACATCAACAACTGGGGAAATAGGTGATGTACCACCACCAATAATACCGCCTGTCACACCACCGATAATGTCAGTAACAGTACCAAGTGGATTACCGCCAGCACCACCAGTCACACCGCCGATAGCCCCAGTTACACCACCAATAATGTCAGTTACTACACCAACTGGATTACCGCCGGTCACGCCACCAGTTAAACCACCAGTCAGGCCGCTGATAGTGCCAGTCACACCGCCAAGGATGTCGGTTACTGCACCGACTGGATTGCCGCCAGTCACGCCACCAGTTAAGCCACCAGTCAGGCCGCCGATAGTGCCAGTCACACCGCCAAGGATGTCGGTTACTGCACCGACTGGATTGCCGCTAGTAGCGCCACCAGTTACACCACCAACAGCACCTGTTACGGTACCCACTACACCAGAGACTAAGCCTGTTGTCTGAGAAACGGTATTGGTTACAGTTGAAACAACATTAGAAAGTAAGCCTGATGTTGAAACATTTCCAGTAGCAATATTTATATCGGAAACGTTTACATTAACAGTAGAACCTGTGTTTACAACAGGATTCACTGATACAACATTACTCAAGTCCTGAGTAACTTTTGTTATTGAAGATACGAGAGTTTTCAGTAAGAACATGATGGTCTATTTCCTGTATATTTATGTATTTTTAAGTAAGTATTTATTTATTGCGTTAGGCAATTATTGAGATATGTTTCTCAATAATTAAAATTTAGTATTGGGTAGATCTCAAAAAGTGTCAATCCATATTTCTACTCAAATAATTTGATACTTATAATATTTTGACAATTAGATATTCATTCTGATTTAGACATAAAAATAATAATTTTTTTTATAATATATGGTTTAAAGATGAGTGTATTTTCCTCCATTTTTTATTATTTTTATAATTATTAGTGCTAAATAGTTTTATTTATAAAAATAATTTTGCATAAGTAGAAATATATTATTTATATAATCCTGACTAAAAAACTAGGCTTTTGATTCTGTCAATTTGGTCAAAATGTCCAAATTGGATAAAAGAAGAGGGCACCTTTAATTGAAAAAAAATATTTCAAATATATTTTATGGACAAGAAATTCCCCTTTTTAGGAAAGCTAGGCTACCAAGATATTTTGTTATGGCTAAGAACTAGACGCTTGATGACAAAAAGATGAAAAAGTCCTTTCTAAAATAGAAAAACTGCGTATAATGCCCTCCATCAAGTACGCGCTCATAGCTCAGCTGGATAGAGCACTTGGCTACGAACTAAGGGGTCGGGAGTTCGAATCTCTCTGAGCGCACCACTTGAAGAATTAACCGCTATATATAGCGGTTTTTTTGTGCCCATTTTTTATGATTCTAATAAAAAAGCTGGTGCACATGACAACCAGCTTTAAAAAGATCTAGATTCAAGGATTATCTATTAGCCGAATGTTTTAAAACGGTTTGCATCGTCAATAAAGGCTTTTTCACCCGCGTTACCTTCAATAGAACCAAAAACTAACTGAGCTCTTAGCTTCCATTCAGCTGGGATATAGAAAGCAGCATTAATTTTCTCATCAATAATTGGGTTGTAGTGTTGCAATGAAGCACCAACACCTTGTTCAGCTAATACGTTCCAAACTGCAAATTGAGCGATTGCTGTTGAGTGCTCAGACCAGATTGGAAAATTATCAGCATAAGCTTCAAACTGTTCTTGTAAGCCTTTAACTACGTTCTGATCTTCATAAAACAAAACTGTGCCTGCACCAGCGGCAAAACTTTGAATTTTTTGTTCTGTTCCAGATACAGCTTCAGCTGGGATAATACTTCTTAAAACTTCTAGAACTATATCCCAGAATTTTTGATGTGATTGTCCAAATAAAATAACAGCGCGAGATGATTGAGAGTTAAATGCAGAAGGGCTATGTTTGATTGCTTCTTGAATTAACTTTTCAATTTCACTATTTGATTGGTTTAAGTTATTTCCAATTGCATAAATAGAGCGGCGGTTTTTAATGAGTTCTATAAAAGAAGTTTCATTTGAAGATTTTAGCTCTTGAGCGGCTTTTAAAGCCACATCTTCTTGAGCTGTCGTTTTTTGATTTAAGCCAAATAGTTTTGCAAAGAAAGACATGACGGATTCCACTAAAGAGACAATAGAAACATTCTATAAATTTAAGAATATGAAATAAGCCTTATAAATATGAATCTACGTTCTATATATGAAACGAGTAAACAACTTGTACGAATGAAAGCTTTATCGTGTGAGCAAAAATAAAAAATCACTTTTGATTCATTTTAAAGCGTAGATGAATATGCTCTAATAGTTTCGATTTATTCAATATTGACACATAGTGATGACCGAGCAAAAAAGCGCTTTATCTTTACGTTATTATTTAAATTTAGAAGAGTCTCAAGACGGGTTTGGCTTGGTGACATTCGGAAAGAAACAATTCACACGTTTTTTAACCCCTGTTATTAGTATTGCAATTGTTATTTGGGGTTTTTATTTAGGCTTATCAGGCGTTGGTCGCTACTATGTTGCTTTGGGTATTTTTTTCCTGATTATGCAAGGTCTAATGCGCTATTGGCTTTTACCTATGATGTTCAAGCGTCAGTTTGTACGTTATCAATTTGGTAAGAGTGAGCAAGGGATCGATTTATACCAAGATTATTTTGAACTCTATGCTGCTGGTCGTAAACAAGTCGTACAGTATGGCGATGTGCAGACTTTTGCTAAGGGTAAACTGACTTATATGCTTGAGTTAAAAAACAAAACGGTCATTATTGTACCGAAACGTGCCTTTGCTCAAGTTTCAGATCAAACTGTATTTGAAAATACATTTAAGAAATAAGTTATTAGAATTATTAGTCGCAACAATAAAGGAAGCCTCATGAAAACACGTCCTTCAAAAATCGTTTGTGTGGGCAGAAGTTATGCTGATCATGTAAAAGAGCTGAACAATGCAATGCCGGGACGACCAGTATTGTTTATCAAGCCACCAAGTAGTTTGATTGGTTTAGATGAAGGTATTTCGTGGAATCCATCTTGGGGTAGTTGCCATTTCGAATGCGAATTTGTTTTGCGTATTGATAAGCCACTAAAAGGCGAAACTGATCCGCAAAAAGTATTGCAAGCTATTGGTGCTGTAACTTTAGGGTTAGATTTAACTTTGCGTGATATGCAAAATGAATTAAAAGATAAAGGTCAGCCTTGGGAAAGAGCAAAAGCATTTGATGGTTCATGTGTACTTGCGGACTGGGTAGATGTAAGTGAAATTACCAATTGGGAAGAGACCAAATTCACTTTCCATATTAATGATGAATTGCGTCAAGATGGTAATACTGCACTGTTAATGTTTACTATTGGCGAACTTTTAACTGATATTAATCAGGTGTTTTCACTTGAATCAGGCGATGTCATTATGACGGGTACGCCAGCAGGAGTGGGGCCACTGCATGCTGGTGATCAGCTAAAAATGACTTTGAAAGGTGCTACTCAAGATTTTGTTTGGGAAACCTTTGTTAAAGCATAATTTGATTTAAATCGCTAAGTTTTGAACCCTATTATTGAACTGATAATAGGGTTTTTTATTGTCTGGATATAGAAGATTTTTATATGAATAAATAATCTTATTTTCTATTTATCTTCAAAAATTGTTGAAAGTGGAATAGAGAGTTTAGCTGCCAAATAGTCATTGGACTCAACTAAAGCTGGGCCGATTTTTTCCATCCATTCGTCATCATCATGCACATTTAATACATCTGGGCGTAATGGAAGTGGATAAGGTAATGCGGTAAAGAAACTCCAAAAGTCGACTTGAGATAAATTACGGACTAAAACATATTCATCTTTATCTGTGCGTTTAACCAAATTTTGCTCTTCGAGTAAGACAACATAAGCGGGCCACCGGCCAATTTCGCCACGGCCTAAAATTTCTAATGCTTCTTTATCATTTACACTTTCACCAAGTTTTTGCTTTTTATAAAATAATTCTAAAATATCGAGTAGCATGAGTACTGGATGTCTTTTTTGTTCTTTGCCTGAATGAAAAGCGGTAAGGGCAAAACTCACCTCGACACCGAGTAATACAATATTCCAAGATAAGAATACCCATAATAAGAAAATAGGTACTGCTGCAAATGCACCATATATGATTTCATAACTGGTGAAGTTAGACATCAAAAAGCCGAATAAATTCTTAAGTATTTCAAACAATACAGCACTCAAACACGCGGCAATTGCTGCTGAAAATAAGGGAACTGTGCGGTTGGGAATGGTCCAATATAAAATAAAGAATCCCAAAACAGTAAGAACAAAAGAAATAAGCCAAAGTAGAAATGCACCATCAAGTTGATAACCCGTGAAGTTATTACTTAATAAGTTCATTGATGCAACGGTTGATGAAATAACAAATGCACTACCTAAAATAATGGGACCAAGCGAAATAATGGTCCAGTAGCGCATAAAGCCTACAATGCCGCTACGAGTTTCTTTTACTCTCCATATGCGATTAAAGGCAGTTTCAATTGTTGTCAGCATTAAAACTGTGGTGACAAATAGAAACAGCACACCAATCACAGTTAAATTACTGGATTTTTCGGTAAAAGCATTGAGTGCCTTATCAAATGCAATGGTGCTTTTAGGTAAAAAATTACTATAAATTAGGTGCTGCAACTGTTGTCTTGCAGGTTCTAAGGCTTTAATTGAAGAAATAATAACTAAAAATACTGTTAGCATCGGCACAACAGCAAAAAGAGTTGTATAGGTGAGAGCGCCAGCTTGTTCTCGGCAGCGATCAGCTTCAAAACGCTTAATTACAAATAAAATAAATTGAAACCAGGTCTTGTTATAAAAAGGAAGTCTCTTCAAAAAACGTTCTAACATGCGTCATCTATCCCGATTTTTTTAATCATGATGTGGGTGATTGATATTCACCGGTGTATTCGGTTGAGAACACTATCTTTGATGTGGGTAAACTTTAACCTAAAGAATAAAAAAGTATTCTGAAAGTTCCGTATGTATCATCGTAACAAAACGTAGTAAAAAGCTTTTACCGATATTTGTTACTGTTGCCCTTAAAAATCAATCACCTCTAAAATTTCATAAAATTGGCTTCGCCAAAAAAATAAAAAATATCGTATAGTGTTCTTTTTAACAAAATTCATGAAACCGATGCAACCTTACATTCTTGTGCTTTATTACAGTAAATATGGTTCTACTAAAGAAATGGCGCATCTTATTGCGAATGGTGTTGAAGCTGCAGGTATTAATGTAAAAATTCGCACAGTACCTAATATTGCAACAGTAGTAACAGAAGCTGAACCAAGCATTCCTGAAGAAGGCGATATTTATTGCACTTTAGAGGACTTAGCCAATTGTGCAGGCTTGGCACTTGGGTCTCCAACTCGCTTTGGTAACATGGCAAGCGAAATGAAATATTTCTGGGATCAGACCACAAGTCTTTGGTTAAATGGGACTTTACATAATAAACCAGCATGTGTTTTCACTTCTTCTGGTTCAATGCACGGTGGGCAGGAAAGTACTTTATTAACGATGCTACCGCCGTTATTTCATCATGGTATGATGATTTTAGGTTTACCAAATTCTATTCCTGCATTATCGAATACAAAAACAGGTGGAACGCCGTATGGTGCAAGCCATGTGAGTGGCCCTAGACATGATCAAGGCTTAAGCCAAGATGAAAAGCTTTTATGTGAAGCACAAGGTAAACGTTTAGGTGAAATCGTAAAAAAACTTCACTCATAATCTTATAAAAATAAAAAAGAGCGGAACTCCGCTCTTTTTTATTTAAATAATTTTATTCTTTAATAAAAGTTACTGTGCCATCAGTAAGTGATTTAACTCGTGCTAAAGATTCAACACGGTAACCTTTTTCAAGCAATAAATCGCGGCCTGGTTGGAATGATTTTTCAATCACAATACCAACACCTACTACTTCTGCATTTGCTTGATGAATTAAGTCAATCAAACCAAGCGCTGCTTGACCATTTGCCAAAAAGTCATCAATTACTAAAGCTTTGTCGCTTGAGTTGATGTGCTTGTTTGAAATAGCAATCGTACTCTCTGTTTGTTTAGTAAAACTAAACACTTTGGCGCGATATAAATCGTCTTTTAATGTCAGTGATTGATATTTACGAGCAAAAATCACAGGTACACCAAGTTCTAAACCTGCCATGATTGCCGGCGCAATACCTGAAGCTTCAATGGTAATAATCTTGGTAATCCCTGCATCTTTGAAGCGAGCGGCAAATTCTTTACCAATCTGCTGCATGAGGACAGGGTCAATTTGGTGATTTAAGAAAGCGTCGACTTTCAACACTTGATCAGATAGAACGATACCTTCTGTTAAGATTTTCTGTTCTAGTGCGTGCACGGGAGAATCCTCTAGACGGATGCTTTTAAAGCAAATGCGTATTTTAAAAAGCATCCGAAAAAATGCAAGCTTTAATTCGTTTTACCGCTATAACTTGTTAATAACAAACCATAAGATGTTTTGCCGTCTATATGACTTACCTTAACTGGCAAGTAGTCCAATTTAGGTGCTAACCAGAAAATAGTACTACGATCTGGTCTGCCGTGTTCTAAGACCACTTTTACAGTGTCAAAGGTGCCATAAGAGGTTTTAACTTTTTCATTGCCTTGTTTTACAAAACGGCGGTTTTCAACTTCTTTTGCATCTGCAAGAGGGTAAGAAGATTTGAGTGAACCATTTTTTAAATCTTCACGAACTTGTAATTCAGCATTTAGCTCGTCAAGTACGCCAGGCTGCCAAGCAAATGAGCGTGCTTTATCATCTTTCTTTGTGCTAATTGTCTTATTACCAGGGTTAAAATTAATATTCATAGTGTTGTTATGAATTAAAATTTTACTAGTACGACTAAAGCTTTGTGAACCAATTTTGCCATTAGCAAAACTAAATTTACTTGTTTCACTTGCAGAAGCGATTCCACCAGCTTTTGCAGTGAATAGATAAGTCCAGTTATTGCCTTGTTGACTAAGTGCGCGTGTTGCTGAACCCATGCCTTTATTATTATAGGTAAACTGATAATTTGCCTGAAATGGGCTCATGGCAAGTGCATGGCTAGAGAAACTTGCAATAAGCAAAGTTGTCGAAATACCAGTTGCGATGCTGAATGATTTCAGAAATTTTGTTGCCATAAGTAAATATCCTTGTACAGACTGAAAGGTCAGTGCTGATGCATCTATGACTTTTGCATATTATGCCTGCTGATCATGGAGAAAAAATCAGGATTTATGCTAAATATGTAATCTCTTTGTGTTTTTTAACAATAAATTTCTTTAGCTCATACAGTTGTTATGCATCTTTTTGCTGTATTGGCGTAATTTCAGTGTCTTCCAGATCATCCTCAAAGTCATCATCTTGATCTCGGAAAAGTAAGGCGGCGAGATTAACATTACCAAAGACGACCAATTCTGCTTCACGAACCCGTGCATAGTTAATATGAACTTTGCCCAATGTTTCAATAATGCTGGCTTTTTTACCAAACCAACGATTCAGGTCTAGGAAGATAAGATCATCTTTTTCTTGGGCTACGTTAAAACGCTCCAAAATCATACCCAATGGGTCTTTTTTTAGAATTTTGTGATAGTAAAAAATAGCAGCTTTCACAGCAATTTTTTGCCAGAAATTTTTATATTTAGCTTCTACAATTTGTGTATTACTAATTTGTTCAAAAACTATAAGTTGCTGTTCTTTATTAAATTCCATCTGAATCAATTTTAAGTCGACAGATAAAGTCGTTTCTAAACCTTTGATATGCATGGTGGCATAGAGCCTTAACCAGTCATGATAAAGGTCTGCATGTAAATCATCTAAAAACTCGACATTATTCGTTACGTAACGTTCTAAGGTCGCATTTAGAAAAGTTTGCGATAATGTAAAATCTCTTTCTTCCTCAATGAAGGCTTCAGCTTTTCGGTAGACTTTATGAAGACGTTTGACTAATGAGGAAAATAGCGTTTGCATAAAAGAACTTCCAGATGATGATTTACTAAAGAATCAACACAATCTTTATTATGATAAAAAACAGGTTTTGATATTGCAGTGTAACAAATTTAATTGATACATTTTCACAAAATGAAAATGGATAAAAGCTCATATTTGAAGTGAATCACATTTTTATCCATATTTGAATATCAGTTTGTATTTTGTTCGGTATTGATACCGTGGGGAAAAGGCATTTATATGCTTTTAAGATTATGTTGAAAAAAAGAAGTCTTTCTATAGAGCCTTTTCATTATTGGTGGCAAGACCGAGTCTTTATTGTCGCAATAATACTTGCAATCTTACTGCATACTTTTGTGCTGCTCATCCATTTTGCGATGCCTGCGCCATCAGAACAGTCAACTAAAGAAATCGCGATATCTATTCGTCCTACTGAAGATGTGGTTAAGCATGCAGATTTTTTAGCTCAAGCAGACCAGCAAGGTTCAGGAGCATTTCGAGCAGCCCATCGGATGTCTAGTAACTCCCCAACCCCTATGCCGACTGATGCTTCAACTGGAGAAGCTCAGTTAGAAAGTTTAGAAAAAGTACAGCAACAAAGAGAACTTAAGTTTGAAGAAAAAGTACTCATGACTGTGTTGAGTTGGCAGAAACAAGCAGAGCAGAGCCAAAGGAAAAAAGCACTTGAACAGTTACAAAGCCAGTTCCAGGCCAAAGCTGCAATGGTTGCCAGCCTTGAAGCTCAATATTTGCAACGTCAGCAAGATTTCAGTCGCCAACAGAAAATAAAAACAGTGGATGGTATTCAAGCTAAGAAAGATGCTTCAGCAGCTTATTTAGATAAATTCCGTGAAAAAGTGGAACTTTACGGTAACCGTTACTATCCAGAAGAAGCTAAACAACAACAGTTAAAAGGTGAAGTTCGCCTTATGGTGATTTTGAATGCTCAAGGGGGAATCCGTGCAATTCGTTTACTTGAAAGTTCAGGACATCCAGTTTTAGATGAGGCAGCAAAGGCATCAGTACGTCGGGGAGCGCCGTTTGGTCGTTTTGATGCAAATATGAAAGATATTTCGGAGCTTCGTATTATTCGTACTTGGCGTTTTGATCCAGCTGAAGCTGAGTTTGAGGTTCATTAATAAAAAAATGTGGATAACTTTTAGGATATCCACATTTTAAAAATAAATTAAGAGGCTAATTGCACACTTAATAGTTTTAGAGAAATTGATTATTCCTGATACGGATTGGCAATATTGAGTTTAGCTAAAATTTCGATCTCTAAGCCCTCCATTTCTTCTGCATCTTCATCGCTGGTTTCATGGTCATAACCCAGTAAATGCAGAACACCATGTACTAAAAGATGTGCAAAATGATTTTGTGCAGTTTTCTTTTGTTCCAAAGCTTCTTGTAATACCACTGGAATACAAATCACTAAATCGCCTAGGGGTAATGCATCAAGCATTGGTAGAACTTCTTCAGGAATATCACTTGGAAAAGAGAGAACATTGGTAGGTTTATCTTTCTCACGATATTGCAAGTTAAGTTGATGGCTTTCTTCCAAATCAACACATGCGACACCAATTTCACAATCTTCTTTGTAGCCAACGTGGCGTAAAGTGGTCTCAATAATTTTTTTGAGTTGAGCTCGTTTGAGCTCTAACTCAGGTGATTGAAAGTCTTGTTGTAAACTTAAACTGATTTTCAAAGTGAATCCTTAGGGGCTGTTAAACATTCACAGATGGTTGCGACATCGGGTGTTTTTTAGATGATATAAGGCGTGGACTATGAAATTTAGTATTCTAAATGAATAGTTCACAACGATGTAGCAACAAAAAACACTCTTGTCCCGAAGGGTTGTGGCTAAAATTATCTCAGACTACGTTATGAAACTTGGAAAGGGGTTTACCATTCCCATCATTTCATGCGTTGTCTGCTCAATTTTAGCCGACAACGCAATCCAATTTTGAATATTCAACAGACCCTAGGCATCCTGATGTTGCAAGTCTGCTGCTGTATCGTTTTCAGCAACTAATGCTTCTTGACGTGCTTTACGTTCAGCACGTGCTTCAGCATTAAGACGCTGTTGTTCACCATCCCAACCTTCATACGCTTCAACAATTTTTTGAACAAGTTGATGACGTACAACGTCGCGAGAATGGAAACGGGTAATATGAATTTCTTTAATATTCTCAAGTACACGTAGCGCGTGCGCCAAACCAGATTGTTGGCCTCGAGGTAAATCTACTTGGGTAATGTCGCCTGTGATTACTGCACGAGAGCCAAAACCTAAACGGGTCAAGAACATTTTCATTTGTTCCGGTGTAGTGTTTTGCGCTTCATCCAAAATCACAAATGAATGGTTAAGCGTACGACCACGCATATAAGCAAGAGGCGCAACTTCAATCACTTGACGTTCGATTAACTTGGCGACTTTTTCAAAGCCCAACATTTCGTAGAGGGCATCGTAAAGAGGGCGTAAATATGGGTCAATTTTCTGGGTTAAATCACCCGGTAAGAAACCAAGCTTTTCTCCTGCTTCTACAGCAGGACGGACAAGTAAAATCCGCTGGATTTCATTACGCTCTAACATATCTACTGCGGCGGCAACTGCTAAATAAGTTTTACCTGTACCAGCAGGACCTACACCAAAAGAAATATCACTTTGCAAAATACGTTGTACATAGCGCTTTTGATTGGCACCACGTGGATTAATACGACCTTTTCGAGTCTGAAAGTAGACATCCATTGGCGCATCATGTTCTTCCATCTCTTCACCTACCAACTCGAAATTACGTTCAGTTTGTGAAGATTGAATCAAGAGATGTAACAGATCGGCACTGATTTGCTGGGACTCCTCAGTTTCTTCGTAGAGTCGTTGCAATAACGCTTCGGCTCTCCCAACAGCATCTATCTCACCATCGATATGAAAAACATCTCCACGATGAGTAATTTTGACATCTAAACGCTGTTCGATTTGCTTAAGGTGCCCATTATAGGCACCCAAGATGCTCTTTAAACGTTCCATTGAAATTTCAGGAAATGTTACGGTACGTCGAATCGCTGCAGTCAAGAGAAAACCTTTCAGTAGACTTTAGAATACCTCTACATTACGCCACGTCAGGCTCAAGATTCAAGAGTTCACCGTAAACTAAATTTAAAGTTTTAATTTCAGTAATCTCGATCTCTGCAAAACGACCAATCCAAGAAGCATCGCCTACAAAAGTCACTAAACGAGTGTTGTCTGCTGTACCTACTAAAATATTAGGGTCTTGATCAGATACTTTCTCAATTAGTACACGTTCAATTTTGCCAAGCATTGCATCAGTTTTCTCGATACTTGATTGCTTAATGACTTGTTGAACTTGTGCTAAACGTTCTTTTTTAACGTGCTCAGGGGTTGTATCTGGTAAGTCGGATGCCGGTGTACCAGGACGTTTTGAGTAAACAAAGCTATAAGAGTGGTCAAAGTCTAAATCTTTGATAAATTGCAATGTTTCTGCAAAGTTTTCATCAGTTTCACCTGGGAAACCAATAATAAAATCGCTTGATAAATGCATATCAGGGCGTATTTTACGTAACTTAGCAATCTTATCGATGTATACATCAATAGTGTGATTTCGCTTCATTGCTTTAAGTACATCGTTAGATCCACTTTGTACAGGCAAATGTAAGTGTGAAACCATTTGAGGCAAATCTTCATAACACTGGATAAGTTCATCAGAGAACTCAAGTGGGTGTGAAGTTGTATAGCGTAAACGGCCAATACCAGGAATTTCTGCAACGAGTCGTAACAATTCAGGGAAGGTACAAATGCCACCTTCGAAAGTTTCACCACGATATCCGTTTACATTTTGACCAAGTAAGCTGATTTCACGAACACCTTTTTCAGCAAGACCTGCGATTTCTGCAAGCACATCATCAAGTGGACGAGAAACCTCTTCACCACGAGTATATGGAACCACACAGAAAGAGCAGTATTTAGAGCAACCTTCCATAATAGAAACGAATGCTTTGAAACCTTCTACGCGTGGTTCAGGTAAAAAGTCGAACTTTTCAATATCAGGGAATGAAATATCAACGAGCTTAATCTTTTCTTTTTTCGGCTTTTCCACTTGTGCATGATGTTGGTCAAGCATTTGTGGTAAACGGTGTAAGGTTTGTGGGCCAAAAATCATATCGACATACGGTGCACGCTTTTGAATGTTGTCACCTTCTTGAGATGCAACACAACCACCTACACCAATCACAAGGTCAGGATTTTGCTCTTTTAGTTTACGCCAGCGGCCTAACTCACTAAATACTTTTTCTTGTGCTTTTTCACGGATAGAACATGTATTCATGAGCAGAATATCTGCTTCATTAGGGTTAGTTGTTAAAACATAACCGTGAGAATCCCCTAAAAGGTCTGCCATACGGTGACTGTCATACTCATTCATCTGACACCCTTGAGTTTCAATATATAATTTCTTTATTGAAACGTCAGTGGTGTGCGTTGGCTGGGTAACAGTGTTTTCTGAGGCAGCTTTGGCACCATTGGGAATGAAGGTTTGAACCGTCATGTAGGCTCCTAACAGATCGATCTAGATAAATAATAAAATGACCCAAAACGGGTCAAACCAATCATTATAGCAGTATTTGAGCCGGACAGATAACAATAAACTGCCATAAGCTGCACATGATTTATGGAGACAAATGACATAAATTTTAATGATGTCGAATCAGATAGTTACATAACACAACAAAAGAATGCACGAAGAATAATTAAACTATGCCTAAAGGTGGATAGTCAGGGTTTAGCGCATTTATGAGACCAGGTAAAAAGAGCTCATCAAACAAGAGTCGTGTGATGAAAAATAAATATGCACATCGTAGCTGGTTAGGAGCTGTGTGTTTACTTGGTTGTTCATTGTCTTATGCCGCAGAAGAACAATTTAACGATGCATTAAATGCCGCAAATAGTGGTAATACCGCCTTGTTAGACCAATATCAGGCAGCAATGCAAAATGATGTATTGGGTTATTACCCTGAATATTGGAAACTAAATAGTAATTTAGGCTTTCAATCACCAACGTCAATTGTAAGTTTTGCCCAGCGCTATCCTCAATCTGCTATGGCAGAGAAACTTGCAGCAGATTATGTTGAAGAAAAAGTTAAACAAGCTGATTTCGTATCTGCACAACCACTTTTATCTTACGTGTCTAACCCAGATCCAGCCGAAAATTGTGCTTTAGCACAGGTAAGAGCTAAAAGTGGCGATGCATTAGTATTTGCAGAATATAAAGATGTCTGGTTAGCAACTGAATCACAACCAGAGTCATGTGTTGGACTAGGCCGTATGATGCTTTCTAGTCCATTAATGAGTACGCAAGATAAACAGCAACGCCTTTGGGTGCAGCTACGTTCGGGCCTATCGGGACAGGCACTTGCTACAGCACAGACTTTGGGTATGAATTTGTCTTTGGCTCAGCTTAACCAAATTCAAGCGAATCCTCTTAATTATTTATGGACCGCTCCAAAAACTAATGATGTAGATTATGCCTATTTGATTTTTGCATTAGGTCGTCTAGCAAATAATGATTTAAGCAATGCTTTTGCAAATGTCCAACGTGTAGCGCAAGGTACTCCAGAGAGCGTACAAAAGTATCTCTACCGCACCGTAGCCTATATCGGTGGCACCACGGTGATGAAAAACAACTTTAACCGTGAAGTTCTTCAATACTTCGATGCAAGCTATGGTTATCCGCTAAGTCCAGAAGAAGCTGAAATTTATGCACGACAAGCGATTCGCTTTAGCGCATGGGAAAGCTTAATTCGTGCGATTGATAGTATGACAGTTTCGCAGAAACAAGAAGATCGCTGGCAATATTGGTTAGCCCGTGCAACAGAACAACGTGGCGATAGTAATTCTAAAAATACAGCACAACGTATTTATAAAAAATTAGCTGAAAGTGGCGATGATTATCACAATCTTCTTGCAAAAGACCGTTTAGGTGTACGCTATAACCATCAACCTTATAGTGATGAACCGTCTGCAAGCGATTTACGCCGTTTAGATCAAAATATTCACTTTAACCGTGCATTTACTTTAAGACGTATTAATGCAAATCCAACGTATACCAACCGTGAGTGGAATTGGGCAGTTCGTCAGGCATATCTACAGCATGACGATGGATTATTATTAGCTGCTGCGAAACGTGCTCACGATATGGGGTGGTATGACCGTGCAATTTACGCAGCAGACCGTACAACGAATAAACATAACGATACCTACCGTTATGTAACCCCGCATAAGACCAATGTCGTAAGCCATAGTTACAATGCTGGAATTGATCCTGCGTGGGCTTATGGTTTAATGCGTCAAGAAAGTCGGTTTGTTACCTCGGCGCGTTCTCATGTAGGAGCTGGTGGCCTTATGCAAATTATGCCTGATACAGCAAAGTTGATTGCTCGTCAGATGGGGGAGACATATAATCCGGCGGCGTTAAGTGAAATGAATACCAATATTCGTTATGGAACATTTTATTTATCAATGATTCAAGGGCAGTTAAGCAATAACCCAGTTTTAGCAACGGCAGGTTATAATGCTGGCCCGAATCGTGCAAGACGTTGGCAACCCGATTACCAACCGATTGAAGCTGATCAATATACAGAAACCATTCCATTGCTTGAGACCAGAGATTATGTCAAGCATGTCATGACAAATGCGACACATTATGGAGTGGTGTTGGGGCAAGGCGCTCAGTCGCTGATACAGCGTATGAAAGTCATTCCAATGCGATCATCACCTTAATTTTAGATGATGAATGATGGAACATTCTTTTAATTGGCATAACCAAGTTTTAATTAAATGAAATATAGATATCTAGGACTTCATCCAATATCGCAACTTGCATGGTGGCTCATCTGTGCAAGCATTGGATTGATGAGTTCTGTTTTACATGCGGAACCTGTAAACGTGCAAGGTTATGTCATGCATGTACAGATGACGCCTGCTGTCTGTTCGCTAGATCCTTCTAAACAGAAGCAGCGTAAATGTCTGGAAGGATATTCACTTACCATTACAGGTTTAATGCCTGAAACCACAAGAACGGACTGTTCAACTGAAAGTTCTGCCACACTTTCACCACTGCAAGCTAAAGTCGTTGCTCGAGTGATGCCAGACAATAATGCTCGTGTGCAACTTTGGAAGAGTGTAGGTGGCTGTGTACCTATGAACGCGAGTCAGTATTTCCGTACAATTATTAACTTCGCTGAACGATTAAAAATACCTGCTAATTTAACCAGTTCTAGTAACGTAGAAATGCAACAATCTACATTACGTCAACAATTTACAAAGCTTAACCCGAGTTTGCCACAAAATGGCATTCGTTTTTCTTGCCAACTTTCGCGCTCAGATGTTGTGCTTACAGAAGTTAAAGTCTGCTACACGGTAAATGGCCAATATAAGCAATGTTCAAATCATGTGGTCTCTAATTGCCCAAGCGAAATTACGATTAAAGGTAGCTATTAAGAGTAGTTACCATTTCCTCAAAAAATGCTCACCATACATTGAATCTATTTGTAAAGATTAATTTGTATTTTCTATCAGACTTTTGGTGAAAATGAGTCGCTTTTACATGCATCTGCAACTTCTTTAGAGTACAATCTTTGCCGTTTATGATGATTTGGTTAGATAGAATCGCTATTTAGCCCGATTAAGGACACTCATTGGAGACAATTACATGAAGCAACCCGTTCGTGTTGCCGTGACTGGCGCTGCAGGTCAAATTGGTTACAGCTTATTATTCCGTATCGCAAGCGGTGAAATGCTAGGTAAAGATCAACCAGTTATTTTACAATTGCTTGAAGTTCCAGTTGAAAAAGCACAACAAGCGCTTAAAGGCGTAATGATGGAACTTGATGACTGTGCTTTCCCTTTATTGGCTGGCATGATCGGGACTGATGATCCTAAAGTTGCATTTAAAGATGCTGACTATGCATTATTAGTTGGTTCTCGCCCACGTGGTCCTGGTATGGAACGTGCTGACTTGTTAAAAGTTAACGGTGAAATCTTCATTGGCCAAGGTCAAGCATTAAACGAAGTTGCTAGCCGTGACGTTAAAGTATTAGTTGTAGGTAACCCTGCAAATACAAACGCTTACATCGCAATGAAATCTGCTCCAGATCTTCCAGCGAAAAACTTCACAGCAATGTTACGTCTTGACCACAACCGTGCATTAACTCAAGTTGCTCAAAAAGCTGGTGTTGCAGTTGCTGACATCGAAAAATTAACAGTTTGGGGCAACCACTCTCCAACTATGTATGCTGACTACCGTTTTGCAACTGCAAATGGCGAAAGCTTAAAAGACAAGATCAATGATCCAGCTTGGAACAAAGACGTATTCCTTCCAACTGTTGGTAAACGTGGTGCTGCGATTATCGAAGCGCGTGGTTTGTCTTCTGCTGCTTCTGCTGCGAATGCTGCAATCGACCATATGCGCGATTGGGCACTTGGTACAAACGGCAAGTGGGTAACTATGGGTATTCCATCTGATGGTTCTTATGGTATTCCTGAAGGCGTTATGTTCGGTTTCCCTGTAACAACTGAAAACGGTGAATACAAAATCGTTCAAGGTTTAGAAATCGATGAATTCAGCCGTGAGCGTATCAACTTCACTCTAAACGAGCTTGAAGAAGAACGTGCAGCAATTGCTGACATGCTAAAATAATTCATTAATTAAATGAATTGGAAAGCACTCTCTTGTAGGGTGCTTTTTTATATTTGAATTTAATAAGAACACACAAAAAACAACAAGAAAATATAGACATAGATATGCAACTAACATCTATTGTTGCTAGATTATTGAAAAGAAGCCATGGGAGAATAACAATGTTTGAACAGCAACCGACATTACAACTTTTATTTGAGCAATTGGGTTTAGATGCGGATGACGCGAGTATTGAGAATTTTATCAAAACGCATCAGTTACCTGCTGAACAGAAGTTACATGAAGCACCTTTTTGGTCACAAGGCCAAAGTGATTTCCTAAAAAGCCATTGGGAAAAAGATGATGAGTGGATTGTTGTCATTGATGAACTCAATGAGCAATTACACGAAGATAGTGTTAAAAAATAACAAAATAAAAGGCCTGTTTATAAATAACAGGCCTTTTACAATTTACCCTTTAGTGAATTTTGGGTTTTAATAAATCTTTGTACCATGGCTCATGCCGTACTGGATGAAATACAGGATGCTCATGAACTAACTCAAGATCACATTGGGCAGTTGATAAATATTTTGTAAGCCAATGACGAGTAAGAGCAGGTTTTTCCTGCGCTGCTGAAGCATAAGCCAAGAAGAAATATATATCGCTATGGTGATGGTGAGCTAAGGGCTTTAAAATTTGCTGTGCAATGAGCGCAAAGCGTTTTTCTTTATTTAATTCAAAATAAATCATATACGCTTTAGCTAAATGAAGAGATAAATTCAAATACAAACTCATTGGCATTTCATCGTATTCCATACGAGCTTGTTCAAGCAAAACAATAGCTTCTTGCAAAAAATGAATTTGCTCTTGGCGAACACGGCTTAATACAACGAGCTGCATACGTAAATCTGCACGTTCCAAAGCAAGTTCGGGCGTATTCTCAGTTAAATAGAGTTGGTCTGTTTCACCAATTCTGCTTACAATCATTTTTGTTTCAATAGACATACGCCTTCGCCCTTTTTAATCAATAGCTCTTATATCGGGTTTATTTAAGAAATTTAAAGAGCATTTTTCTAAACCCAAATCGAGTTCCCACTACGAAGCCAAGCTGTAATTGATAGACGCTGCTGTTTAGAAACTAAAACTTCATGAAGTAAATCACTCTGAAATATAACTAAGCGATTAGGTTCTGGTGTAATAATGTGCCAAATATTATTCTTGTCCTGCAAGCGTAGTTGTCCCCCCCAATCATCCTGCCATTCAGGGTGTAAATAATAAACAGTAGAAATAATACGATCATTTTTTTGTTGAGGGTTATCTCGATGTAATGCATAAAATTCACCTGCGTTATAACAGGCAAAATGCGCCTCAACCTCTTTAATTCCTAAAAAGAAAGCTTGATTTAGATGTTGGCAAAATGAAGTTAGAGTTTCTACATGTTGTTCAGCAACAGGAAGTGATTCATTAATCCATAAAATATGATCGCTTCGAATTGTACTCACCACTCCATTTTGGATACCAGCTTCACGAAACTCATCAAAGTGATGACTACACTCTTTGGCAACTTGAGTGTGATATTCAATAGAGTAGGCATGATTCACAATTGCAAAACCATGTGCATTTAAGTCATCCAGAATCTGATCCAGATTCCAACTGTCAGGAAGTGGTTGAGAGCGCATATAACCTCATATCGATCGTAAGAAAATCAAGCAGCCTTATTTTAGATGATCACAACCTTACGAAAGAATATTTTTTTCATGTTAAACTATTCGTTGAATTGAGGAATTAAAGTCAACATGAATTACCGTCACCATTTCCATGCGGGCAACTTTGCAGATGTTATGAAGCATGTGCTTTTGCTACAGCTTCTCAACCGTTTAAATGCTAAAGATAAACCTTATCGCTATATCGATACGCATGGAGGGGCTGGAAAATATGATCTATCTCAAGCACCTGCACAAAAGTCAGGAGAATTCCTAACGGGTATTCATCGTCTTGTACAGCTTTCTGAAATGGAAAAGCGCCAGGCTCCTGAAGCAATCCAGCAATACTTAAAACTTGTAGAAGAATTACGTAATCAAGAAGGTAAGGGTAGCTATCCTGGTTCTCCTTGGTTTGCTTTACAAGGTATGCGTGAAATTGACAAAGCGACTATATTTGAAATGCAGCGTGATGTTTTTCAGCAATTACGTCATAACATTCGCGATAAACGTGCAGGTTTACATGAGCGTGATGCATATGAAGGCTTGCTCGGTGTAATTCCGCCAAAAGAAAAGCGCGGCCTGGTTATGATTGACCCGCCTTACGAATTAGAGCGTAAAGACTTTCCGCAATTAGTTGAACTGTTACAACAAGCTCATAAGAAATGGCCGACAGGTGTTTTTGCAGTTTGGTATCCAATTAAAGACCGCGCAATGATTGAACGTTTTGAAAAGAAAATGTTTAAAACCGGAATTCGCCGTCAATTAGTTTGTGAAATTTGTGTATGGCCAGATGACACACCCGTAGGTTTAAATGGTTGTGGTTTATTAGTGATTAACCCACCATGGCAGTTCTCTGAACAAGCTGACCAAGCTTTACAGTGGTTATTCCCGCACTTACGTATGCAAGAAACGGGTGGGCATGCTGCTGTTCGCTGGTTAGTGGGTGAGTAACAGTTAACTTAAATCAATGCACATGTTTGGAATAGAAAATAATGACAAATGCGCCTAAACCAGAGCAAGATTTAACTCATAATGAACATTCATTTGATGGGATTACGTTCGAAGTGGTTGAAGAAGAAGATAATCCGGAAGGACAAAAAGTGAAGCGCCGAGGTATTTATCTTTGGCCTAACTTAATTACGACAGCCGCTTTGTTGTCTGGTTTCTATTCCATTATTGCAAGTATGAATGGTGAATTTACGCAAGCGATTTATGCCATTTTCCTTGCCGCTTTGTTCGATGGGTTAGATGGACGTGTTGCTCGAGCTATTGGCGCTCAAAGTGCTTTTGGTGAGCAATATGACTCTTTATCTGATTTATTAGCATTTGGTGTCGCACCAGCAATGCTAATGTATAGCTGGAGTCTCCATGACTTAGGCCGTATCGGCTTAGCATGCTGTTTTGTTTATACTGCCTGTGCAGCATTCCGTTTGGCACGTTTTAATGTTCAAATTGGAGTGGTTGATAAACGCTATTTTATTGGTATCGCAAGCCCATTAGCTGCAATTATCGTTATTTCGCTTGTATGGGTGGCTCGTGATTATCCGTTCATCTTCGATTTACGTGATATTGCGATTCAAGTTATTAATGCGGTAATCATGGTTGTTGTTGGTTTACTCATGATTTCCAATATTAAATACTATTCCTTTAAGCAAATGGACCGCAAACGTGTTCCTTTTGTAGTTATGTTGCCGGTAGTACTGATTTTTGCAGCAATCACTTATAATATCCCAATGGGTATTTTGATTGTTTCAATCATCTATGCTCTATCAGGTTTTGTAACCACACTTTTAGCTAAAAAAAATAACGAGACTATCAAAACATAAATTAGACGAGGTTCAGTATGCCTAAGTTGATGAGCCCAATAAATCAATTGCAGCAACTGAGCCTCAACTCAAATGAGGGTGTTGTTTATCAGCCTGCTAGAGGCTTCTTTAAAGTTGTCTATCAAGGCTTAATCCTTCCAAACTTACCTGCACCACTTCGTTACTTTAATTATATTAGTCTAATCGGGCAGCCTAGAATTCCCCTTTGCTATAACGCAAACAGTATTGTCACTTCACCAATTGATACAGCAACAGTATTAGTTAGTAATAGCCTACACAGTGTAAGTCACTTAAAAACTTATTCCATTCGAAGACAATGTCAGCTTACCCCTAGTCATTATCAATTTGATAAAACAGATCTTATTGAATGGCAAATTCCAAGAGTTCAGCTTAGACGAACAGATTCTGAAATGAGTTGTAATTTAATTGTCCAAATGCCTTCGAACATTTCGAACTCATCCGCATTGCAGTGGGGGATATCTGATTACTGGTCTGTTTTGTGCCATTGCGAAGGAGAGATTTTATATAAAGGGCAGAAATATGAAGTCAATGGATTAGGACGTTTTAAACATGCTCGAGCCTTACATTTGCCTTTCTTATCTTTATGTTTTTATACATGCCAAATTATTAATTTAAATGAAACAACGCAAGTCACACTTTCTCAAATAAGAAATCAATGGAATATTATTCTGTTTTCACGTTTAGATATTCAAGAACTAGGGAAGTCAGCCGTCACACTTACCGAAGATGTCAATTTCCATATTCACCGGGTTTATCCAAAAGTTGTAACACCTCATGGACGAGAAATGTATTTACCTCGAGAATTCTCTTGGCAATGTAAAAAAAATGGAAAAGTTATTTTTGAGCTCTATGCTGAAAGTCGTGGTGATTACAAATTTGGATTAGCTGCAGGGTATATTGGAAGTTTCCGTTATCAGTTAAGTTGGAATGATCAATGCCTTCAAGGAGAAGGTGGATATTGTGAATACATCGATTGCCGCCCATTAAGATGGCAAGAGAAGAATCAAGATGAGAAAATTTTAGATAAATTGATGCTTTTACAGCCGTGTTTATATAAAAAATGAATATTTTTATCATTTTTGGTTAAAAAGCAAACTGTCGTTGCACTAATTTTAAAAAAGGGCTTGCAACTGGATCTTAATGGTCTATAATGCACATCCATCGGCGGTGATGCAGATAGAAACTTGTTGAAAAACAGTTACTTGTGATTAAGTTGGTTACTTTAAGTGATGAATTTGATGATAAGGTGGTTTGGAAAATAAGTTTTAAAAATATCGAAATTACCTGTTGACTTTTAAGAGATTAAGAGTAATATAGCCGACCTAGCTTGCTGGTGACGAACCAGGAAGAAGATCATTAAGAGAATTGAAGAACAACTTGTGTGGATTTTTACTGATTGATTAATCGAAATAATTTTCATTGATTGATTGGTTTAAATTACTCGAAGTTTATTTGAGCGAAATTTAAGTCAGTAATTGATGAGCCAGAATTGGTACCTTGTCTTTAAATAAGGTACAAAATGATTTTAACTGAAGAGTTTGATCATGGCTCAGATTGAACGCTGGCGGCAGGCTTAACACATGCAAGTCGAGCGGAGAGAGGTAGCTTGCTACTGATCTTAGCGGCGGACGGGTGAGTAATGCTTAGGAATCTGCCTATTAGTGGGGGATAACATCTCGAAAGGGATGCTAATACCGCATACGTCCTACGGGAGAAAGCAGGGGATCTTCGGACCTTGCGCTAATAGATGAGCCTAAGTCGGATTAGCTAGTTGGTGGGGTAAAGGCCTACCAAGGCGACGATCTGTAGCGGGTCTGAGAGGATGATCCGCCACACTGGGACTGAGACACGGCCCAGACTCCTACGGGAGGCAGCAGTGGGGAATATTGGACAATGGGCGCAAGCCTGATCCAGCCATGCCGCGTGTGTGAAGAAGGCCTTATGGTTGTAAAGCACTTTAAGCGAGGAGGAGGCTACTCTAGTTAATACCTAGGGATAGTGGACGTTACTCGCAGAATAAGCACCGGCTAACTCTGTGCCAGCAGCCGCGGTAATACAGAGGGTGCAAGCGTTAATCGGATTTACTGGGCGTAAAGCGCGCGTAGGCGGCTAATTAAGTCAAATGTGAAATCCCCGAGCTTAACTTGGGAATTGCATTCGATACTGGTTAGCTAGAGTGTGGGAGAGGATGGTAGAATTCCAGGTGTAGCGGTGAAATGCGTAGAGATCTGGAGGAATACCGATGGCGAAGGCAGCCATCTGGCCTAACACTGACGCTGAGGTGCGAAAGCATGGGGAGCAAACAGGATTAGATACCCTGGTAGTCCATGCCGTAAACGATGTCTACTAGCCGTTGGGGCCTTTGAGGCTTTAGTGGCGCAGCTAACGCGATAAGTAGACCGCCTGGGGAGTACGGTCGCAAGACTAAAACTCAAATGAATTGACGGGGGCCCGCACAAGCGGTGGAGCATGTGGTTTAATTCGATGCAACGCGAAGAACCTTACCTGGCCTTGACATAGTAAGAACTTTCCAGAGATGGATTGGTGCCTTCGGGAACTTACATACAGGTGCTGCATGGCTGTCGTCAGCTCGTGTCGTGAGATGTTGGGTTAAGTCCCGCAACGAGCGCAACCCTTTTCCTTATTTGCCAGCGAGTAATGTCGGGAACTTTAAGGATACTGCCAGTGACAAACTGGAGGAAGGCGGGGACGACGTCAAGTCATCATGGCCCTTACGGCCAGGGCTACACACGTGCTACAATGGTCGGTACAAAGGGTTGCTACACAGCGATGTGATGCTAATCTCAAAAAGCCGATCGTAGTCCGGATTGGAGTCTGCAACTCGACTCCATGAAGTCGGAATCGCTAGTAATCGCGGATCAGAATGCCGCGGTGAATACGTTCCCGGGCCTTGTACACACCGCCCGTCACACCATGGGAGTTTGTTGCACCAGAAGTAGCTAGCCTAACTGCAAAGAGGGCGGTTACCACGGTGTGGCCGATGACTGGGGTGAAGTCGTAACAAGGTAGCCGTAGGGGAACCTGCGGCTGGATCACCTCCTTAACGAAAGATTGACGATTGGTAAGAATCCACAACAAGTTGTTCTTCATAGATGTATCTGAGGGTCTGTAGCTCAGTTGGTTAGAGCACACGCTTGATAAGCGTGGGGTCACAAGTTCAAGTCTTGTCAGACCCACCATGACTTTGACTGGTTGAAGTTATAGATAAAAGATACATAACTGATGATGTAAGCTGGGGACTTAGCTTAGTTGGTAGAGCGCCTGCTTTGCACGCAGGAGGTCAGGAGTTCGACTCTCCTAGTCTCCACCAGAACTTAAGATAAGTTCGGATTACAGAAATTAGTAAATAGAGATTTCGGTCTTGGTTTATTAACTTCTGTGATTTAAGTATCACGGTATTAAGCATGACCTGACGAAGGCGTGTTTACTCATTAACAGATTGGCAAAATTGAGTCTGAAATAAATTGTTCACTCAAGAGTTTAGGTTAAGCAATTAATCTAGATGAATTGAGAACTAGCAAATTAACTGAATCAAGCGTTTTGGTATATGAATTTAGATTGAAGCTGTACAGTGTTTAAGTACACAGACAACAGATAGTAGCGATGAAGAATCGCACGGACAACACTCACTTGTAGGTGTTGACGACTGTTTGGGGTTGTATAGTCAAGTAATTAAGTGCATGTGGTGGATGCCTTGGCAGTCAGAGGCGATGAAAGACGTGATAGCCTGCGAAAAGCTCCGGGGAGGCGGCAAATATCCTTTGATCCGGAGATGTCTGAATGGGGGAACCCACCTACTTTAAGGTAGGTATTGCAACATGAATACATAGTGTTGCAAGGCGAACGAGGGGAAGTGAAACATCTCAGTACCCTTAGGAAAAGAAATCAATTGAGATTCCCTCAGTAGCGGCGAGCGAACGGGGATCAGCCCATTAAGTTATGTGTGTTTTAGTGGAACGCTCTGGGAAGTGCGAACGTAGAGGGTGATATTCCCGTACACGAAAGGGCACACATAATGATGACGAGTAGGGCGAGGCACGTGAAACCTTGTCTGAATATGGGGGGACCATCCTCCAAGGCTAAATACTCCTGACTGACCGATAGTGAACCAGTACCGTGAGGGAAAGGCGAAAAGAACCCCTGTGAGGGGAGTGAAATAGATCCTGAAACCGCATGCATACAAGCAGTGGGAGCCGACTTGTTCGGTGACTGCGTACCTTTTGTATAATGGGTCAGCGACTTATATTCAGTAGCGAGGTTAACCGTATAGGGGAGCCGTAGAGAAATCGAGTCTTAATAGGGCGTTTAGTTGCTGGGTATAGACCCGAAACCAGGCGATCTATCCATGAGCAGGTTGAAGGTTGGGTAACACTAACTGGAGGACCGAACCCACTGTCGTTGAAAAGCCAGGGGATGACTTGTGGATAGGGGTGAAAGGCTAATCAAGCCTGGTGATAGCTGGTTCTCCCCGAAAGCTATTTAGGTAGCGCCTCGGACGAATACCATAGGGGGTAGAGCACTGTTTCGGCTAGGGGGTCATCCCGACTTACCAAACCGATGCAAACTCCGAATACCTATGAGTACTATCCGGGAGACAGACTGCGGGTGCTAACGTCCGTAGTCAAGAGGAAAACAATCCAGACCGCCAGCTAAGGCCCCAAAATCATAGTTAAGTGGGAAACGATGTGGGAAGGCATAGACAGCTAGGAGGTTGGCTTAGAAGCAGCCACCCTTTAAAGAAAGCGTAATAGCTCACTAGTCGAGTCGGCCTGCGCGGAAGATGTAACGGGGCTAAAACTATGTGCCGAAGCTGCGGATTTGACATTAGTCAAGTGGTAGGGGAGCGTTCTGTAAGCCGATGAAGGTGTATTGAGAAGTATGCTGGAGGTATCAGAAGTGCGAATGCTGACGTGAGTAACGACAAAACGGGTGAAAAACCCGTTCGCCGAAAGACCAAGGGTTCCAGTCCAACGTTAATCGGGGCTGGGTGAGTCGACCCCTAAGGCGAGGCCGAAAGGCGTAGTCGATGGGAAATTGGTTAATATTCCAATACTTCTGTGTAATGCGATGAGAGGACGGAGAAGGTTAAGTCAGCCTGGCGTTGGTTGTCCAGGTGGAAGGATGTAGGTATGTATCTTAGGCAAATCCGGGGTACTCTATACTGAGATCCGATAGCAAGCTGTACTTGTACAGTGAAGTGGCTGATACCATGCTTCCAGGAAAAGTCTCTAAGCTTCAGTTACACAGGAATCGTACCCGAAACCGACACAGGTGGTCAGGTCGAGTAGACCAAGGCGCTTGAGAGAACTCTGCTGAAGGAACTAGGCAAAATGGTACCGTAACTTCGGGAGAAGGTACGCTGTTGTTGGTGATGGAACTTGCTTCCTGAGCTGATGACAGCCGCAGAAACCAGGCCGCTGCAACTGTTTATTAAAAACATAGCACTCTGCAAACACGAAAGTGGACGTATAGGGTGTGATGCCTGCCCGGTGCTGGAAGGTTAATTGATGGGGTTAGCGTAAGCGAAGCTCTTGATCGAAGCCCCAGTAAACGGCGGCCGTAACTATAACGGTCCTAAGGTAGCGAAATTCCTTGTCGGGTAAGTTCCGACCTGCACGAATGGCATAATGATGGCGGCGCTGTCTCCAGCAGAGGCTCAGTGAAATCGAAATCGCTGTGAAGATGCAGTGTACCCGCGGCTAGACGGAAAGACCCCGTGAACCTTTACTGCAGCTTGACACTGAACTTTGACCTTACTTGTGTAGGATAGGTGGGAGGCTTTGAAGTTGGAACGCTAGTTCCAATGGAGCCGTCCTTGAAATACCACCCTGGTAATGTTGAGGTTCTAACTCTGTCCCGTTATCCGGGACGAGGACCGTGTCTGGTGGGTAGTTTGACTGGGGCGGTCTCCTCCTAAAGAGTAACGGAGGAGTACGAAGGTGCGCTCAGCGTGGTCGGAAATCACGCGTAGAGTATAAAGGCAAAAGCGCGCTTAACTGCGAGACCCACAAGTCGAGCAGGTACGAAAGTAGGTCTTAGTGATCCGGTGGTTCTGTATGGAAGGGCCATCGCTCAACGGATAAAAGGTACTCTGGGGATAACAGGCTGATACCGCCCAAGAGTTCATATCGACGGCGGTGTTTGGCACCTCGATGTCGGCTCATCTCATCCTGGGGCTGAAGCAGGTCCCAAGGGTATGGCTGTTCGCCATTTAAAGAGGTACGCGAGCTGGGTTTAGAACGTCGTGAGACAGTTCGGTCCCTATCTACCGTGGGCGCTGGAAATTTGAGAGGATCTGCTCCTAGTACGAGAGGACCAGAGTGGACGAACCTCTGGTGTACCGGTTGTGACGCCAGTCGCATCGCCGGGTAGCTATGTTCGGAAGGGATAACCGCTGAAAGCATCTAAGCGGGAAGCCTACCTCAAGATAAGATTTCCCTAGGACTTTATGTCCTCTAAAGAGCCGTTCGAGACTAGGACGTTGATAGGTTGGATGTGGAAGCATAGTGATATGTGAAGCTGACCAATACTAATTGCTCGTGAGGCTTGACTATACAACACCCAAGCAGTTGTATATAAAGCATCAATCGATTCATAAATCTACAAAGAAACTTGATTTAGTTATTCCACTAGATAAAATGAACAAGTTCAGATTCAATCAGCCCAATCTGTAAAGATTTGGAAAACGCTTCGGCAAACAATAAGACCAAAGCAAGTATCCATAAACAGTTGTGCTGGCGACCATAGCAAGAGTGAACCACCTGATCCCTTCCCGAACTCAGAAGTGAAACCTCTTAGCGCTGATGGTAGTGTGGGGTTACCCATGTGAGAGTAAGTCATCGCCAGCTCATTATTCAAACACCCCAATCTCAAAAGAGATTGGGGTGTTTTTTATGCGTGGGAAAAACAGGGTAGATATGATTTTACATAATCTCTTATATTGCTAATTATTTTGCAGCATAATAAAAAACAAATGAATTATAGACGAGTCTAAAATAAAAAATGTTAAAGTCCATTGAGGTTTCACATTTTATCAATCAATCTCCTCAAAAAATCTGGGAAGCATTGACCACACCTGAAATTGTCCAGCAATGGTGGGCTAAAGGGGACATTCAGCCTAAAATCGGTCATCAATTTACTTTAGATATGGGAAATTTCGGAGTACAACATTGCCTAGTTAAGGCAGTTGATAAAGAAATTTTATTTGAATATGACTTTGCAATCGGTGTACTTGATACAACTCTTAGATGGCAATTAATTCCTCAAGAAAATGGCACACTTTTACAGCTTAACCATTCGGGTTTTAATATGGATTCTTCTTTTGGGCAACAAGCTTTTATTGGTATGGGAAAAGGTTGGCCACAAATCTTAAGCCGAATTGAGGCGGTAATTTCTAAAAATAAATAGAGTCGGATGAAAGAATATTTCTATTTCATCTTTGGAGTGTTTACATAATCTACTAGAGTTTTAATTAAGTAGATTATGTAAAGGTAAAAATCTCAAGATCTATACGAAGATTGAAAATTGATCTACCAAAAGAATATTATAAAAATTTAAAAATTAGAAAGAGGGAAAAAGATATGGAATATAAAGGAAGTTGTCATTGTGGTCAGGTAAAGTTTGTCGCAGAAGGTGAGCTAACAGAAGCCTTATCTTGTAATTGCTCGATCTGCCAAAAGAAAGGGTCTTTACTTTGGTTCCTACCCACTAATCAAGTTACAGTTACTTTAGATTCTCCTGATATTTTAGCGAATTACACTTTTAACAAGCATGTGATTAATCATTATTTCTGTAAAAATTGCGGTATTCATCCCTATGCTCAAGGTATAGATCCTCAAGGTAATTCTATTTTTGCGATTAATGTTCGATGTATAGATGACATTGACTTAGATAAAATAAAAATAAATTATTTTGATGGACGTTCAGTTTAATAATTATAAGGATTTATTCAATGACAACTAAAAAACAATTAACTCAAACACAATTAGATTCACTGCTTGAACTGTTAAAGAAGAGATTTGAAAATAACACACATCGCCATAAAGAAATGAATTGGACTGATCTACAGGCTAAACTCATTAAATTTCCTGAAAAATTATGGTCATTGCAAGAAATGGAAAACACTGGAGGAGAACCAGATGTTATCTCTTATGATCAACAGAAGGATGAGTATTTATTTGTTGATTGTTCTCCTGAGACACCCAAAGGTCGTAGAAGCTTTTGTTATGATCGAGAGGCTTTGGAAGCTAGAAAAGATCATCCTCCCAAAAATAGTGCAATCGATGTAGCTAAAGAAATGGGAGCTGAGCTTCTCACAGAAGAGCAATACCATGAATTACAAAAGTTAGAGGAATTTGATCTTAAAACATCAAGTTGGCTCAAAACTCCAGATGAGATTCGACGGTTAGATGGAGCTATTTTTGCTGATCGACGTTATGGTCGGGTATTCATTTATCATAATGGAGCACAGTCTTATTATGCTGTTCGTGGTTTTCGTTGCTGCTTAAGAGTATAGGCGTTGTGCATAAATAAAAATAATTCTGTTTGATGTTTTATGCCAAGAAAATGGAGATTCTTGCAACTTTTGATTGACTGTAAACATGACAAGATATGTTTAGGAATTAAATAAAAAGATCAGGACATTTCTAAACATGCAACTCAATCCAATTTACTATAATGAACAACACATTGCTTTTGCTGACAATGTTCGCCGATTTGTACAAAAAGAAATGGCACCTTTTGTTAATGAGTGGGATGAGGCTGAGACATTTCCTAGAGAACTTTATAGAAAGGCTGCTGAAATTGGTTTATTGGGGCTAGGTTTTTCTGAAGAATACGGTGGTATTCCTGATGCAGATCCATTCTATTCATTACTAGCTGGTATTGAAATGGCAAAGGCGGGTTCTGGGGGAGTACATACCTCACTTATGGTGCACACAATTGGCGCCCCTCCCATTCAGCATTTTGGAAGTGAGGAGTTAAAGGCGAGAGTCCTGCCAGGTATTATTTCTGGTGAAAAAATTTCTGCTTTAGCTATTACAGAACCTGGTGGTGGCTCGGATGTCGCTGCATTACAGACTAAAGCTGTTCGTGATGGTGATTACTATATTGTCTCGGGTGAGAAAACGTTTATCACATCGGGAATTCGTGCAGATTACTATACAGTTGCAGTGCGTACAGACCCAACTAAAACAGGTGCAGAAGGTATTTCAATGTTGCTCGTTAATGCGCACAGTGAAGGAATTACTAAAACACCTTTAAAGAAAATGGGATGGTGGGCTTCTGATACAGCTCATTTGCATTTTGATCAAGTACGAGTACCTGGATCAAATCTGCTCGGCAAAGAAAATGCCGGTTTTAAAGTTATTATGAATAACTTTAATATGGAGCGGTTCTTCTTGGGAGTAGTGGCTTATGGCTATGCATTAGTCTGTTACGAAGAAGCTTTAGAGTGGGCACAGCAACGAAAAACTTTTGGTAAAAGATTAATTGATCATCAGGTGGTCCGTCATAAATTGGTAGATATGGCAACACAATTGACCTCAACACGGGCATTACTTGAAGAAACTGCATGGAAAATGACTCAGCCGAAGTTACAAGGACCTGAGTTGGTGGCTCAAATTTCGATGCTGAAAAATGTTGCGACTCGTACTATGCAATTTTGTGCTGATGCAGCTGTACAGACATTAGGTGGTATGGGCTTTATGCGAGGAACCAAGTCGGAACGTATTTATCGTGAAGTGAAGGTCAATATGATTGGTGGTGGTGCTGAAGAAATTATGAAAGATTTAATTAGTAAACAGTTAGGTTATTAATTTATTTTTTCACGAACGGAAGAGGATAGAATAAACACACTTTTCAAGTTTTGATGTGTTTATTCTAATTCTTTTGATTTCTACTATTACGTTCAGCATAAATTCTATCCCGTTGCTTTTCATCCCGTTCTAATTCAATTTCATATTTTTCTTTTAACGCATTTGCTTTAACAGATTGTTGATGAATAAGTATTAACCTTGTTTCTAGGTCTCGTTGAGAGTTGGAGATATAGTCGGAATCTGTATTAGGAAGAATTAATATCATTTGTTTTGCTGAGATATAGTCTGTCTCCCATTCTTGAATCCACTTTTTTAATCCCCCTGAACGCAGTTGTCCAATTGCTGATGATATTGCTTCACGTGATCTTTTTGCTTTTGTTAATAACTCTGGTAAGTCATTCACAGTTAAAATTAATTGAGTTTCAGCTTTTTTTTAATTCAAGTCTTAGATCCAAAGATTTAATTTTCGAAAGACGTTGTAAACTAATATAGCCCATTATTGATCCAGCTATTCCAGTAATAGCACCGACGATCGCAGTTAATGTTTCAATATCGAGCATCTAATATGAACCTAACATTTAATATAACTAATCTATTGGTAATTCCTTCAAATAGATAATATATGATTTACGTTTTAAGGGGCAAAGATTCTATCCATTCTTCATTTAAAATTACCCAACGGTCATGTTCTTTCCATATTTTTCCTCAAATTCTAAGATATTACAGAACTCATTTCAAAGCCATCTCCCAGACCATTTCTGTTAACTCATCAATTTTAACTTCACCCTCAGCTTTATACCAAGTTACGGTCCATGAAATTGCACCGCCAACTAATCTTCGCCAAATAAAGGCATCATGCTTTACCTTGCCTTCAGTACGTAATTTTTCAATCACATCTAACCAGATTTGCTCATATTCATTACGCATTTTTAAAAGATAATCTTGTTTTTCTTTTGATAGGGCAAACCACTCATAAACCAAAACAGCCATGGCTGCACCTGTATCTCCAGTAATTGAAATGAGCTCGGATTTAATAAGAGCACGGAGTTGTTGTTCTGGATCGGTAGATTGGGCTGCCGCATCTTGTAAACGAGCAAGATTGTAAATAATGGTTTCCTCCATCACGTGAGCGAGGATGTCATCTTTACTTTTAAAGTGGTGGAATAAGCTTCCTGACTGGATTCCAATAAATTGAGCAAGTTCGCGTACGGTGGTTTTATCATAGCCTTGTTTATGAAATAGGTAAGCAGCTCCCCGTAATAAACGACCACGTGGGCTATCGTCAAAACAAGAGATATTTGGAATCTGTTCAATTGAAGTAGCAATCATGCGAAAGCTGGTTCCTCTATATAAAAATACTTAACAGAAAAGTTTGCCAAATCTCATCATGTTTTAGCTGAGCTGTCGAGTTTGGCAGTTTTAGTCAATTTCACAATAACATTTTGCTCTTTACAAACCAAGCGCTTGCTTGGTAGTGTTGAGTGTAATTTTTAAACAAAATAATGAGAAACAAGATGGCAAGTAATCAACAGGATGATGAGCGTGTCGTAAAAATAGGGTGTGCCTCAGGTTTTTGGGGAGATACCAATACTGCTGCTTTTCAATTGGTACATCTAACCGATATTAATTATTTGGTTTTTGATTACTTGTCAGAAATCACCATGTCGATTATGGCAAAAGCGAAGATGGTAGAACCAAAACATGGTTATGCTTTGGATTTTGTCAGTCGAGTGATGGCACCTCTACTTAAAAAAATTGCAGAGAAAAAGATTAAGGTGATTAGTAATGCAGGTGGTGTTAATCCATTGGCGTGTCGAGATGCCTTGCAAAAAATAATTAAAGAATATGGTCTAGATCTGAAAGTAGCTGTGGTGTTAGGTGATGATCTTTTAGCGAAACATGAACAACTTAAGCAGCAAAATATTCAGGAAATGTTTAGCGGTGAAGCTTTGCCAGAACAGGTGGCGAGTAGTAATGCTTATTTAGGGGCAGTGGCTATTTGCGATGCTTTGAATTTAGGCGCAGATATTGTGATTACTGGCCGTGTTGTTGACTCGGCTGTGGTGCTTGCACCGTTGCTCCATGAGTATCAATGGTCGCTCGATGACTATGACAAGTTGGCACAAGGTTCGCTGGCAGGGCATGTCATTGAATGTGGTGCGCAATGTACAGGTGGTAATTTTACCGATTGGCAATTGGTGCAGGGCTTCGATAACATGGGGTTTCCAGTGGTTGAAGTGAGTGAAGATGGCTCATTTGTTGTAACTAAGCCTCAAGGGACAGGTGGTCTGGTTTCTAATGCTACTGTTGCAGAGCAAATTGTTTATGAAATAGGCAATCCTCAAGCATATTTACTACCCGATGTTATTGCTGATTTCAGTCAGGTGCATTTAGAACAAATCGGAGAGCACCGAGTTCGTGTGACGGGTGCAAAAGGGCAAGCACCGACTGCGCAATATAAAGTTAGTGCAACTTATCCTGATGGTTATCGGGTTTTAGTCAGTTTTTTAATTGCAGGACGTGAGGCACCACAAAAAGCACAAGTCATTGCTGATGCGATTTTGGCTAAGTGCGAACGTGTTTTAGCAATGCGCTCAGTGCCGCCATTTAGTGAAAAGTCTGTTGAGATTTTAGGTATTGAAAGTACCTATGGCGAACATGCCCAAACATTAAATAGTCGTGAAGTTGTGGTCAAAATAGCTGTAAAACATATGTTTAAAGAAGCATGTATGTTCTTTGCATCTGAAATTGCACAAGCTTCGACAGGTATGGCTCCAGCCTTGGCAGGAATTGTTGGTGGTCGACCAAAAGCATCTCCAGTGATTAAGTTATTTTCATTTTTAATTGATAAAAATCAGATCAATGTCGAAATCGATTTTGATGGGAGCCGCTATCCGGTTGAGATTCCTCGGGGCACTTCTACAGAGCAATTCAATACTTTAGCAGCGGGTGTAAGTGCGGTTTATCAAGGGAATGAAATTGAAGTTCCTTTGATTGAAATTGCGCATGCCCGCAGTGGTGATAAAGGCAATCACAGCAATATCGGTGTGATTGCACGTAAAGCAGAATATTTACCGTGGATTCGTGTAGCACTAACTGAACAGACAGTTGCAAGTTATATGCAGCATGTATTGGATGCTGAGAAAGGGCGAGTAATTCGTTATGAGTTACCGGGTTTAAATGCACTGAATTTTATGTTGGAGAATGCCTTGGGTGGCGGTGGTGTTGCAAGTCTACGTATCGACCCACAAGGTAAAGCATTTGCACAACAATTATTGGATATGCCTGTCAAAGTTCCGGCACATCTTTTAGAAAAATAAAATGAATGGATGAAACGAAGATGAGTTATCAATCAATTTTTAGACCAGATGCTTTTGCTAATAAAGTAGTCATTGTGACAGGTGGTGGCTCAGGAATAGGCCGCTGTACTGCACATGAGCTTGCTGCTCTTGGTGCCCAAGTGGTGATTACAGGACGAAAAATTGAAAAATTAGAGAAAGTAAGCCAAGAAATTATAGAAGATGATGGGCGGGTTCATTTCATTGTTTGTGATAACCGTGAAGAAGAACAAGTGAAAAATATGATTGCTGAAGTGATTGAGAAATTCGGCAAACTCGATGGTTTGGTAAATAATGCAGGCGGGCAGTTCCCCTCAGCTTTAGAGAATATTTCAGCGAATGGTTTCGATGCAGTCGTGCGTAATAATTTACACGCAACTTTCTATCTAATGCGTGAAGCTTATAACCAATGGATGGCTAAACATGGTGGCAGTATTGTCAATATGACTGCTGATATGTGGGGCGGTATGCCGGGAATGGGACATTCTGGTGCTGCGCGTTCAGGAGTTGATAACTTAACTAAAACAGCATCGGTTGAGTGGGGCAAATCTGGCGTTCGTGTAAATGCGGTTGCACCGGGGTGGATTGTGTCATCCGGTATGGATAATTATAGCGGTGATTTTGCCAAAGTGATTATTCCAAGTCTTGCTGGCAATGTACCGCTAAAACGTATGGGAACTGAATCAGAAGTTTCATCGGCGATTTGTTATTTACTGTCAGATGCTGCGGCTTTTGTGTCAGGTGTAACTTTGCGTATTGATGGTGCTGCATCGCAAGGGACACGCATGTACCCACTAGCCGAAGCAACAAATAGTCAGTCTTATAATGGTTTCCATCGCGCGTTTATTCCTGAAATTTTTAAAAAAGATAAGACTGAGAAAGTCGAGCAAAGCAATAATTCAGACTCGGAGTGAGGAATAAAAAATGACCATTCTTCAATCCGAAATTACTGTTGGTAGTGAACAGTATCAAAAGAATAAAGAGGCACTGCTTACTCAGCTGACTGAAGTCCGTGCAATTCAGCAAAAAAGCATTGATAAATCGTATGCTGCTAAACCGAAATTCGATAAAAAGGGCAAGATTCTGCCGCATGAGCGTGTACGGTTATTGCTCGATGCTGATTCACCTTTCGTTGAGCTTTGTGGTTTGGTTGGCTACAACATGCATGATGACAAGGATGGCTCCGAAGCTGGTGGTGGTGTAATTGCTGGGATTGGTTTTGTCAGTGGTGTGCGTTGTCTGGTCTCTGCAAGTAATAGTGCGATTAAAGGCGGAACCATGTCTCCTATGGGCGTACAGAAAACTTTGCGTTTGCAAAAAGTTGCCTTAGAACAAAAACTCCCGCTGATTACGCTGACCGAAAGTGGCGGTGCTAACTTAAATTATGCAGCTGAAGTATTTACCTATGGTGGTATGACTTTTGCGAATCAGGCACGTTTGTCTGCGGCAGGTATTCCACAACTTGCAGTGGTACATGGGAATGCAACGGCAGGAGGAGCTTATCAACCAGGTCTTTCGGATTATGTCATTGTAGTACGCAAACAAACAGAGATGCTTCTTGCAGGTCCACCTTTACTTCTGGCTGCCACTGGCGAAGTGGCAACAGCTGAAGAGTTGGGCGGAGCAGAAATGCATGCACAGGTTGCAGGAACAGCAGAATACTTAGCAGAAAATGATGCCGATGGGATTCGACTTGCACGTGAAATTTTTGAACACCTGAATTGGAAAGAGCAAATCAAACCAGTTGATGTGACTTATAAAGAGCCTCGTTACGATACCGAGGAACTGTTGGGTGTGATTCCAACAGACCCTAAACAACCATTTAACATGAAAGAAGTGGTTGCGCGCATTATTGATGATTCAGATTTTCTAGAATTTAAGCAGGAATATGATGATTTAACGGTATGTGGTTGGGCAAAAATTGGAGGCTTACATATTGGTATTATTACCAATAATGGTCCGATTACACCTCAAGGGGCAGCGAAAACAGCTCAGTTTATACACCTGTGTGAACAGACCAAACGTCCATTATTGTTCTTGCATAACACTACAGGTTTTATGGTGGGAACCGATGCCGAGCAAAATGGCATTATCAAACATGGCTCGAAACTTATTCAAGCTGTTGCGAATTGTTCTGTACCTAAAATTTCAATTGTTGTGGCAGGCTCATATGGTGCTGGTAACTACGCGATGTGTGGTCGGAGTTTATCGCCAGACTTTATTTTTGCATGGCCAAATTCGCATGTTGCAGTAATGGGCGCTGCACAAGCTGGAAAGGTGTTGCGTATTGTGGCTGAAGGAAAGCAAAAAGCTTCCGGTCAGGAGCCTAATCCGCAAATGCTCGATTTTCTTGAGCAAAGTACGGCCATGAAATTAGAGCAGCAATCTACCGCGCTTTTCAATACAGCTATGCTACATGACGACGGCATTATCGATCCACGAGATACTCGAAAATTATTAATTTTCCTTTTACAAACCATTTATGAAGCACAGCAACGAGAGCTAAATCCAACTCGTTTTGGTGTGTCCCGTTTTTAATCAACCTTTACCGCAATTAAAAAAATTAATAGGAATAACACCATGAAATTTACTGCCGAACATGAAGCATTACGCCGGACAGCTCGCCAATTTGTTCAAAATGAGCTGAATCCACATATTCCGGAATGGGAAGCTGAGGGACGTTTCCCAATCCAGGACGTATTTAAAAAAATGGGTGATCTTGGTTTATTGGGAATTTGTAAGCCTGAGGAAAATGGCGGTTTAGCGTTAGATTATTCTTATAACCTTGTGGTTGCTGAAGAAATTGGATATGCCGCTTGTGGCGGGGTACCTTTGGCGATTGGTGTGCAAACCGATATGGCTACACCTGCTTTGGCACGTTTTGGTAGTAAAGAGTTACGTGATGAGTTTTTAACACCAGCCATTGCTGGGGAATATGTGGCATCGATTGCAGTATCGGAAGTGCATGCCGGTTCGGATGTTGCTGCTATTAAAACAACAGCAAAAAAAGATGGCGATGACTATGTCATTAACGGCAGCAAAATGTGGATTACTAACTCATTGCAAGCCGACTTCTTTTGTCTTTTAGCCAATACATCTGACGATAAACCACACGTCAATAAGTCGATGATTATTGTGCCGGCAAAAACCAAAGGGATTAGTTTTTCAGAGCCACTTAATAAATTAGGGATGCGTTCAACGACCACAGCGCAGGTTTATTTAGACAATGTACGTGTACCACAGCGTAACTTAGTGGGTGTCGAAGGCATGGGCTTCATGATGCAAATGATGCAATTTCAGGAAGAGCGTCTATGGGCTTGTGCCAATGCCATTGGCGGGTTGGAAAATTTAATCCAAAAGACCATCGACTATACAAAAGAGCGTACCACTTTTGGTCAACCCCTCATTAATAACCAATATATCCATTTTCGTTTTGCCGAACTCATGACTGAAGTGGAAGCGCTTAAAGCCTTAACCTATCAAGCGTGTGAACAGCATATTGCTGGTGAAGATGTGACCAAGCTGGCATCTATGGCAAAGCTCAAAGCTGGACGTTTAACTCGTGAAGTTGCCGATAGTTGTCTGCAATACTGGGGTGGTAACGGCTTTATGTGGGATAACCCAGCATCACAGCTGTATCGTGATGGTCGTTTAGGCTCTATTGGCGGTGGGGCAGATGAAATTATGTTGGGGATTATCTGTAAGTTGATGGACATCCTACCTAAAAAACAGAAATAAAAATAAGGAATCGACCATGACACTTTCGACATCTTTACAAGCTCTAGATATTGATGACAGCATTCAATTAGAACAAGACGGCAGTATTTTATATCTCTGGTTAAATCGACCAGAGAGCCGTAATGCTATGAACTTAAAGATGGTCAATGCCATTCAACAAGTCTTTAATGCTATTCGCGATGACCTTTCAATTCGTGCAGTAATTATCCGTGGTGAAGGTGGGACTTTTTGTGCAGGTGGGGATATTAAAGACATGGCTGCTTTACGCGTTGAAGCAACTCATGTTAGTAGCTTACAACCTTATGCTGATTTTAACCGCCGTTTTGGTGCCATGCTTGAGCAAGTCGAAGCCGCACCACAGACTGTTGTGGTCATTTTAGAAGGTGCGGTGTTAGGTGGAGGTTTTGGGCTGGCATGTGTTTCCGATGTTGCCATTAGCCGTGACAATGCCCAGTTTGGTTTACCTGAAACAGGGCTTGGTGTGATTCCTGCACAAATTGCTCCTTTTGTAGTGAAACGTATTGGCCTGACTCAGGCTCGTCGATTAGCTTTATTAGGCATGCGCTTTGAGGGACATACAGCACTAAGTGTCGGAGTGGTTCATCAAATTGCACATAATGAAATCGAACTTGAACAAGCTTTAGAGGAAACCATTCAACACATTAAACGAGCAGCTCCTCAAGCTTCACGTGTGACTAAAGCACTGTTACATCGAACGCTCAATGAGCCTTTGAGTGATTTACTCAATGATGCAGCTCAGCAGTTTGCCCAAGCGGTTGGTGGAGCTGAAGGACAAGAAGGAACGATGGCTTTTATCCAGAAAAGGTTACCAAATTGGGCCGATGAATCATAAGAGATAAGGATAAAAATAATGAAATTTTCAAAAGTACTGGTTGCCAACCGTGGTGAAATTGCAGTTCGGGTGATGCAAACAGCCAAGGCAATGGGTTACCAAACCGTCGCAGTTTATTCCGATGCAGACCGTAATGCTCGCCATGTGCAAGAAGCAGATGAAGCTGTCTATATTGGTGCTTCAAAAGTATCAGAGTCTTATCTCTCCATCGCTAAAATTATTGAAGCTTGCAAAAAAACTGGGGCGGATGCGGTTCACCCTGGTTATGGTTTTTTGTCAGAAAATACTGTGTTTGCTCAGGCATGTATCGACAACCAGATTACATTTATTGGCCCAACAGCTTCAGCAATTGAGTTAATGGGCAGTAAACGCCTTTCAAAAATTGCCATGATTGAGGCGGGCGTCCCTTGTGTACCAGGCTATGAAGGTGACCGACAGGATCTCGAATATTTAGCAGCACAAGCAGAACAGATTGGCTTTCCAATTATGGTCAAAGCTTCTGCGGGTGGTGGTGGTCGTGGAATGCGTTTGGTAGAACAGTCATCCGAATTGGTTGAGGCATTGCAAACCGCACGTTCCGAAGCTGAAAATGCTTTTGGTTCTGGCGAGCTCATTTTAGAAAAGGCAGTCATTGCACCGCGTCATGTAGAAATTCAGGTTTTTGGCGATACACATGGCAATTATGTTTATTTGTTTGAACGTGATTGTTCGATCCAACGACGCCATCAGAAGGTTGTTGAAGAAGCACCGTGTCCAGTGATGACGCCTGAACTGCGTCAGCAAATGGGTGAAGCAGCTGTAGCAGCGGCTAAAGCATGTGCTTACGTAGGTGCGGGAACTGTTGAGTTCTTACTGGATGCATCAGGTACATTTTATTTCTTAGAAATGAATACACGCTTGCAGGTTGAGCATCCAGTTACTGAACTCATTACTGGATTAGACTTGGTTGAATGGCAGTTACGTGTTGCGAATGGTGAACAATTGCCTTTAAAGCAACAAGAATTGACCTTAAATGGTCATGCTATTGAAGTGCGCTTGTATGCCGAAGATCCACGTCAGGATTTCTTACCACAAACAGGAAAAGTTTTACGCTGGAAGCCTACAACTTTGCCAAATGTGCGAATCGATCATGGCATGTTATCAACTGATGAAGTCAGTCCATTTTACGATCCGATGGTAGCAAAGGTGATTGCATATGGGAAAACCCGTGAGGATGCGATTCGCTTACTGGCTCGTGCCGTAGATGATTGTGTTTTGCTAGGTGTAAATAGTAATAAACAATTTTTGGTCAATTTATTACGTCATCCAGTTGTTGCAGGAGATACCAATACCGCATTTATTCAGCAGCATTTTCAAAATGATAGCAGTCTACATAAGCAGGTTCTATCTTTAGAAACCTTAGCAATTGCCGCGGCATTATTTAGCCAAAGTAACGGTACGGCAGTGTGGCAAACTGGCTTAGGAGTGCCATTACCATTAAAACTTAAATATGATGATCAGCAAATCCAATTGCAGCTTTCATCTGTAAATAACACGTTTACGGCACAGCTTTGTGATCAAACAGTTGTTATTGATGTGCTTGAGAAAACGCCAGAGCAAGTAGTTTACTTAATTGATGGTGTACGTCGCCGTGTGCAATATGTATTAGATGATGATCAGCTTTATCTAGATCGGGATAATGGCAATATTTTGATACGCAATATGACTTACGCTGCACCAGAAGCTACCGATGTAGCGGGAGACGGCAAAATTCGAGCACCGATGGATGGGGCTGTGGTGAATATTCTGGTCAATGAAGGCGATCAAGTAGTGAAGGGTCAAACATTATTGATTCTTGAAGCCATGAAAATCCAACAGCAGATTAAATCTGATGTGGATGGTGTAGTTGATGAAATTTTAGGTCAGCAAGGTCAACAAGTAAAAAAACGACAAATACTTTTTACTATTCAAACTTAAGTGAAAAATACCGCTCTAAATAGGGCGGTATTTTTTATAGCAGTGAGGGTTATTCTCCATCTGCCTCTGCAATCACTTGGCTTGCTTTTTTTAGGCTATAAAGCAGTTGCCCTAAAAGTACATCTCTATTACTTAGGGTAACCATCACCATCGGGTGATGGATCGCTGGAATAGCCGTTAAAATGGCCTTACCATTATCTGCATCTAATGTGATGTTATTACAGCCGGTCAATTGAATTTCTTTTAAAAATGCAGTGACCATTGCCAAAATTGAGCTACTCACCGCTGCTAATTTAGTGGTGTTATGGTAATTCTTGTGGCTTACTGTTGCCAATTCAAACCCATCTGAAGAACAAATCATCACAAAGTCTACACCACGTGTATTCATCAGAATTTTTTGGGCCTCACTTTTTGCAAGTTGTAGCAATTGTGTTGGAGCGGTTCGTTTTTGAACTGGAATACTAAGCATGATCTTTCCCTTGAGATGTTGCGCCTACCTTAACTTCAAGTGATGCAATTAACGATTCAACCATCATTAAAATGTGCTCTTGTTCTCTTGCATCAATAAAAAATAATGGATATTGAAGTTCATTTTCTGTTAACCAATTACGATACTGTTGAAGTGAAGATTCTTTATTTTCATCAATATGTGTAATACCAATCGCAATATTATTATTATAATTTTTAAAGGTTTCTAAGTAGTTTTCTAATTCAGAAATTGGACTAAGGCTGTTATGATCTAACAGAAGAATAATGCCGATTGCACCTTCACAAATGACCGACCAAATAAAATCAAAACGGCTTTGTCCAGGTGTTCCATATAAGCCAATTTTAACACCATCATCTAAGGTAATTTCGCCGTAATCGATCCCAACGGTCGTTTGTGATTTTTGGTGACTTTGTACATCTGTATTAAATGCCTCTGTTCCTAAAATTGGAATTTCAGATAGCGACTTAATTGCTTCTGTCTTTCCAGCCCCCATACTGCCCGCAAAGACAATTTTATATTGCTGTATAATCATAACGTTCCCTAAAGACCAAAGCGGCGTCTAATCTTTCCTATAAAATTCTTAAAAAAATGACTTTCAGTATTTGAGCTTTCTAAAAGCGATTGTGGGGCATACGAACACTTATTTGCAGGTACGTATTTACCGTTATTTGCCATTAAGCAAGCTGTGATAAAACGTAAAACAACATCGATTGGTTGGTTGAGTTGTTTAGCAACCTCAGTGACTTTTGCTCCCTGTATAAAACAGGCAGAGAGCTGCAAGCTAATTTTTCTATATTCTTTTTGATAAGGTTGTGGCCAATGATCGATTTTGAAGTAACCATCAGCTGAAGCTAAATTTTCAAAGTCTGTTGAACACCAAATTAAATTCCATAACCAATCTTGTAAGCAATAACCTTTTTTACGAGAAACCTTAGTAAAGTCCGATGTTTTAGCAAAAGCAAAGTTAAAGCTCATATTGGTATGTGCTTTTTGACGGGAAGGTTCTACCCAAGCAGTTTGAGTTCTATTATCAATAATGGCTAAGGTGCCTTTATCATCAAATAAATGTAATTTGGTATTTTCTGGGCTAAGCAAATTTCTTATAAATTGTTCATCTATAATAGCTATTTCATTTGATAAAGCTGGGCCAGAACCAATAGCCGCATACTTTAAAGAAGATAATACGTTTTTTTGTAGCCAAGAGCGCAGCGATTCTGTTTTTTCTAAAGGGAAGTGTAAGATATGCTCATCAATAGAATTTCCATTTTCTGAAGGTGTTTTGGTAATTTTTAAATAAGGAAATTTTTTCTTTTGAAGAATGTTTTGAATATTATCTGCATCAAAAAAGTTTTCATTAATGATTAATAAATCAATATGATTATTAGAAATATTAACCCAGTTAATACCATATTGATTAGATATTAAATCACGGATTAAGATTTTTAATTCATCTGAAACTTTTAAGCTTAAACCGGAAACTGCAATATTTATGCAATAACTATCCATAGTATCATTTTAAATTTTTATTAATTAATATAATGATTGTTTATGTGCTCTTCATAATTAAATAAAGAGCACACAGTAAACCAATTAGCTAAAGTCGAGCTCTTTTTCAAATGATTTCAACTCATGACGAGCCATGGCTAAATTCGATTTGGTACGATCAAGCACTAAATAAAGGAATAAATTGTTATTACTTTCTAAAGGACGAATTAAGTGGTAAGCCTTACCTAGTGTAATTAAAATATCCTCAATATTATCATTTAATTTCAAAGCATTAGCGATATTTCGTTTTGCTCGGATGACTTCCGTGTTTCCAGCTGCTGCTAGTTCTAAATCAATTTCCCCACCGCCTTGTGTAGCAAGTGATAATCCACTTTCAGAATCAACAAGTGCAGATGCAATAAAACCATCAATTTCCGTTAAGCTATCTAAAGAAAGTTTAGCCATTTTTTATCTCTCAGGATTATAAAATTATATTTACTACTTTTTATTTAAAAGTAGTTAAAAATCATTATATTTCTGCTCAATTTGAAGTCAATCAAGAAAGAAAAGATTGAAATTGATGTTTAAGGAAATAAGTGACCAAAAATGTCATATTATAAAAAATATAATAAGATTATTTATGCATTATACTTTTAATACTGTGCTCATGTTTGCATTATATATTTTTCATTTTAAATTTAATAATTGTAATAGAATGTTAAAACAATATTTGTTAATAAATTATGTTTATTTAAATAGAAAAAAGAGGAACTATGAGTTCCTCTTTTTAAATATTTATAATTAAATTAAACAAGATGCGTATAAAAACAATAGAGGTAGCCCAAAATTGCTAAAGCTACAAGAGGTGCGATAACTTTCGACCATGCAGGAATAAAAGTTTCGATAGATTGTTCTTCAGCATGTAAATCTTCATGATGAGGTTGAGCTTGATGAACCATTTGATTGAACTCCTTCATTGTTGCGTCCAATGATAGCTCTTCTTGTTCAACAGGTTTAGAACCAATTAACTCTGTTAGATGGTTTGTTGACCAAATCCAATCATCAGCCTGACCTGATAGATGTTCCACTTGTCCTAAAATTAATTCTTTTAAGCCATTTTGTCCGAAGCCACCAGTTTCATCAAGTTGATTAAGCTCAGTTAGCTGTAAGGCCAAAATTTCTGAAATACTCTGTTCAAGTTCAGCATTCTTTAAAATCGACTCATTGTGCTTAGAAGTCGTTAAATGGCGTGCTACTTCTTGAATATATAATGGATCGGCAGTTTTGATTTCATTATAAATTTTATTGTCATTTTGACGCCATAAGCTGATTAACTTTCCAAGTGTGAGCACATTCACTTCATCAATCAGCTTATTTTTTTCATGGGCTGGGTATTGATTTAAAAGCTGAGGCTTTTGAATTTTTATTTGCTCAGCAAAGTATTGGACTAAATCAAATGCCATACTTTATTCCTCTAAAATTAATCTAAAATTCTTAATGTTGGCTTTTTCTTGGTTGGTTCAGTTGTTTCTTGTGTTTCAGGTTCTAGTGTATCTTCTACAGGCGCTAGATTGGCATATTCTTCTGGGTCAAAGAATAAACCTTGTCCATTCTCGCGTGCATATATACCCAAAACAGCTTGGATTGGGACGTAAATATCTTTTGAAACGCCACCAAAACGTGCTGAGAAAGTGATTGCATCATTGCTAATAAGTAGTTGATGTACAGCATGCGGCACAATGTTTAAAACAATTTGGCCATCTTTGACAAATTGTTGTGGCACATCCGTGTGTGGCTGTGTTGCATCAACAAGTAAATAAGGTGTGAGTTGGTTGTCGCAAATCCATTCATAGATTGCACGAGCAAGATAAGGACGTGTAGGGGTTAACTCAATAGTTTGCTCAGACATATCACACTATTCCATATTTAATTGTTCATTGTAACGGGTTTTCTCTTGGGGCGTCATTGATTTAACAAAAGAAGGACGGCTAAAGATACGTTTACAGTACAAAAATATAGGCCGGCACTGCTGCTTTGGTAAATCAATTCCCATGCTATTAAGCCTCACAAAAATTGGGGCGAGCATACAATCCAAAATTGAAAAATTTTCAGACATAAAATAAGGGAAATGCTGAAATAGGGGGGTAAGAGAAATTAAGGTATCACGTAATTCTTTTTGCGCTTTTTGTTTTTGTTCTACATTTAACGTATCTGCATGTTTGAGCATATGATCGGCCAACTTAAACCAATCATTTTCAAGACGCCAAATATATTGACGTTGTTCTGCACGTGCCATAGGAGCATCGGCGTACAGCTTGCCTTGACGATATCGGTCATCGAGATATTCAGCAATAATCGGTGCTGAAAATAATTTCAGGTTTTGCTCAAGTAGCATTGGCAATTGGTTATAAGGGTTTAGACTCGCTAAATCCTCATCTTCATGATCGGTTACGATCAATTGATATTTAATTTGCTTTTCTGCCAATAAAAAACGGATCCAGTGAGAACGGAAATCATCAGCATGGCTGTAAAGGGTAATTCCCTGAATTGAAGTGTTTTCGACCGACATATCACAAGGTATGGTTGTGTGAATCGGTTAGAATACTAAAAATACGAGTGGAAATCACGGTGGCAAAGATAGAGTTTCATATATTTATCTGTTTCACTCATGCTTAAAATGAATAAGCAATAAAAAAGCCTTGGAATAACCAAGGCTTTTTGTCCGATTCGGTAAACGAATTAACGTTTAGAGAATTGAGGACGTTTACGAGCTTTACGTAAACCAAGTTTCTTACGTTCAACTTCACGAGCATCACGAGTAACGAAACCAGCTTGACGTAGAACAGGTTTTAAAGTTTCGTCAGCAGCGATAAGCGCACGAGTAATACCGTGACGGATAGCGCCAGCTTGACCACCGATACCACCACCTTTAACAGTGATGTAAAGGTCAAACTTTTCAGTAACTTCTAAAAGTTCTAAAGGTTGACGAACAACCATACGAGCAGTTTCACGACCGAAATATTGCTCTAAAGTACGGTTGTTAATAACGAGTTTACCTGTACCAGCTGACAAGAAAACACGTGCAGTTGCGGTCTTACGGCGACCTGTACCATAATTAGTAGCCATGTGCTGTATCCCTTAGATGTCCAAAACTTGTGGCTGTTGAGCAGCATGAGGATGCTCAGTACCAGCGTACACTTTCATTTTTTTGATCATTGCATAACCAAGAGGACCTTTTGGTAACATGCCTTTAACCGCTTTTTCAAGAACAGCTTCAGGTTTGTGAGCAATTAACTTCTCGAAGTTAGTCTCACGGATACCACCAGGGAAACCAGTATGGCGATAATATTTCTTATCAAGTGATTTATTACCAGTCACTTGAATTTGTTCAGCATTAATCACAACGATGTAATCGCCAGTGTCAACGTGAGGAGTATAAGAAGTTTTATGCTTACCGCGTAAACGACGAGCGATTTCAGTCGCAAGGCGACCTAAAGTTTTGCCAGAAGCATCAACAACATACCAGTCATGTTGAACTTCAGCTGGCTTAGCGCTGAGAGTTTTCATTAAACCACTACCTATTATAGTTGGTTTGGACTATGGAATCTGTCCAAACAAAAGGAGCCGAAATTCTAAACGAGATCACCTAAAATCACAAGAATAATTTGATGTAAGTTTTCTTGGTCAATAAGCGGTCTATATTTTTAATGGGGAGATTTAATTTAAAATTAAAAACCACGTTTTTCTGATGTGCTATGTTGAAACTGACCTGAAAAAAAGGGGGAGAAAGGATGTGTCCAAAATTATACAATTTTTTATAGGATGGATGGCAATATTACTTTGCTTGCATCTTATTCTTTTCAATGGATTTTGTCTTTATTATGGTTTTAGTGGTTTGGTTGGTGTGGCTTTGATTAGTCTTTATATGCATGCTACTCCATTACCTTATCTATTATATCTATTGGGGGGAATAGGGTTTTGCTTTATTAAGCAAGAAAATTCATTGCGAATCAATTGGCTGTGGGGTAAATGGTTAATGATTGTGACATTATTGAGTTTAATAGCCATAATTGTATCTGAAATTGCTCATACTTTTGGTTGGTTAGAGGCTAGATTCAGTCTCAATCATCGAATCCATAATATATAAATTGAGTTGAATATGAGTCATCCCTTATATATCACTTCCGGTGAGCCTGCCGGTATTGGTCCAGATATTTGTTTAAGTCTGGCGGAACGCGTTGATGAGCGTCCGGTTGTTGTTTTGGCTGACCGAAATTTATTGCAACAACGTGCTCAAAAGCTTGGCTTGGATATCAAGTTTTTAGAGTATACAGGGCAAACTGAATCATGTTTGCAAGGCGAGCTTTATATAGAGCACGTAGCATTAAAAACAGAAGTCATCGATGGCCAATTAAACCCAGCTAATGCAGCTTATGTATTAGAACAACTGCGTCGTTCAGCTGATTATGCAATGTCTGGTAAAAGTGTAGGGGTAGCCACTGCGCCCGTGCAAAAATCGGTCATTAATGATGCAGGTATTCTGTTTAGTGGTCATACTGAATATTACCAAGAGTTCGCAGGTGTAGAACGCGTTGTCATGATGCTGGCAACTAAAACCTTGCGGGTTGCTTTAGCGACTACACATTTACCTTTAAGAGATGTAGCTGATGCAATTACCAAACAACGCTTGCATCAAGTGATAGACATCTTACTTCATGACCTAAAAACCAAGTTTAAAATTACCAATCCGAGAGTATTAGTGTGTGGATTAAATCCGCATGCGGGTGAAGATGGTTACTTGGGTCGTGAAGAGATTGATACTATTAATCCTGTACTTGAAACTTACCGGGCTCAAGGCGTTAAAATCAGTTTAAGTATGCCGGCAGATACTTTATTTACTCCTGAGCACCTTAAAAATGCTGATGCTGTTCTTGCCATGTACCATGATCAAGGCTTACCTGTGCTAAAATCACAAGGTTTTGGTGAAGCAATTAATATCACATTGGGCTTACCGTTTATTCGAACCTCGGTCGATCATGGTACTGCTCTGTCTTTAGCTGGGACAGGTTTGGCAAAAAGCTCAAGTTTAAATGTCGCTGTCGATTTAGCTTTATCGTTGACAGCGAGTTAAATTTTTCATGTTGGAAATGTTCTATGTATCAAATTAATGCCCTAAACCCGAAAGATGAAGGGCATAAAGCTCGTAAACGTTTTGGTCAAAACTTCTTACATGATCAGCGAGTCATTGCCAAAATTGTACGCTCTGTTAATCCGCGTACAGGCGATAATATTGTTGAAATTGGTCCGGGCTTGGCTGCTTTAACTTCTCCTTTAATTGGAGAATGTGATGCTTTGACTGTAGTTGAGTTAGACCGTGACTTAGCAGCAGGCTTACCAGAGCGTGTACCACATCCAGAACGTTTAACTATCGTAGAAGCTGATGCACTAAAATACGATTTTAGCCAACTTGTAAAAGATGGTCGTCCATTACGCGTTGTCGGCAATTTGCCTTATAACATTTCTACACCATTACTTTTTCATCTCTTGGAGTTTGGTAGCCAAGTTAAAGATATGCACTTCATGTTGCAAAAAGAAGTGGTGGAACGTATTACTGCCGAACCAAATACAAAAGAATATGGTCGTTTATCGGTAATGATTCAATATTATTGCCAGCCTACATTTTTATTTGAAGTTCCTGCAGGCGCATTTAATCCACCACCAAAAGTGACGAGTGCTGTATTCCGTTTAGTTCCTTACGAACAAAAACCGATTGTCGCGAAAGATGAAAAAGCTTTAGCTCGTTTGGTTGCACACGTATTTACTCAGCGTCGTAAAACACTAAGAAACAGTCTTAAAGGTATGTTGGCAGATGACGGTTTCGAGAAAGCAGGAGTCGACCCAATGGCTCGTCCAGAAACTTTGACGCTTGCCGAGTTTGTAGCTTTAGCAGATCAAATGGTGGCATAAATGACCAAGCGTTATAACTATATCATTGGTGACGTTCAAGGTTGTTTTGAAGCCCTCAAAGCACTCTTAAAAGAAATACGTTTTGATCCTGATCAAGATTTTATTTGGTTTGCTGGTGATTTGGTTGCACGTGGAGAAAACTCTGTAGGTGCACTTCGTTTTATAAAAAAACTAGCCGATCGAGGGGCTGCTGCTACAGTATTAGGTAACCATGATTTAACTCTGGTTGCTTGTGCTCGTGGTCTTAAAGAAATTAAAGAAAAAGATCGTACGCAGGAAGTTATTGACGCTGTAGATGGTGATGAACTCATAGACTGGTTACGTAAACAGCCACTATGTTTATTTCCAAATGAACAAACTGTGCTAACACATGCTGGTATACCTTGTATTTGGGATGCAGAAAAAACGGCTGCGTTAGCTAAAGAAGTTGAAGTTGTATTGGCACATGATGACCTGTCTGTGCTAGATACCTTTTTAGCTGAAATGTATGGTTCAAAACCAGATCTTTGGACAGATAATTTAACAGGTAATGACCGCCTACGCTGTATTACCAATTATTTAACACGCATGCGTTTAACTAATGCAGAAGGTACTTTGGAATTTAGTTTTAAAGATACTTTAGATGCACCAATGCCAGAAGGTTATTTACCTTGGTTTGAGTTTCCAAGTAAAGCTGCGCAAACACATCAAATATTTTTTGGACACTGGGCTGCTCTAGAAGGCAGGACCATTAGTGATCATATTCAAAATGTTGATGGTGGTTGTGTATGGGGTAAAAACTTAATTGCTTACCGTCTTGAAGATCAGCAAATTTTTTCAGTAGTTAACCCCGTTATGTAATAAAAAAAGCCGCATCAGCGGCTTTTTTTATTTTTGAAAATTTATTCTAGGCGAATCCAGATTTGATTGCGGCCTAAAGCAGAAACTCCAAGATAACCACGCATATGTAGACGGTTACCATTTGCACTGAGTTTAGCTTTCAATCCATAAACTTTACCAGTATTTGGGTCTAGAATTTTCCCGCCAGTATAGGTTGTACTATCCACTTGTTTTAAGCCAGTCGCAATATCTAAACCTACAATATGCTTATTGGTATAAGGCGCTGGACAGTTATCACAAATTTCTTTGGGTGTATAACCCGGACGCGGTGTAATTTTTACAACTTTTCCTGAATAAGTACCATTTGCCTCTTTTCGTATTTCTACATGAGCCTTAGGCGTACCAGTTTTATCGTCAATCGTTTGCCACATACCAGTAATATCAGCCGCAAAAGTAGCTGAATTTATCCCCAATAAGAGCAACGCTCCAACAAAAAATTTCCCCATAATCAAAAAATCCTTTTAGATTTGAAAGATCATCTTATTTCGAATTGTTAACTGGTTCAATGTTTATTTGAACTACTTTTTAATCAATGTATTCCAAAAGATAGCATGAACGTGGGCAACCATATGGCTGTAAATACGCCATTTAAAGCCATGCCAAATGCAGCATAACGACCCGCAACGGGACCACGTTGCCAAGCTTGGGCAGTTCCGATCGCATGCGCTGCTAAGCCTAGAGCTAAACCTGATGCTCTTTCATCATGGATATGTTTAAGTAAAAATGGTGAAAATGCTGCACCAATAACTCCAGATAAAATCACAATTAGAGTGACCAATGTTTCTGGGGCATGTAATAAAGTCGCGATATTTAAAGCAATAGGCGTAGTTACTGCGCGTGTCGCAAAAGCCAAAATAGTAGGCTCAGACATATGTAACAAGTAAGCGAGGCCCATAGGCAAAGCAACAGCGCTAATACTTGCAAAAAGTAAAATCCCAATCACCGATTTAAGAGGTAAGTCGTCATAACGCATTGCAGCCAACGGTATCGCTAAAGCAACGGTGACATATCCTAATAGGTGGCTGAATAAATCGTTTACGTAAAGTCGGTATTCTTCATAAGGAACTTTCAAGATTGATAATAAACCAATCACAATGAACATACCGAAAACTAAGAGAGGGACTTGAGGGAAACGGCGGTTTAAAGGTTTTGCACAAAGATAGCCAACTAGAGTGATCAAAAATCCATATAAAATCATAAACATTTTATTCTCCTTATAACCAATGTTTTGCCATTTTTGCATAGACCCACAGAGGGATAAGGGTGCTCACCACTAGTACAAAGAGAAATAAAGGAATTTCTTTGCCCATATGCACCAGCATAATTAACGAGCCTGCACAAATGGGTAAAAAAGCAAAACCACTTTCTTTCATGATTTTATTGTTGGTGTCGACGAGTCTTAAAGGAATTTTCTTAAACTTGCGCCAAACGAGTAAAATGATGAGCAAACTAATTAAGCCCACTAAGTTTCCTAATTCTGGATGACCAAAAGCACGCATAACGACGACTGAGCTTTCACGAAAACCGATAATAAGTAGAAAAGTTCCTACCCATGCTGCCCAATCTATACTTTTGATCTTATCCATATTTTTTATCTCTAAAAGTGTACTTATCAAGTTTTAACTGATCTAGTGCTTGATTTCAAACTCTTCCAGTGGTCGTTTAAACTGACTCGCTCGTTCACCTAATATCTCGTCGATAGGTAATTTGGCTTGACGAATTAACTGCTCAAGCTTATGAGGCGCAATTCGTATATTAATATGTAATAGCCCTTCATCATCATAATGTTCAGATTCGATAACATTTAAGGCATAAAGCTGGGTACGCAATTTGCCATAAGCAGGTTTTAGTATTAATGAGAATTGTTGAAGTTGTCCCATTAAACATTCTTGTACTGCTTGACGTAGCAAATCTAAACCTAAACCTGAATGTGCAGATACATAAACGCGATCAGGAACATGAGGTTCTGAATAAATAATTTTAGCCTCTTCACCACTTAAATCGATTTTGTTGTAAACCCGAAGAACAGGAGCATCTGCTCCAATTTCCTTCAATACCCCTTCAACAGCTTCAATCTGATCAAGCATGTCATGGCTACTGCTATCGATCACATGTAAGAGTAGTGTGGCTTCAAGCGTTTCTTCTAAAGTTGCTTTAAATGACTCAACTAAGTCATGTTGTAGGTTTCGTACGAACCCTACGGTGTCTGCGAGCACTACAGTACCAATACCATCCCATTCTAAACGACGTAAGGTTGGGTCAAGTGTTGCAAACAGTTGATCGGCTGCATACACATCACTTTTCGCTAAAATATTAAATAAAGTAGATTTACCTGCGTTGGTATAACCAACTAAAGATACGGTGGGGATTGAAGCTTTTTGTCTTGCTGCTCGTCCTTGTATACGCGTTTGATGAACTTTATCTAACTTATCTTTTAACTGCGTAATTCGCACACGAATGAGACGACGGTCTGTTTCCAGTTGTGTTTCACCAGGACCACGTAAGCCAATACCACCTTTTTGTTGTTCAAAGTCAGCAGACCAACCACGAATCAAGCGAGTTGATAAATGTTTAAGCTGAGCAAGTTCAACTTGTAATTTACCTTCATGCGTGCGGGCACGTAGCGCAAAAATATCTAGAATTAAACCAGTACGGTCAATGACCCGACATTTTAATATTCTTTCTAAATTTCGTTCTTGAGCGGGTGATAACGCATGGTCGAAAATAACCAGTCCAGCTTCTAGTTCTTGAACTTTCTCTGCTATTTCATCGACTTTACCTGAACCAATAAAAAATTTAGGATTTGGCTTATTACGTTGCACTTTAACGTGCTCAAGAATATCCGCACCAGCAGACTGTGCAAGTAGAGCAAACTCTTCGGCATCCAGATCATCTAATAATTGTACAGACACACTCACCAATATTGTGCGTTCACCGCCTTGATGCCGATCAACAAATTCCACGTGGCTATAAATCCTGAAAAGGGTAAAACTTTATTCTAGAGGAAACTTGAGTAAAAGGGGAAAGGGTTTACTCTTATCCTTTAGATTATCTACATGCATTTTATTTTTTATTTGCTTCTATCGCATAGCGATGCAAGTTTATTCCGAAACGTATAGAATGGCTCGAGATGGGTATAACAATGATTGATCGTTAGTGAAATTTTATGACTCAAACGCAAAGTATAGTGAATTCAACGTTAAAGAAATTTTCAAAAATAGGTTTATACGGAAAAAAAGTTACTTCAGCGACAGCGGCAATCAGTGAAGGTTTTTACTTAGTTTATCGTCATAGACTTTATAAAGATCCAAATAACCCTGTTAACACTCGATATGTCCAATATTTCTGCCGCCGTTTATGTCAAGTTTTTAACCTTGAAGTTCAAGTGCATGGCACTATCCCTAGAGAACCAGCTTTATGGGTGAGTAATCATATTTCTTGGCTCGATATTGCAGTTTTAGGTTCAGGTGCACGTGTTTTCTTTTTGGCTAAAGCGGAAATAGAAAATTGGCCTATTCTTGGTAACTTAGCAAAAGGCGGTGGTACCTTATTTATTAAGCGTGGGTCTGGTGACTCTATTAAAATTCGAGAGCAAATTACCGAATTTTTAAAACAAAATATTCCAGTTTTATTCTTCCCTGAAGCGACTACTACAGATGGTCATTCTGTTAAGAAAGTTCATGGCCGTTTACTTGGAGCTGCTATTGAAGCAAAGCGTCCAGTACAGGTATGTTTAATCTGTTATGTAAACCGTCATGGCGAATTAGATACAGTTGCACCATTTATTGGTGAGATGTCGTTTGTTGAGCATATTCAGCGTGTGCTAGAAATGCCGAAAGTAACCGCTCATTTATTAACATTGCCTCCTATCTCGGTAGAAGGGCATGATGTGAAAAGTCTAACTCAAGAAGTTCAACAAAAAATGGTAGAAGGTTTGGCTCAATTACATCAAAAAGTACTTAAGCCAAAAAGTTAATTACATAAATCCTTCAAGAGGTAGCCATGAAAGAAACTTCATGCCTGCCTTTTGCCACCATTTCATTTCTGGTTCTTTTTTATAAATTACAGGGCCGTTTGGCGTTTCCTGTTGCCAATAAATATTATTATTCGAGTCGAGTTTTAACTTATAAGCATACTTATTTAAATTTTCATCCATCGTATGATGAATTGTTTTAGCGAGTGCTGGACTATCTAAAATTACACCAATTTCAGTATTTAAATAGGCTGAACGTGGGTCAAAGTTGAATGATCCAATAAAAACCTGTTCATCTAAAGCCATGAGCTTAGTATGTAAACTGGAGCGGCTTAAACCTTTCATATTTACTTTTGCTTTAGTCGCTAACTCATCCGTATTTTTATTTAGATTACGTTTATCTGGAGTCGGTAAAAACTCATAAAGTTGTACGCCGTTTTTCAAAAGTTCTTTTCGGTATCGACCATAAAATGCATGAACCACCGCAACGTCATTGGCTTTAAATGAATTTGTTAAAACTCGTACTTCTACACCTTCTTTGGCAAGTGAACTTAAAATTTTAGCGCCTTGCTTTTCCGGAATAAAATAAGCAGAAATCAAATCAACATTACTTTCTGGCTTTTCCAAATGATTAATCAATTGGAAATTCAAATGCTCTTCTTTTTTTGCTTTTGACTTAATTTTATCTGGAGAGTCTTTCACAACCTCCGCCTTAACCCAGTCAAATTGGATGTTATGGTCTAGCCATTTATCAAAAGCATGTGATCTAGAAGTTAAATCAAGGAAGTTTTGAACTGTTGCTTGTTGATAGTGAGCATCGAGTTGTTCTTTTAGACTTTCATAACGTAAACGGTGATATTGAGCACTCACAATACTTTGCACCGAATAAGCATATTCATGATTCCAGTAATCATCAAAAGAATTTACGATGTCATCAACAGCCGCACCGACTAACATGACATCAACGTCAGAAAATTGATAACTATCACTAACGTTATAGTATTGATTGGTCATATTACGCCCGCCAATAAGCGCAACCTGATTGTCAGCAATAAAGCTCTTATTATGCATACGACGATTGATACGCTTTAAATCTAAAATCATATCCATCGCACGGTATTGGCGAAAACGGTAAGGGTTAAATAATTTAACTTCAATATTTTTGTGCTGAGAAAGAGCAAGTAAAACCCCTTCCATCTTTTTAGCATTATTATCGTCAATTAATAAACGCACTTTAACGCCACGATCGGCAGCACGAATAATGGCATGCAAGGCCAAGGCGCCAATTTTGTCATTATCCCAAATATAGTACTGTAAATCTAAAGTCTTCTCGGCCTTATCAATCAGTCGCAAACGAGCTGCCAAAGCCTCCAACGGGTCATTTAAAACGTGATAACCCGTTAAATTGGGGTTTTGCTCACGTAATGGCGTAATAATTTTCGCAAGCGAAGTTTGAGATGTATCGATATCACGCGCGTATTGAACGGGTTCAACACAATGTTTGGGTAAGGTGCTACAACCTGTCAAAGTCACAGCAAAACTTGAACAGACAATTAGGGAAGCTTTGATCAAAAAGCCTTTAGCCTGTTGATGAGTTTGAAGCTGTTTGGAATGAAAGGATTGTGCCATAATCAATACATGCGATAAGGTGAGCTAGAGTATAATTCGTGCATATTGAAAGATAAATATTGAATTTGATTACTAGCAATCAATATAAAATAAGTCGAGAGTCGTAATGTGGAACCCAAATTCAATCATTTTTTGTTTTTACTTTATTTTTTCAATACTTGCCTTATGGGGGATTGTTGAAGCTTGGGTTCATCAATCGCGTACTGAAACGATTCATCCGTTTAAAGCTTTTGTTCACTTACTTGCTTTTTATCTATCTTATCTTCTTATTCCACTTTGGTTCTTTAATTTATATGCAGGTTGGATGGGGTATTACTCAATTCATCAAACCATTTTTATCTTCTTATTAAGCGGTATTCTTATTTATGCGCGTTTTATTGAGCCGCATATGGTACGTGTTGATGTTCATCAATATCGTTTGAATCCAGATCGCCGTTTTAATAAACCTGTAAAAGTTGCTTTAATTGCTGATTTACATATAGGTTTATTTTCTGGTCACGAACGCCAACTTAAAATCATTGTAAAAAAACTCAATGAACAACAGCCAGACTTGGTGGTTGTAGCAGGAGACTGGACTTATGAACCGGAAGATAAGTTAGTTCAAGAATTGGCTGTACTCAAAGATATTCAAGCTCCAGTCTATTCGGTTCCTGGAAACCACGATGAGCAATATCCTGGGCCTCCTATCCAACAACTATTAAAAGATGCACTCCACTACAATGAAGTGATGGACATTGAAGGGAAAATTGTTGAGTTTGATGAGTTCCGTTTAATTGGTATTGGTGATCTATGGGCTGGCAAAACAGATATGCGTTCAATGCCAGACTTACCTCAAGATAAACCGTGGTTAATTCTGTCCCATAACCCCGATACTGTAGATATGGTTCCCAAACTACCTAATCGCCCTTTAATGTTATCAGGGCATACTCATGGGGGACAGGTCGAGCTTCCTTGGGTGACCAACTATATTATGAAAAAGGTATCAATTTTAGGTCATAAACGTGGCTTTTATTCGCATGAACATGCAGACGTATTTGTTACTGTTGGAACCGGTATGGTTGGTATCCCCCTAAGATTTCGTGTACCACCGACCATTGATATTATTGAACTTGTATAAAATAAAAAAAGCCAATCATAAAGATTGGCTTTTTTATAATTAGAAAATTAAGGAATAATGACGATTGCAACACGACGGTTGATTGCTCGATTTTCATTAGTTGTATTTGGTACATATGGTTGAGTTGAACCGCGCCCAATAACGTAAATATTTTCCTTTTTAAATCCACGAGTCAAGAAGAGGTCTGCAACACTTTGCGCGCGTTCTTCTGATAACTTCTGGTTGTACTCAGGATTACCTACATCGTCAGTATGACCAACAATTTTTAATTTATTCAAATCATATTTATTTAATTGATTTGCTAAGCGTACTAGCTCTGCTTCATGACTTTGTTTTAATGTTGCATCATTAAAATCAAATAATAAGCGTTCTGGTAAACCTAGAGTCCAGCCTTCATTAGTCAGAACAAACCCCTCTTTTTTTAGCATTTTTACTTGGCGGTATTTCAAAGGACCAAAACTCAAGCAGCCTGCAAGAGCAATGCACAGCAATGCAATAAAGGAGAGTTTTAAAGATCTTGTATTCATAGATTAGCCTAAATTTAATTCTCTGGTTTATAAATAAACCAATGTTGCTCAGAAGTCTTAGCCTTATACATCGCTTGATCTGCTTGCATAATGAAATCTTCTGGACTAGACGCAAATTGGGATAAAGCAATCCCTACACTAAAACTGAAATAAATCGTTTGATCATTTAGATGCAAAGGTTCTTTACAGCTTTCGAGTAAATTTTCAGCAATAGATATTAAATGATCAGCATGCGTAATGGAATGCAAAATGACCGCAAATTCATCGCCACCTAGACGCGCAATAAAATCTTGATGTCGTAAACGTGTTTGTAATCTTTTCGCCATCTCTTTTAAGACTTCATCACCAGCTAAATGACCGAACTGATCATTAATGGATTTGAAGTTATTGTTATCTATGAATAATAGGGCCGACTTGTTGTCAAAATCCTTATCTTCAAACATATCTAACAATATTTGATAAAAATAATGTCTATTCGGTAAAAGGGTGAGTTGGTCATGATGAGCTTGAAACGATAATTTACGATTTTCCTTTTGTAGCTGATTATCCCAAATCTGAATTTCTTCAAGTAACTCATTAAAAACGGTATTTAAATCTTGAAACTCTTTAATCCGGTTATACGGAAAACGAAGATTATAAGCTTTTTGTTCACTTACGATCTGGGCAATATTTGTTAGTGGGTGAATCGCTTGCATAATTTGACGATAAGTCAAATTCACTGACCACAGCAAAGCGCAAACAATAAATAACATCGCAAATGCAAGACCGACCATAATCATCTTTAAAAATTGCAATATTTTTTCAGAGCTACCAAAAAGCGTTAACTCACCTACATTCTGTTGGTGATGATAAATCGTTAAATGTACAGGTTCATTTAAAAACCAATGATCAAACCATCCTTCTAAAACAGAAGTTTGACTCGATAACTTAAAACTTTGCGCAATTAAATGATGATCAGAATCATAAATATGAATCGCTCGGATAGAGTGATCATTTGTATATTCATTTAAGATCTGTTCTATCGTAATTTTATCGTTAAATACTACAGCAGGCTGAATACGCTCCAGAAGTGTATGGCTGAGTAACTGCAAATTCTGCTTTGCATAAGTTTCCATAGTAAAAACGGAAATTGATACAAACGTAAAAGAGCAAATAAAAAAAGTAATAGCAAAAATAGTAAATTGAGATTTTCTAAAAAGTGCGTGTAGAGAAGTTGACTGATACAACTTAGATATCATAGCCATTACTCCGCATTCTTAGCCAAGAGTAATACCCTTGGATCAATATGGACCTTGGAATGGCTTAATGCATCTAAGTTAACTTTAAAAGTGGTGTAATTATTTTGGTCATATAAACAAAAGATACTACCAACTTCACATTCTGGATTATTAATACTTAAAGAAAGCAAAGAACGATATGGATAATTCTGAATTAAATTTTGTTGTTGTTGAGGGGAGGTTGTGGAGAAATAAACAGCTTGGCAATGAGACTTTGGAAAATCTTTAGCATTAACTGTCTGTACACGATAGTTATAAGATAATTGCTGGATATAAGACTGAAAAGTAGACGTAATTGAAGCATTATCAATTACACAAAGAGTAGGGGTGCTTACATTCTCCCATTTGCTATAACTTAAAATAGATAAAGTCAGCACATAGAAGTTATGTTTTGAATTGGCATACGCAGGCCCGCTCGTAGCAAACACTACAAGTATGCAGAATAATACTTTCTTAGCGGTGTGCCACATGGTGAGTTAATGCCAAATCAATTGCACGAATAATCTATTCTACATGAAGTTGATTAACTAAAAAAAGTTTAATATCTCATCTAATTTACATCGAAAAGCCTAAAAATTGACCGGTTGAATGATAAAGTTTGAGAAAGGGCTTGCAAAGGGGAGGGGATGGTCTATAATGCACATCCATCGGCGGTGATGCAGATAGAAACTTGTTGAAAAACAGTTACTTAGAATTGAGTTGGTTGCTTTAAGTGATGAATTTGATGATAAGTTGGTTTTGAGAATAAGTTTTAAAAATATCGAAATTACCTGTTGACTTTTAAGAGATTAAGAGTAATATAGCCGACCTAGCTTGCTGGTGACGAACCAGGAAGAAGATCATTAAGAGAATTGAAGAACAACTTGTGTGGATTTTTACTGATTGATTAATCGAAATAATTTTCATTGATTGATTGGTTTAAATTACTCGAAGTTTATTTGAGCGAAATTTAAGTCAGTAATTGATGAGCCAGAATTGGCACCTTGTCTTTAAATAAGGTGCAAAATGATTTTAACTGAAGAGTTTGATCATGGCTCAGATTGAACGCTGGCGGCAGGCTTAACACATGCAAGTCGAGCGGGGAAAGGTAGCTTGCTACTGGACCTAGCGGCGGACGGGTGAGTAATGCTTAGGAATCTGCCTATTAGTGGGGGACAACATCTCGAAAGGGATGCTAATACCGCATACGTCCTACGGGAGAAAGCAGGGGATCTTCGGACCTTGCGCTAATAGATGAGCCTAAGTCGGATTAGCTAGTTGGTGGGGTAAAGGCCTACCAAGGCGACGATCTGTAGCGGGTCTGAGAGGATGATCCGCCACACTGGGACTGAGACACGGCCCAGACTCCTACGGGAGGCAGCAGTGGGGAATATTGGACAATGGGCGCAAGCCTGATCCAGCCATGCCGCGTGTGTGAAGAAGGCCTTATGGTTGTAAAGCACTTTAAGCGAGGAGGAGGCTACTCTAGTTAATACCTAGGGATAGTGGACGTTACTCGCAGAATAAGCACCGGCTAACTCTGTGCCAGCAGCCGCGGTAATACAGAGGGTGCAAGCGTTAATCGGATTTACTGGGCGTAAAGCGCGCGTAGGCGGCTAATTAAGTCAAATGTGAAATCCCCGAGCTTAACTTGGGAATTGCATTCGATACTGGTTAGCTAGAGTGTGGGAGAGGATGGTAGAATTCCAGGTGTAGCGGTGAAATGCGTAGAGATCTGGAGGAATACCGATGGCGAAGGCAGCCATCTGGCCTAACACTGACGCTGAGGTGCGAAAGCATGGGGAGCAAACAGGATTAGATACCCTGGTAGTCCATGCCGTAAACGATGTCTACTAGCCGTTGGGGCCTTTGAGGCTTTAGTGGCGCAGCTAACGCGATAAGTAGACCGCCTGGGGAGTACGGTCGCAAGACTAAAACTCAAATGAATTGACGGGGGCCCGCACAAGCGGTGGAGCATGTGGTTTAATTCGATGCAACGCGAAGAACCTTACCTGGCCTTGACATAGTAAGAACTTTCCAGAGATGGATTGGTGCCTTCGGGAACTTACATACAGGTGCTGCATGGCTGTCGTCAGCTCGTGTCGTGAGATGTTGGGTTAAGTCCCGCAACGAGCGCAACCCTTTTCCTTATTTGCCAGCGAGTAATGTCGGGAACTTTAAGGATACTGCCAGTGACAAACTGGAGGAAGGCGGGGACGACGTCAAGTCATCATGGCCCTTACGGCCAGGGCTACACACGTGCTACAATGGTCGGTACAAAGGGTTGCTACACAGCGATGTGATGCTAATCTCAAAAAGCCGATCGTAGTCCGGATTGGAGTCTGCAACTCGACTCCATGAAGTCGGAATCGCTAGTAATCGCGGATCAGAATGCCGCGGTGAATACGTTCCCGGGCCTTGTACACACCGCCCGTCACACCATGGGAGTTTGTTGCACCAGAAGTAGCTAGCCTAACTGCAAAGAGGGCGGTTACCACGGTGTGGCCGATGACTGGGGTGAAGTCGTAACAAGGTAGCCGTAGGGGAACCTGCGGCTGGATCACCTCCTTAACGAAAGATTGACGATTGGTAAGAATCCACAACAAGTTGTTCTTCATAGATGTATCTGAGGGTCTGTAGCTCAGTTGGTTAGAGCACACGCTTGATAAGCGTGGGGTCACAAGTTCAAGTCTTGTCAGACCCACCATGACTTTGACTGGTTGAAGTTATAGATAAAAGATACATAACTGATGATGTAAGCTGGGGACTTAGCTTAGTTGGTAGAGCGCCTGCTTTGCACGCAGGAGGTCAGGAGTTCGACTCTCCTAGTCTCCACCAGAACTTAAGATAAGTTCGGATTACAGAAATTAGTAAATAGAGATTTCGGTCTTGGTTTATTAACTTCTGTGATTTAAGTATCACGGTATTAAGCATGACCTGACGAAGGCGTGTTTACTCATTAACAGATTGGCAAAATTGAGTCTGAAATAAATTGTTCACTCAAGAGTTTAGGTTAAGCAATTAATCTAGATGAATTGAGAACTAGCAAATTAACTGAATCAAGCGTTTTGGTATATGAATTTAGATTGAAGCTGTACAGTGTTTAAGTACACAGACAACAGATAGTAGCGATGAAGAATCGCACGGACAACACTCACTTGTAGGTGTTGACGACTGTTTGGGGTTGTATAGTCAAGTAATTAAGTGCATGTGGTGGATGCCTTGGCAGTCAGAGGCGATGAAAGACGTGATAGCCTGCGAAAAGCTCCGGGGAGGCGGCAAATATCCTTTGATCCGGAGATGTCTGAATGGGGGAACCCACCTACTTTAAGGTAGGTATTGCAACATGAATACATAGTGTTGCAAGGCGAACGAGGGGAAGTGAAACATCTCAGTACCCTTAGGAAAAGAAATCAATTGAGATTCCCTCAGTAGCGGCGAGCGAACGGGGATCAGCCCATTAAGTTATGTGTGTTTTAGTGGAACGCTCTGGGAAGTGCGAACGTAGAGGGTGATATTCCCGTACACGAAAGGGCACACATAATGATGACGAGTAGGGCGAGGCACGTGAAACCTTGTCTGAATATGGGGGGACCATCCTCCAAGGCTAAATACTCCTGACTGACCGATAGTGAACCAGTACCGTGAGGGAAAGGCGAAAAGAACCCCTGTGAGGGGAGTGAAATAGATCCTGAAACCGCATGCATACAAGCAGTGGGAGCCGACTTGTTCGGTGACTGCGTACCTTTTGTATAATGGGTCAGCGACTTATATTCAGTAGCGAGGTTAACCGTATAGGGGAGCCGTAGAGAAATCGAGTCTTAATAGGGCGTTTAGTTGCTGGGTATAGACCCGAAACCAGGCGATCTATCCATGAGCAGGTTGAAGGTTGGGTAACACTAACTGGAGGACCGAACCCACTGTCGTTGAAAAGCCAGGGGATGACTTGTGGATAGGGGTGAAAGGCTAATCAAGCCTGGTGATAGCTGGTTCTCCCCGAAAGCTATTTAGGTAGCGCCTCGGACGAATACCATAGGGGGTAGAGCACTGTTTCGGCTAGGGGGTCATCCCGACTTACCAAACCGATGCAAACTCCGAATACCTATGAGTACTATCCGGGAGACAGACTGCGGGTGCTAACGTCCGTAGTCAAGAGGAAAACAATCCAGACCGCCAGCTAAGGCCCCAAAATCATAGTTAAGTGGGAAACGATGTGGGAAGGCATAGACAGCTAGGAGGTTGGCTTAGAAGCAGCCACCCTTTAAAGAAAGCGTAATAGCTCACTAGTCGAGTCGGCCTGCGCGGAAGATGTAACGGGGCTAAAACTATGTGCCGAAGCTGCGGATTTGACATTAGTCAAGTGGTAGGGGAGCGTTCTGTAAGCCGATGAAGGTGTATTGAGAAGTATGCTGGAGGTATCAGAAGTGCGAATGCTGACGTGAGTAACGACAAAACGGGTGAAAAACCCGTTCGCCGAAAGACCAAGGGTTCCAGTCCAACGTTAATCGGGGCTGGGTGAGTCGACCCCTAAGGCGAGGCCGAAAGGCGTAGTCGATGGGAAATTGGTTAATATTCCAATACTTCTGTGTAATGCGATGAGAGGACGGAGAAGGTTAAGTCAGCCTGGCGTTGGTTGTCCAGGTGGAAGGATGTAGGTATGTATCTTAGGCAAATCCGGGGTACTCTATACTGAGATCCGATAGCAAGCTGTACTTGTACAGTGAAGTGGCTGATACCATGCTTCCAGGAAAAGTCTCTAAGCTTCAGTTACACAGGAATCGTACCCGAAACCGACACAGGTGGTCAGGTCGAGTAGACCAAGGCGCTTGAGAGAACTCTGCTGAAGGAACTAGGCAAAATGGTACCGTAACTTCGGGAGAAGGTACGCTGTTGTTGGTGATGGAACTTGCTTCCTGAGCTGATGACAGCCGCAGAAACCAGGCCGCTGCAACTGTTTATTAAAAACATAGCACTCTGCAAACACGAAAGTGGACGTATAGGGTGTGATGCCTGCCCGGTGCTGGAAGGTTAATTGATGGGGTTAGCGTAAGCGAAGCTCTTGATCGAAGCCCCAGTAAACGGCGGCCGTAACTATAACGGTCCTAAGGTAGCGAAATTCCTTGTCGGGTAAGTTCCGACCTGCACGAATGGCATAATGATGGCGGCGCTGTCTCCAGCAGAGGCTCAGTGAAATCGAAATCGCTGTGAAGATGCAGTGTACCCGCGGCTAGACGGAAAGACCCCGTGAACCTTTACTGCAGCTTGACACTGAACTTTGACCTTACTTGTGTAGGATAGGTGGGAGGCTTTGAAGTTGGAACGCTAGTTCCAATGGAGCCGTCCTTGAAATACCACCCTGGTAATGTTGAGGTTCTAACTCTGTCCCGTTATCCGGGACGAGGACCGTGTCTGGTGGGTAGTTTGACTGGGGCGGTCTCCTCCTAAAGAGTAACGGAGGAGTACGAAGGTGCGCTCAGCGTGGTCGGAAATCACGCGTAGAGTATAAAGGCAAAAGCGCGCTTAACTGCGAGACCCACAAGTCGAGCAGGTACGAAAGTAGGTCTTAGTGATCCGGTGGTTCTGTATGGAAGGGCCATCGCTCAACGGATAAAAGGTACTCTGGGGATAACAGGCTGATACCGCCCAAGAGTTCATATCGACGGCGGTGTTTGGCACCTCGATGTCGGCTCATCTCATCCTGGGGCTGAAGCAGGTCCCAAGGGTATGGCTGTTCGCCATTTAAAGAGGTACGCGAGCTGGGTTTAGAACGTCGTGAGACAGTTCGGTCCCTATCTACCGTGGGCGCTGGAAATTTGAGAGGATCTGCTCCTAGTACGAGAGGACCAGAGTGGACGAACCTCTGGTGTACCGGTTGTGACGCCAGTCGCATCGCCGGGTAGCTATGTTCGGAAGGGATAACCGCTGAAAGCATCTAAGCGGGAAGCCTACCTCAAGATAAGATTTCCCTAGGACTTTATGTCCTCTAAAGAGCCGTTCGAGACTAGGACGTTGATAGGTTGGATGTGGAAGCATAGTGATATGTGAAGCTGACCAATACTAATTGCTCGTGAGGCTTGACTATACAACACCCAAGCAGTTGTATATAAAGCATCAATCGATTCATAAATCTACAAAGAAACTTGATTTAGTTATTCCACTAGATAAAATGAACAAGTTCAGATTCAATCAGCCCAATCTGTAAAGATTTGGAAAACGCTTCGGCAAACAATAAGACCAAAGCAAGTATCCATAAACAGTTGTGCTGGCGACCATAGCAAGAGTGAACCACCTGATCCCTTCCCGAACTCAGAAGTGAAACCTCTTAGCGCTGATGGTAGTGTGGGGTTACCCATGTGAGAGTAAGTCATCGCCAGCTCATTATTCAAACACCCCAATCTCAAAAGAGATTGGGGTGTTCTTTTATACGGTATAAAGTCAAGTTTAATCCACAAATCTTTAGACATTAGATGTTTATAAAAATATAAACTAAAGGAAAATGGATCAGAAAACTATTTAAAGAAGTATAGAAGAGCTAACTTTAATTAAGTAAACTCTTCAGAGAATAATTATTTCAATTGTCTACGCGCATGTTTTAGAGCAGTGCGTAAGCCCTCTTCAAGAGTAGGATGATAAAAAGGTTTTTCTAGAATTTCATTTAAAGTTAATTCTTCACCAATAATCCAGCTTAATAGGTGAGCCATATGCTCTGTCGCCTCGGTAAATAACTCGGCACCAACTAGCTTTTGGCTTTCTCGTTCTATATAAACTTCAATAGCGCCTTTATTCTTTCCGAGAACAATAGCTCTTCCTTGCCTTTCATAAGATGCCTCACCTGTGACAAACTCTATTCCATTATCTTTTAGCTGTTTATAACTTTGCCCTACAATTCCCATTTCTGGATGACTGAACACTATTCCTAATGGAGTGAGAGTCTTAACTGATTTAACTTGTGGATAATTCAGACAATTCAGAACAACTTTTTTGCCTTCATGGGCAGCTTCATGTTGTAGTGGCGTTGAGGTATAAGCATCCCCAGCAATAAAAATTGGGTAGTTATCTAGTTGTTTTGTTTTAGTATTTATAGGTAATAACTTAATATCCTCAAAAGATTTATCAATATTCTCTAATTTTAGTGTATCTAGTAAGCTTGAACGGCCTGTTGCAGATAATACATATTCAGCTTGAATAGACTTTTCTTTTTCATCAACTTTATAATTCAATAGAATACCATCAGAAGTAGATTTTACTTCGCTGGGTAATGTCTCAAATAAAAAGTTTAATTCTTTACTTAATTCTTCTTGAGCAAGTTGCTGTAATTTAGAGCTAGTAAATATTCCAATTCTTTTACTACGAGCAAATATAGTTGTTTCCACTCCTAACCGATGCATAGCTTGTGCGATCTCAAGAGCAATTACTCCACTTCCAATAACGGCAATAGATTTAGGTAGAGTATCTAATTCAAATATTTGGTCCGTGGTAATAAGACGATCACCTAATTCTTGTTTCCATGTTTGATCATAATTAGGAGTGGAACCAACCGCCAGAATAAAGCTTTTTGATTGGTATTGTTTACCATTCACTTCAATAGTTTCTGAATCAATAAAATGTGCTTTACCTGAAATTTTATGTTCAGTTGGCCATTGCTCTACATCTTTAAGGGTCGCCTTCGTAAAGCGGTCACGTAAGGTTCTTACATGCTCCATAACCTGATCAGTATTAATATCTATGGACGCACTCAATCCAACTTCTTGAGTATTTTGGATGTCATACATACGATTTGCTGTAGAGATGAGAATTTTACTTGGCATACACCCTACACGTGCGCAAGTGGTATCCCATGGTCCATCATTTATAATTAAAATATTATTGGTATGTTTAACGGCTTCTTTATATGCGCTAATACCAGCAGTACCTGCGCCAATGATAATTATATCGAACATTATAAATCCTAATATCTATAAGTTTTTCATTTAATAAGTTACATAATAAAACACAATGTAATTTATGTTTACAGAGTGTGGTGAATATGATTACACTAATAATATAAATAATTAAAAAATCTTATACCTTTAGGAAAGATTGGGGAAATGAAAAGTATGTATAAAAAACAACTTACCTTGAAGTTGTCGGCTATTGCTGTGTCAATTATGTTAGCAAGTTGTGGCGGCGGCGGTGGAGATGGTTATTACCAGAATGGTTCATCAAATAGTAGTAATTCCTCATCTGGAAGTAATAATAGTGGATCTCAGCAAGCGACTGCTACAGCTTTAAAGATAGAACTAGATAAATTATCAGTTGCTGCAACGAATGATACTTTAACTGTTACTGTTAGAGCTCTAGATATAAATAAAGGTGGTGTTGCTGGTACTAAAGTTAGTTTGGCATTAGTTGATCCAACAAATAATGTATCTATAGAAGGAGTATCAACTCAAACTACAGATGCGGCAGGTAATGCTGTATATATTATAAAAACACCAAAAACATCGAGTTCTATAAATGATTTGGTGAAAAATGGTTTTAAATTAATTGCTTCTACAAATAATGGTACGCTTACTCAAGAACAGACTGTGACAGTCACAGGTAGTAATAGTACTGCTGAAGCTGATACCACGAGTATCGTATTGTTTGATGCTACAAAGACCTCTTTAAATGTTAGAGGTGATCAGACAACTGTTACATTAACAGCTGTAGATGCAAATGGTGCAACTTTAGCAAACCAAGCGATCACACTTAAAGTTAAAGATTCTGTCTTAAATGGTGTTAGATTTACACCAAATGCGACTCAAACTGATGCAAATGGTCAGATCAGCTATACCTTATCGTTTAGTGAAAATCAAAGAGCCTCATCATATAGCGCTACTCAATTTGTGGCAGATGATCTTGTTTTAGAAGCTAATTTTGGTCAATCAACAAAAATTTATACGTATAAACTCGATGTTGTTAATTCTGATGTACCAGTAGCAGTAGGAGCTATTTCTGTAGCATATAATCCGACTACAATGGAAGACTCGAGTGATGGAGTTTACTACTATAAAAATATCTCAGTACAAGTAACTGATGTTGACGGTAAGCCAATACCAAATCAAGACGTAACAATGGGCGTTAATGCACTTGCTTATTATAAGGGGCAATTTGCTTTTGTTGACACGTCCACTCCTGCAGATGGTAAGCCAGATGAATATTTACCAGTTTCTAGAGTTGCTTGTACTTCACCAGTTCAAGCTGTAAATGTTAACGGTGAGGTTATTAATCAATTAAAGCCGCTTAAAGAAAACTCTACAGTCCAAGTTGTATCGTATATTAATAGTGTAGGTACTGCTGCAACCAATAATAAATACACAACAGATGGAAATGGTCGTTTTGATCTTAAGATTCAATATCCTAAAATTTATGCATCTTGGTTAACTGTTCAGTTAACTGCTAAATCTACAGTTTCGGGAAGTTTGCTTAAAGGATCTACATCTTTGACTTTAAGTTATTTAAATAAAGATGTTACTGTAAGTGATCTTATTGCTCCGAATATATTAAGCCCATATGGAATAGATCTAAACTGTTCAAATGGTAATTAATATAAAAAGAAGCAGCATTTAAGCTGCTTCTTTTTTTAAATGTGTGTACCCATACTTACACCGACTGTAGGTCGAACCTGCATAGATGAACATGCACTAAGAATAATGCAACTTACTAGTAAGAATATAAGTTTATTCATAATAAAACTGAGAAATTTAAAGCGATTTGAATACTTTAGCTGAAGACTATTTATATATCTGTTGAATTGATGCAGTCGTATATATTCTTTTTATTAATGAAAGCTCCATTTTTAAGTAAAAATAGAGCTTTGGGTTAGTTCGTTCACTAATTTAATCGTCTAACAAATCCATTTGCTTGGCTAATTGATAAAGATTGTTTGAACGGTTTCCTGTACGACAAAACATAAGAACAGGTTTTGGAAGTTCATTATAGTGATTTGCAAAAGTACGAACATCAAGCTCAGTAATTTGACCTGCAACTACAGGTTGGTAAACGTAATCTAGACCTGCTTGACGTGCTGCTTCTTCAATTTGAGCACTTGTTGGTTGTTCTGGACCACCTTCCATGTCAGGACGGTTATTAATAATAGATTTAAATCCTTTTTCTACCACTTGCCCCACATGTTCTGGACCAATTTGACCTGCGAAACCAACATTATCTGACATTTCGTCACTCCAAAATTTAATAAAACCTCTTATGCTGTATCATAGCATTAAGCTTAACCTGAGATACAAGACACTAAAACGTTGTTCCTACATAGATAAAATTTATGTAAAAGAACAGCTATAGATTTTTAAAAGGCGATCAGGATGTTTTTTTGTAAATTCATTACTTCGACCATAATGCCACGGAGCACATATGCACGCTTATACGGTTGAGCCTTTATATGTTCCATGTGATCAGGAAATGATCGCAGCTGACTTTTATATTCCAAAAACAAATAATAAATCTGCGGTAATTATCATGGCACATGGTTTTGCCGGATTACGTCAATTCAAGCTTATCCAATATGCGCAGCGTTTCGCTCAGGCAGGCTATGCTGTTATTTTATTTGATTATCGATATTGGGGTGGGAGTACAGGTAAGCCTCGAGAGATGATTTCTATCAATTCTCAATTGGAAGATTGGAAGACTATTATTCAATACGCCTCCACTTGTAAACTTATAGATAATCGAAGAATTGTTTTGTGGGGCACATCTTTAAGTGGGGGATATGCTCTAAGTTTAGCTTCTGAATTAAAAAATATTCAGGCCATTATGGTACAAATTCCTTACGTTGATGGCGCTGAAACAGCAAAACTATATCCCTTACAGCGTTATCCCCAAGCTTTAAAGTTGTCGAGCCAAGATTATATGGGTTCTAAAATGGGCCTTAATCCCAAGAGATTACCTGTTGTTGACCAATTTAAATTATGTTTCATGCCAACAGCAGATAGCTACTATGGGTATTTGTCGATTGTAAATCCAGATTATTATTGGAGTGGAGAAGTTCCAGCACGCGTCTTTTTTAATTTGATGCGTTACCGTCCAATTCAACTTGTACGTCAGATTAATATTCCAGTTTTATTTATTGCTGCTCAGCATGATTCTTTAATTCCAATTGAGTCAAGTCGTGAAGCTGCAACCAATATTGCTCCTTTTGTGAGTTATCATGAGTGGGATATGAAACATTTTGATATCTATCATGGTTCATGGTTTGAAAAAGCAGTGACGACCCAATTAGAATTTTTACATCAGCATATAGGAGTGATGTAAATGATTATTGTATGTGCATCGTGTGGTGCAAAAAATAGAGTTCCAGAGGAAAAACTTAGTGCGCAACCGAGTTGTGGCCAATGCCATCAGCCATTACTTCCGCTTGCACCGATTGAGTTAAATGAACAAAACTTTAGTAACTACATCACAAATAGTGATCTGCCTATTTTGATAGATTTATGGGCAGAATGGTGTGGACCTTGTAAAATGATGGCGCCACATTTTGCACAAGTTGCAAAACAGAATCCACGTGTCATTTTTGCCAAGATTAATACCGAAGAGTCTCCTCGCTTAAGCCAAGCATTTAATGTGAGAAGTATTCCTACGCTTGTATTAATGAATAAAACCACAGAAGTTGCTCGAATGAGCGGTGCATTACGCGCTCCTGAATTGCAGCAGTGGCTAGATCAACAACTTCAAACGAATTTCGGGAGCTAAGGTGTCAGAAGCTTATACCAAACCAGAAGGAATTTTATCCTTACAAACGATTGCCATGCCAGCAGATACAAACTGGAGTGGTGATGTGTTTGGTGGGTGGATCGTGTCACAAATGGACTTGGCTGGAGCAATTCACGCGGAGCGTTTTAGTCGTGGACGTTGTGCTACGATTTCCATTAATCAGATGACCTTTTTGGTTCCGGTAAAAGTAGGCTTTGTGATTAGCTGCTATACCAAAATCTTAAAAGTGGGTAATACCTCTATCCAAATGCAAATTGAAGTTTGGGATAGCCATGATGATTCTCGTGCTCCAATTCGTATTACCGAAGGGGTCTTCACTTTTGTCGCTGTTGATGTAAAAGGTAACAAGCGCCAAATACCAGAAGAGGCGAAACAAAAGTTTTTAGAAACTCAATAAAATGTATTATAAAGCCTGAATATAAGTATTCAGGCTTTAATTTTTATAACTAAAACATTGTATTAGAGTTTTTACTTTGCTCTGGAATGTTTTGTATAACATCCCAATGCTCTACAATTTTTCCATTTTCTACCCGAAAAATATCAACAATTGCTCTGCCTCGATCTTTTTCGTTTTCAGTAGAATGGACATGTAAAACAACCAAGTTGCCTTCTGCGATTGCACGCTTAATTTCATTTTTTGCTTGTGGATTTTTCTGGAATTTCTCAGTAAAGAAATTAACGAAAGGTGCCTTCCCATCAGGAACATTAGGGTTATGTTGTATATATTCATGACCAATATAACGGTCGGCATATTCTTTAACTTGATGTTTTAAAAAGACACCTTCATAGAAATCGGTTACGATTTTTTTATTCTGGGCGCTTATTTTATCTGCTGCTTCAGTTTTAGTTTGAATAATTTTACTGGTTTTTTTTGTAGGTTCGGCAGCTTGAGTAGCCACTGCTGTAAATATAAAACTGGTAAATAACGAGGATAGAATTAGTGTTCTTTTCATTGTGACCTCAAGATATAAATTTGTAGTTTTATATCTTGAGGTAAATAACAATCTAAAAATATTTTAAATTAGTTATCATTTCTTACGTTTAGGTAACCATGCCCAGAGCATTTGGCATTGGATCGGTTCGTTGCCTGCATCATCAATGACAGTAACAGGAATGACAAGTTCGCCTTTTTCATGATCAGCAATATATTTTTGCTGTTCGATAGAGAGCGTAGCCGTTGCTGTTAAACCACCTTCAACCACTTTTAAATAATCAACATGTAATGATTTGATTAATAAAATACGGTTATCAGGAATATGTAAACCCGTTAAAAAACCTGTTGCAGTCTCTGCTAAAAGTGCCATTGCTGCCGCATGTACACCTTTAATATGGTTCTGCATGTTTTTCTGGTTTTCTAAGCGAACAGTTACGTGGTTTACATCTACTTCCAGATAACGAATACTGGCTGTACCCACCATTGGCACAATACGGCCAAATGCCTTGCTCCAAAGCGTACTTCGAACACCTTTAGGAAATTTTGAAGTTGCTTTTACCAGTTTTAATAGTCGATTGGATTGAGACATGGGATTACCTTAACTTTGAATGTCGCTAAAAGATATTAATCTTTAAAGTTATTAAACTGTAATGGCACACCGAATTGTTGTTCACGTAAAAAAGTCATGACTTGTTGCAAAGTGTCACGTTTTTTATCGGTTACACGGATTTTGTCGCCTTGAATAGAAGATTGCACTTTAACGCCGCTTTCTTTAATGGCTTTATTAATTTTTTTTGCTGTATCAGAGTCAAGTCCATCTTTAAGTTTAATGACTTGTACAAAATTTTTACCTGACGCAGCAGCTTTTTGCGGATCAAGTGCTTGCACATCAATTTTACGTTTATAAAAATGATTTTCTAACATGTTATAAACTTGTTCACACTGGAAATCACTTTCTGTGCTGATTTTAATCTCTTTATTTTTTTCATTTAATTCGATAGAAACATCATGACCACGGAAGTCAAAGCGTGTTGCAATCTCTTTTTGTGTGTTTTGAACCGCATGATTAACTTCAAATAACTCTAATTCAGAAACAATATCGAAAGAAGGCATAGTTTAGACCTTTACAAAGTGAAAGAATATTTGAGATGCTAAGAGGGTTTTCTTCATTTGCCAAGTGTTGTTTACATCAAAGGAGTGCACAATGATCCGTAAACAAGAAATTACAACATTTGAGTTCCCAGAAAATGCTGTTATCTGGGATGTCCGTGATTCAAGTGCTTATGCAGAAGGGCATGTTAAAGGTGCGGTAAGTCGCCCGATTAATGATTTAAATGCTGATATTTTGAACCAGGTCGCTGCGGATCAGCCGATTTATATTTTATGTGGTGGTGGTAGCAAAGCTCCTCGTGCAGCTGAGAAACTAGAAGACTTAGATGCCTCGCGTGAATATGTCGTGCTGATGGGGGGGACGCGTGCAGCTCGTGACGCAGGTTTACCTCTAGAGCAGGGCGCATAAAAAAAGCACCTTCGGGTGCTTTTTTATTGGAACTAAATTTTCTCAAGTGCACTATTGAGATTTAAAATACGATTTCTTCGGTTTAACTTTCTTTTGAAAGCGCTCGGCACTTAATTTCTTTAATAGGCTTTCAGGAACAGGACAAGTCTCACCTAAAATTTGGGCGATAAGTACTTCACTGCAAAGCGGTGCAAATAAAAAGCCCTTTGAACCTAAACCTGCAAAGGTAGAAATACGACTTTCACTCTGCATTTTACCTATCACTGGGAAATAATCTGGGCTTTGGGCCCGAACCGCTGCTCGACCTTGCCATTGTTCTACAGGTGGTAATTGTTTTGCATAAGTAGGGAAGACACTGTGGATTAATTCAAAGTTATGCACATGGTCGTCAATGAGTACGTTTTGATCTTCTCGGTTTGGGTAGAAAGATGCCCCTAAAATGAGTTGAGAAGAGTCAAGCTGCATGCAGTAGCCACCATAGCTATACGCTTCGTGTAAAGGTAGAGGTGCAAAAGAATTATTAACCCAGCTCACTTGTCCACGGATTGGCTTTAAAGGGGGATAGTTCTCAAATAAAGCAGCACTTTCTCGGGCACAGCACACCACAACATGATCTGCCTCTGCAATGATTTCATCATTCGTTTTCAATTGAACTTTATTTTCAAAAGAAACAAGTGCTGTGATATTAGCAATTTTTAATTCAATACCTGGATGCTGCAAAATTTCATCACGTAACTGGTGTGGAGAAACTGCTCCAGCCTCGCTTAATACAATGTGTGGATAGTCCGATTCAAGTGAGCTTGTTTGATGCGTAACAATATCAGCAGGATATTGATCAGCAAGATCGAGAAGATCTTGGGCATTTTTTAATGCCATTTGCTGTATTTGAATTGGGCGGAATGCTTGAAATTTTTTATAGAAATTCAGCGCATGTTGCCAGCTTAAAGTCATCAGGTGCTCATGACTTTGTTCAATGGGGCATAGTTTTGGATTAAGCAATGCCAAAGGGTTACCAGAGGCCCCTGATAAAGGCGCTGTACGCTCGAATAGGGTAACGTGGTGCCCACGTTCAGCAAAAGCCCATGCTGTGCTTAAACCAGCAATCCCTGCGCCAATCACGGCAATATGCTGCTGTGTAAAATTAGAACTAATACTGTTATCTGGTTCTGATGTAATTACTTCACTTAAAGGTGCTTTCCATACTGCTTTAAGCATTTCACGTTTATGCCCGAAGCCGCGAGGACGTGAAATATCAATGCCATGAGCTTTTAGTCCACGTTTGAGAACACCAGCTACACTAAACGAGGCAAAGGTAGTGCCATAGTCAGAAAGACGAACAATATTGTTTAAAACGTTTTGTTCCCACATGTCTGGATTACAAGAAGGCGCAAAACCATCTAGAAACCAAGCATTCACAGCTTTAGTCTTTACCATACTTGGAAAAATATCTTGTGCATCTCCTAGCCATAGGTCAATGCTAAAACGTTCTTCTGGGAAACTTAAACGATGGCAACCTGCAATAGGTAAGGGGTATTGCTCAATCAGTTGCTTAGCAAGTGGCTTAAGCTCATCCCATACATTGAGTGCACGGATGAGATCTGCTTTGCTTAAAGGGAATTTTTCTACGCTAATTGCATGTAAATGGCTGTGGTTATTGGGACGGACCTGCTGCCAAAGCTGCCAGAGTGTAAGAATATTTAAACCAGTACCAAACCCAGTTTCTCCTACACTAAAATATTCAAAGTCTTGTAAATGGGCTAATCGTTCTGATAGGTCATTGCCATTTAAAAATACATGTCTTGTTTCAAGCAGACCATTATCTTTAGAAAAATAGACATCACCAAATTGTTTGGAAATGGGAACCTCAATACCATCAATAGATTCCCAATCCAGCTCAGCAGTTTGTATACGGTTTGATTTGTTCATTCGGTTTAATAAGTCGCTCAGAATTACCACTGACGACGACGTTTGGTGTAAACATAACTAGCGATAAAGAAACCAAGCAGTACGCCACCTGCTAGTGTTACTGCGCCATATAAGAACATTTGTGCGCTACGTTCACTTTGTAAAACTTGTACCTGAACAGACAAGTTATCGTTCTTTAGCTGTAACTCTTGGTTTTGCGCAAGTGCTTCAAGATTTGCATGTTCTAGCTGTTTTAGACGAGATGCTTGATCTTGAACTAAAGCTTTGATTTTTGCATCTTGCTGCTGCTTATTTTTTGCGATTTGTTCTGCGGTAAGCGGCTGTGCTGTAGTTGCCGCCGTTGTAGCGGTCGGTTTGGCTACTGTTGCAGAAGTAGGCGCTGGTTTAGTCGCCTGAGTTGAAGACACAGTAGATGGTGTTGCTGGCGTCGCAGCAGGTTCAACTGCTCCCGCAGTTGAACAGATCAAACACAAGCCAAGAAAGCTTTTGGTTGCAAGCTGCATGCGTTTACCCTTTTGGAAATGCTTTATTAAACGGTTTGACATCAATGTGGCTATAAATGCCTTCTTTCAAAAATGGTTCTTCTTTTAACCATTCATCTAAAGCTTCACGGCTATCAAACTCTACAATCATAGTACTACCGTAAAAACCAGCCTGTGGATCATTCGGATCTTTTGGCATAGCTCCAGCGGCAACAAGACGACCTTCATCATCAAGTTTTTGTAAACGTTCGATATGTTGAGGGCGTATTGCTAAACGTTTCTCTAGAGTTCCTTCGTTATCGGTACAGCTTAGAACAAAAAAAGGCATGTCGTATCTCTATAATCAAACCGAAATCATATTAAGCATCTGTTGACTTAAAATGTTTGCGTAAAATAATGAACTGAATAATGATAAATGAAAACATGACGATCATGTCACCAAATGCCGTAAATTCACCCCAATATTTTCCGCCATGAAATAAAAACGCGAAGAAAATATGTAAACCGGACATGACGACAAACATAGCTGCCCAAGCGAAATTTAAATTTTTCCAACCTTTTTCGCTTAGCTCTAAAATTGGATCAAATAAACGTTTAATGAGAGGTTTACGTTCCTTACCAAACCAAGGTGAAACTAAGAAAGCACCAGCAAATACCAAGTTCAGAATCGCAGCTTTTAAACGAATATAAAAATCATCGCTTAACATGAGTGTAATGCCACCAAAAATAACTGTCATAAACAGTACAATCCACTGCTGTTTATCTAGGCGGAATTTTTGAATGATGAACAAAGCACCATACACGATAAGCATTGAAATAATTAAGCCTGTTGTAGCGACCAGAATATTATTGTTATTTACACCGCCAGCGGAACCGATCAATTTTAGCAACGGGTGATGAGCATTCGCAGGATCAACAGTTTTATATAAATAGAAGAAAATAATTAATGGAACAAAGTCCAGAAGTGCTTTCATGTTAGAGTATCTGATCAGGTTTGGTGAATGGCATAGTATAAAAGATGCAAGGCATAGATTTACATACACATAGCAATATTTCTGATGGAACTTTGTCTCCGGAATTGCTGGTGCAAGCTGCTGTGGATGTGAAGCTGCATACTTTGGCACTCACTGATCACGACACAATGGATGGTTTGCAGCGCGCAAAAAATGCTGCACAAGCCCATGATTTAAAAATCATTTCTGGTGTGGAGATCTCAAGCCAATGGTCTAGGCCAAGCACAAAAAAAAGCTATGGTGTGCATATTGTGGCTTTAAACATGCAAGATGAAGCGCCAATTTTGGAAGCATTAGAACAACAAAAAAGAATTAGAGCACAAAGAGCAGAAGTCATTTGTGAACTGTTAAAAAAGTGTATTGGCCTTGATATTTATCAAGATGTACTCGATAAAGTTGAAAATCAGCCAGATCGTATTACTAGAACCCACATTGCCAAAACCTTGGTTGAAAAGAATGTGGTGAGCCGTCCTCAACAAGCTTTTGACCGCTTTTTAAAAGAAGGCAAGCGCGCCTTTGTAAAGTTTGAAGGATTGGGTTTAAAAGAAACAATTGAGGTCGTTCATAACAGTAAAGGCTTGGCAGTTTTAGCTCATCCAACTCGTTATGATTTATCGGCAACCAATACACGCTATTTGATTGAGTTATTTGCGAGTTGTAGTGGTGACGCCGTAGAGTTACCACCGCCTGTAGATCCTTTATCTACTCGCCAAATGATTGATCGTATGATTGATCAGCATCATTTGGCGGTTTCAATTGGCAGTGATTTTCATGGAGAAAATATGCCATGGATTAAATTGGGTAACACCCCTAAGCCAAAGACTGACCAGCAGGGTATTTGGGAGCGTTTTCTCTAATAGCGCTCTAGAGTAAGTTGTTATCTTGAGCTTGAATTGGAGGAGGCGTTGGTTTACCCAGCGTTCCTAAAAGTTCAATTTCGATACTACGTACCATTGCATCTAAGGGTAAGTCATTACTTTGAGTACCGAAGGGCTCTTCGATTTCAGAGCTTAGAGCATCTAGACCTAAGAATGTGTATGCCAAAATTCCGACTAGTAAAGGTGTTGCTAATCCAAGTAAAGAACCCAAACTAAATGGCAACATAAAGCAGAAAAAGTAAACAGTGCGGTTGAGCAAAACTGAATAAGCAAAAGGAATAGGAGTGTTTGCAATACGGTCACAGCCAGTCTGTACCACACTTAAATCTGCAACATTCTTATTCATTTGAGCATAAATAATATCTGAGATTTCACCTTCTTTAAGCGCTTGTAATAATTCCCATTGAATAAGGCTAAGTGTATATTGCGGCGCGTTATTCTGTTGGTATAGTTGGGTCAATGCCTGTTGGCTCATGCCACTGGTTTGTATTAACTCGGTTGGGTTGGCTGTTTGGCGGCGTAAACGGTCACGTAACACATTTGCAAACACAATAACGTGGTGAATAACTCGTTCACGGCGAGCCTGAGTTAAAATACGACAGTCGCGGTCAAAGTGACGTGAAGTCGCAATGAGTACACCCCATAATTTTCGTGCTTCCCACCAGCGGTCATAACATGCCGTATTTTTAAAACCTAAAAAGATAGAAAGTACAACGCCAATTAAGGTGAAACCAACTAAAGGAATTTCTGGAAAACGGTAGAGATTAATATATTCAACCCCACCAATGATTGCCGAAATCAGCATTACCACCCCTAAAGAGGGCAAAATTTTTGGTAATATCGTCCCTCGCCAAGAGAATAAAACTTTAAAAATACTGGGCTGTTCACGAACAATCATTTTATTTTAAACGTCGCTATTTTTGTTTTTGATATTCTAAGCTTAGTGAAGCTTTGTCAATATCATTGAACGGCTATTGTGGTAGGGTTGAGTAGTTGTTGTTCAGCAAATGAAAAGCTACCTTCTGGTGAGATAATAAAATGGTCCAGTAAACGTATTTCAACAAGCTGACAAGCCTGCTGGAGTTGCTCTGTGAGTTTAATATCTTCAGGAGATGGCTGTGCAGAACCAAATGGGTGATTATGTGCTATCACTAATTGGCAAGCATGTTGTTGTAAGGCATAACGTAAGGTTTGATTCACTGAAACGGCACAGTGCTGAACTGATCCAAAAAATAACTTTTTAAAATGCAGTTTTCTTAGTTCGGCATCTAAGCAAAGTACTGCGAAGACCTCTTGTTTTTCACCCTTTAATTCATAACGCAAATAATCTAGAACCAAATGAGATGAATGAAGGCTTAGCTCAGTTTGACTAAAATGATAGTCTAGATAGCGCCGTCCAAGCTCTTTTACGGCCAGTAATTGGGAATACTTGGTGGCTCCAATACCGTTAAATTGAGCTAATTCATTGAAAGGTGCATCGAAAACAGCATTGAGGCTTCCGAATTGTTGAATCAGTAAGCGTGCGAGTTCAACTGCTGAATGTTGGCGTGAACCTGAGCGAAGAAAGATCGCAAGTAATTCAGAGTCAGAGAGGCTTTGAGGGCCTTGCTGTAATAACCGTTCTCTTGGCCGTTCTTGTTCTGGCCAATTTTTAATAGAAGTATTCATATTCCCCAGCAATATTCTGCTTAAAATTTTATTTTGTTTGCCCAATCAATCTTGGGTCTGCGCGTATTTAATGCTATTGTGAGCGCCACTGCAACAGTAAGGTATCCTGTTCGTGAGCTTTGATTTAAGTGTTATTCCTCATAAAAACATTGTTTTAGCCGTTACAGGTGGAATTGCTGCCTATAAGAGTGCCATTTTGGTTCGTCGTCTTAAAGATTATGGTTTCGACGTTCGGGTTGTGATGACACACGGGGCTCAAGCATTTATTACACCTCTAACGTTTCAGGCTCTTTCGGGAAATCCTGTACATACCGAACTCTTAGACCCTGAGGCTGAAGCTGGAATGGGCCATATTGAGTTGGCTCGTTGGGCTGATTTATTACTGGTTGCTCCTGCAAGCTGTGACACCTTGGCTAAGTTTGCTAATGGTTTGGCAGATGACTTACTCAGTACTTTGTTTTTAGCGACTAAAGCACCTGTGTGGGTTGCTCCAGCAATGAATCAGCAAATGTGGGCTGCAAAAGCTACACAGCGTAATTTGCAAACGCTAGTTGAAGATGGCGTGCATGTGATTATGCCGGATTCAGGTGAACAGGCTTGTGGTGATGTCGGTTTAGGCCGTATGCCAGAACCTGAAGAAATAGCCCGTCAAGTGGCTGGTTATTTCCATCAAGCCCAACGCGCCATTGCTGAAAAATTTGGTTTGTTGGCTGGTAAGCGAGTTGTGATTACTGCTGGACCAACACGTGAAGCGATTGACCCAGTTCGTTATATCTCAAACCATAGTACTGGAAAAATGGGCTTTGCTTTAGCGGCTGCATGTTATGCGGCAGGGGCAAAAGTCACTTTAGTTGCCGGACCTGTAAGTTTAGATACACCAAACGGTGTTCAACGTGTCAACGTTGCATCTGCACGACAAATGTTGGATGTCAGCATGAACTCACTTGAGACTGGTTGCGACATTTTCATTGCGACAGCAGCAGTAGCTGATTATCGCGTTGCGGAAGTAGCTGAGCATAAGATTAAGAAAGCAGGGGATGAACTGAATGTTTCCCTGGTAAAAAATCCGGATATTGTGGCAACCATTGCAGCTCAGGAAAAACGTCCATTTATGGTGGGCTTTGCTGCCGAAACGCAAAATGTTGAAGAATATGCAGCAGGTAAACTGGTTGCTAAAAAACTAGATATGATTGCGTGTAACGATGTTTCTCGTGCTGATATTGGTTTTGCTTCGGATGAAAATGCGATGACGGTTTTCTTTGCTGAGAACTATCACATGAAAAAACGTGAGTTAGAGAAAGCATCTAAGCAAGAAATTTCTCAACAATTGGTTGAAGCTATTTCGGATGCATTACGCCGTAAATAAATTTTGAGCTTAATAAAAAAAACCGCGAATAAATCGCGGTTTTTTATATGTCTTGGTTTAACAATCAAGGAATTTCATCTTCAAATTCAGGTTTAACCTGAACGATGAAGTCTTGACGGTTAAGACCACGCCATAACGCAAATGCTGTACCGATATAAATCGAAGAGTAAGTACCGACAAAGACACCCACAAACATTGCTACAGAGAACCAGTGTAAGCCATCACCGCCCAAGAACATCATTGCAAGTACAACAAGCAATAAGGTCATTGAGGTATGAACTGTACGACGTAAAGTCTCAGTTAAAGCAATATCCACGATTTCACGTGGAGTCGCGCCGCGAATCTTACGGAAGTTTTCACGGATACGGTCTGAAACAACGATGTTATCGTTAAGCGAGAAGCCAATCACCGCGAGTACCGCAGCTAATACGGTAAGGTCAAATGGCCATTGGAATAATGCAAATGCACCAATAATAATGATGATGTCATGGAATAAAGACATTACCGCACCCATCGCGAGTTTAAACTCAAAGCGAATGGTCACGTAGATCAACATTAATATAAGCGCAAGAGCAACCGCTCCAGCCGAACGAACATAAAGCTCATTACCAACCTGACCGCCGACAGAGTCCACTTTATGAACTTCGGCAGCGTTATTTGGTAATTGCACAGCTTTGGTAATCGCGTTATTAAGATCTTCAACCTTAACTTCTTGTACCGGCATACGCACGAGTAAGTCTTTATTACTACCTAGCGTTTGTACTACCGCATCTTTAAAACCAGCTTTGTCGAGTGCCTGAATAACTTCAGACTGATTTGCTGGTTGCGCATAGTTAAGCTCGGCAGAAACACCACCTGTAAAGTCCAAACCTAAGTTAAGACCTTTAGTCGCGATAAAGAAAATACTCGCTAAAGTAATAAGGATCGAGAAGATTGCTGCTGGTTTAGCAATCTTCATGAACGGGATGATTTTTGCATCATCCGGACGACCATATTGTTTTGAAGGCTGTTGAGTCACTTTAGTCATCATAGATCTCCTTAAATGCTCAACTTTTTCAAATTACGGCGTTTACCATAAATGAGCTGTACGATTGCACGTGTTACTGTAATTGCAGTAAACATCGAACATACAATACCAATCATTAATGTTACGGCGAAACCTTTAATTGGGCCCGTACCAATTGCAAACAGAATGAATGCAACGAGGAACGTGGTTAAGTTCGAGTCAAAAATGGTGTTATAGGCTCGATCATAACCTGCCACAATGGCCTGCTTGGGTGAGGCACCCCAGAGCATTTCCTCTCGAATACGCTCACATATCAGTACGTTGGCATCGACCGCCATACCAATGGTAATAACGATACCCGCAATACCCGGTAAGGTGAGGGAAGCTCCTATCCAAGACATCACGGTTAAAATCATTGCCAAGTTAAATACAAGTGCAAAGTTCGCAATTAAACCGAATACGCGGAAGAACACGACCATCCAGATTGCAACAAGTAAGAAACCGATTTGAGTTGAGAGTACACCTTTATCAATGTTTTCTTGACCAAGGCTTGGACCAACAACACGTTCTTCAACGAAGTACATTGGCGCAGCTAAAGCACCAGCACGCAGCATTAATGCAAGTTCAGATGCTTCTTGAGGAGAACTTAACCCAGTAATACGGAAAGTTGAACCTAAAACAGCTTGAACTGTTGCAGCGTTAATTACGACAGACTCTGTATATGGCGTACGAACTTCTGTTTGAGCACCAGTTTTTGGATCTGTAACGTAGCTAATCTTTTGCTTGTTTTCGATGAACAATACCGCCATGCGTTTACCAACAGCATTACGGGTTGCATCTGACATGAGCTTACCACCAGCACTGTCGAGCGTAATATTTACTTCGGCACCGCCAGAGTCTTGGCTAAAGCCAGAGCTCGCATTTTGAACACGTTCACCAGTCAAGATACGGTTACGTTGCAACAAAAGTTGACGACCGCTATCTAAAGATTGATAAGCAAAAACTTCTGTACCCGGAGGTAAAGGTTGACCGTTATATTTACCCGTATATGGGTCAATATATTGATCATTTAAGTCAGATACCAAACGGAATTCGAGGTTAGCAGTACGGCCTAAAACACGTTTAGCTTCTGCTGTATCTTGAACACCCGGTAATTCAACGACAATACGGTTGCTACCCTGACTTTGTACCAATGCTTCTGCAACACCAAGTTCGTTAATACGGTTACGTAGTGTTGTTAAGTTCTGATTGACTGCATATGCCTGAATTTCTTGACGACGTACATCGGTATAAGAGAGTTTTAAGGTAGAACCTGTCGCGCTCGCTAATGCCTGTTGGGTATATTCATTACCATTACGGCGTAAAAAATCCATTGCTGCATCACGATCAGCGTTGTCAGCAAATTGAACAGTGATCACATTATTATTTAACGCAAGGTTGTTAAATTTAATTTTGTTTTCACGGAACTGACGACGCAAATCAGTGGCAGAGGTTTCCATACGTTGGGAAATGGCTTTGTCCATATCTACTTCTAGCAGGAAGTGGACACCACCACGTAAGTCCAAACCAAGTTTCATTGGTTTAGCCCCAATTTTTTGCAACCATTCTGGTGTAGTTGGTGCAAGGTTTAGGGCAACAACATATTGATCACCTAAGTCACGGCGTAATACTTCTTTTGCTTTTAACTGCGCTTCAGAAGAGCTGACACGCAAGAGTGCAGCATTATTTGTAAAAGTATTATCGTGGCTCGCAATATTTGCTGTTTTTAAAATTTGCTCTGCTTTTTGCACCACACTTTGATCAATTTGGGTACCAGCTTTGGCACCGGAAATTTGAACTGCGGGCTCATCCGGATATAGACTAGGCAGTGCGTATAATGTACTGACTACCAGAACAACCAGAATCAGTAAATATTTCCATGCAGGGTAACGCATTCGCTTTCTTCTTAAATGAAAAAGCCGTGCTAAAGCACGACTGTTTTATGATTAAAGGTTATTTAGAGTGCCTTCAGGTAATACAGAAATTACGCTGGCACGCTGAATTTTTACTTCTACACCACGGTTAAGTTCAACAACCGCATAGTCACCTTCAAGTTTGGTTACTTTGCCCATTAAACCACCAGCAAAAACAACTTCGCTACCTACACCTAAGCTTTCGATTAAAGAACGGTGTTCTTTTGCGCGTTTTGCTTGAGGGCGCCAGATTAAGAAATAGAAGATTGCAACGAATACAACAATCATCAAAATGTTTGGCAAAAGACCCGGGCTTTGGGCTGCTGCTGGAGCTGCATGTGCAGTAGAAATGAACAAGCTCATTTTAATTTCCTAAAGTTAAAAAATATGAGTCAGATACCTGACATAATCCTAATTCGTTTTGCAATTTACCTTGTCTTGCGGTTGAGCGCAAATCTCGCTTATTCATCGACAGGGCAAGGTGGAACTTCTAATCCGCGGCGGGCATAAAAGTCCTGAACAAATTCATCAAAAGTGCCATTATCTAATGCATCACGCATACCTTCAGTTAAACGTTGGTAATAACGTAAGTTATGAATGGTACCAAGCATAGATGCTAACATCTCTCCACATTTTTCAAGATGGAACAGATAAGCACGGGTAAAGTTCTTACATGTGTAGCAATCGCAGTGTGGGTCAAGAGGACCTTGGTCATGGCGATATTTACTATTACGAATACGTACCAGACCATCAGTGACAAAATAATGACCATTACGTGCATTACGAGTCGGCATTACGCAGTCAAACATATCGACACCACGGCGTACCGCTTCAACGATATCTTCAGGTTTACCTACGCCCATTAAGTAACGTGGTTTGTCTTGTGGCATTTTGTTTGGAAGATAATCTAAAACTTTGATCATCTCTTCTTTTGGTTCACCTACAGATAAACCACCAATTGCATAACCATCGAAACCAACTTCAAGTAAGCCATTTAAAGACTCATCACGTAAGTCTTCATACATGCCGCCTTGAATAATGCCGAATAAGGCATTTTTATTTTTAAGCTCATCGTGGTGATGCGTTTTACAACGTTTTGCCCAGCGCAAAGAAAGCTGTAATGATTTTTGTGCTTCTTCGTGTGTAGCAGGATAAGGCGTACATTCATCAAAAATCATGACGATATCAGAGTTCAATACATGCTGAATTTCCATTGAAATTTCAGGCGATAAAAACACTTTTGAACCATCGATCGGAGAGCGGAAAGTAACACCCTCTTCCTTAATTTTACGCATAGCGCCAAGACTAAATACTTGGAAGCCGCCAGAGTCAGTCAAAATTGGCTTATTCCATTTAATAAAGTCGTGTAATCCGCCGTGCTGCTTGATTACTTCAAGGCCCGGACGCAAATATAAATGAAATGTATTACCTAAAATAATTTGTGCCTGAATATCTTCAATATCACGCGGCAACATGCCTTTGACTGTACCGTAAGTCCCCACTGGCATAAAAACAGGTGTTTCAACAACACCATGTTCTAAAGTTAAACGACCACGACGGGCACGACCCGACTGACCTAATTTTTCAAACTTCATCTAAAAATCCTGAACAATAGCAAGCAATACCGTAGGGCAGTGCAAGGGCGAAAAAACAGTTCGCTGCTAAATAAGGGCTATAACATGATGATTTTTTAAACAGGAAGACCAATTTAAAAACAGAAATAGCCCTAAAAATAAGAGGGCTATTTTCCTTGATTCTGCCAAGTAGTTCTACTACTAAATGTAGCTGGCTATAAAATAGGTCATTTTTTTTGATTGAATGACCATTTTTTTATTTAGACTAAAAGTTAGGTTTGTAGTCAAAATTGTCTGTAGCCAAATTATCGCGGAAAGGACGAATTGCTTTTTTAGATAAAGTCATCGTATTAATTAGGTTGTTTGGGAATACTTCAATCTGGTTGTTAAATACTTCAACATTGCGGTTAAAAATGCTGATAGCAGCGCCAACATTTTCGTTTTGTTCCTGAATATCATCCATCATTTTGCTATAGAGCGTATCTGCTTTTAGTTCAGGATAGTTTTCAACCACGACATTTAGGCTACGGATCAGCTCTTTGCTCATTTTTTCAATCTGCTGTAATTGAGCAATATCAGTATGATCGACATTTAAACTGAGAATTTGCTGACGTAAAGCAGTCACTTTTTCTAAAGTCGATTTTTCAAACTGAGTATATTGATTGAGTGTGCTTTCTAGTGCTTCAAGTGTTTTTACTTTTTGGCGTTCGAAATTTGCAACCTCAGCCCAAGCGCGCTTGGTCGCATTAAAATAACGGACTATGTTGTTACGAATGTGGATGCCCCACGCAATCAGTACGACGAAAATCCCCAAGAAAATGAATAAGCCTTTCATTTTCACTCCTCTTATTTTTATTCTCTCATTGAACCTTTTAACTTCTTATTGTTTATAAGTTGCTAGTTCGGCACTACGAGAGATTTATTTAATTAAATTAAGCATGAATTGCTGAAATTTTTCATATTGCGGCATGGTCATGGTACGTAAATGTCCACGTAATGCTGGAATATCATGAATTTCACTACGTTTGCTGGTGGTTTGAAAAAGATCTTGCTCACCGAGATAACATAATATTTGCTCTTCATGATGATAAATTAAATCACCTTTAAAATGTTGAAAAAAATCATGAAGTTTTAAAGTTAAACTTGGACTAATTTCTTTAGCTAACTGGTGCTGGTCAGTACCGAAGATATTGAGCTCTTGGTTAATCAGAATGTCAGTACTTTGCCATTCGCTTAAGTACGGTGCAAAAAAGCGAGAACGCTGATTACTTACAGCAATACCTAAGGCTGGCATTTGAAAAATAAAAGCGCCCCATAAGTCTTTATGAATCTCTTTTACTATTTTTTTATCGCTGTTTTGATCTTGAAGAATAGGTAAATTATTTACATAGTGGTATTTAAATAGCAGGACTTGATGATCTGTAATACCATCATTCCATGTCACTGAAGCAAACTCAGTAATTTCATTAGCTTCATTGCCTCGATTAAACAATGGGAAATATTGTTTTAGTCTGCTTAAGACTAAAATGGGTTGGGCTTGAATTGGAAGATAAGCTGGTAACTGCTGAAACTGCAGGCCATAACGTAAAGCAGTCATACGCTGTTCTAAATAGTGAATAACTTCGGTTAGAGGCTTTTGCGGTTCATAGAGCAAGTAGGCCAAGAAACCAGTTAAAAATGCCCATAAGAGACTCCAAATATATTGAATATGAGGATGAAAAAAGTATCCAAATAATAGCGTCGTAATACTGCAAATACCTAATAAATACGGCAATACATTAACAAAACGAAGGTTATGATCTTCACGCCATGGATGTAACGCATTTAAGAGCTCTTGATCTGTTTGTGACTTTTGTCCTGCGTCCCAAAGTCGAGCAATATTACGAAAGACCTGTGTATTTTTTTTACGTCTTATATGAAGTGCTTGTTGTACGGTATCAATTGGCATGAAAGTAATGAGTTGATTATCATAAAGTGCTAAGCCTAGATTATCTTTTAAATTGAAAGAGATAAATAGAAATAAGTTTTAAATAAATAATTACTTTTATGACTTCGGAATTTGAGTTTCATCAATGAAATGCTGCAATATATTTGCAAACTGCTCAAACTCTGGCATTGAAAGTGTTTCTAGACATTCAGCAAGCTCACGTACACTAGTGCCATATAAACTTTGCTGACGTAAAAGATTTACATTACAGAGCCAACATAATGCAGACGTTTCAGGGTGTACATAGAAGTCCCCCGGAAAATTTTCCAACATTTTTTCTAATAATAACAAACGGTCAGGGCTTAGAAATTTTACTAAGTCCAACTCATTAATTCCACTTTGTTGGTATTTTTGATTAAAACGAATATCACTTGATTCCCAAGCTACTCCTAAGCGGCAAGCCTTTTGCTGTTGACTTGAAATGCTGACTCCGCGAACTGGAAAACTCTCTAAAATGACACCGTATAAATCATAGCTAACATCTTTAAGTTCCCAACTGCCTTTTGAGTTATAGGCCATCTCTCGATTGATATAATGATATCTAAAAATTTTATAGGGATGAGTTGTTTCTCTTACTTGCCACTTGCCGTGTATTGCTATTAGGACGGAATTTTGTTGATTACCTAACTTAAATAATGGAAAAACTGAAGCAGGTGTGCCTTGTTCCGGCAAATTATCTTCGGTTGCAAATTTAAAATTATATTTATGTTCATAATAATAAGTTTGGATATCTTGAAGCAGACAATTAAGTTCGGCAGTCGATGCTCTATGATGAAAGCCATAAAAGATCGCAAGAATCGCAAAAGGGAAGAAATAGATCGAAATAAAAAAGCCTAAAGCCATACAAACTAAGGCAAAGATTGTAGCATTCCAAAAAATATAATTTTGTATATCAAGCTGTTGTGTACCTGTCCAATTCTTTAATGAATGAATAAGCAACTCAGGTGGTAATTCCTGATTAAGTAAATTTCTTAACGCTTCAATATTTTTTAAAGTAATTTTGTTGTGCGTATTTTGATTATCAAAAGTATTTCGAACTTTCTGGAAGATAGGATTCATAAATTTTTTTATTAATTAAAATAGTATCTAGATCAGCTGGGTTAAACCTCGAATTAACTTATAAGGTTTACCCAGCTTTAATTTTTAAACTTCTAATTTATCAATCAGCATTGCATCGCCATAACTAAAGAAGCGATAGCGGTCTTTAACTGCATGTTCGTAAGCAGCCAAAATATTATCTCGATTCGATAATGCTGAAACTAACATGAGCAGGGTAGACTCAGGTAAATGGAAGTTAGTAATTAAACGATCTACAATACAGAACTCATAACCCGGATAAATAAAGATTTGCGTATCACCATTCCACGCTGCGATTTTTCCGCCATGTGCTTGGGCTGCACTTTCTAAGGCACGTGTCGCAGTTGTACCAACAGCAATTACTTTATTGCCACGTGCTTTAGTCGCCAAAATTAAATCAATGGTTTCTTGAGGAACATCACACCATTCACTGTGCATGACATGATTAGTAATGTCGTCAGTGCGTACAGGCATAAAAGTACCTGCACCAACGTGAAGAGTCACAAACGTTTTCTTAACACCTTTTTGATCTAACTTTGCTAACAACTCTTCGTCAAAATGCAAGCTTGCAGTTGGTGCAGCCACACTGGCAATTTTTTCTGGGTTATGGAAAACCGTTTGATAGCGTTCAGTGTCAATTTCTTCTGCTTCACGGTTAAAGTAAGGCGGAATAGGTAACTGACCATATTGCTCAAGTACAGGTAAAATTGGCTGTGAAAACTCAACTACAAATAAGTTTTCGTGACGGCCACGCACAATCACAGGAATATTACTTGCACCGACAAAAAGCTCAGCCCCTGCTTTAGGCGAGTTACTCGCTTTAATATGGCAATACGCTGTGGTGTGGTTCAGCATACGCTCAACCAAAATTTCAATAGCACCACCTGTGGCACGTTTTCCTTTTAGACGAGCTTTCATTACTTTGGTATCGTTGAGTACCAACAAATCACCTTCTTCAAACAGATCGATAATATCTGTGAACATGTGATCGTGATATTGACCCTTTGCGTCTAAATGCAATAAACGTGAAGCACTACGTGATTCGAGAGGGTAACGGGCAATAAGTTCATCGGGTAATTCAAAGGAAAAGTCAGACAGTTGCATATTTAGGAAAAAACACCGCAAAAATTGGGTCTAGTATAAACTTTTTCGCTTTTTTATGGCTGTGCTTCTGACCTAAATCATGAAAAATGTTTAAATGATCTAAAAGTGAACGATAATATTCACTTAGGGTTTGACAAGTTTTACAAACGCGCTAATATACGCAACACAAACATACTTCCTCTCCCGAGGTGGTGAAATTGGTAGACGCGGCGGACTCAAAATCCGCTGTCAGAGATGACGTGTCGGTTCGAGTCCGACCCTCGGGACCATATTCAGAATCGTAAGATTCTACGAAAACCCCTAAGCTAACGGCTTAGGGGTTTTTTGTTAGGCTAATTTTTAAGAAATTTTGATAATATATGATGAAGTAAAGTGTCTGATACTTTCTACTAAAAATCCTAACTGAAGTTAGTTTGTTTCTGCAATTTCTCTTTCAATCAAGCTGTAAAGCTTTACCAATAAATACTTCTTCCATTCGTGGTGTCCATATATTTCTTTGAATCAATTTTTCCCTAGCTTGCTTACGTTCGTGGGCAGTTGTTTTTTGTTTTTCTTCTTTCCATAAGTTGTATTTTTTTCGAGAGAAGGCAAGGTTTTGAAGGTAATAACTCCAAGACTGGTAATAACAAATTGCTCTTCTAATAGAGGAGTGATGGTCTGGGTGAATTTGTAAGTCTTTTATAATTTCACCTGTAATACCAGTCCAGAGAGGAAATATATAATCTCTTCTAAAGTCGAAAAGGTGAGGGTATTTTTCCATTAACATGTTTAAAACAGCTTTGCTGTGAGCAAGTGATTTGTTAGATGTCATTCTTCGTGCTTTTTAAAGTTTCATATTGATTTTGTTGTAGAAAAAAGAAAGTAGCTTAGATACTATATGAGCGTCAAGACTTTATAATAATTTGTTTTTGGAGAATGGGGTGGTAACAGAAGGTATTCAGAAAGGAATGATTGTTAATAATACTATTGAAAAATTAAAAACACAAAAGGAAGAGATAATCCAATTAAAATCTAGTGGTTTTATTTTAGATAGAGATGTAATTGTTGTTGATGAAGTTTTAAATATTTACGATGAAATTATACTAACTCTTGAATCAAATATACTTAGTAAATCAGCTTCAGATTTTCCTGTAGATTTAGATGCAATATATATTGCTTTTATTACTAATAGTATTGATATTCGTAAAATAAGCGGAGATATTAAAGCTGTTGATTTTAAAGGTAATTTATATGAAATTTGGGAGTTGATAAGCAAAATAAAATCATATTTAACTGCTTATTTTTCAAATAAAAAGATAATTTCAGAAACTGAAGCTAGTGCAGAATTAATAAAAAATGTCGAAGACAAAGTTGATGAGGTTAAAGAGCTAGTTGATCAAAATAAATTACTTAGTGAAGATTTAAGAAATAGAACAATCCATCAAATTTATGATGAAGACAGTAATAAATTTAAAAAAACTGCAAGGATATATGAAATTGCGTTTTATATATTGTTGTTATTGCTTGCATTTTATTTGTTTGGTTATCATTTTGAAATTAATACACAATATTTAACCTTTAAGTTAGCAGAGCATTTTGATGATTCTAACAAAACGGCTTTCTATATTCAGAAAGTTTCTTTAATTATTTTATCTTCGACACTAGCAGCCTTTTTATTAAAAAGATCTTTTATGAACCGACGCTTAGCAGGTGAAGCTTACCGAACTGCAAAAGAAATTGATGGATTACCGCGTTATATGGTTGGTTTACCTGAAGAAATGAAAGAAAAAATAAGATTTGATTTGGCTTATAAGTATTTTGGTAATGGTATTCATCATGAGAGTTATACGGGGGGTGAAAATTTGATGCATGAAAATATTAAAGCGAATACCGATTTTATTAAAGCTGTAAAAGATTTAAATAAGCCCGGTAATAGTAAAGCTGATTCAGAAGGTAAATAGTTTAAAAGAGGGGTATTTTATGAAAAGTTGGGAACATTGTTACGTAAACTTTTTAGTTCGTATTGCTGAGCCTTTATAAAAATTTAGAAAAGGTTGTTTTATTTAAATTTTGTGATTTAGAGATTAGAAGATGCTTTTTACTGAAGAAGAAATAAATAGGCTTGGTTTATTTGCTAATATTGCAAAAATTGCAAATGGTTTAGAAGGGATTGCACAAACCACTCAAACTACTGTCTATTTTTTAAATGATAGAAAATACACTGGAGTAGATTTTTTTAATAGTTTTAAAATATTTATATTTAAATTTGATAGTTTTATACTTTCACTAGGTTTAAATATTGCTGATTTTAAAAGTATTATTAATCGGTTAGAGTTTGGTTTGAATGAAAGTAGCTTTGTTCCACACTATAACGAAAATGCGTTAGTTTTTAATTTTATTATTAAATTAAAGACTTGTGTTGATAATTTTTTAAATCTCAGTCAGTTGCATAATGAAAATTTTTCTATTATTTGGGATAATAGTACGGATTTAGTATATTTTTTTGATTTAATAGGCAAAATTATAAATTTTAATAACTTGTCAGAGAGTAATTCTGCTTTAGAAAACAAAATTTTATTAGTTGAAGATCGTGTAAATAGAATTACAAAACGTGTTGAAGATCAGGAAATTTTATTAAAGAAAGAGTCAAGTTTATTTTTTAAAAATGAATTTGATGATATGTATAAGGAAATTAAAAAAAATTGTGAAGCACGTGTAATTAGATTAAATGAGTTACAGTTAAGATATACATATTCTTTGGAAGAAGATATTAAAAATTTACAGAAAGATTTAAATAATTTAATTATTTTAGTAAATAATGCAGAAAGTGATTTTAAAAATACTTATGAAGACTATGAAATATTAAAAAAAATGGTGCAAGCTAAGGGCGAACAGCAGATTACTGATCATTATAAAAATCGTGCATTTTGGGAACGTGTCACTTATTGGACTATGACTGCAGTTACTTTTTTAATTATTATTTTATCTATTTTCTTAGCATTAAATGGATTAAATGAATATAAGAAGAAAACAGATATTCCTGTTTCAAGTTTTATTAAACAATATAAAGATCAACCTATTGAAAAAATTGAGAAAATTTATTCTTTTGCTCAAGAAAATGCTCTAATTTATTTAGTGCTTCGTTTGATATTTTCCATTTTGCTATTTTCCTCAATAATTTATACCAGTCGCGTTGCTTACCGAGCCTATGTTCATATGCGCCACAGTGAAAATATGATGTTGAAGCTTGCTACATTGAGACCGTTTATTAATCAACTCGGAGAAGAAGATCGCAATCAAATACATAAAGATCTTGTACCTGACTATTTTGGAAAAGATGCAGGTATGGTTGATTCAGCAAATGAGAAGTTCAAAGATTTGCCTGCAAATGTAAGTGCAGTTGCAATGAAGGCAATTGAACAAATTTCGGGTAGTGGAAGTAATTCTAATACAGGAAAAAACGATAAGAAGTCTGAAAGTGAAACAGGATAAATTATAAATCTAATAAAGAGGTGAGCTATGTGCGCTAACTATGAACCCCTTTCAAAAGACCGTGTTCACCTCTTAGATTTGTTTGAACCAACTTTTGAATATAGCAATAACATTTACCCTAGTGCAGACTGCCCGCTTTTATTTTCAAATGAAGGAAATGTTGAGTGGCGACAAGTTAAATTTAAGATTGTGTAAACCTATAATAAGTATTAAAAATAAAGATATGGAGAAAATAAAATTAATCAAAAAAAATTGTTGGTGGCTTCTACTAAAGGGGATGTTCTATGAAGCGACTTTGGTTTTGTACTCTGCTAGCAGTATTTATGACAACACCAGCTTATGCTAAAGAAGTAGGTGCTACTTATAAAGACTTTAATAATGGCTGTGGATCAGGAGCAAATGAAAAACTTGTACCTGACCAAATACTTGGAATCGATATCAGACAAGCATGTGCCAATCATGATAATTGTTATTCTAAGTGCTTAGAAGGAGGAGAAAACTATGGAAAAGAAATTTGTAAAAAGGATAATGAAAAAGAAGATAGAAGAGCAATCTGCGATCAAAGGTTTAAAGAAGAGATAGAAGAGATTTGTACAAAAATAAGCATGTTTGATTTAGGTAAAAAGCAACTGTGTACATTGATTAGTGATATTTATCCAATTGCTGTAAGGGTTGGAGGAAAACCTAGCTTTAATGGTATTCAGGTATCTAATAAAATACTTGTGTATTTACAAAATAACCAACTCGAAGATAAGGATATAGAAAAATTAGGCCAAGAAATTAACTCACTTAGTCGAATTGATGGCATTCAAGAAAACACGATGATTTTATCAGTTAAAAATGGTAAGCCTGTAGCGAGTTTAGAAGGCATACCCTCTGAAGTTCCAGCTAAGTCTGATAACTTAATGATTCAAAGAACATTGAAATATGGTGACAATATTGATCTGTCAAAGGCGACAATTAATGAAAAGCCAATAACGATAGAAATGATTCAATAATCTTCTAAGAATTTTAACCATCTAATATGGCTTTTAATCAGGCCATATTAGATATAAATAGTGAAAAATAATTAAACCATAGAGTAGAGATACTTCACGCATTTGTAATTTAGGTATTACAACATGGCCTTAGAACTATGCCCAAATTCAAATAGAGCTTGCTTAAAGTCAAATCAAGATAGATCCTAAGCCTTCTACAAATAATACTTTTTAACCATCTTTCTACTATTTTACGAACTCGTATTTCTAACATCTTACAACTCATCACCTTCAAATAATTGTTGTATTTTTCTAAAGCATACCCACTTTATGTATCTGAAAACCTTTAATTGAAACTTCACATTTCTATTTCGAAAAGAAAGTTGCTCTTTTAATGTACTGTGTTAAAGTTTGTATTAGATCATAATGATTATAAGTACATTTCTCAAAGAGCGGTTCCGACTAACAACGACAAAATCTGTGAGGCGGGCATGACACAGCGATTAGAACTACATCAGGTCGAGCAATTAAGTGCTTGTAGAATATCACTATTACTTGGATTAAATGCCGAGCAGAATTACATTGAGCAATTTTTCCGGTTTAGTGTTCGCCTGTTGAAGTGTCAAAAAGCTTTGCTTACTTTTAATCAGGAACCTTACTTTTGGCATCACTGTCCTGAAGGTATGACAGCTATTTCATTTAAACCTTCAAGACACTTAAAACAATGTTTTGCTAAACAACAGGTGATTCATCACGATCATCTTTCTTATCAAAATTTAATCAACTATTTAAAAGAGCTTAATATTGACTGTGGTCGTGCCTTAGCTGTCCATTTGGTGCAACCTGACCAGACTTCTATGGGGTTTGCCGTTTTCTTTGATGATGATGAAACCACTTTTGAAAATGATCAAATTCAGTTGTTGCTCGATTATTGTTCTAGTTTTATGCAACAAGTCGAGTTGAAATTTAATTATGAAGAATTAAATGAACTCTATGAGCAGCAAGTCGCGCTTAACTCGAGTAAAACAAAGTTCTTTTCTATTATTTCGCATGACTTGCGGGCGCCATTTCATGGCTTGTTAGGTTTCTCCGAAGTGTTAGCTAAAGAGCGTGAAACACTGGATGAATCGAGTATTCAAAATATTGCTGACTATTTATACGACACTTCTCAATCGACCTATAATTTACTTGAAAGTTTGCTGACATGGGCGATGGCAGAGGGTGGACGTTTTGTTTATCACCCAATTAATTTTAAGCTTAGACAAGTCAGCAATATTGTTTGCGATGTGTTGCATACATTGGCTTTAAAGAAAAATATTGAATTGGTAAATGCGGTTTCCGAAGATTTAAAAATCTATGCCGATATTAATATGATGACTTCCGTGATTCAAAACTTGGTGTCAAATGCATTGAAATTTACCGATGTTGATGGCTCTGGGAAAGTGTTCATTGAAGCGAAGCAGGTAGGCACAAATGTCGAAATCACTGTACGTGATACTGGTCTTGGCATGAGTGAACAACAAATGGCAAATTTATTCCATCCGCGTATCACAGCGAGCTTTAAGGGAACAGCAGGTGAAAAGGGCGCGGGATTAGGTTTAAGTTTATGTAAGCGGTTTGTCGAGATTAATCAGGGTAAGATTAGTGTAAATTCGCAAAAGGGTATTGGAACGACATTTAAAGTTTTATTACCTTCTGCCCAAGAAGTTCCTGAGCTTCATGTAGAAGAACAAAACACATCTGAAGCAAAATTAGTTTAATCCCTTTTCCTATTACTACGTGAACTGCTATAACTAAAAAGAGAGTCTGAGGAAAAGAGCTTTTTTATATGAATGCGGAGCAGTTACAAAAAACATTGCGTGCTAGTCAGTACGCGGAACAAGTTTTGGGGTTACATCAGACCGTTTTAGAACAAGATTATCAACTAGATCAATTTGCTGCACCGCTCTCAACTGATCAGATTTATCAATTTGTAGAAACCACACTCGATGGCATTGCCGATGAAACAACTTGGATGCGCGCACTTCGCATTTTACGCAGTCGTTTAATGTTTCGTTGGATTTGGCAAGATGCCAATCAACTCACCGATGTTGTCACACTCACACGTGAACTTTCAGATTTTGCTGATGCCAGCATTTGTGCAGCAAAGGCTTTTGCTCGTGTAGCACTAGTTGCTAAACACGGCGAACCTGTGAGCTACTCTGGCAAAGTTCAAGATTTGATTGTGGTTGCCATGGGCAAGCTTGGGGCACAGGAATTAAATCTATCAAGTGATATCGACCTGATTTTTGCCTTTGATGAACAAGGTGAAACCAACGGCCGCAAATGCATTGATGTACAGCAGTTCTGTATTTTATGGGGACAAAAACTTATTTATTTACTTGAACACATCACCGCAGATGGTTTTGTGTTTCGAGTAGACATGCGTTTACGACCTTGGGGAGATGGCTCAGCATTAGCGATTAGTCATGCAGCTTTAGAAAAATATTTAAGTCAGCATGGTCGTGAATGGGAACGTTATGCATGGATTAAAGCGCGTGTTGTGACTGGCGGTAAAGAAGGGCAAGACTTGTTAGAAATGACACGCCCTTTTGTCTTCCGCCGTTATGTCGATTACACCGCTTTTGCTGCTATGCGTGATATGAAAGCCATGATTGAGCGTGAAGTCCTGCGCCGACATATTGAAGATGACATTAAACTTGGGGCGGGTGGTATTCGCGAAATTGAGTTTATTGTTCAAGTCTTCCAGCTTATTTACGGCGGCTCGAAACGTGAGTTACAAGACCGTCAATGTTTAGTCAGCCTTGAGCATATTGGCGAGGCAGGTTTGTTAGAAAAACAAGCCGTATTAGAGCTTGAAGATGCTTACCTGTTTTTACGCCGTGTTGAACATGCGATTCAAGCGCTCAATGATCAGCAAACCCAATTATTACCAGAAGAATTGGACTTAAGACAACGCATTATAGATACCTTAGGTTTCGCTAGCTGGAATGAGTTTCTTGATGTTCTTAATGAGAAACGTCAAAAAGTAAAAGTTCAATTTAAGCAACTCATTGAAGATACCAGCTCTAATGCAGCAACTGAAAATTTTGGGCAGTTAGAGCAGCAATTAGATGAAGTGCTGGATGACAATGCGAAAAATCTGATTCATGAGTTTTGGCATGGCCATGCACTTAAAAAACTTCCTTCAAATGCTGTGCAGCGTTTAAAAACTTTCTGGCCCCATTTAATTGAAGCGATCTTACAGTCTGAACAACCACAAACTGCACTGTTGCGTTTAATGCCGCTGATTGAATCAGTCATGCGTCGAACTGTGTATTTGGTGATGTTGATTGAAAGTAAAGGGGCATTACAACGCTTAGTGAAAATGGCGACAGTAAGCCCGTGGATTTGTGAAGAGCTAACGCAATATCCGGTGCTACTGGATGAGTTCTTATCGATGGACTTTGAGTTGCCAAAGCGTAAGGACTTGGAAGACTCATTACGTCAGCAATTGCTTCGTATCGAAATTGATCAAGTTGAAGACCAAATGCGGGTACTTCGCTTGTTTAAAAAGAGTAATGTGCTCACGGTCGCTGCAAGTGATGTATTAGCTGAAAGTCCTCTCATGAAGGTGTCCGATGCATTAACAGATATTGCTGAAGTGAGTGTTAATGCAACTCTCCATTTAGCTTATCAGACCGTAGCAAAACGTCATGGTTACCCAAAGGATGTTGAGGGAAAACGTTGCTCTCTTGACTATAAAGCCTTTGCTGTTATTGGGTATGGCAAAGTGGGTGGCATTGAACTGGGCTATGGTTCTGACTTGGATCTTGTCTTTATTCACTATCTAGATGAACAAGCCGACACTGATGGAACCAAGGCGATTACTGGCTTTGAGTTTGCTATGCGTGTTGCTCAAAAGTTTATGTCACTCATGACCACTCAAACGCTTGATGGCCGCGTCTATGAAATTGATACACGCTTAAGACCCTCAGGTGAGGCTGGTTTATTAGTGACCAGTCTGAAAGCCTATGAACACTATCAGTTGAAAAGTGCATGGCTTTGGGAGCATCAGGCACTCGTTCGAGCACGCTCTATCGCTGGTGATGAAACGCTTTGCCAAAAATTTGAAATATTTCGCCGCGAGATATTGACTCAATCTAGAGATGAAGCTTATGTTCGTGAAGAAGTGTTGAAAATGCGTCAGAAAATGAAAGACCACTTAGGTTCGTCTTCTGAACAAAAAAAACATGGTATTTTTCATTTAAAACAGGACGCAGGTGGTATCGTAGATATCGAATTTATGGCACAGTATGCTGTACTTGCATGGAGCGGGACGAAACCAGATCTCGCCCATTATTCTGATAATGTAAGAATATTAGAAGATGCTGCTAAAGCAGACTGCTTATCCAGTGAAGATGCCACAGCATTAATTCGAGCCTATCTTAGTGAACGTGCCGAAAGCCACCGCTTAGCCCTTGCGAATCAATCCATGCAAGTCAGCGCAGCGGACTGGCGTAGTACCCGTGCGGTCGTTTGCAATTTATGGCAAAGATTAATAGACCCAACCGCCTCGGTTGAGTTGGATAGTGAATGATTTTATAACAATTTGGAGTGTTCCATGAATTTGGCTGATCGTGATGGTTTTATTTGGCAAGATGGAAAATTAATTGATTGGCGTGATGCAAAGATTCACGTTTTAACCCATACATTACACTACAGTATGGGCGTATTTGAGGGTGTTCGTGCTTATGAAACGCCTAAAGGTACTGCAATTTTCCGTCTCCAAGACCACACAAAACGTTTGTTAAATTCAGCAAAAATTTATCAAATGAAAGTGCCGTATGATCAAGCAACGCTTGAACAAGCACAAATCGATGTTGTACGTGAAAATAAATTAGCTTCTTGCTATTTACGTCCGCTTATTTGGATCGGTTCAGAAAAACTAGGTATTGCTGCAACAAATAACACCATTCATGCCGCTGTTGCTGCATGGGCATGGGGTGCATACCTTGGTGATGAAGCAATGGCGAAAGGTATTCGCGTTAAAACTTCATCATTTACTCACCATCATCCAAACGTGACCATGTGTAAAGCAAAAGCATCTGGTAACTACACGTTGTCAATTCTTGCTCACCAAGAAGTTGCTCACTCTGGTTACGATGAAGCAATGCTCATGGACCCGCAAGGTTATGTATGCCAAGGTTCTGGCGAAAACGTATTCTTGATTAAAGATGGTGTTTTACATACTCCAGATATCGCTGGCGGTGCACTTGACGGTATTACACGTCAAACTGTGATGACGATTGCTAGAGATCTTGGTTACCAAGTTGTTGAACGCCGTATTACTCGTGACGAATTCTATATTGCAGACGAAGCATTCTTCACAGGTACTGCTGCTGAAGTAACACCAATTCGTGAATACGATGACCGTCCAATCGGTTCAGGTACCCGTGGCCCAATTACCACTGAAATCCAAAAAACTTACTTTGATGCAGTTCAAGGTAGAAATCCGAAATATGAACACTGGTTAACTTACGTAAAATAAGTTAATCCGCTAACATGAAAAGGCGAACATTGGTTTCGCCTTTTTATTTTTTGGTTAGGGAGTTTTTATGCATATTGTCTATGTCTCTGATGGTAAAGCAGGGCATCGTTCACAGGCTTTAGGTTTATTTCAGGCGATGCAAAGACAGCAGGCAGATGCAACTTTTGAAGAAGTCTCTATTAATGACTTGCCTATTTTTTCTCTAATCAAAGCGCTTTTCTCTTCAAAAAATACTCTATTTGAACAAGCACCCGATTTTATATTTGGAGTCGGGAGCCATACGCACTTTCGTGTCTGGTTACTGGGTAAAATTTTTAAAAAAGCCAAGACCGTTATTTTAATGAAGCCAAATTTACCTATTGCTTGGTTCGACTATGCTGTGATTCCAGAGCACGACGGTATTCCAGCAAATAGTCACGTTATTGTTACACGTGGTGCATTAAATCCCATTCGTAATGAAAACCACCATCAAGCAGCCAGAATTTTAATTACGTTGGGTGGTTCATCTAAACGTCACCAATGGAATCAAGAAAAAGTGTTGTTGAGTGTTCAACAAATTGTTGAGCATAATCCAAATTCTGAAATTATTCTGACGACTTCACGTCGGACTCCCGCTGGTTTTATTGATATTTTAAAACAACAAAGCTTTGCTAAGCGTTTGCAGATATGTCCGGTTGAGCAAACCCCTCAAGGTTGGATTTTCGAGGAAATGCAAAAAGCAGAAGCGGTGTGGGTAACAGAAGATAGTGTTTCTATGATTTATGAGGCGCTTACTGCGGGTTGCCGAGTCGGTGTGATTGCAATGGACAGACTCAAACAAGATCGTATTACTAATTCGGTTGATAGGCTGCTAGAGGAAAAGTTAATAGCAAATGTATTTGATATAAATTTGCTTCCTGAAGGACAGGTCCTACAGGAAGCGGATCGGGTTGTGTATCAAATCACTAAATGACATTGGCTGTCATCGTGACCTTTATCATAGTTGACCGTTTCTGATGTTGCTAAAATTTCTCTTGGATATGTTTTGTATTTCGAATTAAATAACGATCTCTCTTGAGAAATGTTTTTACAGTGAATACCTCGCATATCTAAGAGTGTAGGTAATATATTAATTGAACTAATAGCACTACTTTGTTCTTTAGAAAGAGTACTCGCCATCTCTGGATGATGTTGCTTCCATGAGTTTGAGCTCCACATAATTAACGGAACATCGAAATTATTTTTCATATCTAAATGCAGTGAGCTATTTTCTTTACATTCTCCAAGGTTCAGTCCGTGGTCAGATGTGTAAATTAAGTTGGCGTCCACATTAGTTGCTTTTAATTTCTGAATAACTTCATTGAGCAGGTAGTCTGTATAAAGTACCGTATTGTCATAGGTATCTTTAAATTTATTAAATTGTGGTGGATAACGTTTTGCAAAATCTGCATGTGAACCATAAAGGTGTAACACAATGAATTTATGATGTGTTTTTTCTGCTAATGCTCGATCAAATGATTTAAGTAGCTCTTCATCGTAATGCGTTTCTAGTGATGCTGAATATGAATGTTGCGTCAAAAATTGGGTTTCTTGAGCAGAAGATGCATAGGCTGAAACAAGCGAATCATATTCTCCATATTGAGATTGTGCGCTAAACCAGTAAGTTTTGTAGCCTGCTGCGTTGAAAGCATTCACAATAGAAGGGCTTAAATTATCAGTACCGTTTAGCTTTCCTGTTAATAAGGTCGGTACAGACTTACTGGTCATATAAGAGCCTGAAATTGTGTTATTAAATAACCATAAATCTTTCTTATATTTTTCTAGATAAGGCGTCGTATTATTTTTGGTATAACCAAATAAACTTAAACGGTCGCGTCGAGCACTTTCCCCAATAACCAATACCGTAATGGTAGGGCGAGTTTCCTTAACTTGTGTGCATTCAATTTCATTCTGTGTTGCTATGAAGTCTTTTACACGATTTACTTCAAGACTCGCTGCAGGTAAGCCAAGAAGTAAATTTAAAGGATAAGACTGTTTAAAATGACGATAGATATTTAGGAACCCTTGCTCATGATCGGGTGCTTTAAAGTAGCGTTGAATGGGTGAAAAAATAAGACATAACGCTAAAATACGTAGCCATATAGGAGTGTTTAGTCGTTGATTTGGAATGAAATAATAAAAGAAAACTAGAGGAATGATATACGCGATAATCAATCCAATTGCTAAAGGAAGATCTAATGTTGATAAATAAACTTTACCTTCAGTTGTAGAGCTACCCAATATTGTGAGCCATACTGAAATTTCAGTTGGGGCGTTATAAGTAATTTCGTAGTACAGTGCAAAAGGACTTAAAAGATAAATTGGTAAGCTAAGCCAGAAAAAACGGCGGTAATGATAAATTAAAAAAACGAAAAAAATAAGCGGATATAAGGCTTTAAAGAAACCATCACTGGAAATAATGCATGATGGAACAAGCAGCATAAAGCAATAAATAAAGAACCATAACTTTCCTGTTTTGAGTCGAAAAATCACGCCAAGCTGTTCCAAGTGTAAAAGCGCGATATCATCCTATATTTTGATAACAGGGTCTACATAATTTCAGGCATGATATAATATTTTAGTTCATCTCCAGAATTGATGGAATTATAGAGTTAAGAATGAAAATATTGCATATCGCAAATTTTGGCTTTAATAAACAAGGCGCACATTTTTACTGCACAGACCGTAAAATTTCTGCCGGATTAATTGAAAATGGCCATTTCGTTTATGATTTTAGTTTTCGTGATATGGCTCGAATGGGCACCATTTTTAAAACAAAAAAATTGGGTGCTAATTGGGCCAACAAAGAAGTATTAAAAGTCGTTAATAATATTGAGCCTGATCTGGTACTTATTGGACATAGTGACTTAATGAGTCCAGATGTTCTCAGACAGATTAAAGAAGCTTATCCAAATACTAAAATTGCATTTTGGTATGTTGACCCACTTTATCTTGAAAGCAAACTCGACTTTGTTAAAGCATTCTCGCCATATTTAGATGCTATTTTCTGTACAACAGGTGGCGAATATCTACAAAAATTAAAACAGCCGCATTTAAGCGTAGCCTATCTGCCAAATGTGGGTCACCGTAATGTAGAAACACTACAGCAATTTTCAAATGTGAATACGGATAAGACCTTTATTTTTTGTGGCGTAGTCTATAAAGAACCTGAGCGTGAGAAGTTCTTAAAGGATTTGGCAGATGCATTGCAACAAGGTCATGTGAACTATCAATATTATGGTTGTTTTGAGCAACCTGGTGTTTACGGTAAAGCGTATTATAAAGTTCTATCTGAAACAAAAATGGGACTTAATTACTCACGCCGTAATGATGTAACCTTGTATAGTTCTGACCGTATTGTACAGCTGACTGGTAATGGTTTATTGACTTTTAGCCCAAGAATTCCGGGTTTTGAAAAGCTCTACACCGAACAGGAAGTGGTTTACTTTGATGATCAATTTGATTTGGCTAAGAAAATCCAATTCTTTGATCAGAATCCAGAGCAGGCTGAAAAAATAGCGAAAGAGGGCTGGGAGAAAACGCGTAGATCTTTCAATGCTAAACGTATCACCCAGTTTATGGTTGAAGTGACATTTAAGCAGCCTCTTTCAGAAGATTATGAATGGTCACATGAGGTTTATGCATGATGTGGTTTTTGTACATTGCGGTAGGCCTATTAGTACTTGCTGCACTGTTATATGTGCTGGGTAATTATACATTCTGGCTTCCGTTTCGTTCGAACAAACTACCACGCATTGTCATGTTGCATCAGGTTACTCCTAAAGATGCAGCCTCTGGTATGAACATGCCTCCTGAAAAGTTTGAACAACTTTTACAGTTGTTGACGCGTAAAGGGGCTATCTTCTGTTTTGTCTCTGAGCTTGAACAATACCGTAATCAAAAGAATGTCGTTGCTTTAAGTTTTGATGATGGCTTTATGGATAATTATCTTTATGCCTATCCATTACTTAAAAAATATAATGCGAAAGCAACTATTTATTTGGCAACACAAATTGAAGGAATCGAAAAGCTAACTCATGAGCAAATCCATGAAATGGCGAATTCTGGTTTAATTGAGTTCGGTGCACACACGCAGCACCATGTGAACTTACTTAAGCTTGACGATCAAACCGCTTATGATGAGATGCTTCAGTCTAAACGCGACGTTGAAGCATTAGTTGGGAAGTGCCCAAGCTTTGCCTATCCATTTGGTCGATTTAACGAAAAGCACCAGAAAATGGCCGAAGAGATTGGCTTTAAAAACGCTGTATCGACGCGTAAAAAAATCGAAGCCTATGAAGCTATTAATCAATTTAATATTCCACGTGTCAGCACGCATGGTGCCATGAATGCTTTACAGATGCGTATCGCCCTTGCTAAAGGACGTTATAAGTTATGAATAAAATTCCATGTAGTGTCTACATTGTTACTTTAAATTGTGGTGCTTGGTTAGAGCGAACTTTACAAAGTGTCAGTGAGTTTGATGAAGTTATTATTTTAGACTCTGGCAGTACTGATAATACTTACGAAATTGCACAATGCTTTGAAAATACCCAAATTTCTCATCAAGACTGGCAGGGTTATGCTGGGCAAAAAAGTTTGGCTTTAGCAAAATGCCGAAATGATTGGGTACTCAATCTAGATGGCGATGAAGTCTTATCTAACGAGTTAAAACAAGAAATTGTTGAGACTATTCAGCAAAATAAACTTGATGCTTTAATCACACCGATTAATGATGTGTTTTTAGGTGTTCCCAACAGCAAACATACTAAAAAACATGCGAAGGTACGTTTTTTTCGCAAGTCTAAAGGGCATTATGACCTTGCCAATAAAGTCCATGAAAATGTGATTGTAGAAGGTGAATCTCAGCGTGCTCAACATGATATTTATCATTATGGCGAGTCGAGCATTTTCATTAAAGTCGAAAAAAATAACCAATATTCCAACCTCAAAGCATTAGAGAAATACCAAAAAGGAAAGTCTCCAAGTGTTGCAAAATTGGTTTTGGTAATGCCAGTGACTTTCATGAAGTCTTATTTTATTCGTCGTAGTTTCTTAAATGGTTGGCGTGGTTTCGTAAATAGTATGATTAATGCCTTTTATGCATTTCTAAAAGAAGCCAAACTCTTTGAACAGACCATGAATAAAGATAAAAAATAAGTAGGCAAGCTATGAAAATTGTTCAGGTATTGGCAACTAGTGGTGGAGTTGGTGGTTTAGAGCAGCACACTTTTAATCTTGTTAATGAGCTTGCTTTAAACCATGAAGTACATGTGATTGCACATCCTTGCTATGTAGAGAAGTTTAGCCAACAAGTACATTTTCATGCGGTTGATTTTGCGCGAAGCCGTTGGAATATTTTTTTACTCTGGCAACTTAAAAATCTCATTCAGCAAATTCAACCCGTTATTGTTCATGCACAAGCAGGAAAGGCGGCTGAGCTGATTGCCCGAATTAAGCCATTTTTATCTGGCCCAAAATTTGTAACGACGGTACATGGTACTAAAAAGAATAAATCTGCGTATTTAGCAGGTGATGCGGTTATTGCAGTGAGTCAAGCGCTCACGCAAGGCATTCCAGAGTCTAAAGCACACGTGGTTTATAACGGGATATATCCTCAACCTGTACTTACAGTTGAAAATAAAGAAAAGTTACTTCAATCGATTCAAAAAGATTTTGCTGAGCTAGGCACAAGCAAAAAAGTTGTTATGTGTATTGGACGTCTAGAGCCAGTAAAAAATATCAGTTTACTGATTGAGTCGATGCAAGAGATTGATGCCAATTTATGGATTATTGGTGATGGTTCACTTCGAGCAAGTTTAGAAAAACAAGTTAGTGAATTAAACATGCAAGATCGGGTCGCTTTTCTTGGGTTTAGAACTGATGCTCGAGATCTGGTGCAATTGGCAGATATTGTAGTTTTATCATCAGACCGTGAAGGTTTTCCACTTGTTATGGTCGAAGCTTTACAGGCTGATAAAGCAATGGCTGCAACTAAAGTAAACGGTGTAATTGAGTGGCTGCCAGATCAATATCTGGCAGAAATTGGAGATGCACAAGATTTAACAAAAGCGATTAAATGTGCGCTTCAACCTGAGGCTCAAAACGACTTTGGCCCTTTATATGCAAAAGCCAAGGCTGAACTGACTGTACCAGCTATGGTTGAGCAGACGCTTAATATTTATAAAGGCCTGCTGAAAACTTAATTATTTTTTGGTGTAAGGCGAATGGCATCAAGTACCACGAAGTTATCTTCGACATTAATCGTATGGCAGCCGTCATCAGCTTGATTCCAGTCTGGTAAAACTACTTCTAGTAATTTTTCTTCATAAGCTGTCGGGCTAAGCTGAGTAATTGCCTTTAATTCGATATTGCCGCCATAACGTTTTAACGAATCTTGGCTTGGTCGAACCAGTTGCCCTTTATAAATAAAAGGTTTACCTGCCATACGGAACTGCTGACTGCCTCGGCACACTGGGTTCATTGGGTGCTCTTGCCAGTTTGGTTTTAAAATATCTTCGGTAAAAAATAAATCTAAACGATCACCAAATTTCTTACAATCACGCCGTGTTGAAGTAAAAAGATACCATAAGCCTTCATGATAGAAAGGGGTGCTGTCGACTGCTTCGATATTCTCTATCAGATTAGAATGCTTTTCCCATTTCAATGGAAATTCGGTACATTTCCAAAGTTCAATTGTCTTGTTGGCAGAAGTTTCTGGCATCATGTACCAAGTGTCTTCTAACTTAAATACACAAGGATAAGAAAGGTGATAGTCGAGCTTTAAGATTGTCTCTGGTGGTGTGTAGGTGCCATCTTTAAAGACTTCTAAAACAGAAAGAAAACCTACTGGATGTTCGTCATCAACTTCTTCAAAAAAAATGAAATGACGCCCATTTTCATAAGCATAAAAACTATCTGCAAAAGTAAACTTTCTAGGGGAATGGATTTCAAAGAGTGAATCTAATTGCTCAAGTGTTGTAAAAGGTTGTTCTAACCAGCCAAAACGCATATACCAATGAGAGTCAAAAGTTTTTGCTTTTTTTGCTTGTTGGTACTTGTACCATTTTTTTTGGATTAGGCGATTTAGCATTAAATTTTACACTCGATATAACTATAATTAGATAGACTATCCATGACTCATTTTAACATTTGAATGAAATGAAAAAATATTTAATCAGTATTGAATCTACGAATAGTGAACGTTTAAAAAAGCTGTACTCTCAGCCAACATTTTACAAATATCGCGATGAATTCAAGCAATTTGGGGTTATAGGGAAAAATTTAAGTGTTAGTGAGTATTTTCAACAAGGTGTAGCAGGCAAGAAAAAACCGATGACGCCTGGTGAGCTTGGTTGTGCCATGTCTCATATTGCTGCTTTAAAAGATTTTTTAAGCTCCGATGAAGAATACGCCATTATTTTTGAAGATGATGTGATCGAGCGTTTTGAAATTGATTTCCAAGACTTAGAAAAACATATTAGTTCTTTGAACCTAGGTCCGTGCTTTTTTCTAAGCTTGGGCGGTATTCAAATGAAAATATGCAATCGCGTTCGTGGAAAATTTTTACCAGAAGAATTATATAACCAAAAAGTTTTAAAAGTTGATTACGACTATCTTGAAAAACTTGCTTATGCTTATGCCTATGTTGTAGACCGTAAAATGGCTCAAATGTTAGTTGATTATCATCAACCGATAAAAATTTACGACCATTGGCAAGACCTAGTGGGACGAGGGGATTTTAGCTTCTATGTCAGTTTTTTATTCGATCATCCTATTATTGAAAATAATGATGCTTTAAGTTATTTGGAAAGAGAACGAAGCTTAATCACTCCACTTTCTAAAGATGACAGTGATTTTTTACGTTACTTAAGAGTTAAATTAAAGAAATATATACTTAATAAATATATAATTTAGTCGTTTTTTTAGGTTTTCTTACTAATTTTATGATTAAGCAAAAAAATATTATCATTGGGTCAGCAACGGGATATCAGGCTGGCCTTATCTCTTCCTTTGTATGTTCTTTGGAAAAGTCAGATTTTGATGGGGTCTTGGTTTTAATTATATATCAAGAGCAACTTGCAGAGTTTGTTACGGCATTTTCTCACATTAAGAAATTTAAAATTGACTTTAAAATTTCAACGATTGGGAAATTTAAATCCAAGTCAAAATATTCTGGTATTTATAAATTTAAATTTTTAAAAAATATTCTAAAGAGAATTATTAGCTTAACAGTAAATGAGGAAAACTCTGCATCAAAGATAAAAGCGCTTAAAATCACAGGTTATCCGCATGTGAGCCGTTTCTTTGAATATAAGGAAATTGTAGAAAGCCATCCTGATGCTTCACATGTATTGCTTAGCGACGTTCGAGATGTATTTTTCCAAAGTAATCCTTTTAAAAATCTTAGTAAGGGTCTATTTGTTGGGATGGAGAATCCGGATTTCACCATAGGTACTGAGCAATATAACCAAAAATGGATCTTGGATGCATATGGAGAGAGTTTTTATAACATTGCAAAAGATGAGCAAGTTTCTTGTTCAGGTGTCACTATTGGTGATCAGGAATCAATTAAAGTCTACATCAATAAGATGATTGAAGAATTTTGCAAACAGCCATATCAAAAAATGTCTGAAAGAATTTATGATCAAGCCATGCATAATAAATTATTAATTACTAATGAATTGGCCAATACAATTCGTTGTCAGCCATTTGAATCTATTATTGTAACGCTTGGGCTATATCCAATAGATCAAATTGCAGTTAATGATCAAGGCTTTATTATTAATCGCAATCAAGAAATTATTCCGATTGTCCACCAGCATGATAGACATCCGGAACTGCTTCAGTTATGTGACAACTATATTGGCAAGTAGGTTGAGAATTATCTAAATCTTATGAAGGGGCGGATATTAATTTTTATCCGCATTTCCTTTAAGTACCATATAAATCAATGCAACAAAAATAAGTAATGCACCTACAAGGCTACTTACGCAAAAATAAAGAATACGTTGGTTCGTTGTTAAGTTGAATAATTCATGAGAAAGGATATAGCGCATAAAAAACCACTGCGCAAGAGAGAATACAATCACGACTAAAGCATGTCGACGAACTTCAGGACGCATTGCCATAATCAAATACCACGGGGAGAAAAGAGCAGTTATTATGCCATTTGCCCATTAGCATCTCAATAGAGTCTTAATTAAGCTAATTATTGAAAAAAATAAAAATATGAATGAATTGTGTACTTTTCTTAACATTAATAAATAGTAAAATCGCCCTCATTTTTTAATACTTTAATTATATTGTTAAATTTTTTCTAGGGGAGAATAATGCAGCCTATTGATTTTGTAATGATTTGGGTCGACTCAACTGATAATGAATGGCAGCAAGATTATATATATTATAAATCTAAAGAAACAAATATACAGGTGACTGAACTGGTTGATGAATGCCGCTATCGAGACTGGGATAATCTTCAATATTGGTTCAGATCAGTTGAGAAATTCTGCCCTTGGGTACGAAAAATTCACCTTGTAACTTGTGGTCATTTCCCTGAATTTTTAGTTGAAAATCATCCTAAATTGAATCTAGTTACTCATGATCAAATTATAGAATCAAACTGTTTACCTACGTTTAACTCTCATGCTATTGAAATTAATATTCATAAAATAAAAGGGCTTGCAGAGCATTTTGTATATTTCAATGATGATACTTTTATTAATAGACCTTTAGAACCTGAGTTTTTCTTTAAAAATGGCTTACCTTGTGATGGTATTCGGCTACAGCCTTTGATGGTTGTTGGTGAGGAAAATTTTTTAGGCGCAGTTGCTTTGACAGATGTTGCGATTATTAATAAATATTTTGATAAGAGAAAATTATTTCGAAAAAATCCTTATGCACTTTTTAATCCTCGATATTCGATAAGTAATAATTGGGGTAATTTCTTAAGTTTAAATAATCGAAAATACTCGAGTTTTTATAGTACTCATTTGCCTCAACCATTTTTGAAATCGGTATTTGAAGAAGTGTGGAAAAATGAAGAAGCTTATTTGAAGGAAGTATCCAGTCATAAATTTAGGCAGCCTTTAGATGTTAATCAATATTTGTTCAGGTTATGGCAGCTTTGTTCAGACCGATTTTACCCCGTAAATATATTTGAGCGGGGCCAAAACTTTAACTTAAGAATACAAAATCTTCCTGAAATTGATCATGTTATTAAAAATGAGCAGCTTCCACAGATTTGTTTAAATGATGATGAGCAAGTGGTTGATTTTGAAAAATTAAAAAAAGAAATTATTCAGATTTTTGAACAGAAATTTGATACGGTTTCAAGCTTTGAAAAAGAAATGTCTCATTAAAATTCGCTCATTAAAAAACCCTGCATAAGCAGGGTTTTTTAATTTCAAAATCTAAAAATTATTTAGATTCTTCAGCTTTTGGCTTTTCACGTAAGCGGATGCCCAAGTCACGAAGCTGGTTTGCTTCAACAGGAGCAGGTGCTTGAGTAAGTGGACATTCAGCAGTTTTCGTTTTAGGGAATGCAATAACGTCACGAATTGAAGTCGCGCCAGTCATAAGCATTACTAAACGGTCAAGACCAAATGCCAAACCACCGTGAGGAGGAGCGCCATAACGAAGTGCGTTAAGTAAGAAGCTGAATTTCTCTTCTGCTTCTTCATCAGAAATACCAAGCGCTTCAAAAATCGCTTTTTGCATTTCTAATGTGTAAATACGAAGTGAACCACCGCCAACTTCAGTACCATTCAATACCATGTCGTAAGCAACAGAAAGTGCTTCGCCTGGATTGCTCTTCACGTCTTCTACGCTAGATTTAGGCAATGTGAATGGATGGTGAACAGAAGTCCATTTGCCATCGTCAGTTTCTTCAAACATTGGGAAGTCAACAACCCAAAGTGGAGCCCACTCACAAGTTGAAAGGTTCAAGTCATGACCAATCTTGACACGAAGCGCACCCATTGCATCATTTACAACTTTAGCTTTATCAGCACCGAAGAATACGATATCGCCATCTTGCGCGCCAACACGTTCCAACAGCTCAAGTACGATCGGTTCAATGAATTTCACGATTGGAGATTGAAGACCTTCAATTCCTTTAGCGAGTTCATTAACTTTGATGTAAGCCAAACCTTTTGCACCATAGATGCCAACGAATTTAGTGTATTCATCAATTGCACTACGTGGCAATGATGCTGCACCTGGAACACGTAAGGCAACAATACGGCCTTTAGGATCTTTTGCAGGGCCAGCAAATACTTTGAACTCAACTTCTTGCATTAAGTCTGCAACGTCAACGAGTTTTAACGGAATACGCAAATCTGGTTTGTCAGATGCATAGTCACGCATAGCTTCGCTATATGGCATACGGCGGAATTTTTCAAATTTTACGCCAAGCAAGTCATTAAATAATTTAACAGTCATGCCTTCCATCAAATCCATGATTTCATCGTCATTTAAGAACGATGTTTCAATGTCGATTTGAGTGAATTCTGGCTGACGGTCAGCACGTAAGTCTTCATCACGGAAACATTTCGCGATTTGGTAGTAACGATCGATACCACCCACCATCAATAATTGTTTAAACAATTGCGGTGATTGTGGAAGTGCGTAGAAGCTACCATTTTGTACACGGCTTGGTACTAAATAGTCACGTGCACCTTCAGGAGTTGCACGAGTTAAAATCGGAGTTTCAACGTCTAAGAAACCGTGATCGTCTAAATAGTTACGAATCAAGTTAGTTACTTTAGAACGGAAACGTAAACGATCTAACATTTCTGGACGACGGATGTCTAAGAAACGATATTTTAAACGGTGTTCTTCTGACACGTTAATCGTGTCATCATTTAACGGGAATGGCGGAGTTTCAGAAGCAGCAAGAACTTCGATTTCTTTGCCTAACACTTCGATTTGACCACTCACCATATTTGGGTTTTCAGTACCTTCATAACGGCGACGAACACGACCTGTAATTTTTAATACATATTCAGAACGTGCTTTATCTGCAGTTGCAAATGCTTCTGGAGTATCTGGGTCAATAACCACTTGAACGAGACCATCACGGTCACGCATATCAAGGAAAATAACACCGCCATGGTCACGGCGACGATGTACCCAACCGCATAATGTAACGGTTTGGTCGATTTGGGCTTCAGTTAAAGAGCCGCAGTAATGAGTTCGCATCATGATGAAGATTATCCAAACTATATTGGCTGAAAAGACGGATGCGTAAACCGCGCACCGTCAAAAAAGTAAGTTTTCGATTATGCCCTGTTGAATGGCATGCGACAAGAACTAGATCAAAAAACAGCTATAATTTAGCTAAAAATGAGCAATTTGGCAGCAAGTTTACCCATTAGCCCATTCTTTGTTGCCGATCTAAAAACAAGAATAATAAGCATCCTAAACTGAAAGTACTTAACCAGCCTTGCATGAACTCATTAATAGATCGACCTGTAAAATAATAGGTGTCGGTATGCCAGACCTCATGAGGAATGTAACGGGCATAATCCCAAAAAGAAAATAAGCCCAAAAGGGTGGATAAAATAAACAATGACCATGCAAAAATTTTAATTTTATGACTTATTTTCCAGGGCTGTTTATGTTTTTGATAGTAATGAATACTCATCCAGCCTAAAAATGGTAATGCTAGAGCAGAAGAACCGAGTTGAAGTAGACGGTGCAAAGGATATGGACGACCAAAGAAATGAACAGTTTGGGATAAAAAATCTTGGAAGATGAATGTTCTAAAGTCAGAGTGGGTAAGACCATCCCAAATGAGATGAGTGGCTATCCCGATAATAAGTGCGAATATAATTCCAATAAAAAACTGGATAAAACGTTTAAAAGAGCCTAATTTCAAATCATGCTGAATACCAAAAAAACGGTAAACAACAGGCCGATAAAGTAAATACCAAATAGCACAGAACAATAAACCTAATGCAAGGTTTGGGTAGAGCAAACTTTTCCATTGATGAGTCAGCATACTGGACTGAACTGTAAATAAGCGGTAAAGGTCAGGTGTCATACTGCCAATAGCGAGTGCAGCAATAGGCAGTGTGTTTCGACTTAGTTTAGCAATCGGTGGGGCGATAACAGCATGAGAGATTGTAAAAGGCATTGGAAAAGGAAGCTTCTCACATCATCAAAACAATGAGTCTAACGAAACATACCTACGACTAATGTTTTTTATTGCAAAACGTTTGGAATGTTATAATATAACAAAAAAATATGGGTCATTGACTATGCAGCTCAAAACACAGCTTTTTGTTTTCTCATTATTATCATTTTCTATTCAGCAAGTGATGGCAGCAGATGAGACAAATACTAAGGAAGAGAAACCTGCCGAATTGGCAACAATTATGGTTAAAGCAGAACCTACAGCACCACCTAACAATACGTCTTTAGCAGAAGGGGCAACCAGTATTGGTAATGCCTTAAATGGACAGGCAGGGGTTTATTCAGCTCAATATACGGGAGGGGCGAGTCGTCCTGTGATTCGTGGTCAAGATGGCACACGTGTCAAGATTGTACAAAATGGTGGCGATGTAATGGATGTTTCATCTGTATCGCCAGACCATGCCGTTACGGTTGATCCAAACTCTGCCCAAGATATTCAGATATTAAATGGTGCTGAAGCATTACTATATGGTGCAGGTTCAGTCGGCGGACTGGTGAATGTTGTTGATGAAAAAATTCCAACCAGCATGCCAGATAAGGGCTATCAAGGAAAAGCCGGTGTTCGCTACAACTCAGGTAGTGATGAGCTACTTTATTCAGGGCAAGCGACAGTCGGTTTAGGTGATCATGTTGCGCTACGTGTTGGTGGTTTAAAGCGCGATGCCAATGACTATATCTTGCCTAAAGATTTACAAACAGATGAGCGTCGTCAGGACAGCACTTTTGCCGAATCTAAAAACTATAATGCTGGACTGTCTTGGATTGGTGACCGTGGGTTTATCGGTGCATCATTTAGCCAGCGCCACGATCAATATGGTATTCCTGCTGATAACGAGCTTTTTGGTTCATGTGAACGTGATGGTTTGCATCTCGTGTGTGGAGCAGGTGATTCAACCGATCATGAGCATGATCACGAACACGATGCTTCATGGATTAATCTCAAAGAAAAGCGTTATGACTTAAAAGGTGAGTTAAAAGACCCGTTTGCGGGTTTTGCTAAAGTTGCAGCACAAGCAAGCTATACAGATTATCAACATGAAGAAATGCATAATACTGATGTCGGAACAACCTTTAAAAGCAAAGGGATTGATAGCCGAGTTACATTAGAAAATAATGCTTGGGCTGGTTGGACAGGACAAATTGGTGCGCAATATACCCAACAAAAACTGAATATTGTTGGTGATGAGTCCATTATGGACCCAAGCAAAACCCAACGTTATAGCGTATTTGGTTTGCAACAAAAACAAATCAATAACGTCAATCTTGCTGTTTCTTCTCGTGTTGACCATCAAACTATCGACATTGAGTCAGATCAAAAGAATTACACGGGTACTGGATATTCGGTTGCTGGTACAGCAAGCTGGGAATTTATTCCGCAATACAAATTGTCCCTCACAACATCACACCAAGAGCGTTTGCCATTTGCTCAAGAGTTGTATTCGGACGGTATTCATATGGCGACCAATACCTATGAGTTGGGTAATGATGACCTTAAGAAAGAACGCTCAAATAATGTTGAGTTAGGTTTGCACTTTAATAATGACCTCTTGAAATACAATGTAAGTGTGTTCCATAACCGTTTTGATAATTTCATTTATGCCAATACTTTGGATGAGTTCCAAGGCTTCCGTCTTATCCAATATAGTCAAGATGCAGCGAAGTTCTATGGCGTCGATGCTGACCTAAGCTACCAAATTTCACCTGTATATAATTTAGGGTTATTTGGCGATTATGTTCGCGGTAAAATTGATAATGAAAATGCACCACGTATTCCTGGTGGACGTTTAGGTACTAAAGTCAAAGCAGATTTTGGTGATGGTTGGGATGGTTCTGCCGAGTATTATCATGTGTTTAAACAAGATGATATTGCTAATTATGAAACTAGAGGGCAGAGCTATAACATGCTGAATTTAGGCGTTGGTTATAATGGGAAATATAGCAATATTGGTGATTATCGAGTGTTCTTGAATGCCAATAACTTGTTAGATAGCAAAATTTATCAACATGAGTCTTTCCTTGCAAATGTTCCACAAGTCGGACGTAATTTTACTGTAGGTGTAAACTTTAGTTTCTAAGGCCTAACACGAAACTAAACTTGAAAAATCAAGCTAAAAGACCTAATTTGAAATGATCAAGTTAGGTCTTTTTTATGCGTATTTTTCAGCGAATTCATCAAAAAATAAATTGGTCAGGGCGTCGTTATATGGCGGTATTACTTTGCGTTGTTGCTATTGCATATGTTGCATCGGCAATTTACCACACAGTAAAACCATTACCACAGGGCATTAACTTTAGTGGCAAGCTTAGACATGCCGATGTCAAATTTTTAGCGGATAAAACTTATCTGGATGCCAATGGTCAGCAGAAGCTTGATCAGCATATTTTTGATGAAATCTTAAAAATGATTGATGAGGCAAAGACTACGATAGTGGTCGATATGTTTTTGTTTAATTCAGAAGTCGGTGATTCAAAAATAAAGCAAAGACCATTGATGCAAGAGCTGACTGATGCATTAATCAATAAAAAAAGACAAAACCATCAAACTCAGATTGTATTGATTACTGACCCGATTAACTCAGTTTATGGTGGTTTAAGGCCTGAGCATTATCGTCAGTTACGTCAAGCTGGTGTCGACGTTATCGAAACAAATCTGGCACCTTTACGAGCGTCGAATCCACTTTGGTCGGGTTTTTGGTATATCTGTTGTCAGAATGTTGGAAATAATCCAGACAAAGGCTGGCTTCCAAATCCATTTGGTAATGAAAAAATTACATTACGCAGTTATCTAAACTTATTTAATTTCAAAGCGAATCACCGTAAGACACTGGTCGTTGATACCGATGCTGGCTGGAAATCATTGGTTACGTCAGCAAATCCACACGATGGTAGTTCGAGACACTCTAATGTTGCGTTGGTTGTAACAGGTGCTACAGCTACTGATATTCTCCAGACAGAAGCTGCTGTTGCACAAATGTCTGGAAGTAGCTCACCATCACTGATTTTAGGTGACTTTGAAAAAGATATAACTAAGCCTCAAGTTCAAGTGTTAACTGAAGGTACGATCTATGAATCTGTGTTGAAACTAATTAACTCGGCTAAACCTAAAGAACACCTCGATTTGAGTATGTTCTATTTATCTGAACGCAAGATTATTGAAGCTCTAAAAAATGCTCAAGCACGAGGTGTGATTGTTCGTGTTTTACTTGATCCAAATAAAGATGCATTTGGTAGACAAAAAAATGGTATTCCAAACCGTCAGGTTGCCTCAGAGTTACATGCTGTAGGTATTCCAATCCGTTGGTGTGATACGCACGGTGAGCAGAACCATAGCAAAATGATTGTGAAATATAACGACCAGCAAGCTGAGTTGATTGTAGGTTCTGCCAATTTCACTGCTCGTAATTTGAAAAATTACAACCTTGAAACGGATATGTTGTTTATAGGCAAAGTTCAAGATCAAGTTTTTAAAGATGCTCAGGATTACTTCAATACTTCATGGTCAAACTTGCAAGGGAAACAGATGAGTGTGGATTACGCGAAGTATGCCGATGAGTCTAAAGTGAAGTATTGGATTTATCGTTTTATGGAATGGTCAGGGTTATCGACTTTTTAATCACTATCTTTGGAGTTTTCCAAAAAATGGCTTGTGCCTAGAGTCATCCACAACCTGCCCAAAATCTGCGATTAAATTGTTTTTGCAATAAAATTAGATAAACGAAAACAGTGAACAGGTTTTGTGGATGACAAATGCTTTTGGTTACTTTGGGCGAAACCAAAGTAACGAATTAGCTACTACAATTAGAACTTAAAGCGGTAAGACCCCGTCGTGCTAATTAAAAATAGAGAATAAAACTTTGAATATTTTAAGGTGCAGGCGGAATCAATTGATCCAAAGCCTTATCATCTAACTTTTCTATTTCGCTCAAATCAGTCTTGATTTTCCACTGAGACTCATCATCTACCGGATTGGGTAAACGTGCTTCAAGCCAATCACAAACCACATCAGGGCTAAACTCAGGATGATTACACTGAATAATCCACGATAAAAAGTCTTTTGCTTCACCATTCATATAAGGTGGTGGTGACACCGGAAAAAATAGTGTTGGTAGACGCTCATTCGTCGAGAGATAATTTAAAACGTGACCGAGTTCTTGTACGGTTTGCCATGCAAGTGGGTGTTCTACATCAATACTGAACTTAAACCACCACGCGTGTTCGCCATCTGCTCCATGCGCCATGATACGGGCTTCTTGTACACTTGGAACTTTGCAGAAAAATTGATGAAGACGTTCAAAACTGATTTCAGACACAGCAATTGACCTAGCTTGGAAAATGCTAATGGTAGCACAGATACAGATTCTTCATATTTTCTTTATAGTCATTACAAACAATATCAATCAAGCCTGTTTTATTCATGGTTTCTCCTTGACTCTCTTTTAATCTAGCTCTATATCAAGACAAAAGGGATGCACCATGAAAAAGCCAATCGTTCTTGTACTTTCAACTTTAATGTTGGGTATATCTGCTACTGCGATGGCGGATTCAAATAATCGCTGGGATGATTATCACGGTAGAGATAATCGACATTATGAACACCACTATGACCATCGTTATGATCGACGCGATGACCATAGACCACCGGTTTGGTCAAATGCGAACCGTGGCCATGAATATGTCGTAATCAAGCGAGGAGAGCGTATTCCTGTAGAATATCGTGATAACCGCTACTTTGTTTCAGACTGGCGTGCACACCGTTTATATGAGCCACCACGTGGATATCACTGGGTGAAAACACCGAATCAATATTTATTAGTTGATTCACACCACCAAGTTTATCGTGTTCGTTGAAAGAAAAATATAGAAGTGAAAAGGCCTCAATATTTGAGGCCTTTTTTATGCTAACTCATCATCTTGTGGTTGAGGAGTTTTTAGAGATGCTGGAGTCTTTGAGTACTTTTCTTTCATTACAGATGGATAATTCCATGATGCAAAACGAACCACTAAAATAGAAATCGCTAAAATTAAAATTGAACCAGTAATAATGACTTGATCGATATCCGCTTTATGGTCATGTTGGATATCTGAAATCAGCAAACGCGTTAAGGCTGTAATTGCCACATAGATAAGAAATCGAACTGGCATATGATTGGTTTTAAAATAAATACCAACCATCGCTCCAAGTTCTAAGTAGATAAATAATAATAAAATATCATCAATTGAAGCATACTTTTTGACAGTTAAAATTTCAAAAACGGTATGTGCAGCTGACCAAGCCACCATACAGCCAATAATGAATAAAGCTAAATAATGAAAAGCTTCAACGGCATAATGTCCAAACCGGTCGAGCGTTCTTTCAAACTTTTTAGGATCAGGCATAGTAAGATCTTTTTGATATGAGTATGCCTAGAAAATAAACAAATTTTATGCCAATAGAAATAGTAAATACAAAATAAAAACGCCTGATTACTCAGGCGTTTTTTATAAAAAATTTAATTATGCTTGGTTCGTAAAGTAGTCTTCACTAAAGCCCATAATTAAGTCAGCACCCGCTTTAATTTTAGCAATACGTGCATCAATATCTGGCAAAATACGTTCAACAAAGTATTGAGCTAAAGCAAGTTTGTTTTGGTAGAAGTCACCAGATTTGTCTTTAGCTGCGGCAGCAATTTTCGCAAACATATAAGAGAAGCTGAGTAAGCCTACTGCATGTAAGTAATCAACAGCAGCAGCATTTGGGAAGTCTACATTTTCAGCAGCTTGCTCAATAATAAACTGAGTAATCGCTTCGATTTCAGTTGCAGCATCTAAAGTTGCATCTTTAATGAAGTTCAAATCTGTGTCTAAGTCATTTGCAAAGTCACGAATCTCAGTGATGTATTCAGCAATGAATGCACCGCCACATTTAATAGTTTTACGACCAATTAAATCTTGAGATTGAACGCCGTTGGTTCCTTCGTAGATTTGAGCAATACGAAGATCACGAATACATTGTTCCATACCCCATTCACGAATATAACCATGACCACCAAATACCATTTGAGCATCTAAAGTTGCTTGGAATGCTGTATCTGTAAGGTAAGCTTTTGCAATCGGTGTTAAAAGCGCAACGCGATTATTAGCTTTTTTCACAGCTTCTGCATCAGTTGAGAACTTAGTGATATCGAGCTGCTGACCTACATAAACTGCAAATGCACGTGATGCTTCATTGTTTGCACGTACGTTAAGTAACATACGACGTACATCACCATGAACTAAAATACTGTCAGCAGGTTTGCTTGGTGATTGAACGCCCGCAGCACTACGACCTTGTAAACGGTCTGTCGCGTATTGAGCAGCATTTTGATACGCAAACTCAGAGGCACCTAAGCCTTGAATACCCATTGATAAACGTTCGTAGTTCATCATAACGAACATTGCAGCAAGGCCTTCGTTTTCTTTACCAACGAGGTAACCTTTTGCTCCGTCAAAGTTCATCACACAAGTAGCAGATGCTTTGATACCCATTTTATGTTCAATAGAACCTGGACCAACATGGTTACGGTCGCCTAACGAGCCATCTTCATTTACTAGGTATTTTGGTACGATAAATAGCGAGATTCCACGTGAACCAGCAGGAGCATCAGGAGTTTTAGCAAGTACCAAATGAATGATGTTTTCTGCTAAATCGTTATCACCACCAGTAATGAAAATTTTAGTACCAGTAATGTTATATGTACCGTCTTCATTACGCTCTGCTTTAGTTTTGATAATACCTAAATCAGTACCTGCGTGTGGTTCAGTCAAGCACATGGTACCTGACCATTCACCTGAATAAATCTTAGGTAAATAAGTTTCTTTTTGCTCTTGAGAAGCATAACTGCTTAAAGCCATACCTGCACCTACTGAAAGAAGCGGGTAGAGCATGAAAGATGGGTTTGTCGCAAATAACATTTCATCGGCAAGAACGGTAAGCATTTTTGGCATGCCTTGACCGCCCCATTCTTCATCTGCGCCTAAGCCAATCCAACCACCTTCTGCATATTGACGAAATGCATCTTTAAAGCCAGCAGGAGTAAAGACTTCGCCATTTTCGTAACGAGCGCCTTCTTCATCACCAGTACGGTTTAATGGATGAGTCACGTTCTGAGCAAATTTAGCCATTTCTTCTAAAATTGCTTCAGCAGTTGCAGCATCTACATGAGCGAGTTTCTCATTAGACTGCCAAAATTGTTCTGCTTTAAATACATCATTTAAGATGAATTTCATATCAGCTAAAGGAGCATTGTAAATTGGCATAATCGTTCACCTTTTTTATGCACATCGACCTGTGCTAGATATCCTGTAAAACGAAATGGATATTGAATTTAAAGTCTAAATTTATCACTGATTTTATAAAAAAAGGACCGTCAAAACTGAGCAGTCCTTTTTTGGTTTTTAACATTGCATATCGCAACTAACTATGGTTAGAAAGCGAAATGTTCAGCATCTAATGACATCAATGGGTCTAGACCACCAGCAATCACGTCTACATGAGAACGTACGCGTGGCAAGATTTTCTTGAAGTAGAAGCGAGCAGTTGTAACTTTCGCGTTATAGAAATCAACGTCAGTTGTACCTTCTGCCAATTTCTCTTGTGCTACAAGTGCCATACGAGCCCATAGATAAGCTAAAGTCACGTAACCCGCGAAGTAGAGGTAATCTACAGCTGCTGCACCCACTTCATCCGGATTTTGCATTGCACGCATACCGATTTGCATAGTGAGGTCGCCCCATTCTTTGTTTAGCGCAGCAAGTGGCTCAACAAATTCTTTCATGGCAGCATTGTCTTTGTTTGCTTCTACAAACTTATGAACAATCTTAGTGAAATCACGAAGCATTGCACCTTGAGTTTGTAAAACTTTACGGCCTAACAAGTCTAGTGCTTGAATTTCAGTTGTACCTTCATACAAGCATGCAATACGTGTATCACGTACGATTTGCTCCATGCCATGCTCAGAAATAAAGCCATGACCACCGAACACTTGAACACCATGCTTAGCAGACTCAGAACCTGTTTCAGTTAAGAATGCTTTTGCAATAGGCGTCAATAAAGACAAGATGTTGTCAGCAAACTTGCGCTCTTCTTCAGATTCGCCTTTTTCAACGATATCTGCATATTGAGCAAGTAAGTAAACAAGTGCACGACCACCTTCAGCAAACGCTTTTTGAGTTAAAAGCATGTTACGAACAGCAGGGTGAACAATAATTGGATCTGCTTCTTTTTCTGGAGCTTTAGGGCCAGAAAGTGAACGCATTGCTAAACGCTCTTTCGCGTAAGTTAAGGCACCTTGGAAAGATGACTCAGATGCTGCTAAACCTTGAACAGCAGTACCAATACGTGCTGTGTTCATGAAGGTGAACATACAGTTCAAACCACGGTTTTCAGGTCCAATTAAATAACCTTTAGCTTGGTCAAAGTTGATGACACAAGTCGCGTTACCATGGATACCCATTTTGTGTTCGATAGAACCACAACGTACCGCATTACGCTCGCCCACAGTTCCATCTGCATTTACATGGAATTTAGGAACGATGAATAACGAAATACCTTTAGTACCTTTAGGTGCACCCGGAAGGCGAGCAAGAACGATATGGATGATGTTTTCAGCCATGTCATGTTCACCAGCAGAGATAAAGATTTTCTCGCCAGAGATTGCATAGCTACCATCTGCATTTGGTTCTGCTTTAGTACGGATAATACCTAAGTCTGAACCTGCATGAGATTCAGTTAAGCACATCGTACCTGTCCAAACACCTGAAACAAGGTTTGGTAAGTACGTATTTTTTTGCTCATCAGAACCATGATGTTCTAATGTACGTACTGCTCCGTGAGACAAGCCAGGGTACATACCCCATGCCCAGTTAGAGCTACCCACCATTTCTGAAATTGCGATACCTAAAGAGTTAGGTAAGCCTTGACCGCCGTATTGTTCTTCTGCTGATAAAGACGGGAAGCCAAGTTCAATATATTTTTGATAAGCTTCTTTAAAGCCTGTTGGTGTAGTTACAACACCATCATTCCAAGTACAACCTTCGCGGTCACCAACTTGGTTTAAAGGAGAAAGTTCATTTTCACAGAAGTCTGCCGCAGCTTCTAAATATTGATCAACCAATTCACGGCTTACGTTACCTTGGAAATCAGGTAATTTTGCATAGTGTTCTTCAGCATTTAATAATTCATGCAAAACGAATTGCATATCACGTAAGGGCGCTTTGTATTGTGGCATATCGGGTTCCTCAATACTGGTGAAACCAGAGTTATAATCCTAATCTACGATAATGTGCCATAAGAGGCACCTTGAACCATTACATCGTGCAACAACTTGCATAACTGTACAAGCACCTCAGGGCCTTTACTTTGTGACTGCAAAGTCAAGAAAAAAATACTTGAACTATGTAAGTGCTTTGAGTGTAAACACTTTTGGTGAAGTTTAGATGAGACAAATAGTCAAAATCGTAAGTAGTTATGTACACAAAAAAGGCACCTATAAGTGCCTTTTATTTGAATATTTTTAGAATTATTTTGCTTGAGGTGCTACTGGAGCCGGGGCATTTATTGGAGGTTGAGGGCGCTTTGGCTCAAAACGAAGATTACATGTACCTTCAAGTGTTCTATCTCCAACTTGAACATTTACAGCTTGACCATTTGCTTTGCCTTCACATGCTTTTTGAATCTGTTCAAAACGAGCTTGACGTTCTGCACGATGCTGTTCCCACGCTGCTTTTTGCTCAGGGGTAAATTCACGGTGTTTCATACGGTGGTGGCCATCTCGTGGACCATCTTGCATCATGTGATGTTCTGAATTAGGCGTTTGCGGGTTTGATTGACACGCAGCCAAACTGCCCATAGTTACAATTGCTGCACTGAATAATGCGATTTTTGCCGTCATTTTCATGTTTAAAGCTCTTTAATGTTTGTTTTCAGATGGCTTAAAGATTAGATAATAAAGATGAAGAAACAATGGAGAGTTTTTCTTTTCGTTGTTAGTTACAATGCCAAATATAAGGTAAAAATGAGAGAGTGCTTTTGAACGTACTACGTGTTCCCATTGCATTGCGGCTATTTTTAACGGTCTTGCTTACTACGCTGTTAATTGCAACCGCAAGTTTGAGTGTTCTGCACTGGACGATGCAAAAGAACTTTGCCAAATATGTGGCCGATGTTGAAATGCAAAAGCTAGATCGGCTCATGACGAATCTTGGGAATGTCTATACCGTTTATCATGATTGGGGAAATGCGATTCAGGCGCAAATCTTACAAATTGAAGGAACGGCAGCTCCAGATGATTATGATCGTCTTTCGCAGTGGTGGTTAAGACGCCAATATGATATTGCCATTCAGCAGCATTCGTTCGATGAGCACACTCTCATTAATGTTTCTCCAGATGGTGCGACTGCAAATAAAAACTCTATTTTTAGTGATGAAGAGCTACGCACATTGGAAAAGAATTTGCCTTCTGAGTATCAACCATTTGAAGGTTTGAAATTCCCATTAAGTGCCAACCAGTTCCGTCCGCGTGATGACAGTAAAAACAAGTCAAAAAGAGAAAGTCTCAAAGACATTGAGACTCAAAATGGAAAGAAGCGCTTTATTGCTTTGCCAGACCGTTTGGGCTTAAGTTCTCGTTTATCTTTATATGATGCCAAACACCAATTTGTAGTCGGCGAACCTCCATCTTCAGATCAGATGTCCTATCGTCCTATCATCGTTAACAATCAGGTGGTCGGTTATTTAGGTTTAAAACCAGTTCTAGATAAAGAAGATGCTTTAAGTATTAATTTCTTTAGTAATCAAAAGCGTTATTTACTTTTAATTTATGCCTTAACTTTACTATCAAGTTTAGTTGCAGCACTTTTAATGGCAACTTATTTTAAAAAGCCAATTCAACGGTTATTAAATGCAACAAAGGAGTTAACTAAAGGTAATTACCAACATCAAGTGGTCATTAAACGTAATGATGAACTTGGTGATTTATCAACTCAATTGAATCATTTGGCCGAGATTCTACATCAACATGAAGAATCACGCCGTCAATGGGTTGCTGATACATCTCATGAATTGAAAACACCATTAGCTGTATTGCAGGCGCAAATTGAAGCAATGCAAGATGGTATTCGAAAGGCGACTCCTGAACACCTTGATGCCATGATGCGACAAGTTTCGAGTTTAAAGAAACTCACTCAAGACCTTGCAGACTTGGCTCAGGCCGATGCTCAGCAACTTAAATGTTATGTTAGTTCGGTCAATCCATGGGATGTTGTACTTCAAGAGGTCGAAAATTTCAGACCTAAACTCGAGCAAGCAGGCTTAGAAATTGAGGTGGAAGGTGAGGGCGTTCCATTATTATTAGATCGTGACCGGTTTAAACAAATTATTGTGAATTTGATTAGTAATAGTATTCGTTATACCGAAACAAGTGGAAAGATTCATATTCATACACGACAAACAGCCCAAGATTGGACTTTATACGTCGATGACAGCCCATTTGGTTTAAATGATGAACAATTGTCTCGTTTAGGTGAACGTTTTTATCGTGTCGATGATTCGCGCACGCGTAGTACAGGTGGAACAGGACTAGGCTTAGCTTTATCTTGTAAAATTGCGCAAGCGCTTGGTGGTACACTCAGTTTTGAACACTCACCATTAGGTGGTCTACGTTGTGTACTGACCTTTGAAAAGCAGAGTTAAATAAAAGGAAAAATGGCCCATGAAACATGTAATGTTGGTTGAGGATGAAGTCGAGTTAGCGCAGCTAGTGCGTGATTATCTTGAGGCTGCTGGTTTCGAAGTTAGCATGTTTCATGATGGTCAAGATGCTTATACGAGCTTTCAACAACGCAAACCTAATTTAATGATTCTGGACTTAATGGTTCCAAGAATGGATGGTTTAACCATTTGCCGTAAGGTACGTGAACAGTCAGATTTACCGATTATTATGGTGACTGCGCGTACTGAAGAAATTGACCGTGTTTTAGGGCTAAATATGGGAGCAGACGATTATGTGTGCAAACCTTTTAGTCCAAAAGAGTTAGTTGCCCGTGTACAAGCAGTTTTACGCCGTTTGGAACGTAAAGCAGAGCCAGAGCAAAATGATTCATTCCGCATCGATAAAGCTCAACAAAGAATTTGGTATCAACAAAAATCTTTAAGTTTAACGCCGACAGAATTTCGCCTACTTGAGCTATTTTTAGAACATGTAGGGCAAGTTTATTCACGTGCACAATTATTAGACCATATTAATCCGGATAGCTTTGATGTTGCTGACCGAGTTATTGATAGCCATATTAAAAACTTGCGTCGAAAAATCACGGAAGTGGCCGAAACTGGTAACCGTCATGAGTGGATTCAAGCAGTTTACGGTGTAGGGTATCGCTTCGAATATCCTGAAGAATAATTGCTTGGAAAAGTTATTCTGTGGATAACCACAATGTTATCCACAGAAAATGTGGATAGTTTTCAGAGATTATGGATAAATTATAATCTTGGTGTGATTGGGAACTAACTGCCAAATTTCATCTATATCTACATTTCTAACTGCGATACAACCTAAAGTCCAATCTTTGTGTGGCATATAGGTTGAACTAAAAGGCATCGAGAGTAAGGATTTTGGAACTGAACCATGGATCATGATGTTTCCGCCAGTTGGCTGGTTATGCTGTTTGGCATAAGCAATATCTTTCGCATCGGGATAGGAAATATGCAATGATTTATAGAAAGCACTTTGTGGATTGCGCCAATCTATAGAATAAACACCTTCAGGTGTTTTACCGTCATTTTCAAAGTTTTTGTGTCCTTCAGGGTTAAAGCCTAAGCGAATAGGATAACGACGAATTACTTCCTGATTACTTTTGAGTAGAAGTATGCGTTGATTTTTAAACACTTCAATTGAGGTTACAGGTTTTGTCTTTATAAGATGGGATATCTCATTACTTGTAAGTGCTTTATGAGAGCCTGCAAAAGTAGGTAAATATTTTTCATACTTATAAAAAGTGATTCCGAGTGGAACTATAAGAAGTGTACAAATAATGATAGGTCTAATTTTCATATATTATTCTTTGATGATTAAGAAACTCTCTTAAGTTAAGCCACTTAAGAGAGTTTTAGAGTTTTATATTAAGACGAACAACTCACCGCTACATCGGGTACATCACTTGGTAACGGTCCTAAATCTTCTGGTTTTTCCAAGTCTGGCTGTCGTGTATAAGGATGATTGAGTAGCTTAAACAAACGGTCTACCTCACTAAAATCATCTCGCTCCGCTGCTTCAATCGCTCGCTGTGCCATGTGATTACGTAAAATATAAATCGGATTTGCTTCTTGCATGTTTGCATCAAGTTCATCTGTATCTTGATGTTCACGAATGCTTTGATATTGGGTAAGGAAAGCATCAAATTGTCGTATATCAAGACAATCATCTCGTAGTGCTTTGTATTCTTTATTTTGTAGTCGAATAAAGCTTTGAGTGTAATCAAGCTGCTCCGTTTGCAAAATACGCAAAAAGCTTAAGCCGCATTCAGTACTGTCTTTGTGGAAATGAGGGAGTCCCATTTTTTTACACAATCCAGTGGTGTAGTGCTCAATAAAGGTGGGTTCAAACTCTTCTAAGCAAGCAGCTAATTCCTCTTTGAATTGCTCTTTTTGCTCAGGTTCAGCAAGTGGAACTAGATTATTTAACCAAGTCCATAGGTTCCAGTGCGCAATACTCGGTTGGTTTTGATAGGTGTAACGCCCTTGATAATCGGAATGGTTGTTAATCCAGTTTGGACGGAAACGTTCCATAAAACCATATGGACCAAAATCAAGTGTAGAGCCTGTAATATTTAAGTTATCGGTATTCATCACACCGTGAGCAAAACCGACCAGCTGCCATTTGGCAATCATAATGGCTGTATTTCTAATCACAGCTTTAGCAAAAGCTAAAATAGGTTGTTCTTCTTGCTGGCATTCTGGATAGTGCCATTCAATACATTTTTGGGTGAACTCAGCTAATAACTCTGGTGCATATTGATTGATCCATTCAAAATGACCTAGACGAATATGACATTCAGATGTTCTAAGCAGCATCGCACCTGGTTCTAGTTTTTCACGCTGTACACCTTGAGCAGAGCTTGTAAAACCTACTGCATGACTCGATGCGACTCCTAGCGCATTTAAGGCATGACCTGCTAAATATTCACGAACAACTGAACGTAAAACTGCTCGACCATCTCCCATGCGTGAATAGGGGGTAGGGCCTGCGCCCTTCAAATGCAAATCGATGGTTTGGCCATTTTTATTCAGAATTTGTCCAATGAGTAAACCACGTCCATCGCCTAGCTGACCTGCCCATTGTCCAAACTGATGGCCTGCATAAACCATTGCTAAAGGGGGAAACTCTGAGAAAGTCCGCTGACCACTGCAAATTTCTACCCAAGCTTGTTTTTCTTCATCTGTCCATTGTAACTCTTCGGCTAAAGCTAAATTGAAGTGACCAGCTTTCGCACCACGCAGAGGAGAAGGCTGTTGTATATGAAAAAGCTTTGGATTAAGTGATGAATAAAGCGGATTGAATTGCATAGACTAGGCTGAATATTTGAGGCGAACTTCACTATACCATAGTTAAAAACGAGCCAAAAAAATAGCGCCTGCAAAGCATGGCTTTGCAGGCGCTATTTCGAACTAGACTCGTATTAGTCTGGTACGACGTTTGTGTTCTTTTTAATGTTGCGCATTAAAGTTTCTAAACACTCACGGTGATGACTCAAACGATGTTCAAGCAATTGGAAATCAACCTTTAACTTATGATCCATTTTATGAATCTTTTCAGCCATAGCTGCTTTCTTCGCTTGTAACTCTTGTTCTTTGAGTTTCGCCCAGTCATTTAAAGTGTGGGTAAATGCTTCATATTCTTGAGCAATGCGTTGCTTCATTTGACTCATATCGGCATTTACGTCATGACCATAAATAGCAAGGTCTTGTTCAGCATATTTAAACTTCATTGCCAATTCTGCTTTTTTAATATTAAAGCTCGGAATACGACGTAAGTTCTTTGCTAAACCAACTTTAGAACATGTCCAGATTAACCATTTAGTCGGGTCATACTGCCACCATTTCACACCATTACGATAATCGTATTGGAAAATATGGTGATAGTTATGGTAACCCTCGCCCCATGTTGCAATCGCTAACCAGAAGTTATCGCGTGCTGAGTTTTCATCAGTATAAGGACGTTTACCAAACATATGGCAAAGTGAGTTAATGAAGAATGTTACTTGATGGCTAATGATTAAACGCAATAAACCACCGAGAAGAACAACTCCCCATAAATCGCCAGTTGCCCAACCAACTAAACCTAAAATGCCGACATGAACTGCTACAACCAGCAAAGCATAGTATTTATGCTGGAACATCACGAGTTTGTCATTGAGCAAATCAGGTGCATTTTTAAAGTCAGGTTTAGATGGAGAATGATCGCGGATCATCCAACCCATATGGGCATACCAGAAACCACGTTCAATTGAATACGGATCTTCATCCACATGGTCAACATGGCGGTGGTGAGTACGGTGACCAGATGCCCAAAACAGAATACTGTTTTGTACAGCAAATGTGCCGCCAATCATTAAAAGAATTTTAAGTGGTAATGACGCTTCATAAGCACGGTGTGCCCAAAGACGATGGTAACCAGCAGTAATCCCCATGCTACTTAAAGCTAAAAGAAAAAATAAGCTTACCCATGCGCTTACACTAAAATCATAATAATACGCATAAATCGGGATTATGATTGCAGCAAGAATTGGTAAACCAATTAAGGTAATGCTAGCGGTCCAGTTAATTGGGGCCTTGAGTGGGGCGGAAGTCATATCCGGCAGCGCTCCTAGAAACCTTGTCATACAAGGTAAAAAGACAAAACGACATAGCAAAACCAATCATCAAGATTTATTGCTATTTTGCACATCATATTAGCACGTGCATAGTGAGAATCACTAACATTATTGTACAGATGTATTGAAAGAACCGTAACAGAATTAAACCATGCTTGGCAACATTTCAGATAGGAGAAGTTGTGTAATGAAAATACAGCGATTGAGAAAAAAGAATAGCATTGATATTGCAGGGAAATTGCCATTGAAATGTCTTTTCATCGCAATCAGCCTTGTATTGGCAGCATGTCAAAGCACGCCGCAACAAAATATTCAAAAAGGCCATGTAAAACCCACACACCATGTACAAACACCAGTAGTCAAAAAGAAAGTGAGCCCAGAAGGTGTTCAAGATATTGACTGGCAAATTACTCAAATCAACGGTCATAAAGCCAAATTCTTTAACCAATGGCCGACTCTTTCATTGAACTCAGCAGTCAAAACGGTGTCTGGTCATACGGGATGTAATCGTGTTTTTGGACGCTATACTTTCGATTTCAACCAAAAGAAACTTGATATGGAAGTGAATGCGGGTCATTCAAGTTGTGATGGCGCTTTGGCTCAAGAAGCAGAACTAGTTGACTCTTTACAACGTATTCAACGCTTCCAGTTGGTAGGTAATACCTTGTATTTACTTGATCAGAGTGGACAACGCCTGATTCAGGCAGAGAAAAAATAAAAGGTGGTTAATACCACCTTTTTTATATTTAAAGTGCTTCGAGCATTGTTGTGGGAATATCTGTAATTAACCCCTGAATATCTAAATCACGGAGCTTTTTTGCTCTTTCTACATCATTAACTGTCCAGACACTAATGTTTAAACCTGCTTGATGAGATAGTTGAATCATTTCATCTGTAGCAAGTTGGTCATACCAACCAATATGACAGCAACCAAATTGATGAGCGAGTTCAATTGCTGTGGCTCCAACTGGAATTTCAACTAACAAACCGCGCTTAAATTGTGAGTTGATATCACGTAAGGCAGTTAAAATTTGAAGATCGAAACTTGTGATAGTTACGACTTTTTCATAACCCTGTAATTCAGGCTCAAGCTTTTGAACTAACTTTTCTGCAAAAGCCATATCTCTGACAGCTTTAACCTCAACTTCAATATGATCGAAGTTATCAAGCAGGTTTAAAACACCTGTAAGAGTTGGTGTTGGCTCTGAATTTGGCCAGTTGGGCCAGTTTTGGCAATGATCAAATGTTAAAGCTTGAGCCAAAGTGGACTGCTCAACAATTTGGTCGACTCCAGCTGTACGTAAAAAATTATCGTCATGAATAACGACCAATTCTTGGTCCTGAAGCTGACGAATATCAAATTCGACACCACGAATACCTAAGTTTTTTATGTGCTGAAAACCACCTAATGTATTTTCAGGAGCTTCTCGGCGTGCACCACGATGACCAATAATGCGCATAATTTTCTTCTATTCAGTTATTGTTGGTTATGGTCTCTTCAAAAGTAGAGACCATACTTAAGTTAGTCTATTTTTAAATAATCTCATTAATATTTTTTTGCCAAAGGACTTCTTGTCCACCTTCGGCACGCTGTAGAGCACGAGATGCGACAAATAACCAGTCTGATAGACGGTTTAAAAGTTGGAGCGCCGTGGCTTGAATATTTTGATCACGCGTTTGTACTGACATGAGTGACCGTTCTGCACGACGGCAAACAGCACGCGCTTGATGAGCATAACTGCAAGATAAAGAGCCAGATGGCAGAATAAACTCTTTCAGCATAGGCAAATCTTCATTCATACGGTCAATTTCTTTTTCCAGAAACTCAATACAAACGGGCTGAAGTAAATTGTAATTTGGAATACAGACTTCGCCACCTAAGTCGAAAAGCCAATGTTGAATCAAGCTCAGGCTTTTGTCCCAATCTGCTTTATTAGTCACTTGGCTGGCTGTGATTTGTGCACGGAGTACACCAATAATTGCATTGAGTTCATCAACATCACCAAGTGCCGTAATTCGTAAATCATCTTTGGCAACACGAGAGCCATCGCCTAAACCTGTGGTGCCTGAGTCGCCTGTGCGTGTGTAGATTTTGCTTAAACGGTGTCCCATGATGGATATCCTGAACATAAAAAAGGGGATAATGTCGGTCAAAACATTACCCCGAAACTGGAGTTAAGAAAATATTTTTATAATCAGATTGAGAAATTAATAGCGGAAAGTTACGCCAACAGAAGCTTGGCGACCTGAATTAACATACCAGTCATTTGAAGGATATGTATTTAATACTTCACGATATTGAACATCACCTACGTTTTGAATATTGGTAAATAATTTTACGTTAGGAATAACGTTCCAATAGGCATTTAAGTCTACTGTTGCGTAACCTGGTACTCGCATAGAGTTTGCAGAATCTGCATAAGATTTAGCTCTAGCGATTAACGAGGCACTAATTCCATAAACTGCATTCTCTAAACCTGTGCTTACAGTGAGAGTCTGGCGAGGGCGATAAGCAATTTCTGTATTGTCTTTTTCATTTTCTGTTTTTACGTAAGCATATTCAGTAGATAAGAACAGATCATCTTGATGCCACTTTACTCCAGCTTCGCCACCAGTAAAATTCGCCTTAGCTATATTTGTATTAGTGCCTGCATTGTAGGCAATAAGATCTTTAATTTTTGTATGATAAACAGAAAAATTAGTACTCACATTAGAGGTAAGATCATAGTTCACACCCATTTCATAAGAAGTGCTTTTTTCTGGCGCTAAGTTTTCATTACCTCCCCATTGTGAATATAGTTCATTCAAGGTTGGAGCTCTGAAAGCACTGCCGATATTTGCATATACACTAGCATTAGGTAAGAAATGATAGCGGATAGCACCTTGTCCAACAGTATGAGTACCAAAGCGTTGGTTGTCTTCTAAGCGAACGCCAACTTGGGTGTCAAAAAGATCATTCTTGAGTTGATGCTGTAAATAATATCCCGTGCTATTTACACTTTTATCTGAGTTAAGAATGGTATTACTTTTATAATTTGCATCGTTATATGTTGCACCAACCAAAATGTTCTGATTTGGAGTAAATTTCCATTTCAGGTTTAGATCGCTTTCATTGTTTTCAGTATTGTAATATGAGTCGTAAGCAGGAACATTTTGTTTATCTTGAACATTTGCATAGTGTGCATTGATGATGAGATCAGGCAAAATATTATAAGCAACTTTCGTGTTGATCACTCGATTTTCGAATAGGCGCTGTGCTGTGTTAGTTATGTAATCATTACTGAAAACATTAGTGCCTTTATTTTCACTAATTGAAGCAGAAGCATCTATTAAGTTTTCTTGAAAGAAGCCTACTTTAGCGTGATAACCTTTTTGATCATATCCAGCCTTTTCATTTTCTGGTTGGCTTTCAAAAATACGTGTTCCATCACTTTCTAAGCGTTGTCCACCTATTTGAGCATAGAAACCTTGATCACTTACAAGATTGGCATTAACAATAGTCTTATAGGTATTATTTTCACCATAAATACCCGTTAGCTCAGCACTTGTTTTCTCAGGTTTTTTAGAAATTAACTGAACTACACCGCCAATAGCATCGCTTCCATATTGAACTGATGCTGGGCCTTTTAAGATTTCAATTTGTTGAACATCTGTTGTATCTAAAAATGCTGGATATAAAGGACCAAGTTCATTTTGACTATTTAAACGAGCGCCATCTTTAAGAACCAATGTATGAACTGATTTAGTACCACGAAGAGAAATTTCAGAAATCTGACCTAGACCACCGCTTTGTTTTACGTAGATGGATGGGTCTCGTTGAATAATATCTGAAACGTTTAATAATGGATTCTGCTCAATGGTTTTTTCATCAATCACAGAAATACGCGCCGGAACTTCACTCGCTTTTTCTGCGCTTTTTGAAGCAGTCACTACAATTGGATCAAGCTGAGTTGTGGTAGTTGTATCTTCAGCAAAAATAACAGGTGAACACCCCATCGCAATAGCGATAGCCCCCACCAGACGGGTAGGTTGAAAAGACTTAGACATAACATGCTCCATACATTCACCCCACGTGAATGATCGGGTAGATAGATGAAACAAGCAGGTCTCCGGACTTCAGCGCCATAAATCATTTATGGACATATTCACCTTCCCACATCACTGCAGTGGTGTAAGTCGATCTCAACTTAAAAAATATGCTTTACATTGTTACCGTTGCGGGGGCAGTGCCGGACTTTCACCAGCTTCCCTAAAGCATCAATTGCTTACACTTGCTTCCATTTGAACGCAGTATAAAGTGCTGAATTACTTCCGACAATGTCATTTCGACCAATTCCCAGAGAACTTTTACGCAAGGGGCAAAAATTGCATTACAATGGCGTTTATTTTAAAAAATGGTTGTAGTTTAGGCAGATCATGAGCCAATCAAACCAAAAACGTACACGAGCAAAAATCTGTGGAATTACTCGTAAGCAAGATGTTCAGGCAGTGATTACTGCTGGAGCAGATGCGATAGGTTTTGTTTTTTTCCCGCCAAGTCCAAGAAATGTAACAGTTGAACAAGCACAAGAATTAGCAAAACACGTTCCGCCTTATGTACAAATGGTGGGTTTGTTTGTAAATGCGAGTGCCACTGAAATTCAGGATGTACTTGATTGTGTTCCCCTAGATGTATTACAACTACATGGCGATGAAACTCCAGAACAATGCCAAGATATTGCTCGCCATTGTAAGCGTCGCTGGTATAAGGCGATTCAGGTCAAACCTGATCTGGATGTAGTTGCTGAAATTCAAAAATATCAGGCAGCTGGTGCCAGTGCTGTATTGCTCGATGCGTGGCATCCTGAGCTTAAAGGGGGCACAGGACATCAGTTTGACTGGTCTAAATTCCCGAAACTTGATATTCCATTAATTTTGGCAGGTGGTTTGACCCCTGACAATGTCATTGACGCTATTCATACTACCGGTGCTTTTGCAGTAGATGTGAGCGGAGGCGTAGAGTCCGCAAAAGGTATAAAAGACCAACAACTCATTGAACGATTTATGCAAGGAGTCCAACGTGGATCAGCAAAATAATGTGATTGACTATACCCAATTCCCAGATGCAAATGGGCATTTCGGTATCCATGGCGGACGTTTTGTGTCAGAAACACTCATGGCGGCATTAGAAGATTTAGAAAATCTCTATTCTCGCATGAAAAATGATGAACAGTTTCTGGCAGAATTCGACCGTGACCTCGCCTACTATGTAGGTCGTCCTAGTCCACTTTATTATGCTGAGCGATGGTCAAAAGAGTTAGGTGGTGCGCAAATTTACCTTAAACGTGAAGACTTGAACCATACAGGCTCACACAAGGTAAATAACACGATTGGTCAGGCATTATTGGCAAAGCTTTCTGGCAAAAAACGTATTATTGCCGAAACTGGTGCAGGCCAACATGGTGTAGCAACAGCAACAATTGCAGCACGTTTAGGTCTTGAATGTGTTGTGTATATGGGTGCTGAAGACGTTAAGCGTCAAGCGATGAACGTTTATCGTATGCGTTTGTTGGGTGCTACAGTTGTACCTGTGCAAAGCGGTTCTAAAACATTAAAAGATGCCATGAACGAAGCAATGCGTGACTGGGTAACCAATGTTGATAGTACTTACTATGTGATTGGTACAGTTGCAGGTCCGCATCCATATCCTCAATTGGTTCGTGACTTCCAGTCTATTATTGGCCGTGAAGCACGTAAACAGATTTTGGAGCAAGCGGGTCGCTTACCAGATGCGTTAGTTGCATGTGTGGGTGGCGGTTCAAATGCAATGGGCTTGTTCTATCCATTCTTAAATGATGCCAACGTGAAAATGTATGGCGTTGAAGCTGCTGGTTTTGGTATTGAAACTGGAAAACACTCTGCACCATTAAATGCAGGTCATGTTGGCGTGTTACACGGTAACCGTACTTACCTCATGAGTGATGCACAAGGCCAAATTATCGAGACACATAGTATCTCTGCAGGTTTGGACTATCCAGGTGTTGGTCCTGAACATAGCTTCTTGAAAGATATGAAGCGCGTAGAATACGTGCCAATTAACGATACAGAAGCCCTGCAAGGTTTCCGTGACTTAACCAAGATTGAAGGGATTATTCCTGCGCTTGAAAGCTCACATGCAATGGCGTATGTCTCTAAGCTTGCACCAACCATGTCTAAAGATCAGATAATTATTGCGACTGTTTCAGGCCGTGGTGATAAAGATTTAATGACAGTTGCACGCATTGATGGCGTAGAAATGGTTGAGATGTAAGAGGAAAAAATGCCAAGCTTGTTTATGGTGATGTTAGGTGGCCGTCATGCACGTGCCAATACAGAAGTCCATGATGTTGTGATGGCTGTAGGGGATACTTTGGAAGAAATTTACCCTCAACTTAAACAGGCTTGGTTTGGTGAGGCTCAAGGGTTACATATCGATGCTTGGGCCAAGCTTTCTGGTGTTAACTCTCAAGGGCAGAACTATCAAATCCAGTTTTCTGATGCAGCGCCGTCAGCTTCAGATCTAAAGTTGTATTTGATCAATCTGGGTGGCTATACACCTAATGCTTTTGGTGAGTTACATAGTTATCATTTGGTTGTTGCACCTAATTCGGTAAGTGCAAAACAATTAGGTAAACAGTTTATAGATCAAGAGTGGCATAAACCACATACAGACCGTGTAGTAGATATTGATGATTGCATTCCGATTGACCATATTGCAGGTCGTTATATCCAACTAGTACAAGGTGAGTTCAATCCAACGCGTTGGGAAAACACTTATTTACTTCTCTAAGTGTTCTTAAAAAAGGCTTAAAGGCAAAAATAAAATATAAAAAATTGCCGATCTCATGTATAGCTCTCTCAAATCGCAACTTTTTTGTAGCACTATTTACAATCCATCTGCTTAGACTAGAAGCTCAACATAAGCTCTTTGGAGTAATCAAAATGGGTCTTCTAGATGAAGTAGGTAAAATTGCTGGTGCAATTATCGCAGAACAAGGCGTCGATAAATTAGATCCAGATGCAGGTTTTCTAGAAAAAGCAGCAGGTGCCTTTGCTGGCTATGAAGCAGCAAAAATCGCTGAGAAAAAATTGGAAAATCAGGATAGTAACGAGCAAGAGTCAGAACCAGAACAAACAAGTGATGATGACGCTTAACTTTTAGAAATTGAGTTGCACTTAAATCATGAGTTGAATTTGATTTTGTTGATGGATTGGGTCATAGCTACTGCAATAGACCCTCAAAGAGTTTAAGTTATCGTATATCGATTTAAGTGAATAATAGAAAAAAGAGCATATCAATATGCTCTTTTTTTATCGCTCAACAAAAGTCATTTGAAGATCAAAATAGATGAGTAGCCAATTGGTCAGTGATCAGTCTATTATTAGTCAATAGATGAGCAGGAAATCAACGGATAATAAATAATGGATTTAATTCAAGAAAATGGACAGCCTCGTTATGGGCGTTTTGAATCTGTACCGTCGACCATTCATGTACAACGTTATATCTATAAAACGCCTTATGGCAAGGTCTTAAAGGGCTGGCGTAAGCAATTAAAGTATAAAAAATTTAAATTCTGTGGCATTCAGCATAAGCATTACAGTATTGGTCTCGCAATTGCAGATATTGGTTGGGTTGGGCATGGCTTTTTCTATATTTATGATCATGAAACGGGGCAAGTCATTGAGTGGAACGCCATTCAACCTTTAGGCCATAAAACTCATCTTGATGAGCAGCCATTGTTTAATCAAAGCTATTTTTCTAAATCGCCTTATCAGATCGATATTCAGCATGCCAATGGTGTGCGATACATTCGGGTGACTAAATATGGTGAAATTTGCCTGAGTGCCCGTATTTTTTGTGCTGGAACAGATATTTTAAGTTTGTGTACCCCAACAGGTATTAATGGTTGGACGTATACCCAAAAGCAGACCACTTTGGCTGTAGAGGGAATGTTCATTAATAAACAGAATCAACTTATACAATTCGATGAAAAGACATTTGCATCGCTTGATGATACTTGTGGTTTTTTACGCCCTGAGACCGCTTGGTTTTGGCTTTCATGTAATTTTTGGGATGAGCAGGGGAGACGTATTGGGCTAAATTTGGCTTCTGGGGTTAATGAAAGTTTTGGTAATGAAAACTGTTTATGGGTGAATGGCGTTTTATTTCCACTTACAGATGTTTTATTTGAAAAAATAAATGATGAGACATGGAAAATTAGCTCTTTAGATCAAAAGCTTAATCTGCACGTCCATATTGGTTGGTGTCGATACGAAAATATTAATTTAAGGATGATCGGAAGCCAGTTCAATCAGTGGCAAGCCAAAATTAGCGGCACTATTGAGCATGAGGCAATCGATACAATCACTTGCAATGAGCAATACGGGCTATTAGAACAACATTATGCAAAGTGGTAACAAGCAGGTTATAAACCTGCTTGCCAAAATGCTTCTCCCGCTGCGATTGGGTCATTTGTTTTTTCTAAAGTTTCAATCCAAACAGGATACTGACGAATAACAGGATGTTGGCTTGGGTGAAAATCTTTTTTAAACCAGTCCAAATATTGTTTTTTCATAGCCGTTAATGTGCCATTTCTTCCAAAGAACCAAGGTAAACCTTTGAGTGTCATTGATAACCTTTCTTTAGGGCTAAAGCCATCACATTTCAACATAATGTTGGTTCTATAAAGTGTAAAACCAAACATGAGTACAGTTGTTAAAACAAGTACAAAGCGACGTGTTGACTCTGGAACTTCACCTACTTGTCTCATGACATCAAATGCTACATCGCGATGCTCCATTTCTTCAATGGCATGCCACGCAAACAGCGCGCGTACATAAGGATGAGCATTTTCCAAGGTTTTTTTATTGCTATAAAAGGTTTCTGCCATTAATGCTGTTAAATGTTCAGCTGCGGCTGTCATGGCAATATTGTATTGCGGTGAACGTTTGGTGAGCTCAAAACGGAAAATCCTTTTAAGTGTGCTTGTGAACTCATCCACAGGCATACCTTGTTCTTTCATGAGCTGATTCATTTTGTCATGGGCAATGCCATGTTGAGCTTCTTGTTTAATAAAATCGGCAACTCGCTTTTGTAGTTCCGGGTCATCAATTTTGTCACGGAACATCCGCACACATTCAATGAAATAACGCTCTCCATCGGGAAAGGTTAAGCTGAGTGCATCAAACATGCGAGTCAAAAAAGGATCGTTATTAAACCAAAAGCGTGGTGCTTCGTTTAAATGAAAATCTAGATCTTTGCGAACCACTGGCTCGACCTGATAAGAAACATGTGCGTTCATCTTTGTATTTCTCGCAACTAAGCTTTTCATTAGTATGTCGTGAATGGTTGGCTTTGTTTTGACAGTTATCGCCAATTTTTATACAGTTTGCGACAAGATGGCAGTAAAAAAAGGAAACGCCATGCAAGAGTTTACGATCTCAAATGGATACTTTTATCTTTGGAATACGTATTTAAAAGAAAAGGGAATAGCTTGGCAGTCACTTAATTTAAATGACACTCAAACTCGGCAAATACAAAATATTTTATCTGCTTCTATTGATGCTCAGTCCTCCTTACATCTTTTTATTGAGCTTTTAGAACTGACTGAATCTCAATTACAAGTGACTAATTTGGCTTTAGAAATGGCAGCCTGTATTACACCTGCTAACTTTGGCGTGCTGGGTTACATGGCATCTAGAAGTGATACCTTAGGTCAAGTGGTTAAGTATATTGCTAAATTCCACCGCCTAGTCATTGATGGGGAGCAAGTTGTACCTATACAAATTGAGCAAGATGCTTCCAAAATTCGCTTGTATTGGCCTTTGGTTGATGACAGTAATATTGTACTTAGTGAGTTAACCTTAGCTGCAATGGTACAGCTTGCTAAAGAGATTGCTCCCTTGCATGATTTTCTTTTACAGCATGTCGAGTTTGTACACCGACCTCGGGGACCATTGGTTCATTATCAACGCTTTTTTCAATGCAAATTGTCATTTGACCGACCGTACTATGCATTAACTTTTGCAAGTGAAAGCTTAAATGTTCGTCCCCAGCATGCAGACCCGACTTTAGTGCAGCTTTTAGTGAAACAAGCTGAAGAAGCTTTGGTTCAACGAAAAATACATACCGATTTAGTTCAGCAAATACATTGGATCGTACAAGAATATTTGAAGCACAAGCAGCAGGCTCCAAAAATAGAAGATATTGCCATCGAACTTAATGTTTCAGTACGAAGCTTGCAGCGTCAACTACAAGCCTTAAGCACTTCATTTAAATTAATTTTAGATACTGAGCGTATGAAGCGCTGCGAGATATTGTTAAGTCAAAATGAAAGTCTTACTGCAATTGCTGACCAGTTGGGTTATTCAGATCAGTCTGCACTTGCAAGAGCACATAAAAATTTAACAGGGCAAACGTTATTAACTCGTAAAAAGCAATTGCAACTCACCCATAAAAATACAGAGAAATAGATTTTTTGATGCTTTTTTATTCAAATTACAAACGAATAATGGCTCAAAAATAGGAAGCTTTGATCATTGAGAAAAGTTTCAAAATATTGATAAATGTACGCCATGGGTTGTATGAATCATACAATCGAATATCGCCATAACGTTAGACCTGTTCAATGAACAAAAAATAGCGTTAAAATGCGGTGTTCTTGTATTTCTACAAACAACTCCTCAATTTTAAATAATTCAAGGAAAGCACAACCCTATGTCACGTCTTGCCACCCGTTTTGAAAAGCTTAAGTCCCAACAACGTAAAGCGCTTGTATCTTATGTTATGGCGGGTGATCCACAGCCACAAGTAACTGTTCCGTTACTTCATAAAATGGTTGCGGCAGGAGTAGACGTTCTTGAGCTTGGTTTACCATTTTCAGATCCAATGGCTGATGGTCCGGTTATTGCGCTTGCTGCGGAACGCGCACTTGCGGCAGGGACCAACACCTTAGATGCGTTGAACATGGTAAAAGAGTTTCGTGAACAGGATCAGGAAACACCTGTAGTTTTGATGGGTTATCTCAATCCTGTTGAAGTGATTGGTTATGAGAAGTTTGTTTCTTATGCGAAACAATGTGGTGTAGATGGCTTATTACTTGTGGACTTACCACCAGAAGAGTCAAAAGAGTTTGGTGCGATCTTAAAACAGCATGATATGGACCAAATCTTCTTACTTGCACCAACTTCAACCGATCAACGTATTCAACACGTAGCAAATCAGGCAAGCGGTTTTATCTACTATGTTTCACTTAAGGGTGTAACAGGTGCAGCGACTTTAGATACTTCTGAAGCGGCTGCGCGTATTGAAAAAATCAAAAGTGTAACTAACGTTCCAGTTGGCGTTGGTTTCGGAATTAGTGATGCTGCTTCAGCGAAAGCGATGGGTAGCGTTGCAGATGCCGTGATTGTAGGTAGTGCTTTCGTTAAATCTTTTGCAACGTTAACAGCCGATGAAGCTGTTGAACAGACGGTGAATAAAGTCAAGGAGCTTCGAGCAGCGCTCGATGAGTTAGTATGAATCAAGAAGTGAAATCAGGGAAAGTTCTTAGCCCTTCGACGCCATGGACACAGCGTCCAGTTCCAGGTATTGAAGTTGCAGATGAGCAACAGACTCTCAAAGCAACATTTACTGAGCCGACTATTGAGTGCCCTGAATGTCATGCTTTAGTGACACGTACCGCTATATCTTTCAACGCGTATGTATGTCCACAGTGTGACGAACACTTAAAAATGAAAGCTCGCGATCGCTTAAACTGGTTCTTCGACAATGTGGTGACTGAATTAGGTCAAGAGTTTAGTGCGAAAGATCCATTAAAGTTTGTTGATAGCAAACCGTATCCAGAACGTATGCGTGAAGCGCAAACTAAAACTGGTGAAACGGAAGCATTAATTGCCATGCAAGGTAACTTAAATGGCGTAGACATGATTGCATGCGCTTTTGAGTTCGACTTTATGGGCGGCTCAATGGGTACTGTAGTAGGTGACCGTTTTGTTCAGGCGGCTGAGCTTGCAATTGAAAAACGCCAACCATTAATCTGCTTTGCAGCTTCTGGTGGTGCACGCATGCAAGAAGGTATGTTGTCACTTATGCAAATGGCGCGTACTTCTGCTGCAATTCAAAAATTAAAAGATGCGGGTTTACCTTATATCGTGGTGTTAACACATCCAGTATATGGTGGTGTAACAGCTTCTTTAGCAATGTTGGGTGATATCCATATTGCAGAACCTAAAGCAATGATCGGCTTTGCTGGTAAACGTGTAATTGAGCAAACTGTACGTGAAACATTGGAAGAACCGTTCCAACGTGCTGAATATTTGCTTGATCATGGTGTAATCGATCAGATTGTTCATCGTCATGCTTTACGTGATACTGTATCTCGACTTGTATCGAAATTGATGAACTTACCTTGAAACAACAAGCTCCACTTTCAACAGACTCGTTAGATACATGGCTCAATTATTGGAGCCATGTTCACGTTACAGGGATCGATCTTGGCCTGGAACGTGTTATTCCCGTAGCAGAAAAATTAGGCGTGACTAAACCCGTTGCTAAAGTTTTTACTGTTGCCGGAACAAACGGGAAAGGTTCAACCACCACTACACTTGCGTCTATATTAAAAGCGCAAGGCTATAAAGTTGGGTTGTATCAATCACCGCATATCTATCGTTTTAACGAGCGAGTCAAGTTAGGTGGAGTCGAGGTTGATGATCAAAGCCTGATTGATGCCTTTGTGCAAGTTGATCAGGCACGTCGCGATTGCGATTTAAGCCTATCTTTTTTTGAAGCAACCACTTTGGCTGCTTTTGTCATTTTTAAGCAGCAGCAATGTGATGTCTGGGTGCTTGAAGTCGGTTTAGGCGGACGTCTTGATGTTGTCAACGTCATCGACCCTAATATTGCTGTAATCACCAATATCGGTCTTGATCACACTGATTGGTTAGGCGATACCATCGAGAAAATTGCTTTTGAAAAAGCAGGCATTATACGCCCTGATATTCCTGTAATTTTTGCAGGTGAGCAAGTTTTACCTCAAGCCATTCAAGATAAAGCCAATAGTTCACAAGCGACGTTATATGCAATTAATAGAGACTATTTTTATAAACTCGCCAGTGATGGAAAACACTGGTATTTTGCAAGTGAAGGAACTACTTTAAAACTGCCATTAGGGTCACTTGCAATTGAAAATATTGCAGGAGCGGTTGCTGCTGTATTAAATAGTGGCCTTGAAATCTCACAATTGGCACTAGAGCAGGGTATTGAAAATGCACGCTTGGCAGGACGCTTTGAAGTGCGTCAAGTCAATGGAAAAACCATAATTTTTGATGCCGGACACAATCCACATGGTGTTGAATTTTTGTTAAAGCAATTGCGAAATTTCTTAGAATACAATAAACAGTACACAGAAGTTGTCGCAGTATTTTCAATGCTGGCAGATAAAGATATAAAATCAGTAGTCGATTTATTGAAACCTACTGTTTTACATTGGAAAATTGCTGAGTTGAATGTGCCGCGTGCTGCACCGATTCAGCAATTGAATGACGCCTTACAGGGCCAGACAATACAACAATTTGGCAATATCAAAGAGGCTTTTAAATCAGCGCTTGAGCAAACAAATAACAATCAGCTGATTTTAGCCTGTGGTTCGTTTCATACTTTAGAAGCGATTTGGGAGTATTTGGAAGAATGTCAATGAATAACAAACAACGCTGGATGGGTGGCGTTGTTTTATTAGGTGGTGGTGTTTTATTGGCAGCATTACTTCTAAAAGGAAATGAAGAAATAAAACATGTGGGTGCTGAACCACAAACCTCTACATCACCGAAGCCACAAGCTAAACCAAAGCAATCAGCACAAGAAGGGCAGATGGTACAACTACAGCCGCTTGCAGTGGATGTGGAAACAGAAAAACGTCTTCTTGAAGAACAACGCCGTTCGCGTGAAAAAGCTGTAGCGGAACAAGAAGCTCGTGCTGCCGAATTCTTGGCAATGCAACAACAGGCAGAGGCAGACGCAGCGCGTAAAGCTGCTGCAGAATATGCTGCGATTAATGCTCGTCGTGCTGCTGCACAAGAAAGTTCGGATAACATCCCTCCTGAGGTTGCAGGTGGGGAAGGTAAGGCAAAAGGACAGCAGACTGATACAAAAAAGCCAGTAGATACAGCTAAAGCAGATGCCGATAAAAAAGCTGCTGAAGCAAAGAAACAAGCTGAAGCCGACAAAAAAGCGGCTGAGGCAAAACGTCAGGCTGAAGCTGATAAAAAAGCAGCAGAGGCTAAAAAACAAGCAGAGGCGGAAAAGAAAGCTGCTGAAGCTAAAAAGCATAAGGCTGAAGCTGAGAAAAAGGCTGAAGAAGCTAAACATCAGGCTGAAGCCGACAAGAAAGCTGAAGCTAAGAAACATGCTGAAGCAGAAAAGAAAGCTGAAGCTAAGCATAAAGCCGAGGCTGAGAAAAAAGCTGAAGCTGAGAAAGCGCGTGAGCTGCTTGAAAATGGCGATAAAAAGTGGATGGTACAGGTTGCATTGGCTGCTAATCAGGCAAATGCAGATGCTGTTGTTTCTAAACTACGCGCTAAAGGTTATAAGGTCACGACAAGCCCAACCAGTAAAGGTATTCGTATTATGGTTGGACCAGCGAAAGACCGTGATACTGCAGATGCAGCTCGTAAGAAAATTACGTCTGACTCTAGTTTAAATATGAAGTCAGCTTGGGTCATTGATTGGGTGCCATTAGATCAACGCTAATCTGATCTAAGGTTTATTCAAGATCTAGTTAAGATGGATTCGACAATTGTTGTTGAATCCATTTTACATTTTCAGGGGTGAATAAACGGTCAATATTTTTCCAAATAATATGATAACCATATCCGCCTTCCTTCATTTCTTTAACTGCATCATCAATTGCCCAGTGTTCAAAAATAATTCGATACATCGCAACGCTGGCACCAGTACGGTCTGAACCATGGTAACAATGTAATAAAACACGTTGGTTATTTTGCTTAGCAATTTTAATTTGCTGCATGACTTCTAACAGGTCTTGTCTGTTAATTGCCCACGTGTCGATAGGAACGTGAACAAGATTAAAATTCTCATTTTTAAATACTAATTCATCTGAATCTTTAGCTCTTAAATTAATAATAGTTCCGATTTGATAACGTTTTAATTCGGGAATCATTGCAGCATTTGGTTGTTCGCTACGAAAAACATCATTGCTCATTTGATAGAAATTATGTGTTTGAGAAACTAAAGTTCCCCAATCTTTGGGTCTGTGCTCATGTGCAATGCTTTCATGTTGCATACATCCCTGTAGGTTTAAACACAGAACTAGGGCAATGAATGAGAATTTTTTCATGTTTGATACCGTCGAAGCTCATGAGGGTCATGAGCGCAAATAATTTCAATCGTTGGCTCATGTTGAGCCAAATGCTGTAATTTTTTAAGGTTAATAAGACGCTTTTCATTATCTTCTGCAAATGTTTTTTCCAGAAGGGTAAGTGATCTTAATTTATTTGCAGGATTTAGCTCTAGGTGTGAGTAGTAAGCATCTCCACAAAATAACAACCACTGATTTTGTTGTTTGATGGCAATACCACAATGTCCAGCGGAATGGCCTAATAATGGCACCATTAAAATTTCATCTTGGAACAGTGGGAAACCTTTTACTTTTTCAAGATTAAACCATTTTTCACCTTGCTGATATTCAACAAAGTTCCAGTATCGATGCTGATTATATTGATTGGTTCTATAGCGAAGCTTACCTTTAAAATTAGGTAATTGCGCAGCATTATATTCAGTGGCTAAGACATGAACTGTGGCATGAGGAAAGTCTGAAATGCCTCCTGCATGGTCAAAGTCGAGGTGAGTTACAAAGATGTGTTGTACATCTTTAGGATGGAATCCCAATTTTTGTATTTGCTGGATTGCACTGAATTCAAGATTCGTTTCAATTTTCCCCAAACGTTTGACTAAAGAGCCAAGGCGCTGTTGCATGTGTAAATAGTCTTGCAGACCAAATCCTGTATCAATCAGTACAAGCCCGCGGTCCGTCTCTACTAAAAGACAATGACATACAACTTCGGCTTTCCAGCCTTTCTGCCCAAATAAAGGTGCGCAGACAGGGCACATACTGCCGCATTTTAAATGATGAATTTTATGGATCATGATTGTTGTTTTTTGCACAAACTCCTTGGGAGTTATAACTGATCTCGACAGTAAAAACCATGTGTATTCAATAATGCAAAAAAAAGCCATCGGGTGAGATGGCTTGGAGATGGAAACATTCGTGTATGTGCTTTAGTTATTTTTCTTTACGTTTTTTCTAATCATTGTGTCTTACAGGGAGTCTTTCAGATACCTGCTTACGCGCTTCGCTTGTCTTGTAGTCAACTTTTCAGATGCTTGCCTACGCACTGCGTTTGTCTTGTAGTCAACTTTTCAGATGCTTGCCTACGCACTGCGTTTGTCTTGTAGCCAACTTTTCAAGTGTTTGCCTACGCGCTTTCCTTGTCTTGCAAGCAATAAAACCTTTAGTCGGTTTTATTGCTTTCAGGCTGTGGCGTAAGGCGCAAATAAGGTTTCACCGCAGTGTAGCCTTTAGGGAAGCGTTGTTTAATTTCTTCTTCATCTTTTAAAGAAGGAACAATCACAACATCTTCACCTTGCTGCCAGTTCGCTGGAGTAGCCACTTTATGCTTATCGGTTAATTGTAATGAATCCACGACACGTAAGACTTCGTTAAAGTTACGACCAGTTGAAGCAGGGTAGGTAATAATTAAACGAACTTTTTTGTTCGGATCAATAATGACCAAAGAACGAACGGTAAGTGTTTCACTGGCATTTGGATGAATAAAGCCATAGAGCTCAGATACTTTACGGTCTTTGTCAGCAATAATTGGAAAATTAACCGTAGTATTTTGAGTTTCGTTAATGTCGTTAATCCAGCCTTTATGCGACTCTACATCATCTACCGATAAGGCAATCGCTTTAACATTACGTTTTTCAAACTCATCTTTTAATTTTGCTGTATAGCCTAACTCTGTTGTACATACAGGTGTATAGTCAGCGGGATGTGAGAATAAAATGCCCCAACTATCACCTAGAAAATCATAAAAACTAATTGTGCCTTCGCTTGATTCTTGTTGAAAATCAGGGGCAGTGTCTCCTAATCGTAATGTCATGATCTGTCCTCAGTTGCTTAAAATTTGTTATATGTTGAAATGACTATGCCGCAATTTATTTATTATTAAAATTATTGTTTTTGTATTTTATTATGAACTTTTTATATAAGTGTAAATATATATGACTAAAACTCGTTAATTTATGGACTGAATCAATGTAACTTTAAGATAAATTTGCTAAATTAGATTTCTCGGAAGTTGTGTTCAATAGATAAGCGTTAATGTTGAGTTTTGGGCATTAAAGGGGCTTAGAGAAACGGTAAAACCGTTTATCTAACTATCAGATTTTTTTTATGGGTTTTGTGCAAACCCCTTGTACTTCAAATTTCTGACACCATAATAAACGACTGAGAAAAAATTTATTCATTTGACCAAGCAAGATTTAGAGAGTTTATCCATGTTGGCAAGTCTGATCGGAGGTATCTTCGGTACAAAAAATGAGCGTGAACTCAAACGCATGCGCAAAATTGTTGAGCAAATCAATGCGCTCGAGCCGACGATATCAGCTTTAAGCGATGCAGACTTATCTGCAAAAACTCCAGAATTCAAACAACGTTATAACAATGGCGAAAGTTTAGATAAGTTACTCCCAGAAGCGTTTGCGGTTTGTCGTGAGGCAGCAAAACGTGTAATGGGCATGCGTCATTATGATGTGCAATTGATTGGTGGTATTACTCTTCACGAAGGCAAAATTGCCGAAATGCGTACCGGTGAAGGTAAAACCCTTATGGGTACTTTGGCGTGTTACTTAAACGCATTAAGTGGCGAAGGCGTTCATGTGATTACTGTGAATGATTACTTGGCACAGCGTGACGCTGAGTTAAACCGTCCATTATTTGAGTTCTTAGGTTTAAGCATTGGTACAATTTATTCAATGCAAGAACCGTCAGAAAAAGCAGCGGCTTACCTTGCTGACATTACCTATGGTACCAACAACGAATTTGGTTTTGACTATTTACGTGACAACATGGTGTTTTCTTTAGCAGAAAAGAAACAACGTGGTTTGCACTATGCCATTATCGATGAAGTTGACTCAATCTTAATTGATGAGGCGCGTACGCCATTAATTATTTCTGGTCAAAGTGAAGATTCTTCACATCTTTATACGGCAATCAATACGATTCCACCAAAACTACGCCCGCAAAAAGAAGAAAAAGTTGCTGATGGTGGTCATTTCTGGATTGATGAAAAGCAGCGTTCAGTTGAAATGACTGAAATCGGTTATGAAACTGTAGAACAAGAACTCATTCAAATGGGCTTGTTGGCTGAAGGTGAAAGCTTATATTCGGCAACAAACCTAAACCTTGTTCACCATGTATCTGCCGCTATTCGTGCACATTTCTTATTCCAACGTGACGTTCATTATATTATTCATGATGGTGAAGTCATCATTGTTGATGAGCATACTGGCCGTACAATGCCGGGTCGTCGTTGGTCAGAAGGTTTACACCAAGCTGTTGAAGCAAAAGAAGGTTTGGAAATTCAGCCTGAAAACCAGACTTTAGCAACGACTACATTCCAGAACTATTTCCGTCTTTATAAAAAGCTTTCAGGTATGACAGGTACTGCTGATACTGAAGCTGCGGAAATGAAAGAAATTTACGGTCTTGATGTTGTCATTATTCCGACTCACCGTCCAATGATTCGTAATGACCAAAACGATTTAATCTATTTAAACCGTAATGGCAAATATAATGCGATTATTCAAGAAATTATGAATATTCGTGAGCAAGGTGTTGCACCGATTCTAATTGGTACGGCAACCATTGAAGCCAGTGAAATTCTATCTTCTAAGTTGATGCAAGCTGGTATTCACCATGAAGTGTTGAATGCTAAACAGCACGAGCGTGAAGCAGACATTATTGCTCAGGCGGGTAGTCCGAATGCAGTAACAATTGCAACCAACATGGCTGGTCGTGGTACAGATATTATCTTGGGTGGTAACTGGAAAGCGAAACTTGCCAAGCTTGAAAACCCAACAGCAGAAGATGAAGCACGTCTGAAAGCACAGTGGGAACAGGACCACGAAGATGTATTGCAAGCAGGTGGTTTGCACATTATTGGTTCTGAACGCCATGAATCACGCCGTATTGACAACCAGTTACGTGGTCGTGCGGGCCGTCAAGGTGACCCTGGTGTTTCTCGTTTCTATTTATCTCTTGAAGATGACCTCATGCGTATTTTCGCAGGTGACCGTGTTGTTGCCATGATGCGTGCAATGGGCTTACAAGAAAATGAAGCGATTGAACACAAAATGGTAAGTCGTTCTATCGAAAATGCTCAGCGTAAAGTTGAAGCACGTAACTTCGATATTCGTAAGAACTTATTGAAATACGATGACGTGAATAATGAACAACGTAAGATCATTTATTCACAACGTGATGAAGTGTTAGCTGAAAATACTTTACAAGATTACGTTGAAGAAATGCATCGTGAAGTTATGCAAGCCATGATTGCCAACTTTATTCCACCTGAGTCAATTCATGACCAATGGGATATTGAAGGTTTAGAAAATGCTTTACGTATTGATTTAGGTATTGAGCTTCCAGTTCAAGAATGGTTAGAACAAGATCGTCGTCTTGATGAAGAAGGTCTTGTTGAGCGTATTAGTGATGAAGTGCTTGAGCGTTATCGTCAACGCCGTGCGCAAATGGGTGATGAGTCTGCAGCAATGCTTGAACGTCATTTCGTTTTAAACTCTCTTGATCGCCACTGGAAAGATCATTTAGCTGCAATGGATTATTTGCGTCAAGGTATCCACTTACGTGGCTATGCGCAAAAGAACCCAGAACAGGAATACAAAAAAGAAGCATTTAACTTGTTTGTGAACATGTTAGGCGTCATTAAAACTGATGTTGTGACTGATTTGTCTCGTGTACATATTCCAACACCAGAAGAACTTGCAGAAATGGAAGCTCAACAGCAGCAGCAAGCTGAGTCGATGAAGCTTTCTTTTGAACATGATGATGTGGATGGCTTAACAGGTGCAGTGACTGCCTCTCAAGAAGCTCTCAATGAGTCGGCTGATGAACAACAAATGTTCCCAGTACCAGAAAGCCGTAATGCACCATGTCCATGTGGTTCTGGTTTAAAATATAAGCAGTGTCACGGCAAAATTTAATTTGCTTGATAAAAAAAGCAGAACAATTGTTCTGCTTTTTTTATGTTTGTAGTAAGCCTGTGAATAATGTTTGCAGTTTTAAGTATTAAATGCTATTTACTTCTCATCCAGAGTGTATGTTGGAAAGACAATGAAAAAAGTATTACAACCTTTATTTTTAACTGTTCTTGCTGTACCAAGTTTTGTTTTCGCAGCAGAAACAGCTTCAGCCCCTCAAACCACAACGGTTGATAAGGTTCTTGCAGCAAAAGGCCCAACTTCGGCTCAGGCTGTAGTGAAACAAGAGAATACGACGGTAATTAGCCCTCGTACAGGTATTCGTTATACATTGGGTAATACAGGTAATCGCCCAATCATTTTACAAACTGCTGCGATTGCTCCAGCAAACTCTGCAAACATTAATCGTATTGTGGCAACTAACCCAGCTTTATCTGCAAAAAGCCAAGAAAAAGCAAAAATTGCTTTAATTGGTGAAGCAGCAGTTGCGGGTGCCGCAGCTGTAGCAGCAAGTAATGTAACTGCTCCAGCACCAACAAACAGTGTTGCGCCAGCAAACCCTGCATCAATGAATTAATTTTCATATATAAAAAAAGCCGGTCAATTTTGAACCGGCTTTTTTTATATGAGGGTGTTTGAAAATATTTAAATCTGATTATTCACATCTACGTTCTTTGTTTCACGTATCAATAAAAATGCGACTAATGATAAAAGTGATGCAGCTGTCAGATAATAACCAACCGCATATAAACCATAAGTTTCAGCAAGTTTTGTAGCAATGAGTGGCGCAAACGATGCACCAAAAATACCAGCCAAGTTAAAGGTTAATGCTGAACCTGTATAACGAACTGAAGTTGGGAAAATCTCTGAAAGAACTGTACCAATCGGGCCATAGGTTAAACCCATAATTGATAGGCCAGTACATAAGAAAAGAAAGACGATGAGCGTATTTCCAGACTCTAACATGCTAGAAAAGAATAATCCGAAGATCGCAGCAGCGATACATACGCCAACTGATGTTGCTTTACGCCCAAATTTTTCTGCAAAAATAGCAGATAAAGGAATGAAAGCTGCAAAACAAAGTGTCGCAAAAAGTTGAAGTTCTAAAAACTCACCACGTGCATAACCCAGTTTCGTCGTTCCCCAGTTAAGTGCAAACACTGTAGTCAGATAAAACACAACAAAGGTACAGATTGCGGCAATCGTACCGAGAATAAGCTTACCTGTGTGTTTGGTAACGACTTCTTTAAATGGAATATTAACTTCTTTTTGTTTATCTAAAACTTTTTGGAATGCTGGAGTTTCATGGAGTTTTAAACGGATATATAAACCAACAATGACCAAAATTGCACTCGCAATGAATGGAATACGCCAGCCCCATTGCATGAATGCTTGTTCAGGAATAGCTGCACTTAAAAGTAAGAATGAACCCGTTGCTAGAATAAAACCAATAGGGGCGCCAAGCTGTGGGAACATGCCATACCATGCACGCTTACCTTCTGGTGCATTTTCGGTTGCAAGTAGTACAGCGCCACTCCATTCACCCCCTAGACCTAAGCCTTGTCCTAGACGGCAAGCTGCTAATAATAATGGAGCCACAATCCCGATTTGTGCATAAGTTGGAAGTAGGCCAATACATACCGTTGATATACCCATGGTCAGCAAAGCTGCCACTAGTGTTGCTTTACGTCCAATACGATCCCCTAAGTGACCAAATAGTGCTGCACCAATAGGGCGGGCAATAAAGGCAATTGCGAATGTTGCGAGTGATTGTAAAACGGCAGCACTGCCACTGCTGGCAGGGAAAAATAGATGAGGGAAAATAATCACGGCAGCAGTTGCATAGATATAAAAGTCGAAGAACTCAATGGTTGTACCGACTAAGCTTGCAAATAAAACCCGTGTTTTCGAATTGGTGGCTACTACAGGAGCAGCTGTCGCAGAGGTTGACTCCATATAAGTCCTTATATAAGTTAAAATTTATTTTTAGTTTACTATTCTCTTTAAAGGCATATTTTTCTTAAAAGAATAGTGTGAAAGAACATCATCCATGACTCTTTCAGGATCACTGAATATGAGTGAAAAATGGATTAAACAACGTACCAATAGATTGCAAGAAAGTGTGCACCTGCACCTAAAAGTACAAAAATATGCCATATCGCATGGGTATATCTTACCTTTTTTAACGCGTAAAACAATGCTCCAACAGTGTAAGCTAAACCTCCAGTAATCAATAACATCAAAGCGTCTTTACTTAAATAGGTGCGCATATCATCCATTACAAAAACGGCAAGCCACCCCATAAGAACATAGGCCAGTAATGAAATTTTCTGAAAACGGTGAATAAAAACTAACTTGAAAAGTGTACCAATTGCAGCAATGCTCCAGAGTGCAATAAGTAAAACATGTGCTTTTTGTGTAGGTATCGCAATGCTCAAAAACGGGGTATATGTACCGGCAATTAAATAATAAATAGCGGTGTGGTCGAGTTTTTTATACCAGTAACGTAAGTTTTGGGTCTGCGCAAAATGATACAGAGTCGAGCTGGTAAAAACGAGAATCAGACTAAATGAGTATACCCATAAACCGATCCACTGCCCGGTGGAAAGATAAGATCCTTTCATAATTAAAAGGATAGAGGCAACCACGGCCATAACAACGCCAGCACCATGGCTGTAGGCATTAAAAAGTTCTTCTTTAGGATCGTAAGTTTCTAACACCGATTTGCTCATAAGTTTATTTTTTGATTAAAAATACAAATGTATAGAAATACAAAACAGTCGTAAAGTTATTTTATTTTTAATCCTATACCCTTTAAACTTTCAGTTTATATGAGTCACCATTCTTTAGGTATATCTGTGTCGGTTTTCTCCTTTGAGCAAGAACAGCAATTCTTTCATGAAATCAAACAAATGCTTGATGAGCAGAGTTTTGAGCGTTTGATTTTGAGCCAATATAAAGGAGAGTTGGCACAGCTAGAAAAAATCACTTTCCGCATTGTAGAGTTAAATGGGAAAAAGCAGCTTTCAGCTTTATATCATTATAGTACTCAAGATGTGACCAAAAACTATACCTTTGAAGAGGGTTTGGAACAGATCGCAACTTTGATTGTTCAATGTAAACAAGCAAATTTATTTTCAACTCTTCAAGAAATTCAGCTTAAAAAAAATAAGAAAAAAGCCATGCTTAATATGGGTAAAAAGCAAAGTATGAATACAGCTCCAACTGTACAAGCGCATGATCGTGAGAAACAGCGTTATGTACAGCAGAGTAGTGCATTTTTAAAAGAGCTTGGCATTACCGATGAGAAAGCTCAAATCATTCCAAGTATGGCTCGTAAATGGAAGCAGATTAATAAATTTATCGAAATTTTTGCGAGTGCGTATGAACAAATTGATGCAGAGCAAAAAGAGTTACGCATTGTCGATTTTGGTTCAGGAAAAGGCTATTTAACTTTTGCTTTGTATGATTATTTACAGGAACAACAAAAGATTCCTTTAATTACGGGTGTAGAGCTGCGCCGTAACTTGGTGGAGTTCTGCCAGAATGTGGCAGACAAAGTGCATTTTAATCATTTGGACTTTTTTGAAGGTGATGTACGTAGTTATCAGCCAGAAAAGCTGGACGTTATGATTGCTTTGCATGCGTGTGATATTGCGACTGATTTTGCCATTCATACCGGAATTCGTTTGAACGCTTCAATGATTATGTGCGCGCCATGCTGTCACAAAGAATTACGTCCACAACTACATAGTCCTGAAGTTCTACAACCGATGCTACAGTTTGGTATTCATGCTGGGCAACAAGCTGAGATGTTGACCGATACTTTGCGTGCGTTACTTTTAAAAGCATATGGTTATGAAACCAAAGTTTTTGAGTTTGTATCGCTTGAACATACCAGCAAAAATAAAATGATTTTGGCAACAAAACGTAAAGACGTTTCTCAACCTGATGCAAAGATTATGGCTCAAATCCAAGCATTGAAAGAAATGTACGGGATTAAAAAACAGACCTTAGAATTGTTGTTACAAGATCAGTTGCCAATCGAAAATATTGGCTGTAAATGCTAGGAAGGTGAGTGGATGTATGAAGTTATAGCGGGTGGTTGGGAACAGCTTGAGAAAGATGCTAAATACATCCGTGAGCAAGTCTTTATTCAAGAGCAAGGTATTGCATCCGAAGATGAATGGGACGACTTGGATGCCACTGCTGTGCACTTTATGGTGTATGACAAAGAGCAGCCTATTGCTACAGCACGTTTGTTACCGCAGCATAGTGTAGGACGTGTTGCTGTTTTAATGCCTTATCGAAAGCAGGGTATTGGTAAAATTTTAATGCAGCATATTATTGACTATGCGCGTAATCAGAAACTGCCTTATTTAAAGCTTTCTGCACAAACTTATGTGACGGCTTTCTATCTAGCTTTAGGTTTTAAAGTGCAGGGTGAGGTTTACCAAGATTGTGGTATTCCCCATATAGATATGGTTTTAGCATTAAGTTGAGATTCCTTTTTAGAAATCTCAACTTTGAATTACTTCATCGCATTCCAGTTTTCGATGGCTTGTAAACCAGTCTCTAAACCAACTTCATAACTATAACGAAGCTTTTTCGGATTTGTGGTTAAGCGGCCAGCCATATTTTTAAGAGGCGGTGGACACACTTCTAAAATTTGCTGGTCTGGGTTACTGCTACGAACAAAATCTACCGAAGCGTTATAGCGGGCGCAGCGATTACGCAAACTACTTGCAAAACCATATTGGTGTTTAAACGCATATTTTGCGAGGAATTGATCACCTCGGCTACTGGCTTTAAAGTAATTTTTCGGGCGAGTACGTAAAACTAATAGTTTTTTAACGCCACTTTGCTGAGCCGTCCAGCGAACGGGTAGGGCATCTGCAACGCCGCCATCAAAGTATGGTTCACCCATAATATCGACGGGATGACGTGTTAAAACCGGAATTGAGCTAGAAGCACGCAGTGCATTTAACAGATTATCTTTACCAGCACGAAGATACTCAGCATGACCTGTTTTAGCATGCGTCAACACCATATAAAAATCTGGATTTTTGGCAAAAAGGCTCTGTTGATCAAGTGGATGTTCTTTTTCACCAATTTCCCACATCCATTTTAAATCAAGTAAATCGCCACCTGTAAAGAAGCGCTTATAATCGATAAATTCAGGACGCAGTGAATGGTCAACATAAAATGTTAAAGTTCGACCTTGTTGACCTGCTAAGTAGTTAGCCACATTGGTCGAACCAGAAGATACACCAACGTATAAGTCAAAAGGATTGAACTGCTGTTGTAGAAAAGCATCAAGTACACCACTGGTAAAGGCACCACGCATGCCTCCACCTTCTACAACTAGTGCATTGCGGGAAAAATCTGTCATTTGAAAAATATCTGATTACTGATGTGAATGCTGATGTTCTTGCATGTCCATTCCAGGCATATTGTCATGCTGACTTTGTTGATCTTTCGACTTTTCAGCTTTTTGTTGCATTTCGTGCTGTTGAGCTTTGCGCTGAGCACCTGGCATATAGTCAGGTTCATTACTCATTGCTAAATAGAAAAAGCCAAGGAAAATCGCACTTAAAACACCAACGATCAGAACAAATTTCCAGCCTAAAACTGCTGATTCGGAAGAATTTTTATCGGACATAAGGATTTCTCGAATGTGCTGTAGAAGCACAAAAATGAAGTCTATTTATAGCATATTTAGGCTGTAGGCAGAAATCTTAAAGAACATAAAGAAAAACCCATATAAATAAAATATATTTATATGGGTAAGGTTTATGCAGTTTTTAAATATTTAATAGATTTAAATTATTGAATATTTTGTTTCTGCTCAGCTTTGGTTTTGAGTAATGCTGGTGGTGTGAATCTCTCACCATATTTGGTAGCTAACTCTTCGGCGCGTTTTTCTGCTTTCTCAATACCATATTGATTGAGGAATTGAATCGCTCCACCAGTCCAAGGGGCATAACCAATTCCAAAAATAGAACCGACATTGGCGTCAATAACCGATTCCAATACACCTTCTTCGTAACAACGTAAGGTATCTAAGGCTTGTACAAACAAAATACGATCAATCATATCTTGCTCGGAAATATCATGATCTTTCTCCCAACGTTTTAAGCCTTCCCATAGGTGTTTTTTACCATTTTCAGGATAGTCATAGAAACCTGCGCCAGCAGCTTTACCTTTACGGTTTAATTCATGAATCATGGTATGAATCACTTCATCTACTGGTGTTTTCGGTAGCTCTTTGCCTTCGGCTTGTAAAGCTTTACGTGCTTCGCTAGCAACATGCTCGGTTAAGGTTAAAGACACTTCATCTTGAATCGCTAGTGGTCCCACAGGCATGCCTGCTTTCAGTGCTGCCATTTCAATACGCGCTGGGTGGACGCCTTCGGCAAGCAAGCGCATACCTTCTTGAATGAAAGTACCAAATACACGACTGGTAAAGAAGCCACGGCTGTCATTGACAACAATTGGTGTTTTTCCAATTTGCTGTACAAAGTCGTACGCTTTAGCAAGTGTCTCTGCGGAGGTATTTTTACCTTTGATAATTTCAACCAACTGCATTTTGTCGACAGGGCTAAAGAAATGCAGACCAATAAACGCTTTATCATCTTTACTTGCTTGCGCTAAGCCTGTAATTGGCAGGGTCGATGTATTCGATGCCATTACGCCATTAGGGGCTAAATATTGTTCAGCTTCTTGAGTGACTTTCGCTTTGAGTTCTTGGTTTTCAAACACTGCTTCAATAATTAAATCACAGCCTTGTAAGTCTTGAGCTGAAGCTGTAGCTGTAATGAGCGATAAAACCTGATCACGTTTTTCTGCCGTCATGCGGCTTTGTGAAACACGCTTGTCTAGGAGTTTTTGTGAATAGGCTTTGCCTTTCTCAGCATTTTCAACAGATACATCTTTAAGTACAACTGGAATGCCTTTAATGGCTGTTGAATAGGCAATGCCCGCACCCATCATGCCTGCACCCAACACACCCACTTTAGTGGCTTGCCATTTTGCAACGTCGGTAGGGCGGCTCGCACCAGACTTAATTGCATTTAAACCATGCCAGAAAGTGCCGATCATATTTTTAGAAATTTGGCCTGTTGTAAGCTGAGTAAAGTAGCGAGACTCAATACGTAAAGCAGTATCTACATCGACTTGAGCGCCTTCAACTGCGGCAGCCATAATCGCTTCAGGAGCAGGGTAGCAACCTTTGGTCTTGTCTCTTAACATGGCTGGTGCAATTGCAAGAACTTGTGCAACTGCCGGAGTTTTTGGATCACCACCCGGAATTTTATAACCTTTCACATCAAAAGGCTGCTGAGATTTTGGATTTGCCTTTATCCAAGCAATTGCTTTATCTAAAAGCTCTTGTTCATTTTCAGCAGTATCATGAATTAAACCTAAAGATTTGGCTTTATCGACACCGAACTGTTTGCCTTCCATTAAGAAAGGAAATGCATTTTGAAGGCCAAGCAGACGTACCATACGTACAATTCCACCGCCGCCCGGTAATAAACCTAAAGTAACTTCTGGTAGGCCAAATTTGCTTTTCGGGTCATTGATTGCAATACGGTGATGGCAACTTAAAGCTATTTCCCATCCACCGCCCAGTGCCGTTCCATTCAATGCTGCAACAACTGGAATACCAAGCGTTTCAATTATACGTAAATGACCTTTTAACTTTTCAACCATATTGAAAAAGTCAGTTGCATGCTCAGGTTGAACTTGAATTAGCTCATCTAAATCACCGCCTGCAAAGAACGTTTTCTTAGCCGAACGGAAAATAACGCCTGAAAGTTCTGTTTCTGCTTTAAGTTTCTGAGTGACCTCATCAAGTGAGTCACGAAACTCAGCATTCATGGTGTTCGCAGATTGACCAGTTGAATCAAGTGTCAAGATGACAATATTGTCGGCATTTTTTTCGTATTGAATTGCACTCATTTTTTATATCCCTAATTTTTATACGCGTTCAATAATGGTGGCAATACCCATACCACCGCCAACACAGAGCGTCGCTAAACCACGCTTTTTATCTTGTCGTTCAAGCTCATCAAGTAGTGTGCCCAAAATCATGGCGCCTGTTGCTCCTAGCGGATGGCCTAAAGCAATCGCACCACCATTTACGTTTACTTTTTCAGCAGGGACGTTGAGTTCACTAATAAAACGCATAACAACTGCTGCGAATGCTTCGTTGACTTCAAATAGGTCAATATCATCAATCGTAAGGCCTGCTTTTTCCAAGGCTTTACGTGCAGCAGGCGCAGGACCAGTTAGCATGATGGTTGGGTCAGTACCGACTAATGCAGTCGCCAAAACTTTAGCGCGTGGTTTTAGATTTTGTTCTTTTACTGCTTTTTCTGAAGCTAATAAAACGACAGCTGCTCCATCGACAATACCTGATGAGTTACCTGCGTGATGAACATGATTGATTTTTTGTGCTTCTGGATATTTTTGTAAAGCGACTGCATCAAAGCCCATTTGCCCCATCATTTCAAAACTTGGGTTGAGCTTTGCAAGACCTTCTAGTGTGGTATGGCCTTTAATAAATTCATCTTTTTCTAAAATTATCACACCTGAATGATCTTTGACTGGCACAACTGATTGGTCAAAATAACCATTTGCTTGAGCTGCCGCTGCTTTTTGTTGTGACTTCACTGCAAAGTTATCGACATCTTCACGGTTATAGCCATCTAAAGTTGCAATAAGGTCAGCCCCAATACCTTGCGGAACAAATGATGATTTAAGGTTTGTTTCTGGGTCTAAAGCCCATGGTCCGCCATCAGAACCCATTGGAATGCGCGACATTGATTCAACACCGCCAGCAACGACCAAATCTTCCCAACCCGAACGAACTTTCATTGCTGCCATGTTGACTGCTTCTAAACCTGATGCACAAAAGCGGTTAATTTGTACACCAGCAACATCATCATTCCAACCTGCTGCAATTGCTGCGGTTTTGGCAATGTCACCACCTTGATCGCCAATTGGTGTTACGCAACCTAGAACAATGTCGTCCACTTTAGATGTATCAAGCTGATGGCGTTGCTGTAATTCATTTAATAGGGTGGTGAGCAATGTGATTGGTTTTACTTCGTAAAGAGAGCCGTCTTTTTTTCCTTTTCCGCGTGGTGTGCGAATGGCATCAATAATATAAGCCTCGCTCATAACAGTTCCTTTTTTATTACTTAAAATTTATTTGTGTTTTGAGTGTACTGGTTTTAAAAGCGAGTGCAATGACGATAAGCACACCACTCAGGTGATGATTTTTGCCAATAGAGATACAAAAAAGCCCAAGTTGAACTTGGGCTAAATGTGAAACTAAAGAGATTTAAGTATTAGTGGTAACCGTGTAGCTGGCGATATAAGCCAGGAGTTACACCAGTCCACTTTTTAAATGCACGGTGGAAGGTACTAGTTTCACTAAAGCCTACCTGTTGAGCAACATCTTCAAGTGTTAATTCAGGGTTGAGCAACAAGTGAATCGCAGCATCTCGACGTAGAGCATCTTTTACGCCTTGATAGCTTTTACCTTCAGCAGCCAAGCGGCGACGTAAAGTTTGCGGAGATAAATACAGCATTGATGCAACGTCATTAAGCGTTGGCATTTCTTCACCAATTTGACTCTTAAGTACGTCACGAATACGAGAAGTCAATGAGTTGGTGTTTTTGAATTTTACTAAAAGCTGAGCAGGCGCTGCTTTTAGGAACTCTTCAAGCGTTTTTTCATCTTGGCGGATTGGTAAGTCAAGATAATCAGCTGCAAAAGTTATTTCGGTGCGAGGTGCATCAAACTGCATGACTGGTGCAAAGAATAATGCATCATATTCATCTGCATGAGCAGGACGTGGATAGCTAAAATGAACACGCTCTAAAGGTAAACGACGTTCAATCAACCATGATGCCAAACCATGCCAAATCATGAGCATACTTTCAGTAATGAAATGATCTGGATCTAATGTTTTTGGAATGAGAGGAACCAAACGCGCTTCGTGTTTGTCACGCTCTAGTGTTACCGACCATTCATCACCAAATAATTTATAAAACTGAGATGAGAGTTCAAGGGCTTGGCCCAAGGTTTTTGCATGAATAATCAACTGACACATAATGGCAAAAGTGCCCAAACGACGCGGTTGTACATCAAAACCGACGTGTTCGTCTTGGGTGACCATCCATAGCATTTTTATAAAACGGGTATATTGTTCTGGTGAGATTCGAGCTTTAGGTTGACGTAATAGTTCCGCTTCGATACCCACATGTGAAAGTAACGTCTCGACATCCATGCCAAGGCGTTTTACGCCTGTCAAAGCCGCATTCACGAAGTGGATGCTAATCGTATCGCGACTCATATTGAATCCTTCAGTCTCTTTGATGTTCACTTTAAATTGACCTAAATGACCGTCTAAAAAAATAAATTGGCGATTTACAACAGTGTAAAAGCACTTTTTACATGTTAAATTGCCGAAATGATCAAGGTAAATGGCTGAACATGACATTGTTTTAGAATATTTGCTTAACTAATATAAAAGAAAATTCGAATAATAGTGGTTAAAAATACGATGACGACAGCATTAAATGGACTTAAAGTTCTCGATTTCTCGACGCTCTTACCTGGACCTTTTGCCACAATGTACTTAGCCGATATGGGAGCAGAAGTCATCCATATCGAATCTCCATCACGTCCAGATCTCATCCGGATTATGCTGCCCTATGCCAATGGACAAGCGACTGCACATAGTTATTTAAATCGAAATAAACAGTCGATTGTTCTAGATTTAAAAGCTGCTGCCAGTATTGATCTGATTAAAGCTAAGATTTCCGAGTTTGATATTGTCATAGAACAGTTTCGGCCAGATGTTATGCGCCGTTTAGGATTGGACTATGCAACGCTTGCAGAAATTAACCCACGTTTAATTTATTGCTCAATTACAGGTTATGGGCAAACTGGAAACTATAAAGATCGGGCTGGACATGACATTAATTATTTAGCTTTAGCGGGTATTGCTGGATATAGTGGCCGACAAGATAGTGGTCCACCACCGCTTGGCATTCAGGTTGCCGATATTGCAGGCGGATCATTACATGCAGTTATTGCGATTTTGGCTGCGGTTGTCGAACGCAGTCGTAGTGGTATGGGACAATATATTGATATTTCCATGACCGATTGTGTGGCGAGTCTAAATAGCATGGCCGCCTCAGCTACACTTGCAGCACAAGTTGAACAGGCACCAGAGCAGGGTATGCTCAATGGCGGTATTTTCTATGACTATTATATGACTCAAGATGGTCGTTATCTTTCTATTGGTAGTCTTGAGCCACAATTTATGGCTGGGTTGTCTGCCGCATTAGATTTACCCGTGCTGTTGCAAAAAGGCGCTTCATTAGATGCCGAAGATCGGAAAGAAGTTAAGCAAGCTATTCAAGAAAAAATTAAAGCCAAAACATTTAAAGAATGGCATGAAATTTTTGCAAATCTCGATGTTTGTGTAGAGCCAGTATTGAGTTTGAGTGAGGCTTTAAATTCGCCGTTAGCACAACAACGTGGATGGATTGTGAATGTTCCTTTGCAAAATAATACGGCTGATACAGAACCGCAGATTGCATGCCCAATAAAGTTTTCACGTTCACAAATGCGATATTCCTTTGTAGGTCAAAAGCTTGGCGAGGGACAGTGGTAATGTCTTGGGGCTATTTCTTATACAGTGTGTATTAAGATTATTATCTGATTAATCAATTGATTAACATTTTGAATAATTTCTTTACATAAAATTAGCGTAACCTTTATAAACAAAGACATAAAAGGTACGTAAACATGAAAACGCATAAATCTTTGATGGTTTCCTGTTTATCCGTTTTATCAATTACTCTTTTTGTTCAGCATGCACAAGCTGCTGCTGCATTTGACCCAAATAGTTCTTGGATGTTGGGTGATTGGAACGGGCAACGCACAGCGTTGCAAGCACAAGGTTATGATTTTTCTTTTGGATATACCGGTGAATATGCCGGTATTTTAGATTCAAAGAATACATCTTCGCATGGTAGTGCTTATACAGGGCAACTCGCTTTAGGTTCGCATTTGGACCTAGGTAAAATTTTAGGGTGGCAAGATACAGAAGCTCAAATCACATTAACTTATCGTGATGGGCAATCGCTTTCTGAACATTCTCCAGCTTTAGCTGGACACATTAGTTCTGCACAAGAAGTGTGGGGGCGTGAGCAAACTTGGCGTTTAACAGACTTGTGGATTAAGAAAAAATTCCTTGATCAGAAGTTAGACGTTAAAGTCGGTCGTTTTGGTGAAGGTGAAGACTTTAATAGTTTTGACTGTGATTTCCAGAACTTGGCGCTTTGTGGTTCACAAGTGGGTAACTGGGTTGGTGACCAATGGTATAACTGGCCAGTGAGCCAATGGGCAATGCGTGTTAAATATAACTTGCAACCCGATTTATATACGCAAGTGGGTGTATATGAATATAACCCAGAGAACTTGGAACGAGGCAAAGGTTTTAACCTAAGCACAGATGGTTCTCACGGTGCAATTATTCCGGCAGAAGTAGTTTGGTCACCTAAATTGGGTGCGCAAAGCATGGCTGGTGAATACCGTCTAGGTTATTACTACAGCACTGCTGATGCAGAGGAAATTACCAATCCAACCAAAACATCTCATAAGCAAGGTGTTTGGGTAACTGCAAAACAAAAATTATTCCAGCCAGCTGATCAAACTGATCGTGGTTTAACAGGTTTTGTTAACCTGACTTTCCATGACTCAGATACCAACAAAGTCGACAACATGCAAAATGTAGGCTTGGTCTATAAAGGTTTGCTCAATCAACGTCCTCAAGATGAGTTGGCACTTGGCGTTGCTCGCATTCATATCAATGATGACTGGAGTGATATTCAAGCCAAAGAATATGACACTGAATACAATACCGAGCTTTACTACGGTATTCATGCCACTAACTGGCTAACTATTCGTCCAAATGTGCAATATGTTCGTCATGTTGGTGCATTAAAAAATGGTGATAACACTTGGGTAGGCGGTATTAAATTCTCAACCGTATTCTAAGTAATTATTCCGAAAAACGGATTGTCGAGGGCTAAATCATTGATTGAAGTATCCAGACCTTCCGTTTTTTTCTTTATGCCTGAATTTTGTTTTAGATGTATTGGTGATGCCATTTCTCTATAAGGTTTTTGGCACATCTTTCCGATAAAAATGATGATTGATAAGAGGTGGTTTATGAATCAACCTTCTTCAAGATCAGGTTTAACGACTTTTACCGTAATCATTATTGGGTTATTGGCGTTATTCCTGCTAATTGGAGGTATTTGGCTCGCTACACTAGGCGGTTCAATTTACTACATTGTAGCTGGAGTCTTGCTTCTCATTGTTACATGGCAACTCTACAAGCGCGCTTCAACTGCTTTGTGGATTTATGCCGCATTAATGCTAGGTACCATTATCTGGAGTGTCTGGGAAGTTGGAACAGACTTTTGGGCGCTTGCACCACGTTTAGATATTTTAGGTATTCTTGGTTTATGGTTATTGGTTCCGGCTGTGACTCGTGGAATCAACAACCTTGGATCAAGTAAAGTTGCCTTATCTTCAACTTTAGCAATTGCAATTGTGTTGATGGTTTATTCTATCTTCAACGATCCGCAAGAAATTAATGGTGAGATCAAAACACCTCAACCAGAAACTGCTCAAGCCGTTCCAGGTGTAGCAGAGAGTGATTGGCCAGCTTATGGTCGTACTCAAGCCGGTGAGCGTTATTCTCCACTCAAACAGATTAATGACCAAAACGTCAAAGATTTGAAAGTGGCTTGGACATTACGTACTGGTGATTTCAAAACAGATAACGATTCGGGTGAAACAACCAATCAGGTTACGCCAATTAAAATTGGTAATAACATGTTTATCTGTACGGCTCACCAACAGTTAATTGCGATTGATCCAGCGACTGGTAAAGAAAAATGGCGTTTTGATCCGAAGCTTAAGACGGATAAATCGTTCCAGCATTTAACTTGTCGTGGTGTAATGTACTATGATGCAAACAATACAACTGAGTTTGCAACGAGTCTTCAAAGCAAGAAATCTAGTTCTACACAATGTCCACGTAAGGTATTTGTACCAGTCAACGATGGGCGTTTGGTTGCTGTGAATGCTGACACTGGTAAAGCATGTACTGACTTTGGTGAAAATGGTGAAGTGAATTTACAAAAATTCATGCCATATGCTTATCCAGGTGGTTATAACCCAACATCTCCTGGTGTTGTGACAGGTTCAACTGTTGTAATTGCTGGTTCTGTAACAGACAACTATTCAAGTAAAGAGCCATCTGGTGTAATTCGTGGCTACGATGTTAACACTGGTAAGCTTCTTTGGGCATTCGACACGGGTGCAGCAGATCCAAATGCAATGCCAGGCGAAGGTACGACCTTTGTTCATAACTCGCCAAATGCTTGGGCACCTTTAGCATATGATGCCAAACTTGATATTGTTTATGTTCCAACAGGTGTAGGTACTCCAGATATCTGGGGTGGTGACCGTACTGAGTTGAAAGAGCGTTATGCGAACTCAATGTTAGCGATTAATGCTTCAACTGGTAAATTGATATGGAACTTCCAGACAACCCATCACGATTTATGGGATATGGACGTACCATCTCAACCATCTTTGGCAGATATTAAAGACAAAACAGGTAAAACTGTTCCAGCAATCTATGTATTGACTAAAACAGGTAATGCCTTTGTTCTTGATCGCCGTAATGGTCAGCCAATTGTTCCTGTAACTGAAAAACCAGTTCCACAAACAGTTAAGCGCGGGCCACAAACCAAAGGCGAGCATTATTCAAAAACTCAGCCATTCTCTGACTTGAACTTGGCGCCACAAGACAAATTGACTGATAAAGACATGTGGGGTGCCACAATGCTTGATCAGCTCATGTGTCGTGTATCTTTCAAACGTCTAAATTACGATGGTATTTATACACCACCATCTGAAAACGGTACTTTAGTTTTCCCTGGTAACTTAGGTGTGTTTGAATGGGGCGGCATGTCGGTTAACCCTGACCGTCAAGTTGCTGTAATGAACCCGATTGGTCTGCCATTCGTAAGTCGTTTAATTCCTGCTGATCCAAACCGTGCAGAAACTGCAAAAGGTGCGGGAACTGAGCAGGGTGTACAACCAATGTATGGTGTACCTTATGGTGTCGAAATCAGCGCATTCTTATCTCCGCTTGGTTTACCTTGTAAACAACCGGCTTGGGGTTATGTTGCTGGCGTAGATTTGAAAACGCATCAGGTTGTATGGAAAAAACGTATTGGTACTATCCGTGATAGCTTGCCAAAACTGTTCCAATTACCAGCTGTGAAAATTGGTGTTCCTGGTTTAGGTGGTTCAATTTCTACCGCAGGTAATGTCATGTTTGTTGGCGCAACTCAAGATAACTACATCCGTGCCTTTAACGTTACGAATGGTAAGAAACTTTGGGAAGCGCGTTTACCAGCAGGTGGACAAGCAACACCAATGACTTATGAAATCAACGGTAAGCAATATGTTGTGATCATGGCCGGTGGTCATGGTTCGTTTGGTACAAAAATGGGCGACTATTTAGTAGCTTATGCATTGCCAGATAACAAATAAACCTTTGCTATAAAAAAAAGCCCAGATTGATCTGGGCTTTTTTTATGTCGATTTATATAAGCTTATCAATAAAATCGTTATTAAATATGCAAAAAAAGCATTTTATTGATGAATAAAAGCTCGCTATGCTATCCGCCTTAATAATGAATCTACTAGCCATACGCCATGTATTTATATACCGATTTCGACCAGCAGCTGGTTAATGAACGAGTTGCTCAGTTCCGTGATCAGACTGAACGCTATTTAGCTGGCAAACTTTCTGAAGATGAATATCGTCCATTACGTTTGCAAAATGGTTTATATGTGCAACGTTATGCGCCTATGCTGCGTATTGCTGTGCCGTATGGCTTAATGAATTCTAAACAATTACGTAAAGTTGCTGAAGTTTCAACAAAGTATGATCGTGGTTATGCACACGTATCTACACGTCAAAATATCCAGTTAAACTGGCCTGCACTTGAAGATGTGCCAGATATTTTGGCAGAACTCGCAACTGTACAAATGCATGCCATTCAAACCAGTGGTAACTGTATTCGTAACACCACAACTGACCAATACGCAGGTGTGGTTGCTGGTGAAATTGCAGACCCACGTCCAACATGTGAATTGATTCGTCAGTGGAGTACATTCCACCCAGAATTTGCATTCTTGCCACGTAAGTTCAAAATCGCAGTTTCTGCGCTTGAAGAAAAAGACCGTGCAGCAACTGCATTCCACGATATTGGTGTTTACATCGTGCGTAATGAAGCGGGTGAAATCGGCTATAAAATTATGGCTGGTGGTGGTTTAGGCCGTACCCCAATCATTGGTAGCGTTATTCGTGAGTTTTTACCACGTGAAGATTTAATTGCTTATTTAGAAGCGGTTCTACGTGTTTATAACTTGCATGGCCGTCGTGACAATAAATACAAAGCGCGTATTAAAATTCTAGTTAAAGCATTAACACCTGAAGTATTTGCTCAGAAAGTTGAAGCTGAATTTGAACATACACGTGAAGCATTGAAAATTCAGCCAGAAATCTTGAAAAAACTGGATGAAGAGTTCACTCCATTTGATTATCAAGATTTAGCAGATGAAGACTTTACGGCTTTATTTGCTGAGCATCCAAAATTCAAGCAATGGTTCAATATCAACACGCATGCGCATAAAGTGAAAGGCTATCGTATTGTTACGATTTCTCTAAAACGTGCAGGTATCGCACCGGGCGATATGACCACTGAAGAAATGAACTTTATTGCAGATCTTGCAGATAAATATACATTCGGTGAACTTCGTACCACTCACGAACAAAACATTGCTTTGGCAGATGTACCTCAAAAAGATTTGTTCGATGTATGGCAAGCGCTTGAACAACAAAATATGGCACGTGCACATATTGGTTTCATTACCGATATTATTAGTTGCCCGGGCGGTGATTTCTGTTCACTTGCAAATGCGAAATCAATTCCTATTGCTGAAGCGATTACACGTCGTTTTGATGATTTAGACAAAGTTTATGATCTTGGTCATTTAGATCTAAATATTTCTGGTTGTATGAATGCTTGTGGTCACCACCACGTTGGTAACATCGGTATTTTAGGTGTAGATAAAAAAGGCGCTGAGTTCTACCAAATTACATTAGGTGGTAATTCAGACCATGATGCATCGATCGGTGATATCTTAGGGCCATCATTTGCAGCAGATGCTGTACCAGACATTATCGAAGAAGTATTGAATACTTATCTTGATTTACGTACAGAAGGTGAGCGTTTTGTAGATACATATCGCCGTGTAGGAATTCAACCATTTAAGGAGCGTGCATATGCTTAATACAGCTCTACCTGTGCTTTATAAAGACGGCACGATTGCAGACAATACTTATCAAATCATTGCTGAAGATGGTGTGGTTCCCCAAGGTGATGTTGTGGTAACAACAGCTCAACTAGACCAGTTAGCTAACGTTCAAGGCAAAAAAGCTTTGTATGTAACTGTAAATGATTCACCTGAAGATCATACATTTCCATTAAATGAACTTGATGCAATCTTCATTGAGTTTGCAGGCTTTGGTGATGGTCGTGGTTATTCATTCGCTGCACTATTACGCCGTCAAGGTTTCCAAGGTGAACTACGTGCAACAGGTGATGTGTTTAAGGATGTTCTAAACTACTTAAAACGTTCTGGTTTTGACAGTTTTGTCGTGAAAGAAGGCAAAGATGTACAAGAAGCTGCGGCAGGTTTGCAAGATTTTACCAACCCGTATCAAGCTTCAACAGCTGTACCGCAAGCAAGTTATCAAACTGGTGCTTAAATCGTTTTAAATATAAAGGCTGAACTCAGGTTCAGCTTTTTTTATCAATACCTTTTAATAAATGAAGAATAAGAATGTTAGGCTTAATTTCAAAAATAAATCCCGGTGCTTGGTGGTTAATATTTGCTATTGCGACAGATGTACTCTCAACATTTTATTCTGCTAAAGGCAATGGATTAGTTAATAAAACTGCTCAGGCGATTGCACTGATTTTATATATTGTGTCTTTTGCATGTGCTGCTATTGCTTTGAAATATATGCAGGCGGGAATTTTATATGTATTGTGGTCCGGAGTGGGGGTATTGGCGACTGCCTTTCTAGCAAAGGTTTTTCTTGGGCAGAATATTGATGTGGCTGGATGGATAGGGATAAGTTTTATTACAGTTGGTTTAATGATTATTGCGAAATATTCTAATATTAATGTTTAAAACCCTTATAAAAATAATAAGTATCTCTATAAGGGCCAGATATTAAAAATATTATGTATCAAGCTGGCAGTTAACCATCCACTTTATGCCAAATTGATCGGTAAATGCACCGTACAATGCGCCCCAGAACGTTTTTTCTAACGGCATTTCGATTTGACCATTTACAGATAAAGCATCAAACAGCTGTTTCGCTTTTTCTTGCTCGTCTTTTTCAAGGTTGATTGCGATGTAATGATTATTACCTTTAGTAAATACACTATTTGGCGTGCAGAACTGATCGATAGTATCTGATGCCATGAGTACTGTGTATTCATTAATCGGTAAAGAAACATGCAGCACTAAATTTTTTTCGGCTTCCGATAAGGTTACACCCTCGTTAGGTGGCATATCGCTATAACGGCTCAGCATAGCAAATTCACCACCAAAGACCGATTTATAAAAATTAAAGGCTTGCTCTGCCTGACCTTGGAAATTGAGATAGTGATTGAGTTGCATTTTTATTGTCCATTGTTGTTTTCGTTTAAAGGAATAAGTTAAAACTTAAAAGTGATTTTGTGGGTCTTTTTTTGTAAATTTTCCATAAAAAATCCCACCGAAGTGGGATTCCTAAATAGGGAAATTGAATTAAATAAGTTCAATGGCAACAGCTGTTGCTTCACCGCCACCAATACAAAGTGCAGCAATACCTTTTTTACCACCAGTACGTTTCAGTGCATGAATAAGTGTAAGAATAATACGTGAGCCTGTAGAACCTACTGGATGGCCAAGTGCACATGCACCACCGTGAATATTAACTTTCTCTGCATCAAGTTTGAAATCATCAATTGGGCACATGGTAACCATAGCAAATGCTTCATTAATTTCCCAAAGGTCAACGTCCTGAGCATTCCATCCAGCTTTTTTAAGTACTTTTTCAATAGCGCCAACAGGAGCGATGGTAAATTCTGAAGGGTGCTGAGAGTTTGAAGCTGTCGCGACAATTTTAGCAAGTGGTTGTAAGCCACGTTGCGCTGCAACTTCACTTGATGTTAACACCAGTGCAGAAGCACCGTCAGAAATAGAACTCGCATTTGCTGCGGTGATTGTTCCATCTTTTGCAAAGGCTGGTTTAAGCGAAGGAATCTTATCAATTTTTGCATTTAAAGGTTGTTCATCTTGGTCAACAATGACATCACCTTTACGTGTAGACACAGTAACCGGAACGATTTCATCTTTGAAATAGCCTTCAGTAATTGCAGTTTGAGCACGTTTTAAAGAGCGGATTGCAAAGTCATCCATTTGCTCACGAGTATAGCCACGAGTATTTGCCATATCTTGAGCAAAAGAACCCATTAAACGACCTGTTTCAGCATCTTCAAGCCCGTCAAAAAACATATGGTCTTTAATTTCGCCATGACCCATACGGTATCCGGCACGTGCTTTTGGTAAAACATAAGGTGCATTTGTCATAGACTCCATACCACCAGCAACGACAACTTCAGCACTACCTGCTTTAATCATATCAGCAGCTTGCATAACAGCTTTCATGCCAGAACCACAAAGCTTGTTAATCGTTACTGCACCTGTAGAATCTGGTAAGCCGGCTTTACGCATCGCTTGACGTGCTGGACCTTGCTTTAGACCAGCAGGCAGTACACACCCCATAATGACTTCTTCGACATCAGTAGGCTGCAAACCTGCTCGTGCGATTGCTTCTTTAATTGTTACTGCACCTAATTCTGGAGCAGTTAGACCAGATAGTGATCCTTGAAAACCACCCATAGCAGTACGAGCACCATTAACAATTACGATGTCAGTCATTGTTGTAATCTCCGATTGTTCTTTATCTCAAATTAAGAAAACATTAAAACTTAAGCAGTATATTGCAAAATGGGGGATGGCTTGGATTCTGTATTAGACTGTAGAGTTCTAACAATTTTGAAGTTCTTCTAAGCGTACATGTCCCATTTTGCTAAGAACTAATTTAAAATTTTTAAGCTGATCATAAGAACAATAAATAAAGCTACCATTAGACTCGATTGGTAGTCCCGAGCTACCTTGAAAAACAATACTATTTTGTTTTTTACCAAAACGTTGTAATTTCATAGAGCCATAAGTATGGTTAAGAACTATAGAAGTTAATAATTCTTCATTTAAATCATGTTGTAGGTTGCGGTTGTTATCTACAAAGCTGATTAAATGGTTATTCCAGTTTGTATTACAAACCAATTGATCGGAACTTGGGCAAATAACAATGTTCTTATGCCTAATAATTGCGTCAGACTTGGCTTTTTGTATGTGAATTGTGAGTACACGCGGCGTATTTTTTAATTCTGCAGATGCCATAAATTGATGGTATAAAGGAATGGCTATAACTGACATAATCACAAGAATTACGAGGGTTATAGAGAGCTCAACTATAGTAAAACCAGGAGATCTAAACATTAAGAAACCTTAATATATGTATAAATAGAGCAATTTTATGTTTTCTGACAATGATTTATATTATTTTTTATAATAAGGAAACACAAAATTAAATAAGGGTTATCAGTTGGCTAGAATACTGGTAAAATCACCGCAAGCGAAACAAAGAAGTTGTTCATATTTGCTAGTTGAGTAAAAAATTACCGAATTACAACGGAAATTGTAAGTAATTTTGTCAATAATTTACTTGATTAAAATTATCAAGCACTTGGAAAGTTTATCAAGTGTTTGTATGATTCAAATGTGAATAGCTTAAAAATAATACTGGGGTAAAAATATCTCAGGGGCCAATAAATTTAGGCTGAGCTTGAACAACAATTGTTATCTCTGGAGGATATCCATGAAATTGAGTCGTATTGCACTTGCTACTATGCTGGTTGCTGCTCCATTAGCTGCTGCTAATGCTGGCGTAACTGTTACTCCATTATTAGTTGGTTACACTTGGCAAGACAGCGAGCATAACAACGATAAATTAACAAGTCATGCTGAATTACAAGATGATTTATTCGTTGGTGCTGCACTAGGTGTTGAATTAACTCCTTGGTTAGGTTTTGAAGCTGAATATAACCAAGTTAAGGGTGATCTTGATGGTACTGGCGTAGCTGGTGCTGAATATAAACAAAAAACTGTTGCTGGTAACTTCTATGCAACTTCAGATTTGATCACTAAGAACTACGACAGCAAATTTAAGCCGTACGTATTATTAGGTGCTGGTCAAACTAAAACTGAATTTGATGGCATTTACGCAGACAAAAAAGATACTATCGGTAACGCTGGTATCGGTGCGTTCTATCGCTTAAACGATGCTTTATCTCTTCGTACAGAAGCTCGTGGTACTTATGACTTTGACGAAAAATACTGGCGTTATACAGCTCTTGCTGGTTTAAACGTAGTTCTTGGTGGTCACTTGAAGCCTGCTGCTCCTGTAGTAGAAGTTGCTCCAGTTGAACCAACTCCAGTTGCTCCACAACCACAAGAGTTAACTGAAGACCTTAACATGGAACTTCGTGTGTTCTTTGATACTAACAAGTCAAACATCAAAGACCAATACAAGCCAGAAATCGCTAAAGTTGCTGAGAAGTTAACTGAATACCCTAACGCTACTGCACGTATCGAAGGTCACACAGATAACACTGGTCCACGTAAGTTGAACGAACGTTTATCTTTAGCTCGTGCTAACTCTGTTAAATCAGCTCTTGTAAACGAATACAATGTTGACGCTTCTCGTTTGTCTACTCAAGGTTTCGCTTGGGATCAACCGATTGCTGACAACAAAACTAAAGAAGGTCGTGCTATGAACCGTCGTGTATTCGCGACAATCACTGGTAGCCGTACTGTAGTAGTTCAACCTGGTCAACAAGCTCAATAATTTGAGTTTCTGAACAGTAAAAAAGCGACTCGTTAGAGTCGCTTTTTTTATTGCAGCTTTTAAAGTATTTTTTCATTTGTATATCTCCTTGATGAGATTTATTCAGTTAATTATTTATAGATAAGTTTTTACCAAACACCTTTTCTTAACAGTTGTTTGGTGTCTTGTCGTTCTCTACGATGTTGTGCACGAGGTTTTTCTGTCTCATGCAAGCCACCTTTTTGAAGTAAAGGTGACAGGGCTACGTGATTACGAACCTTAATTTTTGGCATTTCTTTAATTTTCATGTTTTAACCTTTAATACATAAAACTTGTTTAAGTGTATGGACGACTTCAATAAGATCTGACTGATTTGCCATAACCTCATCTATGTCTTTATAAGCACTTGGAATTTCATCGACAACGCCACTGTCTTTGCGACATTCAATACCTTGCGTTTGCTCAATTAAGTCTTGTTGGTTAAACAGAATCTTAGCTTTGCTTCGGCTCATTTTACGTCCAGCGCCGTGAGAACAAGAGCAAAAAGATTCAGGATTAGCTTTTCCTCTAACAATATAAGAACGTGCTCCCATAGAACCTGGAATAATTCCTAACTCATCTAAACCTGCTCTAATCGCTCCTTTTCTGGTAACTAAAAGATTTTCACCAAAATGAGTTTCTCGACTTACATAATTATGATGACAATTAATTGCTTCTTTTGTCATTTGAAAAGAGGGTAGAAGAGGTCGAATTGCTTCTAAGACTAATCGCATCATTTCTTTGCGATTTTCAAAAGCATATTCTTGTGCCCATTCCACAGCTTCTACATAATCATTAAAACTGTTTGAACCTTCAGCAAAATAACTTAAGTCTTTATCAGGTACATGTCCAAAGCGATGTTGTGCTTCTTTCTTGGCGAGCTCAATAAAATAAGTACCAATGACGTTCCCCAGTCCTCGGCTACCTGAATGTAGCATTACCCATACATCTTGATTTTCATCAATACATAACTCTATGAAGTGATTGCCACCACCTAATGTGCCTAATTGTTTTTGCCAAGTGGCATCAAACTGCCGAAGCATTCGAATTAAACCAGGATGTTTTTTTACAATCGGTTGTAAGCGCTTTTCGAGTGGGATAATACTCGATGCTTTAGCTTTGACCTGCTTATGTAAAGCAAATCCAACTGGTACTTTACGTTCAATTGCATCACGTAAACGACTCAAGTTATCAGGTAGCTGTGAAGCCTTTAAACTTAAACGAATTGCATTCATTCCACAGCCAATGTCTACACCGACTGCAGCTGGAATAATGGCATGTTTAGTCGGAATAACACTTCCTACAGTTGCACCTTTTCCTACGTGAACATCTGGCATAACAGCAATATGTGAATATATAAATTGCAGTTGTGCCATTTTCTTCAATTGTTCGATACTTTCACTGTCTATATCTTGAGTGAAAATTTTAACAGGGACACCATAGAGTGCCTCTTCATTTAATATTTTTTGTATGCCCATAATTTTTCTCTTATTTTTGTGTCCGAATAGGCATAAAAAAACCTAGCGAATGCTAGGTCTTAAATTCGAGCATTCGGACAAGTGAATTAAATTTGTACACTTGTCCGTGAGCTGACATCGTGCCAAATCGTTACTGTGTTTTACCTTGTAGTGTTGGCATGATGTCCTCCTTTTTTTAAAAAGTGCCGTTGAAAATCTGAACGGCATTTTACCTGTTTTTAACTAAAGATCAAGCTTTGCATCTTCAGCTTACTTTAATTAACGACTTAAACTTACTGTTAATCTTGCTCTGGTTTTACATTCATTTTATCGTAACTAATTAATTTAGTTTTATATTTCCATTTATATCCGAGCCAAATTACTAAGAATAAAGGCAAACTAATATAAGTAGAAAGTAAGCCGATCCAATCAATTTTTCCACCCAAAATAGCTTGATAATTTTGGCCTAAGATAATGATTGAACACAGAATGAATGCGAACCAAGGTGCAAATGGGAAAAACTTGGCACGATATGCTAAATCTTCAAGTTTATACCCTTGAGCGATATAACCTTTACGGAAGCGATAATGTGAAATTGCAATACCTAACCAGACAATAAAACCACACATCCCTGACATGTTAAGTAACCAGTTAAAGACTTGTTTTTCACCAATAAAAGTCGTTAAGAAACAGAATGCAGCAATAAATGTCGTTGCATATAGCGCATTCATTGGAACACCACGATTATCTAGTTTTGCAAACCATTTTGGTGCACGGCCTTGTTGAGCCATATCAAATAACATACGGGTAGAAGAATACATGCCCGAGTTACCTGCCGACAAAATAGCAGTCAAAATAACCGCGTTCATTAAGCTCGCAGCGAAAGCAAAGCCTACCTTTTCATAAAGCAAGGTAAAAGGAGAAAGGGCAACATTTTCTGTTGTTGCAGCTTGTAATAAATTTGGATCATCATAGGCGATAAGTGTGCCGATAATGAAAATACACAAGATATAGAATAGTAAAATTCGCCAGAAAATCTGTTTAATTGCAAGTGGAATAGTTTTCTTTGGATCTTTCGATTCACCCGCAGCAACACCCACCATTTCGGTTCCCTGAAATGAGAACCCTGCAATCATGGCGACCCCAATCATAGCCTGCAAACCACCCACAAAAGGTGCGTCTTTGTAAGTCCAGTTGCCAAAAGTAGCTACGCCCGGTGTTAACATCAGCTTAATTATCATGGCTATACCGATGATAATGAAGGCAATAATTGCAATAACTTTAACCATTGAGAACCAGAATTCGCTTTCACCGAAACCTTTTACACTCATTGCGTTAATCATGAAAATGATAACGAGGAAAAGGGCACTCCAGTAAAAACCGGGAATATCTGGAAACCAGAATTTCATAATAAACTGTACAGCAACGAGTTCAAATGCAACCGTAATTGCCCAGTTGTACCAATAATTCCAGCCTAGAGCGAAACCAAAGCCATCTTCAACATAGCGACTGCCATAGGTAAAAAATGCACCAGATGTTGGAGTATGAGTCGCAAGCTCACCTAAACTGGTCATTAAGAAGTAAATCATAATACCAATAAGAGAGTAAGCGAGTAGAGCCCCACCAGGGCCTGCGTTTGCAATGGTTGATCCAGAAGCAAGGAAGAGACCTGTACCAATGGAACCACCAATGGCGATCATATTCAGATGACGAGCTCCAAGCTTTCGCTGGAGTTTTTCAGGAGCATGTGTTTCGCTCATGGAGATTCCTTACATAGTTTGTTATGCACAGGCATATAACACCTTAAAGCCTTGAAGATCAGTTTTAATCTCACACTGACCAAAGTGCTTCTCAATTAAGATCGGATAGTTTAAAAAACGGTTTGCTACAATCCATAGCTCACCCGATGCCTTTAAATGTTTTTTAGCGTTCTGGCAGAGTCCTTCACTTGCATCATAGTTGGTATGAATACCTTGATGAAAGGGAGGATTACTGACAATGGCATCAAATTCTGTTGGGGCGTCTGCAATTCCTATAACAGGTTGCAATCTCAACTGGTCTGAACCTATTCCATTTCGACTAAAAGTCATTTCCGTTGACCGTAAAGCGAAAGCATCAATATCTAAGGCATGAATAATATTACTTGAATTTATTTTTGCCAAATAACAACTGATAATTCCTGCACCACACCCGAAGTCGGCAATTCTACCTGATTTCACCTGATTAAGATAAGGGAGTAAAACAGCAGTTCCCACATCTAGATGATTTTGACTGAAAACCCCTGGTAGAGCACAAATGGTAAGTTCATGTCCATTTGCTTGAACAGTATAGGTTTTTAACCAGCTTTCAAGAGGTTTGAGCTTTTCAGTTTTCTCAATTTTTAAATGCCATAACTGACAATGTCGAGCGCTATCAAGTTTAAGAATTTTGCCAAAACTTTGTAGTTGTTTAGCAGCTCTTTCAACACCACCTTTTTTTTCACCTACTAAAAAAACTGATTGGTCAGTTTTTAGATGGCTCATCACCACATGCAATATATAGTTTAAAAGCTCTTTTGATTTTGGAACAAAAATTATAGCCTGATCAAATTCTTGTGATGGAAACTCAACCGAGAAATGTGCTGTCGTGCCTGCATTAACAAAGCCTTGATAGTCCGCATAATTCCACGTCCAGACTGATGCATCAACCCCAGATGGTAATTGACTGACTAAGGCATCATTGGGTGCATTAATCAACAAGAGTCTACCTTTTAAATAGTCTTGTTGTCTTAATACCACTTCACTTCTAGGATCCATGTACATCTCTCATGAAGAAGAATGCCCAGTGGAAACTGGGCAGTAATCAAAAAATTAAAAAAGGGTTATTTATGTGTTTCAGGAAGTACAACATTTAAAATTAATGCCGCAATACCACCTGTTGCTACACCAGAACTAAAAATATTTTTAAATAATTCTGGTAAGTGTTCCAAAATTTGAGGAACTTGAGCAACCCCTAAACCTAGTGCAAGTGAAATCGCGATAATTAAAAGGGCACGACGGTCTAAGTGAATAGATGAAAGAATGTTAATGCCTGATGCAGCAACCGCACCAAACATCACCATAACTGCTCCGCCTAATACTGCTTGTGGTACAGCTTGTATTACACCAGCTACAGCAGGGAATAGACCTAATATAATGAGTAAAGCAGCAATCCAGATCCCCACGTAACGACTCGCCACACCAGTGAGTTGAATTACACCATTATTTTGAGCAAAAACAGAACTAGGGAAGGTGTTAAATAATCCTGCAAGTAAAGAGTTTGCACCATTCACTAAAACGCCACCTTTGATGCGTTGCATCCACTGAGGGCCATCTACAGGTTGGTTTGAAAGTTTACTTGTTGCTGTGACATCACCAATTGCTTCTAATGAAGTCACCAGATAAATGAATGCCATTGGAATAAATAAGCCCCATGAGAAGCTTAAGCCAAAGTGCATAGGTGTCGGAATTTGAATAACAGGCGCGTCTTTTAGACCAGAAAAATCTAGGTACCCCATGAAACCCGCAAGAATGTAGCCAATAACCAAAGCAATCAAAATAGCCGAGCTTTTAATCCAAACGATACGAATACGGTTTAAGACAATAATGATGGCAAGTACGGTACATGACATAATAAGGTTGTCTGCACTTGCAAAAGTATGATCTTGCATAGCTTGGTAACCACCACCCATACTAATAAGACCTTCCTTAATAAGTGTTAAACCAATCAGAAGTACAACAATACCTGTCACAAGCGGAGTAATAAGTCTTTTTACCCATGGCAGGATTTGTGACACACCCATTTCAATAAATGAACCAGCAATCACCACACCAAAAATAGCAGCCATAACCTGATTTACTGGTGTACCTGCGGCAACCATTGCACTCCCAATACCAATAATTGGGCCAATAAAGTTAAAACTAGTACCTTGGACAATCAGTAGACCAGCACCAAAAGGACCAACTTTTTTGCATTGTAAGAAAGTTGCAATTCCTGAAATGACCAAAGACATGGATAAAATCATGTTGGTATCGGTACGTGAAACACCCAAAGCTAAACAAATAAGAAGCCCAGGTGTAATAATTGGGACAATAATTGCAAGCAAATGTTGAAAAGCAGCTAGAAAAGCCACGAAGGGTTTTGGTCGGTCATCTAGTCCATAAACAAGGTCAAGATGGTCTGGTGATGGTTGATTGGACATGGGGGTAAGTACGCCGCAATTTCGCAAATTGGCGCTATTCTAATCGAGATACCTATCTTTACAAAACGAAATACAGGCTATTGGGAAATTTTTTTGTCAATGTCAATAAACTGTCACTACTCAAGAGTAGTGTTTTTCTGTATAATTTGCCCTCAAATTTCAGGCGTTTCTAATTTTCATGTCAGATATCAAAAATCTCCGTAATATCGCAATTATTGCGCACGTCGACCACGGGAAAACCACACTTGTCGATAAACTACTTCAGCAATCAGGTGCTCTCGGTGACCGAGCAGGCGAGATTGAGCGTGTCATGGACTCGAATGCGCTTGAAAGTGAACGTGGTATTACCATCTTAGCGAAAAACACTTCTATTACTTGGTTGGATAAACGTACTGATACAACTTACCGTATCAACATCGTGGACACCCCGGGACACGCCGACTTCGGTGGTGAAGTAGAACGTGTTATGTCGATGGTTGACTGCGTATTACTTCTTGTTGACTCTCAAGAAGGCCCAATGCCACAAACTCGTTTTGTGACACAAAAAGCCTTTGCTCGTGGTTTAAAACCAATCGTTATTATCAACAAAGTTGATAAACCAAGTGCGCGTCCAGACTGGGTAATCGATCAAGTATTTGATTTGTTTGATAACCTTGGTGCAACTGATGAGCAATTAGATTTCCCAATCGTTTATGCATCAGGTTTACGTGGTGTAGCGGGTCCAGCTCCTGAAGAACTTGCAGAAGACATGACTCCGTTGTTCGAAACGATTGTAGACATCGTTGAACCACCAGCAGTTGACGTTGATGGTCCATTCCAAATGCAGATTTCATCACTTGACTATAACAGCTTCGTAGGTGTTATCGGTGTTGGTCGTATTCAACGTGGTTCAGTAAAATTAAACACTCCTGTTACTGTAATTGACAAAGATGGCAATACACGTAACGGTCGTATTTTAAAAATCATGGGTTACCATGGTTTAGAGCGTATTGATGTAGATTCAGCATCTGCTGGTGACATCGTATGTATTACTGGTATTGATGCACTTAACATTTCTGACACGATTTGTGATCCGAAAAATGTTGAAGCATTACCAGCTTTATCTGTAGATGAACCTACAGTATCTATGACTTTCCAAGTAAACAACTCTCCGTTTGCTGGTAAAGAAGGTAAATTCGTAACTTCACGTAATATCCGTGAACGTCTTGATCGCGAATTAATTCACAACGTAGCTTTACGTGTTGAAGACACTGACAGTCCAGACCGTTTCAAAGTATCTGGCCGTGGTGAACTTCACCTTTCAGTTTTAATTGAAAACATGCGTCGTGAAGGTTTTGAAATGGGCGTATCACGTCCACAAGTAATCATCAAAGAAATTGATGGTGAAAGACAAGAACCTTACGAAAACGTAACGTTTGACGTTGAAGAACAGCATCAAGGTGCTGTAATGGAGCAAATGGGTCACCGTAAAGGCGAAATGACTAATATGGAAGTTGACGGTAAAGGCCGTATCCGTATTGAAGCGACTGTACCTTCACGTGGTCTTATCGGTTTCCGTTCTGAATTCTTGACCATGACTTCTGGTACAGGGATCATGACTTCAAGCTTCTCACATTATGGCCCTGTTAAACAAGGTACTGTTGCGAAACGTCAAAACGGTGTGTTGATTTCTATGGTTCAAGGTACTTGCTTGGGCTATGCATTGTTCAGCTTACAAGACCGTGGTCGTTTGTTTGCTAAACCACAGTTAGAAGTTTACGAAGGTATGATCGTGGGTATTAACTCTCGTTCAGATGATATGGTTGTAAACCCAACTAAAGCGAAACAATTAACTAACGTTCGTGCATCTGGTACAGATGATGCTTTAACTTTAGTACCTGCAATTGAATATACGCTTGAACAAGCGCTTGAATTCATTGAAGATGACGAGTTAGTAGAAGTTACTCCAAAATCAATCCGTATCCGTAAGCGTTACCTGACTGAAAACGAACGTAAACGTAACCGTGATAAATAATTTTTCTTAAATGAAAAAGAAAAACCGCTAAATTAATTTTAGCGGTTTTTTATTGAAATCAAACAAAGCTGAAAATAAACTTAAATTCATATTTTTCTTGTAAACAAATATGTTATCAAAGTGTGAAATAGCTTTCTTTTTTTGAAAAAAATATTAAATTATCAATATCATGGCGAGTACTATCTAAATGGATAAGAGGCCATTGAAAAAGAAAAATATGATGTGTTCCTCCCCCCAACATCTGGAGATGTTTAGATGAGTATTATTCAAGAATTTAAAGAATTTGCCATTAAAGGCAATATGATGGATTTAGCCATTGGTGTAATTATTGGTGGTGCTTTTGGCAAAATCGTAGACTCTTTAGTAAAAGATATCATCATGCCGCTTATCACTGTAATTACTGGTGGTGGTGTTGATTTCTCTCAAAAATTTATCGTATTAGGTGCAAACCCTAATAATTTACAATCTTTGGATGCCTTACAAAAAGCAGGTATCAACGTATTGACCTACGGTAACTTCCTAACCATTTTAATTAACTTCCTTATTTTGGCTTGGGTTGTGTTCTTAATGGTGAAATTATTAAATAGACTTCGCCGTGATAAGAATGAGCCAGAAGCTCCAGCTGCAACTCCTGAAGACGTGCAACTATTGCGTGAAATTCGTGATGAGTTGAAAAAGCAAGCTTAATCAGATTTGAAATAAAAACGGTACCTAGAGTGCCGTTTTTTATTGATCAATTATTTTTTTTTAATTTTAAGTATGGCCCTATATATTGATAAACTTACAATTCGTTTTAACTGGGCATATTGTTAAAGGGGTGAGAATTAATGAATCAGCTATTTGTATATGGCACTTTATGTCCGAATCAAGCTAATACTCATATTTTAGAACAAATCGATGGTCACTGGACAAAAGCCAGCGTACGAGGCGTGATTCATATTCTAGATTGGGGTCCAGACAAGGGTTTAAAAGCACTTGAGTTAGATTCGCAAGCCGATTGGATAGATGGTTATATGTTTAGCACAGAAAAACTTGCTGAAAACTGGCAGATGCTGGATGACTTCGAAGGTTTTCAATACCAGCGTGTCATCGCAGATGTAAAACTAGAGTCGGGTGAATATATTAAAGCCTGGACATATCAAATGAATGCACAGGCTCAAGCGTCTGAAAAACCATAATTAAATTAATGGAATCAGCGTAAGCTGCCCATTCGGAATTTAACTTCTAAAAGATGATAGCCAAATTGGCTTTTGATTGGACCTTGCAACACGCGTTCAGCAGCTGTAAAGACAACTTTGTCGATGACGGGTACTAATTGACCTTTTTTGACTTCGCCAAGTTCACCGCCACGTTTAGCTGAATTGCAGGTGGAATATTGCTTGGCAAGTTTGGCAAAGTCTGCACCACTTTGTAGCTTCTTTTTTAGCTGTTCAGCTAAGTCTTTATCTTTGACTAAAATATGTCGGACAATTGCTGTTTGCATGTTGTCTTCCTCCAAAAAATTAAGGCTTTCTCAGCTTTTTAAGTGGTTGGCACTGTGGGCAAAATACACTGGCACGCTGCCCAAGTTTTAAATTTTCTAATGGGGTTTCACAGTTAACACACATTTCTCCAGCACGACCATAAGCAAGAAGTGTTTGCTGAAAATAACCATTTTCACCCATGGCATTACTGTAGTCACGTAATGTTGAGCCACCTAAATCAATTGCCGACTTTAAAATTCGTTTAATCTCGACAACGAGTTTCTCAATTTGTTGCATAATCAAATCACCAGCAGGTTGTGCTGGGTGAATGCCAACATTAAATAAGCTTTCAGTTGCATAAATATTGCCTACACCAACCACTACATGATTATCCATAAGTGCAATTTTTATGCCGACAGATTTATTCTTGAGCTTAGAAGCTAAATATTCTGCATGAAAGTCAGTACTTAGAGGTTCAGGTCCCAAAGTATCTATGAGTTTGCCTTGAGTTTCAGGGTTAAGCCAAAGGATGCAACCAAAACGACGTGGGTCATGGTAACGTAACTGCTGATCTTCAAATTGAATAATTAGGTGGTCATGTTTTCTTAGCTCATCATTTGGCTCGGTCAGACGGAAACTTCCTGACATACCTAAATGCCAGAGCATTTGATCTTGTTCAAACTCTGCCAAAATATATTTTGAACGCCGATTTAAACCAGTGAGGCGTTGCCCAACGAGTTTTTGAATGTCTTCTGGTATAGGCCAGCGTAAGCTCGGATTACGTACTTCAACACTTAGAACTTTTTGATTCAATAGAGGAAATAAACTGGTTTTAGTGGTTTCGACTTCGGGTAACTCAGGCATGCCAACTCGCAGAATTAACAGATATACTGGATTAATCAAGTATAACGTGTGGTATGTAATATTTCAGAGAATACTATGTCAGATATTTTACCATTAAGCTGGTTTCAACGAGAAACTTCGGAAGTAGCGTATGACTTAATCGGCTGCATATTGTGTAAGCGACAGCCTGATGGTCAAGTCATCCGCTGCACAATTAGTGAAACAGAAGCTTATTTGGGCATTCGAGATAAAGCTTGCCATAGTTACAATGATAAACGCACAGCTCGAACAGATGTAATGTATAGCCATGGTGGTACGATTTACGTCTACTTAATTTATGGCATGTATGAAATGCTTAATATTATTACTCAAACAGAGGGGGTGCCTGAAGGAGTGATGATTCGGTCTGTATTTTTAAGTAATGCTTCAACAAAAAAAGAATATAAGCTTTTAGCTGGACCGGGCAAACTGACACGTTATTTGGGTATTGACCGTAGTTTAAAAGGCCAGACTCTAGGTGAAGAATCTGGGCTATGGATTGAAGCGGCCACTACACAACCAGAAGTTGTTTTAACGCCACGCATTGGAATTGATTACGCTGAAGAAGCAAAAGACTGGCCTGAACGATATTGCTGGAAAGATCATCCATCCTTAAGCCGATAATTCAAATCTGGAAATTAATTTTTAAATAACGAAATAGTGTTCTAAATTTACAACTATGTGGATCGAATTCATTATCCAGACAAGACACCGCTTTTTGTTATGATAACTACAATATAAATAAAGGAAATAAGCATGTCCTTATTACGCTTAGACCGACTTCATTACTGTATTTTGATGAGTATGGGCTGCATTTCGAGTCCACTCGTTTGGGCAGAAGACTTAACCCAAGACGTTGCCAAATTGCCTACTTTACATGTGGAAGCAACTCGTACAGATACCACCTATTTGCAGACGCCGGCTTCAGTTTTTCGAATAGATGCACCTCAAGCTGATAGTTCTTCACAAGTGAATTTGACTGAAGTTGTGAAAGGTATTCCGAGCTTACAGATTCGTAATCGTGAAAATTATGCGCAAGATTTGCAGCTATCTATGCGTGGTTTTGGTGCACGTTCTACTTTTGGTGTTCGAGGTATTCGCCTTTATGTGGATGGTATTCCCGCAACAATGCCAGATGGGCAAGGCCAAACCTCTAATATTGATTTAAGTAGTCTGGACCATGTTGAAATTCTAACAGGGCCTTTCTCTTCACTTTATGGAAACTCATCGGGCGGGACAATTTTAACGTCTACTAAAGAAGGGCAAGGGAAAGACTCAATTGAGCTCAGTTATTCGGACGGCAGTCACGATAAAAGCCGAGCAGGGTTAGTGTTACAAGGTGGAGCAAAGGGTGAGAATGAACCAAGTTATATTATTAGTTCATCTTACTTCGATACTGATGGTTACCGAGAACATAGTGGTGCAGAAAAAGTATTAAATAATGCAAAGCTCAGTTGGAATCTTGATGATGGTAGCAAAATCAACTGGGTGACTAACTATGTCAAAATCAATGCGGATGATCCGCAAGGCTTAACCCGTGCCCAGTGGAATGCTAATCCTAAACAAGTTAATGATGCGGATAATACTTATAAGGTTCGTAAAGATATTGAGCAAACCCAAACAGGGGTGACATGGTCTAAACCAATCAATGATAAAAATGAACTCTATGCCATGGCATATTTGGGTAATCGCCAAGTCATTCAATATCAATCTATTCCTAAATCAACACAAGAGGCTAATGATAATCAGGCTGGGGGAGTTATTGATTTTAAACGTAATTATTATGGTGCTGATTTACGTTGGACAGGTAAAGAACTACTGCCAAATACCACTGTAAGCCTCGGTGTTGCACTTGATGTGATGGATGAAGATCGTAAAGGGTATGAAAATTTTAACTTAGTAAACGGTCAACCTTCTTACGGTGTTAAAGGTAAATTACGCCGTGATGAAGATAATACTTTGTGGAATATTGATCCATATTTACAAGCTTCATGGCAGTTCTTACCAACATGGCGTTTAGACACAGGTATTCGCTACAGCAATGTGCATTACAAATCTAAAGATAACTATTTAAGTAATGGCGACGATAGCGGGAAGACCGATTACGATAAAGTTTTACCTTCTGCTGCTTTAAGCTGGCAAATTTTACCTGAGCTCATGGCATATGTAAGTTATGCCAAAGGGTTTGAAACACCAACCTTTACTGAAATGGCATATCAAACTGATACGACAAAGCCAGGTTTTAATTTTGACTTAAAACCATCGACCAGTGATACCTATGAAGCCGGTTTAAAATCACAAAACCAATTAGGTGATTTTACTTTGGCAGTTTTTCAAACTAAAACCAAAAATGACATTGTTTCAGCAGGAAGCTCAAACGGACGTTCAACCTTCCGTAATGCAGATAAAACTTTGCGTGAGGGGATAGAGTTTGCATGGAATAAAAAGTTGTGGCGTGATTTAACCGCGACGGCAAGTTACACATACTTAGATGCTACTTTTGATGCAAACGTTCCTGAACAGCTTGATCAAAAAGGCAACGTTCTTGCTTCGGCAATTCCGTCAGGAAATGCGATTCCGGGTATTGCTAAAAAACAAGCTTATGCCTCTTTGGCTTGGCAACCGAGCCACGGCTTATATGGTGGTGTCGATGTACAGTATATGGATAAAGTATACGCGAATGATACCAACAGTGACGCAGCACCAAGCTACAGTGTAACCTCAGCAAATGCTGGTTATGCATGGGTGATAGGTGATTGGAAAGTAAATAGCTTTATCCGTGTTGACAATCTATTTGACAAGAATTATGCGGGATCAGTGATCGTGAATGATACAACTCAAATCAGAGTAAATGGCCAGATGGTACTAGCTAAACGCTACTTTGAACCCGCTGATGGGCGTAACTGGAGTGCAGGTTTACGTGTAATTAAACAATTCTAGGAATTTAAAATGGCAAAATTATTTGAAACGGTTAATTTTGATTCGCTACAACTGGTCAATAGAATTGTAATTGCCCCAATGTGCCAATATTCGGCAACGGATGAAGGCGAAATTACTTATTGGCATGAGCAGCAATGGGCAAATTATGCTTTGTCTGGGGCTGGTCTATGTATTGTGGAAGCTACTGCTGTACAAGCGGAAGGTCGAATTAGTTATGCAGATCTTGGACTTTGGAATGACCAGCAACGTGAACAGATCAAAACTTTATTGGGGAAAGTTAAAACACTTTCTCCTATGCCATTTGGAATTCAGTTAGCGCATGCTGGACGTAAAGCATCGACTGAAAAGCCTTGGTTGGGTAAAGGACAAATTGCAAAAAATCAGCCACATGGTTGGCAAACAGTTGCCCCAAGTACAAGTACTTTTTCAGTTCACGATGCTGTGCCACATGCATTAACAATAGATGAAATTAAACAAGTTCAACAAGACTTTGCTGCTGCGGCAAAACGTGCGGTTGAAGCTGGCTTTGAGTTAATTGAAGTACATGCTGCGCATGGCTATTTGTTGCATCAATTTTTATCGCCAATTGCTAACCAAAGAACGGATGAATATGGCGGTTCTTTAGAAAACCGTATGCGTATGACACTTGAAGTACTTCAAGCAATTAAACTCGTTGTTCCTGAAGGCTATCCAGTAGGAGTACGTCTATCTGCAACTGACTGGATGGATGGCAACGAACAGTGGGATATTGAATCTACGGTTGGTTTATCAAAAGCTTTAGAGCAGCTAGGAGCAGCTTATATTCATGTGTCTAGCGGTGGTTTACATGAACATCAAAATATTACCATTGGAGCGGGCTACCAAGTTCCGTTTGCCGAACAGGTTAAGAAGCATGTGTCTATTCCTGTGATTGCAGTAGGACTGATTACAGAGCCAGAACATGCTGAACAAATTTTAGAAAATCAGCAAGCTGATGCAATTGGCCTTGCTCGTGCTATGTTATATGACCCGCGTTGGCCGTGGCATGCAGCCGCTACACTGGGAGCAAAAGTTAAAATTGCTCCTCAGTACTTGCGTTGTCAGCCACATGGCTTAAAACAGCTTTTTGATTCTTTTTAGTTTATCAGCGGGCAAATTAAGATTTGCCCGTTTTTATTTTGAGATGAGTGAGGGAACATTCTGTGGTTTTTCAGGTAATTTTACCAATCTTACTTTTGTTGTTGATGGGGTACTGTAGTGTCCTTATTAAATTGGTAACACCTGAACAGATTAAGGCCCTGAGTGCATTTGTTATTAAAATTGCTCTTCCTGCATTTTTAATTCAGTCTTTAGCTAATAAAAACTTACAAGAGATTTGGCACCCCGCTTATTTTATTGCTTACGGTGGGGGCTCTTTAATCTTATTTATCTTAGCTTTTATCATTTATCGAAAGTTTTTCAAAAATAGCCTAACGCATAGCGCTGTCATATCTATGGGCGCTTCTATGTCGAATACTGGCTTTATGGGTACGGCTATTTTGACCATGCTCATGGGTAGTCATGCTGCAATCTATATATCTTTAACTTTAATTATTGAAAACTTATTAATCGTCGCTTTAATGCTCATTTTGGCTGAAGCCGGTTTGCATCAACAACAGCAACTTTTACCACTTCTTAAAAAGACTTTTATTAACTTACTTAAAAACCCTGTAATTATTGCAATTCTGGTTGGAATGAGCTGTATTTTGCTCGGCATTCATCTACCTTCAAAACTTGCTCAAGCCTTAGAACTGTTAGGAAAGACAGCCTCGCCATTAGCATTATTTGCCATTGGAGGAAGTTTAGTTGGGATTGGTATTACCGCAGTAAATTTACAAAGTATATTGCTGGCCATGTTTAAAGTTGTTTTCATGCCAACTGTGATATTTTCACTTTTTTTAGTGACTCCAAATGTGAGCCGAGAAATGCTCTATGCCGGAACATTAATTGCGGCACTGCCGATGCCAATTGCTTTTGGTATTTTTGGGCAAGCATACGGTTTAAATGAAAGGGCATTAACACCTTTGATGATAAGCACCATTATTGGTTTTATTGGAGTAAGTGGGCTTATCGCTTTGTGGTGGTAAAAGAAAAGCCCCATGCGGGGCTATTGTTTCTTTACTATTTTTTAGATGCTGGCTGTGTAGGGGCAGCTGCAGCTTGTTTATTCTTCTCAGCAATAATCTTTTCGACTGAAGCTAAAGATTCTCTAGCGTTAGGAACATTTTGGTTAGCAAGCTCAGTAAAAATCTGTTTTGCTTGAGGCAAGTTTTGAGGAATGATATTTCCATTTGCCATCATAGTCGCTAAAGCCATAGATGCTGGCGCATAACCTTTTTGGGCGATCGCTTGTAATGCTTCAATGCCTTGGCGTTTCATTAGCGGGTTTTTATTTTCAACCCCTTGGCTAATATCATAAAGTGCTTTGACCTGAATAGCAGGGTAGTTTCCTTTTCTAATCAAAGGTGCTAGCTTTTGTAAAGCAATTTGATGAGATTGAGGCTTTTTCTGTGCAAATAAAATGGTCGCAATTTTTACCGTTGCATCATCAGAGCCTTGAGCTGATGCTTTTTGTACATATTGGCTAAATTTATTACTGTCTTTTGCAACGCCTAATTCACCAGTTTCATAAATTTGCGCAAGTCTATAACTGGCCTGAGCATAGCCCTTATTTGAAGCATCTTCATAATATTTAAGAGCTTTGGCGTTATCTTTAGGGGTGCCTTGGCCCATTTGCGTCATATAGCCTAAGTTATAGATCGCTTGAGCATTTCCTGTCTGTGCAAGGCGCTGGACTTCTTGAAAGGCAGCGGGATAATTTTTTGCCGCATACAGTTGTTCTGCCTGTTTAAAGACATCATTTTTTGCCGCAGATGCTGTACTGTCTGCCGCAAAAATGGACGAACTTGAAATGGCGATTAGGCTGGCGATGAGTAATTTTTTCATTTCTTTTTAACCTTTTACTTCGTAGCTACATCATTCCGTCGATGTATTGAATCAACTCAACTTCTCATCATAAATAGTGGTGGATGAAAGTAAACAGCCGATTTGTATATAAAACGATGTCTATAAAGCAAACTGTGGAGAAAAATGATATGCCACTCTGGCTAAGAGAGTGGCATATAGTCTTATTTTACTGACTTAAGTAATGCTTCAATTTGTTTTGCATCACTTGGTACACCTGAGATTCTTTGTCCATCTTGCAAGAACAATGTTGGTGTTCCATCGATATTTAATTTTTGACCTAAAGCAATATTCTTTTGAATTGGGCTTGAGCAACTTTTGCTATTAGTCGGCAATTTGCGGTTAAGCATATAACTGGTCCAAGCTTCAGATGGGTTCTTTGAACACCAGATTTGGTTTGAAACTTTTTCAGCATTTGGATGCAAACTGGTCAGTGGGTATAAGAATACATATACCGTTACATTATCCACCCCAACCATGTTTTGTTCTAGACGTTGGCAGTAAGGACAATCAGGATCACTGAAAATATAAAGAGTACGTTCCCCTTTACCTTTTACATATTTAATTGCCTGATTTAGCGGAAGACTTTTAACATCAATTTTACCCAATTCAGCAATTCGTTCTTCTGTCATATTTTTTTGTTGTTTGATATCAACTAAATTGCCTACAAAAAAGTATTTAGCATCTTGATTGGTATAAACAATACGACCGCTTGTATACACTTCATAAATACCTTGCACAGGTGATTGATAAACACCCTTTACAGGTAAATCTGGATAATTTGTCTTCAGATTTTGTTCAAGTGTTTTTACATCAGCATGAGCAGAACCGAAAAAAGCCAAACTTAACATGAGTGTGGCAAGTTTAGTTTTCATATTTTTTCTCTTAGATTTCAACCTAGATTATGATGGCACAGAAAAATTAAAAAATTGATGCCCTAATTAAATGAATTTATTAGAATTTTGTATCTATAAAAAAGCCCGTAGGAGTATCCACGGGCTTTTTATTTGCTAAATATAATTATTGTGGTCTAGCAACATCACCACTTAAAGCTTCTGGCAAATCGAGAACTTGAAGACCGAGTTCTGCTAAAGTGGCTGGTTTCGCAACAACCAATGCAATATATCCGTCAGTAGTTTGTATGCTATTTACCACTTCAATATCGTTGTTTAATTGAGTTGCTGGAGCAGGTGCTTCACCTGTGCCTTGAACCAAATGTAACCAGTGTTTTGGTTTTGCTTTAAACCAAAGACGCGCCACAATTTCCTGACCTAAATAACAGCCTTTATCGTAATTGACGCCTTCACGTTGATGTAAACGTAATTCTTGTGGTTGGAACTCATGTTCAGTTGCTTGAGCAATCCATGCTTGCCCCGTCATGATGGCTTGTTTTTGCCATTCGGAAACATCAGTTTCTGTAGAACTGAACTCAGTGTGTCCATTTACAACTTTTGGAAACACAGCGCCTTGTTCACTTAAAGTCATTTTTGAAAATGCGCCATATTTTTTAATATGCTTAGCGAACTCTTCAGCTTGATCTTGAGTAACAACAATCTCAAAACTTTCAGCGTTAATCTTTTTCAGCCACAGGCCAAAGTGAATACGGCCTTTAAGATCACAAATGGCTGTATAGCGTGTTTCATTTTCAGCTAAACGCTCAGTATCGACAGTCACTTGGCCTTGTAAAAACTTCTGTGCATCTACACCGTTTAATGCATATGAGGAGAAAGCGAGCAGACTCATAATTAATCTCAAATTCAATATGTTTCTTTATGATTGCTGACTATTTTGCTCCATTTTTATCAAAAAATCAGCCTTAGTTTTCGTAATTTAGTTTTGTCAGAAACTGGTTGTATAAATGGAAAAACACCAAAAATATACGTTAAAAGAAATTCTACGGTTTAAGCTATTAAGCACAATTTTTATAACCTAAATGGACTTAAAACAAGGAGAACATAATGGCAACAGGTACAGTAAAATTACATCGTGTATTTAAAGCACCCGCTGAACGGGTTTATCGTGCTTTTCTCGATCCAGATGCTTTAGTAAAGTGGATGGCGCCCCACGGTTTTACTGCGAAAGTTCATAGTTTTGATTCAAATGTAGGTGGCTCATATAAAATGAGCTTTACCAACTTTTCGACAGGATCAACGCATTCATTTGGGGGAACTTATGTCGAACTCATTCCAAATGAATTAATTCGTTATAACGACCAATTTGATGATTCAAACTTACCTGGCACTATGCAGGTGACTATTACATTAAAAACCGTATTAGTAGGTACAGAGGTGCATATTACCCAAGAAGGAATACCGGAAGTTATTCCTGTAGAGGCGTGTTATTTAGGATGGCAGGAGTCTTTGTCGTTATTAACACTGTTAGTAGAAGCCGAAATCCCAGATCAGTAATCACCTTTTAAAATGTGGGCACCCTAAAAAAAGTGAGTAGAGCACTACTCACTTTTTTCTTTTTAATTATGGTTAAAAGAGAACAAAATATTAAATGTGTTGATGAGGCCTAAATAATGAGGCTATCTAGTGAGAAAAAGAGATGGAAATACACATTAAAAGAATTTATGAACATGTAAGTGCCAATGATGGAAAACGAATATTAGTTGATCGGCTATGGAGTCGAGGGATAAGTAAAGAAAATGCCCATTTAGATTTATGGTTAAAAGAAATAGCCCCCTCAACTGAACTGCGTAAGTGGTTTCATGCAGAGTCCTTAGAGCATTGGAGTGAGTTCAAACAGCGCTATTTAAAAGAACTAGAAACAAACCCAGCAGTTAAAGAGTTACAAGACATTGTGTCTAAGCATAGAGTCACTCTTTTATATTCGGCAAAAGATGTGGAGCATAACCATGCGATTATTTTAAGAGACTATTTATTAGAGAAAGAGAAGAAATGAATATATAAATTTTTTTTTGGTAAAAGTCTTTTATTTAAAACTTTAAAAAATGAGTCATATCTCGCATAATATACTTTTTGAGATTTTTTTTATGTCTTTACCAAATTGCCCAAAATGCCAATCAGAATATACCTATCAAGACGGCGACTTATTAATTTGCCCTGAATGCTCACATGAGTGGAAGGAAGGGGAAGTTTCAATTGCTGATGAGCAAGAAGTGATTAAAGATGCAAATGGTAATGTCTTGGCAGATGGTGATAGTGTCACTGTGATTAAAGACTTAAAAATTAAAGGTTCATCTTCGGTTGTTAAAGTGGGAACAAAAGTAAAAACAATTCGTTTAGTTCCCGATGCAAGTGATGGCCATAATATTGATTGCAAAATTGATGGTATTGGTCAGATGAAATTAAAATCTGAATTTGTAAAAAAAGCTTAATTTGTTAATTTTAATTACATTTCGGTAGAGGTGCCTATCAGACCTCTACCTTTTTAACTTTCAACATCCTTATAATTTTATTACGATAATGTATAAAAAGTAGACTACCCAAAGTTACACAGCTCATTTATATTGTCATCAATAACAAATAACTTTCGTCCAGAATAATAACGAAAGTCATACCCACACCAACAAAAAAACGAGGTTCTTATGGCAGGATGGTACGAGATTTCACAAGCGAGTGATGGACAATATCGCTTTGTACTCAAGGCTGGTAATGGCGAAATTATTTTAAATAGTGAGCTATATAAAGCGAAAGCATCAGCAGTCAATGGTATTGAGTCAGTTCAAAAAAATAGTGGTGACGATGGGCGATATGATCGTTTAACTGCAAAAAATGGGAAACCTTACTTCAATTTAAAAGCTGCAAATCATCAAATTATTGGTACGAGTCAGTTCTATGCCAGTGAAGCATCACGTGATAAAGGAATTGAATCGGTGAAAACCAATGGATCTTCGGCAACCATTAAAGACTTAACGGTTGAGGCGTAAAATTAAATGTAAAAAAAGCAGCTTCTAAAAGCTGCTTTTTTATTTATGTATTTATTAACGTGCTAATTTAGCTAAAAGTTCTTCTTTAGTTAAATTGCTCGCTTCAGCATCGCGGCGACCTTTATATTCAAACGTACCAGCATCAAGGCCTTTTTCACCAATCACGATACGGTGTGGAATACCCATTAACTCAAGGTCAGAGAATTTAACGCCCGGACGTTCGTTACGGTCATCAAGTAATACATCAAAACCTTGAGCTTGAAGTTCTGCATAAAGTGCTTCAGCGGCTTCAAGCGTACGAGGTGATTTGTGCGCATTCATTGGAACAATTGCGATTTCAAAAGGTGCAATCGCTTGTGGCCAAATAATACCTTTATCATCGTAGTTTTGTTCAATTGCAGCTGCAACTACACGTGTTACACCAATACCATAACAACCCATTGTTACAGTAAATGGTTTGCCATCTTCACCTAAAACTTTACAGCCTAAAGCTTCAGAGTACTTAGTACCAAGCTGGAAAATATGACCAACTTCAATACCGCGTTTAATTTGTAGTGTGCCTTTACCATCTGGAGATGGGTCGCCTTCAACCACATTACGCAAATCAAAGACTTCAGTAATTTGGGCATCACGTTCCCAGTTTACGCCGACTGCGTGTTTATCCGCTTCATTTGCACCAGCAACGAAATCAGAAAGAACAGATGCAGCGCGATCAACAATAACAGTTAAGCCTTTTTCAACTAAACCTTGTGGACCTGTAAAGCCAGCCGTTAAACCAAATGCTTGAAGTTGCTCTTCAGTTGCAAATGTAAGAGGAGCGGCAACTAAAGGATGTTTCTCAGCTTTAATTTCATTCAGTTCGTGATCGCCACGTAAGAATAGGGCAACCACAGGAACATTGCCTTTTTCGTCTGCAATACCTTGAACCAATAACGCTTTTACTGATTGTTTAGGATCAGCATTTAAGAACTGGCATACATCAGCAATTGTTTTTTGGTTTGGTGTTTCAACCAACTTAAATTCTTGTGCAGGCGCTGCGCGTTCACCTACTAAAACAGCCTCAGCCATTTCAACGTTCGCTGCATAATCAGATTCAGTTGAAAATGCGATGTCATCTTCACCACTTGAAGCCAATACATGGAACTCATGTGAAGCTGAACCACCAATCGAGCCAGTATCTGCTTGTACTGGGCGGAAATCTAAACCTAAGCGATTAAAAATACGGCTATAAGTGTCGTACATCACGTCATAAGTTTCTTGTAATGATTCTTGAGTTGCATGGAAAGAATATGCATCTTTCATAATGAACTCGCGTGAACGCATTACACCAAAACGTGGACGAATTTCATCACGGAATTTGGTTTGAATTTGATAGAAATTTACAGGAAGTTGTTTATAACTTTTTAGCTCGTTACGTGCTAAATCCGTGATTACTTCTTCATGTGTAGGACCAAGCACAAACGGGTTGTCGTGACGATCTTTGAAGCGTAATAATTCAGGGCCGTATTGTTCATAGCGACCTGATTCTTCCCACAAGTTTGCAGGTTGAGTCACGGGCATGAACACTTCCATAGCACCTGAACGATTCATTTCTTCACGAACAATCGCATCAACTTTTTTAAGCACACGTGTTCCCATCGGCAGCCATGTATATAAACCTGATGCCAATTTACGAATCATCCCCGCACGTAACATGAGCTGATGTGAAATCACTTCAGCATCGTTTGGGGTTTCTCTCAACGTTGCAAATAAAAAGCGGCTTGCGCGCATGGAAAAAGTCCTAAAAAAGTTAAGCGTTGTAAAAACGCAGATTATACGATAGTTGCTGCATTATGACATGAATCGTCGAGTTTGACGCAGCATAAAGTTTTTCAAGTCATCCAGATAAGTGAAAATGACGGGTACAACTACAAGAGTCAACAGGGTAGAGGTTATTACGCCACCAATAACAGCATGGGCCATTGGCGCACTTTGTTCTCCGCCTTCACCCAAACCTAAAGCTAATGGAACCATACCCATGACCATTGCACTTGTGGTCATTAAGATTGGGCGTAAACGGGTTTTACCTGCTTGTAAAATAGCATCATAACGACTTTCCCCATGTTCCATGGACTTTTTAATAAAGTCGATAAGTAAAATCGCGTTTTTGGTTACCAGCCCCATGAGCATAATGATGCCAATAATTGAAAATAGGTTTAGAGTACTTCTAAACAAGAATAGGGCAAGAAATACCCCAATCAATGACAATGGTAAAGATGCCATAATCGCAGCAGGGTGAATAAAACTATTAAACTGAGAACCCAAAACAATATAAATAAATACAATGGAAAGCGTAATAGCAGTTAATGCATAACCCGCAGACTCGGCCATATCGGCATTAGCCCCTTGGGTATTGAAGGTATAACCGGCAGGCAACTTAAATGCTTTTTGCATTTTATCGATGTCTTTACCGATATCCCCACTTGGGCGTCCCGACGTATTGGCTTGAATGAGTACTTCGCGTTCAAGATCACGCCGATTAATTTGTGATGCACCGAGTTTTTCCTCAGTTGTTGCTACCGCACTCAATGGAACTAATATTGGTTGTCCGTTTGCACCAGTTTTGTTTGAGTTGAGATATAAATTTTGCACATCCTGAGGAAGCATGCGTTTGTTTTCATTTAATCGAATATTAACGTCATAAGTTTCGCCGTCACGATCTTCCCACGTTGTGACATTGTCACCAGCAATTAATGGACGAATTGCATTGGCAACTTGAGAAACAGACAGCCCTAAGTCACTTGCCAGTACACGGTTAATATGAACCCCTAAAGTGGGTTTTGGTTCTTTTAATGAGCTTTCTAAATCGACCACACCTTTAATTTTGCCCATTTCAGTCATAAACCGATTTGAAATCTTTTGAAGTTCATTCAGATCAGTCCCTTTAATCGAAATCATGATTGGCTTTTGACCACCAGAAACTGAATCTTGAGCAGCAGCAACGGAGGTAGCATGAATACCCGCTACTGTTTGCAAACGATCACGGAACTCATTGTTGAGTGTTGTTAAGTCTGAACTACGTTCTTGTTTTGGTTTTAAAGTCACCCCTAAACCAGCATGATTTTTACCAGCGTCTATTGTGCTATTTACAACCCCGTAGGTAGAAACCACATCGGGGAATTGTCTAATAATTTGATCAACTTGATGTAACTTAGCTTGGGTATATTCTAAAGAAGCATCGACGGGCGTCTCGAACTGAATACGAATTTCGCCTTTATCTGGGACTGGTACAAATTCGGTTCCAATAAGCTTTGATAAACCTAAGGCCGCGACGAGTGAAGCAATCGCAATAATCACTGTAATAAAACGAAAGCGCAGAGCAAGCTTCAACAGTTTTTCATAAATATGGGTAAGGCCATCTAATAATTTAGAAATATGATTAAAGAAACGTTGTAGTCGACTTTCTTTTTTCTTTACTGGGTCTTTCCAATGTGCTGAAAGCATTGGGTCGAGTGTAAAACTGATAAACATAGAAATGAGAACAGCTGTACTTACAGTTACGCCAAACTGGTAGAAGAAACGGCCAATTAAACCACCCATAAAAGCAACAGGTAAAAATACTGCCACAATGGTAAGCGTGGTTGCAAGTACTGCTAGCCCAATTTCTTTGGTGCCTTCTAAAGCTGCGGTGACATGATCTTTGCCGAGCTCTGTATGTCTAACAATATTTTCTCGAACTACAATCGCGTCATCAATTAACAGGCCGATACTCAGTGACAGGGCTAACAGCGTCATCATGTTAATACTAAAACCAAAAGCCCAAATGAACGTTAATGTTCCAAGCAGGGTAATGGGTAAAGTTAAACCTGTAATGACGGTAGAACGGAAAGAACCTAAAAAGAGTAAAACAATTAAAACTGCTAAGCCTGCCCCTTCAAGAATGGTACGAACTACATCTTTAATTGAAGCGCGAATCCCTTTGGAGCTGTCTGCCACGACTTTATAATTTAATCCCGCAGGCATTTGAGCTTTTAGCTTCTCTAAAGTTTGGTAAGTTTTATCGACGACTTGAATTACATTGGCATCGGAACTTTTCAAAATATCGATAGAGACGGCTGTTCTTCCATTATAAAAAGCACTGGATTGTAGTTCGGCTTGAGTATCTTCAACAGTTGCCACTTGTTTTAGAAAAATAGGGGAGCCATTTTTATTGGCAATGACCAAATCACCAAAGCCAAAAGGATGAATAACTTTTGATTGAATCTGTACAACGAGTTCAGAATTCTTTTGCTGTAAAGTTCCCGCAGGGACTTCTATATTTTCATTTTTTAGCGTGTTAATAACCTGATCAATGCCAATACCGTAGCTTTGCAATTGTTCAGGATGGATTTTTATACGAATTTGACGTTTAGCATCGCCAAGTAGATTGACATTACCTACACCAGAAACGGTTTTAAGCTGAGGCACAATTTTTTTGTCTACGTATGAACTTAATTGAGCCAAGCTCATCGTATTCGACTCAAACACCACCGACATAATTGGGCTAGATGAAGGATCGTATCGTTGCACAATCGGCGTATCAATTTCATCACGAAATTGAGCGATAACTGGAGCAATTTTGTCGCGCACATCTTGTGCTGCAATTGCAGAAGAGGTATCAAGATTAAACTCGGCAATCACCATCGAAGACCCTTCACTTGAACGTGAAGTAATTTGTTTAATGCCTGAAATCGTGTTGATTTGGTCTTCGAGTTTTTTGGTAATATCCGACTCAACCGCTTCAGGTGAGGCACCAGCATATTGTGTGGTAACCACTACAAATGGGAAATCTACATTAGGAAACTCTTCAACCGTCATGCGTTTCCAAGAGGCTAACCCGAGTACCATTAAGCACAGCATCATCATAATGGTAAAAACGGGGTACTTCACACTGATTCGGGTAAACCACATAAGCTATTTGCTACCTTATTTATTTTTTTCGGCTGTAAGCGTTACTTTTTTATTGATATCAGAATCTTCAAACTGGATACGACTTACCTGATCTGTACTTTGTAAACCTTGTACCAACGCGATATTTTCATTGTATCGTTGCTCAATTACCCGAACCTTGACCTTTTGAATAGTCTGATTGCGTATTACCCATACGAAAGGATCTTGTTGCAGGTTTTGAATACTATCTAAAGGAATGGTTTGTCCTTGATTGCGATCATTTTGCAAAATAATGCCATTAATAAATGCACCGATACTGAGTGAATCAATTGCTTCTTTAGGGCTCGCAAAGAATTCAATTTGTCGACTATCTTGGTCTGCTACAGGTGAGACCCGAGTCAGTATTGCGTGTAATTGTTTTGAATTACCCTGAATCTGATATTGAATAGAGCTACCCACTTTTAGTGCAGATTGTTGCTCAATAGGTAGCTTCGCTTGTATTTCTAATTGATCAGGATTAACGATTTCAAAGAGTGTTTGTCCAACCGATACAGTTTGCCCCGGTTCAACTTGTCGTTTAGTAATAACACCTGAAATAGGGCTCGTAATAATGCCATCTCGGTTAGCTTTTTTAGCAATATCAACATTAGCTTGCTGGGCTCTAACACTTTCAAGTTGACCCTTATAATCTACTTGACTCTGTTCAAACTCTACGCGAGCAATAAAGCCTTGATTGAGTAATCTTTGTTTTCGATTCATCAAATTACGTGCAAGCTCTGCTTGTGCCTGAGCAGAAGCAAGATTAGCTTCTGCTTGAGCTAAACGCGCAGCATTATCTTGATTATTTAATCTGACTAATACTTGGCCTTTTTGTACTTTTTGACCTACATTTGCATCAACGGATGTTGCTGTCGCACTGACTTGAGCTTGAATAGAACTTTGTTGTACTGCACGAATAGTTCCTGTAAAAGACGTCTGAGTAACTACAGAGCCTTCTTTTACAGTAATTAAATCTTGAGGAATAAGTTCAATTTTTTTAGGTTCAGATGCTGTTGTTTTTGGTGCTTCTTGCTGATGACATGCAGCTAAAATCAAACTCAGGCTGATCAAGCTTAATTTAAAAAAAGTAGAAGGGGTGAGATGCGTTGTGCGCATACAGCATCATCCTGTAATTCAAATTTTATTTTGCCCCTATTCTTGATAAAGCTGTGCGCTTATTCAAGCTTTTTTAAACGTTCGATAATATTTTCATAATCTTTATTGGTGCGGTTATAATTTTTTGAAAGTATTTCAAGTGTTTGTTTAACTTTTAAAATGTTAACTAGATTATTTTCAATTAAGGTTTTATGCCTTTCAGGAACTTTTTCACCTTTACGAAAATATTCCATTTCCTGTCGTTTAAATAAAATTTTGTCTTGTTGTAACTGATTGAGTTGTTCTTGCTGATAATTCATTTGTTTTTTTATTGCCAATAAAGCTTGGTCTCTTTTAATCACCGCAGTTTTACTATTGCTATATGCTTTTTTTAACTTGTTATCTTCTTCTCTGTACCGAGCTGATAATGCACGCTGAGAGGATTGGTTTAAATCAGCCTCTGAATTATAGGGATGATTTCTTTTAATGACCTGCATATTTTGATCGAGTGCTTCATATCCATAGCGGATATGAGCTGGGGTTACAGATGTGCTGATATTGGCAATGCCATGTTGATCATAATAGCGATACCAGACAGCTTTAGGAGTATCATTTGCAGCTAAAGTTGGGGAAGATAAAAACAGTGCCCCGCAGGAGGCAATGCCTATAAATACAGACAAGCAGTTCCTATAAAAGGCGTATTTCATCCGCTTATTCATAAAATTCCCCAAAAAAGAAAGCTAAGTCGCTTATTTTTAAATAATTAATCTTAAATATATTAGTTATTATTTAACTGAATAAAAATATCGGCATTATAAAAAAAATGATAATTTTTTCGAAAGTGTGATGAGGTTAAAAGTTATTGTTTATAAATGAGAAAGTAGACAAAAACCTTTCATTGAAAATAGAAGTATAGATATGTTAAAAATGCGTATAAATCTGTAAAAACAAATTTAAGTTAAATTGCATTTATATTTTATGTTATGGGGATGGAAGATTAAATGGAAGATGCGTTCCAAAATCTGAAAGTAATGGTTATTGATGACTCAAAAACTATTCGCCGTACAGCAGAAACATTATTGCAACGTGAAGGTTGTGAAGTGATTACTGCTGTCGATGGATTTGAAGCTTTATCTAAAATTGCTGAAGCTAATCCAGATATCGTTTTTGTAGATATCATGATGCCTCGTTTAGACGGTTATCAAACTTGTGCTCTGATTAAGAACTCTCAAAGTTATCAGAACATTCCCGTTATCATGCTCTCTAGTAAAGATGGTCTATTTGATCAGGCAAAAGGGCGTGTGGTAGGTTCAGATGAATACTTGACGAAACCATTTAGCAAAGATGAATTGCTAAATGCGATTCGTAATCATGTAAGTTCATAATTAAGTAATTTAAGGGCAAAGAAATGGCACGTATTCTTATTGTTGATGACTCACCAACAGAAACTTATCGTTTTAGAGAAATTCTAACCAAGCATGGCTATGATGTACTTGAAGCATCTAATGGTGCAGATGGTGTAACTTTGGCAAAAGCAGAACAGCCTGACTTAGTGTTAATGGATGTTGTAATGCCTGGTGTAAATGGCTTTCAGGCAACACGTCAGATTACTCGTGATGAAGACACTAAGCATATTCCAGTGGTTATTGTGAGTACTAAAGATCAGGCAACTGACCGAGTATGGGGCAAACGTCAAGGCGCGCTTGATTACTTGATTAAGCCGATTGAAGAAAAGCAATTGATCGATGTAATTAAACAATTTCTAAATTAACTCATCCATTCATAAAAACATAAATGGCGGGATCTAGACCCGTCTTATAGGATCGAGTATGGCCGCGAACGGATTTATCGAGTTACTTCGTTTGTCTAAACGAGGTAACAAGAATTACGCTTCAGTCCAAAATGAAGCAGAGCGATGGTCAGGAATTGCTTTTGAAATGAGAGGGCAATACTTCGTCGCACCACTTGGGGAAGTGTCAGAAGTAATCTATCCACCAAAATATACACCTGTTCCAAATACCCAAAGTTGGGTAAAGGGATTGGCAAATATTCGGGGAAGATTACTTTCAGTTTCTGACTTGGCACATTTTATTTCAGGGCAACGAAGTTCATTTTCGGCTGCCCAAAAAGTGTTATGTATTAGCCATCACGACCAATATGTGGGGTTGGTTGTTGATCAGGTATTGGGGATCCAACACTTTAATAAAAAAAGCTTTTTTTCTCAAAGTTTAAACTTGGAGGAAAATTTAAAAGAATATTGCCAAGGTTATTTTCACCAGCACAATCAGCACTGGCATGTCTTTTTATTTAGTCGATTATTGCAAAACCCACATTATATGAATGCATCGACAAAATTTATAAACTAATTTTTATGCTGTTAATAAACAGCGTATTTTTCTGGGGAGAAGCTGTATGGGCTTTAAACTTAAAAAGAAAAGTGGCAATCGTGGTGTAAACGAAAAATCGAATGTCAACTTTGTTGCGAAAATCCAGTCACAAATTGACCAATATGCCAGTTTATTTGGGGAAAGTAAAAAGTCCAAGCCTATCCTTTATGTAGCGTCTGCATGTTTAGTATTAGCTTCAACTTCGCTCGCTTATTTATTTTATAGTGTACCTCGACATAACGAATTAACCCGTAGTATGGGTGAGTTACGTTTATTATCACAAACGATTTCTAGACAGGCTACGGAAGCAACAGCTTCTGGTTCGCCTCAAGCGATGAAAGACTTAATTGAATCGCGTCAAGTTTTCGCCAAAAATATCAAAAATGTCGAAAATATTTATGGCACATCTTCAAAAGAGTATAAGAAAGTAGCGACTCTGTGGAAATCTTTGTCTTATGACGTTGATTTGATTTCATCACAACAGAACGTAATTAACCAGTTATATAATATGAATATCTCGATTAGTGATTCTATTCCTGAGATTCAAGCTGAATATAACTTGATGGTTGATAAGATGGTCCGTGAAAAAGTACCAAGTAGTCAGGTCGTGATTGCTAAAAACCAGGTATTTATTGCGGAACGTATTTTGCGTTCTATTAACTCCGTTTTCGTTGGTACAGAGAACTCTGAAAACTCAGCGCATGACTTTAGTGTCGATATTGAGACTTTTGGTGTGTACTTAGATGCGCAGCTAAACGGAAATGCTGAATTAGGCGTAGCTAAAGTTGAATCCCCAGAAGTGCGTGAATCTTTGGAAGGTATTAAAACTGAGTATGATAAAGTTTTAAAATCTGCCGCGACATCTGTTCTCAAAAATACGAACCAGATCGTAAACGTACGTCAATCATCTAGTGAGATCTTCTCTCAATCTGATGCAATGTTAACTGCATTAGGTGATCTTTCAGAGCAAACACAGTACGGTTGGCAGGCTTTTGCATTAGTTGCGTTGCTTACATTATCGCTTCTTGGCTTAATTGGTTCTGTCTTAAAACTTTTATCTCTTCGTAGTAAAGCAGATAAACAACGTGTAGCGACATTACAAGAAGAATATGATCGTAACCAGAATGCGATTTTACGTTTACTTGACGAAATTGCCGATCTTGCAGATGGTGACTTACGCTCATATGCAACAGTATCGGAAGACTTTACTGGTGCGATTGCCGACTCGATTAACTTTGCGATTGACCAATTGCGAGACTTGGTTTCTCGAATTCATGAAACATCACAAGAAGTTGCTCGCTATACGCAAGATACTCAAAATATTACCAACCAGTTAGCAGAGGCATCTGAGCACCAAGCACAAGAAATTGCAGGTGCATCAACGGCAATGAACGAAATGGCATTGTCTATTGACCAAGTATCTGCGAACGCTTCTGAGTCTGCTCACGTAGCACAACGTTCGGTATCTATTGCATCTAATGGTGCACAAGTCGTAAACCGTTCTATTGAGGGTATGGATACCATTCGTGAGCAGATTCAGGAAACCTCAAAACGTATTAAACGTTTGGGTGAGTCTTCACAAGAAATTGGTAACATCGTATCGCTCATTAACGATATTGCAGACCAAACAAACATCCTTGCATTAAATGCAGCAATTCAAGCATCTATGGCCGGTGAAGCGGGTCGTGGTTTCGCCGTGGTTGCCGACGAAGTTCAGCGTCTTGCGGAACGTTCTGCTTCAGCAACTAAACAGATTGAAACGCTCGTTAAAACGATTCAAACGGATACTAACGAAGCCGTTATTTCAATGGAACAAACGACAACGGAAGTTGTACGTGGTGCTAACTTGGCGAAAGATGCGGGTATTGCACTCGACGAAATTCAAAAAGTATCGGGTGACTTGGCAAACTTAATTGCGAGCATTTCTGATGCAGCAAAACTTCAATCAGCTTCTGCGAGTCATATTGCTGCAACCATGACAGTTGTACAAGAAATTACTTCACAAACAACAACGGCAACCTTCGATACTGCTCGTTCTGTATCTGAATTGGCGAACATGTCGGAGTCATTACGTGAGTCAGTAACAGACTTTAAATTACCTGACTAAATTGGGGGATGAGAATAGCTATTCTCATAATAGCTATTCTTTTAAAAGTATGAGCAGCGCCAGACAAATATTGGGGAAATAGCTATTTTTCTGGTGTTGACTCTGTAGTTTTCCCCACTCAGGGGGTAAGCAAAAGAAGCCTTTGCTATGAAAGAAATATTAAAAACTTTAACTGAAGCAATGACGCTACCTGAAGATAGCTATTCTGAACAAGATGCTGAGTTTCTTGACATTTTCGTCGAAGAAATTGAAGAAATTTTTGTTGATTTGCAACCATTGCTAAATGAATGGATGCAGTCTGAGAATACTGCTACGCTCACTGAAATTCGCCGCCATTTTCATACCTTAAAAGGTTCTGGAAGAATGATTGGTGCTAAATCTTCAGCTGAGCTTGCTTGGACAGTTGAAGATACGCTCAATCGAGTAATCAATCAAAGCCTTAAGTTGACTCCAGCTATCCAGAGCTATGTTCAGTTAGTGTTTAAGTTCTATTTCCTTAAATTAGTAGATAACTTTAAGCAAAAAAGAGCACATGCAGTAGATTTTAGACCGCTTATTTTATTAGGCCAACAACTACAACAACAGCAAAGTTTAGAACCTGCTTTAGAAGAGCTTTTACAACTTTCAAATACGCTTACTGCTGAAACAGTAACTGGACTTGAGCTAGATTACATCGAGCAAGATTCATTAGTTGAGTCAATCACTCAAGATGCGCATACTGGAATTGAAATAAATCTAGATGAAACTTTGACCTTATTTATGGAAGAGGCGGAGGAGCATTTAGCTACAATTCACCAGTTCTTAGATCAAGAGCTACACCAGTATGAGAGCTATAATGCTTTAATACGTGCGCTACATACTTTACGTGGTAGTTCTGCAATGGCGCAGGTCGAAACAATTTTTGACGCCAGTACCAAAGTTGAGCACTTATTTAAAATACTATTGCAAGAAGAGCTTTCTTCTAACTCAGATGAGATTTTATTATTACAACAATATCGTGAGTTTATTAGAGATAGTTTAGAACTACTATCTAACCATAGTTCAAGTGAACAGCTTGAAGCGAGATTACAGCAGTTTAATCAATCATGGGATGCTTACGTTGAGCAACATGGTGATCGAACAGATCCATTAACGCCGTCTCATGGCTTGGTATCACAATTATTGCTGTTAGATGTTTCTGAGCTACTAGATGCAGAATTAGATTTTGAGAAAGGAATTCGTAATGAATTTCCAAGCTATCTTGAACGTCTAAGTGAACAGGCTGACCTGTTGTTACAACATACACACTCTCAAGCAATGCTTGGTTTGCATGAATATACTAGCCAACTGAAAGAAAGCTATGATGTATTGCTTGATAAACCTGTGTTATTGCAATCCGACTATATTTTTGAAATTTATCAAAAAGCGCATCAACAGCTTATTCAATTGTTCGATGCCTTGGCTGCTGGTCAGCGAGTCGGTATTGTTAAGCAACATCAAAGTATTCTAGAAGAATTAAAACTTTATACGTTACATACTCCGAGCATTCAAAATGATCTGTCTCAGCAAGACTCGATTTCTGCTGAGCCATTATTCAATATTGAACCAGAGCTAGAAGCTGTTGTTACGGTAGAGAGTCTATCAGACTCTGCTGATTGGATTGTATTAAGCCAAAGTGTACAGCAAGATCGCCAGTATATTTCCTCTACACAGGTAAATCGAAACTTTGATGCTGACCTTTTAGATATCTTTCTTGAAGAAGCTGATGAGCTACTTGAGGGAATTGATACCGATCTCAATATTTGGGTCGGTGAGCAAGAAAACTTTGCAGCCCTGAATAATCTAATGCGCTATTTGCATACCTTGAAAGGTGGAGCAAATATGGTTCAGGCGACTTATCTTGGTTCGATTACCCATGAATTAGAAAGTATATATGAGCGTTTAATTCAAAAGCAGTTAGTTGCAACCTCACCTTTAATTGATTTTATTCGTTTGGTTCAAGATGACTTGGCTGACCGTCTGCAAATCATGCGTGAACAACAGCTAGATTATGCAGCTCCTTACACTATTAACGCGTTAAAACAAGCGGGTAAAAACTCTAACTTCCAACCTGTACCAATGGTTGAAGCACTTGATACTGAAAGTGAGATATTCTCTGAACAAGAGCTGATATCTGAAGTATTAATCGATGAAATACCGGCAGAAATTGAGCCTGCTCTTGCAGAATTAGAAGCTCATCATGATCAGGTATTTGATACTGTTGTTGCTGAGTTAGCTACGCCAGTTGAAGCAATAACATCCGTTACATTATTGCAAGAGAATGAAGCGGTAGTTGAAGAACAGGATATTACAGCTGTTGTTGAGCAGACATTCCTAGAAGAAGCTGCTGAATTGTTAGAAATGGCTGATGTGCTATTGAAACAATGGTTTGAGCAGCGTACAAACCGTAGTATTTTGCTTCAATTACAAAGAGCTGTGCACAGTTTGAAAGGTGGTGCACGAATGGTCGGTTTAGAAGCCGTCTACGCGATTGCCTATCAACTTGAAAATACTTTTGAACAATTTGCACTGCATCACTTCAACTCGAATATTTATGACCATTTGCTCGAAAGTGCAGTTGCATGGCTAAAAGATGCTATTTTCAAGCACAACTATCAGCATTTCGATGGATTACAGCAAAGTTTAGAAAATATTCAATTCTTTGAAACGAATATCCAAATTCCGGCTAAGTTAACGAAAACTGATTTGTTTAGCTCAGAACCTGTGATGACCTTTATACAAGGTGATGGTACAGAACCACCGCCAATGATGGGCGTATGGGAGCAAACAGAACGTCTGGATCAGAACAATGAAATGATCCGTGTTTCAGCAGACTTGATCGAGAAGATGATTGATTTGTCTGGTGAGAACTCGATTAACCGTTCACGAATTGAAATGGATTTGAGCCAGTTTGGTCATACCTTGGTTGAAATGGAATTGGCTATTCAACGACTTGCCGATCAGTTACGTCGAATGGAAGGCGAGTTAGAAACACAGATTATTGCCAAACATGGTATTGAGCATTCTCGTTATACTGACTTTGACCCTTTAGAGATGGACCAATATTCATCTTTAAATCAGTTATCGAAATCTCTTGCTGAATCTGCGTCGGACTTAGTCGACTTTAAAAATACGTTATCTCACAAGATCAGAGATACAGAAAGTCTTCTCTTACAACAGTCACGAATTCAGGCAGAAATTCAAGAAGGTTTAATGCGAACACGACTGGTTCCATTTTCGCGTTTGTTACCGCGTTTACAGCGAATTGTGCGTCAGACATCTACCGCATTGAACAGACCTGCTGAGCTTTTTGTAAATAATACAGAAGGTGAGTTAGACCGTAACATTTTAGAACGCTTAGTGACGCCGCTTGAGCATATGCTTAGAAACGCAATTGACCATGGTTTAGAAGACCGAGCACAGCGTCAACAAGCAAATAAACCTGAAGCAGGGCGTATTGAACTTAACATTCAACGTCAAGGTACAGATGTTGTCGTTGTCTTTAGTGATGATGGACAAGGTATTGATGTTGAAAAAGTGCGCCAGAAAGCACTACTCGCAGGGCTGATCAAGCCCGAACAAGTTTTGGAACAGCAAGACATTCTACAACTGATCTTCCATCCGGGTTTAAGTACTGCAGAACAGATTACTCAGATTTCTGGACGTGGTGTTGGACTCGATGTCGTACAAAGCGATATTAAGGCTTTAGGTGGACATGTTAGCGTTGAATCTGTTTACGGTAAGGGAACAACATTTACTATTCGTGTACCAACTACAGTAGCTGTAAGTGATGCCTTAATGGTGAAAGTAGCAGATCAGCAATTTGCGATTCCACTTGCTCAAATCGATCGAATTGTTCGAGTTTCGCCAGCTTCTTTAGAGCAGTATTTTGAAAGTCCTAAAGAACTATTCGAGTATGAAAATAAACGTTATCCATTACGTTATCTTTCAGAATTTGTTGGTAATCAACCAATGCCACGTCTAAATGGCATGATGTATTCATTACCTGTCTTAATGATTAAAGCAAACAATGGTCAAACTGTGGCTTTACTTGTTGACCAGTTAATTGGTTCTCGAGCACAAATTGTAGTGAAACCAATTGGTCAACAGTTCGCTAGCATTGGGGCAATTGCAGGTGCCACGATTTTAGGTGACGGACAGGTTTGCTTAATTTTAGACGGACAAAATATTGCGCGACAAATTCAGTCTACACCGCGTCATAAGCAGCTTAATGAAGCAGTATATAGACAACGTGAATCAGACGAGCGCCGTCTCGTTATGATTGTCGATGACTCGGTAACTGTACGTAAAGTAACGTCTCGACTACTTGAACGCCAAGGCTACGATGTTGTTACAGCTAAAGATGGTGTTGATGCCATAGAGCAGCTAGAAAATATTAAGCCAGATCTAATGTTACTTGATATTGAAATGCCACGTATGGATGGTTTCGAAGTACTTAATCTTGTACGACATCATGATATGCATCAATACATGCCAATTATTATGATTACATCAAGAACAGGTGAAAAACATCGTGAACGAGCATTCTCGTTAGGTGTAAGTCAATATATGGGTAAACCTTTCCAAGAGGAAGAGTTACTAGAGAATATCGATGCTTTACTTGTAGCTTTTGAAAGCGAGGTCAAATCATGAAAGGTAGTGTAAATACATCTTTGATCGGTAATATGGACCAACAAGAGCTACAGCATCTTATTACGGTTTCAACTGGTTTTATTGATGCCTATATCATTGAATGTAATGATCAGGTACCTATGCTATTGCCCCAAAATATTGTGTTATCCGCTATGGACGTAAGAAATGGCGTAAAACATATTGAGTGGCATGATGTAAAGCTCCCTATCTACTCAGTCCATAACGAAACTGATCAATATGCTGTAGCATTGGTTATTGAAGGGGAGGATATCAGCCAACGTTTCGCATTAATGTGTAAAACAATGCCGATCTCGGTTCGTCTACGTATTTCTGAAATTGTCGATGAAATAGATGAGCATCAGGAAGCTGAACAGCACCCAACAGTATTTAAATATGTGCGAATGCAAGATCGACGCTACTATATACCGAACCTAGAATATATTGAAAAAACGCTAGGTTTATAAAGGAAAAAAGGAACTCAAATGAGTTCCTTTTTTTATGATGACTAAATAATATATTAGCAATACTAAAAGGTGAATTTGTATTTTTCAAAATATCTAAATTTATGCGCATATTTTTATTATATAAATTCAAAGTTTTTGATCTAGATTAAATTTATAAAAATAAAAATTCTGATGTTTGGAAGAATTAAATTAATTGCGTAATTTATTATATTTAAATACAATATATTTATTGATATATAATGACAAATATAGTGACTATGGATATTGCTTCGATTAAAAATTTCATCCAAAAAAATAAAGTAAGACATTTATCAAATAAAGTTCTACATACCCATCCCTCACCTAAAATGTGGAAAACAGATTTAAAGGAAGAAGAAAATAATTACTTTTTATTAAATACAGATGCTCAATATAAGTCTATAAATTTATATTTAGGCATTCCATATTGTATTCCTACTGATCCACCTCATTGTGGATTTTGTCTTTTCCCAACACAAGACTATAAAGGTAAGCGGGAAATGGACTTTTATCTGGATTTTTTAAGTAGGGAAGCCCACTTATATAAAGAATTTTATCAAGGAGCTAAGCTTGAAAGTTTGTATGTAGGAGGAGGTACACCTAATTTACTTCAGCCTAATGATTATATGAAACTGACTAAGGTTGTATCTTCTCTTTTTCCCGATGCTGGTATATCTAGCCCTATAGAAATGACATTAGAAGGTATCCCTCAACTTTTTAATGAAGATAAAATAAGAGCAATTAAAGATGCAGGTTTTAACCGTGTCAGTATGGGAGTACAACAGGTTAATGATGAGTTAATCGCTACAAGCGGTCGAAAACAAACGAGAAAGCAGGTTTTTGATGCAATTGAATTGTTCCATAAGTACTCTTTATCTTGTAACGTCGATTTGATCTATGGTTGGCCAAATCAAACAGTTGAGGCAATGCTAGGAGACTTGGAAAGTATTGTTCAATCAGGAATAAAACATATTACACACTATGAGCTTAATATTGCTGGTCGTTCTGACTTTGCGACAAAACAAAAGCAAAATACGCCCTCTATTGAGAAGAAAATTGAAATGTATAACATTGCTAAACAGTTCTTAATAAGCAAAGGCTATAAACAAAAAACAGTATATGATTGGGAAAAAGAAGATAATAACCAATTAATTTCAGAGAAATATTTATATGAAGATAACCTTAGAGACTGCTTAGATGCCAATGGCCAAAGTAAAATGACCACAATGAGTGGATTAGGTTATGCAGCCGTTAATATGAGACTGCAACCTAACTCATCAAGCATTAAATCTGTTTCAGCAATGAATCATCGAAACTTAACTGAATACTACAATGCAATATCTTTAAATAAACTTCCTGTTGAACGTATGTTTGTTCATGATCTTGAAGACGTAAAATTAATTTGGATATTTCAAGCATTACAGGAAATGAAAATTAACACCAAAAAGTACGAGAAAATTTTTAATAGTGATATTAAACTCGATTATAAGCCTATTTGGGATGCATTAGCTGAAGAAGGTTGGGTAGAGGATAGTGATGAATATATTAAACTTATTAATGAAGGCGAGTTTTATACTCCACTTATTCAGGCATTATTAAGTCAACCTAGAATAAAATCTTTGCAACAGTAGAAAATAAATGTCAATTCATAAAGAGCTGCATATTTTAAAAACAGATGACCATGGTGAGTTTGCTTTATGGGAAATTGCTAAAAGCGAAAACACTCTGATAAAAAAAGAAGCAATTTTCTTATCTCATGGTGCTTTTTCAGACAAGACTGTTTGTATGGGTATCGCAGATTACTTGGCAAATCATGGATATATCTGTTTTATTTTAGAATGGCGAGGGCACGGCACAAGCCCAAAAACAGATATACCATTTAATTTTGAAACTGTTGCTTTGTATGAATATAAGACTGCATTTCATTATATTTATCATCATTTTAATATCGCCTCTTTACACTGTGTGACCCACAGTGGCGGAGGTTTATGCTTAACAATGTTCTTGATTAATTATCCAGAATATTTAAAGGATATCCAAAGTATTACTTTTATAGCTTGCCAAGCATTTGGAGCAGTAAATAACTCTTTTGATTTTATTAAACTCTTTTCTGCAAAACTCATTGTTAAAGGTCTAGGCCAGATACCAGCTAATAAATTTAAATTAGGACGAGTAAATGAAAGCTACTACACCATGCGACCTTGGTTTAACTGGAATTTAAAGCAAAATTTTATGAGTGAATTTAAAAATATTGATTATAAAAAACATATGAGCTCTATTAGAGTCCCAATATATTCTATTAGCGGAACTGGCGATAAATTTATTGCACCAGTTAAAGGATGTTATAAATATTTAAAAGCTTTTGAAAATCAAGATAACGTATTTCGTGAATTTGGTTACTCTAATAATAACTTGGAAAATTATTCCCATAGCCGAATTGTTTTAAGCCAAAATGCTGCTAGGGAAGTTTGGCCCACTATATTGCAATGGATAGATAAGAACTCAAAAGAAGTTCTATAAAGAGTATGAAAATAAATTTAAATTATCCAGATTAATAAATAAGAATCCTATTTTAAGATTTTTAAACAATGTACTCACAGTTTAAAATAATAAAAAGCACCCTAAAGAGGATGCTTTTATCTAATCAATGATCTTTAATATTTTAAGCAAGTAAGTTTTCTAAAATTTGCTCATAAATATCAGTTAATGGGTCAAGGTCGTGTACATCTACATGTTCATTAATTTGATGAATAGTTGCATTTAGAACACCTAGTTCTAAAACTTGTGCACCTGTTGGTGCAATAAAACGCCCGTCAGATGTACCGCCACTAGTCGATAGCTCAGTTTCAGTGCCAGTTACATTTAAAATAGCAGTTTGAGCAGCATTAACTAATTCACCTACTGGAGTTAAAAATGGCAAACCAGATAAGTTCCAGTCAATCTCATATTGCAAACCATGCTTATCTAAAATTTCATGCACACGCTGTTTCAGCTGTTCAGCTGTAACTTCTGTTGAGTAACGGAAGTTAAACGTAACTTCTAAAGTACCTGGAATGACGTTGGTTGCACCAGTACCTGAATGAATATTCGAAATTTGGAATGAAGTTGCAGGGAAATATTCATTTCCATTGTCCCAAACAGTTTGGCATAACTGTGCTAGGGCAGCCGAAGCTTCATGAATTGGATTGCGGGCTAAGTGAGGATACGCCACGTGACCTTGCTTACCGCGAACATGTAGTACACCATTTAAAGAACCACGACGGCCATTTTTGACAATATCACCTAATTTACTTGTACTTGATGGCTCACCGACCAAACACCATGTAATTTTTTCATTACGCTCTTCAAGTGTTTCGATAACTTTAACTGTACCGTTAACAGCAGGGCCTTCTTCATCTGAAGTAATTAAAAAAGCAATTGAGCCCTTATGGTTTGGATGCTTTGCTACAAAGCGTTCAGATGCGACCACCATCGCTGCTAACGCAGTTTTCATATCAGCTGAACCACGACCATAGAGTTTGCCATCACGAATTTCTGGTGCAAATGGGTCTGAATTCCACGCTTCTAAGCGGCCTGTAGGAACAACATCGGTATGTCCTGCAAAACAAAACACAGGCCCTTCAGTGCCGCGTCGAGCCCATAAATTATCGACATCTCCAAAGCGCATAGGCTCAATGTGAAAACCAGCTTTAGCTAAGCGGTCAGCCATAATGGTTTGGCAAGTATGATCAATAGGAGTAACAGAAGGCTGTTGTAAAAGTTCTAAACTAAGCGAGAGAGTGTCTGAGTGGTTCATACCGGAAACTACATGATGAGTAGGTGAAATATAGTCCGATATAATAGGCGAATCTCTGAAGGTTGGGTATTTAAAAATAAAAAAACCTTATCGAAGTGATAAGGTTTTCCGAAGCTGTGCATAACTTACATTTTATTCTCAGTTTTTTGTGCGGTATTACTTACAGCATCACCAGCTTTAGAGACATCTTTACCAAAACCCTTGAACGTATTACAGCCAGTTAATACAAATGCAATCATTACAGACGCGACTAAAACTTTTTTCATCATTTTCTCCGTTTAAATTTAATAATGAAGTAAATTTAGATTAAAAAACAAACGTAAAAAGAAACATGACTATTTAATAGTAAAAACGTTATAAATTGTTTCTATAGGCTCATACCTACTTGTAAAGCGGCATTTTTTCGTCGCTGTCGAGTCCTAAGCTTAAGAGCGGAGGATGTCTAAACATACAAAACTGAGTGTTCTCAGTGTTTCTATAATATAAGCCATCAGTCCACCAATAAGCAGTGTTTGAACTTGCTTGTTTATTTGGACAAAGCCATTCATGTCTCTCTAGACGATAAAAATTGGAGTTAGGAATCACTGTTCCCCAAAATCCGAGACGACGGGTTGAATTTACCCAGTCTGGAACTGATTGATCTTGAGCTGAATTTAAGGGAAGGTAGAGCTGACCTTTTAGTACAGCAAAACGCTGTTGAACTTTAAAACCTAAAGCTTCTGAAAACTGAAACTGCTTATCGGTAAAGTGATAAAGCTTTTTACTCAAAGTATCTTCTCTGTTTAGGCCAATCCACTGTTCTAAATTTAATTGACCTTCACCCAAGTAATATTTTAGGGCAACTTCCCAATGTTCAACTTGTTGAGTTTCTTTATTTAAAACTAAAAAATCGAGCTCCCCTAAAGTTTTTGCGCCCTCAATTTTTTGAATACTATGACCTAATAACTGATAAGAATGATATCGATCTTCCTGTAACCAAAACCAAAGTAAATTCTCAAAACGTAAGCCTAAGCGTGTGCTTTTAAGCCGAGACATAAACTGAAGTAAAGGTTCTGGTGTTTCATCGAGTTGTTTTAAACGTGGTAAATAGTTCTGAAAATGTTGTTCCCAAATCTGATCAGGGTGTAATTGAAAGTTATGCTGAATAGAAAGACTTTGAGGAAGATGACAAAGTAAATTGGGACTAGCAATAGTAAATGCTAATTGCCTTACCATTGGATGGTTGAACTGTAGCCATGGCTCAAAATAGGATGTTTTAACTGAGGCAATATTCATACGTTTAGTACTCGAAATAATTCATCCCAATTTCATGGTCAATCAACAAAACAATACCAGAAAAACACTTTATACTACGATCAACAATAGCTTAAGGTTTATATATGCGAACATTGTTTTGGCGAACTCTGGTCGTGATTTTTATCACGCTTGGTATTATTGGAGCAATTTTACCAGGCATGCCGACAACAGTGTTTCTTATTCTGGCTGCTTGGGCTGCCTCAAAAGGATGGCCTCAGATGGATGCATGGCTATTAAATCATCCAAAATATGGACCAACCCTACGTGACTGGCGAACCAATGGTACGGTACCACGTAAGGCAAAATGGATCGCAAGCATTATGATGACCGCAAGCGGTATTTTAATGCTGTTTACCTCTGCGCCATTTTGGGTGAAAGTTTTCACTGATACTACCATGCTCGTTGTTGCAATTTGGTTATGGCTACGCCCTGAGCCAAAAATAAAAGATTGATAATCTTTTATTTTTGGCGCAAGACAAGCAGTGAAACTGCGCGTAGATAAAAGAGGATTAATAATCTTTTACTTGCGATGTAAGACAAGTTTCCCATTAATTTTTATTAAAGCTCAAAATAGAGTTGAGTTTATATAAGAGAAGAAATTCCATGTCCCAATTTAAACTTGAAGATGCAGATATTCTTATCGATTTAGCAAACCAAACTTTAAGCCTTCCTAAACATAATAAGTTTTACGTGGTTTCTACGGGAAAGAATGGAATAGGGGAACAAGAAAATACCGGAAAAACTCCACGTGGATGGCATCGTGTTGCCCAGAAATTTGGTATGCAATCTCCTAAAAATGCAGTTTTTATTGCACGTAAGCCAACAGGCGAAGTCTATAGCAGTGAACTTGCTACACAATTTCCAGAACGAGATTGGATATTGTCACGCATTCTTTGGTTAGATGGTTTAGAAGAGGGCTTTAACAAAGGAGATGGGCACGACACTATGCAACGTTATATCTATATTCATGGCACACCCGATAAAGAACCGATGGGTGTTCCAATGTCACATGGATGTATTCGAATGCGTAATGATGAAATCATTGAATTGTTTGATTTAGTCCCTGAAGATGCTCTTGTTTATTTGTCTGAACAATCTTTAACCTAAATTGTGATTTTAAACATTCTTGTTTTATTCGTCGAATGATCAAAATATTAAAATAAGTGCTTAAATAAAATACAAAAAATTGTTTTTTACTTAATAATGACTTATTTTTAATCATTCATTCGCATTTTTTTGAAAAGTTGTCGAAAAGCGTTTGACACCTGTTAAAGATTCTCTATAATGCACCTCACAAACGATGAAGACGTTAAGGGCGCTTAGCTCAGTTGGTAGAGCGTCTGCCTTACAAGCAGAATGTCGGCGGTTCGATCCCGTCAGCGCCCACCAAGCCTTTACGTTAAGCTCTCAAGTGCAGCGGTAGTTCAGTTGGTTAGAATACCGGCCTGTCACGCCGGGGGTCGCGGGTTCGAGCCCCGTCCGCTGCGCCACTTAAGACTTAACATCGTTTACCCCACAATTGCGATATTGTGAAAGTGCAGCGGTAGTTCAGTTGGTTAGAATACCGGCCTGTCACGCCGGGGGTCGCGGGTTCGAGCCCCGTCCGCTGCGCCACTTTTATAAAACGCTTTTGCAGGGCGCTTAGCTCAGTTGGTAGAGCGTCTGCCTTACAAGCAGAATGTCGGCGGTTCGATCCCGTCAGCGCCCACCATAATTTGTGACCATACTTTATTTTTAAAGTATTGCAAGTGCAGCGGTAGTTCAGTTGGTTAGAATACCGGCCTGTCACGCCGGGGGTCGCGGGTTCGAGCCCCGTCCGCTGCGCCATTCTCTTGATTCCCTGATCTAGAGGATGTAATGTATAAAGACTACGTTTGTTGTCTTTTTCAATCAGGGCGCTTAGCTCAGTTGGTAGAGCGTCTGCCTTACAAGCAGAATGTCGGCGGTTCGATCCCGTCAGCGCCCACCATAATTTTTTAAGTTTTAAAAAATATGCACTAATTTATTTAGTGTTTTTGGCGTTTCTGCTATTCCTATTTCTTATCTATCTATTTTATCTCTTCTATTGTTAGTCAAAACTTATCCTTTCTATGCTTAATTTTTTAAGTTCAGATTTAATTACTTTAAATTATGATTACTATCTGGTTTAACTAAAGCTGCCATGCCGTAAAGCAATAGCAGCTTTTTGAACCAAGATTAATACTCGTTTAGAATCCAGCCACTCGCATACGCAAAGTATTCACGTAGCCAAGCGTTATAGCGTGTGACCAAAGGCGTTTCAGCAGCAACTGTATAAACCTGTGTATAGCCTTGTTTCTTTGCAATAGCTGCAGCTCGTGGGGTATGGAAGTCACTTGTAACAATCGCAATAGGTTGATCAATACTAATATGACTCTGTTCAAGTAATGGTTTGCTGTTTCTAAGGTTAAGTTCAGTACTTGTGCTTTTGTCTTCAAGAATCATTCGGTCTTTTGCTATATGAAAACGTTGTTCCAAGTAACGAGACATGACTAATGCTTCGGGTTCTTTCTCTGAAAAGTCTAAACCACCTGTTAAAACAACTTTTGCTTGAGGTTGTGAAAGGGCAACAGGGGCTGCTGTATCAAGGCGTTTTGCAAGAATGGCAGAAGGTTGACCATTTTCGACACCACTACCTAAAACAATAATTGCCTTCACAGCGGGAATATTTTGACCAGTATCTTTATTTTCTTTAATAAAATTAAAAAAATAGCCTAAGCCAATTAGCCAGATCCAAAAACATAGCCATCCAAAACGCCAAACTGAATGCAGGCGATAGTGATAAAAGAAAAAACGTTCCAGATGATAATAAAATAGTGCATAGAGACAGAAAAATGCCCCTAAGATTAAAGGAACAATTGTGCCTACATGAATTTTATTTAGAAAAGCTAGAAATAAGCCGTCCAAAAATAAAATCGAACCAATGATAGCTAAGAAAATCCGAATCCACTTACTGACTTGCATTGTGTTTAAAGTTGCAATTTAAATTGCAGACAGTGTATGCAAAATCATTACTAATTCAATGCTGATTGCAATAAAAAGCCGAGTAAAGCATTTTAGCTATTACTCGGCTTTATTATTTATTGAAATTTAATAAACATCGCGGCGATAACGGCCTTGCTGTCTTAGCTCATCGACTTGTTCTTCACCTAAAATATCAATAAGCGCTTGATCTACTCCGCTAGCCATTCCTTCAATACTTCCACAAATATAAAGAACTGCACCGTGCTCAATCCATTTGACCAATTCCGCTGCATTTTCTCTTATTAGATCTTGAACATATATACGTTGCTCTTGATCACGTGAGAATGCCAAATCAAGTCGCTTTAACATTCCCATTGTTTGCCAAGCTTCAATAGTTGATGCATAGAAGAAATCATGAGTTCGTTGGCGTTCACCAAAAATAAGCCAGTTTTCAGTATAGTTATGACGAGTTCGGGTATGAAGTAAACTCATTAAACCTGCGATTCCCGTTCCATTGCCGATACAGATAATTGGGCGATTATCATCGATCAAGTGAAAAGATTCATTGGTGCGAATACGTAATGCAATACTCTGATTAATTTCTGTGTATTGAGTCAGCCAGCCAGATCCTAACCCTAAATGACCAGATTCATCGGATTGCTGGCGAACAACCAAACGAAGCGCTTGCTGAGAAGGGATGCTAGCAATTGAATATTCCCGCGTTGGTAGGGTAGGGAGCTGTTCTAATAAGTGGTCCAGATTCGCAAACGGTTCAATTTCACCCGTTAAATCTTTATTCCAAAGCGCCTTTTCAATAGAAATTTGTAGCGAGTCTACCACTGCATTTCTAAGAATATGGTGGTGTTGTAAAAACTCATTAATACGTTCAGGACTATTACCTGGTTGTATTTCAGCAATATCTCCCGCTTGCCATACAGCTTCATGATTGGCAGTAAGTTCAATATTGTAAGCGGGTTGCCCTAGACTATTTGGGTTGAGTAAATCACGTTGTTGTAATGTCCAAGTGTCAAATACTTTTTCAAGATTAACAGCATGCAAATCTAGTTTAGTTGCTTTTGTAAGAGCTTGATTCCAGTTTTGAATATGTGCTGGATTTGCATTATCGACTTCAATCGTATCAAAGTAGGCTTCAGCTCCATTGTTTTTAAGCCATGCATCTACAGTGTGACCAAAACTACAATAAGTATCTGGGTATTCTTTCGAGCCTAAAGCTAACACAGCATATCTGAGATGTTTGAGCTCTAATTGCGTTTTTAATAGCTTTTTAGCAAAACTCGAAGCTAAATCTGGTGCCTCTCCAGTACCATAAGTACTGATCACAAAAAGAATTTGTTGATGCTGTTGTAAATCCGCTTCAGTTAACTGTTGTATAGATTTAACCTGAACAGGTTGATGTGCTTCTTGTAAGCTAGTTGCGGTACTCCATGCGAGTTGCTCTGCAACTCCTGTTTGGGTGGCATAAGTAATTAACCAAGGTTTAGCATTTTGATCAATGTAGTGACCAGCTAAAGATTGGCGAGCAGCTTGTGTTAGTTTTTTCTGTTTACGACGTTTTAGGTAAAGCATCCATCCGGTAACAAAGAATAAAGGCATCGCTAAAGACGCAAGCATTGCTACAAATTGATAAACTGGTCCAAAGAAGCTGCCACGGTGTACGGGTAACATGCTACTCATGATTTTTTGATTAAGCTTTTTATCTTCATAAAGCTCCATCTTTTCAATACTGGCAGTTTTATAGTTATAAATAGCTTGGTTACGTGCACGTTCGTGTTGTGGTGTTGCATCAACAAAAGTTAATTCTAATTTTCCATCATCTTTTTTCGGTAAATTCACTGTTAAAGTTGAATAGTCACGTCCAATTTTATTGTTAAAGCCACTCCAAGTCTGGTTGAGGGCAGTAATCAGCTGAGCGCTATCTAATTTAGCTTCAGAAGATTTGTCTTTATCGCGTCCAGCTCCGCCATGTCCTTGCATTTTAGGTTGTTCTACACCTAGTACTTTGAACATACCGCTACGCCACCAGTCATACGACCAATATAAACCTGTACACGCAAAAAGAAGATAAAAAACAATAACCCATGTGCCTACGACAGCGTGTAAATCCCAAATAAAATTTCGACCTTTAAGTTTGGGTTTAACAGCAAGCCATTGACGTGCAGAGTGTTTCTTAGGCCAACGTAAATATAATCCGCTCAAGACAAAATAAATGAGCATGAGGGCACAAGCACCAGTAATTTGTTTACCGAACTCTCCAGCAGTTAAGTTACGGTGAATTTGTTGTATTAATAAAAGTAACTCGCGGCCTTTAACATCCGGCAATACCTGTGCTGTATAAGGGTTCACCATCATATTGTAGCCACGTCGTTCGCCTTCTTTTTCAATGTTTACAACAGATGAGGCGGTAGGATCTTTGGTTATGGTAATACTATTAATTTTAATTTCAGGCTGGGTTGTTGTGAAATGCTGATAAAGCTGAGCAGGGGTAAGCTTAGGTGAGCTTTCTGCTTGTACAACATAACTATCTGTATTTACCCATTTTAAAATTTGTTGATCATAAGAATAAATTGCGCCTGTAACACCCATAATTGATAAGATGAGGCCAGCACTAATACCCATAAACCAATGAATTTGAAATAAAAACTTTTTAACCATGGTCGAAAAATGTGAATATGATGGAGATCTTGTAACGGAGTATAGCCGAAGATTGAGTAGATAGTATGGATTTTGGAGATAATATTAATTTTCATTATCATTTATTTTTAGCATAATAAAAAACCTCCTGTAAAGGAGGCTTTTTAATGAGGTGAACTTATAAAGTTTTTGGTTCACCTACAGTTTCTTTCAAATGCTTACGAATTGTATTGAAAGAAAAGTTTTTAGAGTCCATGCGTTTAGGCAAGATATACGCACCTTGCTGTTCTTGGCCCTTAGGATCTTTTACTTTAAAGTTAACTAAAATAAAGTCAGGGGTGTTGTACCATTCATAGATGTTTTTCCATCCAATGGTTCCAACGCCTTCTTGTAAGCCCATTTGCTGGCGCATTACGATACCGTGAGGTTGTACACCTAAGCGAATGCCTTTAATTTCCTGTACAGGAAACTCATTCATCTTACGCTTAACATACCATTCCAAACCATATGTGCGGCCAAGGTAATAAAGTACTACACCAACAATGGCAACCCAGCAAATCACTGTAGAGTAGTTCTTAATAAAAATAAGACCTAAAATCGCAAGGGCTAAAATTACGCCCATAATTGCCCAGATTTTTGTGCTGATTTTATTGGTGCTGCGCCAGATAAGAAGCTGTGCATTACGTTGTTCAGCTTCTGTTACCTCGTAAGGAACTGGCTGAAGCGTATAAGCATATAAAGTTTTCGCGGTCATAGTGCAAATAACAAATTGTAAACTGTTTTAAGTTTAGCATTAATTGGCATAAGTCAGGAAAGGATATTATGCCAATTTCATACTAAATTCCGACTCAAATTTATAATGATGCGAGTTCGCTGGCATCATTATCTTGATCATGACTTAGTCGTTGTTTCAACATACTAAATCGATTTAAAACACTGAGCATCAGTGATAACTGCTGTAAAATAATGAGTGACTTTTGGTCTTCCTCATCATTTTGGCTTAAACGTTGACGTATTGTTTTAAGCATATTCTGTGCTGTTAGGTCAGGCATTTCGTCTCTTAATAACGCACCTTGTATATCGTCTAATGCTTGATCTAGAACTTTAAGAACAGCTTGATCTTGAATCTTCTCTCGATGTGCTCCAAGTGCTGCGATATAACTTAAAAATGTATGATTGAGACATAGAAATTCAAATATATCTGACTTACGGGTAGTGTCAAAATCTGGCTCAGTGGCTAAAGTTGAAATTAGTGAAGCGACCTCAGCATCGGTATTATGGGCGGCACGGCGAACAATACGATAATTAAGCGCATGGTTATGTCCTTCATGGTATTGCTTTACCACTTCCGCTAAATAATTACATTGTGCTTGTAAGGAGCGTCGAATACTGCGCGGTAGGCGGCGGAACTTCCAGTCAGGCCAAATAAAGGTGACACCAAACCATGCTAAAGCGCATCCAATTAAGGTATCTACAAATCTAGGAATAGCCGCAGCGACTGCCGAGCCATCTAAGTTGAAGTTAATTAATGCCAAAATTGTGATGAAAGCAGTTGCTTGGGCATATTGCTTACTACGTAACTCGAAAAATAGTACGCCGCTTAAGATCAGCATAACTAATTGCCCTTCCACAGAAGGGACTAGAAACACCACACTAAGACCGACAATAATGCCGACTAATGTGCCAACTATACGCAAACGTAAGCGGCGCTTGGTCGCGTTAAAGTTAGGTTGGCTAACAAATAGTGCAGTCAGCATAATCCAGTAGCCATATTCGATTCGAGTGGTTTGAATAAATACATATCCAATGAAAAGAACAATCGATACTCGAATGGCATGACGAAACAGCACAGATTCAGGTGTTAGATTTTGTTTAATTCGAACAACAATATCATTCCAACCTTTTAAATCATCATCTTTGAGTTGATTCTCAGCCTGTTTCACTTTATCAGACTGAATATGCTGCTCTGTTTCTAAGTTGAGTAATTGTGAGTCGATAGACTTCAAATTTCGGTATAAGGCGAAAAGAGCATTTACCCACAATAAGTCATACTGTTGATCATTTCTTAACTTTACTAAAGATAAGCGCAAGTTCTCGAAACTCTGCTTAAAGCGTTTGTTATGGATATATGGTTTGCGCTGTAAAATACATTCATTTAGCTCTTGGCAAGCTTTACCCTGAATCGCCAAAATACGCTGAAATCTAAATAAAATATCACTGTGCTGAAAAATCTTCGCTAACTTTTGATAGTCGATATGGGCAGAGTCGGCACGTTCATGAATATCTTGTGCAACAAAGTAATAATGTAAGCTACGGCGAGTACCTTTTTGTCCACGGTCACCTTTTAAACGGGTTAAAAGAGCGGTTTTAAGATCATTAAAAATCGTTATCAATTTGCCATTTTCTAATGAAAGATCAATCATACTCTGCTGATAACTCGCAGGAGTCATATCAACATCAAACAGGTTGGATTTAGCAAATAGAAAGTCACCTAATGAAGCATAAGAGGCCGCAAGTTTGTCTTGAAGCTGACGAACCGGAAATAATAAAAAGCTAATGGTTGCAATCAGCCCGTACCATGCTGCACCCGCGACCAAAAGCGCTGGCTGTATATACCACTGGTCAAATAAATGGACTCCGAGCATGGTATAAACCGAAACAACTAGACATCCATAAGAGATTGTTGCGTAACGGCGGCCTAATGAGCCAAGTAAAATCCAACCAATACAAGAGGCGATTAGTCCTAGCGCAAAAAGCATTGGATAAGGGAAAAGTAATTGTACGGAAGCCGCAGTAATGAAGAAACCAATATAGGTGTAAATCAAATTCATGATACGCACTGAAAAGCGATCATCAATGTCACTTAAACCAGCTGCGACCACACCTAAAGTAAGGGGAATTGTTGCTAATTGATGGCCTAGAAAATAAGGCACGAATGCAGTTCCTGAAAAGGCTATCAGCATCCGCACGTTATACATAAATGATGTGTTATAAGTCGCTCTTTTTAGGCGTTTAAACCAAGATTTCAAATGAAGTCCTTGCTGATCAACCTGAGTGATAAAGGATTTGTGTATTTCTACAGCAATGTTGCACAAATCATACGATAGACAGTGTAAGCTTGTCTGTATGCAAATGATTGAAAAATGAAATATCGTTATGTCTGAACAAACAGCCCAGCGTCAATATTCAATTGGCTGGATTATGTTGCTCGCTTTACTCACGGCTTTAGGGCCATTATCCATTGATATGTACTTACCAGCGTTGCCTCAAATGGCTCATGATTTTGGCGTAAGTACACAAATGGTAGCAAACACATTACCTGCTTATTTTTTTGGTTTAGCCATTGGTCAATTAGTGTATGGACCTTTAAGCGACCGTATCGGAAGAAAGAAACCACTTTATTTTGGGCTTGCGCTGTATGCAGTTGCAAGCTTATTTTGCGTGCTCGCTACAAATGAATGGAGCCTGATAGCAGCCCGTATTTTGCAGGCTTTAGGTGGGTGTGTGGGTGTAGTTATGGCTCGTGCTGCTATACGTGATCGGTTAGATGTTCAAGGTTCGGCACAAGCTTTTTCTAGCATGATGATCGTGATGGGTTTAGCACCTATTTTGGCACCAATGATTGGAGCTTGGATTTTAATCTGGTTTCCGTGGCAAGCGATTTTCATTGCACTTTCAATTGTTGGAGCAATCTGCTGGTTATGCGTACATTTCTTTTTTAAAGAAACTTTGGCAATCGATAAAAGGCTCAAGTTATCTTTATATCAAGTGGCTACCTTATATGGTGCTATTTTCAAAGATGCGAGCTTCCGGTTACCTATGTTCGCAGGGTGTTTAACTGGTGCTGCATTATTCTGCTATATCAGTTCAGCTCCAGCCGTTTTTATGGACCAGTATGGCCTAAATCAGCAAGAGTTTGCTTACGTATTTGGACTGAATGCTTTTGGCATTATGTTGATGTCATCTTTAAACAAGCACTTAACAACACGTGTTGAAATCACTAAACGTTTAAGAGCTGGTTCAATGGTACAAGTTACAGGGGCAAGCATTGTATTAATTGCTGGTTTAATTCCTGCGGCACCTTTATGGCTTGTAATGATCGGGTTATTTTTAGCGATTTCAGGGATTGGTTTAACAGGACCAAATGCCATGGCCCTTGCCATGTCAAAGCAAGGCGCACGAGCAGGAACAGCCAGTGCAATCATGGGAAGCATGCAATTTGCTTGTGGTTTGCTGGGGGGAGTGCTGCTTAACTTTCTAGTTTGGTCTGCGTCACTCAATATGGGCGTGATGATGGTGCTATTTACTTTAAGTGGTTTCATCGTTGTTTTAAAGGCAGCACAACAGGCAAAAAGCAAACCTCTCTCATAATTTTAAGAGAGGGGTTTTCAGAAACTCTTAATCTAGAAAAACTGCGAAGTTCTCTACAGGTTCTCTAGGTGTAATAAATGTATTTACAATGTGTGCAGGATCGGCATGGCCTAATGCAACTGCACATACCAGCTCTTCATCATCTGCTGCGCCCAAAATATCTAGAACTATCGGGTGGAAATGATTCCAAGCTGCCTGTGGACATGTATCTAAACCGCGGGCCTTAGCAGCCACCATGACATTCTGGATCATCATTGCGATATCCATTTTTGAACCAATTCCCATCGCTTTATTGACTGTAAAGAAAAGTCCAACTGGTGCATCAAACAGTTTGAAATTACGTAACTGTTGAGCCGCCATTTTTTCTCTTTCTCCCTTTTTAATGTCCAATAGACCGTAGAGTCCCCAACCATTTTCGCGGCGACGGTCAATAAAGGGTGAAACCCATTTTTCAGGGTAATAGGCAAAAGTTTCTTTATATTGTTCCGCAAGTTCTGGATTTTTAGAAATCTCAACTTGTGCTGCACAAACGCGCTCTACCATTTCATCACGTTTTTGCCCTGTCACTACATAGACTTTCCATGGTTGAGTATTGGTCCCAGAAGGTGCTCGACTTGCGACTTTTAATATGTCTTTAATGACTTCAGACTCAATTGGAGTATTTAAAAAAGCACGAACAGAGTGTCGAGAGGTAATAGCTTCGTCAACAAGGCGGACTTGTTCCAGATTCATGAGTACTCCTGATCCTTTCTTTCAATATTGACTGCTTTATAAAAGTCTAATTTCATATGTTGAAACTGATGCATTTATAAGCAAAAAATATTAGAAAAGAGATATCCTTACATGTATGATGAGTCGATTCGTTTAGACATAATGTCTAATCAATGATAATTCGAATATGCCACTTTCTATTCTAATAGACAAAATAGTGTGACTTCGTCAGTTATAAAAATAAAAGTATAACAGTGGATGAGCGAAAAATATTCAACTAGAAAAAAGGTATAATATGTTTAAAAACAGTACAAAACGGATGATTTTGTATGAAATGCGACCAATTTTTATATAAAATTTTAATGAAAAACATACACAAAAGTTTAAATTTCTGCATAATACCGATTTTTTACGCAAGTATGATTTCTCCATACTCACGTTAGGAAAAAGTAGTAGCTGCATAATAAAATACTTTTACAAAAAGGATTTTATGCAGAAGTGGAGAAATACACGAGGTATAAGGAGCTTTACATGAGTTTACCGCTCATCAACAAGCAGTTCATGAAACAAGGATTGGCGATTACCATTGCAACCATGAAAATGAACTTAACTCACGCAACGACTAAGCCACAAAAAATACAACAGCTTGGTACACATCTCAACGCACTCTTCTTTCATTGTAAAGAAAGGGGCTCAGATAGTCGCGTCATAGCGATCGCTTGTTACAGTCTTTGAAATTTATATGCAGTTTAGACATTCGCTCAAAAGTATATGTAAATATGCTTATTGGCTTAAATCCAGATTTTTTGTAACTCGATTAATTGATGGGAATCATTAAGCGAGCTGATTTAGCGGTGGTCATTTGTTAGTTTCCAAGTTTGTAGCCGAGTCGATGCATACTGTTCACCCAAATGGGGTTATGTTCAGTGATGCGATGAATTCATTTTATTTGAAGGATGCTTTCTCTCATGCGACCTTCAAAGGCTTAGTGCTGGGCACCATGTTGCTTAAACTTGTGACGATAATTGCTAATCAATTGACATTAAAAGTTTTTTCTTAAATGTACTGAAAAAGTCCCTATTGCTAGGGGCTTTTTTGTTTATTGCAGTATTTTGGCTTGTGCTAATAGCACATTAGCAAGAACGTAAGCGGACCGAGTATGAATGAACAACTCAATGCGACATTGATGTCGTGGGTAAAATTTTTTAATGACCCTTTATGGGATTTCCTAGTTATTTTCTTGCTGGCTGTCGGTATTTTTTATACGGTCTTAACAGGTGCAGTGCAAATTCGCATGTTCTTGCAAAGTATTCGTGTCATGAAAAGCAGTCGTACAGAAGGCGAAGATGAGCATGGTCTTACACCTTTCCAAGCATTTGTAACAGGTCTTGCGAGCCGTGTTGGGGTAGGTAACATTGCTGGTGTAGCAATCGCTATCGCAATTGGTGGTCCTGGTGCAGTGTTCTGGATGTGGGTAACAGCTGTTCTTGGTATGAGCTCGGCTTTCATTGAGTCTACACTTGCTCAGCTATTTAAAGTTCGAGACAGCAAGAGCAAACAATTCCGTGGTGGACCGGCTTACTATATTACTCAAGGTTTACGTAGTAAAACCTTTGGTGTGGTTTTCGCACTAGCATTAATCTTTACTTACGGTTTTGTATTTAACTCAGTACAAATCAATGCGATTGCTAATGCATCTTCGCATGCATGGGGTTGGGACAAAGCCAATCTTATTGCTCATTTAGGTGGCGTTGATTTAGAAATCTCTTGGGTTGGTCTTGCGCTTGTCGTTATGGTTGCGTTGGCAATTTTTGGTGGTATTAAACGTATTGCTAAATTTGCAGAAATGTTCGTACCTTTAAAAGCAGGTCTTTACCTATCTGTTGCGTTATATATTGCATTAAGCAACTATGCAATTTTACCTGATGTGTTAAAACTCATTGTAACTGAAGCTTTCCATTTCAATGCTGCGGCAGGTGGTTTCTTTGGTGCTGCCGTATCAATGGCAATGATGCAAGGTATTAAACGTGGTTTGTTCTCAAACGAAGCAGGTATGGGTTCTGCACCAAACGCAGCTGCTGCGTCTGATGTAAAACATCCTGTAAACCAAGGTTTAGTACAAATGCTTGGTGTATTCGTAGATACATTTATTGTATGTACAAGTACGGCAATCATTATTTTAGTTTCTGGTGTTTACCAAGATGCTGGCTTTGTTGGTGTTGAATTAACTCAACGTGCATTAGAGACTCAAGTTGGACACTGGGGATCTGACTTCCTAGCAGTTCTATTATTCTTGTTCTGTTATTCTGCTGTATTAGGTAACTATGCTTATGCAGAAAGTAACGTACAGTTCATTAATAACAACCCGAAAGTTATGTTCATCTTCCGTATTTTTGTATTGGTGATGGTGTACTTCGGTGCAATTGGTAGTGTGCCACTCGTTTGGTCAATGGCTGACTTGTTTATGGGTATCATGGCGACGATTAACTTAATCGCAATTTTACTTTTAACGCCTGTAGCTCGTACTTTGTTGAAAGACTACCGTGAGCAATTAAAACAAGGTATTAAAGAACCAGAATTTAAAATTAATAAATATCCAGAGTTGAAGAAAAAAGTCGATTCAGATATTTGGTAATTTTCAAAAAAGCCCCTTAGAAATAAGGGGCTTTTTTTATGATGCATAAAAACACTTGAGTATAAAATTTAAACATGACAAATTAAATAAATTCACTACAGCTTTTCACAAAACGAGCAACTAAAATTGCAATTCGAAAATTAACGTCATAGTACAAAGATGGGCCATGAAACAGCTTAAATTGTGGGTTCTCGGACTTTCTATGGTGTTGGCAGGATGCCAGACCACCTCACACTTGTCTGCCTTAAAACCGCAAACGGCAGAGGCATACTCACGTTTTGTTGATCAGCCTTTTGCCCAGCTCAAGAAACAACATAAAAAACCAGTTGTTGCGTTGGTGTTAGGTAGTGGTGGCGCTCGAGGTTATGCACATATTGGCGTGATTGAAGTTTTAGAGCAGCATGGTATTCGTCCTGATTTTATTGTTGGGACCAGTGCAGGCAGTATTGTTGGGGCAATTTACGCGAGTGGAAAAACACCTGATGAACTGCGCGATACCGCATTGAGAATGAAAGCGGCCGATGTTCGTGACATCAGTATTGGTTTAAAAGGTTTTTTTGATGGCAAAAAAGTTGAAGACTATGTAAACCAACAAGTAAATAACTTGCCGCTCGAAAAAATGAAAATACCGATGTATGTGGTTGCAACAGAGCTAAAGCATGGTACTAAAACCGTATTTAACTATGGCAATACTGGGCAAGCTGTTAGAGCATCTGCTTCAATTCCAAGTATGTTTATACCCACTAAAATTGGTAAATCTGAATATGTAGATGGAGGTTTAGTCAGTCCAGTACCTGTTGAAGTAGCTCGTGATTTAGGTGCTGATGTCATTATTGCTGTTGATATTTTAGCTCAACCGATTTATACGGAAACCTCGAATGTATGGGGGCTCTTTAACCAGAATATTAATATTATGCAAGGGCGTTTAGCTGCTGAAGAACTTCAATATGCAGATGTCGTGATTCAACCGGATTTAAGAGAAAAAGCCCATATTTTTGATGTGAAAGGCCGTGAAGCAACCATGAGAGCTGGTATAGATGCAGCAAATGCAAAACTGTCTGATATTCAGTTTGCAATTGATGAAAAAATAGCTGAACAGAATCTTTCTACCGATGGTTTAAGTGCCCAGTCAAAATAAGTTATAAGCAAGTATATGAAAATTAAATAAAAGCCCGAGAAGGGCTTTTTTGTTGAAAAATAAAAGATTTGTATGTGCTGACAAAAAATTTTGTATAGTGGAGCTATGCTGAAAACTACTCATGACAGATATGAGAAATTCATGCTATTTTCAAAAAAATAATTGATTTGTAACGTATTGAGGCCGATTAATTAGATGATTCAGCAACAGGTAAAACATGAGTTTCCAACATTAGAAGATATACATGCCGCTGCAGAGCGTTTAGATGGTTTAGTGGTTAAAACACCTTTTGTTTTTTCAGAAACCATTTCTAAAACCCTAGGGGCAGAAATGTGGCTGAAATTTGAAAATCTACAATTTACGGCTTCTTTTAAAGAAAGAGGCGCATTGAATAAACTCTTGAGTTTATCTGAACAAGAAAAGCAACATGGTGTAATCGCTGCTTCAGCAGGTAACCATGCACAAGGGGTTGCTTATCATGCTCAGCGTACAGGCGTAACAGCAACTATTGTCATGCCTAAATCGACTCCTAATGTGAAGGTACAACGAGTACGTGAATACGGCGCACGTGTAATTTTACATGGACAAGACTTTTCTGAAGCTGCTGCTGAAATGCACCGTGTCGCTCAAGAAGAATCATTAACCATTATTCATCCTTTTGACGATGCTGAAATTATTGCAGGTCAAGGTACCATTGCGCTTGAAATGCTAGGTGCCGTACCTGACTTGGATATATTGGTAGTACCTATTGGTGGTGGTGGTCTCATTTCTGGTATTGCGATTGCAGCAAAATCGATAAATTCTAAAATTAAGGTCATCGGGGTTCAGTCGGTGGTTTACCCAAGCATGGCGAAATTGCTTTGTAACTATCAAATCGCAGTTTCATTAGGTTCAACCGTAGCTGAAGGTATTGCGGTTAAAACTCCGGGTGAGCTGACGACTCAAGTTGCTAAAGAATATGTTGATGACATTGTTGTTGTCACTGAAGACATGATTGAAGAAGCGATTGCGCTGTTACTTAACATTGAGAAAACAGTGTGCGAAGGAGCAGGGGCGACAGGTATCGCTGCAATTATGTCTCGACCAGATCTATTTTTAGGTCATAAAGTCGGGGTTGTTTTATCTGGGGGTAATATTGATACACGAGTGATGGTTTCCGTATTACAGCGTCATTTAACGCGTACAGGACGTATGGTTCGTATTCGTGTTGAATTACCAGATAATCCAGGTGCCTTAGCGCGTTTAACCGCGATTATTGCAGAGCAAGGCGGTAATATTTATGAACTGCGCCATGAACGCTTTGCAGCAACAAGCCGTGCTAAAGAAAGTGCGGTCAGTGTTGATGTCGAGTTAAAAAGTGCTCCAGATCTTGAACCTTTAATTCAGGCTATGCAGCTCGAAGGCTATATTGTTCGTAAAGAAGAGATTTAAACACAGATATCGCTATGATATAAAAGCCGTATATGGCTCTTAAGGGAGTCATATACAAAGCAATTTAAATGGATTAAATTGCAAAAAGGATGAATTTACAAAAAAACGATCAAATCCTTCAATGAAATGGGAAAAACTGACAATTCTCTAAACTTTGCCCTTCACAATTTTAAGGTTTAGGTTTTAGTATTCTCTTCATTGCAAATTTGAAAAAATATAGGGATAACAACACTCAATGTTCAAATCATTTTTTCCGTCACCACGATATTTTTTTATATCGGCGGTTATTTGGATCGCACTAAATATGGTGCTCTGGTACACAGGTGGAAACACTTGGGGAACTTTTATCGGCTTTGCTCAAGGCTATCATCAAGCTCAATTACCTGTTGGTGTTAGCCGTTTTTGGTCTCCAACTTTCTTATGGTTTTATGTCTGGTTTTTAGTCTCTACAGCATTGTTTGCTGGTTTTTGGAAAATTGTTTCTAATAATCCTTGGCAAAGATGGTCCATTTGGGGTTCTGCTTTTATTCTATTTAACATCTGGTTTGGTGTTCAGGTCAGTGTTGCCATTAATGCATGGTATGTACCGTTTTGGGACTTAATTCAAAAAATGCTTTCTGATGGAGGTGGAGATCTCTCTGCACTATACAGTGAAACTCTAGTTTTTCTTTATATTGCAATGGTCGCTGTAACCTTAGCTGTCATTAATGCTTTTTTTACAAGTCACTATGTATTTCGTTGGCGTACGGCAATGAATGAGTACTACACGGAACATTGGGAAAAGCTTCGCCATATTGAAGGTGCTTCGCAGCGTGTACAAGAAGACACCATGCGTTTTGCGACTATTATGGAGGACTTAGGTGTTGAACTGGTAAAAGCTGTGATGATTTTAATTGCATTTTTACCTATTTTATTTCAGCTCTCTAAACACGTTCCTGTTTTACCAATTGTTGGTGAGTTAAACCACTCTTTGGTATGGGCTGCAATTGTATGGGCTGCTTTTGGTACCATTTTATTAATGGTTGTTGGTATTAAATTGCCTGGTCTACAATTTAACAATCAAAAAGTAGAAGCAGCTTATCGTAAAGAATTGGTTTATGGTGAAGATCATGTCGACCGTGCAAAACCAGCTACTTTAAAAGAGCTTTTCAGTCGAGTCCGTACAAACTATTTCCGTCTCTATTTTCATTATGCTTACTTTAACTTGGTAGCAACTTGGTATAAGCAATTAGACATTTTATATAGTCTAGTGGTCTTATTCCCTGCAATTGCGAGTGGGAAGATGACGTTAGGCTTAATTAACCAAATTGGTGGTGTATTTGATAAGGTTCGTGAATCATTCCAATATTTAATTAGTTCATGGAAAACCATTATTGAGTTACTTTCGATTTACAAGCGTTTAAAAGCTTTTGAATCAATATTGCATAAATAAATGAAAACCCGCGAAAGCGGGTTTTTTTATAGGTACAAATATTTAATGAGTTGCATTATAAAAATTAAGAATAGGACTAACTAATAATTGCTGAGATTTATCTAAGGTGACTTGAATCTCTTTGTAGTTGAACGTGTCCTCATCATAATATTTGGCAATACCATGCGTTTTATTGTTCATTTGTGGAATTTGATAACTAAAAAAAGCCACTTTTTTAGAGGGATGAACAATATTGATAAGGTTTTTAGGGTCTTTAAAACCACCATATTCATTTTCAAGACTTTCTTTTAATAGTTCAGGAAAATAAAGCGTTGCATTGGGTAATCCACATCCAACGCAAAATGAAGAGTCATAAAGCTTAATCGCTTGTTTTTGATCTGGACTCATTGCTAAAGCAAAACCAGTTCCATTTGCGCCTGCATTTGCTTGCACATCTTGCCAGTTACGTGGAATAAGTACTAAACCTACTTCAGGTAATGCAAGAAGCTTTAATTGCTTGGCATGTTGAGCATCAAGTTTAAAATTAAAACTACAGCTTTTAGGCGTGCATTTTTCAAAACTTTTAAGCAAACCATCTTCTATTGGGTTTTGTGCCGTAACGCCATAAAAAGGTACTGTAACGCCGTTTAAAAAATTTGCCTCTCCAAGCTTGTAGAACTGATTATCTGCTTTGCGGGTTGCAGCAGAGCTATAAAACTTTGGAATATGAGGAGTAAAGCTTTTTACTTCTGCATAAGCAGTTGAAGTGAGACTTACCAATGCCGTGCATAATAAAAAATTTAATTTTTTCATTTTTAGAAAGTAATCAATTTAAAATCTTATATAAATCTAACATATTCTTTTAAACTATAAGGTAGTTCAAAATTGAAAACTGTTTTTAATTTCATAATAAAAACAGATTTATAGAGATATGGAAAAATGAAAAATATACTTTCAATTTGCTGTTTAGCAGCAATAAGTTCTTATAGTTTTGCTCAAGATATTAAAGGCATTTCATTTTCTCATCAAGAGTGGGAAATCTATTGTAGTAATACGGGTACTTGTAAGGCTGCTGGCTATCAAAATGAAGACAATGGTGATAATCCAGCTTCAATTTTAATAACGCGTAAAGCAGGGCCAAAACAACCTGTGCAAGTTGAGTTTGCTTTGTCTGACTATGAACAAAGCATGCCTGCAAATCAGCTTAAAAATATCCATTTTTATATCAATGGCAAAGACTTAGGGCTTGTGGCTGTAGATGGTACTGAGCTGCCAATTATGGGTAAATTAACTAGTTCACAAGCCAATGCTGTACTGCAGCAGTCTAAACAGAAAACTGAAATTGTATTTAAAAATGCGCAACATGAATGGAAAATTTCTGATGCTGGTATGACTGCTGTGTTATTAAAAATGGATGATTTTCAGAAGCGTATTGGGACCGTTGGTGCTTTAGTCAAAAAGGGCAGTGCCAATGAAAATCAAGTGCTGATGCCTGAACCAAAACTAGTTGTAAAACGTATTAAAACGGCAACTAAACCTTACTTAACTTTACAGCCAAAAAATAAACAGTACCAAACAATATACCGTAGCCTGATGGCAGCTAAACCGAATCCGAAAGAAGACGGCTTTTGTGAAGGCGTTTATGGCGGTAATAGTGATGGAGCTGAACCACAAGAAATTGACCTATATAAATTAACCAATCAAAAAGTTCTGGCGACTACATTGTGTTGGAGAGGGGCTTATAATGAAGGGTATGGAGCTTGGGTACTCGATGAGTCTTTAAATGGTAAAGCAACTTTTGTGACCGAGTCCGCTTCAGATTTCGATAGCGGTATGATCAGCAGTTCTCAAAAGGGACGAGGTATTGGAGATTGTTGGGCAAGTGAAGAATGGGTCTGGGATGGCAAGAGTTTTGTGCATACTAAGGATATGTGGACGGGTATGTGCAAAGGCTTGGCCGCAGGTGGGGTGTGGGAGCTTGATCGTATTGAATCAGTCGTAAAGTAAGTATTTTACAGTTACAGAGTCATAACAGGTAACTTTGGTGACTCTGTGATAAAAAGAACAGATTGTTTATTGGAGCTAGACCTATGTCACGTCATCTTTACGCTATTGCTCGCCATAAGTTTTCACACCTGAGCCGTTCAATATGTGTGGCGGCGGCTGTACTGGGCACAACACAAATTGCAATGGCGGGTCCAACGGTCGATCAGCTCAGTGATTGTCTTGTTAAAGCGACAACAGCTTCAGATAAAACTACAGTGCTTCAGTGGACATTTACGGCTTTAGCAGCTCATCCCGATTTAAAAGCATTTAGTAATGTAACGCCTGAGCAAAAAGATCAGTTAGATCAAAAACTGGCTCAAGTTTTACAACGGGTGATTGTGGAGCAATGTTCTACCCAAACTAAAGCTGTGATTAAGGCAGAAGGTGTTAAGGCAGTTGGAGAAGCTTTCCAACAGTTAGGTCAAAGTGCTGGTGAAGATATTGTTAAAGACCCAGCCGTTAAACAACAGTTGCAGGGCACATTGCGCTATATCGATTTAAATAAATTGGTGACAACGTTTTTAACGCCAGAGATTTGGAATAAGCTGGGAATTACAAGATAAAAAATCTAGTTTTCTACCTTAGTAATAAAACCTGCTATTAAATAGCAGGTTTTATTTTAATTGGAATGAATAGAGCTATTTAGATAGTAATTTTAGCGCCTAAAACTTTCACAAACTGTGCTAACCAAGCTGGATGTGCAGGCCAAGCTGGTGCTGTCACCAAATGTCCATCCGTAACAGCATCAGTTACGGCAAGGTCTGCGTATTGCCCACCTGCGAGTTTTACTTCGGCAGCACATGCTGGATAAGCTGAGCAGAGACGGCCTTTTAAAATATCTGCTGCAGCGAGTAACTGAGCACCGTGACATACAGCTGCAATTGGTTTTTTCACTCTATCGAATTCACGTACAATTTCGACAACACGTTCATTCATGCGTAAATACTCTGGTGCACGACCACCCGGAATAACTAGACCTACATAATCTTCGGTATTAACGGCATTAAAATCATAGTTAATCGCGAAGTTGTGGCCACGTTTTTCACTATAAGTTTGCTCACCTTCAAAGTCATGAATTGCAGTCGCAATATGGTCGCCGTTCTTTTTATTCGGGCAAACAGCATGCACGGTATAACCTAAACCAGTTAAGAACTGAAAAGGAACCATAGTTTCATAATCTTCAGCATAGTCACCGATTAACATTAAAATCTTTTTAGACATATTTTATTCCTCTTTTTAAAATATAAGTGATTTCTATTTTTAATTTAAATTAGCATAACGGTAGTGTGATTTTTAGGAAAAAGCTCATTCTTTAGTCGAAGAATGTTTCGTAAGTGATATAAAAAAAGCCTCGATAAATAGAGGCTTTTAAATTTATGGGATCTACTTTTTATAATTCACAAGCTTTACCTTCATATTCATGACGGTTTACAACGTATTCTTGACCATTCCATCGATAAATAGCAGAACAGAAGCCTGGTCCCCCATTTTCAATATCAGGCCAGCCATCTTTGCCTTTTGTTTTCAAAAAGGTGGGAAGGCCAGAGTTGCTAAAGAGTTTTTTCCATCGACCGTCTTTTTGCTGTGAAACAATATAGTAGCCAACCCCTGTATTGCCATAACACATACTGCTACTATCTTGAATAACTGCATCTTTATGACCATCACCATTTAAATCTTTATAAATAATAATTTCACCAGTATCACAGTTACCTTTCCAGCCATGTTTTGTTTTTTTGAAATTTGCAGCTTTAAAAATAGATGCTACTTCACTTTTTGGGACTTGAACCGTTTGAGCAAAAAGTGTCGAGTTTATTAACAATAAAGAAGCAGTAATGAGTAATTTATTTATCATGAGTAACCTGTTCAGCATAGTTTTAGCTTAAAAATTATTGTGGATTCATTGCATTTTAAAATAGATAAAAAACCCGCTCTAAAGCGGGTTTTTCTAAAAAATTGGTTAGTTTAACCAATCAATTTTTTCATTAATTCGTTTACTTGAGCAGGGTTAGCTTTACCCTTAGACGCTTTCATGACTTGACCTACAAGACCGTTAAAGGCTTTTTCTTTACCAGACTTGTACTCTTCAACCATTTTTTCATTGGCTGCAAGTACCTCTTTAATGATTGCTTCAATTGCACCAGTGTCGGTTTCTTGCTTTAAGCCTTTTTCCGCAATAATGTCATCGGCAGATTTACCTTCCGATTCCCACATAAAGCCAAAGACTTGTTTTGCAATCTTACCGCTAATGGTGTTGTCAACAATACGAGCAATCATGCCACCAAGCTGTTCAGCAGAAACAGGTGAGTCAGCCAAATCTAGGCCTGCTTTGTTTAAAGCACCTGAGAATTCGCCCATTACCCAGTTTGCAGATACTTTACCTTGCTTCGCACCGCCAGCAGCATCCACAACAGCTTCATAGAAGTCTGCCATTTCGCGTGAGAGCGTAAGTACATGTGCATCGTACTCAGTTACACCAAAGTCTGCAATAAAGCGTGCACGGCGAGCAGCAGGAAGTTCTGGGAGTGCAGCACGAGCCGCTTCGATTTGCTCATCTGCAATAATCACTGGTAACAAATCTGGATCTGGGAAGTAGCGGTAATCGTTCGCTTCTTCTTTAGAACGCATAGAGCGCGTTTCCATTTTGTTTGGATCGAACAAACGTGTTTCTTGGTCAATACTTCCGCCGTATTCTAAAATTTCCATTTGGCGTTCAATTTCAACATTGATCGCTTGCTCAATGAAACGGAATGAGTTGAGGTTTTTAAGCTCACAGCGTGTACCAAACGGTTGACCAGGGCGACGTAAAGACACGTTACAGTCGGCACGGAATGAACCTTCTGCCATGTTACCGTCAGAAATACCTAACCAACGTACTAGTGTGTGAATCGCTTTAATATAAGCAACAGCTTCTTCAACCGAGCGCATGTCCGGTTCAGAAACGATTTCAAGCAAAGGAGTACCGGCACGGTTTAAGTCAATGCCAGACATGCCTTCAAATTGATCGTGTACAGATTTACCCGCATCTTCTTCAAGGTGAGCACGAGTTACGCCAATACGTTTAGTCGTACCATCTTCAAGCTGAATGTCAATGTGACCCAAGCCCACAATCGGATTGTCCATTTGACTAATTTGATAGCCTTTTGGTGAGTCAGGGTAGAAGTAGTTTTTACGTGCAAACACAGAAGCTTGATCGATGTAGGCATCGATACCCAAACCAAAGCGGATAGCAAGATCAACCACTTTTTCATTTAAAACAGGGAGTACACCCGGCATTGCCAAGTCTACAAGGCTCGCTTGTGTATTTGGGTCTTGACCAAATTCAGTCGATGAACCTGAGAAAATTTTAGAATTGGTTGCAAGCTGAGTGTGAATCTCGATACCAATAACGACTTCCCAACCGTCAATCAATTTCAACTTTTGAGCTTCAGCCATTATGCATTCTCCTCAGCAATTGCCGCACGTTGAGTATGGAAATCGGTGTTTTGTTGGTATTGATGAACAATTGACAACAATTGCGATTCTGACCAGTAGTTACCAATTAATTGTAAGCCTACAGGTAAACTGTCTTTATCAAAACCAACAGGAGCATTAATCGCTGGTAAGCCTGCTAAGTTCACTGCAAGTGTATAGATATCGCCTAAATACATTTCAGTTGGGCTTAAGTTCGCACCAATTTTATATGCAGTTGTTGGAGCAGCAGGAGCCGCAATCACATCTACATTTTCAAATGCTTTTAAGAAGTCTTGTTGAATTAAACGACGTACTTTTTGTGCTTTTACATAGTAAGCATCGTAATAACCTGCAGAAAGCGCATATGTACCAATTAAGATACGACGTTGAACTTCTGGACCAAAACCTTCTGAACGTGAACGCTTGTAAAGATCCATCAAGTCAGCTGGGTTTTCACAGCGGTAGCCATAACGAACACCGTCATAACGAGACAAGTTAGATGATGCTTCCGCAGGCGCGATGAGGTAATACGTTGGTACATAGGCTTCAGTCATGTTGAGGTCAATCTCAACAAGCGTTGCGCCCATTTCTTCAAGTTTTTTCAATGATTCTTCAACACGCGCTTTTACGTCTGCATCTAATCCTGCAACGTTAAAGTACTGTTTAGGAATACCAATACGTAAGCCTTTTACAGATGTGCCATTTAAGTTCGCAACGTAGTCATCAACTTCTTTTTTAACCGAAGTCGAGTCTTTTGCATCGTGACCTGCAATTACATTCATCAGGTAAGCGCAGTCTTCAGCAGAGCGTGCCATTGGACCTGCTTGGTCTAAAGATGATGCATAAGCAATGATCCCGAAGCGAGATACACGACCATAGGTTGGTTTTAAGCCTGTTAAGCCACAGAATGAAGCAGGTTGGCGAATTGAACCACCTGTATCAGTACCGGTAGCGAAAGGTGCTAAATCTGCCGCTACAGCCGCAGCAGAACCACCTGATGAACCACCAGGAACGTGGTCAAGTGCCCAGGGGTTACTAGTTGCCCCAACATATGAGCTTTCTGAAGTTGAACCCATCGCAAACTCGTCCATGTTCACTTTACCTAAAGTGACAAGACCAGCAGCTTTTGTTTTTTCAACAACAGTTGCATCGTAAGGCGAGATGAAGTTGTCTAGAATTTTTGAACCAGCAGTTGTTTTAATGCCTTTGGTACAAAAGATATCTTTATGCGCAAGTGGAATACCCGTTAAAGCAGTTGCATTACCCGCTTTTAAAGCTGCATCAGCTGCGTCGGCTTCAGCAAGTGCTTGCTCAGGCGTAACCGTCACGTAGCTTTTTACCAGTGGGTCAATTTTAGCAATACGTTTTAAATAGTGTTCAGTCAATTCGCGAGATGAAAACTTCGCTTGGCTTAAGCCTTCAGCAAGTTCACGAATTGATAAGCGATGTAAATCAGTCATGAGTAAAATTTCTTTACATTCAAAATTGGGAAGATGGATTAATTGACTAAAAGTTATTCAATCACGCGAGGAACAAGATACAAACCATCTTGAGTTGCAGGTGCAACAGCTTGGTATTCATCTCGATGATTGCTTTCAGTTACCACATCAGCACGTAAAGGTTGAGGATTGTCAAAAGGACTCTTCAAAGGTTCTACGCCTTCCGTATCAATGCCTTTTAAGGTTTCCATCATGCCTAAAATTTTATTTAGACTTTGAGCATATTCAGCAGATTGCGTATCATTGAGCGACAATCGAGCAAGATTGGCGATTGCTGAAACTGTTTGTGCATTTAAATCTGCTGAATGCTGTGCATCCGATGTAGACATAACATCACCTAATCAGTATTAAAAATTTTCAAAATATCGTGCGTTATAATAAGCGATTGACTTGTTCAAATCATCACATTTAGTTTAAAGTTGCCACCTTGCATCCACATGAAAGTTTAACTGAGAACGAACCGTGATTCTAAAACGACTAATTGGCTTGTTTTCGCCGGATCTAGCCATTGATTTAGGTACAGCAAATACACTTATTTATGCACCAGGCCGCGGCATTATATTAAATGAACCAACAGTTGTGGCAATTCGTCACAGTGGTTCACAAAAAATTGTTGCTGCTGTAGGGCTGGATGCGAAACAAATGTTAGGCCGTACGCCTGCAAATATTTCTGCAATTCGTCCAATGAAAGACGGTGTAATTGCAGACTTTGAAGTGACTGAAACCATGCTGAATCAGTTCATTGGTAAAGTTCACGAAAAACGTTTGTTCCCACCTGCACCTCGTGTAGTTGTATGTGTACCATGTAAATCAACTTTGGTCGAGCGCCGTGCAATTCGTGAAGCCGTATTTAATGCGGGTGCCCGTGATGTGCGCTTAATTGAAGAGCCAATGGCTGCTGCAATTGGTGCTGGTATGCCAGTTGAACAAGCATGTGGTTCTATGGTTGTGGATGTTGGTGGTGGTACAACTGAAATTGCAATTATTTCATTGCAAGGTTGTGTCTATGCCGATTCTTTACGTATTGGTGGCGATGTATTTGATGAGCAAATCATCAACTATGTTCGTAAAGCTCACGGTTGCGTAATTGGTGAAACCACAGCAGAAATCATTAAAAAAGAAGTAGGTATGGCTGTTTCTGATGGTACGACATTAGAAATTGAAGTACGTGGTCGTAACCTTGCAGAAGGTGTGCCTCGTGCAATTACTGTAACTTCTGACGAAATTACTCAAGCAATTTCTGATCCGTTACAAAGCATTGTAAGCGCGGTGAAATCAGCTCTTGAACAAACTCCTCCTGAACTTTCTTCAGATATTGCTGAGCGCGGTATTGTGTTGACAGGTGGTGGTGCGTTACTTCGTAACCTCGACAAATTATTAGCTCAAGAAACTGGTTTACCAGTTGTTGTTGCTGAAGATCCTCTTACTTGTGTGACCCGTGGTGGTGGTAAAGTATTAGAATTCTTCGACAACCCGAACCATGACATGCTTTTCGTCGGTTAAGTTTAAGGATTAGGCGGTGCAACCGAATATTTTTTCAAGACAGCCGCCATCTTTCCGCTCGTTCATTATTGCGGTCATTACATGCTTGGTTGTGCTGTTCTTTGATTGGCGCATGCCTTATGTAATTCAGCCAGCAAGGGATGTCTTGTACGCTGCATATAATCCAATTTATGCGCTTGCAAGCTATCCGGTACTGTCGAGAGAATGGCTGAATCAACAAACTAAATCAGAAACACAACTGCGCCGTGAAAACACTGCAATGCAGGCTGAGCTGTTACAGGCTCAGGTTCGTTTGCAGAAATTGTCTGAATTGTCTGCTGAAAATACCCGATTACGCGGTTTACTCGATACACCATTAATTATTGATGGCCGTATGGAAATTGCCGAAGTAATTGGAACAGATGCCGATCCGTTACGTCACATTATCATTATTAACCGTGGTTCAATGGATCACCTTAAGGTTGGTCAAACGGTTCTGGATGATAAAGGGATTATGGGGCAAATCATCAATGTATATCCTCATAGTTCACGTGTGATGCTACTTTCTGACAAAGAGCATTCACTCTCTGTTCGTTTAGAGCGTACAGGTATGCGTGCGATTGTTTCGGGAACTGGTGATTTAGGCCGTTTGAAAATGGAATACGTTCCAACCAGTGCAAATATTCAGGTCGGTGATAAAGTATTAAGTTCGGGCTTAGGTGAGCATTTCCCAGCAGGCTATGCAGTGGGTACGGTGGCTAAAATCCGTCGCCATAATTCAGGTGAATTTGCTGAAATTGATATTACTCCAGCTGCTCAACTTGCAACAGGACATCACGTAGTTGTGCTTTTCTCTGACTCATTAGCGAAGGAGCAACCTTATGCCGATCGCTAAATTGAAGCGTGAGAAGCGTAAAGATCCACTATGGGGAATTATACTCTCTGTTATCGTGGGTTCTGTGCTCATGGTTTACCCGCTTTCCTACGATATTTCTGGCTGGCGTCCATTGTTCATGCTTATGATCATGTTGTTTTGGGTCGTTTGCCAACCAACATGGTGTGGGGTGTGGTTTGCATTTGGCATGGGAATTTTTACAGATCTATTGCTTGATGCACCTTTGGGCCTAAATGCTTTAAGTTTTGTTATTGTTACCTTTGTGACCCGCTTTTTAATACGTGAACGTCGGATTTTAACTTTCGTTAATTTATGGACGATTGCCATTTTAGTGATTATTGCTCATTTGGCATTTATGTGGGTAACCCAAACCATGGGCGGCATTCATTTTTCGATTGCTCGACATTGGCAACCGTTAATAACAAGCATTTTAACTTGGCCTGTTGTTTACTATTGTTTAGCAAAATGGCGCATTTAATTTTAGCTTCAAGTTCTCCGCGTCGTAGGGAACTCTTGCAACAGTTGGGCTTAAATTTTGAAGTTTATAGCCCTGATATTGATGAATCTGTTCATGACGGTGAGCTGGTTCATCAATATGTTGAGCGTTTGGCAAGAGAAAAAGCTCAAGCCGTATTAAATATTTTTCCAGATTCAATTGTTATTGCTGCCGATACAAGTCTTGGGCTTGATGGTCAGATTATTGGTAAACCTGACTCAAAACAGCATGCTTTTGAAATTTGGAAACTATTATCTGGCCGTTGGCATGATGTGTTTTCCGGAATTTGTATTGCGACACAGCAGCAAATCTTGAGTGAAGTGGTGCAGACACAAGTTGAGTTTGCATCAATGACTACGCAAGATATGGAAGACTATTGGGCCACAGGAGAACCTGTAGGGAAGGCTGGTGCATATGCAATTCAAGGAATTGCTTCGCAATATATTCCCAAAATTCAAGGAAGTTATAGTAATGTGGTAGGGCTTCCTTTGTACGAATTTTCACAGTTATTCAAAAGAGTGAAGACATAAGGGGTTGTTGATAATTCTTGATTGAATTGCATTGTCGATGAATAGTGGACAAAGCTACATTAACAGTCCCTCTGACTCTTTAATAAAAATTTTATAATGCTTTGAGTTTATGTATGTCAGAAGAACTACTTATTAATGTCACACCTATGGAGTGTCGGGTGGCATTAATCGAAAATGGAACTGTTAATGAGCTGTATGTTGAACGTACAGTGAAACGAGGACTTGTCGGCAATATCTACAAAGGTAAAGTTGTCCGTGTGCTTCCAGGCATGCAAGCGGCTTTTGTTGATATCGGCTTATCTAGAACAGCCTTTTTGCATATTAATGATATGGTTTGGCCTCGTTCACAGCCAACACCTAATGTTTTTGAATTACTTCATCCGGGGCAAATACTAACCGTTCAGGTTATGAAAGATATGCTTGGTACGAAAGGCGCTCGCCTGAGTACAGATCTTTCAATTCCTTCTCGCTATTTAGTTCTTATGCCATATGGTAACCATATTGGTGTTTCACAGCGTATTGAGTCTGAAGAAGAGCGCGAACGCTTACGCAATATCATTGAAGGTATTCAGGCAGAGCATAATCTACCTGGTAGTGTGATTGTTCGTACTGCTGCAGAAGGCGTAGATGATGCTGAGATTGCTCAGGACATGTGTTATCTCAGTAAGCTATGGGAATATATTCAGCGTAAACAAGTTGATGTCGCAGTTCCTTCTTTAATTTTTGAAGAACTACCACTTCCACAACGAATTATTCGTGATTTGGCCAGTGAAGAAACTGCAAAAATTTATGTCGATTCTAGAGAGATTCACGGCAAACTGCGTGAGTTTGTAGATGAATTTGTTCCGAATATGCAAAGTCGCCTGATTCATTACCCAGGTGAGCGCCCGTTATTTGATCTTTATAACGTTGAAGAAGATATTCAAAAAGCGCTACAAACACGTGTTGCCCTAAAGTCTGGTGGTTATTTAATGATTGACCAGACTGAGGCTATGACTACGATTGATGTCAATACAGGCTCTTATGTCGGTGGTCGTAGTCTTGAAGACACTGTCTTTAAAACCAATATGGAAGCGACTCAAGTCATTGCACGTCAGCTTAGATTGCGAAATCTAGGTGGTATTATCATTATTGATTTTATTGACATGCAAGAAGCGATTCACCGTGAAGAGGTGATGCGTCAATTTGAAAAAATGCTTGAACGTGATCATGCCAAAACCAAAATCACACAAGTGTCTGAACTTGGCTTAGTCGAAATGACACGTAAACGTACACGTGAATCGTTAGAACACTTGTTATGTGAGTCGTGTCCAACGTGTCAGGGGCGTGGTTTTGTCAAAACAGCAGAGACAGTGTGTTACGAAATATTTCGAGAGATATTACGATATACGCGTGCATTTGAGTCAACGAGTGGCTTTACTGTTGTTGCCCATCCTTCTGTGATTGACCGATTATTAACTGCAGAAGCCCCTGCAGTGGCTGATTTAGAGCACTTTATCAACAGAGTTATTAAATTTCAGGTCGAAAATTTATATACGCAAGAGCAATACGATATCATTTTAAGTTAAAGTTGTAACAAGATATCGCTTAATCCTTGTTACAACTGAAATTTTACTTTCATTCATGAATTTTAAATACTACTTACGTACAGTAGCCCTAGACGTTCTCCCCATTTAAAACGTCTTAGCAAACAATAAGAGGTATAACCCATGAATGTAAGTGAAAACTTAATTAGCAACGGTCTTAAACATGTTTTAGAAAGCACGCCAGTAAATAGCTGCTATATGTTGAATGACCAAGGTAAAGAAGTACCGATCACAACTGCAATGATTCGTTCAGTATGTCATCAGTTGCTTAACCAGTGCCGCACAATCAAAAAATAAGGGGCCAATTCAAAGCCCCTTAATTTTTTAACTCGCTGAATGATGTTTCAGATGTTTCTCTTCAATAATTTCTTCAAAACGTTGAATCTCATCTTCAAGATGAGTTAAAAGGTTTTGCATTTTAGGTAAAGCATTTCGACATGCTGTTAAACCTACCTCAAGCTTATCTAAATAGCTCGTCATCGTAATATTGAGTGCTTGTCCATCCATGACAATAGAAGCAGGGTAGAGCGCATCTAATTTCGCACCATTCCAATAAAGTGGCTCACGTGGGCCTGGTACATTGGAAATGACCAAATTGAATGCCTGACGCTTAGGAAGCATCCCAGACATGATGTTTAGACCTGCTGGACCGTAAACCACAGCGCTATAGTTTAAAATCTCGTTTGCAGTCATGCGGCTAAAGCGTTGCTTTGAATTTTGCATACTACGACGAATAATTTCGAGTCGTTCTAGAGGTTGGTCTTTATGGGTCCCCAAATTCGCTAGAATCATCGTAATGCGGTTACTCATGTCAGAATCATCTGTGCGTAGTGAAGCGGGCACCATCGCAATAAGAGGCTTTTTAGGCAAGCTGTTATGGCTAATCAGGTATTCACGTAGGGCACCTGAACACACAGCAAGTACGACGTCATTAATAGTCACACCAAGCGCTTTAGAAATCTTTCTAAGGCGACTTAACTCGAAAGATTGGGCTGCAAAACGACGTGAAGCGCTTACACGCTGATTTAAAATTGAAACTGGAGCTTGAAAAGTCGAAACGTAGTCAGGATTTTTCCCCATTTCTTTAAAAATGGTTTGTGATAACTCATGCATGACTTTCGGAGTAACTTCAAGCTGTGACTTGATGCCTCCTAAAATACTTTTGATTTTACTAGTACTCGGCTTTGGTACTTTTAAGCGTTTTGTTCTTTTACTTTCTACACACCAAAGTGGAACCACATGTTTTTCTTGTGGTGTCTTTGATAGCGATTTCTCAATTAAGCGCATACCCGCAACGCCATCTACCATGGCATGATGAATCTTAAAGTACATCGCGAAACGATTTCCTTCGATCCCTTCAATAATGTCACACGTCCAAAGAGGTTTTGCTCGGTCAATTAAAGAGCTGTGCTGCTGTGAAATATACACCAGTAATTCACGGATTCGGCCAGGGTGAGGCAGGGCAATATGACGGAAATGGTGATCGATATCGAATTCTTCGTCTTCATCCCAAAATAAACCATTTAAACGGTTATTAAAGGGTGGGACAGGAATACTTTTTGATTGGCGAATTTCTTCTACTAAATCACGAACAAAAGTTTCAGGGGCGTTTTCAGGAATTTCAAATAAAAACAATCCGCCAACATGCATCGGTTGTTGTCGTTTTTCTAGTGATAGAAAAATAAAATCAATAGGGTGTAATGGACGCATAACTCGTTGTGCCTCATGCTTTTTCTAAGAAGCCCTTAACTGAGCTCTTATTAGAATTATAGAACCGTAAAATTTAGTATATAGCGTTTATTACAGATTAAATATGACTTTGTGTACGAGATATAACTGTAAAAAAAACCACTGATTCATCAGTGGTTTTTTTATACCAGACTATTTTTTTAAGTTGCCTGCATGTAAGCCACATTCTTTTTGTGTTGCTTCTTCCCACCACCAACGTCCTTCACGTTCATGTTGGTTTGGAAGTACTGGACGAGTACATGGTTCACAGCCAATAGAAACAAAACCACGCTCGTGTAGAGGGTTGTATGGAATTTCCATCATACGGATGTAACTCCACACATCGGCACTAGACCAGTTCGCAAGCGGATTATATTTAATAAGTTGCTTGCCTGGGCCTGAGAAACCAGCATCAGCTTGTACCACAGGAATTTCAGTACGAGTACCAGGACTTTGATCTTTACGTTGACCTGTAATCCAGCCATCTAAAGTCGCAAGTTTTTTACGTAAAGGTTGAACTTTTCGAATACCACAACATTCTTGGTGCCCATCTGTAAAAAAGCTGAATAAACCTTTTTCGTTTACCATGTTTTGAACAGCTTCAGATTCAGGGAAACAAATTTCGATATTGATATTGTAGTGTTTACGGACAGTTTCAATAAACTGATAAGTTTCGGCATGGAGGCGACCAGTGTCGAGACTAAAGACACGGAACGGCTTACCCAAACGTGAAGCAATATCGATTAAGACAACATCTTCTGCTCCCGAAAAAGAAATTGCAATTTCACCTTGTTGGCTTAATGCAAGCTCTAAAATCTCACGTGGGCTTTTAGCTGCATATTCAGCCGCGAGAGCATCAACGATATCAATAGTCGGAATAACGGTCATGGGTGTTCCTGGCAAAAGGCTTGGGCGCATTGAGTTATGAAAAATATTCTAAAGGATAGTGAATAAATTGCTTAGCACTTTAATTTCGATCCTTATGAATAAAATTGATTTGATCAATAACAACGCAAATCTGAAAATCTTAATGGTATGATACAGCAATTTTTAACCAACGTTGGAAGCATTCATGGAAATCGTATGCCTAGATCTTGAAGGGGTTTTAGTTCCTGAAATCTGGATCAATTTCGCAAAAAAAACAGGGATTAAAGAACTAGAAGCAACAACTCGTGATATTCCAGATTATGATGTTTTAATGACTCAGCGTCTGAATATTTTAAAACAACACGGTTTAGGCCTAAACGACATTCAAGAAGTCATTGCCGAGATGGGACCGCTACCAGGCGCCAAAGAGTTTGTTGAATGGGTGAGCAATCATTTCCAACTGGTGATTTTGTCCGATACTTTCTATGAGTTTGCTCATCCTTTGATGAAGCAATTAGGTTGGCCAACAATTTTCTGTCACAAATTAGAGACTGACGAAAATGGCATGATTACGGCCTATAAACTACGCCAACCAGATCAAAAACGTGAATCGGTTAAAGCACTTCACGGTTTAAATTTCCGTGTAATTGCTGCTGGTGACTCTTATAACGATACAACGATGCTCGGTGAAGCTGATCATGGCTTCTTGTTTGATGCACCTGCAAATGTCATAGCTGAGTTTCCACAGTTCCCAGCAATTAATGGCTATGATGCGTTGAAAGAAGCAATCCGTTCAGTTTCGCAGCGTAATATTCCCGCTTAAGAATAGACAATAAAAAAGGCGTTTTAAACGCCTTTTTTATATGAATGAGTTTGAAACTTAGAATTTATAGCCAAGTTTTAAACCATACGCGATCGCGTTGTTGTCAGAGAACTCTGCAACATATTGATCGCTACCAGCTTGGGCACCAGTTTGTGCTTTAGCATCACCTAACCAGAAGTATTTCACACCACCAGCAATAAATGTTTGTGGAGTAGGGCTATATTGAACACCTACACCTACGTTCCAGTAACCTTCTGTTGGGCCTAATGTAGTTACAGGGTTACCTGCGCCAGAATCCCAACCTACAGAGACATTACCTGCCCATTTATCGTTAAGTTTACGGCCTACACCAGCATTCACTGTCCATTGATCGTCTGAATATTCAACTAAGTTAAAACCATTTGGACGACCAACGAGAGGACCAACAACTTGTGAAAGTTGGCCAAATTTGTATGGTTGAATCGCGAAATCTTTCCAGTTCACCCAACGTACGTTAGCAAATGCAACAGTATTTGCCATGATACCTGTTTGGAAATCAAAGTTTACTGATTGAGGTGTCGTGATTGTTGTATCAGCTGAACTATTCGCAATTGCAGCAGCAGCTGCATCTTGTCCTAAAAGTGATAAAGCTGGAAGAGTAGGGATTTTTTCGCGAATATTTACGTCATGATCAATTTCAGAACGATAAGTTAAAGAAGCTTTAAGTGCAATTTCAGGAATTTGATATGCAACACCAGCTAACCAACCCGCTCCACCTGTTTCTTTAATGTCGGCATCATAACCGTTATAAATACTATAAGCTTGCCCGCGTAAACTTACATTTCCTTTGATCGTTTGATAAACACCACCCGCGTAGATATTCCAGTTTTGAGTTGGTTGGAAACCAAACACAAAAGATAAGTTTTGAGTATCAACTTTAACTTTTGTATTACCAGTTCCAAGCAAACCGTTGACTCGCTTTAAACCTGCATCTACTTGTGCTGCAACGCCTTGTTTTACACCAGCATCAATAACTGCTTTAGTCGTTGGGTCGTTATTGTAGGCATTTAGCGTTGCTGCAAATTGTGCTTGACCTGCTGGAGTAGATAAATTAACCCCTTGTGCTTGAAGAGCTGCGCCAACACGTTGATTTGCTGTTAAATTATTAAAAGTTGTATTAATAGTATTTGTACGGATAGTATCTAATGCTGCTGGAGCTAAAATAGTATTAGACGGGTCAGAAACAAAGACATTCTGACCACTGTACTCAGCATCCGCTCCAAATGGTTGGTCGTAAAGTAAACCAAAAGAAAACTTATCGTTGAGTTGTAATTTTAGTGCGGCATTTGGGAAATAATAATCATTACCCATATCGTCAATATTACGACGTGTTGCACTTACCCCAGCTTCTTTACCCTCTACAGTTGGATCTAAAATAGTGATACCTGCTTCGAAGTAGTTATTCGGTTGTAAAAATGCGGACATCGATTGTCCAGAGCGATCCAAAGCTGCCGCAAAAACCCCAGTTGCAGGCAGCGTTGCTAAAATCATTGCAGTGCTCAGATGTTTTAATTTCATTTTAATCTTTCCTTGAACTTCAAGACATTTTTTTAAAAGTAACAGAGTTAAACCGTTTAAACTGTGTTGCTTTCAAAGCTTTTAATTACAAGTTTCAAAGCTTTGATAACTCCATGTAACAAAAATAGCATAATTACACTAAGAGTAAATCTGTTATATGAACTGAAGAGTACTCATTTTTTATACAAAAAAAGTCAATAAAGGATGAAAGATGAAGGAATATTTACATTAATAAACCAATTTAAATAACTGATATTTATATTTTTTATCTATTAGTAATAAGCTTTGTTTTTATGACATTTTTGTCATAAATTCGAAAAAAATGGTCAAAGATTTTTTTGTAAAAATATGAATTGATTGGTTATGAATTGAGTATTAGTTATCATTTTTACTGGATAAGTCTAGTTTCTTTACATGTGTATATTATTGATTAAGTTTTATATTCTTAACTGCCAAGTGAAAATTGAGCAAATTTTTTGACCGTTTGATCAATTTTTAGGGTGGTTTAATGACTACTTCTAATCTTCTATAACTTAAAGAATAACCAAAAATGAAAAATAGGTCTGGTTATTCTACTTTTAGAGCTAAAACATACCATTAAAGGGGATATAACTTTTCATCAAATTCTTCAAGTTTGGGAAACTTTAAAGGTTCGAGCTGGTCGAGGTGAGTAAGGTACGTTATATAGTCCTCAAGAATGGTTTCTCGTGCTTCTTGGCTAATATAAGGTACATGATAGGCAATGAATGGTGGAAGAACTTCAAAGCCAGTATAAGCTAAGGTACCGCGTTGAATAGGTGATAGATAATGCTCTATTGGTCCGTGAATAGAGTTCTCGCCAAACATATGCGTTCTACCGCCCAGTGTTAAACAGAGCATCGCTTTTTTACCCGCCATCCCACCATGGTTATAAAAGCGTTTTCCGCCATAAAAAAGTCCTGAAACGAATACGCGATCAATCCATCCTTTTAAAATGGCTGGGACAGAAGTCCAGTAAAGAGGAAAGTTTAAAATAATCAAATCTGCTCGTTTTACTTTTTCAATTTCCGCTTGGATATCAGGTGCTAAAAGGTTTTGCTTGGCGGCATTACGTTGTTCTAATGCGTAATTAAAGTAGTCAGGTTGGTTGAGTTCTAAAAAATCCTCTTTGGAAGCTACAGGGTTGAATTGCATTGAATACAAGTCAGAAACTTCTACACGATGACCCAACTTTTTAAATGTTTGCTGAGCTGTCGTTTTTAATGATGCTGTAAAAGACTGTGGCTCTGGATGAGCATGAACGATCAAAATATTCATAAGGTGACCTGTATTCTTTTCAGAAATTGTGCTGTCTAGTGCGAATCACTGGATTCCATTTTGAACAACTATGCATCAATTTAAAAACGTGGCATAGTTCATGAACTGACAGTTTTTACCATTTGACGCCACAATTATGATTGCTAATGGATCACGCATGAATCCAGAATTACCTGGAACTTATATTAATTTATTAGTCGATATAGTTAAGCGCTGGAATATCTCGGGTGATCAGCTTCTAGATGGAAGTGGCGTAACATTAGAACAATTAATCAAACCCTATTGGTATGTTGAATTTAATGCTTTAAACAAACTTCTTGAACATGCTATTGAACTCACTCATGAGCCAGCATTAGCGGGTTATTTGGCTTTGGAAATGAAAGCATCTTGTTATGGTTCGGTAGGTATGGCGGCCATGGTTTGTGCAAATTTAGAAGAAGCCCTAAAAACACTTGAACAATTTATTGGATCACGTTGTGATGCATTTAAGCCAGAGTTAAAACAAGAACAAGATTATATTTACTGGACTATACGCCAGCCTTTGAAAGCTTTTCAGTTGAGTTCAGATGCTACTATTTTTTTGTTATTAGGTTTTGTTCAAATCGCGAAGCATCTAACAGGATTATCTTCTTTAGGTACCGTTAAGTTAAATATGTCTGAACCCGTCGGTTTTTCACAACTAAAAGAAGAATTGGGTGTAGATTGTTTATTTAATGAAAAACATAATGCCTGGATTTTTCCAAAAAAATATTTATCGCAGCCTATCCTAACAGCCGACCCGATGCTTGCACCTTTACTAAAAGCACAGTGTAAAAAAGATATAGATAAATTGAAGTTACGCAGCGGATGGAAAGCAGAAATTAGCCACGTAATTAAAAAATTATTGATGAATAGTCAGGGGGAAATGTTAAAAGTTAAGCAAGTCGCTCATATGATGAATATGTCAGAACGGAGCCTACAGCGTTATTTGGCAACTGAGAATACAAGTTTTTCAGCATTAGTTGATTTAACTCGAAAAGAACATGCGCATAATCTTTTAGAAAATAGTTCAACATCAATTGAAACTGTGGCCTTAAGTTTAGGTTATGCAGATACATCTCATTTCACCCGCGCTTTTAAACGCTGGATGGGAGTGACACCGAAGTATTATCAAACTCAGTTAAAACTAAAAAATTTAGAGATACTTGAATAATCTAGAAGACCACAAATTTGAAAGTGGTCTTCTAAATAAGCATTAAGTTGATGATTCTTGTTTTGATGAAAGTGAATGAATCACTTCAAAATAGCTAGGCGGAACTGGAACATGACCACGTTCTCTTAGTACTTTGTGCATACGCGGTAATTTAAAATATGGCACAGAAGCCATTAAATGATGTTCCATATGGTAGTTTACGTGGATTGGTGCAACAAAACTTCTCGCAATCCATCCAGCTTTGGTTGTTCGAGTATTGGTTAAAGCAGTATTGCTGGTTTGCATACCAGCATGTTCTGCCATAGAGCGAATACGTAAAAAAAGTGGGAATGGGGTTAAATAAGCCAGAGGCCATAACCAATAAAAACGTTGCTGACCAAATGCTTTTAGAACACCATAAAGTGCCAGATTGGTTGCAATAGCGCCTGTACTATTTTTTGCAATACTCTTTGCATAGTCCGTGAAATTTTTATGACTGCGGTCTAACCAGATTTGATCATTGGCAACAGTCCATTTCATGATATCTAGATCCATTAAAACTCGACCTAAGCTAAATTTTAATCCAGTCATACCTGTTAAGTCGCGTAAGAATTTACGAGTCAGAGACTTTTTACTGACAGGAAAACCAGCAACTAAAGAAAGATCTGGATCATCTGGAGTAGATGTTTTTGCATGGTGACGAACATGATGTACACGATATTTTTGAAGATCATTCCAGATGGGGCGGGCGCATAGCCATTCACCGACGAAATCATTTATTTTCTTATTTTTGAACAGACTTTTGTGAGACGCGTCGTGCATTAAAATTGCGAGACATAACTGACGACCCGCCAAGATTGCTAAGGCAAGCATACATGCTAATAATTTACCCCAACTCGGTAAGTAGTCCCACATCATAATTAAGCTGGCGAATGTTCCACCAATAACAGCCCATGTACTGGCAACAGCCCAAGCACCATAGGCATCTGAAGGTTCTGTAAGCTCTTGTATTTCTTCTCTACTAAATAGGTCCGTAACACTTACCTGTGTATTCATTTTTATTCTCCCAAATTAGAGTTCGGTATCTATATTTTATATTACAACTATAGTCATAAAAATTTAAAAAGTGAAATATTTGTTTGTAAAAAAATAAATCAGATGACTATAGATTTAATTCTTGTTCATATATTTTTTTCCAAAGTTTTTGGCCGATTGCGTCTAGCTGTTGTACATCTTGAGCAAATTGATTACGCGCAGACTCATTTACAAATGGTGTTGGTAATAGGGGGTCATTCATGAGCAAAGCAATCGTTTCCCTACCTAAAAGAAGGGCTTTAACTGCAGCATCATTTAAGGAGAGATGAGTATAGTTCTCAAGCCAGTGTGTGATATCTCGACTATACATTTCATAATTTTTTTCGAGTTGTTTGGTATCCCATAAAGAAAAAATTTGCTTAAGCGTTGATGGCTCGAAGTGCTGAATAATACAAATTTTTGCTTCTTTCTCTAGTCCCGCTAGAACAAGCTCCTCACAGGTTTTTTCAAAACTATAAGCTAAATTGTCTGGGCGGATGTAAATACCCGTTTCTAATTCTTTAAAACCAAATTGACGCAGCACACGTTCACGCTTTTTAAGAGCAGTTCGGTCTATACGACCCAATGTGCCTGTAAACACAGCAAGATAATGCTGCTGCCATTCTTTAGTTTGTTTAATACCATTTTTACGATTGAGAATTACTTTTGCCCAATCTTTCGTAGAAGGGGAAAGTTGATAGATTCCGCGTTCTACGCTTTCGATCATTCCTTCATTTAACAAACGAGTTGTCGCAACTCGAATACCATTTTCACTTAAGTTAAACAGTTTGGCTGCCACCAAAATTTGTTTAATACTCAGCTGAGGGTACGCAGAGGAAAGAAAGAGATCGATAATCAGATGACGTGCGTTGATTTTAGTATTTTTCATTCTGTTTAAATTTTAAATATAAATGACATATGCTTGAAATAATATCATGTTTATTTGATGTTTTTAGATGGTTTGTTGGATTGCTTGAGCGTGAGAGCTTTTATTTATAACTAGAAGACGATTTGTTATTGATTAGATTTTATCTTTTTACGATAGTTAACCTAAGTTTGTCATAATGATGTGATACATTATTGCACTTTAAATAATCGGCCTTTAATTAAAGGCAATAACCAAAATGCTAGAAATGATCTGATATTGAACATGAATTAGGCCAAAGTGTTGGTTTATCCATGATATAAAACAAATTTTTAGACCTTTCTAGTGATTAACTTTTTGAGCAAGTGATGGAAAATTTTGAAGTTATAAAAGCACTATTTCTAGGGTTTGTTGAAGGTTTAACTGAATTTTTACCAATTTCCAGTACTGGCCATTTGATTTTATTTGGTCATATTATCGATTTCCATTCAGATGGTGGTCGTGTATTCGAAGTAGTGATCCAGTTAGGTGCTATTTTGGCAGTGTGCTGGTTATATCGACAAAAAATTATTAACTTGATTAAAGGCTTCTTTAGTGGCGATGTAGAGTCGCGTCATTTCGCTTTTAGTGTATTAATTGCTTTTTTCCCAGCAGTGATTATTGGTGTTTTAGCCGTCGATTTTATTAAAAGCGTTTTGTTTAGCCCAATTGTGGTTGCGATTGCCCTCATTGTCGGTGCACTCATTATTTTCTGGGTTGAATCTAAACAGTTTGAGCATAAAACATTAGATGCGACAAAAATCACTTTTAAACAGGCACTTTTAGTCGGCCTTGCTCAATGTGTTGCGATGATTCCAGGAACTTCTCGTTCAGGTGCGACAATTGTAGGTGGGATGTTTGCAGGTTTATCACGTAAAGCTGCAACAGAGTTTTCGTTCTTCCTTGCAATGCCGACCATGTTAGGTGCTGCTACATTTGACTTAATTAAAAATGCTGATGTGTTGACCTCAGACAACATGATTAATATTGGTGTTGGTTTCGTTGCAGCATTTATTGCAGCTTTATTTGTAGTAAAGGCACTCGTACTTTTTGTTGAACGTCACACTCTACGTGTATTTGCTTGGTATCGTATTGTGCTCGGTGTCATTATTTTGATTGCAGCAATGTTCTTTAACTTATCTGCTTAATAGTCAGACTAAGTGAAAAAACCTAGATCTTCTAGGTTTTTTTATGCCTAAAAATAGCTTTAACTTGCTTGTTTATACAAAGTACTACCAAGAAACGCTTTTTCCTTTTAGTTTGATTGATACAGTAAATCTTAAATAGCCCGTAAAAATAAAACGATGCAACAGAATGATTTGATGAAAAGTTTGGTAGAGGCTTTTTTATATTTAGCTCCTCAAGAAGGGCTATATCCTACCTATATTTCAAATATCACTCTTATGAGGGTTGATCATTCCACACAGCCTGTCGCTGTATTACAAGAGCCTTCAATTGTTTTAGTCATACAGGGCGTAAAGCGTGGATATATCGGAAAAGAAACTTTTCAGTTTCAACAAGGCCAGTGTTTACTTATCTCGATTGCTATTCCTTTTGATTGCGATACGTTGGTTGAAAATGAACCGATGCTGGCAATTGCGATTAAGTTTGAAGCACAAATGATGGCTGATTTAGCCACTAAAATGGATAAAGAGCAGCAGTCATCCATAGATGAGCTTGAAAAAAGAGATATAAAGCTCAGTTGTGGTTTAAATATTATAGATATGAACGCGGCAATATCTGAGGTTGCTTTACGCTTATTGAATTTACTTCGTTCTAAACAAGATACCGCGATATTGGGAGAGCAGATAAAACGAGAGCTTATTTATAGGGTTTTACAGGCCGGTAGTCGTGATTTAATCGAAAATCTTTCGGCTATGATAAGTCGAAATAGTGTGATTTATACAATTTGTGAAATTATTCAAAGAGATTACTATCATAATTTAACGGTTCAGGAACTTGCTAAACAAGCAGGAATGAGTGTCTCTCTTTTTCATCAAGCGTTTAAGAAAGTCACCAACTATTCTCCATTACAGTACATTAAGATTACTCGATTACATAAGGCACGTGATTTAATCTTAAATAATCAAATGGGTGTTGCGGAAGCTGCCTATCAGGTAGGGTATGTAAGTGCCTCACAGTTTAGTCGAGAGTTCAAACGGCTGTTTGGAGTTCCACCTAAATCTTCAATGAATTAAAGTAAATCAATACATTTAAAATATAAACCAAACATGGAGCATATCAATGAGTCTTCCAACAACTATGAAAATTGTTGAAATTACGGTTCCCGGCGGACCTGAGGTCTTAAAACTTCAAGATTCAGATGTTCCAGTTCCTCAAGCAGATGAAGTGTTAATTGAGGTAAAAGCTGCTGGAATTAACCGCCCAGACGTATTGCAACGTATGGGCTTATACCCAATGCCAAAAGGTGTTACGCAAATTCCGGGACTGGAAGTCGCTGGGGTGGTAGTTGCTGTAGGTGAACAGGTGCAACAGTTCAAAGTTGGAGACAAGGTTTGCGCTTTAACCAATGGTGGCGGGTATGCAGAGTATTGTGCTGTCACTGCAACTCAAGTATTGCCAATACCTGAAAATCTAACATTTACTCAAGCTGCTGCGATTCCGGAAACATTCTTTACAGTTTGGGCAAACCTGTTTGATATCGGCTGTTTAAAAGAAAACGAAACAGCACTGATTCATGGTGGTGCAAGTGGTATTGGGACCACAGCTTTAGCGATTTGCCATGCTTTAGGGATTAAAACTTTTGCTACAGTTGGAAGTGAAGATAAAGTTGCAGCACTCTCTAACTTAACGACTGCAATTAACTATAAAACCCAAGATTTTGAACAAGAAATTTTGAAACACACCCAAGACCAAGGTGTTGATGTGATTTTAGATATTGTGGGTGGTTCGTATTTCTCGAAAAACTTAAATCTATTAAAACGTGATGGTCGACTGGTCATTATTGGTTTCATGGGCGGTCGAATTGCAAAAGAATTTGATTTACAAAAACTGATTTTAAAACGTGCAACTATTACTGGCTCAACCATGCGAGCACGTAATAGCCAAGAAAAAGCCCAGATTGCTCAATCCTTAAATGAACATGTATGGCCGCTCTTAGCTCAAGGCAAGTGCTTACCGCAAATCTATAAAACTTATGATTTTTCAGATGTTCAAAGTGCCCATGCATGTATGGAGCAAGGCGATCATATTGGAAAGATTGTTTTAGAGATCAATACCTAATTTAATCCGTGATAGTTTAGGTGAACAGCATGTTTGCCTAAACTGAAATTTATAATTATTGATTGTGCCTATTTCTATATAAAAATTGCCAAATTCTATTGGTGTGTTGCATCAGTTTCTTGATCTAAATATACATGTACTAAGAAATAATAACCGGCTTAAAGCTGTTATTTCGTTCTTCAATTCTAAAGGATGGTAACAATGAATACCCCAGCATCAAATGATAAAAATCCGACTCCAGATTTGGCAGAAGATAATGCATTCTTCCCATCACCGTACTCACTGAGCCAATATACATCTCCTAATACAGATTACGACGGTACGACCTACCCAGCGCCGTATACAGGTAATAAAAAGGTCTTAATGATTGCAACCGATGAGCGTTATATCCAGATGCAAAACGGTAAGTTCTTTTCTACCGGAAACCATCCAGTAGAAATGCTTTTGCCGATGTTTCATTTAGATAATGCTGGTTTTGAAATTGACGTTGCGACACTTTCCGGTAATCCAGCCAAACTTGAAATGTGGGCAATGCCAAAGCAAGAGCAGGTGGTATTAGATACTTTTCATAAATATGCAGATAAATTAAAAAATCCGCTAAAACTTGCCGATATTTTAGAAAATGCAGTGGGGAAAAACTCACCATACGCAGCTGTATTTATTCCGGGTGGGCATGGTGTTTTAGCTAAGATTCCACATAGCTTGGATGTCAAAAAAGTTCTGAAATGGGCAGTTGAACAAGACAAATTTATTATTACTTTATGTCATGGTCCAGCTTCGTTATTGGCTGCGGCAGTAGATGAACAACCTGAGAATTACATTTTTAAAGATTATCAAATTTGTGTATTCCCTGATTCCTTAGATAAGGGGGCAAATATTGATATCGGTTATATGCCGGGAGCTTTACCGTGGTTAGTCGGTGAGAACCTTGAAAAACTCGGTATGAAGATTTTGAACACTGGCATTACAGGACAATGTCATAGAGATCGTAAATTATTAACAGGCGATAGTCCGCTTGCTTCTAATAATTTAGGAAAACTTGCAGCCGAAACATTGCTGGCTGAAGTGAAGGATTAAGTGATTCAATATGTGCGCCCTGCGGGACTCGAACCCACGTCGGTCGCTTAGGAGGCAACTGCTCTATCCAGTTAAGCTAAGGGCGCATAATTTAATGATTATAAACGAAAAAGCTATTGCCAAGGCAATGGCTTTTTTCATGTTTTAGGTATTAAAAATTTTGTCATAGTGGTTAATAAAAAGTTAAACCACTCAAAGGTTTTAGAACTGTTTATGTCTTATATAAAAAATAGAGTTTATAAAGCTAAAAAATCACAAAAAATTCATGTTTGCCTTTCTATGATCTGAAGCAAAACACGAAAACATTCAAGGCAAGCAATCGGGTAAGTGAAGCTATTTCAGAAAGGTTGTTTGTTAAAGAGTCAGATTTGGTTACAGCATAATTTAAAAGGGCATAACATGAAAAAAATTGATGAACAGGACTTATCTAGAATTATTGAAATGGCATGGGAAGATCGAACCCCATTTGAAGCAATTGAGCGAGAGTATGGCTTAGGTGAAAGTGAAGTTATTCGTTTAATGAGATACAACTTAAAATCGAGCAGTTTTAAACTCTGGCGCAAGCGTATGGCAGGGCGTAAAACCAAGCATCAGCAATTACGTTCACCAGAAGTTGAAAGAGCTTACTGTTCTCGTCAGTATAAATATGCTTAAGACCATCAAATATAATCAATTGAAAGACAACTGATTCAACAATGAAGAGTAGTGTTGAATCAGTTAAAACAATCGCGTGAAATATTTACTTATTTGAGCGGGCTTGTCGTTTACATCTTTCAGAGCAATATTTTACTTCTTCCCAGCAACGCTCCCATTTCTTTCGCCAGTCAAAAGGGCGTTGACAATAGACACATATTTTCTGGGGTAGATGCTGTTTTTTCATGATCTTAAAGCTCATCAAGTTGATGAATAAGTAACTTTGCATGCTGCATGACAGAAGCTTTATCTTTCATACGATCAAGGTTTTTATAGACCATCGCCATTCTGGGATTTTGACGAAATATGGCCTCATGCTGGCTCATAAAATACCAATACAAGCTGTTAAATGGGCAACTGTCTGGTTCAGTTTTGGTTTTGACGTTATATGTACAGTGCTGACAGTAATTTGACATTTTATGTATGTAATTACCTGATGCAGCATAGGGTTTACTTGCCATGATGCCACCATCTGCATACATGGCCATGCCTAATGTATTCGGTAATTCGACCCATTCATAAGCATCTACATAGACTGCTAAATACCATTCGCAAATTTCAGATGGATTTACACCAGCTAAAAGCGCAAAGTTGCCTGTAATCATTAAACGCTGAATATGGTGAGCATAGCCATGTTCAAAGGTATTTCTGAAACACTCGGCCATACATGCCATTTTTGTATCACCTGTCCAGTAATATTGTGGCAGCGGCGTGCTGGCATGAAGGGTATTTTGATCGCTATAGCCAGGCATAGACAACCAATAGATTCCACGCACATATTCCCGCCATCCTAAAATCTGACGAATAAATCCTTCTACTGCATTTAAGGGAGCCTGTCCGTTGTAATAAGCTGTTTGGGCAGCGTCACATACCTCTTTTGGTAATAACAATCCACAATTTAAATAAGGCGAGAGCAGGCTATGAAACATAAAGTCTGAACCATAAACCATAGCATCTTGATAATCGCCAAAGTGGGGCAAGCTGTTAGAAATAAAATGGTCTAAAGCAAGTAAGGCATTTTGACGGGTTGTTGCCCATTGAAAGGAATTGAGATTGCCGATATGTTGAGAAAATTCTTTCTTGACCAGTTGAATAACATCTATATCAATTTGATCATACTCAAAGGTTAATTTTGGTGGCAAAGGTGGACTGCCTGACCACGCTTTTCGATTGGCTTGATCAAAGTTCCATTGCCCGCCTACGGGTTGTTGGTCATGCATTAAATAGTGAGTTTGCTTGCGCATTTCTCGGTAAAAGTATTCCATCCTTAGCGTTTTATATTTGTTTGCCCATTGCTTGAATTGTTCTACGGTACAAAAGAAGCGATCATCTTCTAAACAAATAACAGGTAGTTTTAGTGAGTTAGACCATGAAGTATCGATTTCATGTTGTAAGCGATACTCACCACATTGGGTAACGACGAGAGTATTTGCCGAGAAGTGTTGCTGCTGCAAAGCAATAAAGTCGACTAACTTTTTTATATGACTTTCGCGCTTAAATGTGTGATAACGGATTTTCCAGCCCTGTGCTTTTAATTCTTTTGCAAAGTGTCGCATTGCACTAAAAATCAGCGCTATTTTTTGTGGATGATGAGCAACATAAGATGTTTCCTCAAGTACTTCAGCCATCAAAATAATGTCTTCATTCTGGTTTAAATACTTGAGCGTTGCGAGTTGGTGATTTAATTGATCACCCAGAATTAAACCAAATCGCATATTTTTGCTTCATGAGATGGAACTAAAACTAGTCTAAATTTTCAGAGATCAATTTTATGTGAAGCAGTGCTTCTAAGTTCATCACTGGTCAGTTAACTATAAAGTCATAGATATAACTTAAAAGCATAGCATGCGTGAATAAAATGTGATTTTAATCAAAAAGATACAAATTAAATAAATTGAAGATGTTAGCCAGTATGCGTAAGATTTTTGAAAAATATGTTTTAAGTCTGATCCTTTTGAAGGAGCTATAGAGGCCTTCGAAAGGTTCTTCACTCGAGTATATAAATGAATACCAACAACCATCCTATTGCTTATATTTTTCAGCAGCAACAACTTTTGGTTGATGCGAATTTTAATTTGCCTTGCCTTAAACAGCAGGAACATGATTTATATATACAAGCAGACCCTCAAGTAATAGCAAGAGATTTCCAAGAAGGTGAACCTATACCAAATGGATATCAGTTCATACCTATTCGCCAACTCTTACAGTATTGGACTAAACCGCAGTTTGAACAGGCGAGTCGTGCTTTTCAGTTACTGGAGTGGCGTCGTAATCATCAGTTTTGTAGTCGTTGCGGACATAAAACCCAGCAGCATAGGACTGAATATTCTATGACTTGTCCAGCATGTAGTTTTAGTCAATATCCTAGAGTTAACCCTTGTGTGATTACTATTATTACACGTGGAGAGAACGAGATTTTGCTGGCTAAAAATGTCAGAAATACAACCCAGATGTACAGTTTAATCGCTGGCTTTGTCGAGGTAGGGGAAACACTAGAAGATGCCGTTCGACGTGAAACATTAGAAGAAGTTGGATTGCACATTAAGAATATTCAGTATTTGGCGAGTCAACCATGGCCATTTCCGAGTAACTTAATGTTGGCTTTTAAAGCTGAATATGAAGCGGGCGAAATTGAAATTCAGGAGAAAGAGCTCAGTGATGCTCAATTTTTCAAACTTGATCAATTACCTGAAATTCCATTTAAAGGCAGTATTGCGCATGCAATGATTATGCATGTTATTCATGGCACACCTGTGGCTGATGATACGAAACAGTGGCTCTAAAAGACATTCAAATATGGTTTTAATCTTAGAGCCTTAAATAAAAAAGCCATTGTCGAGACAATGGCTTTTTTCATGTTTTAAGTACAAATGTTCAGATTATTGTTCTTTAGCATTGAGTACTTTAAACAAAATAAACATAAGAACAATCCAGATCGGAATCATCATTACAGACTCTTTAAAGCCTTGGCTCCACATAATGTAGAGTACAACAGCAATGAAACCTAAAACCAAATAGTTACTAAATGGTGCCCAAAGTGCAGGGAAGTGAGTTTTTTGACCGAGTTTTTTCATTGCTGATTTAAACTTAAGGTGAGTCATACTGATCATCGCCCAGTTCAATACTAATGCGCCAACTACAATGTACATTAAGTGGCTTAAAGCATCTTCAGGTACAAAATAATTTAAAAGAACACAGCCAAAAATAAGTAATGCAGACAACAAAACTGCTGGTACAGGTACACCTTGTTTGTTTACTTTCTTGAAAATTTTTGGCGCATTACCTTGTTGAGCTAAACCGTAAAGCATACGGCTATTGGCAAACATCCCGCTGTTATAAACAGAGAGAGCAGCGGTTAAAATAATAAAGTTAAGTAAGTGTGCAGCCCAACCAATACCCATTTGACTAAAGATCATAACAAATGGACTTTTATCGAGACCGCCAAGGTCTAATTGGTTCCATGGCACTAATGAAAGTAAAATTGCCAATGAACCGATATAGAAAATCAAGATACGGAAAACAACTTGGTTAATTGCTTTTGGAATGGTTTTTTTCGGATCTTTTGCTTCTGCCGCAGCCATACCAATCAGTTCAATACCACCAAAGGCGAACATCAAGAAAGCCAACATGTAGAACAGGCCACTAAAGCCATTTGGAAAAAATCCGCCATGTGTCCAAAGGTTGCTAAATGAAATGCTTGAACCTACATCCGCTGTAAATAGCAAATACAGTCCAAAAACAATCATTGAGATAACCGCAACAACTTTAATAATAGCGAGCCAGAATTCGGACTCACCATAAAATTTGACGTTTGTTAGGTTAATTGCCGTAATCACGACAAAGAAAAATAAGACAGACGTCCACGCTGGAATATGAGGCCACCAATAATTAATATATTTGGCTACCGCAGTAAGTTCGCTCATTGCGACCAGAACGTAGAGTATCCAATAATTCCATCCAGCTAAAAATCCGGGAAATTTACCCCAATATTTATAAGCAAAATGGCTGAACGATCCTGCAACAGGTTCTTCAACAATCATTTCTCCCAGGTGGCGCATAATTAAAAAAGCAATTAAGCCACCAATGGCATATCCTAAAATAATGGATGGTCCCGCAGATTGAATCACTTGCGCCGAGCCTAAAAATAATCCGGTACCAATTGCTCCACCCATAGCAATTAATTGGATATGTCGATTTTTTAGTCCTCGTTGCAGTGTAGAAGATTCGTTGGTCAAAGGTCTTCACTCACTATGAATAAGTAAATTATTCTAATAGATGGATTTATTTTAGCCTAGACTACAAATTAACAAGCGGTGACTGAAAAGTAACACTAAAAAATATTTAAAATCATTAACTTGCTTTTAATAATTCAAAAATGATTGAAAAATATTCTAAAAATATATTTTTTGATAGACTCTTTTTTTCATGATTTTGCTTAATTCGGTCATTGCGAGCATGAATCTAAATTCTCAAAATAAGTCTGCGTCAATACGATTGATGTATAAAAGTATAACGCTATCTCTAGATCACAAAACGATTTAAGATGAAGCGGATGACTAAACAAGTCTGTTTGTTTTGAGATATAAAAACACAATAGTAAGGATAACAGTTGATATGAGCTCAGTACCGCAAATTAAAATTCCAGCAACTTACATGCGTGGTGGAACCAGTAAAGGTGTATTTTTTAAACTTGATGATTTGCCGGAAAGAGCTCAGGTGGCAGGTCAAGCAAGAGATCAACTCTTACTACGTGTCATTGGTAGCCCAGACCCTTATGGAAAGCAAATTGATGGAATGGGTGGAGCCACTTCAAGTACGAGTAAAACCGTTATTCTGGCTAAAAGCACCCAGCCAGATCATGATGTCGACTATTTGTTTGGGCAGGTTTCAATTGATCAGCCTTTTGTGGACTGGAGCGGTAACTGCGGTAATTTAACTGCTGCGGTTGGCTCATTTGCGATTTCAAATGGTTTGGTTGATGCAGATCGTATTCCAGAAAATGGCCTATGCACGGTTCGAATCTGGCAAAAAAATATTCAGAAAACCATTATTGCACATGTGCCTATTACCAATGGTCAAGTTCAAGAAACTGGTGACTTTGAACTAGATGGGGTGACTTTCCCTGCCGCTGAAGTTCAAATTGAGTTCTTAGATCCTGCCGATGATGGTGAAGAAGGCGGCGATATGTTCCCAACAGGGAATGTTGTTGACCAACTAGATGTTCCTGATATTGGTCGTTTCCAAGCGACATTTATTAATGCAGGTATTCCAACCATTTTTTTAAATGCAGAAGATTTAGGATACCAAGGTACAGAGTTGCAAGATCATATCAATAGTGATGCAACTGCGCTGGCACGTTTTGAAAAAATTCGTGCGTATGGTGCAGTTCAGATGGGTTTAATTAAAGATATTTCAGAAGCAGCTGCGCGTCAGCACACACCAAAAATTGCTTTTGTCTCTAAACCGAAAAACTATACGGCATCTAGTGGTAAGAATGTTTCAGAAAATGATGTCGACTTACTGGTTCGTGCTTTGTCGATGGGTAAATTACACCATGCCATGATGGGAACAGCAGCGGTAGCAATTGGTACGGCAGCTGCTATTCCGGGCACATTGGTAAATTTAGCAGCTGGGGGTGGAGAGCGTGAAGCAGTGCGTTTTGGACATCCTTCTGGAACATTACGTGTTGGTGCTCAAGCTGAACTTACAAATGGCCAATGGGTGGTTAAAAAAGCCATTATGAGCCGTAGTGCACGTGTCTTAATGGAAGGCTGGGTTCGAGTTCCGGGCGACAGTTTCTAAAAGTTATTTTAATGAAAGAGCCTCTCTACTATAGAGAGGCTCTTTTGCATGTGACATCCATAACTCATCACGCACTTTTCACAGCGAATCGTGTATGATGTAACACACGAATGTTTCATAACATTTAATAAAATTTCTCTACTGATTTTACGAGGCGACTGTGTCATCACTCTCTCAAGTTAATGCGGATGTTTTAAAACAAGCTCAACAACGTATTCAACAAGATTTATTGACGACACTCGCCGCATTTTCAATTCCTGAACCTTTAAAAAGCGCAGTACACCATGCAGTTATGCTTGGTGGAAAACGTGTTCGTCCAGCGTTGTGTTACGCCACAGCTTCTTTGCAAGATAATCCAAATTTTGCTGCGGCTCGCCGTGCTGCGGTTGCAGTTGAACTTATTCATTGTTACTCGCTAGCGCATGATGACTTGCCTTGTATGGACAATGATTTGCTTCGTCGTGGTCAGCCAACTTGCCATGTAGCATTTGGTGAAGATACCGCTTTACTTGCAGGCGATATTTTACAATCGATGGCTTTTGAAGTTTTAGGTAGCCGTTTGTTTGATGAACAAGGGCAGGGAACTGATGCTGCAATTGTATTAAAGCAAATTCAAATTTTAGCAACAGCCAGCTCTAAAATGGTTTGTGGGCAGGTTTTAGACTTGCAAGCCGAAGCTAAACAAATTTCTCAAGACGAACTAGAAAATATCCACCGTAATAAAACGGGAGCGCTTATTCAGGCTGCCATTATGATGGGTGCAGTGACAATTTTCTCTGGAACAGATCAGGCAATTCCAAAATTGCGCCAATACGGACAAGCGATTGGGTTGGCTTTTCAGGTACAAGACGATATTTTGGACATTATCTCAAGCACTGAAACTTTAGGTAAAACTGCGGGTAAGGATGAACAAGTACAAAAGTCGACTTATCCTGCTTTAATGGGACTTGAGCAAGCACAGGTTTATGCAAAAGAGTTGCATGACCAAGCTTTTGAGGCTTTAGCGCATTTTGGTGAAAATGCAAAAGAATTAGTTGAGATTTCACAATTCCTTTTGGCCCGTACCAACTAATATAAAATCAAATTAATAATCCTGCTTGTATTCATATTCAATGAATAAAGGAGATAAAAGTGAATGGTGATCAGCTCCATCAAGTTGCGATAGAGATTGCGCGTAATCTTCCTTTTAGTGAGCAAACTCATCCATTTGGTCCAGAGTATGAAGTTTTTAAAATTTTAGAAAAAATGTTTATGCTGACAGTAGAAGTGTCTGGCGTAAAAATGATTAATGTCAAATGTGACCCTTACAAAAGTCAGGAATATCAGGAACTTTATTCTTTTATTATTCCGGGTTACCACATGAATAAAAAGCACTGGATTTCCATTACTCCCCATAAAAACTTAACTCGGGATTTACTTCAAGACTTGATTCGAGATTCTTATGACTTGGTTGTAAAAAAGCTCCCTTTGAAAGATCAGAAAAGATTAAATAACCAATAATACTTAATATAAAAACGGCGACATGATTGTCGCCGTTTTTATTTCAATGACTTATTTGAAGCAATTAAATTAATTATGCTTTCCCATAATGCCACGAATTGTATTTAAAACATCGGCAGGTAACACAACAGTTTTGGCATTGCTTGATTTCGCCATCTCTTGCATTGCTTTAACGTACTGTTCACCTAGCAGGTAAGCAACAGGTGTTTCTTTATCACCCACTGCGCTTGTTACCATTTCAATCGCTTTTTGAGATGCTTCTGCTAAGACAACTTGTGCTTCTGCATCACGGCGGGATGCTTCTAAACGCCCATCAGCTTCTAAAATTGCAGCTTGTTTCTCACCGTCAGCTCTGGTTACTGTGGCACGACGTTGACGTTCAGCAGCAGCTTGCGCTTCCATAGCAGCTTGCATGGTTGAAGATGGCTGAATATCTTGAATTTCTACGGTTTTTAAAGTGATACCCCAATCTGAAATATCATCAGAAATCGCAGCTTTGAGCTTCGCTTTAATGTGATCTCGAGATGATAAAGCATCATCTAGATCCATTTCACCGACAATTGAACGTAGTGAAGTTTGTACAAGGTTTTGAATTGCCCAAGTATAGTTTTCAATGCCGTACACAGCTTTTTCTGGAGTAGTCAAGTTGATATAGGCTACTGCATTCATAAGTAATACAGCATTGTCACGGGTAATCACTTCTTGAGACGGAATATCAAGCACAATATCTTTAGTGGTGACTTTATAAGCTACGTCATCAATATAAGGAATAACGAAGTTAAGCCCCGGATTAAGCGTAGAATGATATTTCCCTAAACGCTGAACAATCCATTTATAACCTTGAGGAACAATACGTACCCCTTTAAAAATGGTGACTGCAACAAAAGCCAAAAAGGCTAAAACAATAATGGTACCAACTGGCATGAAAATAACCTCTCTTTATCTTTAATGTTTATGAAGTACTGTGGGGCTGAACGATTAAGTCATTACCCGAAATATCAATGACTCGAACCCGATCACCAACTTTCACAGGGGTGGTGCTTCGACAGTTCCATTCATCGGCCCCTAAAATAGGCATAGGGAAACGAACAATAATTTGGTCATGAGCGAGTTCGGTTTGAATCACCATACCAATTTGCCCAATGGTGGCTTCACGAGGTAAACCCGCTTTAGTTTTATCAATCGACAATGGTTTAATAAATTTGAACCAAAGAATAGTGCATAGCACCGATAAAATAATCCACAATACAATTTGTGTTGTCAGGCTAATATCTGGAAATAGCCAATAGAGAAAGCAAACCATAATGGCTGCAATACCAAACCAGAGAGCGGCAAAAGCAGGGATAATCAGCTCAGAAAGAATAAGTAAGATACCCAATACAAACCAGTGCCAAGGTTCTACAACAAACTCCATAGATCTGCTCTTTTATATATCTTTATGATGGGTAAAAGTGATCTCATATCACTTTTACCACTGTAGCAGATGATGGTAGGTGTGGATAGAAAAAAACCACCTCAATTAAAATTTAGGACGTGGTGCTGGCTTAAATGCGGCTGGTGATTTTTTGAAATTCGCAATTGCAGTTTCAACTTGACGTATTTGTGCTTGAGCAGCTTTTTCACCTTCTAAAATAGCTTCATTGCTTGATTTTAAATCGAGTGTACCTAAGTGCCCAACTTTAGGCTGGATCACTACATTGGCTTGCTTTAACTCTTCATTAATACTTTGTTGCCCCATAATATTAATGGTTTGATCAAGTAAACCCCACATATTCGCTGGGCGATTACCTGCTGGACGCGCTGAAATATCAACCGCAATCACAATATCGGCACCCATATCACGTGCTGTTTTTACAGGAATTGGGCTCACTAAACCACCATCTACGTATTTTTGATTACCAATAGTGGCAGGTACAAATACGTTTGGAATACTACAAGACGCGCGTACAGCTTGACCTGCATTACCTTTAATAAAGTCAGCTTTTTGACCATTATCAAGACGGGTTGCTACTGCTGCAAAACGAATTGGGAATTTCTCAATAGGCTTGTTACCCACATTACGGTTCACGTAGTCCTGTAGCTTTTGCCCAAGAATAATACCTTGGCGATTCAGGGTTAAATCACGAATATCAGATTCTTGCAATTTAAGTGCAAGATTTTGGAGCTGATAAGGTGTTTGTCCGCTGGCGTAGATACTTCCTACAAAACTGCCGGCACTTGTACCTGTAACAATTTTAGGTTTAATACCATGTGATTCTAAAACCTTGATAACACCAATATGTGAAAATCCTTTTGCTCCACCGCCACCTAAGGCAAGTGCGATTACTGGTTCGCGTGCTTTAACTGAAGTGGTCGGTGTTGGTGTTTTGCTGAATTTATCACAGCCGAATAGGGCTAAAGAGATAAATCCGATACTGGCAAATTGAGCAATTTTCATCTTTAAAAAACAATCTATGGCAAGATAAATTAAGATGGCCCATCAGACCAGATTCGTTTAATTTTTGCTAGGTTTTTTTCACAAGATTTTGTAAAGGTTCCGCAAGCCAATTACGATTTTTAGGTGATATTTTTCCTTTATAGCGCTCAAAAATCTTGGCGAGATCTTCCTCATAGTTTCCACTAGGTATTAAATAGTCTAAGCAATGAATCGTCTTGCGATCATAATCAAAAGAAAACATTACAATCGGAATATTGGCTTTTGCAGCAATATGGTAAAAGCCACTCTTCATTTTTTTTGCTTTCTTACGTGTGCCTTCAGGCGCCATGCCAATCCAGATTTTGTCATAGTGCTGAATAGTGGCAACCACTTGTTCAGTCAGACCATTAGCAGAGTCACGTTTTACAGGAATAACACCTGCCCAATCTAGAGCGCGTTTAAACGGTGGCTTAAATAAACTGTCTTTACCCAATACCGTAATTTGAATACCGAGTCCAAAAATAGCAAGAAAACCATACCAACCATCAATGTTAGATGTATGGGGAGAAATAATGGCTACTGCTTTAGGAAAGTTGGGAACTTCACCTTCTATGGTCCAGCCTTGAGCCAAAAAAAGTTTCTTAAATAATGCTCGACTTAAAGCATTACCACGTTGAGGAACCTGAGACGGTAGATTGGGAAAATGTTGTTCCATATTTTTAAGTTTTAAATCATCCTTTGTTTTATCTTAATCTTTTGAAATCTGTGCTTCATTGGCAAAATGTAAGGCCACGCATGGTATTTCATGTTATTACCGCATAAAGAAATAAAAGTAGGTATATATGTTCCGACAGCAAAATCTTTATCTTTTGCTATTTTCCTTATATTGGGCACAAGGCTTACCTGTGGGGTTTATGACCCATGCTTTGCCTGTAATATTAAGAGCTCAAGGTGTATCACTTGCCCATATTGGTGGTTTTGGGTTGCTCATGTTGCCTTGGTCAATCAAAATATTTTGGGCACCGTGGGTCGATCGACATGCGATTTCACGCTTAGGACACTATCGTAGCTGGATTTTACCTACCCAGTTTCTGACGGTGGGCGTACTTTGTATTTTATCTTTTTTCCCGATTCAGGCTTTAGATCAGCCTGTTTACCTACTTATGTTCTTTATAGCACTGTTATTTATGAACTTAACAGGCGCAACACAAGATATTGCTACCGATGCTTTAGCTGTCAATTTATTGCAACACGATCAGCAGCATTGGGGAAATACTTTTCAAGTGGTAGGCTCTCGGCTTGGTTTTATCGTGGGTGGGGGAGCTGTGCTGTGGTGTCTAGACTGGTTATCATGGCAGCCAACTTTTTTATTATTAGCTGCTTTAGTCTTTATCAACACTTTACCAGTTTTACTATTTAAAGAGCCTCTTCATAATTCTCATTCTATTAATGAACCTAGCCAGCCAAATTTAGTCACAAAAATTAAGGCTTATTTGAGTTATTTTTCTCAAAATAAAGAACTTCGTTCTTGGTTAATGGTACTCATCACTTTTAAAGTGGCAGATGGCTTAGCTGGGCCGTTACTCAAACCCTTAATGGTAGATATGGGATTAAGTTTTACCCAAATTGGTGTTTACATCACTATGCTAGGCGCTGTAGCTGCTTTAGTGGGGGCATTTATTGCAGGATGGGTATTAAAGTATTTTTCTAGACCAAATACATTAATTAGTTTTTCAATATTAAAAATCATGAGTTTAGGTGCGTATGTTTACTTGGCCTATGCTTATGAGCAAAAGATAAAAATAAATGCATGGCTTATTTATACTATAAATGCTTTAGAAGATGCCTTTGCCGCCATGCTACTCGTTGTAATGTTAACCTTAGTCATGCATTACAGCCGAAAGAACTACGCAGGCACTGATTTTACTCTCCAAGTTTCGGTCATGGCGACAGTAAGTGGTGGTCTTTATACCTTGAGTGGTGTTATTGGAGATGCGCTTGGTTATTACCATTATTTGATATGTATTGTCAGTGTTGGAGTACTCTTTTTAATTCCTATGTACATATGGAAAGGTACAAAGACTGTATAAAAAATGGCATTAAGTTGATGAAATAAAGAGACTTAAATCAGGTTAAGTCATGCTGAAAAATTGTACTTGTACCTTTAGTCATTCTTTTGAAAATGTATATTTTTAGCTATTCAAATGGCTTATTAATTGTGCCATCTTGTTTGGGTAGCGAATGGAAGCTAGAAGGAGAAAAAGGGATGCGAATAACAAGAAAAATCATGTGAAACCATCAGGACAGCAAAAGAATCTTTAATTAGATTGTATATTAGCCTAAAGTCTAAAAAAGAATAATGAAATAATGATTTAATCATTCTATAAGATAAGAGAGTTGTGTAGGATTCGTTACAACATGAAGTCAAGGTAAAAGTTCTGTAAACAAAAGTCTGTTTTAATTCTTTTGATTTGGGAATTTTAATCTTACCCAGCGTTAAAATTGGTTTTGATTGCGGTAATAAAATTAATGCAATCAAATTTGGAGGATAGTTGGTTTTTTTGTGCTCAATGGTCACACGAATCAACTTGGCATGGACAAGCAACATAAAATATATTTTTAGGAGTTTTTGATGGATCTATTCCTTAATCGTAAATCGTTTGTTGTTAAAAGTTTAGCTATTACAGTAACAGCTTTAATGATGAGTGGGGCAAATGCGGCAACCTCTGAAAAAGAGGAAATTCAAAAACTTCGTCAAGAAGTTGAAGCTTTAAAAGCATTAGTTAAAGAACAGCGCCAAGTTCAACAGCAACAGCAACAAGTACAGCAACAACAGCAAGTACAGTTAGCTGAAGTTAAAGCACAGCCTCAGCCTGTTGCTGCGCCAGCTTCTCCATTAGCAGGTTTTAAATCTAAAGCTGGTGCTGATGTGAACCTTTATGGTTTTGTTCGTGGTGATGCTAACTACATTATCGAAGGTGCGGATAACGACTTTGCTGACGTTAGTAAGACTGATGGTAAAACAAAAGATAAATTACGTTCGACTGCTAAAACTACACGTCTTGGTTTAGACTTTAATACACCTGTTGGCGATGCTAAAGTAGGCGGTAAGCTCGAAGTTGATTTTGCTGGTTCAACAACAGATTCAAATGGCTCATTGCGTATTCGACATGCTTACTTAACGTATAACGACTGGTTATTTGGTCAAACGACATCTAACTTCTTGTCAACTCATGCACCAGAAATGATCGATTTCTCGACAAACGTTGGTGGTGGTACGAAACGTGTGCCTCAAGTGCGTTATGGCTACAAGTTAGGTCCAACTACACAATTGTTTGTTTCTGCTGAAAAAGGTGATAGTACCTCTGCGGCAACAGGCGACAGTATTAAATATAGCTTACCTGCATTAACTGCTAAAATCACTCAAGGTTATGCAGGGGGTAAAGGTTCTGCATCAGCTCGTGCTTTAGTTGAAAATTATAAATCATCACTTGGTGATGATAATAAAACTGGCTGGGGTATTGCTGCAGGTACAGACTTCAAAGTTTCAGATCCTTTGAAGCTTTTTGCTGATGTTTCTTATGTAGTTGGTGATAGCAGCTATTTATATGGTAGTAACGCTGCCTATACTTTGGTAAATAACAATATCGAGCAAAATAAGTTTGTTGCTGTACAAGTAGGCGGTACTTATAAAATCTTACCTAACTTACGTTCAACTTTAGCGTACGGTGCAGAATTTGCTGATGATGGCACTGATTATGCAAAAGCATATACAGCTGGTAATGAAAAAGTTCAACAAGCATGGATTAACTTTATCTATACGCCTGTTAAACCAATTGATTTAGGTCTTGAGTATGTAAACGGTAAACGTGATACTTTTGCTGGCAAATCTTACAAAGATAACCGTATTGGTTTAATGGCTAAGTATAGCTTCTAATCTCTCATAGTTTTTCATCTGAAAAAGTCGAGGTTCAAGTTAACCTCGACTTTTTATTTGTAGTTAAGTTAAATAACACTAAGCCCATTAAAAATGGTTTATACCGATCATTCTATTATTTAAGTCATTTTTAAGTTTCAATTTTTACATTAGAAGATCATAAAAAAGGTCGTAGTAACCAGAGATGCTGAGTTTTTTTTCTAAATTAAGAAATAAGCAGATTTCCCTGTTTATGTTCAACGTCATTATAGCCATTTGGTTAGGAGCAATTCTAAATATTGGTTTTTATAAGAAAGTTCACCTGTTAACACCATATTTAGGTATAAAAGCAACCTTATTCTTAGCCGCTACTGTAGTGATTGTTGTTGCTACCTATTATGCAGCTTTACAAATTTTAAACTGGAAATGGACAGCCAAAATTTTTGCCATTTTGTTGGTATTCATTGGTGGATTTAGCTCGTATTTTGTAAATACTTTAGGTGTCATTATTTCACCTGACCAGATTCAAAATATTGCTCAAACAGATGTCGCAGAAGCCACAGATTTACTCTCTTTACGTTTTGGACTTTGGACGATTTTCTTTGTTGTTTTGCCTATATTTTTGATTACTCAGGTAAAACTTAAATCAGAAAAAATACTTCCGCTTTTGCTTAAAAAAGTCCTTTCAATCGCCCTTGCATTTGCCGTTGTGGGCGGATTGTTGTTTGCTTACTATGTTGATTTTGCAGCAATATTTAGGGAGCATCGTGACTTGAAAGGGATGATTTCTCCTCAGAACACCATTTCTTCGGTCATGTCTTATTATCGTAAAAAAGCACCTAAGAAAAATCTTCCTCTTGTGAAGTATGGTGAAGATGCTCATCAAGTCCAGCAAACTCAAAAAGATTTACCTAAACTTATGGTACTTGTGGTGGGTGAAACTGCACGTGCAGAAAGTTTCTCACTGAATGGTTATGCGAAAAATACAAACCCAGAGCTTTCTAAACAAGATATTTTAAACTTTTCACAAGTGAGTTCATGTGGTACTGCAACAGCGGTTTCTGTGCCATGTATGTTCTCTGGTATGCCACGTGCTGATTATGATGAGCAATTAGCGAGTCATCGTGAAGGATTACTTGATATTGCAAAACGTGCAGGCTATCAAGTCACTTGGATTGATAATAACTCGGGGTGTAAAGGCGCATGTGATCGCGTTGAACAATATCAAATTCCAGAAGATTTAAAGCAAAAATGGTGTAAAGATGATGAATGTCTTGATGACATTCTGATTGATAGCTTAAAGCAATATTTGGCTTCTATTCCGAAAGATGATAAGCGTCCACGTTTAGTTGTATTACATCAGATGGGTAGTCATGGGCCAGCATATTACAAGCGTGCACCTGAGAAATATCAACCATTTAAACCAACTTGTGATACTAATGCGATACAGGGTTGTTCACCAGCCGAGCTGATAAATAGTTATGATAATACAATCGTCTATACTGACCATGTATTAAGCCAAATGATTAATATTTTAAAAGAAGTATCAAATTATCAAACTGGTTTCTGGTATTTATCTGACCATGGTGAGTCAACAGGCGAACATGGTATGTATTTGCATGGTTCACCTTACTCAATTGCACCAAGCCAACAAACACATATCCCAATGATTATGTGGTTCTCAGATGGCTGGAAACAACATAATCTTGCTCAAGTAAATTGTTTAAATCAACAAATTAAACAAAAGTTAAGTCAGGATAATTTATTCCCAAGCTTGTTAAGTATGTTGGATGTAAAAACCCAAGTCATCAACCCTCAACTGGACATGTTGCACTCTTGTGCCAATGTAAACTAAAGCGAGCCTAGAACATGACAAAAATCTTGATGATTGAAGATGATTTTATGATTGCAGAATCAACGACTACGTTGCTGCAATATCATCAATTTGAGGTGGAATGGGTCAATAATGGTTTAGATGGTTTGGCCCAACTGGCAAAGAATAAGTTTGATCTCATTCTTTTGGATTTGGGATTGCCCATGATGGATGGTATGCAGGTTTTAAAGCAAATCCGTCAAAGAGCAGCAACGCCTGTCTTAATTATCTCTGCGCGTGACCAGTTGCAAAACCGTGTTGACGGTTTGAATCTGGGTGCAGATGATTACTTAATTAAGCCATATGAGTTTGATGAGTTGCTTGCTCGCATTCACGCATTATTGCGCCGTAGTGGAGTAGAGGCTCAACTTGCGAGCCAAGATCAACTATTACAAAGTGGTGATCTGGTTTTAAATGTTGAACAGCATATTGCAACCTTTAAAGGGCAGCGTATTGATTTATCGAATCGTGAGTGGGCAATTTTGATTCCGCTTATGAGTCATCCGAATAAAATTTTCTCGAAGGCTAACTTGGAAGATAAGTTATATGACTTTGATAGTGATGTGACTAGCAACACGATTGAAGTATATGTTCACCATTTGAGAGCCAAACTAGGTAAAGACTTTATTCGAACTATTCGAGGGTTAGGTTACCGTCTAGGGCAATCATAATTTAAGAATTCGGGACTTTATGAACGTGCATTATTCATTAAAAAAGCGATTACTCTGGGGCACCTCAATTTTTAGTGTCGTCTTAGGTTGTATCTTAATTTTTAGTGCTTATAAAGTTGCACTTCAGGAAGTCGATGAAATTTTAGATACTCAAATGCAGTATTTAGCGGAAAGAACAGCAGAGTATCCTTTAAAAACAGTAAGTAGTAAGTTTGATTTACATCGAACTTACCATGAAGAAGATTTATTTTTAGATATCTGGGCTTACAAAGACCAAGCGAATTTATCTCATCATCTTCACTTACTGGTTCCTCCTGTTCAACAAGCTGGTTTTTATTCACATAAAACCGCTGAAGGTGTAGTCCGAACATATGTTTTACCGTTAAAAGACTATCAAATTCAGGTTAGTCAACAAGAGCGGGTTCGTGAAGCTTTCGCATGGGAGCTTGCGGGCAGTATGTTCATTCCTTATCTAATCATTTTACCTTTTGCGATATTTGCCTTGGCCGCTATTATTAGTCGTGGTTTAAAACCAATAGATGACTTTAAAAATGAGTTAATGGAACGAGATTCTGAAGAGTTAACACCGATTGAGGTGCATGATTATCCTCAGGAGCTTTTGCCTACCATTGATGAAATGAACCGCCTATTTGAACGTATTTCTAAAGCACAAAATGAACAGAAGCAATTTATTGCAGATGCTGCTCATGAACTACGAACACCTGTTACTGCATTGAACTTACAAACCAAGATTTTGCTAAGTCAGTTCCCTGAACATGAGTCGTTGCACAACTTAAGCAAGGGATTGGCACGTATTCAGCATCTAGTTACACAGCTTTTGGCATTAGCAAAGCAAGACGTAACGCTAAGTATGGTTGAACCTACTGGCTATTTTCAGCTTAACGATGTGGCTTTAAATTGCGTTGAGCAGTTGGTTAATTTAGCCATGCAAAAAGAAATTGATTTAGGCTTTGTTAAAAACGACCCTGTCGAGATGCATAGTATTGAACCTACTGTACATTCGATCATTTTTAACTTAATTGATAATGCAATTAAATACACACCGCATCAGGGCGTTATTAATATTTCAGTTTATACCGACCCAGATAACTATGCGTGTATTCAAATCGAAGATAGTGGTGCAGGTATAGACCCTGAAAATTACGATAAAGTACTTAAACGTTTTTATCGAGTGCACCATCATTTAGAAGTAGGAAGTGGTTTAGGTTTATCAATTGTAGACCGTGCCACTCAAAGACTTGGTGGAACTTTAACTCTCGACAAGAGTTTAGAACTTGGTGGTCTTTCAGTCTTAGTGAAGTTACCTAAAGTTTTACATTTACATGAAACAAGAGCTTAAAGCTCTTGTTTTAATTCTTTCTCAAATTCAAAGCGATGAATACAAATCGCGTAAAATAAAATATTGACTGCCCAAACAACCCAACCTGTCCATAAATTATGACTTAGGAAATGTGCTCCTCGCATCATTTGTGCCCAACCCATCATAAATCCTAATAAAATGCCTGAGAATAAATAAAAGTAAGCACGTTTAGGTTGTTCAAGACGATAAACAAAATAACCGGTCATGATGATAAAACCAGCGCTAGCATGACCACCTGGAAAACAATGACCATGTTTCGCAGTAAAGTCCCAAATATAGCCACCTAAGCTGTTAGGATGAACCATATTCCAAGGGCAGGCATGAGCAGATTGTGATTTTAATAAACCCACAATACCGCTACCAATCATACTGACAAAAAACATATAGCCGTATTGCCAGCGATATATTTTTAGCTTTTCTACTTTAAATGAAGCAAGCCAGAGACCAAAAAACATAACATAAACCGCTGTAATAATATCTTTTACGATTTGATGATTAAGCTTTTCGAGATACCAATTTTCTCGATTAAAAAATTGACCTGTTGAATCAATCCAAGGTTGGATGAGGTACATATCAATTTTTCCACCCACTGGAAATACAAATAAAAGTATAAAAAAACTGACAGCAAGAAAAATGAGTTGAAGCTGAAAGAAATGTTTTTGTTGATTCATTGTGTTGTAACATCAATTTAAGCGTGAATTGAGGGCATTACATAAAATAAAACTTAAATTGTTCTTAAACTAAACAGGATTTCATTTATAAATCTTAAAATAATATTAAAATTAATATATTTTTCAATATTATAAGCTGGTTGTATAGAGACTTAAAAGCACACTTTTTAATCAATAGTAACTATTTTTATTTAAAAAGTTTTATTTATATTAGGCAATCAGAAGCAGGATATTTAAACCCTGCTTCATAATCGCTGAATTAAAACATACCTTCTTCAGAGTTCGCAGAGATTTTATGAATAGATAAATCTGCACCTCTAAACTCATCTTCTTGAGATAAACGAATACCAATAGTTGCTTTAAGTATGCCATAAACAATAAATCCACCAGCAAGTGCAATTGCAATCGCTAGAACTGTCCCGATGAGCTGAGAGGCAAAAGATACACCACCTAAACCACCCAGCCATTTTTGACCAAACAGACCTACTGCAATACCACCAAATGCACCGCATACACCATGTAAAGGCCAAACACCTAATACATCATCAACTTTGAGTTTATTTTGAGTGTAGGTAAATAAGTACACAAACATGGCACCGGCTGCACCACCAATCACAAGTGCACTAATAGGGTGAACAATGTCAGACCCTGCACAGATTGCAACTAAGCCAGCAAGAGGACCGTTATGTAAGAAACCAGGGTCATTTCTCCCAATTGCATTTGCTGTAATGGTTCCGCCAACCATTGCCATAAGTGAATTAATAGCAACTAGGCCAGAAATTGCATCAAGACGTTGAGCACTCATTACATTAAAGCCAAACCAACCTACAATCAAAATCCATGAGCCAAGTGCCAAAAATGGAATAGAAGATGGTGGGTGAGCACTTACGCGACCATCTTTCTTATAACGACCAGAGCGAGCACCTAATAAAATAACTGCAGCAAGTGCAATCCAACCACCCATGGCGTGTACCACAACTGAACCTGCAAAGTCGTGAAAAGCTGCGCCAAAAGTTGTTTCTAACCACTTTTGTAGACCGTAGTTACCATTCCAGACCATACCTTCAAAAAAGGGATAAACCAGACCAACTAAAGCGAGCGTTGCAATTGCTTGCGAACGCATTTTGGCGCGTTCAGCAATACCGCCGGAAATAATGGCAGGAATTGCCGCAGCAAACGTCAGTAAAAAGAAGCAACGCATTAAGTTGTAGCCATGATCACTTGCTAGAGCTGTACCATCATGGAAGAAATGCTGGCCATACGAAATGTAGTAGCCAACAAAGAAATAAGCGATTGCAGAAAGGGCAAAGTCAGTCAGAATTTTACTAAGCGCGTTCACCTGATTTTTATGGCGAACGGTACCAAGTTCCAAGAATGCAAAACCTGCGTGCATGGCAAGAACCAAAACTGCACCAAGTAATAAGAAAAATAGATCTACATTTTGCATAGCATGCTCGAAAAAAGTGCTAAATTCCATTTTGGAACAAATCTGGGTCTGTAAATTGCACCAAAATAGATTTAAGGAATCTAAAAACCTAAGTTTGTCGAAACAAACTCAATTGCATAAAAGTGAATATGCAATAAGCGCACCAATTTGGATTAAATAAGGAGTTTTTGGCGATAAATGGTGCGTCGATCTAGTTAAAGAGGGGCAGTTTTGGCGCTTTTTACGTTATAAGTCATCTAATGCGCTTATAAATTGACCTGAAAGAGTTCGTGATCAAGTTTTAAAATGAATCATCCATTTTTAATTAATGATCTGACCAAACCGATTGCGCGACTTCAATAAAAGCTTTTGCAGCGGGACTCATGTGCTTTTTATTTTTGACTGCAAGACCAATAGAACGTTTAAGGTTCGGTTTAAAAGGGCGTTTAACTACATTTGGATAGAGTGAGAGTAATTCTTTGGTAATCACCATATCAGAGACAATCGAAACCCCTAACTGGTTGTGAACCATGCTGACGATACTTAGAATTTGTGAAACATAAAATTTGATATCTGGTTTCACATTAAAGTTTTTTAAAATTAATTCGACCTGATGTCTACTACCTGCCATTGTCATAATAAAAGGGCAGTTTTCTAGTTGTGCTGGATCAATATAAAGTTGCTGAGCGAGTGGGTAACCGCTTGGAATTAACGCAACAAAACGATCTTCAATTAATGGGAATGTATCAAAACGCTCATCTGGCATAATCAAAAAACCAACCTCTATGCGCCGTTCCAATAACCACTGAGCAACTTCTTTATCTTCACCTTCATCAATATAAATTTCGATTTTAGGATAGCGCTGCCGAAAGGTTTCTAAAATTTCAGGCAATAGATAAATAGAGGATGATGCCCCAAAAGAACCAATACGTAATGTGCCTTCGTTTAAACCGTGGATGGCAGCTACTTCTTTTTCTAAAGTGTCGGAAATACTCAATAGCTCTTTTACATGCGTAAGTAGCTGCTGACCTGTCGTGGTGAGCTCAATATCGCTTTGAGTTCTTGAAATCAGGTTAATGCCCCATTGTTGTTCTAATGATTTAAGCGCATGGGAAACTGCCGACTGTGAAATTCCCAGCTTTTCTGCGGTAGCTGTAAAGCTTTTCAGTTCGGCAATGAGTGCGAAAATTTCAAGTTGGGTAAAGGTCATGGGGTATTTGTTATGAGTAAAAACTCATTTTATCATGAGTTTTCATTATCTTTAATATATGAGTAAGCCAAGCTAATTGCCAAACAGCAAGCCCTAACAAAACTTGAGTAAAGAAATGAATAGCATTGTTTTATCTCTTTTTCCCTTAGTTGCATTAATTGCATCGGGATACTTATTTAAAAAATATCGTTTTTTTAGCGATGAGTTTTGGGCTGGGGCAGAGAAGCTCAATTACTATATTTTATTTCCTGCTTTGCTTTTTAGTACGCTATCGACTGCAAAAATTGACTTACAAAGCTTAAGTGCTGCCATTATTGCAATGTTGATTGTGGTTTTAGCAGTGACCGCCTTTTTATACATACTCCGAATGTTTTGGCACATACCACCTGCACGTTTTGGTGTGCATGTACAAAGTATGGTTCGCTTTAATACCTATATTGGTTTGGCTCTAGTCACTGCGCTTTTTAAAAGTGAAGGAATGGCAATACTGGCGATTTTATTGGCGCTTTGCATTCCACTTGTGAACGTTATTTCGGTGCTTGCTCTAACTTCTAAAGAACATATGGCAATTAAACCTGTTTTGATTGCACTGCTCAAAAACCCTTTAATTGCATCATGCATAGTCGGTGCAGCAGTCAATACACTTCACATCCCGATTTGGGAAGGCTTTACCCAGTTTATTAAGCTTTTTTCAGTGTCGAGTTTGCCACTAGGTTTGTTATGTGTGGGTGCAGCTTTACAGTTTATGCAAATTAAAAAAGATATTGTGGTATTGGCAGCAGACACGTTTGCTCGGCTTTTAGCAGTACCTGCTTTGGCTTACGGGGTCTGCATGTGGTTTGGTTTACCAAGTTTGCAAACACAAATTTTAGTCATTTTCTTTGCGTTACCGACTGCTTCCGCATCATATATTTTAACTAAGGTTTTGGGTGGTGATAGTCAGCTTATGGCAGCCGTGATTAGCTTTCAAACTTTATGCGCCGCCGTGACTTTGCCATTAGTGATTTGGTGGATTTCTTAAGATATAAATCTTTAGTTTGACTCATATTTAAGGAATGCTTGGCTACCTTCCTCATCTGATTATTGCTACACTTTTTTCTTTTTCAGGTGGATGAGTATGTCCTTTGATCTCAAAGTGAGCTTGCAGCAAAGGTCTGAACCGTCTGCACAGCAGAAAAAACTGAATCGCCTGATTGATAAAATAGAACAGCAAAAAGTTAGCCTAAGCACATGGCAAAATGCGCAAGCCGAGATTCAACAGCATATTCGGCAAAAACTGATGCCCGTGTATAGCGATTTGCATGAAGTGCTATTTCAGCAGCTAGAGCAACTCTGGAATATGCTGCATAGCCATGAGTTTTCCAAAGCGGATATACAACAACTCGATGAAAAAATTGCTCAGCTTGCACAAATGTTGAAGCGCTCCAAAATGCTATCTGCTGAACAGTTAGAGTTAGTGAGGCAGATCGATACCTTTTATCAGCAACATACACAAGAGTCGGTAAAAAAGAATAAAAAAGCTCAGTCAATAAAATCTGAATATGAAGAAAGCGTTGATCAAGGTTCAGAGTTTGAAGAAGACTTTGAACAATATGCTGCTGAGCAACAACAAGCGCGGGAACAAGCCAAACAGCAAAGACAACAACAGAAACGTGAACAAGCTGAGCAAATGGCAGCGCAATCGTTAAAAACAGTTTATTTAAAAATTGCCGCGATGATTCACCCAGACCGTGAGCAAGATGAAACGAAGAAAGAAGAAAAAACTGAGTTGTTCCAACAGGCAAGTCAGGCCTATGAAAAGCAGGATTTGTTTTATTTACTCAAACTCCAGTTACAGCTTGAGCAGAATAAAGGAGTGGGAGCTAAAGAACTATCTGCTGAGCAATTGCGGTTTTATAAACTGGCTTTGGATGCACAAAGTCAGCAGCTTGAAAGCCAAATTGCAGATATTTTGGATTCTTTTCAGTTGGCAAAAAACGTGAAAGCAGAGCATGTACATATCAGCGATGTTTATAAAGCTATAGATGCTGACTGTGCTGAGTTAAAGCAGCAGGTGAAATGGGAAAAGGAGCGTTTAAAGCATATGAAAAAAGTGAGTGGCGTGGAGATGTTATTGGGGCATGGAATTTTATAAGCTTTTACATCCGACTGTGGGATAAAAGCAGCATATAATTATATATCTACATAAAATTTATAATGAAAACTCTCTGTCCTATGAGGAGAGGGAACTTCATTGAGCTTCGAATAAAATAATAAGTTAATTCTTAAACGATGCTCCTTCACCTTCAAGGAAAGAACTGGAGTTGGGGTTATTTAACTGGTGATGTATAGCGTCTTAAAACATAACCTTCAACTTCACTTTGATCTAATGTAATTCGAACTTTTAACCATGATTTAGAAATGGTTCTATCAGATATAACTGTTAGCAGAGTGCCTGAGGGTAAGCTCTCAATAATGGAGCTTTTCTTCTTGGGGGACTCAAAAAAGTCTACGGTATTTGTAACAACTCTTTTATTTGCAAGAAATTGATTTAGAGTTTCTTGGTCGGAAATATTAGCTACTGGTTCAGTATTACAATTGGCTCTTTCAGAATCATTTTTTATTAATTCATCAGCTAAAGGTTTAACCACATATTCAAAGACAAAAGCTATAGTTAAGTCAAAAGCAGCATCTACGGATAATTTTTTAAATACTGAACTCGAACAAATACTTATAAAAAAAGATAACATAATGTAAGTGATGATCGAGGCAGAATTCTTTTCTTCGTTTGTAGTTATTGAGCTGACCGTTAGATTATCTTTATGGGAGGTGGGTGAAACATTAGCTGATTCTAAGTCTTGAATAATTGGTTGAGAAGAAAAGTAATCAATCATTCGTTCATGCAAAACTGAACTAATATTATGTTGCTGTAAAGCACTTAAAGTACTTCCTAATCTTAGTTGTGCCTCTAAATTTTTACTGAAAATAGAACTCAAACTTTTTTGTTGTGATGCACGAACGGCACTTAAAGCTTTCATAGTAGGAGAATCTTGCATTTCCCGAAAAGCTTTCATAGCAGGAGAGTTTTGCATTTCCTGAAAAGCTTTCATAGCAGGAGAGTTCTGCATTTCCCGAAAAGCTTTCATAGTAGGAGAGTTCTGCATTTTCTGAAAAGCTTTCATAGTAGGAGAATCTTGTATTTCTCGGAAAATTTTTAAAGCTGGTGAATTCTGCATTTCATGGATTATCTTTTTTAGATCATGTTTTGGCATAATATTTTTCATAATTTAGTTTATTAAATTATAAATAAAAAATCCCTCAAATGAGGGGGTTTTTTGAATCAAATGGCAGCATTAAAGCGCAGCAATTTGCTCCATATTTGCTTTAACTTTATTAACTGAGCAGTAAACTTAGCAAGCTTCGCTTTTTCACCTTCAACAACTGCTGCTGGTGCTTTAGACACAAAGCCTTCGTTTGCAAGTTTGCCCGCGATTTGGTCGGTAGCTTCTGAAATAAGAAATCATTGAGATTGGAGTTTTTATAAAATATAGTGTGGAAATTATAAAAATTAAAAGATCGGTTTTATGAATGAAAAATTTGTTCAATTATCAAGAGAACTTAAACATAGACCTATTTTAGAAAAGGCTTTAGGTTATTTTCCTAACTTGCCTTTAGTTGCTATCGATTGTGGCTGTGGTGCTGGCAATGAATCTGCTTATCTACTCTCAAAGGGATTTAATGTTCATGCTTTTGATATTTCAATTGAGGCGCAAAAATTCTGTGCTGAGCGATTCAAGGATGACTCTAAATTTATTTTCTATCATGAATCTTTTGAAGACTTTAATTTTCCATCTGCAAGCTTAATTATTGCTTCATCAAGTCTATTCTTTTGCGATCCAAGCTATTTCGATCGTGTAATTAAACGAATTATAAATGCACTTCCTGAAGGCGGAATTCTTGTAGTTGATTTATTGGGGACTCAAGATGAATGGGTTATTAGAGAACCTAAAAAATTTATAGGTTTTACTTATCAAGATATAGTTGATCTATTCTTATATGATTTTAATTTATTGTTTCATAAAGAAATGAATGAAAATTTGCCCTTATTGAATGGTTACATAAAATCATGGCATCTTCATATGCTGATTCTACAAAAAAGTAATTTTTAAATATAGAAAAACCCAGAACCTGCTTGCACAGATTCTGGGTTTATTCGACTAAAAAAGCTTAAAGCGCAGCAATTTGCTCCATATTCGCTTTAACTTTCTCTAACTGAGCAGCAAATTCAGCAAGCTTCGCTTTTTCACCTTCAACAACTGCTGCTGGTGCTTTAGATACAAAGCCTTCATTTGCAAGTTTGCCCGCGATTTGGTCGTGTTGCTTTTGGATTTTATCCAAGTCTTTTTGCAAACGAGCAAGCTCAGCTTTAGGGTCGATTAAGCCTTTCATTGGTACAAATACCGATGCATGGCTAACAACGCTAGAGCAAGACAAAGGTGGTTCTTGGTCTTTATTCAAGAACTCAATGCTTTCAACTTTAGCCAATGCTTTGAACAATGCTTCAATACGAATAATTTGTTCACGTTCAGCGTCAGATGTGTTTTGAAGTAATACTGGCAATAAGCGCGCATTACCTAAGCCCAACTCACCACGGATGTTACGTACTGCACCAATCAAACCTTGAAGCCATTGCATATCTGCTTCAGCTTGTTCGTTGATTTTTGCTTGCTCAGGAATAGGGTATTGAGCAGTCATAATCGTTGGGCCGCCTTGACCAAGCATTGGTGCAAGAGTTTGCCAGATTTCTTCTGTCAAATACGGCATTAACGGATGAGCCAATCGTAAAGAAGCTTCCATTACAGCAAGTAATACACGGCGTACTTCAGCTTTACGCTCTTCTGAAACTTCTGCATCGTTTAGAACTGGTTTAGTTAACTCAACGTACCAGTCACAGTATTCATTCCAGATAAAGTCGTAAATCGCTTGAGCAGCAAGGTCTAAACGATACGTTGCAAACGCTTGATGTACAGCAGCTTCAGCTTTTTGCAGACGGCTCATAATCCATTGTTCTGGAAGTTCCCAAAGGTCAGGGCGAGCGTCGGTACCAACAGTTTGACCTTCAACATTCATCAGAACGAAACGAGTCGCGTTCCAGATTTTATTACAGAAGTTACGGTAGCCTTCAACACGTTTTAAGTCGAACTTGATGTCACGACCAGTGTTTGCAAGCGCACAGAACGTGAAACGAACTGCGTCAGTACCATAAGCATTAATGCCTTCTGGGAACTCTTTGCGCGTTGATTTTTCAATCTTCGCTGCATCTTTAGGGTTCATTAAGCCAGTCGTACGTTTTGCAACTAAGCTTTCTAAATCAATACCGTCAATCAAGTCTAATGGATCAAGTACATTACCTTTAGACTTCGACATTTTTTGACCTTCACCATCACGTACCAAGCCGTGAACGTAAACAGTCTTAAATGGAACTTGAGATGAACCATCTTCATTTTTCATGAAGTGTAGGGTCATCATGATCATACGGGCAACCCAGAAGAAAATGATGTCAAAACCAGTCACCAACACATCTGTTGGGTGGAAGGTTTTTAAGAAATCATTTGCTGCGTCTTTTTGTGCGTCGCCAGTCCAACCTAAAGTTGAGAATGTCCAAAGTGCTGATGAGAACCATGTATCAAGAACATCTTCGTCTTGTTTAAGTTCAACATCAGCCGCGATGTTGTTTTTCGCGCGCACTTCTTCTTCGTTACGACCTACATAGATGTTGCCATTCGCATCGTACCAAGCTGGAATACGGTGACCCCACCAAAGCTGACGTGAAATACACCAGTCTTGAATGTCACGCATCCACGCCATGTACATGTTGCTGTACTGCTCTGGCACAAATTTAATACGGCCATCTTGAACTGCTTCAATTGCAGGCTCAGCAAGCGGAGCAATTTTTACGTACCATTGGTCAGTCAGTAATGGCTCAATGATCACGCCTGAACGGTCACCGCGTGGCGCTTTTAAGTCATACGGTTGGATTTGGTCTAACCAGCCTTCAGCTTCAGCTTGAGCCACTAATTTTTTACGTGCTTCAAAACGTTCTAAACCAGCATATTCCGCAGGTGCAGTAATGGTTTTAGAAATTTGTTCGCCAGCTTTTGCAATATATTCAAACTCACCTAAAACTTCGGCGTTTTTGTTGAAGATATTAATGATTGGCAAGCTATTGCGTTTACCTAGGTCATAGTCATTGAAGTCGTGAGCAGGGGTAATTTTTACACAGCCAGTACCAAAGTCTTTTTCAACGTAGTCGTCGGCAACGATCGGAATTAAACGACCAGTAATTGGCAATACGATGTTTTTACCAACAAGGTGTGCATAACGCTCATCTTCAGGATGAACAGCAACCGCAGTATCACCAAGTAAAGTTTCAGGACGAGTTGTTGCAACGACTAAATAGTCTTTGCCGTCTTGAGTTTTAACTGATTTGTCTTCAAAGAAATATTTAAAGTGCCAAAGTGAGCCTTTTTCTTCTTTGCTTTCCACTTCAAGGTCAGAAAGAGCTGTTTGAAGTTTAGGGTCCCAGTTTACAAGGCGCTTACCACGGTAAATTAAACCGTCTTCGTGCAAACGAACGAATACTTCTTTAACTGCGTTTGATAAACCTTCGTCCATCGTGAAGCGTTCACGTGACCAGTCTACCGAAGAACCTAAGCGACGAATTTGTTTCGTAATTGTGCCGCCAGATTGTTCTTTCCATTCCCAAACTTTTTCGATGAACTTTTCACGGCCTAAGTCATGACGAGTTACACCTTGTAAGCCAAGTTGACGCTCAACAACCATTTGAGTTGCAATACCAGCATGGTCAGTACCCGGTTGCCACAACGTGTTTTTACCCATCATACGGTTATAACGGGTGAGGGCATCCATAATGGCATTGTTAAAGCCATGGCCCATGTGCAAACTACCAGTGACGTTTGGTGGTGGAATCATGATACAGAATGATTCACCGTGACCAGAAGGTTTGAAGTAACCTTGTTCTTCCCACGTTTTGTACCACTTCTTTTCGATCTCGGTTGGATCGTATGTGGTTGCAATATTTTGAGCGGTTTGAGCGTCAGTCATAGTAGCTTAGATCGAATATGCATAAAAAATTGCATCTATTGTAGCAAAAAAATGCCTCGAAATTAATGTGCTGAAAACAGATAAACGGTTTTGTATTTTTTTCAAAAAACGGTAGATTTATGAAGCATGGATCACAATTTAATCGTGTAGCGGCACGGCACAAAAATTACAAAAGAATTGATAAGGGATGCGACTCATGAGCTACAAAGTTTTTTTGAAAATTTCCGACTCGACCTATACGCAATTTGCTGCGATTCGAGAGAAATTGCACGCTGGGGTAAAAGAAAGCCAATCCAAAGTATTAGGTAGTGTTCTTTCCGATTTATCTTGCGAAATTATTGAGCAAGTGTTCTCCGTATTGTTACAAGGAGAGCAAGGTAACTCGACTATGACTGAAAAGCAGCGCCAAGAGTCTGAGAAAGTTCTTCAACAAATTTTAGATACTTTCCGAAAGTATATGCCTTGGTCAGTTTCTTTTTTTGGTAATGAGCGACTTTTACCTTTAGTTGATTATATGACCTCACTCATGAAAGAACGTGAGCAAGATGTTTATATTACGTACCCAATCACACCTCAACTTGTGCAACAAGCCCAAACACTGACCGAGCAAATACGCGCGGGCAATATGCAAAGCGTAGAAGAAGCTTTTCAAACCTTAATTCAAATTGTGGATTTAGGCGTAACAAGCCTAGTACGTGAACCTAAAAAACGTTTAAAATTTAATTTAGTTGTCGATAAAACCCTAAATGGGGTCATTAATATGACAACGCATTTGGGCTATAAACGTTTGGAAAAATTGGGGACGCAGGTTGATCAGATCACAGCAACTCACTATATCAATCACTTTTTGGCCTTTATGCATCAAGCAGCATAATTTAAAAAGATAATAGGAATTTAAAGCATGGCCAAACTTGATACTTTGCAAAATAAAGTGGTGTGGATTACGGGAGCATCTTCTGGCTTAGGGAAAGCTTTAGCTGGTGAGTTTGCTCTGCAAGGTGCTCAAGTGATTTTAACTTCACGCCGCTTTGAAGAATTAGAAGAAGTTCGCGTTGGTTTACTCCATCCAGACCAGCATTTGTCGGTAGTTGCAGACATTACCAATCAACAGCAAGTTCAAGAAGCGTATGAGCAGATTTTAAAAGCCAAAGGCCGAATCGACTGGCTCATTAATAATGCAGGTTTAAGTCAGCGTGCTTTGATTCAGGACACCACGATGGAGACTGAAAGAGCCATTATGGAAGTCGATTATTTCTCGCAAGTGGCATTAACCAAAACTGTGCTGCCGACCATGCTCAAACAAAAGTCTGGCCGAGTTGTATTTGTCTCTAGTGTAGCAGGGTTATTAGGTACGCAGTATCGTGCAAGTTATTCGGCTGCTAAAGCTGCAATTCATATGTGGGCCAACAGTTTACGTGCTGAAGTTTCAGATCAGGGCATTGAAGTTTCTGTGATTTTCCCAGGCTTTGTAAAAACCAATGTTTCATTTAATGCGTTAAATGGTGCAGGGCAGCCTCAAGGCCATCAAGACGAAGCAATTGAAAATGGATTAGAAGCAGATGTTTTTGCAGAACAGTCAGTTAAGGCGTTAATGCAAGGGCAAGAGTATATAGTAGTGGGCGGAACGAAAGAAAAATTAGGTGTAATGGTTTCCCGTATGTACCCGAAATTACTCTATAAAATGATTCGAAAAACAAAAGTGAAATAAAAAAGAGATTTCGCCGTGCTAAATTGATGGAAAAACCCACATAGAAGGTTCACCATGGATCAAGACTACCATCGTATCTTAGACGTTGTAACGCGTTTTCAATTGGTCTTTGACCAGAAAAATTGGGATGCGTTTGATGAGTTATTGGCCGATCAACTTGAGGTGGACTATTTCCAGTTTAGAGGAGAACCTTTATGTGTGGTGTCTTGTCATGAATATAAAGGTTCGCGGCAACAAGCTTTGTCGCATTTGCGATTACAGCACAATTTGAGTAATCCTCTTATTCGGATTGAACAAGACCGAGCATGGCTAGAGTGTAATTATCAAATTTACCGTTTTTCGGAAAATGATTATTTTCATTCTTTTGGTCGCTATTATTTTACTTTGGCAAAACAACAGGACAAATGGAAAATTACCGGAATTTGCCAACACTTAACTAAAAGTATTGGCAATCCGCGTATACATTTTTCTGCTATGGGGCAGTGCTAGTCTTTGACTGCTGTACCATAAGCAAAAACTTCAACCATTCCGCCTTGCATACCGAGTTCGGTTGTACTCAGCCGAACTCCCATAATATGGTTAGCACCCACACTATGTGCTTGTTGTTTTAAACGAATAATCGCTTCACGACGAGCACGTTCAACAATACTTTCATAACTGCTAAGACGACCACCTAAAACATTTTTTATAGAAGCCAGTACATATTTAAAATAGTCATGGGAAATGACCACATTACTGCTAATAAAGTGGCCTAACTGATCACTTGTTGTAAAACGATTGGTATCAATTCTGATATGGGCAAATTGTTGCTCTTTTTCTAGAAGTTCATTCAAATGTTTTTGTTCAATATGACGGCCAAAAGCCCAACCGATACTGAAAAGAATGAGAAAAACAACAAGCTGAAAAATAAGATTGTCCATTTTCTACCTATGCATTAAATGGGGCTGGTAGATGTGGAGCTTGCGGTTGCACCACGACTGCTGTGCCATATACAAATAGCTCGGAAGCGCCTTGGGCAATGTTTGAAGTTGAAAAACGAATACCGACAATTGCATTCGCACCAAGCTGCTGGGCTTTGGCAATCATACGATCCATGGCTTCTTGGCGGGATTCTTCTAAAAGTTCGGTGTAGCCCGTGAGTTCACCACCTACAATATTTTTTAAACTTGCCATGAGGTCACGGCCCACATGTTTGCTACGAACAGTGCTTCCATAAACAACATCGAGTTGCTTTAAAATTTGATGACCTGGAACGCTTTCTAAATTACTTAATAACATTGTTTTTTATCAATCTAAATTTCTTAAGGTTTCAAGATAAAAAATATTCACATCAGTTGCAATAAAAAAGCCCACCGAAGTGAGCTTTTATAAGAACATGATTTAAAGCTTATTGCTTTTTAAGTTCAGCACTTGATGGTTGGTGTGCCACTGTATCTGAAGTATTTGCTTTTAAACCACCACCTAGAGTTTTATATAACTCGATTTGGTTGTTTAAGTTTGCTTGTTGAAGCAATAACAAACCTTGTTCAGCTGAATAAGATGAACGCTGTGCATCAAGAACCGTCAAGTAACTATCAATACCAGCACGGAAGCGAGCATTTGAAAGTGTGTAGTTGCGGTTAGTTGCTTCTACCAGACGTTGTTGCGCTGTTAAACGGTCACCAATGTTGGCACGCGTAGCAAGCGCATCATTCACTTCACGGAACGCAGACTGAACTGATTTTTCATAGTCAGACAATGCAATTTTCTGATCAGTTTCAGAAATTTTCACATTGGCACGACGAGTACCCCAGTCAAAGATTGGTAAATCTAAGCTTGGACCAATTGACCATGCAAAACCACCCGACTTAAATAGATCACTTAAGTCAGTTGATGCATAACCTGCTGAACCCGTTAAGCTAATGGTTGGGAATAAACGTGCTTTTGCAGCACCAATATTCGCACCCGCAGCGCTTAAGTTATATTCAGCCGCTTTTACATCTGGACGGTTGTTTAACAAGTCACTTGGTAAACCAGCAGTGAATACATTTTGCTGAGCAATACGTTTCACAGGTTGTGTTGGCAACAAGTTTTGTGCAACTGGTTGACCCACAAGTAAGTTCAACAAGTTTTGTGCTTGAGCAATTTGAGTCTTGTAGTTCGCTACATCATTACGCGCAGTTTCTACAGAAATCTGTGCCTGACGTAACGGAACTTCACTGTCGATACCTACATCAAAACGTTTTTTGTTGAGATTGTAAGAATCTTGCTGTGCTTTAAGAGTTTGCTCTGCAAGTCTTAAATTTGCTGTTGCAAACGAATAATTCAACCATGCTTGAGCAACTTGGCTGATCAAGCTGATCTGAGTCGAATCACGCGCACTTTGTGTTGAGAGGTAATTATCTAAAGCAGCATCTTTTAGACTACGAACACGGCCCCAGAAATCAAGCTCATAAGCAGTTACACCCAAACCTACTTGGTAAGTAGAGTAGGGGTTATTCGGGTCACGACTTGGCGTAACCTGACGAATTGCACTACCACTTGCTCCAATCGTTGGAAGCTGGTTGTTCTTCGTAATCTGATATTGCTCTTGAGCACGTTCAATATTGAGCGTTGCTTTACGTAAATCACGGTTATTCGCAAGAGCCAAGTCGATTACTTCCAGCAAACGCGGGTCAGCAAAGAACTGTTTGTAGCCCTGTTCAGCAATAGATGTACCAGAAGCGCTGTTATATGCATAGCTCTGTGGAATATCGGTTTTCACGACTGGTTCTGGGCCGCGCATGCTTTGACAAGCTGCCAAAGCAAGCGCAAGTGCAGATACCGCAATGCTACGACCTGAAATAGACCATACTTTTTGCATCACGATTTATGCTCCTGAGTGTTTATGGTTTTTGGTTTGTACTTAAAGATACTACGAATCCACACATAGAATACAGGGATAAAGAAGATACCTAAGAATGTCGCGCTGAGTACGCCACCAAGTACACCGAAGCCTACTGAGTGCTGACTTCCTGCACCAGCACCTGTTGAAAGAGCAAGTGGAAGTACACCAAAACCGAAGGCAAGGGTCGTCATGATAATTGGACGTAAACGCATTTTTGCAGCATGTAAGGTTGCATCAAGCAGATCTTCACCTTTTTCCTGCAATTCTTTTGCGAACTCAACAATCAAGATCGCATTTTTTGCCGAAAGACCGATCACCGCAATAATCGCCACCTGGAAGTAAATGTTATTTGAGAGATTTGGATCTCCTTTAATAATCATACCCAAGTAGGTCAATACAAGTGCACCAATGACACCAAGTGGTACCACAAGTAAAACAGAGAACGGAATAGACCAGCTTTCATATAATGCAGCTAAGCAAAGGAATACGATTAACAATGAAAGTGCGTATAAGAATGGAGCTTGAGCACCAGACTCACGTTCTTCAAGTGATAAACCTGTCCATTCATAGTCGAAACCTTGTAAGCCCATAGATGGTAACTTACCAATAATTTCTTCCATTGCTTTCATCGAGTCACCAGAGCTTACGCCAGGTGCAGGAGTACCTTGAATGTTAACCGATGATACGCCGTTATAACGTTCAAGACGTGGAGAACCATAAGTCCATTTACCAGTAGCAAATGCAGAGAATGGAACCATCACACCTTTGTTATTACGTACATACCACTTATTTAAGTCTTCCGGCATCATACGAGTATCTGCATCGCCTTGAACATAAACTTTTTTCACACGACCACGGTCAACGAAATCGTTAATGTATGAACCACCCCATGCAATACGCATTGTATTGTTGATGTCAGCAATGCTCACACCCATCGCGCCAGCTTGGGCTTGATCTACATTAATTTGATACTGAGGTGTATCTTCCTGACCATTTGGACGTACACCCATCAGGCGTTTATCTTGTGATGCTAAGCCTAGAATGGTGTTACGAGCTGCAATCAATTTCTCATGGCCTTGACCACTTGAATCTTTAAGCTGCAAGTTAAATCCGGCAGTTACACCCAATTCAGGCATTGCAGGAAGCTGTAATGGCATAACGTATGATGCATCTTTAATGATCATGTTTAATGCCATACCACGCTTAATTAATGCGCCGATTTGAGTTTCTGGTGTTGTACGTTTGCTCCAGTCTTTCAACTTAACGAAGCCAATACCAGCATTTTGACCCACACCCGTGAATGAGAAACCAGATACGGTGAAAATAGATTCCACAGTGTCTTTTTCATTCATGAAGAAGTTAGTCATGGTGTCAATCACTTTACCTGTACGGTCAAGCGTTGCATTTGGTGGTAATTGAACAAGTGTCATGACCACACCCTGATCTTCTTCTGGTAAGAATGAAGATGGGAGTTTTTGGAACAAGAATACTAAAAGGGCAACTACAACAGCATAAAGCACGCCAGAGAAGATTTTGCCTTTAAGCATGCGGCTAACACCATTTTGGTAGCTATGCGACATGCGGTCAAAACCGTTGTTAAAGCTTCTAAAGAAACGCGCAAAGATATTATTGCTTGGTTCTTTATTTGGATCATGCTGTTTTAAGATTGTTGCACAAAGTGCAGGGGTGAAGGTTAATGCCACAATTAACGATAAAACCATTGCTGTTACAAGGGTAATCGAGAACTGACGGTAAATTACACCTGTTGTACCACCAAAGAATGCCATTGGTACGAATACCGCAGTCAATACGCTGGTAATACCCACTAAGGCACCAGAAATCTGCTGCATTGAACGAGAAGTTGCTGTAACCGGATCGGTATGGTCTTCACTCATTACACGTTCAACGTTTTCGACTACAACAATGGCGTCATCAACCAGAAGACCGATTGCCAATACCATAGCGAACATGGTTAAGGTGTTAATTGAGAAACCAAAGATATTAATAACTGCAAATGTACCTAATACAACTACTGGAACTGCAAGCGTTGGAATAATCGTCGCGCGCCAGTTTTGTAAAAATAGGAACATAACAATGAATACCAAAATCACGGCTTCAATTAGCGTGTGTACAACACTTTCAATTGAAAGACGGATAAATGGAGTCGTGTCATAAGCGAGTTTATCTTGTAAACCTGCTGGATAGTTCTTACGTAATTCAGACAAACGTTGTTCAACAGCTGCTGCTGTATCAAGTGCGTTCGCACCAGTTGCAATTTTAATTGCAAGACCAGCCGCTGGTTTGCCATTAAACTTCGAATCGAACTGATAGTTATCAGAACCTAACTCTACACGAGCAACATCTTTTAAACGAACCTCAGCACCTGATGCTGTGTTCTTTAAGAAGATATTTTTAAACTGTTCAGGTGTCTGTAATAAGCTTTGCGCATTTACAGTTGCGTTAAGCACTTGACCTTGTACAGCAGGTGCACCACCTAACTGACCTACAGCAACTTGCGAGTTCTGCGCTTGTAAAGCAGTTGCAATATCACTAGGAGTGAGTTGGTAACTTGTTAATTTAGCTGGATCGAGCCAAATACGCATCGCGTATGAACCACCAAAGACTGTTACTTCACCAACACCAGCAACACGGCTAAGCGGTTCTTTAATTGATGAGTTTACATAGTCTTTAATGTCTGAGTCTGAAAGGTTGTTATCTGGTGAATAGAATGCAATAACTTGCAAGAAGCTCGCACCAGATTTAGTTACTGTCACACCTTGACGTTGTACATCTTCAGGTAAAAGTGCAGTTGCAGATTGCAATTTGTTTTGAACTTGAACCTGTGCAATATCAGGGTCAACACCTTGTTCAAAGTTTAATTGAATAGATGCTTGACCGTTACCTGCACTGTTAGAAGAAATATAACGTAAACCATCGAGACCATTCATTTGTTGTTCAATGATCTGGGTTACGGTGTTTTCAACTGTTTCAGCCGACGCACCAGGATAAGTCGCAGCAATTGTGACTGTCGGTGGTGCAATCGTTGGATACTGTGCAATAGGCATTTTTGTTAGCGTGAGAATACCCGCCAACATAATGACTAATGCAATCACCCACGCAAATATGGGGCGATGAATAAAAAATTGTGCCATTCAATCTACCCCTTATGCATTTGAAGCTGCTTTCTGTTCTGCTTGAGGTTTACCTGATTGAGCCGGTTTCGCAGCATTTGGTGCTGCACCTTGAGGATTTGCTGGTTGAGCTTGATAAGGTTTTGCTGTTACTTGTTGCCCTTCTTTAACTTTGGCAACGCCATCAACAATAACTTTATCGCCAGCTTTTAAGCCGTTAGTCACAATCCAGTTTTGTCCTTGAACCCCTGAGGTTTCAATTGGACGACTCTCAACAGCCCCTTTGGCATTAACAAGCATTGCTACAGCTTGACCTGTAGGTAAACGTGTAACGGCAGCTTGTGGAATCAGATAAGCATTTGGAACAACACCCTGAACAATTTGTGCAGTGGTATACATACCCGGAAGCAATAAATGATTCGGGTTAGAGAATACGGCACGTAACGTAATCGTTCCTGTATCTTGGTTTACAGAAGCGTCAGAGAAAGCAAGTTGCCCTTCGATTGGATAGGTAGAACCATCTTCAAGCTTTAATTTTACTTTCGTATTGTTACTGTTGTTTAAACTGCCTTTACTTAATTGCTGACGTAAACGTAACAACTCGGCGCTAGACTGATTAATATCAACATAGATTGGATCTAATTGCTGAATCGTCACTAACGGATCAGTCTGGTTTGCAGTAACTAAAGCACCAGCCGTTACTGAAGAACGCCCAGATTGTCCAGAAATAGGAGAGCGAATTGTAGAATAACCAAGATCTACATTTGCATTTGTTACTTGAGCCTTAGCTGCAGCAACTTGTGCTTCTGAGACATTGACTTGACCAAGTAAGTCATCATATTCCTGTTTAGACACAGCATTACTAGAAACAAGTTGTTTATAACGATTTAACTTGGTACGTAGTGAAGCCAGATTTGCCTGTTGTTGTAGGAGTGATGCTTTTGCATTTTCTAACGTTGCGCGGTTCGTTCTAGAGTCGAGCTCATAGAGCGCTTGACCTTCACGGACATAGCTTCCTTCAGCAAATAAGCGTTTTAAAATCACGCCACTTGTTTGAGGACGAACTTCAGAAATTTGATATGCTGAAGTACGGCCTGAAAGCTCAACGCTTTGTTCAACACTTTGTGGTTGAGCAACAATAACACCTACTTCTGCAGGCGGCATTTTCTGAGCAGCAGCAGCTTGCTGTTTCTCATCGGAGCCTTTGCTACAACCAACAAGCGCGATACTTGTTGCTAATGCGCAAGCAGTAAGGGCTGGTGCCCAAAGCTTAGCCGACATCATTGTTCCACCTCGTTTAGATAAAATCTAAAAATATATTTGTTTTCTACTTAACCTACTTTGTGTTTGTAATAACCAGAGCCAAAGCAGTGCAATCCAAATAAAACCAATACCCCAACCAGCGAGTACGTCTGTTGGGAAATGAACTCCTGCATATATTCTTGAAAGCCCCATACACACAAACCAAAGACAGGAGATCAAAACAATATAAGGAGAGTTAATGTTGTGCTTACGGCATAACATAATCATTGCCAGACAAGCCAGTGTTGATGCATAAACACTATGTGCACTTGGGAACGATGCACCATAACTTTCAACGATATGATATGCCTCAGGAGGTCTAGGCCGGTTAACACACCACTTGAGCAGCCAACCAATGGTGATACTGCCAATAACTCCCAAGCTAATGAAAATAACAGTAATATATTTTTTATACCATGCTAAATATACACATACTAGAAAGGATAAAAAACATACAAAAGGCATGCCGCCTACGCGTGCAAGAAAGGCAGTTATAGTATTAAGATAATCTAAACGATGGTGACTCAATGTTTGAACGGTGAGCAAGTCCAAAGATTGAAGACTTGGTACAACCAGACCAAGAACACCTAATCCTAAAAAAACGCAACCAATACAAAGCAATAGATAGGGCATATACACACCTTTGCTTATTCATGTAGTTTTTTACTACTGAATGCCGTTGAAAGTGTACTTGCCAGTACACTTTTTTTCAAGCCTGATAGATCATCGTAAATTCATTTTGAAATTTTTTTAACATTTGGAAAAACAATCACAACAAAATTGACGGAATTCACAATTTGTGTACAAAGCAAAACGCTAGTGTTCTGCTTTTTTCCCGCCACTTGCTTGGGTATTTTCTTCTAATTCTAAAGGCTGTTTTGGAGGCCAGAAGAAATCACTCGGGCGTGTAAGAAAATGGGTCATGACCAGTTTAGCTAATGGCTTCCATTGTTCAAAGCGAACTCGACGTGCACGTAATGCCACAATAATAGTGAGCGTGAAACTCACAAATAAGTTAGTGAGACCAATACAAAGCACACCTAAAAACGAAACTATAATCAAGCCAATATCGGGGCTACCGTTAATGGTCATTAAACCTTGAATAAAGTTCGCTGAAGCAAAGGCAATATGACGAATATCTAAAGGTAAACCTAGAATAAAGCCGATTGTTCCCATACTTCCTAGCATGACACCGAACAGGAAGTTACCAGCAAGGGCACCTAAGTTACGTTCAATATATTCTGCAAAACGATTTAGGCGCTCTTGACCAAATAAACTGCGTAAACGTCGGTGTGCTTTTAAACGAGGTCCTACTTTTCTATAAACAGCCATATTGTCGAAGTAGCCTGCAATAAGACCCGACAAGAACAAACACACGCCTGCGATTGCTGCATGTGGAACGGCTAAGGACGTAAATGGATTTAAACTGTGTAAAAGAGAAGTGGCTTTGGTATGGGTTAATAAAGGTTCATCTAGATAAAACTGCCAAGCAAAAGTAATGAGTGCGGCAGTAGGGATTGCAATCGAGATATTACCCAAAATAGCAATAAACTGAGTTCGAATAATATTGATAATAAGTGCGGCTAACTCTGCAATTTGTGCAGTTTTAGAGCCTTTACGCTGCTGAACAGTGGCTGCGAGGGCAGCCGCTGTCATTGCTGGCTGTTTTGTCGCAACAGTAAAGTGCAATACATGAATCAGAATAAAGCCGAGTGAATAGTTCATACTGAACGTAAAGGCTTGCATAAGCGGGGCCATCGTCATACGTGCAGCAAGAATTTTTAAGGATGCCATACAGGCAATAATCACGCCTGCACCAGCAGCGGCTTTATACATGCCCCAAAAGCCTTTGGTATCTGTACTCACATAGTGCTCACCAGTACGGCTTGCATTTTCCGTGACCTGAAAGGCGATGAGTTCACTGGTCGTACTTAATAACGAGCGAACACTTTTTTCGCTGTAATGTGCTTTAGTTAAGTCCGAAATTAAATTCCCTAAAGAAATATAGCGTCCTTCACTGTCGTCTACGACCAAGTAGAGTAATAATTCAATTCGATCTAAACATTGCTCAAGCAAAGACAGTAAATAAGTCAAACTTAAACTAACACCGATTCTTTTGGTGGCCCGACGTATTTTTAAAACGACGTCACGGCATTGTTCCAACATTACAAATGCTTGAGATGCATCTGGTGGGGGAATGACTGCAATGTCATTGCTAGAAATATCTTGTTTTTTATACTTTTCAATAAACTCAATAATTTCACGGTTTTGTACTAAAAACGGTGATTCATATTCAGTTAACTCAGGCTGAGCATTAATAAATTCAGGATAAAGCCCAATACCACTAATACGATAAGATAAGACAGTAATCGCCTTAATCATTTCTCGTTGAATGGCATGTTTTTCATCGACATTGCTGTTACTTTGCCCAATTAAACCGAATAACGTTGCCCAATCTTTGTCATCAACATTGTTTAACCAGACTGAATCACTTTCTAAATAGAAAATTTTTCCAATCAAAATTTTGAGCTGGCTGACATCTTCAATGAGTGGCAGAAAATGGCCACCAAGTCTTTGTCCAAGTTGGTTCCAGAAACCATCTAAAGACAAAATGCCGCTATCTGCATATAAGCTCACTTGCTTATATTGATTAATTAAACGTAATAAAAAGGTTTGTAAAAGAGCAGGAGCGGTAGGAGTAAGTAATAAGCTATCAATAAGTGCTTGTATTTTTTGCTCTATTTCATCCGTATCGTGAGGATCGGATGGCCGTAAAGCATTGACTAGGTCAATGAGAATATTTTCGTCGATAACAGCTTGAGGATTTTCAAGCTGTTTCTGGATTTTTAAAAAATGATCTGAAAAATTTATATGCATAGGCAAAATAATATCTACTGTATTCGATGTAATGCAAGCCGAGTGAGGTTAATCAATGCTTGGCGATAAGGTGTATCAGGCAAGATTGATAAGGCTTGCAGTGCTGCTTCTGTTTCTTCTTGGGCACGGCGCTGGCAATAATCTAAAGCACCAGACTTTTGTACAATTTCAATAACTTTGGATAATTGGTCAACCCCACCAGTCGCAATGCTACGACGAATAATGGCGTGTTCTTCACCCGTTGAATGTGCTAATGCTGAAATTAACGGTAAAGTCGGTTTACCTTCCATCAAATCATCACCAATATTTTTACCTAATGTTTCAGCATCTGAAGTGTAGTCTAAAATATCGTCAATAATTTGGAATGCATTTCCAAAATGACCTGCAAATAATCTTAAAGGTTCACGGTAGGCTTCTTGCCCAGCCAAAATGGCAGCACCTTCAGTTGCAAGTTCAAATAAACGAGAAGTTTTCCCGTGAATAATTTTTAAATATGTTTCTTCGGTTGTATCCGGTTGGTGCTGAGATTGAAGTTGTAATACTTCACCTTCAGCGATTTCACATGTACCTGTTGAGAAATCTTTTAATAAGGTCATGTTGTTTAAATCAACCAATAGGTCAAAAGCGCGAGCAATAAGGAAGTCACCTACTAACACGGCAGTTTGGTTGTTCCAAGTTGCGTTGGCAGTAGGGCGGCCACGACGAAGCCCCGATTCATCGACCACATCATCATGCACTAAAGTTGCGGTATGAAGCATTTCAATAATGGCAGCCAGACGCTGTGCATTTTGCATGTTGTCCAGACCACAAGCTCGTGCTGCAAGTAAACACATGATCGGACGCATACGTTTGCCGCCAGCTTCAACAACATGTTTACTGACCGACATGACCAAGCCGACTTTTGAGCTAATTCCTTCATTAATCAAGTGATCCATCGCAGCAAAGTCTGTAGCAACAGGAGCGAGAATGTCTTGCTTAAAATCGATGACCATATGAAGAAAAACCCCGTATTGGTGATAAGTGGCGTTAGTGTATCAATTAAAAGTGCATTAAACAGGGAAACAAGCAATTGATATTAATCATTTGTAGGTTCATGAAGAGTTCTTTGTTCTTTATTTCGGCAAAACGATGTGTTTCCGACAAAACAATAAATTTTAATAACGTCAACATGAATACAGCTTGTTCTTGTTGCAAGTTGTGTTTGGAACTGTATTTTAAATTCCATTCAGAATCAATGAAAAGTACTAAATTCGAATTGAAGCTGTTTTTATTATGTAAGAATAACGGTCTCTATTGCTTAGATAAAGATAAAGCACTTGTCGTTTGATCAAATTTCACTTAAAATCTGTCGCCTTGTATAACCCCAGTGGCGTTCGTTTTAAGATCGATATATCCCTTTATCGACACGACGACACGGGCTGATTGGAGTACATTATGTACGCAGTAATCCAAAGCGGTGGTAAACAGCACCGTGTAGTTGAGGGTGAAACCCTTAAAGTTGAATTATTGAAGGCTGAATCTGGCGCAACTATTACATTTGATGATGTATTAATGGTTGTAAACGGTGACAACATTCAAATCGGTGCTCCAGTTGTAGCTGGCGCTAAAGTAACTGCAGAAGTGATTGGTCATGGTCGTCACGACAAAATCCGCATTATCAAAATGCGTCGTCGTAAACACTACCGTAAGCAACAAGGTCACCGTCAATGGTTCACTGAGTTGAAAATTACTGGTATTTCAGGCTAATCACGAGGAGTAAGAGACATGGCAACTAAAAAAGCCGGTGGATCGACGAAGAACGGTCGTGATTCAAACCCAAAAATGTTAGGTGTTAAAGTTTACGGTGGTCAAACTGTAACTGCTGGTAACATCATCGTTCGTCAACGTGGTACTGAATTCCACGCTGGTGCAAATGTTGGTATGGGCCGTGACCATACTTTATTTGCTACTGCTGACGGCGTAGTAAAATTCGAAGTGAAAGGTCAATTTGGCCGTCGCTACGTAAAAGTTGAAACTGTTTAAGTTTTAGCTTAAGAAAAAGCCCACATTTTGTGGGCTTTTTTTATGGAATTTCATTAATTTCATCTTCATCATGATGAATGAAATTCTACAAACAATATGAATAACATAACAAAATATCTTATTTTCTCAATGATTAGCACAGAGTTTGTCGGTTAATATGGGTCTTGAATGAAGAGCTTGTTCGGCTTAGTGAAATTAAAAGCGAACAAGTTATCTTACAGCAACTAAAAAGGTGATGACATGAATATGCTTCGTAAAACCATGTGTGCTATTACACTCAGCGCGTCAGTGCTTGCTCCTGTAATGAGTACTACAGCGTTTGCTGCACCAGTAGCAGCACCGGAGCAACAGGCGATTGGGAACCTGGTAAATCAGTTATCAGGATTACAGCGTTTAACTGCTGATTTTGAACAAACAACCAAAGCAAATACAAAAGCTGTAGCACAGAAAAAAGGCTTAGGTGCTCAGCATATGAACCAGACATTTAAAGGTTCAATGAAAGTTGAACGTCCGGGGAAATTTTATTGGGAAACCGTGAGTCCGTCTAAACAAACTATTGTGACGAGTGGTAAAACAGTCTGGATTTATGACCCTGATTTACAACAAGCTGTCCGTCAAAGCTTAGATTCGCAAGTAGCAGATACTCCTGCTTTATTGCTCTCTGGTAATACTAGTCAAATCATGAAGTCTTACCGCGTGACCCAGCCAGATAAATCTAAATTATATTTCACTTTATTCCCTAAAAAAGAAGATGGCGCTTTCCAAAGCTTAACGATTAGTTTTGGTGCCAACAAAGCACCTACGTTAATGGTGTTACAAGATTCTTTAGGACAAACCACTTACGTGAAGTTTAATAATGTAAAAGTGAATGCTTCAATTCCAGCTTCAACTTTTAATTTTACGCCACCTAAAGGCACAGATATTATTGACCAATAATTATTGCGCCTCTTTAAGAAAGCCATCTGAAAGGGTGGCTTTCTTTTTATATATCAATCACAGATACATTTTTTAACCCCGTCTTATTCTTACGCTTTGTATAGTGATAAAAGTGAACAAACGGGGATTAACATGCGACTTTACGATAAGAAAATTATTTTCATTCTTCCTATGGTAGCTGCCATGGTGGCAGTAAGTGGTTGTCAGCCAAAATCTGCAGCTAAAGATGAGCAACCCGCATCAAGTGCTTCAGTAAAAGAGCAAAAACAAGCAGAAGTTCCTGTTATTCAGGCAAAAGTAATTCCAGTAAAATTACCAAAGTCTAAAGTTTGTCTTGAAGATGGCTGTACTGAATATGACTTTCAGACAGTACAAACGAATCAAAAATGGATTAATGATTATTTTACGAACCGTATAAAAAAAGCAGATCCGAATGCTTTTGCAAACTTGGCTGATAAACCTGTTGAAGTACCAGAGGGAGAGCCTCGTTCAAGCCAAAGTGCAATTTATGTCCGTTATTTGGGACAAAATTATAATCTAGCAACCTTTGCCTTACAGACATACTCATACTCTGCAGGTGCAGCACATGGCATGTCTCATCAAGAATTTGTAAATTTTGATTTATTAAATAAAAAACACATTACTGTTGCTGAACTGATTAAGCCAGATGTAGAAAAACAACTCGTTGATGCGCTTTTTGATGCGAATACCAACTGGCTTCAAGAGCATAATATCAGCCGTGAAAAACTGCAGTTAAGTGATAATTACTACTATGGCGCCAATGGGATTGTTTTTGTTTATCCCGTTTATGAGCTAGCTTCTTATGCAGAAGGGATGACTGAATTAACACTGCCGTATTTTGAGGCAGCTAAGTTCATTAAACCTGAGTACTTACCAAGTGTGCCGAGCTACAACATGTAAAATATCTGGTCTCTTCTTAGAATTGTGTGAAAGCTATTCGATATGAAGATGATCACTATATTTTTTAGTGCTAAGGGCTTACACTATAGCCAGTTTTTTACCCATATTATGATTAATTATGATCGACCCTAAGTTACTCAGAAATAATATTGAAGTCGTTAATGCAGCTTTGGCAAAACGTGGTGTTCAGCTAGATGTCCAAGAATGGGCATCTTTAGAAACTCGCCGTAAAGACTTGCAATCAAAAACTGAAAAGTTACAGGCAGAGCGAAATGCCGGTGCTAAACAAGTGGGTCAGATTAAAAAATCCGGTGGCGACGCTTCTGAAATCATGGCACGCATGCAGGCCATTGGTGATGAGATTAAAGCTGCCGAAGTTGCCTTATCAGAACTGCAAAATGAGATTGAGCAAAAAGCTCTAAGCATTCCAAACTTACCAGATGAGTCTGTTCCAGTTGGTAAAGATGAAAGTGATAACGTTGAAATCTCAAAATGGGGTACACCTCGTCAGTTCGATTTTGAAATCAAGGATCATACTGATTTAGGCGAGTGGATGGGCGGCTTAGAGTTTGAAACAGCGACCAAGCTCACTGGCTCACGTTTCAGCGTGTTGAAGGGGCCTTTAGCGCGCCTACAACGTGCTTTAACCCAGTTCATGCTTGATACTCATACTTTAAAGAATGGCTACACAGAAGCTTATGTACCGTATTTGGTTAATGCTGACTCACTTCGTGGGACAGGACAATTACCAAAATTTGAAGAAGATTTGTTTAAACTTCAAGGCGAAAAAGAATACTACCTCATTCCTACAGCTGAAGTTCCAGTCACTAACTTTGTTCGTGATGAAATCATTGATGCAGACCGTTTACCACTAAAATATGCGGCGCATACACCATGTTTCCGTAGTGAAGCTGGTTCTTATGGTCGTGATACGCGCGGTTTAATCCGTCAGCACCAGTTTGATAAAGTTGAAATGGTGCAAATCGTTAAACCTGAAACATCTATGCAGGCACTTGAAGAGCTTACTGCACATGCTGAGGGCATTTTGCAAGCACTTGGTTTGCCATACCGCAAAATTTTGCTCTGTGGTGGTGATATGGGCTTTGGTGCGATGAAAACTTACGATCTAGAAGTATGGGTTCCAAGCCAAAATACATATCGTGAGATTTCAAGCTGCTCTAATATGGGTGATTTCCAAGCGCGTCGTATGAAAGCACGCTTCCGTATGGATCAGAAGAAGACTGAATTAGTGCATACGCTAAATGGTTCAGGTCTTGCAGTAGGACGTACTTTGCTTGCAGTAATGGAAAATTACCAACGTGAAGACGGCTCAATCGAGATTCCAGAAGTATTACGCCCATATATGGGTGGTGCAACGTTTATTGACTAAGCTTTGCATCTAAATTGTGCACGTTTTTTGCTTAAACATAATCAGATGATTGATGTAGAGGTTTAAGGTGGATATTTTTCCAATCTCTTTGAAGTTGCAGCAGCAACGTTGTCTGATTGTGGGCGGAGGGCATATTGCTTTACGCAAGGCAACCTTATTAGCTAAGGCGGGGGCAATAATTGATATTGTTGCTCCTGAAATTGAAGAACAGCTTCTGCAATTAGTTACAACAACAAATGGTCAGCATTTTGTTGAAATTTTCTCTGAGAAGTTTTTAAGTACACCATATCGACTCGTCATTGCCGCGACCAATGATCCGCAAGTCAATAAAACAGTCTTCGAGCAATGTGAAGTACGTCATTTACTTGTAAATAGTGTTGATGATATTCCACATTGCCGCTTTATGGTTCCTGCGATTATTGACCGTTCACCTTTAGTGATTTCGGTTGCTTCAAATGGGACATCTCCTGTTTTATCTCGACAAATCCGTACACAGTTAGAGACATCCATTCCACATGGAATGGGGAAATTGGCTGAGTTTTCAGGAAAATGGCGAAATCAGGTTAAAGAAAAAATTTCTAATCCCGATGAACGCCGTATTTTTTGGGAAAACTTGTATGCAAGTCCCTTAAAAGAGCAGGTTTTTAACGACAACCTAGATGTTGCAGATAGCATGCTTGAACAAGCATTGCAGGAATGGAAAGCACCTAAAGGTGAAGTTTATTTAGTGGGCGCAGGTCCTGGTGATCCTGAACTGCTTACCTTAAAAGCTTTACGTTTAATGCAGCAAGCTGATGTGGTCATTTATGATCGTTTGGTATCCCAACCCATTTTAGAGTTATGCCGTCGAGACGCTACAAAAATATATGTCGGTAAAGCTCGCTCAAATCACTCGGTTCCCCAAGATGGTATCAATGCTTTACTCGTTGAATATGCTCAACAGGGAAAGCGCGTTTGTCGTTTAAAAGGCGGTGATCCGTTTATTTTCGGGCGTGGTGGTGAAGAGATCCAAGAATTATTCCAAGCTGGTGTGCCATTTCAGGTGGTTCCGGGTATTACGGCAGCGTCAGGCTGTTCAGCTTATGCGGGTATTCCGCTCACTCATCGTGATTATGCTCAGAGTGTACGTTTTCTAACTGGCCATTTAAAAGAAGGCTCTCCTGAGCTTCCTTGGAATGAGCTGGTATATGAGAACCAGACTTTAGTTCTTTATATGGGCTTAGTCGGCTTGGAACGTATTTGTGAGCAATTAATCGCTCACGGACAGCGTCCAGATATGCCAGTTGCATTAATTTCAAAGGGTACAACCCCTGAACAAAAGGTTGTGGTGGGGTCACTTGCTGATATCGCATCTAAAGTGACAGAACATCAAATTCATGCGCCGACTCTCACGATTATTGGTGAAGTCGTACGTCTGCGTGAACAGTTACAGTGGAACTAATGGGCTAATAATTTCTTTGATAGATTTAATGATTGCCTGAGTTAACCAACAAGTAATTTAAGTGAGTAATTAAGTGATTCATGTTGTTCTATACGAGCCTGAAATCCCTGCAAACACAGGGAATATTATTCGACTATGCGCGAATACGGGGGCTCAATTGCATTTGGTTAAGCCTTTAGGTTTTGAGCTTGATGATAAAAAGCTTAAACGTGCAGGGCTTGATTATCATGAATGGGCAAGAATGCAGATTTGGGACAATATTGAAGCATGCCTTGCAGACTTAAAGTCAAAAGGTGTTGAGCATGTCTTTCCTCTAACGACGAAGGGTTCTGCAACTCCGCATACAGTTGATTTAAATCGACCTATTGCTTTACTGATGGGGCCAGAAACACGCGGCTTGCCTGAACATGTGCGTTTGATGTTTCCTCAAGAACAGTGGATTCGCTTACCAATGGCTGAAAACTCTAGAAGTTTAAATTTATCTAATGCGACTGCTGTGATTGTTTATGAAGCATGGCGTCAGCAAGGCTTTAAAAATTTAGGTTAGTTTCATAAATACAAAAAAATAAGGCCATTAGTGGCCTTATTTTTTTGATCTAATTTTAATTTAAGCTTGTTCTAGTACTTTTTCATCATAGATGATTTGTGCTGCTAAAACTTGTTCGATGTTTGTTTCAGCCCATTCTTTTAACTGGAATGCCATTGAAGCGACATTTTGGCCTAATGGTGTAAGTGAATAGTCAACACGAATAGGTGAAGTGTCTTGAATCTTGCGTTCGATAAAGCCATCTCTTTCTAGCATTTTTAACTTTTGTGACAAGACTTTAGGTGAAATACCTTGAATATTCTTTTTGAGCAAGTTGAAGTGCTGCGTTTCTTCTTCAAGAATGTTTAAGATGAGTAAAACCCACTTGTCTGCAATTTTTTCAAAAAATAAACGAGCAGGGCAATGTTGTTGAAAAATATTGTATTTTAGACATTCATTCATACCATTTACCTACTTATTTTAAAAAAAATATACTAGTTACCAAGTGGTAACTAATTGACACCTAGTTTCTAAAATATATCATAAAATGGAATTTAATAAAACACAGGTTCTTCCATGTCTAATTCTAATATTGCGGTTGTATATTTCTCTGGTTATGGCCACACGAAAGTAGTTGCTGAAACTTTTGCTAATGAAATTAATGCTCAACTTATCCAGATTGATCAGGAAGGTAATATTACTGAGCAAGATTGGGAAACATTAAACAATGCAAAAGGTATTGTTTTCGGTGCTCCAACTTATATGGGTACAGCACCATGGCAGTTTAAAAAATTTGCTGATGCAACTTCAAAAGTTTGGTTTACACGTGGTTGGGAAGATAAAGTATTTGCAGGCTTTACCAACAGTGCAAGTCTAAATGGCGATAAGCAAGTTACGCTTATTCAATTACAAACTTTAGCATCACAACACGGTGGTATTTGGGTGAGCTTGGGTCTATTACCAGCAAATACTAAAAATGCAAAACGTGAAGATGTAAATAACTTGGGTGGTTCAGTAGGTCTACTTGTTCAGTCGCCATCAGACGCAAGTGTAGATGAGATTCCAACAGGGGACTTGGAAACAGCAAAACTTTATGCTAAACGCGTACAAGGTATTGTAAATAAAATATTTGGATAATAATTCCATAAAAAAAGGCGCTTTAAGCGCCTTTTTTATTATTCATGCTCGTTGTGTTGAGGAGCATTGTATTTAAAGCCTTTGGTCTTGTAAGCAAGATAACCTACACCAACCACTGCCCAAGCTAAGCCAATTTGTAAAGCAAGCTTGTCAATTTCCAACCACATTAGGAACACACTGGCAAAGCCAAGCGTTGGTACAATAATGTAATTAATAATATCTTTAATAGATTTGTTTTTACCATCTCTAAGCGCATAACGTGAAATGACAGAGAAGTTCACAAAACTAAAAGCAGTTAAGGCCCCGAAACTAATTAAGTTAACAATATGTTCAAGATCTAAAAAGCCTGCAGACAACGCAACTACACCAACAATAAGAATGTTGTAAGTTGGGGTATGTAGTCTTGGGCTGATATGACCAAACAACTTTTTATTGATAACGCCATCACGTCCCATTACATACATTAAGCGAGATACGCCAGCGTGTGCCGAAATACCAGATGCCATTACTGCAACCACAGCAAAGTATAAAACTAATGTTTTAAAGGCAATGCTACCAATTGCTGCAACCATCACAGGTTGTGATTCATCTAACGGTTTAAAGTAAGTCGTTGGGTTGCTTGGGAAATACAACTGGATAAAGTAAGTACTTATGATGAAAATGACACCAGCAAGCAATGCTGTTGAAAAAATCGCTTTTGGAAGTGTTCTTTCAGCATCTTTTGTTTCTTCGGCAAGTGAAGATAAAGCATCAAAACCTGTAAAAGAGAAACAAAGTACCGTTGCACCACCAATCAAAGCACTAATAGAAGTCATATCATTCCAAAAAGGAGTGAGTGACCATAATTCAGCTTTATCCGGATTTAGTGTACCATCGGCATATACACCTTGGGTAAGCAAGGTATACACTTGATAAACAAAGTAAAAGATAACACCAAGTTGAATAACTACGATTGTACTGTTAAAACGAGCAACGAAACGTGCGCCGAATAAGTTAATAACAGTCATTAATGCAGTTAGGCCAATTACCCATAACCAATTATTTACTTCTGGAAACAATGCTCTTAAATAAATATCGGCCAAAATGATATTGACGAGTGGTGAAAGTAAATAGTCTAGCCAAGATGACCAACCCACCATAAAACCAACATTAGGGTGAATTGACTTTTGGGCATAGGTGTATGCTGACCCTGAAGAAGGATAGCGTTTGATCATGTGTCCATAACTGATCGACGTCAATAAAATTGCAACTAACGCAAAAATATAAGAAGTAGGTACATGACCACCACTTCGTTCTGATACTAAACCAAAAGTATCAAATAAAGTTAATGGCTGAATATAAGCTAAACCAATAATAATGATGTGCCATAGCACAAGATTCTTTTGGAGCTTAGCTGTTGGTTTAGTCCCAGATAAGTTTGTCAACGGCGTTATCCTCATAATCGTTGATCAAGGATCAGCTTGGTGTTAAGGATCGTTTGAGACGAACGATCCCCCCTACATAAAAGATAAAGTGCGCCAATCTATCCTAAATTGATGCAAATTGTCAGTACTTTCGTGGATTTTTTAGCAAATTTTTTGCCATATTTCCAAAGAAAATGATGAATAAAAATTCATAGATATAAAAAAGGTCTGATTTATCATAAAAATCAGACCCTTAGATTTTTCTTTAGATAGCTAAAACTTAAATTACCAAGCTTTTTGTAAGATCTCGCGTATATCTTTTAAGCTTGCTTCTTTAGGGTTGTAAATAATAGAGCCATCATTTAGTGCTTTTTCTGCAACTTCATCAAGTTGTGCTTCAGTAACCTTACCAGTTTCGCGCAAGGTACGTGGTAACTTGGTTAAGCTAAATAAGCGATCACGCATTGCTAAAATAGTTGTAATTGCTCTATCTGCACGTTGGGTTGCTGGAGTTTGTGCATAGATATCTGCACCAGCTAGAGGTAATAGTAACTCACCAATTTTCTGACCATTGACTTGTTTGTTGTATTCAAGCACATAAGGTAAGAATAGGTTCATACATAAACCGTGGGGCAGGTGAGCAACTGCACCTAATGCATGCCCTAACGAGTGCACAAGGCCTACCATCGAGTTAGAAAATGCGATACCTGCCATTGTAGAAGCTTGTGCGAGTTCTAAACGGCCTTGCGAGTCATTTGGATTTTCTAAAACATTAAATAAATTTTCACTAATCTTTTTGATACCAGCACTTGCATAAGCGTCGCTGAGTGGATTAGCAGCCATGCAGGTGTATGCTTCCACACAGTGTGTTAACGCATCCATACCAGTCATTGCCGTCAAGTGAGGTGGCAATGTTAATGTCATGCGTGGATCTAAGATTGCAGCATGTGGCATTAAATAATATGAAGCAAATGCCAATTTCACATTCTTTTGTGTGTCAGAAACCACCGCAACCATAGTCACTTCTGAACCTGTACCTGATGTGGTTGGAATCACAAAAAATGGCTTTAATGGTTTTGGTAAGTTATGCGCACCCGAATATTGAAGAAGGTCATTTCCACCTTCAGAGACTAAAATATTGGTTGCTTTAGAGGTGTCGATAACAGAGCCACCGCCAACAGCAATAATCGCGTCACACTTATTTGTACGATAAGCTTCTGCTGCAAGACGAACTACTTCAAGACTTGAGTCTGGTGGAACATCATCAAAAACATGACCAATCACAGCATCAGTCGTGCTAAATGCAGCTTCAATAGGGTTGAGTAAGCCATTTGCGCGAACGCCTTTATCTGTAATGATAAGCGGACGCTTTGCACCTAAAGTCGCAAGTTCAAACGGAATATGTTCTAAAGCAGCATTACCGGCAATGACTTTTACAGGACAAAAGAATTCGTAATATGGTTTAGCCATGTTATGCGCTCCGCTTGAAGTAAGACTTAGCTACTTTTAAATAAATATTTGCAGCTTCGTTGAATTTTTCTTTTAGGGTGAGTTCGGTTGGGTATTCTTTAACTGCGAGTGAAGCTACCAATTTCGGTAAAATGAGAGATTCCATTTTGTTTAGGCAGCGTACTAAACGAATTGCTGCGGATACGTCACCATCGGCAATCATTCGATCATTTGCAAATGCTTGAGCAGTGCTTTCCTGAAATGAGAAAACCAGAAATGCATGGGTTACATGCTTAAATGTAATGGTTAAATCAGGCTTTTTTTCTGCTCTTTTCAGCAGTTCTAATTGTTTGTTCTCTGTCACTCGGGCAAAAAATGCTGGTCCATTTGGGAAGACATTCATTGAAAGTACAAAGTGAACAGGAAATTTAGATACTTCCTCTTGTATTTCACTATCTACCTGACTCGCCATGACTAAGCCACGACCAACAACATCCATCATGAGCTTAACGTAGGCAAGTTGCAGAGTGGGCTTTACAGCTTTTGTCGAAATCACTTGCTCTCCCTTCTTAAAATTATGCAAAAGCAAATTTAGAGTAATTACTCTAATCTATTTTTATTCCATCTCAAAATCATTTATTCAATTTTGACTTCAGGGTCATTAAAGTACCCAGAGGCCTTAATATACTCAATAAAGTCCTGACAAAGTTGTTCAAATGATGGATATGGAGTCACCAAATCTTGTATGCGGACCATTTCTAAACCTGCATAACCACATGGGTTAATGGTTTGAAAACCTGTTAATGCACAGTCTAAGTTTAGGGCTAAACCGTGATAACTACGTCCACGACGAATTTTGAAACCTAGGGAACCAATCTTTCTATCATTTACATATACGCCTGGAGCATCTGGTTTTGCATATGCTTCAATATTATATTTCTTTAAAACATCAATCATAAATTGTTCAGCAAAACTAACCAATGTGCGCACATTCCACTTTAGCCGGTTAAGATCAAACATAAAGTAAGCCACCAGTTGACCAGGGCCATGCCATGTCACTTGCCCACCACGATCAGTTTGAACTACAGGAATATTAGATGGAATTAGAATATGCTCTGGTTTTCCAGCTTGACCTTGAGTTAATACTTCATGATGCTGAAGCAACCACAGCTCATCTGCTGTGTTTTCATCACGTTGATTGGTCAAGTTCTTCATCAATTCGAATTTGCTTTGATAATCTTGTAAATCGTTCCACTGACGAATAATCAAAGTGGGTTTATCAAGGCTCATTAAACATTTTCCTGTGCGATGTACTAAACAGAAGGGCAGTCTCTCAACTTTGAGTTATGAGAGTATGCTCTTGATGAGTTTAAAGTATTTTGCTTAAACGGTTCTAAATATTTGTAATTATTTATAATAAGCTTGATAGAAATAAAAATGCCATGACACGAAATTTGTCATGGCATCTTAAAATTAAAGTGCAGTTCTGATCTGCGGGCATGCAGCCAAGTCTGCATACAAAGCATGAACTTGTTCCAATTCATCAAAACGTAATTGCGCGGTTAATGAATGGTATTTGCCTGTACGAGATTCTTGTACTTTTAACGTTGAGTGGTCAAAGTCAGGAAAATGTTTCACTAGAATATCAACTACAGCTATACGTAATTCTTCACCCGCATCGCCAATGAGTTTAATTGGATAGTCCATTGGAAATACCCAAAGGTCTTCACGGAGTTCGCGAGATGGAGTGCGGTCTAACATAAGTAACCTCATCATGTGAAACGCCTGCATCATCGCAGGCGTTTGTAGCTCTTTCTATTAAATGGGGACTAGTGCCGAAATTTCAAGATTTCAGAACTTAGTCATTCTCTAAGAAAGAACGCAAGTGTTCAGAACGAGAAGGGTGACGTAATTTACGTAATGCTTTCGCCTCGATTTGACGAATACGTTCACGCGTTACATCAAACTGTTTACCAACTTCTTCTAAAGTATGGTCAGTTGGCATATCGATACCAAAACGCATTTTCAATACTTTAGCTTCACGTTCAGTTAAGTTTTCTAGAACTTCACGAGTTGCTTCTTTTAAGCCTTCTGAAGTCGCAGCATCAATTGGAGAAGTGATGTTCTGGTCTTCAATAAAGTCCCCAAGATGCGAATCTTCATCATCACCAATTGGAGTTTCCATTGAAATAGGTTCTTTAGCAATTTTAAGAACTTTACGAACTTTAACTTCATCCATTTCCAAACGTTCACCTAACTCTTCTGGAGTAGGTTCACGGCCCATTTCCTGCAATAACTGACGAGAAACACGGTTAATCTTGTTAATCGTTTCAATCATATGTACAGGAATACGAATTGTACGCGCTTGGTCTGCAATAGAACGAGTAATTGCCTGACGAATCCACCAAGTTGCATAAGTCGAGAATTTATAACCGCGACGGTATTCAAACTTGTCTACAGCTTTCATCAAGCCAATGTTCCCTTCTTGAATCAAGTCAAGGAACTGTAAACCACGGTTGGTGTATTTCTTCGCAATCGAAATTACCAAACGAAGGTTAGCTTCTACCATTTCTTTTTTAGCACGACGAGCTTTGGCTTCACCAATTGCCATACGTTTAGAAATATCTTTAATTTCAGCAACGCTTAAATTAAGTTCTTTCTCAATATCTGCAATCTTTTGCTGGAATGCTAGAACATCCGGACGAACTTTTTCTAAATGCGCCTTAATTTCAGCAGGAGCTTTAGCAATTTGTTCATCTAACCAAGCTGGATTAGATTCTTGTTTTGGGAAAGATGTACGGAATTGAGTACGATCCATACGACCACGACGTACTGCATAACGCATAATTTCACGTTCATTAGCACGGATTTGTTCGTGAGTTCCACGAATCATTTCTGAAATGATGTCAAATAAACGTGGAGTAAATTTAAACATCATGAATACAGTTGCCAAAGACTCAAGTGCTTCATTTGCTTCACGGCTATTACGGCCATGTTTTTCAATAATAGCTTTTGTTTGAGTCCATGCTGCTTCTAATTCAGTAAAACGAACTTTTGCAACTTCTGGGTCAGGACCTGAATCACCTTCAGAGTCATCATCACCTTCAGATTCTTCTTCCTCATCGTCATCATCAAGCTTAACTTCTTTTGTTGATTTTGAAGATGATTCGTCTTCTTCCTCAAGTTCCTCAACGTCTTCCAAAACTTCAGGAATATCTTCATCAGTTTCAGGATCGAGGTAACCAGATAAAATATCTGCAAGACGACGTTCGCCAGTTAAAAAATCATTATATTCTTTTAATACAACTTCAACCGCATTTGGCCAGTAAGCAATTGAATTCAGGACATCACGAATCCCTTCTTCAATACGTTTGGCAATGCTGATTTCACCTTCACGGGTTAATAGTTCTACTGTACCCATTTCACGCATGTACATACGTACAGGGTCTGTCGTACGTCCAGGCTCATTTTCAACCGATGCAAGTACGGCAGCAGCTTCTTCTTCAGCAACTTCATCTGCTGTGTCAGTTGACTCACCGAACATAGTATCGTCAGATTCAGGTGCACGCTCGTGTACAGGAATACCAACGTCTTGAAGCATCTGAATAATGTCTTCAATCTGTTCGCTTTCAGTAATCGAGTCCGGCAGATGATCGTTAACCTCAGCGTAAGTTAAGTAACCTTGTTCTTTGCCTCGGCTAATCAGAGCCGCTACTTGAGAAGTAGGGGAATGCATATCGCTCATCTTTGCTTACTCTTTGTTGAATCTGTGGCAGTGAAAAACCGTGCATGATAGCACAATTTGCTTGAAATGTTTTGGCTTTGATCGATGACCGTTAAATAAAAAATATCTTTGAATTCACGACTATTTTTTGAATATTGGGCTAAAATCATTTTTTTCAAGTTTAAATCATAGAAAAATTTGTACAAATCTTCCCTTATCGAAAGATTATGGTGTTTTATAAATACACAATTTTTTGGGTGAAAAACAGTACAAATGAGCAATTAAATGAAAAAAATATAAATAAAACTTGACAAGGAAAAGTAAGAAAGATAAATAGCGGCTAGACCCATTCACATTTTTTCATTATGAGGTAGTTTTAGTGTCTTCTACAGATTTTGAACTAGATGATAACTACGGCGATGATGATGATGTCGGTTTTGATGAGTCATCAGGCAAAATCAGTGCAAAAGAATCGTTGGAAAAACGTAGATTAATTGATGATCTATTGGCACAGCGCCGTTTAGAGCGTGAGTTGAAAGATTTCGATTATGATTTAGACGACGATGATCTTGATGATGAAGACTGATCAAAACTAAATAGGGCATCGTCGGCTTAAGTGCTATGCTATCGTCAATTTCTTTTTAAAGTCAGGTAACACAATGAGTGCATTAGATTTAGACCAGTTAAGTGAATATCTAGATGGAGACCACAATGAGTATGGTCTAGACTTTGCTGCAACTCATGGTTTTTTGTGTGCAATTGCAGTAGGCCCTCAGTTTGACCGCTGGTTAGATGAATTGTTCGAAGGTAACCAGAAAAAGGTTCCGGCAGAAATTATTCAACAAATCAAGGTTTGGCTAGAGTCGATTCGTCAAGATTTAGCAAATGAAAATGGGATTGAATTTCCATTTGAAGTTGAAGAAGCTGACGTTGAATCAAGCCTAGGCGATTGGAGTGTAGGGTTTGTTGACGCAATGTTCTTAAACGAAGAAGCATGGTTTGCTCCTGAGTATGAAGAACAATTGGTTGATTTAACTTTACCGATCATGGTTTTTAGTGGAATTGATGAAGAAGATCCACAGATGGAATCTTTCCGTCGCAATGGACAGTTAATGGATGAACTGGCAGAAGAAATTCCAGATAATTTGAATGAATTATATTTGATGTACCATACTCCAAATTAATTTATTAGAAGAAATAATAAATAACGTCCTTTCTAGGGCGTTTTTTATTGTCAATGTTTAGTTAGAGGAAATAAAAAAGGCATTTAGAAAACTAAATGCCTTTTGAAAATACTTTTCAGTTTTATAAGCGTTTACGCTTAGCTGCAGCAATTTGTGATTGGCGCATACGGAAACCAGCTTTTTGTTTTTCAGTCGTTTTATCGATGCAATATACGCAAGAAACACCATGTTCATAGCTTGGTAGAGCAGACTCTTCAGGAGTTAAAGGCCAGCCACAAGCATGACATTTAATGTTTGCACCTTCTTCGACACCATGAGTTACAGCAGTACGTCCATCAAATACGAAACATTCACCTTCCCAAAGGCTCTCTTCCGCTGGAGTTTCTTCTAAGTATTTAAGAATACCGCCTTTGAGGTGGTAAACCTCTTGAAAGCCTTCCTGAAGAAGTAAAGAAGTCGATTTTTCACAGCGAATACCGCCTGTACAGAACATCGCGATTTTCTTGTCTTTATGCTGTTCTAACTCTTTTTTAACGTACTCAGGAAACTCGCGGAATGTTTCTGTTTTAGGATCGATCGCGCCTTTGAAAGTACCAGCTTTATATTCATAGTCGTTACGCGTGTCGATTAGAATTACATCATCACGTGCAAGAAGCTCATTCCATTCTTTAGGGTCAAGATAGTGGCCTACTAAATCACGAGGTTTTACTTCTACGCCTAAAGTTACAATTTCTTTTTTAAGCTTAATTTTCATTTTACGGAAAGGCTTGTCTGAGCTATGGGACTCTTTATATTCCATAGAGTTAAAACCTTCGTTTAACAAAAATTGATGAATTTTATCAATTGCCTCACGGTCGCCAGCAACGGTACCATTAATTCCTTCACCTGCTACAATCAGAGTTCCGCAAAGGTTAATTGTTTTCACTAAGTCTAAAAGACGTTGTTGAAGATCAGCAGGATCTTGAACTTCTTTAAATTGATATAGTGCTGCAACAACCCAACCCGCGGTCGCTTGCTGTTCTACAGGTGCAAGCTGTTCTACAGTAGCGTTCATGGAAAACTCCAAATGTATTAAGATAGAAATTTAAGGCGCGTATTTTAGCGCGAAAATTTGTAATAAGCGAGAAAACCATAAAAAGTATATGGTTTATTTAAGGAGTCTGTTTTGAGTAATGATCATCGAACGCTCTCTCTCACCCCATGTGCAGGGCGTTGTTCAACAGTTTTTGGTGATCAGGTATGTCGTGGTTGTCGCCGTTTTAACCATGAAGTGATTCAATGGAATACTTATACAGTAGAGCAGCGTTTAGCTGTCTGGAAGCGCTTAGATGATCAATTAGACCAGATTTTGGTACCTATGTTGCCACAGGCGAATTTGCAGCATGTGGAAGGCTTTATATTAAGCAAGCGTGTTCGTTTAATGGAAGGGGCGAGTAAAGGTCGTAAACTTTACCATGCCTTAAAAATATGTGAAAAAAATAAACATCTTGCATCTGAAAGTGGTTTAGGGGTTTCACAAGCACAAGTTAAAGAGATATGGGCTGAATTTGAAAGACGTGTCTTGGCTTTGGCTAAAGCAAGTTATGAGTTGGCTTGGTTAAGAGCGGATGGTATTAGTCATCACTTGTTAAATATGTTTGAAGAAGAGTAACTTTTAAAAAACTTATTTATAAAAAAAGCTGCCATAAGGCAGCTTTTTTACATTAATGTTCGTTCGAATATTAACGCTTGATGTCACGTTGAACTTCACCAGTGTAAAGTTGACGTGGACGACCAATTTTGTAAGGACCGCTGTGCATTTCTAACCAGTGGCTGATCCAGCCAACTGTACGTGCAAGAGCGAAGATTACAGTAAACATTTCTGTTGGAATACCAATCGCTTTAAGGATGATACCAGAGTAGAAGTCTACGTTAGGGTAAAGTTTACGTTCAACAAAGTACGGGTCGTTCAACGCAATACGTTCAAGTTCCATAGCAAGCGCTAATTGAGGATCATTGATACCTAAAGCTTCAAGAACTTCGTCACAAGTTTGTTTCATAACTTTAGCGCGTGGGTCGAAATTTTTGTAAACGCGGTGACCGAAGCCCATAAGCTTAACTTCTTTGCGTTTAACTTTTTCCATGAACTCAGCAACATTTTCAACGCTACCGATTTCATCAAGCATTTTAAGAACTGCTTCATTCGCGCCGCCGTGTGCAGGTCCCCAAAGTGCAGAGATACCAGCAGAGATACATGCATATGGATTCGCACCAGTAGAACCAGCAAGACGAACTGTAGAAGTAGACGCGTTTTGTTCGTGGTCAGCGTGAAGCGTAAAGATACGATCCATTGCACGAGCAAGAACAGGGTTTACTTTGTAGTCACGATCTGCAGGAGTCGCAAACATCATGTGTAAGAAGTTTTCCGCGTAATTTAAGTCATTACGTGGATAGATGAATGGCTGACCTACAGTATATTTGTAGCTCCAAGCAGCAAGCGTTGGAATTTTAGCAATCAAACGAATCGCAGTAATTTCGCGATGGTTGATGTCTTCAATGTCAAGGTTGTTGTGATAGAACGCAGATAATGCGCCAACTACACCAACCATGATTGCCATAGGGTGAGCATCACGACGGAAACCATTGAAGAAACGACTAACTTGATCGTGAACCATAGTGTGAGCACGAACTTTAGCATCGAACTCAACTTTTTGTTCAGCAGTTGGTAACTCGCCATTTAATAATAAATAACAAGTTTCAAGGTAGTCTGCTTGAGTCGCTAACTGGTCAATCGGGTAACCGCGGTGTAATAAAATACCTTTGTCACCATCGATAAATGTGATTTTAGACTCGCATGAAGCTGTCGCCATAAAACCAGGATCAAAAGTAAAGTGACCTGAGGCCAATACATCTTTAACGTCGATTACATCGGGACCTAATGTGCCACTGTAAATTGGTAATTCAATTTCTTTGCCATCAAGATGTAATACGGCTTTTTTGCCAGTTGCTTCAGACATTCAATAGATCTCCTGTCCTGGTGAATGATTATCTGACTCGAAATCCTAATTTTCTCATGTGCGAATCAGACGGTGTCAAAATTTGCTATAAGATTAGTGAGTACTGAAATTTTGTCAATTATACTTATGGATAAAAAATGACGTTCCCACAGAGAGTTAGTCATCAAGACCCGAGCAAAAAAGTCAGTAAAATCACTGCATCGGGATGGTATCATAAGTCAATTCAAGAAGAACGTGCAGAAAAAAAATGAAGCGTGAGTACAATTGTAAGCAAATTTTTAAATAAAAATTAAGAATTCATAGTGGTCATAAAATGCCAATCGGCTTAAAAAAATCATAAAACTCAGTCTGTAATTTTAAATTGCGATTCAAAAATTGCTTCATTATCACCATTTGATAATTCCAAAAGTTGTACTTTTTTTGAGTTTAATTGTCTAAAAAATAGCTTGTTGATCATGTTTGAAAAATTAAAAAGCTTTTTTTGTAAAAATACTGCTCACTGTTAAGAGTCAAGTAGCTCTTTATTACTTTTAAGATAAGTATAGAGAGTTACCATTTTAAAAATAAAAATGATCAAAATTAGTAAGTAAGAATAATTTTAGTTTATGCTTTCGATTAGACTTGATGATTTATTAACTTTATCTTTAGTCTAAAACCCACTTATTTTAAATAAAGCAGTAGAAAAGATATTTTTTATAAAATATGAGGTTAAACAAGCACATGTTTTGTTTTATCTTAAGTTTTGGATAGGGAAGACTGCTGTTTGGCTATGTGAATGATTCTTATTTGATGAGTTTTTGCGGAAAAGGCAAAGTGGATTGTTTGTATTTTGATATTTCGCGTTTTATAATTCAGTGTCGTTTATAGGTTAGGCATGAGCTGTGCTTGCCTAACAATGCCAGCTTTCCTTGGAATTAATTCAACAAACTCCGGTCGGAGTTTCTACCTACAGGATGCCCGCTGTGAAAAGCAACAGACCTGTCAATTTGTCCATGGGTCAGGTGTTAGCGGTAAATTTACGCTCACCCGTGGCTATTGCATCAATTTTACACCGTTTATCAGGTGTCATCGTTTTCTTATTAGTACCAGTTCTCTTATGGATTCTAGATAAATCATTATCTTCACCAGAAGGATTTGACTACGTTAAAAATGTCGTTTTTGGAAATATCCTTGTACGTTTTGTCGTGTGGGTATTTGTAGCCGGCTTAATTTTCCACTTTATTGCTGGGGTTAAGCATTTGCTTGCAGATCTAGGTTTTGCCGAAGAACTGCAAAGCGGTCGTATTGCAGCGACAATTTCATTGATCTTATCTGTGGTAGCCATTATCGCAGCCTTTGTATGGATTATGTTCTAATGAAAAGTGCTACAGGTTTAACAGGTTCAGGTTCTCGTGATTGGTTTATCCAGCGTGTAAGTGCTGTGGTATTGGCAGCTTATACTGTTGTTCTTTTTGGTTGGATTCTCTGCAAAGGCGGATTTGACTATCAACAATGGGCTGGTTTCATGATGACATTACCAATGAAGATTTTTTCTTTATTGGCAATTTTATCGCTTATCGCACACGCATGGATTGGTATGTGGCAGGTTTTCACTGACTATGTCACTACTCGTCAAATGGGTCCTTCAGCGAAAGGTTTACGCCTTGTACTGACGACGGCTGTCATTATTGCAGTGTTTGTGTACGCAATCTGGGGTATCCAGATTTTCTGGGCGAATTGATAGGAAGATATCATGGGCGCGATAACCCCTAAAGAAGATTATTCAAATATTCAAAACCTCACTTTCGATGCAGTTATCGTTGGTGGTGGTGGTTCTGGTATGCGTGCATCTTACCAACTTGCTCAAGCAGGTTTGAAAGTTGCAGTACTTACTAAAGTTTTCCCAACACGTTCACATACAGTTGCTGCTCAAGGCGGTATCGGTGCGTCGTTAGGGAACATGCAAGAAGATAACTGGCATTTCCACTTTTACGATACAGTAAAAGGTTCTGACTGGTTAGGTGACCAAGACGCAATCGAATTTATGTGTCGTGAAGCGCCAAAAGTTGTGTATGAACTTGAACACATGGGTATGCCGTTTGACCGTAACGCTGATGGTACAATTTACCAACGTCCGTTCGGTGGTCACTCTGCGAACTATGGTGATAAACCAGTTCCACGTGCTTGTGCTGCTGCTGACCGTACTGGTCACGCATTATTGCACACGCTTTATCAAAGCAACGTGAAAATGGGTACTCAATTCTTCGTTGAATGGATCGCTCTTGATTTGATCCGTAACGAAGCAGGTGATGTACTTGGTGTAACTGCAATTGACCAAGAAACTGGTAACATCGCAGTATTCCAAGCAAAAGCAACATTGTTTGCGACTGGTGGTGCTGGTCGTGTTTACCGTGCATCAACAAATGCTTATATCAACACTGGTGACGGTCTTGGTATGGCTGCTCGTGCTGGTATTCCATTACAAGATATGGAATTCTGGCAATTCCACCCTACGGGTGTTGCGGGCGCAGGCGTATTGTTAACTGAAGGTTGTCGTGGTGAAGGTGCGATCCTTCGCAACAAAGACGGCGAACCGTTCATGGAACGTTATGCACCGACTTTAAAAGATTTGGCTCCACGTGACTTCGTATCACGCTCTATGGACCAAGAAATTAAAGAAGGTCGTGGTTGTGGTCCAAAAGGTGATTATATCTTACTTGATATGACTCACTTAGGCGCTGACACAATCATGAAGCGTTTACCATCTGTATTTGAGATCGGTAAAAAATTCGCAAACGTAGACATTACTAAAGAACCAATTCCAGTAGTACCAACAATCCATTATCAAATGGGTGGTATTCCTACGAATATGCATGGTCAAGTGTGCTTACCAGAGCCTGGTACAGACAACTACACTAAACCTGTAAAAGGTTTCTATGCAATTGGTGAATGTTCTTGCGTATCAGTACATGGTGCAAACCGTTTAGGTACTAACTCACTTCTTGACTTGGTTGTATTTGGTAAAGCTGCTGGTGAGCACATTATCGATTACGTAACTAAGCATCATGGTGATGAATATGCGCCACTTCCAACAAACGTATTAGAGCAAACTTTAGATCGCGTACGTAAGTTAGATGAATCAACTTCTGGCGAAAATGCACAAGAAGTTGCTGACGCAATTCGTGATATCGTTCAAGATCACGCTGGTGTATTCCGTACCCAAGCATTGCTTGATAAAGGTGTTAAAGAGATTCTTGCTCTTGAACCACGCGTGCGCAACATTCACTTGAAAGATAAATCTAAAGTATTTAACACTGCACGTGTTGAAGCGCTTGAAGTTGAAAACTTATATGAAGTTGCAAAAGCTACATTAATTTCAGCTGCTGCGCGTAAAGAATGTCGTGGTGCGCATACGGTAGTTGACTATGAATTACCAGCTGATCACCCAACTTATTCATACGGTCGCCGTGATGATGAGTGGATGAAACATACTTTATGGTATTCATCAGATAACCGTTTGGAATATAAGCCAGTGCGCTTCAAACCGTTAACTGTTGATCCAATTCCACCAGCACCACGTACATTCTAATCGGGAGTATAAAGATGAGTAGAGGTACTCGTACATTCGAAATCTACCGCTATGATCCTGATAAGGATAAAGCGCCGTACATGCAAACTTTCAAACTTGAATTGACTGATAAGCACCGTATGTTGCTTGATGCATTACTTGCTTTGAAAGTTCAAGATGAAACGTTAACATTCCGCCGTTCATGCCGTGAAGGTATTTGTGGTTCGGATGGTGTGAACATCAATGGTAAAAATGGTTTGGCTTGTTTATGGAATTTAAACGACCTACCTGAGAAAATTGTAATTCGTCCATTGCCAGGTTTGCCGGTTATTAAAGATTTGGTTGTTGATATGAACCAATTCTATGATCAATATGACAAAATTCAGCCATTCTTGATCAATAACCAACCAGCTCCACCTAAAGAGCGTTTACAGTCTCCTGAAGAGCGTGAACACTTGAATGGTTTGTATGAATGTATTCTTTGTGCATGTTGTTCAACTTCATGCCCATCATTCTGGTGGAACCCTGATAAGTTCTTGGGTCCTTCAGCATTGTTGAATGCATACCGTTTTATTATCGATTCTCGTGATACTGCGACTGCAGATCGTTTGGCTCGTCTTGACGATCCATTCAGTTTGTTCCGTTGTAAAGGTATCATGAACTGTGTGTCAGTATGTCCTAAAGGTTTGAATCCAACAAAAGCTATCGGTCACATCCGTAACATGTTGTTAGATCAAGCGGGTTAATTCTGCACAAATAGAGAACGCACATCCTTGATGTGCGTTTTTTTTTAACTTTATAATAGGCGTCTTATACTTTAGTCGCTAAAAGAGGGGTTTTTATATCAAGCACCATATATTAATAGATAAAATTGGATATGTATTTCGCCAATTTATAGATGGTATGTGTCAAAAAAATCAATCGTTCGTTAAGAACATGATACGATTTGCCACAAAGTTGTAGGTGAAAAAAGCGTATACTAGTGAAATTAAATTAAGTGGCACGATCTTAGATCAGTGCTTAATTTTTATGGTCAAAGTCATTTTAGAAAAGTTAATTGTGTAGTTAATTTTTCTAAAAAGATTTGCAAAAAATTGCTCGGTTTTAATCGAGTATAAGGTGAGTGATGATGCCATTGAGGGCGTTGTGATTCATTAATTACCTATGGAGTTTTCTCTCTAGGTAGTATGACGCCCCATGGTCTTGAAGACCTGTTGGGTAAGTAGTGTCATTTTTACCAATTTGACATTATGCATCATGGGTGTGCTTAAAAGGCAGCCTGTAATATTTTTTGCAATAGGAAATGGGTCCACAAATGCAAGAAGTTGCTGACGCATTGCGTCTTGACACTGAACTTTCCGCTGATAGTGCAGCGTATATTGAAGAACTTTACGAGCAGTACCTGACTTCCCCAACCTCCGTCGCTGAGGACTGGCGCCAATATTTCGATAAATATCCAAAGGGTGACCAACCACACAGCGCTGTGCGTGAGCAATTCCTATTACTAGGACGTAATGCTAATCGTGTTCAACCTGTTGTACAAAGTACTGTAAGTACTGAGCATGAGCGTCGTCAAATTGGCGTTTTACAACTTATTGCTGCTTATCGCAATCGCGGACATCAAAAAGCTAAATTAGATCCATTAGGTCTTGCTAAGCGTGAAGATATTCCTGATTTAGATCTTTCAGCACACGGTTTAACCAAATCAGATTTAGACACAGTATTCAACACAGGCAATCTTGAGATTGGTAAGAGTGAAGCAACTCTTGCTGAAATGATTGAAGCAATGGAAGCAATCTATTGTGGTTCAATCGGTGTTGAATACATGCATATCGTGGACACAAAAGAAAAGCGTTGGATTCAACAACGTCTTGAAAGTGCCCGTGGTAAATTCAATTACTCAAATGATCAAAAGAAAGGCTTCTTAGAGCGTTTAACCGCTGCTGAGGGTCTAGAAAAATATCTTGGTAATAAATACGTCGGTGCTAAACGCTTTGGTGTTGAAGGCGGCGAATCTTTTATTCCTATGGTAAACGAGATTATCCAGCGTGCTGGTGCTGTAGGCTGTAAAGAAGTTGTTATCGGTATGCCACACCGTGGCCGTTTGAACCTTCTTGTTAACATTATGGGTAAAAACCCTGCGGACTTATTTGGTGAGTTCGAAGGTAAATCAATTCATAAGAAAGGTTCAGGTGACGTTAAATACCACCAAGGTTTCTCAAGTAATGTAATGACTCCAGGTGGCGAAGTTCACTTGGCATTGGCATTTAACCCATCTCACTTGGAAATTGTTGGTCCTGTAGTTGAAGGTTCTGTACGCGCACGTCAAGTACGTCGTAGAGACATCGGCGGTGATGACGTATTGCCAGTTATTGTTCATGGTGATGCTGCATTTGCAGGTCAGGGCGTGAACATGGAAACCTTCCAAATGTCACAAACTCGTGGCTATACGGTTGGTGGTACAGTTCATATTATTGTGAACAACCAAGTTGGTTTCACAACTTCTGATCCACGTGATGCACGTTCTACAGAGTACTGTACAGACGTTGCTAAAATGATTCAGGCGCCAATTTTCCATGTAAATGGTGATGATCCTGAAGCAGTTATCTTTGCTACTCAATTAGCACATGATTTCCGTCACGAATTCCGTAAAGATGTTGTTATCGATTTGTTCTGTTATCGTCGTCGCGGCCATAACGAAGCAGATGAGCCATCTGGTACACAACCATTGATGTATCAAGTAATTGCGAAGAAAGCAACTACTCGTACACTTTATGCTGATCAACTTGTTCAAGAGAAAGTACTTGATCGCGCTGAAGCAGACCAAATGGTTGAAGATTACCGTTCTGATTTAGAAGCAGGTAATCATGTAGCAAATGCATTGATTCTTGAACCAAATACCAAAATGTTTGTTGATTGGACTCCATATTTGGGCCATGACTATACAGACGATTGGGATACTTCATTTGACTTGAATCGTCTTAAAGAATTAGGCGAGGGCATGAGCAAACTTCCTGAAGGGTTTGTAATGCAGCGTCAGGTTCAAAAAGTAATTGAAGATCGCGTGAAAATGCAAACTGGTGAAACTCCTTTAAACTGGGGTGCAGCAGAAACTTTAGCTTATGCAACTTTATTAGATGAAGACTATCTAGTTCGTATTACTGGTGAAGACGTGGGTCGTGGTACCTTCTCACACCGTCATGCGAAATTGCATAACCAAGTTGATGGTTCAACTTACATTCCTCTTTGTCATGTTAAAGAGAACCAACCACGTTTTGCGATTTACGACTCTCTTTTATCTGAAGAAGCAGTTCTTGCGTTCGAATATGGTTACGCAACTACAATTCCTAAGAGCTTGATTATTTGGGAAGCACAATTTGGTGACTTCGTAAACTGTGCTCAAGTTGTGATTGACCAGTTTATTGCTTCTGGTGAGACTAAGTGGGAGCGTGTTTGTGGTTTAACAATGTTGTTACCACACGGTTTCGAAGGTCAAGGTCCAGAGCACTCTTCAGCTCGTTTAGAACGTTTCTTACAGTTATGTGCTGAAGACAACATGCAAGTGATCACTCCAACGACACCTGCACAGATTTTCCATGCATTACGTCGTCAGGCTGTACGCCCAATTCGTAAGCCATTAATCGTAATGTCACCGAAATCTTTACTTCGTCATAAACTTGCGACTTCTACTTTAGAAGAGCTAGCACATGGTTCATTCCAAACTGTAATTGACGAAATCGATCAAATTAACAAGTCAGATGTAACTCGTCTTGTACTTTGTGGCGGTAAAGTTTATTACGACTTACTCGAAAAACGTCGTGAACAAAACTTAACTAATGTTGCAATCGTACGTATTGAACAGTTGTATCCATACCCAGAGCAACGTCTTGCGGAAATCTTGGCTGCTTATCCAAATGTGAAAGAACTCGTTTGGGCGCAAGAAGAGCCGAAGAACCAAGGCGCTTGGTTGTTTATCGCACCGCGTTTATATGACGATATCTTAAAATCTGGCAAACAAATCCGTATCAGTTTTGCAGGTCGTGAAGCTTCTGCTGCACCAGCTTGTGGCTCACCGTACTTGCATGCAAAACAACAAGCTCAGCTAATTAATGATGCATTGGCAATCGAAGCTGAACAATCAGGAGATTCTCAATAATGGCAACCGAAATTAAAGCACCGGTATTCCCAGAGTCTGTTGCAGATGGCACCATCGCAACTTGGCATAAAAAGGTGGGTGAACCTGTATCACGTGATGAAGTAATCTGTGATATTGAAACCGACAAAGTTGTTTTAGAAGTTGTTGCTCCTGCAGATGGTAGCTTGGTTGCAATCATTAAAGGTGAAGGCGATACAGTTCTTTCTGACGAAGTTATTGCTCAATTCGAAGCTGGTGCTGGCGCAGCTGCTGCTCCTGCAGCGGTAGAACAAGCAGTTGCTCAAACTCAAGCTGGTGCAGCTCCTGTTGTTGAACGTACAGAAACTGTATCTGATCAAGCTCCTGCGGTTCGTAAAGCGTTAACTGAATCTGGTATTGCTGCTGCTGACGTACAAGGTACTGGCCGTGGTGGTCGTATCACTAAAGAAGATGTTGCAAACCATCAAGCTAAACCAGCTGCTAACGTTACTCCGTTAAGTGTTGCTGTTGGCGAGCGTATCGAAAAACGTGTTCCAATGACTCGTTTACGTAAGCGTGTTGCTGAGCGTCTTCTTGCTGCAACTCAAGAAACTGCAATGTTAACTACATTTAACGAAGTTAACATGAAGCCAATCATGGAATTGCGTAAGCAATATAAAGATGCTTTCGAAAAACGTCATGGCGCTCGTTTAGGCTTCATGTCATTCTTCGTTAAAGCAGCAACTGAAGCGCTTAAACGCTACCCAGCTGTAAACGCTTCAATTGATGGCGACGATATCGTTTATCACGGTTACTATGACATCGGCGTTGCAGTATCTTCTGATCGTGGTCTTGTTGTACCAGTATTACGTGATACTGACCGTATGAGCTATGCAGAAGTTGAAGCAGGTATTGCTGCTTATGCTGGTAAAGCACGTGACGGTAAATTATCTATCGAAGAAATGACTGGTGGTACTTTCACAATCACTAACGGTGGTACTTTCGGTTCATTGCTTTCAACTCCTATTTTGAACCAACCGCAAACTGGTATCTTGGGTATGCACAAAATCCAAGAGCGTCCTATGGCGGTAAATGGTCAAGTTGAAATCTTGCCAATGATGTACTTAGCGCTTTCTTATGACCACCGTATGATCGATGGTAAAGAAGCTGTAGGTTTCTTAGTAGCAATCAAAGAATTGTTAGAAGAGCCAGCTAAACTCATCCTTGATCTTTAATTTCTTCGAATAAATACCTACCAGGGTAGAGCGATCCTCTATCCTGGTTTATGGAGATAAAAATGTCTCAACAATTTGATCTTGTTGTCATCGGCGGTGGTCCTGGTGGTTATGAAGCTGCGATTCGTGCTGCTCAACTAGGCTTCAAAGTCGCTTGTATTGAAAAACGTATTCACAATGGTAAGCCTTCTTTAGGTGGTACTTGCTTAAACGTAGGTTGTATCCCTTCTAAAGCTTTGCTTGATTCTTCTCATCGTTATGAAGATACAGTGCATCACCTAGCTGATCACGGTATTACAACTGGTGAAGTGAATTTCGATCTTGCAAAACTTCTTGCTCGTAAAGACAAAATTGTTGACCAATTAACTGGCGGTATCGATCAATTGCTTAAAGGCAACGGTATTGAGTGGTTAAAAGGTACAGGTAAATTACTTGCTGGTAAAAAAGTTGAGTTCGTTTCTCATGAAGGTGAGACTCAAGTTTTAGAACCTAAATACGTGATTCTTGCGTCTGGTTCTGTGCCTGTAAATATTCCTGTAGCTCCTGTAGATCAAGATATTATTGTTGATTCAACTGGCGCATTAAACTTCCCAGAAGTACCTAAGCGTTTAGGTGTGATTGGTGCTGGTGTAATCGGTTTAGAACTTGGTTCAGTATGGCGTCGTCTTGGTGCTGAAGTTGTTGTATTTGAAGCAATGGATGCATTCTTGCCAATGGCTGATAAAGCTTTGGCAAAAGAATACCAAAAGCTTTTAACTAAGCAAGGTCTTGATATTCGCGTTGGTGCTAAAGTTTCTGGCACTGAAGTTAATGGTCGTGAAGTGACTGTTAAATACACTCAAGGTGGCGAAGAAAAAACTCAAACTTTTGACAAATTAATCGTTTGTGTTGGCCGTAAAGCATATGCAGAAGGTTTATTGGCTGAAGATTCAGGCATTAAATTAACTGAACGTGGTTTAGTTGAAGTAAATGATCACTGTGCAACTTCTGTAGAAGGTGTATACGCGATTGGTGACTTGGTTCGCGGTCCAATGCTTGCTCATAAAGCAATGGAAGAAGGTGTAATGGCTGTTGAACGTATTCACGGTCACGCAGCTCAAGTGAACTATGACACAATCATTTCTGTTATCTATACACACCCTGAAGCGGCGTGGGTAGGTTTAACTGAAGAGCAAGCTAAAGAAAAAGGTCATGAAGTAAAAACTGGTCAATTCGGTTTTGCTGTAAATGGTCGTGCTTTAGCGGCTGGTGAAGGCGCAGGTTTTGTTAAGTTCGTTGCTGATGCAAAAACTGACCGTTTATTAGGTATGCATGTCATTGGACCTGCTGCATCTGATATCGTTCACCAAGGTATGATCGCTCTTGAATTTGTATCTTCTGTTGAAGATCTTCAGTTGATGACTTTTGGTCACCCAACATTCTCTGAAGTTGTTCATGAAGCTGCACTTGCTGTAGATGGTCGTGCAATTCACGCGATTCAACGTAAGCGTAAATAAAATTAAAGAGCGGTTCTCCGCTCTTTTTCACATTCGATGGTGTGATTAAAAAATCATCAAGTTGATAGACGTAGACAGCAATTTGCATATACAACATGAGAATGTTGTGCAAATTGAAGACAACAAACAAAGTTAAGTAGGTAACTAAATGAACTTACATGAGTATCAAGCTAAAGCGTTATTGAAAGAATATGGTATGCCGGTACAAGAAGGTATCTTGGCAACCAATGCAGACGAAGCAGTTGCTGCATTTGAACAGCTTGGTGGTAAATTCGCTGTAATGAAGGCGCAAGTTCATGCTGGTGGTCGTGGTAAGGCTGGTGGCGTTAAAGTTGCAAAATCTAAAGAAGATGTTATCGAATTTGCAAACAATATCATTGGTACTCGTCTTGTAACGTATCAAACTGATGCAAATGGTCAACCAGTAAACAGCATCATTGTTGCTGAAGACGTATATCCAGTTGAGCGTGAGCTTTACTTGGGCGCGGTTGTAGATCGTTCTAGCCGTCGTATTACTTTCATGGCTTCTACAGAAGGTGGTGTAGAAATCGAGAAAGTTGCTGAAGAAACTCCAGAAAAAATTATCAAAGTTGAAGTTGATCCGTTGGTTGGCTTACAACCATTCCAAGCACGTGAAGTTGCGTTTGCTTTAGGTTTGAAAGACAAACAAATCGGTCAATTCGTAAAAATCATGACAGCTGCTTACCAAGCATTTGTTGAAAATGATTTTGCTTTATTTGAAATTAACCCACTTTCAGTTCGTGAAAATGGCGAAATTTTATGTGTAGACGCGAAAGTAGGTATCGACTCTAACGCGCTTTACCGTTTACCTAAAGTTGCTGCTTTACGTGACAAATCTCAAGAGAATGAGCGTGAATTAAAAGCATCTGAATTTGATCTTAACTATGTTGCTTTAGAAGGTAACATCGGTTGTATGGTTAACGGTGCTGGTCTTGCAATGGCAACTATGGACATCATTAAACTTTATGGTGGTCAGCCTGCAAACTTCCTTGACGTTGGTGGCGGTGCAACTAAAGAGCGCGTAATTGAAGCGTTCAAAATCATCCTTGCTGATACTTCTGTACAAGGTGTTTTAATTAACATCTTCGGTGGTATCGTACGTTGTGACATGATTGCTGAAGCAATTATTGCAGCGGTTCAAGAAGTAAACGTAACTGTTCCAGTTGTTGTTCGTTTAGAAGGTAACAACGCTGAGTTAGGTGCTAAATTACTTGATGAATCTGGTTTGAAATTAATTTCTGCGAACGGTTTGTCTGATGCCGCAGAAAAAGTTGTAGCTGCAGTTAAAGCGTAAGGGGAGTATCAATCATGAGCGTATTAATTAATAAAGACACTAAAGTATTGGTACAAGGTTTTACTGGTAAAAACGGTACTTTCCACTCTGCACAAGCTTTAGACTACGGTACAAAAGTTGTTGGTGGTGTTACTCCAGGTAAAGGTGGTACAACTCACCTTGACTTACCAGTATTCAACACAATGAAAGAAGCTGTACGTGAAACAAATGCAGATGCATCTGTAATCTATGTACCAGCTCCATTCGTTTTAGACTCAATCGTTGAAGCGGTTGATTCAGGTGTTGGCCTAATCGTTGTGATCACTGAAGGTGTTCCAACAATCGACATGCTTAAAGCAAAACGTTATTTAGAAACTAACGGTAACGGTACTCGTTTAGTTGGTCCTAACTGCCCAGGCGTGATCACTCCGGGTGAATGTAAGATCGGTATTATGCCTGGTCACATCCACCAACCAGGTCGTATTGGTATTATCTCACGTTCAGGTACATTGACTTATGAAGCGGTTGCTCAAACAACTAAGCTTGGTTTAGGTCAGTCTACTTGTATCGGTATTGGTGGTGACCCAATCCCAGGTATGAACCAAATTGAAGCTCTTCAATTGTTCCAAGACGATCCAGATACTGATGCAATCATCATGATCGGTGAGATCGGTGGTACAGCGGAAGAAGAAGCTGCTGAATTCATCAAATCTAACGTGACTAAGCCTGTAGTAGGTTACATCGCTGGTGTAACTGCTCCTAAAGGTAAGCGTATGGGTCACGCTGGTGCGATCATTTCTGGTGGTCAAGGTACTGCTGAAGAGAAATTTGCTGCATTTGAAAAAGCAGGTATGGCTTACACTCGTAGCCCAGCTGAGCTTGGTTCAACTATGTTGCAAGTATTAAAAGAGAAAGGTTTAGCTTAATAGCTTCCTTGAATCTTTAAAAAATACCGCATCTGAAAAATGATGCGGTATTTTTTTGCATCATTGAAAAGTAGCATAAAATGAAATAAGAAATAATAAGGCGAAAAAAAGACAAAAAAATACGCAATGATTGGGGTGATCATTGCGTAGAACAACGAATCTGTTAAAAACAGTTTCGGCTTAAGGAGAAATGTCGTGAGGTTCATATCAACCTACTTGAGCTATATTAGTTAAGGTTTAATATTTCTTCATTAAGGTTCGCGTTAATTAGTGTTACTTCACGTTAAAAGGGTAAGTGCATGTGAATCATTATAAATATATTAACAATGTGAAATTTTAAACTATTGAATCTTAATATAATTATAAAAAAAGCCCCGTAGGGCTTTTCATTTATATATTTACTCTAGAGTTAAAACTTAAATAAGCCTAAGCCATCTTTAACTTCATCTAAAGTTTGTTGAGTAATGATTCTGCATTTGTCAGTACCTTGACGTAAAACATCCATAATATAGTCAGGATCTTTAGCAAGTTCTTCACGGCGTTCACGAATAGGTGTAATTAATTCTTTTAACACACCTTCAAGACGTTTTTTAACAGTACCATCACCAAGACCACCACGGCGATAATGCGCTTTTAATTCTTCAACTTCTTCTTTATTTGGATCAAATGCATCTAAATAAGTAAATACAATGTTTCCTTCAACTTGACCTGGATCTTCAATACGAAGGTGATTTGGGTCTGTGTACATTGCATTTACAGCTTTTTTAATGTCTTTGTCAGAAGCATTTAAAACAATAGTATTGCCTAATGATTTAGACATTTTTGCTTTACCATCAAAACCTGGTAAACGAGCCATATTAGAAAGTAAGGCTTTACATTCAGGTAAAAGGTCTTGACCAATTTGACGATTCACACGACGTACAATTTCATTGGTTTGCTCAATCATTGGAATCTGATCTTCACCCACTGGTACTACAGTTGCTTTAAAAGCCGTAATATCAGCTGCCTGTGCAACAGGGTAGCAAAGGAAACCAGCAGGAATGTCACGTTCAAAACCACGCATTTGAATTTCAGATTTGATGGTCGGATTACGTTCTAAACGAGCTACAGTTACAAAGTTAAGATATAACATTGTAAGTTCATTTAATGCTGGTAAACATGACTGTACACAAATGGTTGTCTTAGTTGGGTCAATACCAACTGCTAAATAATCTAGAGCAACTTCTAAGATGTTACGGCGTACTTTATCCGGATTATCAGCATTGTCTGTTAATGCTTGAGCATCTGCTAATAAGAGATGTTGATGATGGCTATCCTGTAAACCTACACGTGAACGCAAAGAACCGACAAAATGCCCAAGGTGAAGTTGTCCGGTAGGGCGGTCGCCTGTCAAAATAATTGGACGCTGATCAACATTACTCATTATTTATTCCACTATCGTATTGGCTTAATCAGGGATAGTAAGCCCTGTAATATAAAAGATTGGCATTATTGTACGGGAAATAAAATTTTTTCGTCAGCGATTGGTTAAACTTTCTTAAAATAATATTGTGAATTTATTCAGTAAAATTACAGAAATTAGAATATTTCATCTTACAATAGTCAGATAAATACAAACCTGGATAAGAAATGGCAAGTGGCTTACTTTTATTACTAGATGATATTGCAACAATTTTAGATGATGTCGCTTTAATGAGCAAAATGGCAGCAAAGAAAACTGCTGGTGTTTTAGGTGATGATTTGGCTTTAAATGCACAACAGGTAACAGGTGTGCGAGCAGATCGTGAATTGCCTATTGTGTGGAAGGTCGCGAAAGGTTCTTTAGTTAATAAGCTTATTTTAGTTCCTTTAGCTTTATTAATTAGCGTTATTGCACCTTGGCTGATTAACCCGCTCTTGATGTTAGGTGGCTTATTTTTATGTTATGAAGGCGTTGAAAAAGTTCTTCATACAATTACGCATAGAAAAGCTTCGACCTCTGAGGAAGCAGAAAAAGAATTTAACAATGAAGAGCTAGATCTGGTTACTTTTGAGAAAGAGAAGGTAAAAGGGGCTATTCGTACAGATTTTATTTTATCAGCTGAAATTGTCGTAATCTCGTTAGGTACAGTGGCGACTGCTACGTTATTAACTAAAGTTAGTGTTCTTAGCATTATTGCAGTTGTGATGACGCTTGGCGTTTATGGCTTGGTTGGCGTGATTGTTAAGATTGATGATTTAGGATTATATTTAACAAAACAAGCTGCTTCTTTCAAACAAACTCTAGGACGTGGTTTACTTGCTTTTGCTCCTCTTTTAATGAAGCTACTTTCTATTGTTGGAACTATTGCAATGTTTTTAGTAGGTGGAGGGATTATTAATCATACGATTCCTTTACTTCACCATGTTACTGAAGATACGGTTGATCAGGTAGAAACTATACCAGCAGTAGGAAATATTATTGGTGCTTTAACACCGACATTAATGAACTTTGTGATTGGTATGATTGCTGGTGCAGTTGTGTTGCTTGTGGTGAGTTTAATACAGAAAATGTGGCCAAAAGCTTCTGACTAATCAGGCCATTTAAAAGAAGAGGGAAGTTATGCGTTGGAGAGATCGTAGAGTCAGTACCAATGTTGAGGACCGTCGAGGTGGGGGCGGCGTTAAAGCAGGTGGTATTAGTATTATTGGTTTGGTTGTGGCATTTGTCGCATGGAAATTTTTTGGCGTTGATCCACAAATGGCTTATCAGGCAACGCAGCAGGTTACTGCTTCACAACAATCAAATGCAACTTCACCAGAAAGTTTAACACCTGAGCAAAAAGAAGCGTCAGATTTTGTTGGAACTGTATTAGCTGATACAGAAGATACGTGGACACCTATATTTAAGCAGTTAGGTAAAACTTATACACCGCCAAAGTTGGTTTTATTTAGTGGAGTGACTCGCTCAGGTTGTGGTACCGCTCAATCTGCTATGGGACCCTTTTATTGTCCAGCCGACCAGAAAGTTTATATTGATACCGAATTTTTTAAAGATATGCGTGAGCAAATGGGTATCTCGGGTGAACAAAATAAATCAGAGCTTACTCGCCAAGATGAGGCAGGGGATTTTGCCCAAGCCTATGTTGTTGCTCATGAAGTAGGTCATCATGTTCAAACCTTGCTTGGTATTTCTTCTCAAGTGCAACAAGCGCGTTCGCAAGTTAGTCAAAGAGAGGGTAACCAACTATCTGTGCGTCAAGAGTTACAAGCCGACTGTTTAGCAGGTATATGGGCAAATCATAATCAACAACGTACTCAGTTTTTAGAGTCTGGTGATGTTGAAGAAGCAATGGATGCAGCTCAAAAAATTGGCGATGACTATTTGCAAAAACGTGCAACTGGCCAAGTTGTTCCTGATAGCTTCACCCATGGTACGAGTGAGCAGCGGATGCATTGGTTTCAAGTGGGCTTAAAGTCTGGTGATATCAATCAATGTGATACTTTTAATAATTCTATCTAATGCGAAAGATGAGTTTATTAAAGCATTTTTAATAGACTCATCTTTTTAATACCCCTCTGATTCATAATTAATGTTAAGAAATTTAACTGATCGATAGAATGATTAAAGTAATTCGTTAAACTTATATTTCAATTTTTAACTGTTTGGGCACATATAAAGTGCCTATTTTGTCATTCTGTTCAGTTCAGCTGTCTAGGTTTTCTTATTTGGTCATTGACCCAGAAGAAGGGTGTTCATGGGTAATTTTTTCTTATTACAAGCACTTACGGTTGTATTTGCCTTATCAATTGCAACTACTATATTCAATAAGCGTATTTTAGGCTTCCCTCAAGCTATTGGCGTGCCTCTTGTTTCTGCAATTTTTGTCTTTATTTTGCAATGGGGAGCCAGTCTCTTAAATGGTAATCAGTTTATTACTATTAATATTCATAATATTGAAGAAGCAGTACGTCATATCGATTTTTACGACTTTTTAATTAATGGCGTCATCTGTTTTATTCTGACATCTTCTGCACTGAAATTTAAAATTTCAGACTTAAGAAGTTATTGGAGACAAATTAGTATACTAGCGACTATTGCGCTAGTCATCTGTGCGGTATTGTTTGGTGGTTTACTTTACGGCTTCCAATTGCTGGTTGGTCATCATGTGCCAATTTTAGTTCTTCTGTTATTAGGTGCGGCATTGGGTGCAACAGACCCGATCGGTATTAAAGGTGTTTTAAGTTCAATTCGCGCACCCCATCATCTTATTGTCAAATTAGAGGGTGAGTCTTTATTTAATGACGCGATGTGTATTGCATTATTTATGACGTTATTGAATGTTTTACAAGGTGAACATTTTTCATTAGTTGCTACATTAGAAGCTTTGCTTTATGAAATTGTGGTTGCTGTCGGTATTGGATGGGCATTTGGTATAGGAACATTACGTCTATTACGTGGCAAACATGAAATGGAATCTCTGATCTTAACAACTGCCTTACTTGCTAGCGGAGCATATTTAGTTGCTTTATTTGCTCATGCATCTGCACCGATTGCTTGTGTGATTGGCGGTTTAATCGTTGGTAATAAGTGGAAAGAAATCCGTGAAGAGCGAGAAATTAGGGAAGTTAACCATTTTTGGCATACTGTAGAAGGAATTATTAACTCATTCTTATTTACTTTAATTGGTCTTGAGCTATTTATTCTTGATTTAAACTTTAGCTTGATTTTAGGTGGAATAGTCGCTTTCTTTATTTTGCATATTTCACGCTTTGCAGCAAATTTTATGTCTTTTGCTTTCTTCCCAACAATGCGTAAGACCAAAAGCTACAATGGTAGTTTAACCATTTTGTCTTGGGGTGGGGTACGAGGAGGGATTTCACTTGCTTTAATTTTGGCAGTCGCGAATATTCCAGCACTTAGCCCTTATAGTAGTATTCTGATTGGATATACTTTTATTAGCGTATTGTTATCTGGTGTGGTGTGTGGTCTTGGCCTACCAGCGGTAATGAATGCATTTTATTACAATCCTAATGAAGAAACAGAAGGCCTTAAAGGTTTTTACCAGAAACTATGCCATAAAATGAACCGCCGTGGCTTTCAATATATCGTAGGGGAAGACGCATTAGGAAGAGAAACGATTACTATCTTTAATCCCGATGTAATCGTTGACCAGAAAACAGAAGATGGTATTGCAACTATGCATGATCCGAATAAGTTGCAAGAAGTAAAACGTTTTGAGAGTCCAGATAATTTTTAAATAAACTTAAAGGTATTGTTATTTAAATTAAAAAATAAGGCTTTAGTGTAATAGTAAAATATTAACTAAAGCCATTTTTCTGCATATTATTAATTAATAATATATTTTATTTTATTAAGATATTGAAACTTGTTATATAAAACTTTTAATTAAAATAATTTTCAACAAATATTGGATAATAAAAAATTAAATTTATTTTATAAATAATATAGTTAGTTCTTATTTTATAGGAATTATGAAAAATAAAAGACAAAATTTTATTTATATAAAATTTGTATTAATTAAAATTTTTTCTTTAAGGACTTTAGTATTTATTTTTTTTATTTTAAAGTGGGTAATGTAAAAATGATCACATTACTTAATGTTTTTAAGTTGTAGGTCAAAAACTTAGAAAGATTAAGTAAAAAGAATTATACAAAAATCATTTAAATCAATAATATAAAAGGAATGAACATATGCCTGAGATACAAATTATTGCCAAGGACAGTCACAAAACCTTGGCAACAACAGAGGGAACTTCTGCAAAACTTTCAGAAGCATCAGTTGTGTTGGTAAAAGTGGCTGCCAGTGATGTGTTGGTAGTAAATAGGGAGGGTACCAATGCAGTAATTCGCCTAAAAAATGGTGAAACTATTGTTATTGAAGGCTTCTTTAGTGGAACAGCTGAGCCAGCCGATAATAGTCTTGTTTTTCAAGACCAAAATGGCCAACTCATTTGGGCAAAATTTAAAGATGCCGAAAATGATGCGGATGCTGACAGTGATGCAGATGCGGATGCTGACAGCGATGTAGAGCCGCAAGCACTTTTAGGTGAAGATTTACCAGCAGCTCTACCAGCAGAAGCACCGCAGGCATTAGTGTCTGATGTTATTTACCAACCTATTTCTTCAATTCAGCCATTACTTTATCACGATGCAGGTGTGAACCCATGGTTGTGGGCAGCAGTACCTCTTGTTGCAGGTGGTATCATTGCTGCTGCATCAAATAGTGGTAGCAGTAATGACTCTTCTCCTGCAGATACTACGCCGCCAAATACAAATGGCGTTACTTTCTCTGTTGATCCTGTAACTTCAGATAATATTATTAATTCAACAGAAGCTGCGGGTAATGTTACTGTTACGGGTAGTTTAAAAAATATTCCGACAGATGCTGCAAATACTGTCGTTACCGTAGTTGTTAATGGTGTAACTTACACTGCAAATGTAGACAAAGCAGCAGGTACGTGGAGTGTAGTTGTACCAGGCAGTGGTTTAATTGCAGATAGCGATAAAACAATTGATGCAAAAGTTACTTTTACTGATGCAGCAGGTAACAGCAGCAATATTAATGAGTCAAAATCTTATACAGTAGATACGACAGCCCCAACTGCACCGGTAATTGATCCAATCAATGCGACCAATCCAGTCACAGGTACAGCAGAACCAGGTTCAACTGTTAAAGTGACTTTCCCAGATGGTACGACAGCAACTGTAGTTGCGGGCCCTGATGGTAAATGGACTGTGCCGAACCCAGGTGATCTTAAAGATGGTGATAAAGTTACAGCTATTGCAACCGACCCTGCTGGTAACCCATCAACTCCTTCAACTGGTACAGTAGATGCAGTTGCACCAACTGTGACTGTCACCACGACATTAACCAATGACAGTACACCTCCATTAAGCGGTACAGTGAATGATCCGACTGCAAAAGTGGTTGTGACTGTAGACGGTGTGAACTATCCGGCAACCAATAATGGCAACGGCACCTGGACACTTGCAGACAATACGCTTCCAGCGTTGACCGATGGTCCACACACCGTGACTGTGACTGCAACAGACCCTGCAGGTAATGTAGGTACAACAAATGCAGTTGTGACTATCGATACCACAGCTCCAACTGCACCGGTAATTGATCCAATCAATGCGACTGATCCAGTGACAGGTACAGCAGAACCAGGTTCAACAGTTAAAGTAACTTTCCCTGATGGTACGACAGCAACTGTCGTTGCAGGCCCTGATGGTAAATGGACAGCGCCAAACCCAGGTGATCTTAAAGATGGTGATAAAGTTACAGCTATTGCAACCGACCCTGCTGGTAACCCATCAACTCCTTCAACTGGTACAGTAGATGCAGTTGCACCAACTGTGACTGTCACCACGACATTAACCAATAACAGTACACCTCCATTAAGCGGTACAGTGAATGATCCGACTGCAAAAGTGGTTGTGACTGTAGACGGTGTGAACTATCCGGCAACCAATAATGGCAACGGCACCTGGACACTTGCAGACAATACGCTTCCAGCGTTGACCGATGGTCCACACACCGTGACTGTGACTGCAACAGACCCTGCAGGTAATGTAGGTACAACAAATGCAGTTGTGACTATCGATACCACAGCTCCAACTGCACCGGTAATTGATCCAATCAATGCGACTGATCCAGTGACAGGTACAGCAGAACCAGGTTCAACAGTTAAAGTAACTTTCCCTGATGGTACGACAGCAACTGTCGTTGCAGGCCCTGATGGTAAATGGACAGCGCCAAACCCAGGTGATCTTAAAGATGGTGATAAAGTTACAGCTATTGCAACCGACCCTGCTGGTAACCCATCAACTCCTTCAACTGGTACAGTAGATGCAGTTGCACCAACTGTGACTGTCACCACGACATTAACCAACGACAGTACACCTGCGTTAAGCGGTACAGTGAATGATCCGACTGCGAAAGTGGTTGTGACTGTAGATGGTGTGAACTATCCGGCAACCAATAATGGCAACGGCACCTGGACACTTGCAGACAATACGCTTCCAGCGTTGACCGATGGTCCACACACCGTGACTGTGACTGCAACTGATCCTGCAGGTAATGTGGGTACAACAGGTGCAGTGGTGACTATCGATACCACAGCACCAAATGCACCGGTTCTTGATCCAATCAATGCGACTGATCCAGTGACAGGTACAGCAGAAGCGGGATCAACCGTGACTGTGAGCTTCCCTGATGGCACAACAGCAACTGTAGTTGCAGGTCCTGATGGTAAATGGACAGTGCCAAACCCAGGTGACTTGACTGATGGCCAAACAGTAACTGCGACAGCAACCGACCCTGCAGGCAATACCTCATTGCCAGGTTCAGGTACAGTCTCTGCAGACATTACGGCACCTGTGGTTGCGCTAGATGATGTGTTGACGAATGACAGCACACCTGCGTTAAGCGGTACAGTGAATGATCCGAGTGCGACTGTTGTGGTGACTGTAGATGGTGTGAACTATCCAGCAACCAATAATGGCAATGGTACCTGGACGCTTGCAGACAATACGCTTCCAGTGTTGACCGATGGTCCACATACAGTAACTGTGACAGCGACCGACCCTGCAGGTAATGTGGGTACAACAGGTGCAGTGGTGACTATCGATACCACAGCACCAAATGCACCGGTTCTTGATCCAATCAATGCCACTGATCCAGTGACAGGTACAGCAGAAGCGGGATCAACCGTGACTGTGAGCTTCCCTGATGGCACAACAGCAACTGTAGTTGCAGGTCCTGATGGTAAATGGACAGTGCCAAACCCAGGTGACTTGACTGATGGTCAAACAGTAACTGCGACAGCAACCGACCCTGCAGGCAATACCTCATTGCCAGGTTCAGGTACAGTCTCTGCAGACATTACTGCACCTGTGGTTGCGCTAGATGATGTGTTGACGAATGACAGCACACCTGCGTTAACCGGTACAGTGAATGATCCGAGTGCGACTGTGGTGGTGACTGTAGATGGTGTGAACTATCCAGCAACCAATAATGGCAATGGCACCTGGACACTTGCAGACAATACGCTTCCAGTGTTGACCGATGGTCCACATACGGTAACTGTGACAGCGACCGACCCTGCAGGTAATGTGGGTACAACAGGTGCAGTGGTGACTATCGATACCACAGCACCAAATGCACCGGTTCTTGATCCAATCAATGCCACTGATCCAGTGACAGGTACAGCAGAAGCGGGATCAACCGTGACTGTGAGCTTCCCTGATGGCACAACAGCAACTGTAGTTGCAGGTCCTGATGGTAAATGGACAGTGCCAAACCCAGGTGACTTGACTGATGGTCAAACAGTAACTGCGACAGCAACCGACCCTGCAGGCAATACCTCATTGCCAGGTTCAGGTACAGTCTCTGCAGATATTACGGCACCTGTGGTTGCGCTAGATGATGTGTTGACGAATGACAGCACACCTGCATTAACCGGTACAGTGAATGATCCGACTGCGACTGTGGTGGTGACTGTAGATGGGGTGGACTATCTAGCAGTCAATAACGGCAACGGTACCTGGACACTTGCAGACAATACGCTTCCAGCGTTGACCGATGGTCCACATACGGTAACTGTGACAGCGACCGACCCTGCAGGTAATGTGGGTACAACAGGTGCAGTGGTGACTATCGATACCACAGCACCAAATGCACCGGTTCTTGATCCAATCAATGCCACTGATCCAGTGACAGGTACAGCAGAAGCGGGATCAACCGTGACTGTGAGCTTCCCTGATGGCACAACAGCAACTGTAGTTGCAGGTCCTGATGGTAAATGGACAGTGCCAAACCCAGGTGACTTGACTGATGGTCAAACAGTAACTGCGACAGCAACCGACCCTGCAGGCAATACCTCATTGCCAGGTTCAGGTACAGTCTCTGCAGATATTACGGCACCTGTGGTTGCGCTAGATGATGTGTTGACGAATGACAGCACACCTGCGTTAAGCGGTACAGTGAATGATCCGAGTGCGACTGTGGTGGTGACTGTAGATGGTGTGAACTATCCAGCAACCAATAATGGCAATGGCACCTGGACACTTGCAGACAATACGCTTCCAGTGTTGACCGATGGTCCACATACGGTAACTGTGACAGCGACCGACCCTACAGGTAATGTGGGTACAACAGGTGCAGTGGTGACTATCGATACCACAGCACCAAATGCACCGGTTCTTGATCCAATCAATGCCACTGATCCAGTGACAGGTACAGCAGAAGCGGGATCAACCGTGACTGTGAGCTTCCCTGATGGCACAACAGCAACTGTAGTTGCAGGTCCTGATGGTAAATGGACAGTGCCAAACCCAGGTGACTTGACTGATGGTCAAACAGTAACTGCGACAGCAACCGACCCTGCAGGCAATACCTCATTGCCAGGTTCAGGTACAGTCTCTGCAGACATTACTGCACCTGTGGTTGCGCTAGATGATGTGTTGACGAATGACAGCACACCTGCGTTAAGCGGTACAGTGAATGATCCGAGTGCGACTGTGGTGGTGACTGTAGATGGTGTGAACTATCCAGCAACCAATAATGGCAATGGCACCTGGACACTTGCAGACAATACGCTTCCAGTGTTGACCGATGGTCCACATACGGTAACTGTGACAGCGACCGACCCTACAGGTAATGTGGGTACAACAGGTGCAGTGGTGACTATCGATACCACAGCACCAAATGCACCGGTTCTTGATCCAATCAATGCCACTGATCCAGTGACAGGTACAGCAGAAGCGGGATCAACCGTGACTGTGAGCTTCCCTGATGGCACAACAGCAACTGTGATTGCAGGTCCTGATGGTAAGTGGACAGCGCCAAACCCAGGTGACTTGCTTGATGGTCAAATAGTGACTGCGACAGCGACTGACCCAGCAGGTAACCCATCATTACCAGGTACAGGCACTGTAGATGCATTGGCACCGACCGTTGCCTTGAGTGACGTGTTAACCAACGACAGCACACCTGCATTAACCGGTACAGTGAATGATCCGACTGCGACTGTGGTGGTGACTGTAGATGGGGTGGACTATCCAGCAGTCAATAACGGCAACGGTATCTGGACACTTGCAGACAATACGCTTCCAGTGTTGACCGATGGTCCACATACGGTAACTGTGACAGCGACCGACCCTGCAGGTAATGTGGGTACAACAGGTGCAGTGGTGACTATCGATACCACAGCACCAAATGCACCGGTTCTTGATCCAATCAATGCCACTGATCCAGTGACAGGTACAGCAGAAGCGGGATCAACCGTGACTGTGAGCTTCCCTGATGGCACAACAGCAACTGTAGTTGCAGGTCCTGATGGTAAATGGACAGTGCCAAACCCAGGTGACTTGACTGATGGTCAAACAGTAACTGCGACAGCAACCGACCCTGCAGGCAATACCTCATTGCCAGGTTCAGGTACAGTCTCTGCAGACATTACTGCACCTGTGGTTGCGCTAGATGATGTGTTGACGAATGACAGCACACCTGCGTTAACCGGTACAGTGAATGATCCGAGTGCGACTGTGGTGGTGACTGTAGATGGTGTGAACTATCCAGCAACCAATAATGGCAATGGCACCTGGACACTTGCAGACAATACGCTTCCAGTGTTGACTGATGGTCCACATACGGTAACTGTGACAGCGACCGACCCTGCAGGTAATGTGGGTACAACAGGTGCAGTGGTGACTATCGATACCACAGCACCAAATGCACCGGTTCTTGATCCAATCAATGCCACTGATCCAGTGACAGGTACAGCAGAAGCGGGATCAACCGTGACTGTGAGCTTCCCTGATGGCACAACAGCAACTGTGATTGTAGGTCCTGATGGTAAATGGACAGTGCCAAACCCAGGTGACTTGACTGATGGTCAAACAGTAACTGCGACAGCAACCGACCCTGCAGGCAATACCTCATTGCCAGGTTCAGGTACAGTCTCTGCAGACATTACGGCACCTGTGGTTGCGCTAGATGATGTGTTGACGAATGACAGCACACCTGCATTAACCGGTACAGTGAATGATCCGACTGCGACTGTGGTGGTGACTGTAGATGGGGTGGACTATCCAGCAGTCAATAACGGCAACGGTACCTGGACGCTTGCAGACAATACTCTTCCAGTGTTGACCGATGGTCCACATACGGTAACTGTGACAGCGACCGACCCTGCAGGTAATGTGGGGATAACAGGTGCAGTGGTGACTATCGATACGACAGCACCGACAGTTGCGTTAAGTGATGTAACCACTAATGACAGTACACCTGCATTAACCGGTACAGTGAACGATCCAACAGCGACTGTTGTGGTGACTGTAAATGGTGTGGAGTATCCAGCGGTCAATAATGGCAACGGTACCTGGACACTTGCAGACAATACACTTCCAGTATTGGCAGATGGTCCACATACCGTGACTGTGACAGCAACCGACCCAGCAGGTAATGTGAGTACAACCAGTGCGGTGGTGACTGTAGATACTGCAGCAGCGAACCTACTTGGTGCGATTACAGTACCTGATGACTTAAACATTGATGGCATCATCAATGCAGCAGAACTTGGCACAGACGGCAGCTTTGATGCCCGTGTCGCGTTGGGTCCGGATGCAGTGGTGGGCACTGTCGTGAACGTTAACGGCACTGACTACACAGTGAGTGCAACTGACTTGACGAATGGCTATATCACCGCAGCAATTCCTGTGACAGCAGATGGCCCAATCACCATCCATGCCCAAGCAGTGGATTCACAAGGTCATATCAGCAGCCCGGCAGATGTCATCGTGACTGTCGATACGGCAGCACCAAATGCACCAGTGATTGATCCAATCAATGCGACTAATCCAATCACAGGTACAGCAGAAGCGGGATCAACCGTAACGGTGAGCTTCCCTGATGGCACAACAGCAACTGTAGTTGCAGGCCCTGATGGTAAGTGGACAGCGCCAAACCCAGGTGACTTGCTTGATGGTCAAATAGTGACTGCGACAGCAACCGACCCAGCAGGTAACCCATCATTACCAGGTACAGGCACTGTAGATGCATTGGCACCGACCGTTGCCTTGAGTGACGTGTTAACCAACGACAGCACACCTGCATTAACCGGTACAGTGAATGATCCGACTGCGACTGTGGTGGTGACTGTAGATGGGGTGGACTATCCAGCAGTCAATAACGGCAATGGTACCTGGACACTTGCAGACAATACTCTTCCAGTGTTGACCGATGGTCCACATACGGTAACTGTGACAGCGACCGACCCTGCAGGTAATGTGGGGATAACAGGTGCAGTGGTGACTATCGATACGACAGCACCGACAGTTGCGTTAAGTGATGTAACCACCAATGACAGTACACCTGCATTAACCGGTACAGTGAACGATCCAACAGCGACTGTTGTGGTGACTGTAAATGGTGTGGAGTATCCAGCGGTCAATAATGGCAACGGTACCTGGACACTTGCAGACAATACACTTCCAGTATTGGCAGATGGTCCACATACCGTGACTGTGACAGCAACCGACCCAGCAGGTAACGTGAGTACAACCAGTGCGGTGGTGACTGTAGATACTGCAGCAGCGAACCTACTTGGTGCGATTACAGTACCTGATGACTTAAACATTGATGGCATCATCAATGCAGCAGAACTTGGCACAGACGGCAGCTTTGATGTCCGTGTCGCGTTGGGTCCGGATGCAGTGGTGGGCACTGTCGTGAACGTTAACGGCACTGACTACACAGTGAGTGCAACTGACTTGACGAATGGCTATATCACCGCAGCAATTCCTGTGACAGCAGATGGCCCAATCACCATCCATGCCCAAGCAGTGGATTCACAAGGTCATATCAGCAGCCCGGCAGATGTCATCGTGACTGTCGATACGGCAGCACCAAATGCACCAGTGATTGATCCAATCAATGCGACTAATCCAATCACAGGTACAGCAGAAGCGGGATCAACCGTAACGGTGAGCTTCCCTGATGGCACAACAGCAACTGTAGTTGCAGGCCCTGATGGTAAGTGGACAGCGCCAAACCCAGGTGACTTGCTTGATGGTCAAATAGTGACTGCGACAGCGACTGACCCAGCAGGTAACCCATCATTACCAGGTACAGGCACTGTAGATGCATTGGCACCGACCGTTGCCTTGAGTGACGTGTTAACCAACGACAGCACACCTGCATTAACCGGTACAGTGAATGATCCGACTGCGACTGTGGTGGTGACTGTAGATGGGGTGGACTATCCAGCAGTCAATAACGGCAATGGTACCTGGACACTTGCAGACAATACTCTTCCAGTGTTGACCGATGGTCCACATACGGTAACTGTGACAGCGACCGACCCTGCAGGTAATGTGGGGATAACAGGTGCAGTGGTGACTATCGATACGACAGCACCGACAGTTGCGTTAAGTGATGTAACCACCAATGACAGTACACCTGCATTAACCGGTACAGTGAACGATCCAACAGCGACTGTTGTGGTGACTGTAAATGGTGTGGAGTATCCAGCGGTCAATAATGGCAACGGTACCTGGACACTTGCAGACAATACACTTCCAGTATTGGCAGATGGTCCACATACTGTGACTGTGACAGCAACCGACCCAGCAGGTAACGTGAGTACAACCAGTGCGGTGGTGACTGTAGATACTGCAGCAGCGAACCTACTTGGTGCGATTACAGTACCTGATGACTTAAACATTGATGGCATCATCAATGCATCAGAACTTGGCACAGACGGCAGCTTTGATGCCCGTGTCGCGTTGGGTCCGGATGCAGTGGTGGGCACTGTCGTAAACGTTAACGGCACTGACTACACAGTGAGTGCAACTGACTTGACGAATGGCTATATCACCGCAGCAATTCCTGTGACAGCAGATGGCCCAATCACCATCCATGCCCAAGCAGTGGATTCACAAGGTCATATCAGCAGCCCGGCAGATGTCACAGTAACTGTAGACACGACACCGGCGAACTTACTTGGTGCGATTACAGTACCAGATGACTTAAACATTGATGGCATCATCAATGCAGCAGAACTTGGCACAGACGGCAGCTTTGACGCCCGTGTTGCGTTGGGTCCGGATGCAGTGGTGGGTACTGTCGTGAATGTTAACGGCACTGACTACACGGTGAGTGCAACTGACTTGACGAATGGCTATATCACCGCAGCAATTCCTGTAACAGCAGATGGTCCAATTATCATTCATGCACAAGCGGTGGATGCACAAGGTAATATCAGCAGTCCAGCAGATGTCACTGTAACTTTAGACACTACTGCGCCAACAGTTGTGTTAAGTGATGTAACTACCAATGACAGCACACCTGAATTAACAGGTACAGTGAATGATCCAGCAGCGACTGTGGTCGTGACTGTAAATGGTGTGGAGTATCCAGCGGTCAATAATGGCAACGGTACCTGGACACTTGCAGACAATACACTTCCAGTATTGGCAGATGGTCCACATACCGTGACTGTGACAGCAACCGACCCAGCAGGTAATGTGAGTACAACCAGTGCGGTGGTGACTGTAGATACTGCAGCAGCGAACCTACTTGGTGCGATTACAGTACCTGATGACTTAAACATTGATGGCATCATCAATGCAGCAGAACTTGGCACAGACGGCAGCTTTGATGCCCGTGTCGCGTTGGGTCCGGATGCAGTGGTGGGCACTGTCGTGAACGTTAACGGCACTGACTACACAGTGAGTGCAACTGACTTGACGAATGGCTATATCACCGCAGCAATTCCTGTGACAGCAGATGGCCCAATCACCATCCATGCCCAAGCAGTGGATTCACAAGGTCATATCAGCAGCCCGGCAGATGTCATCGTGACTGTCGATACGGCAGCACCAAATGCACCAGTGATTGATCCAATCAATGCGACTAATCCAATCACAGGTACAGCAGAAGCGGGATCAACCGTAACGGTGAGCTTCCCTGATGGCACAACAGCAACTGTAGTTGCAGGCCCTGATGGTAAGTGGACAGCGCCAAACCCAGGTGACTTGCTTGATGGTCAAATAGTGACTGCGACAGCAACCGACCCAGCAGGTAACCCATCATTACCAGGTACAGGCACTGTAGATGCATTGGCACCGACCGTTGCCTTGAGTGACGTGTTAACCAACGACAGCACACCTGCATTAACCGGTACAGTGAATGATCCGACTGCGACTGTGGTGGTGACTGTAGATGGGGTGGACTATCCAGCAGTCAATAACGGCAATGGTACCTGGACACTTGCAGACAATACGCTTCCAGTGTTGACCGATGGTCCACATACGGTAACTGTGACAGCGACCGACCCTGCAGGTAATGTGGGGATAACAGGTGCAGTGGTGACTATCGATACGACAGCACCGACAGTTGCGTTAAGTGATGTAACCACCAATGACAGTACACCTGCATTAACCGGTACAGTGAACGATCCAACAGCGACTGTTGTGGTGACTGTAAATGGTGTGGAGTATCCAGCGGTCAATAATGGCAACGGTACCTGGACACTTGCAGACAATACACTTCCAGTATTGGCAGATGGTCCACATACTGTGACTGTGACAGCAACCGACCCAGCAGGTAACGTGAGTACAACCAGTGCGGTGGTGACTGTAGATACTGCAGCAGCGAACCTACTTGGTGCGATTACAGTACCTGATGACTTAAACATTGATGGCATCATCAATGCATCAGAACTTGGCACAGACGGCAGCTTTGATGCCCGTGTCGCGTTGGGTCCGGATGCAGTGGTGGGCACTGTCGTAAACGTTAACGGCACTGACTACACAGTGAGTGCAACTGACTTGACGAATGGCTATATCACCGCAGCAATTCCTGTGACAGCAGATGGCCCAATCACCATCCATGCCCAAGCAGTGGATTCACAAGGTCATATCAGCAGCCCGGCAGATGTCACAGTAACTGTAGACACGACACCGGCGAACTTACTTGGTGCGATTACAGTACCAGATGACTTAAACATTGATGGCATCATCAATGCAGCAGAACTTGGCACAGACGGCAGCTTTGACGCCCGTGTTGCGTTGGGTCCGGATGCAGTGGTGGGTACTGTCGTGAATGTTAACGGCACTGACTACACGGTGAGTGCAACTGACTTGACGAATGGCTATATCACCGCAGCAATTCCTGTAACAGCAGATGGTCCAATTATCATTCATGCACAAGCGGTGGATGCACAAGGTAATATCAGCAGTCCAGCAGATGTCACTGTAACTTTAGACACTACTGCGCCAACAGTTGTGTTAAGTGATGTAACTACCAATGACAGCACACCTGAATTAACAGGTACAGTGAATGATCCAGCAGCGACTGTGGTCGTGACTGTAAATGGTGTGAACTATCCAGCGGTTAATAACGGCAACGGTACCTGGACACTTGCAGACAATACACTTCCAGTGTTGGCCGATGGTCCACATACCGTGACTGTGACAGCAACCGACCCAGCAGGTAATCTGAGTACAACCAGTGCGGTTGTGACTGTAGATACTGCGGCAGCGAACCTACTTGGTGCGATTACAGTACCGGATGACTTAAACAGTGACGGTGTTATCAATGCAGCAGAACTTGGCACAGACGGCAGCTTTGATGCCCGTGTCGCGTTGGGTCCAGATGCAGTGGTGGGCACTGTCGTAAACGTTAACGGCACTGACTACACGGTGAGTGCAACTGACTTGACGAATGGCTATATCACCGCAGCAATTCCTGTGACAGCGGATGGTCCAATCACTATCCATGCACAAGCAGTGGATGCCCAAGGCCATATCAGCAGTCCAGCAGATGTCATCGTGACAGTAGATACGCTACCAGCGAACTTACTTGGCCCGATTACAGTACCAGATGACTTAAATACTGATGGCATTATCAATGCATCAGAACTTGGTGCAGATGGTAGCTTCAATGCCCGTGTTGCGTTGGGTTCTGACGCAACCGTGGGTACTGTTGTGAATGTTAACGGTACTGACTACACAGTGAGTGCGACTGACCTGGGCAATGGCTATATCACCGCAACAATTCCTGTGACAGCAGATGGTGCAATTACCATCCATGCACAAGCAGTGGATGCGCAAGGTAATATCAGCAGCCCAACAGATGTCACTGTAACTGTAGATACGCTTCCAGCGAACTTACTTGGAGCGATTACAGTACCGGATGACTTAAATACTGACGGCATTATCAATGCATCAGAATTGGGTGCAGACAATAGCTTCAATGCCCGTGTTGCGTTGGGTCCAGATGCAGCGGTGGGTACTGTCGTAAACGTTAACGGCACTGACTACACAGTAAGTGCAACTGACTTGACGAATGGCTATATCACCGCAGTGATCCCAGTGGTTGCTGATGGCCCAATTACCATCCATGCACAAGCGGTGGATGCGCAAGGCAATATCAGTACTCCGACAGATGTCACTGTAATTGTAGATACTGCAGCAGCGAACTTGCTTGGTGCAATCACAGTACCGGATGACTTAAACACTGACGGCATCATCAATGCAGCAGAACTTGGTGCAGACGGTAGCTTCAATGCCCGTGTCGCGTTAGGTCCAGATGCAGCGGTGGGTACTGTCGTGAATGTTAACGGCACTGACTACACAGTAAGTGCAACTGACTTGACGAATGGCTATATCACCGCAGTGATTCCTGTGACAGCAGATGGGTCGATTACCATCCATGCACAAGCGGTGGATGCGCAAGGTAATATCAGCAGTCCTACCGATGTCACTGTGACAGTGGATACGCTTCCTGCGAACTTGCTTGGTGCGATCACAGTACCAGATGACTTAAATACTGATGGCATTATCAATGCAGCAGAACTTGGCGCAGACGGCAGCTTCAATGCCCGTGTCGCGTTGGGTCCGGATGCAGTGGTGGGCACTGTCGTGAATGTTAACGGCACTGACTACACAGTAAGTGCAACTGACTTGACGAATGGCTATATCACCGCAGCGATTCCTGTGACAGCAGATGGGTCGATTACCATCCATGCACAAGCAGTGGATGCACAAGGTAATATCAGTACTCCAACAGATGTCACTGTGACTGTGGATACAACTCCAGCGAACTTGCTTGGTGCGATCACAGTACCAGATGACTTAAACATTGATGGCATCATCAATGCATCAGAACTTGGCACAGACGGCAGCTTTGATGCCCGTGTCGCGTTGGGTCCGGATGCAGTGGTGGGCACTGTCGTGAATGTTAATGGCACTGACTACACAGTGAGTGCAACTGACTTGACGAATGGCTATATCACCGCAGCGATTCCTGTGACAGCAGATGGGCCAATCACCATCCATGCCCAAGCAATGGATGCGCAAGGTAATATCAGTACTTCGACAGATGTCACTGTAACTTTAGATGCTACTGCGCCGACAGTCGCTTTAAGTGATGTAACCACCAATGACAGCACACCTGAATTAACAGGTACAGTGAACGATCCAACAGCAACTGTGGTCGTGACTGTAAATGGTGTGAACTATACTGCGGTGAACAATGGCAATGGTAGCTGGACACTTGCAGACAATACACTTCCAGTGTTGACCGATGGTCCCCATACCGTGACTGTGACAGCAACAGACCTTGCAGGTAATGTGGGTACTGGCAGTGCGGTCGTGACTGTAGACACTGCAGCAGCGAATCTACTTGGTCCGATTACAGTACCAGATGACTTAAATAGTGACGGTATTATCAATGCAGCAGAACTTGGCACAGACGGCAGCTTTGATGCCCGTGTTGCATTGGGTCCAGATGCAGTGGTGGGCACTGTCGTGAATGTTAACGGCACTGACTACACTGTCAATGCGACTGACTTGACGAATGGCTATATCACTGCAGCAATTCCTGTGACAGCGGATGGCCCAATTACCATCCATGCCCAAGCAGTAGATTCACAAGGTCATATCAGCAGTCCAGCAGATGTAATCGTGACAGTAGATACGCTACCAGCGAACTTACTTGGTCCGATTACAGTACCGGATGACTTAAATACTGATGGCATTATCAATGCATCGGAACTTGGCACAGACGGCAGCTTCAATGCGCGTGTAGTGTTGGGTCCAGATGCGGCGGTGGGTACTGTCGTAAACGTTAACGGCACTAACTATACTGTCAATGCGACTGATCTTGGCAATGGCTATATCACTGCAGCCATTCCTGTGACAGCGGATGGTCCAATCACCATTCATGCCCAAGCAGTGGATGCGCAAGGTAATATCAGCAGCCCAACAGATGTCACTGTGACTGTAGATACCACACCAGCTGATTTGATTAGTGCGATCACAGTACCGGATGACTTAAACATTGATGGCATCATCAATGCAGCAGAACTTGGCACTGACGGTAGCTTTAATGCCCGTGTAGGATTAGGTCCAGATGCAGCGGTAGGTACTGTCGTAAACGTTAACGGCACTAACTACACTGTTAATGCAACTGACTTGAGCAATGGTTATATCACAGCAGCAATCGCAGTAACTGCAGACGGCCCAGTGACTATCCATGCACAAGCAGTAGATGCACAAGGCAATATCGATAATGCTACTGATGTCACAGTAACTGTGGATACTACGCCACCAGACATTAATACGGCTGCAATTGCGTTTAATCCGATTACAGGTGATAACGTCCTTAGTCCAGTTGAGACTGCAGGAACAGTAAATATTACTGGAACGGTGACTATTCCTGCTGATGCAACTATTACTTCGGTTGTTGTTAACGTTAATGGCACAGACTACACAGCTGTAGTAGATCCAGTAAGTGGAACATGGACAATAGGTGTACCTGGTAGCCAGCTTGTAGCTGATACTGATTTGACCGTTGATGCAAAAGCAACCTTTACGGATGCTGCTGGCAACAGTAGTAATTTGCAAGCTACCCAAAGTTATACAATTGCAAGTTCTTCTATCATTGCATATGACAACTTTGATACGGCTGTTCTGGCTCCACAACCATTACAAATTGCAAATGATGCGGCTCTTGGTAGCAAAACTTACTTGGCGCTTGTATCACTTGCTGGTCTTAACCTACAACTTGGTTCTGAAGCGGTTAACTTTAATGTAGCTGCCAATCAAGAAGGTAATGCGACATTCACCTACAGTGCTTTAATTGGGGTCAATGCTCTATCTGATTACTCATTAGTTGTACAAAAATTTGATACAGCTACTGGTCAATGGACTTCTATATATGGTGGTGGTCAAGCAGATATTCTTCACCTGACTTTATTAGGTTCTACACCAGGTGTTGTTATCGATGGGCTTGAGCAAGGTCAATACCGTGCATTCATGACTTATAACGGTCTAGCAGGTATTGGTTTACTCGGTACTTTAACAGGTACTATGGATATTTATGATACAACTCAAATCGGTAGTTTCTATACAGAAACTGCGGACGGTAATGTGATTGTAGATATTAACTCAAGCGGGCAAGCTGATGTCGTAACTCCAAATACAGTTGTGAGTGAAGTTAATAACCAACCTGTTCTTGCTAATGGCACAGTCATTAATGGTACATACGGTACGTTGGTGATCAACCTTGATGGTTCATACGTTTATACTCCAAATCAAAATGCTTCTGGAGTTGGGCAAGTCGATCACTTTGTATATACCTTAAAAGATTCTGTAACTGGTGATGTGGCCCAAGCAGCACTTAACATTCAATTAAGTTCTGTTAAAGCTGCAGATAACTTGGCAGTTGCTGAAATTAACCCAGAATCTTTACTTGTTGCGAATGATGTAGCGCTTGGTAGTGCAAGTTATTTAGCAGCAGTATCGTTAGCAGGTCTAAATTTACAACTTCTTGGTAACCCAACAGTTGCATTTAATGTAGATGCTGACCGTCAAGGTACTGCGACATTTACATTCAGTGGTTTACTCAACGCTGGTGTATTGAATGACTATTCGATTGTTGTTCAAAAATATGATGCTGCAACAGGACAATGGGTATCTATTGGCGGAAACAACCCACAAGCGACTTTAGTTAGCTTATCTCTAATAGGAGGTACTCCAACCGCAGTCATTGAAGGGCTAGATCCAGGACAATATCGTGCATTCATGGGTTACAGTGGTCTGGCAGGTGTGGGTATTGGTGGTACATTGACAGGTACAATGGATGTGTATAACCCATATGTTGTATCTGGATATTCAGTTGATCCGATCTCTGGTAACGTCATCAAAGATGCAGGTATTAATGGTGCAGTAGATGCTGCAAGCAATAATGCAGTGATCTCAGCGGTGAACGGAAATGCTGTTAATGCGACGGGTACAACTACAATCACTGGTACTTACGGTACGTTAGTCATTGATCAACATGGTAATTATACCTATACACCAAATGCAGATGGTCTCAACCTTGGTAAAGTGGATCAGTTCTCGTATACGTTACTAGACCCAGCAACAGGTAATACATCTCAAGCTATCTTGTATGTCCACTTGGATAGTAACAAGGTTGCTATGACTTGGAATGCAGCAGATCCATCACAACCTGCGGTTATTACAGGTCATGTTCCAGTTGATGCAATGGATAACGTTGCTTCAGCAGCAATTGATATGGTTTACCCGACTACACAACAAGTTCTTAATAACGCGATTAGCTATAGCTGGTTGTTAGGTGTTGGTGGCGTTGTTGTTGGTTCTAAACAAGGTACAGCAACTTTTAATGTAGCTGAAGGACATGTGTCTGAAGCTATCATCTCGGTTAACTTTGGTTCAGTAGCTACAGTTGTTGATGGTTTACATGTGGTATTAACACGAGTAAATCCAGACGGTACTCGTACGGTAATTGCAGATAGTGCAAATACTGGTGTGCTTGACCTATTAGGTATCTTCGGCTCTGAAGTGAAATTCAAAGTTGATAATTTAGGTTCTGGTAGCTATGAGCTATTTATGGAAAGCAATACGCTTCTAACTGCTCTAGGTAGTGTCACTGCAAGTATTACTTTGAATAATGGTGATATTACGCAAGTACCTAACTTGGTTGTAACTCCGGTTACAGGCAATGTTCTTTCAGACGACAACTCGGCTGTATATGGACCAAACTATACGCCAGACTATATTACGACTACGACAGTTGTGACTTCTGTGTCTTCTGAAACAGGTAATACATCGGCTGTGAATGTAGGTTCATCAACAGTTATTGTGGGTGCTTATGGTTCCTTAACGATTAATGCTGATGGTACTTACAGTTATCAAGCTACAGCGAACACACAAAATATAGGAAAAGTTGATAGCTTTACCTATACAGTGACAGACCCTGTAACTGGTAGAACAGACACAGCAACATTGCATATCCAAATTGGTTCTCCAGATGTGAATATTACTTGGAACAATGCTAACCCTGGTGCAGATGCGGTAATTCCGTTACCTGTAGCAAATGCTGATATTAATCATGCAACTGTTAGTATGAAACAAGTGACCGATGCAGCTGTTGATGTACCGGTAGCTAATCCATCAGTAACATTGATTGGTAGTCAAACAGTGAACTCTAACTCATTCACTGTGGCTGCTAATACTGTGGATAATGTGAGTATCAAAGCATTACTTGCTGCTGGGGCAGGATTAGGACCAACAGTAAGTTACGTTATTCAAAAATCCAATGATGGTGGTGCTACTTGGGTAAATACTGTTTATTCAGGTTCACAAACTGCATTAGCCTCTCTTGGGTTAGGTGGTGCTATTATTGATCAAACAGTACCTCATTTAGATGCAGGTCTGTATCGCGTGTCTTATACATTAACCACTATAGCGATAGGTACTGTAACTATTGATACGCAAGTATCAACTACGGTAACACACCTAAATCAATATACACCTGATGGTCAGTCTGATTGGATTCACGGTAATATCTTGTTAGGCGACACAACTGGTGGAGTAGCAGATACTTCAGCTGCTTCTCAACTATATGTAGAAGTTACACCAGGAAATTACCAAATTGCTGCTGGTCAGGCGATCAATACAGGTGAAGGTACGTTGTATCTCTACCATGATGGTTCGTACTACTATAAAGCGCTTGATACTGCGGCGAATGCTACGATTGATACAATTAACTATAAACTTGTATCAGTGACTGGTGCAGAGTCAACTAGCACATTAACCATCAACTTAAGTCAAGAGTTGAATAGCCTAGCTGTAAGTACAGGAGCAAATGATACATTTACGCTTGGAAATGGCTCGGATACCTTGATTTACAACACGTTGACTGCTGCTAGTGTGAATAGCCCAACAGGTGGTAACACAACAGCTGGTGGTAAAGATACATGGACTGATTTCCATGTAGGTAATACAACAACTGATAGCCAAGCTGATAAGATCGATATTAGTAACTTGTTACTTACTCATCCAAACAGTTTAACTATTGGTCAGTATGTATCTGTAAGCTATGACGCTGCCACACAAAATGCCACAATTAGTGTAGACCGTGATGGCTTAGGTTTAACTTATTCAAGTACACAATTGTTGACGATTCATTTGGATCAAGCTAGAACATCATTAACGCTTAATGATCTTCTTAACAACGGTCAAATTATCTATTAATAGATAATTAACCAAATAAAAAGAGAACCCTAGGGTTCTCTTTTTTTATGTTTAAACAATACGTTAACTGAGCTTTTAGAGAGTTCATGCTATGATGTATTGAGAATTTTATAGAACAACAAATAACGAATAGGGACTTAATTCGAGTGTCGGTATTTTTAGACTTTAAAAGACAACTTAAGCTTTGGTTGGAACATTTCATTCAGCATGTTCCAGACCTTCCAGAAGAAACAATTTTGTTTATATCATTTGGTCCTAAAGATCAAAGATGTAATGTCTGGCATACCGAAAAAACAGCTTTTTCACAAGCAACTATACAATTACTCGATTTTATTGATAGACAGTTTTCTCCAGATCAACTTTCAGACTATATAAAAATTGATGTTGCGTACAACCTAGAAAAACAAAGTTGGAGTCAAATAGAACAACTTGTTCATCATCAATTTCACAATAACCACTATCGTAGAGGAATTGCATTTGATGAAGCATGTTCGGTAGTTTTTCTTGAGCAAGAGATATATGGCAAAGCAATTATCCGGGGCTTAAGTTATGACAAACCCAACTTTTTTGATGAAACCAATCTGAACTATGCAATTAAGCAAAAATATAATGCTGTTCAATCACATATTAGACTACAAGAGCTACAAGATGTTTGGACTTTCGATACCTATGCAACCTTTTATGAAAATGGAAAGTTTATTAATTTAGCAAGCCGTTATGATGCAAATGGTATTAGAGGTATTGCGATCAACAAGAAGCTGCATTTTAGAGAGCTGATTGAGAAAAATGCAGCTTTTTTGCACAGCCAGATTCAAGAAAATGGCAAATTCATTTATGGTTATTTTCCTGCCTTCGATCGAGATATCCGCAACTACAATACGGTACGTCATTGCACATCACTTTATGCGTTATTAGAAACTTTCGAAGTACAAAATAAACCTGAATATTGGCCTAAAATTGTGAGTGCCATCCAATATGCACTTACTCACTTTTATAAAGAAAAAGACTCTATCACTGCTTTTATGAGTGATGGAAAAGAAGGGGAGTTTGAAATTAAATTAGGTGCAAACGCAGCAGCTATTTTAATGTTAACGAAATATCAGGAAATTTCTCAAAAAGCGGATTATTTAAAATATGCAGAGAAACTTGCAAATGGTATTTTAAAATTAGTTGATTCAGATGGATTAACTACTCATGTATTAAATTATCCAAACTATGATTTAAAAGAAAAGTTTAGAATTATTTATTACGATGGAGAAGCAGCATTAGCTTTGCTCAGGTTATATCAAATTAATCAGGATAAAAGATTATTAGATACCGTTAAATTAATGTTTGAAAACTTTATTTATAAAAGATATGAAAAATATCATGATCATTGGTTAAGTTACTGTACCAATGAGCTTACAAAAATATGTCCTGAAGAAAAATATTTTATTTTTGGTTTAAATAATTATTTAAAACATTTTATTTTTATTCGAAATAGAAAAACAACGTATGCCACTTTGTTAGAAATGCTCATGGCTGCTTATAAAATGGTAAATCGTTTAAAAGAGCAAGGCCATCAAAAACTTTTTGAACAAGCATATATGCACGAGTTAAAAAAGCTCATTACATTTCGGGCTGAGTTTCAAACCACAGGCTTTTTCTATCCAGAAATAGCGATGTACATGGCGCGTCCAGATAAAATATTGCATGCTTTTTATGTACGACATGATCGCTTTAGAGTAAGAATAGATGACCAAGAACATAACTTATCGGGCTACATAGCCTATGTAAAAGATTTCGAAGGAGAGGAGAAATGACTGATCCTCTGTTTGAAATTAAGTTATTGGCAGCTCTAGATAATACGAACTTTGATGATACAGTTTGGGAATTTGAAATTGATGGAGACATTTCAACTTTATTGCTCATTGATTATGCATTAGAGCAGTTTCATCAAAAAAATATCAAAGCAGATAAGACCTATGTTGTATCTGAGCAAAAGCTTAAGCAAATTGGTGAGCAAAATTTAGGTTTAGAAAAAAATGAAACATATACATTTGTCGAGCTCTTGCAATTCTTAATTTTTACTCAGGCAAATGATGTCAAACATGCTTTAAGCAATATGCTTTTTGGTTCAGTTGAGCAAGCACAATTGATCTTGTCTCAAAGAGCAAGAAACTATCATTTAACTTTAAATTCATCTAATCAATTAAAAAAACTCTTTCTATTAGTACAGCACATTTATAGCTATCCAGCCGAGCTAAAAAAACTTTTCTTTATTAAAAACCTTTCTTTTAAAAATAAAGTATATCAACCCATTACGCCTTTACTTGCTCATCCGGTACTCACTTCGGTTTTATATATCTCACATACAGTTAGACAAATTTATATTACTTATCTTGAAGATAACCAGAGCATTGGCTTTTTCTCTTTTTTAGATGACATTCACCGTCTCGAGCATTTGGTTCCTTATTATCACTATTTCCAAGAAGAGTATGTAAACGCGAAGAGTTGTACTTCACAGACTGGGATCATCAATATTCTTGGAGATACTTATTTCGGTGAAATGTATACTGAAAAGCGTAAATCTAGAGGGAAAATGGATGCTTTACAACAATATGGATATCACTATTCATTTGAAAAAATACAGCCATTTTTAGGTAAAAATGACATAAATATAGCTAACTTTGAAGCAGTCTTTTCTCTAGAAAACCAATCACCATTAAAAGATAAAAAGCCATTCATTCTAAAAGCCGATGCTAAAAAGACATTAGAAGAGTTTAATAACGTTCATCTTAACTATTTGGTGTTGGCAAATAATCATTTGAAAGATTATGGCGATGAAGGATTGGCCTATACATTACAACAGTTAGATCAGGCGAATGTTTTATATATAGGTGCTGGACTAAATCAAAAAGATGCCCACAATTACTTTGAAATATCTTTTGAAAATAAGCACTATGCGATTTTTAATGGTTACTGGCATAGAGACACCGCTTATCTAGACTATGATTTCTATGCATTAGGATCGCGAAGTGGAGTAGCTTGCTTAAATGGTGTTTTACTTGAGCAAATAGTGAGTTATAAGCAGGCTCATCCTAAGCATAAAATTATTGTTATTTGCCATTGGGGAATCGACTTCAAACCTCCCACAAAAGAGCAAATTAAACTTGCTGCGATTCTTACACAAGCAGGGGCTGACCTGATCATTGGTCATGGTGCTCATACTATTCAACCCATTCAGATCATCAACCATAAGCCAGTTGTGTTGGGTATAGGCAATGCTGTGTTTAATAGTGATGGAGAGTATGAACAGCAAAGTGCTTTGCCATTTGGCTGTATAGCGAGACTAGATCTAGCAAAGGACTTGTTTCGACTTTATCCAATTTATACGGATAACTTAAAAACTTTTTGGCAACCGTACCCTGTAGATACTGAGAATTTTTCAAAGGCCAGTACTTATATGACATCTTTACTGGCCCATGAAGATTACATTACTACCCAAGATAGCTTGGGGGCGTATATTGAAATTAAATTTTAAGTATATTGTTTATAACTAGATAAAATGGTTTGAAGCTGTGCTTGCGTAAAGCCTAAGTTTCTTAATCCACCACTGCCTAATTTACATTCAGCACTGGCCATAATATTGGTCGGGGTAGTTTTGGTAGCATTAGGTGCACATACATGTTTTAAGCCGAAAGCGTGGCCCATTTCATGAATACTACCTGCTTGAATATTGTAATTTAAACGATTCCAGTCTAATAAAATAAAGGGTTTTCCATTATTACGGAATGTCCGACTGGTAACATCATCAAACTCTAAGTTTTTTGAATATGCATCGTATATAAAGATGATGACTTCTTTACGTGCTGTGCGTTTAGGGAAACATGCATTGGCACTTGCGGGAATAGAGCCTACAGAAATAGGACGAGCTTGGTTTATTTCATTACCAAGTTCGCAGTGCATTTTTGAAAAATCTTGGTAAGAAATATAACGATTTAATTTGAAATTAAATATTTTATTTCCTTGGTCATCTAAATAGTATTTATTTAAGATGCGGACTTCTTTTCGCATTTGTGTCAGGTTATCAAAGCGTGCAGCAGAAGGATTGTCAGTAGTAAAAACGAAAGTGACTGGAACTACAGGTCTATTATTGGCAGGTTCCTCTGATAAATCTGGCGTTTGTAGAGGAGGGCGGGTCGTACAAGAAACACACAGAAGTGTCCCTGTAATCATCAGTAAGGTTTTTTTCATATTCATCGCATTGTCTCTGCATATTCTTTTAAAGAGATTTAAAGTAAATTTTTATATGATATGAACGATGTCAATTTTTATGGATTCCATTTTGACAACTCAGTATGAACTACATCGACAAATTTTAGAAGTCATCGCTCTCATTCCATATGGAAAAGTAGCAACTTACGGACAAATAGCACGTATGGCGGGGTTACCTAAACACGCCAGATTAGTGGGTTATGTTCTTAAGCATCTTGAAGCAGACCATCAAGTTCCTTGGTACCGTGTTATTAACTCACAAGGTAAAATTAGCCTAAGTAAATTTAATGAAAAAGGTAAAAATGTTCAGCAGTTAAAGCTTGAAGCTGAAGGAATCTATTTGTTGAATGGCAAAGTGAACTTAAAGCAGTTTGCATGGCAACCTTAAAACGATTAAAGAGAACAAATACAAATGCAGAATTATAAATGGCGGAGTGTAGCCATGTTACTACTAGGTTTAACAGCGCAATCGAGTTTTGCAGAGCAGGCTATTTCAGCTCAACCTTTTATAAATGTGAAAGCTTCATCACAAGATATACATTCGATTTGTCAGCAGTTGAGCCAGAAATGTAGCGATGAAGCTAAGCTATGGAAAGCCAAAAATACACAAGATCAGACTTATTATTTAATAGATGAGACTCCGCAAATTGCTCAAGTTAAAAAGCTAAATAACCAATACACAGTAATAAATCAGTGGAATTTTAAAAATTATGAACATAGTAATAAAGAGCCACATTCTGATGATTTAGGCCCTAATGGACTCAAAATCTTTCCAGCACTATATCCGCTTAATAAAAGTGAATATGCCATAGCAGTGCTAAACACATGGTTTACTGGTTATTCTGGAGGAGGGCGTTTTGAGGAAAATGCTGATTTTGTTGAGCTTAAGCCTAAAGGGCAGTATCAGGTTGCATTAAAAGATATTGCTTTTTCTTCGAATGAAATGATTCGGGCATGCTTTTCAGAACAAGAGTATAAGAAGTCACCGCATTGCCATGATGAAACATGGATGACATTAAATATTAGGTTTAAAGATATCGGCCAATCTTACTATTTATGGCAGTTAAACTATAAACATTATTCTTGGGATGCTTTTAAAAGTAAAAAAACAATAACGGTTGAGCAATCAAGAGAAGACATTATTCCTTTTAAAAAATAGGTGCCTATCTGGCTGAATTGAGCCAGACAGGCAATTTTTAGCGAACAATTAAAACTGGAATATGGCTTTCACCTAAAACTTTTTGTGCGACACTTCCTAAAACAAGTTTTCGCACGCCTGTACGGCCATGAGAGCCCATTACAATCAGGTCAGCATTAAGTTCTTGTGCAGCTTGAATAATTTCTTCGTGAACAACGAAACCTTCAAGTAATTTGGTTTCTACAGTAAGGCCTTCTTGTAAAAATTGTTGTTTGGCTTGTTCTAAAATATCGAGTAAGTATGTTCTAGTCCGCTCAATTAGTTCGTTGGTTTGACCAGTCTTCACATAAAGATCTGCAATAATTGGATCAAGTGCCATGACCTGTACGATAGTAATTTTACTATTTAATGCTTTTCCAAGTTTGATCGCTTCCTTCATAGCGACCATGGAAGTTTCAGAACCGTCAATTGGTACAAGAATATGTTGATATAACATGAGATTGTTCCTTATTGTAATGATGCTTATTTATTCAATACTTTATACTTCTTTTCTTACGATTTAAATTCGAGGACGTAATCATTTGTGATTTTTAAACAAGAAAAACTTGAGAATACATTTTATTTGTCTCGTAAATTTTCAATATGTGCTGTTAGAGCATCAATATCATCAGTTTGCAAATATTCCCGCATTTTTAAAACTTGTTTTTCGTCTAAATCATAAAGCTTTAAAGCGAGTAGTTTCTCTATTTGCTCGGGAGGAAACCGGTATTTAATAATTGTTGCTGGTACACCACCAACAATTGCATAGGGTGGAATGTCTTTTGTTACGACGGCTCCAGTTGCAATAACAGCACCTTCACCGATTTTTACACCTTGCATAATCATTGCACGGCTTCCAATCCAACAGCCATCTGCAATTATAGTATCACCAGCAGCTAAAAAACTGCGGGTATCAAAAGGGAAAGTCGAAATCCAGTCTGGTCTATGCAGCTGATTACCACCCATCATAATCACGCACTCAGCCCCAAAACACACAAAATTACCAATATAAAGCTGATCGATAGGTTTGTCTGGGGTCGAAGCTTTGTCGTGTAAATAGCGTACGACACAACGTTCAAAACCTTGATCCCAATAGGCTGAGTAGTAAGAATAATTACCTTTAATATGGATATTCGGATTTTTTACAGTTTTGGAAATAAACTCAAATTCGCACCAATGACGGACTGGTGTGTTAATCAGAGACGTATCCATAATCTATTATCCAAAAAATGAGCTAAACCATATTAAATAAAAACCCCTCAGGAAGAGGGGTTCAAGGGCAGTATCTTAGAGATATTCTACACTTACAACTTCATACTCAACTTCGCCTTGAGGAGTGGTGATTTTTACTTCATCACCTTCATTTTTACCCAAAAGGCCGCGAGCGATTGGTGAGTTCACTGAGATTTTATTAATTTTAAAATCAGCCTCATCATCACCAACAATTTTATAAGTCTTGCGTTCTTCAGTATCAAGGTTTTCAATCGTTACCGTAACACCGAATACAACACGACCGTTTTGTTCTAAGTCTTTAACATCGATGACTTGTGCAGCACCCAATTTTCCTTCGATATCTTGGATACGGCCTTCACAGAAACCTTGCTGTTCACGAGCAGCATGATATTCTGCGTTTTCTTTTAAGTCCCCATGTTCACGTGCCTCAGCAATCGCTTGAGTAATACGCGGACGTTCAACAGATTTCAGATGTTGTAATTCTTTCTCTAAGGCGCTTTTACCTTCAGGGGTCATTGGATAACGTTGCATTTCGGTCCCTCTTAAGTTGAGAAAACACAGTTAAAAAAATGAAAAAATCCCGCCACCGATAAGGTGGCGGGACTTATCGGAAAAAAATTAACCTACAGTTAAATCTTGCAAGCGGTATACATCCATTGGCAATTTCACAGCAAAGGCTTGGCAAACTGCTTCTGCGCCATTGATAGTCGTTGTGTAATACACTTTGCCTTGTAGGGCAGCACGACGAATCATTGCAGAGTCATATTGAGCTTGTTTGCCTTCAGTAGTGTTGACAATAAGGTGTATTTCGCCATTTTTCAAGCGGTCAACAATGTGTGGACGACCTTCAGTTACTTTATTTACAGGTTCACATTCCAAACCTGCTTCTTTAAGCACTTTATAAGTTCCACCTGTTGCTACCAGTTTGAAGCCGTATGCTACAAACTTTTTAGCGATATCCGCGATATATTTCTTATCAGATTCACGGACAGATAAGAAAGCAATCTTTTCTTCGCCTTCAGTTGGCAGGCCTGGTAAGCGGTCATTAGAACCTAAAACAGCTTTATAGAATGCTTCACCGAATGTCTTACCAACACCCATTACTTCACCTGTAGATTTCATCTCAGGTCCAAGCATAGGATCTACGCCTTGGAATTTAGCAAATGGGAAAACTGCTTCCTTCACAGAAAAGTGTGTTGGAATGATTTCTTTAGTAAAGCCTTGAGATTCAAGTGATTGACCCGCCATACAACGAGCAGCTACTTTTGCTAAAGATTCACCAATACATTTCGATACGAACGGCACAGTACGTGAAGCACGTGGGTTAACTTCAAGAACATAAACGTCATCGCCTTTAACTGCGAATTGAACGTTCATCAAGCCAACAACACCAAGTTCTTTTGCCATAGCCACTGTTTGACGACGCATTTCGTCCTGAATCTCTTGAGACAGAGAGTAAGGAGGAATAGAACACGCAGAGTCACCTGAGTGAATACCTGCTTGTTCGATGTGCTGCATGATACCGCCAATCACCACATCTTTACCGTCAGATACACAGTCAACGTCAACTTCAGTTGCATCGTCAAGGAAACGGTCAAGAAGAACAGGGGCTTCGTTAGAAGCTTGTACTGCTTCGCGAAGATAACGTTTAAGTTCATCTTCGTTATACACGATTTCCATTGCGCGACCACCCAATACATAAGATGGGCGAACAACTAACGGATAACCAACTTTCGCAGCTTCAGAGATACCTTCTTCAGCAGATTTTACAATGCTGTTGTTTGGTTGACGAAGCTGTAAACGTTGAATCATTTGTTGGAAACGTTCACGGTCTTCTGCACGGTCAATTGCATCTGGAGAAGTACCGATAATAGGAGTACCAGCTTCTTCTAAAGCACGTGCTAACTTAAGTGGAGTCTGACCACCGTATTGTACGATTACGCCTTTTGGCTTCTCAGTACGAACGATTTCAAGAACATCTTCAAGTGTTACAGGTTCGAAGTACAAACGATCTGATGTGTCGTAGTCGGTAGAAACAGTCTCAGGGTTACAGTTCACCATGATTGTTTCATAACCGTCTTCACGCATAGCTAGAGCAGCGTGTACACAGCAGTAGTCAAATTCGATACCTTGACCAATACGGTTTGGACCACCACCAATTACCATGATCTTGTCACGATTTGATGGATTTGCTTCACATTCTTCATCGTAAGTTGAATACATATATGCTGTGCCAGATTCAAACTCGGCAGCACATGTATCAACACGTTTGTAAACTGGATAAACACCCAAGTTCCAACGTTGTTTACGGAATTGCTTTTGTGAAATGCCCATGAGGTGAGCAATACGAAGGTCCGATAAACCTTTACGCTTGAACGAACGGATGTTATCCGCGTTTAAGTCACCAAAACCTAAAGTTTTTACTTGAGCTTCTGTGTTGACGATATCTTGAATTTGAATCAAGAACCAACGGTCAATTTTAGTTGCTTCAAATACGTCATCTAAAGAGAAGCCATGACGGAATGCATCTGCTACGTACCAAATACGCTCAGGACCCGGAACTTTAAGCTCTTTTAAAATCGTTTCTTTTACGTTTGTTGCACCAGCTTCGATTTTTTCATCAAAACCGCTTACACCAACCTCAAGACCACGTAATGCTTTTTGTACAGATTCTTGGAAGTTACGGCCAATTGCCATGACTTCACCAACAGACTTCATCTGAGTGGTAAGAACTGGTTCTGCTTGTGGGAACTTCTCAAAGTTAAAACGAGGAATCTTCGTTACAACATAGTCAATTGCTGGTTCAAAGCTCGCAGGAGTTACACCACCAGTGATGTCATTTTTCAATTCATCAAGAGTATAACCAACAGCTAGTTTCGCAGCAATTTTTGCAATCGGGAAACCAGTTGCTTTAGAAGCAAGCGCAGACGAACGAGATACACGAGGGTTCATCTCGATCACAACCATACGGCCGTCTTTCGGGTTAATACCGAACTGAACGTTAGAACCACCTGTCTCAACACCAATTTCACGAAGAACCGCAACTGAAGCATTACGCATCAATTGGTATTCTTTGTCAGTTAATGTTTGAGCTGGTGCTACAGTGATTGAGTCACCTGTGTGAACACCCATTGGGTCAAAGTTTTCGATCGCACATACGATAATACAGTTGTCGTTTTTGTCACGAACAACTTCCATTTCGTATTCTTTCCAGCCAATTAAAGATTCATCAATCAATAACTGGTGAGTAGGAGAGAGGTCGAAACCGCGTTCACAAATTTCAAGGAATTCTTCACGGTTATATGCAATACCGCCGCCTGAACCGCCCATTGTAAATGATGGACGGATAATTACTGGGAAACCAAAGCGAGATTGGATTTCCAAAGCTTCTTCCATGGTTTCAGCAATAGCAGCTTTTGGACATTCCAAACCGATTTTGCGCATAGCGATGTCGAAGAGTTTACGGTCTTCAGCTTTTTCAATCGCTTCTTTCGTTGCACCAATAAGTTCTACGTTGTATTTCGCTAATACGCCGTTTTCATCAAGTGCAAGTGCGCAGTTCAATGCAGTTTGTCCACCCATAGTTGGAAGGACTGCATCTGGACGCTCTTTTTCAATGATTTGAGCAACAGTTTGCCAAGTAATTGGCTCAATGTAAGTTGCATCCGCCATTGAAGGGTCAGTCATAATGGTCGCTGGGTTAGAGTTAACCAAAATAACACGGTAGCCTTCTTCACGAAGTGCTTTACATGCTTGAGCACCTGAGTAGTCAAACTCACATGCCTGTCCAATCACAATCGGGCCAGCACCAATAATTAAGATGCTTTTAATATCCGTACGTTTAGGCATTATTCGCTCCGTAATTACTGTTTAGATGCTTCGATAAGTTCGATGAAGTGATCGAACAAAGGTGCACAATCATGTGGACCAGGACTTGCTTCAGGGTGACCTTGGAAGCTGAAAGCTGGTTTGTCAGTACGGTGGATACCTTGTAAGGTGCCATCGAACAATGATTTATGCGTTGCTTTTAAGTTAGCCGGTAATGTCTCTGCATCTACAGCAAAACCATGGTTTTGAGAGGTGATCATCACTGTACCGTTTTCAAGATTTTGTACAGGATGGTTTGCACCGTGGTGACCATGATTCATTTTTACAGTTTTTGCACCAGAAGCGAGTGCCAAGATTTGGTGTCCTAAACAGATACCAAATACAGGTAATGTTGTGGTTTCAACAATAGTTTTTACAGCTTCGATTGCGTAGTCACAAGCCGCTGGGTCACCAGGACCGTTTGAAAGGAATACGCCATCTGGATTAAGTGCTAATACTTTTTCAGCCGGAGTTTCAGCAGGAACAACTGTAAGTTTGCAACCGCGGTCTGCAAGCATACGCAAGATGTTGGTTTTGACACCATAATCGTATGCAACCACATGGTATTTTAACTCAGGTTGAGTAAAGCCCTTACCTAATACCCATGAACCTTCAGACCATTCAAAACCTGTAGGATCACAGCACTCTTTGGCAAGGTCTAAACCATTTAAACCACCAAAAGCGCGAGCTTTAGCAATCGCTTCTTCTTCAGTAATATTTTCGCCAGCAAGGATGCAACCATTTTGTGCACCTTTGTCACGTAAGATACGAGTGAGTTTACGTGTATCAATATCAGCAATTGCAACAACATTGTGCGCCTGCAAATATTCACCTAACGACTGCTCAGAACGGAAGTTACTGTGTAGTAGTGGAAGGTCACGAATAATTAAACCATTCGCCCATACTTTATGGATACGACCAGATTCAACGTCTTCTTCGTTGCAACCAGTGTTACCAATATGAGGGTAAGTTAATGTCACAATTTGTTGTGCATAACTTGGGTCAGTCAAAATTTCTTGATAGCCTGTCATGGCTGTGTTAAAAACGACTTCTCCAGTCGTACTTCCCGTTGCGCCGATTGACGTTCCTTTAAAGATCGTTCCATCTGCGAGGGCTAAAATGGCGGGGGTGCTCAAACCAAAGCTCCTGAATTTCGGCTGTAAAAAAGCGAGTAGACCTAAAAAAGATAGGCGATGTTCTAAAAAAACATGCCCCTCCCTATCGGTCTGCCCGCTTGTAACTTAACAGCGCATTATACGCATGGAACCCTAAAAAGTCTATTTATTTTCTATTAAAAAATATAATTCCTTGCTTGCTTTTTGCAAAAAAATTCATCCGCTTGTCTGAAATTGATACTTTTAGCAAATTGTCTAACAATCTGGTGGCTGAAATAAGTCAATTCCACTTATTGTAATGCTAGCTAAAAAATAAACAATATGAGGAAATAGCATGAGCAATAATCAAGTTTCAAAAGATATAGCTGAGAATGCTTCGTCTGTAGCAGAGACGGTTAAGACCGAAGTAACTGAAGCAAAAGAAGCTGTAGCGAAAACAACAACTCGAGCTAAAAAAGCAGTGAGTACTAAAGCAACACAGGTAAAAGAAGTTGTAGCTGAAAAAACAGAACAGGTGAAAGAAGTCGCTCATGAAGCAACTTCGCAAGTTAAAGAAGCTATTGTAGAAACTCAAGAACAAGTCAAAGCTGTAATTAGCGAGACTGAAGAAAAAATTGAGGCTGAAACTCAAGAGTTGAATCAGAACATTCAAAACCAGTTTGCTCAGATTAAACAAGATATTTTGCAACGTCTTGATGTGATTAAAGCTCAGTTCAATACTTCTCAAGAAGGATTGAATGAATTGAAAAATACATTGAAAGCTGAAATTAATGCATTAATTGAAGATTTAACGAAAGTGACTAAAGAACTTAAGGGTGACATTAGCCAGATTTCTTTAAAACATAAAGACTCTTTAAGTGAGAGCTTAAAGCGCACTAAAAATAATGCGGTTGAGGCTTGGAACAAAGCAAGAGATCACTAAAGATTTAAAATTAAAATTCAATAAAAAAGCGAGAATTAATTTCTCGCTTTTTTATTTTTTAAAACTGATGCAGCCAATCACGTTTATTGTGAAAATCAGCATTTTTTCCACTATGCTGCATTGCATAGTACTGCATACCATCTTTTGTTTTTAAAACAGCAGTTAAACCTAAATAAAGGTTTGCCCATTTCAAACGGTGCTGCTGCATAAACTGGCCTAAATCAAGACTTACATTTAAACCATAATGGGTACGCTTGAGATGATTTAGTTCAATATCGTAAGCAACGAGGGGAGGCATGCTTTCCGGATATCGATATTCTTCAAACTGGTAGGTTTGCCATGCTTGAGAAGGGGAAAGGTTAATTTCCCGGTAGAAATCTTCATCATGCACGCCGATAAAAATTTCAAAACAAGTCTCTTCCCACAAAAAATCTTGACGAGGATGAGCCGAGACTTCTTGGGGCCAGATAATAAGTTGGTTTGGATCACGAATCCAAAAACCCACATTTAATGTATGCGGGGCTTGCTGTTCAATTGCGCCAACAACAGAAACAGCATGAAAACGATCAAAAGCTGAAAGTTCGTAACTTGCCATAAGTAGTCAATAAGTTAGTTTGCTAAGTGAGCGTGACGAACGAGGTTAGATAAGTGTTGGTTTTGCTTAGCTGCTTTTTTGTAGAGTAAAACGATTTTACCGATTTTTTGCACAGCTTCAGCACCAGTCGCTTCTACAATTGCATCAATTACAGCTGCACGAGCTTCACGGTCTTCACCAGCAATTTTTACTTTGATGAGTTCATGATCATTTAAAGCACGAAGAGTTTCTTCGATTACAGCATCTGTTAAGCCTTGTCCACCAATCATGACAACCGGATTAAGCACGTGACCAATTTGACGTAAACGTTTACGTTCATGAATAGATAAAGCGGCCATTAAAAATACCTGATTTTAAAAACGACTTAGTATAGCAAAAAACTTAAAATCAAATGTACGAAAAACTGTATAAATAATCGATCAACATTATTGGAAAAAAACTGTAAAAGTTATTGAGATTAGGTTACATCCGTACTGTAATGAGAGTAATTTTCACGTACAATGAACAATCAGAAGTTTTTTTGATATTTAGTGAGTTATGGCAACACGCATCACAAACCAAAAATTGTCTAAAAGTAGTCGTGCGTGGATGAGGGAACATCTAGAAGATCCTTTTGTAAAAAAAGCACAAAAGGAAGGATATCGTGCACGAGCAGCATATAAACTTCTTGAAATTCAAGAAAAATATAAGTTGATCAAGCCAGGCATGACAGTGGTTGATTTGGGAGCAGCTCCTGGGAGTTGGTCGCAAATTGCTGGGAAACTTGTTGGTAGCAAGGGTTTAGTTATTGCTTCCGATATTTTGCCTATGGATGCTTTGCCGGATGTCACTTTCTTACAAGGCGACTTCAGAGAAGAAGCTGTATTTGAAAAATTGTTAAATATTTTAAACGGAAGACAAGTAGACATTGTAATTTCTGATATGGCCCCCAATACATCAGGTAATAGGGCTGTTGATCAACCTAGACAGATTTACTTGTGTGAACTTGCTTTAGACTTTGCTCAGAAAGTTTTGGGTCCCAATGGACAGTTTGTTGTTAAAGTGTTCCAAGGCGCAGGATTTGATGAGTTTCGTAAACAAGTCGTTGATAGTTTTGATGTGTTAAAAACAGCAAAACCAGCAGCTTCTCGGGCACGATCTAAAGAAGTTTTTTTGGTTGGACAAGGGCGTAAGAAAGCATTGCAATAAAGTTTACTTGCCAAGCTCCTAAAAATTGTGCATTTTGTATCTTTTAGGTTATCCGCAAGCAAGACAATTGCTGTTTTTAAGACGATCGGCCAAGATTGGGCATGATCAAATTAGATCGATATGGGAATAAAGCTTTGAGCGATTACTTCAAGAATGCCGTATTGTGGCTAATAATACTGGGTGTTCTGATTTTAATTTTCAGTAATATCAGTGACCGCAATAAGCCTACTGCAATGAAATATTCAGATTTTGTTGCAGCGGTGAATGCTGGCCAAATTAAGCAAGTCACGATTGACGGTTTAAATATTAGTGGTGAAAAAACTAACGGATCTCAGTTTGAAACTGTTCGTCCGCAAGTTGAAGACACTGAACTTATGCCAAGCTTAAACAAGCAAAATGTTGTTGTAGAGGGCACAGCACCACAACGTCAAGGCATTTTGATGCAACTTCTCATTGCTAGTTTCCCTGTACTGTTAATCATTCTGTTATTCATGTTCTTTATGCGTAACATGGGTGGTGGTGCAGGCGGTAAAAATGGTCCGATGAGTTTTGGTAAATCGAAAGCAAAAATGCTTTCCGAAGACCAAATCAAAGTGACTTTTGCTGACGTTGCCGGTTGTGATGAAGCGAAACAAGAAGTTGTGGAAATTGTAGATTTCTTGAAAGATCCTGCAAAATTTAAACGCTTGGGCGCTACGATTCCACGTGGCGTACTTATGGTTGGTCCTCCAGGTACTGGTAAAACGTTATTAGCTAAAGCAATTGCTGGTGAAGCAAAAGTTCCATTCTTCAGCATTTCTGGTTCTGACTTTGTTGAGATGTTCGTGGGTGTGGGTGCGTCCCGTGTCCGTGACATGTTTGAACAAGCAAAACGTCATGCACCATGTATCATCTTTATCGATGAGATTGATGCAGTAGGTCGTCACCGTGGTTCGGGTACAGGTGGTGGACACGATGAGCGTGAGCAAACCTTAAACCAAATGCTCGTAGAGATGGATGGTTTTGAAGGTAATGAAGGCGTAATCGTTATTGCTGCAACAAACCGTGTTGACGTATTAGATAAAGCGTTATTACGTCCAGGCCGTTTTGACCGTCAAGTTATGGTTGGTTTACCTGACATCCGTGGTCGTGAACAAATCCTGAATGTACATTTGAAAAAGTTACCTTCAGTCACTGGCGTAGATGTTAAAGTTTTATCTCGTGGTACACCTGGTTTCTCTGGTGCTCAGTTGGCGAACCTTGTAAATGAAGCTGCTTTGTTTGCTGCTCGCCGTAATAAGAACACTGTCGATATGCATGACTTTGAAGATGCAAAAGATAAGATCTATATGGGTCCAGAACGTAAATCAATGGTTTTACGCGAAGAAGAACGCCGTGCAACTGCTTACCATGAAGCTGGGCACGCAATTGTTGCTGAGATTTTACCGGGTACTGACCCTGTGCATAAGGTAACAATTATGCCGCGTGGTTGGGCTTTAGGTGTAACTTGGCAGCTACCTGAACAAGATCAGATTAGCCACTATAAAGACAAAATGTTAAACGAAATTGCAATTTTGTTTGGTGGCCGTATTGCTGAAGAAGTCTTTATTCAGCAGCAATCGACTGGTGCTTCAAATGACTTTGAGCGTGCTACAAAAATGGCACGTGCGATGGTAACGAAGTACGGTATGTCTGACAAAATGGGTGTTATGGTTTACGAAGATGAAAATCAAAATGGATTCTTCGGTAACGTAGGTAGCCGTACAATTTCTGAAGCAACTCAACAACAGGTTGATCAGGAAGTGCGCCGTATTTTAGATGAACAATATAAAGTTGCTCGTGATATCTTGGAAAATAATAAAGATATCGCACATGCTATGGTTAAAGCGTTGATGGAATGGGAAACTATTGATCGTGAGCAAATCCGTGACATCATGGAAGGACGCGAGCCTCAACCACCTAAAGTTTATATTGCTGAAAATCCGGTATCGGCATTTGAACCACCGAAAGATGGTCCATCTACTCCACCGCCATTACCAGCGATGAATTAAGTTCAATAATGAAAAAGCCACAGTCATGTGGCTTTTTTTATTTGTATTAAAACTGGGTAAAGCTGAAAAGAAATCAACAGCATGTAACGTATAGTCTTGCTAAAATAGTCGCTGTTTTTTAACCGGAGCTTTTTATGCAGTTAATATCTTTACCCAAGCAGATTTTACAGTGTGGACAGCTTCAGTTAGATTTATCCCAGCCTCATGTCATGGGTATTTTAAATGTTACTCCAGATTCTTTTAGCGATGGTGGTAAGCATAACCAACTAGACCAAGCGGTTGGCTACGCGCTTAATATGATTGAACAAGGCGCTACTATTATTGATATTGGGGGTGAGTCTACCCGACCTGGTGCTTCAGAAGTTGCAGTAGAAGAAGAAGTGCGCCGTGTGGTGCCAGTGGTTGAAGCTTTGTCGCACCATAATATTATTTTATCGATCGACACGAGCCAGCCAGAAGTTATTCGTGCAGCAAAAGCAGCAGGGGCGCATATTTGGAATGATGTTCGTGCCTTAACACGTCCGAATGCTTTAGAAACTGCTGTAGAGTTAGATATCCCTGTAGTGATTATGCATATGCGTGGTGAACCAACCACAATGAATCAGTTGGATCAGTACACTGATGTAACACTTGATGTGATGCAAGAGCTGCAACAACGCATTGATGAGGCTTTGGCTGCCGGGGTGAAAAAGCACAACATTATTGTTGACCCTGGATTTGGTTTTGCAAAAAATGCTCAGCAAAATTTAAAACTATTAAAAGAATTTTGGAAACTTAATGAATTGGGCTATCCAATTTTATCTGGTCTTTCTCGTAAACGGTTTATCGGGGAGGCTTTAAAAGGAGCTGCGGCTGATCAGCGTGCTGTAGGAAGCGTTACTGGGCATTTGTTAAGTATTCAGCAAGGGGCGTCCATTGTAAGAGCACATGATGTGAAAGCGATGCATGAGGCTGTTTTAGTTTGGCAGGCTATGCAACAAGCTTGAAATGTAATCTTGGAAAAGTAGACTGGATCATTGTCTATTTAAATAAAGTGGAAGAGTGAGTCGGGTAAAAATCTCGTGATTTTTGTGAAAATATGTTATAAGCGGCAAGTTTTTGCTGTTGTGTAATCTTTTGTATGTTCGAAGACCTACTTCTCCCGATGTTTGATGATGAATATTATCCAGATATTTTGGTCGCTGAACTTAAGCAGTTAATTGAACAATTTGCCAAGAAAGTTCAAAAACCTGCTTTAGCTGATCAAGATGTTTATCGATATGCTCATCAGACTGTAAATGAAATTAATGAAATGAAGCCACAGTTTGAAGATCTGGATTCATCGCTTGATGATAGTGCTGCTGATTATATTGCTGAGGCAATGATGATGGTGGTACAGGATGCAGGATTTTTAGATCTTGAAATGGAAGAGTTGGTTATGAATCGAGAGTGGTAATTACTCTCGATTCTCAAAATTTTCGATTGCATCTAATAAATGACATGATGTTCCGAGATGAACTTCAATTACTTTCTCAACTTCTAAAATTAAATTCCCATTCCGCTGTTTATTTACATCTGCTACTACGTTTATCCAATAGTTTTTTCTTGTTGCTGTAACGCTTTTAAGTGGGTGATTATATCTTGAGATGTTTCAATTAAATAATCATCTTGAGTAATAGAACAGCGTATAAAGTGCCACTGATTATTTTTGAATGAGACTGTGCCGTTAAAAATATCTCCAGCACTTGCAATGGATATAAAGAGTAATGTGTTTATAAATATTAATATTCTTATCATAAGTGTTATTTTTAACAGGCATAAAAAAACCAGCTTACGCTGGATTCTTTGTGGCACCAAATTCAATAGTTGAAAATGGTGCCCGGGGCCGGACTCGAACCGGCACGCTTTGAGGGCGGGGGATTTTAAATCCCCTGTGTCTACCTATTTCACCACCCGGGCATGAGCGCAATAATAGAGGACAAGTGCGCGATTGGCAAGAGAAAATGAGAGAGTTTGCTTTATTTTCAATCAGTTCTTGTTTGTATTTATATAAATTAATCAATTTTTGTCATGATTTGTTCATCAAACTGAGATCAGCTGTTCATCTTATGTACTTAAGTTTAAAGCACTCATTGCTTAAAACTTAGAGAATTTTATGTCAGAGAAAATTTCACGCCGAGAATTAATTCAAAAAAGTCTACTCGGTTTTGGGGCTTTATCTATGCCTGTTGCTTTTACCGGTTGCAATGACGGTTCCGATGATGAAAGTCCGCAAATACAAGCAGAGTTTCTTCATGGTGTCGCAAGTGGAGACCCCTTGCAGGATAAAGTCATCTTATGGACACGTGTAACACCTACAGACTTAGGAGTGCGCTTAAAAGTTGTGTGGGAAATTTCAACCGATAATCAGTTTAAACAAAATTTAAAGACGGGAATGGTTGAAACAAGCAAGACTGATGACTTTACAGTGAAAGTTGATGCAACTGGTTTGCAAGCAGATACGGTGTACTACTACCGTTTTAAGTTTGGAAGTAAGGTCTCACCAGTGGGGCAGACGAAAACATTACCAATATCGACCAATAAAGTAAGCTTTGCAGTGTGCTCTTGCTCGAACTATCCTGCGGGTTACTTTTATGTTTATCGTGAAATGGCAAAGCAGAACGTCGATGTCATTATTCATTTGGGTGACTATATTTATGAATATGGTTCAGATGGCTATGCGACAGAGGATGCTGCAAAACTAGGTCGTACGTTACCTGCTGACAATAATAAAGAAATTATTAAATTAGATGATTATCGCAAACGCTATGCACTTTATCGTCAGGATAAAGATTTACAGGCAGCTCATCAGCGCCATCCTTTCATTGTAATTTGGGATGATCATGAGTTGGCGAACGATGCGTGGCGTGATGGTGCAGAAAACCATCAAAGTAACGAAGGGCCTTTCTCAGATCGTAAATTAGCTGCTCTGCAAGCTTATTTTGAATGGATGCCGATTCGTCCAGTTTCTAGTACGGACCATTTAAATATTTATCGCCAGTTTAACTTTGGCTCACTTGTTCAATTAACCATGCTAGATACGCGTATTATCGCGCGTGATAAGCAGCTTGAATATAAAGACTACATGACAGCCTCGGGCTTGGATATTGCAAAATTTCAAGCAGATTTAACAAATCTGGCGCGTACTTTAATGGGATATACGCAAAGAGATTGGTTGGTCGATAAATTAAAGCAATCTACAGCAACATGGAATGTAGTAGGGCAACAAGTCTTAATGAGTAAAATGTGGATTCCAGCCGAGTTACTGGCATCTTTAGGGCAAATTACTTCAGGAGGAACTTCATCTGAAGCACTTGCTAAGATGAACGCACAAATTACCGAGTTGGTCACTTTAAAACTTCGTTTACAACAAAATGATCCAACATTAACAGCTCAAGAAAAAGCAAGAATTATGACGGTCGCACCTTACAATCTAGATGCTTGGGATGGTTACTATGCTGAGAGAGAGTTTGTGTATGGCAAATTGGCAGAGTTTAATAAAAAGATGATTGTGCTAGCGGGAGATACGCATAATGCATGGGCATCTTATTTGTATAGTCAAAAAGGAAAATATGTTGGAGTTGAACTTGCGACGAGCTCTGTATCATCTCCTGGTTTGGAAAAATATTTAAGTATTCCTTTGGCACAGTTACAGCAGTTTGAATTTGCATTTACTACATTAATTGATGAATTGGCCTATTGTAATTTAAACCAACGAGGATACTTGCTAGTTACTTTGGATCAGGCACAAGTTCACTCGGAATGGGTATTTTTAGATTCTATTAAAAATGCTGAATATCAAATCGATTCAAGTAGACAAAATGATATTGTATTGGATCTGAATTTGATGCCGTTAAAACAAGGTCAAAAGACGGCTTAAAATTTTAGAAAATAGAGGGTTACATCGTAGCCCTTTTTTTAGGTATAAAAAAACCAGCTTACGCTGGATTCTTTATGACACCATATTCAGTACTTGAAGATGGTGCCCGGGGCCGGACTCGAACCGGCACGCTTTGAGGGCGGGGGATTTTAAATCCCCTGTGTCTACCTATTTCACCACCCGGGCTTTACCAAATTTGGAGGCGGAGGTCGGAATCGAACCGGCGTCCACGGAGTTGCAGTCCGCTGCATGACCACTCTGCCACCCCGCCTACATTTGGTGATGCACATATTAGCAACCTTTACAGAAAAAACAATACTGTTTTGAGCGAAGATGCACATAAAAACAGCATCTAGAATAAAATTGTCGAAATTATCATGTATTATTAGCACATTAAATTCATGTCTACCTTGGAGATGTGCTGTGGCATTGGTTTTAGACGGTCGTGCATTAGCAAAGCAAATTGAAGAAAATTTGTTGGTACGTGTTGAAGCTTTAAAAGCGAAAACAGGTCGTACCCCGATTTTGGCGACTATTTTAGTTGGGGATGATGGTGCATCTGCAACTTATGTACGTATGAAAGGTAATGCCTGCCGCCGTGTAGGTATGGATTCATTAAAAATCGAATTACCACAAGAAACGACAACAGAACAATTATTAGCTGAAATCGAAAAGCTTAATGCCAATCCAGATGTTCACGGTATTCTTTTACAACATCCAGTTCCTGCACAAATTGATGAGCGTGCGTGTTTCGATGCGATCTCATTGGCAAAAGATGTTGATGGCGTAACTTGCCTTGGTTTTGGTCGTATGGCAATGGGTGAAGCTGCATATGGTTCAGCAACTCCAGCTGGTATTATGACGATTCTTAAAGAAAACAATATCGAAATTGCTGGTAAACATGCTGTTGTGGTTGGTCGTTCAGCTATTTTAGGTAAACCAATGGCAATGATGTTGTTGCAAGCAAACGCGACAGTAACGATTTGCCATTCACGTACACAAAACTTACCTGAGCTTGTGAAACAAGCTGACATTATTGTTGGTGCTGTAGGTAAAGCTGAACTTATTCAAAAAGATTGGATTAAACAAGGTGCAGTTGTTGTAGACGCTGGCTTCCATCCACGTGATGGCGGCGGTGTTGGCGATATTCAATTACAAGGTATTGAAGAAATTGCTTCTGCTTATACACCAGTACCGGGTGGTGTTGGTCCAATGACAATCACAACTTTGATTCGTCAAACTGTAGAAGCTGCTGAAAAAGCTTTAGGTTAATTTAATTTATTCACGGCGGCGTCCTAGCATTTAATGCAAATGTTAGGACTTCGTATGCTACTTTTCTTTCGGGATGAGTAGCGAAGCTACACAAGACCAAACCGTTGCAGCAATTAATACAGTGGAATTGAACTAACGTATTTTTAGTAACTAGTCACTATCATGCTTTAAGCTACTGTTTTAGTCTTGCTCGCGATGCAGATGATCAAATAGTAATTATAAATTGTTGAGCTTATTTATGAGCTGCACCTTTCAACTGTCCAAAGCCCCTGAACATTTACTTCAAGCCTTACATGAAGTCATTCCTCATTGTGAATTAATGGCACAACAGTTGCCAGAAACTCCAATTTCTTTATGGTTGATTCCACCTGTTTTTCCAACTGATCGATTGGATGACGAAGTTATTCGCCGTATCTGGAATGACACGCCGTATTGGATTTTCTGTTGGGCATCAGGCTTGGCGATGGCTCAGTGGATACTTGCAGAGCCGCACCATGTTAAAGATAAAGTGGTGTTAGATTTCGGAGCTGGTTCTGGTGTAGTGGCAATTGCTGCAAAGATGGCAGGAGCAAAACGCGTAATCTGCTGTGATATTGATCAGGTTAGCTTAAATGCTTGCCGTGAAAATGCTTTACTTAATGATGTAGAACTCGAATATTTAGATGATTTATATAAGGCTGAACAAGTCGATGTTTTACTTGCTGCCGATGTGTTATATGACCAATGTAATCGCTTTTTCTTAGACGAATTTTTAAAATTTGCACCAGAAGTTTGGGTAGCAGATAGCCGAGTTAAAAATTTTAGTCATCCAAAATATGAAAAAATTGAAGAAAGAAGTGCTACTACGTGGCCAGATCTGGATGAAGCAAGAGAATTTAGAAACGTAAGTTTTTATAAGACGCTGTAAAAGAACAGCGTCTTTTTTTATTTTATGAACAAGTATAACGAACTACTTTTAATGTGCTTGGACGAGCTTCAAGTGCTTGGCGAGTCGCATAGTCTTCACCATTATTTAAACTAGGTGTGTTTGATAAACCAAAAGAAGCACGAGTTTCACCAAGTTTAATTCCATACTGCTCATCTTTAGCTGGGTTTGGAATTTCGTTGATACTTAAAATTGATAATTTATAAACTTTCTGAGTACCTAACACATTCTGACAAGCACGTTGTAATTTACGCTCATCAAGTTGCTGGTTACTACGACCAGCTAAAGTATAAGCTAAAGTCGCTGAAGTTTTAGTTTGGTTTTCAATCTGATAGCCAGTTGAACCATTATATTGGCGAGGTGTAGTCTGGCAAGCAGTTAAAATAAACATACTACTTAATGCCAAACATAAAATACTTTTATTCATCAGTATCGTCCTTATTTTCTTATATGAAGTATCTCATAAAATAGAAGTGTTGTTTGTGCTTATTCGCTTGCTTAGAGCCAATATTGACTGACGATATTGGCTCTAATTGTAAAATATTAATGCTCTTTAATTTTTGAATGATGCTTGGTGTCTTTCATAAATATATAGATCAGTAATGAAATGAAAATCATAATACTGACATAAATAAAGAACCATGATTCATGACCAGCTTCTTTGAAACTTAACGCGAAAAACTCAGCTGTACCACCAAATAAAGTATTGGCAATTGCATAAGGTAAAGCCACACCCAAAGCTCGAATATGTGCAGGGAAAAGTTCAGCTTTTACGACAGCGTTAATTGAGGTATAGCCAGTTACCATGACCAGTCCACCTAAACATAACCAGAATGCTGTCCAGTAGTTATGCGTGTTTGCGAGTGCATCAAACAAAATATAGGTGAATAAAACACCTGTCACCCCAAATGCAATCATAAGCGGTTTACGGCCAATTCGATCTGATAATGCACCTGCCAGTGGCTGTAAACACATAAAGATGAATAGGGCTAAAGTGGTAATTTGAGTAGCTTCAGGTTTAGTAAAACCAGAAGTATTCACTAAATATTTCTGTAAATAGGTGGTGTAAGTATAGAAAGCTAAAGTACCACCAGCAGTTAAAAATAATACGGTGAATGCTTCTTTTGGATAATGTTTAAATAAAGCAAACATGCCTGATTTCGGCTGGTCTGTTTCTGCTTGTGCATTTTTAAAAGATTGGGTTTCCATTAAACCACGGCGAATACGGAACACTACAATGGCTAAAAGAGCCCCGATGAAAAATGGTACACGCCATCCCCAGTCATGTAATTGCTGCTCTGTAAGTACCATTTGTAAAATGAGAAGTACACACAAGGCAGTGAGCTGTCCAGCAATTAAAGTGACATATTGAAAGCTTGAGAAGAAACCACGTCGGTCTTTTTCTGCCATCTCACTTAAATAAGTAGCGCTTGCACCATATTCACCGCCTACGCTTAAGCCTTGAATTAAACGTGCAACAACCAGTAGTAATGGGGCGAATACACCAATGCTTTCATAAGATGGTGTAACTGCAATGAGTAGAGAGCCAACACACATTAAAGTAACGGAAAGTGTAAGACCCGCTTTACGTCCTTTACGGTCTGAATAAATCCCCATAATCCATGCGCCGATGGGACGCATAAGGAAACCTACTGCGAAAATTGCAGCTGCTTGAAGAAGTTGAGCAGTTTGACTCCCTTTTGGAAAAAAGGCATGAGCAAAATAGAGCGTAAATGCGGCATATACATACCAGTCGTACCATTCGACAAGGTTACCGGCAGAACCGCCCAAAATTGATTTTAGACGAGTTTTTGTATCTAAATTAGAATGTGGAGTTGTTGCGGTAGAAGGTTGATCAACCATGAGTCGCTCCATGTTTCGCTTGGGTTGAATGCTAAAAAAGAGAAGATTTATTCCGTTTTTACATATTATCTAGAGGAGTATTTCACTTTATTTTTTTTATGTCTGTAAAACAATGTTTATTATTTAAGCAAAGGAATAAGTTGAATATTTATGTGATTTCAAATTAGCCGATTAGTTCATTTTGATGATCTTATTCGGATCTTTGGCCTATTATTTTTTCCAAGTAGTAAAAACTGATGAAGAATGAGTAATGTTTGGGCGAAGAAAACCTATATCTCTTAAAAATAATGATATATTCCAAAGAAAATTTTAAATAAATACAGTTAGGCATGATGTCTTGGCATTGTGGACTAGATGTGTGTGGATAATGAAAGGGACATTCAGATGTCAAATTGCCCGAAAAAATATATTGTTGCTTTTGATCAGGGAACAACAAGCTCAAGAGCAATTGTTTTGGACCATGATGCGAACGTTGTCAGTATTGCTCAAAAAGAATTTACCCAAATATATCCTCAGCCGGGTTGGGTTGAGCATGACCCTATGGAAATTTGGGCAACACAAAGTGCGGTATGGGTAGAGGCATTGGCTCAAGCTGGCATTAAGAGCGAACAAGTTGCGGCAATTGGGATCACAAACCAGCGAGAAACCACAGTTGTCTGGGATAAAAAAACAGGCAAGCCGATTTACAATGCGATTGTTTGGCAAAGCCGACAGACGACTGAAATATGTAATCAATTGCATAAAGCTGGTTGGCAAGAATATATCCGTAAAACAACTGGTTTAGTTATTGATCCTTATTTTTCGGCTACAAAAATTAAATGGATTTTAGACCACGTTGAAGGAAGTCGTGAGCGTGCTGAGCGAGGAGAGTTGCTGTTTGGTACGGTGGACACGTGGCTCATTTGGAAATTAACCAATGGTGCTGTTCACGTCACTGATTTTACCAATGCTTCACGAACCATGCTGTTTGATATCGAAAAGCTTGAGTGGGATGAAAAGCTTTTACAGGCCTTAGATATTCCTAGAGCAATGTTACCTGAAGTTCGTAGTTCATCTGAGGTTTATGGATATACACATACTATTAGTGGACAAGAAGTAGGGATTCCAATTGCGGGAATTGCAGGTGATCAACAAGCTGCACTTTTTGGTCAAATGTGTGTTGAGTCAGGACAGGCTAAAAATACTTACGGTACTGGTTGTTTTTTACTTATGAACACGGGTAAAAAGATTGTCCGTTCAGAGCATGGATTACTCACAACTATTGCATGTGGTGCGAGCGGTGAGGTGAACTATGCCTTAGAGGGCGCCGTATTTAACGGCGGTTCTTGTGTACAGTGGTTACGTGATGAGTTGAAGGTTATTAAGAACGCTAAAGACTCTGAGCTTTACGCAACACGTGTAAAAGACAGTAATGGGGTATATGTCGTTCCTGCTTTTACTGGATTAGGCGCACCATATTGGGACCCGACAGCTCGTGGGGCAATCTTTGGTCTGACACGTGGAGCCAGTATTGAACATATTATTCGTGCAACTTTAGAGTCTATTGCTTACCAGACAAAAGATGTACTTGATGCTATGCAGCAAGATGCAGAAGAAGAGCTTCGTACGCTCCGTGTTGATGGTGGAGTAACGGAAAATAATTTCTTGATGCAATTTCAGTCCGATATTTTAGCGACACCAGTCGAACGCCCAATAATGAAAGAAACTACCGCTTTGGGTGCAGCTTTCCTTGCAGGGTTGGCAACGGGTTTCTGGCAAGATCTTCATGAGTTAAGAAATAAATCTGCCATAGAAAAGGTATTTGAACCCAAAATGTCTCTTGAGCAATCTGATCTGATTTATAAAGGCTGGTTAAAAGCAGTAAAACGCAGTCAAAGCTGGGCAGAGGATTGATTTATTCTTTAACGAGTTAAATTAAAAGTAGAGTAATCAATTAATGGCTAAATGCTTGCCAATTCAAATTTGATTATTCTACTTTTTAGATTGTTGTTTCATCAATTTGATGTTTTAATTTTTATAAGATCAACAATAAAAAGAATATGAGAAATGAAAATACAATCTAATGATTATTCAAAAGTATATGATATTGCCGTAATTGGTGGCGGTATTAATGGCGTCGGTATTGCTAATGATGCAGTAGGCCGTGGATTATCCGTATTTTTATGTGAAAAGGATGATTTAGCCAGTCACACTTCATCTGCTAGCAGTAAATTAATTCATGGTGGTCTACGCTATTTAGAACATAAAGAATTTAGACTGGTCAGAGAAGCATTAGCAGAGCGAGAAGTGCTATTAGCGAAAGCTCCACATATTATTGCACCAATGCGTTTTATTATGCCGCATCGGCCACATTTACGTCCTGCGTGGTTAATTCGAGCGGGCCTATTTTTTTATGATCATTTGGGAAAACGAGAAAAATTATTAGGTTCAAATCTTATTTATTTCAAAGAAGATAGTCCCTTAAAACCAGCTATAACGCGTGGGTTTGAATATTCTGACTGTACTGTAGATGACGCACGTCTTGTTGTGTTAAATGCCCTCCAAGCTAAAGCACAGGGTGCCAAAGTCGTGACACGAACTAGATGTGTGAAGGCTTATCAAGAACAAGAACTGTGGCATTTGGAACTACAAAGTGGAGCTGAGTCTTATCAAATACGTGCAAGAGCTTTAGTAAATGCAGCTGGTCCTTGGGTTGAAGAAATTATTAGTGAAAACCTAAATTTAAGATCGCCTTATCAAATCCGATTGATCCAAGGAAGTCATATTGTTGTGCCAAAGCTATATGACTGTCATAAAGCCTTTATTATGCAAAATGAAGACCGACGCATCGTGTTTGCAATACCATATTTAGAAAAATATACCCTAATTGGTACAACAGATCAGGAATACACAGGTGATCCACAAAAGGTAGAGATTACCGATGTAGAAATAGATTACCTTTTGACAGTCACAAATTCACATTTTAAAAAGCAGTTAACGCGAGCAGATATTGTAAGTCAGTACTCAGGTGTACGTGCTTTATGCGATGATGAGTCTGATAACCCTTCGGCAATTACCCGTGACTATACTTTGGCACTACAGGCAGAAAATACTAACGCACCATTGTTATCAGTATTTGGCGGCAAGATTACGACCTATCGAAAACTGGCTGAGGCTGCTTTAGAACATTTGTCTCCGTTCTTTAGTGAAATGGCAGAGGAGTGGACTGCCAATAAGCCATTACCAGGTGCTGAGAACTGGACCACAGTAGATGATTTAATCAACCAGATTCAATTACGTGTAAATGGAGTTTCAGAATCCCTTGCCAAACGTTGGGCACATGCATATGGCACAAGAGTTTGGAACATGCTTCAAGAAAGAAATGGTATAGAACAATTGGGACAAAATTTTGGTCACGATTTATTTGAATGTGAAGTTAAGTATTTATGTGAATATGAGTGGGCAAATACTGCAGAAGACATACTCTGGCGAAGATCTAAATTAGGTTTGGCGTTTAATGAGAAACAGGTAAAAGTGTTAGAAGCTTATTTATCTGAACGTCGACTAAAAGATGATGCCGCATAATAAAAAAGGCCGCATAAAGCGGCCTTTTTTATATTTAGCAATTAGAAACCAGTTTTTACAGCTTCAAGTAATGCTGCTTGACGTTCTTTTAATGCTTTTGGTAAGCGCTCACCAAGTTTATTGAATAACTCAGTGTGGCTTTCAATTTCAGTAACCCACTGGTCTTTATCTTGAGTAGTGATAAGGTCAAATTGTTCTTTACTGAACTCAGTGCCTTTCCAGTTCAAGTCTTCATATGTTGGAACAAAACCGATTGGTGTTTCAACAGCGTTTGCACGACCTTCACAGCGGTCAATGATCCACTCAAGAACACGCATGTTTTGACCGAAACCAGGCCATACGAAGTTGCCTTCAGCATCACGACGGAACCAGTTTACGTTGAAGATTTTCGGTAATTTGTTGCCAGAAGCTTCAGCTTTCTCGCTTACTTTTGCACCAAGGCTTAACCAGTGGTCAAAGTAGTCAGCCATGTTGTAGCCAGCAAATGGAAGCATCGCGAATGGGTCACGACGAACGATACCTTGTTGACCAACAGCAGCAGCAGTAGTTTCAGAACCCATAGTTGCCGCTTTATATACACCGTCAACCCAGTCAAAAGCTTCAGAAACTAAAGGAACTGTATCTGCACGGCGACCACCGAAGATGAATGCAGAAATTGGAACACCTGCTGGGTTTTCCCAATCAGCATCGATAGATGGACATTGACCTGCTGCAACAGTGAAACGCGCATTTGGATGTGCTGCTTTTTCGCCGTTTACGTGAGGTTGACCTTTCCAGTTTATTAAGTTTGTTGGAACTTCTTTAGAAAGACCTTCCCACCATACTTGACCATCTTCAGTTACTGCTACGTTTGTATAGATAACATCTTTATGAAGAGTTGCCATACAGTTCGGGTTAGTTTTGGTATTTGTACCAGGAGCTACACCGAAGAAACCAGCTTCAGGGTTAATCGCATATAAGCGGCCGTCTTCACCTGGTTTGATCCAAGCAATATCGTCACCTACAGTTTCGATTTTCCAACCTTCATAACCTGCTGGTGGAATTAACATCGCAAAGTTTGTTTTACCACAAGCAGATGGGAATGCAGCAGCGATGTAGTGTTTTTCACCTTGAGGGTTAGTTACACCAAGAATAAGCATGTGTTCAGCTAACCAACCTTGTTCGCGGCCCATGACAGAAGCGATACGAAGAGCTAAACATTTTTTACCAAGTAATGCGTTACCGCCGTAACCAGAACCGAAAGACCAGATTTCACGAGTCTCTGGATAATGAACGATATATTTCTCTGGGTTACAAGGCCAAGCAACGTCTTTTTGACCTTCAGCAAGTGGAGCACCTACTGTGTGTACACAAGGAACAAATTCGCCGTCTGTACCTAATACGTCATAAACTGCTTTACCCATACGAGCCATTTTGCGCATGCTAACAGCAACGTAAGGAGAGTCAGTTAACTCGATACCGATATGAGCAATATGGCTACCTAAAGGACCCATAGAGAAAGGAACAACGTACATCGTACGGCCTTCCATTGAACCTTCAAATAAACCATTTAATTTTTCACGCATAACAGCTGGATCTTCCCAGTTGTTTGTCGCACCAGCATCTTCTTTATTTTGAGAGCAGATGTAAGTACGATCTTCAACACGCGCAACGTCAGATGGGTCAGAATTTGCAAGATAAGAACCAGGATGTTTTTCTTGGTTTAATTTCTGCATGGTGCCGTTAGCGATCATCAAGTCGATTAGACGTTGATACTCTTCTTCGCTTCCGTCACACCATTCGATTTTTGCTGGTTTGGTTAAGTTTGCAATTTCTTCAACCCATGCTATAAGCTTAGGATGACGAACGAATTCTGGTGCGTTCACTGTGGTCATGGTGAGGCCTATTCAAAATATGTACAACGTACAAGTCTATTCATTGGGGTACAATGAAAGATCAAATAAAAAAGTGGCTGTATTAAAGCATAAAATCATAAAAAAAATAAGACTAAAGACTAACAATTAGATATTTGGAATTCCGATCATTTTTTGATGAAAATCATTTGTTTATAGTTTTTTATAAGGTTTTTACTTTTATATTTTTATGTTGTATGTGTGTTATTTACTTAAATTATTTTGTTTTAAATCAATAAATTAACTCTTAAATTTTTCTTGAGAATTATTATTGATTAAACAAATGAAGATCATTCAAAATTTACATAAAGAGACTTTTAATAGGTGATTTTGTGTACAAAATAGAATAAACATCCCACTTTACGATAATAAAATGCGGCCTTTGAAACCTCTTTCGATCATCTATAACGAAAAATCAGGATTTCATGCTTCAAAACATGAAGATGTTTATGAGCAACTGATGACTTTACTCACTGAACATGGTTTTGAGATACAAGTTTTTGAATTAAATGAAAATACATTGTTTGACGATCTGATGAATAACGTGATTCATCGACATTCACAAAACGAAAATATAGGGGTAGTTGTTGCAGCAGGTGGAGATGGCACTTTAAATGCTGTTGCATCTAAACTTAGAAATACCTCTATTCCAATGGGAATTTTGCCTTTAGGTACTTTTAATTATGTGGCTAAAGTTTTAGATATTCCGCTAGATCTTTTGGACGCTGCCGAAGTTATTGCCACGGGTACACCTCGATCGGTTCATATAGCCGCCATCAATGATCATATTTATTTGAATAATGCCAGTTTAGGTCTATACCCACTCTTTATTAAAAAGCGCGAACTCTACAATAAATATTTAGGAAGACTTCCTTTACACGCTTATACCTCAGCTTTAGATGTTTTATTAAGAGAAAATAAGTCAATGAAGTTGTCGATAACGGTAGATGGTAAAAAATATCCCGTTAAAGCACCTCTAATTTTCTTTGGAAATAACCAACTACAGTTATGTGATATGAAACTCAGGATTGCAGAGTGTGCGGCGCAGGGAAGAGTGGCTGGAGTTGTAATTACAAAAAGTGATAAGCTGAGTTTGCTGCATATGCTTTGGCAATGGGTTCAAGGTAAAGTTGAAGATGCAGAAGACGTATATAGTTTTTGTGCAGATCATGTTGTGGTGGAATGTGAAAAAAAATCGAAACTCACAGTGGCTTTAGATGGTGAAATCATAGAGATGAAACCACCTCTAAATTTCACTGTAGAAAAAAATGCTTTAAATATTATGGTGCCGAATGTTATTACATCTGTCTGATTTACACTTTGGGACAGAAAAAAAAGAGTGTTTAGAAGCAATAAGACATTTTTGTATTCAGCAAAAGCCTGAAGTGATTGTCGTGAGTGGCGATGTTACTCAACGTGCTAAATATGAACAATTTTTTAAATGTCGGCAATTTTTAGATAGCCTCAATATTCCTTATCTTGTAGTGCCTGGAAATCATGATATTCCTTTGTATCATGTCTGGAACCGTTTTTTTTCTCCATTTACTCGGTATCGATATTTTTTTGGTGAATTAGAACCGACTTTAGAAACCGAACATTTCTATATTGTTGGGGTAAACAGCATACGTCGTCGTTATCACACACGTGGGCATATTTCGATTGAACAAATTCAAGATACTTATGAGCGTTTAGAAAAAGCGCCAAAAGATAAAATAAAGCTGGTGGTTTTCCATCAACCTTTTTATACACCACCCGATAATAGGCATGGGATAAAGGATTGTCCGGTTTTGGGCAAAATTGCTTTAGAAAAGTGGAGTACAACCGGATTATTTGGAATGCTGCATGGTCATCTTCATAAAACGGCTATATATGATTTAACTCAGATTTACCATCTGGAAATAGACCATCCTATATATGATATTCATGCGGGTACAGCAACTTCTACTCGTTTATATCATCACAATCCGAATAGCTTTAATACAGTTTCAAATACAGGAAAGATTCAGCATTACTGGTTCAATGAACAGTTGGCTGAATTCACTTCAGATTGATTTGGTTTAGATGAGATTAAATATTTGATTGTTTAAAAAATATTCAAAAAAGAAGAAAATTTTTCTTATTTCCCCTTGAAGCCATTTTTTTCATCCCCACAAAAGTGACATCTAAATATTTTGTTATTGCTCTGGATTAAGGCAATAACGATTAATCAAAAAGACTAAGTCTGATGGAGTTAATTATGAGCAACATTCGTCCATTACATGATCGCGTTGTGATTCGTCGTGTAGAAGAAGAAACCAAAACTGCTGGCGGTATTTTATTGCCAGGTTCTGCTGCTGAAAAACCATCTCAAGGTGAAGTAATTGCAGTAGGTAATGGTCAAATCACTGATAACGGCGTACGTGCTTTGGATGTTAAAGTTGGTGACAAGGTGTTATTTGGTACTTATGCAGGTACAACAGTTAAAGTAAACGGTGAAGAACTCTTAATCATGAAAGAGTCAGACATCTTAGCTGTATTAGAAGGCTAATCGATCCATAACTCAATTCATTATCAGATTCAGTATTTAAAAAGATTCGGAGTTTAATATGTCAGCTAAAGACGTAAAATTTGGTGATTCAGCTCGCTCAAAAATGATTGCAGGTGTAAACGTACTTGCAGATGCGGTTAAAGTGACTTTGGGTCCTAAAGGCCGTAACGTTGTGATCGACCGTTCTTTCGGTGCGCCGCACATCACTAAAGACGGTGTAACTGTTGCTAAAGAAATTTCATTAAAAGACAAGTTTGAAAACATGGGTGCTCAACTTGTTCGTGAAGTTTCAAGCAAAACTAACGACATCGCTGGTGACGGTACAACAACTGCGACTGTACTTGCTCAAGCAATTTTAAACGAAGGTATCAAATCAGTAACTGCTGGTATGAATCCAATGGATTTAAAACGCGGTATCGACATTGCAGTAAAAACTGTAGTTGAAAATATCCGTTCTATTGCTAAACCAGCTGATGACTTCAAAGCAATTGAACAAGTTGGTTCTATCTCTGCTAACTCTGATACTACTGTTGGTAAACTTATTGCTCAAGCAATGGAAAAAGTAGGTAAAGAAGGCGTAATCACTGTAGAAGAAGGTTCTGGCTTCGAAGACGCATTAGACGTTGTAGAAGGTATGCAGTTTGACCGTGGTTATATCTCTCCGTACTTTGCTAACAAGCAAGATACTTTGACTGCTGAACTTGAAAACCCATTCATCCTTCTTGTTGACAAAAAAATCAGCAACATTCGTGAATTGATTTCTGTTTTAGAAGCAGTTGCTAAAACTGGTAAACCACTTCTTATCATCGCTGAAGATGTTGAAGGTGAAGCGCTTGCAACTCTTGTTGTAAACAACATGCGCGGTATCATCAAAGTGTGTGCTGTTAAAGCTCCTGGTTTCGGTGACCGTCGTAAAGCTATGCTTCAAGACATCGCAATCTTGACTGGCGCAACTGTAATTTCTGAAGAAGTTGGTATGTCTTTAGAACAAGCGACTCTTCAAGATTTAGGTACAGCGCACAAAATCACTGTTTCTAAAGAAAACACAGTTATTGTTGACGGTGCTGGTGATGCTGCTGCTATCGCTGAGCGTGTTCAACAAATCCGTGCTCAAATCGAAGAATCTACTTCAGAATATGACCGTGAAAAATTACAAGAACGCGTTGCTAAATTGGCAGGCGGTGTTGCTGTAATTAAAATCGGTGCAGCAACTGAAGTTGAAATGAAAGAGAAGAAAGACCGCGTAGACGACGCTCTTCACGCAACTCGTGCAGCAGTTGAAGAAGGTGTTGTTGCAGGTGGTGGTGTTGCGCTTGTACGTGCTGTAAACGTTCTTGACGGCTTGAAAGGTGCTAACGAAGACCAAACTGCAGGTATCAACATTTTACGTCGTGCGATCGAAGCTCCACTTCGTCAAATCGTTGCGAATGCTGGTGATGAGCCATCTGTAGTAATCAATGCAGTTAAGAAAGGTGAAGGTAACTTCGGTTACAACGCTGCAACTGGTGAATATGGCGATATGTTAGAAATGGGTATTCTTGACCCAGCTAAAGTAACTCGTTCTGCACTTGAGCACGCTGCTTCTGTTGCTGGCTTAATGTTGACTACAGAATGTATGATTACTGACATTCCTGAAGACAAACCAGCTGCTCCAGACATGGGCGGTATGGGTGGAATGGGCGGCATGATGTAATAAACATCAACGTCTAAATAAAAAATCCCTGCATTTGCAGGGATTTTTTTTATTTCTTATATAAATTAAGAAAAAGTTAAGTTGATATTCTTAAACTTATAGTCAGGAACAGTAGCTGTAGTTCCTCTTTTTTGTTACACCATGCTTATCCTTTTATAAGCATGGTTTTTTTTAGCCTAATAAAATGATAAGCCATGTAACCGCAATAATAGACAGTGCAACAAACTGTGCAGCACTTCCCATATCTTTGGCATTTTTAGAGAGTTGATGTTTTTCAAGTGATACGCGGTCAACTACTGCTTCAATCGCAGAATTGAATAGTTCTACAATAATTGCAAATAAACATACAACGACCATAAGTGCATGTTCGCCACGAGTCACATCTAGGAAAAAGCTAGTAGGGATAAGCACAACATTAATTAAAACAATTTGTCGGAAAGCGGCTTCATTTTTATAAGCTGCCTTAAATCCTGAAATTGAATAACCTGTCGCATTCAAGATGCGCTTTAGTCCGCTTTTGCCTTTGTAGGGAGAATAACTATTCATTCACTTATATTTTTAACACTTTTCATGCATTATATATCGCGGCCCTCAAAAAAAATATTAAATCTTTTTTTAAAGATTTTGACTTTATAACTTGATAGAGAAGAAGAGATGAAAAAACTATTTGTAGCATTAGGACTTGTCATGGGTGGCTTACATGTAAGCTATGCAGAACCTGCCTCAGCTCAGCAAGTACCGGGATATTATAAGCATCAATTTGGTAATTACCGCATCACCTCTTTACTTGACGGCACCATTTATTTAGACCCTAAGTTGTTCAAAAATTTGAGTCAGGCTGAGAAGACTAAAATTTTAACCAAGTACGCTGCTGTTAATGAGAAGGGGATTCAAACTTCGGTAAATGCATTCTTGGTAGATGACGGTAAAAGTTTAACGCTTGTTGATAGTGGAGCTTCAAGTTGTTTTGGCCCACAGTTGGGTTCAATTGCTAAAAATCTTGAACTGGCAGGCTATCAACTTGCGAATGTGAAAACGGTTTTGTTAACCCATCTACACCCAGACCATGTTTGTGGAATTGCTAAAGATGGAAAAGCAGTATTTCCTAATGCAACTATTTATGCGCATGAACGTGAAGCAGATTACTGGTTAAACCCAGCTTCTGAAAAAACAGTACCAGCAAATCAAAAAGAAAATTATTTAGGCACTGTTAAAAATGTAAAAGCTGCACTTGCGCCGTATGAAGCGAAAAAAGCATTTAAAACCTTTAAAGATGGCGATGTCATTCAAGGTTTTGAAGTGATCAATACACAAGGCCACACACCGGGTCACCATAGCTTCCGTTTGAAGAGTAAAGGTCAACAAATTGTCTTTGTAGGTGACATTGTCCACTCACATTCTTTACAGTTTGATGCTCCAAAAACTGGTGTAGATTTTGATGTAAATTCTGAGCAGGCAATTAACACTCGTTTGAAAATGTTTGCTGAAATTTCAAATAAACAGCAATGGGTAGCTGCTCCACATTTGCCATTCCCAGGCATTGGCCATGTGTATAAAGTGAATGCAGAACAATACCAGTGGATTCCTTTATATTTTAATAACAGTCTTGATAAGTAAAAAAAACAGGGCATTGAATGCCCTGTTTTTTATTAAGCATTTAACTATTTAGTTGCTTTCTCAAAATTATTGACTGCTTCACGGCCGAGTGCTGGATCATCTGTAAAGACACCATCCACACCTGCTTTGAAATATGCTTCAAACTCTTTTAGAGCACCTGTTGGACAACGTTCAGCAGGTTTATCGCTACATTTTAAAGGCTGTGGTAAGAAGTTATTTTCTGGGCGGAAAGTATAAGGATGTACTTTTAAACCAGCGGCATGCGCATCTGTAATAAATGAAGTGGTTTGTACTGAACCATCATTATTGAAACTGAGAATATAGTTTTTGCTTGGACCTACGCCATTTGCATATTGAGCAACATCTTTTAAGCTTTGTGCTGTGGCTAAATCACCATATGTTTTAGACACGCCAGATTCAACAAAGTCGGCTGGTCGAGATGTTTTTGCATCATATAACTGAATGATTTGTGCATGTTTAAGCGTCTTATGAAGATCAAGTTGATCTTTTAAATATTTTAAATTGCTGACTTCAAACGATTGCAAATAGATAGGTGCGATATCACGTGTATATTGATATTTGGCAAGAGTTTTAAGAAGTGTGTCCTCCATAGCCAAATTTTTATTTTTAAAATAAGTTGGATGCTTGGTTTCGATATATAAACCAATAATCTTGCCAGTTTTTTTATAATTTGCTTCGGCAAGTTCAATGACTTGTTCGAGTGTCGGAATTGAATAGAGGTCATTGTAAGCCGTATTTGCTGGTCGAAACTCAGGAATACGCTCACGTGCTTTAACTTGTTGTAATTCATTTAAGGTGAGGTCTTCCGTAAACCAACCCGTTAAATTTACACCATCAATATTTTTGGTGGTTTTACGGTCTGCAAATTGGGCAAGGGTACTGATATTGGTAGTCCCACCAATTTCATTTTCATGACGCGTAACCAATACACCATCTTTTGTTGACACTAAGTCGGGTTCAATAAAGTCTGCACCATCATCAATGGCTTTTTGATATGAAGCCAAAGTATGTTCAGGACGTAAAGCGCTTGCGCCACGGTGTCCGATGACTAAAATTTTAGGAAGTTGATATTCTGGTGTGGTTGGGGTTGTTTCGGTTTTATCATCGTCATTACAACCGACCAAGCTAATTAAACTTAAGCATAAAAGTGCTTTTCTAAACATAATTCTACTCATATTGTTTTAATTGAAACGACTCAAGTATTGGGATTTAGTTTGACGTGATGATGAAGAATTCATGAATTTTAAGTGACACTATTTAACTGGTTCTTTATTGCTTTGTTGGAAATAGTGAAACCCGCTTTGTTTTTGTCTTAATTACATTTATTGTTTTAATTCCACTTGTCTTTTTTACACCGCTCGTTGATGATCACAAGGTCTCAAAGCGGCATTTTCTCCTGTTAATTAACGACACCATACCGAGCAGCCATGCTATCTAAATTTTTTATTCAGCGCCCCATTTTTGCCAATGTACTGGCGATCATTGTTATGGCTTTTGGTATTTTTTCGGTGATGCATTTGCCCGTAGAACGGTATCCCGATATTGCACCTCCAAAAATTACAGTGTCGGCAAGTTATAGCGGGGCAGATGCACAAACGGTTGAGCAAAGTGTTACCCAAATTTTAGAACAGCAAATACAAGGGATTGATCACTTACTCTATTTTAGCTCATCAAGTGATTCATCTGGGCGTAGCCGAATTACCATTAGTTTCGATAATGGAACCAACCCAGATACTGCTCAGGTACAAGTTCAAAATAGCATTAGTGGTGTCATACGCCGTTTACCCGATGAAGTTCAGCGCCAAGGTGTTACCGTTACCAAGTCTTTAGGCGATACTTTTATGGTGATTGGCTTATATGACTCAACTGGTAAAACCGGAAACATCGAGCTGTCAGACTATTTAACTACGCATGTCGTCGATAACCTGAACCGTATTGAGGGAGTGGGTGAAACAGATATATTTGGTTCACAATATGCGATGCGTATCTGGTTAAATCCAGAGAAGTTAAAGCAATATAATTTAATGCCAAGTGATGTTGCGAGCGCAATCACTGCCCAAAACACCCAAGTTGCTGCAGGTGCGATTGGCGATTTACCAGTCATTGACGGTCAATATTTAAATACAAAAGTGACCGCAGGTTCTCGACTCAAAACAGTCGAGGACTTTAAAAATATTGTCGTAAAGTCGAATAAAACGGCGAGTTATGTTTATTTAAAAGATATTGCAAGAGTAGAGCTTGGTGCAGAGAACTATCAATCTTTTAACACGATTAACGGTTATCCTGCCGCGGGTGTAAGTATTTCTTTATCTTCAGGTGCGAATGCAATTCAAACCTCTAAGCTCATCCATCAAACCTTAGATCAGCTTTCAACGAAACTACCGGCAGGCTATAAGATCGTTTATCCGCGAGATAATACGCCGTTTGTTCAAGAGTCAATTAAGGAAGTTGTAAAGACCCTTGTAGAAGCCATTATTTTAGTAATTTTGGTGATGTTCCTATTTTTACAAAGCTGGCGCGCTACTCTTATTCCGAGTATTACCGTTCCGGTTGTTATTTTAGGAACTTTTGCAGTTTTATACGTGCTTGGGTTTAGTATTAACACATTAACGTTATTTGCACTGGTACTCGCCATTGGTTTGTTGGTCGATGATGCAATTGTAGTGGTCGAAAACGTTGAACGGCTTATGCATGAACAGCACTTAAGCCCTAAAGAAGCTGCAATTGAGTCAATGGGTGAAATTAGTGGTGCCTTAGTCGGCATTACATTGGTTTTAACTGCTGTTTTTATTCCAATGTCTTTTTTAGGTGGCTCAATTGGCGTGATTTACCGTCAGTTTTCCATTACTTTAGTTGCTGCTATGGCGTTATCGCTTACGGTTGCACTTATTTTAACGCCTGCATTGTGTGCATTAATTTTAAAACCGAACCCTCAACCTATGCGTTGGGCAGTGTGGTTTAACCAAAAAATTGATCAACTTAAAAATAAATATATCAAGTTTGTTCAAACGAGTATTCACTACAGTAAATCGGTTATCGTGATTTTTTTGGCGCTGATTGCAGTTTTTACGCTGTTCTATAGTGGTTTGAAAAGCGGATTTATCCCTAAAGAAGATCAAGGCATTTTAAGCGTTCAAATTAAGCTAGTAGATAGTGCTCCAATGTCTGAAAGTCAGAAAATTGGTGAACAAGTGCGCCAGTATTTTCTCAGTAAAGAAGATAAGAATGTTGATCTGGTCTTAATTCGTTATGGTCGAAATAATGCCGGTACAGGGCAAAACTTAGCGCAAGGCTTTATTGCTTTAAAACCTTGGGATGTACGTACGGCTAAAGAGGACTCGGCTGATGCTATACAAAAGCGCGCAATGAAATATTTTAGAAATCTTAGTAATGCTCAAATTAACGTGACCTTACCACCATCAGTAAATGGTTTGGGTCAAACTGATGGTCTAGATTTCTGGATTCAAGATTTAAATGGTCAAGGGCAAAACTTCTTAGATGGTATGTTCCGTCAGTTACAGGCTCAAAGTAAAAACTATTCAACTTTTGAAAATTTTGATAAGCAGTCTACCAATAGTAAAGCGAATCTGAATATCAAGATTGACCAGAAACAGGCTTTAGCAAATGGTTTGGAACTCTCGGCAATTAATAATACGTTGTCGAGCGCATGGGGCGGAACTTACGTAAATGACTTTATTGATCGGGGCCGTATTAAACGTGTCATGATTCAAGGTGATGCCGAGTTCAGATCTAAACCTGAAGATTTATATAATTGGTCTGTGCGTAATAGCCAAAATGAAATGGTGCCTTTTAGCTCATTTGCGAACTTTAGCTGGGGCGGGGCACCGGAAATTGTAAAACGCTATATGGGATATAGTGCTTTACAGTTACAGGCTGATGTTGCAAGTAATAGCAGTTCTGGTCAGGCTATGAAAGATGTTGAGCAACTCGTCAACCAGCAAAAAGATATTGGTTTGGCTTGGACAGGCTTGTCTTTTGAAGAACAGAAGTCGACAAATCAGGCGGTGTGGTTATATCTGATTTCGGCAGGTTTTATTTTCTTATGTTTAGCGGCGTTATACGAAAGCTTGAGCATTCCTGCTGCCGTGATGACCTCTATTCCGCTAGGTGTAGGGGGAAGTGTCATTTTCTCTTATATCTTTGGTTTGCCAAATGATGTGTATTTCCAAATTGCACTTCTAACCACGATTGGATTGTCATGTAAAAACGCAATTTTAATTGTTGAGTTTGCTGCATTAGCCCAAGAGAAAGGAAAGAATGCTATTCAGGCGGCTTTAGAAGGCGCGAGTTTGCGTTTAAGACCTATTCTAATGACTTCTTTAGCCTTCGGTGCTGGTGTGATTCCACTTGTGTTTGCACAGGGCGCTGGTGCGGTGAGTCGTCAAGAAATTGGTATTAGTATTTTAGGTGGTGTGATGTTTGGTACTGTGCTGGTTTTATTCTTTATTCCAGTTATGTACGTGTTATTACGCTCACTGTTTAAATCGAAAGCTTCGAGTTAAAAGCAAACAATTTAAAAACAGGCATTAAATCAAGTATATTAAGTTTAACTTCTCTTCATATATTTGATTTAGATGCCTCAAGAAAAAAAACTAACACAGCAACAGGTCATCGCATTAGAACGAGATCTGGCCAAGTTCGCCACCATGATGGATAGCGCCGTCCGTATCCCTTTTACAAAGCAGGGTATTGGTGCCGATGCGGCGCTAAGTACTATTCCTATTGCGGGTGATGTAGCGGGTTTTGTTCTGACTTGTTATGCCATATATAAAGCCAAGCAAATTGGTGTACCGCAGCATAAGCTCACTCCAGTCATAAAATTGGCTGTAGTCGATGCTGTGGTGGGTTGTGTTCCAGTTGCAGGGACTATTTTCGATATTTTTATACGCCCTAGTAGAAAAGCATTAGATGTGGTTCATACCCACATACGCGAAGAATATGTAATTCAAAGTGATATGCATGTTGTTCATCCGTATTTACACGAAAAGCTTGAAAAGAAGCAGCAACAGTCAGCTTTCTGGCGTAACCCTGTTGTGAGTTGGCTATGGTTACATATACCCGATTTATTAGGGGTATTTGTGCTTATTCTGATTGGTTTCGCGATGTGGTGGGGAATCAGTTTTCTTTGGGGACTTGCTCATTCAACCTAATAAAAAAGCCTCCAAAAGGAGGCTTTTTTATTTACTGTGTTATGGGCAATCTAACTGATGTAGAGCTGCCACACGTTGTTCAATTGTTGGGTGGGTTTGGAACAAAGCAGCTAAACTAAAGCCTTGTTCTTTACCTTCCGCAATAGCGAACGCTTTCATTTCTTTTGGCATTTGGTCAGGTAACTCTGTTTCAGCTTGCAAACGTAATAAAGCAGAAATCATTGCTTGTTTACCAGCTAAACGTGCACCAGCTTCATCAGCACGGTATTCACGGTAACGAGAGAACCACATCACAATAGCTGAAGCTAGAATACCGAACACGATATCTAGAACCATCGTAATGAGGAAATAACCCATACCAGGGGCTTCGTTGTCTTGACGACCAAAAACATTACGGTCGATAAAGTCACCTACTACACGAGCAAAGAACATCACAAAGGCGTTTACCACACCTTGGATGAGTGCGAGAGTAACCATGTCACCATTTGCAACGTGGCCGATCTCGTGCGCAAGTACTGCACGTAGCTCATCTTTGTTCATACGCTCAAGTAGACCGCTTGAAACGGCAACTAAGGCATCATTTTTATTCCAGCCTGTTGCGAAGGCATTAGACTGATATGAAGGGAAGATACCAACTTCTGGCATATTAATACCAGCACGTTGAGAAAGTTCAGCGACTGTTTGCAATAACCAGCTTTCAGCTTGGTTACGAGGAGCATTTGGGTCAATCAGTTCTGTACCAGTAGTTTTCTTAGCCATCCATTTGGACATAAATAGAGAGACTAAAGAGCCCACCATACCAAACACAAAACAGATGACTAAAAGGTTGCCTAGATTCAAGCCACCCGCGCCATGGTAACTACCGACACCGAAGAGTGACAAAATAATGCCAGCTACAACCAGTACCGCGAGGTTGGTAAGCAAAAACAAACCAATCCGCATCATTGAGAAAATCCTCTTATAAATAAAATATTATCTGATTTATAAATTATAAATCACTCAGCTAATATGCGGCGCTTAGGGGAAAAATTCAAGGAAAAAATAAGGAATCGATACATTCTTTCCTGTGAAAGAATGTATTTAAATTAAACAAGTTATTTATAAGGGGCGTCTAAACACTCGGGTAGGGGTAATAGATCATTACAATTTTTAGACAAAGTGCCTTGTTAAAAGCTTAACCGCGATGCATACGGTTTTAAACTTTACTCGATTCTAATATGTGCAATTGCTGTTGCGTTATTGGTGACATAAGTGCCCGTCGGAGCATCTGTATAAGTGCCATCTGACAATGTCACGATTTGGCGCCCAGAAGAGTATTTAACAGGTTTAGCCGATACTTGTTGAGGTGTGGTGGCTTGTGGCGAAACAGGGGGATTTACTGCTTGAGCAGAAATATTTGAGTTACTAAACGATGAAAGACTTACCCCAGAAGAATATAAGTTTTGATATCGACTGGTTACACGGCGAACATAATCTTGGGTTTCACGAAATGGAGGGATACCACCATACTTATCTACGTTACCTTCACCAGCATTATAGGCAGCAAGCGCCATTTGCGTATTGCCATTAAAACGCTTGAGCAACCAACCTAGATATTTCGCACCAGCAAAGATATTTTGCTGAGGATCATAGGCGTTAGATACATTAAAACGGCGAGCAGTTGCAGGCATCAGCTGCATTAGGCCTTGAGCACCTACTGGAGAGTGAGCATTCACATTAAAACCAGATTCGGTATGCATGACTGCCTTAATTAAACCTTCAGATACACCGTGCTGTTGTGCGGCCTGTTTAATAATATGGTCAAACGCATTTTTATTTCTGCTATAGCTCGGTAGGACAGAAGCTTCTGAAGCGCCCCAGTTTGTATAACTATGAATATTACTATCTGGATAGTAAGTCACTTTTACTTTCTTGAGTGAATTGTCATAGCTTTTACGGTTAGTCAGTAAAGTACTGCCATTTTTGTCTTGGTAAACGTACATCTGACCCGCAAAAGTCGGCGTTATACCTACCGAAAAAGTGGTCATCCCCAGTAAACAAGAAAAAAGATATTGAACCGAATTTTTCATTTTATGTTATTCACAATTTTAAGGTATTCGAAACTTGTCAAAGAGTTTATCAAAAAATATTACAGAAAGAAGTTTTGTGTAATTTTTTTTATTTTGGCTGTTTTAAAAAATCAAGCTGTTTTGTTCGAATGATCATCAAAAAAAATTAAAAAAAAATTTTAAAATGATTCTATTGACTTGAATAACTATTTGAAAATTAAAGGTAAAAATCATTGGTTAAAAAATGATCAATTTAAATAAAACCCTTAACAGAAGGTGAAAACAGTTTGTCAAGCACGAAGAAATCCACAATTTTATCCACAGGTTTTGTGGAAAACTGTGGAAAAGTCCAAAAAGTAAGCATTTTGCGCAAAAAATGAACTCATCGGTCAAAATGGAGCACTGCTTTTGCATCATGCCTGAGCATTATGACGACTTCAAGAATTGAAACTATTCTTTTGATGCGATTCCCGTCCGAATCATATAAAATTGCGCGGTATTTTTATTTATGGGTATATCTCGTCTATGTACGCGCCAGTTGAGTCCAACGAAGGATTTAATTTTAAGCCTGAACTTCCAACAAGCTCGGTCTATTATCGTTTGCTTAAGAAGCTTCGCCGTCAAGTTGGACATGCCATTCGTGACTTCAATATGATTGAAGATGGTGACAAGGTCATGGTGTGTGTGTCTGGTGGTAAAGACAGTTATACCTTGCTCGACATTTTGTTGCAGTTCAAACGTATTGCACCGATCAATTTTGACATTGTTGCGGTTAACCTTGACCAAAAGCAGCCGGGCTTTCCTGAAGATGTCTTACCACGTTATATGGAAGAAAATAACATTCCATATTACATTTTGGAAAAAGACACTTATACCATTACCAAGCGTTTAACACCTGAAGGTAAAACATACTGTGCAGTGTGTTCACGTTTACGCCGTGGTTCGCTTTATGGCTTTGCTCAAGAAATTGGTGCCACTAAAGTTGCCTTAGGCCATCATCGTGATGACATCATTGCAACGTTCTTCTTGAACTTGTTCCATGGCGGTAGCTTAAAGGCAATGCCACCTAAGCTTTTGTCGTCAGATAAGAAGAATATTTTGATTCGTCCTTTGGCTTATGTTGAAGAAAAAGACATTATCAAATATGCAGAATTACGTAAGTTCCCAATTATTCCGTGTAACCTTTGTGGTTCACAAGAGAACTTACAACGTGCCATGCTTAATGAAATGCTACGTGAGTGGGATAAACAATATCCGAAACGTTTACACAGCATTTTTGGTGCTTTACAAAACGTATCTCCGTCTCAGTTAGCGGACCGTGATTTGTTTGATTTTGAAGCGCTAGATTCTCAGCGTGAGATCGACTTTAAAGACCCTGAAGAACTTAAAAAACGTTTAGATGTAGTGAACTTAAGTTTTGCTGCTGAATAAAACGATTAAGTAAGTCAATTAAAGGCACTTTATAAACAAGTGCCTTTAATGTATCAAAATACTAAAAAATGAATGTTCCGTACAAAAAGTCATAGCCCAACCTTAAAATTACATGCTATAACAACGCACAAGCAGAAGTGCTTCATATGATGTTGTCTGGATAGGCAACTAACTAGAGAAATTGAACAAATAAATTTGAGGAAGAATCATGCCTGCATTTTTAACTGATGATTGGTTTGCGACTGTCGAAAAATTAACTGCTGAAGCAGGTGATCTTAATTTGCCACCAGCTCTTGCGAATTTGGCAATTAATTTAGTAGTTACAGATGCTTCTGGAAATACCGAATTAGCGTTAGATGGGGGTAAAATCCAAAAAGGTTTGTCTTCAAATGCCAAAACAACTTTGAACATGGATGCTGAAACTTTACGTAAAGTATTCCTTGAGTTTGATATGGCAGCAGCTATGCAAGCATTCATGACTGGTAAAATTAAAGTTCAAGGCGACATGTCTCAGTTAATGGCTTTACAAACAGCTAAACCAAGCCAAGAACAAAAAGATTTGTTCAAGAAAGTATTAGAACAAACAGCTTAAGTCTAAAAGAATTGATATAAAAAGCTTACCCCAAGAGGTAAGCTTTTTATTGGTACAAACAATGAATTTATCAACTTTTAAAAACAATAAAACTAGATATTGATTCGCGTTTGCGCCGTTTTAATATGCTCAAGATAAGCACGAATACGAGTCACGTACTGCACCGCTTGTTTGTATCGACCATTTCGCATTTGATTGCGCTGTAAATAGTCATAGAGATTTACCCACTGGTTTGGGTCTTTCCCTTGGGTTTGTAAGCGCTTCTGGATCTGGTTGACTGCGCCTGGACCCATATTGTAGGCCACAAGGGCATACCAGTTACGATCTGGGAAGGGAATATCACCATACTCACTTAGCATGAGATCATAATATTTCGCACCGCCCTGAATGCTTTGCGCTGGATCGCTACGGTTACTTACACCCATTGCCCGAGCTGTACTGTTGGTTAACATCATTAACCCGCGTACGCCTGTTGGTGAAACAGACTCTGGCTTGAGATATGATTCTTGATAGCTCATTGCTGCAAGCAAATGCCAATCTAAATCGTACTTCGCCGCGCTTTGTTTAAAGCTGGCTTTGTAAATAGGTAAACGTGTACTTATGTCACGTTGAATCGTAGACCAAGACTCAGGTTTTACAACGTTACGGTTGTAAAATGAAGCCAGTTGTTGAGTCAGACCATTTTGCTTGCTTTGACAAACAAAACCACTGGCAGTTTGTGTAAGAGGATCATCTGCTTGTTTAAACGCCCAGCTTAAATCGGGATTTAATCCATTTTTTTGCAAATTTACGATGTCACCACAACTTGCAGAAAAAGACATTAAACCTTTGTTCTCGATTGAGCTTAAGCTCGCGGTCGTCATGGCAAGATTTGCTTTACCTTGCTGGACCCATTTGAGTGCGGTGGCGTTATCTGCCACGATTTTGAAGTCCAACTTTACATTTAAGCTTTGCGCATAGTTACGAGCCAAGTCATAACCGAAGCCATGTAAAAATTGATCTTCTTTAAAAACAGTAGTTGGGCTTTCTACAGCAACTACGGTTAATGTGTTTGTGTTAACTACAGTATTGTACTGTAGGGTTTTTCCTGCATTGATACTATGAAAGGGAAAAAACATAGTGCTGAGTGCAAGAACTTTCAATGGGAGAGAAGAAAATAAAGAGTTAAGGCAAAGCCTCGACCCAGAACTTGAATTACTGTGCATGTTGTCTCCGCTACAGATAATTTATGCCCTAAAAGCCAGACAAAAAGCTGCCATAACTTCTAAAAGTTGATAAATTCAATAAGGGGTGGGCAGTCATGACGTCATTCAAAATGACATGAAATGAAAAAAATAGACTGTGTAGAAAATCTACATAGTTTTGGGTTGGGTTAAAAAATACTCAACATTTAAGATGCGCGCATCATAATATTCAAAAAAAAGTTTGTCAAATTTTGAACAATTAAATATCGGATATATCAACATAACACCATGAATTTATTAAGGAAGAAAATTTATACACTTATGGTGTGAGAAAATCGGGTATGAAATGCTACATTTTGTAGCCATCATGTTATTACAACGTGAAATTTGATTTATATACTAGGTAACTGATATAGATTAAATAACTGAAAAAATAAAATAATTTAGTGATTTTTAGTTCTATTTAATTTGTTTACATTTAAATTAGAGCTAAAAGATACTATTAGAAAAAGTATCTTTTAGCTAAAGTAATAATTTTATCAGTTATATCTTATTAAATCTTCCATAGCATTACACCAGTTTGGTAACCTGCTCCTAAAGACCAAAAAACAATAATATCACCTTTATTTATAAGTGATTTTTCTAACCTTTTTTTGTAGGCAATAAAAAAACTACTTACTCCTGTATATCCATATTGATCTCCAATGTATTCAATTTTTTCAGAGGGAATATTGATTTTATCTTGAAGAATATCAATATTTGACTTCGTAAATTGGGATAGTAAAAAACAAGAAATATCTTCAATGTTTAAATTATTTTTCTTCAATAATTTATCTAGTGCATCTGCCGCGAATTCCACACTTTCTAAACCAGTAAATGGTGCCCAATGAATTTTTTGTTCCTTACTGTGATAATTCGTTAGGCCATGAGGAGGAAAAACAATAGTTTTACAAAAACTACTATCTGTTTGGTACATCCTGTCAATAATGCCCGAATCATCGGTATTTTTTTCTAGTATTATTGCTGCTGCTGCATCTCCGACAATTGTTGAAGGAATCACCTGTTTTTCATCTCCAAGTATTGTTAGATGATCAGACCCAATCACCAGTGCGCGTTTATAACTTTCTTTTGATGCGAGCAAAACGGATGCTTGTTCAAGAGCAACGAACATTCCTAAACAATTAGCATTTATATCAAAGCATATACAGTCAGTTTTAATATTTAATTCTGAATGAATCAGTAAAGCATTAGTTGGAGATAGATATTCTAATGTTGTAGAAGAAAATATAATAATATCAATGCTGTCATGTGAAATGTTATAATCTTTTAATAATTGTTTTGATGCATTAACTGCCATTGTGAGCGCATTTTCTTCATCATTAATAATGACATGTCTTTTATTTCTTCCTACTTTTTCAAAAATTCTATTTAAACTGTCTTTATCTTCAAATTTATTTAAAAAATATTCATTATTTCTAATTGTTCTTGGATGATAAGTAGATATTGCAGAAATTTTTATACCTTTCATGATTAATAATCTCTTTTTATATAAAAAATAATTGTGTTTTAATTTTGATCAATTATCGATGGCATTTTATTTACTTTTTTAGATTTAATTGTTTCTAATTTTATATAAAATAATATGTATAAATTTGCATATTAATATATTTTTAATATTATAATTTTGGTTGTAATAAAAATAAAATGAATACTCTGAATTAATTACTGATAACTTATTTTTGTTATGTACCAAATCATTTTACCTTTAGGTGTTTGAACTTGTATTTCATCATCTACGGCTTTACCTAAACAAGCTTTTGCCATAGGTGACTGCAAAGAAATATAGTCTTTGCGACCATAAATTTCTTCATCGCCGACGATACGGAATTTAGTAGTTTCGCCTTCATCATTTTCTAATTCAACCCAAGCTCCAAAATAGGCTTTACCATCTTGTTCCGGCCGATATTCTACTTTTTGGGCAACTTCAAAAAGTTTGGTGAGGTATCTAATCCTACGATCAATTTCACGTAGCTTTCTTTTGTTGTAGTGATAATCTGCATTTTCTGAGCGATCGCCAAGACTGGCTGCCCAAGACACAATTTTGGTAATTTCTGGGCGTTCTTTTCTTACAAGATCGTTTAACTCATCTTGTAATCGTTGATAGCCTTCAGCCGTTAATAGTTTGCGGTTCGTCATATAGCTCAAACTTTCTTCATATAGATAGTTTCGTTAGAAACCACATCAGGAATTAAAACTTATCGTTAATTGAAAAGGGAAGAATACCCTGAGTAAAGCGTAAAGCTTTTTTATCTTTGTGACTATGTTATCAAAAAGATAGACCAGTATCATATAGTTATGTGAAGCATGAAGGATAGTTAAAGACAATTAACACTTCCCAAATAAAAATAAGTTTAGGCATAAAAGTAGTAATAGGTAGATAAAAATTCAAAATTAAAGGTTTTTTGTTTTTATTTTGAGCATTCAGATAGAAACTTAAATAAAAAGATTTGCCAATTTGCATTTTTGTTTATATTATAGCGCTCGTTGGAAGCGTGGCAGAGCGGTTTAATGCACCGGTCTTGAAAACCGACGAGGGTGTGAGTCCTCCGTGAGTTCGAATCTCACCGCTTCCGCCAAAATTCTTAAAAAGCCCTTGTTAATGACAAGGGCTTTTTTTTATGCATATAAATTACTAAAAATAATCTTACGCTCTTTTATATATTTCTAAGTATGGTCTCTCCCGTTCGAGGGTTTGTTAAAGTCACATTTTCAAGCGCCTGAATGTACCAAGAATTGTTCTTCTTGGTGAGTACAGTAAGAATGAGAGTATCAATTTGATGGGGGCCCTGAGGGTGAGCTACGCTCGCAGTTAAGCGACTCCAAAAGTGTGAAATACAGATATCATCACTCATAGGTGTAATGTCTATGAGTTCATTCTCTAGTGTTGAGTCGCTATAGATGGTGTCATGAATAGGCTGATGAAGTGCAACAATTTCATCAACACCTTTAACGTAATGGCCAAAACGATTAACGAAAGTCGCATCTTGATGAAAAAGAGCAGCAAAGGCCTTCATATCATGATTATTCCAAGCAATTTGAAATGCTAAAGGAATGTCTTCTGGGTTTATTATGTGTTGGCTCATATCATTCCCACTATTTAAGTTTTAAGTCCATTTTGAATATATTATAAATGAATGGGCTTCGACATGCTTAAACGGAACAGCTAGTCACAGCTCAGCATGCAAGGACTTATTCCTATAAACACGCCATACTTTTAACGCAAAAAAGTTTAGGGGTGAGCAGTATTAAACAACTATAAGTTTGAGCTATGCGATTGGATAAGTTTTTAGAAAAATACAGATAAAAATATAAGATAAATAGAAATGACTCATAATGACTTTAATATATTGTTAATAATCAAACATCCATTAAAAATTTAAATAGAATCTTCAATTTTTTGGGGCTTTTTAAATGTTCAGAACGAATCAATTAAGTTTAAAATATGGAGAATTTGTATACCGGATAGCATTTATTAGTTTTATTAAAATTAGAGTTATATAAATCTTGTGAATTATAGGTTTTTACTTCGCTAGTTTTGTACGTTTTTCATCCTAATGGTGATGGTAAAATTCAAACATTGCAGCTAAAAGCTTAATTTTTTTAGAAAATATGAGCCTAAACAATCGGAATTTATATATTATTAAATAGACTTCAAAACTAAAACTTTAATCTTGATTTAAGTTCAATTATTTAATTTATGACATATCTTGATTTCTTTAATGGGTCAGAAAAACAAACATGACTTCATTTGAGCCAAATCAGAAAATTAAAGAGAGTATAAAAATGAACCAGTTTGTAACAAACACGAATAATATTATTCGTGGAAAGTATCATCCGGAATTTTTGCAGCATGAAGTCTTGGCCGATATTTTTGTCCATACTGCACAAACTCTTCCTGATAAAACGGCTTTAATTGAAGCAGATAAAACGTTGAGTTATGGTGAGTTATATCAGCAAGCCTTAATTATGGCTCAGCATTTGACGATAAGGGGGGTAAAACCTGGTCATATTGTTGGCTTATGGTTGCCTCGTGGTATCGAGCTTTTAAAAGCTCAATTGGCGATTTGTTTAAGTGGTGCAGCATGGCTTCCTTTTGATATGGATACGCCAGCGGACCGTATTGCGGTTTGTCTTGAAGATGCCGACGCTGTAGGGATGATTACTACAGATGAATGGCATGCGCATTTAGATGAAGTACCACAAACAAAGTGGACCAATACCGAACTACAAAAGCCACTCAGTGAAAACATTCCTTTAGCTAAAACGACTCCAGAACAACCTGCGTATATTATTTATACATCAGGTTCAACGGGTAAGCCGAAAGGGATTGTGATTACCCAAAGAAATATTTGTCACTTTTTACGTAGTGAAAATAATGTTTTGGGTATTCAAGAGCAAGACAAAGTCTATCAAGGCTTTTCTGTTGCTTTTGATATGTCGTTTGAAGAAATTTGGCTTTCTTACTTGGTTGGCGCAACATTATGGATTGCACCTAAGTCGCTTGTGAGTGATCCTGAACGTTTATGCCAAACATTAAAGCAAGAACAAATTACAGTATTACATGCTGTACCGACATTACTTGCTTTATTTCCAGAAGATGTACCTAACTTAAGAATTATTAACTTAGGTGGGGAAATGTGCCCGGATTCACTGGTTGACCGTTGGGCATTACCTCATCACAAAATGTTTAACACTTATGGTCCAACTGAGACTACGGTTACTGCCAGCCTTGAGGCGTTAGAGCGTGGCAAACTCGTCACGATTGGTAAGCCTTTACCAAACTATGGCATGTTGGTCATTAACGCTGAAAGAGAATTATTGCCGCAAGGTGAAACAGGTGAGCTCTGTATCTTTGGCCCAAGTGTGGCAGAAGGATACTTAGGTCGCCCTGACTTAACCGCTGATAAGTTTATTCAAAACCCGTGGGCAGACGGTCCAGATGAACAATCGCTCTATCGCACAGGCGACTTAGCTAAAATTGATGAGTTTGGTCAAGTACATTGCTTGGGACGCGCGGACGATCAGGTAAAAATCCGTGGTTTCCGTGTTGAACTTGGTGAAATCGAAGCTGCGCTTTGCGATATTGAAGGTATTGGTACTGCGGCAGTTATTCTTCGTCCAGAAGACGGTATTGATCAGCTTATTGCGTTTATTGCGCCAGAAATTGATGCAAAGAAAGCAATCGAAATTAAAGAACTTCGTCATAATCTAAGCCAACGTTTACCACCTTATATGGTGCCAAACCGTTTTGAGATTATTGAAGAAGTTCCGCGTTTATTGTCAGGAAAAATTGACCGTAAAGCTTTAAAAGCACGTCCACTTACGAGTGTGATTGACCGTAGTGAATCTGACCAACCGCAAAACCCAGCAGAAGAAATCTTATTTGGTATTTTGAATCGCTTGTTCCCAAACATGCCGATTAAACTCGATTCAGATTTCTTTGACGATTTAGGCGGCCATTCACTTTTAGCAGCTGTTTTAATATCGAACTTGCGTGAACACCCAGAATATAGCCATCTGACTATTCAAAACTTATATCAAGCGAGAAGGGTGGGTGCGATTGCAGCACTCATGCTAGAGCAACCAACGCCGACTGTGTTTGATAGCCAGATTGGACAAGATAACCCTCGTAACCAAACTTATAAGTGGTTATGTGGTATTGCACAGTTCGTTACCATTCCAGTTTTAATCTCGATTAATATCTTGCAGTGGTTAGCGCCATTCTTTACCTATCACTATTTTACTGGTGGAACACGCGACAGTATTCCAAATGCAATCGCGATGTCTTTATTGGTTTACATCAGCGTTATTATTGCCAGTTTTGTTGTTTCAATTTCTGTAAAACGACTATTAATGATGGGCGTTGGTGCAGGGCAATATCCATTATGGGGATTAACCTATTTCCGTTGGTGGTTAGCAGACCGTATTAGCAACATTTCACCAGTCTATCTTTTATCAGGCTCGACTTTACTTAACTTATATTTGAAAGCGCTTGGTGCGAAAATCGGCCATGACGTGACGATTAGTTCAGTGCATATTCGTATGCCGTCTTTACTTACTGTTGAAGATGGGGTGAGCATTGGCTCTCAAGTAAACTTAGAGAATGCCAAAGTCGAACATGGTCACTTGGTTTTAGGTTCAATTCACTTAAAAGAAGACAGTTATGTGGGCTCTTATGCTGTATTAGAAGAAAATACAGTGTTGGAAAAACAAGCTCATGTAAATGCGTTAACTTCAATTGAATATGACACAGTGGTGCCAGCTGGAGAAATCTGGGATGGTACGCCTGCGAAGAAAATCGGACATGTAGACGATCACGATAAATTACCAGAGCGTCCAAAATTATCGTTTATTCGTAAAATTGCAGAATATGCATATTATGGAATTAGTGCGTTAATTATTGCGTGTTTGTTCTTTATTCCAATTTTCCCAAGCTTCCTTTTGGTCGACTGGTTAGATGCAAACGTATTTAATATTAACCCGAATGAACATTTACAAATCGCACTGTACTACTTCATTTTAGCGATTCCAGCTAGTGCAATGATGATGATGATTACTGCTGTGATTTCTTCAGTCATTCGTAAAGTTGCATTGCCTCGTCTTGAAACAGGAACGTATGCGGTTCATGGTGGTACGTATTATCGTAAATGGTTTGCATCTCAAATTTTAGAGACAAGCTTACAAACTTTACATGGCTTGTTTGCTACCATTTATGCGCCAACATGGTTCCGTATGCTCGGTGCAAAAGTAGGTAAAAATACTGAAATTTCTACCGCAAACGGTGTTATTCCAGAAATGCTGACTTTGGGTGAAGAAAGCTTTATTGCCGATGCTGTAATGCTAGGTGATGAAGAAATCAAAGGCGGCTGGATGACATTAAAATCGACGACTATTGGTAACCGTAGTTTTGTCGGAAACAGTGCGTATATTGCTGATGGTACTGTGTTGCCAGACAATGTCTTGATTGGTGTGCAATCTAAAACACCTGATAACGTTGAAATGTACGATGGTCAAACTTGGTTTGGTTCGCCACCATTGTTATTACCTGCACGTGAAGCTGCTGAGAAATATCCAGATCATTTAACATTCTTACCAAGTATCAAACGCCGTTTAATGCGTGGTTTTATTGAAGGCCTTCGTGTTGTATTACCTGCTGCTCTTGCGATTGGTGTGGGTTATATGATCGTGCTTGAGATTATTGATGTTATTAACAAATACAACATTCCAACTGGTTTGTTGGCTTTAACGCTTGCTGGTTTGCTCTATGGCGTAGGCTGCTTCGTTATTGTTGCGCTATTGAAGTGGATTTTGATTGGTCGTTATGAGCCACGTTCAGCTCCTATGTGGACCATGTTTGTATGGTTAAGTGAAGGGATCACGAGCTTATATGAGTCAGTTGCGATTCCTAACTTCTTAAACTACTTAAGAGGAACGCCAATGTTGCCATTCTTCTTGCGTATTTTAGGTGTTCGTATTGGTAAAGACGTGTATATGGATACGGCTGATATTACAGAGTTTGACTGTGTAAGCATTGGTGACCGTGCTGAGTTTAATAGCTTCTCTGGCCCACAAACTCACTTGTTTGAAGACCGTATTATGAAAATTGGACAAGTGAATATTGGTAATGATGTTGTGGTAAATACACGTAGTATTATTTTGTATAACGCCAACGTGAGCAACCATGCTGTGTTAGGTCCATTAACATTGGTCATGAAAGGTGAAAATATTCCGGCTAAATCTGCTTGGATTGGTTCACCAGCCGTGCCTTGGGTTCATAAATAATAAGTTGTTGAATTGAAAAAAGCCTCTGTAGAAACAGGGGCTTTTTTTATATTGCTCAAAAACTAGATTGTACATAATTTATGGGACAAGGAGATTTAACAAAAAATCGGGGTTATTATACGGGTATTGGTGGTTTATGCCCTTTGATTTTCAAAGGGTTAAAATATGGTGATGGTAATTTATATAGTAAAGAATTTCCAAATGCGAAGTTAACAGGTGAGCCAGTGCCTGCCTATAAACCTTTTTTGACTCAAAGAAATAATAATAGATATGCTGCGCTTTCACGGTTAGACAATAGAACAGGGCGAGGAGGAATAGGATTTACACCTACTGCTGATATTTAGGATAGGTTTCTTTTGATACCTTTATTAAACATGGTTGTACAAATGCCTGCGCTGTAGATGGTAGCGATTCAGTGTTTTTATGGTATGACGGAGGATTTAAGTTTATGTCAGCAGAAAATAAAGATGAAACACAAACTTTTGGTATTGGAATAAGAGCAGAAACCTAATGTTAAAAAAAGCTTTATTTAGCCTAATCATTTCAGTTGTAGTATTGCTCTCAATTTCATTTGTAGATTTGTATTGCACGCATACATCTTTTAAATTATTTAAAGTTTGGTTAGTAGAATTTAACGGAATTAATAATTATTTAATTTTTATTAATAATTTTATAGTTAATTTTTTAATTGTTTTCTTAATTATTTCTCTAATTGTATATTTTATAAAAATTAAGAATAGTTTTATTTATATAGCCTTAGTTTTGCTATGCATTTCACTTGGGAATTTTTTTGTGAAAACATCTATAAATTTAACTATGGATAGTAGAAAAGAGGCTCTATCAGGTAATTTGGTTGATAACAGTTTAGCTTTTTTATTGATGCATAAAAAAGTTGAGTGTGAAGACTAAAATATTGTTAATTTTAGAAATTAGAGTTGATTTAAAGCTAATGTATGAATTTATGAAGATGCGTAATTATTTATTTTTTAATGTTTTATATAAATTTGCGATGTTAAGTTAATAAAAAGCCTCTATAAATAGAGGCTTTTTACTATGTGTGGTAAGCGAACTTATTTATTCAGTTGCCGTAAAAGCATCATGGTAAGTAACTTCACCTGAGGGAATATGATTAATGAAGCTTAGAGCTTGAAAATATTCATTTGGTACATTAGGTAAATTTAAATCAGGGTATGATTTAAAACCAAATCGACTGTAATAATTTGGATCACCTAATAGAACGCAACCTTTTCCGCCTAATTCTTTTAACTTTTGAAGAGCTGCATTCATTAAAAGAGAACCAATGCCAATTCCTTGTTTCTTTGGACATACAGAAATAGGGCCTAGGCCATACCAACCAGTTTCACCTGACGTGATTGTAATTGGTGAAATAGCCACATGACCTACAATTAAGTCGTTTTCTGTGGCGACCAAAGAAATCGTGAGTTGCTTATGTTTCCGAAGGCTATTCACAATAAATTGTTCGGTGTGGCTAGAATGTTCTGCATTCAGAAACGCTGCTTTGGTTAACTCTTCGATATTTTTAATATCTTCGGGTTGTTCATCTCGAATTGTAATGTTCATTTTTTCTTTCTCTTAATAAATAGCAACTTATATCAACGGTTGTCTAGTTGAGGACGAACAGTCTGGAGTCCTAACAATGTAATTTGATAAGGTTGGCTATTTTTAGACTTGATTAAACGTTTTGCTTTTAGCTTTTTAAACACATCTAATGAACAATCAGATAGCACGAAACCTTCTCGTGTATAGCATTCAACGAAATAGACTGTGCCTGATGCGTCACGTTGGTATTTAATATGTCCGCCTTTGGCAAGGACATGGAGAGTTCGTTGTTCGAACTTTGAAAGATTCATGTTGGAGCCTTGATAATAATCAAACGTGCAAATAGAGGTGATCAGAAACATGACCACAGAAAAATTGCGACATTGATAATCAACTCAATAATAAAAATTGAGAGTGATTATCAGATGATTACTATCTCCAACATATAAACCTCTTTTAGAAGGGGGATACTTTTATTTAAAGAATATATTAACTGTATATATCACTTAATAACAAATGTTTTTTATATTCATAGACCTTTCATTTATATAAAATCAGGCAACAAAAAAACATGTATGAGTTTTAGTAAATGAAAAAAACAATTTTTAGCCTAATTTTCGCTATCTGTGTAGCTTTTTCAAATAGTATTCAAGCAGAAGAAGTTTATTATCAACAAGAAGATATCGCTTATGCTTTTGAACTAGATTCAATCGAATTTTATTTACCAAGTAAAAGTAAATTTAAAATTACTGCTACCAGAAAACTAGTTGGCGTACCCGAAACAAAGTTTTATACAGGTGATTTTGATAAAGATAATATTGCACAATTTCATATGGCTTTTGACTGTTCACACAAGACGATACAGATTTTAGACTTTATGATTGGTGATAAAAATAATGGTGAACTTAAGTACAAGAGCGATAAAAAGAGTGAAGTAATGAAAGCTACGGGTGAGAATGATTTAGCTATGCTTAATTTAGTATGTGAAAATGCTAAAACTATAAAATAGTGTCTGTGAATTATAAGGCTTGTTTTTAATACACGTATATACAATTTTCTTGGCGACCCACCTTTGAAAAAATGAAGTTAAAGATTTAACAATTATGATACCTGTACAGACATTCTCGGTTTTTGCAATTTTTTTATTGTTTATTGCGCCATTGATTGGTGTTGTATTAACACTAGGTTTAGTGGTGAAAGCACTATTCTTTTGGCGAAAGAAGGCTCAAAAGCCTGTGAGGTTTTTCTCTCAAAAAACATTATTCATTACGCTAGTGGCATTAATATGTGACCTGTGGGCAGGTTATTTATTTTATATGACTGAATCGGTAAAGTATGAGATTGCACTTAAGCAGCATTACAAGGAACGTCGCAGCCATTTCGTTTTATCTCAAGATGCACAATATGGCGAACTGTTGATTCCTAAAGGGAGTTTAATTAGTCGTTACGATGCTTTTGACAACGGTGAGCCACAAGTACCCTTTAGCTTACGTGGATTAGAGGCTGTACGTTTTCCTCATCCTGTACAAGTCGCAGGAATGTGGGTAACAGCAATAGAGCCTCCTCGAATGGAATTGGCATGGGATCAGCAAATAGGTCCAGTTATGCGCTTTGATCCTAATGAGGAAAATGGTTATGGCAAATGGGTTTACGATACGAAACGTCCTACCATCGCTTGTTCTCGTGGAGACATCGTACTACTTGAAATTCCACTTATTGATCATGATATTCAAAAAGAATTTGGTAAACCTGAGCCAGATGGAGCTAATGCTCGTTTTCGCCCGAGTGAGTGGGGTGTTCAACAATGCGAAAAAGGTCAGGGACCAATTAAGGTTAGTCCTGCATATACTGGGACTGCACCAAAGAAACCTTGGTTTTATAAATAATAAGTTGTTGAATTGAAAAAGCCTCTGTAGAACAGGGGCTTTTTTGTTTATAATTTTTTTATTTAAATAAAAGGAAAAGTCTAAGGCATAGAAATAGGAGTATATTTTCCTATAGGAAAATTCCATTTTTTTAGATATGTGGTATAGCTGCACCATTCCTCATAACTAGATAATTTTACTTCTAGCCCCATTCCATCTTTCTCACAGCGATATACAGCCCAAGCCATATTTCTAGATTTATCAAATTTTAATTCAACAAGCTTTGCTTCACTAAAACAGTTTTTTAAAGGGATCTCTAAAAGTCCATTTCCTGATTGATCGGGATGAAACATATTAAGTTTTTTAGCTTCTAATAATTCTTCTTTTAATTCAGGATAACGAACTGAGGAGTAAGCAGTAGGGAAGCAATTTCTACCTGGTCCACCATTCGGTGAGTTTTTCATTCTTTCTCCCCAATTGAGAACAAATTCTGTTGGAGATATATCAGATTCTTTTTTATTAAAACAATAAATAGCTGTGAGTGCTATAAGTAGACTAATCAACACAAGTAAGATTATTTTCATCAAATAGTACCTTTGTTACTAAATATCATAATGATTCTAAGGTTGGAGCTTACTCTAAGCTCAAGTAAAATTTTTTACCTGTACGTTAAATTGGGTTGTATCTAATAAAAATCTCTTTTGTGAAAGCTAGAAAGAAGGGCGGAGCACTTTTTTATTTTTATAATTCAGATAATGCCCATTGTATTAAATAGAAGAATTTATGATTCTAAATGAATATGCAAAAAATATAATTTTCCCTTATTTTCCCAAAAAAACTGATAATTTGGGCCACCTTCATCAGGACTATTAGGGACAATTTTAGAGCAACCTAAGATTTCATAACTATTTGTAGTATTTTCAAAATTTAAAGTACATAAGTATTCTTTCAAGAATTTGGCACCTAAGTTCTCTGGAGATTCCTTTAAAATCATATCTAATTGATTTATTAGACCATTAGTTTGTATTACTAATTCTTGGATAGATATTTCTTTAAACTCTGTATTAACAATCCATTCTCTAAATGAATAGTTTCCCCTTGTTTCTTGATTAAGAATACATGCAAGTAATTCATTAATATTGTCTATGTAGTGAAACAAATCCAAGCAAAAAAACTGAATATAGCTTGCTTGTTCAGTATGAATATACAAGTGTAAGAGATCATCTCCATAGTAAATAGGATTTTTTACTTCTGTTATCTTACTTATTTGGACATCTAATTTTTTCATATTGAATAATTTAGATTATTTAAAATCAACATAATACACCTTGTATGCAATCTTTACAGCTGAATAAAACAGCCTTCCACGGCTGTTTTTATTTCCCCTTTATAAACCCCCATTTAACAATTAATCACCCATTATTTATCCTTACTTTTTAATGATCTAAATTAAAACAAATGTCATTTTGTGTGCTTGACTGCAAAAGGGTTGGGCACTATTCTTTGCCTGCTGGCCACATTGCCAGTCGGTCGTCGCAGACCGCATAATAACTCCCGCATCAGAGCCATTCCTTCTGAGGAATACTCTTGTGTGGTAGCTACTCGTCCCTTTCCCGTAGCGGTAGGACGGGAGAGGGACACCTACGGGTGTGCTAGTTTGAGTTATTACTAGTCTGCGAACCCTTTCTCGTTCTGCCACCATAATTCTATAAATGTCTGGCAGAACTCCCAATAAAAAGGAGTTGGCTTTGCACATCCATTATTTCTTGGCAGCCTTTGCCAAACGCTATAACAACACAACTTAGTTTTTAACGGGTTTGATCGCCATGCGGCTGATGAGGCTTTAAATCGTCACGACTAAAAACTTGCAGCAACAATAAAACTTGAGATGTGCCAAGCACAGTCTTTATAGGCTTTGCTACGCCTTTTTTTCAGCTTTTAAAAAGTAAAAGGCTTTTATATCTCATTTATATACAACAAAAATTTAATTTATAACGGTAAAACTATGCCAAATTTAATTCTCCCAACACGTGCTTTTGAGGTTATCAAAAAAGGGATCGATTTATTCCACTACGGCGGCTTTCACATGGTCGGTGTCGACAAAATTGTGAGAGAAACCGAAGTGAATAAAATGACGTTTTATAATTATTTTCACTCAAAAGAACGCTTCATTGATATCTGTCTAATTGTGCAAAAAGAACGGCTGCAAGACCAAGTGGTTGTAATGGTGGAGTACGACCATGACACAAGCACAATCGATAAACTTACGAATCTTTATGAATTACATACCAACTTAGAAGGGCAGTATTACTTATTATTTAAGGCCATTTTTGAAACTAAAAATAGTTATCCAAATGCCTATCAAACCGCGGTGAGGTACAGAACATGGCTGACCAATGAAATTTATAGCCAACTTCGATTACTCAAAGCTGATGTTTCTTTTACTGATGCCAGACTGTTTTTATATATGATTGATGGCGCAATTCTTCAGCTTTTAATATCAGAACAGGCCGATGAAAATGAGAGATTATTAATGCGCTTTTTAAAGCAGTTTAAATAGAAACTAAAGACCACTTTATAATAAATACCAAATTAAAGGCTTCCAGCTATTTATAATAAAAAGAACAAATAGGATGAAAGCCTAAAATTTGAATAACGACTTAGAATGTATTTTGAATAATCACATCGTCGTAAGGAAGTTTACCCACACGTGGGTAAGGTTCAGAAGCCGACTTACCAACTGCTATCATTAAACATACCACATGGTCTTCAGGCAAGTTAACAAGCTTCGCCATTGCGTCAAAGTCAAAACCGTCCATAGGGCAGCTATCTAAACCATGTTCTTGAGCAAGTAACATGAGGGTTTGAGCAAAAATGCCCGCACTACGCATCACTTCGTCACGTTGGGTTTGTGGACGGTCACGGTAATACTGGTCAATCGCACCTACCATAATATTTTGCACTTCTGGAGTCGCGCCATCCCATACACGTTTAGCATCGGCTTCCCATGTATTTACTTTTGCACATAACACAATCAGTAAAGATGCTTCTGTAACTTGTGGTTGGTCCCAAGCAATGGCACGAATTTTTTGTCTTAACTCAGTGTCTTCAATAATCACTGGACGCCAATGTTGCAAGTTAAAAGCACTTGGTGCATTTGCTAAAACTTCTTGTAATAACTCTTTCTTGTTATCTTCAGATAATTCAAAAGAAGGGTCGAAGCGTTTAATTGCACGGCGCTTACGGAGAGCATCAATAACATTCATAAGTTTTTCCTACTTAAGAGTTGGGTAGCGGTACTTGTTAGTTTTTATAACGTTGAGCTACTTCAGCCGAAGAAAAGTTTGGTAGTAAAGTGATACGTGATTTTTCAAAATTATTCCATTGATTTTCGTCTTTCAGCACAGGAATTGTAATCGTTTCTTTGCGATCAAAACCAATCAGAGCAGCATCGACCAAATCATTGACATCCATTAATGGCGGAACTTGGCTTAAATCCATACCTGAACGTTCCCAAATTTCGGTTTTAGTGGCAGAAGGCAATACCGCTTGCACATACACGCCATGATCTTTTAACTCTAAATGTAAACCTTGGCTAAAAAATTGGATGAAGGATTTACTTGCACCATAAATGGTAGAACCAAATTCAGGCGCTAAGCCAAGCACAGAGCCTAAATTAATAATGGCACCTTTACCTTTACGCACAAGTTGCTCGGAAACTGCATGAGATAATCGAACCACCGCAGTCATATTTAAAGTCAGAAGTTTTTCAATCTCATTACGATCTTGAATTAAAAAGTTTCCGTTTAGTGCAATCCCAGCGTTATTTACCAAAATTTCAATATCAGCATCGTTTTTGAGTACATCTTCAATCTTACTAATGTCTTGATCCTTTGATAGATCGGCTTGAATGAACTCGACTTGTACCCCGTATTTTTCTTGAAGATCTTTTGAGATTTTATCTAAACGAGTTGTGTCTCGTGCAACCAGAATTAAGTTATGACCACGTTGCGCAAATCGGTCTGCATAGACAGAACCAATCCCTGACGAAGCCCCTGTAATAAGTACTTTTGATTGAGCTGACATGTGATGTCTCCACGCTTTAATTTTTTAGATGATGATCATAATCTAAAATAACTAATTTTTGATGTCAATCATAATCAATGTATAATTATGACCAGTAGGGTGAATAAAAATGGGTGCGCCAACATGAAAGTCAGTAAAACTCAGGTAAAAGAAAACCGAGATAAAATTGTTGAAAAGGCGACTCAACTGTTTCGTAGCAAAGGCTACGATGGGGTCGGCATTGCCGAGTTAATGTCTAGCGCAGGTTTTACCCACGGTGGCTTTTATAAACATTTCACTTCGAAAACAGACCTTGTCTCAATTACTGTTAAACATGGACTTGAGCAGGTTTTAAAAAGAATAGAAGGTTTAAACTTAATTCAATTTATTCAGCTTTATGTATCCCGCACTCATCGAGATAATCGAGATTTGGGCTGTACTTTAACAGCGCTATCTTGTGATGCCGCAAGACAGCCAGACGAAGTAAAAGTCGAATTTGAAGAGGGCATTGAGCAACTTATTCAGTTCATTATGAACGAACGAGCCAAACAAGTTTCTTTGGAAACACTAGAGTTGAGAAAGCAAGCCATTAATATTCTTGCCCAATCTGTAGGGGCAATTGCCTTGTCTCGCGCATGCCCAGACCAATCAAACCTTAGTGATGAAATATTAGAAAGCTGTAAAGAGAGCCTTTTAAAATTAGCCGATTAAGCTTTGTTATCCGTTAAACTGGTTTGGCTAAATTGAATTAATCTCGCAATATCGACGGTTCTTTCATAAATGAGTTCTGCTGCATGTTCACAGGCCTGTTCTAATGTAATGGGACCATTGGCGAGTGAAAAAGCAGCCGTAACGCCATGTTCATAAAGCGCTTGGTAGCCTTCGCCTAAAGAGCCTGCAATCACAATAACGGGAACATTATGGGCTTCGGCAATTTGGCTTACCCCAAAAACGGTTTTACCGCTTAAGGTTTGTTGGTCAAATTTACCTTCCCCCGTCATCACCCAATCTGCATTAGAGATTTTATGCTCAAGCTGATTCAGTTCAGCCACGACTTTAACACCAGCTTTAAAGTCTGCATTTAAATAACTTTTGGCCGCAAAACCCAAACCACCAGCAGCACCTGAGCCTGCTTCATCTCGTTTGTCGAAACCTAAAAGTTGCGCCGAGACATCGGCAAAATTGGCAAGAGCTTGGTCAAGTAACTTTACTTGAGTAGGGGAAGCCCCTTTTTGTGGGCCAAAAATATGTGATGCGCCATTTGGGCCACAGAGTGGATTGGTCACATCGGCAGCCAGTAAAAACCGTGTGTGCTCAATACGTGAGTCAAAGTGCGTTAAATCAATGTTTGATAAGTTGCTTAGAGCAAGCCCACCTGCGGATAAAACATTTTTATTAGCATCGAGTAAAACCGCACCCAAAGCACTGAGTAAGCCTGTGCCGCCATCATTAGTTGCACTACCGCCTACGGTTAAAATAATGTCTTTTGCACCAGCATCTAAAGCATCCAAAATGAGCTGGCCTGTGCCAAACGTTGTGCTGTGGCAAGCATCCCGCTCAGATGGTGGGACTAACTGTATGCCGCTCGCCTGAGCCATTTCAATGATGGCGATTTTTTGCTTTTCTAACCAACCCCATTTGGCTTGAATAGGCTGACCTAATGGCCCAACCACGGTTTTTTCACGCCATTGACCACCGCAGACTTCTAAAACAGCTTCAATGGTTCCTTCACCACCATCTGCCATTGGACATAAAACAGTTTCTGCATGAGGAAAAACCGCTTGCCACCCTTTGGCAATGGCTTGCGCTACCTTCAAAGCAGATAAGCTGTCTTTAAATGAGTCAGGGGCGATCACAACCTTCATAAATGCTCTAATAAGGATAAGTTTCTCATTGTTTTATACTGCTTAATACCAAAAAACCATAGATAAACACATGTAAGTGTCAATTTTAAAACGCTTTCAAACTGTTAAAAATGAAACCCAATAATGTTTTTATCTGTAAAAATTGCAGCTATTAAATTTTTAACTCATTGTTTTATATGTTTTTATGTAAATAATGTGCTTGGGCTGAATGATTGTAATTGTAAATAATATGGCACATATTATAAGAGCGGTTGAGCCGGCTTTTAAAAGATGAGCAATAACATAAAAAGCAGACTCTACTCATAGGTAAACAGCGGGTAGCTTTGATAAAACCATAATTAAATTGTGATTTCTCTGAGCCTGTTGAGTGTAAAAAAGATAAGAGGATGAAAAAGTGGATAATTCAGAAGAACAAAAGCACATACAGGAAAATAATAGTTTTGCGCGAATTGAGCCATATACTCATCCTGCTGGCGGGTGGGGCGCACTGCTGAGTGTTGCTCGAAACCTAAAGCGACAAGATATTTTAGGCAAAGGCTCAATTACCTTACTCAACATTAACCAGCCGACAGGTTTTGACTGTCCCGGCTGTGCATGGCCAGAAAAGAAAGACGCTCACGCATTTAACTTCTGTGAAAATGGTGCTAAAGCGGTTGCCTTTGAAGCGACCAGTAAAACCGTTACTCCCGAATACTTCGCAGGTCATACCGTCAGTTGGCTGTCTGAACAAAGTGACTTCTTCCTAGAAGACCTAGGCCGCTTAACCGACCCAGTTCGTTATGACGCTGCAACCGATAAATATGTGCCTATTTCGTGGGACGATGCATTTAAGCTCATCGCTCAACATTTACATGCACTAGACAACCCTGACCAAGCGGCATTTTATACGTCGGGCCGTGCCAGTAACGAAGCCGCATTTTTATATCAATTGTTTGTGCGAAGCTTCGGTACAAATAACTTTCCAGACTGTTCGAACATGTGTCATGAAACCACAAGTGTCGGCTTGCTCGACTCGATTGGTTTAGGAAAGGGCACAGTCACCCTAGATGACTTTGATATAGCCGATGCAATTTTTAGTTTTGGGCATAACCCTGGCACCAACCATCCGCGTATGTTAGGTACTTTGCGTGAAGTGTCTAAACGCGGCGGCAACATTATTGCGATTAACCCAATTAAAGAACGTGGCTTAGAGCGTTTCCAAGACCCGCAAGCACCGCTTGAAATGATGACCAACGGCAGTACGCCAATTAGTCGTTATTATTTCCAACCTAAAATTGGTGGTGACTATGCACTCATGTTAGGGATGTTAAAGCATTTAAATGAGTGGGATAAAAAAGCACTTGCCTCAGGTAAACCAAGCGTTTTTGACCGAAACTTTATTGCGGTGAATACCGTTGGTTTCGATGAAATGATTGCTGAGGTGGAAAGAACTGAGTGGGCAGATATTTATAAGCACTCAGGTCTGTCGCCTGAACATTTGGAAAAACTCTCTAAACTCTTTTTAGAGTCAGAGCGCTCAATTTTCTGTTGGGGTATGGGGATTACCCAGCACCGTCACGGAACTGCTAACGTACATATGCTGGCAAATTTATTGTTAGCGCGTGGGCAAATTGGCAGACCGGGTGCAGGGCTATGTCCGGTTCGTGGGCACAGTAACGTGCAAGGCGACCGTACCATGGGTATTAATGAACTGCCTAGCCCTAAACTACTCGATAGCATTGACCGTGTGTTCGGTATTAAATCACCAAGAAAAAATGGGCATGGTGTGGTCGAAACCATTAAAGCTATGGCTGAGGGCGAGGTCAAAGTCTTCATTGGCTTGGGCGGAAACTTTGCGGTTGCAACTCCTGATACTCCATATACCCAAGAAGCACTTAGAAAATGTGATTTAACTGTTCATGTAGCCACTAAGTTAAATCGTAGCCATTTGGTGTGTGGTAAAAACGCACTTATTTTACCATGTTTAGGCCGTACCGAAATTGATGAGCAGCTTCATGGCCCACAAGCAATTTCGGTTGAAGACTCAATGAGTAATGTTCACTTGTCGGCAGGGCGCAATACACCAATTTCTAAAAACATATTGTCGGAACCAGATATCGTGGCAAGAATGGCTGAAGCGGTACTTCCTGACAGTCAGATTAAATGGAAATGGTACATTGAAAGCTATGATCGTATTCGTGACTCAATTGCCGATGTATTTGATGAGTTCCATGACTTTAATTTACGTGTCTATAAACCGGGCGGTTTCCACCTAGAGCATCCAGCCAATCAGCACATCTGGAATACAAAGAGTGGTAAAGCACAGTTTATGATTACACCGCTGAGTGAGGTTTATGCCGATAAGGAAAATCAGTACGCTGCGGCATATACCGAAAGTAAGGTATATACCTTAATGACCACGCGTTCTCATGACCAATACAACACGACGCTATATGGTCTAGATGACCGTTACCGTGGGGTGTTTGGTCAGCGCCGTGTGTTGTTTATGAATCAAGCCGATATTGATGAAGCGGGCTTTGAAGCCAACCAGTGGGTCGATATTGAAAGTGTGTTCTCAGATGGCGTGAAGCGTATTGTGCATAGTTTCCGTATTGTGCCGTATAACATTCCGCGCGGCAGCTTGGCCGCTTATTATCCGGAAACCAATCCTTTAGTGGCCTTAAGCAGTCACGATAAATATGCCAAGATTCCGGCATCAAAAAGTGTTCCTGTGATTTTGCATCCCGGAAATGCACCTGAGCATTTTAACTTGGCAACAGCCGTTGACCCTGAAGATGCAGATAGAAAAGTCAGCAGCCTTTAAATCTAAGACGATATTTAAAATGTAATTCAAATAAATGGCGCTCTAAACAAGCGCCATTTTGAAATAAAGGAAATAATTTTGACACCACATTCTTATGGGGTTGAAACATTACAAGTACAGCGGTTTAACAAAACCGAATCTGAAAATGTTTTAGATCATATTGTGCAAGAGTACCCAATCGCCTTGGTGTATAACGGTATTTCACATGCGGTGATGATGGCGACACCAACCGATGTCGAATTATTTGCCAAAGGTTTTAGTCTCTCAGAAGGTATTTTGACCAGTTTAAAAGAGCTATATGCACTTGATGTACATCAAAATGAATTGGGCATTACGGTGGAAATGACCATTTCATCGAGAGCATTTGCCGCATTAAAAGAACACCGCCGTATGATGGTAGGTCGTACAGGCTGTGGCTTATGTGGAATTGAGAGCTTAGAGCAGTTTCAGTTAGATGTTCCGAAAATTACAACGCATGCATCAAAAAATTGGCTTGAGCAAATTCCGAGTGCCATTTCCCATTTAAAAGCCCAGCAAGAAATTACCGCTTTAACAGGTGGCGCACATGCCGCAGCGTGGGTGGTTGATGGTCAAATCGTGGCATTATTTGAAGATGTTGGCCGCCATAATGCCTTAGACAAACTAATTGGTTATTTGGCGCAAGAAAACTACGACACCAGTTTAGGTTTTGTGGTGATGACCAGTCGGGCAAGTTATGAACTGATACGAAAATGTGCCCAGTTGAATATTAGCTTACTCGCTTCAATTTCAGCACCGACCAGTATGGCCATTCACTTAGCCAAACAATCTGGCCTCACATTGGCAAGTTTCTGTAGGGGAGACAGGTTTGTTTTATATACAGAAATTTAAAATATATCGTTCAATATGATGGGCTTAAAACGAAGATCATCTGACATTTCTGTTGCTTTTAAGCTAAGGATAGATTTTATAGATTATTATAAAACTCTAAAGGTTCAGAGTCTGTCCAAATGTCTTGGGTACAATCAATAAAAGAATGGGCAAAACGTCTAAAAAAACAAATTATTATGCTTTGGTTTGCATCAAGGCATCCTCAAATGCCGTGGTTACCTAAAGTTATTGCGGTCGTGGCTGTGGCTTATGCTTTTAGTCCCATCGACTTAATTCCAGATTTTATTCCTATATTAGGCTTTGTAGACGATGCCATCATTTTACCGATACTTATTTGGTTAGCGCTTCGTTTTACGCCTCAACAGGTTATTTTCGATGCGGAACAGCAAGCTAATGAATGGCTAGAAGAACATGAAAAAGGGCCACGAAATTATTTGGTTGCTGTACTTATTATTTTAATGTGGCTCACTCTTGCGGTGATGGCTTATTTTTATTTTGGTGGTGGTTTGTAGGTGAACTAACCTTAGAAACCTTGTTGTAATTTAATGCCCTGAACATTGTGCTTTGCTACAACTCAAAGGATAATAACGTTTTTATAAGCTATGAGTTGCAGACAATGAAAATCGTCGCAGATGAAAACTTGGCATTTACCGATTACTTTTTTTCAGAATTTGGCGATATTCAACACCATGCAGGACGCACCTTAACGCACGCAGATGTAAAAGATGCTGAAGCTTTATTGGTTCGCTCAGTCACCGCAGTGAACGAAAGTTTAATTCAAAACACCGCTTTAAAATATGTGGGTAGTGCCACAATCGGAACCGATCATTTAGATATTCAAGCCTTAGAAAAACATGACATTACATGGGCCAATGCAGCAGGTTGTAACGCACAAGCCGTGGCTGAATATGTGATTACAGCTTTACTTCATTTAGATGTGAACCTTTTAGAACAAGAAGAAAAATTTACGCTAGGCATCGTTGGTCTTGGAAACGTGGGTAAACGTTTGGCCTATATGGCTCAGTTGCTTGGTTGGAATGTAATTGGCTTCGACCCCTATGTGCAGTTAGATTCAATTGAAAATGTAAGCTTTAAAACCCTATTGCAACAAGCCAATGCCATTTCCATTCATGTGCCGCTCACCAAAAACGGTGAACATGCGACATATCATCTTTTCAATGAACAAACTTTTGCACAACTTCAACCTTACACCATTTTAATTAATAGCGCTCGTGGTCCGGTCGTGAAAGAAGCTGCTTTAATGCAAGACATTCAACGTACTCAGCGTAAAGTCGTGCTTGACGTATTTGAACATGAGCCAGTGATATCTGATGAGCTTTTAAATATGTTGGCCTTGGCGACACCGCATATTGCAGGTTATAGCTTGGAAGGTAAGGCACGCGGTACACAAATGATTTATGAAGCGTTTTGCCAAAAGTTTGGATATGACATCAATAAACGTTTCGAGACTCAGTTGCCTGCATGCGAAGACTATTTTTCAGAACATGATTTAAAGGCAGTGCTCAAGCAAAAACTATCTCAAATTTATGATATTGCTCAAGATGATGCCAACATCCGTGCCTGTGTTAAAGACGGCAAAGTAGAGCAAAAAGCATTTGATTTATTACGTAAGAATTATCCGCTGCGCCGTGAATGGGCAGCACATGGGGGACCACAGGCATGAGTTTAAGTTATCAACCTACTTGTTCAATTGATGCTTTAAAGGCTCGTGCTAAGCTTTATACCCAAATTCGCCAGTTCTTTGCAGAACGTGATGTCATGGAAGTCGAAACGCCAATCGTTTCACAAGCAGGCGTTACCGATGTGCATTTGGCTTCGGTTCAGACTTTGCGTCATATTCATGGCAAGTTGCAGACTCAATATTTACAAACCTCGCCAGAGTTTGCCATGAAGCGTTTATTAGCAAGTGGTAGCGGGCCGATTTATCAAATCTGTAAGGTTTTCCGAGACGATGAACACGGGCGTAAACACAACAGTGAATTTACCATGCTCGAATGGTACCGTCCGGGTTTAGACTTAAAAGCGTTAATGCATGAAACAGCAGACTTATTACAAACTTGTTTGCAGCATCGCTTTGGTGAAGTTCGTCCATTTATTTTGAGTTATAAGCATGCCTTTCAGGACCGCTTGGACATTAACCCGTTACAAGCAACTTTAAAGCAACTCAAAGATACTGCAAATCGTGTGGGATTAAATCTTGATTTAGGTGATGACCGCTTAGCTTATATGGATTTGTTGTTCTCTCATTTTGTTGAGCCAAGTTTAGGTTTTGATGCACCTGTCTTTTTAACTGACTTTCCACCAGAAATGGCATCTTTGGCGAAAGTGAAAGTAGATGAAGATGGTGAAGAGGTCGCAGCACGTTTTGAGGTTTATATTGAAGGCTTAGAGCTTGCCAATGCTTACGATGAATTGCTCGATGCAGACGTGTTACGTTCACGCTTTGAAGCAGATAATGCAGAGCGCGCCAAGCAGGGGCTTCACGTCATGCCTTTAGATGAGCACTTGTTGGCTGCGTTACCTCATATGCCTGAATGTTCAGGAATTGCTTTAGGAATTGACCGTTTACTCATGGTTGTAACCGAACAACTTAAAATTGAAAAAGTCATCGCTTTTCCAGCTGAAATTGCCTAAGCGCGAGCAAATAAAAAAGCCACATATTGTGGCTTTTTTATTTAAAGCTTATTTAGATTAAGCTTGTTGAATACCTGCAACAACCCAGTCTTGCTGAGAGCCAACAGGTTTTACAAAGTGCCAGATTTCTGTAAATGGCTGTGGCAAGCTATTTAAATCTTCACTTACTGTACCTGTAAAGCGTACGCTCACAATGTATTGACCATTTTCAGTCGCACTGTCTACAACCATTGCATTTAAGTTACTAAACTCTGCAACGTCCTGATCTTGGTTCTCCATGATGTCGTTGTACATAGAGTTATAAAGTTCAGGTGTTAAGTAGCGACGAATTTCTTCGATGTTACTTGCACTGTTAATTGACTGAATGTGGTTAAAACGCTGACGAGCCACACGTAAGAAAGAAGCAGGTTCGCTACCATCTGGTAACTGGTTGCCATTACTTGTTGTTGCACCGCCAAATGGAGCTTGAGTTGCTGTACCACCACCAACAGACTGGCCAAAAATATTGGTGTTGTCGTTTGAGTTCGTTGGTGCAGCTGAACGGCCAAATGTGTTTTGACCGTTGCTGTTTGGAGCGTAAGGATTATTTGCTGCTAATTTTTTTTTCCCGCCAAATTTGCGGAATACAAAAAAGGCAACAGCAGCAGCAAGTAATACCCATAACCAACCTGGGATACCACCTTTCTTCTCTTGTTGCTGTTGAGCTTGAGCAGCTTGTTGCTCGTTGTCAGGCTGAGTTACACGTTGTTCAGTTGATGTTGGTTTGTCATCAGCTAAAGCATGTGCTGCAACAGCACCTACGGCAGCACCAGCTACACCAGCTGCAACCATTGAACCAACACCCGGACCAGATCTCTGAGGTGCTGTAGCAGGTTGTTGAACTGGAGCCACTTGACGAGGTTGTTGATATGACTGGCTTGAAGTGGTAGAGCGTGCCATGCCGTGGCTTTTACCACCACCTGCACGTTTTGCTTCAGCAAGAGGAGAAATTGCCAAAGCAGCCATTAAAATACCGGTTATCAAGCCGCGCTGGTGTACTTCCATAGGAAATTCCTGTTTAAAATTAATTTGTAATAGTATTTATGCAGCCATTTACACTAAATTTCAACTATAAAAATATGTTTTTTTATGTCAATTCATCGCTGAGCTGCATAGCTTCTGTCAATGCTTCATGCAAGCGCGCAACAGCAATAACTTGTACGCCCGGAATTGCCTTTTGAGGGGCATTGCCTCTAGGTAAAATGACATATTTAAAGCCATGTTTTGCCGCTTCTTTTAAACGTTCTTGTCCATTTGGCACAGGACGAATTTCACCTGAAAGTCCAACTTCACCAAAAACTGCAAGTTGCTGTGGTAATGCTTTGGTACGCAAACTCGAAGCACAGGCAAGTAAAACAGCTAAGTCAGAACCTGTTTCAGTAATTTTTAAACCACCAACAATGTTGACATAGACATCTTGCCCTGTGGTTTGTACACCACCATGACGGTGCATGACAGCAAGCAACATATTTAAGCGGTTTTGTTCAAGACCAAGTGCGACGCGTCGTGGTTGCCCTTGGGCATCATCAACTAAAGCTTGAACTTCAACTAAAAGTGGGCGAGTACCTTCACGACTAATCATAACAATTGAACCGGGAATTGCTTCATCGTAACGACTTAAGAAAATAGCAGAAGGGTTGGCTACTTCGCGTAAACCTTTATCGGTCATGCCAAATACGCCAAGTTCGTTGACTGCGCCAAAACGGTTTTTCACAGCACGAATCATACGATAGCGTGAGTCTGATTGGCCTTCAAAATAAAGCACACAGTCCACCATGTGTTCTAAAACACGCGGACCTGCGAGTGCACCTTCTTTGGTCACGTGACCAACAATAAATAACGCCGTGCCACTATTTTTTGCATAACGGGTCAATAACGCAGCAGATTCACGAATTTGTGAGACACCACCTGGTGCAGATTGGAGCGTTTCTGTGTAAAGCGTTTGAATCGAGTCCAAAATTGCAACAACAGGTTTTTCTTGCTCTAAAACTTCACAGATTCGCTCAACGCAGGTTTCAGCCATGACTTTTAATTGATCTGTCGGCAGGTCAAGGCGCTGAGCACGTAAGGCCACCTGAGACAACGATTCTTCACCCGTAATATAAAGTGCAGAGCTTTTTGCACTTGCCATGTGGGTTGCGGTTTGCAAAAGAATAGTCGATTTACCAATACCCGGGTCACCACCAATGAGGACAACAGAACCTGTAACCAAACCACCGCCAAGTACACGGTCAAATTCGCTAATACCTGTAGGTAAGCGGGTTTCATGAGAAACCGAGACTTTGTTTAGTGTTGTGATATTGGCAACTTGGCCTGCATAGCCCCCAATTTTAGGACGAGCGCGATGGGCTGTAGTTGGCTCGAGTTTGACTTCAGTCAGAGAATTCCATTCACCACATTCTGAGCACTGACCAGCCCATTTAAGATGATCGGCGCCACATTGCTCGCAACGGTAAACAGTTTTGACTTTACTCATAAAAAATTGAAATTTTGCTCGATATTATATAAATATAGTTCTTTGAAGGTTTTTCATTCTTTTTCCAAAAATTTTCATAAAAGATAATCTGGAATTTGAAGAGATCTTCTAAGGAACTAATAAGGGAAAGACACCAAAAATAACACGATATAAGATTTTTACAAGTCAGATAGAGTTTGTTTTCAGTGGATATAAAAAATCTAAGCTATCCCCAAGGAAGGTATTTTTACTAAGGTGTATATCTCACTGTTTATTATAAGTATGGCATGGATATTGCTGAAGTGAAAATGAACAAAATAATATGAGTATTGTATTTAAAAAATACAAAGGTTGATATCTATGAGTGCAGCAGAAATTGTTGATTGGGTTAATAGTATTATATGGAGTAAGGCGCTGATTTACTTATGCTTAGGCGTCGGCTTATTCTTTTCTATTTTGACACGATTTGTTCAAGTCCGCCAAATTAAAGAAATGGCCAGACTATTAATAAAAGGTACTTCTTCAGAACAGGGAGTCTCATCATTTCAAGCTTTATCAGTATCTTTAGCTGGTCGTATTGGTGTCGGTAATATTGCGGGTGTTGCAGCAGCAATTGGTTTTGGTGGACCCGGTGCAGTTTTTTGGATGTGGATGGTTGCATTCTTTGGTGCTGGTACAGCTTATGTAGAGTCAACACTTGGTCAACTTTATAAAGTTGAGTATCAGGGACAATATCGTGGTGGTCCTGCTTTTTATTTTGACAGAGGATTGGGTCAACGTTGGTTGGGAATTGTATTTGCTATTGCTGCAATTGTTGCTTGTGGTTTGTTTTTACCGGGTATTCAAGCAAATGCAGTAGGAAAAGCTTTTACCCAGATTACTGGTGAAGGTGCAATTGTTTTTGGTGATGTAGGTGTTTATAAACTTGTTGCTTTAGTTGTCGTAATTGGTTTGCTTGCTATCCTCATATTTGGTGGGATTAAACGAATTGCTCAGTTTGCTGAACTGGTTGTACCTTTCATGGCAATTGGTTATTTCCTCATGGCTGTTATCATTGTTGTGGTTAACATCTCAGATCTTCCAAAAGTATTAAGCCTGATTTTTACAGATGCATTTACTCCAATGGCGGGTCTTGGTGCTGCAATTGGTTGGGGGGTAAAACGTGGTGTTTATGCCAATGAGGCAGGGCAAGGAACAGGTCCACACGCAGCAGCGGCAGCAGAAGTTCAACATCCAGCTCAACAAGGTTTAGTACAATCTTTTTCAATTCACTTTGATAGTATAATTGTTTGCTCTGCTACTGCATTTATGATTTTAATGACAAGCCAATATAATGTTCAGGGGGCTTTAGAAGCAGGTCAATTCCTTGTTCAAAATGTTCCCGCATCGACTGAAATTGGTTCACCAGCATTTACGCAATTAGCAGTGAGCACTATTTTTGGTAGTTTTGGTCAGATCTTTGTCGCTTTAGCCGTATTTTTCTTCGCTTTCACCACTATCGTAGCTTATTACTATATCGCAGAAACAAATCTTGCTTACTTAAGCTACATTACAAAATCACCATCATTATTATTTATTGTGAAATGTTCAATCATTCTTGCTGTAGGCTATGGTTTGCTTAGCGCAACAGGCTATATCTGGGGTATTGGTGATATTGGTGTAGGTTTAATGGCATGGATTAATATTATTGGTATCGTAGTCACTTACTTTATTTATAAACCAACGATTAAAGCACTGAAAGATTACGAAGAACAACAAAAAGCTGGAGTAAAAGAGTACACATTTGACCCTATTAAATTAGGAATTAAAAATGCGACATTCTGGGAGGAACGCTTGAAGAAAAAACAAGAAATAGATGAGCAGTTGAAAAAAACAGGTAGTTAAATTTTAGAGATAACATAACCTATAAAAGGTGGTCATATTGACCACCTTTTTTTATATGAGAGTGATCATTAAATAAGAAACTGCATGTTCCAAAAAAGTGCGTTGTATTGCTATAGGGTTGTGCGTATTATCGGCCATAAGGGTATGTAGCTTGAAATCATCAGCAATACAGACAAAAATTGGTTAGCTGAAAAGTTATCAAAAAATATACATTTAAAAGATACCTGCAAATGGTGCGATATCGTCTTTTTGATTTGAATTTAGCTAACGGACTAAAAAAATTACTGGAGTGTATTCATAAAATGTCGAATCAAAATCTGAGCGACCCTCATGAACAAGGTGAGCTCCATCGTAGTCTTTCCAATCGGCATTTACAGCTGATTGCAATTGGTGGTGCCATCGGTACTGGATTATTCATGGGGTCAGGTAAAACGATTAGTCTTGCCGGCCCATCTATCTTATTCATTTATTTGATTATTGGTGTGATGGTGTTTTTTGTCATGCGTGCGCTTGGCGAATTACTCCTGTCAAATCTGACCTATAAATCATTTATTGACTTCACCACAGATTTAATTGGCCCATGGGCTGGTTATTTTGTGGGGTGGACCTATTGGTTGTGCTGGATCACGATTGGTATCGCCGATCTTTCTGCAATTATCTATTACTTACAATTCTTCAATAACGGGCAGCCTTTCTCACCTATGGAAGGTGCAATGATTAGTGTGGCCGCTATTGTATTTATTATGGGCTTGAACCTATTAACTGTACGTCTATTTGGCGAGTTAGAGTTCTGGTTTGCGCTTATTAAGATTCTTGCGATTATTATTTTAATTGCAGTGGGTCTGTGGATGATCTTTACCGGCTTTACTTCTAGTACGGGCGAGGTGGCTTCATTTACTCACTTGTGGGCAAATGGCGGGTTCTTTCCAACTGGTGTGCATGGCTTCTTGGCTGGCTTCCAGATCGCAATCTTTGCTTTCGTTGGTGTAGAACTTGTCGGCACAACTGCTGCTGAAACCAAAGATCCTGAGCGCAACTTGCCTAAAGCGATTAACTCAATTCCAGTTCGTATCATTATTTTCTACGTATTGGCATTGCTTATTGTAATGTCGGTAACGCCGTGGAACAGAATTGATCCGGCGATCAGTCCATTTGTAAACTTGTTTAGCCAAGCAGGTATTGCAGCGGCAGCAATCTTGATGAACTTAGTGGTATTGTCATCGGTAATGTCATCAATGAACAGCGGTGTATTCTCAACAAGCCGTATGTTGTTTGGTTTATCTCGTGAAGATCAAGGACCGAAAGCTTTTGGTAAATTGAACAGACGTGCAGTACCTGCAAATGCATTGTATTTCTCTGCTGCGTGTTTATTGTTAGGTGCAGCATTACAGTATTTTGTACCAAATACAGTTGAAGCTTTCACACTAGCAACAACGCTTTCAACCATTTTGTTCATTTGCGTGTGGTTACTGATTATCTGGAGCTACATTCGTTATTACACGACGCGTCCTGAACTGCATGCTAAATCAACATTTAAATTGCCGGGTGGTTTATTTACTTGTTGGATCACGATTATTTTCTTTGTGGGCATGATCTACGTGTTGTCTTTAGAGCCAGACACGTTTAAAGCACTGAAAGTCAGTCCAATCTGGTTTGTTATCTTGATCATTGGTTATTTCTTCTTCTATAAACCACGTCATAAAAAATAATGAAATTGATTTGCTTATGACTAAACGCTGGCTGAAAAGCTGGCGTTTTTTATGCATATTGTTTTTCTATTCAAGTTTACTCTTTAGCCGCCTGCATGATCACGGTATACTGCATCGAATTGTTTAAATCAGGTGCTCAGATGCTTCGTGTCATTTGCCTCATCAGTTTATTGAGCAGCAGTATTTTGCTTACAGCTTGCGGTCAGTCAGGAGCATTACAGCTACCTTCTGATCCAAATTATGACAACCGTGCAAAATACTTGCTCTATCGTAATAAAGAATCAAAACAAGTTGTGCAAAAAGATGAAAAGGCTGAACAGCCAGTCGAGTCATCATCAGCTCCAACCCAAACAACTTCACCTTAAGCTTTGAAATAAGGACACATTCATGAGTTTCACCCGCATTAATGGAGTATTGCATGCAGAGCAATGTTCTCTAGAGCAGCTTGCGCAGCAATTTGGCACACCGTTATATGTTTATTCAAAGGCCGCTTTTGAAAAACATTATTTAGATATGGATCGTGCCTTTGACTTTATTGATCATCAAATCTGTTTTGCGGTGAAGTCTAACTCAAACTTGGCTGTTCTTAGTGTCTTGGCAAAACTTGGTGCGGGTTTTGACATTGTGTCTGGTGGTGAGCTGGCTCGTGTTTTAAAAGCGGGTGGGGATGCATCTAAAATCGTATTTTCAGGTTTAGGTAAAACTGAAGTTGATATTGAAACATCACTCAATGTAGGTATTGCTTGTTTTAATGTCGAGTCTTATGCAGAGCTGGACCGCATTCAAAAAGTAGCTGCTCGCTTAGGTAAAAAAGCGCCTGTTTCGTTACGTGTAAATCCAGATGTCGATGCAAAAACGCATCCTTATATTTCAACTGGTTTAAAAGAAAATAAATTTGGTATTCCAAGTGATACCGTTTATGAAACCTATCAATACGCAGCTTCTTTACCTAACCTTGAAATTGTAGGTATTGACTGCCACATTGGTTCACAGCTCACTGAAACTAAACCATTTGTTGATGCTTTAGACCGTGTCATTGTGATGATTGATGAGTTGAAAAAACTAGGTATCAATCTTAAACATATCGATATCGGTGGTGGTTTAGGGGTTTGTTATAAAGATGAAACACCGCCAAGTGTTGAAGAATATGCAAACTCTATGAAACCTGCTTTAGAAAAGTTAGGCTTAAAAGTCTATATGGAGCCGGGCCGTAGCATCAGTGCAAATGCGGGTGTACTTTTAACTAAAGTTGATTTGCTTAAACCAACGACACATCGTAACTTCGCGATTATTGATGCAGCAATGAATGATTTGATCCGTCCTGCTTTATATGAAGCTTGGATGGATATTCAGCCTGTTGTACCACGCACCGATACTGAAGAAAAAGTATGGGACCTCGTTGGTGCTATTTGTGAGACAGGTGACTTTATTGGTAAAGACCGCTCACTTGCATTGCAAGAAAATGACTTGTTGGCTGTACTCGGTGCAGGGGCTTATGGCTTTGTGATGAGTTCAAATTACAACACGCGTGGCCGTGCTGCAGAAGTCATGGTATCAGGTGAAAAGAGCTATTTAATTCGTGAACGTGAAACGGTTGAATCGCTTTGGGAAAAAGAACGTTTATTGCCTGAGGAGTAAATGAGATGTTATTAGAATTTACCAAAATGCATGGTTTGGGCAATGATTTCATGGTGGTTGATCTAATTAGCCAAAGAGCTTATTTAGATACAGCAACCATTCAACGTTTGGCAGATCGACACTTTGGTGTTGGCTTTGACCAGCTTTTAATCGTTGAACCACCAGATTTACCAGAAGCTGACTTTAAATATCGCATTTTCAATGCCGATGGTTCTGAGGTTGAACAATGTGGTAATGGCGTACGTTGTTTCGCGCGTTTTGTACATGAACGTCATTTAACTAATAAAACCAACATTACCGTACAAACCAAAGCAGGTATTGTAAAGCCTGAGCTTGGGCAAAATGGTTGGGTGCGCGTAAATATGGGCTACCCAAAGTTTCTACCAAATGAAATTCCATTTGTTGCGGAAGAGCCAGAAGCTTTATATACCCTTGAGTTGGCAAATGACCAAAACATTAGTATTGATGTTGTGAACATGGGTAACCCACATGCGGTCACTATTGTTCCAGATGTACTTACTGCTGATGTAGCAGGTATTGGCCCGCAAGTTGAATCACATAAACGTTTCCCTGAACGCGTGAATGCTGGTTTCATGCAAGTGATTGATGATAAACATGTTCGCTTACGTGTATTTGAACGTGGTGTTGGTGAAACACTTGCTTGTGGTACAGGAGCATGTGCTGCTGCGGTAAGTGGTATGCGCCGTGGTTTGCTTGCGAACTCTGTAGAAGTTGAACTTGCCGGCGGTAAGCTACAAATTGAATGGCAAGAAGGTGATGTGGTTTGGATGACTGGTCCAACAACCCATGTATATGATGGGCGTTTGGATTTACGTTATTTCCAAGGTTAATCGCATAGCCTAAATAGAAGCCTCTTTTCATCAGTTAAAGTGATAAAAGAGGCTTTCTTTTATATGTACAATAATTTTTTAATTTCATTACTTTATAAAAATATGAATAATTTAATTTTCTTACCTGGTGCATCAGGCAGTACTGCATTTTGGCATCCCTTAATTGAAAAATTACCTCAGCAATACCGTACAAAAATTATTGGTTACCCCGGTTTTGGCGATACACCGGAATCCCTTGAAGTGAAGAGTTTTGAAGACCTCACAAATTATGTGGTCGACCAAATTAATGAAGAATCTATCATTGTTGCCCAATCTATGGGAGGGATTTTTGCCGTTGCCGCAGCGCTACAAAAACCTCATTTAGTGAAAGGGCTGGTCTTAATTGCTACTTCTGGTGGAATCAACCTTAAACGATTTAATGTTCAAGACTGGCGTGAAGCATACCGCCAAACATTTTTAAAATATCCAGATTGGTTTGTTACCACTCATGCTAACTATGAAGAGTTTTTGACAGATATAAATGTTGAAACTTTATTAATCTGGGGCGATAACGATCCAATGAGCCCAGTTCAGGTAGGCCAGTATTTAAATCAAAAGTTTGAAAAATCGACGTTATATGTTGTGAACGGCGGGGACCATCAATTAGCAGAAAAACATGCCGATGAAGTTGCAGTCCAAATAGAAAACTACTTAAAAAACTTCATGTAAATCTTTAGCTATTATTTAGCGTGCTATGCGTTAGCACGCTTTTTTAAAATTTATCTTTTACTCAAAGCTAATTTCAATGCAAACAACACAAAAATGCTGCCTGTAATTCGGTCCATATATTTTACAAACTTGGGTTGCTTTAGATAACGTGAAAGTGGCTGCATGGCTAGAATTAATAAAGTTGACCATATTATTCCAATCACCACATGAATCATTACAAGTCCCATTACCCAAGTGACAGCCGATGCTTGGGCTGGAATGAACTGGGGAAGAAATGAAATATAAAAAATGCCAACTTTGGGATTGAGTAAATTGCCAAAGAAACCTTTGATGAACCAATTCTCTGAAGTAGAGCGATTTGAATTATTTTCTTGTATGTCTGCAAGTTGGCTACGTGGTTTTAAAATCATATTTAAACCAAGCCATGCGAGATAAGCAGCTCCCATCCATTTCAATAGATTAAAAGCTAAATCAGATGCCATAAGTAGAGCACCTAAACCGCAGGCCACGACAATTCCCCATACAATACAGCCAAGACTAATTCCAAGAGCTGCTTGGAATGCTTTGGATTTACCCTCAAGTGTAGCAGTACGAATAATTAAAGTCGTATCTAAGCCAGGAGTAAGCGTAAGTAAAGTAATGGCAATTAAATAAGGAATGAGTATGGTGGTCATGGCAGCAAGGTCCAATGAATACTTGGTGTAAATTGTAATATATAAGTTAGATTCATTATGCTGCGCGATATGAAATTTTCATGATTAAATAGTTTTTGGTACACTCAAAAAAATGGGCAAATAAATGGAGAGCAATTTGGATTTTGCATTACAACTGCTCTCGATGTGGTTAAAAGAAAGAAAAATTCAAAATCAGTCTGAGCATACAATCACGGCTTATGAGCGAGATGTGAAAAGCTTTCTTGAGTTCTGTGACTCAAAAAAAATTGATTTAAAAAATGTTGAAGCTTCAGATTTACGTGAATATCTAGCTCAACGTGTTGAGCAAGACCAGTTAAGCCCAAGTAGTATACAGCGTCACCTCACTTCTATTCGTCAGTTTATGAAATGGGCTGAACAGGGCAAATATCTAGAAATTAATCCTACTGACGATTTTAAGTTAAAACGCCAGCCTCGGCCTTTGCCGGGCATGATCGATATAGAAACGGTTAATCAAATTTTAGATCAACCCATGCCGGAAAAGCCAGTTGATCAGCAATTATGGTTGCGAGATAAAGCCATGTTGGAACTACTTTACTCAAGTGGTTTACGACTCGCTGAACTACAAGGCCTAACCATTAAAGATATCGATTTTAATCGTCATCTTGTTCGTATTACGGGTAAAGGAAATAAAACCCGTATTGTCCCATTTGGGAAAAAGGCAAAAGAAAGTCTATTGAACTGGCTTAAAATTTATAAAATCTGGAAAGGTCATTTTGACCAAAATGCTTTTGTTTTTATTTCACAGCGTGGTGGTGTACTCACTCCACGGCAAATCGAGAAGCGTGTAAAACTTCAGGCACAACGAGCAGGTGTAAATGTCGACTTACATCCGCATTTACTTCGACATTGTTTTGCCAGCCATATGTTATCAAGTAGTGGTGATTTGCGTTCAGTTCAAGAAATGTTAGGCCATAGCAACTTATCGACTACCCAAATTTATACGCATATCGATTTTGATCATTTGGCTCAAGTGTATGATCAGGCTCATCCGCGAGCGACCAAGCATTAAGTCATTTAAGATAAATTATTTATCAATACGCGACTTTGATTGCACTGAATCAGATGAATGTAGAGATCATTTGTACTTTTTTACAAATTTGTTTAAAAGAAATATGTGAAATTACCCAATTGACCATTTTGAACTTTGCACATTTTGTCGGCATATATGGCCTAAAAACGACAAAATTTGACTCATTTATAAGGCGCTTATGTTTCTGACTAATAAGGTAAATAAGATAAAAAGATAATAAAAATCAATGTATAAAATAGACTTTAAAAAGAATAAAATAAGGGCGAGTCAGCTGTGAAATTTTTTTTATGAACTGATGATTTCATTTTTTTTGTACTGTTCCAGAAAATTGTGACTTGACCGAAATGCCAAACACATTGCAAGATAGGGTACCTAAAAAATTTGAATTGAAGAGTTAATATACTTTTCTCAACATTTACTTTTGCTAGAACAGCCGAGGATTACATGAAGGCTCTTGTTGCTGTAAAACGTGTGGTTGATGCCAACGTTAAAGTTCGTGTTAAGCCGGACAATAGTGGGGTTGACCTTACCAACGTTAAAATGTCAATTAACCCATTTTGTGAAATCGCAGTGGAAGAAGCGGTTCGCTTAAAAGAAAAAGGAACAGTATCAGAAATCGTTGTTGTTTCTATTGGTCCTAAAGAAGCTCAAGAACAAATCCGTTCTGCAATGGCTTTGGGTGCAGACCGCGGTATTTTAGTTGAAACCACTGATGAAATTGGCGCTCTAGAAGTTGCTAAAATCTTAAAAGGTGTTGTTGATGCTGAGAAACCAGAACTTATCCTTCTTGGTAAACAAGCAATTGATGATGATTCTAACCAAGTAGGTCAAATGCTTGGCGCATTATTAGGTGCTGGTCAAGGTACGTTTGCTTCTGAAGTGAAAGTGGATGGCGGTAAAGTACAAGTGACTCGTGAAATCGACGGTGGTTTACAAACTGTTGAACTTGCGCTTCCTGCAATTATTACAACTGACTTGCGTTTAAACGAGCCACGTTATGCTGCATTGCCTAACATCATGAAAGCTCGTAAAAAACCGCTTGATACTAAATCTCCTGCTGATTACGGTGTTACAGCTGGTACTAAGCTTAAAACTGTTAAAGTTGAAGCTCCAGCAGAACGTAAAGCTGGCGTACAAGTGAAATCTGTAGATGAGCTTGTTGAAAAATTGAAAAATGAAGCGAAAGTGATCTAATACGGAAGGATAAAATCATGAGTATTTTAGTTATCGCTGATCACAACAACCAGACACTTAACGGTGCTACTTTAAACGTTGTTGCTGCAGCTCAAAAAATCGGTGGTGATATTACTGTATTAGTTGCTGGTTCAGGCGCTCAAGCAGTTGCTGACGCTGCTGCTAAAGTTGCTGGCGTAAGCAAAGTATTGCTTGCTGACAACGCTGCTTATGCAAACCAATTAGCTGAAAACGTAGCTGGCTTAGTTGCTGACTTGGCTAAAGGTTACAAATACGTTTTAGCTGCTTCTACAACGACTGGTAAGAACATTCTTCCACGTGTTGCTGCGCTTCTTGATGTAAGCATGATCACAGACATTATTTCTGTTGAATCTGCGAACACATTCAAGCGTCCAATCTATGCTGGTAACGCTATTGCAACTGTTCAATCTGACGAAGCAATCATTGTTGGTACTGTTCGTGGTACAGCATTTGATCCAGTTGCTGCGGAAGGTGGTTCTGCTGCGATTGAAACTGTTGGTGAAGTAAAAGACGCAGGCATTTCTAAGTTTGTATCTGAAGAAATCGTTAAACTTGATCGTCCAGAATTAACAGCTGCTCGTATTGTTGTATCTGGTGGTCGTGGTGTAGGTTCTGGTGAGAACTACCACAAAGTACTTGACCCATTAGCTGACAAGCTTGGTGCAGCACAAGGTGCTTCACGTGCAGCAGTTGATGCAGGTTTCGTACCTAACGATTTCCAAGTTGGTCAAACTGGTAAAATCGTTGCACCTGAGCTTTACATTGCTGTAGGTATTTCTGGTGCGATCCAGCACTTAGCTGGTATGAAAGATTCTAAAGTTATTGTTGCAATCAACAAAGACGAAGAAGCACCAATCAACAGCGTTGCTGACTACTGGTTAGTTGGCGATTTAAATGCTGTAGTACCAGAGTTAGTAAGCAAGTTGTAATTTACAGCTTGTGACTTAATTGAAAAACGCCCTTGTGCTATAACTAGCCAAGGGCGTTTTTTATTTCGATCATTATTATGAATATTAACTATTCCGGTTCCATCGAAGCTCATCAATTGCATCAGTCATTGGTGAGATTGGCACGGGCAGATATGGCACGAGATTATTTATGTATTCGATCTAAAAATCAGCATGGGCTTTCTAATATTAAAGTTAACCAGTTGCACATGGGATTTATTCTATATGGGCAACAACAATTAAATCTTCAAACAAAACAAATTAATTTTAGTGCTGGCGATCTCTATATCATAAAACCCGATACGGTTATCGATGCAGTTAATCTGCCTGACCCTATAACGGGTGAGTATCTCACTATTCTTGTGCCTATGTGTAACGCAGTCATTCAAGCTGCACAAATGATTTGGGCGAAGCCCGTAGTCGACAGAACAGAAGCAATATTAAAGTTTTCAATTGATGATTTCGCTACCTCTTTAACCGAGTGGCAAACAGCTTTGTTTAATCATGATGTGGTGAAAGCACGTTTATGTATTACCGCTATGCTTGTACAGTTATGCCAACAGCACTTCTCAGATGTATTAATTGTACCGCCCCCTAAATTGACAAAAATCATTCACGATTGGGTAATAGAGAATCCACAGCACCATTGGCAGTCTCGTGAGTTTGAAATGCGACTGGGTTTGAGCAGTGCAACGCTTCGCCGTAAGCTCAGCTATGAAGATACAACCTTAAGAGAAACGATTACACATGCACGTCTTACTTATGCACTTGAGATGTTGTATTCGAAAAAGTTACCTATGAAAACTATTGCAGCAAAATCTGGGTACCAGTCTGTTGCTATTTTTCGTGATCGCTTTGTAGAGCGTTATGGTATAGATCCAGCTGTTCTAGCTGCCGAATAAGTCAATTTGAGCGTTTCTTGTAGTTTATTGAGCGATTTAAATAGATAAAAACCAATAGAGTTAAAGTATGAAAATACCAAGGACTCTATGATGAAATCATTAAAATCACTTGCGATATTATTGCTGCTGAGTGCCAGTACAGTTATACATGCAGAACAAAAGCCAACCGTGCATCAGGTTGATGGTTACTTTTTACAGCCCGTAGGAAACCTAAAAGTAACGGCTTTATTTGATGGGGAACTGGGACTGCCTCGTAGTGATTTACTGGGTATTTCGGCTGAAAAAGCCAATCAACTGTTTGAAGAAAATTTTGTTCCTGTAGATGAGCATAATCAGATTGTCACGGATTTCTCTGCCTATCTTGTGCAAACGCCTACGCAAAATATTTTGATTGATGCAGGGACTGCAAAATGTTTTGGGCCTACCTTGGGCCATGTGCGTGAAAATTTGAAGAAAGCAGGCGTACAGCCTGAACAAATAGATACCATCTTAATTACACATGCTCATCCTGATCATTTATGCGGGATTACACTTGATGGCAAAATGGCTTATCCAAATGCGAAAGTTTATCTGGCGAAAGAAGATGTCGACTTTTGGACATCATCTGCAAATGAAGCAAAAGCCACCGATTTTTTTAAACCAATATTTAAAATGACGCGTGATGCTTTGCAGCCATACCAAAAGGCAGGACAGTTAGTTGCTTTTACCAAAGCCACTTTTAACGTTCCGAATGTTCAACTCATTGTGACTCATGGTCATACTGAAGGTCATTCTTCATACTTAGTAGATGGACAAAAAGGTCAAAAGTTCTTAGGTCTAGGTGATGTGGTGCATTACGGTGCAGTCCAATTTCCTTATCCTGAAGCAAGCTACAAACCCGATACTCACTCGAATCAGGCTATAGCTGTTCGTAAGAATATCTTTGAACAAGCCTATAAAAACCAATGGTGGGTAGGGGCAGCACATATTGCTTTTCCCGGCATTGGACACATTGGTAAAAGCTCAAAAGGATATCAATGGATACCGGCTCAATACCGTCCTGTAAAATGATAAGTTCAAATTGATTATTCAAAAAAGAGCAATGAATTTGAAAAATGGTCTCGGAATCTTTAGCTCAAATATTGCTAAGTTGGGTTAAGACGAAAAGTTTGATTCTTTAAATAGATGAAATGTGTTCTAAAAAGAGCACTTTCATGCTGTTTATATTTTGGTCGAATAATTGAGTTTTAAGGAATACATTTAAAAGTAGAAACCTATAATTTTAACTTATTAATTCTAATAGAATTTTTATTGTAAAAAAATGCTATTTTAAGATCGCTAAACTCCCAGTTAGCGAGCAATTTATGCTATAGTATACAGCTATATTTTTTTCGATTTTAGTTCACTTTCCGGAACTAAATTTTTTGCAAGATCAAGACATATAAACGGATAGAAATATCTATCTGTAAGAAGGAGTATGCATGAGCGTATCGGAAATCCGACCGATTGCCATTGAGGACGAACTCAAGCATTCATATTTAGATTACGCAATGAGTGTAATCGTATCTCGTGCATTGCCGGATGTGAGAGACGGTCTTAAACCTGTTCACCGTCGTGTGCTTTATGCCATGCACGAATTGGGCAATGACTATAACAAAGCCTACAAGAAATCTGCTCGTGTCGTTGGGGACGTAATCGGTAAATATCACCCGCATGGTGACTCAGCTGTTTATGAAACCATTGTTCGTATGGCTCAAGACTTTAGCTTACGTTATTTATTGGTTGATGGTCAGGGTAACTTCGGTTCGATCGATGGTGATAGTGCCGCGGCGATGCGTTATACCGAAGTCCGTATGACTAAGCTGGCACATGAGCTTCTTGCAGATTTAGAAAAAGACACAGTTGACTGGGAAGATAACTACGACGGTTCGGAACGTATTCCTCAGGTACTTCCGACACGTGTTCCAAACTTGTTAATTAACGGTGCTGCTGGTATTGCCGTAGGTATGGCAACCAACATGGCACCACACAACATGACAGAAGTTGTGAATGCTTGTTTGGCTTATGCTGATAATCCGAATATTTCGATTGAAGGATTGATGGAATACATTACCGGTCCTGACTTCCCTACAGGTGGTATTATTTACGGTAAATCAGGTATTGTTGATGCCTACCGTACTGGTAAAGGTCGTTTACACATTCGCGGTAAATACCATTTCGAAGAAGATGAAAAGACAGGTCGTACAACCATCGTCTTTACTGAAATTCCATATCAAGTAAACAAAGCAAGAGTGATTGAACGTATTGCTGAGTTAGTGAAAGAGAAAAAACTTGAAGGTATTTCAGAGCTTCGTGATGAGTCTGATAAAGACGGTATGCGTATTGCAATTGACTTAAAACGCGGTGAAAACGCAGAAGTTGTTGTAAATAACTTATTCTTAAATACCCAGCTTGAAAACTCATTTAGCATCAACATGGTTTGTCTAGACAACGGACAGCCAAAATTGATGAATCTGAAAGATATTATTGCGGCATTTATTCGTCACCGCCAAGAAGTTGTGACACGCCGTACCATGTTCGAATTACGTAAAGCACGTGAACGTGGTCATATCTTAGAAGGTTTGACAGTTGCCTTAGCAAATATTGATGAAATTATTGAAACCATCAAAACTTCTGCTAACCCTGCTGAAGCGCGTGAGCGTTTACTTGCTGGTGAGTGGGCAGGTGGTGGTGTTATTTCATTACTTGAAAAAGCAGGTGCTATTTCTGTTCGTCCAGATGAAATTGAAGGTGAAGATCCAAATCGTCCATTTGGTTTAAGCGATTCAATTTACCGTCTATCTCCGACACAAGTAGGCGCAATTTTAGAATTACGTTTACACCGTTTAACAGGTCTAGAACAAGATAAGTTACACGCAGAATATACTGAAATTTTGGGTCAAATTGCTGAACTTACAGCCATTCTAAACGACTTCAACTTGTTGATGGGTGTGATTCGTGAAGAGTTAGCACAAGTATTACAACAATATGGCGATGCACGTCGTACTGAAATTGTTGAATCTCGTGTCGATTTCTGCCGTGAAGATTTAATTCCAGAAGAACAAGTGGTATTAACTGTTTCGCAAACGGGTTATGCAAAAACTCAACCACTTTCAGACTATCAGGCACAGCGCCGTGGTGGACGTGGTAAGTCTGCAACCTCAATGAAAGATGATGACTTTATTCAACATCTGATTGTGGCGTCGAACCACGCGACCGTACTTTGCTTTACCAACGTGGGTAAAGTGTACCGTCTGAAAGTATTTGAGGTTCCTCAAGCATCACGTGGGGCAAAAGGCCGTCCAATCGTGAATTTGTTACCTTTAGATGCAACAGAAACAGTCACTGCTATCTTGCCTTTAACAGAGTTCCCAGAAAACCACTATGTGTTTATGGCGACAGCTTCTGGTACGGTTAAGCGTGTTGAATTAGAACAGTTTGCAAACATTCGTTCAAACGGTCTACGTGCTATTGAACTTAATGAAGAAGATACCTTAATTGGTGTTGCGATTACTGATGGTAATCAGCAAATCATGTTGTTCTCTAACGAAGGTAAAGCAATTCGTTTTGCTGAAACTGACGTACGTGCAATGGGTCGTACAGCGAAAGGTGTACGTGGTATGCGCGTGAGCTTTGCAAGCAGTACTTTAAGCGAAGAAGATGCAGATGTTGAAAACGATGAATCAGATGACAATGATGATTCAGCAGATTCAAGTCTAGTAAGCCGCATCGTATCGCTTGTCGTTGTGCCAGAGACTGGTGAAGTACTGTGTGCGAGTGCCAACGGTTACGGTAAACGTACTCCTGTAAATGACTTCCCAACTAAGAAACGTGGTGGTAAGGGCGTTATTGCGATTAAAACAAGTGAACGTAACGGTGAGCTAGTTGGTGCAGTTTCTATTGATGAAACTAAAGAGTTATTGTTGATTTCTGATGGTGGTACGCTTGTTCGTACGCGTGCAGCAGAAGTTGCAATGACAGGCCGTAATGCTCAAGGTGTTCGTCTCATCCGTTTAAGCGAAGAAGAAACCCTTGTTGGCGTAGTTTCAATTGAAGCTGTAGAAGACGATGAAGAACTTCTTGAAGGCGAAGTAGATACGACTGAAACCGACAGCGAAGAAGTTGTATCTAATAATGAAGATACTTCTGAAGAATAAGATGTTTTAAAATAAAAAAAGGAAGCTTAGGCTTCCTTTTTTATTTCTGATTTATTTATTTTGCTGAATGGAAAATAAACACATCATAGTTTCTGTAATGCAAAGTTTTTACTGACGGGTCTTTAGTTGCAAAATTATTAGGTTGGCTTACCACAATCAAATCTTGCTTTTGAACTAGAGCATCTTTGAGCTGCTGTTCGCTCCACAAATACTTTTTAAGTTGTGGTTCAAATAACAAGCCATCTTTAATTTCTAAAGAAGCGCTATCAGAGTGAACACTGTCCCATTCATTTACAATATAAACAGGCTGTTTAAGCTGTAAAAGGAAAGGCACATCATAAAAATAGTAATTGTAGAAAACTATTTTTGTAGAGGGGGTGATGTACTCAGCAAAATCTGTTTGGCCCACATTGTTTTTAGTATCTAAAATACGAACAGCAAAAGGAACCGAACTACATAGAACAATTAAACTCATAAAAATATAGTTTAAATAGCTCACTTTCTGCTTTTTATATAAGCATACTAAAACCAGTGGAAGCACAATTAATAGTGTACCAATGGTGTAAATGAATATGGCTTGATGTTGAAAAAATGGTTGATTCGCACGTAGAAAATGTGGGGTGGCCACAATACCAATCCCAAGAATCATAATAAATACAGGAGTACCCCATACCTGTAATTTGGTTTTATAACTGCTTTCAAGAACCTTATTTATCACAAGTGCCAAGAAAATAGTAAGGGGTGGTACAGCAGGTAAAATATAGCCCGCTAGTTTAGAAGGTGGAATAGAGAAGAAAACCGTAACAGAAATAAACCACCATACAAGCAAGGCAAATACACCCGATTGCTTATAATCTTTAAAGACGGACTTAATAGACTCAAATCTACTTGCAAAAAACCAAGGTAAAGAACCGACAAACAAAATAAGCAGATAGAAGCACCACGGTTGCTTATTATTAAATTCTTTTGAACTGAATCGACTAAATTGTTGGTCAATAAAGAAATAATGTAAAAATTGAGGATATTTGCTTTGTACTGCGTACAACCATGGGCTAACAATAAGTAAGAATAGCAAGATAGCCAATGGATTAAGAAGTGAAGGTATTTTCTTCCATTGTTTTGTGTAGAGTAACCACGGTAACAGGATCATACCTGGAATGAGAACGCCAATAAGACCTTTACTTAGAAAAGCGGCTGCACCAGCGACATAACCTAAAAATAAAATAGATTTTCGTGCAGAAATGGTGAAATCAGCAAAGCATAAAACGCTTAATGTAATCCCCGATGCTACTAATAAGTCATGGTTAATATACTGGCTACTACCAAAAAAAAGCAGGTTGGTCGCTAAAATAATAACCGTAAGCTGTGCTACGCCTTCCGAAATATGCTTTTTTACAAATAAGAATAGACCCACTAACATGAGGGTACCCGCTAAAACAGGTACTAACCGTAACACCCAGACATGTACACCAAAAAGCTCCATAAACATAGAACTTAACCAGTGTAGGAGTGGAGGTTTATGCATGAATGGCAAACCATCGATTCGTGGAGTTAACCAATCTCCAGATTCGACCATAGCCCGGCTAATATCTCCATAGCGGCCTTCGTCAGGTACAGATAGAGGTCTTATCCAGGAAAGAAGAAGTAACCAACACGGTAAAAAAAATAATAAAAATTTGGAATTACGAAGCCATTGCTGCATACACAATCCTTAATGTTGAAATGCAAAAAAACGGTTAAGCAAAAAAGTCACGACAGAAGTCAGGAAAATGGCAATACACACTAAGGTTGAAACAGGGACGTTAAAATAGAGGTTTGAGAGTAAAAGAAAACTTTCATTAAATAAAAAACCTAAGCCTGCAACCAATGTGAATTTTGGTAGAGTCTGACAATGATCAAGATGTTGTGCTTTAAACGTAAAAATACGATGCCCGAAATAGCTCACCCAATAGGCGACTAAAAATGCAAGTAAATTGGCATATTGCAGTGCAACATGCTTCTGAAAAAGAAGCATGGCTACACTATAGTGAGTAAGTGCTGCTGCGGCCCCAGTAGTGGCAAACCGCGTAAGCTGAAGAATATGAGCAAACATGTTAGAAACTTGAGAAAGTGTTTTCCGGCTTTGTGATAGATTTTTCTTGTCTAATACGAGAATGTTCAGATGCAACAATGTATTTTGGTCTGTTTTTTACTTCCGCGTAAATACGGCCAACATATTCACCAACAATACCAAGGAACAACAACTGTATACCACCAAGTAAAGTCATACCGGCTGCAAGTGTTGCCCAACCTGGAACAGAAATTCCTTCAATTAACGTTTTAATGATGATCCATACGCCGTAACCCATAGCACCTAAAGCTAGGATTGCACCTAAATAAATACAGATGCGTAAAGGTAAATCTGAAAAACCAGTTAAACCTGACATAGCCAAGTTAAATAGAGATTTTATGTTGAAGCTAGAACGGCCGTGCTGACGTTCTTGTTCAGAAAAATTAACGCCTATACTTTTAAAACCAACCCAAGCATAAAGTCCTTTCATATAGCGGTTTTTTTCTGGCAATTGTTTAATTGCGTCAACAACTTTTGCATCTAGTAGACGGAAGTCGCCCGCGCTTTCTGGAATATCGATCGGAGAGCTTAAGTTTAATATACGATAGTAACCTTGGGTTAAAACACGTTTAAGCCAAGACTCGGTGGTACGATTGCGAATACCATACACCATGTCATAACCATTTTTCCAAAGGTTAATCATAGTTGGAATTGCTTCAAATGGATGTTGAAAATCAGCATCAATCAGTAGGGCAACTTCACCTGTCACATGATCTAAACCAGCACTTAAAGCTGCTTCTTTACCAAAGTTGCGTGAAAGTTCAAGCACAACCAATGGGTAATCATCAATCATTGTTTGTAGAATAGGAATGGTGTCGTCTTTACTCCCATCATCTACCACAATAATTTCATAGCTAAGATTTTGCTGTTTTAGACTATTTGCTAAAGCAGGAATAAAAGTTTTTAAATTTTCTGCTTCGTTATAGGCTGGAACAACGCAGGATAAAAATGGTTTTGTGTTCATTGCATTGCCCCTAGTCTAGTGAGCTGGATACCATATTGCTGACAATCAAGTTGAAACTGATCCGAACTGAAATATTCATATTCTTGTATTCGGGCATGTTGAATCGGATCTTGATCATTTGATTCTGCAAGCGCTGGATGGCACATAATCAGTAAATGGTCTTTTGCATTTGCAAGCCAATACTGGTTCAGTTCGCCATAGTCAGTTTGTTTAAAATCATAGATGCCGGCAAATTGGTCATTTTGATTAAAATGATATGTTTGACATGCTTTTGCTAAAGAATTAGAACCCAGTGCAGATAGCACGCGAGTCTTAAAACGATAGTGAGGTAAATCTATCGGGTGCTGTAAATTTCGAATCCAACCCGTAAATTTTTTCTCTTTTAACAATTGCAGCAAAATATCGCGTATGAATGGAAATTGATGAATATGTTGATGTCCATCAATAAAATCTGGGTGCTTTCCCATGACTGAAACGAATAAATCCCATTGTTCTTCAATACATTGGGTAATTGATTCACGATTCAGGCTTGAGGACCATGCACGTAAAATCAGCATGGGTAAGGAAAAAACAGTATTACCTGAAGCGAAAGCATGGGTAAGATTTAAATGCAAACCGATATCAACTTGGTCGCTAAAGGGTTTTAATTTGGCAGCAGCAGTTTCCCATAGTTCAGATTGGGTCATACATGAGGTTGCTTGAAGTGCACCTTGTTCAATTAAATGAATAATTGCATCAGATATTTCTGCATTCATTGCAAAGTCATCTGCGCAATAACACACTTTTGGCATATCCAAATTCCACCATAGGGCAGGATTGCAGAACTATTCTGCTTAGCTGCTGAAAAACTATACTAATTACTATGGGGAAAATTTCTTAATTTCAACTTAAAGTTTTCTTAAGGTTTCATGACAATTGATACAAATTAATACTTTGAATTTATTTATTTTTTTATAAATATTTGGTCAATTATTTAAGAAATAAGCTTTAACTATAAGATTTTATAGTAAATAAAAATATAATTTATACACATTCATGTACCCTTAAATTTACTTGGAATTTTTTAAACGTGAATGGGCAATAATTAAAAAAATGATTCCAATTGTTGCAAGAAAAATCAGTTTAGGAATCACAACATTTAAAGGAACACCCATTTGATTAAGCTGTACAAACATTTGTACACCGTGTGTAGAGGGTAAGCACCAAGCAAACCATTGTAACCATTCAGGCATGGCATGGTGGGGCCATGCTGTACCAGTTAATAAGAAAAGCGGAACTGAACTAAATACAATGATATGTCCGGCACGTTCAGGCATGTCTAAAAGTGAGCCAATCAACATGCCTAATCCAATCACACAACTAATAAAAATCGGAACCGCAACGAGTAAACCAATAAAGTTTCCACCATGTGGATAGTCGTTGAACCACAAGGTAAAACCAAAAAGGTAAAAACTGCTTAAACAACCAATCGTAAAGAGGCTGGCAAAAATTCCAGCAAAGCGAATGGAGGTAAATTTTTCATGCTTTTCGCGGTAGCTTGCAATCAGCATGGCTAAGCCTAATACAATCGTTTGATGAATAATGAGTGTTGCAACTGCTGGAAAAATATAGCTTCCATAACCTGAAAGAGGGTTAAATAAAGGAACCTGATGAATAGAAAGGGCTGGTTGGAAATGTGTACGCTCTCCAAATTTTTCAACATATTCTTTTAATGTGGCCTCAATAGATGTGGCAAGACCTAACCCAATTTCTTTAGTTTTTAAAAAGTTGGTTGTACTTAAGTATAAGCCAATTCCACCAGTTTCCCCGCGGCGTAGACTCTGTGTTAAGTTGTTGGGTAAAAGTAAAATACCATCTGCTTTTTGCTCGCGAACCATTTGTTCGGCTTCGAGAAAATTAGCAGTGACATCAACAATTTTAACGTGCGGACTATTGCTAGTTTGTCCAATAATTTGAGAGCTTAAAAGACTCTGTTCCTCATCAACAATGACAATTGGAATTGATTCGGCACGTTCAGCTTTATAGGCAGTTGGATAAAAAAAGCTATAAAGAATGACTGATAAAATCAGTGTCGTGAAAACCGAACTGTTACTAACAATATCTTTAAATGTTTGTACGTAAGCCTTTAAGAACTCTTTCATTGCGCTGTCCCCCGAACTAGTTTTTTAAGCAGCAAGGAACTCAAAATGAAATAAATAAGGCAGTATCCAATCAGTATTAAAAAGGGTGTCATTGAAATAAAAAGTGGACTTCCAATCACCCATTGTTCGGTTTGGAGCTTTGCATAAGGTGTATATGGAATAATTAAAGACCAAAATTTAGTGAAAATTGGTGCATTATTTAAAGGCAGGGTAACCCCAGCAAAACTTAGAGAAGACCCGCCGTATACCGCAATAAAACCAAAAGTTTTACTTAAATTTTTGGTCGCCAGAATGACGGTGCTACTAATGAGTGCATAAGCAAAATAAAGCAAAAACTGGGCAACTAATAAAAAGCTGAGAGAACCTGCGACAAACCAACCACGAATCTCAACGAGCCAAAACATCCATAACCAAGTCCAGAGACAAAAAATAAAGCTATAAAATAAATTTTTAGCCAGTAAGCCGCGAATAAAATTTTCACGGTTAACCCACTGGGTTAATGTGCCACGTTTAAGTTCTTGTCCAATGGCAAAAGCCACACAACAACAGAGTAATAGATGCAAAACAGCAGGAACCATGAAAGGCTCTAAATAAAATTCATAGCTCATACTTGGGTTATAAAGCGTTGAAATTTTGACGTGCGCTGTAGGAATATCTAAATAGGGGATATTATTTGCTAAATAACTCTGGCCTGCGTAGTCTGCTAAAGCATTGAGTGTACTGACTAACATGGCAGATGAAATTGTATTCCCTACGCTAAAAAAAGATTGGTTAAAAGCAATGCTGATTTGAGCATCTTGAGCTTTTACAAAACGTTTTTCAGCACCGTCTGGAATAAAAACATAACCCCAAATTTTGGTTTCATTGAGTAGTTTTTCAGCTTCGGTTGAGCTTGCCGTAATTGTTTTAACATCTACCGTATGATTTAACGAAAGATACTTTTCAATATTGCGGCTCAGCTCACTTTGGTCCTGATCAATAATTGCGATAGGTAAATGTTCAGCCTTACCTGCATAAAACATGCTGCTAAACAAAAAAATGATAAAAGCAGGGATGAGTGTCACCATGCACAAATCCCATTTATTGCTTCTTAGATAGTTTAGTTCACGTAATATACTAGCAAACATGCTTTATTTTTCTTCTTTAATTTTAAATAGAACACTCATGCCAACTTTTAAATCTTTGACAGGACGCTCAGGCACCAGATGTAATTTAAAGCTGCGAATATCATAACCGCCAGTCTGACGAGTGGTTTTAATCGTGGCAAATTCACCTTCTGCATCAATATTTTTTATTTTAAACATCACGGTTTGATTCAGCGCAGGAATGAATCCTTCTAGCGTTTTATTTTTATAAACAGAAGCGTATTGATTTTCACCGACATTTAAACTCACCCATAAATCATCATCTTCTAAAATGCTGACAACAGGTACACCCATCGCAACCAGTTCGGAAGGCTTACCATAAGTTTTGGAAACTGTACCAGAAATAGGAGCGAGTAAACGGGTTTCTGCTTCAAGTGCTTGGGCTTCACTGACTGCTGCTTTTGCAATATCAACTTGAGCATCTGCTGTAGATTTTTGTTGGCTGGTACTTCCGCGCTTTGCTCGAGCATATTGTTGATAAGATGCTTCACTTAACTCTTGAGCAGAAGTTTGTGCTGCTAACATCTCATCTCGTCTTTGACGTGAAATGACACCTTGTCTATATAAGTTTTCACCACGTTGATAAGTGGTTTTTGCAAGGTTTGCTTGAGCTTTCGTACTTTGCCAATTGGCATAAAGAGTATCGATATTTTCTTGTTGGGAGCCTCGGTCTACAGTCGATTGAAATGCTAAAGCCGATTGTAAGGTTGCTAAAGCTTGTTGCTTTTTAGCTTCAATTTCTGGGCTAACTAAACGAACAAGAGGTTGTCCTTTAGAAACTTTTTGGCCCTCTTGGACATAAATTTCTTCAATACGACTTGGAACTTTAGTACTGACGTGAATAGTTTCAGCCTCAACTCTGCCTTGTAATTCAATAGGCTTGGGTTGATAGCTTTTCCATAAACCGAAAATAATCAAACCCAACAAAGCAATAATGACCACACCAATAACTAGTTTAATTTTCGAATTTTTAGGTGGTTGTGTATCACTTTTATTCGACTTTACTTCTTGAGTACTGTCAGTTTGATTACTCGGTTGATCTTGACCTGTTTGCTCTGTATCCGTAACAGGTGAATCTTGCTGAGAAGAAGATGATTCTTGATTCATTTTATGCCCCTATTAACGGATATAGTCAGTGTGTGGTTGAGTCACATAAGCTTTAAACTGGTCCATAGAACCATGGCTTTGCAATAAGGTTGCAAGTGACATGACATATTTATATGCATTTAAAGCCATTTCTGTTTTTAGAGCACTTAATGCATTTTGTGCATCAATGACTTGGGTGGCTGTTCCCATACCTTCACGGAAAGAAAGTTCTTGAATACGTAAGTTTTCTTGAGCTGCACTGATATTTCTTTGCAATAGCGTGTGACTTTGCTGTGCGGAATTGAGCTCGTTATATGACTTATTTAATAATCCTTCAATTTCTTGTTTCGTTCGTTCAGTCATGAGTTCTGAAGCATAGCGTTTTAACTCGGCAGCATGAATATTTTTATTTTTATCTACACCCGAAAACAGGTTGTACTTTGCCATTACACCTACAATCCAGTTTTCCTTCTCATCGAGTGAATATTCACCAAAAGCAAATAGACTTGGTTTCTTTGCTGCTTGTTGAGCTTGAATATTTGTATTAGCTAATTGAGTATCTAACTGCATTTTTTGCACAAGGCTCGATTTTTGAGCGTAACTACTTAGCAATGCTTCTAAAGATTGGCTACGAACTGTATTTACAAACAGAGGCGTACTTAAATCAGGATTACTTTGCTGATGCAGAAGATTGTTTAAACTAAATTGACTGGCATTCAGATTTGCTTGTGCATTCTGTAAAGTTCGCTCTGCATTATTACGGGCAACTTCAAATTGCATGCGTTGTCCTTTACTAATAAAACCTTGCTGTTCGAGCTTTAGCGCATTGCTGTAGTGTTTTTGCATTGCATTAAAGTTAAATAAACTACTCGCGACCAGTTGTTGTTGTAATTGCACATTAAAATAACTTTGTACGACTTCAAACCGCTGAATATCTTGTTGTTGTTGGCTTGAAAGCTGAGAGCGCTGGGCTTGAATGTTTGCTATCTTTTTTGCACTAGTGGTTAAGCCCCCTGTGTAGAGTGGCATCACAACTGAAATAGACGGGCGTACGACCTGATCTTCTACAGTTAAATTGGCGTAGTCAGGAAAACGATTTATACCGTCATGGATGATTTGGTTTGAACCTTCCTGAACTTGTCCCAAAACATCGGATGGAATGACATTGTTCCACTGTGAAAGCTTATCATTGAGTCCTTGGCTTAAATCATTCTCAAGCTTTTGTTTAAAAGCACCCAGTGGCACATCGGTTTCACTGTGAAATGCGTATGCTCGAACGTTTAAATCAACTCTAGGTAACCCTAACCCTTTGACTGCTTCAGCTTCTAATTGAGAGGCTTGTTGTAAGGCTTGGTTGGCTTGAGTGCTATATGAGCTTTTTAAAGCTTGTTGTTCTGCTTCAGCATAACTTAAGCTTTGTGCATAAATAGGCGTTGCAATAAATACTCCCAATACCAACGCAAGGTAATTGGGTTTAAAGAAAAAAGGGCGTATTGACTGTCGATACTGATGTGTTGGCATTTTATATAACAATTTTTGATCATCCCTTATAGTTTAAATTTCTTGTTATTAAATTCAATTATCATATTGTTTATTATACAATTGTATAAAAGCACAAAATGATTTTGAGTTTATTTTGCGTGATGGAAAATCATACAGCAAGTTTTTATATATTCAGCACAGTATGGGAAACTCTATTCACAAGTCAAGTTGAACTTTATTTAGTAAAACTTATAAAAAAATAAGTGAAAGCAAACAAATAAATAAAATAGTTATTGAAAAAATAAACCTAAATACGCCCTAGCATTGAAATATTTACTAGAGAAGCTGCTGCAAGCTTAAGCAATCTGTGGTTAAATGCCTTTTTTTATTGTGTTTCACTTTACAAGGGAAAAATCATGCGCGCGTACAATTTCTGTGCTGGTCCTGCTGCATTACCTACTGCCGTTTTAGAAAAAGCTCAACAAGAATTGTTGGATTGGCAAGGTAAAGGTCTATCCATCATGGAAATGAGTCACCGTAGTGCTGACTATGTTGCGGTAGCTGAAAAAGCTGAAGCAGACTTGCGTAAGCTTATGAATATTCCTGAAAACTATAAAGTGCTGTTTTTACAAGGTGGCGCGTCATTACAATTTTCAGCAATTCCTTTAAATCTGCTTGGTAAAAATAACAAAGCAGATTATATCCATACAGGAATTTGGTCTGAAAAAGCGTTAAAAGAAGCAAAACGCTATGGTGACATTAATGCTGTAGAAGCAGGCATTAAAGTAGATGGTAAGTTCGCAATTTCTGATCAAAGCGAATGGAACTTATCTAATGATGCTGCTTATGTTCATTACGCAGATAATGAAACAATTGGCGGATTACAGTTTGCAGGTATTCCTGATGTTAAAGCACCACTTGTTTGTGACTATTCATCAAGTATTTTATCTGCTCCATTAGATGTGACCAAGTTTGGTTTAATCTATGCAGGCGCACAAAAAAATATTGGTCCTGCTGGTTTAACAATCGTTATTGTTCGTGATGACTTACTTGATCAAGCTAAGCCAGAAATTCCAAGCATTTTAAAATATGGTGACCAAGCGAAAAATGGCTCTATGGTAAATACACCATCGACTTATGCTTGGTACTTGTCTGGTTTGGTATTTGAATGGTTACTAGAGCAGGGTGGGGTAGACGCTATTCATAAAGTTAACCTTGAAAAAGCTCAGTTACTTTATGGTTATATCGATTCAAGCGATTTTTATAATAACCCGATTGCTATTCCAAACCGTTCAATTATGAATGTACCATTCACTTTGGCAGATGAAGCTTTAGAAAAGCAATTCTTGAAAGAAGCTGAAGAAAATCATTTATTGAACTTGGCAGGTCACCGCTCAGTTGGTGGTATGCGTGCAAGTATTTATAACGCAGTTCCATTAGAAGGCGTTCAAGCGCTTATCCGCTTTATGGATGATTTTGCTAAACGTAATGGTTAATTAAATCAAATAATAAAGCCCTCGAACGAGGGCTTGATTTATTGTGCAATTTATTCATTAAAAAGGGACAAAACCAAATTGATGGATCATCATTGCGGCTAAGAACATACCTAAAACAAAAAAGCAAAACGCACCAGTATCGACCCTTATACGTGGGTTACTAGTTTGAATGAGGCTGGTGGTTTGTTCAGGTATAATCTTCATTCAATAGCCTAATTTTTAAAATATTAGTGAAATTCAATTAGTTTCACTATTTTTAGCATAAATATTCGCCTGAATCCAGATATTACCGCGAATATATTCACCAATATTAAAGTTTTTGTACAAATCATTTTGGGTCGCAATGCGCACTAATATGGCAGGAAGATCATCTTCCAAAACTAAAGTGACATCATAAAGAGTATATTCTGCACCCATAAATGTCATTGAAGTTTTACCGACAATATTACCTTGGAACCACGCTTCATCTTCTTGTCCAAGATTTTCCCCATATAAATATGCAACCATTTTCGAAAAATCAACCGTTACAGGTTCTTGATCTTCCTCAGTTTTTGGCTGCCATTCATTAATGAGTTCTTGTAGGTTTTCAGGTGCAATTCCATTATGTTCAGTTAAAATTGCATTTAGTGCACGGTGATGCTTAATTGATGCTGGATCATCTACAACTATTGTTTCACCAGCAGGGACTGATTCTAATTCATAAGCCCATGCATTAAATTGAACTTGGTAAGTTTGAGTTTTGTCATATTGACAACGATTAACACTAAATAAATTATCAAATGCATAAACAGTCGTATTTTTATTTAATCGTAAACTTAATACTGCCTGAGTTGCTGAGTCACAAGTAATGATGCGCTCAATTTGCGCATTATATTGATAAGGACTTTCAAAACTAGGGAATGCTGTTTTTAAAGCACGAGGTTTTTGATTTTCAACCGCAATAATTTGGTTAATAGTGACATTTTGTCCTTGAGGACCTTGAATCAGCCAGAAGGATTGATCCATTTCATCTTCATTTTGGCATAAACCCATTGGCATTACAGGAGCATCAAGCGCCAGTCCAAGCCATTTTGGTACATCTGTCTCTGGATAGGAGGTCAGTAGATTCCAATGCTCGCCATGACTACCAAAATTTTGGTCGTTTACCGTAATAACTTCTGGACTGTTTTGATTTTTCATAAGTACGATTGATGTTGGGTTTATCTCACTTGTTATATTAAATCGAGGGTAATTGCTATTTTTCAAGTCAACATATGTAAATTCTCTTGTAAAAGCACATATTTACTTATTAAAAAGCCCTTTAATGGGGAAAATTACTCATTTTTAAGAGCGAATATGACTGACTGTTAAGGTATTGTTAAAATTAAACTTAGAAAACAAGTTTTATATTTAGCGCTATTATCTAGTGAAATGCATCTGTTAGACTTAGATTTTTAGTGGAAATAGAGAATAACGTGCTGCCATTTAAGCTGTGGGTAGACGCAGATGCATTACCTAAAATTTTGCGTGAAGTCATTTTACGAGCTTCAGATCGTTATCAGTTGGAAGTCATTTTTGTAGCGAATCAAAATGTCGGAATTACCCCGTCGGTACGTATTAAATCAATTCAGGTTTTAAGTGGAGCCGATCAGGCCGATCAGGAAATTGTAGATCGTATGTCTGAAAATGACATTGTCATTACGCAAGATATTCCGCTTGCTGCTCAAGTTATTGAAAAGGGCGGTATTGCGATTCATCCACGTGGTGAAATTTATACCACTGCAAATGTTAAGGCTCGTTTGCACTTACGTGATTTTATGGATACGCTCCGTGGTGCAGGAGTCCAGACGGGTGGCCCACCTCCAATTTCAGAACGAGATAAACGCGAATTTTCGAGTGCACTCGATCAAACAATTTTAAAGCAAAAACGTAAAACTGCTTAGTGAGCCTCTTATGCCATCCCAGACTAACTTGGCTTCAACTTATGTCTTGCTTGTATTTATTTGGGCAACGACACCTTTAGCCATTGTATGGAGCGTGTCTGACTTACATGTCATGTGGGCCTTACTCTTACGTTTTTATATTGCTTTACCTCTTTCGGTTATTGTTTTACTTGTTCTAAAAACGTCTTTTCCCATTCATAAACAAGCTCTCCATAGTTATTTTGCGGGGTCTTTTAGTTTAATTGGTTCTCAAATTTTTACCTATGCTGCGACCCAGTATTTAAGTTCAGGCATGATCGCTTTGATGTTTGGTCTGGCGCCTATTATGGCTGGTTTAATTGGTCGTTTTGGATTTGGTCAGCATCTTTATAAATTGCAGTGGCTCGGTATGGCGATTGCTGTTTGTGGCCTAGCAATTATTTGTTTGAATGGGTCAGGTCAGCATGTACATCCATTTGGCATTGTCCTTATGTTGATCAGTGTTTTTGTTTATTCATTTTCTATTTTTTGGGTAAAAAAGGTGAATGCCCAAGTTCAGCCCATGGCTCAGGCAACAGGTTCAATTTTGGTTTCATCACTTTTGGCGAGCTGTCTTATTCCATTTATTTGGCAATATGCACCGAGCCACTTACCGCAAGCTAAATCTTTATTTGCTTTAATTTATACAGTTCTGATGGCTTCACTCGTTGCCATGTTCTGTTATTTCAAGCTTGTACAAAATATCAAAGCAACCACTTTATCGCTTACAACTGTGATTACGCCTATGTTAGCTATGGTGATTGGCGCTGTTTTAAACCATGAGCATCTTTCAATGATGGTTTTTGTAGGGGCATTTATTATCTTGTTTGGTCTATTCCTGTATTTCTATAAAGACATTCAAGCAAACCGTAATTTTGCCCAACATATTAAATCTAAATAGGAGAAGATTAGGGTAATTTGTTGAGCTTATTCATTAAATTGTTCTAATTCGTAGCTAAATGCATGATCAAATTGATCTCATATCTTAAGTAGTAGAAAATAGCGCAGCAATATAATATTAGGATTGTTAAGGATAGGTCAGAACTTACTGATTTTTAAACCTTAATACAGCATCTAACGATATGGCCAAATAAGAAGTGTAGATCACACTTCTCTATTTTCCATCAATCACCTTGGATTTAGAAGGTATGTTTAAACCAATCTCACTGTATATAGGGTTGAGATATACTCGCGCACGACGCAGTAATCATTTTATTTCTTTTATTGCATTGGTTTCGATGGTCGGTTTGACACTTGGTGTCGCTGTACTGATTACGGTACTTTCTGTAATGAACGGTTTTGACCGCGAATTGAAAAATCGTGTTTTGGGAATGGTACCGCAAGCGACAGTTTCATCGACGCAAATTCTTACGGATTGGCCTGAGCTGGTTAAACGAGTTGAAAATCATCCCCATGTGACTGGAGTTGCACCTTTTACCCAATTGCAAGGTATGTTAACTGCTCAAGGGCAAGTGGCTGGTATTATGGTAACGGGTATTGACCCTAAATATGAAAAGAATGTCTCTATCATTCAAAATCATATTGTTGCCGGTAGCCTCGACTCACTTAAAAAGGGTGAATTTGGTATCGTGCTTGGTAAAGACATGGCCGATTCACTTGGTTTACGTCTAAATGACAGCGTGACATTGGTATTACCTGAAGCAACTCCATCTCCAGCAGGTGTTGTACCTCGTTTTAAGCGCTTTAAACTGGTTGGTATTTTCAGCGTAGGTGCTGAAGTGGACTCAATGGTTGGGTACATTGCTTTATATGATGCATCGACTTTATTGCGTTTACCTGATGGTGCTCAAGGCGTCCGTTTGAAAATGGATGATATCTTTGCTGCCCCTCAAGTTGCTGATGATATTGTGAAAAGCTTACCAAGCAATTTCTACGCAACGAACTGGACCTATACACACGGTAATTTGTTTAATGCCATTCAAATGGAAAAAACATTAGTTGGTTTATTACTCGTACTGATTATTGTAGTTGCTGCATTTAACATTGTCTCGTCTTTGGTCATGGTTGTAACCGACAAAAAATCCGACATTGCAATTTTGCGTACCTTAGGCGCGTCACCATCCATGATTACTAAAATCTTTATGGTACAAGGTACTGTGATTGGTGTGATTGGTACAGTTGCGGGTACGGTTTTAGGTGTAGTTTTGGCACTTACGATCAGCGATATTATTTCTTGGTTTAATAATGTGCTCGGACTTAATTTGTTCGATGCCTATTTTGTACATTACTTACCTTCTTACTTAAGATGGCAAGACGTCACAATTATCGTAATTGTTTCTTTACTCTTAAGTTTCTTGGCAACTATTTATCCGGCGCTTCGTGCAGCCAAAGTTCAACCTGCCGAGGCATTGCGTTATGAGTAAAGTCGTTTTAGAAGCAAAAGATATTTATAAGCATTTTGATGATGGTAAATCTAAGGTTGAAGTCATTAAAGGTCTTTCTTTACAGGTTGAAGCAGGGCAGTTTGTATCTATTGTGGGTGCGAGTGGTTCAGGTAAAAGTACTTTATTACATGTACTTGGCGGCTTAGATCAACCTACACAAGGACAAGTATTTTTAAATGGTCAGCGCTTTGATAACTTAGGTGAAGCGGAACGTGGTTTTCAACGTAACCAGTATTTAGGTTTCGTTTATCAGTTTCACCACTTGTTGCCAGAGTTCAGTGCGCTTGAAAATGTAGCGATGCCTTTAATGCTTCGATCAGACAGCCAATATAAGTCGGTCAAGGCACAAGCTGAATATTTGCTAGATCGCGTTGGGCTATCTCATCGTATGGACCATAAACCAGGTGAGCTTTCAGGTGGTGAACGTCAACGCGTTGCTCTTGCTCGAGCATTGGTGACCAAGCCTGCGGTCGTTCTAGCTGATGAACCAACGGGTAATTTGGACCGTAAAACAGCTGTGGGTATTTTTGAGTTACTCACTGATCTTAAGAAAGAACTAAACATGGCAATGCTTATTGTGACCCATGATGAGCAATTAGCTCAAGCAGCAGACTCTATCTTGCATATGGAAGATGGTTTGTGGGTAAGCGGTTCTTAAAAAATTGTCATTAAATCACATTGTTAAAGCCCACTCAGTTGGGCTTTAATTTTGCCCCTAAAATGATAATGACAAGATTTTGAATGTTTAAAATTATTCTATTGGGGTGGATTGGTGGTATTGCATTAATGGGTATTCATTTACCTTTAATCATGCAATATGGAGAAGTAGCTAAGGTTCTACTGTTACTTGCCTTTATTTTTTATCTTTTTAAACGACCAGTATTTGTTGGTCGACCACTTTTAAAGGCAATGTATTGCCTGTTATGTACAGTCAGTCTATTTATTGTGGGATATCAATATGCCGAGAAAGCACTGATTGAGCGTTTAGAACAAAGAGAAACGGATTCAAAAAATTTAGATATTATTGTTTATATAAAGCAAATCAGTGAAGAAAAAGACAATAAAGTTCAACAAACTGCACAAGTATTAAACTTATCAAAAGAACCAGTAAATTGGCTATTGTATTTAAAAAATAATAATCAGGGTGTGTTGAAGGGCAGTCAAGAACTTGAATTAGGCCATTACTATCGACTATCTGGAAAAACAAAACCTGCTCATAGTTATGCCACAGCGGGAGCTTTTGATCAGGAAAAGTGGTTTATTCAGAGAAATATAATGTCTGGTTTTATTGTTCAGCATATTGAGCCTTTAAGCCTTGATGAAATATATCGATTGGGATATCAACAGCATTTAAGAGAACAGCAGTCCTTTTTTAATAGATTTCATTTAAATATAGAAAAGCTTCGCTTAATTTTTAGGCACCTATTACACAATTCTTCATTACAGCAAAAGGGCCTACTTTTAGCTTTGCTGACTGGTGATGAAAGTCTTTTATCAGATGAAACTCAACTACAATTTAAACAATTAGGAATTGCTCACTTATTGGCGATTTCGGGTCCACATGTACTTATTTTTGCCATTATGTTGTCTTGGGTATGTCATCAACTCATTTGTCGTTATTACCCTCAAATTTATTTATGGAAACCGAAACAGGTTTTGATGGCTGTGCCATGCTGCTTCGGTGTTTTAATTTATACAGCTTTTGTGGGGTTTGAAATTCCTGCACTACGGACATTGTTGTCAGTCTTTATATTTATTTCTTTCCTAGTATTAAAACAACCCCTTAAACCATTTGCATTACTGGTATATAGCGCAAGTCTACTGTTACTAATGGACCCGTTTAGTGTCCTTTCTGCAGGTTTTTGGCTGTCGTATGGGGCATGCTTTATTTTATTAAGAATTTACCAAACTATAGTGCAGTTACCTGAGCAACATTTTTTAAGTCTGAGTTCAAAACTGATTTTTATGAGTAAGGTGTTAATTGAGTCTCAAGGCAAAATATTTATTGCATTGAGTCCTTTAACCTTACTGTTCTTTCAACAAATTTCTTGGGTTGCTCCATTAACCAATATTATTGCTGTGCCTATTATTGGTGGTGTTATTGTCCCTTTAAATATCATGGCTGCTTGCGCATGGTTTGTAGTAAAACCATTTGGAAATATGCTTTTTCATTTCAATGATATTTTACTCAGTATCTTACTGAGTTGTTTGGACCTATTAGAAAAACTCTCTTTACCATTACAGGGTATAAGCTTGACGCCACTGGCTCTATTTGCAGTTAGTTTAGGTATTCTTATTTTATTTTTGCCTAAAGGAGCCTTGCCAAAAACGTGGGGATTACTCTGTTGCTTACCTCTCATTATAGTGAATAAAACGAACCAGCAAACTCAGCTTCATATTTTAGATGTTGGACAGGGGCAGGCTATTTTCTTACAACATCCTGAACAAAACTGGCTAATTGATACAGGTGGCTCTTACGATGAAAAGATCTTTAGTATTGGTAAAAATGTTGTAGTCCCATTTTTACGCCAACAAGGTGTAAAACAGTTAGATCGTGTTATATTGTCTCATCTTGACCAAGATCATAGTGGGGCTTTTCCTGCCATTCAGCAGGAGATTCCTGTAAAGCAGGTTCTCTCAAATGAGCAATCTTCAAATACTCTCAAGCAGTCATTTCAATATTGCTATCAAGGTCAACAATGGCAATATCCTGAGTTAGACATTCAAGTTTTATGGCCTAAAGAAAAAGATTTAGTTTTTGTACCTTCTCAACAGAATCAATATTCCTGTGTGGTATATCTTCATTTCAAAGGAGTCAGTGGTTACCAAAATTTTCTAATTATGGGAGATGCGGGCTGGGAAGCAGAATATGAGCTGTTAAAAGACTATCCAAGCTTAAAAGTAGATGTTTTGGTATTAGGGCATCATGGAAGCAAACACAGTTCGGCTTATGATTTTCTTGCAACCCTAAAACCAAAACTGGCAATTGCATCGGCAGGGTTTGATAACCGTTATGGCCATCCTAGCCAAGAGGTTCTCAATCGTTTAAAAGCCCTTCATATCCCACTTAAAAGTACAGTAGAGCAAGGGGAGTTAAGTTTTGTTCTGGAAAATCACAAAATGGTTTTACACGACCGACGTTTTGAGCGGATCTGGTTGCGTAGAGTTCTCTAAAGCTTCAGCTTTGAGTCTATTCACAGTTTTAATCGCTTCTAAAGGGTCAATATTATAAACATTATCTAAAGCTGGGTTTGCTTTAAAGCGTTTATAGCTCCAGTGGTAGTGTTCTGGATATTTATGAATGAGCTGCTCAATTGCTTGATGGATGACATAAGTGCCATCATCAGCAGAGCCTTCATAGATTTTCTCATCCATAGGTTCAATATGCATGGTAAAGCCGTCATTTTCATTACGGATTGCATAAAGAAATAAAGCTTTCGCTTTAGTTTTTTGGATGAGCTTGGCACTTAAATTACTTGAAGCAAGTGGAACACCAAAATAGTTCACCATATCTCCGCCAACGTTCGGAGTATGATCTGGCAAAATTACTGTAGTTTCACCTTGCTTAAGTGCTTTAAAAATTTGTCTTACGCCAGTTTCATCGGTTGGGACGAGATTCGCCTGTTCACGGCTGCGAGCTTCTCGTACAAAACGGTCAGCATCATCATTTTTGACTGGTTTATATAAAATGGTCATTGATGTGAACTGGGCACACCATGCATTCATCACTTCCCATGTACCAAAATGAGGAACAATGAGTACAACACCTTTCTTCGCTGCTAAAGCATCATGAAAATATTGTTCGCCTTCTATACGATGAATACGAGCAATATTTTCTTGGTTCGATGAACCCCAAATACTTAAAAACTCAAAATATGAGGTTAATTCATTACGTATAGCCTTTTCTGTAATTGCTATACGTTGTTGTGGTGTTAGGTGGGGCAGAGCAATTCTTAAGTTAAGTTCTATACTTTTTGAGGTTTTAGTAATTTTTAAGGTATTTACAAGACCAGCCAATAGACGAGCAATAGAGCGCCCAAATTGAATAGGTAGTCGGCTAAATGTTTTGAGTAATTGATAGTTCATGCTTTTTGAATCTGGTCTAGTCATCTATAGCAGTAAGGTAAGGAGGGAACAACAAATAAAAAAGACAAAAATATTATAAATGAAATCATATTATTTAGACAGTTTTTATCAAATCAACGTATATAATGACATCATTTCGATTGATTTGGATTGGAATTTTATGTCCGATTGGCCACCAAAACCACAAAATGAACCTATAACCCCTAAACAGAACGGACCAGAATGGCAAATCCTTGAGAAAGCTGTAATGGCTTCTGTAGAAGAACAACGCCGTAGTCGTCGCTGGGGTATATTCTTTAAAACACTTACTTTTATTTATCTATTATTTATTGTTGTGTTAATGGGCAAGGGTTGCTCAACCAGCAAAGAAGGCTCAGCAGCAAGTAGTAGCAGTGCTCATCTGGCTGTAGTTGATATTGTTGGAACCATTGATGCTTCAAGTAATCAAGCAGTAAATAGTGAAGATACGAATAAAGCGCTTAAACGTGCTTTTGAAGCTTCAAATAGTAAAGCAATTGCACTTAATATTAATTCTCCTGGCGGTTCTCCTGTTCAGTCGGATGAAATTTGGCAAGAAATTCGCTATTTGAAAAAAGAACATCCTGACAAGAAAGTCTATGCAGTAATTGGTGATATGGGTGCTTCTGGTGCTTATTATATTGCTTCTGCTGCTGATGAAATTATTGTGAATCCATCAAGTTTGGTCGGTTCAATTGGTGTCATTATGCCGAACTATGGCATTACTGGTTTAGCTCAAAAGCTCGGAATTGAAGACCGTACTTTGACAGCGGGCACTAATAAAGACATTTTAAGTATGACAAAACCGATCAATCCTGTACAAAGAGAGCACATTCAGTCTGTACTCGATAATGTCCATACTCATTTTATTAATGCAGTGAAAGAAGGACGCGGGAAACGCTTAAAATCGAATGACCCTGCTATTTTCTCTGGTCTTTTCTGGACTGGTGAACAAGCAATCCAGTTAGGTGTTGCTGACCGCTCAGGTAACATTACGAGCTTGATGCGTGAACTGAAGCTTGATAATAAAGTTGACTACACGATTGAACGTAACCCACTACAATCTATTCTCGGTCGAATGGGTGCAGAAATGGGTAAAGGCTTAAGTGAGTCGGTTGCTCAACGTTTAGAGACGAGTCAAAACGCCAAGTTACAATAATTTAAATCAGGATAACGGTATGTCAGTAAAACCGGTTATACACTTTGCGCATGCCAACGGTGTGCCATCTATGGTGTATCAAAAATTGTTTAATCAATTAAAAGATGAGTATGACATCATTTATGTTCCACTCATTGGTCCTGACAAACGTTATCCGATTACCGATCATTGGCCTTTTTTAGTTGATCAGGTGATTGATAGTATTGTTCGTCAAGCTAAAGGGCGAAAGGTGATTGGACTTGGTCATTCGCTGGGTTCAGTTTTGACCTTAATGGCATCTTTTAAACGCCCTGAGCTTTTTTCACAAGTGATAATGTTAGATCCACCTCTTATTTTGGGTAGATACTCTTTTGCTTTTCATATGGCAAAACTGTTTAAACCCAAGATAGTTGATGACATGACACCTGCAGGTTTATCTGCACGTCGTCGTGAGCATTGGGAGTCTCGTGAGCAAGCTGCTTCTTTGTTACGTCCAAAAGGTTTTTATAAAGACTTTGATGAGGACTGCTTTCAAGCTTACATTGATTATGCTTTGAAAGAAGATTCAGTACGTGGCGGCGTAACGTTAACTATTTCTCGTGAAGATGAAGTTGCGATATTCCGTAAAAATCCTTCTTGGTGGTGGCTACCTATGCCAAAACCGAAAATGCCTGTACATTTAGTTGTAGGTAAAGAGAGTGCCTTCTTAAAAAGAGGTTTCCCTCAAATGGCAAAGCGTAAAATGGGAATTCCATTTAGTGTCGTTGAAGGAGGGCATATGTTCCCACTAGAGCATCCGATTGACACAGTGAATTATATTAAGAAGCTTATTCATAGCAATTCACACTAATAAGACTTTCATTAAAAAAGGACATGCATGCATGTCCTTTTTTAATTTACGTTGAGCAAAGCTTTTACCAAGATGCAAAACGTATAGGGTGTTCAAGAATTTGATTACGGAAATAGGCTTGTCCATCTTTCCATGTCAGTTGGCCATTACATAACCACTCTGCAACTTGAGGATAAATGAAATGCTCAAGTTTATGTACACGTTCTGCCAAAGAGGCAACATTGTCATGTTCTTTGACTTCAATTGCAGATTGAGCAATTGCTTGACCAGCATCAAGTTCGGAAGTTACAAAGTGAACTGTACAACCATGCAATCGATCACCTGTATTTAATACACGCTGATGTGTATTAACACCTTTATAAGCAGGTAATAACGAAGGATGGATGTTAAGCATTTTACCTTGCCATTGATCGACAAAGTTTGCAGTTAAAATACGCATGAAACCGGCTAAAATAACGATATCAGCTTGCCACGCCATAAGTTGCTGATGCATCGCTTCATCAAAATCGGTACGACTAGGAAAGTCTTTATGCGAGATTACCGCTGTTGCGATATTAGCATTTTGAGCACGCTCTAGGGCATAAGCATCGGCTTTATTGGACAATACACCTACAATTTGCCCTGATAGACGTGCATCTATCAAGGCCTGTAAGTTACTGCCGTTCCCAGAGACTAGAACAGCAATTTTCATCATTCAAAGATCACACGAATTTTTTCGTCTGCACCTTCCACTGATTCAGCATTTTCTTGGATATGTCCGATTTTCCAAGCTTTTTCACCTTGAGCATTAAGCACTTCAATTGCTTTTTCTGCATCGTTTGCATCAACTGCAATCACCATACCTACACCACAGTTAAAGGTACGGTACATTTCAAAACGTTCTACATTGCCTTCACGTTGTAGAAGTTTGAATAATTCTGGCCATTCCCAAGAAGCTTCATTAATTACAGCTTGAGCACCATTTGGTAATACGCGTGGTAAGTTACCAGGTAAACCGCCACCAGTGATGTGTGCCATAGCATGTACATCAACTTGTTTGCAAAGCTCAAGAACTGGTTTTACATAAATACGTGTTGGTTCCATTGCAACATCTGCAAGAGGGCGACCATCAACCACTTGAGTTAAGTCTACATTCTTAACATCTAAGATTTTACGTAGTAATGAATAACCATTTGAGTGAGCACCGCTTGATGCAACACCAATAAGTACATCACCAGATTTTACTTTAGAGCCATCAATAATTTTACTTTGCTCAACAACACCTACGGCAAAACCAGCAAGATCGTAATCTTCGCCTTCATACATGCCTGGCATTTCAGCTGTTTCACCACCTACAAGTGCACAACCTGCAAGTTCACAACCTTTACCGATACCTGTAACTACATTGGCAGCTACGTCTACATTTAAGTGACCAGTAGCATAGTAATCGAGGAAGAATAATGGTTCTGCACCACAAACCAAAAGATCGTTAACACACATCGCGACAAGGTCTTGGCCGATTGTGTCATGACGATTAAGGTTAAGAGCTAAACGTAATTTAGTACCTACGCCGTCAGTTCCCGAAACCAAAACAGGTTCTTCGTAACCTTTAGGGATTTTGCATAGTGCACCAAAGCCACCAAGTCCGCCCATTACTTCTGGACGAGTTGTACGTTTAGCGACTGACTTGATACGATCGACCAGTGCGTCGCCCGCTTCAATGTCAACACCCGCATCTTTGTAGCTTAAACCGGTATTTGGGGTAGAAGTTGAGTTGCTCATAAATGAAGTCTCCGCATTGGCGGCAGATTATAACCTGAATATACGAAACTCTTATGTTATTTATGCTCGAAAATGCTATCTTTAATAAAAATATTTTTCCATTTATAACGATTAAATCAAAAAAGGCTATATTTTATGCAAGATCGTATACTGCGCCGTATTTTCTTACTCGCAGGTATTGTATTGCTGGTATGGGTATTATACTTGCTCAAGCCTGTGGTCATTCCATTTCTTGGTGCTTTTTTCCTGGCTTATTTATTTAGTCCACTGGTCGATGTTCTAGTCAAAATTAAGCTACCTCGTTGGTTGGCAATTAGCATTGTTTTTATCGGTATTGGTGTAACTTTGACTGTCGCATTATGGTATTTGGTTCCACTCATCTGGAAACAACTTGTTTATGCACGAGATAGTATACCAGCCGGAATTCATTGGATTAATGCAGAGCTGTTACCATGGATTTCTTCAACATTCCATGTTCAGCAAATGGAAATTGATACCGATCAAATGTCCAAAGCGGTCATGGATTATGTTCAGACCAATTATAGTGCCGATAGTATTCAAGCTGTTTTATTAAAGCTTGCACAATCAGGTCTGAATTTTATTCAGATTGGTGGAACAATTGTTTTAATTCCAATTATTGCTTTCTATTTCTTGCTTGATTGGGACCGTATGTTACTGAACTTACGTCGTCTCATTCCACGACCATATGAAGAGACTACTTTACAAATCGTTCGTGAGTGCCATAGCGTTTTAGGAGCATTTGTTAAAGGTCAGTTCCTCGTTATGCTTTTACTCGGCGTAGTCTATGCCGTAGGTTTACAGTTAATTGGGCTAGAGGTCGGACTTATTATTGGGATGGTGGCTGGCCTTGCCAGTATTATTCCTTATTTGGGATTTGCTGTCGGTATTATTGCAGCCGTTATTGCAAGTTTGTTCCAGTTTGGACTGGACTGGACCCACTTACTACTCGTTGGTGTGGTTTTTATGATTGGTCAAGCAGTAGAAGGCTATATTCTACAACCCTTTCTACTCGGTGATAAAATTGGTCTTTCGCCTGTTGCGGTTGTATTTGCTGTATTGGCAGGTGCCCAACTTGCAGGTTTCTTAGGAATGCTCATTGCATTACCTGTGGCTGCCGTCATTGTTGTACTCTTAAAACATCTAAGAGATAACTATGAAAAAAGTAGTCTTTATGGCGCGTATTCGGAATTATTTGTACAAGAGGGTAATATTCAGCAAATTCATGTAGAAACTGGAAATACTAAACTTGATCTTGAAGTTAAAACACAGCAAGATACAGATACACCGAATCTTTCAGATCAGAAATAATTTCAAGGCCAATTCATTATATGCGTCAACTCCAACTGGATATAGAACCTCAACTTGATGCCCGAATCAGTGATTTTTCGGGACCAGGTTGGGGGCATGTAGTCGATGCAGTGCGTCAACTACATGCGGGTCTAGTAAATAGATTTTATATCTATGGAGGTGCAGGAACAGGTAAGAGTCATTTGCTTTCGGCGATTTGTGATTCTTATTTGGAAGTGGGTAAGTCTGCGATTAAAGTTTCTTTGCTAGAACTTCTTGATGCTCCCATAGAGGCAATTACCTGTTTAGAGCACTATGATTTAGTTGCTTTAGATGACATTGAATCTATTAGTGGTGTGCCGCACTGGCAAAAAGCGGTTTTTCATTTAATGAATAACCATGAAGGGCAACTTGTATTTTCTTCACGTGTTGCACCGATTGAATTAAAACTGGAGCTGCCAGACTTACAATCACGTCTTACTCAAGCAGTCAGCGTAAAAGTGCCAAGTGGAAGTTTATATGCGGACCGCTATGCTTTAGTCACTTCTGTTATGGCGAGACGTGGTATCCATTTCGATCAGCAGATTGTAGATTATTTACTTTTACATGGACCTCATCAGGCTTCTGTATTGTTGCAGACCGTAGCTCAACTAGAGAAACTTCTTAAAGGTGAGAAGACTAAGCTTTCAAATGCAACTTTAAGACAAATCTATGCTTTGATTGATGAATACCAACAATAAACACTTCTTATATTCTGTCTTTTTTGTTGGTTAGACTAAGTTCGGTTTTCTAATATAAAAATAAAATAAGAACTATTAAATACTTATTCTTTAAGCCTTAGAGTGAAATGTTAAATTTTTTCATAAGTAAAATTTCCATATATCAATAGATGTTTAATTGTCCAAATATTTATAAAGCTACTTATCTAAAATGACGCTATTGACCGATCAAAACATCTTGAGAAATTCTGATTCCTGTGACAAAGTACGCACAAAGGATGCATTTGCAAAAGTGGAAACTTTGCAATATTGACAAAGAAAAATGAAAAAAATAGGTAAGGAGAAGGGTATGCTCAAACGGAGCATTGCTTTTGCATTATTGGCTGCTGCTGGGCACGCTTATTCTGCTGATATTCAAGTCACAAGCTTAGTTGATGAAGATAAAGATGATACGGTATGTACGCTACGAGAAGCTGTACAGTTTCTAAATTATCGTGGTTCATCTAATGCAGCCGATGTAGAAAAATATGCAAATGGTTACCATGGCTGTGGAAATAAAGATGCTTCATCAAATATTATTTTACAGCGTGATAAAGAATATGCATTAAATACCCGAATAACGATTACAGCTCCTCTTACAATTAGTACAGCAAAAAATGATTCTACTTTAGTAGATGATCAACCAGGTTCGCATAACGCGACAATAAAAATGGTGGGTACAGATCAGCTATTTAAGATTGATGATGAGAATGTTGAAAAAGCATCTTTTTCTGTTTCTTTAAGCGATCTTAATTTACAAGGTGCAGGTCCTAACACGACAGCATTAGAAGGCGGGTTGATTTATAACCATGAACAATTAATTATTCGAAATTCACGTTTGATAAATGGTTATGCAACACGAGGTGGTGCAATTTATAACGCAGGTAATTTATCTAATACGACAAATACTGCTGGTGCAGTTACGCTTATCAATAATTTAATTCAGAATAATAAAGCAGCTCAAGGTGGCGTTCTATATAGTGAAATGCCGCTCTATTTTATTACTCAATCTGTAATACGTGATAATGAAGTTACAACGGCAGATAATGCTTTACTTTATACACAAACTAAATTTGCCGATGAAAGTACGGGAGGATATTTAACTTCCAGAGCAATTGGTATAAGTAATAGTACAATTTTTCATAATAAAGGTGGTTTTATTGCGAACGTCCGAGATGGAATGTTTGTTAATAACATTACAATGATTAAAAATGATAAAGGGCTATTTCTTGATGCTCCACAAAGTAATGCCTCGGTTTCAAATAGTATATTAGTAGGAAATACTGTTAATTGTCAGGTAAGTACGACTGACAAGGCCGTCATACAAAGTAATTTAGTTACAGCAGAATGTAATCGTAATGCTACTGCAAAGCTCCCTAATATTCTTTATCCCGCGAGTGAGAAGCTGATTGCGGGTGATAGTGATGAAGGTGTATGTGATGTAACCTCTCCGACTGGATTATTATGCCCTTACAATACGCCAAAAGATAGTTTTCTCGGTTTCTTTAGACCACGGTTACTTGAAAGTTATCAAAGTTTATCTGATTCATTAATCATAAATAAAGGACGTCTTTATAGTGATGGTTCTTCAATTGGTTTAGCAAGCTGTGAAAGATATGATCAACGTGGTAAAAATCGTAGTGGTTACGATGAACTTTGTGATTTAGGTGCAATTGAATATATTTTAGATAACCAAATTGCTCCAGTTGGCCAAGATATTAAATATGGTCAAGTTGCAAAATTTAGTATTTTAGGCTCTTTGAGTGAAGCAGATTTGGTCACTCCTGCTACATGTAAACGTTTATTTGGTGACCGTCCTGATGGTAAAGAATGGCAACCTGGATGTCTTAAAGTTATACAAAGTACTGATACACCAATTTCTAAAGGTACTGTTACTTTAGATCAGAATGGAAATGTTGTTTACACACCAAATGGAAATTGGCATGGTGCAGACATTTTTAAAATTCAAGTTGTTACGAGTGTATCAAGATTTAATGATGGTTCAGATTTCCAATATATTACTATTCCTGCAACTGTAGTCCAAGAACCTGTATCTGGCATCGAAGATAAGTCTGTGAGCACAGGTGGAGGGGGAAGTGTTGGTAGTGGATTAATTTTAGGGTTATTTGGATTAATTGCATTACGCCGTTTCAAGTCATAATCAGGGATGAGGACTATGAAGAATTATAAAAAAGCACTAGGTGTGATTGCTGTTATCGCAGCAATGCCTTTAATGGCTCAAACCACAATAAAAGTTACAACATTTGATGATGAAGATAATGAGAACATGAATGCATGTTCTTTACGTGAAGCTATTACAGCAGCAGAAATGCGAAAATCTTATGGAGGATGTGAAGTTCCCGCAATTGATAAGAATTATACAATTCAACTCGAAGCTGGTACTTATACTTTAAATAAAGAGTTAACTCCTAAAGTTGCTTTAAATATCATTGGTAAAGAGGCAACAGATTGGGAGCGAAAAGGGGTCTTAACTAATGACTATCCAGCTCAAAAACCGCTTCAAACCCATATAAATGCTGGTGGAAAATCACGTATCTTTAATACAGCTGTTTCCCAACAACCTTTAGCGTTGACTAATATCATTTTAGAAAATGGCAAAAGTACTGAACAAGGTGGTGCAATTTATGCTGGTGCGGATATAACTCTAAAAAATAGCCAGATTCTAAATTCGCAAGCTCCTAAAGGCGGAGCAATTTATCTTGGAGGAAGTAATGCTAGTTTAACGATGAATCACTCCTTGATCCAAGGCAATGGTAAGTCTTCTATTGAAGGTAGTATTCTTGCAATGAGTTGTATGTTTAATAACACATACAGCGCACGTACTTTATCGCTTGACTCAAATAGCTTTATAGATAATGGGGGAACAGATTCTATAAGTACTTTTGACTTTTGTGGTAGCCCTACAGCGACTTTTACAAATAATACAATTGCGAAAAATATAGCCAGCCTTACTAATGGTAGTATTCTTAAATTTACTGGAGATGCTGATCCATCACAGAATCAAACTAGTAATTTAAGCTCATCTAGTAGTTTAGCATTGCAAAACAATACAATAGTTGAGAACTCTGCAAATACAACTTTCCTATATGATAAATTAGGAAAAAAAGATTTAAATTTTAATATATTAGCATTTAATACTGGTACTTACGCATGTCGATACTTATTAGGAGCGGCGACAGCAGAAAAAGATACTGGATTAAATTTGAAATTTAATGCATTAAACTTAACAGGTAATAGTCCAAAATGTGATGTACCTACAGAATTAATTCCTACAGGCAATACAAATATTGATATAAAAAATGAAGTCTTTAGTACTTTATTAGAGCCTTTAAAAGAAGCTAATGAGAATAATGGTTTTTTACCAATTTATTACCCTAAAAATAATTTCTCAGCAACAGATTTGATCGATGTAGATACGGAAAATAAGGGTACATGTCAAAATCAAGACCAACGTGGATTATCTAGATTAGTAAGTAATACGTATTATTATCAATCGCTAGGAAATATTAAAAATAGTTGTGATATTGGTTCAATTGAATTAATGAAGCTTACAGCAGGTGACTTAGAAGGTTTAGGCAATATCTCATTTACGACTTTATTAGATACTTTTCAGAAAAGTTACGATTTGTATGATGGTTTGCTAAAAGATCCAACTACACCATCAAATTTTATTGTTTATTATAAAGTTCGTTTAGCTGAATTTAAGGATTTACTTGATAAATTTAAGAATGATACTGCTCATGTAAATACAAAATATCGAGCTATCTATATAGATTTAAAAAACTATGGTTTTCCACTGCCAAGTGAAGACGCGAATCATGTATTAAAGTTTTTTAATACGACTGATTATAGTGTTAAAGCAGAACCGCTAGGCGTTGGACAGAAAGTAGAAGATTTAACATCTGATACTGAGACTAAGAAAAATCAGCGGTGTGAGTGGAATCCGACAGTACAGCAAATTCTCTTTTATCGTGTTGATGATGATGTTACTTCAAATACAACATATGAATTTTGTAAATATACAATTACCACTAAGACTGGGGAGGAACTGAGTAGCGGGTTGATTAAAGCGAAATTTGCAAATATTGCCCCTGTTTCAGGAGATGGTACGATAAGCTTTAAATACTTAGCTAATGAAATTATTCCACTAAATTTACTTAAATATGCAAATGATGATGGTGATGGACCCGTTAATACACTTAGTACTAAACCTAATAAACCTTCATTTTGGGTAAATGATCAAGGTGCTGAGCTACCAATTTACTTACCGAGTAAAACATCAAAAGATGGAATTTTTACGGTAATCAAAGCTGATCGGGAAGGTCCATGTCCAGGCAAAGATAGTAAAAATACGTGTTATGGTGGCAACATCTATATTCAAGCAAAAAATGTATTTAATACTTTCAATGATACATTGACTTACTATGTTTATGACGCAGATGGAACCATTTCAGCCAAAGCGGGAACAATTAACTTAGTAAGCACAGCAACTACAACCGATGATTCTAGAAGTGGTGGCGGTGGAGGAAGTATCGGAATCTTCTCTCTTACATCACTGCTAGGTTTGATTGCTTATAGACGTTATCGTAAGTAAAAGCAAAATAAAAAAGCCTCCATCGGAGGCTTTTTTATTTGTTATTAGATGTTTAAATAGCACATTGTTAAAAAGTGATTTTTTAGTGCTCTAAATATTTATTGATATATTCTTCGCGTATAGCAGTTCTTTCATCAGCACTTGCTTTTAACATACGCTGACGTAAATCATTACGCTCTTGTGTACTCATTTTTTGCCAAGCTTCGCGCATTTTTTGCTTTTCTGCATCTGGAAGTTGGTTGAACCAATCCATGCGTTGTTGCAAGTTAGCGCTTTGGTTTGGTGGCAATTCTTTTAAACTTTGATAACGTTTAATTACTGCTCGTTGCTCTTCTTCAGATAGAGCATTCCAAGTATCGTCTACTTGAGTATTGGCATCTTTAGAAAAAATCCAAAAGCGTTCAAAACCCGCAAAACTGGTTTGCAGGAAACTTAATGAACAAAGGATAAGTGCTAACTTTTTAGCTACCATGTTGAACTTTATCCTCACCCAACACCATCAGCATTTCTAAATCTTCCACCATTTGTGGAGATAATTTAGGATTTACAACAACTTGATTTTGTGGCTTATCCATCATATCTACCGAATTTGGTAAAATAACAAAACCAGTAATCGCTGCAGCAAGTGCAAAACCAGTCATTTTCCAGACACTATAAAAAGAGGCTGGTTTTTGTTGGATATGGTCAAGCACATGATTCATCACCACTGTTTTATTTTTATGGTGATGGGCTAAACTATCGAGTTTAGACGTCACCTTTTTAGTGAAATCATCATGATTCATTAGAACCTCCCATGGGATTTAAATGCGCTAAGTACTCTCTAAGTCCCTGAATTGCTCGATGATAATGGGTTTTTACACTACCTTCAGTGCAGTTCATAATTTGTGCTGTAGTATGGGTGTCGAAACCTTCCCACGCACGTAACATGAAAGCTTGTTGTTGACGAACAGGTAGTTTTGCAATCGCTTCCTGAATCTCTTCTATGGTCACTGCTTGATCTAGAAAATCTGCTGGATTGATTGCTTTTTCATCGACAATATCAATGATTTCTTCATCATCATTGTCTAGACTAACTTTTTTGAAGAATGAAAATGGGTTTGCCCGACGTGCTTCTTTGCGGCGCCAATCCTGAAGTTTGTTGTTTAGAATCGTATAAAACAGCGGATACCATTCTTCAGTACTTCGATCGGCGTAAGACTTGTGTAAAGCAATAAATGCTTCTTGAACCAAGTCCATGGCAATGCCTTGTTGACCTTGGGTAGCACTCTCCATCATCACCAAAGCACGACCAGTAACATCTTGCATAAAAACCTTTAGGCGTTGCTCAGCCGTGCTGGCATGAACACTAGATGCTTCCGATCGAGACTTTTTCGGTGCTAAATCCATGGAGATGGAAAATCCTGTCATTGGACGTACCCACCTTATCTTCAATATATCTCTTATATAACGTTGAAAAGAGGTGGGAGGTTGACAACAATCGGCTATTTTTTAGTAGTGTAAATGATTTTTTTCACAAATATGAGCGATGTAAAATAAATTAACGTTTTATTGGCGCTGGCGAACCATCTCAAAAAAACAAATAGATCCTGCAATGGCTACATTTAATGACTCTTGACCACCTGGTTGCGGTATTGTCACGGATTGTGCGTGTTCTAAAGCATAATCACTTGCGCCTTGTCCTTCATTACCTAAAATCCAAACACATGGCTTTGAAAGGTCTTTTGAATAAAGACTGGTCGAGCGATGAGAACTTGTAACGAAAACAGGAATATCGAATTTAGGAAGAATATCGGTCAATTGGAAGTTTTCAAAACAATGTAAGCTGAAATGAGCCCCCATACCTGCTCTTAAAACGCGTGGCGACCAAAGAGAAGCAGAGCCTTGCGTACAAATAATTTGTTTAATATTTGCCGCGGCTGCTGAACGTAATAATGTACCTACGTTACCTGGGTCTTGTACATTCTCTAGAATTAACGTATCTACGTTATAGTCAATCGTTAACGTAGTTTTAGGCAGATCAATAATAGCCAAACAAGGAAGAGTATTACCTAAGGTACTTAAGTCTTTGTATAGAACTTCACTAATAATAAAAACATGACCCTGATGAAGTTCGATAATTTTCTTTAAATCGTCATGTTCCAACGCCTGTTCAGTCGTAAACAACGAAAAGAGCTTTTTCTGCTGTTGTAACCAAGCTAGGCAAAGGTGAGTACCTTCAAGAACTGTTTGCTGATGCTTTTTTCGGGCGCTATTGAGTTCAATTAAACCACGCAAATGTTTAATTTTTGCATTGTCTTTTGATTCTAAAAAAATAACCGCCATAAGGATATATCCAAAAGGGCGTCATCATACTATATGACGCCCTCTATAATTTAAATTATTAATGATAGCTTGTTACGCGTTCAACTTCGTTTTTAGAGCCGATAATTACAGGAACACGTTGGTGAAGCTCTGTTGGTTCAATATCTAAAATACGAACACGGCCAGTAGTTGATGCGCCGCCTGCTTGTTCAATAAGCATACTCATTGGATTAGCTTCATACATTAAACGTAAACGACCAGCTTTTTTCGGGTCTTTTAGGTCATATGGATAAAGGAAAATACCACCACGGCATAAAATACGGTGAATATCGCCCACCATACATGCTACCCAACGCATATTGAAATCTTTTTCACGTACAGATGTTTTACCTGCAAGTAACTCTTCAATATATTGTTTTACTGGTTGTTCCCAATGACGCTGGTTGGATGCGTTAATAGCAAACTCTTGAGTATCTGCTGATACTTGAACATTCTCTGTAGTAAGTAAGAATGTTTGAGTTTCTGGGTCTAAAGTAAAGAACGCTACACCATTTCCAACGGTTAAAGCCATCATTGTTGATGGGCCATATAACACATAACCAGCAGCAACTTGTTGAGTACCTGCTTGCATGAAATCTTGTGCTTGTGTAACTGCATTTTTTGCAGGGAGAATCGAGAAGATTGTTCCTACACACATGTTGATATCAATGTTACTTGAACCATCTAATGGGTCGAATAATACTAAGTATTCGCCGTTTTCTTGCGCAGGTGTAAAGTCATCAAGTTCTTCAGATGCAAGACCACCAACATGAGGGTGAACTTTTAACGCATCAATTAAATAATCATTAGAAATCACATCAAGTTTTTTCTGTGTTTCACCTTGAACATTTTCATTACCTGCACTACCTAAAATTCCAGCCAAAGCACCTTTTTGTAGGGCTTGGTCAATGGTTTTACAAGTCGTAGCAATCGTGTCGATGACTTGGGCCAACTCAGGTGTAAGGTTCCCTTTTTCTTGTTGTAAAAATTGGGACAATGTGAGGTTGGACATAAAAAAACGCTCCTGTGCGCAAGCATCAAAATGAGTCAAATAAATACGTGGCATATTCTAGATGAGAATGCCGGAAAATAAAAATTATCTTACTTTATTTGTGTTGCATTTATGCTTACAAGCCTCATTTTACATGGTATGTTGTTTGCATAGCAAAGGAATGTATATTTAGGAGAATCGAAATGACAACTAAGAAGTTTGATGCGACCCCCACGGCAGGCGAACCAATCAATTTAGAAGAAATTTCGAAAGAAAGTGTTCAGGAAGCTTGGAAAGACTATGAAGCAAAACCTGAATATAAAGCTTTTAATAAGCATGATTTGATTGAGTCGATGCAACATTCAGAAGAAGAGGAAAACAAATCCTCTTAAATTAAGAATCAAAAAATAAACGCCCATATGTGGGCGTTTATTTTTTGGAGTGTCTTATTTTAATAGAGGAGGAACCGCTTCATAGTTAATTTCAACACGGCGGTTTTCTTTCCAAGCTGATTCGTCATGGCCTGGGTTAACAGGAGCTTCTTTACCATAACTTACAGCTTCAAGTTGCTGTGGATTTACACCATTTGTGATGAGATAACTTTGAACTGCTTTTGCACGACGTTCACCTAAAGCCATGTTGTACTCACGTGTACCACGTTCATCTGTATGACCTGTCAATGCAACTTTTGAATTTGCATTTGCCATGAGGAACTGAGCATGGGCTTGAAGTGTTTGATAATCTTCAGCAGATAAATCACTACTGTCGTAATCGAAGTGAACAACACGTTTAGCTAAAGCAGCTTTATTTGCTTCAGTTACACCTTTTGATGAAGCACCTGCCAAATTTTGGGCATTTAATGCAGCATCTTCACTTAAACCGGTTGTGTTTACTGTACTTGGGTTTGTAGTACCAGTAGTTGCCGTTGTTGCAGGCTTACGGCTCGCACAACCTGTCATGACAAGCGCTACACTAAGTAGAGGAAGGGCCAAATATTTGATTGATTTCATCATCATCTCCATCAATGGAATAAAAAGTTATTTAGGTGCCCAGGCTGGTTCACGTACTTCACCTTGTTCACTCGGTAAATTCATACGGAAACGACCATCAGTGGACATGATAGACAGTAAACCACGGTTCCCTTCACGAGTTGCGTAAACCACCATTTGCCCATTTGGTGAGAAACTTGGTGATTCATCTAAACTCGTTGGAGTAAGAATATTGACAATGCCTGTATTAATATCTTGGATAGCAACTTTATAGTTACTGCCACTTGGTCGATGCACTAGTGCAATTTTTTTGCCATCTGCACTTAAAGTACCACGAGCATTAAATGACCCTTTAAATGTTAAGCGTTTTACTGAGCCATCTCCAAAATCATAGCGATAAATTTGAGGAGAGCCTCCACGGTCAGATGTAAAAATAAAAGCTTTCCCATCTGGTGTGTAACGTGCTTCTGTATCAATGCCAGAGTCATTTGTCATACGTTTGACTTGGCGAGTTGATAAATCCATTTGATAAATTTCAGGGTTACCATTCATCGATGCTGTAAATAGCATTGATTTGCCATCTGGTGAAAAGCTTGGCGCACCATTTAAGCCTTTAAAGCTGGTAAGTACTTCACGTGTTCCAGTAGATAGATCTTGTAAGTAAATTGCTGGGCGTTTAGTTTCGAAAGAAACATAAGCAATTTTTTTAGCGTCAGGAGTCCATGCTGGAGACAGAATTGGGTCGCGTGAAGAGAGAACAGTTTTGGGTTGCTCACCATCTGTATCGGCAATTTGTAAAGTGTAACGTTCCGCAGGGGTTGCCGGATTACGTAATACATAAGCGATACGACCGCTAAAATCGCCTGCAATACCAGTTAATGCTTGATAAATAGCATCACTAACCATATGTCCAGCTTGACGGATGCGTGAAGCAGGCACATTCAACAACTCATTGAGAAGATATTGCTGTTTTTGTACATCATAAAGTTGGTAATGGACTTCAAACCCATCAGCTGTTTGCTTAATTTGCCCAGTAACAACATAGGGAATACCAGCTGCTTGCCAATCAGATGCTTGAATCTGATTAATGGCAGCATTTGCAGGTAAGTTTTTCGATGAACTTGTGAAACGTCCTGAACGGTTTAAGTCAGTTTCAACAATTGGATAAAGTCCATTGTCATTATTAAAAGGAACAATAGCGATTTTAGGTGCCTGATCAGGTGCTTTTGCAATTTCTAAATGTAGTTGAGCAAAGGCAGCTGTCGGTGCAAGAGGACTTAGTGCTGTAAGCAGCGTTAAGGCTAAAAGGTGTTTGCGGCTCGTTTTCATAGGTTTAAAGTCATTGAAGGCATTTTTGTGACTGTGGATTTTGTAACATAGTTACATGCCTTAAACTATTTAAAGCATGTAACAAGATACTTATTTTGCAGTAAATGTTGAACTGAATGATCTTGCTTCGCGTCGAGCATCAGGATCAGATGGCATAGGGTAAGGTGCAGCAGAACGAATCGCTGCTTCGACACTGGCTTTAACATCTGGGTTGCTAGAGCTAACAATAACTGATAATACAGCTCCACTATCGCTAAGAGTGACACGCGCAGTTGCTTTTTGACCTGATGTTCCTGCTGGAATATCCCAAGCATTTCTAATTTTCTGCTCAAAATCACGCTTCGCTGAAGATGCAATTTTTTTGGCTTCACCCTTTTTCTGAGCAGCTTCTTCCTGTGCTTTTTTAGCAGATGCAGCTTTTGCTTCGGCCTCAGCTTCAGCTTTACGTCTTGCATTTTCAGCAGCTTTTTGCTGTTTCGCTTTTGCGTCAGCATCAGCTTTATGCTTAGCATCTTCAGCCGCTTTCTGCTTTTGGGCCTTTGCATCAGCTTCAGCTTTACGCTTGGCATCCTCAGCCGCTTTCTGCTTTTGAGCTTTTGCATCGGCTTCAGCTTTACGCTTGGCATCCTCAGCTGCTTTTTGATGTTTAGCTTTTGCATCAGCCTCAGCTTTACGCTTAGCATCTTCAGCTGCTTTCAGCTGTTTAACTTTCGCATCCTCAGCAGCTTTGCGTTTAGCATCTTCAGCAGCTTTACGAGCTTCATGTTTAGCTTTTGCCTCAGCTTCAGCTTTACGTTTTACTTCTTGCTGTGCCTGAAGTTTTGCATTTTCAGCTTCACGTTTCAGTTTTGCATCAGCCTCAGCTTTACGTTTAGCAGCTTCTTCAGCTTTGCGAGCCTCACTTTGTTCATGTTTGGTTTTTGCATCAGCTTCTGCTTTACGCTTTTGTTCAGCTTCAACTTTTGCAGCTTTTGCCTCAGCTTGACGTTTAGCCTCAGCCTGCTGTTTTTGAGCTTCCTCTAAACGTTGCTGTTCCGCAGCTTGTTTCGCTTTAGCAGCTTCTTCAGCTTTACGTTTTTCCTCAGCTAATTTTGCTTGCTGTGCCTGCTCAGCTTTTTGCTTTTGGGCAACCAGATGTTGTGCTGTTGGCGGAGGAGGTGATGGTATTGCTGGAAGATTTTGAGGAACATTTTCATCCACAATTGGGCTTAAAACTTCTTCCGCCTGATTTTCTGCAGTAGTTTGTTGCTCAACTTCTTTTGCTAAAGGTGGTGGTAAATCTTCTGGCTTAACTAAGATAGTCGTCAGCTTTTTTTGCTGTTCAGGTGGTTTACTCAAGCCTAAAAAAAGCAAGCCGACAATGGCAATCGCATGAACTCCAAGTGTGAAGCCCAATGCAATCGCATTTTGTTTAAAAGGAGGCTTTTGATTTTTGTTCATAGCTTATTTTAAAGGCTCTGTCAGAAGGCCAACTTGAGTTAAACCTGCTTCTTGTAAACTTGCCATCAATGATACGACTTCGCCGTAAGGGCGCGACTTATCACCATTCACTAAAACCGTAAGTTGTTTGTTTTCCTGCTCAGCTTGTTTTTGTGCTTCACTTAAAACAGATTCAAGCTTTTCACGAGAAAGTGGCTCGTTGTCTTTATAATCTTGATATTGAAGATAAATATTGCCATCTTTACCAATCGTTACCATGGCTGGCATATCTTTGGATTCAATTGGACGATTATTTGCCTGAGGTAAATCGACTTTGATACCGCTAGTAATCATGGGCGCAGTCACCATGAAAATAACTAAAAGTACTAGCATTACATCGATATAAGGCACGACGTTCATGTCACTTTTTAATGGTTTTTTTATGCGCTCAAAGCGCCCTGAACGTTGAATGGCCATTATGCATCTTCCTGTGATGAATCCACAGATTGACGTTGCAATAAAGCAATCATCTCTTCGGCAAATAGTGCGCGGTCAGAGTAGACGCTTTCGCTTTTAGCAGTAAAGTGGTTAAAAGCTAATACCGCAGGAATTGCAGCAAATAAACCAATTGCAGTTGCAATAAGTGCTTCAGCAATACCCGGTGCAACCGTCGCTAATGTGACTTGATCAACGGCAGCCAAACCAATAAAAGCATTCATGATTCCCCAAACAGTACCGAATAAACCGATATATGGGGCAACCGAACCGATACTTGCTAAAGTACCTAAACCATATTCCAGACTACCCTGATCACGACTTAAACCGACACGTAAAATACGCTCGGTGCCTTCAATCGTTTGAGAAGTAGATGCTTGACGTTTTTTAAGTTTAAAGAACTCACTCAATCCTTGATAAAAAATATCTTCAAGGCCTGAACGTTTTGAGTTGAGTTGTGCATTGTTATAGAGGGTATTAAGTTCAGCGCCAGACCAGAACATTTTTTGGAAATGTTCATCGCCTTGACGTGCTTTTTTATAACCCATATGTAACTTGGCAATGAGGTACCAACTAAAGATTGATGCTAACAATAAAATCAGCATGACCAATTGGACGACTGGACTTGCTTGTAAGATAAGGTCAGAAATATGCAGGGTTGATTCAATGTTTGTTGCCATAGTTACATATGCCGGTTGTTTTTTTAGTCTTGTTCCAATTCTTTACGAATAAGATCACGTATTTCTTCTGGAAGACGACGAGCTACCAGTTCTTTACTTAAACATGCCAACTCAACCTCGCCAGAAGCAAGCAAGATTTCACCACGATAAATATTTTGTTGCAACACAAATGACGCAGCTTTACATGAAACTACACGTGCTGTAACAGTAATTAGGTCATCCATTAAGATAGGGCGCATGTATTTTACGTTGATTTTGTGGACAACAAAGTTGTAGTCTTTTTGATGCCAGTAATGATCAACGCCAGAAGCACGGAGCCATTCTGTACGGGTACGTTCCATATAGCGAATGTGGTTGGCGTGGTAAACGATACCGCCTGCGTCCGTATCTTCGATATAAACACGAATATTGAATTCAAAATGATTCGCCATGAGAGTATTCCGTTTTAGTTCACTATAGAGCTTTATATTTAAAATATGACTGCTGAATAAAACATCAGTTCTAATCAAAGTCATACATCTGCTTTTAAATACGGGGCAGTTTAGCAGATTGCATACTAAGTCCTATGGCACAACCTTTCAATTGCGATTGCTCTATTTATAATCTAAAAACGGTATATCTTATGGCTAGCATGCTTTTGACTTAAGAGGGCTTCCATGAGGTTTGAACTTGTTTTGATATATTCGGATAATCTAATACGAATCTTACATGCAGCTCGGTTCCTGTTTTTAAGGCCTTGTCATCTACAATAAAATAAGGACTATGATTTGGTGCAGCTTGAGTTAAGTCCTGATTTTCTGGTGTTGCACCTAAGAAAACAAAGAATGACGGCATTAATTTTCCATAATAGGCAAAATCTTCACTTGCGCTCGCATTATGATCCAAAACATGAAGTTTTGAGTCTCCAACAACCTTGACTAAAGTTGGCTGAATAAGCTGAGTCAATGCTTTATCATTCATGGTCACCGGAGCATAAGGTGCAATTTCAACTTTAGCAGTCACATCATTGGCTTGAGCATCGTGTTCTATCATGACTGGTAAACTTTTTAAGATATTTGCTCGTATTTGTTCGTTATTAGAGCGAATAGTCCCGACCATATTGACCTGTTCAGGGATAACATTTCCTGCTGTACCACCTTGAATATTACCAATACTCACTACGCCCATGCCTTGGGTAAGGTCGGTTCTCCGGCTAATAAGGCTCTGTAAATTATTAATCATTTGTGCCGATGCATAAATCGGATCTCTACCTAACCATGGCATCGAACCATGTACCTGCTTGCCGTTGACCTGAATACGTAAATGGTCTGCACTATTTAAAATGGCACCATCTTTATAATAAAGATGGCCACTTTGCATACCAGAGATGACATGGATTCCAAAAATGGCTTCAGGTTTATAGTCTTTAAATGCTCCATCTGCGATCATTTTTCTGGAGCCGATTTGATCGCCTTGTGTGAAGTTGTCTATATCTGCTCCACCTTCTTCAGCAGGTTGAAAAACAAAAACAACTGTACCCGATATTTTATCTTTATTCGCAGCCAGAATTTTTGCCGCACCTAATAGCATTGCGGTATGGGTATCATGTCCACAAGCATGCATTACGTAAGTTTCTTTACCTTGATAAATTGCTTTTTGTTTACTCGCAAATGGAACACCACTTTTTTCCTCCATAGGTAGCGCATCCATATCTGCTCTAAGTGCAATAATAGGGCCGGGTTTATTACCTTTTAAAATACCCACAACACCTGTTTTTGCATAACCTGTTTTGACTTGAATGCCATAAGACTTTAATTCTTTTTGAACAAGCGCAGATGTCTTAACTTCCATATTGCCCAGTTCAGGATTTTGATGAATATGTTGTCTTAATTGAATGACCTGATTTTCATTTTGTTGTGCGGCATCTTTGACCCAATCTGCTAGGCTCAGCTGGCTTATGAGGGCTAGTGGAAAAACTAAAGCGGCTTTTTTGTACATGTCCTTATCCTAAAAATATTATTGTTCATAAGATTTTATATCTAGATTTCTTATAATTCAGTTTTTAAAAATATTAAAAAATCAATAAGGTATAAATATAGACTTAAAAGGTATAGAGTAGCTAATGTATTGATAAGACAATTATTATTTGAGTTGAGAAGAACAGTTAAATTAAAAAAAGGAAGAGAAAACTCTCTTCCAGTGCTTAGTTTTTAGGCTCAGGTGGCGTCATGCCAAACTGTAAATAAGACTGATTGGTTGCGATACGTCCTCGCGCAGTACGCATGACATAACCTTGCTGAATTAAATAAGGTTCAATCACATCTTCAAGTGTGCCACTGTCTTCAGCCATAGCTGCTGCAAGCGCTTCAACTCCAGCAGGACCACCGTCAAAACGCTCGAGTAACATGCTCAAATAACGTCGGTCTAGGGTGTCTAAGCCAGCTTTATCGACATTGAGCATATCAAGCGCACGTTGTGCCATTTCATGGGTTACTTCACCTGTACCTTTCACTTGCGCATAGTCACGAACTCGACGTAATAAACGATTGGCAATACGCGGTGTGCCGCGTGAGCGACGAGCAACTTCCTCTGCACCTTCAACTGTAATCGGTACATCCATGAGGTTTGCAGAACGTGACACGATGTGAGTTAAGTCTTCTACAGAGTAGAACTCAAGACGCTGCACAATACCAAAACGGTCACGTAGTGGTGAGGTGAGTAAGCCCGCACGTGTAGTTGCAGCAACTAGGGTAAAAGGCGGTAAATCAAGTTTAATTGAACGAGCAGCAGGGCCTTCACCAATCATGATGTCTAATTGGTAATCTTCCATAGCTGGATACAGAATTTCTTCAATTACTGGTGAAAGACGGTGGATTTCATCAATAAATAAAACGTCACCTTCTTCAAGGTTGGTGAGCATCGCAGCCAAATCACCCGCACGTTCCAAAACAGGTCCTGAAGTCGATTTGAGGTTGCCACCCATTTCACGTGCAATAATGTTAGCAAGCGTGGTTTTACCTAAACCCGGTGGACCGAAAATCAGTGTGTGATCGAGTGCTTCACCACGACCACGAGCCGCGCCAATGAAGATTTCCATTTGCTCGCGTACAACTGGCTGTCCGATATAATCGGCAAGTGAAGTCGGTCGAATAGCCCGATCAAAATGATCTTCAGGTTTTTCTGTTCCACTGATTAGACGGTCTTGCATAGGTGTGTTTACTTCATCATTGATTTAAGTGCAGCACGAATAATATCGGCTGATTCAGTGTAATCGGCTTTAACCGCAGCTACAGCTTTTTGTGCTTCAAGTGGCTTATAGCCTAAAGATTGCAGCGCAGCTTCTGCTTCTGCAACAGGAGAGTTTGCAGCAAATTGAATTTGAGGCATGGTAGCCGCAGTTGAAGTGCCTTGAGCCAAGGTTTTAAAACGGTCACGAAGTTCAATCATTAAACGTTCAGCTGTTTTTTTACCAACGCCCGGAACTTTGACCAACGTATTAATATCATCATGTTCAATAGTGTGAACCAATAACTCAACGCTTAGTGTAGATAGAATACCCAATGCCATTTTCGGACCGACACCATTTACTTTTAATAAGGTGCGGAAAATTGTTTTTTCTTGAGCATCGCTAAAACCGTAGAGCTGCTGTGCATCTTCACGCACAACCAAATGCGTCCATAGCGTAACTTTCTGGCCTTTTTGTAATTGGCAAAATGTTGAAAGTGGCGTATCAATTTCATAACCCACACCATTTACATTAAGTAAGACAGTAGGGGCTTCTAGGGCAAACACTTCGCCAATTAAACATCCGATCATTGAATCTTTCACTTATTTGTTAATGGTTGAATAGTAGATGCCATTTGTTCTAAACGCAAAATGGCTTTTAAAATTTCCTTTCGATTTCGTGTGGATTTTATCCATGCAGGTAGACGCGAAAAGTAACTGCTATTACCAGTCTGTTTCATTCGTTCTCTTAGATTAGCTTCAACAAACATTTTTAATTCTTTTAAATGTGTAGGGTTATAAACGTATATCTCTCCATGCCTACTTGAAGTTTTCAAGTAAAGTTCAAGTCCATAGTTTGTATAACCAAATTTTTGGTCTAAAACAAAAGCTACATTATATTTTTCAAATTTTGAAAAATTTTGGCATAGATGACATTTAGCTTGAATATACGGAGGATATGCTCCTGAATTATTCAGCTTTTGATTTGCTTTGAGCCATGACCCACCACAACTTTGGCAACGCTGATAAGCTGTGGCGTAAAAATGACCATTGTGACGACTCGATATTGAACTCTCTTCAGCTTTAATTTGATAACAACAATTTAAACAACTAAAAGAAAAAGTTCCTTGATAAGGCGCATTTACTGGTGACAAAGGACTGTCATATTTTAGGATACTCAGATGAGAACATTTAGGACATTTTACCCACTGATCTGAATACATAAAAGATGATGGGTAAAGCCCTCTATCAACATGTCTACTTATCATTAAAACAGACCTATTTTATTACCTTGTAGCTCTTGCGCCAAGCTATAAGCCTGATGATCTGAGAACTTACTAATAATATCGAGTACCTGCATGATATTACTGTAGTGGTTATTGCTAAAGCGGGCACCGTACAAATGAAGGATCGACATTAAACGTTGTTCTTTAAAGCTTAAAGATTTATGCGGCATGGTTAATGGTACAAATGCGTCAAGAATAGTTTGCAAACTTTGATGTGCAATAATTTCTAAACCAGACTTTTGTGGGTGCTCAAAGATTTTTTCACGCGCCAGATTTTTGGCTGTTTCAATCCCTTTAGCAATATCTGGTGAGCAGTATTGTAAAAGGCTACCTTGCAGCTGACCTGTAATAATTTCATACTGATGTTTGGCAAAAGCGGTAGTGACTTCATCAACTAAACGTTTCATGACACGACCACGTAATGCCGAAATTTTTTGTTGCCATGTACTACTTGGCATTGATAACTCTTCAGGTTGGCCATAATCTGCAATTAAATTCAGAAAAATGGGTTCAACTTCTTGGTAGTTCAGCATATTTAAAATAATGCCATCTTCTAAATCAATGAGGGCATAGCAAATATCGTCTGCAGCTTCTAATAAATAAGTAAGCGGGTGGCGGCAGTAATGGTATTCACCTAATTGAATGAGACCAAGCTGTTCAGCAATTTGCTTTAAAATTTCTTTTTCAGACTGATAGCAACCAAATTTGGCTCGTTGGTGTGATGGACGATCACCTTGAGAAGCTATTGTTTTTGAAAGCCAAGGATATTTTAAATATGCGCCTAGGGTCGCGTAAGTTAAACGCATACCACCATCATCTGGATGATAGTCAATACGGGTTAATAGCCGTAAACCTTGAGCATTACCTTCAAACTGACGAACATCGGCTTCTTCTTCGGGCGTCAATTTTTTTAGAAAATCATTATGTGATGCATCGTCAAACCATTCACGAATTGCATATTCACCAGCATGACCGAAGGGTGGGTTACCAATATCATGTGCAAGGCAGGCTGCTTGAATAATTGCACCGACATCGGCAGGAGAAATCCAAACGGGCAATTCATCTTTTATTTTTTCGGCTGCAAGCATACCCATGGAACGGCCAATACAGGAAACCTCAAGGGAGTGAGTTAAACGGGTATGGATCCCGTCATGCTGTGCTAAGGGGTGAACTTGAGTTTTACGGTTTAACTGACGAAAACTTTGTGAAAATATAATGCGATCATAATCTTTATGAAATGGGCTTCGAGCCAATTCTGTACTGCTTTTTTTACTACCTAAACGAACTGCAGAAAGCAGTTCTAACCAACGCATTTGTTCCATTTATCATTATTCAAAACTATAAAGCCTGATCATGCCAAAAAAAACTTAAAAGCACTAGCGTGGTGCGACATAGTTTGTCTTAGTTCAGGTTTTATTATGTTATTGAATAAACATGAAACAATTTATTTTTACCTATAATGCTTAAAAAAATGATTTTGAACAAAAAACACATCACTTCTTGCAGAATTAGGTTACAGAATACTGATTCTACATCTAGCTGATTTTAGCAAGACACAGTAGAATATGCGCTCTCTCTAAAGTCACATTGCGGTAAGGTTCACAAGACCTGCCCGTGGAGCCAAAATCAACATGTTTATCGTGGCCGGTGCAGCAGCACATTCTTCTTTTAAGAAAGCTCAACTATTAACACGTTTATCGTCAATTAGTTCTGTTCAATCTTTTGACAGCCAATGGGTCTATTTGTTTGATCAAGCGCTCAACGAGCAGCAACATCAATCTGCTTTGCAATTATTAAATGACGGTGAGTCTTTTGAACTTCGTCAACCTGCAAGTGATGAGATTCAGATTTTAGTAACACCACGTGTGGGTACTATTTCACCTTGGTCTTCTAAAGCAACTGATATTTTCAAGAACTGTAATACGCCAGTTCACCGTTTAGAACGTGGTCTTTTATTTACGTTAAAAGGTGTTTCTGAAATTTCTAATGAAGTAAAACAAGTACTTCATGACCGTATGACAGAAACTGTTTTTGCTCAAATTGATGATGCAAAAGCGCTCTTTTCAGAAACAGCTCCAAAACCTTTAAACTCAATTGATATCTTGGGTGAAGGTAAAGAAGCATTAGTAAAAGCCAACAATGAATTTGGTTTTGCGTTATCTGAACAAGAAATTGATTATTTAACTGAAGCGTTCACTCGACTTGGCCGTAACCCAAATGACATCGAGTTAATGATGTTTGCACAAGCAAACTCTGAACACTGTCGTCATAAAATCTTTGGTTCTGAATGGACAATTGATGGTGAAAAACAACCATTATCATTGTTCCAAATGATTAAAAATACTTATAAAGAATCACCAACTGATGTGTTATCAGCATATAAAGATAACGCTTCTGTAATTGTTGGTTATGACACTATGCGTTTTTATCCAAAAGCAGATGAAAATGGTCATTTTGTTTATAAATATAAGAGTCAGGCTGCTCATATTTTAATGAAGGTTGAAACTCACAACCATCCAACAGCAATTTCTCCATTTGCTGGTGCTGCTACTGGTTCAGGCGGTGAAATCCGTGATGAAGGTGCAACTGGTCGTGGTGGTAAACCAAAAGCTGGTTTAACAGGCTTTACAGTTTCTAACTTAAATATTCCTGGTTTTGAACAACCTTGGGAAGAAAACTACGGTAAACCTTCACGTATGGCATCGCCATTACAAATTATGATTGAAGGTCCATTAGGCGGCGCGGCATTTAACAACGAATTCGGTCGTCCTGCTTTAAATGGTTATTTCCGTACTTTCGAACAGAACGTAAATGGTGAAGTGAAGGGCTTCCATAAGCCAATCATGATCGCTGGTGGTTACGGTAACATTCGTCCTGACCATGTAGAAAAAGATGCGATTCAACCAGGTGACTTGCTCATTGTATTGGGTGGCCCTGCAATGTTAATCGGTCTTGGTGGCGGTGCAGCATCTTCTGTAGACAGCGGTACAATGGGTGAAAGCCTTGATTTCGCATCTGTACAACGTGAAAACCCAGAAATGGAACGCCGTTGTCAAGAAGTGATCGATACATGCTGGCGCTTAGAAGACTTCAACCCAATCGTTTCTGTACACGACGTTGGTGCGGGTGGTCTATCAAATGCTATGCCTGAACTTGTAAATGACCATGAGTTAGGTGCAGTTCTTAACCTTCGTAAGATTCCTTCATTAGAGCCGGGCATGAGCCCAATGGAAATCTGGTCAAACGAAGCACAAGAGCGTTATGTTCTTGCAATTCGTCCAGAGTCTTTAGAGCAGTTCGAAGCAATCTGTGCACGTGAACGTTGTCCATTTGCCGTGTTAGGTGAAGCAACTGAAGCACGTCATTTAACTGTTGAAGATCCATTGTTCGAGAACAATGCAGTTGATATCCCAATGCAAGTGATGCTTGGTGGTACACCGCGTATGCAACGTTCTTATGAAACAATTGAGCGTAAAGGTAACGAATTTGACGCTTCAAAAGTTGATTTGAAAGATGCGATTTTCCGTGTATTGAAAAATCCTACAGTTGCGTCTAAGTCATTCTTGATCACTATTGGTGACCGTTCAATTACAGGTATGGTTGCACGTGACCAAATGGTTGGTCGTTGGCAAATTCCTGTTGCGGATGCAGCAGTAACGACAACAAGCTTACAAGGCTTCACTGGTGAAGCAATGGCAATGGGTGAACGTCCACCAGTTGCATTGTTAAATCCAGCAGCGTCTGCTCGTTTGGCAGTTGCTGAAGCAATTACCAATATTGCATGTGCAAACATTGAACAAATTAGCGATATCAAACTTTCTGCAAACTGGATGGCTGCTGCTGGTCAAAAAGGTGAAGACCAAGCACTGTTTGAAGGTGTGAAAGCGATTGGTATGGAAATGTGTCCTGCTTTAGGAATTGCGATTCCTGTAGGTAAAGACTCACTTTCAATGCGTACCACTTGGAACGACAACGGAGAAGATAAAGCTGTAACCTCTCCAATGACCGGTGTAATTACTGCATTTGCTCCAGTAGCTGATGTTCGTAAAACTTTAACACCTGAACTTAAAAATTTAGAAGATTCAGTACTTGTACGTATTGATTTATCTAAAGGTCAGTTCCGTTTAGGTGGTTCGATTCTTGCTCAAGTATATAAAGCAATTGGTTCAATCACTCCAGATATTGATAGTTTTGATGATTTCAAAGCGTTCTTTGCTTTAATTCAAGACTGGAATAACCGTGGATTGATTCAAGCTTACCATGACATCGGTGATGGTGGTTTACTCGCAACTGTAGCTGAAATGATGTTTGCTTCACGTCTAGGTGTGGCATTAGAAAACCAATCTACTGCGGGCTTATTTGCAGAAGAAATTGGTGCAGTTGTTCAAATCAAAGCAGCTGATTGGGAAGCTTTACAAGCAGAAGTTGCTGCTTCTAGCTTGAAAGATGCAATTGCTGTAGTTGGTCGCGTAAATAACACTGATCAATTATCTGTAAACGATTTGACTTTAGAGCGTGCAGAGTTACAACAGGCTTGGTCTGAAGTCTCTCATCAGATCCAACGTTTACGTGATAACGTTGAAACTGCTGATCAAGAATTTGCTTTAATTACTGATAAATCACATCAAGGTTTAATTGCAAAACCTACATTTGATTTAAATGAACCTATTGAAGCGCCGTTTATTAATAGCCGTCGTCCTAATATGGCAATCTTGCGTGAGCAGGGTGTAAACGGTCATATTGAAATGGCAGCAGCTTTCGATAAAGTTGGCTTTAATACGATTGACGTACATATGAGCGATTTGCTTGCTGGTCGTGTGAGCCTAAGTGATTTCGAAGGTTTAGTGACTTGTGGTGGTTTCTCTTACGGTGACGTAATGGGTGCAGGCGGTGGCTGGGCAAAATCAGTTCTGTTCAATGCGAAGTTACGTGATCAGTTTGAACAATTCTTCCACCGTGAAGGTACGTTTAGCTTAGGTATCTGTAATGGTTGCCAAATGTTGTCACAATTAGCACCGCTTATTCCGGGTGCTGAACACTGGCCACGTTTCCACCGTAATATGTCAGAAGTTTTTGAAGCGCGTAGTGTAAACGTTCGTGTTGAAAAATCTGTTTCTGTATTACTCGATGGTATGGAAGGTTCGATTTTACCAATTGCTGTTGCACATGGTGAAGGTCGTGCGGTTGCAAGTGAAGCTAACATAGCAAGCTTAAATGCAGCTAACCAAGTTGCATTGCGTTATGTTGATAGTCATGGTAACCCGACTCAACATTATCCATTGAACCCGAACGGTTCTCCAGAGGCGATTACTGGTGTAACCTCTAAAGATGGTCGTGCAACGATTATGATGCCGCACCCAGAGCGTACTTTCCGTGCAATTCAACACTCTTGGAGTCCAGAAGAGTGGACTGAAGACGGTGCATGGTTACGTATGTTCCGTAACGCTCGTAAGTTTATTGGTTAATATAAAAAGTGAAATAAGCCACCGAAAGGTGGCTTATTTGTATGTAGTACAATGTGAGTAGAATAAATAGTAGAGAAGAAAAATGAAATCAAAAATCCATTTCCGTGAGTTTGCACTTCTGATGGCATTACTCATGTCTATTGTTTCTTTTTCAATAGATGCTGTCTTACCTGCTTTAGGTGAGATTGGACGAGTTTTTGACTTAAAGAATAATAATCAGACACAGTGGGTCATTATTGGTATTTTTTCCGGTATGACAATAGGGCAACTTATTGCTGGACCACTATCTGATGCGATCGGTCGTAAGCGCATTTTATTTGCTGGGATCATCATTTACTTTTTGGGAAGTTTATTGTGCTTTACCACACAAAGTTTTGAATGGTTTTTAGTGGGCCGTTTCATTCAAGGTATTGGGGTTTCTGGGCCTTATGTTGCCTCTATTTCGATTGTGAGAGATAAATATAGCGGTGCTCAAATGGCCCGTATCATGTCCTTAATTATGATGGTGTTTATGGTTGCGCCAGCAATAGCACCAAGTCTGGGGCAGCTTATTATTCATTTCTTTGGTTGGCGTGATATTTTTGTTTTATATATGGTCTACGCCACAGTTGTTGGGGCATGGGTCGCTTTACGATTAGAAGAGACGCTACTTCCTGAAAATCGTTTACCTATGCGTTTACAAGCATTTCAAGAGGGCTTTAAAGAAGTAGTGAGTAACAAAACCACCATGAGCTATTTGTTATGTGCAGGCTTTTGCTTTGGTGGATTTATTGGCTATTTAGGAACTTCTCAACAAATTTTTATGCAGCAGTTTGGTAAAACTGGGCAAGAATTCAGTGCTTACTTTGCTGTGCTTGCGGGTGTGATGGGAATTGCTTCATTTACCAACTCTAAAATTGTGATGAAGTTTGGTATGCGTCCAATCTGTATTTATGGCTTTCTCGGTCTTTGCTTAATTTCACTCATTTTCTTAGGGATTCAACTTGTAGGTGTGACTGTAGCATTTTGGATGTTTATGCTTTATGCCTGCATTCTGTTTTTATTATTTGGAACTTTATTTGGTAACTTAAATGCGATTGCAATGGAGCCGATGGGGCATGTTGCTGGTATGGCTTCAGCCATTATTGGTGCAGCATCCTCCGTTTTGTCACTTATTCTTGCCTCTATTATTGGGCAATTATATGATGGGACATTAATACCAATGACTGGCGGCTTCGCCATTTTATGTGGTTTAGCATTTATGATGACAATATATGAGAACAGATATTTAAAGAAATCGAATGCTTAAAATTATAAAGATGCAGCTAGCCCACTGAATTTTAAAATTTTGTTCAGAATAAGAGCTGCATAAAAATGAGTGTAGCTCTTTTTAAGCATTTTAGAAAAATTATAAGCCTATAGACATTCGGCTATTTAACACCTTATGCTTAGTTCAAAATTGGTTCAATTTTTGCTTTCTCTGTAACAACGATAAAAATCGGAGATCAAAATGATGAAAAACAAAAATCACATAAGAGCGATGTATACAAAGGACAAAGGCTGGCGTTTATTTGGTTTGGCGCTTGTTATTCAAATTCTTTTTATTGGAGCAAACTATTTGGTTATCATGAGCTGACTTTGATTTAGGGTATTCTTAAAAGGTATGCTTTAACATAAGTTCAATATTTTTGGGTCATTTTACAGATGTTAAAGTTAATCTATTACGTACCTGAGTCACATCTGGAGTCGACTAAACAGTCCATATTTGCGGCCGGAGCAGGTGGTATAGGTAACTATGAACACTGCGCATGGCAAGTGAAAGGAATAGGGCAATTTAAACCAGTCAAAGGTGCAGATCCTTATATCGGAGAGCTGGGTGAACTTGAGCAAGTTGATGAGTGGCGAGTTGAAACAATTGTAATTGAAGAAAATGCAAAGGCTGTAGCAAAAGCATTAAAGGCAAGCCATCCTTATGAAGAGCCTGCCTTTGAATTTATCCAAATTTTGGATATTAGTTAAATTGTGAGAAATCTGGTTTACGTTTCTGCATAAATGCCTGTACAGCTTCTAGCATTTCAGGTGATTGAACGCGTTGCATAAAGATTTCAGCTTCATGATCAATACATGCAATGATTTTATCCAGATCATGCTTCATCAATGCTTTTGTTTGTTTTAGTGAAGCAAGTGGTAATGCTGCTAAGTGTTGAGCAGTTGCCTGAGCAGATGCGTAAGAATCTTCAACGACTTCATTCACTAAACCAGCTTGTGTTGCCGTTTCTGCATTAAATTTTTTCGCAGTAAACAAAAGTTCAGCTGCTTTGTGATAGCCGGCTTGTTTAACCAATAGTTGGCTAGCACCACCTTCTGGAGAAAGGCCAAGACTTACAAATGGAATTTGGAATAGGGCAGTGTTGTCAGCAAACACTAAGTCTGCATGTAATAAAATCGTAACACCAATACCAATTGCTACACCTTTTACTGCAATAATCAGCGGTTTCGATAATTTGGCAGCAGATTTAAGGAGTACAAATGGAGGAACTTGACCTGCTGGACCTGCATTAGGATTTTGTACAAAACCCATAAAGTCTTTCATATCATTACCAGCGGTAAAATCTTGTTCAACACCACGTAAAACGACTACTCGTACATCTTTATTTTGGTCAGCTTCATCAAGTGCTTGAGCAATCCATAAGTAAAGTTCGCCATATAATGCATTTTTTGCTTCTGGGCGATTTATGGCTAAGGTGAGTACGCCACCTTGTAAATTTGCTTGTAAATGTTCATGAGGTTGTTGAATACAGCTAAGTGTCATCGTACTATCCTTGCTTTAAACCACGTTGTTGATTTTTAGGTTCTCATTATGGCGCATATTTTTTGTAATAAGCGTAACTGGTGAGTTCATAAAAAGTGAAAAACTCATTATGTATACATTTGACTATCTCGTTTTTATAGGGCGTTTTCAACCATTTCATTTGGCTCATATGCAGACAATTGAAATTGCTTTGCAGCAAAGCCATTATGTCGTTTTAGCATTAGGCTCTGCTCAAATGGAGCGCAATATCAAGAATCCGTTCTTAGCAGTAGAGCGCGAGCAAATGATCTTGTCAAATTTTTCACCGGATGAGCAAAAGCGTATTCGGTTTGTACATGTTGTAGATGTTTATAATGATGAGAAGTGGGTAAAACAAGTCAAATCACTGGTAAATGGTGTAATAGAACCGAACTCAAAAGTTGGTTTGATTGGGCATTTTAAGGATGAGTCTTCTTATTATTTGAGACTATTTCCTGAGTGGATTATGGTGGAACTGGATAGCTTAAAGGATTCTATTTCAGCTACTCCAATGCGTGAAGCTTATTATCGTGGTGAAATCCAAACGGAATTTTTTCCTGTAGGAACGATTAAATTTTTGGATGAATTTAAAGAAACTGAAGTTTATGCTGAACTACAACGCAAATATCTCATAGATGATAAAAGTAATTTAAATTAAATCAGTTTGTGGCCTTAATTCTTGAATCAGAAAATTGATAAGAACACGAATATGAAAAGATTCGTGTTTTTTATGTGGGTAGAGGAGAGAAAAAGGACGTGAAGTTCCTGAAAATTTTGTAAGAACTTCAAGCAACTCTCCATTTTTAAGTTCTTTTTCTACTATAAAACGGTAGGTTTGTAATAATCCTGCACTATGTTTTGCTAAGGTGACAGTACCTAAAATATCATCTAAACAACGAATCTTACCTGTGCTTTGATATTCAATAGTTTGATGATTTGAATTGAATAACCAAGGTACATTTTTTCCTGTACTAGGTAACACAAATTGAATGCATTGATGATTCTGCAAATCGTCAAGAGTCTGCGGTGTGCCGAAATTTTTTAAATATTCTGGTGAAGCCACCACTATTAGCTCAGCTTGTTCAAGCTGACGTGCAATCAAATTCGAATCAGCAAATTGTCGTCCACGAATTGCTAAGTCATATCCTTCTGCAATAAAGTCCACATTTTTATTAGTTAGTTGAACATCAACTTCGATGGTGGGATATTGTCGTGAGAATTTTGCTAATAATGGCAATATTCGGTAATGCCCATAAGGTGTCGGTATGCTGATACGAATCAAACCTGAGGGTTGTTGCTTTTGGTTTTTAAGTTGTTGCTCAGCTTCTAAAATTTGATTTAATGCTTGTTTACATTCCTCAAAATACATTTTTCCTTGTGGTGTCAAACGTACTTGTCGAGTCGTTCTCATAAAAAGTGGTGTTGCTAAATGTTTTTCTAATCGGGCAATTGAACGGCTTACCGCTGCTGGACTAACACCTGCATGAAGTGCTGCTTTGGAAAAGCTTTCGTTTTCTGCGACTAAGCAAAATAGCTCTACGCTACTAAACATCATTCTTTTTAGCTGTTGAGCCATTTATTACACCATGTAAAAAATGATTTGAGTTCCGAGCTATTTAAGCACATATAAGTAAACAATAAGATGATTTTCATACCTTGTATGGAGTTATTTTATGAAACTATTTTATTCACCAAATGCCTGTTCTTTAGCGCCACATATTGTTTTAAGAGAGCTGGGATTTGCATTTGAATTAATCAAAGTCGATTTACACCAGCATTTAACAGAAAAGGGTGAAGACTTTTACCAACTTAATAAAAAAGGACAAGTACCTTTATTACAGCTTGATGATGGTTCATTGTTAACGGAAGGCGCTGTAATTAGCCAATTTCTTGTTGACCAATCGTCACGAAAAGATTTATTAGCTGAAATAAATACCACCGATCGTTACAAGACTCTCTCATGGATGAATTTTATTGCTTCTGAAATTCATAAAGCGTATTCGCCATTTTTCAATGACTCTTATAATGAACAATTCAAAAGTGTATATAGCATCATCCTCAATAAACACTATTCACAGATTGATGAACAATTAAAGGGGCAAAATTATTTAACAGGAAACAACTTTACGATTGCTGATATTTATCTTTTTGTTGTTACTCGCTGGGCTGATTTTATTGGGCTTGATCTAAAGCACTTTATGCATTTAGCAAGTTTTATGCAGAGAATTGCCGAGCGTCAAACCGTTCAAGATTCTATTGCAGCAGAATCTCCTTGTTATTAAAGAAAATTATAAAAGGAGGTGAGTATGCCTTATATCTTAATTCAAATTACTAAAGAAAATGTCTCGCTACAGCAGAAACAACAGTTAATTCGAGAAGCAACGGAGCTTATGGTTCGCATACTTGATAAAGATCCGGCTACTACATTTGTGGTCATTAATGAAGTTGAAACCGATAACTGGGGTGTTGCAGGTGAAACTGTTTCTGAGATACGAAAAAGACAAAGTTTGAGTACTTAAAATGCAAAATAATCCGATTACTGAGATTCAGAAACAACTAGAGCAATATTTTGATGGTTTGTATTTTTGTGATGTGCAACTTCTAAATAATGTTTTTCACCCTAATGCTATATATATCAATGTAACCGAGCAACCCGTACTACAGCTTAGTATGGTCGAATATTTTCCGATTGTTGCGAGTCGGATTTCTCCAGCTTCAAAGCGACAAACACGACAGGATAAAATCAGATCAATCAATTTGATTCATGAACGGTTGGCGCTAGTACATGTTGAATGCGTTATACATCCTAAATATTTTTATGATGCTCTCACATTTGTGTTCGAAGATGGGAAATGGAAGATCATATCGAAAGTATTCCATTATCAAATATTAGCGGACTGAATGATTAAGCATCTGCCCAAAAAATAATACGGTTGGAAAAAGGATCGGTGATGCTGAGTTCAAGTGTTTCCCAATCTGTTTTTTCAACCTGAGGTTTAGAAAATTTATAATCTTTTTGACTGAGTTCACTATGTAATTCATAAATATGTTCCCAATAAATACGGATTGCACTATGAGGACTCGCATCTCCAAAATGCTCAGAGAGATGAATGATGCAATCATCTTTGGAGATTTGTAAATACAACGGGAAGTTATCTTCAAATTGGTGTTGCCAATCAAGCTGAAAGCCTAAGAAATCAAGATAAAATGATTGAGCTAACGCGACATCAAAAATTCTTAAAATAGGGGTGATTGAACCAGATTGCATCTTTTTTCCTTTTAACGTGTACCAAATTGTTGTGTCCAGTAACTCTTTTGTTTAGCGGACTGATCCGAAGCACAAGCGATTGCATAAGTTGTAAACTTAGGGTTCATTAGGTTACTACAATGTAGAGGGCTTGCTAGCCATTTTGTCATTACTTCATTTAAAGTTTTCTGCCCACTCGCGACATTCTCACCGTTGGCTTTACTAAGCGTATTGTAAAGTTTTAAACGTGATTTTAAGTCTAGACCCGTTGAGCTAACATGACTCAAAAAGTTATGTGTCGCCATATCTTCGCTATGAGAAAGTGCGCCTTTATATAAATTATTATTCCAACTTAAAGGTTGAGCGGCAGAAAAATATTGCTGACCGCACTGGCGTGATTGCTGGCGAATTTGATTAATTGTATTAAGAATAGCTTGTTGATAGGCAGGGTTTTGTAAATCTTGGCAGCTTATTTCTATAGATGATTTTTGAACTTGTGGGGTAGATGAGTTAAGGGGAGGAGGTCTGCTTGATGAGTTAACGGAGCAAGCAGCAATAACAAGGCTAGAAGGTAATAAAGTACAAACTTTTAGTAGATTCATCGCTATGCCATTATTCGAATTATTTTAATATTTTTATCATACGCCAAATTAAAATGAATGAGCAATTTATGTGCGTGTAAAAAAGCGAGTATTAAACTCGCTTTTGATTACATAAGTTTATTAAGCTGATTGCAATGCTTTTAAGTCGTCTAGAACTTGTTCTGCATGGCCGGCAGCTTTTACTTTACGGTAGCTTTTAACTAAAGTTTTGTTATGGAAAATGAAAGTAGAGCGCTCAATACCCATTACTTTTTTTCCATACATATTCTTTTCTTTAATCACATCAAAGTGATTACAGAGCACTTCTTCTTTATCACTAATGAGATCAATGGTTAGTGCTTGCTTTTCTGTAAAGTTTTGGTGGGCTTTCACTGAGTCGCGCGAAACACCGTAAATACGAGCACCTAAAGTATCAAACTGGTCTTTTAAACAAGAAAAACCGACAGCTTGTGTAGTACAGCCTGGAGTTGAATCTTTAGGGTAGAAGTAAATAATCAGCCATTCATTGTCGACTTCAGCTAAATTAACTTCGCCGTGTGTAGTTGGGAAAACCTGATTTGGCAGTTGAATATTTTCAGACATTTCTTATCCTTTAAAAGTTAAATTTGATCTAATTCAAGTGGTAGAAAAGCATATTCTTCATGATAAACAATATCGAGTTTTCTTACAGGAATAGCTTTGTTAAAAATTGGACCATCAATGACAGTGGTATGAAATTCACCGCCTTCACCGCATGGATTAATACCACGGTTCTCAAGCTCTTGGATATATTCTAAAGATAAAACTTGACCTAAATCTTCTACTTTCATTCCTAGTTTAAGATTAACAGTGACAATTACACTTTTAAATCCAAGTTGAATAAACTCTTCAACAACTTCACGGTGCGGACGCAGCCAGAGTGGCATGCCTAATTTAAGCCTCACTGTTTGAGTGATACGGTCATGCCAACAACCATATTCAGGCATATCTAAGTCACCTGTAACCAGTACCTCTGCACCTTTTTGTTTCGCTTCATTCAGTAAGCTAATGAATTTAGTTTCATAGTCATTCCAACTAGACGAAGCCATAAATACAGGTAAGCCAATTGCTTGAGCTTGCGCCCGGATAATATCAAGTGGCATAGCATGTGAACGGGAGCGTTGTCCTTGCTCTTCCAGCATAACGATTAAACCAATTACCTTGCCAGTTTTCATAGCGTGATAGAGAGCAAGTGAACTGTCTTTGCCTCCACTAAATGAGACAATAGATCGTTTATTTGTTGCGTTGGTTTTCCATTGTTCTTGCATGGCTTATTTCGAATGATGAGATCAGTTTCATTTTAGCAGAGCTATAAAAAAGCCTGCATAAATGCAGGCTTAATTTGGAGCAACAAAAGCTTATTTTTTAGGAGCTTGTTGTTGAGCTGCTTTCATCGCTTCTTCAGTTAATTTTTCAAGCTTAGTTGTTAACTGAGGACCGAAACATGCTTTAAGGTCACGGTTCTGTTGTTGTACAAAAGCTAAAGAGCTTGGGCTTTTCTTCGCATTGATTGCGCTTTGGATTTCCCACTTTTGTGCTTCAGTCACTTTACCTTGAGCATCAACTTGGCAGCTACAGAATTTGCTAACTTCAGCTGAGCTTAATTTACCGCCTTTTGCAGTTTGGTCTTTACAAACGTTGATTAATGCACCTTTAACGTTAGTGCTTTTATATGCTGCTTGAACTGGGTTTTCAGCTGCTTGAGCAGAACCAGCCATAAGTGCAGCTGCTGAGAATAAAGATGAAAGAATAAGATTTGATTTTAACAACTTCATAAATTTTACCTACTTATTGCGGTATATAGCGTGTTGGATCGGTAACGCCGGCATCGATAAAGCCTTCTTTACGCAAACGGCAACTGTCACACTTGCCACACGCACGTCCTTGAGCATCTGCTTGGTAGCAAGATACCGTTTGGCTATAGTCTACGCCATGTTCAATCCCTAAACGTATAATATTCGCTTTGGATAAATGTAACAGGGGTGTTTCAAATTTAAGTGGTTTTCCTTCAACGCCAGCTTTGGTCGCTAAACGAGCCATATTGGCAAAAGCATCAATAAATTCTGGGCGACAATCAGGATATCCTGAATAATCAACAGCATTGATACCAATCACAATCGCTTCAGCATTGAATACTTCAGCCGCAGCTAAGGCATATGAAAGGAAAATTGTGTTACGTGCTGGTACATAAGTTACAGGAATGCCTTCTTGTAATTGTTCTGGTACAGCAATGTTATGGTCTGTAAGTGCAGATCCACCTAAATTGGCTAAATCGATATTAATTACGCGATGTTCCACACCTGCACGCTGAGCTAATGCTTTGGCTGCATCAAGTTCAGTGGTTGAGCGTTGACCATACATAAAACTAATAGCGATACATTCATAGCGCGCTTGTGCCCAAGCTAGGCAAGTGGTTGAGTCTAAGCCGCCTGAAAGTAAAACAATGGCACGAGGGCGCATATTTTTCTCCATATTCGGAATGATTTATTTTATTGAGCGATTAACGACCTGATTCATCATTCCAGAGCAGTTTGTGTAACTGTAGCTGGAAACGTACAGGCAGTTTGTCGTCCAGTATCCACTGTGCCAGATCACGTGCTAAACGTGGCAGGCCAACAGCACCTTTTTCAACTGCAAAAGCAGGGGAGAACCAAACAGTACTGACTTTGGTTTGTAGTTGATATTGTTCAACTTGTTGTTTTGACCATTCATAGTCTTCACGATTACAAATCACAAATTTGATTTGGTCATGTGAAGTTAAGTAGTCAAGATTACTGATGAGATTACGGTGTTCTTCACCAGAAGTTGGAGTCTTTAAATCGAGAACTTTAGAAACACGTGGGTCCACTTTTGATACATCAAGAGCGCCACTCGTTTCTAAAGAAACGTCAAAGCCAGCATCACATAAACGTTGTAATAAAATTAAGCAATTTGGCTGTGCTAGGGGTTCACCACCAGTCACACAAATATAAGGCGTTTTATATTTTTCAGCCGTTTCAATAATGTGCTCGAGTGATAAACGCTCGCCACCGTCAAAAGAATAGGTGGTATCACAATATGTACAACGTAAAGGACAGCCTGTGAGACGAATAAATACAGTCGGTAAACCAGAGGCATTTGCTTCACCCTGCAACGAGTAAAAAATCTCGGTAATGCGTAAACCAGACGCAGGGTCAGAGACAGGAATTGCAGAGGAACGTAAGGAAGCCATTCTAGAAATACCACACTATATAAAAAATAAAATCTCTACGATCAGTTTGATCGTAGAGATGAGGAGCGATTAAAGCTCCGCAAGAGAGTTATAACAAATTAGTCAGCGCGTAACAAATCGTTCAAACTTGTTTTTGCACGTGTTTGTGCATCAACTTTTTTCACGATAATTGCAGCGTATAAGCTGTATTTACCGTCAGCAGATGGGATGTTACCTGGTACAACAACTGAACCAGCAGGAACACGACCATAATGGATTTCGCCAGTTTCACGGTCATAAATTTTGGTTGATTGACCAATGAAGACACCCATTGAAATGACTGAACCTTCTTCAACAATAACGCCTTCAACGATTTCTGAACGCGCACCGATAAAGCAATTATCTTCAATAATGGTTGGGTTCGCTTGTAATGGTTCTAAAACACCACCAATACCTACACCACCAGACAAATGAACATTTTTACCGATTTGAGCACATGAACCTACAGTTGCCCATGTATCAACCATTGTGCCTTCATCTACATAAGCACCAATGTTGACATAAGAAGGCATTAACACTACGTTTTTAGCTTGGAAGCTACCACGACGTGCTACAGCAGGAGGAACAACACGAACACCTGCTGCTTTAAATTGCTCTTCAGTCCAACCAGAGAATTTAGTTTCAACTTTGTCGTAGAAACGAAGATCACATGACTCGATTGGTTTATTGTCATTTAATTTAAATGATAATAAAACAGCTTTTTTTAACCATTGGTGAACAACCCATTCACCATTGATCTTTTCAGCAACTCGAAGTGTACCGTTATCTAAACCAGCAATTGCTTCTTCAACAGCTTGGCGGATTTCGCTTGAGCAATCTGCTGCAGTAAAGTTTGCGCGGTCTTCAAATGCTTGCTCAATGATCGTAGAAAGCTGAGACATGATCTTCCTTCCATAAAAAATTTTAAAGATTTTACACTAATTTGTGACAAGAATCTTTGAAAAAACGTGTTACGTTTAAAGCGAGGGTTAAAGTGGAAAAGCTTATTAGATAATCAAGTGTTTTTTACACAAAAATGATTTGAAAATAAAAATTTAACTCAATTTGTATCAAAAAATAACAGAAATCTAGCAGTTTTTGTATAAAAAAGAATCTATGCTCTTGAATATAATTTTTGTCACAAGCTGAATAAATTAAAAACAGAGCCTTTTCTTGAGGAGAAAACGATGAAAGTATTACGTGTTTTAGTGACAACTACAGCTTTACTTGCTGCTGGTGCTGCAATGGCAGATGAAGCTGTTGTTCATGACAGTTATGCATTCGATAAAAACCAATTAATTCCAGTGGGCGCTCGTGCTGAAGTTGGTACTACAGGCTACGGTGGTGCTTTATTATGGCAAGCAAACCCATACGTTGGTTTAGCATTGGGTTATAACGGTGGTGATATTTCTTGGTCTGATGATGTAAAAGTCAATGGTTCAACATATGACCTTGATATGGATAATAACAACGTTTATTTAAATGCTGAAATTCGTCCATGGGGTGCAAGTACTAACCGTTGGGCTCAAGGCTTATATGTAGCTGCTGGGGCGGCTTACCTTGATAACGATTATGATTTAACTCGTAACGTTGATGCGACTCGTTCATTCCGTGTAAATAACCAAGACTTTATTGCGGGTGCCGATGGTGTAAAAATTAATGGTCAAATGTCATATAAAAATGATATTGCTCCATACGTAGGTTTTGGTTTTGCACCTAAAATCAATAAAAACTGGGGTGTATTTGGTGAAGTAGGCGCTTATTATACTGGTAACCCAACAGTTAAGCTTGTTTCAACAGGTTCAGCAGTTACGACTGGTGACCAATCACTTGAAGAAGCAGTAAATGCGGAAGCTCGTAAAATTGCTAACGATGACAAATACAAATGGTTACCAGTGGGTAAAGTTGGTGTGAACTTCTTCTGGTAAGATCCTAAAGAAAAAACGAGCTTCGGCTCGTTTTTTTTGTATTTAATAAAATAAATAAAAGAGCTATTTAGCTCTTTTATTCTGTTCTTAATTTTTATTCATCTGGATAAGCAATTTTTTTCAATGCTTTAATGTCGGCATCAGGTGAGCATAAAGAAATAAACTCATAACCGTAACCACGTAAGAGATGACCTTTACGAACAGCAATCCATGTGGTGTTAACACCAAAGATATCAGTTTTAATTTGCTTTAAACGATAGTCACGTTCTGCATCGTAAGCAACATCGTTGACAATTCCGACGCCCATACCAAGTTCTACATACGTTTTAATAACATCAGCATCAAGAGCAGACATTACGATATCAGCATCGATTTGAGCATCTTCAAATGCTTTATCGATTTTAGAACGACCTGTAAAACCACCGTGATAAGTAATCAGTGGATATTCAGATAAAGCGTCAAGATCAATCTTATCTAGTTTGGCAAGTGGGTGTTCTTGCGGTGTAATAATACTGTGCTGCCATTGATAGTAGGGAATGCTTGCTAAGTTTTCTTCAGTTGTTAAAGATTCTGTCGCAATACCAATATCGGCTTCACCTTGTAAAAGCATCTCTGCAATTTCTACAGGGCTGGCTTGTTGCAAAATCAAATGTACTTTAGGGAACAGCTTTTTAAATTGATTGACGATCGGTGGTAGTACATAACGTGCTTGAGTATGCGTTGTCGCAATTGTTAACGTACCTTCATCTACTTTATTAAAGTCATCGGCAAGACGTTTAATATTTTCAGCATCTACAAGCATACGCTCCACAATGCTAAGTAGCGACTGGCCCGGTTCAGTTAAACCAAGTAAACGTTTACCTTTACGAACGAAAAGTTGTACACCTAATTCATCTTCTAAATCTTTAATATGTTTACTTACACCTGATTGAGAGGTGTATAACGCGGCAGATGCTTCCGTTAAATTAAAGTTTTGGCGTACTGTTTCTCGGATAATTCTTAATTGTTGAAAGTTCATTTACACTTTTCCTCGAAAGAGGTGAGGAACGGCTTTAAATTCCGCGAGATGGCTCCTCACCAAATAATTCCTTAAGCAACTTGATCTGCAAATAGATGAAGTTGAGATGCACTCACCCAAACAGTTTGATTTGGTTTAAATGCATGTTGTTTTGCAGCTTCACTGCTCAGAGCAATCTCAATTAAACGTCCATTACGATCTTGTAATTCCGCCACTACTTTTCCAGCAATCCAGACTTCACGTACAAAAGTTGCTTCAATTGTATTTGCCTGTGGTTGCGAATGAATATGTAACTCATCCGGACGGGCAAAAGCAATCACTTTTCCTTGCGGTGCCTGAACTGTAGTCGGTAATTCGATACGATCATTGCCAATACGGATAATACCGCCAGCATGTTCACCTTCAAAACGATTTGCTTGACCCAAGAAATCAAATACAAATGGTGTTGCAGGTTTTTCGTAGACTTCACGTGGTGAACCAATTTGTTCAACGTTACCTTTATTCATCACAATAATCTGGTCAGCCACTTCAAGAGCTTCTTCTTGGTCATGGGTTACGAAAATTGAAGTGATATGCAATTCGTCATGCAAGTTGCGTAACCAGCGACGTAGTTCTTTACGGACTTTGGCATCTAGTGCGCCAAATGGTTCATCAAGCAATAGCACACGAGGCTCTACAGCGAGTGCTCGAGCTAAAGCAATACGTTGACGTTGACCACCAGAAAGCTGAGCGGGGTAGCGGTCTGCTAAAAAGCCCAGTTGAACTAGGTCAAGCAGACGAGTAACACGTTTTTTAATCTCAGCTTCCGAAGGGCGGGTCGCACGAGGGCGAACACGTAAACCAAAGGCAATATTGTCAAATACAGTCATGTGACGGAATAAAGCGTAGTGCTGAAATACAAAGCCGACTTGACGTTCGCGAACATGTACATTGGTTGCATCTTCACCTTCAAGTAACACTTGACCACCATCGGCTGACTCTAAGCCAGCAATAATACGAAGTAGTGTCGTTTTACCGCAGCCAGATGGTCCGAGTAGCGCAACCAGTTCACCCTCTGGAAAGTCTAGGGAAATATTTTTAAGCGCATGGAATGCACCAAAGTGTTTTTCAATATTCTTAACTTGAATACTCATGATTTCATTCCTTACGAATCAGTTGAATGCGGTTCTGGTTTGTCTTGATGTAGTTCTAACCAAGTTTTCAATACCAGTGTTAATAAGGCTAAGAAAGCAAGTAATGAGGACACGGCAAAGGCTGCACTAAAGGTGTACTCGTTATATAAAATTTCAACATGAAGTGGCAGGGTATTGGTTTCACCACGGATGTGGCCAGAAACTACCGATACTGCACCGAACTCACCCATTGCACGCGCGTTACATAAAATCACGCCGTAAATTAAACCCCACTTAATGTTAGGCAGAGTGACTTTCCAAAAGGTTTGCCAGCCTGAGGCGCCAAGTACAATCGCAGCTTCTTCTTCTTCTGTTCCTTGAGCTTCCATAAGAGGAATTAGCTCACGTGCAACAAAAGGAACGGTAATAAAGATGGTCGCTAAAACAATTCCGGGCACGGCATATAAAATCTTAATGTCATGGTCCATTAACCAGCCGCCTAACCAACCTTGAGCACCAAAAATCAGTACAATCATTAAACCTGCAATAACAGGTGAAACTGAAAAAGGCATATCAATAATAGTGGTTAAAATCGCTTTGCCTTTAAACTGGAACTTAGAAACAGCCCATGCAGCAGCAACACCAAATATCACGTTAATCGGTACGGCAATCGCTGCGGTGAGTAATGTTAATTTCACCGCTGACAAAGTATCTGGATCAATTAAAGCCTGAACATAGACTTCAAGGCCTTGTTTAAATGCTTCAACAAAAACCAGAATAAGAGGCAGCATGAGGCAACTAAGAAAGAAAATCAGTGCAACTGTAATGAGCGTATAACGTACCCAAGTCGGTTCACGAGTCGCATCACGAGACTGTAGCTTCAAAGCAAGTGCATTGCTGTCGGTATGTAGGTTCATGTGATATTTCTCCCTGTACGACGGTTTGCCCATGCTTGAAGTAAGTTAATGACAAATAAAATAATGAAAGAGAGAACTAACATAACCGCAGCAATAGTCGTCGCACCTGCATAGTCATATTCTTCAAGGCGAGAAATGATCATGAGCGGGGCAATTTCTGTTTTAAACGGCTGGTTACCTGCGATGAAAATTACAGAACCATATTCACCCACGCCACGGGCAAATGCTAAAGCAAAACCTGTAAATAGCGCAGGTAGTAATATTGGTAAAATAATTTTAGTAATGGTCTGCCAGCGATTTGCGCCAAGTGCAGAAGCAGCCTCTTCAAGTTCGGTTTCGATATCGCTTAGTACGGGTTGAACAGTTCGAACAATAAAAGGAATACCAATAAATACTAAAGCTAGCGTAATCCCGATAGGTGTATAAGCAACATGAATACCGAGTGGTTCTAAATATTTACCAATCCAGCCTGTAGGGGCATAAAGCGAAGTAAGCGCAATACCTGCAACTGCTGTTGGAAGTGCAAAAGGTAAGTCTACTAAAGCATCAACCAGACGTTTTCCGGGAAAGTTATAACGGACAAGGCACCAAGCTAAAAGTAGTCCGAAAACAACATTAATAAACGCTGCAATTAAAGCTGAACTAAAGCTGAGTTGAAGCGATTTTAAAATACGTTCAGAGGTTAAAATTTCCCATAGTCCGTCCCATCCGATTCCAAATGATTTGATAAAGACTGCGGCTAATGGAATAAGCACAATAAAAGAAACGTAGGCGAGGGTGAAGCCCAATGATAGACCAAACCCAGGCAGCACTCGGGATCGCTGCGACATGATATTTCCTCAAAGAGAAAAGCCTGCTGAAACCAGTAAGCGAATAAATAAAGATAAACGGTGCGGTATAAAGCTGGGTATTAAGCAAATTTCAAAGAGAAATGTGTCTTTACCGGATCAATAGATGAGTGGCTACACATCGAGTCTTCAGGAAGTAGATAGTTCAGTAAATCAGGGAATGGGCCAAAACCAGAAGCAACATTAATATGACCGACTTGGCCAAGATTAATTGGGTTTAATTGCCACGCTTTAGCAAGTTGTAAAGCATCAAAAAAATCTAACCAAGGATCATTTTCACTAATCAGTAGCGTTGTAGGCACATTAATTTTTAACTGATGAAAATAATCTTTGTAGTCAGTCAAGCTATGGCGGGCAAAACCAGCTTCACCAAAACGTGCCGGATTTGCAGGAGCAACCAAAATTAGTTTTTTAACTTGCGCTTGTAACTCAGGATGCTCAGCCAAAGCAGCAACACTTGTTAAGCAACCGAAACTATGCGCAACAATTTGCACAGGTGCTTGTACTGCTTGAACAGTTTTAACAAATTGCTCAATCCATTCACTTAATACGGGTCTATCCCAGTTTTTTTGCTCAACACGAGAACTAGACACGAGTTGACGCTGCAACCAAGATTGCCAATGTTGATGTTCACTTCCACCTACACCTGGAACAATTACAGAGTGAGTCATGTCTGTTCTCCTTATCGTTAGTACAAAGAATTACTTCTCTGCACTATTGATTTTCACGATTTGATCGAAAACACCACCATTATCAAAGTGTTGTTTTTGCACTTTTGTCCAACCGCCAAACTCTTTATCAATCGTCACGAGCTTTAATGGTTTAAATACATTGCTGTATTTTTTGAGTACAGCTGCATTACGAGGGCGGTAGAAGTTACGTGCTGCAATTTCTTGGCCAGCAGGTGAGTACAAGTAGTTGAGATAACCTTTAGCGATGGTGAGATTGCCTTTTTTGGCAGCGTTTTTCTCAACAACAGCAACTGGTGGTTCAGCTAAAATCGAAAGAGACGGGGTAATAATTTCAAATTTGCCCGGTTGTTCGCGAACAGCTAAGTGAGCTTCATTTTCCCAAGCAAGTAATACATCACCAATGCCACGTTCAGCAAAAGTCGTGGTTGCACCGCGTGCCCCCGAATCTAGAACTTTAGTGTGCTTATAAATTTGGCGGACATATTCTTGTGCTTTAGCATCGTTACCACCTGGTTGATGTTTTGCCCAAGCCCAAGCTGCAAGGTAGTTCCAGCGAGCACCGCCAGAAGTTTTAGGGTTTGGTGTAATAATTTCTACACCTGGTTTGATTAAGTCACCCCAATCTTTAATTTGTTTAGGATTACCCTTACGTACCAAAAACACGATTGTTGATGTGTATGGTGTAGAGTTTTGTGGCAATTTCTTCTGCCAATCAGTTGGAAGTAATTTTGCTTTTTCTGCAATTTCATCGATATCAGCTGCAAGAGCTAATGTCACAACGTCAGCATTTAAGCCATCAATCACTGCACGAGCCTGTTTACCTGAACCGCCGTGTGATTGTTTAAACTGAATATCTTGTCCAGTACGCTGTTTCCAGTAAGTACCAAACTGTTTATTAAAATCTGTATATAACTCGCGAGTTGGATCGTAAGAAACGTTTAAGAATTCTTGAGCTGCAAATGATGAAACAGAAAGAAGAGCAGCAATAACCCCGACTTTTAATTGAGAAAAACGCATGAGATAACCCCTCAAAAATACGAAATGTTCAAAACATGAACGCAGAATAGCGCTAGTCTTTATTCTAAAAAAATAATAAAAAACGAATTTAATATGAAAAATATAGAAATATAAAAAATGGATAAGCTATTCTTAAATCTTGATATATAACAAGTTTCAAAAGTCCTGATTAAATCGGTATAATTTTTTAAAATCAGTCATTTATTAATTAAATGAAAGGTGTTGTATTGTTGGGCGGTTTTTTAAGAAAGGACGGATTAAGCATGTGGTGTTTTAAAAATGGGCAACCTGTTGAAACCATTCCGTTACTAGACCGAGCATTTCATTATGGAGATGGATGCTTTACCACAATTCGTGTTTTTCAAAATAAGATTGAGCTTAAAGCACGGCACTCGGAACGTCTAAAACTTGCCTGCCAAAAACTAGCATTAACTGCAAACTTTGAATTAATTGAACAGAGTTTGCAGCAGCTATATAAACAAAACCTTGTGCTCAATGGCACTTTAAAAATTGTGATTAGCCGCGGTGAAGGTGACCGTGGTTATAGTTTGCCAAAGCATGAAGCAGATATTTATGTCTGGTTTTATCCAAAAGCATTGGAGCAATTCCGACCAGACTTTATTGAGTGTGGGGTTTTAAATCAGGCCTTGGGTTTAACCATGCCGAGTTTAGTTGGACTTAAATCTTTAAACCGTCTTGAACAGGTACTGCTAAAAAAAGAAGCAGATCAACAAGGCTGGGCAGAGGCATTAGTATCTGATGTACAAGGTTATATTGTTGAAGGGGTAAGCAGTAATTGTTTTATTCGTTTAAATGATAGATGGATTACACCGGAACTTCGCTATAATGGCGTCCACGGTGTGATGCGTGCAGAAATTTTGGCACGTATGCAGCACCATGGAATTGCCTGCGAAGTCAGAATAATTGAGCTAGATGAAGTACCACAAATACAGAGTCTATTCTTTTGTAATGCTTTACATCCAATGCGAGTGGTTACTCAAATCGGTGAACAAACTCTAGATTCACAGGCGTGCCTAAATTTATTTCATACTCTTAACTTGAATCAGATTCATTAATATGCCGAAGCCACCTGTGAACGCGAAAGCAAAAAATGCTAAAAAAAAGGGCAAGAAAACAGCATCTCATTTTCCTAAAAAGTTGGTGCTCATTGGCTGTTTTATCGTTTTAATTTCTATTTTTGCTATTTTATGGTCAAGTTTATTTAAAGCTTATCCTGTTGAAGGGAAAAAGCAGATGCTATCGATCACTTCAGGTGAGACCTACTCTGGTTTTATCGATCACTTAGCAAAAGAAAACAAAATCCATTTCCCTATTGTACTTAAGCTTTATCAAAGATTTATGATTCATGACAGCATGAAAGCTGGTGTATATGAAGTTGAGCAGGGAATGAGCGTAAGACAAGTATTAGAGATGTTGTCTAATGCTGATAATGCTCAGATGAACCGTATTTTAGTGATTGAAGGTACGACTTTTAAGCAGCTTATTACTGCACTCAAAAATGATAAAAATGTAAAAAATACAATACTCGACTTATCTGATGATCAGCTCATGAAGGCGCTAGGAATTCCTTATCATCATCCGGAAGGTTTATTTGCGCCTAACACTTATTTCTTTGCAAAAGGTGAAGCTGATAAAAAAATCCTGACAGATTTATATCATCACCAAATGAAAGCCTTAGATGCAGCTTGGGCGAATCGTGCACCAAATTTACCTTATAAAGATAAGTATGAAGCTTTAATTATGGCTTCAATTGTTGAAAAAGAAACAAGTTTAGATAGTGAACTTGAGCAAGTATCTGGTGTATTTGTACGCCGTCTGAAAATTGGTATGCGTCTACAAACTGACCCAACCGTAATTTATGGTATGGGTGCAAACTATAAGGGTAACATTACTCGCGAAGACTTACGTACACCAACTCCATATAATACTTATACAATTAATGGTTTACCGCCAACACCAATTGCTTTACCAAGTCAAAAGGCAATTGAAGCTGCATTACATCCGGATGACTCAAATAATATTTATTTTGTGGCAACTGGTAATGGTGGTCATAAATTTACTGCAGATTTGCAGGCTCATAATCAAGCGGTGCAGCAGTATTTATCCGTGTTGAGATCGAAGAAATAAGGAAAAGAGATGTTTATTAGCTTTGAAGGCACGGAAGGGGTAGGTAAAACTACACTCATTCGAAAAATTCATCAGCATTTTGAAGAGCAAGGTAAACAAGTTGTTTTAACCCGTGAACCGGGTGGTACGCCATTAGCAGAACAAATACGTTCAATGCTTTTGGCGGTGAATCATGATGAAAATATGAGCCATGATACTGAACTACTCTTAATTTATGCGGCACGTGCTCAACATTTACAACAAGTGATTTTACCGGCTCTAGAGTCTAATAAAATTGTTTTAAGTGATCGCTTTACCGATGCAAGCTTTGCTTATCAATGTTCGGGTCGTGGTTTAAGCCAAGATAAATTACAGCTTTTAAATCAGAACTTTGTTTCACGCATGCCTGAGGTGACTTTTTGGTTAGATGCACCGATTGAACTTGGTATGAACCGTGCACGTGAACGAGGAGCTTTAGACCGTTTTGAACAAGAAAAGTTAAGCTTCTTTACTAAGGTTCGTGAAGGCTATGAAACCTTATGGAAAGCTGAACCAGAACGTATTAAACGTTTAGATGCTACTCAAAGTCCAGATCAGGTATTTGAGCAAGCTTTGCAATATTTAGGATAAGTAATAATAAAAGCCACTCTCATATCTCTGGGAGTGGTTAAAAATAATAATAAATCTGGTTTAAAAGGTCATAGAAAATATTAGTCAGTATTCTATGCTATTTTGAATACTGTTCTGAAATCGAAGAAAAACAAGGATGAAAAGTTCAAAAGAAGAAATTGTAGCGTTTCTTGAAAAGGAATTTCCCCCAAGTCTTGAACATTGCACGATTGAATCAGTCACGCCTAAAGCTGCTGTCGTTTATTATCACATCGATCAAAGACATCAACGTCCGGGCGGTACCATATCTGGGCCTACCATGATGACTTTGGCAGACTTTGCTTTGTATATTGCAATACTTGGTGAAATCGGAATTGTTGGTTTAGCAGTAACAACTAATTTTAATATTAATTTTTTAAGAAAACCCGCAGGTGATAAAGATCTACGCAGCGAATGTAAGCTCATGAAAGTAGGGAAGAGTCTTGTCGTGGGTGAGGTCTGTATTTATTCAGTAGGGCAAGAGGAACCAGTGGCACATGTGACCGCGACTTATTCAATTCCTCCCCGCTCATAAATATTAAACTAAATAAAAAGCACAGCCGGAGCTGTGCTTTTTTGTAGAAAAACAGTTTAAATTTCGGTATTAACCAATGGTTGCTCTACTGCAAAATTTGGAGGGGTTAACACAGTTTTACGAATCTCGTTCGAAGTTTCCGGATAATCGAGCGTGTAATGTAGACCACGTGATTCTTTGCGGTGCATGGCACAGCGCACAATCATTTCCGAAACGAGTACAAGATTACGTAGTTCAATCAGGTTTTTGCTGACACGGTAGTCTTGATAATATTCAGTGATTTCACGCTTCAACATTTCTATACGGTGTAAAGCACGTTCTAAACGTTTCGTGGTTCTGACAATACCGACATAGTTCCACATGGTCGAACGTAACTCATCCCAGTTTTGTAAAATCACCACATCTTCATCTGGGTTGGTTACTTGAGAGTCATCCCAAGTGGGTACTTTCGGTAGTTTGAAATTCTCATCAAACTTATTTTCGATGTCTTTTGCTGCACTCATACCATAAACGAAGCACTCGAGTAATGAGTTACTCGCCATACGGTTAGCACCATGTAAACCTGTATAAGAGGTTTCACCAATTGCATAGAGACCTTCAATATCGGTCTGGCTATTTGAATCAACCACAACACCACCACATGTATAGTGTGCAGCCGGCACTACTGGAATCATGTCTTTAGTAATGTCGATACCTAACTCAAGCAAACGTGCATAAAGTGTAGGGAAGTGCTCTTTAATAAACTCAGGTGATTTGTGTGTAATGTCTAACCACACATGGCGAATACCGAGACGTTTAATTTCATGGTCAATGGTACGTGCCACAATATCGCGAGGAGCCAATTCAGCACGATCATCAAAACGAAGCATGAAACGTTCGCCATCTGGCAAGCGTAAATAAGCACCTTCGCCACGCATCGCTTCAGTAATTAAGAACGAACGCGCTTGTGGATGGTACAGGCAAGTTGGATGGAACTGATTAAATTCCATATTGGCAACACGGCAACCTGCGCGGTAAGCCATAGCAATACCATCGCCTGTAGCAATATCAGGGTTAGACGTATAAAGGTAAGCTTTCATCGCACCGCCGCAAGCAAGTGCGGTAAATGGTGCAAGGAAGGTATGAACTTTTTCTGTATTTTCATCTAAGGCATACAAACCAACAGCGCGATTCGCTTGATCTGTATGACCCAATTTATGCGACGTGATTAAATCAATCGCAATGTAGTTTTCAAAAATAGTAATATTCTTGCGTTCTTTCGCACGTTCAACCAGTGTAGTTGAAATGGCTTTGCCTGTAGCATCAGCAGAATGGATAATGCGGCGCTGTGAGTGACCGCCTTCGCGAGTTAAGTGAAGTTGCTCATCTTCATCTAAGGTGAACTGAACACCTTGCTTTAAAAGAAAATCAACAGAAGGGCGACCACCTTCGACAGTGTGCTGTACTGCATCCATTTCACATAAATGAGCACCTGCAATCATAGTGTCATTAATATGTTGTTGAATAGAGTCTGTTTCATCAAGAACAGCAGCAACACCGCCTTGTGCATAGAAGGTACTTGCTTCAGTTAAAGCAGCTTTGGCTAAAACTGCAATATTAAAATGACTTGGTAACGATAAAGCCAGACTTAAACCAGCACCGCCACTGCCCACAATAATCACGTCAAAGTGGTGAATTGTCTGTTGATTAGGCATGTCCATTCGCATCAATTTAAAACGTCCGCTAATGACACCCCTTTTTACCTAAAAAGGCAAGAGCTTAAGCGCTCTAAGTCACAGAAAAATTGCAATTAGCTTAAAAAATTGCAATGCGTAAAATAAACGTGATGATGATGTCTTACAAATAAACATATTGTTACGCACAATTCCAAAGCATTGTGATACAAAAGTTTTATTCTTATTCTCGTAGACCAATTGTGGGTGAGCACCGAATGAAATCTCGCTATTTACAACAAGGAATGTATGCAGCGGTATTTACAGTTGCCGCTGTTCAAGCAAATGCTGCTGTTGATTTTTCAAACCTCGTTGAACAAGTTAGTCCGGCTGTGGTGAGCGTAAACGTCGTAAAAAAAATGACTCAGGATGAACTGTTACAACAGCAAGTTCCTGAAATTTTAAAACGTTTCTTTGGTAATCAGGTCATCATTCCACAGCAACAAGGTCCTCAAGAAAAAACAGCATACGGTAGTGCATTCTTTATTAGTAAAGATGGTTACTTACTCACAAACCATCATGTGATTGAAAATGCTTCTCGCATTAGTATAACTTTAAATGACCGTCGTGAAATTGATGCAACTGTTGTTGGTAGTGATGAACGTACCGATGTTGCATTATTAAAAGTCAATGGAAGTAATTACCCTGCTTTAAAAGTTGGTAATGTTGACCGCTTACGAGTCGGAGAGCCAGTATTAGCAATTGGTTCTCCATTTGGTTTTGACTACTCCGCTTCAGCAGGTATTGTCAGTGCCAAGTCACGAAACATGAGTGGTGAAACCTCTGTACCATTTATTCAAACCGATGTGGCTCTAAACCCAGGTAACTCAGGTGGTCCATTGTTTAATCAAAATGGTGAAGTTGTTGGGGTAAACTCACGTATCTTTAGTGGTACTGGCGGTTATATGGGCTTGTCTTTCTCTATTCCAATCGATGTTGCGATGGATGTAGCTGAACAGCTTAAAACCAAAGGCAAAGTTACTCGTTCATACCTAGGCGTCATGATGCAAGATATTGATCGTAACCTTGCCGATGCTTACAAACTGCCTAAACCAGAAGGTGCTCTCATCACACAAGTAACGCCAAATTCACCTGCTCAAAAAGCAGGGCTTAGAGCTGGTGATGTGATTTTAAAACTTAATGGTGCTTCTGTACTGCGGACAAGTGATTTACTCTACGCACTAAATAAAGTTCAGCCAAACCAAACCGTTCAGTTTGAAGTGTTACGTGATGATAAAACTCGTAATATCACTGCAACTTTAGCAACTGCACCAGATGAAACACCAGCTACAGGTACTCAGACTTCTGTTTCTAAAGGTCCAGTATTGGGAATGAGTATTCGTGATTTAGCTGAACCAGAGAAAAATACTTTAGGCGTAAAAGGTGGTATTTATGTTCAAGATGTCCGCCGTGGTGGGTTGGCATCATTGTCAAATATCATTCCGGGTGACGTGATTGTTCAGGTTAATAATACTCAAATTTTAAATAGCCAAGATTTTGCGAAAGTTGTTTCTAACCTACAAAAAAATACGGTCGCACGTGTTGGAATCATTCGTCAAGGACAACGAGCAATGCTTGGTTTACGCATTCAATAAAATGATATAAAAATGAGCCACCCTGAAAATGGGTGGTTTTTTATTATTTGTATTCGGCATAATGTTCGATCTAGCTAATTTAATTGTAGCTTTAGATTTAATAATTAAAGTGGATGTTTTGTGAGTAGTATTTTCGATTTACATATTCAGGTTCAGCCACAGCATATTGATGCTTTGGGTCATGTTAACAATGTAATGTATGTCCAATGGATGCAAGATGTTGCTGCTGCTCATGTTGAAACATTAGGGGTAGGCGTAACCAAATACCTTGAGCTCAAGCATGCAATGGTTGCTGTTGAGCATCATGTGCAATACCGTAAGGCTGCGTTTGAAGGCGAAGAAATTATATTGCGGACATGGCTAGACGATATCAATGCGCTTTATTCATTTCGCCAGTATGTGTTTTTCCGTCCGTCTGATCAGGCAGTCTTATTTGTTGGGAATACCAAGTGGGCATGTATTGAAATTGCATCGGGTCGACCAAAACGAATGTCGCCAACTTTTACACAAGCTTATAAGCCCCTTGATTCAAGCATAAATCCTTTAGATTTTACTATTTCATATGCTCGATAGTCGGAAGTATTACATGTGCTTTGAATTGTCATTTTTTAGAACATAAGTACAAAGCTCATGATTATTTTGGATACTTTAAAATATCCATCTGCTATAATCTCTCGCAATTTGTTAAACCGCTTTGGCTATGTATTAAAACAAGCTACATAGCACTTTATATTTTCTCAAGGTAGCCCATGGCGCAAGCTAAAAAATCAGTTGATATCAAAAATATCCGAAATTTCTCGATTATCGCTCATATCGATCATGGTAAGTCTACTTTGGCTGACCGTTTTATTCAGATGTGTGGTGGCTTACAAGATCGTGAGATGCAAGCTCAGGTCTTGGACTCAATGGAGCTTGAGCGCGAACGTGGGATTACCATTAAAGCAGCCTCAGTGACATTGTATTACACCCATCCAAATGGACAAGAATATCAGCTTAACTTTATTGATACTCCGGGGCACGTTGACTTCTCGTATGAAGTATCTCGCTCATTAGCTGCATGTGAAGGTGCATTGTTGGTTGTCGATGCTGCGCAAGGTGTAGAAGCACAATCAGTTGCAAACTGTTATACCGCGATTGAACAAGGTCTCGAAGTTCTTCCTATTTTAAATAAAATTGATTTACCGCAGGCTGAACCTGAACGTGTAATTCATGAAATTGAAGAAATTATCGGGATTGAAGCAACAGATGCACCGACTTGTTCAGCAAAAACAGGTTTAGGCGTTGAAGGTGTATTGGAGCGTTTAGTTGATGTTATTCCGGCACCAGAAGGTGATCGTGAAGCTCCATTACAAGCTTTAATTATCGATTCATGGTTTGATAACTACTTAGGTGTAGTGTCTCTTGTTCGTATTAAACAAGGTCGTATCCGTAAGGGCGACAAAATGTTGGTTAAATCGACAGGACAAACTCATCCGGTAACTTCTGTAGGTGTATTTAATCCTAAGCATACTGAAACAGATATTCTTGAAGCTGGTGAAGTAGGTTTTGTTATTGCGGGTATTAAAGACATTTTTGGTGCGCCAGTAGGTGATACCATTACACTTGCAACAACACCAGATGTTGCAACATTACCTGGTTTTAAAAAGGTTAAACCGCAGGTTTATGCAGGTCTTTTCCCAATCGATTCAAGCGACTTTGAACCATTTCGCGAAGCATTACAGAAATTACAAATTAACGATTCTGCCTTGTTCTTTGAACCTGAAAGTTCGGATGCACTTGGTTTCGGTTTCCGCTGTGGTTTCTTGGGCATGTTGCATATGGAAATCGTACAAGAGCGTTTAGAACGTGAGTACGATCTCGATTTAATTAGTTCGGCACCAACAGTAGTTTATGAAGCTGTTACCAAAAAAGGTGAGACGATCTATATCGACAGTCCGTCTAAAATGCCAGATGGTTCAGTTGTTGAAGATTTACGTGAGCCAATTGCTGAATGTCATATTCTTGTGCCGCAAGAATACTTAGGTAATGTCATGACCTTATGTATTGAGCGTCGTGGTGTCCAAAAAGACATGAAGTTCTTGGGTAATCAAGTTTCGATTACTTTTGAAATTCCAATGGCTGAAGTCGTAATGGATTTCTTTGACAAGCTTAAATCATGTTCACGTGGTTTTGCATCGCTAGACTATAACTTCGTACGTTTCGAAAGTTCATCTTTAGTTAAGGTTGATGTATTAATTAATAGCGAAAAGGTTGATGCCTTGGCTATGATTTGTCACCGTAACGATGCTCGCCATCGTGGCATTGCTTTAGTTGAAAAAATGAAAGACTTGATTCCACGTCAAATGTTTGATGTTGCAATTCAGGCTGCCATTGGTGCTCAAATTATTGCTCGTTCGACCGTTAAGGCGATGCGTAAAAACGTTCTAGCAAAATGTTATGGCGGTGACGTGTCTCGTAAGAAGAAATTACTTTCTAAACAAAAAGAAGGTAAGAAACGTATGAAACAAGTGGGTAGTGTAGAAATTCCACAAGAAGCGTTCTTAGCTGTTTTGAAAGTAGAAAGATAAAAGAAAGGGCTGGGATGAACTTATATTCTCCCAGCCATAAAGCAAGCAGCTAGGCTGCGAGTGAGGTCATGTGGATTTTGATTTTAATTTAATTCTTGTTCCAGTTACGCTGATTTTATTTGCAGTGTGGTTGTTAGATAAACTTGTTTTTAAACAGCGTGCGAATAAAGGCCGAGAGAACGAAAATTTTGTTATTACATGGGCCTATGACTTTTGGCCAGTTTTAGCTGTTGTACTTGTACTTCGCTCATTTCTTTATGAACCATTTAACATTCCATCAGACTCTATGGTTCCAACTTTAGAGACTGGCGATTTTATTTTAGTTAATAAATTTGACTATGGTGTGCGTTTACCTATCGTAAATAAAAAAGTGATTGATGTAGGTGAACCAAAACGTGGTGATGTCATCGTATTCCGTTACCCACCTCAACCAACCATTAGCTATATTAAGCGTGTAATTGGTTTGCCGGGTGACCATATTGTTTATGATCATGGACAATTGATTATTAATGGTCAAAAAGTTCCTAAAGTAGCAACACAGTTTAGTCGTGAAAAAGATGCTTTAGATACACCAACGTCTATTTATCATAAAGAAACTATTGGTGATCATACCTTTACGATGCGTGAGCTTGAAGGCGTAAACGTTGCGCGTCAGGCGCCATTTATCAATTATGTTGATAATGGTAAATATTCAAACCAAGACGGTTTATATTGGGAAGTAACCGTTCCGAAAGGACATTACTTTGCAATGGGGGACAACCGCGATCAAAGTGCTGATAGTCGTTTCTGGGGCTTTGTTCCTGAAGAAAACTTAACAGGCCGAGCTTTCTATGTCTGGATGCATAAAGAACCTGGTTTCCACCTGCCAAGCTTTAACCGAAATGGGAAAATAGATTAAAAACAACCATTAGGAAAACAAAAATGCGTAAGGCACAACAGGGTACTTCGTATTTAGCAATTTTATTTGGGGTGGTCATATTTGCAATTGCAGTGAAAGCTGTACTTGCAGTTTGGCCAGCGTATTGGGATGATCGTGTGATTAATAATCAGATTACCGAGCTTATGCAACAAAGCTCAGCTGATACGACACCCCAAAAATTTATGGCACAGATGGATCAAAGACTGGAAATGAATAATATTCGTGATCTCCATTTTAAAGAGATTGCCGAAGTGTTTAACCAGTCTGGTCTAACGGTCAAAAAGAAATATGAGGTAAGAAAGCCTTTCTTACTAAATATTGATTTAGTTTTAACATTTGAGAAGAGTTTTGACAAAACATCAGTTCAAACTAAGTGATCCTCGCTTACTCAGTCGAATCGGTTATCAATTTAAACAGCCTGAATTGCTACAGTTAGCTTTGACTCACCGTTCGGTGAGTCATAAGTATAACTATGAGCGTCTGGAGTTTTTAGGCGATTCGCTGTTGGGGATGATCATTGCCAACTATTTATACCATGCTTACCCACATGAAAATGAGGGTCGCTTAACGCGTATGCGTGCAACTTTGGTTCGCCAAGAAGCATTAGGTAAAATTGCAACCGATTTGCAACTTAGTCGGTGTTTAATATTAAGCACGGGCGAGTTGAAATCTGGCGGTCATCATCGTGAGTCAATATTAGCAGATACGGTAGAAGCGATTATTGGTGCAATTTATCTTGATAGTAGTGATCTGAACCTACTCAAAGATATTGTGTTAAAATGGTACGTACCTTATTTAGATCATATTGAGCCAACAGATCAACTCAAAGATCCAAAATCACGTTTACAAGAGTATCTACAAGCACGTAAAAAACCTCTCCCTGTTTACGAGGTTGTAGATATTCAGGGTGATGCACCTCATCAACACTTTAAAGTCGAATGTTTGGTAGATGGTTTACCAAAGATTTATGGTGAGGGGTCAAGTCGTCGTTTTGCCGAGCAGGCAGCAGCGGCGGAAATTTTAAAGTTATTGGAGCAATAACCTGCATGTCGATGCATTCTGATCAAATCAATCCAGATTCAAATGAAAACCAAGATCCAAACAATCTGATTGATCAATTTTTTAGTTCCAAAGGCGTTACAATTCCTTCGGATTTTAAGAGCGGATTTGTGGCGATTGTGGGACGTCCAAATGTGGGTAAATCTACCCTCATGAACCATTTATTGGGTCAAAAACTCTCAATTACTTCACGTAAACCTCAAACGACACGCCATAAAATTATTGGCATTGATTCACGTGAAAAAATGCAAGCGGTCTATGTAGATACACCGGGAATGCATAAGAAAGAAGTGCGTGCGATCAATAAAATGATGAACCGTGCTGCACATTCTGCATTACGTGACGTTAACTTAGTTTTATTTGTTATCGATGCTTATAAGTGGACTCAAAATGACGACTTAGTGCTTGAGAAACTCAAGAACGCTGAAATGCCAGTTATTTTGGTAATTAACAAAGCTGATACTTTTGAAGATAAAAGAGAGATTCTTCCTTTGATTCAAGAGCGTACCAAGCTTATGAATTTTGCTGAGATTGTTCCTGTTTCGGCCCTTCGTGGAGCAAACTTGGAACATTTAAGTGAAACGATTGAAAAATATCTTCCTTATCAGCCACCGCTGTATTCATTCGATCAAATTACGGACCGTTCTGAACGCTTCTTGGCAAGTGAAATCATCCGTGAAAAAATCATGCGTCAGTTGGGTGAAGAGCTACCATACGATTTAACAGTGCAAATTGAATCTTTCAAAACGGAAGAGGCAACTGTTAATGAGAAAACTGGTCGATTAAAGCCAGCTTGTACCTATATTGATGCAACTATTTTTGTAGATCGTCCTGGCCAAAAAGCAATTGTGATTGGTGAAAAAGGTGCCAAGCTTAAAACGATTGGTATGGATGCTCGTAAAGACATGGAAAAAATGTTCGAACAAAAGATCATGCTTACCTTATGGGTTAAGGTTAAAGGTGGTTGGTCTGATGATGAACGTGCTTTAAAAAGTTTAGGATATAGTGATATCTAATAAGCAGGGAATACTGGTATGAAAGCAATTACATCAATATTGGCTATTGTTGGGTGTACATTGATGTTACAAGGTTGTGTATATAAGCTTGTAACCGTACCAGTAGGTATTGCTTATAAAACAACGAAAGGTGTAGTGAAGGGTACAGCTGCTGTTGTGGGAGCTGTAATTCCTGATGGTGATGATGACGATAAGAAAGAAAAAGAATCTAAGGAATAGTTTCTTTTTATGATGCGCAATGAAGTCCTACATGGATATATGATTCATCATCGTAAATATCGTGAAAAAAGCCATATTGTGCATCTCTTCACTCAGGAATACGGGCGGGTCGATGGTATTTTAAGACAGACTCCGCCTCCTCAATATCAACCAATTCGGTTGCAAGCCACAGGTAAAAGTGAACTTAAAAATTTTACGAAGCTGGAAATATTAAATCAGCCAGTTTTCTTTTTTGGTGATGCTTTTTTTGCTGGTTTTTATTTAAATGAAATTGTTTTAAGACTTTGCCCATTAGAAGAGGCAATGCCACAAACTTTTGAACAATATCAGTTAACTTTGCTTCAGTTACAACAATTATCTTCTCACGAAAATCCAGATCTCTTTCTCAGACAGATTTTGCGCCAGTTTGAACATGTCTTACTTCCAGAGCTAGGCTATGCGATTGATTTTTCAGTTGATAGCGCACAAAAAGAAATTTTGCCTCATCAGTTTTATCAGTTTCAAGTGACTGAAGGTTTTGCTCCAGTGGTTCAGGCAGGCCGTTCATCTTTGTCGGGAAAAGCAATTTTATCTATGCTGGACTATGAGCAAGGGCAGGATTTTTCTCACGAACAATTGCAATTATTAGGTAAACTATACCGTCAAATGATTACATCGCTTTTAGGTGACCGTCCCCTAAAAAGTCGACAATTGTGGATTCAAAATACTCAAACTCAATCGTAATTAGGATTTATTTATGGCTGCATTGCTTGGTGTAAACATAGACCATGTTGCTACTTTAAGACAGGCGCGCGGTACTACTTACCCAGACCCTGTAGAAGCTGCTCTTATTTGTGAACAAGCTGGTGCAGAGGGTATCACTTTGCATTTGCGTGAAGACCGTCGCCATATTCAAGATGATGACGTACGCCGCATGCGTCCATTGTTAAAAACACGTATGAATCTGGAGTTGGCTGTTACTGATGAAATGGTCGAGTTTGCAAAAGAAATTCAGCCACAACATGTATGCTTCGTTCCTGAAAAACGCCAAGAAGTAACAACTGAAGGCGGCTTAGATGTAGTCACTAACTTTGAAAAAGTTAAGGCTGCAACTCAGGCCTTAGCTGCTCTCGGATGTGACGTATCATTATTTATTGATGCGGATTTTGCTCAAATTGATGCTGCAGTGGCATGTGGAGCACCTACTATTGAGCTGCATACAGGCGCATATGCTGATGCGACAACAGAACAAGAACAGCAAGAAGAACTTGCTCGTATTGTAAAAGGTGTTGAGTACGCAGCGGCAAAAGGTTTAGTTGTAAATGCAGGTCATGGACTTAACCTAAAAAATATTGCACCAATTGCAGCAATTCCCCAAATTCATGAATTAAACATTGGTCATTCAATTATTGCAGATAGTGTTTTTGTAGGTCTGGCACAAGCTGTTAAAGATATGAAAACAGCGATTCAGGCAGCAGGATAATTAGTAATGTCGAGTATCAATTACGATGAATTAATGCAGCCAGTGTTAGTATTTTTGGGGTGTCAAACTCCGAATGAATGGTTAGATGAGGCCGTTAATAATTTAGATATCTTGATGCAAGATCATGCCAATTGCGAGAAAAAAGCAGCTGGTACAGCAATGAACTTAATGTTCCGCTATAGTTTTTTTACAGATCTACAAGTTAAACTTGCTCAACTTGTACGTGAAGAAATGCTTCATTATGAACAAGTCCTCGAATTTATGACCAAACGTGGGCAAGAGTGGAAAGGTTTAAGTGCAGGCCGCTATGCAGGTGGTTTACGAAAAGAGATACGCACATATGAGCCAGAAGCTTTAATTGACGTACTAGTTATAGGAGCTTTTGTAGAAGCACGTTCATGCGAACGTTTTTATGCACTTGCTCCGCGTGTAGATGACGAACTGGGACGCTATTATCGTTACCTGCTTAAGTCTGAATCTCGTCATTTTGAAGACTATTTGGCACTAGCGCTTGATGTCGCAAAAACTGCAAAAATGAAAGATCCTGAAGAGGATATTCAGCAGCGTATTGAACACATCCGTGAAGTTGAAAAAAATCTGATTTTGACTCCGGATGATACTTTCCGGTTTCATAGTGGTGTTCCTGCATAGTTTTGAATGCTTCAGTTAAAAAAGTTTACCGTGAAAGGTAAACTTTTTTATTAGGTGAGCGTTATCTTTTTGGCTATAGACATATTCTGCTTTTAGTTTTTAAATGCATATAATTATTTAATAAATATATTTTTTATAGATTTTAATTTCTCTTAAAATTTTTAAAAAAACTTTTATTTTTTTAGGCTAATAATAAATATTGTGTAAATATAAAGGCTGATATGTTCATCATGAGTTCAACTGAAATAGTTGATCATTTCTAAGGATATAAGAATGTTAGCATTAGTTACAGGCGCCTCTGCGGGCTTTGGTTATAGCATTTCAAAAAAGCTGATTGAGTTAGGCTATAAAGTTATTGGTTGTGGAAGACGGGCAGAAAAACTAGAAGAACTAAAACAAGAACTTGGTGAAAAATTCTACCCATTAGTATTTGATATGACGGATACAGCAGAAAATATAAATAAGATATTCAAAGAATTACCAAATGAATTTCAAATCGATCAAATTGATTTGCTCGTAAATAATGCAGGTTTGGCATTAGGCCTAGAATCGGCAGACAAGGCTGAATTAGATGATTGGTACACGATGATTGATACCAATGTTAAGGGGCTTGTTACTGTTACCCGACTAATTTTGCCAAGCATGGTAAAGAAGAAATCAGGCTTAATCATTAATATGGGTTCAATTGCAGGTACATATCCATATCCTGGTGGTAATGTTTACGGTGCAACAAAGGCTTTTGTAGAGCAGTTTAGTCTAAATCTTCGTGCTGATTTAGCTGGTACTGGTGTGCGCGTAACTAACGTTGAACCAGGGCTGTGTGGGGGAACTGAGTTTTCTCTTGTGCGTTTTAAAGGGGATCAAGAGAAAGTGAGTAGTCTCTATGATAAGAAAAATCCAATTTTGCCTGAAGACATTGCAAATACGGTCGCGTGGATTGCATCACAACCAGCCCATATTAATATTAACCGTATAGAAATGATGCCAACAACGCAGTCTTTTAATCCTTTAAAAGTGGTTGAAGTAGAAGAATGATTTAAGAAGAAAATATGTTGTTTAGAGTTAAGTTGTATCGTTAAACCTAACAAATGCTCTAAGAAAAAATTAAATCCTCTATCAATAGATAGGGGATTTTTTGTAGTTATTGATAAATTTATGGCAAAAAAAAGCCCGCTTTAATGCTGCGGGCTTTTTAGTATTTGGCTCTCCCACCTGGGCTCGAACCAGGGACCTGCGGATTAACAGTCCGTCGCTCTACCGACTGAGCTATGGGAGAATCTGCATGCGATTATAAGGAGATTTTGATACGGGTCAAGTGGAAATCGTCATGTTTCATTCATTTTTGTGTTGTATGCTTTTTATTTGATCAGGTTGGGTGGCAAACTCATAAATTACTTGCACTTTAAAAACTGAATTGCTAGATTCAAAAAAGAACAAGCGTTTGGAGAAATCCAAACAGTGTGGATTTAAACCAACTTGCCAGCACTAAAATGGCTAAATCGGAGATAAGTATGAAAACACTTACTGTTGCTTCTATTTTTTCTAATGTTGATTTTTATCAACGTAATTATCTCAATATTTTAAATCAACCAGAATCTTATTACACACTTGTAGAAGATGCATGGATCAATGCTTTTCCATTTAAAAAGCAGGACTTGTACTTAGGTGACTTATTACAACTCTGGTTTAGTTCAAAATGGGATGTGCATACTTCACTGAAAGTTTTAAAGTCTTCCAACATATTAGATCAATCTAAACCCCTCTATATTTTCCAGCTCGAAGGCGAATTATTACTAGGTAAAAATAAAGTTTTAGCTTGGTCTACTCAGTGTCATAAAGTGATAGAGCTTCAACTTAAGAATATTTGGGCACCTTATGTGGTTGCACAAACTTGTGACCGTCCAGATCTTCCTGACTTAATAAAAAAGGCAGCAATTTAAAGCTGCCTTAGTTTTTATGGTCGAATGATCATGCAGGTTGCTGTTGCATACGCATAAAGTTTACCTTCTTCATCAATAATTTTACCTTCGGAAATACCTAAGTTTTTACTTAAATTAATGACTTTACCAGTGGCAATTAAAGCCTGATTTTGAGGAATAGGGCGGCACATTTTTACATTAAGGTCGATGGTGCCATAACCCACGCCAGCAGGTAACATCGTATGGACAGCACAACCAGTCACCGAGTCTAGAACTGTTGCTGCAAAACCACCATGTACGCCACCTAATGGGTTTAAGTGATTATGATCTGCTTGTGCTTTGAAAGTTACACATCCTTCAGAAATTTCAGTAGGTTGCATTGGAATAGTTTTGCTTATACTGGCAGGTGGTATGTGACCTTCAATCATGGCTTGTAAAAATTCGAGGCCTGTCATTTCCATAGGATTTTTCATTTTTTGAGTCCTTCAGTAATTAAGGTTCTAAAATGGAACTTGATGTTAAATTAGGCGTTAAAATGCATATTGTCAAGTTGGCAAGTACAAGAAATATGGCTATTTTATAGTTTATAAACTTGTAAAATGTGGTTGAGTAGAATATTTTATAACCCTAAAAATATAAACTTCTTGTGGAAAATAATAATGAACGGTCAGTGTTTATGCGGTAAAACAACTTTTGAAGTTGAATTAAAAAATCATGATGTACATGCTTGCCATTGTTCGATGTGTCGTAGACAAACTAGTGGTGTCAATATGACAGTTGATGTGGTCAAAGGCAGTTTAAAGTTTATTCAGCAAAAGCATCTTAGTGTATTTAACTCTTCTGACTGGGGAGAACGAGGCTTTTGTAATGCTTGTGGAACGATAATTTTTTGGAGAACGAAAGATCAAAGCTACTGTAATATCAATGTATTTTCTTTAAATGAGCCAGTAGAAGACTTGAATTTGGATATGGAAATTTTTATTGATTCAAAACCCGATTTTTATACTTTTCAAAATGATACGAAGAAATTGACTGAGGCACAGGTCGCTGCGTTATTTAACCTATAATAATTTTAATTATAAAAAAGGCCTCAATTTTGAGGCCTTTTTAATTTTACAAATTATTTTATGAAGAAATATTAAATTAGAATTATATAGACCTAATTGCTAAAATTAGGCTTTACAATAAAAAAAATTGGAGTTGAAACTAATGAGAGAATCTTTGAGTATAGAAGATTATGAAAATAAAAAATTAAATATTCTAATAAAATTGAATTAATAAGTTTTAATAGTAACTAAAACTCGCCAATATTTATTAAATCGAATAAAATAATTTTAAAATGAATATTTCTAAATTATTGATAGAAAATGATAGATACTAAACCTCTTATAGCAATTGATCTTGGAACCAGTAATTCACTTGTTGGTATTTTTGAAAATGGTCAGTCCAGACTTATTAATAATCCTTATGGTATGAAAACTACACCTTCAGCTATTGCACTGGATGAGCAGGGGCAAATATTAATTGGGCAAGCTGCATTGGAGTTAAGAAGCCGTGGTAAAGAGGTATTAACTAGTTTTAAGCGATTAATGGGGACTTCAAAAAGATTAAAATTAGGTCAACAGAGCTTTTCAGCAGTTGAATTGTCTTCATTGATATTAAAATCTCTTAAAGAGGACGTAGAGCAGGCTTTGCAATGTGAAGTAGAGGATGCTGTGATTACAGTGCCTGCTTACTTTAATGATATCCAACGTCAAGCAACTATATCTGCTGCAGAACTTGCTGGTTTAAAAGTTAGTCGACTCATTAATGAACCTACGGCTGCGGCTTTAGCATATGGACTAGGTCAAACACAGGATAGTTGTTTCCTAATTTTTGATTTAGGGGGGGGAACCTTTGATGTCTCAATTGTTGAGTTGTTTGATGGTATTACTGAAGTGAGAGCTAGTGCAGGAGATAATTATTTAGGTGGAGATGACTTTGTCCAGTTGCTAATGAAGCAATACTGGAAACAGTATGCAACTATTTTTGGCTATACTGAAAATACTATTCCATTTGATATTGAAACAGCATTAAGAGCTAGAGCACAACATAGTCTCCATGTTTTAAGTAAAGAAGCAAAAACAGAGTTAATATTTAAATGGAAAGATAAGGAAGCAACTTTAGAAATTACCCAAGAAGAATTCGCAGTATTGGCTGAGCCATTACTGCTTAGATTGCGCCGTCCATTAGAGCGTGCCTTAAGAGATGCTAGGGTTCTGCCTCAACAGGTTGACCAAATTATTATGGTAGGTGGTGCAACACGTATTCCGGTAGTTCGCAAATTGGTAACAAAATTATTTGGCCGTTTTCCCTCGACAAGTGTCCAACCTGATGAAGCAATTGTACGAGGTGCATGTGTACAAGCAGGTTTAAAAGCGAAAGACGTATCATTAAAAGAGATTGTTTTAACAGATGTTTGTCCATTTAGTTTGGGGATAGCGGTGGGAAATGATGGACAGTTTTCACCTATCTTAGAGCGCAATATTGTAATTCCAGCCAGTAAGGTGAATACATATACTGCTATGAATAAAGGACAGAGAGAAATTATTGTTAAGATTTACCAAGGCGAACATCGTCTATGTAAGGAAAACATTTTTTTAGGTGAGCTCAATGTGCCTTTACCTCCAAATAATGACTATTTATCTATTGAGGTACGATTCTCTTACAATCCAAATGGTATTTTAGAGGTTGATATAGAAGTTCCAAGCACGGGGGAAAAGCTTCAAAAAGTGATTGTTAATCATCAAAATGTGATGAGTGCGGAACAAATAGAGCAAGCGCGTCAACAGTTGCAGGAATTGAAAATACATCCTCGTGATACTTTAATGAATAAGAGCTTATTATTACGAGCAGAGCGTTTATTTAGTGAATATATAGGAGATTTACGTTTACAGATTGGGGAGCGAACACAACAATTTAATTATATTTTAAATTTGCAGGATCCAAGACAAATACGTGAGGCACAACAACATTTCGAAGCTTTTCTTAATGAAATTGAAGATTTAAGTTTGTTTGAAGAGTATTAATTTATATCCCTTTGTATGAATTCTTTGTTAGATACATACAAGGGGATATTTTTAGCAGCTAGATAAAATGATTTTTTTTGCTTGATAGCTTTGATATAAATAATAAATTAATATCAAAGGGATGAGTATGGTGTATAACGTTGCTATACATAAGGCGATGTAGGTTAAATATTTAAGTGTAGAAGAGAGATTCTTGGCACTAAATCCGGTTGTTAATATACTTCCTAAAATCAAGCCTGCAGCATACATAAAAGGTTGTGAGGAAGATTTTATAAATAAATAGCTAAAGCCAAAAATCCAAAATAGCCTAAAGAAGATAATACCAATACTTCTATACATTATTTGTTTATCTGTTAAGTTGGTATCTTCTTTATTGTATCCAAAAATATAGAAGAGAGGGCGGAAAGATTCTGGGTAAAATAAGAAACAGATCGGGATCAGACTATAAATTATGAACCAGATATGATCAGGTTCACCAATAATAAGAAAGACAGAAATAAGAAAAATACTAAGAGAGATTAAGCCGATATTGATTATCCATTTATCGACATTAATAAATGCACTTTGCTCTAATCTATTCATATATGGTGTTGCATCTAGCAGCAATGCACTCAGTAGTATAATTGTAGATATAAACCATCCATAACTTAGAAGTTGATGGGGTAAATCTGGAAGCCAAGGGGTCAAACTACAGAGAATAAATCCACTTAAACACCAATATTTAAGATAATAGCCCAATGTTCTTTCATAATCAGGGTGACCTAAAATTTTAGTATTTAATATAGGTTGTAGTATAAATATATATAAGAGGCTAATGCAGGCCGTAATTAATAAATTTACTATAATTTGATTATCTGGAGCTATAAGGGAATTAAAAAATAGAAAGGTTATAGTTATAAATAGTATATTTATAATGGTAAATTTCCAAAAACTGCTTAAACTTTTTAGAAATAAGTAATTAGAGTTAGTTTGGGTATTAGAAAGCTGAAATTTATCAATAATTTCAACTGTGCTATAGTTTTTTGAAATTTTATTTAAACTTTTTCTTAACTTGAGCATTTTCAATGGATGAAATTTTTTTTCACCAGACAGTTCATTTAATAGTGCAAAATGCTCATTAGGTAATTTTTTTAAGAGTTTGTATTGAGATAAAAAGCTATTTAATTTTTCCTGTAATAAGCTTGAGTAATAAGATGGATTATATTGATGAATATCATCAGGATAAGTTTCATGCCACAATTCTAGAAACCGAAAATATTCAGGCTGTAAATCATAAATTTCAATTTCTGCTAAAGGGGCTTGGAGTTGATCTTTTATTTCTATTTGTTGACTGAGAGGAATATCATATTGTTGACTAAGTAAATAATTGAATTTATTGAATGTTATATCACTAATATCTTTATTCCATAGTGCATTGCTAACTTCCTCAAGAATTACTGGAATACTAAGTGCATCTGGTTGAATACATTCGTTATTGGAAACGGAATATTCGATTTTTTCTTTTTCAATTATTTTCTGATAGTTTGTATCAACATTTTCGATATCTTTTTCTGTAAAGATATAATAAAAATCATCAAGATCATTTTCTTTTAATAAATCTAAAACTTGATTTCTGAAATGGCTGCTAATACTTTTATCTTCATATGCTTCAATTTCATTATTAAAATGAATTAATTCATCGCGTATATTGAAGTTAATGTCTTGAATAAAAATATGATGTTTTAATCTCTTAAGTTTATTTTCAAGTGTTTGATCATTTAAGTCATCTGGATTTGAATTTTGCTGATTAAATGAAGCATTTTCTTCAAATATAGAAAATGAATTATCCGAATCCTCATTTTCATATGTTAAATGTTCTGCTTCGAATTGTGCGATTTCTAACGCCTCTCTGAGACGAATAAATTCTTCTGGCTGGGTATCTTGATCGATTAATTTTAGTTGTTTGGCATAAGCCTTTTTTATTTCTCTCTGGTTATCTGTTGGTTCTATTCCTAATCTTTGCCAAGCGGTCATTTCTTTTACTCAAAATACTTTTAATAACGGAAGATTTATTTAAATGAATGAGACATTTTATCTTGACTTATTATTTTACTATAAAAATAGAAAGGTTGAAATTAGTGTACTGACTAAAAATATCGTATTTTCTTCTTATAATAATTATTATAAAGATTTTATAAATCAATATGATAAAAAAGGAAGTCTCAGATAGAAACTTCCTTTTTTAATTTTACAAATTATTTAGCAGCTTTTTCAGCTTCGATAGATGCAATTGCAGCATCAACACCTTCGATTGATTCAGCAGCTTTTTTGATACGTGCTAACGCATCAACAAGTATTTCATCAGCTGTTGCATATGAAATACGCATGAAGCCGCCTAAACCAAATGCATCACCAGGAACAACTGCTACGCCAGTTTCTTCTAGTAACCATTCAGAGAATTCTGTGCAAGACTTTAAGCCTTTTGCACGAATAAGAGGGCGAATGTTTGCATACGCATAGAATGCACCATCAGCAGGTAAACAAGAGATACCTTTGATGTCGTTTAAGCCGTTTACAACTAAGTCATGACGACGTTTAAACGCTTCAATCATTGGCTCTAAAACATCTTGTGGACCATTTAATGCAGCTTCAGCAGCAACTTGTGAAATTGAAGTTGGGTTAGAAGTTGATTGAGACTGGATTTTTTTCATTGCACCAATGATTTTTGCTGGGCCGGCTGCATAGCCAATACGCCAACCTGTCATTGCATATGCTTTAGAAACACCATTTAAAACAATCGTGCGGTCATATAAATCAGGTGCAACAGTTGCAATATTGTAGAACTCATCTTCCCAACGAATTGGTTCATACATGTCATCAGAAGCAACAAATACTTGTGGATGACGACGTAAAACTTCTGCTAAAGCTTCTAATTCAGCTTTGCTATAAATCATACCTGTTGGGTTAGATGGGCTGTTTAATACCACTAAACGAGTGTTTGGCGTAATTGCAGCTTCTAATTGTTCAGGTGTAATTTTGAAACGTTGGTCTTCACCACATTTCACAATAACTGGCGTACCTTCAGCAATAATCACCATATCTGGATAGCTTACCCAGAATGGAGCAGGGATGATCACTTCATCACCTTTGTTTAATAATGCAAGTGCCAAGTTAAAGAAGCTTTGCTTACCACCACATGAAACCAAAATCTGGTTTGGCTGATAATCAAGATTATTATCACGCTTAAACTTAGCAATAATTGCTTTTTTTAACCCAGGAGTACCATCTACAGCCGTATATTTGGTGAAACCATTATTAATTGCTTCAATTGCAGCATCTTTAATGTGTTGAGGGGTATCAAAATCTGGCTCGCCAGCACCTAAACCAATCACATTCTTGCCAGCAGCTTTAAGCTCAGCAGCTTTGTTAGTTACAGCAAGTGTAGGGGACGGTTTGATAGCATTGACACGATCAGAAAGACGTACGTCCACGGCAATATTCCTCTTATGGGATTAAAAAATAAAAAGCATACTATCTTATCGCAAAAATTAGACAATTTGCGGATGTGGGTATTTTTAGATGTAAAAAAGTTTAATTTAAGAAAGATCTTGTTGTGGTTTTACTCAATTGAAGCTTTTTTCGAAAGAAATGAGAAAAATCCTTTATAATAAGTCGCAATCGAAATATCGAGACTGAATCATGACTGAGCAACAGCCAAAACAGAAAAAGGCTTTGGTGAAATTGCCATTCCCAATGCCGAATGAAAGCAATCAAGCAGATGATGCTGTACACAACCAAGTGCGTCCGAAGCCAGAGCAATATGCAGATAGAACTTGGATGCCACCTCGTGGTACGCGCCGTTCTATGGGTAAACGTTAATTTAAAAAAACAGGCAATATGCCTGTTTTTTTATTGTTGTGGCACTTCTTGATAATAACTTTTTTTCTTTTGATACATGCTGTGATCTGCGCGTTTTAGCATATCTTCCACTTGTTCATTTTCTTTTGTGGTTGCATGTCCAATAGCAATACTAATTGGATGGCTTGAGTAATATTGATTATCTATATTGAAAAGCTCCTGAATAGTTTGCAGCATCATTAAAACATTCGCTTCATCAGCACCAGGCATTAAAATCACAAACTCGTCGCCACCGATTCGAGAAGCTGTATATGCAGTATTTGTGATTGCCTGATTTAAAATATTACCTACACGCCGCAATAAACCATCGCCAATATCGTGACCAAGTTGATCATTGGTTTCTTTTAAACCGTTCATGTCTAAAAAAATTGAAGAAACAGGGCGAATAATGCTGCGATTTAAGCGATTAAGCTCTTCTGTAAAGAAAGCACGGTTATAAAGCTTAGTCAGCACATCATGCTGGCCTAAATATTCTAAATAATTTTCAGCTTTCTTTCGTGCAGTAATATCTGTAAGTGCTACTTGTACCAATCCCCAAGTCTCTTCATAGCCGGGGAATACGGTAAATTGCAGTAAGACATTTCTAATTTGTCCGTCTAAAGCATAGTTAATGGCTTCACGCTTGTGGTGAATATTTCCTTGCCACAGTTCAATCAGTTGCTCTCTAAAAGTTTCCACCATTTCTTCAGCAAAAACTTTATGGGTATTTTTTAAGAGAGTCGTTTTGTCAGGGGCTTTAAATAAATCGAGAGTCGACTGGTTAACATCTAAAATTAGAATATCTTCTATACATTGACGCACAAACTCAGGATGTACATCTAGAAAAGTCCTAAAGTCTTCAATACCTAATAGCCTAAGCTGATCAATTCTATTTTTAATACGGCTAAAATCTTCAACCCAAAGCGAAGTCGGGGAGTAGATAAACATTGACTCTGCTAGGCGTCGATTTTTCTCTTCCTGACGAAGTGCATTTTGATAAGGCGTAATGTCTTCGGTGGTAATTAAAATACGGTCAAATGTAGTTTCAGAACCCGGTAAAATTGCTCCACGCAGTTGTACATCAATACGTTTACCAGAGAGCGTGTAATTTATAGTAGTACTCGAGAAATGAGTTTTGCCATTCCATAACGCTTTGAGTTCATGAATATGAGCTTCAAACATTTCTTTTTTAAAAATAAGATTTAAGTTGGCGCATAATTCTTCTTGGTTTTTTGCTTCAAAAAGTTCTAATGCTTTTTGGTTGACCTTAATAATTTTAATTTTATGGGCACATTCGACAATCAAATTTTCATTTTGACTTAGAAATTCATATAGGTCTTCGACCCCCTGATTTCTCCATAGGTCAAATAACTGCTTTACTTCACTGAAGTCCTCAATCCACATTGGAATTGGGATTAAGTCAAAAATTGAAGAATCTAAAGTTTCCATATGTTTCTTTAAGTATTCAGTTTGCCTTAAAGTATAATGAGAAAAATTAGGATTTTGGAAAATAATCAGTTTAAATCTTTAGAATAATTAAAATAATGAGAAAGCAGAATTTATCTGCTTTCTCATAAAATATCAAAATAAATTAACGGTTAATCGGGTGGTCGATATTTTTCTCGCCGCGCCATAATTTAATGAAGTCTTGTTCATCGAAATCGTAAAGTTCCATCAGTGCCACAATGACACTGACAAAAATCATTGCGCCTTCTGAGTTACCATGAATATTAAAAATTTTGCCATTGAGCTTACCTAAAATATCACTCAATTCATGATCTCGGCCTCTGCCATAGCGGTCACGAGGGTATAACTCTTCATTTAAAACAATCAGTGCTATCGCTTTTTCAGCATTTGATAAATCAGTTTTATCTAAAGCGTCTTCAAAAGAGTCACTGCCATGATTAAAGTAAAAAATAACTTCATCGTTAATGAAACTTTGAACCATTTTTTGAGTGAGTGTCGGAAACTGTGAAACAGCATTATCTTCAACATACGGTTTAAATGATTCTGGAAAAATCACGTTGTGATATATGCCTTTAAAAAGCGGAGCAATTTCGGAAACTTTATAACCTGCGATCCCACATCCTAAAGCAGTCACAAAGTATTTCATCTTAGGGTGATTTTTTGCATAAATTTTAAAGTCTTCAACATAATGCTCGATTTGGGAGAGTGGCATTTGTTGAATATGTTCATTTAAAGTTGGAATTGCAAAGCTTTGTCCAGCCCAGCCACGTCCCACACCTTCTACAGCCCCGAAATGCTGACTGGCAACACGTGCGGCTCCACTACCATGTTGTCCAGCCATATTACTACCGAAGACAAACACTGTATCTTCAGGGAGTTCAGTTACAATACTTTCATCATGATATTGATAGGTCATGGTTATGCTTTTTATCTAATGGATAAGTCCATGTTGCAACCGTTTAAAGCATTGGTCAAGTATCAAGATGCTTAATATTTTTGCTGTAGATTAATCTGGCTACAGACTTTAAATTAGGGAAAAAGTCCCCATTAAGTTGCTAGACGATAAATTCAAATTTTTTATAAAGAGAGAGAACTGTGAACGAAAATCAACCTTTCGATTTGGTCACTCACTACCAGCCAGCGGGTGATCAGCCACAGGCAATCGAAAAGCTGGTGAATGGTGTCGAAAAAGGTTTTCGTAATCAGTTACTGTTGGGTGTGACTGGTTCTGGTAAGACCTACACCATGGCAAATGTTATTGCCCAAACACAGCGACCAACCATTGTGATGGCGCATAATAAGACGTTGGCAGCTCAGCTTTATGGTGAATTTAAAGCCTTCTTCCCAAATAATGCGGTTGAATACTTCGTAAGTTATTACGACTACTATCAACCAGAAGCTTATGTTCCGTCTTCAGATACATTTATTGAAAAAGACGCAGCAATTAATGACCACATTGACCAGATGCGATTATCGGCAACACGTGCTTTATTAGAGCGCCGTGATGCAATTATTGTTGCTTCTGTATCTGCTATTTATGGTTTGGGTGACCCTAATGCCTATATGCAAATGTTATTGCATGTGGTGCAGGGTGATCGCGTGAGTCGAGACGAAATTATTCGTCGTTTGGTTGAAATGCAATATACACGTAATGAGCTTGAGTTCTTACGTGGTACCTACCGAATTCGTGGCGAAATTATTGACATTTTCCCAGCTGAATCTGATCAACATGCAATTCGTATTGAACTTTTTGATGATGAAGTAGACTCAATTCGCTGGTTTGATCCACTCACCGGTAAAATGGTGCGAAAAGTACCGCGTGTCACGATTTATCCAAAAAGCCATTATGTAACGCCAAAAGACAACTTAACACGTGCGATTGATACCATTAAGGACGAACTTCAAGACCAGCTTAAGTTTTTCCGTGAACATGACAAGTTACTTGAAGCTCAGCGTATCGAGCAACGTACTCGCTATGATTTGGAAATGATGCAGCAGTTAGGCTATACCAATGGTATTGAAAACTACTCTCGTCATTTATCGGGCCGTCCTGCAGGCGAAGCCCCACCAACATTATTTGATTATGTACCAGACGATGCTTTACTGATTATTGATGAGTCGCATGTAACGGTTCCTCAAATTGGCGCAATGTATAAAGGTGACCGTTCACGTAAAGAAAACTTAGTGAATTATGGTTTCCGTTTACCAAGTGCGCTTGATAATCGCCCTATGAAATTTGAAGAGTGGGAGCGTATTGTTCCGACCACTATATTTGTGAGCGCAACGCCCGCTAAATACGAATTGGAAAAGTCAGAACAAGTGGTTGAGCAAGTTGTTCGACCGACAGGTTTGATTGATCCAGAAATTGAAGTTCGCCCAGTACTTACTCAAGTTGATGATGTTCTTTCTGAAATTAATATTCGTAAGAATTTAAATGAACGTGTATTGGTGACCACTTTAACTAAACGTATGGCAGAAGATTTAACGTCTTACTTAAAAGAATATGGCGTTAAGGTTGCTTATTTGCACTCAGATATCGATACAGTTGAGCGTGTCAAAATTATTCATGAGTTACGTACAGGTGTATTCGACGTTTTAGTCGGTATTAACTTGCTTCGTGAAGGTTTGGATATGCCTGAGGTTTCTTTAGTTGCTATTTTAGATGCAGATAAAGAGGGCTTTTTACGTTCTGAGCGTTCGCTTATTCAGACCATTGGTCGTGCTGCGCGAAATGTGAAAGGTAAAGCAATTTTATATGCAGATAGAATTACCGATTCTATGCAAAAAGCAATTGATGAGACTGAGCGCCGTAGAGCCAAACAAATTGAGTTTAACGAACTACATGGTATTACACCTCGTAGTGCTGTTCGTCAGGTCATCAAAGAAATTGATGCAGGTGAAGTGCTTTCAGATGATCAAATTGATGAGAAGGTATTAGAGCAGGCACAAGCTTTAAGTGCCGATGATCGACATATTCTTTCTGATCCTAAATTGTTTAGTAAGCATATTACTAAGCTTGAGAAAGAAATGTTAAAAGCATCTAAAGACTTACAGTTTGAGCAAGCGGCACGTATTCGTGATGAAATTGTTCGTTTAAAAGCGCAAATGTTGCAATAAATGGATACATAACACTACATGATTTGTTTAAAAAACAAGCTACTGTAGATGTTTAAGTTATTTTTGTATTCGCAACTAATAGTTGAGGGCAACAATGGCATTTCGAAAAAATGTTCCGCAAGCCAGTTGGCGCTTGGCAAAAATTGCATTGGGCGGGATTGTTCTGACTGGTTTAGCCGTTGGAACATATGCCTATGCTCAGCAAAAACCGTTACCAACTGTCGATAAAGTTGAATTAGACCGTTATTTAGGTGTGTGGTATGAAGTCGCACGTAAACCAGCTTTTTTTCAAAAAAAATGTGCTTACAACGTATCTGCAACATATACCTTAAATGAAAATGGAAATATTGTTGTAGATAACCGTTGTTATGATAATCAAAAACAATTACAGCAATCTATTGGTGAAGCATTTGTGGTGAATCCACCATATAACACTAAACTAAAAGTAAGTTTTTTACCTGAAGCTGTGAGATGGATACCCGTAATTCGTGGTGATTATTGGATCTTAAAACTGGATGAAGACTATCAGACGGTTTTAGTTGGAGAGCCTTCTCGTAAATATCTTTGGGTATTATCTCGAACGCCACATCCTAAAAAAGAAGTAGTTGATGAATATCTCAATTATGCAAAAACATTAGGATTTGATATTCGAGATATTATCCACTCTGAGCACAAAGAATAAAAAATTTGCTTAAGAAAAAACCATGTCTTCACATGGTTTTTTCTTTTGTATAGTGGATAAATCAAGTATTGTATCGCTTCATTTTTATTAAAGTATAAAGAGGTTGGTGATGTTAAAAGGCGTGATTTTCTCTGTCATGGCATCATTAACTTTCGGTGTGCTTTATTTCTATACTCAACTACTCGGCCAGCTTGATAGTGAGCAGACGTTTGGGTGGCGTATTATTGCGACTTTGCCATTTTTAACTGTGTTTATGTGGTGGAGTGGTGACTTAAGTCATATTAAAAATATCTATCAGCGTATTTTGGCAAAACCTTCTTTTCTCTTATTACTCATCACAACCTCCATTTTAACGTCGGTACAGTTATGGCTCTTTTTATGGGGACCAATGCATGGGCGTGGTTTACAAGTTTCTTTGGGATATTTCCTTCTACCGCTTGTTTTAGTGTTAGCTGGCAGTGTCTTATATGGCGAAAAAATATCAAAATTTCAATGGGTCGCTATTGTTCTGGCCATAGTTGGTGTAGGTCATGAGATTTTTCGTCTAGGAAGCATTGCTTGGGAAACTGCTTTGGTAGCCATTGGTTATTCAGCTTATTTCTTGTTACGTAAGAAAATTAAAACGGATAATTTAGGGGGCTTTTGGTGGGATCTTCTGATTATTATGCCAGTTGCAATCTATCTGACACATACAGGGTTATTGCCATATAGTAAGTTTTTCGATCAGCCGACACTCGGGTTGGTTATTGCAGGATTAGGTGTGCTTAGTGCTATAGGCTTGGGATGTTATATATTGGCAAGCCGTTATTTACCTTTGGTTATGTTTGGTCTTCTTGGATATCTTGAACCAGTGTTACTTGCTTTAGCATCTTTAGTTCTAGGGGAAAGCATTGGTAAAGAAGAATGGTTTACTTATCTTCCAATTTGGTGTGCCGTTTTGGTATTGGTGTTAGAAGGCGCATTCCATCTATATCAACAGCAGCAAAAAGCCAAAAATTTGCAGTTAAATATCGAAAAATATCAAAAAAGATTAAAAAATGATGCTCACGATTAGAGCATCAGAATCTAAAAAGTAAGAAAAAGCAAAAATTTAGCTGCTTTAAACAATAAGATAATAAAAAATAATTATAGGTATTTTATGAATTTATGATGAATTTTAGGAAAATCTAGCCACTAACGTCAGCTTTTGATTCATTCTTGCTAATAATTCCATTACAATTACGGGGTTTTAAAAATCACGCCTAGATATAATTAATTAGAGGACGTATCTGTGAGCAAAGACACTATCATCGCCCTGCACGCTGAACACCAAGGCCGTTGGAAAAACCGTGAAGAAATCGCGGAACGTATGATTGCAGTAATCGGTCAATTATACCGTGAAAAAAATATTGTCGTATCTGTTTACGGTCGCTCTTTAATTAACCGTTCTGTTATTCAAATTTTGAAAACTCACCGTCGTACACGTGTTGTAGATGTTGAGCTTTCTGTTGTAAATACATTCCCAATTTTAGAAGCTTTAGCAAAAGTTGAAAACATTGGTTCTGCAGAAGTTGATATCGGTAAACTTGCGGTTGAATATAAAGAAAAAGGCGGTGATGTTGATGCTTTTGTTGCTCAAGCAGTTGAGTCAATTAAAGGTAGCGCAACTTCTGAACAACCTAAAGACGTAGTTCTTTACGGTTTTGGTCGTATCGGTCGTATCTTAGCTCGTTTAATCATTAGCCAATCAGGTTTAGGTCGTGGTTTAAGCCTTAAAGCGATTGTTGTTCGTAAGTCTTCTGACGGTGACTTGGCAAAACGTGCTTCTTTACTTCGTCGTGACTCAATTCACGGTACTTTCGCTGGTACAATCTCTGTTGATGAAGAAAACGAAGCAATCATTGCGAATGGTAACTTCATTAAAGTGATCTATGCATCTAGCCCAAGCGAAGTAGACTATACTCAATACGGTATTGAAAACGCGCTTTTAATCGACAACACTGGTAAATGGCGTGATGCTGAAGGCTTAAGCCAACACTTGAAATGCCCAGGCGTTGCACGTGTTGTATTAACTGCACCAAGTAAAGGCGAAATGAAAAACGTTGTATTTGGTGTAAATAACACTGACATCTTAGATGAAGACAAAATCATCTCTGCTGCAAGTTGTACAACAAATGCAATCACTCCAATTCTTAAAGTATTGGATGACAAATATAAAGTTCTTAACGGTCACGTTGAGACAGTTCACTCATTTACAAATGACCAGAACTTAATCGATAACTACCACAAAGCTGATCGTCGTGGTCGTGCAGCTACATTGAATATGGTTATTACTGAAACTGGTGCTGCTAAAGCTGTTGCTAAAGCATTACCTGCATTAAAAGGTAAGTTAACTGGTAACTCTGTACGTGTTCCTACACCAAACGTATCTCTTGCAATTTTAAACTTAACGCTTGATAAAGAAGTTGATCGTGAAGAAGTGAACGAATACATTCGTCAAATCTCGATTAACTCTAACCTTCAAGGTCAAATCGGTTATACCAACTCTACAGAAGTGGTATCAAGCGACTTTATCGGTTCTCGTACAGCTGGTGTATATGATGCTCAAGCAACGATTACTTCTGGTAACCGCTTAACTGCTTATGTTTGGTACGATAACGAAGTAGGTTATAGCTGCCAAGTATTACGTATCGCTGAACAAATGTGTGGCGTAAGCTATACAAAAATTCCTGCAGAAACTAACGCTTAATTCCATTTAATGTTAGATAAAAGTATGTGACAAAAAGACCCAGTTTAGACTGGGTTTTTTTACAACCGTACAAAATATATGCTGATTATTTTTTAGAAATCAATGAGAATAGGACTTAAGGAACAAAAAGAAATAGTAAAGGGATTGGAATTGCAGCAGTTTAAAAGATTATTAATCGTCTTCTTTTTTATCATCATCGCGAATATATGTGGTGTGCTCATCGCCATTTGGGTTTTTAAGCATTTTAATATTTATATTCCGCTGAAAAATCAAGCTGTAGCGATTGATTTACAAGAACCATTGCAGGTACAAGTTAAAGTCAAAGATGCTTTAAATGTCGATGTAAAAGGCCGAGTAAATGCGAATATTCCTATTAATGAAAAGTTAACCATCCCTTTAACACAGACATTAACTCCACGTGTCTATTTCGATAATATGGTGCCAATTAGTACCGTTATTCCAGTTAAAGAAACGTTAAAAGTTGATCAAAGCCTCCCAATAGATACTAAAGTTCAAGTCAGAGTATTAGGTAGGGATATTACTTTGCCATTAAAAGGTAATATCCCGTTAAAGCTTGATGTACCTATTGATATTCAAGTCCCGCTCGATCAAAAAGTTCATTTGAAATTTGATGCTCCGGTAAAAACTGTTTTAAAAGAAAATCTTCATATTCCATTAAATGCTCAGTTAAAAACAAACATTCCAATTCAGGGGAGTTTGAATGTACCTGTAAAAACTGCTTTAAATGCTTCGGTAGATGTGAAGAATACGTTGCCAGTTAGAATTGAGCATGGTGAGTTAAAAATACCGCTGTCGAGCATGAGCCTTAATCGTGTTAAAGATGATAATGCTACATCTTTACCTGCTCAGAACCAGAAAAAGTAGGTGGGTGGCTTATGTTGGGTTCAATAAAAAGTATGCTCATCAGTTTCTTTCTGATTATGGTACTCACGGCAATTTTATTTTGGCTCTATTTAAACATACAAGCTTCAGTGGTTGTTTCTGCACACGAGTCAGATATTCGATTACCAGAGTCATTAGAAACTAAAATCCATGTTGGCAATAACTTACAGGTACAGTCTATAGGTAAACTAGATACATCAATTGATATTGATCGTCAGATTTCGGTGCCATTAAAGGGGAGATATTTGGCTGATTTAGCGTTTGAAGTTGAGACTCCAATTACAGTAAGTGTTGATTATACCACCACGCTGAAAGTTGATCAGGTGATGCCTTTGGAAACAACCACCGATTTAATATACCAAAATAAATTACTTCCTAGATTTCCATTAAAATTAAATATTCCCATCAATCTTGATATTCCATTTCAGTTAAAACGTAGTTATACCATTCCGGTTAAAATTGCTTTTAATGGTCCGGTTTATTTTGAGTTTGATGAGTCGGTAAACTTACCAATTAAACACCAGTTTAATCCAAGTTTAAAAATTAACGATGCAATGGAAATGGGTAATATCTCAAGCTTTAATGCGATTATGTATAACTCGGTACAGCACACCAAAGCTAATTTAGATATGAAGATGGATTTGCCTTTACGTAATGTTCATCCTTAAGGGATAAACACATAAAGAGAGGCGATGATCTGCTGTAAATTTTTATCAATATCAAAAGAAATAAAATAAGACCTATGAAAGTAGAATTCTCTCGATTTTCTATTCGAGAATTTTATGAAAATATGGCAGAATAGGCGGTTTTAGAGTTTTTAGAGGATTGGCAAATGCGCTTTGTTGATGAAGCAGTCATTACCGTAGAGGCTGGCGACGGTGGCAATGGCGTAGCCAGTTTTCGCCGTGAAAAATTTGTACCATTTGGTGGCCCAGATGGTGGTGATGGCGGACGTGGTGGAAGTATCTATATTCAAGCTGATGATGATACAAGTACGCTAGTCGATTACCGTTACACCCGTAAGTTCCGCGCTGAGCGTGGTAAAAACGGTGCAGGTGCTAACTGTACCGGACGCGGTGGTGAAGATGTGGTTTTAAAAGTACCTGTTGGTACAACAATTGTTGATACAGATTCTGGCGATATTATTGGCGACTTGGTTGAAGACGGCCAAAGAATTCTGGTTGCAGGTGGTGGTGAAGGTGGTTTGGGGAATACCCACTTTAAATCATCAACTAACCGTGCTCCACGTAAATGTACTACGGGTACAAAAGGTGAATTTCGTGAAATTCGTCTTGAGTTGAAAGTATTGGCAGATGTTGGCTTATTAGGTATGCCAAATGCGGGTAAATCTACTTTCATTCGTGCTGTAAGTGCTGCAAAGCCAAAAGTGGCAGACTATCCATTTACAACCATGGTTCCAAACTTGGGTGTTGTAGATGCTGACCGTCATCGTTCATTTGTAATGGCCGATATTCCGGGCCTTATTGAAGGTGCGGCAGAAGGTGCAGGTCTAGGAATTCGCTTCCTTAAACATTTAGCCCGTACTCGTATTCTGTTACACATCATTGATGTACAACCAATTGATGGTTCAGATCCAGCACATAATGCAAAAGCTATTATGAACGAGCTGGCTAAGTTTTCACCTACTTTGGCGAAACTACCGGTTGTTTTGGTGCTGAATAAACTGGATCAAATTGCTGAAGAAAGCCGTGAAGAGTGGTGTCAGCACATTCTAGATGAATTAGAGTGGACTGGTCCTGTCTTTAAGACATCAGGCTTATTAAGCGAAGGAACAAAAGAAGTTGTGTATTACTTGATGGATCAGATTGAACAACAACGTGAACGCGAAGTTGAAGATCCTGAGTACGCAGCAGAAGTAAGAGCTTTCCGTGAACAACTAGAAGTTGAAACACGTGAACAAACCATTGCGGCAAAAGAAGCATATCGTGCGATGCGTCGAGCACAACGTCTCGAAAGTATGATGGACGATGATGACGATTTTGACGATGATGAAGACGACAATGATGTAGAAAGCATCTACGTTCGTGACTAAAAAACCGAGGAAAACATGATAGAAGTGGTCGATGGGCAACGTAAGCTCAGTGAGTGTAAACGAATCGTTGTTAAAATCGGATCATCTTTACTCACAGCAAATGGGCAGGGGCTAGATCTGGAAGCTATTTCGCATTGGGCGAAACAGATTGCAGATTTACACAATGCTGGACACGAAATTATTTTAGTGTCTTCAGGAGCTGTAGCAGAAGGTATGGTTCGTATGAAGCTTGCGAGTCGACCCACCGATCTACCCAGTTTACAAGCATGTGCCGCAATTGGGCAGATGGGCCTAATTCACACATGGTCTAGCGTGCTTGAAAATCATAGTATTCGAACAGCGCAAGTGTTATTAACACATGACGATTTGGCAGATCGCCGTCGTTATTTGAACTCATGCGATGCGTTGCAGAACTTGATTGACTGGCGTGTTATTCCGGTTATCAATGAAAACGATACAGTCTCTACTGACGAGATTCGTTTTGGTGATAACGATACCTTAGCAGCAATGGTTGCTGGTCAAGTGCATGCTGATTTATTGATCATTTTAACAGATCAGCAAGGCATGTTTGACTCAGATCCTCGCCATAACCCAGATGCAAAGTTGTTATCAACTGTACGTGCTATGGATGATGTCTTATTTGAAATGGCTGGCGGTGGTGGGCTTCTTGGACGAGGTGGCATGGTCACTAAAGTTCGTGCCGCACGTCTAGCTGCCAAGTCAGGTTGTCCAACACTGATTGCTAGTGGTGAAAGTGACAATGTATTGTCACGAGTAATGGCTGGTGAAATGTTAGGTACATTATTCACAACAGATAAAGACCGTATGACAGCGCATCAACAGTGGCTTGCTGCACATTTACAAACAGCAGGTCGCTTGGTCATTGATGATGGCGCGGTTGACGCGATTAAATCAAAACATCGCAGTTTACTCCCTGTTGGGGTCAAAACTGTTGAAGGACATTTTGATCGTGGTGATGTGGTTGAATGTGTGGATAAACAAGGCAAACGTATTGCGGTTGGACGAGTAAACTTTAGTTCTCGTTCAGCTGAAATTATTAAAGGCCTTTCTTCAGACAAGGTTTACCAAGTACTTGGAGAAGCCCGTTCGCTTGAAATGATCCATCGTGACCATATGGCAATTTATTAAGTTGTGATCAATTAAAAAGCTCGCTTTATGCGAGCTTTTTTTGTGGTGTTAATGAGGGCAAGATTCGATCTTCACCGACCATAAAAGGGTGGGTGGCAAGGCTCAACATGTCTAAATCTTCTGAAGTATTCCCATAAGCATAAATTTGATAATAATCCTGCAAAGAATATTGTTCATGTATTCTTAACTTCTTTTGTTCATTACTACAATCCGGTGTTGAATAGTAGCCCGTCATGATGCCATTTTTAACTTGAGTTTCAGTACAAATTAATTCGATATCAAGTAATTTGCAAAGTGGAGCAAGATAGATATCAATTGAAGCCGAAACTAATACCACTTGGTCACCAAGTAATTGATGTTGTTGTAATTGTGCAAACATTTCAGGTGAAAGCGTCGATACGAGCTCTTGTGCATATTCTTCACCTAACCTTTGTAGCTCAATTGCCGGGGTATTACGGAACATGCTTCGGAACAGCTTAGCTCGCATCGCATGGGCAGGATAAAAATTAAGGTAGTAGGCTTGAATCCATGGCAGGATTTTCAAGCCTTGCTTAACGATGTGGCGCTTAGATAACGCATAAAAGATGAACCCTGTAAAGCTGTCTTTACTACACAAGGTCCCATCAAAATCGAACAGGGCGAGATTTTTTATTGTCTTATTCGTTTCGCTCGTTGCATACATGATTCATATCGTCCGTTTACGCGGGTTGCATACCAGTTAGTATTATAGTCACGACTTAATTTAGGCCCAGAAATTACCACTTGAGGCATAATGGCATAGATCGGTTCTTTGCCAGTTTTAGCCTTATAAAGTTTAGTTAATGCAATATAAGTTGTTGTACTTTCAAACTTTTTCTCTTTTTCCAACTTCAGGTCATCGCGAAGTTGTCTTGGAGTAATTAAAACATTATTTGCAGTAAATAATTTCATTAACTCTTTTTCTGACTGACTCTGAACTGCGAGTGGATCACCAGATTTATTGTAAAGTAATAAATCACCATCTAAAGTAAGTTTAGTATCAGTAAGGGCATCGAGCATGCTTTGAAAAGCAGCATTACGGCTAGAGTACATACCTGAGTTATAATCGGCAAAACGGTAAATCGCCTTATCATAGTCTGCTGGATATACCATCAAGCGGTGAATACCATAATATAGGCCACCATATTGCGTATAAAGATCATTTCTAAGGTCTGCAATATTCATGCTAGAACGCTTATGGGCTTTGGCATAATTAATGTGAACTTGCATTGAACCCAAAGTCGTAATAGGGTTCATTTTCTCGCCAATATCTTGTCCAACCAATTTAGCTGCACCAGTTAATGCACTGACATGATAATGTTGAGTCATAAAATCAAAAATTTGACGATAAAGTAAGTCGAGATCTTTTTCAGTTTTGACTTTACGCATCTGACTCATGTAGTTATTGTCAGGGGAAGGCTGGGTTTTTAATACTTCTTCGAAGTAGCCTGCGACAGTACCGCCAACTTTCTCACCAAGTTTGTCTTCAAACTTTTCATTTAAACGGGTACTGACTTCATCAACCGCTTTTTTACCAAGACCCGGTACCACAGGATTGGCAACAAAGTTAGATTCCTGATCTACAATTGCAACAATACTGCAGACATTTTGCTTGGTTTTAGGAATTTTTAATTCCTGCATAATATCTTCAATATCTTTGGCCCATGACTCACGATCATGCACGCGCGATGGAATTAACTTTTTAATTTGCTGGCTTTCTAAATCGGGCTCATCATTTTTTGACCACCAGGCTTTATCTCCACAAGCAGCTAAACTCATGCATACGGTGACTACACCGAATGATTTTAATAAAAAACGGGAAGACAACGGTTTGTTCATGGAGAGGAAAGCACCTGCAAAAAAGATGAGCTGATCAAGCGGATGAAGTATACTATGTTGATCATCAATTGTATGAATATATATGTATATTGGTCCCTATCAACTGTCAAATAATTTAATTGTTGCCCCTATGGCCGGCGTCACAGACCGTCCATTTAGAACACTGTGTAAGTATTTTGGTGCGGGTCATGCGGTGAGCGAAATGATGACTGCTGACAAAACTTTGCGGATGACTAAAAAAAGTCTTTATCGTGCGAATTTTGATGGAGAGCTAGCTCCTATTTCTGCACAAATTGCAGGTTCTGATCCAGAACAGTTAGCTGAGGCTGCCCGTTATCAAGTTGCAAATGGGGCGCAAATTGTTGACATCAATATGGGATGTCCTGCAAAAAAAGTATGTAATAAATTAGCAGGTTCAGCATTATTACAAGATGAGGACTTGGTAGCTCGAATACTAGATGCTGTTGTTGCAGCAGTTGATGTTCCTGTGACGTTAAAAACCCGTTTGGGATTTTTAAATGGCCAAGAAAATATTTTACGCGTGGCTAAACGTGCTGAAGAGGCGGGGATTGCTGCGTTAGCATTGCATGGACGTACACGTGAAGACATGTATTTAAATACAGCACGTTATGAATTAATCAAACATGTTAAGGAGTTAATCAATATTCCAGTAATTGCCAATGGTGACATTGATAGTCCTGAGAAAGCAAAATATGTACTGGACTATACTGGCGCCGATGCAATTATGATTGGGCGGGCCGCACAAGGTCGTCCATGGATTTTCCGTGAAATTGCTCATTATTTAAAAACTGGTGAGCATTTGGCTGCTCCCAATATTGAAGAAGTCAAAGATGTACTTTTAGGACATTTGTCTGAGTTATATCAATTTTATGGTGAATATTCCGGATGTCGTATTGCTCGTAAGCATATTGCTTGGTACACCAAAGGCTTACGTTCAAGTAACGAGTTCCGACAAAATATGTATAAAGTTGAAACCACTGCTGAACAAGCGTTAGTGGTCGAGAGTTATTTTAATCAATTGCTTGCAGAAGGTAATTTGATGAGTGATGTTCAGGTTGAACAAGTTAATTTATTAGCTACTCACTAAAATAAAGCAACCAGTACACAGGCTGGTTGCTTAAAATCTTTATCTATTCATTATCTAGCATTTCAACAACGAGTTGATTGACCAGATCAGATGCGCCTAATTCACGTATTTGTGCAACATTACTTCCTGCCCAAAAAGCACCAAAACCATAGTCATGGTGTTTACTCGCAAGAGCATTGAGTTGCTTTGCTAAATCGTAAGCGTATGGATATTCTGGTTGGGCAGGTCGAGTAGGTGAATCGATTTTGGTATGCCAATGGTTGAATAAACCGCGAGCAGGACGCCCAGAAAGGCTAGCGCTAATTTGCGTTACAGGTTCAGTAAATAATGCTTTGCGATATTCAGCAGAAGCATTTGAAGTTTGGCATTGAACAAATGCTGTACCTAGCTGGACTGCAGTTGCTCCTAAGCCCAACATATGTTTGGCTTGTAAACCAGTCATGATACCACCTGCAGCTACAACAGGAAGCTTACAATGCTTCACAATCAATTGGACCAAGTCACTGGTTTTAATCGCTGCATCAAAAGTCTGATTGAAAATTCCTCGATGTCCACCTGCTTCAATACCTTGAGCAATAATAATATCGATATCTGCTGCCTCAATCGCTTGGGCTTCAATCAGGTTGGTGGCCGAAACCATAGTCAAAATACCAGCTTCTTTCAAAGCTTTAATTTGATACGGATGCGGAATACCAAAATGGAAGCTCACCGCTTTAGGTTTAGTTTCTAAAACAACATTTAAAAAGTCATCATTGTCTAAAAAACTTGGATAAATACAGTGCAACTCTTGAGGTGGTTGAACACCAAATTTTTCGAAATGAGGACGCAGATATTCAATCCATTGTTTTGCTTTTTCTAGGTTAAGTTCTGTAGATTGATGACAGAAAAAATTAACCTGAAATGAGTTTTCAGTGAGTGCTTGAGTTCTTAAAATTTGTTCACGTGCACTTTGCGGAGTATTGGCTCCCAAGCCTAATGATCCAAGACCTCCTTGATTTGAAACCTCGGCCGCTAGTTCTGGAGTAGAAACTCCTGCCATGGGAGCCAGAAAAATTGGATGTTTAATTGCAAGTTGTTGTAATAGGCTCATTTTATTCACCTCACTTCTTTCACTTCACCATAACGTGAAAATAGAATGAAGAGCAAATAATATTGGCTATTTAATTTTTAAATATTCTAGAGGACTATTTTAAAAATCTTTTTATAAAGGAGTGACGTTAAATAAAGAACCGATCCAGCTTGAAAAAGCCATTGCTAAAATTCCCCATAACGTAATACGTAAACTACCTTTAAGTTTTGATGTACCTGCAAAATAACTAGAAAGTGCGCCTAAAATCGCCAATGAAAGAATACCGGTAGCCAAAACCACAGGCATAATCCATTGATTCGGGCTCAGTAATATAGCGAGCATGGGGAAAAAAGCCCCAAAAGAAAATGATGCAGCAGATGATAATGCAGCTTGTACAGGATTGGCTGCCGTATTTTCATGGATACCTATTTCATCACGGGCATGTGCACCCAATGCATCATGAGTGGTTAGCTGCAAAGCAACTTCTTGAGCTAGTTCTTTAGATAAGCCTCTAGAAATATAAATTTGAGTTAATTCATCTAACTCTTTTTGCGGGTGCTTTGAGAGTTCTTTTGCTTCAATAGCTAGATCAGCTTTTTCAATATCTTCCTGAGATTTCACGGAAATATATTCGCCGGCGGCCATTGATGTAGCCCCAGAAATTAGTCCAGCAATGCATGTAATTAATAGAGTATGTGAGTTGGCTCCACTTGCTGCCATGCCCATAATTAAGCTAGTGACAGAAATAATTCCATCATTGGCTCCTAATACCGAAGCTCTTAACCAACCTGAACGGTGAATTGCATGATGCTCTGTATGATGTGGAAAAGCCATGTGTTTTGCCTTATAAATGTTTTATAGATGCTATGAAATTTTACAATTTATTGATCAAAAAATATGTCATCATTATAGGAAATTTAGGGATACTAAAGAATAGATCAATAATAAGAATGGAGACTAAATTATTTATATTAAACCATCCTTAACCTAACTTAACGATGTAAATCATTATTTTTAATTATGATATTTATTGATTATTCCAAAAATTTCCCCCTAATAACTCTAATTTACTGTAGAGGTGAAAATGAAAAATAGCAAAACAATAAATTCTATAACGCATTCAATATTACTTATGGGAGCAGTGATCTCTTCTTTAACGTTAGTTAGCATGGGCTGTGTTTATGCACAGGACCAAGTAGCTTCAGACTATAAACCTGGAAACCTCATTTATGATAAGTGGGACAGATTTTATAAAATAGAGCAGTCTCAACCTCAAGAAGCAGAAAAAATATTAGTTGAGCTGAGTAAGTTGACCCCTACAGATATTAAAGTCTGGAAAAGCCTTACTTATTTACAAATTCGGCTCGAAAAAAGAGATGAGGCTTTACAAAGTTTAAGACAAGCAAGAGCTTTAGCTCCTCAAGACGACAATTTAAAATTACAAGAAGCATATTTGCTGAATCAGCAGAAAAAAGATCGTGATGCATTGGTTTTATTTAAAGAATTAACTTCATCTTCAGATCCAGCAATTGCAGCAAAGGCAACTCAAGCGGTTAAAAATTTAAGTGGGGGTGAGGTTAAACCATATTTTGGTGATATTTATTTTGCACCCTCTTATGAGTCACGTTATGACGATGTTATTTTTCCCTTAAAAGTTCGGTACGGTAAAAACATCGATAACGGACGAGCTCAAGTATATGGCTTTCTTAATTTAAACCGTGATACTAAATCTCAAGGTGGAGTACGACCTGAAATTATTGATGAAAATGCGGTTACTCTTGGGGTAGGTGCAAATTATCAACCATGGACTTCAATTCCTGTTCGAGCTTATGTCGAAGTGGGTGGAAGTTATGACTTGATTGATCGAAATAGAAAAAAATTTCGTGAAAGTGTTGTAGGCGGTGTAACGGGTTATCAGGAATGGTATTCGCAGTCTAAATGTAATCATACACTTTGTTTAGATAATTACTTTACGGATCTCTATGGTAATGTCGCGACTTATTCAAGAGAAGACTATAACGTTATTGGAGATTTACGCTTACGCACAGGTTTAAATTTATATAAAGGAGACGAGGGAACTGTGCAGGGTTATGTGAAATTGCATGGCTTAGCAGACAGTAAAAATGAATATTACAATAATTTATTTGAATATGGCCCAGGGATTTCATGGCAGCCTTTTAACTATCAACCAATAAAACTACGTGTTGAACGTCTATATGGCAACTATTTTAAAGACGTGCCTGTTAATACAAAAGATCATTACAACAATACCCGAGTAGAATTTGTTTTTTATAAGGATTTCTAATAATGAAAAAAATTTTTATTTCGATTGTTTTTGGTACCCGTCCAGAGCTTATAAAGTTGGCTCCAGTAATTCTATTGGCAAAACAAGACTCACGATTTCAGGTAGAAGTTATTTTCACGGGGCAGCATGATGAATTAGTGCGAGATGCCATAGATTTCTTTGGGGTCGAAATTGACCACCGACTCAAAATTATGAATGCAGGACAAAGCCTAAATCAGCTGTTAATTCATGGTTTGACACAACTTGAACATGTCTACACCGATGGACAAAAAAGAGATGCGATTGTCATTCAGGGTGATACTACGACTGTGTTAGCTGCTGGGTTAGTCGCATTTTCAATGAAGATACCTGTTGCCCATGTCGAAGCAGGTTTACGTTCTTATGATTTAGATCATCCGTTTCCTGAAGAAGGTAACCGCCAGTTAGTTTCTCGTATTACCAAATGGCATTTTGCCCCTACAGAACAATCAAAGCGTAACTTGTTAAATGAGCAGATTCCACCTTCGTTGATTACAGTGACAGGGAATACGGTAGTCGATGCTGTATATTTAGGAAGGAAACTCATAGCTGAAAAGACGGGTTTGAAAAATCAACTTGAGCCTTACGGAATTGAATTAAAACAAAACGATAAAGTTGTACTTATAACTGCTCACCGCCGTGAGAATTTCGGTGAGGGAATTCAAAATATTTGTAATGCAGTTGAGCATTTAACTAATCATCATCCTGATTTACATTTTATTTGGCCTGTGCATTTAAACCCGGCTGTACATGATGTAGTACATGATAAGTTTAAAAATCATGCTCAAATTCATTTGGTTAAGCCACTCGATTACCCAAGTTTATTGGCCGTTATAGATCGTTCCAGTTTTATTTTAACGGACTCTGGTGGTTTACAAGAAGAAAGCCCATCATTTAATAAGCCTGTCTTAATTTTAAGAGACACGACTGAACGTCCGGAAGTAGTAGAGGTGGGAGCAGGGGTATTGGTTGGAACAAATCAGCAGAAAATTATTGAAGAGGCTGAGAAACTTTTAACGGATTCACAGCATTATCAAAAAATGGCAAATGTTGAAAATCCGTTTGGTGATGGGCGTGCTGCTCAGCGAATATTAAATGAAATTGCTAAAACTTATGAATAGAAGTCATTTATTTTGAAATTTCCGATTCGTTTATGGCGGTAGATGTGCCGCCATAAGCGAGACGATACCACAAACCGACGATGTAAACCGACCAACGTCCCATGTAATGTGGACCATCAAAAATATAAATTTTCTTGCCTTCATAAGCTTTAATCTGAGAAATAATTTCCCAAGGGTATGCTGCTCGAAATTGTCCATTTTTCTTGGTTCGAAAGGCTTCGAGCACAATCACCGTTTTATCTTTTCCAAGAGTTTGCTCAAGTTGATCTAAAATACGTCGAGCTTGTTGGGGAGTCCTTACTCCCACACCTACGCCGTCTTGAAAAAAGATACCCGCTTGTTGAGGCAACCAACTTTTAACCCACAAATCATAGTTTTCAGGTTCGCTTTCACCACTGTAAATACTAACCCAGATAGGTGAGGGCAATTTTTCTAAAACATGTCCTAATGTACTGACTCTTAGCCATGTTGGATCGGCTTCTACTGGAAAATAATAACCTTTTAATGGTGCATCTTTTTGTTCTTGAATAATTTGCGCAGATTTTTCTCCTAAAGCAACGACATTTGCACGTGCTTCACGTTCGTTATATTCACCTGCTAAACCCAAGATGAGATTTTTGGCCCAAGGTTGTTGTTTAATTTTTTGTATATCAATGGCATTTTCCCATTGAGGAAGATTAGAGTTTTTCCACCAAGATTTAGATTCGACGACTGACCATTGGGGAACAAAAGTGTTCACTCCTAAGTAATGCCAGTTTCCTTTAGGAGGAGTGGTATTATTATCGGGTTGCCAGAAAATACCTTCAATAATTGGAGGTTGTCCATGATTTTTGAACAACCCCGCATACGCCACTACACTACATATAATTAAAATAATAAAAGCAGTTATTTTAATTGGTATCTGTTTTCTCATTATTTCGTCGTAACCAATACCACAAGAAGATCACTATTATCATAATTGCAGAGATAATCACAACTAGTAAAAAGAATGATGATTGCTGAACTAGTGGTGCTTTTTGGTTACCTACAATTAATTTCTGGAGAACATAAATATTGCCATTTTCAGAAACCAGCATTTTGGTGACATTGTTTGGAATTTTATGTTGAATCGTTCCCCATAAATGCATGAATGTTTGTGCACCATTTTCAGAGTCAGTAATCACATCAAAGCGGTTATTGTTATAACTCACAATAAAACCATTTGTTGCTGCTGGTGCATAAATAATGTTTTGATGCATTGATACTTGTTGCTGATAAATCTCTTTATTGACTCTCACATTAACTGCTTGTGGAGCGTTTGGTGAAAACCGTACTAAGTTTAATGGCATAGGTGCTTGTGTAAGCAACATATTTTTAGCAACTTGCCCTAAAATAATAGCCATATTTAGTGCCCCTGATTGGTCATCAATTGCAATCGTTGGCTTAGTTGCTAACGTCATTGAAAGCGCTGCCACACCATTTTTGAGTTTATGCGGAAGTTTTACTGTTGACTTGGCGGTATCAACCCAAAGTGAACCGTGAGCATTTGGTAAACACTGTGAGTTGGCAATGACCGAGTTTTCAAGTTTTAAGCTAAAGTTTGTTGTATTTGAAATTTCCTTGGCAAAGATGTTGAACTGTCGGTTCACGGGGTCAGAAGCAAGATCCGCCGTTTTCATACTACCAGCGAGGCCGCCATCCAGCCATGCAGTGATACTCGAGCCTTGTAATAAGCCACTTTGAATACGAAGTGCGATTTGTCCCTGGAGGATATCAGTTGGTTGCCAGACTGCTGGGAAATCAAGAAAGAGATTCTTTTCAGCATGGTTGAGTCTGAAGTCGCTAATACCCAAATCTGCAAGCGTGTCAATTTTTCTAAATTGTGCCCAAGCAGGTGCTGAAATTGTGGTTGGGAAAATTGCACTATCAGTATCAAGCTGTTGTACATAGGCTGGGTTAATCAGCCCATTAATAGCAGAAGTGAGCTCTTGTGGTGTGTGGTAAGTTATTGATAGTGTCGGAACACCTTCTGCCGGTTTCGCAATTTGTACTAAAGCACCGCCTTTAAGGGGATTGGCTGAATGAATCACTTCAATAATAAAGTTTGTTTCAGCATTTAAATTAGTTTGTCCTGAGTCGACCCATTCAATAGGAGTTACAGAACTCCAAGAGCTTGCTAACCGAGCTAGCATGGATGCTTCGGTAATTTCCTTACGGTTATATTTTAAAATTCCAACAAATGGCGTAGGACGTCTAGTTTGTGGATTAAATAGAGCATCTGGTAAATCTTTTAAACGATAAACATTACGAATAGGCGTAAAGTCGAGTTGGGAATTACTCAAATAAGTTAAATGATCGATATCTTCGGTACAGAAGGTTTCTTTTGTCTGGTTTAGAGTTGTAGGTTTAGCATATTGTTGAATAATAAAATCTAAACGGTGAAAACCACTTGGGCTGGCAGGAATATTAAATTTAAATTGGCCATCACCATTTAAGGTCGTGTTATAGATGAGTTTATCGTCATACTTCACCAGTAATGTTGTGTCGTTTTCAGTGGAATAGTCAGTAGAAAACTGGATATTTTGCCATTCAGCACCTTTTCCCACATAGAAAAAATGAGGCTCGACAGTATATTTAGTCGAGGTACTAATATCATCCAGTTTCCATGTATATGCATGAGCAGACATGGCGAGTAAAAAACTGGTGCTGGCAAGGAGCACTTGAGCTGTTTGGTAAAGATCGAAAGTCTTTTTCATTTATTTTTTCTCCTTGCTGCGTTCTGTTTTGTACCATTGAAGGGAATTACCCTGTATTTTATTTTTTAGCATGTCGAATGCGGCTTTAAATACAATAAATAAGAAGATTTGCGAGTAGCTTACATAAGATAAAACAGAGTAAAAATAGAGTTCTGGTTTAACTTTTTCTAAAGATAGCGTAAACCACATTTGTGCCACATATAGGCAAAATGAAAGACCCCACAGGAGCGTAAATGGTCCTGGAACTGAAATACCTGCAATATCAAGTAAGCCAAGTGTTAAGGTGATATGACTCCAAAACAGAGCTGGTACGAAAAGGATGTAGCACATAATGTTATTCAGAATTTCAATTCCGATGGGAAATGGTGTTCTGAGTGCTACAGGTAAATATTTACGTGTCACATAAAAATTACCTTGTGTCCAACGTGAGCGCTGTTTAACAAATACACTTAAGGAAGGCGGGTCCTGCTGCCACCCAATTGCATAGGGAACCCATTTAATTCGTTTTTGTCCGATAAAAATTCGGAAACTCATTTCTGTATCATCGACTAGCGACTTTTCATCAAAACCACCTAAAGTTTCTAATGCATCGCGCCAGATAACGTAGTTAGTCCCCATTAATGTTGATAGTTCAAAGCGTTGCCAGCGTCCGCCTTGAAAAATCCACTGAAAAAAGATGAACTCAATCGCAATAAAACGAGTCAAAATACTATCTTGCCAGTTACGGGTTCTTACTTTGCCATTTACTGCGACTAACTTTTTATCTGCTAGTAAGGTCTGTGCAAGTAAACGAACGCAATCAGGTTCAGGAGTACTATCGGCATCGTAAACAACGATTAACTCACCTTTAGCATGAGGAAGGCCGTTATTGAGTGTTCTTGATTTACCTTTACCACCCATACCTTTGGGGACATTAACGATCTTTATGCACGGATAAATTTTTGCGAGGTTTTCTGCAATTTCAAGGGTGTTGTCTTTTGAGCCATCATTAATAAGCAGTACTTCATAAGACTCTGTTGGATAGTCCTGTTGGGCAATGGCATGTAAAGTATCTTCAATTACCACGCCTTCGTTATAGGCGGGAATTAAAACACTTAATACAGGCCATCTCTCTGGTATTGGTAAGTTTTGCAGTTCTTTTTCAGCAGTTTTGGAATACTTCCACGCTTGATAGCTTAACCAAGCCCAAAATGCCTGTGGAATCCAAATACCTAGAAAGCCAAATAAAAACAGAATATCAATTGGAGCCATTTTTACGGACCCTCCTAATAATAGAAGAGATGAGTAGTAATAATAGAATTAATCCCACTACTAAGGAGATCCATGAAATGTAACTACCAAATGTACCGAGTAGATCTGGATAGGTTGTTGTTAAAATCAGATCAAGAGGGACAACAACTATACTTAAACCAATAAATATATAACCAATAAGATTGGTACTGACATGTTCAGGGGTGCTTAAATAATCAATATTATTAAATTTCCACGAAATACCGAGTTGCGGATAGCGAATATTAGAGAGGGGTAAATCGGCAGGAGGATTGATAATAATTTCATAACCTGAAACATGACCGTTAAAACCTTTGGCCGAATAAAATAAATGTTTACCTTGTTTAACCTCTCTTGAGGGTATGGGTAAGTTTGCCGAATTTAACTGGATAATATAACTACCCGCTGGTTGTGAAATTAAATTTTCATCCCACCCTGTACTCACAAACGCAGCCATTGGCCGTAAACCAATAGCTGTTGAAAATGTTGCCTTAGCAGCAAAATATTGAGGCTGTTCAGTTTTAAAAAGTACGATCGGAATAGCGCCTTGGCTTACTGCTTCTTTTAATAAAAAATAGTGGGGGAAACCAAAGACTTCATCTGGCAAGATAATGCCGGGTCGAATTCCATTATGAACAAACTTTTGAAAGCTTTCTGAACTAATCTGATCAATGGTAAAGACTGGCCACCATGTATCTTGATAAGGAAAAAACATGGAAAGATCATTAGAACTTTGTATTTCGGCTTTTGTTTGTTCAGCTTTAATTTCACAATGATAATATTGCCGATAGAACTGCTGTAGAGTAGCGTCTGGATATTGGCTAGAAGCAATCACAATTCCACAAATATTAAGAAGATTAGACATTAGCTCATCTCCTCAGGTGGAATTGGAATAATTTTATATTCCACCTCAAGGCGTAATGTCATAATTTCTCTTAACTTTTTAATAAAGTCTGGTTCTTCTTCTGTTTTTTGCTGGCGAATGACAATACTGTATATATTTTCCAAGTCATCATCAGCAAACTGGAAAATAATCTCATTAGGTTCATGTTGGCTCAAAATCTTAATCATTTCATTTTGAGTGGTTTTCCAAACATCATCACCGAGCATTTCTTTGATTAAACTACGATTAAGAATCTTGATCGCAAAGACTTCATAGTCTTGTACATTATGGCGATCAAGTAGTTTAAAAAAGCTGCGTTGGAAGTATTTCAAAGCACTGATCGGGAAAATATCACGGCGATAATTTCGGTCATAGCTTTGAATATCTCGATATTTTTGAACATTAATTTCAATATTATGGCGTACAGCACTTAAAAAGAGCGGAATAAGAGGAATAATAAAAAGTAAAAGAAGTTGCCGTTCAATGTGCGTTTGAGCCCCTAAGTCGAGTAGAAAATATACGGCAACTCCAATAAATGCGAGTAAACCGACAATTAAAGACAAGCCAACTTCTAAAAAAGCACCAGAAATTAAAAGAAGAAGAATAAAAATCCAGCTTCCTCTAAAACTCACAGGCAACCACTCATATGCAACCATTCCCATAAATAGGTGAGCTGCGATAATCCATAAGACGAGTGTTCTACCTGGGTTTTTTTGTTGCATGCGGGTTATGCTACCTTTTTGTAATGTTAATTTTTTTATACTTTTATAATGAAAGGTCGTGATTTTGGAAGTTGTTGTTGTTTATGTCCTTTTTAAGTATCTAATATATTTATTTGTAGTTGAAAGTCCCTTTATAGTCAAATCCTGTTGTTAATTGTTAATCAAAAATAAACAGATAAGACTCAATTCTTATCTAAATACTCTTGAATGTTTCAATTGCTTTAATACGTGATTCTTTTAAATCTACAATTGGTTTTGGATAATTTAAGCGAAGACTCGTTTTACTTAAATAAGGTTCATGAATAGATTTATTGTCCAGATGAGCTAATTCTTTCACCCACTTGCGAATATAGTCTCCATTCGGATCAAATTTTTGTGATTGGCTAACGGGGTTAAAAATCCGGAAATAAGGTACAGCATCTGTTCCAGTTGAGGCACACCACTGCCAGCCACCATTATTCGCCGCTAAGTCCCCATCAATTAAATGCTGCATAAACCATTGCTCACCAATGCGCCAATCAATCAATAAGTTTTTGCATAAAAACATGGCGGTAATCATTCGTACTCGGTTATGCATCCAACCTGTCTCTAAAAGTTGGCGCATTCCAGCATCAACGATAGGGATACCCGTTTGGCCAGTTTGCCATGCTTTCAGGTGTGCTGGATTATAATTCCATTGAATTTTTTGAGTATCTTTTTTAAATGGGATGTGTTTAGACACATACGGAAAATCAAATAAAATGTGCTGGTAGAACTCTCGCCAAAGAAGTTCATCCAACCATGTTTGTTGGCCTTCATTGACTAAGTGAAAGTTGCCGTGTTGAGCACGAAAGAGTGCTTGTAAACACTGTCGAATAGATAAAATGCCAATGTTTAAATAAGGCGAAAGTTTGCTTGTACCTTCTACGTGAGGAAAATCTCGCTCGACTTTATAGTGGGACACAGCGTCTTTAATAAATTTATCTAACTGTTCTAATGCATATGATTCGCCAACAGGCCATAAATCTTGCTGTTCTGTTCTAATGGATGAGCAGAATAGCTTTTCAATTTCAGCTAAGTCTGCATTTTCCACATTTAAGAAATCAGTTGGAACTTTAGTTTGTTTATTTGGTAAAGGGTAACATTGTGGTAAACCGTTGGTATCTAGTTTTGCATAACATGCTTTTTTGAATGCACTAAAAACTTGATACGGTTGTTCTGATTTGTTGCGAATTGAACGCAGAGGAAAAATCGTGCGGTCATGAAATAAAAAAAGTTCTTTACTGTCTTTATTTAAAGAGTCTTGTACTGTTTTATCTCTTTTTAATTCATTTACACCCATTTCAATATTGGCATAAACATTTTCAATATTATATTTCTGGCTGAAATCAGAAATAAACTTGGCGATATCTTTCCAATTGGGAATGACTTGGATAACAAGTGGAATATGAAGTGCTGCTAATTCTTTTTGAAGCTCTCTGAGTTGTCGTAAATAAAAATTAATTTTTATTGGAGCATCGTCGTGTTGTTTCCATTGCTCTGGCGATAAGATGACTAATCCAATTGAAGGTCCTTGCTGACAGGCATGCCATAAAGCTGCATGATCGCGTACTCGTAAATCTTGTCGGAACCAAATCAACTGATAAGTATTTGACATGCATCGTCCAATAATAAATTAACTCTCTGAATATTATATAAAATAAAGGCATAAAAAAAGCAAAGCCGAAGCTTTGCTTTTTATCATCTTGTGAAAGATGAATTAGTGGTGGTGACCACCTGCACCGTGTACGTGACCGTGATCTAATTCTTCTTGAGAAGCTTCACGGATTTCTACGATTTCAACTTCAAAAGTTAAATCTTGACCAGCAAGTGGGAAGTTAGCATCAACTACAACGTTGTCGCCTTCAACCGCTTTAACAGTAACGATTTGAACGCCGTCATCTGTTTGAGCTTGGAATTGCATACCAGGTTGAATATTATCAACACCTTGGAACATTTGAGCTGGAACTTCTTGTACTAGGTCTGGGTTGTATTCGCCATAACCTTCAGCAGCTGGTACGTTTACAGTGAATTTCTCACCAACAGTCTTACCAGTTAATGCATTTTCTAAACCAGGAATGATATTGCCTGCGCCATGCAAATAGGCAAGTGGTTCACCTTGAGATTGATCAAGTGTTTCACCCTCAGCGTTTGTTAGTTTATAGTGGAATGAAACCACGTGGTTATTTGCAATTGCAGTCATGTTTTTGATCCATTCAATCAATTAAAGCGTACATCATAAAGTGAAAAATAAATTTTGTAGACTACAAAATCTCAATCTTTAACACTTTTTCTAATGCGTTTTTGTCTATATAGGGATGAACTTAAAAAATTCAACTCAATACAGCTTAATTTTTGGACGTACTCGTCTTGTAAGTAAATCTTTCACTGTGAGTAGTCCAGCTTGAGTGTATCCGTGAATTGTTGCTTGATGTAAACGGTATAAAGATACATACATCGTTTTAGCAATATATCCTTGTACACTAACATCCCCAAGCAATTCTCCAACGGCTTTATTACGACTTAAAGACACAAGTGAACCTTTGTCATTAAAAGTGAACATCGGCTGTGAACGGCCATTTAGCCTAGCAGCCATTGCATCTACTAAAAAGCTTGCTTGTTGACTGGCAACTTGAGCGCGTGGTCCAAGAGGCGGGTTTCGTGCATCAAGCTGGCAATGTGCACAGTCACCGAAAGCGAAAACATTTGGGTCAGAATAAGTTTGCAGGGTTGCATAGACCATTAAACGGTTAATGTTGTCACGTTCGAAATCGGTAAAACTTTCAAGAACTTTGGGGGCTTTTACCCCAGCTGCCCATACCGTAATATCACTTTTGAGCTGATTACCATTACTGAAATAGATGCAATGCTTATCAACTTTTTCAACGCGGTGTTGAGTTAAAATTTCGATGCCCATTTTTTGGAGCTGTTTTGCACTATGCTCAGCCGTTTTCTCATTTAGGGCAGGAAGAATTCGTCCTGATGCTTCAATCAGTGTAATTTGGACTTGTTTAGGATGGATTTTTTTCAAACCATAGCGATAAAAGTTTTTGGTTGTTTCGATAAGTTCAGCTGCAAGTTCGACGCCAGTTGCACCCGCGCCAATGATTCCAATATTTAAGGTACGTTGATCTGGTTGATTTTGCGCTTCAATGTACAAATGCAAAAGATCTTGTTGGAAAATATCAGCTTGTTTTCGACTATCGAGAAAATGACAGTTTTCACGTACCCCCGGTGTATTAAAGTCGTTTGATACAGAACCAAGCGCCAAAATAAGCGTGTCATAACTCAGTTGTTGAACATGATTGTTTTGTTCTTTAGACACTTGAGGGGGCACTAAATCTATTATTTTTTTCTCTTTATCAATTGCAACAAGCGTTCCTAATACAAATTCGTAATGATGTTTTTCTGCATGGGCAAAATAATTGGTTTGTTCTTCGTGAGGATTTAAAGAACCTGCAGCAATTTCATGCAGTAGAGGCTTCCAGATATGAGTCAAATTTTGGTCGACTAATGTAATTTTAGCTTTACCACTTTTCCCAAACGTTTCACCGAGTTGTGTGGCAAGTTCTAAACCACCCGCACCACCACCGACAATAACAATATGATGTAAACTTTGGGCCATTTTTATCACCTAATTATTTTTCTATAAAAAAAGATGGCTAAATTATGCCATCTTTTATTTATAAAATTTATTGTGCCTCTGTGCACAATTTGATGTTTTTAGTGCGAATCTACTGGGTAGAGTTTTGCTGCACTATGGTTACTCGATGAAAAAATAGAGAAAAGATTAGAGAACCACATCATGATTCTTTGGAAAATGTTCGCTTCTTCAATATGCACATCATTTTCAATTTGTAGGCTGCGAATCAGCTGGTTGTTTTGATAAATTGAAACAGTTGCCAAATTCATCGCTTTCATTAACGGTGCAGTTAACTTTTGTTCATTTAACTCAATGTTTACACGTGTTTGAGTGGTTTCAAGTGGAGCAATAGTTTTAGGCTGCTTGTTACTATCAAGAACTTGAATACGCTGCGTAGCATAATCAAACGTATTTAAATCGATTGCAGCTGGCTCAGCATATAAAGAAGTCGTAACAATGGTCGGCTGCTTAGTTTCTACTTTAAACATTTTTAAAGTTGATTTAATCACAGGTAGCTCAGCAATTAGTTTTTGCTCTGGAATAACCACTTCATCACGTGTATACGCATAAGCAAGATTCATTAACTTATCGGCAATTTCAGCGCGTTTCACGGCACTTGGTGTACCTAAAACAATAACCAATAAACGTCTTTGCGGTAAGTTTGGTGAAAACGAAGGACGCGAAGCTGTGAGAGCCAAGTTATAACCAGCTGCTTTGGTATAGCCAGTTTTTAAACCATCTACAGATGGATCATATTTCAAAGCAAGGTTAGTCGCATGGTGAAAACGTTGATTGTAGCTAAAGCTTGGCATTTTTGAATAATGTAAATATTCAGGTGTTTGGTGAATCACTGCCTGACTTAATAAGCTCAAATCATGAGCTGTAGTGTAATGGTCTGGCATTGTAATCCCGGCAGGGTTACTAAAATGCGTGTCTTTCATGCCTAAAGCTTGAGCTTCTTGGTTCATACGTTGTACGAAATGAGGCACGTCACCAGAAATTTTTTCTGCCAAAGTCACCGCGGCATCATTTGCCGACATCACAATTAAACCAGCCAAAAGCTGATCAACTGAAATTTGTTCACCTGCTTTGAGGTACATTTGTGATTCGTCCCACTGAACCACACCTACGACAGGGGTTGCAGTAATGACTTGATCTAGCTTTAATTTTCCAGCCTTAATCTCTTTTAATGCAATGTAGGCAACCATCATTTTGGTTAGGGATGCTGGTGCACGTTGTACATGACTATTATGCTCAGCAATGATTTGTCCAGATTGAGTGTCTACAATTGTCCATGCAGCGGCTTCAACACTTTCAGGAGCAATATTAAGTAGAGCAGCATTGGTAAGAGTAGTACAGAAAATACTAAACAGCGTAAAAAGAGATAGGAAGAATTTCACTAGGTGACCTTGACGTTTACTGGCAAATACGGAACACAGATGCCCAGCATGCTATGCCTTTTTTTTGTAGAAGGCTAGTCTGAATTGTTGCCAAAAAATACATCTACGCAAGTCGATACAAAAAAGTGATAATCTAAGGTGAAACCGTTCTTATTTTAAATTGAAGAATTTATGTTGCATTATCAAATAGAGTTCGATGATTACAAACAGCACCTTGTTCACGTAACAATTCGTTTTTTAGCGAATCCAAATCAGGAACTATGGTTACCAACGTGGATTCCAGGCAGTTATTTAATTCGTGAATTTTCTAAGCATATTGAAGCTGTAAAAGCTTACGATGAAGCTGGGCGCATGCTCAATATTAAAAAAACTGAAAAAAATCGCTGGCGTTTATTTAACACCGATCATGAGTTAATTACTGTTGAATACGATGTCTATGCTTACGATTTATCAGTACGTGGTGCTTATGTAGATCAAACACGTCTATACATTAACCCAGCCTGCGTATGCTTAGGTTTAGAAGGCCAAGAACAATCTGCTTGTGAATTAGAAATCTTTTTGCCTGATGAGTTAAAACACTTTCAATTAGCAACCGGCTTAGCTTCAAAAAGCTTAGTTAAGGGACGTTTTACATTAAAAGCCGATGATTATGATCAATTGATTGATAGCCCGTTTGAATTGGCTGATCAAACACGTTTTAGCTTCGAAGCTCATGGAATCGAACATGAATTTGCAATTTCTGGACAGCACAGTACCAATGTGGACCGTTTAAAAGCGGACATTGAAAAAATCTGTGCAGCTGAAATTGAAATGTTTGGTTCAGCGCCATTTAAAAACTATACCTTTATGACGATGGCAACAGGCAATAGTTATGGTGGCTTAGAGCATTGCAACAGTACTAGTCTGATTACACCACGTGATGATTTACCAAAATCGAATGAACCTACTGAACCATCAAAAGACTATCAACGTTTCTTAGGTTTATGTAGCCACGAGTATTTTCATTCTTGGTTGGTGAAGTTTATCCGCCCAGAAAATTTTGCAAATTATAATCTTCATAAAGAAGGCTATACCTCGCTACTGTGGATTTTTGAAGGTTTTACTTCATATTATGATGACCTCATTTTATTACGTAGTGGTGTGATCTCTCAAAAGTCTTATCTAGATTTGTTGAAGTCACAGCTTGATCGTTATTTACAAAATCCCGGTCGCTTTGTTCAAACAGTCGCAGAGTCAAGCTTTGATGCATGGATTAAGTTTTATCGTCCAGATGAGAACACCAATAATGCGGCCACCAGCTATTACAACAAAGGCGCATTAGTTGCCCTATGTTTAGATTTAGGCTTACGTTTACGTGGTTCTAGTCTTGATGCCTTAATGCGTCGTTTGTATGAAAACACCCAAAACGGTATTCAGGTTAATGAACGTACTGTTTTTGATTTGTGTGAAGAGTTAACAGGTGATAGTTGGGTTGAGCAAATCAATCATTTGATTAACACGACTGAAGAGTTACCGCTAGATCAGTTATTCCCTGAGTTTGGTTTAAGTTATACGTTTAAAAATGATAAGACATTGGCTTATGGTTTAAAGCTGACTGATAAACCTGAAGGTGTGTTAGTACAAAATGCTCACCGTGAGGGAGCGGGTGCAAAAGCTGGTATTTCTGCCAATGATGTCATTATTGCAATTGATGGATTAAAAGCGACCACAAAACTTATTGAGAAATATGCTAAACAAAAGGGTAGTTACCAAGTCTTAGCTTTCCGCCGTGATGAGTTATTGTCGTTTGAAGTGACAGGTGACAGCATAAACTTAACTGAAGTTGAACTTATTATTGAAGATCAAAGTAAAGCTGATAAATGGTTAAAAGCCTAAATAACAGTGAATTAATTTATAAAAAACCGATGTTTCGTACATCGGTTTTTTACTTTTTAGTAGATTTTGAAAATTGAAACAGGTGTTATCTTTGAGTTTATTTTGAATGAAAAGTATAATATTTGTCAGAACTCTGAAAGATATCTCATGTAATTTAACAATGTCCTATACCTAAAAAGTTGGTAAACGTACATGTATTACCATAAGTTAGGTATAAGATTATTATCAATAGATTTAAATTATGTATTATTTCGCTGCGAAATGTCGTTATCACTGGATATTTCGTTGACTGAAAGCCAATGAGAGCCGATACTCTCAGGGTTTTATTTAAGCATATCGGTTCGTAGGCACTGGGCCAAAAGCTCGGTCCTCAAAACTCAATTCAACGGAAGGGGCTATATATGGCTGGTGAAAAGTCAACTATCATTTACACACTGACTGACGAGGCGCCATTATTGGCGACTTATTCGCTACTGCCGATCATTGAGACCTTTACTAAGCCAGCAGGTATCGAGATTGTTAAAAGTGACATCTCTGTAGCTGCACGTGTGCTCGCAGAATTCGCTGACTACCTAAGTGAAGAGCAAAAGGTATCCGACAACCTTGCTGAGCTAGGTCGTCTTACACAAGATCCAGATACTAACATTATCAAACTCCCAAATATTAGTGCCTCTGTTGCGCAATTGACAGCATGTATTAAAGAACTTCAATCTAAAGGTTTTGCAATTCCTGACTATCCGGAAAACCCAGCGACTGAAGAAGAAAAAACTATTAAAGCTCGTTATGGCAAATGCCTAGGTTCAGCAGTAAACCCAGTTCTTCGTGAGGGTAACTCTGACCGTCGTGCTCCTGCTGCCGTTAAAAATTACGCTAAGAAACACCCTCACTCAATGAGCGAGTGGAAACAGTGGTCACAAACTCACGTTTCACACATGGAAGAAGGTGACTTCTACCACGGTGAAAAATCAATGACACTTGACCGTGCACGCAATGTAAAAATGGAACTTATCACAAACAGTGGTAAGAGCATTGTTCTTAAGCCAAAAGTTGCGCTTCAAGAAGGCGAAATCATCGACTCAATGTTCATGAGCAAGAAAGCACTTTGTGATTTCTATGAAAAAGAACTTGATGATTGTAAAGAAGCTGGAATTTTATTCTCTTTACACGTAAAAGCGACAATGATGAAAGTTTCACACCCGATCGTTTTCGGTCACTGTGTGAAAATCTACTACAAAGAAGCTTTCGAAAAACACGGTAAGTTATTTGACGAATTAGGTATTAACGTTAATAACGGTATGGCTGGGTTATACGAGAAAATCGAAACTCTTCCTACTTCATTACGTGAAGAAATCATTGAAGACTTACATGCTTGCCAAGAACACCGTCCTGCTCTTGCAATGGTTGACTCGGCAAAAGGCATCACTAACTTCCATTCACCTAACGACATCATCGTAGATGCTTCTATGCCTGCAATGATCCGTGCTGGTGGTAAAATGTGGGGTGCTGATGGTAAGCAATACGATGCTAAAGCAGTAATGCCAGAATCAACATTTGCCCGTATTTACCAAGAAATGATCAATTTCTGTAAATGGCATGGTAACTTCGATCCGAAGACTATGGGTACAGTACCAAACGTTGGTTTGATGGCTCAAAAAGCTGAAGAATACGGTTCTCACGACAAGACTTTTGAGATTTCAGAAGCTGGTATTGCAAACATTACCGATCTTGACACTGGTGAAGTGTTATTGACTCAAAATGTTGAAGAAGGCGATATCTGGCGTATGTGTCAGGTGAAAGACGCTCCGATTCGTGACTGGGTAAAACTTGCAGTAACTCGTGCACGTAACTCAGGCATGCCTGCGATCTTCTGGCTTGACCCATACCGTCCACACGAAAACGAATTGATCAAGAAAGTACAAAAGTACTTGAAAGATCATGACACGACTGGTCTTGACATCCAAATCATGTCTCAAGTACGTGCAATGCGTTACACACTTGAGCGCGTAGTACGTGGCCTAGACACGATTTCTGTAACTGGTAACATTTTACGTGACTACTTAACAGACTTGTTCCCAATTATGGAACTTGGTACTTCTGCGAAGATGTTGTCTATCGTTCCGCTTATGGCGGGTGGTGGAATGTACGAAACTGGTGCAGGCGGTTCAGCACCTAAACACGTACAACAACTTGTTGAAGAAAACCACTTACGTTGGGATTCGCTTGGTGAGTTCCTTGCACTTGCAGTTTCGTTAGAAGAAATGGGCATTAAAGAAAACAATGCTCGTGCGAAGTTACTTGCGAAGACACTTGACGAAGCGACTGGTAAATTGCTTGACAATGACAAGTCTCCATCACGTCGTACAGGTGAGCTTGACAACCGTGGTAGCCATTTCTACTTGTCACTTTACTGGGCTGAAGCACTTGCTGCTCAAGACGAAGATGCTGAGTTGAAAGCGAAGTTTGCTCCACTTGCGAAAGCTTTAGCTGAAAATGAAGAGAAGATTGTTGCTGAGCTTGCTCAAGTACAAGGTAAAGCTGCTGACATCGGTGGTTACTATGCAGTTGATCCTGCAAAAGTAAACGCTGTAATGCGTCCAAGCGCTACATTTAATGCAGCACTTTCAAGTGTTCAAGCTTAATTACCGATTCGTTAGTAAATAGCTTAAAACCGGTGCCTATGCACCGGTTTTTTTATTTTCAAAAAAATAAAAGTCATTAAAAAAGCCCACTGACGTGAGCTTTTAAAAGATTAAATCTTATCGACCATTGCGGCCACGCCCACGTGGTGCCTTGGTATTTGGACGAGTTGTACCATTGGTCTTACGACGTGGTTTTTCACTTTCATCCATTTGCCAAATACGTTTTGTACCAGACTTTTTAACAGAACCATCTTTATTCTTACGAACCATTGGTTTGCCACCTGTACCACCCGGTTTTTTCACGTAAGAACGTGAACGATAAGGTTGTTCAGCTGGAACATCTTTAAAGTCTGGGTAGAGTAGAGGTTCGATTTCTTTGGTGTCGCCCGGCTGTAATCCTAATTGGACTAAATCAATCGAACCAATTTTAGTACGAATGAGACGTAAAGTCGGGAAACCTACCGCAGAGGTCATGCGACGAACTTGACGGTTACGACCTTCACAAATAGAGATTTCAATCCAAGACGTTGGAATGTTGGCACGGTAACGTACAGGAGGGTCACGGTCCCATAACCATTCAGGTTCACTTACCTTAATCGCTTTAGCTGGTAAAGTCATACCATCATTAAGCTCTACACCTTTACGAAGTTGCTCAAGCGCTTCTTCGGTTACATCGCCATCAACTTGAACTAAATACGTTTTGTATTTTTTATTCGCAGGGTTGGTAATGAACTGATTCAAACCACCATGATCAGTTAAGAAAACTAAACCCTCAGAGTCCATATCAAGACGGCCTGCTATGCGTAAAGTCGGGTCATCTACAAAGTCAGAGACCGTCATATGTGCTTCGTCTTTACGAAACTGGGAGAGGACGTCATATGGTTTGTTGAGAATGACAATTTTCATAAAAAATGGCTTCTTCTTTCAAATAAGCGGTAAAAACATTGAGCTATATTTAAGTGTGAAATTTGCTTATTTCCCACATAAATCTCAAAAAGGATTAAATTCGATTAAGCTATTATGCGTTAATAAAAGTTGAAAGTATTGTTTATCGATAATTATTTTTGTTTGGTTAGTTAAATATTATAAAAGGGAGAATCTACACAATGGGTTATCAGAAGATCGTGGTTCCTGCCGACGGTGATAAAATTAAAGTAAAAGCAGACCTGTCACTGAATGTACCAAATCATCCAATTATTCCTTTTATTGAGGGTGATGGTATTGGTGTAGATATTACACCGACAATGAAAACAGTCGTCGATGCGGCTATTTTAAAAGCTTATGGCGGTAAACGTTCCATCGAGTGGATGGAAGTCTATTGCGGTGAAAAGGCCAATAAAATTTATGGCACCTATATGCCAGAAGAAACTTTTGAAGCCCTGCGTGAGTTTGTTGTTTCAATTAAAGGCCCTTTAACCACTCCAGTCGGTGGTGGTATTCGCTCACTTAATGTGGCATTACGTCAAGAATTAGATTTGTATGTATGCGTGCGTCCAGTACGTTGGTTTAAAGGCGTTCCATCACCTGTTCAGCACCCTGAGCTAACCGACATGGTGATTTTCCGTGAAAACTCGGAAGATATTTATGCAGGTATTGAATGGAAAGCAGACTCTGAAGAAGCGAAAAAAGTGATTAAATTCCTTCAAGAGGAAATGGGCGTCACAAAAATTCGCTTTCCAGAAGGATGTGGTATTGGAATCAAACCTGTATCTAAAGAAGGATCACAACGTTTAGTTCGTAAAGCTATTCAATTCGCGATAGATAATGACAAACCATCGGTAACCCTTGTTCATAAGGGAAATATTATGAAATATACCGAAGGTGCATTTAAAGAATGGGGATACGAGTTAGCGCTAGATCGTTTTGGTGGTGAACTCATGGATGGTGGCCCTTGGGTTAAAATTAAGAACCCTAAAAATGGTAAGGACATCATTATTAAAGATGTGATTGCGGACGCTTTTTTACAGCAAATCTTGATGCGTCCTGCCGATTACTCTGTGATTGCAACCCTTAATTTAAATGGTGACTATATTTCAGATGCATTAGCAGCAGAAGTAGGGGGGATTGGTATTGCACCTGGTGCAAATATTGGTGGTGCAATCGCAGTTTATGAAGCAACGCATGGTACGGCACCTAAATATGCCGGGCAAGATAAAGTAAATCCGGGATCAATTATTCTATCTGCTGAAATGATGCTTCGAGACATGGGATGGACTGAAGCAGCTGACCTGATTATTAAAGGTATTTCAGGAGCGATTTCAGCTAAAACGGTGACTTACGATTTTGAGCGTTTAATGCCAGGCGCAACCTTATTGCGTTGCTCTGAATTTGGTGATGCCATTATTAAGCACATGGAAGATTAATCTTTTATAGAAAAGCCCTCAATTGAGGGCTTTTTAAATTACTTTGAAGAATTATTATTTATAGATTTTTTATAGTATTGAAATGAATAAAAATAAGTTTATGGAATAGTAGAATTTAAGCTAAGAGTGAGCGGTAAATGCCCATAGCATACAAGCCAATATTGTTAAACTTAATAAGATTCCACCCTGACCATGCTGAGTTGCATACAGTGGAATATTGCCCATCGTATGCGTCATTTTGTAGTTCAGAATGGGTCTGATACAAAAGAAAAAAAGAGGTAATGATAAGATCACCGTATTACTAATTTTAATGGTATAGCGAAAATAGTAACTAAATAGACCTATTGTGGCTGCATATAGCAGCGTTTTAAAAAGTACTTCTCCACTGGTATATATATCTATGCCAAGATAAAAATTAAACTTCCATATAAGAAGGCTAACTGTAGCAATTATTGTGATAATACCTATAACAACGGCATTTGCTGGGTTTGATACATTAAACATTTTTAAAAGTTTTTAATTGGTATAAAGTAATTTGTTTAAAATATATATTATAAAAACATAGAGTACAGTGACTATTTTTAACTTTATAAAACTCCTAAAAAAAACCTATTTAGACATTTTGAGACTCAGGCGAAATTGAGCTTGTTTCTTTAAATACCCATAGGGCAAAACAAAATATGATCACGATGAGTAGCCCTAAACTTTGACCATGACCTGAGAGATAAAACGGAACATCTGGGATAGTTTGAATGGCCTTGTAGTCAAGAATTGGCTCTAGCCAAAAGTAGGCAAATGGAACGGCAATTAAAAATTGTGTTGTAAACTCAATATGATTGCGTGTTAAAAAGCCCAAAATAGCTGCTGTGACAATATAGATAACAATCCTTACCGAGACTTCGTATGATGTGGTCATATCCAGTGCAAAGATGGTCTGACATTTAAATGCCAGTAATAAAACACCGATAAAAGCGAACATCGCCAAGAGCTTTAAAAGCTCATCAATATAATTGTTATTGCTCATGTTTTGCTCAATTTTAAGTATTAAAAATTATAAATTTTGACTGAATATAGATCAGAAAATAGCTCTCTACATTGACATAATATGACATTTTTTGTCAGTTAAGCGTTTTTAATAAGCGTACTAAAATAGCTGTTATGCGGTTTGTTCTACTGATCTATTCATTAATTTTCATTTTGACAATATACGATTATTCAATGGAAAAGCCCCTTATATATAGGGGCTTTTTTTATTGCATAAATTCTGGATGCTTCTGGGGCTTAGAGATACCAATTTTCTTTTGATAACTCTGGTCTAGGGCTTGAATAATAAGAACGAAAGCAACTAGAAATAAAGGAAAGAGCAGAGTTTTCATGATTTGGTTTCTCCGAGAGTGGTGGGTATGGAAGAACGGGTGCGAACTAAAAGGATTAAAGCGAATAGCAAAACAATGCCACCCATTAAGAACAGGTGTGCATAAGACCAATGCAAGTGATGCAAGGTACTAATCACTACGCCACCTAATAACTGAGTGCTGGCAAACCCAATGGTGGCAAGGCTCCAGATTTTTTGATAACGCTGTTCATAAATCTGTAGCAGGCTATAAGAGCTAATAAATACGGTGGCAGGTGTGAGTAAACCTGTAAGAAAGGACGATAAAGTGAGCAAAGCAGTAGCATGTGAAAAAAAAGGTAGGGCAACTGCCAAGCAATAGACACCGTATAGACATTTAATTGCCTGCAAATATCCAATAAGGCGGCTTAAACAATACGCCACAAAGGCGCCAATACAACTTCCAACCCCATAAAGAACCCAAAATAAGTTTCGTTGTTGCAATGGAAAATGTAGGGTTCCCGATAAATAGTCCATCCAAAACAAAGAGTGAGGGATATATGCAAAAGCACTGCACATATAAGCAATAATAATGACCAGTCCTAAACGTGAATGTTTGAAGTTTTGAGGAGCGTGATTGGCCGTTTGAACGGACTCGGTAGGTGGGTGCCTTAATAACTGAAAAAGTACCAAACTGCCAATAATGGAAATGGCGGCAAAAATTTCCCAGACATATTGAACAGGCATATTTTTAAGTGCAGGAATAATGAGAGTGGCAGATAACACGCCTGCGCCAATACCACTAAACCCTAAAAAATTGACTTTGAGCCTTTGGCTAATTGCAATATTTTTCATGGCAAAGCTAGGTGCCAAAATCATGAGTAGGCCACCTGCGATACCTGAAATGGTGCGCCAGAGAACAAACCAAGCCAAAGGCATGTGTATAAAAGAACAGCAGAGTAGGCTTAAGCTACCTAAAACCGCCGAAGTTATAATCAAAGCGGGTATAGATTTTTCTTTAATGCTAAACAGTGCCAATAATGCGCCAACCAGATAGCCCAATAAATTTGCACTTCCTAAATAGCTTGCAAAATCATGAGTCCATCCATATTGCACAATCATAATAGGCATGAGTGCGGTATAGGAAAATCTAAAAATACCAATTCCTAGGCAAGTCGCTAAAAAGACAAGCAGGCTCATTCGATAGAATGTAGACATGAGAAATCTCTCAATTTTTTTATTATTAAAAGCGAGTTTATTTATCATTAGAAATGATTTAATATGATATTAATTATCTTGTTTTGAGATAGTGGCATGTTGCTTAAGTCTTTAGAGTTTTTTTTAGCGGTTGCAGAGAGTGGAAGTTTTTCATTGGCTGCACAAAAAATGTGTACGGTTCAATCCAATATCACGAGCCACGTGAAAAAGCTTGAAGAAGAGTTAGGTGTGATTTTATTAAATCGTCATAACCCCGTTACATTAACCAATGCAGGACACCAGCTACATGGTTATGCTGTGCAAATGATCGCACTGCATAATAAAGCGAAGACAATCTTCCGAGAAGGTGATATTGACCCGAATGAAACTATTCGTTTGGGCAGTATGGAAACGACAGCAGCAATACGACTTCCGCAATTGCTTAATGAATGTATGCAGCAACATCCGAATTTGCCGCTTGAACTTCAAACTCACCCGACAGGATATTTGTTAAATGCTGTGCAACAAGGAGAAATCGATTGTGCTTTTGTTGCTTCTAAATATGTGATTCCAGAGCTATATAGTTTTCCGGTGTGGCAAGAACAACTGGTTTTGGTTTGCCCAAAACAACAAATTGATTTTCCCGACATTGCCACCCTCGCAAAGACTCGATTTATTGCATTTCGACAAGGATGTTCCTATCGGCATGCAATTGAGTTGTTTTTAAATGATCACAGTGTGCCACCTTCGCAAATTATGGAAATGGGCAGTCTGGATGGCATTGTAAGCTGTGTGGAATTAGGTGTCGGTTTTGCTTTATTGCCAAAGTCATATCTGAATAAAGTAGCCGATAAAGTCTCATTAAGTTGTTTTGAAATTAACACTGAATCTGCACATTTCACTACTTATTTGGTCGCTCAGCCTCCTGAAACATGGGGCAGTAATTTAAAGCAGTTTATTTGTTTTATTGAGCAACAATTTATACAGAAATGCGCTTAATTTTTATACATAAATATCTAACGTAACTTATGTTTTAAAAGTGATATATATGTATTTAAAAGTCATTTTATATTCTCATTCAGATCGGTAATGATCTGCATGCTAGAAAATTGTTGAAAAGGGTAGTTTATATAGGCCGGCTATGGTCAAATATGCCCCCTTAAAAGATGACACAAGCAATAATTTGGAGTTTGGGAATGAATATACCCTTAATCATCAATATTGTGGTTTTTGTCGGGTTAATATTTTTACTCGCCCAAACACGTAAAACGGACTGGAGCTTATCTAAAAAAGTTCTAGCTGGCTTAATTTTAGGTGTAGTGTTTGGTTTAGGACTACATTTGATTTATGGCGGTGGCCATCCGATTCTTGCTGAATCTATTAGCTGGTTTAATATTGTTGGTAATGGCTATGTAAAACTTTTACAAATGGTCGTGATGCCTTTGGTCTTTGTTTCGATTTTAGGTGCGGTAGCGAAGCTACACCAAGCTTCTTCTTTAGGAAAAATCAGCTTCTACACCATCGGGACTTTGTTATTTACCACACTCATCGCTGCGCTGGTTGGGGTATTTGTGACGAACTTGTTTGGTTTAACTGCCAAAGGTTTGGTACAAGGGGCGGCTGAAACAGCTCGACTTACTGCAATTCAGACTGACTATGTGGGTAAAGTAACAGACTTAAGTGTATCGCAATTTATTCTTTCTTTTATTCCGAGTAACCCTTTTGCTGAGTTAACGGGTGCAAATCCGACTTCAATTATTAGCGTGGTTATCTTTGCTGTCTTTTTAGGGATAGCAGCACTCAACCTAATGAAAGATGACGCAGAAAAAGGTCAACGTATTCTGACGGCTATTCAAACATTACAGTCTTGGGTAATGAAGCTTGTTCGTTTAGTGATGACGCTTACACCATATGGTGTTTTTGCCCTTATGACGAAAGTTGTGGCAAGTTCAAATGTCGCAGATATCTTGAACCTAGGTGGTTTCTTGGTGGCGTCTTATTTAGGTTTGGCGATTATGTTCGTCGTGCATGCCATTATTTTGACTCTGACCGGTGTTTCTCCACTTAAGTTCTTCAAGAAAGTTGCTCCGGTTCTAACATTCGCGTTTACGAGTCGTTCAAGTGCTGCAAGTATTCCACTGAGCATTGAAGCGCAAACTCGTCGTTTGGGTGTGCCTGAGTCTATTGCAAGTTTCTCTGCTTCTTTTGGTGCCACTATTGGACAAAATGGTTGTGCGGGTTTATATCCAGCCATGCTCGCAGTCATGGTTGCGCCAACTATGGGTATTAACACCCTAGACCCAATGTGGATTGCTTCGTTAGTGGGTATTGTGACTTTAAGTTCAATTGGCGTAGCAGGTGTTGGTGGTGGTGCAACTTTCGCAGCATTGATCGTACTTCCTGCTATGGGCTTACCTGTAACATTGGTTGCTCTTCTTATTTCAATTGAACCACTCATTGATATGGGACGTACTGCGTTAAACGTAAATGGTTCGATGACTGCTGGTGTAGTTACAAGCCAATTTATGGGGCAGACCGACAAAGCTATAATGAATAGCGAAGATGAAATTGAATTAACTCAACATCATTAAGAGTTAATATTAAACGGCTCTCCACTCTGGATGAGCCGTTTTTTTATATGTGTAACTTGCAACTGTGATGTTAATTTTTAAAAAACTGTATCTATTTTTCTTTTAAATAATTTTCGAAAATGAGCCTATTAAGAAAGAGAGCACTAACATGAAAATGTATCAAGTCGATGCTTTTACCAAAGAGCTATTTCGTGGAAATCCGGCTGCTGTGATTGTTGGAAAAGAGTGGCCAGATGCAGATTTAATGCAAAAGATAGCACTTGAAAATAACTTATCTGAGACTGCTTTTGTAAAAATTATAGACTCTGAAAATTATGAAATACGTTGGTTTACTCCAACGGTTGAGGTGGATTTTTGCGGGCATGCGACTCTTGCGAGTGCTTTCGTATTATTTAAAGATTTTACTGAGAAAAAGACTCTTAATTTTCATGTACGAAACTTAGGTTTGTTTGTAGTTCATCAAGATGAAGACGGCAAAATCAGAATGGATTTTCCAATTCGTAAAGCTCAGCAAGTTGAAGATTATCCGGCTATTTTACGTCAAGCATTAACAAAACCTTTTAAAGCGGTTTATCAAAATATTCAAGCCTACATTGTTGAATATGAGTCAGTGCAAGATGTGTTAGATGAGCAACCTGACATGAACTTACTTAAAGCCTTAGGTAAGCGGACTGCAATTACAACTACAGCAATGGATGTTGCAATCACCTCAAAAGCTGACGATCAATATGACTGTGTTTCTCGTTATTTTGCACCTGTCGCAGGCATTGATGAAGACCCGGTTACTGGTTCAATTCATACCGCAATAGCGCCACTATGGGCAGAGAAACTCGCTAAAAATAATATTGTGGCCTATCAGGCTTCTAGCCGTGGAGGCGTATTGTATTGTAATGTCTTAAATCAGGAACGTATTGAAATTTCGGGATATGGCAAACTTTATATGCAAGCCGAAATTTTTCCTTAAAATATAAGGCCGTTTAAATAAACGGCTTTTTTTTCAAATCTTTACTATGAAAGTCAGCTCAAATTTCCTACTATAGTCACACAACTATTGATTTTTTATTATTCAAATTAATTGGTATTTATATGTTTATGCAGTTTAAACAACTGACTCTCTCCCTATGTATTTTTGGTTTAAGTGCTGCCTCTTTTGCACAAACAACATTAGTAAAAAGTAAGCAAAATGTTGAGGAATATAAATTAGATAATGGTTTTCGGGTAGTGCTTGCGCCGAATGACAAAGAAAATAAAATCTTTATTAATACCATTTATTTAACGGGTTCTTTAAATGATCCACAGGGTAAAAGTGGTTTAGCACATTTACTCGAACATTTAGCATTTAAAGGCACGCAAAATGTAAAAGGTGAAGAATTCCAACGCCGTTTAGATCAATATACGTTAATGACGAATGCGAGCACGGATTACTATTCAACCAAATACACCAATATTGTCCGTCCAGAAAAAACAGCACTCGATCAAGTGCTGTACCTTGAATCTGAGCGCATGGACAAATTAGTTCTACAAGAAAAATTTGTGCCTTCTGAAATTGAAATCGTAAAGCGTGAACGTGAAGTCCGTATGGATCAGCCTTTTGCTGTCTTGATGGATCAAATGTGGAAGTCGGCTTATGGTAATCAATATCTAGGTCGATTACCGATTGGTGATTTACCTGAGCTTAAGTCAATTAAAATGCCTGAGTTGAACCAGTTCTATCGCAGTTGGTATGCGCCTAATAATGCGGTTATGGTGATTTCAGGCAAGTTTGATAAAACTGATGTTTTAAAAACGATAGATCAATATTTTAGCCCAATTCCTGCAAGAGCTGTGCCTAAGCCTGTTCAAGTGCCTGTGTTAGATTCTACAAAACTCAAAAACCGTGAGTTTGTGGTGAAAAAGGGTAGTGATTTGGCCAAATTCCATATCTATATGGATGGTAAAAACACAAAAATTCAACCGGAACTGGCTTTCGCACCTATGTTGTATACCATGCAGCCAAGTGGTCATTTGTACCAAAATATGGTTGAAACAGGTGTTAGTACAGACGTTCAGGCATCAACATGGCTAGATCAAGATTTTAACGTCGTATTTTTAGGTGCTATTTATTCACCAAAAAATGACCCTAAAAAAGTTGAAAGCGCTTTGCTCTCTGGAATTGAAAAGGGTAAACCTTTTACAGAGACTGAGCTAAATCGTGTAAAAAGCTTAATGAAAACGCAAGGTGAGTTAGTCAATAAAGATGCCGTTGCTTTGGGTTCCCGTTTAAGTGATTACACTGTAGCGGATGGGCAATGGGACCAATATTTTAAAGATTTAGATTCAATTGATAAAGTGAAGCTCAATGAGGTAAATCAAACCTTAAAACAGTTCCTTGTTGCAGGTCATCGTATTGATGGCGATATTTTGCCAACACCAGAAGACCAAAAGAAAGCATTACAACTCGACGCAAAAGATAAGCCTAAAACATTAGATCAAACAGATGTTAAAGCAGAGCCTTTAAAAGATCCGAAAGTTTATCAACAAGAAGTTGCCGAGTTTTTAAAAACGTCTAAGCAATATGCCGAGAGTAATGAGAAAAAGATCATTCGCGGAAAACTTAAAAATGGGATGAAGTATGCTTTATTCCCTGTAGAAACCCGTGATGATCGTACCTATGCCACCATTACTATGGATTTTGGTACTGAAAAATCTTTATTCGATAAAGGTACGGTTGTTGATTTAACTTCATATTTATTACTTCGCGGTTCTGATAAATATAGCTTGCAAGATATTGCCGATAAATCGATTGATGCAGGTGGCGCAGCTTATGCGAGTGCCGATGGCAATGGCATGACCATTAATATTCAATCTAAAACTGAGAAGTTCGATGAGTTTTTCAAGTTTGTTCTAGAGGTCATGAAAAATCCTAAATTTGAACAATCTCAATTTGACTTAATTAAATCTCAAAGCTTATCTAGTCTTGATCGTCCTTATACAGAACCGGATGTGGTAGCAGGTCTAACATTATCTCGCTTGGTAGAAGAATACCAGCCGGGTGATTTGCGTTATCACTTTGAACCGGAGCTGGCTAAAAAACAATTAAAGAATGTGACTCAAGAACAAGTCAAAGAGCTTTATCAGCATTTCTTTGCCATGAATCATGCGCAAATTGCGATTACAGGTGCATTTGATGCCCAAAAAATGAAAAAGCTATTGAATCAAGAGTTCGGAAGCTGGAATAGCAAACAACCGTATGAAAAAATCTTGATTCAGCACGTTGATTTCCCTGCTCAACAAGTACATGCTTTATCTGAACAACGTGAGTTTGGTAGTTATCAAAGCGTACTTGCCTTACCAGTTGGGAAAAACCATCCTGATGCTTCTGCATTAATTTTAATGAATTACATTTTGGGTGAATCTCAAATTTCTTCACGTTTGGCTCAAGAGCTTCGTGAAAAAAATGCATTGGTATATGGTTTTGGTACTGGTTTGCAATTAGATCGAGACACGAATGTAGGTGCGTTAAGCATTAGTGCAAATTATACGGCTGGTCGCTCGGCACAAGTTTCTGCTTCAGTTCATAAGGTTCTAAATGACTTAATTACTCATGGTATTACAGAGCAGGAGCTTGCAGCAGCGAAGGCGGATATCATGAAGAAACGTGTTACTGCCTTAGAAGATGAACGTAATATCCACGGTATGTTAAATCTAGAGCTTGAGTCAGGTAAAACATTACTTGACCGTGTTAAACATGACCAAGAGTTAACAAAGTTAACGGTTGCTGATGTGAACGCAGTTATTAAAAAATATATTAAACCTTCAAATCTTGTTGAAGTTATGGCTGACCAGTATGGTCAAGCACAAAAGCAGTAAATAATTGCCAAATAAAAAGCCACTTCATGTGGCTTTTTATTTGAGTGGTAAAATATTTTAATGGTCGTGTTTGTGAGTATGAAAATCTTCATTCTTACGGAAACGTAAGTAGTTATCGAACTGTTCACAATACTCATCAAAGTTATCTTCAAGCATCATTTGGAACTGTTGAAGAAGGTAAGACATCACCTGATCTTTTGCATCACGCATTTCATTACCATCTTTAAAATTATTGGCAGCCACCCATGTATTAAAACGAGCAGTTGCAAATAACATGGCTGCGCTCACTTGACCACGAAGCTCGGCCGGGTCTGGCTTTTGGCCTTTTGGCGGGCGACAAAAATCATTTGCTTGTTTAATGAATTCATCCGCACGCTCAAAGAAAACAGCATTTAACGCTTCTTCTTCAGTAATATCTGTTGCATTAATCTTTTGAGACATGACTTATTCCCGCAAAAATAGAGCTGCTTATTATAGGCAAAGCCTTGCGGAAACAAAACCTTTGCCTTAGTCTGTAAATAGCCTAAGTATTGGGAGTTTTAATATGCAAGATGCAATTGCCGTTCAAAGTCTAAAAACAGACATTGCTTTATTACGCCAGCATATTTTTCCACCCCAATATTTGGAGCATGTAGAAGGGCTGCCAATTTATTATGGTTTGCAAGAAGAAGTTGTGGCCTATTATCAGCAATGGAAAGATTTAATAGAAAGGGCACAAGAGCTTTTTCAACCTTTTATGGAAGATGAATTACCAGATGCAATTCATTTACCAAGCCATCTAAACTTACCCTTATTCTTTTTCCATGTAGACCGTATTCGTATTAATAAAACACGCGCAAAAGAATCAAAAACTTTCCGAGGTGTTGCGAGTCTTATTGAAAAATGTGGGCAGTTTGAAACAGATCAGATATTTACCATGCAAGAATGGTTGCAAAGTGATGATACAGCAGCGCTAGTTGCACACCGTGAATTTATTGATTTACGGACTTATGTATTCCAGCATGGTCAAAGTGAATATACGCGTTCACGGTTTTATACCAATGGTATTGTGTTAGGGGTAGAGCCACACTTTAAACTCGTCGATGCTCGCGATAAACCAAGAAAACAGCGTAGTGATAGCTATAGCGATCCATTAGCAGATAACGGTGTATGGAAAGTATTTGGTAAATATAGATAAAAAGTCGCGGCATATTTGCCGCGACTTCAAGATTCTTACCAAAATGTTTTTGCCTGTTTAAATTTTTGCAAAGCTTCGGCAGACTGATTTTGTAAATAAGGTTGTTTGGCTTTAACCCATCCTAATGCAAACCAAAAATGTGGGTCGTGTTCAATCGCTTTATTAAATAGATCTTCGGCAATAAATAAGTCGTTATAAAATCCTAAAGTATTTTGCACAGGCTGTAATTGTTTTAAAAACTGCTGAACATTTTTACGAGGATATAAGCTCGATATAAACTCAATGCAGTAACGAAGCTGTTTGGCTTTCTTGCGCGTTCTGTGTTGTTCGGTGACTTCAAGTTCAGTGAAATGATCGGCATTACTCACCACTTGATGATGTAACTTATCTAAGCTTTTTCCTATATATTTTTTCAATTTTCCTTTGGCGTTTTGATCTTCTTCTTCTGAATAGGCAAATGCTAATAAGGCAAGTATAAGCTTAATGGTGTCTGCTGATTTAAACAGTGTGGCAAGGTCTTTTAATGGCTGTTCAGAGAGCGGAAGTAAAAGCTCAGGTGAACCATGCTGCACAATCATAGGTAAAATTTCGGTACGAATGGCATCTTCATCTCGCGTGTCCCCAAGCTGACGGAACAGTTCGGCAATTTGCTCTTCCCACACAGGGTTTAACTCGTCTGACCATACTGAAAAATGTTTTAGTGCACTACGTAAACGGCGTAAGCTTACACGTGCCTGATGAATGTGCTCAGCCTCGGCAACTCCATCGGCAATTGCGGCCATGTTAGGCAAGAATTGTCCCAAACAGTTTTCTACAATCTTTTTGAGTGCCTGTTCTGCTGAAATGTCTTTATCTAAGTTCAGATTTTTTGCGTGAACAGCCGGTGAAGCAGCTTGCCCCAATGCGAGTAAATTACCGCGCTCGGCTTTACTTCTCACATCGAGCCAAAGTTCATAACGATTAATCCATTGCTGAGCAAATTGAATAAGTGTTTTAACTGCACCTTGTTTAAGTTCGAACTCAACTTCGCAAATTTTGCTTTGTGCTGTTGCTGTTTTTACGGCGCCGTCATCAAGACAGACTTCAATTGCCGTGTCATCTGCTTCAAAAACATGATAGGTACGTTGTACATCAGTCTCAAACTGTAAGCTTAGCTTTTCGACTTCAGAGCCTAAAGCTTGAGTAATCAAATCTGTGACGGCTTTATTGTCTTTATATAACTCAAGGTTTAAGTCAGGTTCTTGATCGCATTTTCCTAAAAAAACTTCTTCTTCGACACGATGTAAATGACTTTGGCCGGCAGCCTTAAAGGTTTGTACCCACAGATCATTTTCTTTACGTAAGCGTAAGGCCATACCATTTTTTGCAAGTAGGCGATCTGGCGTATCGTAATACTTGGCTTGTAAATGAATATGCTGTGCTTTATGTTTTTTTAAATATTGCTGGACGGTTTTTTTCTTCGATTCAGGTAACTGAAACTTAAGCTCAACTTCAACCATAACAGATCTCCCTGAATCAGGTATTTAAACTATCTTGAATAAGTATAATAGCTTAGCGCTAAAAATAATGTTTTTGATAGAGAAAGTTACAATCAAACATATGACGCTACACTTTTATTTAGGTGTACAATCAGGTGATGTTTTGATCAAATAAAAATCAGGAAGATGATCGTGAATGCACCCGTAAATTTTAATCATGAAACTCAGCCAGAGTTTGAATTACCTATTAAAAACTATCAGGAATTTTATCGTTTTTATTTAACTGAACACCGTAACATTATGAGCAGACGCTTACATGCGGTGGGAAGTAGTATTGGTCTATACTTTTTTTCAAAAGCTATTCGTAAGAAACAGGCCAAATACGCACTCTATGGTTTAGTTTCTGGCTATGCATGTGCATGGGTTGGACATTTTATGTTTGAGAAAAATAAACCTGCCAGTTTTAAACAACCGCTTTATAGCTTTATTTCTGATTGGCGAATGCTCTCTGATGTTGCGACTGGTCGGTTAAGTTTAATTGATCGCAAGCACGATAAAATTCCAAGTTGATTTTTATTTCTATTTTTAATATACCGATTGGTACTGATAAGCCTATATCAATCGGTACTTATGATGACTTATAAATCCGTTATACTAGCGAAGTTTTTAAAAAGCGAGAGTAGAGTATGCGCGGTTTATACCTCATTACCAATGATGACCCAATCCAATTATTATTAGAAAAATTAGACGCCGCACTCGCAACCCGTCAAATCGCAATTTTACAGTACCGCCGTAAAAAAGTAGACAAAGCCGACCAGCCTGCTGAAGTCGAACAGATTAAACAGTTATGTGAAAAATATCAGGTTCCTTTTGTCATTAATGATGACCTAAAACTGGCTGCTCAGTTTGGTTTAGGTGTGCATTTAGGTCAGAGCGATGGTGAAATCACCGATGCAAAATCGCAGTTACCAGAAGGTGTCATTATTGGCCGTACTTGCTTAAACTCATTAGAACTTGCCCAAAAAGCTATTGCCGATGGTGCAACTTATGTTGCCTTTGGTGCGGTTTATGCAACTGCCACTAAACCGGAGGCTGGCAATGTAGGTATAGAAGTGATTAAGCAAGCAGCAGCTCAATATGATTTACCTATTTGTGCAATTGGTGGTTTGACTGTTGAAAATTCAAAACCTGTGATTGAGGCTGGAGCTGACCTCTGTGCAGTCATTAGTGATATATTAGGTCGATCAACTGCTGAAATTCCTGCCCGTGTACAAGCGTGGGCACAATTATTTTCTTAAGCTTTCAAAATTATTTTTTAGATATTTAAGACGAGCATTTCCATGAGTTTATCTCCAAAGCAAGAACAGTTATTTAAACAAGCCAGCAAACACATTCCAGGTGGTGTTAACTCTCCGGTACGTGCCTTTAATGGCGTTGGAGGCACACCGGTTTTCATTGAGAAAGCCAAAGGTGCATATTTGTGGGATGTAGATGGTAAGCGCTATGTAGATTATGTTGGCTCTTGGGGACCAATGATTTTGGGCCATGCTCATCCGGATATTATTAAGGCTGTGCAAACAGCAGCAGAAGATGGCTTAAGTTTTGGCGCACCAACCGTACATGAAACAACATTGGCAGATATCATTTGTGAAATCATGCCATCAATTGAATTGGTACGTATGACCAACTCTGGTACAGAAGCGACCATGACTGCTATTCGTTTAGCACGTGGTTATACTGGCCGTGACAAGATCGTGAAGTTTGAAGGTTGTTACCACGGACACTCTGACTCATTGTTAGTAAAAGCAGGTTCTGGTTTATTAACTAAAGGTGAGGGCGAACCAACATCAAAAGGTGTGCCAGCTGACTTCGCTAAACACACTTTAACGCTGCCATATAATGATATTGCAGCATTAAAAGAATGCTTTGCTAAATTTGGTCATGAAATTGCAGGCGTCATTATTGAACCTGTCGCAGGTAACATGAATATGGTGAAACCAATTGATGGTTTCTTACAAGCGATTCGTGATGTGTGTGATGAATACAAATCTGTATTTATTATTGACGAAGTAATGACAGGTTTCCGCGTTGCATTAGGCGGTGCTCAGTCAGTTTATAACGTTAAACCTGACTTAACGACTTTAGGTAAAATTATTGGTGCTGGTTTACCTGTAGGTGCCTTTGGCGGTAAGCGTGAAATCATGGAGTGCATCGCACCTTTAGGGGGTGTATACCAAGCGGGGACTTTATCTGGTAACCCACTTGCTATGCGCGCTGGTATCGAAATGTTTAAACATTTACGTCAACCGGACTTTTACAGCAAATTATCTGCTCAACTTGAAAAGTTACTTGCAGGCTTACAAGCAGCAGCAGATGAAGCGGGTATTCCATTTAAAACTCAGCAAGCTGGTGCAATGTTCGGTTTGTATTTTACTGACCAAGAAGACATTACAAGCTTTGACTCTATGTTGGCATGTGATATTGAAGCTTTCAAAAAGTTCTTCCATGGCATGTTAAAGCGTGGTGTAAACTTAGCACCTTCAGCATTTGAAGCAGGCTTTATTTCATCTGCTCATTCAGATGAAGATATCGAATATACGATTCAGGCTGCCAAAGAAACATTCGCCGAAATGAAGTAAGTAAAAGGCCCGTTTTAAACGGGCTTTTTAATTTGAGCTATTTTTATATTTGTAGAGAACAATGTTTTATCCCTTACCTCGAAAAATCCAGTTAGCCACAAGTACTTCAAATTGGCCTATTGAGTCTACGCAAAGTATTTTGCTCATGGTTGGGTTAAATGAACTTGAAAATGCCCCTGACTGGATGAACCAGCCATTAGCCGATCATTTAGAATTACTAAGTAAAAGAGCACAGGCACTCGAGATTCCAGTCATGATGATTCAGTCATCTCAACTTCAACAGACTATGTTGCAGCTTGGGCAACAGTTGTCATCAAACACTCAAGTACAAGTGATAATGGCAGGCAATTTATCACCGTTGTTTAAACAAGTTATGCAGCTTGTTTTATCGATTACAGATTATGTAGCTGTTGTAAATGATGCGATTTTGGCGAGTAGTTTAGAGCAGCATATACAATGGATTGAAAAAATCAGTTTTGACTCCATTCAACATGTGAACACACAGAGTTTAATGCGCTTATGGTCTTTAAGTGCACCGTCGTCACAGGTGTTATCCGAGAAAGGAATTTTATTGGCAGTTGCTGAACAGGTGGGTCGGCATCCAATGGAAATTCATCCAGAAATAGATTTAAGAAACTATGGCTTAGACACTGCTGGCGTCAATTATTTGGTGGAATTATGGCGTGCGAACGGTGCGAGTCTAAGTGCTGAAGAGCTGATGCAAACACTTACCTTGCAACATATTATGCAGTTATTGAAGCGCTAATCGGTTTTAGCCGTAATGTGATTCATAATATTTGCAAATTCTGTCGTTAATTTACCCGAACGGCATTGTAATTCGGACGTAAGCTTTTTATTATTGCCCGCTTGTTTTTCATCTTGCCTTGGGAATACAACTTTGAGTGATTTTCTAAGTGAACATCTGATCTATCGTGATGATGATTTTATGGTGATTCATAAACCTTCGGACATCTTGAGTGTACCAGGGAAAGGTGATTTACATGACAGCGTTTTGACAAGACTGGTGGCAATTGAACCACGAACTTTGCTCATTCACCGCCTTGACCGTGATACTTCGGGTATTTTGGTTTTTGGATTATCTAAGCGTGGACAAAGTGCGATTGCACGCCAATTTCAAGACCGTCAAACTTCGAAAATATATGAAGCGTTAGTCGCAGGCCATTTAGACGGCGAAGGGACAGTTGATATTCCCGTAGTCTATGACCCGAGTCGACCACCTTTACATATTGTCGATGCTTCTCATAACAAACCTGCTTTAACACATTGGCAGGCGGTTGAACATTTCCAGATTCAGGGACAACCGGTTACGCGTGTCAAATTAACACCGATTACCGGACGTTCTCATCAACTCCGTGTACACATGCAATATCTGGGACATCCGATTGTAGGTGATACATTGTATGCAACACCGGAACAATTACTTGTTCCTCGTCTGTGCTTGCATGCTAAACAGTTAAGCTTTAATCACCCTGTTACAGGGGAATCATTAACGTTTAACTGTCCTGTACCGTTTTAATGTAAAAACTTTCAATGAGTAATTTTTGTAGCGAAACAATTTAATTGGTTTCTGCTGCAAAATTTTGCTTTAAAGACTACATAAAAAGATGCAAAAATAAGCTAATTTGCATCGTACAATATGTAGTGCGAACTTGAGAAAAAGGTGGAAAAATTGCAGCAGTATGCTATTGGTCAACGTTGGCTATCAGATACAGAGACTGAGCTCGGTTTAGGCGTTCTTATTGATGTAGATGAAAGATCTGTCAGCATTTTATTCCCCAAAAGTGATGAAACGCGTGTCTATGCACGTAATAACGCACCGCTATCTCGTATCATCTTCAACACAAATGATGAAGTTCAAGATCAAGAAGGCCAGAAGTGGATTGTTGAGTCGGTTGAAGACCGCCATGGAGTTTTGCGTTACAACGTCGTTCGTACCTTAGAAAATGGCGAACAAGAACGTAAAGCGCTCAATGAAACTCGTATTGGTGCACAAATTCAGTTGTCAAAACCTTTAGATCGTTTGCTGGCAAGCCAAATCGATTATAAAGAGTGGTATGACTTACGCATTGAAGCAATGCTGATGCAATCGCAAATGCAAACCAGCCCTTTACGCGGCTTGGTCGGTGCACGTGTAGGTTTAATCCCACATCAACTCTATATTGCGCATGAAGTAGGTAAGCGTTTTGCACCACGTGTTTTACTTGCCGATGAAGTAGGTTTAGGTAAAACAATTGAAGCTGGTTTAATTATCCACCAACAACTTAAAACTGGCCGCTCTGAACGAATCCTCATTTTAGTTCCTGATTCACTGCAATATCAGTGGATGATTGAAATGCGTCGCCGTTTCAACTTGCAATTTTCTCTGTTCGACTTAACCCGTACTGCATCTATTAAAGAACATGATCCAGAGCTTAACCCGTTCTTAACTGAGCAATGCATTATTGCCAGCGTAGATTTGATGGTGGACCATGATGATTTACGTGAGCAAGCACTAGAAGCTGGTTTCGATTTACTCGTGGTCGATGAAGCGCATCACTTAATGTGGAGCGAAGAAGAAGGCGGTAATGATCGTTACGATTTAGTTGAAGAACTTGCTGAAAACACGGCTGGTGTATTACTTCTTACAGCAACACCTGAACAGCTTGGTGTAGAAAGTCACTTTGCACGTTTACGCTTATTAGATCCACAGCGCTTTAGCAGTTTAGAACGTTTCTTAGATGAAGAAGCGCAATATCAGCAAACTGCTCAAGTTGCAGAAGTATTGATGTCAGATGAACCTTTAACTCAAGAGCATTTAACTGCTTTAGAAGGTTTATTGGGCCATTCAATTGAAGATCAGCCTGAACAACGTTTCAGAGCGATTCATGAGTTGTTAGACCGTCACGGTACAGGTCGTATTTTATTCCGTAATACGCGTGAAGCGATTCAAGGCTTCCCAGGCCGTGATTGCCAACCAGCACCTTTACCAGCGCCAGAAGATTGGTCAAAAGACGGTAAATTACGTGAGCAAATGTGGCCAGAAGAAGCACAACTTGATGGTTCATGGATGCAAAATGACCCACGTGTGCCATGGTTAATGGAAATTCTACGTAAAGAACTTAAGCATAAAAAAGTTCTTTTAATTGCACGTAGTGGTCCTGTTGTTGAATCTTTAGAAAGTGTACTTCGTTTGCATGCTGGTATTCGTACTGCAATGTTCCATGAAGGCATGAGTCTACTTGAGCGTGACCAAGCGGCTGCTTACTTTGCAGAAGAAAGCTATGGTGCTCAAATTTTACTATGTTCTGAAATTGGTTCAGAAGGCCGTAACTTCCAGTTTGCAAGTGATCTGATTTTATTTGATTTGCCAGCAAACCCAGACGTTTTAGAGCAACGTATTGGTCGTTTAGACCGTATTGGTCAAGAAAACCGTATTCAAATTCATGTACCTTACTTAATGGGCACTGCCCAAGAGCGTATGTTCCGTTGGTACAATGAAGCGTTGAATATTTTCAGCAATATTTCTCCAACAGCTCAAACGTTGCAAGAAAACTTTATTGTTGAATTAAAAGACTGCTTACTTGCAGACCAAGGTCAAACATTTGAAGATTTACTCGAAGAAGTAAATGTTCAACGTCAAGCTTTGGAAACCGAGTTACAAGCTGGTCGAGATCGCTTGCTTGAATACAACTCATGTCGTCCTATCGTTGCACAAGAAATTGTTCAAGCCTTAGAAGACTACGATGACAACACAACATTACCTATGTTTGTGAAGCGTTTTATGTCTTCAACCAATATTGATTTTGATGAGCAAAGTAACGGTACTGTGATTATTCGTCCGACAGACCAGATGCAAGTGCAAGGTTTGGCATTAGACGAAGAAGGCATGACTGCGACGTTCTATCGTGATCAGGCGCAAATGCGTGAAGATGCTCAATATCTAACTTTAGAACATCCGTTCATTGAAAGTGTTATGGAAATGATCCGTACACAAGCGTTCGGTAGTACCAATGTTGCTGTTCTTAAGTCAAATGCATTAAAGCAAGGTTCTGTATTACTTGAAGTTTGGTTTAAAGTTGATGTAGTTGCACCAAAAGCTTTGAACTTGCCATCAAGCTTGCCGAAACAGCTCATTCGCGTGTTGTTAAGTGAAAATGGTCAGGACTTATCTGAAAAGATTGATCCAACCATTTTAAAACCATATTTGCACCACTTAGATGGTAATAGCTGCCGCCAAGTGGTTAAAGCTCGCCGTGAAGTGATTGAAGAGCGCTATAGACAAGCGCTTGATATTGCTAAAGTCGGCTTGCCACAGCTTCAACAGCAGGCAAAAGAGCATTATGGTAGTAAATGGCAATACGAGATTGATCGTTTAACTTATTTAAAGCAGTTCAACCCAAGTATTCGTCAAGACGAAATTGAGCGCTTACAGAAGTTGCAAAAAGAAGGCTTGAGTTTGCTTGATGGTTTAACGGTAACTCCGGAAGCAATTCAAGTACTTGTGGTAGTTAAACCATAAGTATTGAATCATAAAAAAGCGCCGTTACGGCGCTTTTTTATTGAGTAAATTTTAATTAAATCATTCTGGCATCTTTTAGTTCTAGTTTTAAATAGGCATAAAAGATTGGCGCTGCAATCAGGCCGCCTAAACCGAAAATTGACTCAAAAATTAACATTGCCAATAAAATTTCCCATGCGTTGGCATTAATTTTATGACCAATAATTTTCGCGTTAATAAAATATTCTAACTTATGTACTAATACGAGGTAGAGCAGAGCAACACCTGCTAGGCCGAGTGAAACCGTAAGTGCAGCAATAAAAGTAAGCGTATTTGAAATTAAGTTGCCTAAAATTGGAATGAGACCAAACAAAAAAGTAAGAATGGTTAAGGTTTTGGCGAAAGGGAGATGAACACCCCAAATCGGCAATAGTACAAACGCAAATAAGATAAAGAGCAGTGTATTAATTGCTGAAATTTTAATTTGGGCAAAAACTACATTCCTAAAAGAAATTGATAATTTTTGAATGCGTTGAATGAGTAACGACTTAAAAATAGGCTGTGGTGTACGACGGTGAAAGCCATGAATCGCCACCAAAATACCAATAATAAGACCCATAATCATGGTTACAAAGTTATGTAAGATATCGGAACTGGCATTTTTTAATGTCGTCACGTTATCTTTCATAAACGCGAAAATTTCATCTTTTAGTTCTGTAACACTATCTGGAATATAACCTGGAAGGTATTTACCAATCTCAGTTTGTAAGTGTAATAGCGTTTGATCGACTTTATTGTTGATATTATGGATACCTACACCCTTTAAGTCATAAACGACAAAGCTAATTAAACTTGTAATGAAAAAGGCGATAAGTGAAACCGTGATAATACTTAATAAAATACTAATAAAAATGCGGGCTCTTTGACCATCAATATAACGTTCAACAATAGAGCTTAAACTAATAATAATTTCATAAATGAGAAAGCCAGCAAAAAAACTTGCTAAGAGATGCAAGGGGATAACCGAAAGCAAAAAAATGCCCATCAGAATATAGCTTGCAATCAGGCTTTGACGATTACTCAAACTTTGCATGTGAATCCCTAAATATCGTGGGGAAATATGGGTATGTATTGCTAGAATAATAATTACTTATACTCTTGCATGTTGGTTGCTTCAATCTGTGAATTATATTTTTATCAAGAAATAGGTATGTCTGTATAAAAAATGGCTTGTAAAATCACAAACCATTTTATGTTGAATTTATCGTATTTTTGCTTCGTCTAGATGACGGGCACCTTCTAAAATCATTCTGATCATGATCATGGTTTGTTCAGCGACTTCCGCACGTTGATGAACTGGAAGATCAATTACTTTAGCACCCATGTGAAATACCAGTTGCGTAATTGCTTTTGCAACAAGTTCTGGATGGTATAGATGGTTGTTATTTAAGCGCTCTAGACGGATTAAATCTTCTTGTAGCTCTTGCTGGAAAAAGTTGAGCTGACGGTCTACCGCAGCTTTATAAGAAGCTGAACCTGTAAAGCCTTCGCGTAACAATAGACTTAAATTACCTTCGTCTGCATCAAGCTGTTGAAGAAAAATTTCTACCGAACTACGAATAATGCTGTCTTGAAAAGATGCACGCAAACGAGCTTGACGAATAATCTTACGTAAAACGATACCAGCGCGGTCAATGAGTGAAATGGCTAATTCATCAATATCTTTAAAGTGGCGATAAAAGCTATTTGGTGCAATACCCGCTTCTCTCGCAACTTCACGTAAGCTTAATGAGGCGATACTTTTTTGTGGACCAATCAGGTTAAGTGCAGCCTGAAAAAGTTCGTCTTTCGTAATCGTCGCTTTTCTTCCAACAGAACGCGTTGCTGTTTTTATTTCAATGACATCTTGTGAAGAGGCTGTGTCATTTGGGCTCTGAGAAAGTGAGGTTTGGGTCATGCTTTTCAATATATTCTTAAACTGTCTGGATTATAGCGTTAGACAGGGAACTTGTGAAATTGTAATTAAAAGTACAGGTGTATATACAAATATATATACATATGTATAATAATTAAAAAAGAGCGACAGAGCCCTCAGTTATGCAAGCAATCGAAAAGAGAAATTCTCTATTCAATTCATTAACACAAGCTGTATTTGATAAAGATATAGCGAGTTTCTGGCTACAAAAAATAAATCCTTTATGGTCTGTAAAGCACGGACTAGTTCAAATTGTAAAAAAAGAATTCGTAGCTCATGACACTGTGAGCCTTACTTTAAAATGCAACCGTTTGGTTAAAATGGGAGCAGCAGGTCAGCATCATCCAGTGATTGTTGAAATTGCAGGCCGCCGTTATGAACGTACTTATAGCTTGACGCAAGTAGACGCAGAGCACTTACGTTTAACCGTTAAAAAAGTTGCTGATGGTATTGTCAGTAACTGGTTCATTGCCGAAAGTAAAATTGGTGATATTTTTGAGCTTGGTCAGCCTTATGGTGATATGCAACAAAATATCCAGACACCGAAATTAATTATGTTGGCTGCGGGTAGTGGTATTACACCAATGTTGAGCTTAATTACAGCAATTAAGCAAAGCCAGCAGTTAGAAAAAGTACAGGTTCAGCTTTTATATTGGGTAAAACAGCGTTCTGATGCTGCTTTTACAGAGTATTTTGAACAAGTAGCAGAGCAAAATCCAAACTTCAGCTATCAAGTGTTTTACACACAAGAAACACCAAATGATGAGCGCTTAAATGTTGAACATCTTGCATTGGTTGATGATGTTGAAAACAGCACGGTCTACGCATGTGGTCCATCTGGTTTTGTTTCAACTGTCGAAGAGCTTTTTGAAAAGGCACCAGCCGTGCTTACTGAAGCATTTAGTTTAACCAATGAAAGCTCTGCAGATGATGTCGGTTATGTGAATGTCACATTAACACAGTCTAATAAAGTGATAGCAATTCCTAAGGGGCAATCGATTTTGGTGAGCCTAGAGCATGAAGGTGTTAAGCCAACACACGGTTGCCGTATGGGAATTTGTAATAAATGTGTTTGTAGTAAAACGCAAGGTTCTACACGTAACCTACTAAATGGTAGTCAAAATACAGAACCAAGCCAGTTACTTAAAATTTGTGTGAACTCAGCACAATCCGATCTAGTTATTGATCTTTAAGAGAGACCTCTTATGAATATGCCAGTGAAAGTCGAATATTTTAAAAATCCTAAAAATCGCGATTTGACTCCAGCGGAACTTGAAGCATTTGCAAAAGAGCTTGATCAGATCAAACAAGAAGTATTGGATGATTTGGGTGAAAAAGACGCAAAATACATCCGCCGTGTTTATGCAGCAGTTCGCTATAGCGGTCTTTTAGGCCGTGCATGTCTATTTGCAGGTTGGTTCCCGCCAGCATGGATTTTAGGTACAGGTCTATTAGGCTTCTCTAAAATTATGGAGAACATGGAGCTCGGTCATAACGTGATGCACGGTCAGTATGACTGGATGAATGATCCTAAGTTTAATGGTCAAACTTATGAGTGGGACACAGTAGGTACATCGGATAACTGGCGACAAACGCATAACTATAAGCATCATACTTATACCAATATTAAAGGTATTGATGATGACATTGGTTATGGTTTACTTCGCTTATTCCCAGAGCAACGTTGGAAACCAGGTTTCTTGTTTCAACCGGTTTATAGTATTCCGTTTTGCTTATTGTTCCAGTGGGGCGTAGCAATCCAGAATCTTGAAATTGGTCGTGTTCTTTATAAACGTAAGACTAAAGCAAAATTTTTGGAAGAGTTAAAACCAGTGAATAAAAAGATTGGTAAACAACTTTTTAAAGACTATGTTTTCTTCCCACTCATTGCAGGACCTGCAGCATTACCTGTATTTACAGGAAACTTGGTTGCAAATGGTCTTCGTAATATTTGGACATTCAGTATTATTTTCTGTGGTCACTTCACAAAAGATGCAGAAGTGTTTCCAAAAACAGTTTTACAAGACGAAAGCCGCGGTCACTGGTATATGCGCCAAATTCGTGGTTCTTCTAACTTAACTGGTTCGGAAGCATTCCACATTTTATCTGGTCACTTAAGTCACCAAATTGAACACCACTTATTCCCAGATATTCCTGCTCGTCGTTATCGTCAAATGGCTCCAAAAGTTGAAGCAGTTTGTAAAAAATATGGTTTGAACTATAACAATGCTAGCTTTGTTAAACAGTTCGGCCAAGTGGTTGGACGTATTGCAAAATATGCTTTCCCATTTAAAAAATAAGATAAAAAAGCCCTGAAATTTCAGGGCTTTTTTTATTTCTTTTTAGAAATCCACATTGTAATGACCGCATGAAACACTTTGTCTTTATGAGTGTCGTAAACATCTACACTTACTAAATATTCTCCTGCTTTTTCCCACTCATAATCAGTTTGTACAGGCGTCGCAATAGCGATGAGATCTGTTTCTGCCTTTTTTAAATATTCAACGGTCATGCCTTTAGGAATCCAGCGGTGTGTAGAGGGGACGGTCACTTCTGTCATAGTACCACCTGCGAGTTCTGCCATATTGCACATAGCAATTGCGTGGACTGTCCCAATGTGGTTAAGCACAGAGCGCTTCTTCTTAATAGAAATTTCGCAATAGTTCGGTTTTAACTCAATAAAAAGAGGGGAAATGCTACCGAAATAGGGCGCTTTTAAACACAGCATACGAGAGAATGTCCACTTTCCTTTAGGAAAAGCAGTCACTTTTTTCCAAAGTTCTAAGGTAGTTGGCATAATTTTACTTCCTATAATTTTAAATACAGAATATTATTCTGTTATAGAATATAGTTCTGTTTACAAATAGGCGTCAAGTCATTCAAAATATCTCCGATGACTGGTCAGAGAATACAAAATGGTATCTGCTCAAAATTTATTAGAACGTTTGTATCCCGGAAGAAGGGCTGTTTTAAAACGACAAATATTGTTAGATGCTTTAGTCTGTTTTTTAGAGCATGGTATTGAAACGACCAGTATAGAAATGATTCGTGCCAAATCAGAAACGAGTGTTGGAGCGATTTATCACCATTTTAAAAATAAAGAGGGTATCGTCGCGGCATTATTTTTTTCAGCTTTAGATGACCAAACGGCTCTAAGAGATGAATACTTAAAACATGCCAAAACGCTACAAGACGTGGTATTTGCTTTAATTCATAGTTATGTGGACTGGGTAAGTGAGCAGCCCGAATTTGCAAAATTTTTAAATTCAGCACGTTTTAACATAATGAAAGGTGAAGAACACCAGCAGCTCGTCCAAAGAAATAAGAACAGAAACCAAAATATATTTAGTCTGATTGCAAATTTTGAAGAATTTAAAGCATTAAGTTTAATTCCAAATGAACTTTTGCTTTCATTGGTGATTGGTTCTACAGAGAGCTATTGCCGTGCATGGTTATCACAACGGGTAAGCTCAGATCCAAAAATTTATAAAGATATTTTAGCCAAAGCCGCATGGCATTCTTTGCAAAACTTAATGTCAGAGTCTTAAATTTAACTATAAAAAAACCGCATTATTCATGCGGTTTTTTAGTTTAAAAATAAATTATTTAAACTGGATTGAACCGTTTGCATTTACGGTAATTTTAGACTCACCAGCAGCCATGTCTTGAGCTGGAGCAGCTTCTGCGGCAGCAAATTTAGCCATGCTTGCACGCATAACTGGTTGTGGGAAGTAGTTGTTGGTATTCAAGTTCAGATTCACCAATGTGTATTGGCTTTTATTCCAAGCTTGAGTCAGCATTTGAGCACGTTGCTGGAAGCTTTTAGATGCTTCAACCATTAACTCATTTTCAACTTTTTTACGTTGCTCATCTGAAACACTAAAGTTAATTGATTGGGTTTGGAAGTTTTGCTGTAACTCATTAATCAATTGGCTTGCTGCTTTAAAATCTTTACTTTCTAAACGGATTTCTGCACGGCCACGCCATTCTTTTAACTTGTTACTGTCATTGTCATAAATTGGATAAGTGCTTTGAGCACCAGTTTCCACTTTTACTTGCGGGTATTTACGTGAAGTCGCAAGTGCTTGATTCATTAACTGGTTAATTTGATTTGAAAGTTCAGCAGGTTGTTTGTTACTTTTTTCAATATATAAAGTTGCATGCATTTCATCGTTAGATACCTGACGAGAAGCTTCAGCTTGTACATTTACAATATTGTAGTGAAGGGCGTTATCATCTTGGGCAAAAACCATAGGGCTGAGTACCGTACCAAGTAGAAGAGTAGATATTGCTAAAGTACGCATAAATTTATCCTTTAAAAATTAATATAAATTTAATTTTTTTCATTAAGAAATGTTAAACATAAGTTATGCATAACTTTTGCAGATTTTGTGGGGTATTTGTAATATTTAAATCAATTTTTTTAATTTTTGGTGCAAATAAAAGCTTTAAAAAATAAAAACTTAAAAATAAAGTATTTCAATGTAACTTAAAAAATCAAACTAATATAAAAAAAGAATATTTTCTTTAGGTTGTCACATAGTATGATGATAATTCATCATAACTATTGGGATAATACATTTTTTCAATAAGATTAGATGAGTAAAGTACACAAAAGACGTTTTTTTTCTTGCAAAATTAGGTATCATCGCGCTCCTAGTTACAAGATATAAAATATGTGTCTTCGCTAGTTCTATAAAGCACCGAGTCAAAGGACCAAAAGTCACCAGACTTATTTCTTTCTACCCTTATCAGAGATGGTAATCCGATATGAGCGTTACTTCTGTCAACCCTGCCACTAATGCTACCAACGAATATTATTTGACTCGCCAAAGTCAGATGGAATCGAATGTTCGTAGCTATCCACGTAAATTACCGTTAGCGATAGCGAAAGCACAAGGTTGCTGGGTTACTGATGTTGAAGGTACACAGTACCTTGATTGTTTAGCTGGGGCAGGTACATTGGCTTTAGGTCATAATCATCCTGCGGTGATTCAAAGTATTCAAGACACATTGGCAAGTGGTTTGCCATTGCATACTTTAGACTTAACCACACCTTTAAAAGATGCGTTTACTGAAGCGTTGTTAGCATATTTACCAGGCGGTAAAGAAGAGTACTGCTTACAGTTCTGTGGTCCTGCTGGTGCAGACGCGACTGAAGCAGCGGTTAAACTTGCTAAGACTTACACTGGTCGTAGTTCAGTAATCAGTTTCTCTGGTGGTTATCATGGGATGACCCATGGTTCACTTGCAATGACTGGTAACTTAAGTGCGAAAAACTCGGTTAATGGTTTAATGCCAGGCGTACAATTCATGCCATATCCGCATGAATATCGCTGTCCACTTGGTTTAGGTGGTGAAGCTGGTGTTGATGCTTTAACTTATTATTTTGAAAACTTTATTGAAGATGTTGAAAGCGGTGTAACTAAGCCTGCAGCTGTTATTCTTGAAGCAATTCAAGGTGAAGGCGGCGTTGTTACTGCTCCAGTAAAATGGTTGCAAAAAATCCGTGAAGTGACTGAAAAGCACAACATCGTTTTAATTTTAGACGAAGTTCAAGCTGGCTTTGCACGTTCAGGCAAAATGTTTGCATTCGAACATGCAGGTATTGAACCTGATGTTGTTGTAATGTCTAAAGCAGTAGGTGGTGGTTTACCACTTGCAGTATTAGGTATTAAACGTAAATTTGATGCTTGGCAGCCTGCTGGTCACACGGGTACTTTCCGTGGTAACCAACTTGCTATGGGTACTGGTCTTGTCGTATTAGAAACGATCAAGGGACAAAACCTTGCTCAAAATGCTCAAGAACGCGGTGATTTCTTACAAGCTGAATTGAAAAAATTAGCTACTGAATTCCCATGTATCGGTAACGTACGTGGCCGCGGTTTAATGATCGGCGTTGAAATCGTTGACGAGCGTAAACCTGCTGACCGTATCGGTTCTCATCCTGCTGACTCTCAGTTAGCGGCTGCGATCCAGACTGCTTGCTTTAACAACAAGTTATTGCTTGAAAAAGGCGGTCGTAACGGTACAGTAATTCGTTTACTTTGCCCGCTTATCATCACTCAAGACGAGTGTGTTGAAGTAATTGCCCGCTTCAAGAAAGCAATTGCAGAAGCATTGGTTGCAGTACGAGGCGCGTAAGAATGGTGGATTTTGCAGAACATCGTAAAGCGTTACTCTGCAATGATGCACAATCCATTGCTGACTATGAGTCAGCAATGGGCGAAGCGGTAAAAGCCGTTTCAGCATGGTTGCAAAATGAAAAAATGTACACAGGCGGTAGCATTAAAGAATTGCGTTCAGCAATTTCTTTCCAACCTTCAAAAGAGGGTATGGGTGTACAAGAATCACTTCAACGTATGATTGAGCTTTTCTTAAATAAAAGCTTGAAAGTACACCATCCACATTCATTAGCGCATTTACACTGCCCAACTATGGTGATGAGCCAAATTGCGGAAGTGTTAATCAATGCAACTAACCAGTCTATGGACTCATGGGACCAAAGCCCGGCAGGTTCATTAATGGAAGTTCAGCTTATTGATTGGTTGCGTCAAAAAGTAGGTTATGGTTCTGGTCAGGCTGGTGTTTTCACTTCTGGCGGTACTCAATCTAACTTGATGGGTGTATTGCTTGCTCGTGACTGGTGTATCTCGAAAAACTGGAAAGACGAAAATGGTAACCCATGGTCTGTACAGCGTGATGGTATTCCAGCTGAGGCAATGAAAAACGTCAAAGTCATTTGTTCTGAAAATGCGCATTTCTCTGTGCAAAAGAACATGGCAATGATGGGCATGGGCTTCCAGTCAGTTGTGACTGTTCCTGTGAATGAAAATGCACAGATGGATGTTGATGCTCTCGAAAAAACGATGGCACATCTTCAAGCTGAAGGCAAAGTGGTTGCTTGTGTTGTTGCGACAGCAGGTACAACTGATGCTGGTGCAATTGACCCATTGAAGAAAATTCGTGAAATCACGACTAAGTATGGTTCATGGATGCACATCGATGCGGCTTGGGGCGGTGCACTGATCTTGTCAAATGACTATCGTGCAATGCTTGATGGTATTGAGTTGTCTGACTCGATTACCCTCGACTTCCATAAGCATTATTTCCAAAGCATTAGCTGTGGCGCGTTCTTGTTGAAAGACGAAGCGAACTACCGTTTCATGCACTACGAAGCTGAATACTTGAACTCTGCTTATGACGAAGAACATGGTGTACCAAACCTTGTATCTAAGTCATTACAAACGACTCGTCGTTTTGATGCATTGAAATTGTGGATGACAATTGAATCACTAGGTGAAGACCTATATGGTTCAATGATTGACCATGGTGTAAAACTGACTCGTGAAGTTGCAGATTACATCAAGGCAACTGAAGGTTTAGAACTTTTAGTTGAACCACAATTTGCTTCGGTATTGTTCCGTGTTGTGCCACAAGGCTACCCAGTTGAGTTTATCGATAGCTTGAACCAAAACGTAGCAGATGAATTGTTTGCACGTGGTGAAGCAAATATCGGTGTAACAAAAGTGGGTGATGTACAGTCATTGAAAATGACAACATTAAGCCCTGTTGTGACATTTGAAAATGTTAAAAACCTTTTAGGTCAAGTATTGGCTGAAGCTGACCGCATTAAAGATGCGATTGCTTCTGGTAACTATGTACCACCAATCGACTAATTAAGTTGATAACAAAAAAAGCTCGGTTTATTGCCGGGCTTTTTTATTGCATATTATTTTTATTAAAAGTGTGCATCACAACAGAAGGAAATGCACAAAACATGCATATTTTCAAAAAACAAAAATAATTATGCATGATTTATGGGGAGCAAATTTCTTATTGTATTGGTATGTTCCCGATATTTTGGGTCGCATTGATATATCAATATCGTACTTACTTTAAATAATCCCGCTTTAACTGAAAAAAGTAAGTGGCTGTAATTACAATTAAGACAAGGAAGAAGAAATGCAACAAGTGAATATGCTCAATGAATTTAAACTCATTATTGGCGGTCAACTTTGTTCAGGTGAGCAAGGTGAACTAGAAATTCTAAACCCTGCTACTGGCTTAACTGCTGCACGTTGTGCAAAAGCATCAGTTGCACAGGTCAATCAAGCAGTGAGTGCAGCTAAACAGGCATCTAAAGCTTGGCAGCAAGTCTCCCACGAAGAGCGTAAGTCAATCTTGAACAAGATTGCAGATGGCATTGAAAAGCACGCTGAAATACTCGCGGAGTTGGTTGTACTTGAACAAGGTAAGCCACTCGCACTTGCGCAAATGGAAGTGCAGGGTGCAATTGGTTGGACGCGTTATGCGGCTGCTATGGATTTACCTGTAGAAGTCATTGAAGACAGTGAAACTAAGCGTATTGAGCGCCATCGCCAACCATTAGGTGTAGTGGCTTCAATTACGCCATGGAACTGGCCACTCATGATTGCGGTTTGGCATATCATGCCTGCTTTACGTGCAGGTAACGTTGTCATTAGCAAACCTTCTGAATACACACCACTATCGACTTTACGTTTATGTGAAATCATTCAGCAAGAAGTTCCTGCTGGTGTTATTTCAATTGTGGTTGGTGCTGGTGAGATTGGTGAAGCCCTATCTTCTCATCCAGATGTGCAAAAAGTTGTGTTTACGGGATCAACTCGAACAGGTCAACACATTATGGCTGGTGCAGCTCAGCAGCTAAAACACTTAACTTTAGAGCTCGGCGGTAATGACGCCGGTATTGTATTGCCAGATGCAAATATCGATGAAATTGCAGCCAAGATTTTTAATATGGCATTCTTAAACGCTGGTCAAACATGTGCAGCCTTAAAGCGCCTATACGTGCATGAAAGCCAATATGAAGCTTTATCTCAAAAGTTAGCTGATATTGCCAACGCTCAAGTTGTGGGTGACGGAATGGCGTCTTCTACAACATTTGGTCCAGTACAAAACCAAATGCAATATAACAAAGTGAAAGCTCTTATTGCTGAAGCGATTGAACAGGGTGCAAAAGCACTTTCTGGACAACAACAAGTTCCAGAGCAGGGCTACTTTATTGCGCCAACTATTTTGACTGAAGTTTCTGACTCTTGCCGTGTGGTACAAGAAGAGCAATTTGGTCCAGTGTTGCCTGTTTTAAAATATACAGATATCAACGATGCAATTGCCCGTGCCAATGACAGCGAGTTTGGTTTGGGTGGTTCAATCTGGTCTTCTGATATTAAAGCTGCTCAAACTTATGCTACTCAGCTTCAATGTGGCACTGTTTGGATCAATACCCATGCAGAAGTCCTACCTCATGCACCTTTTGGTGGTTGGAAAATGTCAGGCTTAGGTGCTGAGTTTGGCTTAGAAGGTTTGCTTGAAAATACGATTGGGCAAACGGTTCATATCAGTAAAGTCTAAATATTCATTTTAAGGCGGATCTAGTATCCGCCTTTTTATTTTTATCTATAGGGGAGAAAAGCTTCGCTTGCTTATTGGGAGTGATGATAGCTCATGCTTTTAGGTTTGATTAAAAAATGATTCTGTTCTTTAATTTTTTTAAGAACAATGTAAGACTTTATGTGCCCTATAAAATTATAAGAAAGCAATCTTTCAGTCACAAATTGAGAAAGCTGTTCTAAATTTTCAGCAACGACTTTTAAAATAAAATCCGCATCGCCACTAATTGAAAACGCATCTTGAATGTTGTCTTCAGCTTCAATGAGTTCTTGAAAAGCCTGTTGTGATTTTGCCTCATGTGTCCTTAAATTAATGTGAATCATTGCTGTAACTTCCAGCCCTAGCGCCTGTTGCTGAATGCGCGCCGTGTAACCGAGAATCACACCTTTTTGCTCGAGCAATTGACGTCGTCTTGAACATTGCGAAGCAGATAAACCGATTAAATCTCCAATTTCCTGATTGGTGAGTCGTCCATTCTTTTGTAGTGCCTGAATGATTTGCCAGTCGAACTTATCCATTGCATAAAATCCTTTTATGATACACAAATCATGTATTTTTATTAAAATGCGTTTTCATTATGCACGAAATCTAAAAGATAGATGAAATATTATTTTTCTATGGAATAAAAATTGGTCTCAAAGGATATAGAGCAATGTTCATAGAAATTGGTGAATTTTTAAATCTTCGTCTAAAACAAATGGGTATCCAACATCTTTTTGGTGTACCTGGTGATTTTAACCTCTCATATCTAGAACAAGTTGAAGCAGACCCACAACTCGAATTTATTGGAAATTGTAATGAATTAAATGCTGCCTATGCAGCAGACGGTTATGCACGAATTAACGGTTTTTCTGCCTTGGCAACCACTTATGGTGTAGGTGACTTAAGTGCGATTAATGGTATTGCAGGTGCCTATGCAGAAAATGTACCTCTTATTCATATCTCAGGTATTCCACCTTTACATGCAGTTCAAAAGGGCACTCTCATACACCACACGCTTGTCGATGGTAACTACGACAATATTATGAACTGTATGAAAGAGTTTACAGTGGCCCAAACTCGTTTAACTCCAGCAAATGCAGCTTTTGAAATTGATCGTGTGTTACGTCAGTGTTTCCTTGAACGCCGTCCTGTACACATTCAACTACCAGGCGACATTACCCACGTTAAAATTGAAGTGTCTGAACGTCCGCTCGACTTAAGCTACCCAGCTGTTGAACCTGAATTATTACAAACTGTGGTAAAAAAACTTTGTGACATTATTGAGAATGCTCAAAGCCCTGCACTTCTTATTGATAATGAAGCTTCGGTTTTTGGTGTAACTTCACTTTTAAATGATTTGTCTCAAAAATGCTCAATTCCATTTGCAGGTATGAATACTGCAAAAAATATTATGGATGAAGGTTCACCTCGCTACATTGGCACTTATGTGGGTGGGGCAAGCCAACCGCATGTGAAAAATATCATTGAACAATCCGACTGCTTAATTGGTATTGGCGCACGCTTTACCGATGTAGGCTCAGCTGTATTTACTCATCAAATTGAGACCAAGAACTACATCGAAATTAAATCTTATGGTCTAAATATTTTTGGTCAGGATTTTCCTGGTATTGAGATTGGCCAGTTACTTGTTGAGCTAAATAAAAAAGTTGCACCACGTAAATCATCAACTCCTCTTCTCGAAAAACAACCTCAGAAAGTAGTTGAAGCTCCAGCTCAACAAAAGCTAAGCCAAGATGTGCTTTGGAACTACATTTCAGGTTTCTTAAAAGAAGACGATGTGATTATTGGTGAAGTAGGAACATCAAACTCTGCTTTGTCGGGTATCAAGCTTCCAGCGACAGCTAAATATATTGCTCAGCCGCTTTGGGGTTCTATTGGTTATACCTTGCCAGCTTTGCTTGGTAGTTTATTGGCTGCTCCTGAACGCCGCCAAATTTTGTTTATTGGCGATGGTTCTTTCCAGCTTACGGTACAAGAGCTCTCTACGATTATCCGCCATGGTTTAAAACCAATTATTTTCTTGCTGAACAATGGCGGTTACACCATTGAGCGCTTAATTATGGGTGAAAACGCTGCCTATAACGACGTGCAAAACTGGAAATACACTGAAATTCCAGCGGTATTTAACGGTAAAAAGGGTCATACAACTTATGTAGTTGAAACCGCAGGGCAGTTAAAGAGCGTTTTAGACAACGTTCAGCATAATGACCAGTTAACTTTTATTGAATTAAAACTACCAGCAATGGATGCGCCAGTAAGTTTGAAAAAATTTGCTTCTGTGATTGCACGTTTTGACTACGGCGATCGTGGCTACGAAATTTTAAAGGAGCGTTCCCAACCGATTAAATGTAAGGATGCAAGCTCGTTTTAAATAGAAGAAAGGACAAGTCTTCTCAAAATTAAATGGACTCATATTAAAGCAACTTATGTCCGAAGGTCGGTTTCTGGCCTTCGGATATGGTGTTGAATAAAGGTGTACAGGAAGTTATACCAACATTGGAGATAATGTTATGGATGCAAACAATAAGCACGAGTTAAAACAAGGCTTATCCAATCGGCATATTCAACTCATCGCACTCGGAGGGGCGATCGGAACAGGGTTATTCTTAGGTCTTTCTCAAACAATTAAATTGGCTGGTCCTTCAATTTTATTAGGATATGCAATTGCAGGCGTGATTGCCTTTTTAATTATGCGTCATTTGGGCGAAATGGTTGTTGAAGAACCGGTAAGTGGTTCTTTTAGTTATTTTGCGAACAAGTATTGGGGCAAAATGGCTGGTTTTATGTCTGGCTGGAACTATTGGGTGTTGTATGTGCTGGTGAGCATGGCCGAACTGAGTGCAATTGGTACTTTTATACAGTTTTGGTGGCCTGAAATTCCAACATGGATGACTGCATTATTTTTCTTTATTTTAATTAACGGCATTAACTTGGTAAATGTCCGCTTTTTTGGGGAATCGGAGTTCTTATTTTCGTGCATTAAAATTGTTGCCATTTTAAGCATGATTGGCTTTGGTGCTTATCTATTATTTTCAGGTTCAGCAGGTCCACAAGCTGGTGTTGCAAATTTATGGCAACACGGTGGTTTCTTCCCGCATGGTATTCATGGCTTTATTATGGCTTTGGCTGTGATTATGTTCGCATTTGGTGGCTTAGAGCTTATCGGTATCGCGGCGGCAGAAACCAAGAAACCAGAAACAACAATTCCAAAAGCAGTGAACCAGATTGTGTACCGCATCCTGATTTTTTATATTGGTGCAATTGGTATTCTTTTATGCCTTTACCCTTGGAATATGGTGGCAGAAGGCGGTAGCCCATTTGTCATGATTTTCCAGTCACTCAATAGTAATGGCGTTGCGAATGTTCTGAACTTTGTGGTCCTAATTGCTGCTATTTCGGTTTATAACAGTTGTATTTATTGTAATAGCCGTATGTTGCATGGTTTGGCAGAGCAGGGTAATGCTCCGGCAATTTTGAAAAAAGTAAATAGCCGTGGTATTCCGGTTCCAGCAGCCATTGTTTCTGCATCAATCACAGCAGTCTGTGTGGTGGTGAACTATTTAATCCCTGGTCAAGCTTTTCAGCTCTTTATGATGTTGGTTGTGGCTGCACTTGTTATTAACTGGCTTATGATTTCAGTCACACATTTGAAATTTACCAAAGCAATGAAATTACAACGTCGCCAAACTAAGTTTCAAAGCATTATGAGTCCATGGAGTAATTATTTAACCATTAGCTTTGTATGTTTCATTCTTATTATTATGGCAATGACGCCAGATATGAGACTGGCTGTAATTTTAGGTCCAATCTGGCTTGCTGTTTTAGCCATCATGTATTTCTTCAAGTACCGTAAAAAAATGGTCCCTATGCCAGAAGTACAATCAAACTAATATGCTAAATTGACAGTGATATTGCGGTTATCTGACAAAGAGCAGGTAACCGTTTATCTTTTTGTCATAATATTTTCATGTTAGAACGAAATAATTTTTTAAAAATAAATATGACATGTAAAAATTTGAGAAATGTGTCAATAAATTAACTTTGTAATATCAATTTATTAAATTCTTTAAGCTTTTATAATTTAAGAATAATTGTAATTTTATCAATTTGGGTGATTGTCATATTTAATATAAAATTGAGGTAACACAACCCTTATAAAATAAGATTAAATGATTGATATAAAATAGATTTAGAAATGTGACAATGAACATTATAAAAATCATGAAAGCGTCATAATACTGTAACTTATTTGTCATATTTTCTATTCACAATGCAGCTATCGAAGAGCGTACAAGCACTCAACAAAAAGTGACGTACAACCTATTGCATTAATGAGAGAGAACAGAATGCGCTTAAATCCACGTCAAATCGCAATTGCGTTAGCAGTAACTGGGGCCGCTGTAACAACGACTGCAAATGCAGCTCGTGATACGATTCAAATTGCTGGTTCTTCAACTGTATTACCGTTTGCCAGCGTTGTAGCTGAAGAGTTTGGTAATACATTCCCTCAATTTAAAACTCCTGTTGTAGGTTCTGGTGGTTCTTCTGCTGGTTTAAAACAATTCTGTCAAGGCGTTGGTGACAACACGATCGACGTTGCAAACGCTTCTCGTAAAATTAAAACTACAGAAATTGAAGCTTGTAACAAAGCTGGCGTAAAACAAATTCAAGAAATCAAAATCGGTTATGACGGTATCGTATTTGCGTCTAGCTCACACAAAGCAGCTTATAAATTAAAACCTTACCATGTGTTTGCTGCTTTAGCTGCACAGTTACCTTCAAAAGGTAAATTGGTTCCAAACCCTTATACAAACTGGAACCAAATTGACAAATCACTTCCTAACGAACCTATTACGCTTGTAATTCCTGCTTCTAACCACGGTACGCGTGAAGTTTTCCAAGAAAAAATGGTTGATGCTGGTTGTGAATCATACGAATACTTCAAAAATCTAGATAAAGATGCTCAGAAGAAAGCATGTTCGACTTTTCGTAAAGACGGCCGTGTAATTGAAATTGCTGGCGACTATACAGAAACTCTAGCTCGCTTAAAAACTTCTCCAAGTGCAGTAGGTGTGTTTGGTTTAAGTTTCTATGACATGAACCGTGACAAGTTACGTGTAGCATCAGTAAACAACGTACTTCCTTCTGAGAAAACTGTGTTAAATGGTACATACCCTGTATCTCGCCCATTATTCTTCTATGTAAAAGGCGAACACTTAAAATCAGTTAAAGGTTTACCACAGTATGTAGAATACTTCCTAAGCAAAAAAGCGACTGGTAAAGGTTCTAAAGCTGAGCGTGACGGTTTAATCGCAATGTCTGATGCAGAACGCGCTAAAGTCTTGGCTGACTTTAAAGCAGGTAAAACTGTTAAATAATTTGTTTTGAATAGGGGCTGGTGATCCCAAGTGATCATCAGCCTTTTTGTCTAACACGTTTTTCCCAAATTATGACAATTGAGAAAACAGTGGAGAATACATGAATCTGCTACTTATCGGTGTGTTGTTAGCCCTTGTGGCAATTGCATATCAACTTGGGCTAAGAAAGAGCCGCCACCTAGCAGGTAAGGGAAGCAACTCGGCGACACTACATTCTCGTCCTGGTTATTATGGTGCACTGGTTGGGCTTTGGTGCGGTATCCCTGCTTTTTTAATTTTGATCATTTGGAACTTGGTTGAGCCAAGTATTTTAAATCATATTATCTTTAATAATGTTCCTGCTTCTGTCGCTGCATCTCTAGATGAAGCAGCAAGAAGTGTTCTTGTTGATCGAGTTCAATCGATTGCTTCAGGTTTTGGGGTAAGTGATCATCCGGAAGCTTATGAATTGGCTGCGGCTCAGCAATATGCAAAATTTCAAACTATTGGCTCTTTTGCCAAATTTGCCGTTGTTGTTTGTGCTGCCTTACTAGGCTTGGTCTGGGCAAAGAAAAAAATCAATCAAGAATATCGCGCTCGTAACCAAGTTGAACGTGCCATTAATGTTGCTTTAATCCTGTGTTCTGGTGTTGCAATCTTAACCACTATCGGCATTGTAATGTCGATGTTTGGTGAAGCAATGCACTTCTTCCATTTTGTAAGTCCAATTGACTTTTTCTTTGGAACTGAATGGAACCCAGGTTTTAGTACTTCAGGTAATGCAGAAGGTAGCTATGGTTTATTACCATTACTATGGGGTACGCTCATGGTCAGTGGTATTGCCTTATTGGTTGCTGTACCAGTTGGCTTAATGATTGCTATTTATTTAGCTGAATACGCATCTCCATGGTTACGCTCATGGGCAAAACCAACCATTGAAGTTTTAGCGGGTATTCCAACGATTGTTTATGGTGTTTTTGCCATGATGGTTATTGGTCCATTCTTTAAAGCTGTTGGTGCTCATATTGGTATCGAAATTAACGCAACCAGTGCTTTGACTGCTGGTTTCGTAATGGGAATCATGATTATCCCGTTCGTTTCATCTTTGTCAGATGACATTATTACACAAGTACCTCGTGCACTTCGTGATGGTTCACTCGGGCTTGGGGCAACCAAATCAGAAACAATCCGCCAAGTGGTTTTACCAGCAGCTTTACCGGGTATTACTGGGGCATTTTTATTGGCTGTATCGCGTGCCGTAGGGGAAACCATGATTGTGGTTTTGGCAGCAGGGAACAGTCCACTTCTACATGCAAATCCGTTTGAAGCTGTTTCGACAGTTACAGTAACTATCGTAAAACAGTTAACTGGCGATACCGATTTTGCAAGCCCGCAAGCCTTGGTGGCATTTGCACTGGGTTTAACACTCTTTGTGATTACCTTGGGATTAAACATTGTTGCACTGTACATTGTGCGTAAATACCGTGAGCAATACGAATGAGTACATCAAATACATCGTCTCCTATGGATCAGAACGTATTTGATCCACAAGCTGCTGCTCAGGCACGTGATCGCCGTAAAAAAGTGATTGAAAAATCATTGGCGAAGCGTCACCGTAAAGAAAAAGCTTTCCGTATTGCTGGTTTATCGGCAGTTGTTATTGGTCTTGCATTTGTTGCGCTATTGTTCGGTAGTATTTTGGCAAAAGGTTTACCAGCATTTTGGCAAACCAGCATGAATGTTCCAGTTTACTTCGACCCTAAAGTGATTGATGCGGGTCCTGTGCCTGTTCGTACTCAGGGTGAAACACCGGCGCATTACCAAGAGCGTTATGTCGATTGGCAAACAAAAATGGGTATGGTGGATTGGGATAGCCTGATCGTAAATGGTATGGTTGCTAAAGACCCTTCACTTGAGTCACAGCGTGATTCCTTACGTAGCCTTTATGCAAGTTCTGAAGCTTATCGTTTACGTGACATGGTATTTGCTGACCCATCACTGATTGGTAAAAAAGAGAACCTTACTTTCTTGGGCGATGCTAACGTAGACGTATGGTTAAAAGGTAACATTGACCGCTCATTGCCAGATGACCAGCAACAGCTTGATCCGGAAATCCGTAAGCTTGCAGATGATTTGAAAGCAAAAGGTATTCTCGAAAATACATTTAATACCAACTTATTTACTAATCCGGACTCTCGTAGTTCACCAGCAATTAGTGGTCTTGCAGGTGCATTCATGGGCTCGTTATTTATGATGCTGATTGTGATCATTATTTCGATCCCAATTGGGGTAGCGAGTGCTATTTATCTGGAAGAGTTTGCACCAAAGAACTTTCTTACAGACATTATTGAAGTCAACATTAATAACCTTGCGGCTGTTCCTTCAATTGTGTTCGGTTTACTTGGTGCTGCCATTTTCATTGGCTGGATGCACTTACCATTGTCGGCTCCGTTCGTTGGTGGTTTGGTACTAAGTTTAATGACATTACCAACAGTCATTATTACAACCCGTGCTTCTTTAAAAGCTGTGCCACCATCAATTCGTCAAGCTGCACTTGGTTTAGGGGCTTCAAAAGTACAAACCGTTTTCCATCATGTTTTACCTCTGGCGATGCCAGGGATCATGACAGGTTCAATTATTGGTGTTGCACACGCCCTTGGTGAAACTGCGCCGTTACTTTTAATCGGAATGAGTGCATTCGTTGCAAGTATTCCAACAACTCCATTTGATCAAGCAACTGCTTTACCTGTTCAAGTTTACTTATGGCAGGGTAATGAGTTGCGTAACTTCTTCGAAGGCCGTACTGCTGCTGCGATTATCGTACTTCTTGCATTAATGATTGGTTTAAACAGCCTTGCAATTTGGTTACGTAAAAAGTTCGAAGTGCGTTGGTAATAGAGGATAAATAATGAATACTATTGATATTACGAATTCCTTAGAAAAGGATAAGTTAGTGAATACTGAACAGTCTCAATTTACAGATAAGCCGCTGAACCATGGCACTTCATATGTTTCGCATTTTGAACCACAAACTTCAAAAAAGCAGAACTCAACTGAAATCAAAATTAGTGCACAAGATGCCCATGTTTACTATGGCGACTTTGAAGCAATTAAAGGCATTGATTTAGATATCTACCAAAATGAGGTGATTGCATTCATTGGACCATCAGGTTGTGGTAAATCGACTTTCCTACGTACTCTAAACCGTATGAATGACACGATTGATGGTTGTCGTGTAACAGGTAAGATCACTTTAGATAATAAAAATATCTATGATCCAAATCTGGATGTTGTATTGCTACGTGCTCAGGTGGGTATGGTATTCCAAAAGCCAAACCCGTTTCCGAAGTCTATTTTTGATAACGTTGCATATGGACCAAAGCTACACGGTCTAGCACGTGATAAATACGACTTAGAAGAAATCGTTGAAAATAGCTTGCGCAAAGCGGGTTTATGGGAAGAAGTGAAAGACCGTTTGAATCAGCCAGGTACAGGTTTATCGGGTGGTCAGCAACAACGTTTATGTATTGCACGTACGATTGCGGTAAGTCCTGAAGTCATTTTGATGGATGAACCATGTTCTGCACTTGACCCAATTGCAACAGCAAAAGTGGAAGAGCTTATTTCAGAACTTTCTGATCAATATACGATTGTGATTGTAACGCACTCAATGCAACAAGCAGCACGTGTTTCAGACCGTACAGCTTACTTCCATTTGGGTGATTTAATTGAAGTAAACTCTACAGAAAAAGTATTTACCCAGCCTGATCATCAATTGACAGAAGCATACATTACTGGCCGTTTCGGTTAATTTCTAGCTGTAAAAGAAAAAGAGCCTTGTGCTCTTTTTTTTATTTAATAAATGAAAATGAATCTATTTTGCAAAATCGCTATTGAATTTTAATCAAAAGAACCACATCTTAAGGCTATAAAGACAAACTTATGAGCATAGAATTTTATGTTATTCCATTTGCCTAAACTCCCTGCGGAAATACGTGTTAGTCATTTAAATGCACGTGTAAATGAACAGAGAAAAAAAATTGCACAAACTACAGCAAGTCGTTTAGAGCTTTTACAATTAGCTCAACAACTTGCGAAAGAAGCTAAAATCCGCCGTAAGAACAATCAGAAAATTTTTGTTTTGGATTTTAAGGGTGATATTCAGGCATCTGCGGTTGAAAATCTTCGTGAAGAAATCACACTTATTTTAGCAACGGCTAAAGCCGGACGCGACCGTGTAGTGGTACGCCTTGAAAGTCCGGGTGGTATGGTTCATGGTTATGGATTGGCAGCAGCTCAGTTGGTTCGTTTGCGTGATGCAGGTTTTCATTTAACAATTTGTGTCGACAAGGTCGCTGCAAGTGGCGGTTATATGATGGCTTGTATTGCGAATGAAATTATTTCTGCGCCATTTGCTGTTGTTGGTTCGATTGGTGTGGTTGCTCAGGTTCCAAATTTCAATCGTCTTTTAAAACAGCATAACGTTGACTTCGAACTTTATACAGCAGGGCAATATAAGCGTACTGTGACCATGTTTGGTGAAAATACGCCTGAAGGTAAAGCTAAGTTTGAAGAAGAGCTACAACAAACGCATGTCTTATTTAAGCACTTTGTAGAGAAATATCGTCCACAGCTGAATGTAGATAAAGTTGCTACTGGCGAGCATTGGTACGGTGAAGATGCTTTAGATTTGAACCTTGTAGATAAATTAGAAACATCTGATGAGTATTTATTGGCTTTATTACCTCAGCATGATGTCTATGTGATTAACACACGTAAAAAGGCAACTTTGGGTGAAAAGTTGGGTTTACAAGCTGCTCAAATGGCGGATAGTTTGATTCCGGCGGTAATGAATAAAGTTGCAGACACTTTGGCAAAAGCGAATTCAACGCTAGTTCAAATGCGTGATACAAAATTTTAATTAAGATATTTATAAAGAAAAGAGCACCTTAATGAGTGCTCTTTTTATATCGATGATTAAAAGAATTTGCTTAATATTTGTTTAAGTTTCAATTGCCAAAGTAGGAGTTAATTCCTAAGTTTTGAGTTTTGTGATGTCAAAGACTTTGTCGCATATTGATATTCTCATAAGAATTTTACACATCATTATTATGATTGCTTTTACTGGAGCTTACTTTACAGGCGATAATGAAGACCTACATCAAGTGCATATGATGTTTGGTTATATACTTCTCATCAGTATTACCATACGAGTTATTTGGCATTTTTTAAGTCCGCGTGTTTCAAATAGCGCACCATTTGGCATAAAAAAGCGCAGCAGTATGGCATTCAATGCAATTAAAAAATCATTTAGTAATGCAAATTCAGCAAGTATTTTTTCGAAAAATTCAATTCAACTGTTCAGCATTGGACTATTTCAAGCTTCGATTGTATTTATTTTCATACTCATTCCTGTTGTTGTAGCACTTGGATACGGAACAGAGCACTTTACGTATTCTTTGAGAGACTTACATTCATTTTTCGCAAACTTATTTTTAGCCTTAGTTATCGTGCATCTTTCGACACTTGTTTTAAATAGCATACTTGTGAAACGCTTTCAGGGTTGGACTATGCTTAAGATGACACTTGCTGATAAGAAAATAACGAATTATATGACTTTATTTGTTTTAGTCCTTATAGGTGCATTTAGCTACTTTTACTTAGGAATGTAATATATACGTTTTATGTCTGTCCTGTTTAGTTATATTTTGAATGGAAAGAAAAAAAATATTATTGATAAATATACTTATTGAATTGTGATGGGTAAGTGATTTTGATATTTTAGGCAGCAATAAAATAGCTTTTAGATGTTTCATTTAAAAAGTTACACATTTAAAAATATAACTGAAATTCAGGATAGGAAATAATGACAAGAATAATTGTGGCATCCAAAGAGGGTTTGGACGTTCTGCAAGATGGTCAGCTCAATAAAGTAATTTTAAACCAGCCTACTATTATTCAAATTGGTGTAAGTCAAAAAGATATTGCATCGATGGAAAAACAGGGTGGACGCCTAGTTATCCATTTAAAAAATGGAGAGACCATTGTCTTAGAAAATTTCTTTAATGAAGTAACGAATACAACAGAGCATTCACTTGTTTTTCCAACAGAACAAGGGAAGTTTGTTGAAGCACAATTCGATGCCCAAGGCAAAGTGATCGATTATAAAGGCTTAAATCACGTTACAGATTTGGGCTATGCCAGTACTAGTCCAGCAGCTGCAACTCTGGCAGTTGATGGTGATCCAAGTTTTTCGATGGGTAATGTACTCAAAGCAGGTCTAGCAGTTCTAGCTGTGGAAGGATTATATCTTTGGGCTTTTAAGAAAGATGATAAGGATGACTCAGCAAGTGCACCTGATTTAATCGCACCTGCTGCTCCTACCGCTACGCTTGCTGATGATACCGTGACAGTGACTGGTAAAACTGAAGCAAATGCAAAAATCTACCTTAAAGATGCCGCAGGTAATACAGTCGCATCGGGTGTTGCAGATGCAAGTGGTAACTACACGATTAAATTAGATAAGCCTCTAGTGAATGGGGACAAATTAAATGTTATTGCCCAAGATGCGGCTGGAAATAGCTCTAAAGCTACGGTTGTAACAGGTACAAAAGATACAATACCTCCAGATACTCCACAGGCTCAATTGAGCGATGATGGTTCATTATTGACTGGTAAAGCAGAGGCAAATGCAAAAATTACAGTTTATGATGCCACTGGCAAAGTACTAGGTTCTGTTTTTGCAAATAAAGATGGTATTTATTCTTTAAAACTTACTCCGCCATTAACTGGTGAGGCGGGCGGTAAAGTTATTGCTGAAGATGCTGCAGGTAATAAATCTGAAGAAGTTAAGATTATTGCGGGTAAAGACACCGTGCCACCAGCTTCTCCTTTTGTTGAAGTCAACAAAGAAGGGTCGGTAATTCATGGTAAAACTGAAGCCAATGCAAAAGTTCAAATCAAAGATGCCGATGGCAATGTCATTGGATCTGGCATGGCGGATGCCCAAGGTGACTTTCAAATTACGCTTTCACCTGCTTTAAAAGAGTCTCAAAAAGGCACCGTAGTTGTTGAAGATGCAGCTGGTAATACGTCTAAGCCTGTCGAAATTAAGCCAGGTTTTGACTCGATTGCACCGGATAAACCAACGGCTCAAATTAATGCAGATGGTACTTCAGTAACTGGTACAGCGGAAGCCAATGCCAAAATTGAAATTAAAGATGCAACTGGTAAAGTGATTGGTACTGGAACAGCAGATGCGAGTGGAAAATTTACCATTACTATTTCGCCAGCATTGACTGATAACAACCATGGTGCTGTTTCTGCGATTGATAGCGCAGGAAATAGATCTGAAAATCTGGATATTGTGGGTACAAAAGATACTATACCTCCGACCAAACCTATCTTAAATAGTGTAGAAGATGATGTAGGTGACATCAAAGGTGCTATCGCGGCAGGTTCGGAAACTGATGATGCTAGGCCAAAACTTACGGGTTCAGGTGAAGCAAATGCGACACTTACGATTTATGATAATGGTGTTGCAATTGGGGTGGTGACTGTAACGGCTGGTAGATCTTGGTCATTTACTTTTGATAAAGACTTAACTCTTGGTAAGCACAGCATTACTTTAACCCAAACCGATGCAGCAGGGCTGACCAGTGAAGCAAGCTCTCCATTTACTTTTTATGTGGTTGCACCGAAGGTCGCGAGTCTGGCCGATGCTTCAGTCAATACTTTAAGTACAGAAGCACCATCTTTGGCAGATAGTGTTGGGTTACATACTTTAAAGGTTGCGCAAACTACGACAACTGAGCCGACTAGTCAGCAGAAAACTGTTCCTGTAGATGATTTGCTAAAAAGCTCTTCTTTAAACGAATCAGATCCTGTCTCAAAACTTCTATCATCGACAGCATTAAAAACGGCTCAGACTCCTGAGCAAAATGATGTAAATACTTCAATTGATCAGACAACAAATCTTGATCATCTTTTGCCAAATACGACTTCTTCACCGTTGCAAAATATTTTAGAGCAAACCTATCCGGTTGTTTAACAGGCCATTTGATAAAAAATAAAAAGCGCTTAAAGAGCGCTTTTTATTTACGGTTTATTGTCTAATTTGGGTGATGTTATCAAGGCGAAAAGCCCATAGAGGATTGCGCCAATTGTGGCGAGTAACATGTCTTTATGAGCATCCCACATATCACCTTGTTGCCCATTATAGTTTTCCGCTTGTTCAGGTGATAACCCAATTGCGATTGCCCATTCAATTAGTTCATAAAAGACACTTGATGCCATCACGAATTGGACTACAAGTAAGAATAAAGAAAAAGGACGTGCAGTGGGTAACCATACTTGGAATACACGATAAATAAGAGGGTAGAGCAAAACACCATAGGCAAGATGAACTAAACGATCATACATATTACGAGACCAGCCCATATACTCATCTAAGTTAAAATGAAAGATGTGTTGAATCCAGTCATTATACGGAACGTATGAATAGAGATAATGAGCACCAATTATGTGGATTAAAAGAAACAGTAAATAAAAACAAAAACTTAAAAAGTCGAGTCCAATTTTTTTGAAAATAATAAAAAGCAGAATCACCATAAAAACAGTGCCGGATTGATGAAGTAAATAAGCTTCAAACTCAAGAGGATTGATACCAGAAATAATAATGGCAATCAAAAGCAAGCTAAGTGCAATATAGTGTTTAAGTTGAAATTTTTTTTCGATCATTTTCTAGATAAGATTCTTTTGATAAATATGAGTGTAATAAAAAAGCGAAGCCTAAGCTTCGCTTTTATCAACTTTTTTAATTAGATTTTGCTAATTAAATCGTTAATTTGTTTTGCTTGTTCAGCTGCGTTACCTGTGTAAGTTGCAGGTGTAAGCTCAGCTAAACGAGCACGTTCTTCGCTTGGTACTTGAGCAAGTTCGTTACCATTTACGAAATCAACCATCATGTCGCGAGTCATTGCTTGACCACGAGTTAAAGCTTTTAACTTCTCATATGGTTTTTCAACGTTATAACGACGCATAACTGTTTGAATTGGCTCTGCAAGAACTTCTTGAGCTTGGTCAAGATCTTCATTTAAACGATTTGCATTAAGCTCAAGTTTACCAACACCTTTTAAGCACGCATCAAAAGCAATTAAGCTTTGAGCAAAACCAACACCCATGTTACGAAGTACAGTTGAGTCAGTTAAGTCACGCTGCCAGCGAGAAATTGGTAATTTTTCGCCTAAGTGAGCCAACACTGCATTTGCAATGCCTAAGTTACCTTCAGAGTTTTCAAAGTCGATTGGGTTAACTTTGTGCGGCATAGTTGAAGAACCAACTTCACCTTCTTTAAGTTTTTGTTTGAAGTAACCTAAAGAGATATAACCCCATACATCACGGTTAAAGTCGATCAAAATTGTATTGTAACGACGTAACGCATCAAACAATTCGGCCATGTAGTCATGTGGCTCAATTTGAGTTGTGTATGGGTTAAATGTTAAACCTAAAGATTCAACAAAAGCTTGTGAGTGTGCTGGCCAATCAACATCTGGGTAAGCAGAAAGGTGAGCATTGTAGTTACCTACTGCACCATTGATTTTGCCGAGTAACTCAACATTTTCAAATTGCTTGATTTGGCGAGCTAAACGATATGCAACGTTCGCCATTTCTTTACCCAAAGTTGTTGGGCTAGCAGTTTGACCATGTGTACGAGACAACATCGGTTGTTCAGCATGAGTCGTTGCTAAAGCAGAAATTGCATTTAAAATTTGCTTCATGCTTGATACTAAAACTTCACGACCGTTTTTAAGCATAAGCGCATGAGACAAGTTGTTGATGTCTTCTGATGTACAAGCGAAGTGAATGAACTCACCCGCATTTTGTAATTCAGCAATACCAGCAATTTTCTCTTTCAAGAAATATTCAACTGCTTTTACGTCATGGTTAGTTGTACGTTCAATTTCTTTAATGCGATTCGCATCTTCTTCAGAGAAGTTGCTTACGATTGCATCTAGAGCTGCATTTGTTTCAGCTGAGAAAGGAGCAACTTCAATAATTTCTGGACGGTTAGAAAGCGCTTGTAACCAACGCACTTCTACAGTGACACGAGCATGAATTAAACCAAACTCAGAAAGAAAAGGGCGTAGCGCATCACATTTGCTGGCATAACGTCCATCTAATGGTGATAGTGCGGTTAAAGCGTTCATAACGATTCCTTAATGCTGGAATAAACATAAAACAAAAATAATCTCGTTACAGACTTAGATAACTTGGTACTGTAAGCGAGCAAGTGCTTGAATATCCTGTAGCAATTTACGTTTGCTAAAAATCATGTTCCATGAACTACCGCCGAGTTGTCGCCATAAATGAGCCATTTGTAGCCCTGTAAACAGACAAGCACGAATACGGTTGGTATGGTTGGTATCTTTAAATGCCTCAGCATTACCACGAACTAAAATGCGTGGATTAATTTGCCCGGCAGTATCAACATAGGTTTGCGCCAAATTGGCTAAAATACTTGGGTGTAAATAGTTATTATCAAAAAAAGAAAGCTGTTTTAAAATCTTCTGCTGCGCTTTTTCAATAATCGCCACATATTCAGGATTGCTATAGACCTTCTTTTCTAATTGCAAAAGTGACATTGCGTAAGACATAGGAAGCTTTGCACTACGCATTTTAGGTAAACGAGACTTAGGCGCATTGGTAAAAGGCTGGGTAATACAATTTTCGAGTGTTTTAAGACCTAACGAAATATCAGCCAGTTGATTAAAAAAATCTAAAGTCTGAACGGTATTATTATTTGTTGTAGGGCGAATATTTAAACTCGCCTTTATTAATAACTCAAAATAGAAGTTACCACTTTCACCAATACTTTGCTGACCTGTCATAGCAGTCATATGTGTAAGCTGGGTCGCTTGGAATACCCCAGCTAAAGCAAGGGCACGGTTTTGGCGAACATTCAAGGCTTGTGATTGTTGAAAGGGTAACTCCACCATGCCACTCATTCCCTTAAATAAAATTTGGTGTAGGGGCATTTGTATGGTGAATCACACCCCCGCCTAGGCAAACTTCATCTGAATAAAATACAACACTTTGACCCGGTGTAACTGCGCGTTGAGGTCCATCAAACTCAACACGAATACCGTGTTCACTATTTTCATCAATAAACACTGTGCAAGCCTGATCAGGCTGGCGATAGCGTGTTTTAGCGGTACAACGTAATCCTTCAACCGGAATATGTTGTTCACCTGCTACCCAGTCAATGGACTCACTCCAAAGCTGTGTACTTTGCATCAGTGGGTGTTCATGTCCTTGGCCTACAACTAAACGGTTATTGGCTACGTCTTTATGAAGTACAAACCATGCACCTTCTGCTGCACCTTTCATACCGCCTAGACCAATACCACCACGCTGACCGAGCGTATAGTACATCAGACCGTGATGTTCACCAACTTCTTTACCGTTATCCAATACAATTTTACCTGGTTGAGCGGGTAAATATTGTTTAAGGAAGTCATTAAAACGGCGCTCACCGATAAAACATATACCAGTTGAATCTTTTTTCTTCGCAGTTGCTAAGTCCAGTTCTTCGGCAATTCTACGAACTTCTGGTTTTTCAATTTCGCCTACAGGGAACAGGGTTTTATTAATTTCACGCCCATGCACTGCATGTAAAAAATAGGTTTGGTCTTTATTGTTATCTAAACCACGTAATAAAGGTGCATATGCTTCACCTTTAGAGTTATAAGCAGTTTCAGCACGACGAGCATAGTGACCTGTTGCAATAAAATCTGCACCTAAAGTCATAGCATGGTCTAAAAATGCACGAAACTTGATTTCTTTATTACACAAGATATCTGGGTTTGGGGTACGACCCGCTGCATATTCAGCCAAGAAGTGTTCGAATACACGATCCCAATATTCCATAGCAAAGTTAGCAGTATGGAGTTTAATACCGATTTTATCAGCTACTGCTTGAGCATCGGCTAAATCTTCCATTGCTGTACAGTATTCCGTGCCGTCATCTTCCTCCCAGTTTTTCATGAAAAGACCTTCAACTTGATAACCCTGTTGAAGTAAGAGTGCCGCAGAAACAGATGAATCTACGCCACCAGACATACCGACGATGACACGTTGTTGCATAGGACTAGGCATCCAAATGAGAAGTTAATGAGGGAGAGAAAGGGTGCTCATAAATAAGAGCTAAAGGATAATGGTGGCCTTTTATAGCATCTTCAATGGCTTTAATGACTAAAGGACTACGAGCACGGGCAGATTCTTGAAGCTCATCTAGAGTCATCCAGACAGCAGAAACAATACCTGTATCAAGTTTAGGGTCGCTTTCGACGTGAGTGACATGTGCTAAAAAGCAGAAGCGGTAGTAAGTACGGTCCGGAAACATGGGTGGGGTATATGTATAAATACCAAGTAAAGCATCTATATCAACATGATGACCCGTTTCTTCAAGTGTTTCACGAATAGCAGCTTCTGTTAGCGTTTCACCACATTCCACATGACCAGCAGGTTGATTAAACACAGTGTGTACAAAACCTTCGCTATGTTCTTCGACAAAAAGATAGCGTCCATCTTTTTCTACGACTGTAGCGACAGTGACATGAGGAGTCCATGCGGCCATAAAAAAGCACCATGAATTTAAAAGTCGTATGATACGAAATTTAGGGGTTTTTGGCTACGGTGATCTTACAAACGATAGAGCACTCTAAAAACTCTATCGTTTGAAAAATTAACTACGTTTTTAATTTGTTTGGTTATCTTTATGGTTATTTTGCACTTTTACATAATGTCTTGCTGAATAAGGTAAAAATGCCAATTCTTTTTCAGTTAGAGGACGTACTTGCTGTACAGGGCTTCCAACGTAGAGATAACCACTTTTTAAGACTTTACGAGGTGGAACTAAACTGCCCGCACCAATCATTACATCATCTTCAATAACGACATCATCTAAAATGACGGTATTAATTCCGACTAGTACGCGGTTACCAATGGTACAGCCATGTAAAGTAACATGATGACCTACTGTTACGTCTTCACCAATAATAAGAGGCGAACCATTCGGTTTTGCATCATTTTTATGGCTGACATGTAACATACAATGGTCTTGTACATTACTGTTTTTACCAATTTGAATGCTATTTACATCTCCGCGAATGACTGCAAAAGGCCAAACCGAAACATTTTCGGCCAATTTAACATCACCAACAACCACTGACATTTCATCAATGTAACAGCTTGGATCAATTTGTGGATGATGATCTAAATAAGGACGGATGTTTTTTGTCATGAGAAGCATCAAAATAAAATTTAATCGAATTATAAAATAAAAAAGCACTCAAGCTAATAGCATGAGTGCTTAATCCAACTACTCTAAACTTAGAATAAGTTGCTGAAGAATTGTTTGATATGGTCAATCATACGTGCGAAGAAACTTGCTTCTTCAACTGGTTTTAATGCAACAAGAGGTTTTTCAGCAATGACTTTGCCATCTAAACTTGCAACAAGTTTACCCACCACTTGGCCTTTTTGTAGAGGAGCATTAAGGTTTGGTTGTACAACTAATTGAGTCTTAATGCCGCCAGCTTTGCCTTTAGGCATAGTAACGTTAAAGTTCTCTGCTAAACCAATTTGAACTTCATTTTCTTTACCGAACCATACTTTCGCTTTTGCAAGAACTTGGTTTGCAGGTTGAACATTTGCAGTTTCAAAGTTCGCAAAGCCCCAAGACAACAATGAGCGAGTTTGATTGGCACGTTCATTAACGCTGTCGGTACCGAAAATAACTGAGATTAAACGCATTGGACCACGTTTACTCGAAGTCGTTAAGCAGTAACCAGCTTCATCTGTATGGCCTGTTTTTAAACCATCAACGCTTGGGTCAGTGTAAAGTAAAGCATTACGGTTACCTTGCTTGATACCGTTAAATGTAAATTCTTTCTCAGAGTAAATTGGATAGTATCTTGAGCTATCTTTAATAATATGCTGAGCTAAAACTGCCATATCTTTTGCAGTTGAATAATGTCCTTCAGCAGGTAAGCCTGTAGAGTTCATAAATTGAGTATTTGTCATACCAATACGTTTTGCTTCCTGATTCATCAGGTGCGCAAAAGTACCTTCATTTCCGGCAATGTGTTCAGCCATTGCTTTTGATGCATCATTACCAGACTGAATGATAATACCTCGAAGCATTTCTAAAACAGTAGCTGTGCCATTTAATGGTACATACATACATGATTCAGCGCTGCTTCCTTTACACCAAGCTGATTCGTTCATACGAACCTTTTCGTTCTCGGTAAGTTCACCTTTTAATAATTTTTGTTCAATGATGTAGCTTGTCATCATTTTAGTCATAGAAGCAGGAGCAAGCTTTTCATTTTCATTTTTAGAAGCGAGAATTTGTCCTGTCTCGTAATCCATTAATACATAAGACTTATTATTTAATTCTGGCGGAGCTGATAAGACAGTTGCTGCATAAGAAAAACTTGGTAAGAGGAGGAGTGCAGCAATAGCGCTTTTTCGAGTCATTCTAGGTAATTCCAATATCTTGTGTGAAGCAGAAGAGCCTAGCATTTTAGGACAAAGCAAAGCCGACTTCTATGGGGGAAGTCGGCTTTTTCAAACAGTATTGTAACTAGAGAGTTTTTAACTAATTTAGTTTTGCGATTGATAAGCTTTTACGTCTTGACAAACTAACGTGTTTTGCTCGTTACCAGCAGCTTTTGCATCATTACGTGCTTCTTTTAAGACTTTCTTGAAACTTTTGTCTTTAGTACGTTTTTCTAAAGCGGCAACTGGATCTGCTTCATTTGGTAAATAATCTTTTACAAGACGCTCATAACCTTGAGCAAATTCTGCATCTTTTTTACCAATCAAACTTGGGCAAATTTCAGAAAGTACTTGAATTGCTGCTAATTCTTCCGGTGTAGTACCTTTGGTCGGTGTAACTTCAACAACATTTTCATTTTCAGTTTTCTTTTCAGCTGTTTTTTTCTTGTCAGCAGCATAACCCACTGTTGCCATTGTCATGAGTAAAACAACAGAAAGTGATTGAACTAAGCTTTTTTTCATAAACATGGATAACCTGAAACAAAAATTTGAAATATGCCGATAGCTTAAACAATTTAAACGCTAAAAAAATGGAAAAAATGTATTGTTATGTAGGTTTTCTGCTTTACATAAACAGAAAACCCTCCAAAGAAAAGCGTATTGAACGAATTAAGCTTAGTCTTTGTAATTTACAACTTCTTCACAAAGTTCATGTTGCTCATGATGATCCATTTCTTTTGCAGCTTGGCGAGCTTCATTTAATAAAGTTTTATACTCTGCATCATTTTGCAGTGCAGAGAAGGTAATTGCTTTATTGGAATAACCGCCGAGGTACATCGCAATAATCTTTTTAGTATTGGTTTCAAGATTTTTATTTGCGCCAACAAAAGTAGGGCAAATTTCTTGTAAAACTTGAGTAGATGCAATGTCATCTTTAATTAAGCTGTCAGCTTCTTGTGTCGAGATACCCTCATCAGCAAAAACCGTTTGCGTACACAATGTGATACTGATCCCCAATACTTGAAAAAAAGGAGCGAAAGTTTTCATTTTTTCACAATTTTATAATGCTATGGAGGCATAAATATATATAATTCAACAAATAATTCAATTGAGAAAACCTTCGGGTTTATTTGTCGAGAAAGATTTTTTGTGAATATTCTAATTGCGAATGATGACGGTGTATTTGCACCAGGTATACAAGCTTTAGCTGAAGCGTTAAAACCACTAGGCCGTGTTGTCGTGGTAGCTCCAGAAAGTGAAAGAAGTGGATTTTCGAGTGCTTTAACGCTAGATCGTCCTTTACGTCCTATTCAAATTGCTGAAGATGTATGGGCAGTCAATGGAACACCAGCTGATTGCGTCTATTTATCCATGAATGGATTATTTGATTTCGAATTTGACCTGGTGGTGAGTGGAATCAACAGTGGTGCAAACTTAGGTGATGACGTTCTGTACTCAGGAACAGTCGGCGCTGCATTTGAAGGACGCTTAATGAAACAGCCAGCAATTGCGGTTTCTTTGGCTGGATCGGATGTACGCTCATACAACCATAAAGATGATTATGCTCAAGCAGCCAAGTGGGTGCATGACTTTATTGCCAAAGGTTTACCTGCGCTACCACCGCGACATATTTTTAATATTAATATTCCGGATGTGCCACAGCTTAAAGGGACTCAAATTACCTATCAAGGTCGTCGTGCTCAGTCTAAACCAATTACAAGTCATGTTGACCCAAGAGGAAGACAGGTTTACTGGATTGGTCTAGCAGGTGAAGCGGTTACGGACCCACAGCGTATTGCCAGCCAAGTTCAGTCTGACTTTTTTGCGGTTGCGAACGGTTTTGTAAGCGTAACTCCAATTCAGATGGATGCAACAAACTATGCGGTTTTAGAAGATTTGCAGGCAAGTCTGGGCTAATAATCTGGGCCAAATGTTATAACTTTGTGAATAAAGAAAAAGAGGAACATGTTTCCTCTTACTTTTTTGGTACTCTTAGCCGAAATGATTTGTAGCATTTAGTGAGGGAGATCGATGCATTTAACTGGGCAACAAAGCAGATCGCATATTCAAAGAGACAATATAATGAAAATTATGATGTTGTCTGTAGCTGTAGGTTTTACTGTTGCAATGGCAGGGTGTGCTTCTAAACCACAAATTAATAATAGTTCTCGCTATTCAATGGCTCCTAACTATTACACCGTCCGTTCAGGTGATACTTTAAGTGGTATTGCAATGCGTTATGGTTTGGACTACCTCAGTGTTGCAGAGATGAATGATATTGCTCCGCCATATCGCATTTATGTCAATCAATCACTACGATTGAAGAAATCTTCTTCACCAAAAACCGTGTCGACACAAGTCATGGCGCAACAAGAACCAATTAAGCGTCAAACCATTGCATTACCGACAACTACAACAATCCCACCAAAAACGACGGTGACTACACCGCCACCAAGAACAGTTGCACCAACTACCAATACTACAGTGGGTGTCTCTGTTCCAAGTTCAAGCTTGCGTTGGGTGAAACCAAATAGTGGTCCAGTGATCCAAGGATTTAATTTGGCGAATAATGTCAAAGGAATCCGTTACGGTGGTAACCAAGGTGACCCGATTTATGCTGCGGCTGATGGTCAAGTTGTATACGCAGCCGATGGTTTAAAAGAATATGGTAATCTCGTTTTGATTAAACATATTGATGGCTATATCAGTGCGTATGCCCACAATAGCAAGATGATGGTGAAGAGTGGAGATAATGTAACCGCGGGCCAAAAGATTGCTGAGATGGGGTCTTCAGGGGCTTCTCGTGTCATGCTTGAGTTCCAAATTCGCCTTGACGGTAAACCAATCAATCCAGCAAATCTTTTACCAAATTAGCTAATGCAATAAATATAGGTTTCCTCGTATAATGCAATTGGTTGCTTTCATTACAACAATAAGCATTTTTTATAAATTTAGAATTAGATTTGAGGAAACCTATGTTAGATCAGCTTCGTGCGATGGGTGTTTTTGCTTGTGTGGTTGAAAAAAGTTCATTTAGTGGTGCGGCACGTGAATTAGGCATTACAACAAGTGCTGTAAGTCAGCAAATACGTTCTCTTGAAAATGAAATGGATGTAATTTTATTACACCGTTCTACTCGAAAACTTAGTTTGACAGAGGCTGGACAGGCTTTTTTCTCAAGTTGCCAAGAAATGTTGGCAGCAGCAGAAAGAGGTAAAATCAGAATCAATGAATTGCGAGATGATTTGATTGGTGATTTGCGTATAGCAACTACACCTGATTTAGCAGTTCAGCACATTATTCCTGCGTTATCTCACTGGATGTCTGCCCATCGTGGTTTATCTGTTCATTTTGAAGTGGGGCATCGTTATATCGATCTAATTGAAGAGCGAATTGATATTGCAGTGCGCATGAGTTCTACACCAGTAGAAGAGAGTAGTACTGTAGTTCCTATGGCTTTTGTCGATCAGATTTTGGTAGCCTCTCCCAGCTATCTCAATCAATCAAGCCCGATTTTGCATCCAAATGATTTAAACAACCATGAGTTGCTTTCTATCAATGCAATGAACGAATCACGCAGTTTTAGTTTCCAACATGCTAAAACCGGTGAAAAATTACATATTGAGATGGTAAGCCGTTTGCAAAGTAATAATTTGCAAGTTGCTAAAGCCTTATGTCAGCAGGGACATGGTATTGCCAGAATCTTATATTTAGATGCTCAAAAAGAACTTAAGGCTGGTTCTTTAATTGAAATCCTTCCAGATTGGAAACTCCCAGCTTTCACTTTGTATGCAGAGATCGCAAAACACGATCAACAGCCAATGAAGATTCAGCGTTGTGTTGAAGCGCTTAAACAGTACTTTAGCCAATTGGCAGGCGGAAGAGCCATGCAAATTGTTCGCTAATTTTATCTTATTCATAAAAAAGGGCTTGTGATTACAAGCCCTTTTTATTGAGGTTATTTTTGCTTCAGAGTCGCAACTTCTTCTTGAGTCTCTTGGGGAAGATCATCAGCTGTGAGCTCTTCATGCTTTTTGATTTTTTTCTTATTTTTCTTTTTCTTCTTTGGCTCCTCTTCAATTTCTGCACCATCTTCAATGGCTTGCCAATATTCGAGTTGTTCCATTACAGCAGCATAAATAGAGTGTTTACTGTACTTACCTTTTTTGTCGAGTGTACCGACAGGGCGGGCCATTAAAATCTCAAGCGCTTGATCAATGGTATCAATCGCATGGATATGGAATTGACCACTTTGTACCGCATCAATCACATCTTGACGTAACATCAAATGCTGCATGTTTTGACGTGGAATAATCACACCTTGTTTGCCAGTTAAACCTTGTAATTTACAAGCATCATAGAAGCCTTCAATTTTGGCATTTACACCACCAATTGGTTGAACTTGGCCTAACTGGTTCATAGAGCCAGTAATTGCCCACGATTGATCAATTGGTATTTGGCTAATTGCTGAAATTAATGCAGAAAGTTCGGCAACTGTTGCACTGTCGCCGTCCACTTGTCCATAACTTTGTTCAAATGCAAGCGCAGCAGAGAAATGTAAAATCTGTTCACGGCCAAAGTGAGCTTTCAAGAAGCTAGACATGAGCAACACGCCTTTAGCATGTAGTGAACCACCAAGTTCTACACTACGTTCAATATCAAGAATATCGCCGCCACCTTGATAGACTGATGCAGTCAAACGTGAAGGTAAACCAAACTCAACATCTGCATAGTGAATGACAGAGAGGGCATTGATTTGACCTAAACGATGACCAGAAGTTTCGATTAACTGAGTTCCACGCGACAGATCTTGCCAGTAAAGCTCTCTTAAATAGCCTAAGCGATATTGTCTATGTTGTAGTGCAAGGTTAATGTGCTGGTCGGTTACAATCTTTTCATTGGCTTTAAATGCATGATGATGCGCTTCGCGAATGAGGTCACCCAAAGTTGAAGCATGTAACGACAGTGAGCTTTGATCTTCTGCCTGACGGCTTGAATCGGTAAGTAAAGCTGCTAATGCACTGCGGTCAAACGGAAGCAATTTATCCGCTTGTACATAGTCAGCAATTAGCTGCATGTAAGCTTGTTCATTTTCGTCATTACGTTGTAATGTATCGGTAAAATCTGCACGAATTTTAAATACACTACCAAGCTCTGGTTCTACTTCTAAAATTTCATAATAAATTTCAGGTTCCGCCATAAGAACCACTTTAATATCAAGTGGAACTGCAGCAGGTTCTATCGAGATAGAGCCTGTTAACGTCAACATATGTTCAAGAGAAGAGAGTTTGAGCTGGCCTGATTTTAAGGCACGCTTTAAACCTTGCCATGCATAAGGCTGTTCGAGCAATTGCTCGGCCTCAAGCATTAAAAAACCACCATTCGCTTGATGTAGAGCACCTGGGCGAATGAGAGTGAAATCTGTGGTAATTGTGCCGTTGTGAGTAAGTTGTTCTACATGACCAAGCAAGTTGTAGTGCGTTGGAAAATCTTCAAAAATAACCGGTGCACCGCTGTTCGGTTTGTTTGAGACAATCACATTGGCTTGATAGCGTGCTGGCACACGATTGAACATAGCTGGAGCAAAGTCATCTTCTTCTTGCTCTAAAATGAGCTCAACATTGTCAATTACATCTTGCGCATACTGTTTTAAATAATCTTCAAGGCCTTTGACTTGACCATATTTATTTAAAATCAAATCCATGCGTGGCATAACTACTTGAGTCGCGATGTCTCGATTTAACACAGACACTTTGTCACGTGCGTCATCTTCTAAATCGCCTAAATGCAAACCAAGACGCTCGAGCTTTTTATCCATGTAACGAACATTAGCTGCGATCTCAGCACGCTGCTTGGTATTTAAAGCATCAATTTCTGTTTGAGTCAGTTCTTGCACCTGATCATCTTTTACTTGTACAGGTACAAAACCATGTTTCTCATTTCGAGAAATCAATTTTAAATCGAGCTCTTCGCCTTCTTTTGTTAACTCAACCAGCGCTTGTTGTTGTTCATCTCCAGTTTCTTCACGGATACGCTCAATACGGTTATGGTAAGTTTCGGCACTAAAACGGCGCTCAAGCTGTTTTAAAATAATTTGCCAAGTTTGGTGAAGAGTATGCTGAAACTTCGTTCCTTGCCCAGCAGGGAAGCGTAGAGCAAGTGGTTGGCGTGCTTGCTTAAAATTATAGACATATACCCAATCATCTGGAGTAGGCATTGTTTTCGCATGTTGTTGGAGTAAACGCTTAATCATGGTGCGTTTACCCAAGCCTGCCGTTCCTACTGCAAAAATGTTATAACCAGAGTAGGGTAAAGAAATCCCTGCTTCTACCGAAGCTTTGGCACGGTCTTGCCCTAAAAAGTTATTAAGCGGTTTTATACGTTTTGTAGAAGCTGGGATATTTTCGAAATTTGGAATATGCGTAAGTTGTTCGGGTTTTAAGGCTGTTTTATCCAAAGTCATTTTTATATCAGGTTGCTCAAAAGCTGAAGGAAATGCATTTATTGTGACGTTTGTGGTGTTTGTTTTAGCGAGTGATAAAGTTGAAGTTGTCACTTGATCAAGTTTTTGTGTCACTGTTGATATCCAGCAAAAGAAAACGAAGGTTGAAGATTAAAGGTATACAGGTTTAGCATAAAATATCAAGCAAACTTGCTGCTTTTATCACCAAAACAAAACTTGATTGCAGAAAGAATCTTGAAAGCAATTGTAAGAAGCGATTGAATAGGCGCATTTATAATTTATGGAAAATAAAAAACGAATGACCACACAAACCTCTGGTTGGGTCTCGGCGTTTAAAGCATTTTTAGACCGTCGTGCATTAATTATGCTATTTCTGGGTTTTTCTGCCGGAATACCTATTTTATTGATTTTCTCTAGCCTCTCTTTATGGCTAGGTGAAGCGGGTATCGATAAAAGTGCAGTCACTTTTTTCAGTTGGGCAGCTTTGGGATATTCCTTTAAGTTTGTTTGGGCACCCTTAATTGATGAGTTGCCAGTACCTATCTTGACCAAGGCTTTAGGCCGAAGACGTGCTTGGTTGCTAATTGCACAGTGTTTAATTGTGCTTGCGATTTGTACCATGGCTTTTGCCGACCCAGCTTTAGGTCATAGTTATCTTGTTCAAATGGCGGCAGGTGCCGTGTTGCTTGGGTTTTCAGCAGCAACGCAAGATATCGTGATTGATGCTTATCGTATTGAGTTAGCTGAAACTGAAATGCAGACGGTGTTAGCATCTACTTATAATGCGGGTTACCGTATCGGTATGATTGTCGCGGGTGCTGGTGCATTATTCTTAGCAGCACATTTAGGAACAGCTAAAGGCAACTATATTTACGAGGCATGGAAAACAACTTACTTAACAATGGCAGCCGTCATGTCGGTAGGTATTATTACAACCTTGCTTGTCCGCGAACCTAAGGTTAATCGCGTATATAAAAACTATAAAACCACAGATTATTACCGTCTGGTTTTGGTCTTCTTTGTAGCGGTCATTTCGTTTGTCATAACTTATATTTACTCAGGTCAAATTACTGAGGCAATTTCTAAAGCTGGCAATATTCAAGACAGCGCAGCTTTATTTGGCTTAGAAGCTTTAAGATTTTTAACAGCAACAGGCACTGCCATTTTAGTCGGTTACATACTGGTGAAAATAGGCGTGGTCAACCAGCAAATGGCAAAAGAAACTTGGATTGCGCCAATTCTTGATTTCTTTAAACGTTATGGTGTCAAACTTGCGTTAGTGCTTTTATTCTTGATTGGTTTCTTCCGTATTTCAGACATTATTGCTGGTGTGATTTCAAATGTCTTTTATCAAGATTTGAACTTTAGCAAAGAGCAAATTGCCGAAGCTGTAAAAGTTTATGGTGTTATCTTTAGCTTGGTTGGTGGCTTCTTAGGCGGCTTACTAGCGCAGCGTATGAACATCATGAAACTGATGTTTGTTGGTGCTGTATTAGCAAGCTCGACTAACCTCATTTTCATTGGTTTAGTAAAATCTGGCAAACCGCTTGATATGGTTGATGTTCAAGTGGGTGATAAACATTATAAAGCTCAGCCAGATGAAGTGGGTTATTGGAAGATTAAAGTCCCGAGTTCCACTTTTGATGGGGCAAAACAAGTTGATGTAAAAGCTGGCTATGCTTTGCAAGGTCAACAAGCAGAGACCATAGTCCGAGTTCAACCTTTAGTAACAACGCATGCTGAACATGTTCCTCTACAGATTTTACCTTTAATGGGAAGTGACCAAATCACTGCTAAATCTTCTGAAGGTAGTGTTGTTGTTCGTGGTCAGTACTTTGGCAAAACTTTATCGCCTAACCAAAAGATTGTGGTGAATCTTGATGGGCAAAATTTTGATGCAAAAATGACAGATCAAAAAGGCGTGTTCAACGCTGCAATTGATATGCAAAAATTATTGTCATCACCAAGCAAACAACTTACTGCTTCGGTGGTTGAAAGAAACCAAAAAGTATTATCAGTTTCACATCAATATGAAGTCGCCTCAAACTCTGCACCAAAAGCTGAATTAGATGTGAACATCGAACCTCTACCATACATTGACACCAAGTCAGGTCAAGAAGTTGAGATTAGCGGTAAAGTTATCAAGCCTTATAGTTCACTGTGGCTCTACTTCGCAATTGTTGTAGATAATATGGCTTCGGGTCTTGCTGGTGCAGCATTTATTGCATTCCTTTCGAGTCTAACCAGTGTGTCATTTACTGCTGTTCAATATGCGATCTTTAGTTCACTGATGACCCTTACACCAAAACTTTTAGGTGGATATTCAGGTACCATAGTGAGTAATATTGGGTACCCAAACTTCTTTTTGATGACCACACTGATCGGGATTCCAATCTTAATTTTAGTGGTTTGGGTTGGAAAACTACTCAAAGATCATCAAACACATGAAACAGAAAAGGCAGGTGAATAAACATGCGAATGCTTCATACAATGTTGCGAGTAGGCAATTTAGAACAATCTTTAAAGTTCTATACCGAAGTATTAGGGATGAAGTTACTTCGTAAGCGTGATTATGAAGAAGGTCGTTTTACACTGGCATTTGTTGGTTATGGCGATGAAGAAAATAATACCGTGCTTGAACTTACTCATAACTGGGATACATCAAGTTATGATTTAGGTAATGCTTATGGTCACATCGCAATTGGTGTCGAAGACGCTTACAAAGCATGTGAAGAAATTAAAGCACGTGGCGGTAAAGTTGTGCGTGAAGCTGGCCCAATGAAGGGTGGCGTTACGGTTATTGCCTTTGTTGAAGATCCAGATGGCTACAAAATCGAGCTCATTCAGCAAGATGCAAATGCTAGAAATAATTAAATAATTGACTTAGGTGCTTTAAGATTTAGGTCTTAAAAGCCTAGCTTTATTTTTATAGCCCAGTATGATGAAGGCTTGACCAAATGGTCAATTTATCAACTGGGTTTTTATTTGTCTAAAATAATCATAGGATGTGAACATGCTGAAGTTCTTGGCACTTGATCGATTTACAATTTTGTTGGTTGGTATGGTGCTACTAGCAACATTTTTTCCAGTCAGTGGTCAAGCTGCGCAGTATTTCAATACATTAACTACAGTCGCGATTGCAATTTTATTCTTCCTACATGGGGCTAAGTTGTCTCGTGAAGCTGTAATTGAAGGTATTTTGCATTGGAAAATGCATTTACTGGTATTTGCAATTACGTTCTTTATTTTTCCTGCTCTTGGTTTATTGGCTAAACCTATTCTTTTACCTTTATTGGGACAGCAGCTCTATTGGGGCTTTCTGTTTATGTGTTTCTTACCTTCTACGGTTCAGTCTTCTATTGCTTTTACTTCAGTGGCAAAAGGGAATGTGGCAGGGGCGGTATGTAGTGCATCTTTCTCAAACTTGGTGGGTATGTTCATTACGCCAGTTTTAGTCAGTTTCTTTATTTTAGGGCAGAGTCAGCACGGGTTTGATCCTACATCGTCCATTATAGAAATTACGCTATTGTTATTAGTGCCATTTGTTTTAGGGCAACTACTTCGTCCTTATGTTTTTCCATATATGGCAAAAGTACCAAGCATTGTAAAAGCATTCGATCAAGGCTCAATTTTGATGGTGGTTTATGGTGCATTTAGTGGGGCAGTAGTTGCCGGACTTTGGCATCAAGTGAACTGGAAAACCTTACTTCTTTTAGCACTCGCTTGCTCGGTATTACTGACTATTATTATGTTGCTTGCACTGTATTTGCCACGTGCTTTTGGTTTTAGCCGTGCCGATCAGATTACCGTGTTCTTTTGTGGCTCAAAAAAGACCTTGGCGAGTGGGGTTCCAATGGCACAAATCTTATTTATTGGTCAGCCTTTGGGAATGATTGTATTGCCAATTATGATATTTCACCAAATACAGTTAATGGTGTGTGGAGTAATCGCAAATTACTGGGCTAAATCCCAAGATTAAGTCGCAAAAAAAAATTATATGGCGTATAATACTGTCCACTTGTTGTGCTTAGCTCTAACCCTAGAGGTTTCGGTGGGCCAAAAGAATGGTCTGTTGTGGTGTTGATCTGCTTGAAAAAGCCTGCCTCAATTTAATTGAGAGTGATCAATTGCGATGACAGCTTAAGCCTTTCTTCAATTAGGAGTAATCGACGATGCGCGCCGATATTCACCCAAAATATGAAAAATTAGTTGCAACTTGCTCATGCGGTAACGTAATCGAAACTCGTTCTGCTTTAGGTAAAGAAACTATTTACCTTGACGTATGTTCAGCTTGCCACCCTTTCTACACTGGTAAACAAAAGAATGTAGACACTGGTGGTCGTATCGACAAATTCAAACAACGTTTTGCTGGTATGTCTCGCTCTATCAAGCGTTAATACTTCAAAACGAAACAAAAAACGGGCTTATGCCCGTTTTTTGTTTTTAGCGTACAAGACCATTATTGGTCTTGCACATCTGTTAAGCGATCAAGCTTTTTCTGAAAATAATCACCTTGTAAGAAACGTGCTTCCACATTCCATGCATTAGCAAACAAGTTCATATCATTTAAATTAGCCAATAAAATTCCAATCGGTTTTACAGTCAAATAGTTCAGTACCTTTTCTTGCAAGCTACTAAGTCCTTGGTCTGAGCTTAATAGGTCAGTTTTGCTGGACTGTAATTTTACGAGCTGAATATCAAGCTGCTGCAAAATTGAATCGCTATATATAGAAGAAGCAAAGTCTCGGATTGAAACTTCCGCACCATGTTGACGTAAACGACCAATCAGCGGTTGAGCTGTTGGAAGGTAGTGCTGAAGTGCCTGTTCCGAAAATTGCAAAATTAGCGGACTTTCAAGTTTGCTACCAATGATGGTAAGCAGTTTGGAAATCAGTTCAGGGAATGACTTATCTTTCAGCAAAATATCAATATTAAGGTTAATAATGAGTCTTGCTTTAGGATATTGAGCAATGAAGTTATGAAGCTGTTTACATGCTTCTACCAATATCCAGCGGTCTAGTTGAATTGACAGTTCAGCATCTTCTTTTAAGTCAGCTAAGTCGTTTAAATCATGCCATTGTTCATCAGCAATAAAGCCACTCGTCACTTCATAGTTATGAGTTTCTTCATCATGCTTGTCATAAACTTGCTGATACTTCAGGTGTATTTGGCCCTGAGCTAGTTTTTGTCTTAACTGCTGCAGCAAAGAAGACTGCGAAGTCGCCTCAAAATGTTCAATCGTTAAATCAAGAGAAACAGCTTCAATGCTTGGCGAAACTGTTTTTTCTACGATAGGCGTTATTTCAAGCTGAGGGGTAACTTGAGGTAGGTTCTGCTTTTCAGCTTCATTAAGTAATGAGCTAAATGAAACCTCAGTGAGTGGCTGATTTAACGGAGCATAGCCAAGTTTTAACTGTACCGAAAAGTTTTGCTCATTCACTTTTAACAAGTGCTCTTTTTGCAAAGTTTGCAAACTCGTCAACTGAGAGTTTAAAACTGTACTATTTTCAGCTTGTAAAATGCCTACATACGTACCCAAATCGACTTGGTAAATCGGCATTTGTGCATGGTCTTTTAAAAAACCATGTAGCTGATTGAAATACTGCCCCAAAGTCTGCCAACCCTGTTGAAAGAGGCGTTCTGGGCACTGCGCAAGTCTAAATAGAACTATGGCATTTGCTTGCGCAGGGTGGGTCGATAAATGTCGGTTAATCTGCGGCCAAGCTGTGCTTAACCCAGTTGTTTTCTCGGACGGTACCGTATTTGCTGGTGTTTTTAAATCAACTTGATAGTCAATGGTCAGCTGTACAGCATCTTCTTCTTGACTCGGAATAAATTCCAGTTTTAAAGCATTATTACCCGAAATGGCTTGATGCTGACTTTGGATTTCGAAGCGTGCTTGATCAAACTGCCCTAAAGAAATTTTCTTAAAACGCTGTTTAAAAATATTTAAATCGTTGGGTTGTAAGACATCCAAGATTGGCAAACCAATAATATCTTCTTCTTGCTGAAAGCCAAAAAGATTCAAATATTCGGTATTTGCCTTAATGTGGATGCCTTCTTGAAAAATAGCGACCGCTTTATGGCTGTTATCGACCAATGTTTGCGTATGCGTATGAATGGTATCAAGCTCCGCCAAAAGACGTTGTTCCTTTTGTAAAAGGCGGCTGTATGACAGTGCTCGAACAAGCGTAATATAGAAATAGTCCAAAGGTTCTAATGGAACTACATCATAAATACCTTTTTGAATATAGTTTTGATATTGCTGCGCTTGGTAATCATCTGGTTGTAAAAGTAAAATTGGTAGCTGCGGCTGTTCTGAGGCTTGAACAAGGGAGAGAGTTTGTTCAATTTTCAAATCATATGCGCGACCAAAAATAATGACATCCCACGATGTATTGAGCTGCTTTTCAAAACTTTTTAAATCATCAAGTAATAAGGCATTAACTTGATAATCATTCCCCGATAATAAATTTAAAATTTGGTTATAACGTAATTGGTTATCATCAATAATGAGTAAACGTATTTCAGTACGTTTTAACCTTTTAGATAGTAAAGAGTTTCTCACTTTAATGCTTCCCATAAATCTTGGCTATTCACGTTACTATTCTTTTTCAGCATGAACTGATCAAGCAGGTGTTGCTGCTGCTCATTCAAAAGTTCAAATTGAAATTGAATAAAACTTTGAGTAATGAGTTGTGCTTTGAGTAGATACACTTTGATTTCTTCTGTCCCCAATCGTAAATGAATTGTTTGTTGCTCTCTAAAAATTTGAGACCCCGGTAAAATAAGCGTGTTTTGTATTTCTTCTAAGTTTTGAGTTTGTAGTAATAGTGCAGGGTGATAATTACGAGTATGGCGCTCTGCCTGAATATGTACAGCACAAGGGAACATGGCTTGTGAAAGAATTTCTAAACCCAGTTCCAGACTTTTTTCAGTCGATTGTTTAATCCAGCGAATCACACCGCCACGCCACTGACCATGCAGTGTTTCTTTGACTAAAATATATTCGCCAGTTCTTAAGTTTTTAGGCGCTTCACCAGACCATTTAATACGGTAGCCATTCACACTAATATCAAGCACGGTGGTTTGATAGATGGTTTTACTCTCACGGCTTAAGCGTTGGTAAGACGAAGTTTGTTGCTCTTTTTTCTCTAGGTTTGATAAAACTTTCGATTCGCTTTGTAGATTATAGTTATTGTTAAGTTGTAGCGTTTCTTCAAAGTTTTTTGCTTTAGATAAGTAAAAATGAGCGGTACTTAACCCGAAACAGATTTGTAGTGCAGCATTATATTCATAACGTTCATGACGGCGTTGTGCTGTCGTGCCCAAAATGGTTTGAACATGGAATTTTAGTGCTGGGCTCAAATAAATCTTTTCATTTTTAGACATATATTGAGCATTTTTATGCATGGTAGCAGTGACATGCTCAAGCAAGGCTTGTGTACTAATAAAAATGCTTGGGTTGAAATTTGAACTTTGCTTTTTGTTATATACAGGTGGGTGGTCTTTAGTTGGATCGACCACATACTTTGTTAAAGCAGAGTCTTTAGGCAAGATTTGAATCATACGTGCCCAGTCGAAACTACATTGAAACAAAGCCTGAATTTCTGATTGACGAATCTGATTGGTATTAAAAATATCTAATAAAATAAGCTGTGCATAAGCCTGCGTAATATTCGCTAAAGGGTGTTGCACGCCTTGAATATGATTAATATTGGTTAAATGGTATTTGTGCTGAACGGCTGTTTCATAAAGTTGATGCGCAATTAACCATTGGCCTTTTACAGGTTCGCTATAGAGCATGTGCTGTTGATATAAAAGGTTGGTCAGTTGCTGCAATGCATGGAATGTCGCCAAAATACGCGCAGTTTGTAAATTTTTCTTTTGTTTAAAAGAAAACAAAGAAAACTTCTGTTTTTGCAGCTGTTCGTGGCTGGTCTGCGCAATATTTAAATAAATGCTGGCAAAATAACAGCGCAACAGCATTGCTAGCTCAATAATATGCTCGTTACGATCTGTACTAATCACACCTTGGTTAAAGAAGTTCTTTTCTAAACTTGCCAAAACATTATTAATGGTTGGGTGAAGCGTTTGAATTAAGTCAAAGCGAAGTGTTTCACTGCAATTTAATTCATTCAATTCCAAAAGTGCTGTAAATAACGCCTTTGAGGTATCACCCAATTGCATAATAGAAAGGGTAGTAACCCATTCATTAAGGTCTTTAATATTGGCTTCACAAAAGCTTAACCGTTCACGAGTAAGTGCGGTTTGATTGTGAAAAATGTCCGAAAGTGCATTATTCATCATCACTTATTATATAACTCAAAAAGTTGTAGCCCCAAAAAGCGGTGTTTTATTCTTTTCGCCCGCAATTTCCCTGACGAGTTTAGGAACCAAATACCCCGGTAGGCTCGCTAACACGTCTTGATATATTGCATCTATTTCAGATGGTATTAAATCAAAATGTTGTGCACCTTTTACTTTATCTAAAACATGTAAGTAATAAGGCATAACGCGAGCTTCAAATAAACGATAACTTAAATCAACGAGTGTCTCGGCAGAATCATTAACACCTTTAAGCAACACCGCCTGATTAAGTACAGTAATGTGCTCGTCAGATAACTGCAACAATTTTGAACAAGTAAAGTCATCGAGTTCAGAAGCATGGTTCGAGTGTACCACCAGAATAATACGCAGCCTACTGTTTTTTAATAAAGAAATAAGCTGTTCGTCGATACGGTTTGGAATAACAATTGGAACGCGTGAATGAATTCTCAGAATCTTCACTTGTTTGAGAGATGATAAACGTTCCAACCAAAGTGCTAATTTTCGGTTAGACAAAGTAAGTGGGTCACCGCCACTTAAAATCACTTCATTAATGTCAGGATTCGCTTCAATATAATTTTTAATGTTTAGCCAATCGTCATTTTTTGGCAAATTTTCCTGATAGGGAAAGTGACGGCGGAAACAATAACGACAATGCACAGCACATGCACCCGTCAAGGTCAGTAAAAAGCGCGATTTATATTTGTGTAAAACACCCGGTAACTGGTTGGCTGCTTCTTCGCCTAAAGGGTCTGTAACAAACTCAGGATGTTCCTCAAGCTCTAAATGATGAGGTAATACTTGTAGTAAAAGCGGGTCAAGCGGGTTTTTAGCGTTCATTTTTCCGACGAACGCACGAGGAACACGCAATTTAAACTTTTCAGAAGCCAGAATCGCACCTGATAATAGCTGATCTGAGGATAACTCGAGTAGGCTTAGCAATTCAGAAGGGTCAGTAATAAGGTCACTGAGTTGTGATTGCCAGTTTTGCTCTTGGTATAAATAGTTTATCATTTGACACGATTAAGATAATGCAACAACGCATTATATCGCATAGTTGACTTGTTAAGTTTGGAGTGTGCCTTTCATGGCCTATTATTCTACAAATGATTTCAAAGCTGGCCTTAAGGTTATGCTTGATGGTAACCCATGTTCTATCATGGAAAACGAATATGTAAAACCAGGTAAAGGTCAAGCGTTCAACCGTGTAAAATTACGTAACCTTAAAACTGGCAAAGTATTAGAAAAAACTTTCAAATCAGGTGACTCTTTAGAAGCGGCTGACATCGTTGAAGTTGAAATGGAATACCTATACAACGACGGTGAAATGTGGAACTTCATGGATCCTGTAACTTTTGAGCAAATCGCTGCAGACAAAATTGCAATGGGCGATGCTGCTAAATGGTTAAAAGACGATTCAAATGAAAAATGTACAATTATGTTGTTCAACGGCGTACCTTTAACAGTAAGCCCACCGAACTTCGTTGTATTAAAAATTGTTGAAACTGATCCGGGCGTACGTGGTGATACATCTGGCGGTGGCGGTAAACCAGCTAAGCTTGAAACAGGTGCGGTTGTTCGTGTTCCGTTATTTGTTCAGCAAGAAGAAAGCGTTCGCGTAGATACTCGTACTGGCGATTATTTAGAGCGTGCATAATAGTTAAAAAATAAACTATTATCGAAGGGATGATGTAAATCATCCCTTTTTTTATGCGAAAGTATAAGAGGAAAAAAATTAAAGGAGGAGTACAGTCACAAGGATTTGATAGAACAGTACATAACAATATAAAAATGCTGTAGTTATTTATTGAGAGGTTAAGAATGGACACAATGCAAGCGAAATCTACGCTTCCCTCCAAGCTGGTCTGGAGCCTAGTGGCAATTATAGGTGCAATTTCTTTTGGGATGCTGGCACTCAGTCGTGGTGAACATGTTAACGCGGTTTGGCTTGTACTGGCTGCAGCATGTGTATATAGCATCGCATACCGATTTTATAGTCTATTTATTGCAACTAAAGTATTTGAATTAAACCCAAGACGTTTAACCCCAGCACATCGTTTAGCTGATGGTCTGGATTATGTTCCCACCAATAAATATGTGCTTTTTGGTCACCACTTTGCTGCAATTGCTGGAGCAGGGCCGCTAGTCGGACCAATTTTGGCAGCACAAATGGGCTTTTTGCCGGGAACCATTTGGTTACTGGTCGGTGTGGTTCTGGCAGGTGCGGTACAAGACTTTTTAGTTTTATTTATCTCGACACGCCGTGATGGTCGTTCACTTGGTGAAATGGCAAAGCAGGAGCTTGGCTCTTTTGCTGGTATCGTTGTAATGCTTGGTGCGCTTGGAGTAATGATTATTATCCTTGCGGTATTGGCTTTGGTTGTGGTTAAAGCACTTGCCCATAGTCCATGGGGTGTTTTTACGATTGCAGCAACTATTCCAATTGCATTGTTCATGGGCGTTTATATGCGTTTCATTCGCCCGGGACGTATTGCTGAAGTTTCAATTATTGGTTTTGTTTTAATGATGTTGGCAATTGTCTATGGTGGACATGTTGCAGCAGACCCGTACTGGGGTGAGTTTTTCACTTTAACTGGTACACAACTCACATGGTGCTTAATCATTTATGGATTTATTGCTTCAGTATTACCTGTCTGGTTATTGTTAGCGCCACGTGATTATTTATCTACCTTCCTTAAAATCGGGGTGATTCTTGGTTTAGCAGTCGGTATTTTAATTGCATTACCTGAATTGAAAATGCCAGCAGTGACACACTTCATTGATGGTACTGGTCCTGTTTTCTCAGGTAGTTTATTCCCATTCCTATTTATTACTATTGCCTGTGGCGCCATTTCTGGTTTCCATGCGCTTGTATCAAGTGGTACTACGCCAAAACTCATTGATAACGAAGCAGATATTCGTGTGATTGGCTACGGCGGTATGCTTATGGAGTCTTTTGTCGGGATCATGGCAATGATCTGTGCGACTGTTTTAGACCCGGGTGTGTATTTTGCGATTAATGCGCCAGCGGCTGTACTTGGCACAACTGTAGAGTCTGCGGCAGAAGCTGTACGTAACTTAGGTTTCGTCGTTACTCCAGAAATGTTGACTGTGTTGGCTCAAGAAGTAGGTGAAAGCTCGATTCTTTCACGTACGGGTGGTGCGCCTACCTTTGCTATTGGTATGGCTCATATCATTTCTGAAATTTTCAATAGCCGTTCAATGATGGCGTTCTGGTATCACTTTGCGATTTTATTTGAAGCGTTATTCATTTTAACTGCTGTAGATGCGGGTACTCGTGCTTGTCGTTTCATGGTGCAAGACACGGTAGGTATTGTTATTCCTGCGGTTAAAGCATCAGGTTCATTCTTTGGTAATTTGGTTGGTACAGCCGTTGCAGTTGGTGGATGGGGCTTCTTCGTCTATCAAGGTGTGATTGACCCACTAGGTGGCGTTAATTCATTATGGCCTCTGTTTGGTGTTGGTAACCAAATGCTGGCTTCTATGGCACTCATTTTAGGTACAGTCATTCTGTTTAAAATGAAAAAAGAAAAATATGTATGGGTAACGATCATCCCAACAATTTTCTTATTCGTGACTTGTATGACTGCGGGTTGGCAAAAGATTTTCCACGAAAATCCAAAGATTGGTTTCTTAGCGCAAGCAAATAGATTTTCAGATGCAATCGCTCGTGGTGAAATTCTTAAACCAGCCAAAACTATTGCTGAGATGCAAAACATTGTGATGTCGAATCAGATTAATGCTGCGCTTTGTGGCTTCTTTATGATTGTATCGATTGTCATGATTATTGCTTCAATTGGTATTGTACGCCGTGCTTTAGCAAGCCCAACACCGACTGTAAATGAATCCCCAGCTGTATATGCTGATCCTGAAGTGGTTACCACGCGAGGAGAGTAATGATGAATTTTAAATTTGCAAAAAATGGAACTGTCATTATTGCTAAAATCATCAAAATGACAGTGCTCTCGCAAAAAGAGCTATTACTTTCTCCAAAGAACTGGTCGCGTATAGCAACCTTGTGGCAGCGTTTGCAGCAAAGCTTTCGTCTCATGGTAGGCGTGCCGGACTATCAAACGTATTTGGAGCACATGAAAGCTCATCATCCTGATTTAATACCTATGGATGCGAAGACTTTCTATCGACATTGTGTTGATGTGCGTTATCCATCGGCAGGCGGTACTTTAAAGAAATGCCCTTGTTAAATTGAGAGTTAAATTCAGCTAAACAAAACGGTATGTGGTTGAACCATGTGCCGTTTTATTTTTTTGGAAAATGAAAAAAGTTTGCTTAAAGTCTGCTCATTTGTATTTTTTTCAATGGCAAATCTCTTGTTTTGCTTTTGAAAAATGAATATGATGCTTTCCATTCTAGGTGTATAGCTCAGTTGGTTAGAGCGCTACGTTGACATCGTAGAGGTCTCCAGTTCGAGTCTGGATATACCTACCAAGATTTATAAAGGGTTTACATCGTTTTAACAACATGTAAGCCCTTTTTTTATGCCTGTTTGTCGCATTCTATATTTGGCGGAGTTGGAAACTAGGGATTTTAGGACAATAAAATGAATATCGATACTTTAAAGAATCAAATAGAATTTGAATTTAAAAATGTTTCTTTGGGGAATGCTTATACTCTGCCTGAGGAAGACTATGCCGATACAAGCTACTGGTACTTTGATAAAAGGCGCACCGATTTAAACTTAACTGAGGAAGAATGGGTAAAGCAGGAACTTCACCTTCTTGAGACTGGTAATAGGTTTAGAGAGGACTTTAAAGAGGCTGTAAATGCAATTAAAGAAAAGAGGAAAATGAATAATAGGTACAGTAATCCTTTTGAAATACCTGTTTCATATTTAGACAACTATTATACAGGTTTTAGTTTTTTAGAACCTCAAGGATTTCTATTTTATACCCCAGCTATTATGAGTTCTGTTTTAAAAGACACCGAAGTTCTATCTTCACCTAGTTTTTCATATTGGTTTTATCGTTTAAGAAGGTCAAATACTTTTGAAGAAATTTCTAAGTTATTAAATTGTTTTACCAAAGCACAAATAGAAGTGTTAAAAGACTTTCTGTTATTTATTTCCACTCTATCCCTAGAGATGAAAGAAGGAGTAGATGATTGTTTAAATAATATAAGTTTATTAGGGTTTTGAGTGTAACGATAAAGGGTTTACATCGTTTCATAACATGTAAGCCCTTTTTTTATGCCTGTTTGTCGCATTTAATAATTGGCAGATTCTGGGGTTTTGGCAAAAAAGTTATCTAGGGATTTTAGGACGATAAAATGAATATCGATACTTTAAAGAAGCGAATAGACTGGAGTATAAAAAGTTAATCTGGGAGATGCTTATACCTTACCCGAGGAAGACTATGCCGATACAAGTTATTGGTATTTTGATAAACAACATTCAGACTCTAATTTAACATTGTACGAGGTGTAGTGAGTAGTGAATTAAGTTTGACGATTTAATTTTACTATCTTGCTATTTTTTATACAGTAAATGTCAGCAGACCATATTAACAATATGGATTAATGCTTATAATAAACTCCCATAAATTGATCAAAATTTATGGGAGTTAGGGTAGTTGTACATCAAATATTGGATGCATAAAAAGTTGCTTGAAAATGATGAATAATAAATATAGAGCCATGCTATTACTAATGTTGTCGATTGTTGGCTTGAATGCATGTAGTAGTCCGCATTCACCTGAGGGGAAAATGGTTGTTACCGCTATATTGTTATCCCCAGTTCTTATTCCTGCTGCTATTGTTAAGGGAACAACAAAAGTTACTCGTGAGACTTGGAACACAACAAAAATTTCAATAAAACATAAGTCCGCAATCAAAGAAAGTAATATAAAAGGCTTAATTGAAATTTTGGACGTCTATTCTACACATTCATCCAAAACTGATATTGAAAGTGCTGCAAATAAGATGGTGGAACTTTATCTAAATAATAAACTTGATATGACGCAAATGGATCAAGTGCTCTATTTGGCATATTCATATTCAATATTAAGCAGTAAGGAAAATAAATATGGGTATTCAAAAATTAATAAGGAAAAAATATCAAAAGCTTGGGAAATCATAAAAATTTATAGTAAACAAAAACAGTTATATGATGAGGAAATGAAAAAACTAACAGCTTCGGGTAAACGGAAGGATTGTTTGTGTGATAAATATAATATTATTGGGGATAGGGAAGTTTTTGACTCAATTCGCACCGGGTTATATCTTGCGGAGTTAAATGACTTTGATGATGAAAAAAGAAAAGAAGTTGTTGAAAAATGTGAAAATAATATTCCAAACTATGAAATTATTTATATGGATAATGGCGGAATTAACGCTTATTTATTCTGCTCAAAGGTAAAGCACGCGTTATTATGGTTTTAGGAATGATTCAACAAATGTATATGAAATAGTCGCATGCGACTTTCTAAAATTAATTTTTATAAAGTGACATAGCTATCTACCTCATAAGTAGGAGAGGTAAAGTTCATAGAAGTATTCTGAATTCAAATACTATGAGAGTAGACTAATTTTTTTGTTTATAGTTCTCCTTATTATAGGAATTAATATCTTATTGATTATTAATGCTCTTGATTTTTATATTTTGATCAATGATAGTGGCTATAGGTGTTAGTACTTTTTAAATAAGAATAATAATTTCATATCAAGGAGATATGGATGAGTTCACATAAGATTGGACGTCAAAAAATGTCAGCAATGACATTGGGTGCTTTAGGAGTGGTTTTTGGTGATATAGGTACTAGCCCACTTTACGCTTTTACCCAATGTTTTCATACATCACATAATGTTCCTATAAATGAAGCAAATGTTCTAGGCATTTTATCATTGATTTTTTGGGCACTGATGATCGTGGTGTCTTTGAAATTTAGTATGTTAATTATGCGTGCTGACAATCATGGAGAGGGGGGCATTTTAGCTTTATTGGCTCTTAACATGCACAATAAGCAAATTGGGCCTAAAGTGCGCTTTGGGTTAATTACAATTGGTTTATTTGGTGCTTCATTATTTTTTGGTGATGGCATTATTACCCCCGCTATTTCAGTATTGTCAGCAGTAGAGGGATTGTCCGTAGCAACCCCAATTTTTACACCGTATGTAATACCAATTACGATTGTGATTCTAATTGGATTATTTATGATCCAGAAAAAGGGAACTGGATCCGTAGGCCGTTTTTTTGGACCTATCATGCTACTCTGGTTTTTCTCAATAGGTTTTATTGGCCTATCTCACATTATCAAGAACCCTTATATCTTGAATATGCTTAATCCGTATTGGGCTCTTCCTTTCATTGAAAATAACCCTGTGACTGCATTTGTAGTTATGGGAGCAGTTGTATTGACGATTACAGGTGGAGAGGCGTTATATGCTGATATGGGCCATTTTGGTCGTAAGCCAATTCAATTGGCTTGGTTTTTGGTTGCGCTACCATGCTTGGTATTAAACTATGCAGGACAAGGTGCATTGATTCTGCAAAACCCGCAGGCCATCGATAATACTTTTTTCATGATGGTACCTAAAATAGCATTATATCCGATGATTGCTTTAGCAACGGCTGCGACAGTAATTGCCTCTCAAGCAGTTATTTCAGGTGTGTTTTCTATGGCACGTCAAGCTATGCAATTAGGTTATTTACCACGTTTTGCGATTGACCATACCTCTGAATCTGAAATTGGTCAGATTTATATACCAGCATTGAACTGGATGTTGCTTGGTATGATTATTAGTTTAGTACTTATGTTTCAATCTAGTGCTAGTCTAGGTTCGGCTTATGGAATTGCAGTAACTTTGACTATGTTCTGTGACACTATTCTAGTTGCTTTCATCATGTATCACTTATGGAAATGGCCTTCGTGGGTTATGTTGTTAATTGCGATACCTTTGCTAATTCCAGATCTCCTCTTTATTGCTTCAACTTCACTAAAAATTGTAGATGGCGGCTGGTTCCCATTAATGATGGGGGCAATCACTTTTATAATTATGACAACATGGCGCCGTGGACGTGAATTACTACTGAACAAGTTGCAAAGTGACACTATGCCATTAGATTTATTTATTAAGAGCTTGGAATCTAGTGCTTATATGGTGAGTGGAACGGCTGTATTTATGACAAGTAGTCCAAAAGTTGTTCCTCATGCTTTACTACATAATTTAAAACATAACAAAATACTTCATGAACGTAATATTTTGATCACCATAAATACTCGTGACATTCCTTATGTAGATGAATCAGAACGTATTGATGTCGAAGTATTAGATAAGCATTTTTTACGTGTTAGTGCTTATTATGGATTTAAAGAACAGCCAAATGTACCTCAAGCATTAGAACAAGCTTTAACTAATTTAAATCAACCATATAACATTATGGACACAAGCTTTTTTGTATCGCGTGAACGTGTAATTCATAACGTAGGTGATGGTATTGTTTCATGGCGTGAAAAACTGTTCATTTCTATGCAACTTAATACGAGTCCTGCTAGTGATTTTTTCCAGATACCAGCTAACCGAGTGGTGGAAATGGGGAGCCAAGTAGAGATTTAGGAACGCCTTGATTGATTTTATATATGCGGAAATAAGAGGCTATTAAAGGCTTAAATTTAGAAGATTTAGGCCTTTTTTGCTTGTTTGGCTTATTTTATATTTGAAAGGGTTGGGAATTTTGGCAAAAAAGCTATCTAGGGGTTTTAGGACAATAAAATGAATATCGATAATTTAAAGAAGAAAATAGAACTCGAGTATAAAGATGTTGCTCTGGGAGATGCTTATACCTTACCTGAGGAAGACTATGCAGATACAAGTTATTGGTACTTCGATAAAAGGCGCACCGATTTAAACTTAACTGAGGAAGAATGGGTAAAGCAGGAACTTTTCCTTCTTGAGACTGGTAATTGGTTTAGAGAGGACTTTAAAGAGGCTGTAAATGCAATTAAAGAAAAGAGGAAAATGAATAATAGGTACAGTAATCCTTTTGAAATACCTGTTTCATATTTAGACAACTACCATACGGGTTTTGGTTTTTTAGAACCTCAGGGATTTCTATTTTATACTCCAGCTATTATGAGTTCTGTTTTAAAAGACACAGAAGTTCTATCTTCACCTAGTTTTTTATCTTGGTTTTATCGTTTAAGAAGTTTAAATACTTTTGAAGAAATTTCTAAGTTATTAAATTGTTTTACCAAAGCACAAATAGAAGTGTTAAAAGACTTTCTGTTATTTATTTCCACTCTATCTCTAGAGATGAAAGAAGGAAAAGAAAGGGTAGATAAGTGTTTAAATAACATAAACTTAGTAGCCAAATAAATATTTAAAGATTAAGTAAAGCCCTGAATAATCAGGGCTTTATTTCATCTTTAAACTTAGTCACATGTGGATTTACCCGCATCAATATGTTTGACTTCCAAGCGATTTCCTTTATCTATTACACAAATTCTGGCATGAAAACTCTTATTAGTTTCTAAAATTATTTCATAAGCAACATTCTTATCAATTACTTCTAATGGTATTGCCACACAATTAGTTTCTTCTATTGGGAGCGGAGCTTTTGTATATAACTTTTTATAAGTACTTTTAAACTCTTTTGTATAGTCGATCTTACCCAAATAAACTAGAACAGAGTTGTCAAAACTCGCATAAGTTTTAGGATTGTTCGTAAATACACATAAGTTATTTTTTTTGATAACTGCTTCCAATGGACGTGGCCCTTGGCTACAAGCACTGATCGTAATACTTATTATGGCAATAAAGATTAAAGTTAAGTTTTGCTTTATCATTTTTAAGACCTTGGCAATAACGTCTTGTCATGTGGGTTGAGAATAAAATCCCTTAAAATTCTTTCTACATATCCTAAAAGTTTTAGACTCTGTCTGTGATGTACTCTTTCAGGGTCAACATTTTGTAAATAGCATGCATCAAACCAAAACTCAATTAAACGGCCTTGTTGTTCAAAATTAAATTCATTAAATTTCTTTCCAAAGTCCCGTCCCAAAATATCCGTATCATAAGCTTTTAGTTCACCACCAGAATCTACGGACGTCACCATTGAGGTGTAACCGCCTTTACAAAGCTGCTTCAAACCTAACCATCCATTTGGTGTTCCCATTTGATATTGCCAAACATGCGCCATTTCATGAATAAACCAATGACGACTATCCCCAGAAGCCTTACTAAAATCTGATGTTGCCATATATTCTGATCTAGGAAGCATGATTTCACCAGCAGGTGTCATCGCATTACCTGTCGCATTGTGAATATACCCACCGATATGAATCCATACTTTTGAGTAATCAATAGCATCTTTAAAAACCAATTGGCACATTTTAATTTCGCCAGAAGTTAATTTTCTTTTAGTTTCAATTTTTATTTCAGTCGTTGGATGAGGTTGGTTATTTTTCAATTTAGTCAGCTTTGCTTTCGCATTTGCTACAATGATTTTAGCCGATTGCTTCACTGGATTTTTATCCATGTGTATGTTCCTCATAAATAATATTAATTGTTATTTCTTCGCTATTAGTATTTGTGATTAGTTCAGTAAAGCCTTGTTTATCAGTTTTGCTATGTATCGTTTCACCATTTTTTACTATTTCATAGCAAACACCTACCAGTGGTACATCTGTTAGTTGATCTTTTAATAAAAATCTATGCCCAAAATTTTCAATAGGTAATAAGCTCTCAGTATTACTTTTTGAGGCAGTTGAATTACCACCACCATTATCCTGAACAACTAAACTTTGTTGCGGAAGTAGCTTACAGCCACAGGACAGAGAGTCACCAACACGCGCCGCCATTTTTGCCAAAAATATTCATGCACGGATCGCCCGATACAATGGTGGCTACCACTTTATGTGTAGGGCAGGTGGCTTTATCGCCTGTGCATGCTACAGCTTTTCCATCAATTAGAAATAATGAGTTTCCGCTAATTACTTTGCCGCCACCAGTAGTAGGGCAACCTATGGTTATATAGGGTGTAGCCAAATTATTATTCCTTGTTATCTTCATGAATTATGTGAATGATAACAAAGAAAAATATACAGATCTGTCTATTTTGCAAAAAACTTAAGAACAAGTACGATCGCAAAGCCCTGATCAATTTATATTTATTTAACGGAATTTCTTATATATCGAATATGGATATAAAATATCAATTAACTCATTAGTGCATCTGTCTAATCGTAATGTATTTTGCTTTGTAGCTTCTAATTGCAAAAATTGTACTATTTGCATTTCATCTAAATTTTTAACCACGTTATTAATAGAGTGATATACACTTTCTTTGTATATAAAGTAGTCTTTTAATAGTACTTCTAATTTTTTATCTTTTCTTTTATTTATAAATAGCATAGCTCTATGTGCTCTTTCAGATATTTCTTTAAATTTTATTAATTTTGTTTCTATTTCAGTTTTGCTTTTTGAACCTTCAAATACAATACTAAAGTTTATTACAGATAATTCTAATAAATCTTTTATAGCTTCTTTAGCTTCATTAGCAAAAACTTCCTTACCCTTTTGAAAAAACCAGATCATAAAAACTATAAAGCCCATTAAATAGGGTGTAGCAACCTTGAATATTTCTAATAAATCTAAATTAGTAGTAAAGCAGTATTCCATTAATAATCCTTTCAATACTCGATATAGTGGCCAAGTAATACTAGTAGAGTTAGCTATTCTAAAACCTTAATTCTACAATGCTTAGTTTTATCTGTTTTCTACTAAGGTTGTTTCCACGGATCATTCCTTGCCCCCCTTTATAAACCCTAATTTAACAATCACTTAACCATTATTTATTCTTACTTTTTAATGATCTAATTTAAAACAAATGTCATTTTGTGTGCTTGACTGCAACAGGGTTGGGCACTATTCTTTGCCTGCTGGCCACATTGCCAGCCGGCTTTGACAGGCTGAATAATAACTCCCGCATCAGAGCTTTTCCTTCTGAGGAATAGTTTTGTGTGTGGTGGACCACTCGTTCCCTCCCGTAGCGGTAGGACGGGAGAGGGACACCTTCGGGTGTGCTAGTTTGAGTTATTACTAGTCTGTCAACCTTCTTCCGTTCTGCCACCATAATTCTATAAATGTCTGGCAGAACTCCCAATAAAAAGGAGTTGGCTTTGCACATCCATTATTTCTTGGCAGCCGTTGCCAAAAGCTATAACGACACCACTTAAAAATTTAAAGCAGCTTGAACGCCATAAGGTTTTCAGGCTTTAAGTCATTACGGCTCAAAAAACTTGCATCAACAATAAAACTTGAGATGTGCCAAGCACAGTCTTTATGGCTTTGCTATGCCTTTTTTCAGCTTTAAAAAAGTGAAAGGCTTTTATATCTCATTTATATACAACAAAAATTTAATTTATAACGGTAAAACTATGCCAAATTTGACTCTCCCAGCACGTGCTGTAAAAGTTATAAATAACGGGATTCAGGTATTTCATCACGGTGGGTTTCACACAGTCGGTGTCGACAAAATCGTGAGAGAAACTGAAATAACGAGAATGACGTTTTATAACTACTTTCACTCTAAAGAGCGGTTTATTGACATTTGTCTAGTTGTGCAAAAAGAACGCCTCCAAGACCAAGTCATTGAAATGGTCGAATATGACCATGCCACAAGCGCGTTAGATAAACTTAAGAAACTATATTATCTACATAGTGATATAGAAGGGCCGTATTACCTATTATTTAAGGCCATTTTTGAAACTAAAAATAGCTACCCAAACGCGTACATAACCGCCGTGAGGTACAGAACATGGCTCACCAATGAAATTTATAGCCAGCTTCGATTAGTTAAAACCGATGTTTCATTTACCGATGCCAAACTCTTTTTATATATGATTGAAGGGGGAATTATTCAACTTTTAGGCTCGGATAGAGCAGACGACAAAGAGCAGATGCTTGAATATTTTCTGCGAGCTCTAACTTATAACAAATAAACTTGATAGCTTTGTAGGACTGAAAAAGCCCTAAATTAAAGTAATTTAAGGCTTTTTAGGGCAGAGATAAATAGATTTTTTGAGAAATGTAGATAAAGAAAAAGAGTAATTTCGCGGCTAAAGTTTTATTAACTTAATGATAATTTGAAAAATGCTGTTTTAAAGAATTTAGAAAAAGCTCAACCTTTTTTGGAACTCTCGATCCATAAGGTGTGGTTGCATAAAAATAAAGATCAGAGTTTAAAAGGGTTTTTGAATAATTAATAATAACTCCCTCATCTTCATATTTTTTTGCTAAAAAGTCAGGTGCAAATAAAATACCTTGATTTCTCTTACAAAGTTCTAAAAGAATTTCTATATTATTACATGTCAATTTTGGTATTGAGTTAATAATATTATTTTTTAAGTCATCTTTAGAATATAGTAAAATGCTATGCTCTCTAAGCTCTTCTATATTTTTCGGTTTTCCATATTTATTTAAATATGCATCTGTTGCATAAAAGCTTCTTTTATATGTGTTTAAAATGAAAGTATTTTGCTCTTCAATATTTTCCTCAACTTTTAAAATCACATCAAATTTATGCGGATTGATATGAGTGGAGTGGTCTGAAAACATAAGATCAATTTCAATATGAGGATATTTGATTAGAAAATTAGAAATGACATCTGAAAAGCACGTTTGGATAAAGGCATGCGGAGCACTAATTTTGAGTAAGCCTTCAGGGTACTTCTGGTCGTATACAAAGTCATGGGCTGCTAAATCTAACTCTTTCACAATCACTTTGCATCGCTCATAGAACTTTTCTCCAGAGCGAGTCAGGTCCATCTTTCGGGTGTTGCGTATAAATAATGATGTATTAAATAGACTTTCTAAATAAAAAATTCTTTTTGAAACTTGATCTCTCGTAATGCCTAGATTTCTAGAAGCATGACTAAAATTTCCATTCTCTACCACACTTATAAAAGTATTAATACAGTCTATTTTATCCATTAAATTTTAAAGGCTAAATGATCTTGCCGCTAAATTATATGAGGAATATCTGTATATCAATCATTGTATCTTTTTAGAATACAGTTTGTATTTAAATAAATATCTAGTAGTTTACACGGATTTTTGATTTTATATACCGTGAGTTATTTGGTTTTTTTAAAGGTTAATAAAATATTTAAAACTATTTAAATTATCTTATTTTATAAAGATAATTTTATAAATTAGATCATGAATATTGCATATTTTATAAACTTTTATTAATGCATGAAACTTATATTTTTTAAATATTAAAACTATGAGATTTCAAAAAGGTAAATAGATGAGTGACTTGATTAATAATAACCCAGTATGGGTAAAAAAGATCTTATCAATTCATGGATTGCTTCCGCTACTTCGACTTGCACTCGTTTCAGCGTATTTAGTGGGGGGAATTAATAAATTCATCGGATTTCATGCGGCTATTGAAGAGCAGGCGAGTTTTGGTTTACAGCCTGCTTGGCTTTGGGCAGCTACCGCTATTTTTATTGAAATTGTTGGTTCGCTCTTAGTTATTTTTAATCGTTTTGTCTGGTTAGGAGCAGGGGCTTTAGGCTGTCTAACTGCCATAGCAATGCTCGTTGCAAACGACTTTTGGAATCATACAGGCTCAGCATTTTTTAGTACGTTTAATAGTTTCTTCGAACATCTTGGGCTCATCGCTGCTTTGGTGATGGTCACCATTCTTTCTAATCAATCTTCAAAATCACAATAAGTTTAAGCATCTCATTTAAACAGGAGCATTTTATGCGTAAATCATTATCAGCATTGCTTTTAAGCACCATGTTAGTGGGCACAAATGTTGCCCTAGTGCCTCAAGTTTTTGCCAAAACAACAACAAGTATAAAAAGTGAGGCGCCCGGTGTGGCCCCCCAATACGATACAACGCATGTTTATGTAAACCCTGAAGACTTTGATAAATTTACCGATAGTTTGGTTGCAACATTCGGTGGCACCAAGTCGAAACAAGGTGTTTTCCAAGTCACACCAACCCCGAGCCAGACGATGTCTCAGCTTGTATTGACCCCAGTAGGTACATTGTCTGTATTTGGTTTTAAAACCCCAATTCCATATCCGTTTGGTTTGGAAAGAACTGGCTATTTAGTCAAAGACATGGATGCAGCAGTGCAGGCTGCCAAAGCAAATGGGGCAGATGTCATTGTAGACGCTTTTCCAGACCCAATTGGGCGTGATGCGATTGTCCAATGGCCGGGCGGTGTAAATATGCAGCTCTATTGGCACACGACTAAGCCTAACTATAACCAGTTAGAGACTGTTCCAGAAAACCGTATTTATGTTTCAAAACAAAGTGCTGACTCGTTTGTTAAGAAGTTCGTGAGTTTCTCGCACGGTAAAGTCGTTTCCGACAACCCTAAAGCCGCAGGGATAGAAATTGGTCGCCCAAATGAAACCTATAGACGTATTCGCGTTGAGTCTGACTTCGGCAAAATGACAGTGTTCGTGACCAATGGTCATCTTCCTTATCCGTATGGGCGTGATATGACGGGTTATGAAGTTAAAAACTTATCTGAAACTTTAGATAAAGCCACAAAAGCAGGCGCATCTGTTTTGGTGAATGCTTATAAGTCGGATGGTCGTGAGTCAGCAATGGTGCAGTTCCCGGGCGGTTATATCGCTGAAATTCATGCGTCTATCAAATAATTTATAGCCTAAATGATCGATTGAAATTTGCACTCATGTTGCCTAAGAACAATGTGAGTGCAAAACACCAAGTCTCTGCAACGACCTATTTATTACTATGGATAACACTTGATGGCCTCGCATGTTTTTAAAGATAGAACATATCGAACTAAGCACTCAGAGACTTACCTTAAAATAATAAAAATGAGTCTGTTATTAACCAGCAGTTTATTTTTCTACGAAACTGCTTATGCAGAAAATGAAGTCTCAAACACAGATGCATGTCCAACTCGTCCAAAAATCTCAACGAATCGTTGGCAAGAAAATTGGGATGTTTTAAAAAATCCGTGTCTGCCAAAGAAAATAGGAGACGACTTCAAATATATACCTTTTGGCGATAATAATTATTTATCACTTGGGGCAAATATTCGTGAACGTTTTGAAGTCAATAATAATGCAAAGTTTGGTACTGGAAATAATCAGGCCGACAGCTATTTAATTCAAAGATTACAAGCGCATGCAGATGTAAGAATAGGTGATCATTTACAATTATTTACTCAGCTCAGTGATGCTCGCGCGTTTGATAAAAAGAATATTACCAGTACCGATCAAAATAGACTCGATATAGAACAAGCCTTTATTGCATGGGTGAGTCCTTTAAATAATGGAACTTTTAAATTTAGAGTAGGCCGTCAAGAGATGGCTTTTGACTTACAGCGCTTTATTTCAAATAGAGAAGGCCCAAACGTTCGGCAAGCCTTTGATGGCGTATGGTCGGGGTATGAATATGGCGACTGGAGAATTTTAGGTTATCTCACCAGACCTGTTCAGATAGAAAAAGATTCCACGTTTAATGACCACTCAAAAAGCAATTTAAGTTTTAGCGGCTTTCGTGTAGATAAACAAAATGTATGGGATGGTGAGTTATCAGGTTATTACTCGCGTTATGAACGAGATAATGCATCCTTTCCAAGTATCAAGGGCAATGAGGTTCGAGACTTATATGACCTTCGCCATATGGGTAAAAAGAATAATGTCGATTGGGATGTTGAAGGCATGCTTCAGCATGGAAAAATCGGTGGGCAAACAATTCAAGCTTGGGCGCTCAGTAGTATTACGGGATACACTTTTGCTGACCAAGCGTGGTCACCTCGTTTAGGGGTTCAATTTGATATTGCCACAGGCGACAAAAGTACCAACGATAATCAACTTAATACCTTTAACCAGCTTTTTGCTAATGGCTCATATTTTACTTTGGCGGGTTATAGTGGCTATAGCAATATTATTCACCTAAAACCGTCTCTGACACTTAAGCCTTCCGAGAAACTTACACTGTTAAGTGCCTTAGGTTTTCAGTGGCGTGAAACCACCCAAGATGCGATTTATTTCCAAGGCAATAACAGCATGGCAAATACCGCAGGGCAAGGTTCAAGTTGGACTGGGGCATATCTTCAACTCAGAGCAGATCGAAAAATTAACTCTAATCTGTCTGTGGCTGCCGAAGGCGTGCACTTTGAGGTTGGAGATACCATTAAGAAAGCGGGTGGTAAAGACGCAAACTATTTAGGCCTTGAGCTTAAATATGGCTGGTAAAACGAGAAGAGTAAAAATATGAGCACAGATATCAAGCAAACTAAAATTGGACGTTACCAAAATTTAAACATTGAACTCGTGACTTGGGACTGTACCTCGGCCGAGGTTGAGCTTTCCTGTGCCTGTATTTTTGAACATGAAATGAATAACCGTTCTTTTTCTGGTGGTTTGGCACATTTAGATGAAGCTCTAAATGGCAAACTATATGAAATAAGGAAAAATAACTGGTTTAGTGCAAAACTGAATGATGTTCTTTTGCTAAATCAAACGCCATCCACGATACATGCCTCTAAAGTTTTACTTATAGGCATGGGAGCGCCAGAAGATTTCACGTTAGAGCGAATCGAGACTGCGATAAAAAGTGTTGTAAGAACAGCGCATCAATTGGAGCTCAAAAGTGTAGCATTTGCGCCGAGTCTTTTAGATACAGGTCTGAATCCTCCCACTGGTTTAAATGAGCTTATGCTAAGAAGTTTAAAAGAAGAATTAGACCGCCATCATGAGCTTTATCTGCAAAAATTAGTCAAAAAATCTGAAATTGAAAAATGGGTATTTGATGCCGGTTTTCAAAATTATGATGCTAAGGCTGAGCAATATATCGCGTCTTTTGCCAAAGTTTTTATTTAAGATTCATTCTGATTTTAAAAACAAAATTCAGTAAAGCATTATGAAAAGGAACATGATTTTAATTTAACTGCATCAGCCTAAACGATGCAGTTAAATGATCAATATTAAGAAATTTCTAAAATTTTCTGAGCTATATATAAGTCTTGGATCGATAAGCCTGAACTGTCATAAATTGTGATTTGTTCTGGTGACTGCCTACCTTGGGCATTTGCTAAAAGCACATCACCTATATTGATTAAGGTTGCAGACTCAGGCGTGTGTTGAAATTCACCAATGAGTTTAGACTGGACATTAAGATCGCAAAATAAACCACTATGTGAAAATAGCTCTGGCGGAAGCTCTTGTTTGCCATGTTTATCTGAACCCATCGATGAAATATGAGTGCCAGCTTTGACCCATTCAGCTTTAAAAAGAGGAGTGTGCGAAGAAGTTGCAGTCACAATAATATCTGCCCGTTCACAAGCTTCTTTTGCACTCGTCATTTTAAGCTGAATACCTAATGGTTTGAGGTCTTCTGCCATTTGTTCAGCCTTACTTTGGTCGCGCCCGACTATCAAAATCTGTTCGAAACTTCTAATTCTCGCTAAAGCCTCGCATTCATATTTGGCCTGATTTCCTGTACCAAATATCGCCAAGACTTTTGAATCTTTTCTTGCCAATACATGGGTTGCAACTGCATTAGACGCAGCTGTCCGAAACGCGTTGACTTTGCCTGCTTCGATGGCTGCTGCCATTTTTCCATTGGCTTGATTAAATAATAAAATGAGTGCGTTATGCCGAGGTAAACCGTTTTTCGGGTTATCTTCCCAAAAAGAACCAACTTTAAGGCCAGCCAAGTGCTGGGTCGCCGATGACTTAACACTAAATGTATTTTTACTATCGGAACCTTGACCGTGAACCACAGGAAAACTTTTAGTGTCAGGTTGAGTTGCAGCAATTAAAGCTTGGTAAATGGCGTCATAAGCCAGTTCATGATTGATGAGAGCAGAAGATTCAGACTCAGAAATAAATCTCATCACCATCTCCAAAAGTTTATTTAAATTAAGACATGAGCAAGTCGAGAGACGAGTAGCATGTAATGCCTATCTATGACGTATTAACTGAACTCATAGATAGGCACTAACTTTTATTAAGCAGATAAAAACTCTACATATTTAGAAATATCGACATTGCCACCACTAATAATGATACCTATACGTTTGCCTTTTAACTCATGCTTTAAATTACGTGCAGCAGCAAATCCGAGACATCCTGTCGGTTCAACCACCATTTTCATTCTTTCAGCAAAGAACTTCATACAGCTAATGAGGTCTTCATCTTCTACTGTCAAAATGTCATCCACTTTTTGTTGAATAATAGGGAATGTTAATTTGCCTACACTTTGAAGTTGAGCACCATCGGCAATTGTTTTAGGTATATCAATCTGAACAATTTCTCCTTTTCTAAAAGACATTTGTCCATCATTTCCTAGAGCAGGTTCAACGCCATATATTTTACAGTTAGGCGAAAGATGGCGAGCAGATAGTGAAGAACCTGCCAATAAACCACCACCACCTAAACATACAAACAGGTAATCTAATTCACCTACTTCTTCAAATAGCTCTTTGGCAACCGTTCCTTGACCTGCAATTACATGCGGATGATCATAAGATGGAATAAGTGTCAGACCGTTTTTTTCAGCTATTTCTTTTCCAATTTTTTCCCGATCTTCCCTGTAGCGGTCAAATTCAACAATATCGGCGCCGTATTCTCGCGTTGCTGCCATTTTTGCCGCAGGAGCATCTTGCGGCATAACGATTATGGCTGGAATACCAAGCGTTTTTGCTGACAGTGCAATTGCTTGTGCATGATTTCCCGAAGAGAAAGCAACCACACCCGCTTTTTTCTGAGCATCGTTGAATTGCAAAAGTGCATTCATCGCACCACGAAATTTGAAAGCACCAACACGCTGAAAATTTTCACATTTAAAAAATACTTCTGCTTCAAACTCATTGTTTACAGTACGTGAAGTTAAAACAGGAGTCTTATTTGCAAAACCTTTTATACGTTCAGCAGCGGCTGCCACATCTTCATAAGTGGGAAGGGTTAAATTTTTCATAATTAAACCTAATTCTATTCAATGTTTTCGGATGCAAGATTTACTATTGCTCAAGCAACGCACAATATACTGACCTTGTTTAGATAAAATATATATTTTTAGATAAAATGTCTAATTTTATTTTCTAATGTGATAACAATGAGATATAAGATTTTGATTTACATTAAGTTTAAAATTAGATAAAAAGTCTAAATTACTATTACATGCTTTACGTTAGGGTTTGAAATAGTAACTAAGTCATTAGGAGGAAATACATTGGGCAATCGTGATAAACATTTACTCACTCAACTAGATACTATCGCGAAGGGGCTAAGTGAAACACTATTTCCTTTTTGCGAAGTTGTTGTCCATGACTTAACAAATCCTGAGCATGCCATACTCTCTATACATAACAATTTATCTGGTCGAAAAATTGGAGATCCAGCAACCGAGTTAGGACTGGCTAGAATCATGTCTCCAGAGTTTCCAAACCTCATTTCAAACTACGCAAACCAGTTTGCAGATGGTCGGCCTGCCAAAAGTACGTCTATAGGAATTAAAGATGAAGAAGGGCAATATGTGGCCGCTTTATGTATGAATATAGATTTAACCCTATTTAGGGGAATGCAAAGTGCTTTAGACCAGTTCACTAAAATTGAAACTGACAACATTATTGAAAATCTGGAACCGAATGGTACAGAAGCAATTCGAAGATATATCGATCAATTTGCCTCAAAACATGCTACGACACCGCGTATGCTAAAACTCAATGAGCGAAAACAATTAATACATGAACTCAAGAATAATGGCTTATTAGACATTAAAAAGGCTGTGGAAACGGTTGCTCAGCATTTAGGTATATCTAGAGCAAGTGCCTATTTATATGTAAAGGAAACTCAAAACGATTTTTAATCATTTATAAAATGAGAGTGGTTTTATTTAAGCTATGTTGAGAGTGGTAGTGTGTAACTTTTGAGTTATTTTGAAAGGTTACTCATCCAGTTTTTACATTGAAAGTTTTGTGGTATTTATCAAAAAATAACTTGTTTAATCAGCATGGGTCATTTAAATAAAGAAGTAGGTGATACAGCAATCATCTACATAGATTTATTTAGGAGGTTGTTATTTGAAGGTGTTTTTTATTGTATTTATTACCATTTTTTCTAGTGTGGGATTATTTCTGTTAATTGCAGCTCTTCGCTATCGAAAGAATTATTCATCATCGGGTGAGCATGATTATTCATCGTCAGCAAACCATCATGTTCATGACAATAGCCATCATCATAGCTCAAGCTATTCAAATGATTGTTCGTCATCTTCGGACTCAAGCAGCTGCGATAGTGGCGGTAGTAGTGACTAAAAAGCCCTTTTATATAAAAGGGCTTTTAGCTGTTTAAGGTAAATCAAACCAAATAAATTGACTGTCTTCAAGTGCATGAATCACGGCGTTATCTTCAAACACTAAAGCATCACCAGCTTTAACTTCTTGATCACCAATACGAATTACACCTGAAATCACATGAACGTAATTTACCCGTTTTGATGTTTCAACAGGAAGTTCATTTCCTTTTTCCAATACTGCAGATTTTACTTCTGCGTTTTGGCGAATGTGCATAGGTGCATTTGCTTCTGGGCCTGCAATTAAATGCCATTTATTTGGATCTTTACGTGGGTCCAAATTAATTTGTTGGTAGTTTGGCTCAGCTTCTTTTACGTCTGGAATAATCCAGATTTGTAATAGATGGACAGGTGTATCAGTGTTATTGATTTCACTGTGCGCCACGCCTGTACCAGCACTCATGAGTTGCCATTCACCAGCCTTAATTTGACCTTCATTTCCCATGGTATCACGGTGTGAAATTGCACCATCAAGCACACAGGTTAAAATTTCCATGTTGTCATGAGAGTGTGTGCCGAAACCGTTATGGGCATCAATTCGGTCATCATTAATAACGCGTAATGCACTGACACCCATATATTTAGGGTTATACCAGTTACCAAATGAAAAGCTATGATAAGACTCTAACCAACCCGCTTTAACATGACCACGATCTTCACTACGATGCAAAAAAGCATTCATGATTTGATCTCCTCAAATTATTATTGATCTCTTGAGGACTATGTTAAACCTGTAGAATCAAGCTAAAAATAGAGTAGATGCAACATATTGTTGCGTTTTTAATATGATGAAATGTCTATAAATATTCGTTTTAAATTTTAGATATAAAAAAGCCTGCATAAAGCAGGCTTTCTTTTTTTAAAGATTATTCTAAGAATTTAACAGTAACACCAGAACGTACTTTATTACCTAAATCGTTAGCATCCCAGTTGGTTAAACGGATACAACCGTGTGATGCAGTTTTAGAAATTAAAGACGGGTTTGGCGTACCGTGAATACCGAATGATTTTTTACTTAAACCAATCCAGATATTACCTACAGGAGCGTTAGGACCTGGTGGTAAAGAAAGTGGTTTTAAGTTTTTACCTTGTACGAAGTTCGAAGGTGAGTAGCTATACCAAGGGTTACGCGCAACACCAACTACCTTATAAGTACCGGTCGGAGATGGCGTATCAGTACTGCCAATTGTTGCAGGAAATGAGGCAATCATTTGATTGCGGCTATTAAACAGATACAACTGTTTAGCACCTTTATGCGCAATAATTAAATGAATGTCTTCTGGTAAGTCATTGCGTACGTTTGGAACGATAACTTTCTCACCAACTTTTTTGAAGGTTGCTTTCGGGTTTAATTTCTTTAAGAACCCTTCATCAATATGGAACTTTTCGCCCAACATTTCAGTCACACGTGTGTAGTACAAACCTTTCATTTTGGCTTGTAATGCGTAGTCAGAAGGAATTGACTCAGCATATGGACCTTTTAGGTCTGCATCAGTAATCGTGTATTCAATAAATGCTGGTTTTGTTTGTTTTGCAACAAGCGCATCCCAAGTTTCTTTAGTTAACTCGCCAGTAGGAGATAAACCATTCATTTGCTGGAAAGATGCAATTGCTTTTAGGGTATTTTTACCGCTCATGCCATCAATCGCACCCGGTGAAGCATGCGCGTTATTGAGCATGACGTGGGCACGTGCATAAACTGGTAATTGACCTTTACCAATATTTTCATACCACTCAGCATTATTTAAGCCATCTAATGTCCATGAAACAGCTGGAGCAGAAGTAGTAGACTTAGATGCTGTTGTTGTTTTAGCTGGTGCTGTTGGTTCTGAAGCAGCAATGCCTGAGTCAGCATTTGGGTCTTCAGCTTTTTGCAAATTTTGTAATGTTGTAGACGCTCGATTTAAGTCATTTTGTTCTTGAGCAGTAATCTGTGTCTGGGCTTGAGCTTTAACAGTTGAAGCAGCATCTACAGCAAGCGGATCAATCGGATCTTCTACAGGAGCAGATACTTTTTTAGGAGTGACTGGTTGCTCAGTTGTTGACGCAGCCAAAGCAACATTAGCAATAATACAACTTAAACTCATAGCGAGTAATGAGCGAACAAACATGTAATTCAACCTTAAGAATTTTCATATAAGCAATAGGGTAAGAAGACTGATCCTAATGTTTATAAAATCACCAAAAACGCAATGTGTGCGTATTTAAGTATTGGTGAATTTAAGCATTAAAGGAATATCAATAAACCCGATGTAACATGTTGCAAGTATTGCAGAAAACCGAGCTACTTGCAGTAGACTTTTGTGTAAATATGCATTTTTTAGTAGATTGACAAGTTTTTTGTATGAAATTGAAATTATAAAAACATTCACCTTTTTGATATGATGCTGCCACATGAAAAAGATAGAGATCGGCAATGACGACACTTAAAAATGATCGTTTCTTACGTGCTTTATTACGTGAGCCTGTAGATACCACTCCAATATGGATGATGCGCCAAGCAGGACGTTATTTGCCTGAATATCGGGAAACACGCTCAAAAGCAGGTGATTTTCTATCTTTATGCAAAAATACAGAATTTGCTTGTGAAGTAACTTTACAACCTTTGCGTCGTTACGATTTAGATGCAGCAATTTTATTTTCAGATATTTTAACGATTCCAGATGCTTTAGGACTAGGCCTTTATTTTGAAACAGGCGAAGGCCCTAAGTTTCATAAAACGGTTCGTACTGAACAAGACGTAGCAAACTTACCTAAGTTAAATGCTAAATCTGATCTTGATTATGTCATGAATGCAGTAAGCACAATTCGCTCTGCTTTAGGTGGTCAAGTTCCACTGATTGGTTTTTCGGGTAGTCCTTGGACGCTGGCGACTTATATGGTTGAAGGCGGTTCAAGCAAAGAGTTCCGTTTTACCAAGCAAATGATGTATGCGCAGCCGGAAGTTTTGCATGCGTTGCTCGACCATTTAGCAGATTCAGTCATTGACTATCTAAATGCTCAAATTGATGCAGGCGCTCAAGCTATTCAGATTTTTGATAGTTGGGGTGGGGCTTTAGCACACCGTGAATATGTAGAGTTCTCACTGAACTATATGAAAAAGATTATTGCGGGCTTGCAACGTGAAAAAGATGGACGCCGTATTCCAGTGATTGTATTCACTAAAGGTGGTGGTCAGTGGCTAGAGCCAATGATCACAATAGGTGCAGATGCTTTAGGTTTAGATTGGACAACACCATTAAATACAGCTCGCACTACAGTGGCCGGACGTGTCGCTCTGCAAGGGAATCTTGATCCGGCTGTTTTATACGGTTCGGCTGCTTCAATTGAGAAAGCAGTGAAATTGATGATAGACGATGCCTACGCAAATGGCGAAAAGACCGGTTACATTGCTAACTTGGGCCATGGGATTACTCAGTGGGTAGATCCTGCACAACCAAAAATCTTTGTAGATACAGTGCATGAGTATAGTGCTAAATATCTAGGATAGTTTTTGTGCAATATCTAACTTTACCGTTTCAATTTATCGGCAAGGCTGTTTCGGCAGCCTTGTTTGGTATTTTGCTTTTAATTGCTTTTGCTCTGACAGCACCGATGGGAAGCCATGAATACATGGGTTTTTATCGTTATGATTATTTACTCATCTACGCGCTCATTATTCAAATTTGCTTGTTGTATTTAAAGCTTGAGTCATGGCAAGAAGCCAAGGTGATTGCTTTATTCCATATCATGGCAATGGTCATGGAAATCTTTTTAACACATCCTGGCATTGCTTCATGGCAATATCCGCAGCCGGCTGTTTTTAAAATTATTACTGTGCCTTTATTTGCAGGCTTTATGTACTCGGCTGTAGGCAGTTTTTTTGCTCGCTCAATCCGTTTATTTCAGGTTTCTTTTGAGAAACTTCCAAGTTTTGGAAGCATGCTTTTTCTCGCATTTTTCTCATATATTAATTTTATGAGTAAATTTTTTATTCCTGATATTCGCTATATTTTATTTGCTTTTAGTGTTTATATTTTCTGGAAAACTACACTTTATTTTCAAATAAATGAACGTAAATTTAAAACCCCGATGCTCCCAGTGTTGTTGACACTCGCGTTTGTTATCTGGGTTGCTGAAAATATTAGTACCTTTTATAAAATTTGGGTTTATCCAAGTCAGATTAATGCTTGGCATATGGTCGGGTGGGGTAAACTCGGTTCATGGTATTTATTATTACTACTAAGTTTAGTATTAGTTCTTAAAATTTTAGGTCATCGAGATAATCAAGGTAATTGGAATTTAAGATAAAAATTTCCTTTTCTCTTTTTATCATATTGTTTAATTTTTAATTGCTAAAAGACAAGCTTATCGTTATCTTTGAAGGGTGTAATAATAATTACACATAACAATACATAAGAAACAATCAATAATGATTTTTGGAGATATTCATCATGTTAAAAAAATTAGCTTTAGCTGCTTTGTTAGCAGCTGGTTCAAGTGTTGCTATGGCTGATAATGATGTAGGTTGTGGTGTGGGTACGCAAGTATGGGCAGGCAAAAAAGGAGTAGCGCCTAAAATTCTTGCTGCAACAACAAACGGTATTTTTACTAACCAATTATTAGGTATTACTTTCGGTACTTTAGGTTGCCGTCAAGGCGGAACAGTAACAGCTCAAGTTGTTACATTCACAAATGAAAATGCAGAAGCTTTAGCACGTGATATGGCTGTAGGCCAAGGTGAAAGCCTGAACGTTCTTGCTGAGTTAATGCAAATCAAACCACAAGACAAAGACCGTTTCTTCAAAGTTTCAAAAGCAAACTTTGGTGAAATCTATTCAACAAACAACCAAAACACACTTCAAGTATTGGCATCATTACAAAACGTAATGGCTAAAGATGAAGTTTTAAAAGCTTACGTATAAGTTTAAAATTGAAAACCCTGTCTTTTGGCAGGGTTTTTCTTATATTTAATGATAAAAATTGATGAGCTTAATGAAATCAGTTGTTTTAATTTTTGCCTCATTGGCAGTTAATATTGCGTATTCAGCAGAAATAAATCCATCTATTCAAAACTATTGGTCAGTTGCAGAACAAAAAAAATTAGACCAAGACATTACATGGCAAAGGCTCATGTATGCCAATAAAAACCATAACAGTGAAGTGAGTTATTCTGGTTATTTTATTGCAGAAAATGGAAAAAATCATTTAAAAGAAGAGTTAAAAGCCGATATCGCGGCATTGTTTACACCTGCACCAGATAACCAGTCAATTCGTTGTAAATTTCCAGCTCGTAGTCAGTGGCTTATAAAGCAATTAGGCATTCAAGAAAACGAATTGCCTCAAGTAAAATGTCCAGAGTTTGAAAACTGGATTGGCCAAATTAAGCCTTATAAAGCGACCTTAATTTACGCGACAGATTTTATGGGAAATCCGAGCTCGATGTTCGGGCATACCTTATTGCGCCTAGACCCTAAAGATCAACAGCAGTTAAACCTCGTTTCTTACGCCGTAAACTACGCAGCAACTGTAGCAGGTAACGACAACTGGTCATATGCATGGAAAGGTTTAACAGGGCAGTATCCGGGTGAATATTCACTTATGCCTTATTATCGTAAGGTAAAAGAATATGGTGATTTCGAGAGCCGTGATTTATGGGAATATGAGTTAAAACTATCCCCTGAAGAAACACGCTTTTTAGTGAGCCATATCTGGGAAATGCAACATGTAAGCTTCCCTTATTATTTTGTGAGTGATAACTGTGCCTATCGGTTATTAGGATTAGTTGATTTAGTTAAACCTGAGTCTAACTTACAAGAAAAGTTTAATTATGCTTCTATTCCAATGGAAACCATTAAAGCGATGCATGAACAAGGGCTAACCAAAGCACCTGTGTATCGACCCGCTTTAGAAACTCAATTATTGGCCCAAGCTCATCAGCATGGTGCGTCTTTAGCAAAAGTTGCTCATAAAGTAGCAATGATGCCAACCAAGCAGTCTTCTGAAATACTCAAGTCATATAGTCAGCCAGATCAGGCCAAAATTCTTGAGATGGCTTACGATGATTTATATTTGCAATTTATTAGTCGTAAAGTTGAAGAAAGCGTTGCTCAACCACAGTTACGCCAGCTTTTGGCTTTAAGAAGTCAGATTGATTTAGATAAACAACGCCAAGAACCGAAACGACCATCGACTGAGCCAACACAAGGCCATAATGCACGTAATGTTTCGCTAAAACTGGGCGAAGTGCAGGGTAAACAGTTTATCGAGATTGGACATAGACAGGCTTACCATGACTTGATTGATCCTCAAGGAGGGTATCGAGCTGGTACTCAATTGCTCTTTTTAAATGGTAGTGCGCAGTGGCGTAACGATCATCTAAAACTTGAGCATCTTGATCTGTTAGAAGTGAACTCCTATAACCCGATTCAACCTTTTAAAACACCTCTCACTTGGGGATTTAACTTAGGTTGGCGTCAAGAAGCAGTCCATGAAGGCGTTTATAGTGATGAAAAACAGCACGGTGTAGCAAGTTTTAATACCCAAGTCGGCTACAGTGTTGCTGACTATGACCGTAAACATGTGTGCTATGGGCAAGTCCAAGCTTATGTTCAAGCGGGTTCAAATTTAGATAAAGGCTGGCGTGTGGGAATGGGCCCAACTTTAGGCTGTATGAACCAATGGTTTGAAAAGTTTAACTCAGTGGTACAAGTTGAGCTGCCATATTGGGAAGACCAAAACCAATGGAACTTACGCTTAAATACACAGTGGCAATATGCCATTAATAGCAACAATGCTATTCGTCTTAATTGGGATTATGAAAAACAAAATCATCTGGACTGGATGAAATCCAGCTTAGGATATGTCTGGTTCTTTTAAATAGTATGTCTATAAAAAAGAGAGAAGTAGATGAAGTCTATTTCTCTCTTTTTGTTTTAAGAAAAGACAATTATTTCTTTATTGCATTCAACACAGCATAAGCCGCTTTAATGCGTTCTTCGTTTGGAATGCGTTTATTGGTTAACATGACTAAGCCAATATTTTCTTTAGGGATAAATACGACATATGTTCCAAAACCGTTGGTTGAACCTGTTTTATGGTACATCTTAACTGAAGGTTCTTTTGAAATAGCACTCACTTTATTAGGTTTCATCACGATTTGTTCTGAATTACTGTCTAATAAAGTTTGTAACGTTGCAGGATAAGAAAACTCTTCCCAACCAAGTGCCTGATACATGGTGCCCACTTGATAGAAACCTTTGTGAGTTTCATTAATTGCGCTTTGAATATCTGCCGGATATTGCTGCGGGTTCAGGTTGGCATGAATAAAACTTAGCATATCTGGTAGCGTCGATTTAACCCCATATGCTGGAGCATCGAGTGGACCGGGGTTAACGCGAATCGGCTGATTTTCTGGGTTGTAGCCAAATGCATAGTTTTGTATTTGGGTTTTAGGCACATTGACATAGCTATGTTTTAAGCCAAGGTCTGGAAAAATTGTCTTTTCTAAGAACTGACTAAAAGGCTGATTCATCGATAGGCCTACAATTTTTCCAAATAGGCCAATACTTGGATTTGAATATTGTCTATATTCACCAATTAGATTTTTAGGTTTCCAGTCTTTGAAAAAAGTTAACACTTGTTGATCTGTTTGTACTTCATCTGGAAATTGAAGGGCAAGGTTACCACTGGTATAGGTGGCAAGTTGAAGTAGGTTAACTTGGTCAATCGGCGTATTTTTGAGTTCTTTCCAGTATTTACTTGGTATGTCTTCAAAAGAGATTTTTCCTTTATTTTTGGCATAGGCACCTGCGGTTGCAGTAAATAATTTACTGACAGAACCTAGCTCAAAAATGGTATTGCTGTTTACGACTTTTTTATCTTGAACGGACTGCAAACCATAATACATTTCATATTTTTTATTATTTTGAATAACACCTACCGCCATACCCGGCACATTATATTTTTCTAATAAGGGTTTAAAGTTATCATCTACCAGTTGTTTAATTTCTTGATCTTTAGAGGTGTTACCTGCATAAATTGAGGTGTTAAAAATAAAAAGAGAAGGTAAAAGTAAGCAAGAAATTTTTTTAAATCGCATGATTAACTCATAAATTATTTAAAAATAAAGATGCGTACTTTTATAACAAAAATCACCTAATTTAATTGTTATGTTTTATAGAGTTGGGTTGAACTTGATAAAATTAACCTATAAAAAAAGCCCAACATTGTCGGGCTTTTTTGTGCATTAACAACCAGATTAGTAGCTTTCTGGTACAGCACTTAAGAATTCACGGCGTGCTTCTTTATCGGTTTTAAAATCTCCGACAAATGAAACTGTACGGGTGGTAGATTCCTGTTTACCTACACCACGCATCATCATACACATATGTGCTGAATCGATGACTACAGCAACGCCACGAGCGCCAGTCACTTCAGCAACAGCTTCAGCGATTTGCTGAGTTAAGTTTTCCTGAATTTGCAAACGGCGAGCAAACATCTCGGTAATACGTGCAAATTTAGATAAGCCAAGAACTTTGCCTTCTGGTAAATAGGCAACATGAACACGGCCATAGAATGGGAGAAGATGGTGTTCGCAGAGCGAATAAAATTCAATATTCTTCACCAATACCATTTCATGGTTATCTGATGGGAAAACAGCATTATTGGTGACTTCTTCTAAAGTTTTACTATAGCCAGAAGTTAAATATGAAAAAGCTTTAGCCGCACGCACAGGCGTATCTTTAAGGCCGGGACGATTAAGGTCTTCACCGACGGCAGTCAGAATGTTTGCGTACGATTGCTGCATTGACATAAGGCGTATAAATTTACTCTATTAGACAAGCTCGGCATTGTATCAGAAACATGACCTGATGTTCATAACTCGTCGCACTATATTTATCCTGTTCGGTACACCTTGGATAAATGGTGAATAAATTTCATGTTTTTTATCGTTAATAGTCAAGTATTTGAACATGAAATGTGCGACTAATACAGTTAAGTTATAAATGATCGCCTCATGGCATCATATTTGCAAATATGCCGTACTATAGAGCATAAGGATAAAAAATGTCAGAACGTCCAATTACCTTTTTTTTTCGTGGCAGTCAGCAACAAGTAGAAAATGTATTACCCACCATGACGGTCTTACAATTTCTCCGAGAATATACCCAAACTGGTAAGACTCGGCAGACTGGTACAAAAGAGGGCTGTGCTGAGGGCGATTGTGGTGCATGTACAGTAGTGATTGGTGAGTTAGTCAATGACAGCTTGCAATTACGGAGCGTGAATGCCTGTATTCAGTTTTTAGCGACTTTAGATGGTAAAGCTTTATTTACAGTAGAAGATCTTCATAATTTATTACCTACACAAGCTGGGACATTGCATCCTGTACAACAGGCAATGGTGGATATGCATGGCTCACAATGTGGTTTTTGCACGCCCGGTTTTATTATGTCGTTATGGGCAATGTATGAAAATGAACAACAGCCACCAAGCAAAGATAAAATCAGTGATTATCTTTCTGGAAATTTGTGCCGCTGTACGGGCTATCGACCTATTTTAGATGCAGCAAAAAAAGCATATGACTATCCGCGTGTTCAATTAGAATGTCAAAAAGTACTTAATCTATTAAAAGACATTCAAGCATTACCAGCATTGCATTTAAATCATCATGCTCAGCAATTTTTTGCACCCAAAACTTTGCGGGATTTTGCCGCTCTACGTTTACAGTTGCCGCAAGCCCGTATTGTTGCAGGTAGTACAGATGTTGGTTTGTGGGTCACAAAACAAGGCCGTAATTTAGGAGATATGCTTTATATCGGTCAGGTGGAAGAACTGAAAAAGATCGCAGTCAAAGACCATACTTTAACGATTGGGGCAAATGTCAGTTTGAGTGATGCACTCATCAAAATTTCAGAGTTTTATCCTGACTTTCAAGAATTACAGCGCCGTTTTGCTTCCATGCCTATTAAAAATGCTGGAACTTTAGGTGGAAATATTGCCAATGGTTCGCCTATTGGCGACTCAATGCCAGCATTAATTACGCTAGGTACACGCTTAATTTTGCGCGTAGGTGAACAGACTCGTGAAATTGCCTTGGAAGACTTTTATTTAGATTATCAAAAAACAGCATTACAGCTTGGTGAGTTTGTAGAGTCGATTGTTATTCCACTTCGTGAAGGGCAGCCACGTTTTAAATTTGCTAGCTATAAAATTGCTAAACGTTTTGAACAAGATATTTCTGCGGTATGCGCTGCTATTTCATGTGAGCTAGATAATCATTGTGTCGCTCATAATGTCAGAATTGCTTTTGGTGGCATGGCTGCTATTCCCAAACGTGCAAAGTATGCAGAAGCTATATTAGAAGGCCAACAACTTACATCAGAATTGATCGTTCAGGCACAAGAAGTATTGTCGCAAGACTATCAACCTTTAGATGATGGACGTGCTAGCTCTGCATATCGTTTACACGTCGCGAAAAACTGTTTACAGCGTTTTTATGTAGAAAAAGTCCTGTCTCAAACGATTACTCGTGTGAATGACCTGATTGCTATGGTGGAGATCTAACATGAATCAAACCATTAACTTAAGCATTTCTAAAAAATCAGCTAAAGCAGGCGACTCGATTCCACACGAGAGTGCCCATTTACATGTAACGGGGCAGGCAACATATATTGATGATTTACCTGAGCTTGAAAATACCATGCACCTAGCTGTCGGATTTTCAAGTTGTGCCAAAGGCAAAATCAGTAAGTTTGATTTGGATGCAGTACGTGAGGCCGATGGTGTCCATGCAGTTTTTTCGGCAAAGGATATTGATGTTGAAAATAATTGGGGACCCATTGTAAAAGATGATCCAATTTTTGCCGAAGATCAGGTCGAATTTTATGGACAAGCCCTGTTTGTGGTTGTTGCTGACAGTTATCAGCAAGCCCGTCAGGCAGTTCGCTTAGCAAAAATTGAATATGTGCCCGAAACTCCGATTTTAACGATTCAAGATGCGATTGAAAAAGAATCGTGGGTGTTACCGCCTGTTGACTTTAGTCATGGTGAAGTTGAACAGGCATTTCAAAATGCAGCACATCATCTTTCAGGTGCTATTGAGCTGGGTGGGCAAGAGCATTTTTATTTAGAAGGTCAGATTTCCTATGCGATTCCACAAGAGAATCAGAGCTTAAAAGTCTATTGCTCAACGCAACATCCAACCGAAATGCAGCTATTGATTTGTCATGCATTAGGCATGAATATGCATCAGGTGAGTGTGGAAAGCCGTCGTATGGGTGGTGGTTTTGGTGGTAAAGAGTCGCAGTCAGCACAGTGGGCATGCATTGCATCTTTGGCAGCACAAAAAACAGGCCGTCCGTGTAAATTACGCTTAGATCGTGATGATGATATGAGCGCTACAGGTAAACGTCACGGTTTTGCTTATGAGTGGTCTGTAGCCTTTGATGACAGTGGTATTTTACAAGGCTTAAAGGTGCAACTGTCTTCAAACTGCGGTTTTTCGGCTGATTTATCTGGGCCAGTAAATGAACGAGCGATTTGCCATATTGGCAACGCTTATTATTTAAATGCAGTTGAGCTACGTAACTTGCGTTGTAAAACCAATACTGTTTCTAATACGGCATACCGTGGTTTTGGTGGACCGCAAGGCATGTTTGTCATTGAAAATATTATTGATGATATTGCGCGTTATTTAGGTTGTGACCCAGTTGAAATTCGTCAGCGTAATTTCTTTGCCGAACAGCCCGGTGCTGGACGTGACCGTATGCACTATGGGGCAGAAGTCCGTGATAATGTTGCGCCAAAATTGGTAGCCGAATTATTGCAAAGTAGCGATTATGCGAAACGCAAACAAAGCATTCATGCCTTTAACGAGAACAATGACATCATTAAACGTGGTATTGCGTTAACACCCTTAATGTTTGGTATTTCGTTTAACGCCGTGCATTACAATCAGGCCGGTGCACTGGTCTACGTATATATGGATGGTACTGTTTCTATCACCCATGGCGGTACAGAAATGGGACAGGGGCTATATACCAAAGTACGGCAGGTTGCTGCTCATGAGTTGGGTTTACCAATCGATAGAGTTCGCTTAATTGCAACTGATACTTCTCGGGTGCCAAATACATCAGCAACCGCAGCATCGAGTGGAGCAGATCTAAACGGTAAAGCTGTTCAAAATGCCTGTATTAAAATTCGTGAGCGTCTGGCTAAACTTGCAGCCGAAATAAGTCAAAGTGAAGCTGAACAAGTCCAGTTTGAAGATAGTATAGTCACCACAGCGAATGGTCATTCATGGACATTTCCTGACTTGGTTCAACGGGCATATATGGCACGTGTACAGCTATGGGACAGCGGTTTTTATAAAACACCAGAAATTCACTATGATCAGGTCAACCATTTAGGGCGTCCATTTTTCTACTATGCTTATGGCGCAGCGGTCAGCGAGGTCGCAATAGATACGCTAACTGGGGAAATGAAAGTATTACGTGCCGACATTTTGCATGATGTCGGACGGTCAATTAACCCTGCAATTGATATAGGGCAAATTGAAGGTGGTTTTATACAAGGGATGGGGTGGCTCACGACAGAAGAGTTGTATTGGCAGCCGCAGGGGCCACACGCAGGCCGCTTGTTTACCCACGCACCTTCAACTTACAAAATCCCGACTAGTGTGGATATTCCTCATATTTTTAATGTCAAACTCTTTGATAACCAAAATCAGGCGGACACCATCTACCGCTCCAAAGCGGTAGGTGAACCGCCATTTATGTTGGCATTATCAGTGTTCTCTGCAATTCGTCAGGCAGTACAGGCGGCTATTCCAGAAAATGCACCGCTCGTACTCAATGCTCCAGCAACTGCCGAAGAAATTTTACGTGCAATTGCGATTGGACGAGGACAAGCTTTGGCTGACCGACCACAAGCTAAAATGTAGAAGATTATGCAACATTTACAATGGTGGACTGATTTTGTAGCGTGGCAAGTCGATGCTCTGCCTATGGTATTGGTCACAGTGGTACGTGCAAATGGTTCAACACCACGAGAAGTTGGTGCAACCATGTTATTGCGGTTTAATTTGCAACAGCAATGGCAGCAGTCCGATACGATCGGTGGCGGGCATTTAGAGTTTCAGGCCATTGATATTGCTAAAGCAATGTTAAAAGAAACGGAAACTTGTGTGAGGCGTATTGAACGCTTTAACCTCAGTGCTCGGCTAGGGCAGTGTTGTGGCGGAGTGATGTGGTTATTGTTTGAAAAAATATCACCCAGTGCGATCACATTGGATTTATCTGCGATTTTACAAGCATGGCGAGCTGGTCAGCGTATAGGGCGTAAGGTCTCACATCAATATGTGTCCACTTGGCAGACTATGGATATAGAACAACAACCAAGTTTCGAGTTTCATTCTGGCAGCAGTGAAGAATGGCAATTTAGCCAGCAGATTCAACCTTATGCCATGCAAGTGCTGATTTGTGGAGCAGGGCATGTGGGTGAAGCAATTGTTCGTTGTTTATTACCTATTGGAGTTCGGGTGAAATGGATTGATCCGCGTGATGATATTTTTCCATCCGATTTACTGCAACAGGTGCAATGTATAACGACTGATACCTTAGACGCCGAGATCGAGCAATTTGATCGTTCGGGGGCAATTTTAATTTTAACGCACGATCATCAACTAGATTTGCAATTGTGTTTTACAGCCTTAAAACCTACGGCGAAACCATTTGCTTATGTAGGAATGATTGGTTCAAAAAGTAAAAGGGCCATTTTTGAAAAGCGTATGCAAGTACGTGGTTATACTCCCGAAACTTTGCAACGTTTAGTTTGCCCGATCGGGGTAGAAGGGATTTCATCGAAACAACCTGCAATGATTGCCATTGCAGTAGTTGCTCAATTATTGCAGGTATTTGATGCAAAAAAATGATCCCAAAGGATCATTTTTTTTGTTCGAACTTTGGATTTTTTTCTGAGCGTTTAAGCAGCACGAGAACTGCACCTGTGCCACCTTGATTTTCTGGAGCACTTACAAAGGCTAAAACATCACGATGTTGGCGTAACCATCCGTTGACATAGGTTTTTAAAACAGCTTCAGGGCCTTTACCATGCACAATTTTAATGACATTTTGATTTTCATCTTTTGCCATCTGGATGATTTGTAAAACGGCTTCACGTGCTTGTTCAATGGTACAGCCGTGTAAATCCACTGCTTCAAACCAGCGCATTTTACCAGCTTTTAAGTCTTCAAAAACTTTATGCTGAAGAGTGGCTATGCGATAACTTAAAGCTGCTTGGCTTGCAACTGGATTTAATGCTGCTTGAGTATCTGATAACTCGGCATGTTCGGTATCACGTCCGCCTTCAGCGGCTGCGCGTTTTGCTAGTGTTTGTGCATCGACTTTTTTAGCACGAGGTGGTTTTACATCAGCCACATTACTATTGTTGATGCGTTTAACACCTGCAACAGCCTGTTGAAACAGGTGTGTATCTTCCAATTCTTCAGTCTCAACTTGAGATTTTTTAGTCTCAGGCTGATTTGCGATTTTGCTTGAATGAGGATTGGAGATTTGCTTTTTAAATTGCTTCAATAACTTTTGTTGCTCTTTAGAAAGCGATGAATCTTTATTACTCATATATCTTCATTAAACCGTTTGAGGTTGTCCAAAAAGGGCAGTAAAAGCTTGATCTGGACGTGGTTGTTTCATAAAACTCTCGCCGACCAAGAAGCTGTGAATATCATGTTCTTGCATCATACGCACATCATCTGGTGTCGCAATACCGCTTTCAGTGATTAATAAGCGTGAAGACGGAAGTAACTTTTTCAAACGGATAGATGTATTTAAATCTACATCAAACGTTTTTAAATTACGGTTATTCACACCTAATAAACATTGTTCAGAAAGCTTTAATGCACGTTCCATTTCTTCTTCGTCATGAACTTCAACCAATACATCAAGTTGATGTTCAAACGCAGTTTTAGACATTTCTTCGAGTTGCTGGTCAGACAAACAAGCAACAATCAATAAAATACAGTCTGCATGCAAAGCACGTGCTTCAACTACGTTATATGGATCGATCAGAAAGTCTTTACGTAAAGCTGGTAGGGCACAATGATTGCGAGCAATCGCAATATTTTCATCTGCACCCTGAAAGAAATCAACATCAGTCAGTACCGATAAACATGCTGCTCCAGCTTTTTCATATTGCTGGGCAATTTCAGCAGGATTAAAGTCTGCGCGAATAATTCCTTTTGATGGAGATGCTTTTTTAATTTCAGCAATCACACCCGGACGTTTATGTTGCAAAGCATTTGCAAAGCCACGCACTGGAGTCGCAGCTTTTGCGAGTTCTTCAACATCTTGCAAATTACGTTGTTTTAAACGCGCAGCAAGTTCCTCATGTTTACGGTCAACAATTTTACCTAAAATGGTATTTTGAATATTAATCATGAGAAGTCCTTAATCTGCCTGAGATTGTTTTAATGTCTTGGTAAATTCAGCCAAAACACTCATTTTTTCTAATGCTTGTCCGCCGTAAATAATATCTTGCGCAAATGTAACAGCCTGAGCATAAGTCTTGGTAATGCCTGCTACATAAATACCTGCGCCTGCATTAAGCGCAATCATGTTTGCAGCTTTTTCGCCAATGTCAGATTTATTTTTGCTTAAAGCATCTTTAATGAGCTTTAGACTTGCCGATGCATCAGCAACCACTAAACCATTTAACGTTTGTGACTCAATTCCGACATCTTCAGGGTTAAGTGTCCACTCAGTAACTTCGCCATCTTTGAGTTCGGCAACAGTGGTAGGTGCTGCAAGACTAATTTCATCAAGACCATCTCTTGAATGAACAACCATCACATGTTCGGCACCAAGTTGTTTCATTACTTCGGCAATTGGGCGACATAGTTCATCTGAAAACACACCAATCACAAAGCGTTTTACCCCAGCTGGGTTGGTCAGTGGGCCAAGTAAATTAAAAATACTACGAATACCAAGTTCACGACGTGGGCCAGCAGCGTATTTCATGGCTTTGTGGTGGTTTGGTGCAAACAAGAAACCTACACCCATTTCACGGATGCAGCGTTCGGTTTGTTGCATATCTAAATCAAGGTGAATACCCGCTTGTTCAAGTAGGTCTGATGAGCCTGATTTACTTGAAACGCCGCGGTTACCATGTTTTGCAATGGTTGCACCCGCTGCTGCAATCACAAAGCTAGACGCTGTAGAGACGTTAAATAAATTTTGTCCATCACCGCCAGTTCCCACGATATCAACTAAATGTTTGATATCACTCACATCAATTTTAATCGCAAATTCACGCATGACACGTGCGGCTGCCGTCATTTCATCAATGCTTTCACCTTTCATGCGTAGGCCCATCATTAAAGCACCAATTTGTGCCTCGGTTGCCTCACCTTGCATGATGCTGCGCATAATTTCTTCCATTTGAGGCTGAGTCAAATGAATGTTCTTGGTAATGTGGTTGAGCGCCTGTTGGATATTCATAGTCATGATTTACAGCATTAATGATTAAAATTTTTAGGTGAAGTTGATCAAGAGTAGGAGGTTCGGCCTATTGCGTTCCATGTTTCACTAGCTACGGGGAGCTATGTTAGCAGAAAATAACCAAAGATTTTTGCTGTTCGATAAGAGATTTAAAAATTTTGCTCAGTGAAGATTTTGAGTCTATTCATAAACAAAATTTATTTATTGAAAAAGGTTTTAGTTTGTTGTGAGTTTTTATGATAAATAATTAACCATTTGGTATATCTTAAACATCAATATATCTAGAAAAAATGTGTATAAATCAACCAAATAAAAGTGGATATAGTAGGGCGATCTTTATTTTGTCTACTAATAAATATGTATTTAAATAACTTGAAATATCTAGGGACGTTAAAAAATAAGCGCTCATTTATTTTTGTATTTGTTGCACTGTTTCATCCATTAGAAAGTTATGCGCAAGAAGCCTTAGAGCAACCACAAAACCAAGCTAAACCAGATAAAGTAGTTCGTGTTGCAGTAACAGGCTCAAGGATTTCAAAAGCACAAAAAGATGGCCCGACTAGTGTGACCGTCATTACCGCAGCCGATATTGAAAAACAAGGTTTTAGTAATGCATTTGATGCACTCAATAACCTGACGCAAAACACGGGTTTTGTACAAGGTGCCGATTATGGAAATACTTTTACACCTGCGGCTAATGCTATTAGTTTACGAGGCTTAGGACCCAACCACACTTTGACTTTGATTAATGGGCATCGGGTTGCAGATTATCCTGTGCCTTATGATGGCTCTGTCAATTTCGTAAACTTAGCTAATATTCCAACGGCCATTATTGACCGTATTGAAATATTAAACGGTGGTGCTTCTGCAATTTATGGTTCAGATGCAATTGCAGGTGTGGTGAATATTATTCTGAAAAAGAAAACAGATGGCACACAATTTAATATTAAAGCAGGCGGAACCAAAGAAGGCGGTGAAAATTTACGTTTACAACTAAGTGGCAGTAAAACTTTAGACAAGCTTAGTCTCGTTTATGGGGTTGAACTTAGTGGCCGTGAGCCGATATGGGCAGCCGATCGAGATTTTATGTCGAGCCGAACACGTTTGGGTGAGAAGCCTGACACGGTTGTTGGCCGTAAAAATGCTGATACTGGTAAATATCTTTCAATTGGTGGGTGTCAGGCATTTAACGGTTTATTTAAAGGATCAGTCAATAATATAGGACAAGCAGGTGCGGACAATTGTGCCAGTGGTTTAGCACGACCAACCTATTGGACGGTTCAAACTCAAAACCGCAGTCAAAATGGTTACCTCGGTTTAGATTATGAATTGAATGATAAAACTCAATTATTTGGCGACTTTTTAATTGGCGCCAATCAAATCGAAAATAATACCCGTGGTCCGACATGGACTTCTTTAGGTGCATCGAGCGGTTATTTTCTCAATCAAGATTCAGGCAATTATGAAATTTGGAATCGCCGTTTTGCACCTGAAGAATTAGGCGGGGTAGAACGCGTAAATAAAAAGTGGAAAGAACTTTCTTCGAACTTAAACTTCGGAATTCGAGGCGATATTGGCGAGACAAGCTGGCGTTATGAAGCAGCCTATAATGGTTCCATTTATACCAGTCAGCTAAAGCGCCAAGGTTTATTACGTTCTAATGTCGATGAATATTTCTTAGGTCAGCAACTTGGTACAGATGTAGATGGCATTCCTATTTATTCCCCTCGATTAGATCGTTTAAGTCGACCACTCACAGCAAGTGAATTTGAAAGTATTTCGGGTACAACAACAGAAAAAGATAAATCGTGGGCACAAAGTTTAACTTTAAGCGCGAATGGTGACGTATTTAAGTTACCTGCAGGAACGGCCAAACTTGCGGCTGTGGCCGAAATTGGGCGTCAAGGTTTTTCGATTAAGCCAGATCAAGCACTTGAAAATGGTGAATATTACAATGCAAGTTCTAGTGGCGAATATGGGGGTACACGTACACGCCAAGCACTCGGTGCAGAATTATTCTTACCTTTAGCAAAACCGTTAAATTTAACCCTGTCTGGACGTTATGACCGTTATGCTTTGTCAGATAGCAGCATTGATAAGCTAACTTTTGGTTCAGGCCTTGAGTTTAGACCACATCCGACTTTATTGGTGCGTGGTAACTACGCGACCAGCTTTCGTGCACCAGATATGAACTATCTGTTTTTAAATAAGCAAAAAGGTTATTTCCCAAGTACAACAGATTATTTACGTTGTAGCCAAACGGGACAACCTTTAGATAAATGTAGCTTTAAAGATTACTCACCTGGGGCGAATTACACTTTAACCGGAAACAAAGAGCTTAAACCTGAAGAGGGTAAATCTTATGGTGCAGGTTTTGTTTGGTCACCAACCAATAAATTTGATATTAGCGTCGATTACTGGGATATCAAAATTGATAATCTTGTGACCAACTTAAGTGCGGACAAAATTCTACGTTTAGAAGCAGATTGTCGTTTAGGAAACCAAGATATTAACTCTGCGGCCTGTATTGATGCTTTGGCACGTGTAGAACGCAATCCTGCAAATGCAGTTGTCGATCCAAATGTGATTAAAAATATTAATATTGTCCCGATTAATGCTGCATCAGATCATACCCGCGGGATTGACTTCACTACGAGATGGCGCTGGAAAACAGACAGCTTTGGTAACTTCCTCTGGACGGTAAATTATAGCCGCGTACTAGAACATGAATATCAACAATCAAAAGATGGCGAGAAAGATGACTACTTAAAAGATTTAACCATTCCTGATTGGCGTGACCGTTTTAATACCAGCCTCAGCTGGAGCTTTGGTGATTGGGCATCAACAGTATTAGTTAATCGTTATGGCAAAATTCCAAACGGCGACCAAACTGTTTACTTAAGCCCAACGTATTTGGTGAACTGGAGTGGTACTTATCAAATCTCTCCAAAAGCGTCTGCTTCAATCATTATTAATAACTTGTTTGACAAAGTGAAACGAGATGACACAGGCGGATGGCCGTATTATCCGGTAGGATCATATTCACCATTCGGCCGTCAAGGTTGGTTGGAGTTTAACTATAAATTCTAAGAATGATGTGTGGATGCAGCAAAGTGGTACAGCATTTGCTGCATCTTTTTATTTAAAACTACAGAGGATAAAACCCCTTATGCTGGTCAAGCCTTCATTTAAAAAAAGATTGCTACTTTCAACATTATTATCTTTATCGGCGACACAGATTTTTGCATCGAATAACAGTGAACAAATCCCGATTGGTAAATTACCCGAGTGGGTCGTACCCGAATCTTATGATTTAGATTTTAAGATTGATCCCGCACAAAAAGGCTATACCGGTAAAACTACGATTCATTTAAAGCTGGCTCAAGCTACAGATCACATCTGGATTCATGGTAAATCTTTGACGGTGAAAGATGTGAATATTACATCGGCAGAGGGCGTCAAAACCACGGCAAAATATGAGCAAGCCTCCGAGGTTGATGGGGTGAGTAAAATTAAATTTGCCAAGACCTTGCCAGCAGGCCAGTATCAACTCGTTCTGGATTTTAATGCGGCGTACGACCAGCAGCTCGACGGTATTTATAAAATCGAGTTTGAGGGTAAACCTTATGTTATGACACAAATGGAAGCAATTAGTGCACGCCAGTCATTTCCGTCATTTGATGAGCCACGTTTTAAAACGCCGTTTAATATTCGTTTGACGATTCCAAGCAAATATTCAGGGTTTGCCAATACCCAACAAACATCCGAGCAAGCAGAGAAGTCGGGTTGGAAAACACTAAGTTTTGCACAAACTAAACCACTACCAACGTATTTACTTGCACTGGCTGTTGGACCGTGGCAATTACAAAAAGGGCCAGATATTGGGACAACTTCATGGCGTAAGCAACCGATTCAGTTACGTGGTATTGCGCCTGATGCTAAAGCTGAAAAAATGCAGCATGCTTTATCTGAAACGCCAGCCATTTTAAAAACTTTAGAAGATTATTTTGCCTTTGGTTATCCATTTGACAAGCTCGATTTACTGGCAGCACCAGACTTCGCCGCTGGTGCAATGGAAAACCCGGGGCTGATTACTTTTAGAGATTATCTAATGTTACTAGATAAGGACTCACCAGTTTCATTTGTACAGAATTCATTTAATGTCAATGCACATGAGCTGGCGCATCAATGGTTTGGTGATGTCGTTACGATGCCGTGGTGGGATGATTTGTGGCTCAATGAATCTTTCGCGACATGGATGCAAAGTAAAATTACTCAAAAATTACATCCCGAATTTAATGCTGATCTAGAGCGTATTTCAGACACCGCAGATGCGATGAAAAGTGATAGCTTGGTAAGTGTGCGTCGTATTCGTCAGCCTATTTTAAGCAATGCCGATATTCAAACTGCTTTTGATGGCATCACGTATCAAAAAGGTGCAGCTGTTTTAAATATGTTTGAAAGCTACTTAGGTGAAGAAAAATTCAAACAAGGCGTACGCAATTATATTAATAAGCACCAATATGGTAATGCGACAGCCAATGATTTAATTAGCGCTTTAGCAGAGCAGTCTGAGCAAGGCGAGCGCTTTGCCAAAGCGATGAAAAGTTTCCTTGATCAACCGGGTGTACCTTTACTCAATACTTCACTACAGCAAGAAGGTAATAAAGTCTTTTTAAATGTGAAGCAAACTCGTTATTTACCTGTGGGTTCAAAAGGTGATGCCAGAAGCCTGTGGGGCGTACCATTATGTGTACGTTATGAAGTTCCAAATGCAGGTAGTAAAGTGCAATGTGAATTGGTAGATCAAGCAGAAGCTAAGATTGAACTCAAAGGTGCTAGTCTTGGCAGTTGGTATATTCCAAATGCAAATGCGGCGGGATACTACCAATTTAGTTTACCTCAAAAAGAATTTACTCGTCTGACTGCCGCTACAGAGAAGCTTTCTAACAGTGAACAGTTGGCCTACGCCTACGCAATTTCTGCTGCATTTAACCATGGTGATATTAATTTATTGGCTGTCGTAGATGCTGCGAAGAAATTTGCCAATTCGAATAGCCGACAAATTAGTACAGCCTTGTTTTCCCAGTTAAGTACTATTCATCGTCATGTATTAAAAACAGAAGCTGAACGTGAACATTTTAGAAAAGTCTTAGCTAATTTATATTTACCTAAATTGAATCAGTTGGGTTATGTTAGCAAAACAGATGAAGCAGCTGAAGACAGTTTATGGCGTAGTGAGTTGGTTAAGTTTCTTGCTTTAGATATTCAAGTTCCTGAAGTCCGTGCACAACTTTTAAAACAGTCAGATGCACTCTTTGCTCAAAAGCAGCTTAACTTTGCACAAGTAACCCCTGAATTATTGCCAACCATTTTAGCTGTACGTGTACAAGAAAAAGGCCAACCAGCTTTTGATCGTTTATCTGGTGAGTTACAACGCGTGACTCAACCGACACAACGTCTTGCAATACTTACAGCCTTAGGTTCAGCAAACCAAGAAGCAACACGCCAACAAGCACGTCAGTTAATTTTGAACCCGCGTGTTAAAGTCGGTGAAGTTCGTACTGTGGTTAACTCCATCAATAATTATGGAGATGAACAAGGTGGCTTATGGTCTTGGTTTAAGGTAAATCATGACGCCGTATTTAATCGTTTAGGTAAATCTTCGGCTGGGCGTTTTCCTGCAATGTTTAGTGGGGCAGCATGTACCCAACAACAAGCAGTCCAGTTAAATGACTTTTTTGCACCACGAACTAAAGAATTGGTCGGGGTAGAAAGAGGGTTGAAACAGACCAAAGAACGTATTCAACTCTGCGAATCTTTGGTGGCAAAACAAGATGGATCAATTGTGCAACAGTTAAAGTTGTAATTGATTCAAGGATGAAAAAAGCCAACTGATCGTAGTTGGCTTTTTATTCAGGTTACTTATCAAATTACTTTTAAAACAATCTATTTACGGCTGACTTATGCATAGATATCTAAAAAATTTTTAAAGATTTGATGGCCATGTTGGCTCAAAATGGATTCCGGATGGAATTGCACGCCTTCAACAGGAAGTGTCTTATGTTTAACACCCATAATTTCTTCCATTGAGCCATCTGCTTCATTGGTCCAGCATGTTACTTCAAGGCAATCAGGTAGTGTTTCCTGATCAATCACCAATGAATGATAACGAGTTGCCGAGAATGGGCTAGGAAGATTACTGAAAATACCCTTATTGCTGTGGTACATATCAGATAAACGTCCGTGCATCACTGTTTTAGCTCTTACAATTTTCCCGCCAAAAGCTTGCCCGATACTTTGATGTCCTAAACACACCCCAAGTAAAGGTATTTTTCCGGCAAAGTGATTAATTGCAGGAATTGAAATACCAGCTTCACTTGGAGAGCAAGGACCAGGACCAATCACGAGGTATTTAGGTTGCCATCGTTCAATATCCTCTAATGTGACTTGATCATTGCGAACTACTTTTACTTCCTGATTCAACTCGCCAAAATACTGGACGATGTTGTAGGTAAAAGAGTCGTAATTGTCGATCATTAGAAGCATTTTGAGTTAAACCTCTTGATATTTAATGTGTTTTTAAATTACGCCTCTCAAGTTACCCGTTTGGTTACCCGTTTTGAATTAAGTGCCCCAAAACATTAGATAAAAATAAAGCCGCTATTTAAGCGGCTACTATAGCAGAATTTTTATGTTCTTCGACTTTATCTTTTACATATGAGATATACCAAAATACATACTTCTAACTTAGATGACGGGTCAGTGAAATATGGATGAAGATAAAAGTGGATTTTCATTATGTAAAGCAGTCCCTTGACCTGTCTGACAAAACTGTAAATATAGATCAAATGAGACGGTGATCAATTAAAGGTAGTATATAATGTTAAATAAACAAGGCACGATAATAAAACTTATTATTAGTTTTTTCTTTCTCTTCACAGGATGTAACTTATCCGCTAAAACTAACATGTCTCCAAAGAAAATCTATGAGCTGGATTTAACTGATCAGGGAATTAGTCCTGAAGGTGGCGGGATCGAATTGAAAAAAGAGAAAAATTATTGTTCTCTTATATTGAGTCTTTATGGAGAATCGGGACAAGAAAAATATAAGTTCAATTTTAAGAAGGATAATTTGATTAATACAAATTACCTAAAATATAGATATAAGAATGGTTTGATAGAAGCTAATAATAACTTAGATGACCTTATTGCTGATGATAGTAAAAAATCAAATAAAGGTGCTATGGAATTAATAGCAAATAAGTCATTTGTTGGAAACAAAGATAGACAAATTACAAAAAAATTTGAACTCTATAAGAAAAAAGTTCCTAAAATTCTATTAGACAGAAACTGTAACTAAATAAAAAATAATAAACGGATTAGAATAAGTATTTAGTATGGTTTTTGATTCTTTACATATCTTATAGGATTTAAATCAAAGCCTTGGCTCTTTCAAGGCTTTGATTTGGTTTAATGCTATTAAATATTTAAATCTTACGTGTGTTATAAATCAACCAATCTAAAACATCGCCAGATAAATGTTCAGCGAGTCTTTCTTGAACAGTTTGGTGGTAACCATTTAACCAGCCTTTCTCTTCATTCGTTAGCTTGTCAACGACAATACAATCTAAATGAATCGGGCAAAGTGTGAGCGTTTCAAACTCTAAAAATTCACCGTAAGTTTTTTCAAATCCAGAGTGGAGACGGTTTGCAACCAGATTTTCAATGCGAATACCGTATTGTCCCTCATGGTATAAGCCCGGTTCGTTAGAAATAATCATTCCTTCACGCAATTTGCTATAGGCATGTATAGGTGCGTAATAAGAAAGCACTTGCGGTCCTTCATGAACATTAAGCGCAAAGCCTACGCCGTGGCCTGTTCCATGTCGATAATCTAAACCATGTTGCCATAAAGTATTGCGACAAATTGAATCGAGTAGAGGAGCAGCTAAACCTTCTGGATAAATCGTTTTTGCCAAAGCTATGTGACATTTTAAAACCAAGGTGTAGTCACGTTTTTGTTGCTCTGTTGGAGTCCCTACGGGAACAACACGGGTAATGTCGGTAGTGCCGTCTACGTATTGTCCACCAGAATCAATCAGCAATAAACCATCGCCTTCGATAAATGAATAGTGCTCTTCAGTTGCACGGTAGTGAGGTAGAGCACCATTGGCATTAAAGCCGGCAATTGTTGAAAAGCTTGGGCCTATGAAACCCTCTTGTTGAGCACGGAAAGCTGTAATTTTCTCATCAATAGTCAGTTCTGAAATGTTCTCTTGATGATGAAGTGCTTTTTCTAACCAGTGGAAGAAATGACAAAGGGCAACACCATCTTTCACCATGGCATGGCGGATATGAGCTATTTCACTTTCATGCTTACGCGATTTAAAAAGTGTACTTGGGTTGATGTCATATACAACCCGAATATCTTTTGCGATGGCTTGTTCATGAAAAATCGAGACTTTGGCTGGATCTAAAAGTACTGAGGTATCAGTGATATTCGATAAAAACTTAGCTGTATCTTCGTAGTTACGAATCTCAATACCATCAGCTTTGAAAGCCTGTTGAATGGTTGAATCAACTTTGTTGCTATCAACAAATAAAACAGCCTGTTGAGTACTGATATATAAATGCGAAAGGAATACAGGGTTGTATTCTATATCTTGCCCACGTGCATTTAAGACCCAGGCAATATCATCTAAAGATGAAATGAAATGTCCTTCAATCGCCTTAGTTTTTAATGTTTCGCGAATTGCTTGTATTTTCTCTTTACGAGATAAGGCATTTAACCCTTTAGGCATTAAATGAATCTGCTCTAAAGGAAGTTCTGGACGATTAGACCAGATTGAACCAATTAAATCTTGCTGTGTTTCAAGTTTAAAGCCACGTTGTTTTGCCGTATTTTCCAAAGCTTTAAATTGCTGGATTGAAAGCGTTTGTCCATTTACTGAAATGACCGAACCAGTTGATAAATTTTTCTCAATCCACGCGAGATGTGTTGAAGATTCATCACTGGTCAGTTTTTGTAATTGAAAGCCAGTTCCAGCGAGTTGTTGTTCGGCTTGTACCCAATAGCGCCCATCGGCCCAGAGCCCTGCAAAGTTTTGAGTCACGACTAGAGTGCCAACAGAGCCACTAAAACCGCTTAACCACTGCCTTGCTTTCCAGTAGTCAGGTAAATACTCTGACATATGGGGATCTGCACTCATGACAACCAAAGCATCAACGTGTTGATTGATCATGAGTTCACGAAGTTTCGCTAGTTTTTCTGGAACAGTTAAGTCGTTCATATGGTTTCCAAATCAGGTTGAACTTTGTTGGTGCTTTTGCTCATTAATTTATTCATTGGTTTCTTTAATAAAAATAACACGATTGCGCCAATAACCAAGGCCAACACACAGCGCATAAATAGGCTAGGTAAATGATTAATACCATCTGCCGATACGTGTCCGCCAATCAAACCTGCCATGAGGTTGCCTAAAGCTGAACCAGTGAACCATAAACCCATAATTTGACTGCGTATGACATCAGGTGCAAGTTTGGTCATGGTTGATAAGCCAATCGGGCTTAAGCAAAGTTCACCTATGGTAAGAAGAAATAAAGTACCGACTAACCAAAATGGTGAAACTACTCCGCCATGAATAGCAAAATGACTGGCTAAAGTCATAAGCAAAAAGCCACCTGCTGCGAATAACAACGCAATAATAAATTTACTGATATAGCTTGGATCTTTATTTGCTTTACCTAGTTTAGCCCATAGCCAAGCTGCAACTGGAGCAAAGATAATAATAAAAAGAGCATTGATTGATTCAAACCATACAGTTGGTATCTCAAATCCGAAAACAATACGGTCCGTATAATCTTGTGCAAATAAAGTAAAAGTTGTGGGTTTTTGTTCGAAAGCTGACCAGAATAAAGCGGATGCTGCTAATAAAACGAAGCAAATAACGATTTTAAATTTTTCATGTTGCTCTAAATTCAGGAAAAGTAGTAAGTATGCAAAATAAGCAATAATCCCAATGCTAATTCCTACAGTTAAGTAGGTAGAAACAACGACTGGGTTGATGTGAATAATCCCAAAGAAAGTTAATCCAATAACCACTGCAACAGCGAATAAAAAGCTAAATACAATTTTAGGTGCATTTTTATTTTCTACGACAGGTTTGCTACAGCTATTGGTTTCTTGTCGCAATTCATTAAAAGTTTGGAGCTGGGGGACAGCCAAAAAGCGGAAAATTAATAAAGCAATGAGCATCCCAATGCCACCAATACCAAAGCCTAAGTGCCAGCCATAATCGCGAGCTAATAGGCCTGTAATGAGCGGGGCAATAAACGAGCCCGTATTAATTCCCATATAAAAAATGGAGAATCCAGCATCTCGTCTACTATCTTGAGCTTTGTATAAAGTTCCTACAATGACTGAAATACAAGTTTTAAATAAACCTGAGCCAAGAACAATCAGAACTAGACCGAAATAAAAAAAGAATTGATCAAAAATGGTGGTGAGGGCAATTGATAAGTGACCTAAAGCAATAATAATTGAACCGTACCAGACAGCACGCGCCTGACCTAACCAGTTATCGGCAATCCATCCACCAAAGACGGTCATTAAATACATGGAACCTGCAAATAATCCCACAATGGCGGCGGCAGTTGGTCGATCAAGTGCTAGCCCACCGTCATTAACCATAGCAACCATATAAAGAACGAGTAAAGGCCGAATTCCATAATAAGAAAATCTTTCCCAAAGTTCTGTAAAAAATAAAGTTTTTAGTGGTTTTGGATGACCGAAAAATGCTTTATCAGATTGTTCAAGTTCATGTTTCATTATTCAAATCCTTGAATGATTTTATGTTTTTTATAAACATAACTTTTAGTTTGTTTATTTATAACCAAAATTTATGTTTTTATTTTTTAGTTATTTTTAACAATAAAAGCAAATTTACCTTGTATAAAAACAGTGAATGAAAAAGAACATGAATAGTGGAGTTTGTTATTAAATAAATAATAGAAAGGAGCGTTCATTTGACAAATCAAAGAGCTGTTAAGAAGCGAAATGATCTATAAGAATTCATAAAAATGAAAAGTATTTGGTAGATTGTGAATAAACAATAAAGAACTTTTCAAACTTGCTTAGTCAAGAAACTTGAGTCTTTTAAGAAGCGTAAAAAAGGGCGAAATCTGTAGCTTTTTAAGAGGTGTAAATATTTTTGTGTAATCTCATAAGAATCTCAACATTATATATAAGAAAGTATTATGATCAGGAACGACTGTTAGAAATTGATGCAGCGGATTATATCAGTGCAACAATTTTGCACTAAATTAGGGCAATAATGAGCTGTTTAAATATGCCATAATTTGAAAATGTGTGAATATGGTGCATTTGCACAAGCAAACAGTATAATGGGTTCAAGACAAGGGGCCTAAATCATGAATACTTATAAGTAATTCAATGTTTTAGGTAAGTCTTATAAAGTTGGTATGAGAATTGCTTAATAAATACCAGCAACTAACACGCACTTAACAAGTGCAACAAAATTTCATTGGAGCAAAATGAGCATGGCGAACAAGGTCCTTCAACTCATACAAGAAAGTGGCGCAAAATGGGTCGATTTTCGCTTTACTGATACTAAGGGTAAAGAACAGCACGTAACTTACCCAGCTGATTCTATTGATGAAGATACTTTTGAAGACGGTAAAATGTTTGATGGTTCTTCAATCGCTGGTTGGAAAGGTATTGAAGCATCTGACATGATCTTACGTCCAGATGCAGAAACTGGTTTCATCGACCCGTTCTTTGCTGAACCAACTGTAGTTGTGACTTGTGACGTTATTGAACCTTCAACTGGTCAAGGTTATGAGCGTGACCCACGTTCGATTGCTCGCCGTGCAGAAGAATACTTAAAATCTACAGGTATCGGTGATACTGCATTCTTCGGTCCAGAACCAGAATTCTTTGTATTTGACGAAGTGAAATGGGACATCGATATGTCTGGCGCTCGTCATACATTAATCGCTGAAGAAGCTGCTTGGTCTACTGGTAACAGCTATGAGTCTGGTAACTCTGGTCACCGTCCACGTGTTAAAGGTGGTTACTTCCCAGTTCCTCCAGTTGATTCTTCACAAGATATGCGTGCAGAAATGTGTGCAAAAATCGAAGACATCATGGGCCCAGGTCGTGTAGAAGTACATCACCACGAAGTTGCTTCTTGCCAGTTAGAAATTGGTGTGAGCTTCAACACTCTTGTTCGTAAAGCTGACGAAGTTCAACAGTTCAAATATGCTGTTTGGAACGTTGCACATCAATATGCAAAAACAGCTACGTTTATGCCTAAACCAATGGTAGGTGATAACGGTTCTGGTATGCACGTTCACATGTCTATCTCTAAAGATGGCAAGAACTTGTTTGCTGGTGATGAATATGCTGGCCTTTCAGAAATGGCGTTGTACTTCATCGGTGGTATCATCAAGCACGCTCGTGCATTGAATGCAATCACAAACCCATCTACAAACTCATACAAGCGTTTGGTTCCTCACTTCGAAGCACCAATTATGCTTGCTTACTCAGCGCGTAACCGTTCTGCGTCTATCCGTATTCCATACGTTTCTAGCCCTAAAGGTAAGCGTATCGAAGCTCGTTTCCCAGACCCAATGATGAACCCATACTTAGGTTTCGCTGCATTGTTAATGGCTGGTATCGACGGTATCCAAAACAAGATCCATCCGGGCGAAGCTGCTGACAAGAACTTGTATGACCTTCCTCCAGAAGAAGAAGCAAAAATCCCAACAGTTGCTCATAGCTTAGATATGGCTCTTGAAGCACTTCAAGCAGATCACGAATTCTTGTTAAAAGGTGGCGTGTTCACTAAAGAAATGCTTGATGCATACATCGAACTTAAAACTGAAGATGTACGTCGTCTTAACACGACTACTCACCCAGTTGAATTCGATATGTACTACAGCTTGTAATACGTATTTCTTAAAAAAGCCTGCTTATGCAGGCTTTTTTATTGCTTAGAATGTTGATTGAATTATCTACGTTTTTTATCAAAAAATTGGGGTAAACTAGGTGCGAGTTTTCATGTGAGCAGATTATGCGTAAACGACAACCAGTACTTAAACAGGAACAAGTTTTAAATCCTGCATTGAAAACATGGTTGTATGCGTCTGGTTCTCTGACCCAACAATTGACTGAACTTGGCGGTGGACAGTTCAGCGTAAAGCCTTTTAAAGAACACTTTCAACGTTTAACTTTTGCAGACAGTCAATGGATGAGTATGCCTAATACCCACACTTCATGGGTGAGGGAAACTTATTTATATGGCTGTGAAGTTGAGCCATGGGTAAAAGCAAAAAGTATTTTTCCAATTCAAAGTTTACAAAAAAAAGCCCGTATATTTCAGCATATTGGTTCTAAACCGATAGGCCGTTTTTTATTTCAAAGAACAACACCTCTGTGTGACCGCCGTGTTATTCGCTTACCAGAAGGCTGGACGCGACAAAGTTGCTATACTTGGCATGGATGTAAATTTATTGTTCAAGAAACATTCTTACCGGCTTTTGAAGCTTTTTTATATCAGCAGCACGACAAGGAATTACTATGACGACTGCAACAGGCACAACATGGCGTCAGCGTTTAGAAGCTTATTATTATCTATGTCGATTTGATAAGCCAATTGGCACTGAACTGGTGTTCTGGCCAACCATGTGGGCACTTGGGGTTGCATCAAAAGGAATACCGAATTTAGGTATTTTATTCGTCATGATTTTAGGCGTCATTTTTATGCGTGCTGCTGGATGTGCGATTAATGACTTTGCTGATCGTAAAGTAGATGGTCATGTAGAGCGTACAAAAACTCGTCCTTTAGCAACGGGAGTTATTCGCGCAAGGGAAGCCGTATACGTATTCTTGGGCCTTGTTTTAGCAAGCGCATGTCTTTTGTTCTTTTTACCTATAGAAACTTTCTATTGGTCATTTGGAGCATTATCTTTAGCGTTTATTTATCCATTTATGAAACGCTATACCAACTTACCGCAAGTATTTTTAGGCGCAGCATTTTCATGGTCTATTCCTATGGCTTTTACCGCGGTAGGTAAAACTCCAGATTTGACTTGTTGGTTCCTCTATTTTGGTAATTTGGCTTGGACAGTGGCTTATGACACTCAATATGCAATTACCGATCGTGAATATGATTTAAAGATTGGCGTCAAATCTACAGCTATTCTTTTTGGTCAATATGACATCCAAATTATTGCCCTTTTACAAGCAACCAGTCTTGTTTTGATTGGGAGCGCATTATATTTAGAAAATATTTTATTTCCATGGGCGATCATTGCTTTGGTTTTAGTGGCATTCGATTTTGTATATCAAACAATTAAAACCAAAGACCGCAACCCTCAGGTTTGTTTCTGGGCATTTCGTCACAATCGCTGGGTTGGATTAATCATTTTTCTAGGAATATTTTTAAATTTCATATAGTAAAAATGACCGTGAGGTTGAAAAGTGTTCTATGCAGAGCACTTTTTTTATGTCTTAATATTTGTGCATAAAAATATGCGGAATAAATAACACATAACATAAAAAGGATATTGTATGAAACGGTCAAACATTGCTTTAGCTATAACATTAACAGCTTCAACTTTTTTTCTTGCAGCCTGTGATGACAATGATGATGACTATATTGGTGTAAACCCTGATAAAACTTATATTTCAGAAAAAAACTATTCTCAGGACAGTTTAAGTGGCGCTGCATCTATCAAAGTGATGACCTATAACATGGAGAATGTACAAGGGAAAACAGCTCAAGCAACGGCACTTGTCATGTTCCCTAAAATTGCTCAGCCTAAAGATGGTTATCGAGTCGTGGTATGGGAACATGGAACAGTAGGTGTGGGGGATGGTTGTGCACCAAGCAATAATACAATTAATCCACGTTTCAAAATTTTAGCAGATACTTTATTGGCAGCTGGCTATGTTGTGATTGCCCCAGACTATGAAGGTTTAGGTACGCGAGGAATGCATCCATACCTTAATTTGGGAAGTGAAGCTAAATCTGCAATTGCAGCAGTGAAGGCCGCAAAAGATCATTATGGTAATCAGCTAAACGGTGCGTGGATGTCGATTGGACAGTCTCAAGGTGGGCATGCTTCACTAGGTACTGCAGAGTTTGCAAATAACGACGCCAACTATAAAGGTGCAGTTGCAACAGCACCAGCTTCTAGCCTTGGCTATATTATTTCTACAGTTGCACCACAAGCAATCCAAGATATTCTTAAAAAAGAGCAAGCTGGTACAGCACCTATTGGTACGGCTGTAGAAGTTTATGCTGAGCTACTTGCATATGCTGCATATACCACGGTAGGTATTACTGCTTATGAGCCTAAATTTAATTATCGTGAAATTTTCCAACAACGTTCACAAAGTATAGCTGAGTTCGCAGAGGGCACCACAGGCGAAAATGGTATGTGCTTAACCGATTTACATAATAAATTTGCAGCTGATATTCGTGATTATCTTGCGACTAATGCTGGTAAAACAGTTACTGATTATCCTGGTTTAGCGGGTAATTTCCAAGAAAACCCAACTGTGAAAAAATTCTTGGTAGATAACCAACCTGCTACTAAAAAAATTAATTCACCTGTCATGATTGTTCAAGGTACTGCTGATATGGCTGTACCATATCCAGTCACAGATGCCTTGCAAAAGGGGCTTAAAAATATGGGAACTGACGTGACGTTTGTACCTGTTAGCGGGGCTGCCCATACTCAAGCGATTGTATGTAGAAATGCTGAAATTTATCAATTTGTACAATCTAATATGCCAGCTAAAACCAATATCGTGCTCGATCCATCGGTAATAGATGCTAGTAAAAATGTTGAATGTACTGGTGTAGCACAATAATTTTTGTATTTAAAATATTCAAATTAAAAGAGTCCTAAAAAGGGCTCTTTTTTGTTATATTGTTACATATCTTAAAATTAACGATGTTCGAGTTTAAAGCACTTATGAGCCAGCAACCTATTGAAAAAAAATCTGTTCCTTGGTTATTAATGGGATTAGGGTTGCTTATTCCTTTTTTGATTATTGCAATACTTTTCTTTGCTGCAAAGAGTGATGCTGAGAATAAAAAGCAATATGAGCAGCAACGTTTAGAAATGGAAAAAAGAATAGCTGAAAAACAAGCTACAAATTCTGAAAATAGACAACAGTAGCTTTTAATGAATATCTCTTTGTAGTTGGCGTACGCTAGGAATGCTTGTATATCGTTTTACGATATAACCTGCTTCGGTAAGCATTTGATCACGCATACGGTCTTCTTCTGCTTTCTCAAGATGGGTAGGGTCATCTAGCTCAATAATAGCAATCACTTCCATTTTGTCGTTTAGCACGACAAAGTCGGTAACTTTGCGGTTGAACTGACTACGAATTTTATAGTCATTACTGGTAATTAATGCGCTAAAGGCCACTTGAGCTAAAACATGGTAACTGGGGAAACTCTGTTTTAAACGTATAAACATCTGAGTTTCAAAATTAGTAATGACAGGACGGGCAAAGAATTTTTGTTTTGGAAATAAATAGGGACGTAAACAAACAATAAGAAAAATGCAGGTGCTTAAGCAACCTAAAATGATAAAAAATAAATGACTCGATTCGAACATGGGATAACATCATACAAATAAAAACCCACTCGTAATGAGTGGGTTTTTAAGAATCTTGGCTCTCCCACCTGGGCTCGAACCAGGGACCTGCGGATTAACAGTCCGTCGCTCTACCGACTGAGCTATGGGAGAATCTGGAAAAGGATTTTAGGCAGGAAAGGGGGCTAGGTCAAGGGTTAATAAGAGAATTAAAGAGAATATGTAACTGATTGGCTTAAAAATACTCGAAACATTGATTTTATTCAAAATAATAGAAAATTATTAAATGATTAGAAAAGAAAAAGCCCGCAATAAATGCGGGCTTTTAGAATCTTGGCTCTCCCACCTGGGCTCGAACCAGGGACCTGCGGATTAACAGTCCGTCGCTCTACCGACTGAGCTATGGGAGATTAGTAGATGGCTCTCCAACCTGGGCTCGAACCAGGGACCTGCGGATTAACAGTCCGTCGCTCTACCGACTGAGCTATTGGAGAATCTGATGCGCATTTTATGGATGAAATCTAAAAGCGTCAATAAGAATATTAAAGAAAATGAATCGTTTGCTTGATTAATATGCTTTTGTTGTACTAAAAATAAAAAAAACCACCCTAAAAGGGTGGTTTTTCATAAAGAAATAAAATTATTTCTCTACACCAGCAGGTTGACCTGCAAGTTTTGCATTTGCATAGTCCCAGTTCACAAGACTTTCTAAGAAAGTTGCGATGTATTTAGGACGTAAGTTACGGAAATCGATGTAGTAAGCATGTTCCCATACGTCAATTGTTAATACAGCAATTTGACCATGTGCAAGTGGAGTGTCTGCATTAGAAGTTTTAGTAATAGAAAGTTTACCGTTTACTTCATCAGCAACTAACCAAGCCCAACCTGAACCGAATTGAGTTGTTGCAGCAGCAGTAAATTCTTCTGCAAATTTTTCGTAGCTACCAAAAGCTTCGTCAATTTTAGCAGCGATTGCACCAGTAGGCTTACCACCACCGTTTGGCTTCATGCTGTTCCAGTAGAACGTGTGGTTCCAAACTTGAGCAGCATTGTTGAAAATACCCGCTTTAGATGCATCACCAGCAGTTGCTTTAATGATTTCTTCTAAAGTTTTACCTTCAAGGTCAGTACCTTTGATTAAGTTGTTTAAGTTAACAACATAGGTATTGTGGTGTTTGTCGTGATGGTATTCTAAAGTTTCTTTACTGATATGTGGCGCTAAATCATCATAGCCATATGGAAGTGCAGGTAAAGTAATGGTTGTCATGTTCCTATTCCTTGCATTTGCTGGGTTATACAATATTAAGTGGCTCTATTGTAAATGATTCTGTTCACAATAGGGCATCGTTTTAAAGAACTATACACAATAAAGATCTAATTAATACGCATAACACAGATTGAAAAAAAGACTTAATTAAATCGGATTATTCAATTCAAAATATTCACTTTCAACAGAGAACTGTTTTGAAATAGCTTGTGCCAAACGTTGAACACCATAACGTTCAGTTGCATGGTGGCCACAGGCAAAATAATGAACACCTAATTCTTTTGCTTCATAAAAAGTTCGTTCACTGACTTCACCTGAAATGTAAGCATCGCAGTTTTGCAAAGCCGCTTTAGCAATAAAATCTTGAGCGCCCCCTGTACAGAAGCCTACTTTTTGAATGCTTTGTTTTTCAGCTGGTAAGTGAATCACCTTAAAATCAAAACTGTTTTGCAGTTTTGCTTTAAATTCATCTACAGAAAGCGCTTGTTCTAAATAACCAATATTACCAATCGGATGTTTCTCGGTTAAATCAAGGGGTTCTAAATTTTGTAAGTTTAGTTTTTCTGCAATAGCGATATTATTACCTAAACTTGGATGCGCATCTAAAGGTAGATGGTAAGCCACTAATGAGATATTATTTTGAATAAGTTTTTTAATGCGATTGCCTCGCATACCAGTAATTGGATACGGTTCGCCCTTCCAAAAATAACCGTGGTGTACGAGTAATAAGTCTGCATTTTGAGCAATCGCTGCATCAATTGCATCTTCAGAAGCAGTTACTGCACAAAGAATACGTTTTACTTCAGTTGAACCTTCAATTTGCAGGCCATTTGGTGCGTAATCTTTAAACTCTGCTGCTTTTAAGGTTTGGTCGCACCACTGAATAATTTCATGCAAATTCGCCATGATATTTCCTGAATTGAGTAGTAAATAGTTGCTAAAGCTATAGAAACATATTTTGTTGTGTAACTAAAGCTAGACAAATCTTTTTTGAGTTTTTTGTGTATATCGACATATTTAATTTAAAATGCTTAACTGAAAACTCTTTTTGTTCAATATATTAATTTAATTAAAAACTTCTTTGCGTAGAGGATATGAACGTGCGCCGCACCTTTACATGGTTACCTTGGGTGTTACTTATTATTGTAATTGCCAGTTTTATTGCATGGCAAAAATACCATCAGCCGAAACCAACTGTTGCAGTTGATGGGGTGCAAATGCCTGCTGAGAAAGTTGAGCCACTGGTGGATACTTCTCGAACGGGCGGGGTGGTGTCTTATAGTGCTGCGGTAAAAGTTGCAGCGCCGGCAGTTGTTAATATTTTTACGACCCAGAAAGTTAAACAAAATCATCCTTTATTAAGTGATCCAGTTTTCCGTGAGTTTTTTGGAAATCAGGTTCCCGAACAACAACAGCAAAATGAAAATAGCTTAGGTTCAGGGGTTATTGTTCGTGCTGATGGTTATATCCTTACCAATAACCATGTGATTGCTCAAGCTGACCAGATTGTAGTTGCTTTACATGACGGGCGTCGTGCAGAAGCTACAATTGTTGGAACTGATCCAGATACCGATTTGGCAGTCATTAAAATCGATTTAGATAAGCTGCCAGTATTGCCATTTAAGTTAAGTGGTAATGAGGTAGGTGATGTTGTTTTAGCAATTGGTAATCCGTTTGGTGTTGGGCAAACGGTAACCCAAGGTATTGTTTCAGCAACAGGTCGCTCAGATTTAGGTATTAATACCTATGAAGACTTTATCCAAACTGATGCGGCAATCAACCCTGGGAATTCAGGTGGTGCTTTAATTGATGTGGCTGGTAACTTGATTGGTGTGAATACGGCTATTTTTTCACAATCAGGTGGCTCTTTAGGTATTGGCTTCGCAATTCCTGCTAAGGTTTGTCAACAAGTACTCAACTCAATTTTAAAAGATGGTCGTGTAGTTCGTGGCTGGTTAGGTATTAGTTTACTTCCACCTACACAAGATGATGTATTGGCACCAAAACCACCAGTAGGTGTAGTTGTTGCTGATGTATTAAAAAGTGGTCCAGCGGCTTCTGCTGGCATTAAAGTTGGCGATAAAATTATTCAGGTAAATAATGAACCGATTACTTCGGCTTCTCATTTGATTAATTACGTGGCTTTACAAGCGCCAAATAGCGAAATTAATGTGTTGGTTGAACGAGATGGGAAACAACAAAACTTTGTTGTGACTGTGGGGGAGCGAAAAGCGCAAAATACTCAATCTCAGTATATCCCGCTTCCTAAACGTTAAAACCTCAATAAAAAAAGCCTCACGATGAGGCTTTTTTTATGACTACTGATTAAGAGTGGCTAAGACTTTGATGTTGGTTTTTAAACTCAGCTAAAGCCTCAATTCGATATTGAATGAGCATTTCACCAATTTCCGCACCTTTAATGTTCTCTGGTAAATCCTGAACTTTAATAGAGCGAACAATCTGCATGGCTTCACGCATATATTGAGCTTGAGGATACGGACGATCTTCTAGTCCTAATCTTCCTTTTGCATCACATTCACAAGCTTGGACAAAAGCCTCGACTCTTTCTGGGCGACGTAAAACATCTAAACGTTGTAATAGACGCCATAAAGTACCTGGTTTTAATGACATAATCTGGTGGCATTTTAAATGTTCTTTACACACTGATAATGCCAATTGCTTGGTTTGTGTTGGAACTCTTAAACGTTCGCATAATTGGGTAACCGGTTTAATTCCACGTTCTTCATGCATGATATGACGAGGAAGCTCATCGGCTGGAGTAAGAGCCTTGCCCAGATCGTGTACTAAAACAGCAAAACGTACATCGAGTGAATAATTCGATTTACAAGCTTGTTGCAGAGACATGAGGGTATGAACGCCACAATCCACTTCTGGATGGTATTCAGGGCGTTGAGGTACACCGAATAAAGCGTCAATCTCAGGGAAAAGATGTTTTAATGCACCGCAATCACGCAAAGTTTGGAAGTAAATATCGGCATGAGCTTCCATCAAAGCGCGAGAAGTTTCTTTCCAGACACGCTCTGGTGTTAATGCATCTAGTTCACCTGACTTTGCCATGGTTTGCATAAGCTGCAAGGTCTCAGGAGCAATTTGAAAACCATATGGGAAATATCGAGCTGCAAAACGAGCAACACGTAAAACCCGTAAAGGATCTTCAGCAAATGCTTCTGAAACATGACGTAAAATTTTATTTTCTAAGTCACTTTGGCCACCATATGGATCGTATATTTTGCCGTCTTGATCCATGGCTATTGCATTAATAGTTAAGTCACGACGAATTAAGTCGTCTTCTAAACTTACAGTTGTATCAGTAAAAAATTGAAATCCGTGATATCCCTGACCAGACTTTCGTTCGGTTCGTGCAAGTGCATATTCTTCTTTGGTTTGGGGATGAAGAAACACAGGGAAATCTTTGCCTACAGGCTGGAAACCTTGGGCGAGCATGTGTTCCGGCGTTGCACCGACCACAACATAGTCTTTTTCTTGATAGGGGTGCCCAAGTAAATAATCTCGAACAGCACCGCCTACTAAATACACTTGCATGAAAAAACCTCTATTCTTCAAGCAATCATGCTACAGAATAGAGGTTTTCTCAAGTCATTAGAAAGGCTTTTCGTAAAAAGCGGTTTCTAAATTACTTTTCTTGTTGTTGAATCTCAGCAACTGTTAAAGCAGTCATATTGATAAGACGGCGAGTCGTTGCTGTAGGTGTCAAAATATGAACTGGTTTAGCAGCACCTAGCAAAATTGGACCAATTGTAACGTTGTTACCAGAAGTTGCTTTTAACAAGTTAAATGAAATGTTTGCTGCATCTAGATTCGGCATAATAAGCAAGTTTGCTGAGCCTTTGAAACGTGAACCTGGGAAAGCATATTGACGAATGCTTTCGTCTAATGCTGCATCACCATGCATTTCACCTTCAACTTCAAGCTCAGGAGCTTGCTCAGATAAAATACGATAAACTTCACGCATTTTTTGAGCGCTTGAATCAGTTTGGTCGCTACCAAAGCTTGAATGAGAAAGTAAAGCTACACGTGGTGTAATACCAAAGCGACGTACTTCTTCAGCTGCTAAAATTGTCATTTCAGCAAGTTGTTCAGCAGTCGGGTTAGTGTTTACATACGTATCAGCAATAAACAAGTTACGATCTTCAAGCATCAATGCATTTAGCGTGAAGAAGTTGTTCATACCTTCTTTAAGACCAATGACATTGCGTACGAAGTCAAGGTGAATGTTATAGCTACTGTAAGTACCACATAACATACCGTCTGCTTTACCAAATTTAACCAGAAGAGATGCAATTAAAGTTGAACGACGGCGAGCTTCACGTTGAGCATATTCAACAGTGATGCCTTTGCGTTGCATTGTTTGATAGTAGTCTTTCCAAAACTCTTCATACATCGGGTTTTGTTCTTGATCTACAATCTCAATGTTCACGCCATGTTGTAAACGTAGGCCTAATTTTTTGATGTTTGCTTCAATGACTGCAGTACGACCAACTAAAATTGGTTTAGCTAAATCTTCATCAACTGCAATTTGAACAGCACGTAATACGCGTTCATCTTCACCTTCAGCGTATGCAATACGTTTAGGATCTGTTTTTGCTTGAGCAAAGATTGGTTTCATCAAGAATGCTGAGTTATAAACAAACTCAGAAAGTTTTTGACGATATGCAGAGAAATCTTCGATAGGACGAGTTGCAACACCTGAGTCCATTGCAGCTTTAGCAACAGCAGGCGCGATTTCTAAAATCAAACGTTGATCAAGTGGGCGTGGAATTAAGTAGTCACGACCAAATGAAGCAGATTTTTCACCATATGTTGCAGCATCAGCTTCTACATGAGCCATACGTGCAATTGCGTGTACACATGCAATTTTCATATCTTCGTTAATGGTTGTCGCACCTACGTCAAGTGCACCACGGAAGATATAAGGGAAACATAAAGCGTTGTTTACTTGGTTCGGGTAGTCCGAACGACCAGTTGCCATAATGACATCAGGACGTACTTCATGTGCGTGTTCAGGCAGAATTTCTGGATCTGGGTTTGCCAAAGCAAAGATAATTGGATTTTCAGCCATTTGCTTCACCATATCTTTGGTGAGAATACCCGCAGCTGAAAGACCCAAGAACATATCTACACCAGCCATTACTTCATGTAATTGCGTCGCTTTAATGTCTTGTACATAACGTTTTTTAGATTCATCTAAGCCTTCACGTGAAGTCGTAAGTAGACCACGAGAATCGGCAACAATGATATTTTCTTTGTTTACGCCTAGAGCGCAAAGTAAATCTAAACAAGAAAGGGCAGCAGCACCTGCGCCTGAAGCAACAATTTTGATTTCTTCAATTTTCTTGTTAACCAGTTGTAGAGCATTTAATAATGCTGAACCTACAATAATACTTGTACCGTGTTGGTCATCATGGAACACAGGAATTTTCATGCGTTCACGAAGTTTCTTCTCGATATAGAAACATTCTGGCGCTTTGATATCTTCAAGGTTAATACCGCCGAAAGTTGGTTCTAATGAAGCAACAATATCAACGATTTTATCTGGATCGTTTTCAGCAATTTCAATATCAAATACGTCAACACCAGCGAACTTTTTGAACAGAACGCCTTTACCTTCCATTACTGGTTTAGAAGCTAATGGACCAATGTTACCTAAACCAAGAACCGCAGTACCGTTACTTACAACAGCAACCAAGTTGCCACGTGCAGTGTATTTTGCAGCAGCTGAAGGATCACGTTCAATCTCTAAACATGGAGCAGCAACCCCTGGTGAATAAGCTAGAGCCAAATCTCGTTGGTTGACGAGTTGCTTACTAGGCGTGACGCTGATTTTCCCTGGATTTGGATATTCGTGGTAATTTAAAGCGGCCTGTTTTAAAGATTGATCGTCCATCTGAGTCTCTATTTGATACAAAAAAGCAAACTAGTCAAATCACTCATTTAGGGGGAGGCAACTCAGTTCTTTTACTATGCTTTAATTTTTACCAATTAAGAGAATAGTAGACGAATTGCCAATAGCCCCGTAGTGAGCTAAATGCTAAAGAATATAACACTACTTCTTTATTTCTCACAGTCAAAAACGCTCATTTTTGGAAAAACCAGCGCATGTAAAATAGACTGTTAAAACAATTATGAAATATACGTATTTGATTGTAGATATTGAATAATCTGATTTGGATGGAGCGGGCGACTAAAGAAATAGCCTTGTAAAAAATCACATTGTTGTTTTTGTAGATAAATAACTTGCTCTTCAGTTTCAACACCTTCAGCAACCAGTTTAAGCCCCATACTTTTGCCCATTGCAATCATGGCATTGACAATAGCCTCTTGTTTTTGATCACCGATTTTCGAAATAAAGGCTCGATCAATTTTCAAAACATCAATTGGGTATTCAGTTAGGTAAGCTAAAGATGAATAGCCTGTACCAAAATCATCAAGTGCGATCGAAATGTTGCGCTCTTTAATTGAGTGCAATAGTTTCTTCACATTATCGGTATTGTCCAATAAAGCTGATTCAGTAATTTCAAGTTCTATATTTGAACCATCTAGCTGATATTGCTCTAAAAATTCATCTAAATCGTTAAGCAATAATCCTCGATGAATTTGTTGAGCCACAATATTTACAGAGACTTGAATATCTGTATAACCTGCATTTTTCCATTCTTGTAATTGTTTGCCGACTTTATCTAAAACAACTTTGCCAATATCGGAAATAAGACTACTACGCTCGGCAAAAGGAATGAACATATTTGGCATAACTAGTCCTTTTTCAGGATGCTGCCAGCGAATTAAAGCTTCAAAACCTTTAACCGATTTATCATTTAAATTAATTTTTGGTTGGTAATAAACCACAAATTCATCATTTTGAATGGCTTTACGTAGCTCTTGTTCTAAATCTGCTGTCTTATAGGGATTCGTTGTTTTATTACAATAGTAGCTAATAGTATTGCCGCCCAAACGTTTTGCTTCGGATAATGCTTGTTCTGCATGGTTGTTGAGATGATCAATTTGTCTGCCGTGCTCAGGAAAACAAGCAACTCCAATAGAGGCTGTAATAAAATATTCTTGTTGATCAATATAAAAAGGGGCATTTAATGCTTGTAATATATTTTGGCAATATTGCTCAATATTTGGATGAATCGGTGATATTTCATAAATGATTGCAAAATCATCCCCATTTAAATAAGCAACTAAAATGGCATTAATATTGGTAAGTCGTAGACGCTGCGCAAATTGTTTTAGCAGTTCATCACCACTATCATTATTTAGAAATTCATTAAATGCTCTAAATCTATCAATATTAATACGTATTAATGCCAAATTTTTAAAACTATAAGAGGGATTGACTAAATACTGATGTAATTGATTGTAATAATAAAAACGGTTAGGAAGGTGAGTTAAACTATCATAATTTTTTAAATAAGATAAATGTTGCTCTTGACGTTTTTGCTCAGTTAAATCACGTGCAAAACCAATATAATTAATAACTTGGCTGTGTTCATCTTTCACTGCATTAATATGAAGCCATAAATAAACACTCTTACCCGATGCAAACTTTTCATCAAATTGGCCCATATATTCGCCAGTTTTTAGAAGTTGTTGGGTAATTGAGTCATGAAACTGTTGCTGCTGTAATTTCTGATTTATTGCGATGTTAAATAGCTGCTGATTTAATAATTCAGACTTTGAAAAACCAGTTAATTTTTCATAATAGGGGTTAACATCAATATAATTAAGTTTTTCATTTAGAATAAAAATTCCTTCAGCAGCTTGTTCAAGCACAATAGCGCAGAGTCTTAGATGCTCTTGATCTTTTTTTTCCTGATGGATATCTCTGGTCATTCCGACCATGCGTAAAGCTTTATTGGTTTTAGGATCACGGCTAATGACACGACCTACATCATGAATCCAACGCCAAGAGCCATTACGACGTAAAATACGAAAAGTGACATTGAAATGATCAGATTTTCCTTCCAAGTGTTCTTTTAAACGCTCATCAAATAATTGTCGGTCATTGGGATGAATACGCTCTAATATGGTCTTGAGATGTAAAGACGTATTTTGCGTTTGTTTTTGCTGATCAAAGAAAGTGATTTCTAGTTTTTGTTTTTCAATATCCCAGTCCCACGGTCGAATACCTGCGGTTTCATGGGCAAATGCTAAATTATGATGATTGCTTTCAAGCCTCTCATTCATTTTAGTTAAGTCGTATGTTCTTTCACGTACTTTTTGTTCGAGTAAATGATTATTAAATTGAAGCTGTGCCTCAATATCTTTGGATTTATTTACTTCTTGCTGAAGCTGTACACATAATTCTTCAGCCCATTGTGTATGCTGCTCTGCGACTTGTACGAGTTGTTTATTTTTAAATAGTAGTTGAGAGATTTTTTGATAGTTACGTTGAGTTGCATAAGCACAAAGCAAAGTTGCAACAAAGGCTAAGTTATAAGCAAAGTAAAAAGGAAGTTGCGTGATTTGAGAATGGGTAAATTGACTAATAATGAGTGGAACTGTACTTGGAATAAACAGCAAATAGAAATATCGGGGCTGCTGAGTCAGAAAAGTCAGGCCAATAATGTGTGCTGAGGTAATAAATAGGGCAATGAGGATATGAACATCAGAGACGGATATTAATGTAGTTGGAAGCGAAAAATGAAGAACAATTATATTTATTCCCATTAAAATTCCAGAGAGCAAACAAATACCTTGCAGCGTTAAATCAGTTTTCTTAATAAAATTAATATCACGATACTGGGTTAAAAGTTTTGGAATAAATAATAGACAAGTAAAAGTTAAAACAGTAAAGCCAATTGACCAAATAAATTTAGTAATGTAAGAAATAAAGTAACAAGAGAAAATAATGGCTGAAATCAGACAAAGTAATATTAAGCTAATCAGATACCAGCGAATATATTGAATTGAGAGCCGGAGCTGTTCAATTTTGGTTTGATGCTGTAAATATTCTTCCTGAAGGCCAGACATAAGATTTTTCTATCCTATTTTTTTACATTTATACAGAAAGAATCTGATTTATCAGTGGAAAAAAATTTAAATTAATATTCATACAGTAAAAGTAAGTTAACTTTAATTGTTGATTTAATCAATGTTCAATTAGTTTATATGGATAAAAACCGATAATTTAAAATAGATAATGCAACAACTGGGGCAGTTTCCGTGCGTAATACACGGTCTCCAATGCACCAGTTCATAAAACCTGCTTGATTGGCTTGCGTAATTTCATTTTCACTTAAACCACCCTCTGGACCAATTAAGAGAGCAAGTTCGGGTTGGATCCCTGCCAATACATCTTTTTGTTCTTTTTCCGGAGCTAAAACAAATTTAGATGCAGGAAGATCAGAAGAATTTAACCATTCATGAAGAGAAACTGGCGCTAAAACTTCTGGGATTAAGTTAAGCCCACATTGCTCGCATGCTGCAATTGCAACGGCTTGCCAATGATCTAATTTTTTTTGATCTCGGTCATATTTTAAACGCATTTCACAACGTTCACTGGTTAAAAGCTGAATTTTGCTTACACCAAGTTCGGTGGCTTTTTGAATGGCATAATCCATTCGGTCACCTTTACTCATGACCTGACCGAGAACAGCTTTAAAAGGAGCATTACGGTTTGCAGGATTAAAATTCTCAATGGTGACAAATGCATTTTTTTTATTAATTTCGGTGAGTGTCGCGAGATATTCGCCACCTTGCCCATTGAATAGTGTCGCTTGTTCTTGTAGTTGTGCGCGTAAAACACGTACCCAATGATGGAATACCGATTCAGTCAGTTGAATTGTTGAGCCAACTGTAAGTTCAGTTTCGATAAAAAAACGATTCATTGGGTACGCCTTACAAAATTAATTTAAACCAAGATCAACAACAAGTTGACGAGTTGGTTCGACTTGGTTCATTGAGTAGAAGTGCAAGCTTGGTGCACCACCTGCAATCAGGCGTTCGCATAGCTTAACAACAACTTCATGGCCAAAAGCTTTAATACTTTCACTGTCATCGCCATAGGCCTGTAATTGCTTACGAATCCAGCGAGGAATTTCAGCACCAGTGCCATCTGCAAAGCGAATTAAGTTGCTTGCATTGGTAATTGGCATGATACCAGGAGCGACCGGAATATGAATTCCAGCTTTCTCCAAACGCTCTATAAAATAAAAGTATGAATCTGGATTAAAGAAGAATTGGGTAATTCCTGCATTGGCACCAGCTTGTACTTTTTCAATAAAACGTTGGATATCTGAATCAAGGCTTTCAGCTTGAGGATGCATTTCTGGATAAGCTGCAACTTCAATATGAAAATGATCACCTGAGTGCTCACGAATAAAACGTACTAAATCTTGAGCATAAGGAAGCTCGCCAAGTCCAACCTGACCAGATGGTAAGTCACCACGCAAAGCGACTATACGGTCAATGCCTTGTGCCTTGTACAAATCGAGTAGTTCAGCAATACGTGTCTTATCATCGCCAATACAAGAGAGGTGAGGAGCAACAGGCGTGCCTTTACCGTTGAAATCATCAATGGCAGCAAGCGTACGCTCACGAGTAGAACCACCAGCACCATAAGTAATTGAGAAAAACTCAGGGTTTAATAGCTGTAATTCTTGGTGAACAATACGAAGTTTTTCAGCACCAGCATCAGTTTTTGGCGGGAAAAACTCAAAAGAAATAGGTGTACGTTTAGTCATGTCAAATCCTTGTAAACAGCGAAACATTATTTAGAAAAAAGGGCAGTCGGTTCACCGTCTGCCCTTAAATTCTTAGTATTTGTAAGCGTCAGACTTGAATGGTCCCTCAACAGCAACACCTAAGTAATCGGCTTGCTCTTGAGTTAACTGAGTAAGTACACCACCGAAACCTGCAACCATTGCCGCAGCAACTTCTTCGTCAAGTTTCTTAGGAAGAACTTCTACACGAATTTTTGCAGCTTTTTCACTTGCAGGAAGGTCAGCAAATTTCTCTTGGAATAAGTGAATTTGGCCTAAAACTTGGTTAGCAAAAGAACCATCCATTACACGTGATGGGTGACCAGTTGCATTACCTAGGTTTACAAGGCGACCTTCAGAAAGAAGGATAAGGTAGTTGTTTTCGTCTTCTGAACGGTAAACTTGGTGAACTTGTGGCTTAACTTCAACCCACTTGTAACCACGTAAATAAGCTGTGTCGATTTCTGTATCGAAGTGACCGATGTTACATACAACTGCACCAGCTTTTAAGCTGTCTAACATTGCTGCATCACACACGTGGTAGTTACCGGTTGTTGTTACAACAAGGTCAGTGTTGCCAAGAAGGTCATGGTTAATATCTTCTTTTTTGCCTGTTTGTACGCCATTTTTGTATGGAGATACAACTTCATAGCCGTCCATACATGCTTGCATTGCACAAATTGGGTCAACTTCTGTTACACGAACAATCATGCCTTCTTGACGTAAAGATTGAGCAGAACCTTTACCTACGTCACCGTAACCGATCACAAGCGCACGGCGGCCAGATAACAACATATCTGTTGCGCGTTTGATTGCGTCATTTAATGAGTGACGGCAGCCATATTTGTTGTCGTTTTTAGACTTAGTAACTGAGTCATTTACGTTAATTGCAGGTACTTTCAAAGAACCGTCTTTCCACATTTCGATAAGACGTTGAACACCTGTTGTTGTTTCTTCGGTAATACCGTGAATACGTTCTAAAAGAGCAGGGTATTTGTCGTGAACAAGAGCAGTTAAGTCACCGCCATCGTCCAAAATCATGTTGGCATCCCAAGGTTGACCATTTACATTGATTTGTTGCTCTAGGCACCATACATATTCTTCTTCAGTTTCACCTTTCCAAGCAAAAACTGGAATACCGCGAGCAGCAATTGCAGCAGCAGCGTGGTCTTGAGTTGAGAAAATGTTACATGATGTCCAGCGAACTTCAGCACCTAATTCAACAAGCGTTTCAATTAGGACCGCTGTTTGAATGGTCATGTGAATACAACCAAGAATTTTTGCGCCAGCAAGTGGTTTAGATGCTGCATAGCGTTTACGTAAGCCAATCAAAGCCGGCATTTCTGCTTCAGCAAGTTTGATTTCTTTACGACCGTAGTCAGCAAGTGAGATGTCAGCAACTTTGTAATCTGTAAATGAAGCATTAACCGCGTTCATCAGGATCTCCTAGGAAAAAATAGTATTGATCATTCTGTTCGCGGATGCCGTTGTTGGTTAAAACGAGTGTTTAACCGATCGTCGAGCCTGGCAAAATGATCTTTAGTGCCGATCATTTGTCGCAGCATCCCTCGACTAGCGAAACATTGTACTTGGAAAAGCTTTTAGTGCCAATCCAGTTTTGTTTATTATCTGCTTAATTATGACTTTAGATTTAAATTATGGCCTTAAATATTCCCGGATCTTTGGCAAACCTCGAGGCAAACAGTGGTGTTTTTGCAGTTTGGATGGTGCTAAAGCATTATGGGATACAAATTGATGTTGCTGAGTTAATTAAAGTTTGCCGATATGAGCAAGATGGTACCTATACCATTGCTTTAGCTGTTGCTTTAAAAAAGTTTGGCTTTGATGTTTCATTTCACTCAGATAATGATCCTAACATTAGCCCAAGTGAACGCATGAGTTATAAAGAAGCAAAGGTATTAAAAATACCAACGGGGCCAGCACTGAGCTATCAAGACATTCAAGTCGCAATTCAAAATGGGCAAATGGTAATTGTGTACTACGACACTTTAGATGGGGTCGGTAATCAGTCTCTTGTTTATTCTATAGATTCAAATGAAATTTGCTTTTTTGATAGTTTCGAACCAATGTCAGCTGCAGTTTTTGAGAACCAGCGTAAAGCAGAAGGAGTTTGTCGACAGGCTATTGTAATTGGTGATCGTAATTTAAATATTTATTCGACTACATTAAATTAGGTCAAAGTGAGCCAGTAGAGTTCTGGCTCAGATTGAAGTTATTGTTGTTGATATTCTTGAATCACTTCTAAAGCAACACGAAAAGCTTCTTGAGTAGCGGGAGCGCCGCAATATGGCAGACTGTGTAATAAAGTTTCTTGAATCTCTTCGACTGTACAACCATTGTTGAGTGCACCACGAATATGGCCTTTAAGTTCAGTTGGCGATTTAAGTGCGGTTAGCATAGCCAAAGTAATTAATGAGCGATATTTACGTGGAAGTACACCTTCACGTTGCCAAGTCGATCCCCATGCATGTTCGTTAATCCAGTCTTGTAAAGGCTGAGTAAAGGGTACGGTATTTTCTTGGGCACGTTTTACAAAAGCTTCTCCCATCACTTCTGTGCGTACTTTTAATCCATTTTCGTAATCTTGCTTAGACATTAATTTCTCCTAAAAATAAAAGCGTCGAGTGACGCTTTTATGGCTATTTATTAATTAATGCGAATCAAAAATGATTGCAATAGTGAATTGGTGGAGGCACCAGTCACACTATTTGATGAGGGTTTGACAAAGGTAGATCCTTATCGAGTTTTTCATCAAAAACATCGGTAAGCATGCTGTCAAATCGAATTGCGTTGTACTGCAATAATTGTTGAGCTTCGCTTTCAGAAATAAAGCCTTCTTTTATCGCTTGTGCAATGTTCTCTTCAAATGTAAGACCTGTAAACTTGCCTTTGGATTCAGCTTTCTTAAACTTATCCCAAAGTGGTTCAATAGTTCTTAAAATCTGGAACGTGTGCTCTAGACGGCCAGTGACATCATTAGGTTCAGTTGAATAGTACACATGGCGTTTAAGCTGCTCTCTAAACGGATGTTCTTCCATCATAAGTTCAGCGACTTGTTGTTTTAATTCATCATCTGGTTTTGCAATCACACGACCTAGCGGGAAACATACCCATTTTACAAATGCTGCTGGAAGCTTGGCTGGGAAGTTGTCAAATAGCCCCCAAAATGCTTCCTGAATATTTAAGAACGCTTTTTGTAGTGCTAGTTTTGCGTGCAATTGTTCAGCTTCAGTTTTTTGCCCAGCCTCATAAAATTTTAAAATCGCAGTAGAAATAAATAAGTTTGCATGTATATCAGCTAAACGTCCCGATAGCATTTCTTTGCGTTTTAAATCTCCTGCAAGTAAGCCAAGCGACATATCAGAAACAAGGGCGAAGTTAGCACTAAAACGGTTAACCGTTTTATAGTAACTTGCAGTGAACTGATCTACTGACTGAGGTGCATCGCTTGAGCCACCTGTCCAGCCATAAGTAAATGATTTTGCGCCACGATTAAAGGTATACGCTAAGTGTTTAAATAACAGATCATCGAATTTTTGAACTGCATTGGCTTTATCGTCAGACTGAAGTAATTGCAGCTCTTCAAAAAGATAAGGGTGACAGCGCATTGAACCCTGACCAAAAATCATGAGTGAACGGGTTAAAATGTTTGCACCTTCGACAGTAATTGCAATCGGGATGGCTTGATAGGTAAGGGCAAGGAAGTTACGAGGCCCAAGCTGAATACCACGTCCACCAGCAATATCCATGCCGTGATTAATGACTTTACGCATAGTTTCAGTTGCATAGTATTTTGCCATGGCGGTCATCACGGCAGGGGTTCCGCCTTGATTTAAACCACAAGTCACTAAATAACGGAATGCTTCAAGCATATAGGCATCACTGGCAATTTCACTACTTGCTTCTTGTACACCTTCAAATTTGCCGACAGAAATATTGAACTGTTGACGAATTCTCGCAAAAGCACCCACAGTGAGATAACTCATTTCACCTGCGGCTGTAGCTAATGCTGGAAGTGAAATACCACGCCCAACACCTAAGCATTCCATCAGCATGCGCCAGCCTTTTCCGGCATTTTCTTGACCACCAATAATCCAGTCGATAGGAATGAAAACATCTTCACCCTCTACTGTTCCATTCATAAATGGAGAGCCGGGATAATGGCGTGCTCCAATTTTTACACCTGCATGGCTTGCAGGAATGAGGGCACAGGTAATACCGTATTCGGTTTTATTTTTATCGCCGAGTAGACCTTCAGGGTCATAAAGCTTAAATGCTAGGCCAACTACTGTGGCAATTGGAGCAAGCGTAATCCAGCGTTTAGAGAAATTCATGCGTAGGCCAAGGACTTGAGCGCCTTCATATTCGCCGTAACACACCACACCGGAATCTGGAATGGCACCCGCATCTGAACCAGCTTCAGGACTGGTTAAACCAAAACATGGAATTTCTTCACCTTTGGCAAGACCCGGTAAGTATTGTTGCTTTTGCGCATCAGTACCGTAGTGCATGAGTAGTTCACCAGGTCCTAAAGAGTTCGGAACCATACAACTTACTGCTGCAGTTAATGAGCGTGACGCAATTTTGCTCATAATACGGCTTTGAGCAAATGAGCTAAATTCTTTACCGCCAAAGGACTTGGGGATAATCAGGCCTAAGAAACCTTTATCTTTAATGAACTGCCAAACTTCAGGAGGAAGGTCTTTTAATTGATGGTGAATTTCCCATTCATTAAGCATGCTGCATAGCACTTCAACTTCATTATCGATAAAACTTTGTTCTTCTGATGAAAGTGTAGGATAAGGATACTTTTCAAATTGCGACCAATCTGGTGCACCCATAAATAATTCTTTTTCCCACCAGCTTGTTCCTGCTTCCAATGCTTCTTGTTCGGTTGTACTGATGCTTGGCATTGAATTTGCCAGAGTTTTATAAGCAGGTTTTGTAATTAAGCTAAACCGTAAAGGCTTAAACAAAATAATAATGCTAAGAGCAATAAGAGGAATCCCTAAAAGCAGTGACCATGGCATTAAAATGATTGCGGTAAGTATAGCTACCGCAATCATAAGAATGCTACCAATGACTCTGTTTAGGTTAAAAAAGAAAATTGCCCATATTGCAGCGAGCTGAATCACAATACTTAAAACAAAGAGTAGGAAAATCATACTTGCTCCTTGCTAGATAAGCCCTCAAGTTGGAAGTTACAAAAAAGCGAGGAGAGATTTAAGGCTTAACTAGCTAATTTTTTAATGCTGTTTAAATTTAATTTTTTATGTCGCAATTGATGTATATGCTTGAGCAGGGATATATCGTGCTTTTAGATATAAGATATTTTTAAATGAATGTGTAATGGCTTGTTTTATCGATTTGTCAAGAAATGTTATTGATTTTCTTATACAAATAAAAAGCCCTCTAGTTTAGAGGGCTTTTAGAGACATTCAATTTATTAAGCTTCGACGACCTGAACCGCGATTTTTTTAGCAGGATCTACTTTACGACGAACTTCTGGAACTGGCTCACCGTGATATTGACGATCAGCAAAGTAACTTGAACGAACCATTGGCGCAGACCAGATATTTCTAAAGCCAAGTTTACGGCCATGCTCTGCATAACGTTCAAACTCTTCTGGTGTTACAAAGCGGTCAATTGGCGCGTGTTGTTTAGAAGGTTGTAAGTATTGACCAATAGTCACATAGTCAACATCGTGAGCACGTAAGTCATCAAGTAATGCAATCACTTCTTCTTCAGTTTCACCAATACCTACCATCAAACCACATTTGGTTGGGATGTCAGGGCAGTATTCTTTAAACATTTTCAATAAGTTTAAAGAGTGCTGATAGTCTGAACCTGGACGCATCGCTTTATATAGACGAGGTACAGTCTCAATATTGTGGTTGAAAACATCTGGGGGACATTCAGTCATAATGCGTAAAGCAATATCCATACGTCCACGGAAGTCTGGCACTAAAATTTCGAGTAATGTATTTGGACTAAGCGCACGAGCTTCTTTAATACAATCCACAAAATGTTGTGCACCGCCGTCAAGCAGGTCGTCACGGTCAACCGAAGTAATTACTGCGTATTTGAGTTTAAGATTGGCAATGGTCTCTGCCATGTGACGAGGTTCATCAGGGTCTAACGCATTTGGACGACCATGTGCTACATCACAGAACGGGCAACGACGTGTACAAATATCACCCATAATCATAAATGTTGCTGTACCACCACCAAAACATTCTGGTAGGTTAGGGCAAGCTGCTTCTTCACAAACGGTATGGAGTTTTTGAGCACGTAAAGTGGTTTTAATACGCTGAACTTCTTCTGGTGCCGTCATCTTGACACGAATCCAGTCAGGTTTACGCGGCACTTCAACCGTAGGTACAACTTTTACAGGAATTCTTGCGACTTTTTCTGCGCCACGAAGTTTTACACCCTGTTCAGGTTTACGGTGTTCTGACATATTTAACTTTTCCACTCGTTTATAGAGACATTGACATTGTATTATAGCGGAGTTCTTTGGTTAATAGCGGAAAATAACTATTCATATAATAAATGTGGTTATTCAGAAATATAGGGTTGAGAAATACATAAATTCACCGCATATTAGTCATAATCTATTATAAAATATGGTCATTCAAGAGAGGAAGGAGCTTTCAATGCCACGTAAAAAAGAGGTCGTTAGTGGGAATTTCGTTAAGTACGATGCGGTAGTTCTCGGTTCTGGACCTGCAGGTGAAGGCGCGGCAATGAAGCTTGCAAAAGCGGGTAAGCGTGTTGCAATTGTAGATGTACGTGATCAACTCGGTGGTAACTGTGCCCACGTAGGAACGATTCCAAGTAAAGCATTGCGTCAAACAGTTTCTAGTATTATTCGCTATCAACGTGATCCAATGTTTCAAAAAGTAGGTGAATGGAAACAGTTCACCATGAAACAGGTTTTGCGCAACGCACACAAAGTGATTCAACAACAGGTTGATACGCATACACGCTTTTATGACCGCAACAAAATCGGCGTATTTCATGGCCGTGCATATATTCAAGATAAAAATACAGTTTTAGTTTTTAGCCATGAAGGCATTAAAGAAACAATCATCTGTAAGCAAATCGTGATTGCGACAGGTAGTCGTCCTTATCATCCACAAGGTCTCGACTTTGACCATCCACGTGTATTTGATTCAGACAAAATTCTTGATCTTGATTACTCAATTCAAAAAATCATTATTTACGGCGCAGGCGTTATTGGCTGTGAATATGCTTCGATCTTTATTGGTTTAGATCATAAAGTTGACTTGATTAATACTCAGCAAAAACTATTAAGTTATCTAGATGATGAAATTGCCGATGCTTTGTCTTATCACTTACGTGAACAAGGTGTGTTAATTCGCCACAACGAACAAATGGATCATCTTGAAACATTTGATGACCATGTTGTTTTACACTTACAAAGTGGTAAAAAGATTAAAGCCGATGCGATTCTTTGGTGTAATGGCCGTTCAGGTAACACAGAAGGCTTAGGTCTTGAGAACGTTGGGCTAGTTCCAAACAACCGCGGTCAGCTTTCAGTAAATGATCAATACCAAACTGAAGTTGAAAACATCTATGCTGCTGGTGACGTGATTGGTTGGCCATCTCTTGCTTCTGCTGCTTATGACCAAGGGCGCTGTGCTGGCGCAAACATGAGTGGTGAAGATGCGAAGCCAGTACGTGATATCCCAACGGGTATTTACACCATTCCGGAAATCTCATCAATTGGTAAAAATGAACAGGAATTAACGGAAGAGAAAATTCCGTATGAAGTAGGTCAAGCATCTTTCCGTCATTTGGCTCGTGCACAAATTACGGGTGATACAGTGGGTGAATTGAAGATTCTTTTCCACCGCGACACTTTAGAAATTTTAGGTATTCACTGTTTTGGTAATAACGCTGCCGAAATTATCCACATTGGGCAAGCAGTTATGCACAGCCCAAACAATACTTTGAAATATTTTGTCGAAACAACGTTTAACTATCCAACCATGGCTGAAGCTTACCGTGTAGCTGCACTTAACGGTATGAATCGCTTGTTTTGATTTTAAATAAGTTTTTCATAAAAAAGCCCGCAAACTTGCGGGCTTTTTTATTTTCATTAGACCATACGATTTTTATATTTTTATGACAACGTACAGAGCGATTTTAGCGCCTCATATCTCTAGTGTGCACAAAATGCTTGATTAAAATATTCAAATAAATCAGGTGTCTGTTTCCATAAAACGATAGAAAGAACCAGAAGAGCTACAATGAAGAAAGTCATAATTGTTTTCAAAAGTAAGGCATTATGTGTCATGAATAACAGCCTCCTCATTTACAAAGAAATGTACAATTACCCCTAATATACTCAAAGCTATTGAACATAGCCAAATCGCATTGTAATTCCCTGTTAAGTCATGGTTAACACCGCCAAGCCAACCGCCAAAGAAAGAACCAACTTGATGGGTGAAAAACACAATACCACTTAACATTGAAAGATATTTAACACCAAACATATTCGCGACAATGCCATTGGTGAGCGGAACAGTAGAGAGCCATAGAAGACCCATAATGACGCCAAAAGCATATACCGTATAAGTACTTAAGGGTAATAATAAAAAGGCAATGATCGCGACGCCACGGCTGCCGTAAAGCGCCATTAATAATTTAGGTTTTGAGAAACGATCTCCTAACCAACCAGCACCATAAGTCCCCACAATATTAAATAGTCCAACTAGTGCCAGAAACACAGTTCCTGTAGCTGCATCAAAGCCGTGGTCGATTAAATAACCTGGCAAATGTACCCCTAAAAATACAACTTGGAAGCCACATACTAAAAAACCTAAAGCTAACCACCAGAATGGCTTATGTTTTCTAGCAATATTCAGTACTTGTTTAAATGTGAGGTGAGGTTGTGCAATAGCTTTTGGTGTTTGATTGCTTGGTCCTTTTAACATCCACGCTAGGGGGATAATAAGAGCAATTAATAGCGCACTGACCATTAAAGCTGATGACCATCCCACTGTTTTAAGTAAGAGGAGGGTAGATGGCAACATAATAAACTGACCAAAAGAGCCTGCTGCACTGGCAATACCCATTGCCATACTTCTTTTTTCTGGAGGGGCAGCTCGGCCTACTGCACTCAGTAAAACCGTAAAAGAGGTTGCTGATAAAGCTAAACCAATAATAAGACCTAAGCTTAAATTTAAAATGAGTACACTTGAACTAAAGGCCATTAAAAGTAGGCCTAGGGTATAAAGTAAGCCACCAGCAGCAACCACAACTTTACTACCATATTTATCTGCAATTGCACCGGTAAAAGGCTGAACAGCTCCCCAGATCAGGTTCTGCATGGCTATCGCAAGACTAAAAACATGCTGTCCCCAGCCAAATTCATGGCTCATGGGTACAAGGTAGAGACCGAAACCATGACGGACACCTAATGAAAGGGCCAAAATAATTGCACTGCCAATCAGCATATAGATAAGGGATTGAGAAAATTGGTTGTCAGTTTTAGTCATGATTAATGGAAAATTATAATAATGATGATTTATTGTAGAAGATATATCGAAAAATATCGATATAGTTGGAGGGAATATTTAAGAAGAATTAAAAAGTTCTTAAGAATCGTATTTTATGAGAAGAAAATTAAAGAAGCAGACATCATTTTGATTTCTGCTTCTTGTAGAAATTATGCTGCGGAATTACGTTCAAGTAATGCTTGTTCAAAAAGTACTTGTTCTTTTTCTTTATGTTCAGTCGTGAAGCGAATTAGAATTACGCTACAGCCTGCGACCATAACCAAACCACCTAAAATAAATAGACAAGTTTGAACATCTAGCAAACCTTTTAATAAGAAGCCAGCTGCAACAGCACCTGCATTACCACCTGCACCAATAATGCCTGCAACACCACCTAAAGCATTACGATCAATAAATGGTACGAGAGCATATGTCGCGCCACAAGCCATGTGAGTAAACAAGGCAAAAATGGTCATGGAAATAATTGCAAGAGCAACCACATTCATTTGAGAGAAAAGAATTAAGAATAAACCTTCACCTAAAATCATGAGTACCAGTACTTTAGTGCGGCCATCTAAACCTTTTTTGAGTGCGACTTTATCGGAAATAATACCGCCAAGTGCACGAGCAAAGAGTGCAAGAAGACCAAATATCCCCGCGGTTAAACCAGCAGTTTTTAAATCCATCTTGAACTGATCAACATAGTACATTGCTGCAACGTTATGGATGAAAATTTCAATACCGAAACATGCACCGTAAGCCACAAATAAAATCCAGACACGGTAGTTACGAGCAGCCTGCATTAAAATTGCCATACCGCCTTTTTTACCGCTGCCAACTTCAATACCTTGTGCACGAACTACTTTAAAGTTTCCTTGAGGACAGTCTTGGGTAAGTTTCCAGTAAAGGACGCCAACAATCACCATCATTACACCAGGTACGATGAGTGCAATGCGCCAGCCCATAGTCTGTTCAACACCAAACATGACAATTGCACCGAGTAATAAAGGCATTAAAGCTTGAGTTGCACCCCCACCAGCATTACCCCAACCAGCCGCTGCAGCATTTGCTGTACCTACAACGTTAGGTGCAAACATAATACTTGTATGATATTGCGTAATGACAAAGCTTGCGCCAATTGCACCAATCAGCAAACGGAAGAATAGAAAAGATTCATAACTGTTGGCAGCAGCGACACCAAATACGGGAATACTGCCGAGTAAGAGTAGGGCTGTATAGGTAATTCGTGGACCATATTTATCACAAAGTGGTCCAACAACGAGTCGTACTAAAATCGTAATCGCAACGGCGGCAATATTAATATTGGCAATTTGATCTTTTGTTAAGCCAAATTCGCCTTTAATAACAGGCATTAATGGAGCGCAGGCAAACCATGCGAAGAAGCAGACAAAGAACGCGAGCCAAGACATGTGAAAGGCACGCATGGCTGGAGTTGAGAAGCTAAATAATTTAATCTCAGTTGCTTTTTTTGCATCTAGATTGATATTTGAAGACATACGCCGTCCCCCTGAACTGAACGAAATTTTAATTTGCATGACAAAATAAATTGTCTATCTGCATACCGATCAGAGCGGACGTCATTGGCCGTCTTGGTTTATCCATTGAATCGCCATTGATTCATCATGCTGTAAATAAAGCAAAGGACGTGCCAAAAAATAATTTTTACTAAAAGGAAAACCTTAGTTTTTAATTTTATTAAATTAGTTAGAGGTTAAGAAAATGAATCATAAAATAAGTATGAAACGAAAAATGCTAATAAGAATGATAGAAGCTAAATATTGCTAGAGCTTTCATAAAAAGTGCTCATTTTTTTAGCATATTGGTTTAAAAAGAAGCAGGCTTAGTCTGCTTAATAAAAAAGCTATAAAAGCTTCAGCAAAGCTTTTATAGCTTGGATTCTTTTAAAAATTAGAAGCGGTAACCTACGCCTACATAGGTAATGAGTGGATCAATATCAATTTTGGTATTCGCTTTAATGAGCTCTTTACCTGTATTTTGGTCAGTAACATAAATTTTTGCTTCACTATTCATTTTTGAATAAGAAACGGAACCAACAGCAAACCAGTTTGGGTTAAAGTCATAAGTTGCACCGACAGTAACAATAGGTGCAAAAGTATCAGTCGCTTCTAGTTTCACAATAGGATTTGCTGAAGATGTTTTGCGATCTAATGCTGCACCTGCCTTATTATCATGGATATTCTGGATCATGTGTCCCGCTTGAATTAAATCTGCTTCAATACCAGAATTCATTTTTAAATCATTAAAATAGGCATACATGACCCCAGCACCTACATATGGGCGGAATTTATTTACCCCAGATTTACCAAATTGATAGTGTAGTTCAACTGCTGGTAACCATGCACGTGCAGTCGCAGCCTTACCCCCTTGAGAAAGATCAGTAATATGAAGATCTTGTTTTAAAGGAATATCTCCACCCGCCCCGGAAATTCCACCTCCTATGATTTCTCCAATTGAAGATCCATCTTTTAGTGGAGTCGCTTTTCCAGAAAGGGGAGCGTAAATATTACCTTTTCCATTAATATCTACTTTAGGAGGAATACCGCCTTTAATTTCTAAAGATAAATTGTCCGTAAAGTTGTAGTTAAACATAAGGCCAACAGTATCAACATCAGCAGCTTCTAAGCCAGAACTTTGTTGTTGCCATTGAGAAAGACCATTAACTTCTGCTGTACCTGCAAGTGATGAGGGAAGAGTGTCTGTAAACTTATCAAGAAGGCTAATAGTGCTATACCAGAATTTTCCTGAAGTTTTACTTTGATCGATTGCATCTAAAACGGCTTTTGTAGATACATCTCCAACTTTAGATGTTGTACCTTCTGCAACGCTAGTATTGATATTAACAGGATTTCCTGAGCCTTGAGGCATAGCATGGAGCCAACCAGCCGAGACCGAAAAACGTTTGAAACCATCACCATCTTTTAAACTAAAATAGGGTGAAGCAGCGAAAGTGACTGTAGGCAGAGCAAAAAAGGCAGCTGTCATACAAAATAATGACTTTTTCATCATAAAGGACTCCATGTCCGGACATTTGTTTACTGATTTTTATTGAGCCCACCATAACGTGTTTTATTAAAATGATTGTGTAATAAAAATTAATAATTGTAATGTTTTTGAAATATTTGTTTATATTTGGAAAGATTTATTAATAAAAAGTACGAAATAAAAAATAAAAGGCTACATAAAGTAGCCTTTTATTAAATTTAATTAAATTATTAATTGAAGCGTGAGAGGTCTTCTTCAGGACGAGCGGTTAACACTTCAATACCTGTTTGAGTGACCAAAATAGTATGTTCATATTGAGCTGAGAGTTTATGGTCTTTGGTTACAACAGTCCATTTGTCACCAAGTAATTTGGTTTGCCATACACCAGCATTGACCATTGGTTCAATCGTAAAAGTCATACCTGCTTCTAAGCGCATGCCTGTACCAGGTTGTCCATAGTGCAATACTTGAGGTTCGTCATGGAACACAGTACCAATACCGTGACCGCAATATTCACGTACTACGCTAAAACGTTCTGACTCAACATATTTTTGGATTGCGTGGCCAATGTCACCTAAATATGAACCATCTTTAACTGTAGCCATTCCACGATACATTGCTTCTTGAGCAACTTTACATAAACGGTTTGCCAAAATAGAAGTCTCACCACCCACGATGTACATCATGTTCGTGTCACCGTGATAGCCGTCTTTAATTACGGTTACATCAATATTAAGGATGTCACCGTTTTTTAAGATTTTATTTTCAGATGGAATACCATGACATACAACATGGTTAACCGAAGTACAGATAGAGTGTTGAAAAGCAGGGCGTCCTGGAGCACCACCGTAACCTACGCAAGCCGGAATAGCATGCTGTACATTTTCAATATGATTACGACAAATCGTATCAAGCTCGAGTGTGCTTACACCGGCCTTAATATACGGCTTGATCATCTCTAGAACTTCAGCCGCCAGTCGTCCTGCAATGCGCATTTTTTCAATTTCATCTGGAGTTTTGATTAATCGACGTGGAGCTGTATAAGTACTGTTCATGATCTCTAAAAACTTTTGGTAATTTATAAGTGTATATGGTATAAATAGCCGCCCATTTTATCAAATGCTTTTCGTGAATATCTTTTACGAAGAATTTTGATAGATGGAGTAAAAAATCCGCACATATATCGTCACATTACTCTGGGTGCCCGTAAAAAGGTGGAGAATGCGGATATATGGAGGCCTAACCCAACTTTTAAGGTAAAGAAAATGGCAGATTACAACGTAAGCATGCGCGACCTTCTTCAAGCAGGTGCGCACTTTGGTCACCAAACTCGTTTCTGGAACCCAAAAATGCGTCAATACATTTTTGGCGCGCGCAACAAAATTCACATCATCAACCTTGAGCACACTGTTCCTGCGTTAAATGATGCTTTGAACTTCGCTAACCAATTAGCAAGCAAAAAGAACAAAGTTTTGTTCGTTGGTACAAAACGTGCTGCTTCTAACATCATCCGTGAACAAGCTCAACGCGCTGGTCAACCATATGTAGACCACCGTTGGTTAGGTGGTATGTTGACGAACTGGAAAACACTTCGCCAATCTATCAACCGTTTAAAAGATCTTCAAACTCAATCTCAAGACGGTACTTTTGCTAAGCTTACTAAACGTGAAGCTTTAGAACGTACTCGTGAGATGGAAAAACTTGAGCGCTCTTTAGGCGGCGTTAAAAACATGGGTGGTTTACCTGACGCATTATTTGTAATCGACGTTGATCACGAAGCGATTGCAATTAAAGAAGCTAAGAACTTAGGTATTCCAGTTATCGGTATCGTTGATACAAACTCTAACCCAGATAACGTTGATTACGTTATTCCTGGTAACGATGATGCGATCCGTGCAGTAACTTTATATGCTTCAGCTATGGCTGACGCAATTCTTGCTGGTAAAGAATACGCTCAATCTCAAGCGAACGCTCAAGCAAAAGGCGATGACGCTGCGAAAGACGCTTCTGAGGCTTAATGCGTTTTTTGACGCAGGCTTGTCATTTTTGCGACATGTAATGGTGGCAAATTAAGCGTCGAGAGTGCAAACGGCCCAGAGTTTCTTTGGGCCGTTTTTGTTGAACAGATTTATTTTCTACCGATTTTAGGAGATCAACATGACTGCAATTACTGCAAGCATGGTAAAAGAATTACGTGACCGTACTGGTCTTGCAATGATGGAATGCAAAAAAGCATTAACAGAAGCGAACGGTGACATCGAACTTGCTATTGATAACCTTCGTAAATCTGGTCAAGCTAAAGCTGCTAAAAAAGCTGGCAACATTGCTGCTGACGGTGCAATCACTATCGTTCAAGACGGTAAGAAAGCGATCTTAGTTGAAGTAAACTGTCAAACTGACTTCGTTGCTAAAGACGAAAACTTCTCTAACTTTGCACACGCAGTTGCTGCTGCTGCTTTAGCTGCTGGCGAAACTGATGCTGCTAAAATCGCTGAATTAAAATTGGCTGATGGCCAATCAGTTGAAGAAGCTCGTATTGCGCTTGTTCAAAAAATCGGTGAAAACATCCAAGTTCGTCGCGCGAAAATCGTTGAAGGCGAAAACTTGGCTATCTACAAACACGGTTTAAAAATCGGTGTTGTAGTTTCTTACACAGGTGATGCTGACACTGGTAAAGGTATTGCAATGCACGTTGCTGCATTCAACCCAGTAGCAGTAAGCGCTGAAGCTGTTCCAGCTGACCTTATCGCTAAAGAGAAAGAAATTGCTGAAGCGAAAGCGTTAGAATCTGGTAAGCCAGCGAACATCGTTGAGAAAATGGTAACTGGTTCTGTTGAGAAATACTTAAACGAAGTTGCTCTTGATCGTCAAATGTACGTTATCGACAACGACAAAAAAGTTGCTGACGTATTAAAAGCGACTGGTACAACTGTTGCTAACTTCGTACGTTTCGAAGTTGGTGAAGGTATCGAGAAAAAAGCAGAAATGAGCTTCGCTGAAGAAGTTGCTGCTGCTCAAGCTGCTGCGAAGTAATTCGTATCACAATAAAAAAAGCCCCTATGGGGCTTTTTTTATCCCTATTGAAATCGGAATATAAAGATGACAAATAAAAAAAATTTGAGTATTGGCGGCATTATTGTTTTATTGATTGCTGCATATTTTGGTCTAGATTTATCTGGGCATAAAAAAAATCAATCGCCATCATCAAGTCCTGTAACTCAGCATACTGAAACTACGTTTTCAAATGATGGGATAGATACTATAAAAACTGCCTATGACCGCAGACAAAGTAATGTTCAAGTGCAGGGAAGTGGTCGAGTAAAAGCAATTTTAAGAGAAGATAATGACGGGACAAAACATCAGAAATTTATTCTTGTATTAAAAAATGGCCTTTCAATTTTAGTGGCTCATAATATTGATTTAGCACCAAAAATTGACGATTTGCATAAAGGGGATATAGTCGAATTTAATGGTGAATATGAATATAACGAGAAAGGTGGTGTATTGCATTGGACGCATCATGATCCACAAAACCGTCATGAGAATGGCTGGTTGAAACATAATGGACGTATTTACCAATAGAAAAAGGGGTATTCATTTCGGCCCAACAGCAATTTTGTTCTATGCATCTTTTTAAAACATGTTATGTTTTTTTCAGATAAATAGATGAGATGTATATATGCACCAGGAACAGGCTGACTACTTGCATTTGCGAGAGTTGGGCGGTTTAGAACTATTAAAAGCACATTATCACCAAACGCAATTTTCAAAGCATACCCATGAAGGGTATTGTATTGGTGTGATTGAAGAAGGTGCGCAGTCTTTTTTTAGGACTGGTCAACTACATGTTGCTCCTAAAGGTGACATTATTTTGGTGAACGCAGATGAAATCCACACAGGTTCATCTGCTGTCGATTCGGGTTGGCGCTATCGGGCAATTTACCCTACACCGGAAATGCTCGCTGAAGTGAGTCAGGATTTTTTTGAAAATTTTCATGGTGCACCTTGGTTCCCTCAAGCAGTTATTCAAGATTTGGGATTATCTCAACAACTTTGCTTATTATTTGATTTATTAGAACAAAAAGATAATTTTTTGCTTAAAGAAACCATGTATTTATCAACATTAGCATGTTTGATGATGCGTCATGGGAAGTCGAGACATACCTTTTGTGAGCTACCAGAAGCTTATTCGAAAGTCTTAAAGGTTAAAGATTTGTTGGCAGATATGCCTGAAAAGAATTTTTCTTTGCAGGAACTGGCTGACATGGTCGGATTAAGTGCTTGGCATTTTTTAAGGCAATTTAAAAAACATGTGGGTTTACCACCTCATGCATGGTTAGTGCAGGCACGTTTGCAAAAGGCGAGGCAGCTATTAAAACAGGGTATTCAAATTGTAATGGTTGCACAGCAATGCGGATTTTCTGATCAAAGTCATTTTAACCGTCACTTTAAAAAGGCGATGGGCGTTACACCTACCCAGTATGTAGCTAGTCTTAATCACTAAAATTTATTTTCATTTCTAAACGCAATTTTGTTCAAGAGAAGCTAACCTACATAGAAGAAAATCTATAAATATTTAATGTTATAGATGTCTAGAGATGAATACTCGTTTAAATCAATCTATTAGATTTTCTAAAAACCAACCTTCGTATCTTTTTTTACGAGGGGCGGTAGATATATTGCCATTATCTATTTCGGTTATTCCGTGGGCTATTTTGGCTGGTTCAATGGCAATTCATGCAGGTTTATCATTTTATAAAGCATTAGCAATGTCAGGAATTGTGTTTGCTGGTGCTGCACAATTGGTCAGTTTGAGTATGGTGATGGAAGGTGCATCATTATTAACGATCTATATCACGATTTTCTTTCTTACTGCACAGCATTTTATTTATGCATTAACTTTAAGAAATGATATTTCTATTTTGTCTTTACCCAAACGATTAAGTTTAGGCTTTCTATTAACAGATGAATTATTTGCGCTAAGTGCTCCGAACGAAAAAAGACACCCCCACTATTTATTAGGGGCCGGTATAAGTTTTTATTTATTCTGGGTAATTTTTAGTCTAGTTGGAATTTTATTGGCTACGGCGATTCCTAATTTATTGTCTTATCACTTAGACTTTTCGATTGTTGCTATTTTTGTGGCCATGATTGTTCCTATGTGTAAAGGAAAACCTGTCATAGCAGGAGTTTTAACAACTTGTGTTAGTGGTTTTGTTCTCAAATTTTTTCACATTGAAGGCGCCATTCTGATTTCTGGTTTATTGGGAATGCTTATTGCCGTTGTTGTAGAAAATAGAGTGGGAGAGAAATGAAATGTCATGGTTCATGATTTTAGGTGTGGCAGTAATTGTCTTTTTTAATCGTTATTATTTTTTAGAACCTAATGTAAAAGTAAAATTACCAGTACTTATGAATAAAATGCTGAATTATTCAGCACCTTGTTTATTGAGTGCTATTTGTATACCGGTAATCTTTTTTGAAAGAAATGAATTGAGAGGGATTTTAGATAATCCATATTTATATGCGACAGTATTTTGTATTGTAGTTGCTTTCTATTTAAAAAAAGTTTTGCCCAGTGTTCTGCTCAGCCTAGCATTTTTCTATTTTATAAATTTTCTAATAAATCAGTAAATTTAAGCTGAATCTAAAAGATTCAGCTTTTTAATAAATTATTGAGTAATCAATTTGTTCTGCCGACTTTTCCACTTTGGCAACATTTTTCCAAGATACGCATCCATACACCAAACTGGACCAATCAATAAAAATTGTAAATCTTTAAAGAAGGAAGGTTTTTTCCCTTCAACTTTATGTCCGTAAAATTGTCCAATCCAAGCAATTACAAAAAGAGCAATATAAAATCCCACGCCTACAGGTAAGACATAAATAAGCCAAGCCATCACGACGAGAAGTGCAGCCATTGCTACTGCAAGTACAAGATCGAGTCGAGCATAGAAAATTAGAGTCAGTACAATGAGTAAAGCAGTGAGTAAGGCGCTAAAGTGGGCAATGATTCCGATAATAGAAAATAAAATAGCGGGAACGCATACCCAGTGGATTTTTTTATTTGTTGGATTTTGATGACTTTCACTATATTCATCAAACCATTCACCAATAGATTTCATAGACCTTGTTCTCCGTGTCTAATTTTGAGTCATTCTTTTTATGTCTATATTTTATCCTGTTGTTAGGTGGGTAGACAAGAAAAGTCCCAACTCTTTCTTATCGTTCATTTATGTATCTTTAAAAATTTAATGACTCATTGTTTGGAAAAACAGGAGGGAAAAAGTTCAAAGTTGGACTTAAAAAAGAGCGAGATTTATTTAAGGAAAATCAGGTTAGTTATTTTTGGATTTTGAAGTGAGGAAATGACTCAGAAAAGCACTTTTTTATGAGAAGTGGGAAAATAATAGAAAAAGACTCAACTCAACTTGTCTTAAAACGCGATAAATAGCTCTTTTTAGACTAAAGTGGTACTAGGGTAGCGTAATTTTTTTAAAATGGCTGTAATCGAAAAATATAAGCAAAAAAAGATGGGTCAGAAAATGATGTGTTTTTGGGTTAAAAAATAATCAATTTTGTAATTGGAAAATGAGTAGAAACATAAAATTTTTGAACATAATTTTTTTATCGTGAACTCCAAAAATTAAAAAGCCACAAATTAAATTGTGGCTTTTTCATGAACTCTAGGAGTAAGCGCTTATGAAGTAGGACCGTCTACACGTTCAATACTTACTTTTGCAGTGCCTGCATTGGTAATACCAAGGCGTTTTGCTGCACCGTATGATAAATCAAGTACACGATTTGCATGGAATGGACCACGGTCGTTTACTTTTACAACCACACTTTTACCATTGTCTTTGTTTGTAACACGGATATAACAGTTCAATGGCAGACTACGGTGAGCAGCAGTAAGTGCATTCATGTCGAATGTTTCACCACTTGCAGTTTTACGGCCGTGAAATTGACGACCATACCAAGATGCCATGCCAGTTTGGCTAAACTTACGAACAGTATTTGAAGCTACTGTGTTAAGTTTTTCAATCACTGAAGGCTCATCTTCAGGGATTTCAATTTTAGCTGCGATAGCTTGACGACGAATTTGATCGCCAGAACGTTCAGTGATTGAAAGACTGTTAATGTTAGAAAAACGAGAATTAAAGCTTTGAGTATCTTTACTCAACACACGGGCAGCTAAATTAGCATTTGGACCATCTACATCACTGTTTAATGATGATGACTGCATCATTTCAGCGTGCAGCGGGGCCATACTTAAACTAGCCGTCAGTGCAAGAATGTATTTCAGCGATAACTGCATTTATATAAACTCCTGAGAACATGCTCTTTTTCTTTTAGCCGGCAGGCTAAAAATTGAAGTGAACATGCCTAATTATTCACTTTTGCAATTGCTTGATTGGGGTGGATAATATTCATCGCTTACGGAGAGTGTCTAGTCTTTAACGAGAAATAGTTACAAAAAGGGCAAAAACTTACAGTTTTAGATTAAAAAATAACCAAATATGTAACAAGGTATTTAAAATGTGTGTATTGTGATCGATTTAACAAAAATATTTATTGACTTTTACATAAACTCATCAAAAAGCTAGCCTATCGGCTAGCTACTTCTGTGCCTAACAACCATACAGCAGTCGCATACATTCGGCTTTTGTTATAAGTCGTAATTACTTGAAAATTCGGATAGGTTAAATAATAAATTGGACTATTATAGTCTTGTAATTGAATAACATTTACCATATCTAGGTCATCAATTTTAACTAAAGGGTTTAATGGAGAAATCCCTTGATTTTTAAGTACGCCATATGGAGAAGGTTGGGTCAGGTCTTTAGCAATAATACTTTCTGGATTTGAACCTGTGTAACGTGCCATAAAACCAATCGGCTGATCGCGCTGCCATCCTTGTTTTGCTAAGTAATTTGCGATTGACCCAATCGCATCTTCCGCAGAGTTTCGTAAATCAATGTGGCCGTTACCATCAAAATCGACTCCATATTTACTAATATTGCTTGGCATAAACTGTGGATAGCCAATTGCTCCAGCATAAGAGCCAACAATACTACTAGTTGGGTAGCCTTCTTTATACGTCCATGCAATCAGAGCAGCTAATTCATCACTGAAATAATCAGCACGGCGCGGGTAGCCAAACGCTAATGTCGCAAGCGCGTCACGAGTGATGAAAGAACCTTTATTGGCTCCATATCCTGTTTCAACACCTAAAATACCCAAAATGACAGCTTGAGAGACACCAAATTGCTGTTCAGCTCGGTTAAGTGCATCTGCATATTGGTTTTTAAAACGGACACCACGCTGAATAGTGCCTTCAACTAAAAACATAGAGCGATAGTCGTACCAAGGCTTACTTTCACCTGGGCGAGTCATAATATTTATAATGTTTGGTAAATTTTTTGCACCGCTCATTGCGGCATCGACTTGTACACTACTTAGACCATAAGTGTTCATGGCTTTTTGTTTAAAATTTAAATAATTAGGATCATTTACAAAATCATTGGCCTGAGCAAAATGACTTGTGCTCATTACACCAGTACACAAAGCGAGTACTTTTAAAGTTTTATTAACAAATTGAGACAACATATCTTTTTAAAATTCCAAATTATCGATGTGTATGAATAGACATGACTAAACCAAAAGTGGCCATTAAAGTAATAATAGCTGTACCGCCATAACTCATAAAAGGCAAAGGAACACCCACTACAGGTAAAATACCACTGACCATTCCTGCGTTTACAAATACATAAACAAAAAAAGACAAACCAAAGGCGCCAGCAACCAAACGGCCATAATTATGAAAGCTTTGTAAACCAATTTGGAATGTTCTAAAAATAATAGCTGAATAAAGAATAACTAATATAAGTACGCCAATCAGGCCAAATTCTTCGGAATAAGCCGCAATAATAAAGTCAGTATGACCTTCTGGTAAAAAGTGTAAATGTGACTGTGTCCCTTCAAGAAAGCCTTTACCTGAGAAACCGCCAGAACCGATAGCTGTTTTAGATTGAATAATGTTCCAGCCTGTTCCTAAGGCATCTGCTTCTGGGTCAAGTAGTGTTAGAACCCGTTGACGTTGATAGTCGTGTAAAAGAAATTCCCACGCAATTGGAATAACAATAGCGGCACAGGCTGCTGCTGCACCGATCATGCGCCAAGATAGTCCACTTAAAAATAATACGAAAATACCACTCGCTAATACGAGTAGGGATGTTCCTAAGTCAGGTTGTTCTGCAATCAGTAGAAATGGAACACCAATTAACATTAATGATAAAACAACTTGAGAAAAGCTAGGTGGAAGTGGTTTGCGTGCTAAAAACCATGAAATCATCATTGGCATGCCAATTTTCATGAACTCACTGGGTTGTACACTTCCGAAACCCGGGATATCAATCCAGCGTTTAGCCCCCATACGAACTTCACCAAAGACCATAACTCCAATTAAGGAAAATAGTGCAAATAAATAAAAGTAGGGTGAAAAAGCTTGATAAACCTTTGGGGGAATTTGAGCCAGACCAATCATGACTAAAAAGCCAATACCAAAGCTCATTGCCTGTTTACTGACTAAGCCTACATCTTGTGCGGAAGCACTATATAGTACCGTTAAACCTAACAGAGCATTTAGGAATAAAAATAGGCATAACCAAGGGTCAATATGAAGTTGCTGCCAGCGTGATGGTTGCATGGCAGTACTAAGACCATCTCGAGGAGCTTGGCGTAAAAATTTATATTGTGGACTAGGAGACATGCGGCTTTAACTAGGTCAATCAGTGCTTGGCGCATGCTAACATAAACCTGATTTATGGCAATGTATATCAATATTTTGCAATAAAAAAACCTGGCTCTCGCCAGGTTTCCGATAGTCTACTTTTTATTAGTTAAAGAATAGACCGTCATGATATTCAGCCATCGCTTTTAGTTCAGTGCGATTTAAACTTGGAATGAGTTTATCAATCGCGATATGAACCGCTTTAGTAACAGCAGCAGCACCAATATCGGCTGCTTTACGCTTAATCATGCCTAAATCTAGTGTCTTGTTAAAATCAGACATAAAGTGTCTAACCATAGCATCGCCAAACTGTTTATATAGTTCCGCTAATGCTGCTTTATTAATGTCATTACCTGCTTGAAGCTCAGTAAAATTATGCTTCAAATTAGTCACTAAGCCAGCATCTAAAGCTACGCCAACTTTATATTGACCTTGTGGATCTTTAAATAAGCTTTTCTCTGAAAACTCAACTGACTGTTTAACAACGTCATTTGGTGCTTTACTGAGTAATTGCTTTAAAAGTACGGCAACTGTAGATTTGACATAACCAGCAAGTTTCTCGGCAGTATCTCTTTTTTCACTCGCTGGGAAATGTTGTACTAACTGAATCAGTACATTATCAATAATTTCTTCATTGAGTTGTAAAGCAATTTTGTCTCGAAGTGGATATAGCGGTTCACTAGAATTTTTATTCGCAATTCCAGTCTGCATATCGTTCAATAAGCCTTCAGAAGGGGTAAAACCAAAAAACGGCATGGTGTATCCTCAAATTATTCGTTTTATTGTCGTGCCAATCGAATCGGTTTTGGCATCCATGATAGATCCGATACTCGGCAAGGATTGATATCAAGTCCACCGCGGCGAGTATAAGTTGCATAAACCATCAGCTTTTCAGGCTGCAAATTTTGCCAAACATCTGCAAAGATTTGCTCAACACACTGTTCGTGGAAACCGTTATGCTGACGGTACGAGATAATATAAGCTAAAAGACTACGATAACAAGGTTTTTTGCCCTTAAAACGGATAAAAACTGTACCCCAATCCGGTTGTCCCGTGACTGGGCAGTTACTTCTCAAAAGATGAGAATACAGTTCAATTTCAACTTCTTCGCCAGACTCATCCAGTTTTAAAAGCGATGCATCGGGATGTTGTTCTAACCGTTCAGGTATTAGATCATCAATACAAATGCCTTGTGGCTTGGAAATATCGAGATCATCTACTTGAAATAGCGTTAGCTCAACTTTTGCGCCTGCCGCAGCCGATAAATCCTTTTCAACTGTTTCAATGAATAACGCTTTAGAGTCAAACTGAGTGAAGTTAAGACTATTGAAGTAAAGTTTTAATGACTTTGATTCAATCAAATTTGGTGAAGAAGCTGGCAAGGTAATTCTACCAATAGCAACCTGCGGAATACCGTGCGAGTTTAACCAAGATATTTCAAAAACATGCCACCAATCTTTACCTTGGGTAATGCCTTCAATATGTGAATAGTTTTCACGAGATTGAGCACGTGCAATTGGAAATAACACATCGGGTTGATAGCTAGTTGGATATTGGGTTTCTTTACCCAATAAAGACTGTTCGACACTCATTCACGCATTCCTGAACCACGAGCAAGTAAATAGTAAGCAACTCCGTAAAGTACAACACAACATAATGTCACAACGATTAAAGAGAACGTAACGTTCACGTCACTATGACCTAAAATGCCGAAACGGAAAGCATTAACCATATACACAATAGGATTAATTAAAGAAAGTTTTTGCCAAAAAGGACCAAGTGCACTAATGGCATAAAACACACCACCTAAGTAGGTGAGAGGAGTAAGTACAAATGTTGGAATAATAGAAATATCATCAAATGATTTTGCGTAGACTGCATTAATAAAACCGCCTAAAGAAAATAAAACGGATGTAATTAATACTGTATATATAGTTACGAACCAGTTATGTATGAAAAGGTCGGTAAAGAACATACTCATTGCAGTAACAATGGCTCCAACTAGAACACCACGACAAATACCACCAATCACATAGCCCCATAAAATAATATGTAATGGCACAGGACTCATAATAAGTTCTTCAATGCTTTTTTGGAATTTCACACTAAAGAAACTGGAAGAGACGTTCGCATAACTGTTGGTAATAACAGCCATCATGATCAGGCCGGGCACAATAAACTGCATATAGCTTACGCCGCCCATTTGTCCAATACGTGAGCCAACCAAATTACCAAAGATGACAAAATACAAGCTCATAGTAATCGCAGGTGGTAATAAGGTTTGGGGCCAAATGCGAAGAAATCGGCGTACTTCTTTACGAACTAAAGTCCAGAGGGCAATTTGCAGTTGGTTAAAGTTCATTTTGCCTCTCCTTCAAGATTTTTCTCAACCATTTTGACAAATAGTTCTTCGAGGCGATTTGATTTGTTACGCATACTACGAACACGAATACCTTGTGACTCTAAAAGTTGGAATAAGTCATTTAATGTATGAGCCTTATCCATGGTTACTTCTAAAGTGCTGCTATCAATTAAGTTGAATTTCACTCCAATAATGTTTAACTGGAGTGGGGCAATCGGTTCTGCCAAATCGAAAATAAAAGATTCTTCACTCAACTGGTTTAAGAAACTTTTCATACTGGTGTCTTCTTTGATGACACCGCGGTCAATGATGGCAATTTGACGACAGAGCATTTCCGCTTCTTCTAAATAGTGTGTCGTTAAAATAATAGAAGTGCCACTTTCGTTCATTTCGGTTAGAAAATCCCACATAGAACGGCGTAACTCAATATCTACACCCGCAGTAGGTTCATCTAAAATAAGAAGTTTAGGCTCATGCATCATGGCACGGGCTATCATTAGACGGCGCTTCATACCACCAGACAGCATGCGTGCTTGTATATTACGCTTTTCCCAAAGGCCTAGTTTTTCTAAATAATGTTCGGCACGTTTTTCGGCAATCTTTTTGTGAATGCCGTAATAGCCAGCTTGAGTGACTAAAATATCGAATGCTTTTTCAAACTGCCCAAAGTTAAATTCTTGAGGGACAACGCCAAGCTGTTGTTTTGCCAAGGATGGGTGAGTGTCGAGATTGTGCCCAAAAATCTCAACTGTTCCTTCGGTTTTTTTTGTGAGGGAGCTGATAATACCAATGGTTGTTGATTTGCCGGCACCATTTGGGCCTAACAACGCATAAAATTCACCTTCAGGCACAGTGAGGTTAATACCTTTTAACGCCTGAAAACCATTACGATATGTTTTGGACAAATCTTTTAATACCAAAGCATCAGTCATGAAATTCTCACATTATGAAAGAGGGGTATATTTTGAGCGATAATGATTAATAAACCAAGTAAAATAGTCGGAATTTTATGAAATTGGGATAAATTTATGAAGTTATTATATATAAATTGGTGCGCCCGGCGCGCTCACGAAATGAAACATAAGTTAATGATTTTAATCTATTAAAATGTTCAGTATGTGAGATTATACCGTATAACTTACCGTAAAATTCAAAAATGCCGAAAATAGTACCCGCTTTAACCGACTCTAAAATAAAGTCCGAAATCGCTAAAAATAAGAAAGAAATTGAGAAAAAAACTCAAAAGCTTTCTGATGGTGGTGGATTATACCTATTAATTGATAAAAAGGGGGCTACCACTTGGCGATTCGATTATACCCGTCCAATTATTAAGAAGCGTAACACCATAACTATTGGTTCATATCCTGAAATTTCTTTAGCTGTGGCAAGACAACAGCGTGAAGAATTTAGAAGTCAAATTGCACAGAATATAGATCCAGTTGAACAGCGTAAAAGAGATATTCAGATCAAAAAAAGAAATCTTGTATCTACCTTTGCAGCTGTAGCAGATGAGTTTCGATTAACTGAAGAAATTACTGATAGTACTAAGCAACGTAATGAATCAATTTGGGATAAGCTTTATTTAAGTGTTGGCTCGATACCTATTTCAGAAATCACGGCTCTGCAAATTTTGGATGCTTGTCGACTTTATGAGAATCAAGGTAAATATGATTCTGCAAAAAGGATGCGCTCTAAAGCTAGCCAAGTTTTTAAATACGCTATTGTGCTTGGCCTTTGTCAGTTTAATGTTGCGGATCAAATTTCTGGTATTTTAAAGTCTGGGAAGGTTAAGCACTACGCTGCAATAACTGATGAAGAAAGGCTAGGGCAACTACTATTAGATTTATCCGAGCCCTCAGTAAGTGGTTCAATTATTGTTTACTATGCAACTTTAATTTTGCCTTATGTTTTTATTAGACCTGGTGAGTTGCGTTGGGCGGAATGGGAAAAAATTGATTTAGATAAAGGCATTTGGGCTTACACGCCACCTAAGACACAAAACAAGACTGAATTAGAGCATATTGTTCCTTTAGCCAAGCAAGTTATTGAACATCTCAGAAATCTTTATAAATTAACTGGTAGTCAAAAATATGTCTTTGCTTCAATGAAAAAGGGTAATGCAGTTATTAGTGAATCAACTATAAACAAAAGACTTAAGACTTTTGGATTTGCTAACGGTGAAACAACAGGGCATGGAATGAGGGCAACAGCTCGGACTTTATTAGATGAAGTACTCCATTATCCTATTGAACGAATAGAACAGCAGCTCGCACACCAAGTTAAAGATATGCATGGTAGGGCATATAACCGAACAAAATATTTAAGTGAACGTGCAGAGATGATGCAGGCTTGGGCAGACTATTTAGATAGGTTGCGTGAAGAAGCAAGGGAAAGAAGAGTTAAATAATATAAAAAAGGCCTTAAAATAAGGCCTGAATTTTTTCTTTGTACTTTTCGTAAAGTTCTTTAGAAAGCTCAACTCTTGTTGAACCACCCAACTTAACTTTTTTAAGTTCTCCTGAATCAAACATCCTATATATAGTGGTCTTCGATAAATTGGTGACCTGAATTGTCTGATTGACTGTTAATAGCATTTAGTTTTACTCCTTAATTCTTCAGCTCATTACGTTCTTTCTTCAACTGTTGCACAAGGTTGTGTAGGGTAACGCTCACAGATTTATCAAGGCTTTTAGTTGAATGAAATTCAGCAAGTTGAGACAGTGCTAAACCAAAAATGTGATATGCAAATACTTTTGCAGCCTCTGGATTATTTTTAAGAAGCTCCTCAGTACTTGGGCAAATAACTTCTTTAAAAATATGAACTGCTACCTGATCGGGAGTACCTTCAATACGGCTAGGGTTCAAATTAACTCCACCAATAAATTTGCTCATTGTTCAGCTCCCGATTTGCGCTCTACCTCTTCAAAAAACGCATTCATACTTTCATATTGATCTGCTTCTTTTTCCACTACCCATTTGGCATTGTTATTAAGAATTTCTTCAGCTTCTAACTTTGATTCACAAACTTTGATTTCAGCTAAACCAGTTTCTTTATTGGTAATTTGATAAACACAATAAAGTTTTTGAGTACTCAACTGAGCTTGAATATGCTTTTCAACAACAAGCATATCGTCTATATAAATTTCAGATTCTGCAATTAATCCTAATAACTGCTCTTCAGTACTGGCGAAGTTTTCTGGTTCATCTGCATCTTGCCACCATGTAGAGATTTTAGATTTCTCAACTAGCACGTGAGTTTCTGGCACAAGCTGATTTTTGGCTTTTTCCATCCAAACTTCTTGCATTAGTTCAATATCGTTATAGCTAAGAGTGCATCCAGCTTCACGAACTAAGTTTGTTAAAACGCCTAAACTATTCCAGCCAACTTTAATAACACCTTTAGTTCTAAGAAATCCTAAGAAAGCCTCTCTTTCCTTATTCAAATCAACCATTCACGCCACCATTCTATAAATACGTTTAACTTCATGATTCAGCTCATCCATTGCTGAGCGACCTTCTTTGAAGTACTTCAAAAGCATTAGCTTGTATCGCTCTTGAGCTGCCTTGTTCATCACACCTTTGTTATTCACAGTAAGGGTGGCTTTATTACCTTTTATTAAGTTCACGCCGTGCGGTGTTCCTCTTCCGCGATAACCAGCATTTACGTTGAACACTACGAACTTTTCGAAAAGCTGCTGAGGTAGCAGCTTAGGTTCGAATAGAAATTCTGGAGTAGTTTTTTTTGTCATTAGAATGATCCCCCCAGTAAATAATCAGGTTCAATTGATGGAGGATTTTCTAATTCAAAACGACGCTTTTTAACAAAGTCCATCAGTCTTGGCTGAGTCTGTGGATCTCGTGCAGCCACATCTATTTCCAGTGCATCCAATGTTGTAAGGTCAGGTGCGTTTTGGATCTGAACCATTAGTGAAGGTGGTTCACCTTCTGCCGGCTTTATATTTGCCAATTCTTCTAACCGTTTATGAGTAGCAAGTAGAAGGGGTTTTGTTTGTTCATCAGTCCATGTACGTGCGTAACGATAAACAGCATTTACTTCTGCAGGTGTTTTAGACTCACGCACACGCTGGAGAAGAGTATCAAGTGTCTTTTGATATTCAGGATCTGCTTTAGGTTTATTAGCTACTGGAGCTAGTGCATCCTCAGAAGTAGTGACATTAGTTTGTTCAGTTATAACTATTTTACTTTCAAGGGCCTTGCTAGTTTCTTTTACAGTTTCATCAATAACTGTTTTTTCAGCTTTAACTTGTGGCTCTTTTTTAGTCCGTTTTTTCTTCGGATGGTCATTAAAACCATCTTCAACTTCCACATAGTCAATTGCTTGACCAAATGTCGCACCTAAAGCTTTTAATTGTAATACTGCATTTTCTGCGTCTGCCTGAGCAAAACCATTCATTACGCTATAAAAAATCTCGCAATTTTCAGGATTAAATTTAGCCTTCACAATTCGAGTTGGCATAACAATAAAGATTTCTTGATCATCCTCAACTTCATGAGTAGCTAAGGGTTTTGTAAATTGGATACCTGCCAACTCCATCATTTCGGCTTTGATACAAAATTCAAAACCTGGGTTGCCAAATACAGAAGCAGGGAACTGATCTAAGTCTGTAAAGTCCAACATGTCACCAATTGGGCGACAAAGTACCGTTTTACCTTTTTGAAGAGCTGCAAAAGCTTCAGTTGCTGTAATTAAATTATTCATGCTGTCATCCCATTTTTAGCTAATGTTTCAATTTCTTGTTTCACTGCTGGTAGCTTTGCAGCTTCAATTTGAATAAGGGCATCAATTCCGAAATGCTCACATACGGTTTTTACATCGAGGCCGCGTTCAGCAATAAAATTCTGAAGTTCATCTCTTTGTTCGTCTGAAATGCCGTTAAATTCAGGAGGGCTAATCCAAGAATTGCGTTCCTTATCGAATGTGCAGTTCAAAGTTTTAGCTCGCAAAAGCATTGCTTGGCGCATGTTCTGGTAGTACATGTGCTCTTTATCAAGCGATTCAGTTAATTGGTTAAGATCACCAGCATGCTCAGCTTCTTCACAACTTTGTTTCCAGTTCACTAACTCTTCTTGAGCTTTAGCTGCTGCAAGTTGTGCTGGTGTTAATGTGTTGATGTGGTCCTTGGCTTGGTTGATGAGGTCAGCCAAGAATGTAGGGTGAGCTTTTAGATCTGGTACCCATACTTCACCAGTTTCACCGCCTAAGGCACCTGAGTTTTTCGCATGGTGTGTAGGGGACGGTTTAAAGCTGATAACACGGGCATTTTTACCTTCACCAGTAGTAACAGTGGTTAGATAACCCATGATGTCTGCAATGCGGTAAAGTTCATTACGGTTCTTACCGCCTAGATCTGGTCGGTAAATAATTTGATCGCCGTTTTGATCTTCAGAAGCATGAGCTATAAAAACAACATCCTTACCCAAACTGATCAAAGTATTGATGTATTGTTTAAATGTTTGGTTCGCTAATCCTTGGGCTTTTAACTTTAAAGAACCATCTTTTTGACGATTATTAGCAGTAAGCAAGAGATGAGTTTTAATGCACTCAAGCATAGCGCCCACGGTATCTATGACTACGGTTTTATAAGGTGCCAAGTCTTGAGGAGTTAGGTTTGCAACATCGCTCCATTGTTGAACCTGTACGACCGCACCACGCCGCAATTCACCAGTACGGTGAGCACCACGGTCAAAGTCGAATGAAATTGCTTTTTCCGCAGTAAAGCCCATTGAAGATTTACCTAAACCCGGATCAGCGTATAGGTACACAATAATTGCTTGAACCAATAAAGTTTGGTCAGCAGTGATAATAGGTAGAGCCATTTTTCTTATCCTTATCTTGAGCCAGTGAAGCCGCGCTTGGTTTTATAAGCTTTGCGGTCAATAGATGAGATGTGAGAGTTACCCAAATCGATTGCCAGCTTCTTTTTGCGTTGAAAGCTGATCTCTTGAGTTAATACTTCCCAAACTTTCGGATATTCAGATTGGAACTTGGCCACATCTAAAGGTGTCTTAACTCCATCTTTAACTTTGTAAAGAACTGAGCCGTTTGCATTAGATGCGTATACCACCCAGCCAATACGGACAGAGTAGAGGCCTGTATTGTCTCGGCCTAAGAAAGACTTATAACCGTCAGGGTGTTTTTTGAAGATAGCCATGTTCAAGCTGCTCCCTTAGGTTCTTCATAGATCCAAACTTTAGGATTGCTATCAAACTTGACAGAAAATACCCCTGAACCTTTTGTGCGAATAATCACACTTAGATCATAGCCACACTGTTTTTCAGTAATTTGGTGACCTTTTGTTCCCATGCGACGTGCAACTTGCCATGTGTAAGGTTGTTGACCTTCTTTATTGATTTCGATAACAGTTTCTAAAACAGCCTTTTGGCGGTCTGAAAGATTTAGAGAAGAATTAGACATGTTCAGCCTCCCATCATCCAAGATGCTGCAGTTACAGCAATTACCCAAAGGAAGAATGAGAGGACAATAAACTTTATAAAGTCGATTGCGTTGGCCTTGATGGTGGCAAAACGAGTTGGGCGCTGTTCTTCAACAGTCGGGTGTTGATATAAGCGTGCAGTCGTTTGACTATGGATAGTGTTTTGTTTCATACTTATCTCGCAGTTTGCAAAAGCACATTAGATTTAGCGGTCGATGTGCTTTTTTATTTGGTAAAACAAAATGTGTTATTAAAATATAAAACACTATGTTTTATTTGGTCAAGATATTTTTAAAACAAAATGTGTTATTTTCGGCAGGCACAAAAAAACCGCCCTAAGGCGGCTTCGATAACTTTCTATCTAATCGTAATGAATATCTTGTAATGGTATTGTTGGATAATCCTGAACATGGCGGCTAGGTGGAACAATGTCTGTTACAGCAACAATTGCTTCAACTTCATCCATTTCGAAAGTCGTTCGCTTTTCACCATTCACCGCTAAAAGATGTAAAACATCATTAACTATACCAATAAACTCTTTTACTGTTCTACGTCCATCCTTTAGCTGAACTTCAACAAATTCCGTTGGTGTTGGGGCGGCATCTGGATCGCAAACAATGTACCAACCATTACGAATGGCGGGATACATTGAATCACCTGTTCCTTTAACTGCATATGCATTAAGACCCGCTGTGAGTGATGGTACATAACCATCTCCACCATTCCCACCATAGCCCATTTCAGTGTAATAACCGTCATACCCCATCTTTGAATATGACTTCACTGGAACCCATCCTCCAATTCTTGGAGAAACATTAAAACTTTTTTCATTATAAAGTTTTTCAATTTTTGGCTGACCTTCGCCTGTTAGGATCCATGCATAGTCTAATTTCAATTTTTGAGCGACTTGCAATCCACCTTGTTTGGAAATTCCTCGCTTATCCCAGTTATATACTTTCTGAGAATCTACATCTAAAAGCGAAGCTAATGAATTGGCATTTAAACCTGTTTCATCATAAATGCGCTGCATAGTAGGGTGTAGCTCTTTATCACTCATAACAAAACAACCTAAAACAATTATTAAAATTTTCTCAGAATAAAAACAATCTGTGTGAAACAAAGTGATTGACCGAATAAAACAAAATGTTTTAGTATTTATGAAACATTTTGTTTTAGGGCATTGTTTATGACATCACTTCAAGAAGATAAAAAAATCATTGCTGAATATGGCGGCGCTACTGAATTGGCTCGCAAGTTGAATTACCGCTCTCACCGCGTTCAAAACTGGACTGTTCGTGGAATTCCAGCAAAAGAAAAATTGAAATTTCCAGAAATATTTTTAACCCAACAGACTGAAGAGAAGAAGACTTCAGTTGCTTAGAGAAAAGCTTATGAGCCTTGAAAAGAAATCTATTCATATTCGTATCGATCAGGACATGCATAGCAGATTGGTAGTTCTTGCTGAATTGGAAGGGAACGATATTGCTGCGCAAGGTAGCGTGCTCCTAGAAAAAATGATTATGGGTGAATGGCATACCGTAACTGTAGCAGCAGAAAAAATGACGCGCTTGGGATTAACAGGGAATGTTGGGCAAGGCAATGGAAATACTGTGAAGCTTAGGGAAGTAGAGGGCTTTGCAGAAATTGGAAATAAAAAAGCCTGATGTACTAGATCAGGCTTCTTAATTCATCAATTTAGGAACCAATGAATATGCAAACTAATGTATCAAATCAACAGCAAATAATCCAGAGCTGGTATGAACCGGCTTTAAATACTCTTAATACATTAATCAAAAAGTGTGAAGAGAATTTAGAACGCATTAAGGCTGACACTAAAAATGCGGCTGTTAAGCGTGATGACTTCAAAGACGTTTTAGTCCGTCAGCATCGTATGACGTATATGCAGGCTGAAGACGTTATCAAAAGCCTTGGCCGTGCTGGTCGGATCCGTTTCTTGGGTAATACTTATATTCAGATTAAAGAAGGCGGTGAAGCATGACTACGATGTCTCATCCTTTAATCCGCTATCACGGTGGTAAGTTCCGCTTAGCACCATGGGTCTTAAGCCATTTTCCAAGCCATACTTGCTATACAGAAGCATTTGGGGGAGCGGCTGGAGTTTTACTCCAAAAGCCACGAGCTTATGCAGAAGTTTATAACGACCTCGATGGCGAGATCGTAAATCTATTTCGTGTTTTAAGAAATGAAGACAATCGAAATAAATTAATCGAACAACTGGTTTTTACTCCTTATTCAAGAGATGACTTTCAAGAAGCTTGGGAGCCTTGCGAAGATTCAATTGAAAAGGCACGCCGTTTAATTATTCGCGCACAAATGGGTTTTGGCTCTGCAGGTGCTTCCAAAGGAATTACAGGGTTCAGGATTGATACAAAAAGGGCTTATGGCACAGCCCAATCATTATGGGTGACTTATCCAAATCATTTAGCAATCGTTGGCCAGAGATTATCTGGTGTTCTTATTGAGAATCGTCCTGCTATTCAGGTGCTTCAAGATCATGATGATTCTGAAACCCTTCACTATGTAGATCCACCTTATGTACATGACACACGTTACTCAGGCGCAAAGACTGGTCGTGTTTATCGTCATGAAATGTCTGATCACGACCATGAAGAACTCTTAGAAGTTTTACTCGAGCTAGAAGGCAAAGTCATTGTTTCTGGTTATCCAAGTGAAATTTACAACGACTATTTAGCCAAATGGAAACGTGTAGATACAAAGGCACGTATTTCATCAGGTCGTGGCACAGATACCCGCACTGAATGCCTTTGGATTTCTCCAAATGCACAACACCAAGATTTATTTGGAGGCATCCATGTATAAATATTTACATCACATTAGCGACTTTATGGTTGATACAGCACACCTGAGCCCAGTTGAGGAGTGCTTTTATAGACGAGCTCTTGATTTCTATTATTTGAATGAAAAACCATTACCCAAAGAAACCCAGTCGGTTTTTCGTAGGTTACGTGCAAATACCCAAGAAGAAAGAGAAGCGGTATTAATTGTGCTGCAAGAGTTTTTTATTGAAGAGGAAGACGGGTTTCACAACAAGCGTTGTGATTCAGAAATTGCCGCTTATCAAAAAGTAGGGGATAAAAATCGCGAAAATGGTAAGAAAGGTGGACGTCCACGTAAGGAAAAACCAAAAGAAAACCAAAATAAAAACGTTTCGGTTAATACTGAAAATCCAGAAAAACCCAGTGGGTTAATTTTGGGTTCTGAAAGTGAAAGCCAAAATAACCTTAACCATAAACCGTTAACCGATAACCAATATATTGATAGTGGTAGTAATGCGCGTGAAGAAAATTCGCAATTACTTCCAATTCAATTTGCTCAATATCACAAAGATGATTTCAAGCGTTACTCAATGCGTGAATTCGTTTCTGAATACAACGAGTTTCAATACGATTTCATTTCACTTGCTCAACAGAGATTTGTTTCAGTACCTGAAATCGATTTAAGAACCATGATTCAAAACTTTGGTGACTGGTACTTTGCAAACGAATCTAGTTCTGTGAACACACCAAGCATCTGGCTAGTTAAGTGGTTCTCTTGGGTTCAAAACAACGAAAAACAGATTGCATCTAACCGCAAGAAGCAAGAGCAAATCTCAACAGCATGTCATAAACCACAAGAGCCTGGTTACTTCGCAAATCTTTTTGAAGAACAAAACGAGTCTCAAATTGTGGATGTAACCCCAGCAAAAAAGTTTCCAATGATTGAGGAGGTAGGTCATGCATGAGATTACCTTGAACGAAGTTCGTCAATTAATCGCATCTCTTCGCACCGTTTACGCTGCTCAGTTCAATAAACAATTTCCTGTTACTGGTGAAAGTGCAATTCCTCTGTCAGTAGTAGAGCAGATAGCACTTAAAACTCTTGTAGGTGTGCACCAAAACCAATTTAACAATGCACTTGCTCGCTTACTTACTGCAGGTGGTCGTTTTATGCCTTCATTTGCTGAGTTCCGCACTTGGTGTATCGGTGAAACCTGGATGTCTCCTGAGGAAGCTTGGTCACGTGCTTGTAAGTTCACAACAGATCGTACGGTGGTAATAACTCAAATCACAAAGTATGCCTTAGACGAAGTTATGTATTTGATCGAAGCGGGTCAAATGAGAGCTGCTCAAGATAATTTCTTTGGTACCTACAACGTAATGGTTGCTAAAGCGCAATTAAAAGGCCGTCAGCAGGAATTTTACACACCGCCGCTACAACTAGAGCACAAAGAGCCTGAACACGCACCAGTAAGCAATGACGAAGCACAAAAGCATCTTAAATCGCTAATGGACCGCTTAAAAATCAATGGGCGTAAACCTGCACCAGTACAAAAGCTACAGGCAAAAGAAAAAGAGCCAGAACTGAAACAAGAGTTAGGGCCAGATCCTTTTGACAATCCACATGAATATGTAGAGATGTGCCGCCGAGAAGGAATGCCTATTCCAAGAAATATTCTTAAGTTAATTGATGGGGCGAATGTATGAATGCTTTTCAATTTATTCAAAAATTTGGTTTTAAGAGCGCAACAGAAGTACTCAAGGGGGCGCCTGATAATGCTGAGTATTACTGTCATGAATTTCAAATTGGAAAAATAAGAATGTTCCGTAGTTATTCAAGTAATAACGATTCAATTCACACAATCAATTTGAAAGACCTCAAGCGTCTGGTGGATTCAGTTGAGCTAATCAACTTGTTTGGCAGCATTGCGACAGCAAAGTCCAAAGTGAAGATGGCTGATTTTAATGGATTCTTACTTGTCTCAGTTCCAATCGAAGACGGCTTAGCTGATGTCTATATCCATAAAGTAGAACAAGCCATCCGCGACCACGAATCAATATACGGAGGCGGGGATGAGTGAGATTAAGTGGATTGATATTAAAGATAGAAAACCTCTTCTTAATCAGAACGTTTATATCGCTCAAAAGGTTGAGTCTACTCATATAACCCATATTGCAAGAAGAGTTTTTTGGGGAAGCCTTGAGGTTGAAATGTTCTTAACTGGGAATGATTGCGATATTGCGATTAGTGAGGTTACACATTGGGCATTAATACCAAAGCCGATATTTGTGGAAGGAGCCAGCCATGAGTGAGTTTAAAAGAATAACTGTAGTTAACCATGGTGTGTTTGTAGTAGTGGACCAAATGGACAAACAACATAATCAAGAGCTTAAGTTCGGATGGACTAAATATACAAACGTGAAAAAAGTAAAAGATATTTGGTCTGATTGCCACTTTGATTTCCAAAAGGATGGTATTTGATGTCATCAATAAGCCTTGCTGAATATCGTGAACTATTTCCTATTCAGAAAAATAAAAAGCGCCGTTCAGCAAAGCAAGGTACCAGGCAGCCGAGTGAAGGCGAAATGGCATTGGCAACACATTTAAACGCATGCAAGATCAAGTTTGAACAGGAATACAAATTCCATCCAACACGTAAGTGGAGAGCAGATTTTTTTATTACAGGTACAAAGATTTTAGTTGAAGTTGAGGGTGGTATCTGGAGCGGAGGTCGTCATACAAGAGGTAAAGGCTATTTAGGAGATATGGAGAAATACAACGAAGCAGCAGCGATGGGTTATACGGTTTTACGGTTCAGTACTGAGCAAGTTAAGTCAGGTTTGGCATTAAAAAAAATTGAGCAATTGGTGGGATGATTATGAATATGGCAGCACAACAACACATTTTACAAGCGGTCAATTGGTCTAAATATAGTTTTGAAGAATGGTGCCGTCAGCTTGGGGCATGGCTTAACGGCGATACTGAAACAATGGTCAAAATAGTTAAGACGATGCCAACTAAACGCATCACTCAAGAAAAGCGTGAAATGTTAATGGCTATGTACATGGGGGATGAGAATTTTAAAGATCGCTTGTGTTCACGCCGTAAAGGTACTTGCTGTCAATTAAATGATAATGAAGCACGTGCTATTCATAAACTTCTACTTGATCTTAAAGATATTAAAGATGAGGTTGTTCGAGAATGGGTGGGGGCAATCTGGTGGCACTATGTAATGGGCGAGTCAATTCGTGATATTGCAAAGAGTAATAATACATACGGTTCGCAAATCCAACAGGACATTAAATGCGGCTTAGCCTTCATCAAATCACGTTACCCACATTTTCAATTTGATAAATTTATAAAAACAGTAGTAGTTGAAAATCAATCTTCTTGACTGTAAATACAGGGTGTGGCATATTCGTGCTATAGTGTTCGAAGTGTAAGTAAGCACTAGTATTAAAGCTCATCATTTGGTGGGCTTTTTTGTTATAATATTCATAATTAAAATTATGGTATTAAGTTGTGATAACTAAGAACAATAAAACTATTGCAGAGAAAGTATGCTTTCTAATATTGATTTTTATATCTATATTTTTTCTATATATATGTGGGTACAAAATATTTAATTTCTTTTTCCCTTCAATGGAAACTATTAAATTTAATGATTTAATTACATTCAGTTTAAGTGTAACTTCTTTATTTTTAGCATTGTTACTTTATAGCGATTGGCGTGACCAGTACATTTCAGAAAGTTTAGATAAAGACTTAAGAGAAATAAAAGCATTAGTTAGTGATATAAATTTTATCATAAATAGATTTCCGTCAAGTCAAAATGAACAAGATGTTGAGGAAAGAGCGGAGTTCTTTAAATTATATTGGAAACTAAGAGTCCTTAACTCCTACATTAAAGATTTAAACCTTAATGTACTAAATAAGGAGCTAGAATCTTATTTGAGTACTTCACATGGATTTATAAATATTATGCTACAAGAAGAATTTGAAAGATTTCCTTCAATTTCTGAAGAGTCAAAAATTATGTTTGAAAGATTAAACGAAATGATCGAATCTTGTAGAAATGATAACTTGAACAAAAAGCTCAAATAAGTTCCTAAATAACAACATCCTTCTGAAGGTTTTCTTTTGTGATATAGTCTAGTCTAATTAAAAGCTGGTTAGCTAAATGAATATCTGCGTTAGTGGTGAACTGGATGGGCAAGTGATAGTTAAAGAAGGGAAGTTGTTAAAAGCTTCTGATATTGATCCATCCTTCAAAACTGAGTACTACAAACAGATTTATGGTCGTTCTAACACCTTTTATGATTTCTGGTTGCCAGTAGGTTCCGATCTACATGAAATGTCTAAATTAGTATTAGATATTTTAAGAGCGCCTAAAAACTAGTTTTATCGTTTGCCGGACGTATTACGGCGCAAAAAAGCCCCGCTAAATATCGATTATTGGTGGGGCTTTTTAATTTTAGGAATTTAATTACCTCTTATATAAATGAATTTTGATATATTGAAAATTCCTTATATAAAAGAGAAATAATAGTGGAATTCAGAAAACTAGAAGAACTTTATGATTCATTTGTCAGTCATGAACGTTTTCCAGAAATCGAAGAGCAGGCGGAAAGGATTCTTCAGCATCCGAATCTTGATGACGAAAGTAAAAAAGTTGGTAATTGGGTTTATAATCTTTGGTTCTGGAATAACTATTTAGATGCCCCTAAAGGAAGCCTGTTTCAAACACCTTATAGATTTTCAATTGCTGTGAATGGACATAGGATAGACATTAATTCGAATGATTCACCAAATTTTAGAGATAGAGATAAATATCTTGGTTGGTTACATGGCGTTATTAATAGTTAGAGAAAAGAACCACCCACGCGGTGGTTTTTTAATAGGTAAAAATTATGAAAAACGAAGTCGGTTTTCAAATTCCTGCACGCCCAATGCCTCCAGAATACATTTTTGAAATGGGAACAACTAACTTTGTACCGGCACCTGAATTATGGGACTGGATAAAACAAGTTTTTCTAAATCCAAAATCAAAACTTTATAACCCTGATCACATGCATTTACGCTCATTTCGTTATCCTGAAATTGCTGTGATGTGGGCTAGATCTGGTTTTAAAAAGCAAGGTCGTCAGGTTATTGGTACTACCGAAAAAATAATGATCAATGCTGGTGGATGGAAGAAAGAACGACAAGAAGAACAATACATTCAGTGGTTTGAATATTTACCTGAATACTTAATTACGTTTGACGCTTCTTATTCCTTGATTGCGAATGATGTGGACTTTTGTGCTTTGGTGGAACATGAGCTTTACCACATTGCACACAAAAAAGACCAACACGGAGCACCAGCTTATAACAGGGAAACGGGCATGCCGAAGTTAGCTATACAGGGGCATGATGTGGAAGAGTTTGTGGGGGTAGTTCGCCGATATGGAGCAACTGAGGATGTTAAACGTATGGTCGAAGCAGCTAATAAAAGACCTCAGCTCACACGCGCTGATGTTCATTACGCTTGTGGCACTTGTAACTTAAAGGTGGTTTAAATTTTTTTGCCACTCTACTTGGACGTACTTGGACGATAGAGAAAAATGGCAAGGCTTAATAAACGGGTAAAACTCTATATTGTACGGTCACTTGCTATGTATGAGACACCCACAGAAACAGTGAAGGGCGTCCAAGAAGAATTTGGTATCACCGTAACTAAACAGCAGTGTGAAGCGTACGACCCCACTAAAAAAACAGGACAGGATTTAAGCGAAGAATTTAAAACTGAGTTCTATAGAGTCCGTAAGGAAATGAACGATAATCTTAGTTCCATTCCTATCGCAAACATTGCATACCGCCTCAAGCGTCTACAACGATTCATCGATCATGAACAATTCAAAGAAAACCCCGTCATTGTGCCGAGCTTATTAGAGCAGGCAGCAAAAGAGGTTGGTGGCTTATATACCAATCGCAAGGAAATAACAGGGGCAGGCGGTGGACCAGTTAAAACAGAAAATACTGAGAAGCCGCCAGAAGCAAATCCGGTATATACACCTGAAGATTTAGACAAACTCACCCCGCAAGAACTTTCACGTTTAGCGATTAATGGAAAGTTATGACTTATGCAATGGAAGAAATAGCGCCGTTAATTAAAGAATGGACGGTAAATACGCGCTTGCCTGAAGTAATTGCTGAGATGACACGGCGCTACTACTACAAGGCAGTAATTGAGCAAAACGAATTAAGTATCCAGGCGGAAATATACAAATGCCGCAAGGATCCAGTTCATTGGTTTAACCATTGGATCTGGACGTATGATCCGCGTGGTATGGCTTTTGGATTACCGGCCAATATTCCTTTTGTCTTACGCCCCAAGCAAGTTGAACTCGTAAATTGGTTAATCGAGCGTGAAAACACTCAGACACACGGACTTATTGAAAAATCCCGTGATGAAGGAATGAGCTATGTTGTGCTGGGTTTTTTCTTGCATCGGTGGTTATTTGTTGAAGGTTTTGCGGGTGGTGTCGGGAGCCGTAAGGAAGAACTCGTAGATAAGAAAGGCGACCCTAAAACCCTATTTCATAAATTCCGCGATATGTTCAGCAAAATGCCTGACTGGTTAAAACCTAAGGGCTTTGTTGAGAAAGTTCACGATAACTACATGCGCATCATTAACCCAGATAACGGCGCAACTATTACGGGTGAAGCTGGCGACAATATCGGCCGTGGTGGTCGTACCACGATGTACTTTTTGGATGAATGGGCATTCGTAGAGCGGCAAGAAGCTGTAGATGCTGCTATCTCGCAAAACACTAACGTACACATTAAAGGATCCACTCCCAACGGCATTGGTGATCGATTTCACCAGGATAGATTTAGCGGCCGTTATTCAGTCTTTACTATGCCTTGGAGGGATAACCCAGATAAAAATTGGACTGTTACTTTCAATGGCAAAGTTATTTACCCGTGGTATGAAAAGCAGCTTGCGACATTGGACGATGTGGTTCTTGCTCAAGAGGTCGATATTAACTACGCCGCTTCAGTTGAGGGTGTCTTGATTCCTTCAGCTTGGGTTCAGGCTTCGCTTGATGCACATAAGAAACTTCAAATTGAGCCTACAGGTGATCGTATAGCTGGATTAGATGTTGCCGATGGTGGCAAGGATAAAAACTCGCTTGCGGGTCGCCATGGCGTTGTCATGAATTATTTGGCTACATGGTCAGGTAAAGGTGATGACATATTCGGGACCACTCAAAAGGCTATGGATTATTGTGCGGAAAAATCAGTAGACACGCTTTTCTATGATGCTGATGGGCTTGGCGCTGGTGTTAAAGGCGATGCGCGTGTCATCAATGAAAAACGTCGTGAACTTGGCTTATTTGAAGTCAATGTCGAGTCGTTCCGTGGATCTGGTTCCGTTCATGACCCAGATGGGGAAATGGTAGAGGATCGTCACAACAAGGACTTTTTTGCCAATCTTAAAGCTCAATCTTGGTGGTCACTTCGTTTGCGCTTTCAGGAGACTTATAGAGCACTCGAAGGTCTTGACTATGATCCTGACATGATCATTTCACTATCTACTAAAGAAATCGATCCTAAGGAATTGGCATTACTTGCAACTGAGTTATCTCAACCGACTTATACAAAAAATGGTGTCGGAAAAATCCTAGTTAATAAACAGCCTGATGGCACAGCATCACCTAACCGTGGTGACGCCGTCATGATTTGTTTTAACCCAAAAATTGCTGAACTCAATGTCTGGGGCAAGCTGTAAAAGAGAAGGTTATGGGCTTAATTAAATTTACTAAAGACTCATTCCAGAATTTCGCCGCTCGCGTTGGCTTAGGTTCTGGTAATCAGCACGATCAATCTACGTATGGCTTTAACTTTACAAGTCGTAATCGCGTAAAACTTGAAGCGATGTACCGCTCAAGTTGGGTGGTTGGCCAAGCCGTAGATGTTGTTGCGGATGATATGACCCGCGAGGGTATCAATATTCGCGGTATGGAAAACCCGGAGGATGTTGAAGCAATTAACCAGGAGCTAGACCGGTTACAAGCTTGGGATAAGATCAATGAAACTATCCGCTGGTCTCGGCTTTACGGCGGGGCTATCGCAGTAATGCTGATCGATGGCCAAAATGTTTCTACTCCACTTAATGTAAATACTATTGGCAAGGATCAATTCAAAGGTCTGCTTGTTTTGGACCGCTGGATGGTTCAACCGACTTTGCAAGATTTAGTCACTGAGTTTGGGCCTGATTATGGGATGCCTAAATATTATGACGTCAGAACAGATTCTGCGGGGCTTTGTAATCAAAGAGTCCATTATTCACGTGTCTTTAGAATGGATGGCATTAAGCTCCCATATTGGCAGGCTATAGCGGAAAACCTTTGGGGCCAATCTGTTATTGAGCGCTTAGAGGATCGGCTAACAATTTTTGATAGCGCTACTTTAGGCGCTGGTCAACTCATCTATAAAGCACACCTACGCACTTACAAGGTTAAGGGGTTACGTAATCTAATCGCCGCAGGAGGTCGGATGTACGACGCTTTAGTTGAGCAAATCAATCAGATCCGTCTTTGGCAATCTAACGAAGGCCTAACGCTGATGGATGCTGAAGATACTTATGAGGCCCATCAATATAGTTTTTCTGGACTTGATAATATTCTGATGCAGTTTGGCCAACAAATTGCAGGTGCTTTGGGAATTCCTCTTGTTCGCTTATTTGGTCAATCGCCAGCGGGGTTTAGTGCAACTGGTGAGTCTGACCTATCCAACTATTACGACAACATCAACCAGCAACAAGAAGGCCGTATGCGTACGCCGTTGCATAAGTTGCTTGAAATTGTATCGCGGTCAAAATTGGGTAAACCACTACCAAGCTCATTTAAGTTTGATTTTGCTTCATTGTGGCAAATAGACGATGAGAAAAAGGCAGAGATTGCCGCAAAGGTCGCCGAGGCAGTTACTAAGGTTGAAGAGGCTGGAATTATCTCGCGTCAAACGGCGTTAAAAGAATTACGCCAATCAAGCGAATCTACTGGTATTTTCTCTCATATTTCTGATGAGGAAATTAGCCAGGCTAAAGATGATCCACCGCCACCAAATGAAGGTTATGACGATGAAGAGCCAAATAAGTCGGATCTCACCGAACCTGGCGAGAAAGACCGAGATTCGATACAGTCAGCAGCTTAGAAAAATTGCGGGGTATGTTGATACGATCGTAAAGGGATTTGATGTAAACGATCCCAGAACATACCCGCTAATGATTGCATCATTAAATGAATATGCAAATACACTTCAGTTTTGGGCACAAAATGCCGCTGGCCGAATCATTACGGATGTGGCGCTACGTGATGAGAAAACTTGGCTTATCTATGCTAAGGATCTTTCGCGTGGTGTACGTGAACAAATACGTAATACCGATACTGGAGCCGTATATCAGCAACTCCTGAATGATCAAGTAAGGCTTATTAAGTCATTACCCCTTGATGCCGCTCAACGTATTCACGACCTATCTACACGATCGCTAATTGAAGGCAACCGCTCAAGCGAGATAGCTGGACTAATCATGGCAACGGGCCGTGTCACAAAGTCCAGAGCAAACACGATTGCACGTACTGAGGTTAGCCGAGCATCATGCGTATTTACTCAAACTAGAGCCGAGAATCTTGGATCCGAGGGTTATATCTGGCGTACCAGTGAAGACGGCGATGTTAGGCAGAGTCACAAGGAAATGAATGGAAAATTTGTTGCTTGGGACAATCCGCCTATCTTAGACGGAATGGAAGGTCATGCGGGATGTTTGCCGAATTGCCGATGTTATCCTGAGCCTTTAATACCAATTGATTAGAGATATTAATTGTAAACTCCGAAACTACTGGTATATTTATCATTTTGAACTTTATAAGGAAAAAATATGTCAATTAAAGTTGGTGATATTGTTGAGCTTAAATCTGGTGGGCCTCAAATGACTGTAGGGGAAATTATTTTGCAAAACTATGCCGCGTGTACATGGTATGAAAATGGTGAAGTAAAAACGACTAAAGTTCCTTTAGCTGTTTTAAACAAAGTCGAATAAATCAAACTTAGATAAATAAAAACCACCTTCGGGTGGTTTTTTATTGCCTGCATAAAGGTGAGCCATGTTTAAAAAGAAACCAAAATCGAAGGCCACGATAGATAGATCCAACTTCTACACTACTGGCCAAATTGGGCGAACACGGGAAACTACTCCTGAAGGTTATTTACTTTGTCGAGAGGTGCCATTAGCTCGGATTGGTAAATTGCTTTATAGCGATGGTGAGGTGCCAGTTACCGCTGATAACTCTGGCCTAATAATTATTGAACGTGGTGAAGATGTTTTATTCGATCCACGTACGATCGCAAGTTTCGAAGGAAAATCTGTTACTGATGATCATCCTAAGGATTGGGTAACACCAGAGAATTGGAAGCAACTCACGAACGGTACTGCAAATGATGTACGCCGTGGAGAGGCTGAAAATTCTGATTGTTTAGTTGCGGATCTGCTCATTACAGACAAAGACATGATTGATGCTGTGATGAAAGGAAAGGTTGAGGTCTCTTTAGGATATGATGCTGATTACACAGAAATCAGCGTAGGAAAAGGACTTCAAACAAATATTTTTGGTAATCACATTGCTCTGGTTGATAAGGGGCGTTGTGGGTCGCGTTGTAAAATCGGAGATAGTTTTATGCCTAAACCAAATAAAGGCTGGTTAGAAAGCTTGCGCAAAGCTAAACGTACAATCGATGAGGCTTTAGATAAAGCCAAAACTTCGGATGATGAAGAGTCAGAAACCGAAGATGAAGATGGTGAAGGTGATGATGAGGGTGGGAAAACAACTGATGCTACTATCAATCTTCAAATTCTAAAAACCCTCAAAACTATGGATGCTAGATTGGTGGCTTTGGAGAAGAAAAAAACCAAAGATTCTGATGATTCTGAAAAGAAAACCGAAGATGAAGATGGTGAAGAAGGCGACGGCGAAGGTAAGAAAACCGAAGACGATATTTTAGAAGCTGAACAAGCTCAAAAATTATCTGAACAAGGTATTCAAAACCATACAGGCGATTCCCTTCAGGAAGTTTTATCCCGTGCAGAAGTGTTAGTACCTGGCTTTAAAATGCCAACTTTCGACAGTGCCAATAATGGACAAGCCGTTTTAAATACAAAGCGTAATGTTCTCAAACAAGCGCATGCTACAGAAGATGGGCAAAAGGTCTTAGCGCCGTTTGTTGGTGCAAATCCAAACTTTGACACTATGCCAGTTCATACAGTCGATGCTGCATTTATTGGGGCATCTGAACTAATCAAGCAAAAAAACAACTCCGCGGGTGTTCGTTCGGGCATTTCAACTCGTGACTTTGGTCGTGCACCAATTACACCGGCTGAAATGAATAAACGTAACCGTGAATATTGGGCAAACAAAGGAAATTAATAAAATGGGTAATGCATATCTATATCGTATGCCTTCAGGCATTCCAGGCGATATTTCACGTAAAGCACATTCCACAGTTGAAGCACATATCCTTAAAGGGAGTTTTGGGGCATTTGGTATTTTCGGAAAACGTACATCTGAAGGTGTTGTTCCTTTAGAAGCAGGAGATACAGCAGCAGATATCTACGGCTTGATTGTTCGATCATACCCAACTCAATCGGCAGTAAATGGACTTGGTGCAGTAACTCCTCAATCCGGCATCATTAATGACGTTATGCGCCGTGGATACATGACAGTTAAATGTACGGCTGGTAATGCGAAGGCAGCCGGTAAAGTTTACGTGCGTATAGCGGCTGGAAATGATCTTAAGCCTATTGGTGGTATCGAGGCTGTAGATGATGGTGCAAACACTATTGAGCTGACCAATGCCATGTTTATGCACGATGCAGATGCACAAAACAACGTGGAAATTTCCTACAACATTTAAATTTAATTTGACGTAAATCACGGCGCTATATGCGTCTTTTTTTACGCCTGGAGATTATAAGAATATGCGTAAACTTCTATTAGCTACGACCATGACTCAAGCGATATCAATGGGGCAACCAATTCGAGCGCGTACACGTGACTCAGGCACAATGCATACTTTCGATAAACGTACCCTTGATAGTACTGGTGCATTTCTCTTGGGTGAGTTGGAACGTTTAGACCAAACGTTGCATGAACCATTAGCAAATATTACCTGGGGCCGCGACATTGACTTGCGCTCCGATGTGTCAATTGCTGATGAAATGTCGTCATACACAAATTCACAGTTTGCTGCTGCTGGTGGTCCATCACCTACAGGTAAATCTTGGATCGGTAAAAATACTGATGCTATTACTGGTATTGGGTTAGATATTAGTAAGACCGCTCAGCCTCTTAGCTTATGGGGTATGGAAGTTAGCTATACCATCCCAGAGTTAGAGTCTGCACGTGCCGTAGGTCGTTCTGTAGATGATCAAAAATTCAAAGGTATGAACCTGAAATATCAAATGGATATTGATGAACAGGTATATATCGGCGATGACACGCTTGGTGTTGAAGGCCTTTTAAACTCTTCAAAAGTAGGTGCAACCAACGTAAATAAAAACTGGAAAACTGCTACACCTCAAGAAATTCTAGATGATGTAAACCTTATCTTGAATAACGCTTGGGTGGCTTCTGGTTTTGCGGTTTGCCCAGACAAACTTTTATTGCCTCCTGTTCAATTTAGCTTCTTAACGTCACGTGTTGTAAGTGATGCGGGCAACATCTCTATTCTTGAGTTCTTAAAGCTCAATAGCTTGAGTAATTCAGTGAATGGCCGTCCGTTAAATATCCAGCCATCAAAGTGGTGTGTTAAGCGTGGTGTTGGTGGTACTGACCGTATGTTGACGTATACACAATCTGAAGATCGTGTACGTTTCCCACTGGTACCGTTGCAACGTACTCCGATTGAATTCCGTGGCATCCGTCAAATCACAACTTATTTCGGTCGTTTAGGTGTTGTTGAATGGGTTTACCCTGAAACAGCTTATTACGCTGATGGCCTATAAGGGGGCAGCATGTCAAAGTTAGTAAAAATTCTTTTAGGTAAGCAGCTAACGGTTAACCTTGGTCGAGATGAACAAGGCGAAGCTAAAACAGTAGTTTTGCAAGAAGGTCTTCAGGAAGTGGAAGAAGATATTGCCAAACACTGGTTTGTAGCTGCTCATGCTCAAGAGATCCCTGAAAATTCAGCTTATTCAAGTGAACTTGAAAATTTGATCCAACAAAAGGATGAAGAGATTGCAGCGATGCAAATTCAAATTGATGAAGCTGGAAAACAAATCCTTAAGCACGATGAAGAAATTAAGGCTAAGGATAAAGAGATCAGTGATCTAAAAATCCAGCTTACTAAAGCCCTTCAAGCCCAAACACCTGAAACACTAAAGGGCAAAGAAAAAGACTCGCCAAAGGAAACCTAATCAATGATCAGTGAATCCTCTTTTCGTGAAGAAATGCCGGCTTTTGCTGATACAACTCAATATCCGTCATTTCAGTTTAATTTCTATTTAAACCTTGGGAAGAAGTTGCTTCGTGAGGAACGTTGGGAGGATATGCTCGATTATGGTTTGACCTTGTTCATTGCTCATTATCTTACGCTTTACAGACGCACCATGAATGCTGCAAGCATTGGCGGTGATGCTGGAAAGATCATAGGTAATGAGACTTCTAAAGCAGTGGATAGCGTTTCTAAATCCATGGATGTTTCAGGTGTTCTTATTGCTGAAGCTGGACACTGGAACCAGACCACTTTCGGTGTTCAGTTTTATCAGTTAATGATGATGGCAGGCGCGGGAGGCATCCAGCTATGAGCAGCGGTGTTAAATCAAGTGGCATAGGCCTAGCTGACATTTTCCAAACGATAGCTGAATTGTCGCAAATGGATGTTTTAGTAGGTATCCCACATGGTGAAGCTAGAACCGACGGTGACGGCCTAACCAATGCGCAAATAGGCTACCTTCAGGAAACAGGTTCACCTTCTCAAAACATTCCTGAGCGACCTTTTCTTGTACCAGGTGTTGAAGAGGTTCAAGAGCCAGTCGGCGATAAACTTGTTCAAGCAGTTGATGCCGGCATGACTGGTAACCGTCAAAAAATGATGAAGTTACTCGAATCCGCTGGAATGATTGCTATGAACTCAGTACGCGCTTATTTCGTCAATGGTGAGTTTGCACCATTATCTTTAGCAACAATCCGAGCGCGTGCACGCCGTGGGCGTAAAGGTGCTAAGAAGTATCTTAAGCAGCTTGAATCGGGACCAGCCGAAGCTAGTCTAGTTCGGCCGTTGATCGATACCGGTGAGCTTAGAAAGTCGGTTACTTATGTGATCATGAAAAAGGATCAGGAGATTAAACGTGCCTCAACTTGATGTCTCAGATGTTCTCTTAGATCCTGACTTTATGTACACAGGCATTATTTGCAAGCGTACAGAAGTCATCGTGGGGAATAACGGCCGATCGCAAGAGACGACTACAACAACACCTTTTAATGGTGTCGTAACTACAAATAACGGCCTTAACATGGACCGCCGACCAGATGGCACCTTGATTAAAGGCGCTATCAACATTCACACACAGTTCGCTTTAACCTCAGGCGATGCAAAAACCAAAGCTGACGAGATTACTTGGAAGGGTAAAACTTACATCGTTTCTCAAGTGCTGGATAACTTACATTATGGCCAAGGTTTCATTAAAGCAATTTGCGAGCTTAAACCGCTGGGGTAAATCATGGGTGACTCTGCTACAGGGGGATATATCACCCCTAGCAGCGGATCTGCTTATGACCAAGAATTAGAAGACATCTTTCAAGCTTTCATTGTCGGAATTACTTCTTTACCCGGTGATATGGTTCGGCCACGTTTTCAAAGAGATCCCCCGCCATTTCCTGCCATTGGTGAGGATTGGTGCGCCTTTGCTGTAAAGAATATTAAATCTGATGATGGGCCATACTTCGACCAGAAAGACGAAACAATGGATTCAAATCGACATGAAGAATTGACTCTGTTCTTATCGTTTTATGGCGACCACGGCCAATCGATCGCAAACGTCCTAAAAGATGGTCTAGGCATTCCGCAAAACATTGCGCAACTCAAAGCGCAGAAAATCAAATTTATCAGTACCGGTGAGCTCATTACCGCGCCTGATTTTCTCAATAATCAGTATGTACATCGATATGACTTAACCGCTGTCTTTAAGCGGAAAACATCACGCACGTTTGCTGTTAAGTCGTTTGTAGATGCTGGAACAATTAAACATTCTCAGGAGTAGTCCATGACATTGCCCGTTTCTAATGTCGTAAATGTCAGCATTAGCCTTGCTGCATTGGCGGCGGGACCGCGCTCATTTGGTTCTCTTTTAATTCTCGGAACAACCAGCGGTGTTATTGATGTTATTGAGCGCATGCGCCCATATTCAAGCATTACTGAAGTTGGTGAGGATTACGGCGTAGATGATCCAGAGTATAAAGCTGCATTAGTTTATTTCAGTCAATCACCTAAGCCACGTACATTGTATATCGGCTACTGGCATAAAGAAGGTGCAGATGCTGAAACAATTCAGCAAGTCGTTCAAACATGCCTGAAGTCGCTTAAATGGTACGGTCTTGCTATTGCAGCAAACTTAACAGAACAAGAAGTTTTGGACGTTGCAGCATTGATTGAGGCGGCTGATCCTTCACGCTTATTCGGTTATACATCGCAGGATGAAAATTGCTTAAGCGCAACGAGCACTACTGATATTCCATATAAGCTTAAAGCTAAGAAATATCGCCGTACGTTCACCGTATTCTCAAGTGACAACCCTTATGCAGCCGTGTCCGTATTTGGTCGCGCATTCACAGTGAATTTCTTAGGTACTAACACCACAATAACTTTGAAGTTTAAACAGCTTCCAGGTATTGCTGCCGAAGATCTCGATACTGGTGAAGCTAAATCATTGGCCGCTAAAAACTGTAATGTATACGCGGGATACAACAATGACACAGCTATTTTTCAAGAAGGCGTCATGACAGATGGGACCTTCTTTGATGAGATCCACGGTCTGGATTGGTACCAAAATCATTTAGAGACCGCGTTATTTAATCTCTACTACACCAATACAACCAAGATCCCGCAAACAGGTGCCGGTGTTAATCGTCAATGTGCAGTACTTGAGCGAGCATGCCAGCAAGGTGTTACCAATGGCTTGCTTGGTCCTGGTCGCTGGAATGGTGACAGCTTTGGCGTGCTTTCAACAGGTGATTACTTAAGCAAGGCCTTTTATGTCTTTGCCAATAGTCTTGATGACCAGCCTCAATCAGAGCGTGAGGCTCGAAAGTCGCCAGTCTTCCAAATCGCAAGTAAATTAGCTGGTGCAACCCATTCGGCCGATGTTCTTGTAGCAATTAATCGTTAAGGAGTAATTCGTGAGCACATATTCTTTTATGGATGTCCATTGCACTTTAACGAGTGATGATGCAGTGATTGATTTAGGTTATGGGGCTGGGGTAGCTGAAGAAGGTATTACCTTTGCCATGGGTGGTGATAAAAACTCAATGCTTATAGGTTCAGACGGCAAAGGCATGCATTCATTACATGCTGATAACTCTGGACAAGTGACTATTAGCCTTCTTAAAACTTCACCAACGAATGCCAAGTTAATGAATCTATATAACTTGCAGAAATCCAACTCTAAGAAGTGGGGTAAAAATACCATTACTTTGAATAATGAAGGATCAGGTGACAACGCTACCGCCGATAAGTGTGCATTTAAAAAGGTTCCAGACCTTAAAAATGCAAAAGATGGCGGCACAGTTGAATGGGTCTTTGATTCAATCGAGATTGAAGAGCAACTAGGTACATACGAATAAGGTTTTTGATAATGGAAATTAATGGAATTGAATACACAATCGGCCGCTTAAATGCGGTCGATCAGTTTCACGTATCACGAAAAATTGCACCCATCGTACCTCAGCTATTGCCGATCATTGCTGAGGTTGCAAAAGGCGATTTAACAAAAGCTATTGCAGCCATAGAGGAAAATGAAAAAAAGGTCAAAAAGGCTGAGGAATCTGGGGAGGCTGAGAAGACTTCTCTGGAAATAGAGGCTATTCCAGATTTTGGTGACCTTAAACCTCTTGCGGAAGCTTTCTCTCCTTTAATGGAAGTGTTTGCTTCTATGCCCGAAGAAAATGTCAATTTCATAATTTATAAATGCTTAAGCGTTGTTAAACGTGGTGGTGCCGTGGTGTGTCGTAACAACACAATCATGTTCGATAACCTTGATATGACTGAGATATTACCTTTAGTCATTGCAACGATTAGGCTCAATCTCGGAAATTTTATTCTAGGGTTGCTTACTCAGGCATCGATCATGCAGAAGCAACCTCAATAAACTTTAAAAGCTTGCCGGATGAGTCAGATTGGCTCATGCGGCCAGTCATTAAAGGCATGTGCAAATACGAATCTTTAATTAATGGGAAGCTAGATCTAGCTGATATAGCACTCATGAATGACGCGCTCGATGTCGTAGCAGATAACGAATATCTACTAAACCAGGAGCGCGAAAGAAAAAATAAATAATGGTGGTCCCATGGCTAAAAATGGTGTTATTCGAGACTTTTTGGTTTCACTTGGATTTGATACAGATAATTCAGGTCTAGCTAATATGAAAAGTGCCATGGATGGCATTGAATGGAAAGCTAAGGCGTTAAATGGTGCTTTGATGGCTTTGGCTACTGGTGCAGTAGTTGCGGTGCGTCAAACGGCCAGTGAGCTAGATAAGCTTTATTTTTCGTCTCAGCGTATTGGTGCCAGTGTCACCAACATTAATGCTTATGGGAACGCCATTGCTCAGCTAGGCGGTAGTGCGGATGGTGCTATAGGGTCTTTAGAGTCCCTTGCGGAAAAGATGAGAAATTCACCAGGCTATGAAGGCCAACTTAAGAGCCTTGGTGTAAGTACTCGTGATGCAAACGGCGCTATGCGTGACCGCGTGGAAGTGATGAAGGATCTAAGTGGCGTTTTAGCTAAGATGCCAGCTTACCAAGCGAATGCCTATGCAAACTCACTTGGTATCGATCAAAAAACTATGTTAGCCATGCGAGATGGTAAGTTCATTTCCAACATGGAGAAATACCAGAAGATCCAGAAAGAACTAGGAATGAATGATGACCTGGCTAAGTCAGGTAATGAGTTCATGACTGAATACCGTGATCTTACAATGATGACGAAAACAGGTTTTCAAGTCATTGTTATGCAAGCTGGTAAAGCGCTTATTCCTATCTTGCGTTTGCTTAATCAGTTAATTCAAGCGGGTATTCATGCGTTTTCACAGTTAAACCCGCAAATCAAAGAAGGTTTGGCCATTGGCCTGCGCTTTGCAATGTTGGCTCTAATGTTTAGCGCTATGGCTAAGTCTTTAGGACTGGTGCTTAAGTTTATCCCGGCACTGAAAACCTTTATCGGATTGCTGAAGTTATTCCGACTCGCTTTTCTCGCTTCACCGATTGGCATCATCCTAGCGTTAGGTGCGGCACTAGCCTTACTCTATGATGACTACAAAACTTGGCGTGAAGGAGGAAAGTCACTATTTGACTGGTCTAAATGGACCAATGGCATTGATACGATTATCAATAAAATCAAAGATTTTCTAGAGATTCTCAACAAGGTTAAGGATAAAACGGTCGAGTTTGTTCAGAAAATTATTAAGGATCCAGCCGGAGCACTTAAAGAAGTCGCAGCGGAAGTACAGCAAGGCGTACAAAATGCGAAAAAGGCTGTACAGAATTATGTAAATCCTACCGATCCGGCTAAGGCTACACCCATACAAGACAAAGTCGTCAGTGCTACACAGGTTGTTAAAAGTGCAATTGAGCAGGGCGTGGCAGCAGCTACGGGAGTCGCAAAAGCTACAGTTGACGCGGTGAAAGGGGCTGTAAGCTCAGGGAATTCAAAGTATGCATTTAGTTTTGGAAATAAAATTGATGGATATATTAAAGAAGCTTCCAAGAAATATGGAATACCTGAAGATGTGTTGCGTGGTTTCGTAAAAATGGAGGATGGTTGGACTGGAAAAATGTCACCAACTGGTGCAATTGGCGCAGGACAATTCACGCAAGGTACTTGGAATGGTCTAGCTAAAACTGATGCTGGAAAAGAAATTGGCATGACTAAAATTAATAAATCAAATTTTAGAAAAGCTAGTGATCCACGTCGTAATCAACAAATAAATACGCTTGCTACTGGTTTGCTTGCTAAACAGAATGCAGATTTGCTTAAAAAGCATGGTTTACCACTCACTGGAGAAAACCTTTATATGTTGCACAATATTGGTCCGGGTGTGATTCCAGTATTAAAAGGTTCATCAGAGGTAAGTGATGCAACCATGGCTGCAATGAAAGTTAATGGTTGGGTGAAAGGTATGACGCCTAAGTCTTTTGTTAAATATCAAAAGAAAAGGTTCAATAGTCATTATGAAGTTGCCAATAAACAGCTTGATATTCCAAAAAATTTAACAACTTCAAATAGCAATATTGATAAATCATTTGAAAATTATGGGCCTCCGACCGGCAACCCGCACAAGTCAATGATTAATAATTCAAGTGCCTTGACAGCTAGTAATTTCACTGTACATCAGACATTCCAAACTGATGTTACTGTAAATGGAGCTTCAAGCCCTATTGATTCTGCTAATGCCATTAAAAGACAGCAAGAAAACTCATTAGTATTTATGGCGAGAGGAGCTAAAGGGGCTTTTATTTGATAAAAACAATTTAGCTCAATTTTTTTATTAAAGTCATTCATTCCTTGTTGGAATACCTTTTTATATTTTACGAGTGAAATTATGGCAATAGGAACATTAATTAATGGTGCCCTAGGGTCAGGCGTGGCTATCTCAAATTCTGAGATAGTAGGTTCGCTTTTATTATCTGGCCGTGGTCGTACGATTATGGGGCTTTTTGCAGATGTGACGATCGAAGAGAAGCATAAGGATGAACACAAAATTACTGAACACCCCACGGAAGTCGGCGCTTCTATTTCAGACCATGCATATAGTGAACCACCAGAACTAACGATGAAAGTTGGTTGGTCAGAAAGTGCGGGATCCTTAAATGGTTTCTTGGGTAATACGATTCTAGGGGGGAATACTAGCTTAAGCATTGTTTATCAAACACTACTACAGTTAAAGGATCGGAGCGTTCCGCTTATTATCTCTACTGGAAAGCGCTTATATACAAACATGCTTATTAAGTCACTTGGATGTACTACCGATCTACAAACTGAAAATGTTTTGATGATCGATATTTCATTCAAAAAAATACTTATCGCTAGTACCGAAACAGTGCTGGTCGCAATTGAAAATCAAGCTAGTCCTGAAGCAACGGCAGCAATTAATAACGGCGGCACCGTTCAACCAAAAGAAGTAAGTACTTCAGTCTTAGGACAATTGTTTGGAGGCGCGCAAGTTGGTGGAGGGTGGGAAATTAAAAACCCATTTGGTGGACCATGATCTATGAAATCCCACTCAATAACGGCAATCAAAAATTCAGTATTCGGTTAGGCGGAACACAATATAAGTTGCAACTTATTTACCGTGTGGATACTTGGTTCTTAGATATTTTTGATAATGCGGAAAATCCTTTAATTGCTGGTTTACCTTTGCTAATGGGGGATAATTTGCTTATCCAACACCAGCATATTATTAATGGTTCATTGTATGTACTAAACACTAATGAAGATGAAATCCAGCAATTCACCGATTTAGGTACGATGATAAAACTGTTTTGGAGTGACTCATGACAATACAGTGGATGCGTAATTGTAGGCTAACCATTCAAGTTGATAAAAACGCCCCAGATGCACTGGATTTCTCAGATTTTAAAATTACTTTCGTTGTAAGTCAGGGAACAACTGAGCAGCCTAAGGCGGCTGAGATCTATATTTATAATCTGTCTCATCAAACGATGAACCTTTTGGCTGGGATTGATGACTCTAAAAAAGATACGCAAGTGATTTTGGCGTGTAGTTATGGAGATGATGAACCTGAGGTTATTTTTAAGGGAAGTGTTTTTCAGTTTAGACGTGGCCGCAGCAGTCCAGTAGATACATATCTTTGTGTTTTGGCCATATCGGGTGACCAGGTAAAAAGCGCCGTAATAAATCAATCTGTGCCAGCTGGTACTTCAATTCAGGGATTAAGTGAACTCATTGAAGAAGAAGTCAAAAAATACGGTATTGATGTTGGTGAAATTGCAGCATTAAGCGAACAAAAATATCCCCGTGGCCGTGTTCTCTTTGGAAGTTTACATGGATACATCGAAAAGATTGGCAAAGAGAATAACGTTACTTATGACTATTCAGATGGTGTTTTAAGTTCTACTGAGCTGGATAAGTGGACGCTTCAGCCGATGTTTGTATTAACTGCAAACACAGGCATGGTGGGAATGCCTCAGTTAACCAGTGAAGGGCTAGTAGTTAAATGTTTACTTAACCCTAAGTTAAAGCGTAAAGACCGTATTCAGATAGATCTAACTAATTTGCAGTCTGAGAATTTCGATATTTCATACGGTGGCCAACAAGTAGACCAACCACAAAAAACTCCAAAACTTGCGACCAATGCCCAAGGTATTTTTGTTATTCAGGCATTAGAGCATAGCGGTGATACGCGTGGGGATGAGTGGTATACAAACATGGTTTGTACTGCACTTGGGGCAGTGGTACCGAAAAGTGGAATTACCATAAATGCGGTAGACGATAGCTGGACTCCAGAGCAGGAGGGCACCCAATGACATTATCAAATAATGAGCGCTCACCGGATCTGCTAAACATTATTAAAGATGCAATTAGTGAGGAAATTTTAGCAATTTGGACTAACTTGCCATGTGAAGTGGTTAGTTATGATCCGGATGCTGTAACGGTAGAAGTAAAGCCATTAATTCGTGTGCCAGTCCGGACTCCTGAAGGTAGTATCAAGATGATTGAAATTCCGATATTGCAAGACGTTCCTGTGATGTTTCCGTGCGCTGGCGGCTTTACAATTACTCATCCTATCAATGTAAAGGATGAATGTGTCGTTAGCTTCTCATCGCGCAATATTGACCTGTGGTGGCAATCTGGAGGGGTTCAAAATCCATTTGATACTCGACACCATGATTTATCCGATGGCTTTGCTTTCTTTAAACCTCAATCACAAGCCAAAAAGATTAAAAATATTTCTGCAGAAAATCTGGAAATTAGATCCGATGACAATGCGACTAAGATCCAAATTACACCAGGTGGAATTATTAACTTTTTTGGAAAGAAAGCAGTTTTCGATTGTGATGTAGAAATTAAAAAAACACTGAAAGTAACAGGCTTGATTGAGTCACTTGAAGATGTTCTTGCCAAGACTGTGAGCTTAATTAAGCACATTACAACCGGTGTTAAATCTGGTCTTGATACTTCAGGTCCACCACAACAATAGAAATCAATATGAGGGGCGCGAAAGCGTCTTTTTTTATGCGCTATAGAAAACTTTCAAGTGATGGCGACTATGTCTTCGGATCTGGCAAGAATGATTTTCTTGTTAATTCTCCTGAGGCTGTAGCCCAAGCAATTCTCACGCGCTTAAAACTATGGCTTGGCGAGTGGTTTGCAGATATATCGGACGGTACTGGCTGGAATCAATCGATTGTTGGTAAACAATCCAAAAACCTTTATGAGCTCACTCTTCATCAGCGTGTACTTGAAACACCAGGTGTAAAAGACATCGTTGACTTTCAAAGCGCATTAGATCCAGGCACCCGCAGTTTAACTGTCTCAATGACAGTAAATACAATATTTGGTGAAGCATCTCTTAACGGAGACCTAACAACATGACTTTAACAACTGTAGCACCAGTTATTACAGATGCTGGTGTCAGCGCACCAACTTACTATGAAATAGTTGATTACCACAAAACCAAGTTCAAAGATATTTATGGTGAAGATGTTTATTTAGAAAATGATAGCCAAGATGGTCAAATGATTGGGGTATTTTCACGCGCTATTGCTGATGTGAATGCTGCATTTATTAAACTTTATTCTACTTTTTCACCAAAAACAGCAACGGGAGATGCTTTATCAAGGAATGTGGCCATTAATGGTATTTCTCGTCAGTTACCTACATTTTCAACAGTAGATCTAGAAATCACAGGCACACCCGGTACCGAGATAAAAAAAGGGTATGCACTTGATCAAAATGGCAATCAATGGATGTTTCCTGATTTGGTAACTATTCCAGCGTCTGGAAAAGTAATTGTTACTGCTAAGGCGAAAAAACCAGGTGCAATATTAGCGCTGAGCAACACAATCACAACCATTGGTAAACCAACACGAGGGTGGAAAGGGGTGAATAATCCTGCAACCTCATCTTTGGGTATGCCAGTTGAAGTTGATGCAAAGCTGCGACAACGACAGGCGCTTTCTGTAGCAATTCCATCTCAATCTAAGACAGACAGTATCAAAGGTGGTCTTTTTAGCTTGGAAGGAGTCTCACGTTGTAAAACTTATGAAAATGATAGCGACACACCTAACGATTTAGGGATGCCACCTCATAGCTTGTGTGTTGTTGTATCCGGTGGTGATGCAAATGAAATTGCCGGGCTTATGCGAGTTAAGAAAAGCTTAGGGTGCGGATGGTTTGGCAATGTAAATGTACCTGTCATTAATGTTTTCGGTGATGAGGTAACTGTTTCAATTTATCGGCCAAATATCCGAAATATCAGTTTTAAACTCAATATCGTAGGTTCATCAGAATATACCAAAGAAATAGAAGAGAATATCAAACAAAACTTAGCAGATTATGTGAACCAGCTTGATATTGGTGATCGGATCATGCTCAACAAGCTTTATATTCCGGCCGGCTTATTTGGAAATTTAGACTCAGAAACTTATCAAATTGATTCTATAGAAATCATTGTTGATGGCGTAGTTATCGAAGGTAATTACAGTCTTACATTTAACGAAGTCGCTTATTGTGACTCAGACAATATTGAGATTAACACTTCAGGAGGGTTCTAGGTGGACGCAAGTAAATACGTGGCCCTCTTAACTAGTCAGCATCGAGATAAGCCAAAGTTTAGAAAGACAGTAGAGGCATTAATTAATCCTTTAATTGATTGCATTGAATTTCTGAATGGTCTTAACGATAAGTTTGATCTTGAGGCTGCAACCGGTGACCAACTGCAGATTATCGCAGATTGGGTGGGAGCACCTAACTCGATACCTAATGCGGTACCAGTTGCATATTTTGGATTCCAGGGACAAGCCGGTTCTTTAACATGGCGTGAAACTGATGACCCTAGTATTAAATCAGGCTATTGGCGTGAATCTGGAATGAGTGGTTATACAGCTTTAGCGATGTCGCCTCAGCTTTTCAAAAAAGTAATTAAAGCCAAAATCTTGCTTAATAAAAGTGACTGCTCTGAGCAGTCGGCAAAAGAAATTATTTCTCTCGTAATTGATAAACAATTCAAGTTTATAGACAACCTAAACATGACAATAACTTTCACGTTTTTAGAAAGTTATGAAGTTTATGAGCGAGAGCTAGTTAAATTAATGTTCCCTGTACCATCTGGTGTTAGGTTGATTTTCGAGGGCGAAGATGACTATTGATAAATTAATAGAGTTTGCAAAACTTGCCGACGAGAGTAGTAGTAACACACAAGGTCTAGAACTTGAAAAGGGGTTCCCGACATCGTTGCAGCCAGCTCGTCAGTGGTTTAACTGGTTGCTTAACTCTTCTATTAAAAAGATTAATGAACTGATCGATGCTGTTAATGCAATCAATGACAAGTCAGATTTAGAAATCGGAAGTGTTGCTATTTATCCTTTTAGCGGCATTCCAAATAACCGGCTCGTTTGTGATGGTCAACTTTACAACATTTCGGATTATCCTAAATTATTTGCAAAACTAGGCAATGCATATGGGGGTAACGGGACTACGACTTTTGCAGTTCCAGATTATCGAGGCGTTGCATTGCGTGGTTTGGATTCTGGGCGTGGACTAGATATTGGACGGGCATTAGGAACCTATCAGGCAGATACACTAAAAAGCCATGATCATGATCGAAACCCGGACGGTAATTCCGAGTCGGTTGTTTTATCTAATGGTGGTACAAATGCTGGTGATATTCAGGGTTCTGCAGTCCGAATGAAGCAGTATAACAAGACCGGTAGTACTGGATCAGATGAAACGCGTATGAAAAACACATCCGTAATTTTTGCAATTAAAGCCAAATAAATATTTGAAAACACAAGCCGCCGAAAGGCGGTTTTTTGTTGCGCGGAGAAAAGTTATGGCAACAAATTGGAATGCGATTTTAGCGAACATTAATAATGCTTCTGACATTTTAGCAATTTTACGAAAGATTCTTGGGCTACTAGATGGAAAAGTTGATTTAACACGTATTGATGAAATTATTGAAAATTTTGAGTCATTACAGCTTGATGTTAATACTGCTTTAAATAGTTTAAATGAAGCTTTAAAAATTGCTAACTCTGCCATTTTCACAGTTGAAAGTATTGATGATTTATCTAACTTAACTCTCTTATGGCAAGGCAGAACAGTATATGTAAAGTCGTATCATGCGGGCATTATAGGTACTGTAATTCCTTATAAAGGTGGAGGAACATTTGTATATGATTCAACTAGAAAAAATGAAAATGATGGCGGTGTTTGCATCAATGGGTGGGTAAGACAGCTAGAGAATAGAGTTTTAAATCCATATATGTTCGGTGCATATGGTGATTTAATATTTACATCTTCAGAAGTTTTAGCATATCAATCAGGTCATGATGATACTGAAGCATTTAAAAAAATGCTGAATATGAATAGTTACGTTATTTTCACAAACGTTAGTAAAGGAGTTTCAGCTAACACTTATACAAGATATACCTTTGAGTTGCCTAACGCAGCTTGGTATGTTCGCGATACATTGCCAATGCGCTCTTTTACGAAAATCGAAGGGAATAATTCAGTTATCTTTTTCGATCCACCTTCTGCCAAAGATTTGTTTGTTACTCCGCGGTCTGAAATGCAAGCAGCATATCAGATCAGCACAGGTTGGAATTCGCAAACTATCGTGCTTTGTGAGTTTGATAATTTAATAATAATCGGCAATTTGACACGTACATCAACAATTCACGCTCAGAAGTGTTTTGACGCAGCAAACGCATATAAGTGGAAATGGACAAACGTAATTATTGAGAGATTTAGAAATGGAATTTCTATTTATCCTCTCGACACAAGTGCATGGACAGGTGGCGTACGTATTGGTAATTTTTATGAAAACGTATTGGATAACGTCACAATTAATGAGTGTATACAACATTTTTACAATGGTGGTAACGTTACACAGGCTACAAATTTGACTCTTGCTGGTGGTTACATAGTTGGCCATTACTTTACTAATAAGTTTGATTACTTCTTAATAAATAATGGTGCTGGTTTTAGCTGCAACGGATTTAATATTGCTCCTGCAGAAGATCAACAAATAAATAAGCCATTAGTTTTTGATTCTTGTATGGGGTCTTACTATTCGGGTGGTTATACAGAATGGTTCAACACTTACTTTGAATTAGATATCCCTGAGAGAATGGGCGGATTTAAGTATGATGCTAGCCACACTTTTAAGTATCCTGAACATATTATGTTCAAATTTAAGGATGGCGTTTTCTCTAAATATGATTATGGAACTGCAACAAGAACTGTTCCAAACAAGTTCGCCTCAGGTCGCAAGTTTAATAACTACTTGAATCATACGGGAATCGGATTTGGTGCTAGTTCAGAATTAATTACAAACTTCTTTAAGTATGTTCCACAATACGATTTTAAATACGGGTTGTACGGTGTTTCAGGTCTATCAAACGACCTCATTTATGATGTTAAACGTTTTGAATCAGTCGATACGGGTTTCACAACTAAATATGGTATTCGCTTAATTAACCCTACAGCTAGCTCGATTGATTTGTATTTACCGCTAAATAATCAAATGGTAATGGCAAAAGTCGTGTTTCTCTATCGACCGATCAAAAATTTTGATCATTCAAACTTTAAATCTAATGTGTTGGGGTTTAATGGCACAAATGATCGTATTACGACTAGTGAAGTGATTGTTGATTATGGGAATGATTGGCGACTTGCAGTACTTGAAGTTACAAGTGAACAAACAAGATCAGGCAATATTGTGATTACTTTGCCTGCAAATTCTCAGGTTGAGATTGAACATGTTGGCGCATATGCAAATGGTTTTCCTTTCATGCCTTCTTATAAAGAATATCAACCCATAGTGAATAATTCATTAGTTGAGAATGTTTCAAATACCGATGTAGGCGGAACATTTGCAAAAGGAGACATCTTACGAGCTGTAGCAAATTTAAGTGGAGACACTCTAGTCGGTAATATTGGTGATAATGTTGTTTTATCTCCTGGTACATATTCTGGTAGGCACTTAGGTACAGGTGGGGTTACATTGAATTCAGGTTTAAATACCATTGATGTTACTGGAACAAGTACTTTAAAGCGCTTAGGAATTGGTGCATATATTGATTTGCAGCAGGCGGGTGTAAGAAATAAATTTACAATAGTTGGACGTAGTTTTAATGCAAACGAGTTTGGTTATTCGCTTAATCTTGTAGGCTCAGTTAATGTTGATGCTGGAAGTGTTTTCTTTTATGAAGACTATATGCAGAAACCAACGTTTAGAGCTCTTCAGTATTACCAAAATAACTATATTTCTCGAAATGTTGCCTATGGAAATATTACTGTAAATGCGAATACAACCATATCAACGAACTTTACTTTAAGTGGTTCAGTTGTTGGTAATACTGCTCTTGTTGCTGCTTCATCATCTTTGGGTACTTCATCACGCATTTGGGCTGAAGTCACTGCTACTGATCAAGTGACTGTTTATCATCAAAATGTTACTGGGTCTAATATCACAACACCTGCGGGCACAACGCTTACTATTAAAGTTGTTTAAATTTTGAAATCAGCAGGCTTCTAAAGTGAGGCCTGTTGAACCCTTGTTCTATATATTTATATGATAAAACTGAAACCAAGAAGGTTAAGAGGAAATGAATGAAAATGAAAGATACTGAACCTATGGTACCAAAGCTTATAAATGTATCTGCGACTTTCATGAGAAAGAAGAGCAATACACCGTGAGTTAAATAAATACTGTAGCTTATTTCGCCTAGTTTTTGAATTTGCTCATTCATGAGAAAGCCAAAAATATCATTACCGTTTACTGCTGCCAAGAAAATAAATGAACATGCAAAAATTAAATATAAGTAATAAAAATTAAAAGCAGTAACAAAAAAAGCTGATGTTAAAAATAATAATGATATTACTGAAAAAGTTTTAGACTTAATAAAAGTCAAAATCTTTTCATTTTTTATATCTAAAGCTACATATCCAACGTAAAAACATAACGCAGCACGTGGATCGATATAAAATTCAAAATACATTCTTATAATGTATGAAATTAAAAAAACAGCTATCACTGACATAAAAATTAAAATATGTTTTGATATTTTATTTTTAACATTATGAAATAAATAAAATAAAACAGGGATAGTGAAATACATTAGTATTTCAAGTTTTAAGGACCACTCAACTCCACTAGTCATTTTTGTGATATTTGTATTATCACCAAAGAAGATAAGAAATTTAAAGTACTCAAAAGTCTTATCAAGTAAGCTTAAGCTATTAAAAAACTTATAGTTGTACAAGAAACAGAATGTAATAATAAAGAAGTAAAGTGGAAATATTCTTTTAAATCTTTGCTTTAAGAATTTGAAACTGTCAAAGCTACTCTTGTTTAGCAATGAATAAAATAGATAACCAGATATCATAAAAAATATTGCTACACCAATTTTACCGCCATTAATAGCTTGATTGCCAAATCCAAAATATTGGAAATATTGACTTTGAGTGTATAGCCAATCATTTCCACTATGCACATATAGCTCTTTATATGTATGACTATACATAACTATTGAAGCTAAAATAGCTCTAAGTCCATTTAAAGGATTCTTGTTTTTTACTTTTATAGTTTCAAGAGTACTTAACTTTCTAGGTAAAAAAGTAAGAAATAATAATAAAAATATTGGCAAGTACAAATAAATTGAAATCATCTAAATAATCCAGTATTTAGGCTTTATTGATTTTGATGAAATTATATACATGATTGAGTAGTAAGTACAAATATTAATGTTTCTTTAGTTTTGTTTCGGAGTTTCTATTAATGGAATAAGTTTCATCTATGGTAATAAATGCAAAGGATTTATTAATCTTTGTCTTTATTAAAATTTAATTAATCCACTATAGCACCCTAATCGGGTGCTTTTTTATGTCCGATTAAGGGGCGCTGTATGTCAGATAATCAGCAAATTATAGATACGTCAACAGCTTTGGCGACAAGTAAAGCTGCAACATATGGGGGTAGCGTGGTAGGAGCAGCTTCAGCGTGGATCGGCTCAATCGATCTAGCTTTTTGGGCCAGTATCATCATTGGTCTAGGCGGTTTTTTAATGAACTGGTATTACGCTAGGCAAAAAAATAAGCGTGATGAAGAATTACACAAAAAATTAATGGGTGAAGATAAACATGACAAACAAGAATAAAATTGCAGTAGCACTCTTAGCAGCTTCGGCTGCTTTTTTTGTGCCTTTAAAAAAGGAAGAGGGATACACGGCAAGCCCAACGATTCCAGTTGCCGGGGATGTTCCAACTCAAGGCCATGGCACAACAGTTAAGCCAAATGGTCAAAAGGTCAAAATGAGTGATCCGCCCATTAGTCGAGATACTGCGGATAAATGGTTGCGCTACCACGTAAGTAAAGATGAGGCTTTTTTGAAGAAATCTCTTCCTAACGTGAAGCTAACCCAGACTGAATATGAAGTCTATTTAAGCTTTATTTATCAGTATGGACAATCAGCTTGGACAGGCTCTTCAATGCGCCGTCTCCTACTACAAAATAAGCCACGCCAAGCATGCGATGCATTGCTGAAGTGGAAATATGTTGCAAAGCGTGATTGCTCAATTCGCTCAAATGGTTGTTATGGCGTGTGGTTACGACAACTTGACCGACATAAAAAATGTATAGGGGCACAATAATGTGGATTGTATTTGCTGCTAAATACTGGCGAGAAATCATTATTGTGATTCTCGCTTTTTTATTGGCCATAACAATGGCTGTTCTTAATTACAAAATTGGTGAGCTTAAAAAAGCAGATCAGAAGTGTTTATCTCAAATCCAAGAAATAGAGAAAAAGAACTTGAAGGCACTTACTGAAAAACAGAATCAATTTAACCAAGTGAGTGCAGATTATGAAAAATTCAGGTCAGAGCAAAATACGAAAGTCGAAACAGCTACACGTGAAGTGCAAAAGATCGTTGAGCGTCCTATTTATCTCAATCGCTGTATTGATGATGACGGCGTGCACCAAATCAACAGTCTTATCGAAGCCGGTAATACCAGCTAATCTCATCCAACCATGTCCTAATTTAAATGAAATTGAGGGAACTACTGGAAAAGATCTTATGATCTGGTCGATTGATACAGTTGCGAAATATAATGATTGCAAAGCAAGGCATATATCAATAATTAAGGCCCTATAATGGGCCTTAATTATTTATTCTTTAATATCAATATCTATTTTATCAATTAAACCTTTCCATGAAAGCGCTCCATTGAATCTCTTAAATAAATCAAAAAATTCACGGAAAGTTAGATCTTGATTTACTTTTCTAACAGTAGGCTTTATACCATTTCTAATTTGGTCTCTAAATTCTTCAAAATTAAAACCGTCTAATATGTAGTAATCAACTGTTATTTCTTTATCCTGACCTGAATATTGCCCAAGCGGATAAAAATCTAAACCAATTACAAACTCATTTTCGTTGATTAAGCCAACTTTATTTAGTTCCTGTTTAATATCGATTAAATCTGCTCTATCTGCAGCTAATGTGCCCGTATAATCATCATACTGAACACCAGCTTTGAAGTTTTTAGTATACATTTGTATTCCTTTCTATTTATAAAGTGAAACTCGATAATAAGTTTTTAAAATAATTATTCAATTCGACTAATTAATAATAGTCAATAACTCTTCCCATCGAAAAGGATTCCTGCTGAGTTTGTCACGTGACATCGACCAGTTTCGATTAGGGATAAAGCAGGGACCTACACCAATCTTTTTCTTTCCAAATTTTGTATGCACGTTATCAAGCGTCTTCATCAATTGTTCTTTTTTTTCTATCATTTTAAAGTCGGTGAGAAGGTCATAAGTGTGGCCGGATTTCGGCTCTAAACATGTCAGCACAACACCGCACTTCTTATATTTAATTCCTTCTTTATATAAATCGCTGACCATACGAGTTGCTGCTTTAACAAAATCTACTGCGCAGTCAGTAGGCTCAGAAAACGAACCAGTGATTGATTTGTTGTAAAAAGGCACATTTGGGTCAAAAGGATTTGATTGTACGAAAGCAATCATACATCCGCATAAAAGGCCTTCATCACGTAGCCTTTTGCATGCATCCTGAGCATACATTGAGATAGCTTCTTTAAGATCCGTTAGTTCAGTTACACGACCACCGAAGGATCTAGACGCAACAATCTGCTTTTTTGAGGGGGGAGTGTGCTCGATCTCAATGCATGAGATGCCTTGTAATTCGTAAATAGTGCGAGCCATGACGATAGAAAAACGTTTTTGCATCTCGCGTGGTTCAGCACATGCTAGGTCAAGGACCGTATTAATTCCCATGCTTTGCAACTTTTTTGAGTGTTTACGTCCAACGCCCCAAACTTCGGAAACATCTATTAATGAGAAATAATATTCTTTGTTGCATGGATCCATTGATATCAGATCGCAAACACTGTTAAACCCAGGGTTTTTCTTTGCAATGTGATTTGCAATCTTCGATTCGGTTTTGCTTCTGCCGATACCCACACATACTGGTAAACCGAGCCACTTCCATATTTGCTGGCGCATTTGTTGCCCGACTTTTTCTAAATCAAAGTTCTTCTCATAAGCTGAGAAATCAACAAAGCACTCATCAATCGAGTACGGTTCAACCTCTTCATCTGTAACATACGAAGCAAGGATCGTATGAAAGCGCCGCGACATTTCTGCATACATTGCATAGTTGCTTGAAAGAACGAGTACGTTATGTTGCTGAACAATGTCTTTAATTTGAAAAAGCGGCACACCCATTTTTATATTTAAGGATTTTGCCTCGTTGCTACGCGCCACGGCGCACCCATCGTTGTTACTGAGAACAATCACAGGCTTATCATTCAAAGATGGGTCAAAGACTCTTTCACATGAGACGTACATATTATTAACGTCTATGAGAAAAAATACCTTGTTTTCATGTTTCATGACTTATTTCTTATCATTTTAATGATGCAGGTGACAACGCCCCAAATAAGCAGCTCTTGGCCATCTAATAAATGAATATCTTTGTAATCTGGATTTTCTGCTTTTAGCCATTGGCCTTTTTCATCGATCATTAGGCGCTTAACTGTAAATTCATTATCGATTAGTGCCACAACAATATCACCGTGTTTTGCATCTAAGCTACGATCGACAATTAGCTCGTCATCAATATCGATCCCAGCGTTAAGCATCGAAAGCGAAGCAACTTTTACAATAAACGTAGCAGTTTCATTCTTAATTAAGTGCTCATTCATATCGAGCGCTTTATCGATGTAATCTTGAGCCGGAGAGGGGAAACCTGCATTGATTTTTTCTAATGCGTAAGGGATGAGTAGATGAGTTGATGGTACAACTTGTTTGATTGATAAGGCCTCAGATAAAACAATACCTTGTGTAAGATAAGGCTTTATCTGAATGATGGACGGTACAATTTCGCTCATGTGCTTCGCCTAACTTGAATATGTAACATATTCAAGATGATATTCTAGAGATGAGCTTAAATTCAAATTTAAAAAGTTGTGGATAAATAATGACTAGTCACAACTTGTCGTTCAGGTGAGTGCATTTGGTCGGAATTTCTTCAATTTGAAAATATATATTTACAATGTATAGAAGGGTTTTTTAATGAATCATAAACCAAAAACTCATTATGTATATGTTTTTAGACTTATCCACAAAGTTATCAATACGTATTTTTGATTGATTTGTTATGGTATATACCGATATATCAAACAGATAAAAAATTACTATAAAGTCAAGATTGATCTGCTCTCATACGTGCTATAAGCTTAGAAATACAAAGAGATAGCATGCTGTCTAGATAGCTAATGTATTTTTGGCAAAAGAATTTGTTCGTTGATTTTTTGACTAAGAATAAAAACATTAGGAGGGGCTGCTCACTTTCGAAATTTTGGTCGAGGACGAAAGCGAGCAGCGGATTTAAACAAGCGCGTTATTAAACGTTGTTTAATTTAATTTTCAACGAAATTTAAAACTAAGTCTTAAATCGTTTTCAATTGAGAATATATTGACATTGTTTTAAAGAAAATTCAAACAACGAATTATAGCGCCGCAATAAAGGCGAAATGTAATGTTAAGACTTAAAGTCTTGAAATTCTTATGCTTTCATTTAATTGGGATCTTGGCTGATTTAATTCAGATCGCTGATTTTGTGATTCGTTAATTTACTGTATTGTAAGAAAATCTAAGGCCGTTTGTGTAAACAGGCGGCTTTTATCGAATTTTCTGTTTAGGGAAATATTCAGCAGTAAATTCACCTAGAGGCATCTCAAAGAAAAACTGATCAGCATCTTCTTTTTTGCAGTTCAACCAATCTTCCCTGTATTCTTCAGGGATTACAATAATCGACCGTTTCTCATCTTCTGGTTTATGGAACTGGCTCATGAAAGGGTGATTGTCTGCATTAATAGTCAGCATCGACATAGATCTTACTTGCTGTCCATCAATCACAGTTGAATCATAGATTGCAGCTACTAAAAAAGGTAAGCCATCCTCTCGATAAATTCCCCATCTTTCCGCTTTACCATTTACATACCGTGGTTCATAAATTTTTTCGACTGGTATTAGTGCAAACTGGCTTTTAGCCCATGCATGTCGAAAGCTTGGTTTTTTATCGACTGTCTCGGTTCTAGCGTTGTAAGTATATTTCGAAAATTTTAAATCATGGTTCCACGGCGGAATCATTCCGAACTTTACTTGTCGCCATTCTATATGGCCATCATTAGAAAAAATAAGAGGGCAGTCGTAACCCGGATAAATATCGGCTTTATATTCGAAAGTAGGTTCGAGTAAATCTAAAAGTTGTACTCGGTCTTTTGAAATTGGTTCGTAATTAGCACACATATTCTTAACCAACAGGACATATTTTAATCAACATAAATCCTTCTAGAACAAAAGTTTGTACTAAAAATGTTCAATAACTTTAGATAATAACTGATTGAAAATAGCTAATTGTTTATAGGAAGGAAGGTTTTTTTACGGTATTAATTATTGCGGTATTGAAGGATACTGTAAAAAATACCGTAAAGATTGCGGTAACTGGTGGTACGAATTGATACTTTATGAAACTAATTAATCTTTGTTATAGTAGTGATATCAATGGTTTTGGTAAGAATTGAAACCTGATGAAACGAAAATTTGGTGCGCCCGGCGGGGATCGAACCCACGACCCCAGGCTTCGGAAACCTGTACTCTATCCAACTGAGCTACGAGCGCACATGTGTGGGGCACATCATAGGAAAAAAACACTGGTAGGTAAAGCACGAAATACGTACCAAGTGAGTTTAATGCTTAATTAAACAGCAGCTTGTTCTATTTTAGATGCGTTGTTGAATAAGCTGAATTGAATAATTAATAGAATGAAGCGTATGTGCTAGCTCATGAGGAGGAATACGTGACTCCTGTAAACTGGTAATCCATTGCATTTGGCACATTTTAAGTTCTTGAAGCGTTTTGATTTGCTCTATTTTTTGAATCAGTGGTTTTGCCATAAGGCCACAGTACTGGCTCAAGCTTTGTTTCATTAATAGTTGTATTTCTTCAAAAGACAGTTGTTGAACTGGAATAGATGGCTGCTCATTTTCTATATTTGAAGACGTCACAGACGTTGATTGAGGAATCTGAATTTCTCCAACTAAATCATTACTTTTATTCTCATCAATATTTTTCTGATGTACTTCTTTAGTCGTTATAGATGACTCTGGGGGAGATATTTGTTCGGTCAACTCTGAATAACTTTCGTTAGAAGTAGCAATGAGTTTTAAGTCAATGAGTTGTTGAATTAGCTCTGGTGGGGCAATCCGTTTCTTAAACTCGGGATCGAGGCTTTGAAAATCTTCGTGGTCTATTAATAGAAGTAAACGTCTTTGTTTTGCATTTAACGTGATATTACGTTGTTGAAGCGCAACTCTTCCCAAGTTGGTTCTATAAAAACCAGACATTGTATTTCCCCAATATAAAAAATGAAGCAGCCTGTTTGATTTTTTCTATCAAACAGTACTGTTCTTAATAAAATATAAATGGGGTTAACGATAAAACTCAAAAATGACAATATGATGAAGAATTTATGAATATCATCTATTTAAGTTAAGTCTTTAAAATGCGCTTTCTAGAGCCTTACGTAAATAGACATCTAGCTCGTCTTGACGTAGAAGCCATTGAATATAATCTTTTGGCAGTTCAGCAATTGCCGTACCTTTATGCTTGCCAAAATTAATAGTCGTGGGGATACGGGCTTCTTCAGAAACTTGGTAAAGCTCTTCAATATCTTGAATATTTAAATGATAGACAATATGCATCAAAATATTAGCAGTCAAAATGATATCCGCATCGGCTCGGTGCGCGCCTTTGAGCAATTCTCGCGCTTTACTGCTGCCTTGAGAAATCATATAGATGAGTGCAGAAATATTATGCGCTTCTGCATCTGGCCAAGCTTTACGTGCTAAAGCTAGAGTACAAATCGGTTTGATATGAGATACATCAACGCCACAACGAGCAATGGCAGCAATATCATAATCAATGTTATGACCAATAATATAAGTCGTGCTATCCGGTAATTTAAATGTTTTAAAGTGAGGTTGGTTTTCTAGGTCAGACTCCAAGATGTGGTGGACCGCCATTGCAGCATAAGAGATCGGAGTTCCCACCTGATAGAGTTGATCAAACAATTTGCTTTTATCTAAAGTGAGTTTACCCGCATTAAGTTCAATGGGAGCGTATGCAATTTCAATAGGCAAACCATTTAGTGTATGAGTTTCTGTATCTAAAATAATGGCTTGCATCTTTTGAACCTTTAAACAATTACAAGTAACCTTCAATGTTAGCAGTTGGCTATCTACTTTAAAACATGGAGTAAGGCTAGATGAGCTATCAAATGCAATTTATGTTAAAAAAAGTAGAAAATTTAGCTGCTCATTTTGATTAAATATCACTTGCGAAAAATGAAGATTAGGCGTAATTGTTTGTAAGACATTTAAAATGTTCATTAAAAAGTAAAGCACAACAAAAATCGAATTTAAGGGATATATCAATGAAAATGAAACTGTTCATGACCAGTGTTCTTAGTACAAGTTTATTGTTGACGGCATGTGGAGATGGAAGTAGTGATGACAGTCCGGCAACTACTGATCCATCTGGTGCACCAGCCAATAATATTCAAAACCCAGTGGTTAAGGTAGATGCTTATACAAGTACTAACTTAGGATCAGTTGCTGCTGAAAGTAGTATTTTAACTTATAAAATGTTAGGTCAAAGTGGACAAGAGGTGCAGGCAACCAGTTTAGTATTTACACCAACGACACCACCACCAGCAGGCGGTTGGCCAATTGTGGTTTGGGCACATGGCACGACAGGGGTTGCAGATGCATGTGCACCGAGTAAATCAGCGTTAACAGACAGTACTAAAGATTTAATTAGTAAACTCCTTGCAGCCGGTTATGTAGTGGTTGCTCCAGATTATGAGGGCTTAGGAACCGCAGGCATACATCCATTCTTAAATGTTAAAAGTGAGGCTTATTCAATTACTGACGCCGTGGTTGCAACACGCAATTATTTATCTCAACGTAATTTATTAACTTCGAACAAATGGGTCACCGTAGGTCACTCTCAGGGTGGGCATGCTGCATTGGGCGCTGCACAATATGCAAGCCGTGCACAGCTAAACTATAAAGGTACAGTAGCGGTAGCACCAGCTTCTAATCTAGGTTTCATTTTAACTGCAGGAGAACAAGCCGTTGCCAATGCAACTTTGGATAAAAAGATTCCGATGTATGCACAGCTTGATACATATACTGCTTTAGTTACAGCCGGCATCCGAAATACACAGCCAAGCTTTGATTATTCACAGGTATTTACTTCACAAACAGCAAGTACTGCACAGCAGGCAGAAACGATTTGTGCAGGGCCATTGGGCCAAGCCTTCGGTGCAGGTATGACTAAGTATGCTACAGAGCATAATGGAACACTTGAGGGTTTTACGCGTACACAACCTAACTTTATGGCTGTGCCAACCGTAAAAACATTCTTAGATAGAGATTCTCAACCTTTACAGACAAAAGTATCTACACCAATTATTATTTATCAGGGATTGGCTGATACAACGGTTCCTAAAGTAGCGACTGATATTTTGATATCTAATGCCACTGTGGTAGGTACAAAAATTAATAGCTATGTAACGGGTAACTGGGACCATGAGACGGCAATGAGCAATAATGTAGATAACATTGTTGGGAATGTACAAAACTTGTTATCAGCTCAATAAGAGTGGTTGATATTTAAAGTTTTTTTGTTGTTTAGAGAAGTTAAATTTAACTTTAGAAAATTATTAAATAAAAGCTTTTTAAGTGTTTATAAATTATTTTAGATTTGATGGCTCATTTTTTATAAAAATTGAGCCATTTTTATTTAAAACTGAGCTAACTTGATTCTGTTTAATTATAAAGTTCATGCTACAATATGCCGCAATCTTAGCACGGCTTAAAAGCCCTAATTTATAGGACCCCCGCTAATGTTTGCCAATATTTCCATTTCTGAATTTGATCCAGAATTAGCTCAAGCTATTGCTTCTGAAGGTGAGCGTCAAGAAGCACATATCGAGTTAATTGCATCTGAAAACTATTGCTCTCCTGCTGTGATGGAAGCGCAAGGATCAAAACTTACTAACAAATACGCAGAAGGTTATCCAGGCAAACGCTATTATGGCGGTTGCGAGTATGTAGACGTTATTGAGCAAATGGCGATTGACCGTGCTAAAGAACTTTTTGGTGCCGATTACGCAAACGTTCAACCACATGCTGGTTCACAAGCTAACTCTGCTGTTTATTTAGCACTTCTTAACCCAGGCGATACAGTTTTGGGTATGAGCTTGGCTCACGGTGGTCACTTGACTCACGGTGCAAAAGTAAGCTTCTCTGGTAAAACTTATAACGCTGTTCAGTATGGTTTAAACTCTGAAACTGGCGAGATCGATTACGAAGAAGTTGAACGTTTAGCGTTAGAGCACAAGCCACGTATGATCGTTGCTGGTTTCTCTGCTTATAGCCGTGTTGTAGATTGGCAACGTTTCCGTGACATCGCGGACAAAGTTGGCGCTTACCTTTTTGTTGATATGGCTCACGTTGCAGGTCTTGTTGCTGCTGGCGTATATCCAAACCCAGTTCAAATTGCTGACGTAACAACAACAACGACTCACAAAACACTTCGTGGTCCACGTTCTGGTTTAATCCTTGCGAAAGCGAATGAAGAAATCGAGAAAAAACTTCAATCAGCTGTATTCCCTGGTAACCAAGGTGGTCCATTAATGCATGCGATTGCTGCTAAAGCAATCTGCTTCAAAGAAGCAATGTCTGATGACTTTAAAGCTTACCAACAACAAGTTGTGAAAAATGCTCAAGCAATGGCTGAAGTATTAATCGCACGTGGTTATGATGTTGTTTCTGGCGGTACAGACAACCACTTATTCTTGTTATCTTTAATCAAACAAGACGTAACAGGTAAAGATGCTGACGCTTGGTTAGGTGCTGCTCACATTACTGTGAACAAAAACTCAGTTCCAAATGACCCACGTTCTCCATTTGTAACTTCTGGTATCCGTATCGGTACTCCAGCAGTAACAACTCGTGGTTTTGGCGAAGCTGAAGTTCGTGAACTTGCTGGTTGGATCGCTGACGTGATTGACAGCAAAGGTGATGAAAAAGTTATTGCTGATGTAAAAGCGAAAGTTGAAGCTGTTTGTGCAAAATTCCCTGTATATGCAAAATAATTTGTATGTATAAAAAAAGCGCCGTAAGGCGCTTTTTTTATATTAATTATTCCAACCCCCACCTAAAGCACGGATTAAGTTTACACTTGCAATGATTTGGCCACCTTTAAGCTGAGCTGCCAATTGTTCTTGTTGCAAAATAGTCCGGTCGGAGTCAATCACAACAAGATAGCTAATCGCACCTTCTCGATAGCGTAGATGAGACAGGTGATTTGCATGACGAGACGATGAGAGTGCTTGGTTTTGTGCCTGAATTTGCTGATCAAGAATACGTTGATCGGATAAACCATTTTCAACTTCACGAAATGCGTTTAGTACAGTTTGTCTATAGTTGGCGACACTTTCTTCATAAGCTGCTCGTGCTTGAGCAACGCCTGCTTTACGTTGTCCGCCATCAAATAATGGTAAAGACAAAATAGTGCCAGCGACTGGACCAAGCAAGAACGTACGGCTCGACCATTTACCCAACTCGCTTAAACTTGAAGATTCATAACCTAAGGCACCCGTTAGATTAACTTTCGGAAAAAAAGCTGCACGGGCAATTCCAATACGCGCATTATCTGCTGCCATAGCACGTTCAGCAGCAGCAATGTCAGGTCGTCTTTCAAGTAAACTCGAAGGTAAACCAGCCGGAAGGCGAATACTGTTTGTAGTTAAAGGTTGAATAGCTAAGCTAAAGTCAGCTGGTGGTTTTCCTAACAATACTGCAAGTGCATGCTCTGCATTAGCCCTACTACGAGCAATGTTCAGTGCATTGGTTTGAGCTGTAGCAAGTTCAGTTTGTGCACGAGAAACGTCTAATTCACTGACCAAACCATTCTTAAATCGGGTTTGAACGAGATCTCGTGTCTCACCAAGTAACTTAATAGTACGAGTATAAATTGCTTGTTCAGCATCAAGCTGGCGAATGAGAAAATAACCTTGCGCAACATCGGCCTGTAACGCTAAAAGTGCCGACTGATATAACGCTTCTTGCTGTTGTAGATCCGCTGTTGCTGCATTAACACTACTGGCGATACGACCAAATAAATCGAGCTCATATGAAACATTGGCTTGAGCACGCCATAAAGTTTGTGCAGATGTATGAGCATTGTCATCTAATCCCAATGAAGCAGGAGAGGGTTTTTGACGAGTTGGGCCAAAGCCAGCACCAATACTTGGCAAACGTTCGGCTTGTGCAGCCGAGCGTATTGCACGTGAAGCCTGAATATTGGCTGCCACCGCTTTAAGATTTTGGTTGCCAGCAATCGCTTGTTGTTCTAGCTCATTCAATTGAGCATCATTAAAAACACGCCACCATTCACCTCGAACCTGCTGATCGGCAGGTTGGGCAATTTTCCAGTTGTTATCTTCAAGTTTAGGGTCTGACTCTTTAAATTTGACAGGGACTATCACTTTTGCAGGTTGATATTCCGGAGCCAATGAGCAGCCTGCAAGAAGCAGGCTCCCCATGAGTGAGGACAATAACAAGCTTTGTTTTGCTGTAGTCATTAAATGTCCTCCTTAATGATCATGTGGGGTAGATAAAGGCGCTTCATGAACTGCTGCCGAATGCAATTTATGTTTGCTATTCAATGTACGAATCAGGACGTAAAAGGCAGGGGTCAGGAATAAACCAAAGAAAGTTACCCCGATCATTCCGAAGAACACTGCAACACCCATAGCATGACGCATTTCAGAACCTGCGCCAGTTGAAGTAACCAGTGGGACTACACCCATAATGAATGCGATAGAAGTCATTAAAATTGGGCGTAAACGTAGACGACTTGCTTCAACTGCTGCTTTAAAGGCAGTTGCACCTTGCATTTCGAGTTCCCTCGCAAATTCAACAATCAAAATGGCATTTTTACAGGCCAGCCCGACCAGTACCATCAGACCGATTTGGGTAAAGATGTTGTTATCTCCACTGGTGAGCCAAACACCTGTCAGAGCCGCCAAAATTCCCATCGGTACAATTAAAATTACAGCTAAAGGTAAGGTTAGACTTTCATATTGAGCGGCTAAAACCAAGAATACGAGCAATACGCTAATTGGGAATACCCAGAGTCCTGCATTACCAGCCAAGATTTTTTGGTAAGTTAAATCTGTCCATTCAAATTTGATACCACGCGGTAGAGTTTGTGCAGCAATACGTTCAACCGCAGCTTCTGCTTGGCTAGATGAATAACCCGGTGCAGGGCCACCATTAATGTCCGCTGAGGTATAGCCGTTATAACGCACCACCATTTCTGGACCATAAGTTTGAGTCACATTCACTAGTGAAGATAACGGAACCATTTGTCCAGCACTGTTACGGGTTTTAAGCTGCAAAATATCTTCAGGATTTGCACGGAAAGGCGCATCGGCTTGTGCACGAACCTGATAAACACGTCCAAAGCGGTTAAAGTCGTTAACGTACTGAGAACCTAAATAAATCTGCATAGTGTTGAAAACATCTGTCACAGCAACACCTTGCTGTTTAGCTTTTACACGATCCAAATCTACGTTGAGTTGAGGCACGTTAATTTGATAACTTGAGAACATTGGGCCAAGTTCAGGAGCTGATTGTGCTGCTTTCATAAAGTTTTGTGCAGCATCATTCAAGGCTGAATAGCCTAAGGCACCTCGGTCTTCAAGTTGAAGTTTAAAGCCGCCCATAGTCCCTAAGCCCATCACGGGTGGTGGGGGGAAAACCGCAATATAAGCATCTTGAATAGCTGAGTATTTCTGGTTTAGGGCACCTGCAATTGCATTTGCAGATAAGTCTTTTGCCTTGCGTTCATCGAATGGCTTTAAAGTCACAAAGACAATACCGGCACTTGAGCTATTGGTGAAACCGTTAATTGATAGGCCAGGAAAGGCAACTGCACTTTCTACGCCAGGTTGTTTAAGTGCAGTGTCACTCATTTTACGAATGACCGCTTCGGTACGATCTAATGATGCGCCGTTTGGTAGCTGCGCAAAGCTAATTAAATATTGTTTGTCCTGCGCAGGAACGAAACCACCTGGAACAATATAGGAAATACCAACGGTTAAACCTAAGAGTGCTGCATAGACACCCATTGCCGAAGCTTTATGGGAAATGACACGGCTGACGCCTTGACTATAACGGTCTGAAGCACGTGAAAACACACGGTTAAACAGTGCAAAGAAACGTCCGAATACACGATTCATAATACGTGTTAAGGCATCCGGTTTAGCATCATGTCCTTTCAGTAACAGCGCTGCCAAAGCAGGAGATAGAGTAAGGGAGTTAAATGCCGAAATGACCGTTGAAATGGCAATGGTCATGGCAAATTGTTTATAGAATTGCCCTGTTAAGCCTGTCATAAAGGCAAGTGGAACAAACACGGCAACCAGCGTTAAGGCAATCGCAATAATCGGTCCGCTTACTTCTCGCATGGCACGGTAAGTCGCTTCCCTTGGATTTAAGCCAGCTTCAATATTCCTCTCGACGTTTTCGACGACGACAATTGCGTCATCGACCACAATCCCGATGGCGAGTACCATCCCGAACAGAGAAAGCGCATTGATTGAGTAACCAAAAGCGAGCATGAGTGCGAATGTACCAATAATTGAAACTGGTACAGCAAGCAATGGAATGATTGAAGCACGCCATGTTTGTAAGAATAAAATAACAACCACAACAACCAGTGCAATCGCTTCAAGCAAGGTATGAACAACCGCTTTAATACTGGCACGTACGAACTGAGTCGGATCGTAAACAATGTCGTATTTAATTGAAGATGGGAAATCTTTTGAAAGCTCCTTCATCGTTTCACGTACTTGATCGGAAACTTGCAAAGCATTAGCGCCCGGCGCTTGGAAAATTGGAATTGCGACCGCTTGTTTATTATCGAGTAATGAACGTAAGCCATATTGTGAAGCTGCAAGTTCAACACGAGCAACATCACCTAAGCGAGTGACAGCGCCATCTGGTGCAGTTTTTAAAATGATATCTGAGAATTCTTGCTCAGTCGTTAAACGCCCTTGAGCGTTCACTGAAAGTTGTACAGGAGAATTTGTTGGCGATGCACCAATGGTACCTGCTGCAACTTGAATGTTTTGTTCACGGATTGCACTCACAATTTCAGTTGCTGTGAGATTACGTTGCGCTACTTTTTGTGGGTCGAGCCATACACGCATTGCGTAGTCACCCGAACCAAATAAACCAACTTCACCGACACCTTGTAAGCGTGCCAAACGGTCTTTTACGTTGAGCACCGCGTAGTTACGTAAGTAGGTCATGTCATAGCGATTATCTGGTGAAGTCAGATGTACAACCATAGTTAAAGTAGGTGAGCTTTTTAACGTAGTGACACCTAAACGCTGTACGTCTTCAGGTAAGCGAGGCATGGCCTGAGATACACGGTTTTGAACCAATTGCTGAGCTTTGTCTGGGTCAATACCAAGCTTAAAGTTCACCGTAATGGTTAAGTTACCGTCACTGTTTGCCTGAGATTGCATATACAGCATGTCTTCAACGCCGTTGATGGATTCTTCAAGCGGAGAAGCAACAGTTTCAGCAATTACTTTCGGGTTTGCACCCGGATATTGAGCACGTACCACCACAGATGGTGGAACAACTTCCGGATATTCTGAAATAGGTAATTTAAATACCGACAGTAAACCGGCAAGTAGAATCAATACTGATAACACACCAGCAAAGATCGGCCGATCAATAAAAAATTTAGAAATATTCATATGTGATTAACCTTTTGCCGGAGTTGATGTTTTTTCTGTTGGCTGAGGTTGAGGAGTAGTGCTGCTCGCAGTGATTTGTGCATTTGGCATTGGAACAAGATGCGGGGTAACAGGGTCACCCGGACGAATCCGCTGTAAACCATTTACAACAATACGGTCACCCGCTTGTAATCCGCTATTTACGATTTGCAAGCCATCTTGTTGTGTGCCAAGTTTTACTTCACGGTAAGCGGTCTGATTTTTAGCGTCGACTACCACAACAAAACGCTTATCTTGATCGACCCCGACCGCGGTTGGACTAATCAAAATTGCTGAACGAGGTTGACCACCACCCAGACGGATTCGAGCATATAAACCCGGTAATAAAACTCCGTTTGGATTGTCGAAAGTTGCGCGGACACGAATCGTACCTGAGGTGGTATTTAAGTTATTGTCGATTGAGTTGATGACTCCTTCACGAGAAAACCCAGTTTCATTGGCAAGTCCCATATAGACAGGAACTTGTGCTGAATTACGTTGATTACTGATGTATTTGAGGTAAGTTTGTTCATCAACATCGAAAGATGCGTAGAGGCGAGATACAGACACCAAACTTGTTAAAACCTGTGCTCCATTACCCGCAGAGACCACGTTGCCCACAGTCACTTCGGCACGAGAAATTCGACCACTGACTGGTGCAGTAATGCGGGTGTACTCAAGATTTAAACGGGCAGATTGAACGGCTGCTCTAGCGGCTTGCAGGTTGGCACTGGCTGAGCGTGCATCATTTTCAGCTAGATCTAACTCTTGACGAGATACAGCATTACTTTGAATTAAACGTTGAATACGAGAAAGATTAGAACCTGTATAAGTCACTTGTGCTTCAGCTGAAGCAAGTTGAGCTTGGGCACGATTGAGTTCTGCTTCGAAAGGACGCGGATCAATGGTAAAAAGTAATTCGCCTTTTCTAACCAGACTGCCATCTTTGAAGTGTACGGAAATGAGTTTACCTGAAACCTGTGGCCGAATATCGACTTGATCAATGGCTTCTAAGCGACCGGAATATTCTTGCCAATCGGTAATGGTTTTGCTGATGACATTAGAAATATCAACAGTAGCAGCTTGTTGAGCTGTGGTCGGTGCAGCTTTTGCATCGGCATTTTCATGTAAAAACATAAAACTGCCACCCGTTGCCAAAATGGCGACAAAGATGGCAGACAGCGCAAACTGTTTGCGGGAAAATGACATGAGGTGCTCCTACTTATTTGGATACCTGTTTTCAGACTTTTAATTATGGTCCGTATGGGAGAAACAGGGTTTATGGGATGAACGGAGCATAAAAGTTTGTCAATTACGAATAAATATATTAAATTCGATAACACTATTCGTATTTTTATAACAATTGATGTGTTTGAATGAAAAAATGCATTAATTGATAGGAGTGTGCGTGTGGATCTATTTCATGCCATGAAAGTATTTAACAAAGTTGTCGAAACAAATAGTTTCAGTTTAGCGGCTGACAGTTTAGGCCTACCGCGTGCTTCTGTGACTACAACCATTCAGGGTTTAGAAAAACATTTACAGGTTCGTTTATTAAACCGAACCACCCGTAAACTCAGTTTGACACCTGATGGTGCGGTTTATTATGAACGTACTACACGAATTTTAGCCGATGTCGAAGATGTTGAATCGACTTTTCATGATTCAGAACGTGGACCTCGAGGACGACTGCGCATTGATGTTAAAGCTTCAATCGGGCGGTTGATTCTGATTCCGATGCTGTGTGATTTTCATTCCAAATATCCTGATATTGATTTGGTGATTGGAATGAGTGATCGCCCCGTAGATCTGGTGCAAGATGCGGTGGATTGTGTCATTCGTATTGGTCAGTTGAAAGATTCAAGTTTGGTGGCACGTCGTATCGGAACAATTCAGTGTGTGACGGTTGCTGCACCACGTTACTTGGCGGAACATGGCGAACCAAAAACTATTAATGATCTACAAAAACACCAAGTCGTGCATTACTTTAATAGTCGTACCGGACGCAATATCGACTGGGATTTTATGGTTGATGGGGAAATACACAGCGTTGGTGTGAAAGGGCGCGTTTCTGTCAATGATGGTGATTCATATATTGATTTGGCAGTACAGGGCTTTGGGTTAATTCAGTGTCCATATTATATGGTGGCAAAACATTTAGAGTCTGGTGCGCTTAGGGAGGTATTGACTGAATGGTTGCCAGCACCTATGCCAATATCAGTTGTTTATCTACAAAACCGTCATTTATCGCCTAAAGTCCGTGTATTTGTAGATTGGGTAGCCGAATTATTTGCAGGTTGTCCATTGCTGAGTGGTTGCTCAATGTCATTAGATCAAAAATGTGAATTTGCCAGTGCCAAAGAACATAACCATGAATACACCATTCGGACATTGGTTCAAAATGAAAATATGGCAGAGGCTTACACACTCAAAAACTAACTTAAAATTTGAGTGATTTTTCAACATTTAATGAGGTAATACGATCCGCTGTTTTGATATCTTCATAAATCCTTAATTTACTGGTATAGAAATTGCAATTATTTCGGCAGAAGAGTAATTTAGAAATTACTCAAGTTTTTATCACCTTATTTGGATTTTAAGGAGAAGCTTCAAGATGGCAAGCTTTATGAAAAAAATGTTCGTTTCAACAACCTTAGTTTTGGCTGCTGTTGCAACGAATGTTCAAGCAAAGGATTGGAAGGTGATTCGTTTTGGTACTGAGTCGTCTTATGCTCCATTTGAATATAAAACACCAGATGGCAAGTTAACTGGTTTTGATGTTGATTTGGGTAATGCCATTTGTGCAAAACTCAAAGCTAAGTGTGTTTGGGTTGAAAACTCTTTTGACGGAATGATTCCGGCACTTAAAGCGAAAAAATTTGATGGCATTCTTTCATCAATGACAGTGACTGATGAACGTGCAAAACAAATTTTATTTAGTAGCAAAATCTACAATACGCCAACGCGTATGGTTGCAAAAAAAGGCTCACCGTTATTGCCAACACCTACTTCATTAAAAGGTAAGCGTGTAGGGGTACAACAGGGCACAATTCAAGAAACATATGCTAAAACCTATTGGGCTCCAAAAGGTGTGAGTGTAGTTCCTTATCCAACTCAAGACTTGATTTACCAAGATATGATGTCTGGTCGTTTAGATGCAACTTTACAAGATGCAATCATGGTTGATGGCGCTTTCTTAAAACAACCAAAAGGTAAAAACTTCAGTTTTGCTGGTGGCAATGTGGTTGATGTCAAAACACTAGGTGTAGGCGCAGCTATTGGTTTACGCAAAGAAGATGCAGATTTGAAAGCGAATATTGACAAAGCTTTGGCTGCAATCATTGCTGATGGCACATACAAGAAACTCGAGAAAAAATACTTCTCTTTTAGCATTTACTAATGATGTGAAAAATGTCGGCTAAGTGCCGACATTTTTAAATCTATTCTCATCTCATCAATATTAGATATTGTTTTTAAGGAGAAGATGAGTCATGTCTTTTTCTGGCTATGGGCCACTCCTTCTCAGCGGAACATGGATGACCATACAGCTTGCGCTGTTATCACTCTTGCTTTCTGTCATTATTGGCTTAATTGGTGCGAGTTCAAAACTCTCTAATATTAAAGCTTTACGTTATATTGCGACCGCCTATACCACGCTCATCCGTAGTGTGCCTGACTTAGTGATTATGCTGCTGTTATTTTATAGCTTGCAGTTGGGTCTAAACCAAATTACTGAAGCACTGCAAATGGACCAGATTGATATCAACCCATTTGTGGCTGGTGTGATTACTTTAGCGTTCATTTATGGTGCATATTTTACCGAGACCTTTCGTGGTGCATTTCAATCGGTTCCAACGGGTCAAATTGAAGCAGCAATGGCCTATGGGATGACGCCATGGCAGGTTTTTCACCGTGTATTATTCCCTCAAATGATGCGTTTTGCACTGCCTGGCATTGGTAACAACTGGCAAGTTTTGATTAAGGCGACCGCACTGGTTTCTATTATTGGCCTGACTGATATTGTAAAAATTACACAAGATGCGGGTAGAAGTACCATGCAACTGTTCTTTTTCAGCATCGTCGCTGCTGCCATTTATTTGGCAATTACCACCGTGTCCAACCTGATTTTAATGTGGCTTGAACGTCGTTATTCTGCTGGTGTAAGGAAGGGACAATTATGATTGAAATCCTTCAACAATATTGGCAGGCATACCTTTGGACCGATGGCCTACAAATGACCGGTGTCGCGATGACTGCTTGGTTATTGGTGCTTTCTATTGGTATTGGCTTTGTGCTTGCTGTGCCTTTATCACTTGCACGAGTATCAGAAAATCTTTGGTTGCGTGGTCCAGTTTGGTTGTTTACCTACGTTTTTCGTGGCACACCACTGTACATCCAATTGCTGATTATTTATTCAGGTATTTACAGCTTTGATTACGTCCATGAACATCAGACGCTCGATGCATTCTTTAGAGAGGGCATAAATTGCACCATTTTGGCATTTGCGCTCAATACAGGTGCATATACCACTGAAATCTTTGCTGGAGCGATTCGTTCTATTCCACATGGCGAGATAGAAGCTGCACAAGCTTTCGGTATGTCAAAATGGAAACTCTACACACGGATTATCATTCCGTCGATGTTACGCCGTGCTTTACCGTTTTATGGTAACGAAGTCATTTTGATGTTGCATGCGACAACCATTGCATTTACAGCAACTGTTCCAGATATTTTAAAAATTGCGCGTGATGTAAATGCGGCAACTTATGACACTTTCAATGCTTTTGGGATTGCCGCGGTGTTATATGCAGTGTTGGCATTTATTTTGATTTGGATATTTCGTAAGTTGGAAAAACGTTGGTTGGCATTTTTAAAGCCATCGAATCATTAGGAGACATAAATGGAACACGTTGCAAAACTAGTGATTCGTGATTTACACAAAACATTTGGCGATCATGAAGTACTAAAAGGGATATCACTTGATGCAAATGCTGGCGATGTAATTAGTATTATTGGTTCATCCGGTTCAGGTAAAAGCACCTTGCTGCGTTGTATCAATTTTTTAGAACAACCGAGCAATGGCACCATTAAACTCAATGGTGAAAAATTACGCACAGTCTTTGATAAAAAAGGCAATTTAAAAGTGGTTGATCCAAAGCAACTACAAAAAATGCGTACTCAACTGATGATGGTATTTCAGCACTTTAATTTATGGTCACACATGACAGTGCTTGAAAATGTCATTGAAGGGCCAATTCATGTACTTGGGGTGAAGCGTGCTGAAGCAGAAGAGTGTGCACGGAAATATTTACGCAAAGTTGGATTGCCTGAAAGTGTTGAGAATAAATATCCGGCATTTTTATCTGGTGGTCAGCAGCAACGTGTAGCAATTGCTCGTGCTTTGGCTATGGAGCCGGAAGTGATGCTATTTGATGAACCAACCAGCGCACTTGATCCAGAGTTGGTGGGTGAAGTGCTCAAGGTTATGCAGAGTTTGGCTGAAGAAGGCCGTACCATGATTGTGGTGACACATGAAATGGGCTTCGCGCGTCATGTATCTAATCAAGTGATTTTCTTGCATCAAGGAAAAATTGAGGAACAAGGCCATCCTGATGAAGTACTCAATAACCCGAAAAGTGAGCGTTTAAAGCAATTTTTGACGGGCAGTTTGAAATAAGCTGTTCATACCGAGTAAGGTGAAATTTTTTAAACAAGGATTTACATCTTACTCGGTTGCTTTTTAATTATATTTTATAAATGGGTATTTTTAGAAAACACATTAATAATGATAATACCTGCAATCATTAAAGTAAGACCAATACAGGCCGCCAAGTCTAAATGTTGTTTGTAAAATATCCAGCCAATTGCAGAAATTAAAATAATACCCGCACCCGACCAAATGGCATATGCAATTCCGATCGGAATCGTTTTTAGTGTAAGGGACAATAAATAAAAAGCGATCGCATAGCCCACAACTGTAATAATGGATGGAATAGGAACAGTAAAACCTTGAGATGCTTTTAAAGCTGAAGTTGCAATGACTTCACAAGCAATCGCAATTGCTAAATAAAGATAAGACATGGGGAGCTGCGCCAGAATGATTTTTGATCAATCTACATGAAATGTTGAAATGGTTTGGCAGTTTTAACGATTGTTTAATTTTTTTGGTACAAAATGACTATTAAATCAAACTGAACTGATAAATTGATTTTATCACTAGCAAAGTGTTCTCAGCTATTTTATTCATTCATTTATTTAATCATTGAGCTGCATAGTCATAAAAAGAGGATCAGCAACTTTAGCCTGATCCTCGATAGTCTTTTTAAGAAATAGATTCGCCGAGTAAATTTAACCCTTTAAATTTCTCTAGCAGTTGCTCTTTATTCTCAATATGCGCAGGGTCTGGTTTTATGCAATCGATTGGACAGACTGCCTTACACGTAGGCGCATCGTAAAAGCCTACACACTCGGTACAACGAAGTGGATCAATTTCATAAACTTTGTTGCCTTCAAAAATAGCTGTATTGGGGCATTCCGGTAAGCACATATCACAATTGATACAGTCACTGGTAATCAAAAGTGCCATGTTTAACTCGCTGAATAAGCTAATGTTGAGGCAGTAATGTTTTCCTTAGCATGCGGCAAATTGCGTATGAGTAGGGCATAACTAACATCAACATCTTGTGAAAGTGAAATCTCAACAAAATGCCCCGAACCTTTAGCATCGGTAATTGTGTTACCTTTTAAATCGCGCATTTCGGTTAAAGTAAAGGTGATATTACCTTGAGGCGTCATCAGCTCAAGTGAGTCGCCCACCACAAAACGGTTTTTAACTTCAATGCGAATATAATCGCCGTGACGTTCTAAAACCTCTCCACAAAATTGTTGGTAGTCAAAATGTGATGAACCATCAGCATAGTTTTGATATTCGCTATGCACATGACGTCTTAAAAAACCTTCGGTGTAACCACGGTTCGCCAATCCTTCAAGTTGGGTCATTAAGCTTGAGTCAAATGGTTTGCCTGCTAAAGCATCATCAATAGCTTTTCGATAAATTTGGGCGGTACGGGCACAGTAAAAATAGGATTTAGTACGGCCTTCAATTTTCAGTGAGGCAATCCCCATTTTGGTTAAACGATCTACATGTTGTACCGCACGTAAATCTTTAGAATTCATAAAATAGGTGCCGTGTTCATCTTCTTCGGCAGCAAATATTTCTTCATCATTGCGTTGTACCAACAGCGTTTGAGCCGAGGTTGTTTCTAATTGTGCTGATGAGCAGCAAGACTTTTCTGACTCATTGAGCTGAGTAACTGGAATCACATCTCCATTTGCATCTTCTTGGGCTTCATGTAACTTATAGTCCCAACGGCAAGCATTGGTACAAGCACCTTGGTTGGCATCACGTTTATTCATATAACCAGAAAGTAGGCAACGGCCTGAGTAGGCCATACATAGTGCGCCATGTACAAAAACTTCGAGTTCAATATCTGGTACATGTTGCTGGATTTCTTCTATTTCTTCTAATGACAACTCACGAGATAAAATCACACGGCTTAAACCGTAATCTTTCCAAAATTTAACAGTGGCCCAGTTAATGGCGTTGGCTTGAACAGATAGATGAATTTGTACTTCTGGAAAATGCTCTCTCACCATCATAATTAAGCCTGGGTCAGACATAATGAGCGCATCTGGCTGCATAGCCACAATCGACTCAAGGTCACGAATAAAGTTCTTTAATTTGCTGTTATGTGGCTGAATATTCACCACAACATAAAACTTTTTACCCAAAGCATGCGCTTCATCAATTCCAATTTTTAAATTGTCATGATCAAAAGCATTATTACGGACACGTAAACTGTAACGTGGTTGGCCTGCATATACGGCATCTGCACCATAGGCAAATGCATAGCGCATGTTTTTTAGTGAACCTGCGGGAGAGAGGAGTTCAGTTTTCATAAAATAAAAGGCATAAAAAATATATGGTTTTATTTTATTAACTCCACATTTGGGATTCAACCTACTGAATTAGTAGGGATTTGATCATTATCCTTTTGTACGGGCAGCATATTTTTTGCTAGCTCTCCTAAGCGCATCAAAGCATTTAACATTTTGGGATTTAATTCAAAACAAGCTGCTATACGTAAGCAGTGACTAAATCGTTTATCAGCTGAACATAAAATTCCCGGCATGCATAAGATTTTTTCATCCATTGCCTGATGAAAAAGTTCTAATGCATCAATAGACTCGGGTAGCTCTAACCATAAAATAAATCCTGCTTGCGGTCGACTGACTCGAGTACTGACTGGAAAATAACGGCATATATAAGATTTGATGGTGTCAATTTGTTGTTGATAGCGTTTTTTAAGATGCCTTAAGTGCAGATCATATCCGCCATTTTCTAAAAAAAGTCCCAACGTTTCTGTGAGTAAAGCTGGTTCGGCAACAGTGGTTGTAAATTTAAGCTGCTGCACAATATTACGAAAGCGCCCAGCTTCTAACCAACCAATTCGATAGTCGGGTGCTACAGTCTTGGTATAGCTACCACACACCAAAACCCATCCATTTTGGTCAAATGCCTTAATGTTGGGTAAGAGCGGTTCAGTGAGTTGCAGTTCGGCGTACATTGCATCTTCAATGACAGGAACTTGAAACTGATTAGCTAACTCTGCCACGCGACGGCGGTTTTTTTCAGGCATGCTAAAACCGAGAGGGTTATGTCCAGTTGGAATGGTTAATATGGCTTGTACACTTTTAGATTTTAAGAGTTCTTCAAGAGCATCTAGGCACATACCTGTATGCGGCGAAGTCGGCACTTCTACAATTTTTCGGCCTAAATTATGAAGAAGCGGGTACAGATTGTGAAATGTAGGGATCTCAAGAGCAATGCTGTCACCCGCTTGAGTTGTTGCCATAATCGCGAGACTTAAAGCCTCCATCGTGCCGTGAGTGAGTACAATATCATCTGCTGAAAGAAACATACCAAGCTGTAAACTTCGCCTCGCAATTTGAGTACGTAAACGTATAGAGCCGGGCGGTAAAGTATAGTTTTTAAAAATATCTGGTTGTGTCCGTAAAACTTGAGCAGTTAAGCGTTTTAAGCGTTCAATTGGATAGAAGTTTTCACCGGTAGGGCAAGCTAAGGCCAAATTGACATAGTCGGGGTCCATCTGTTTTTTAACAATTTGTGCGAGAAAACAGCTAATTCCTGAAAGAGATACTTTTTCTTCACTGACATAACGTTCTTCGAGTTCTAGTAAGTTTGAAGGTGCATGGCAAACATAGTAACCAGACTGTGGACGAACTGAAATTAAACCTTGGTCTTCAAGCTGACGATAAGCTTCTTTTACGGTGTTAATGCTGACCTGATAATGATTTGCGCAGTCGCGAATTGATGGTAAGCGTGAACCAATAGGCTGCCTGCCATTCTGAATTTGAAGGGTTAGGTCATCACTCACTTTTTTATATTTGTACATGTCAATTCATTAAAAAAGCCAAAGCAATGGATACACTTTATCGTGATCTTTTATTTAACTCAAATATTGTGATTGCTTTTGATTGGTTCATTTAACACAAATCTAAACTTAAAAACTGTGTCTATTATTTTTCATATTAACTGATACTGTGACCATTAAAAATAAATCAGTAAGATCAAAAAATGGTAAGGACTTAAAAGCCATATTTTTTAATTTTAAAAATCAGTAGGAGTGGTCTATGTCTGTTGTTGCATTTAAACAAGTTGATGTTTTTACTTCACAAGCATTTAAAGGTAATCCTGTCGCAGTCATTATGGACGCCAGTACCTTAACATCTGAACAGATGCAGGAAATTGCGAATTGGACGAATCTTTCTGAAACGACATTTGTGCTCCCTGCGACCGATTCGCAAGCTGATTATCAGGTTAGAATTTTTACTCCGCAAAGTGAGTTGCCGTTTGCAGGACATCCTACAATTGGTACTGCCTATGCTTTGCTTGAAGCGGGCCTCGTGACAGCTAAAGGCGGTAAACTGGTACAGCAATGTGCTGCGGGCTTGGTAACGCTTACCGTAAGTGAGTCAGGGCATATATCATTTGAACTCCCTAAGCCTAAAATTACTCCACTTGATGCAATGCACACTGAGAAATTAGCAGAAATTTTAAAATGTAAAATTAATACTCAATGGAATGCCACATTGGTTGATGTAGGCGCACGTTGGATTGTATTACAAGCGGTGAATGCCCAAGCTGTTTTAGATAGCCAACCAGACTTTGCTGCTCTAAAAGAACATGATTTAGAAATGAAAGTTACGGGTGCGACAGTTTTTGGTTTTTATGAAAATAATGATGAGCAAAAACACATAGAAGTTCGTTCATTTGCCCCTTCATGTGGAATAAATGAAGACCCAGTTTGTGGCAGTGGTAATGGTAGTGTGGCGTCTTTTATTCGTTACCATGGGATTTTGCCGGCACAAAATGATGTGGTGTTTTCTTCACAAGGACGGGCTTTAGGCCGTGATGGACAGCTGAAACTTGAATTGCATCAAGATAAAATTTTGGTGGGTGGAACGGCTGTTACCTGTATCGATGGCAGTATCACCTTATAAAAAGAGATATAAAAAAACCGAGGACTTAGCCTCGGTTTTTTATTTAGAAAAAGCTTATTTTTCTACGAACGCACGTTCAATCACGTAGTCACCCATTTCACCCATACGAGGTGATTCAACTAAACCGTGTTGGTCAAGTAATGCAGCAACATCTTTTAAGAATGCAGGGCTACCGCAAAGCATTGCACGGTCAGTTTCACGGTTGAAACGTGGTAAACCAATTTTTTCAAATAAAGCACCAGTTTCAATTGCAGTTGTTACACGGCCTTGCGTGTGGAAAGGCTCACGAGTAACAGTAGGGTAGTAAACAAGTTTGTCTTTAATACCTAATTCTTCGAAGAATTCATGGTTTGGTAATTCGTTCAAAATCAGGTCTTGATAAGCTAATTCAGAAATATAGCGTGTACCATGAACAACGATTACTTTTTCAAAGCGTTCGTAAGTTTCTGGGTCACGAATAATTGACAAGAATGGCGCAAGACCAGTACCAGAAGATAAAAGGTACAAGTTTTTACCTGGTAAAAGGTCATCATGAACCAATGTACCTGTCGGTTTTTTAGAAACTAAAATTTCGTCACCAACTTGTACTTTTTGCAAAATCGAAGTTAAAGGACCGTCTTGTACTTTAATTGAGAAGAACTCTAACTCTTCTTCGTAGTTCGCACTTGCAATCGAATATGCACGCATTAACGGTTTGCCATTCACTTCAAGTCCGATCATTACGAACTGACCATTTTTAAAACGTAAGCTGGTGTCGCGTGTAGTTTTAAAACTGAAAAGGGTGTCATTCCAGTGGTGCACATGAGTAATGCGTTCAACGTTAAAAGCAGCCATTAAAGGTCTCGATCACGATTAAAAGAAAACAGATAGCTATTCTAATATAATTTCATTCCCGATAAACTGAATATATTTAATTGTGTTTATAAGAAAAAGTGATGATGAATTCTGTCACCCTTCCAATAGTCGGGCACATGTGCTCACCTTTTCGAGAAAAATTTGGTATTCCACGCCAACCTAATTTGGTCAATATCGAGTCTTATATCGAAATGGTAGAACCTTATAATGACTTATTGGCTTTTGAGGGAATTGAACAATTTAGTCATCTCTGGCTCATCTGGCAGTTTCATGACAATAAAAATCAGGAGACTGCAACTAAGTTTCGGCCTCAGGTTCGTCCGCCACGTTTAGGAGGTAATGAAAAAATTGGTGTGTTTGCAACACGCAGCATGTATCGTCCAGCGCCTGTGGGTTTATCTGTAGTACGTTTGAAAAAGGTTGAAAAAGTCGGTAAGTCTTTAAGAGTGTATGTTACGGGCAGTGATTTACTAAATGGCACGCCAATTTTAGATATTAAACCTTATATTCAATATTCAGATGCCATTGCTGATGCTCAAAGTGGCTATGCACAAGCTGAACCAGAACGAAAGCAAGTCATCTGGTCGGAAAGTGCATTGACTACTCAGCAAAATCTTCTAAAAAATAAAAAAATTAACGGGCAATATCTGGATGAATTAGAGCAAGTTCTAGCTTTAGACCCAAGGCCTGCCTATCAAGAAGACCCTGAACGAGTCTATAAAATGAAGTTTTCTAATTTTGATATTCATTTTAAAGTGAATGATAATGTAATTACAGTAGTTGATATGGTAGAAGATGTTTTACTCGCTTAAGCATCTCATTTCAAAACCAATGTATGTTCATCCAGAGCAGACAAATTAATATCGCCATGTGAGTGAGTTGTGCGGGAATAAAAGCAAGGGCATAGCGCATTCCACCTGAAATAGCTGAATTAATACTCTTGGCAATTGCATGCACTGCAAAACCACTCATAAAAGCAATGAGCAGTGAGGTATGAGCGTTATTCGGTTCTCCCTGTACAATCACTGCTGCAATTGCTGCATGTATTTCAAACAAAGAAGCGAGTAGAGTCCCAGCGATTAAACCAGCATCTCCTAAATATAGACTTAGACCATAAACACCAATCTGAATGAGTGTGAGTGTTCCCGCAATAATCACGGCTTCTTTTAAGCTGAACATTCTGGAGTCTAATTCGGCTGAAGTCGTACTTGGTTCCGCCTTACGCAATAAAATAAAGGCCCACACCGCTAAAAAAACCAATGCAATCAGCATTGGAAATATAATGACTTTGAACCATGCTAAGCTAATTCCAATCACAATAATTAAGGTCTGAATGAGTGTAGAAACACACGACATCAATGCAGCACCTGCATTTGTGGTGGCGTTCGCACGACCAGAACGAACTTCTAAACCTAGAGTTGCAATAGTCGCTGTACTCGATACAAAACCAGATGCTAAAGAAGAAAGTAATAGAGCATTTTTCGATGACAAAAGCCGCTTTGCAATATGTGCGAGCGCTTGAACAAATAAAATCAAAGTCAGTAATTTTAAAATCACATGTGGGTTTAAAACAGGTCCCCAAAATGGTTTATTGGGGACTAACGGTAAGGCAATTAAAAGTAATGCCAGTAAAAAAATCCCATCACGCAATTCTGATTCTGTAATCCATTGACTGGCTATGCCATGCATGGATTGTTTTGCTAATAAAATAATCGTCATGATGACGGCGAGACCCGCAGCTAACGAAATATTCCAGATACAAAGTGCTCCTATAAAGTAAGTCATAATAAAAGCGAGTTCTGTAGTAACACCGGGGTCATTCGGCTGATTTTTAAGGGAGACTATGCTGATTGCGCCAATAAGTAGAGCGCCTACAATTCCAATTTCAGTACCAAATAAAAAGCAGATTGCACCAAGTAGGGAGCTAATTGCAAAAGATCGAAAACCTGCAAACGTTTTATATTCATGTTTGAGCTTGCTGCGTTCACGTTCCAGACCAATTAATAAACCGCAGCCTAATGCAGCAGCAATGATAGTGATAAATTCTTCAAAAGATGCAGTTTGTAATGACATTGTCATTGGAAGATTCATAATACTTCCTCATTGGTTTATTGTTATATACAGGTGTTAATCATATTTAAATCATGTATTCATATGCAGTGTATGTTTTTTATTGTATTGAGCCTAGTCTCTTTTTTAATCAAACTATCACAATAAATATTTTTATAAATATGATTTAGGACACAAAAAAATACCAAGTTGAGAATTGGTTTAATTAATTGAAGTTAAAAGGTATTTAAAAGCTGAATTTGGAAATTTTCATACCAGTTAAATCTAAAACATCTCTGCTATATTATAAAAATATATTGGGGATAACACATGAATGCACATGTAGAAATAGACGCACATTGGTGCCTAGAACAACTATTACAAGAAGGCCGTATTACTGAGCGTGATAAATTATTGGTACAAACGACAAATAGACAAAAAGATCAATTGAAGTGGCATCCATTACAGTGGATTGCGCATTTTAATTTAAAAGACCAACACCACGTACAGGCACATTTAAGTTTAAACCGCCTGTGCCAATGGTTTGCCGATCGGGCGCAATTGCCTTTATTTGTGATTGATCCTTTAAAGGCAGATGTCAGCGCTTTAACTCAAGTCATGTCACAAGAGTTTGCGATTCGGAACCACATTTTAGCTGTAGAAGTCCATGCGGACCGAATTGTGATTGGTACCGATCAGCCTTTTAAAATAGATTGGTTAAACAATCTGGAACGAAGTTTGGCACCGAAAAAAATTGAACGGGTACTGCTAAATCCTGAGCAGTTGCAACGTTACTTGCGAGAATATTATCAGGTTAGCCGTGCAGTAAATTCAGCTCAAAAAGATGCTGCGCATGACCGTGATAACAAGGGGGTAGAAGCACTTTTACAGCTTGGTGATAGCCAAAACCCTGATGCCAATGATCAACACATTGTGAAATTGGTCGACTGGATTTTACAGTTTGCATTTGAACAAAGCGCCAGTGATATTCACATGGAACCACGCAAAGACAATGGTAAAGTTCGGTTTCGTATTGATGGCGTTTTACACACTATTTATAACATGCCTTCAAATACACTGACCGCCGTGATTTCCCGAATTAAAATTTTAGGGCGGTTAAATGTAGCGGAAAAGCGTAAACCGCAAGATGGTCGCTTAAAGACACGCACACCTAAAGGGCAAGAAACTGAACTCCGTTTATCGACGTTGCCAACAGCGTTTGGTGAAAAACTGGTGATGCGTATTTTCGATCCAGATGTATTGGTACGTTCCTTTCAGCAATTGGGTTTTGATCAGTCTTTATTACAACAGTGGCAACGCATAACACAAAATAGTCACGGTATTATTTTGGTTACTGGTCCAACAGGTTCTGGTAAAACCACAACGCTATATTCTTCTTTAAAGCAACTCGCAACCGATCAAGTCAATGTCTGTACCATTGAAGACCCGATTGAAATGCTAGAGCCTAGTTTTAACCAAATGCAGGTCAATAATGCAATTGATCTAGGTTTTGCCGATGGCGTGCGTGCTTTAATGCGACAAGACCCCGACATTATTATGATTGGGGAAATTCGTGACCAAGACACTGCAAATATGGCTATTCAGGCGGCACTCACAGGTCACTTGGTATTATCAACTTTACATACCAATGATGCACCGTCTAGTTTGACTCGTTTGCATGATTTAGGTGTGCAACCATTTCTGACAGCAGCAACTATTTTAGGTGTATTGGCACAGCGCTTAGTGCGACAGCTTTGCCCGCACTGTAAGCAACAGACTCATATTAATGAAGATGAATGGCAACACCTAACCTTTGACTACATTATGGAAATGCCAGAAAAAGTTTATCAAGCAGTAGGGTGTGAACAGTGCCGACATACTGGTTATAAAGGTCGAGTCGGTATTTATGAGTTTATGTCTGTTAGTCTTGAGCTTAAACATCTGATTGGTAGTCATGCGACATTAAATGAATTAAGAAGCCAAACGAAAAAAGAAAGTGTAGAGCCTTTGAGAATTGCCGGAGCGCATAAAGTCATAGAAGGGCTTACCACTTTAGAAGAGGTGTTACGCGTTGTGCCTTTAAATTAAATTTTTCTTAAGATTCACCTCATCTATGCTTGTTGTACTTATGTCATTCCAAGATGTAATCAAATAGGTGATTTTATGAAAATATTTAAAGTGATCTTGATGACTGCTGGTTTGGCAACTGCTGGCATGGTTATGGCAAATATACCTTTGAACCATGCAGCAATTACTCCAGCAACCGTAACGACTGTTAAGCAAGCTTTAACAGCAAAAGACAATACGCCTGTAAAATTACATGGCCAAGTGGTGAAATCTTTAGGGGATGAAAAATATCAGTTCCGTGATAAAACGGGCACTATTACCATTGATGTAGATGATGAACTTTGGCAAGGTCATCCTATTTCCCCAACGACTAATATTGGTCTAGTGGGTGAAGTCGATATAGACCTTAAACCGTTAAAACGTGTAGAAATTGATGTAGAACAAGTCCAGTTCTAACACTGGATTTTACTTATACGCTTTATAGCCGCACAAATGATGCGGCTTTGCTTTTTTAATAAAGGCTTGGCAAGATCAGGTCAGCATATAACAGGAAAAATAGATGAGAATTTTGCTTGCAGAAGATGATCGCTCTCAAGCGGAAAGTATTCAATCTTGGTTAGAGTTAGATGGTTATCAAGTCGATTGGGTTGAAAGAGGTGACTATGCGCTTACTGCTATTGAGCAGCATGACTATGACTGTATTTTGCTTGATCGAGGCCTACCACAACTCGCGGGTGAAAAGGTCTTAACAACAATCCGTTATAAACAAAAAAATGTACCTGTCATTTTTATTACAGCGCGTGACAGTATTCAGGACCGAGTAGAGGGGCTAGATTTAGGTGCAAATGACTACTTGGTTAAACCTTTTAGCTTAGAAGAGTTATCTGCCCGTATCCGAGCTCAATTACGCAAACAAACCTTGAGTCAGCAATCGGTTTTAACATGGGGAGATTTACACCTAGATACTCAAGCGAAAGTTGTATTATTTGCTGGCAATTCGATCGATTTAACAGCAAAAGAGTTCCAAATCTTACGCAAGCTGATGGTTCATCCTGAACATATTATTACTCGTGATCAATTAGAAGAAGCGCTCTACGCATGGGGTGACGAGATTGAAAGTAATGCAATAGAAGTTTTTATTTATCAACTTCGAAAAAAAATCGGAAGTAGCAGTATTAAAACCATACGGGGACTAGGCTACCGTATGGGAGATTTAAAATGAAATCGAATCGTTCCTCTTTGCAGTCCCAACTGGTTAAAACCACCATGTGGAGTAGTATCGTGGTGGGGCTGCTCGCTTTAAGCTTACTCACCATATTTTCGATTTATCACAACATGTCAGTGCAAGATGAAATCATGGATGAAATTTCAGATACCTTGCTGGTTTCTGATCTCTCTAAACATTCTATGAAACAGTTTGACGAGCTCAGTGATGAATTTGATATTCAATATGAATTATTAAACTCTGGTCAATTGCTTACTCATTCTCATACCTATCAACACGAACTTTTTGAACAAGGCAATTTATCAAAAGGTTTTTCATACTTTTGGTTTGATGGTCAGTTATGGCGTAGTTTGGCCACACAACAAAAAGATTCAGAGCTGCAAGTTGAAGTCTTTCAGCCCATGAGTACTCGTGTAGAAGAGGTACTTAAAGCTCTTGCTGGATATAGCGGTCTTATGGTTTTGTTCTGGTTATTACAATGGGTGATTGTAAGTTGGCGTACCGAACAACAATTGGCGGCTCTCAATCTACTCTCTAAACGTATTGCTCAAAAAACCGCATCAAATTTAGAACCTATTCAAGACCCAGATGTCATTACAGAAATTCAACCGGTCATAGATGCTTTAAACCAGCTACTTGCAAGACTTCAAAGAGCACTTGTTGCTGAACAGCGCTTTACCGCAGATGCTTCGCATGAGTTACGTTCTCCGTTATCTGCTATACAAATGCGCCTTCAAGTTTTACAGCGTAAATACCAGCATGTTCCAGAGCTTGACCAAGACTTTGAACGCATCCAAGAAGACGTTTCAAGAAGTACAAAAATTCTTGAAAATTTACTCCTTCTGGCACGTTTGGAGCCTAACGAAACAGAGCAACCAGAACTCTTTAAAAGTGTCATTGACTTAAACCATGTATTAGCTCGAGTAGTTGAAACTGTAAATATTGATGCACAAGCCAAACAAATGGTGATTGAGACAAATATTTTGTCAAATGAAACTAAAATGTTTGCGAACGAAGAATTACTGTTTATTGCTTTTAGAAATCTATTTGATAATGCTATTCGCTATAGTCCTACTTTGGGATTTATTCATGTTGAACTCAGTCAGTTCCAGCAACAACTGAAAATTTCTATAGAAGACACTGGAAATGGTGTAGATGATGAGGTTTTAAGACGTCTAGGACAGCGTTTTTTTCGCGTATTAGGTACACAGCAGCAAGGCTCAGGATTAGGGCTATCAATTACTAAAAAAATTATTCAACTCCATGGTGGAGAACTGCAATTTATGCATGCAAGCCAAGGTGGTTTAAAAGTTGAAGTGACATTGCCTTTTAATTATGAAATACAAAAATAGCATGGTTGCCCATGCTATCCATTTTTTGTTTTCCCACGAATATTATTGAAACGCGAGGATCGTTCTTATTTAGTTAAAATGAGACGGTTATTGCGAGTAAGGCGTAAGCGGTATTCCTCGCCAGCATGCATAATTCGAATTTCACGACCTAATGCAAATAGGTTGTTAGAATGTAGCATTGGTAAGGCATGAGCTGAGTCAGTGTTACGAGTAAATAAGCTAAAAGGTGCGTTCATTTGTTGTGCTCCGTGGTATATTCTTGAACGATTTAAATGATAATCATTATCGAATAGATCTGTCAATGAGATTTTAAAGAATTTATAAATTGATAAAATTTGCTTACACTTGAGAAAAATTTGAGTGAGTAGAACAATGCCTAAACCGATCGTCGATGTCGCAATAGCCATCTTAATTCATCGCGGAAAAATATTAATTGGATGGCGTGGAGAACAGCAGCATCAAGGTGGAAAGCATGAGTTTCCTGGAGGAAAGGTTGAGCAGGGTGAAACACCAGAAGAAGCTTGCCGCCGTGAAATTTATGAAGAAGTCGGTATTGGTTTAAAAGATTGGCATCAATTTGATTATATTCACCATGAATATGATGACATTATCGTCAACCTTCATTTGTTTCATAGCTATGTGCCTGATGAATTATTAAATCTTATTCATCAGCCTTGGACATGGTACACACGTGAACAGTTACTTCAATTAAACTTCCCGAAAGCCAATAAAGACATTATTAAAAGATTGTATTGGCCGCATTTTATTAAAATTAGTCCCACGCTGACTCCAGCCGAAAATGATGACACTTTAGTGTATTGGCGTAATGAAAAAGAGAGTTTTGATCAGGCAGATCTAGAAAAATTAGCTCTTTTAGATACAGATCAGCTTTCAAAATTAATCGTGAATATCGATGTTTGGCACAAGCTAAAACCTGAGTTAAAAAGTCATATAAAAACGGTTCATCTTAAGCAGTCTCAATTAATGAGTTTGCATAAAGGCGACTTAGAGGTGGGAGTACGTTTTATTGCTGCTTGTCACGATGCAGTTTCTTTACAGCATGCTCAGCAAATTGGCTGTGATGCTGTTTTTGTAAGTCCTGTCAAAGTAACAGAAACCCATCCAGACGCTAGCGCATTAGGATGGGATCGTTTAACTGACTTGATTGAGAAATGCCAGATTCCCGTATTTGCTTTGGGAGGCATGAGTCCTGATGATTTAGCTACAGCACAGCAACATGGTGCGTATGGCTTGGCAGGTATTCGTAATTTTTAATAAGACATAAAAGTATTAAAAGCTAGAGCGCTTTTAATGCTTGCTGTGCTTCCTGAACAGTTTTTGGGTTATTACGCTGTTGACCAGCTTTTAAAATGGTTAGCCAAAGCTGTTTTTTCATTGCTTGGCTCTGAGCAAAGCTTAAACCACGTCTAGCAAGAGACTCAGCATTAGCATATTGCTGTTTATGATTTGCCGTGAGTGCAAGAAATAAATAAGTCTCAGCCGCCTGTGGTGCTAAACGCTGCGCTTGAAGGGCATAGCGCTCAGCCTCCGACCATTGCTGGTTTTTGTAAGCTTGCTCAGTTTTTTGCATTAATGTTTTAAAAGCAGGTAACTGACTTCCATCATCATTAAAGCGTTGGGGCTTTTTCTGCTGAGGAACAATCACCTGTAAACTTTTACGTTGAATATCTGGATGATCATAAGGTGTAATTTTTACACCAGATGGTGTCTCAGTATTCTTTTTCTCGGCAACAGGTGGTGTTTTCTCTTTTGGGACTGAATGATCTGGTAAAGTTGTACAGCCGACCATAAGTACAGCACCAATATAAAAAACACCCTTCTTTAACATATCCTGTTTCCTGTTAACACTTAGTTGTTATAACTACCACTAGAAATCACTCGTGTGTTATTCGACAGATCTTGTTCCATCTGACTTTCACTATCACGAATATAGCTATCGCTATTATCCGGTTGAGATGCTGGTGCTGTGTTATCACTTTGTGGTGCGTATGTTGGATCAACTTGATAATAAGGTGCTGCACATGGCGTAGCACGATGTGGCACTGTATGCGTCAGCATAGGAATATACATTGCGCCAGCACAAGCCTGTGCAGACAAATCACCTGTTGCATGATCAATCCATTGCCACTGTACAGTGTCTGGTTGACGTAGATTTACTGGGGTTTGACGTAACTGTTTCATCACATTAATCCACACAGGTAATGCTCCAGATGAACCAGTTAAGCCAGTTACTTTATTGTCATCTAGACCTAACCACACTACAGCAACATGGTTGCCAGAATATCCAGCGAACCATGAATCACGTGTATCGTTAGTCGTACCTGATTTACCAGCCAATTTTAATGCAGGAGGTAAGCTATTGTACGCTGCACGGCCTGTACCTGAAGACATGACCTGTTGAAGGCCGTAGTTCATGATATAGCCAACAGATGGATCAATCGTTTGTTGTACATTTAGGCCATAACGATCAAGTAAACGACCATTGGCATCTACCACAGAGCGAATCGCACGAGTTGGATATTTGAAACCACCTGTAGCGAAGTTTTCGTAAATACCGAGCACTTCCATTGGCGACATATTAACTGCACCAAGGAAAATAGAAGGGTAGGCAGGAATTGGTGATTCAACGCCAAATTTTCTCAAGTTGTTGGTAAATGTAGATAACCCAAATTCTTGACCTATACGAACAGCAGAAAGGTTATAAGAGTTTGCTAAGGCTTCACTTAAACTTACAACGCCATGACCACCACCACTATAGTTTTTCGGTGTCCAGCTTTTACCACCATCTACAGGAATACTGATTGGTGCGTCTTCGATCTTGCTTGCCCAGTTATAGCGTCCAGACTCAATCGCACTTAAGTAAATGACTGGTTTTAATAAAGAACCGACTTGACGTTTTGCATCTAAAGCACGGTTAAAGCCAGTAAAGTCTTGAGTTGAGCCAACGGCTGCAATTAACTCACCATTTTCAGGATGTGCAATCAGTACTGCACCTTGCAAGTTTTTCAAGCGGGCAGGGTTGCTTTGAGTCAGACGTTCTACAGAAGCTTTAAATGCATCTTGAACTTGAGTTTGAGCAATAGGGTCCAAGGTCGTAAAAATACGTAATCCTTGATTGGTTAAATCACTTTCTTGATATTCGGTACGTAACTGACGACGCACAATATCTAAGAAGTCAGGGAATTTTGCAGGACCTAAGCTTGGCTTGCTCAGCACATTTAAAGGACGCGCGATTTCAGTTTCATATTCTGCTTGAGTTAAATAACCCATTACACGCATGTTATTTAAAACTGTATCACGGCGATTTTTTGCGCCTTCAGGGTTTTTCCAAGGGTTATATAAAGATGGACCTTGAACCAAACCGACTAAATAAGCTTGTTGCGCGACATTCAGTTCACGAAGTGGTAAACCAAAATAAAACTGTGAAGCCAAGCCATAACCATTGATTGAATAGTTACCGTTTTGGCCTAAATTTACTTCATTTAAATAGGCTTCTAAAATTTCATCTTTGCTGTAATGCAATTCAATGAGTAAAGCCATTAGAGCTTCATTCACTTTACGTTTTAATGTGCGTTCAGGTGTTAAATAAAAATTCTTAACTAACTGTTGTGTCAGGGTTGAACCACCTTGGCGACGTCCTCCAGTGACATTACTCACCAAAGCACGGGCCGTACCACGAATTGAAATACCATGATGGTGGTAGAAATTACGGTCTTCTGTAGAAATTAAAGCTTCAATGAGGGGTTTAGGAACATTATTGAGTTTGATCAGAACGCGGTCTTCATTATGCTGAGGATAAATCCCCCCAATGAGCATAGGTTCTAAACGAGCCACACCTGTTGAAGAAGGTTTGGTACTGCGTACCTCTGCAACTTGGTCGTTTGCAAAGTTAAGTTCTAAAACTTGTTCAGGTTCTACACTATCACCATAGTCGAAACCACGTGTATGTACATACATGTTGCTACCTTGAGCAACAAAGGTTCCAGACTTATCATAATTACTTGAAGTTTTGTAACCTAATAATTTTAATTCTTGGGTAAAATTTGCTTGAGTAATAGGTGCATTATTATAAATTTCCAAAGGCCGAGCGAACACTTTGGCAGGAATGTCCCAGCGCTGTCCTTCAAATTTTTCACGGATAATATTATCTAAACGAATCAGATAGATACTAAGAGCAATAAAAGCACCAATCACCAATATGGAAAAAATTAGTGCGAAGAAACCGATACCACGTTCAAACTTCATATAAATGAGATAAAACCCTAAACAATACGTTAATGATGCGATAGCTTGTCATCAATTTGCAATGATAAAACTGTGAATAAATGGAAAACTTAGATTGAATTTTACAGCATCTTGTTGTTATGTTTTTTTAAATTAATCAGGTTAATGTTATGATAGCGTAGAATCGCAGCGGAGCTTACTCATTCGTGCAAATTTCACATAAGTCCTTCAGAAACGTCGGGTTAATTGGTCGACCGGATAAATCATCAGTTGTAGAAACACTATGTTTAATTCATGACCATTTGCTAAGTTTAGGCCTAAACCCCATTTTTGATCAGGAAACTGCCGAATTAGTGCCCTATGATCATGCACAAGTTGTTAGTCGTCACTTATTAGGTGAAGTTGCTGATCTGGTGATTGTAGTCGGTGGAGATGGTTCTTTACTTCATGCAGCTAGAGCTTTAGTTCGCTACAATACACCTGTCATTGGTATTAACCGTGGGCGTTTAGGATTTTTAACCGATATTAAGCCTGCGGAAGCTATTTTTAAACTTGATCAGGTATTACAAGGTCATTTCCAACTTGATCGCCGTTTCTTGCTTGAAATGGAAGTACGTACCAATGGCGAGGTCATTTATGACGCAATTGCTTTAAATGATGTCGTACTACACTCAGGTAAGTCGGTACATATGATCGACTTTGAACTCAATATTGATGGTCAATATGTTTACCGTCAGCATAGTGATGGTTTAATTGTGTCGACACCGACAGGATCAACTGCTTATGCATTGTCGGGTGGTGGTCCAATTTTACATCCGAGTATGGATGCGATTGCATTAGTCCCTATGCACCCCCATACATTATCTTCACGCCCAATCGTAGTTGGTGGGCAAAGTGAAATTAAAATTGTTATTCGCGAAAATCGAGTGTTACCGATGGTGAGTGCAGACGGACAACATAGCGTATCGCTCAATGTTGGCGACAGTTTGCACATTCGTAAACACCCATTTAAATTAAGTTTATTACACCCACCAGGTTATGATTTCTATATGGCTTGTCGTACCAAACTGGGTTGGAACCAAGATTTTGAATCTTTTCAAAGAGATGAATCATGAATATTGAACAAATGCTATCTGTTTTAAACCCTGAAATTGTAGAGCGTTTAAAAACAGCAGTAGAAATTGGTAAATGGCCAAATGGCGTTGTTTTAACGAAAGAACAGCGCGAAACATGTATGCAAGCTGTGATTGCTTGGGAGTTAAAGAACTTACCGGAAGAACAGCGTAGTGGTTATATTGACCGCGGAACGAAAGAAGAGGGTGAAGAGTGTGATGATGATCATCACAAGCATGAGCCAGAATTTAAACCAATTCGTTTTGTTTAAAACCGCATTTTAGAATAAAAGAATAAATCGTATTAGCATTTGCTATCGCGTCGGCGACATGGATGTCGCCTGTTGAGCAACAGTACAAGAACGTACTGTTTGCTCAACGAAAGATTTTTGTTACTTTTCATCTTTGAAAAGTAAGTATTGCCTATACGCAACAATATCGAAGAGACATAGCGTATAAGGCTGTATGAACTAAATTTTATCTTTTAGCCCTGAATTTCTTGTTTCCCATAATACTTTTGCTTTCTGCATAGCCTCTTCGAAATTAGTAACAACTCCCATGGTATATAGTGCAATTCCCATTGTTTCAGTTACTGCCATTTCACCATATTCATGATGCTGCTGACCAAGCCAGACCGCTTTAAACGTTGCTAAATCTAACTCTTCTTCAATTGGGCTACGTTCAGGCGTAAGCTTTGGTAACTCATGTTCATAGAGTTCACCATTTTTAATGCCGCAAATGAGAGTTTTAGCATCGGGGTTTCGCTCAAATTCACCGCCTTCACCTTTAATGACGGCACTATTTTGATAGCCTAAGCGAAGCGCACTATGCTGATGAGAAGTTCTATACGCGGGATGGAATATCGCTTGTAAGGTGGCTTTCGCATTAAATGGGTTAATGAGACGAGCCAAAGTGTGAATAGGTGAGCGTAAGCCCATCACATTTCTCAAAGAAATTAAATCGCTTAAAACAGGTGAAATTACATCTAATGGTAAGTAAGCAAAATTCTGTTCGGCTAATTGTGTGCGTACTTCTTGTTCAGAATGGCAAATTTTATAATCTAAATATTCCAAAACTTGTTCGGTATAGACTCGGTTAATCGTATGTCCAGAAGCGCCGTGCATGACGATTTTATAGCCGTGATGAGCAAGTGTCAGGGCAGCCAATAAAAACCAAGGATAATGTTTACGTTTACCTGCATAAGATGACCAGTCTAGGTCAACGTCTAAAGGTTGAAAATTAAGTTGGTCTTTGGTGGCTTGTACAAAGCCCGCAAGCTCATCAATGGACTCTTCTTTAACACGTAGTAGCATTAAAAAAGCACCCAACTGAACATCAAGAACTTCGCCTTTTAAAATCATGGTAAAAGCTTGATAGGCTTCTTCATAACTCAGTGATCGAGATCCGGTTTTCCCCTTACCTAAAATACGGACATATTGAGCAAAGGGATGTTCAGCATCTTTATAGATATTACGTTTAGTATTCATGTCAATTCAAAACAGTAAAAATAAGGGGTAGGCAGCTCAAAATGAAATGTCTACAAGGACTTATCAATATGACATAAAAATCTGCTGAAAAAATATCAAAAGTGTTTCTCATACTAAAGTCTTAAGGCTGCATGAGTGTTTTTTGTGCGTATTAGCCAAAATTTTAACCGAATCGTGATTTAATTCGAGTAAACTTTCATGTGCTTTTTTGAGCACTCATATCATAATTTTCTGTGATTCTCCTATATCTTCAGCTTTTTATTGAAAAAGTAAGAGGTTATTTCTGGCTACTCAAAGTGGTTGGAAACTTCAGGTATTCTCCTGTTTTAGAAAACAGCTTTTTTGTTTTCGTTGAGGTAGTAGGAAGGTTTTTTGTTATTAAAAAACCATTTCCCTTTTGCGGTGTTCATGTGAAAGGTTAGGGCTGTGTATTCGTAAAGAATAGACGTTTCATTTTGATATTTCCAACGGACTTGGAAATATAGATTGAAGTAAAGTTATGGCTAAAAAACCGATTTATAAATCACTTTATTTTCAAGTGATTATTGCGATTATTGCGGGTGTTTTGGTAGGGCATTTCTCACCAAGTACAACGCAAATTGTTAATGGTGTCGAACATCATATTCCAGGTTTAGGTGAGCAACTCAAGCCATTAGGTGATGCTTTTATTCGTTTGATTAAAATGATCATCGCACCTGTTATTTTCTGTACAGTGGTCAGTGGTATCGCTGGTATGGAAAGTATGAAGTCAGTTGGTAAAACTGGCGGTGTTGCGTTGTTATACTTCGAGATCGTTTCAACAATCGCACTTCTGATTGGCCTTGTGGTGATTAACATTGCAAAGCCAGGCGTAGGAATGAATATTGATCCTGCGACTCTGGACACTTCAGGTATCCAAAAATACGTCACTTCTGGTGAGTCACAATCTACCGTTGATTTCTTAATGCATATCATCCCAGATACAGTGGTGGGTGCATTTGCAAATGGTGAAATCTTACAGGTCCTTCTTTTTGCAATTCTATTTGGCTTTGCACTGCATAAGTTAGGTGATGCAGGACGTCCAGTATTAAAGTTAATTGATCAAATTGCACATGTGTTCTTTAACATTGTAAATATGATTATGAAGCTTGCTCCACTAGGTGCGTTCGGTGCAATGGCGTTTACCATTGGTAAATATGGTGTGGGTTCACTGGTACAGCTAGGTCAGCTCATCCTCTGTTTCTACATTACCTGTTTATTATTTATTTTCTTGGTATTAGGAACGATCAGCCGTTTAAGTGGATTTAGCATTCTTAAGATGGTGCGTTTGATTCGTGAAGAACTCTTAATTGTACTCGGTACATCTTCTTCTGAGTCGGTCTTGCCACGTATGCTACGTAAGCTTGAAATCGCAGGTTGTGAAAAGTCTGTAGTTGGTTTAGTCATCCCAACAGGTTATTCATTTAACCTTGATGGTACTTCAATTTATTTGACGATGGCTGCAATCTTTATTGCTCAGGCAACAAATACGCAGCTTGATATCCAACATCAAATTACTTTGCTTTTGGTACTTTTAATTTCATCTAAAGGTGCGGCGGGTGTTACGGGTTCTGGCTTTATTGTTATGGCTGCAACTTTATCTGCTGTTGGTCATATTCCAGTTGCAGGTTTGGCATTGATTTTAGGTATTGACCGTTTCATGTCAGAAGCACGTGCTTTAACGAACTTAGTTGGTAACTCTTTAGCAACGATTGTGGTTGCGAAATGGGTAGGTGCATTAGATAAAGATAAACTAAATGATGCACTGAATAATCCAGATGAAGTAGATAGAAAAATGCTTGAGCAAAAAAGTGTAATTGCTGAGGCATCTCACTAATCATTTATCGTAATAAAAAAGGAGGCTAAGCTTCCTTTTTTATTGGCTGACTGAAAAGTACAGTTTAAATGAGCAGCTATGCCATGACAGTAACTAAAAAAATGATTAGCATGCACAGCAATGAGAATTGATAAAACAATAAAGCTGAAGGAAAATATTATGTTGGCATATGATGCAGATTTAGAATTATTCCGTGATAATTTTAAACGTTTTATGAATGAGCATATTGCTCCACATTACGACCAATGGGAACGTGAAGGAATTATGCCGCGTTCAGTTTGGAATCAACTGGGCGAAAATGGCTTTTTATGTGTGGATGTCCCAGAAGAATATGGCGGTTATGGGGTTCCAACTTACTATTCATTAATGTTAGTTGAAGAGTCTGCTCGAGCCGGTTTTTGTGCATTATCAACGGCTATTTCTTGTCACTCTGAAATTGCTGCACCTTATATTTTACATATTGGGACAGAAGAGCAAAAACAATACTGGTTGCCGAAAATGGTAACTGGTGAAGTGGTTGGGGCAATTGGTATGACTGAACCGGGTGCTGGTTCAGACTTACAATCAATGCGTACCAGTGCCATTTTGCAAGATGACCATTATTTGTTAAATGGTTCAAAAACCTTTATTTCAAATGGGCAACATGCTGACCTTGTGGTGCTTGCAGTAAAAACCGATCCACAAGCGCGTGCGAAAGGGGTGTCGTTATTGTTGGCAGATACACACTTGGATGGCTTTAAGAAAGGTACCAACCTCGACAAAATAGGTCTGCATTCTCAAGACACATCTGAGCTATTTTTTGACAATGTTAAGGTTCCTAAAAACCAGTTACTCGGTCAAGCTGGGCAGGGGTTTGCTTACTTAATGCAAGAGTTACCACGTGAACGTACAGCCATTGCATCTACCGCTATTGGCGCTATTCGTGGTGCAATTGATTTGGCAACGGCTTATGTAAAAGAGCGTCATGCATTTGGTCAACCTATTTCACAGTTCCAAAATACGCGTTTTGTTTTAGCTCAAGCAAAAATTGATGAGCTTGCTACAGCTGCTTTTTACGAGAGAAACGTTGCTCTATATCAAGAAGGTAAACTTGATGTTGAAACTGCGGCGGCGCTTAAAAGCTTCAGTACAGATATGCAAATGAAAGTCGCAGACAACTTGCTGCAACTCTTTGGCGGTTATGGTTATATGACTGAATATCCGATTTCACGTTTCTTTATAGATGCTCGTATTCAGCGTATTTACGGTGGTACAAATGAAATTATGAAAGAAATCGTAGCGCGTGGTTTAATTGGTAAAGCCTAATTAAATAGTTTAAAAAAAAGCCTACCTTTGAGTAGGCTTTTTTATATTACCTATTTGTTAGTTCGATAAATGACAGGATAGTCTTGTTGTTTGGGTAACTTGTGTAAGGCCTGATTGATCTTTATTAAAAATGCATCGGCTTCATCTTGACGAAAAGAGTCTTCGGTATATTTGCTACGTTTTTGATTGATCCCACAACCCGTTATTTCCATATTTTCAGGATTAAATGACCAGTCATTTGGATTCTTTAATTTAATGTCTAAATCACTTTCACAGCTTTTCCATAAACGTAAAAACTCATTTGATAATTCTGTTTTAAATCCTCGTGCTGGATAGACCGAGAAGCCTTTCATTTCGGGATTAGAAAACTGTATAAACATGTCTACTGGCATACCGCCCCAAATGATTGCTGTATTTTCTGGTAAAGCAATGCCTGATAAATTTTTCTCATTTAAAGCATGTTTTTGCTCAAATTTTTGCTTGAAAGCTTGCGACTGATAGTTCAGTTTAGTTTTTGCTGGGACTGGAATACCACGAACTTGATTGCTGGTAGTTGTCATATAGTACGGAGAATTATCCCTACCATTACATCCTGCGATTATCGGACAACCGCCACAAGCCGTTAAACTAAAACTCATAAGGCTCAATAAGCCTAAAACAATAATTTTATTCATTCTATTTTACTGTTGTTATGACATATTGGGTCAGTATAACCAATCTATACATTAAGAGGACTATCTTTAAGAACAACGAAATAATCGTTTTAAAAGTTGAGTAATTTTTTATTCAGTAGTCTTGTGCTTCTACTCATCAATTAAAGATTTATAGCCTTCTAGGTTTTGACATGAAGCAAACATAAGTGCTTATGGGAAGAGCGGATACAGATTTGTCATATATTGCTGAGTTAGAGTTCTAAAAATACCGATAAGAAATAGAGTAAGTAAAATAATAAATGAAAATCATTATCAAATAAAGTAATCTTATAGACAGGTTCGAGAGCGATTAACGAAAAAAGCCAATACACCGATATTGCCTAACAAATCAAAGCCGACTATTGTTATACTCTCGTTTAAAAGATGATTTTGCTGAGGCTGCATTCCAATGATCAACGATGATCAAAACAAAACGACTTCTCTTAGTTTAGAACAAATTCGCGAAGATATTGATAGCGTAGATCAACAGATTCAAGAATTATTAAATCGCCGTGCAAGCCTTGCTGAAGCTGTTGCGAAAGCTAAATTTGCTTCTGAAGAGAATCCTTTGTTTTATCGTCCTGAGCGTGAAGCGCAAGTTTTACGTAAAGTTATGGAGCGCAATCAGGGGCCTTTATCTGATGTCACTATGGCGCGTCTGTTCCGTGAAATTATGTCTGCTTGTCTTGCTTTAGAAGCGCCGCAAAGCATTGCATTTTTAGGACCGGAAGGTACTTTTACTCAATCTGCTGTACTTAAACATTTTGGTAAAGATGCGGTTGTTCGTCCGCTACCAACTATTGATGAAGTGTTCCGTGAAGTGGAAGCAGGTAGTGCGCATTATGGTGTAGTTCCGGTTGAAAACTCATCTGAAGGTATTGTGAACCATACTTTAGACTGCTTTAAAACATCGAATTTAAATGTGATTGGTGAAGTTGAATTACGTATTCATCATCAATTCCTAGTCTCTGAAAATACGCGTAAAGACAGTATTAAGCAGATTTATGCTCATCAGCAAACTTTGGCTCAATGCCGCCAGTGGTTAGACGCACATTATCCGGGTGTTGAACGTGTTGCTTTAAACTCAAATGCGGAAGCTGCACGCCGTATTCGCAACGAATGGCACTCAGCAGCAATTGCATCTGATATTGCAGCAGGTATGTATAACCTTGAAATCTTACATAGCAATATTGAAGATAATCCGGAAAATACCACTCGTTTCTTAGTGATTGGACGTGAAAAAATTCCACAAAGTGGCAATGATAAAACATCGTTATTAATTTCGGCACATGACCGTGCAGGTGCTTTATTAGAAATTTTAGCGCCGTTTGCAAAACATAATATTAGTTTAACAAGTATTGAGACCCGTCCAGCGTTACCTGAAAAATGGGCATATGTATTCTTTATCGATTTAGAAGGGCATATCGATCAAGAGAACGTTGCTGCGGCAATCAATGATATTCGTCCAATGGTGAAAGAGCTTCGTATTTTAGGTTCTTATCCTGCTGCTGTTCTATAAACACTCATGTTGGAATAATGACATGTATCAAATAGAACATGTCATTATGCTTAAAAACAAATTGCTCAAAGGTTTAAATAAGTTTGAGCAAAAGCAAAGTTGAAGTTATGTCACAACCCCTATTTAAAAAAGTTGCATTTATTGGTTTAGGACTCATCGGGTCGAGTTTGGCGCGCGTTATTGTTGCAGAAAAATTGGCGACAACTATTGTGGCTTCTACACGCTCACAGAAAACTTTAGAAGATGCAAAATCACTTGGCTTAATACAAGAAGGATTTTCTGATCCTGTAGAGGCTGTGAAGGGGGCAGATTTAGTTGTTTTAGCCTTGCCAGTACGTGCGACACAAAAAGTGCTTGAGCAAATTAAACCTTATTTGTCAGAAACCACGGTTGTAACAGATGTGGGTAGTACAAAAGGTAATGTGGTTGATGCAGCAAAAGCTGTATTTGGTGAAGATTTACCAGCAGGTTTTGTGCCGGGGCATCCTATTGCAGGGAGTGAACACACGGGTGTTCATGCGGGTAAAGTTGATCTGTTTGCAAATCACAAAGTAATTTTAACGCCGTTGCCAACAAGTGCAGAATGGGCTGTTGATAAACTGATTCAACTTTGGTCAGCTGCTAAAGCTGAAGTTATTTGTATGGATGTTGCCAAGCATGATGAGGTTTTGGCGCATACGAGCCATTTACCGCACTTAATGGCATTTAATCTGGTCGAGCAACTTGCAAACCGTGAAGATAATCTTGATATTTTCCGTTATGCAGCAGGTGGCTTTCGTGATTTCTCACGAATTGCGGCTAGTGATCCTCAAATGTGGCACGACATTTTCTTTGCCAATAAAACAGCCATATTAAATGCTGTAGATGGCTTCGAGAAGCAACTTACCGTACTTAGAAAACTGATTGAAAACGAAGATTCTCATGCATTAATGGGTTTACTCGGCCATGCTCAGGCAGCACGTCAGCATTTCAATCATATGTTAGCCAAAAAACCTTTAATGGAGAAAAATAAGGTGACACAGCAATTCAGTATCTTACCGGGAAATAAGGCTTTTAAAGGTAAATTTACCGTACCGGGTGACAAATCTGTGTCACATCGCTCCATTATGTTTGGTGCTATTGCCGAAGGCACGACTCATGTCACTGGCTTCCTTGAAGGTGAAGATGCTTTGGCAACTTTGCAAGCTTTCCGTGATATGGGTGTAAGCATTGAAGGCCCTAGGAATGGGGAAGTGACCATTCATGGCGTGGGTATGCATGGCTTAAAAGCACCAGCAAGTGCATTGTATATGGGTAACTCTGGTACAAGCATGCGTTTGCTTTCAGGCATGTTATCTGCACAAAAGTTTGATTCTGTTATGACAGGTGATGCTTCACTTTCTAAACGTCCAATGGAGCGTATTGCTAAGCCATTGCGTTTAATGGGTGCGCAAATCCAGACAACAGGTGAGAAAGGTACACCACCTGTCAGCATTACGGGTAGCCAGCAATTAAAAGGCATTCAATACGATTTACCTATGGCATCTGCTCAAGTGAAGTCGGGTATTTTACTTGCTGGTTTGTGGGCTGAAGGTGAAACTTCGGTAACTGAGCCGGAACCAACTCGTGACCATACAGAGCGCATGCTTCGTGCATTTGGCTATGATGTTAAAACCGAAGGCAATAAGATTTCACTCGTTGGCGGCGGAAAATTAGTAGGTACTGACATTCAGGTTCCATCAGATATTTCATCTGCTGCTTTCTTTATGGTGGGCGCTGCAATTACTGAAGGTGCAGACGTTGTACTTGAAGCGGTTGGTATTAACCCAACACGTACTGGCGTAATTGAAATTTTAAAACAGATGGGTGCTGACCTGACCGTTGAAAATGAACGTATTGCTGGTGGCGAACCTATTGCTGATATTCATATTAAAGGTTCACGCACGCTTAAAGGCATTCATATGCCAGAAGACCAAGTACCTTTAGCAATTGATGAATTCCCAGCATTATTTATTGCAGCGGCTTGTGCCGAAGGGCAAACAGTATTAACTGGTGCGGCAGAACTTCGTGTGAAAGAGTCTGATCGTATTCAGGTGATGGCTGATGGCTTAAAAATCATGGGTATTGACTGTACGCCAACTGAAGATGGCATCATTATCGAAGGTAAAGGTAAATCTGGCGATTGGTCACCAATTTTTACTGGTGGTGAAATCGAATCGCACCATGACCATCGTATTGCGATGAGCTTTAGTATGGCAGGCCTTCGTACTTCTGGTCCGATTACCATTCAGGGTACTGAAACTGTGGCGACAAGTTTCCCAACTTTCACTGAGTTGGCGAATCGTGCAGGCTTAACAATCGAAGTTAGCCAATAACTTTTGACCTAACACATTTTATAATTGCTAACACAATAGCAACGGCAGCAGCGAGCTAAAAGCTTGGCTGCTGTTTGTTTATTGCTTATGCTAAGTGCAGATAATGATAATAGTGTTAGGACAAAGGATGAAAAAATTACAATTTATTGCCAGTTGCCCACAACATGGGGTGCTTGATCATCCACCAAATGAATGCCATATCACTCAAGAATATGTAGCGGCTTTATTATTTAAACAATTGGGGCATTATGGTTTCGATGCACAGCATATTGTGCATGAACATGAAAAGGTAGAAGTGAGTATTGATAATCATCTTTTACCTTTGTCTATTACTTGTCAAAAAACAGACCATGATGGACACCTGATGTGTGAAATTTCTGCCAATCCAGATGAAGAACAAGACTGGTTTGAGAAAATCGAAACACAAAGCATTATTCGTCAGCTTGCACAGGCAGTTGAAAATAGTTTGAAAGCTGATCATAGCTTCTCAGCATTTGAATGGAAAAACTAAGCAGGCGACTGTTAAGACTTATTCATGAAGTACGGCTTTTTAGAAAAGTCGTACTATCTCTTTAGATTAAAGATAAAAATACAAAATCTTTCCTGAAATTCCTACCTATCTTTAATGCATTGTGTATATTGAAATTATTAAGATATTTACATAATTAGAGTGTGGTTTTCATGACACAAGTCAATATTGCAGCATTATCTCCTCAAGTGGTTTGGCAGCATTTTCAAACACTTTGCACTATTCCTCGTCCCTCAAAGCATGAACAACAGCTTCGTGAGTTTTTAAAAAACTGGGCTGAAAGTCGAAATTTAGAAACTTACATAGATGAAGTCGGTAATTTAATTATCCGTAAGAATGCGACTGCGGGTAAAGAACATGTGTCTGGCGTTATTCTGCAAGGCCATTTAGATATGGTCACACAAGCCAACACTGGCACAGTACATGATTTCTTTAAAGACCCAATTCGTCCAGTCCTTGAAGATGGCTGGTTAATTGCTAAAGATACTACTTTAGGTGCTGATAATGGCATTGGGGTAGCTTTAGCCTTGGCAGTTTTAGACTCAAGTGATATTGCTCATGGACCAATTGAAGTTCTTTTAACAGTTGATGAAGAAGCAGGCATGAGTGGTGCACGGCTTTTACAGACAGGTGTGCTAAAAGGGAAATGGTTATTTAATATTGATACAGAAGAGTGGGGCGAGCTATATCTCGGATGTGCTGGCAGTATTGATGTTGAAGTCGAACAAGCACTTACTTATGAACCAATTCCTGAAAATTTGACGGTAGTGAATATTCAGGTTGCTGGCCTTAAAGGTGGCCATTCTGGTGTAGATATTCATTTAGGACGTGGCAATGCCAATGTTATTTTAGCCCGCTTTTTAAATGAGTATTTAGCAAAGCTTGGTGGACGACTTGTTGAGTTTACAGGTGGTACAGCTCGTAATGCTTTACCTCGCGAAGCTGTAGCAACCATTGCAATTTCACCTAATCATTTACCAGAACTAGAAAAATTACTCGCTGAATATCAAACGGCATGGAAAAAACAGCTACAGGGTATTGATGACAACTTGCAATTAAGTATTCAACCCAATGGTGCTAAAGTGACCGAAGTGATTAATCAACAACAGCAAAATGAATGGTTACAAGCTTTAGCAACAGGTCCTTATGGCGTTGCAAGTATGAGTCAGGTTCTCCCAGATGTAGTTGAAACCTCAAATAACATTGGGGTGGTGAGACTAAATCGAGAAGGTGGAAAAGCTGTCTTAATGGTTCGTTCAATGGTGAACCAAGAAGCTCAAGACTTTGCAGAAAAAATTCAAAAACATTTCAGTCAATTTAATATCGGCTCTACACTTACGCCGTTAGTGTCGGGTTGGACACCAAATCCAGATTCGGCTGCTCTAAAGTGCTTACAGCAGGCCTATCAAAATGCATTTAATATTGAGCCAAATCTAAAAGTAATTCATGCAGGCTTAGAGTGTGGGATTATTGCCGAGCATTACCCACATTTACAAATGGTTTCTTTTGGACCGGATATTCAAGGTGCGCATGCACCGGGTGAACGAGTCAAAGTTGATACTGTAGAGAAATGCTGGAAGCTGTTGGTAACAGCTTTAGCATCTGTAGAGTAGTTTTTACAAATAAGAAGCTCAATTGTGAGCTTCTTAAACTTTAACTTTTACATGAAAATGATCTGGTTTTAATTCGATAAATTTGATTTCACAATCAATAAATTTTTCAATCATAGCTGCTTGAGTGCGGGTGTGTTCACTAATACATTGTGTGGTGAATTCACCACCTTGACCTAATGCCAACGGTAGCAGTAATTGGTCTGTCAAATACTCATCTACCACAGCCTGTGACGCTAAATATAGCTTTACATCTTTTGCTAAATGGTCAGCTATTTGCTCGGCACTTTTGCGCATTTCACCTAAAGCTGTAAACAATTGAGTGTGATGTTGATGGGTGACTTTTACGTAAACCACATTGCCTTGGCTAATCCCATTTAAATGAAATTGCTGCTGCGAGCTTAAGTTTAGCTTTTTACTTAATGTGGTTAATTCACGTTGTGCAATTTGTGCTTCTTCTGAAAGATTTAATATCGCTGCAAAAGCCTCATTACTTTGTAAAACACCACGATCTAATAAATTTAGCTTGTTTCGATTTTGCCATGGCTGAATGGTAACTTGAATTTCACCCGCACCAATTGGAAAGAAGCCAGCTTTATTTAATTTAAAATCGACGTTAACTCCAATCTTCGCTAGAGCAGGTAGAAAGCAGTGTTCAATAAAATCTGCTGTTGGTGCAAGTGGGTTGTGTGTACCCCCTGAAATGGTGAGTTCGGTAGCTTCATTTTGTAATAACAAAACAGGTAGAAGCGTTTGTAAAACCAGTGTTGTACTACCTGCTGAACCAATTTGAAATTGATATTTACCACTTTGAACATGCTGAGGTGCGAAATATAAACGCTGGCTATGTAATTCAGCGCTTTCCACATAAGCTTGGCTAATTTGTTGAGATGCCTGTACACAAACTAAATGTTGACGCATTAGCCCTGGTTTTTTACGTCCTGCACGTATATTAATTAATTCAAACGGTTGGTCTGTAATCATTGAAAGCGCAAGGGCAGTTCTTAAAATCTGTCCACCACCTTCACCTTGTGAGCCATCAATTTGAATGGCTTTTGGCATATTTGCCAAAACTGTATTCACTTCTATTTTCCTTATTTTCTAATTTAATGAACATACTGTCAGTACATGGTAATGCGAAGTAACGCGTGACTTTGCTTTTGACAAAGGTTTGCTAGGTGCATAGTGCTGAGCCTGATAAGTGAATATCGATGCACGGCTCACATGCTGCCATAGCCACCTGAATTATTTTCAATCCCTCAGATCGGAGTAATGCAGGATCTTGTACTCGCCCAGTATGTCCAAACTTTGATTGTGAAAATGATTTCACAAAATCTATTGTTTAATCGATAAGATCAATTTGCCAATTAGCAGCCTGAATTTTGATGTTTAAGTCACGTAGTTTCGCACTGATATCATCTGCCTGCTTTTGTAAGCTAGAAACAGGAATGACTTTCTTCCACTTAATTTCACGTGAGCTATAGCGATCAGGTTCTCGATGTGTATTAGCAATCGCATCGATTAAAATCTTATGCTGTTCAGCATAACTATCGCGCAAGCTTAATAGAGACAATAATACTTTGCCATCTTCCAGTTTTGCTTGTGCATTGGTCAAGTGAATACGACAAATCAATTGATTGCTTTCCTGAGTTAAAGCGAATACTTGTTTGATGAGGTCATTTGGATCTTCACTAGGTTCATCACCTTCTTGTACCAATACATTGGTATTAATTCGTTGTTTTAACGAAGTAAGCTTTTTTTGTTGATCGCTTCGAAGTAAAAGTGCTTCTGCGAGTTTCATTTTATTTACCTTTTATTCAATATGTACAATCACTAAGTTCGAAATATCTTCTAATTGCATAGTAGTTTTTGCACATTCAGTAATGTCTTCTAAAGTTTCATCTTCATGCCAAGTTGTCATAAAGCAATGATCAGCTGGTGGTTGATAGTTATAAAAAACTAGATAAGCTTCATCTAGGATGTCATCCCAAAGCGAACACTCATATCCTGTAACCATTGCTTGAATACAGTGTCTTGAATAGACAATCTGCTCACAAATCCAATTACGCCATTTAGGCAGAATTTGATCGGTTTCCACAACCAAGAGGATGTAATAGGGGTGTTCAGGTAGAATCAGATGCTTTTCTTCATTTGCCCTGATTCTATAACTTCGAATATCTAAACAATCTTTTTCCATGATTAACCCTTAACACACACCACTTGTCGTAAGGTATATACCACTTCAACCAAATCGCTTTGAGCTTTCATTACATCTTCAATTGGTTTATATGCCGATGGAATTTCATCAATAACTGCTGCATCTTTACGGCATTCCACACCTTGAGTTTGTGCAATCTGATCTTCCACAGTAAAACGTCGCTTTGCTTCAGTACGGCTCATAACACGGCCTGCGCCATGCGAACATGAACAAAAAGCTTCCTGATTTCCAAGCCCACGGACAATAAACGACTTCGCACCCATTGAACCTGGAATAATTCCATATTCACCTAGACGCGCACGGACAGCACCTTTACGGGTGACCATTACTTCTTCACCGTAGTGTTCTTCCTTTTCCACATAGTTATGGTGACAGTTCACCGCTTCCAAACGTGCCTGAAACGGCTTTTGTACAATCGTAGCCAAGGCTTTAATCGCAGATTGCATCATGATTTCTCGGTTCTTCATCGCAAAGCGTTGAGCCCAACCTACCGCAAACCAGTAATCATCAAAGTGTTCAGTTCCTTCTACTAGGTATGCTAAATCTTTATTTGGCAAATTAATGAAATGTTTCTGCATGTCTTTACGGGCAAGTTCGATAAAATGATTACCGATAGCATTTCCTACACCACGAGAACCTGAGTGCAACATAATCCAAACATGATCATGCTCATCTAAACAGATTTCGACAAAGTGGTTTCCAGTACCTAAAGTCCCTAAATGCTTGCGATTATTGGTGTTTTTTAAGCGTGGATGTTTTGCACAAATATATTCAAAATCTGCAACAAGATCGGCCCAAGCTTGATCTACCATTTCTGGTGGAGTTTCCCATGAACCACGATCACGTCCGCGCTTAGTCATTCCATGGGGAATTAATCGTTCAAGTTCAGTACGTAGAGCATGTAAGTTATCTGGTAAATCTGAAGCAGTTAAGCTTGTACGGGTTGCCATCATTCCACAACCAATATCTACACCCACAGCAGCAGGAATAATTGCCCCTTTAGTTGGAATTACGCTACCAATAGTTGCTCCTAAACCGAAGTGTACATCTGGCATTACAGCCATCCATTTATAAATAAAAGGCATTTGAGCAGTTTGCAATAATTGTTGTTTTGAGTTGTCATCAACAAGCACGCCTTTAGTCCACATTTTGACTGGCATACTTTTTTCATTTTGCAGAACTTCATAAGAACGTTGTTGCTGCTTTTGTTCAAACTGAGCTTGTTGGTTAATTTCTTCAATGACAGACATTTTCTTTTCCTTTCAAAGCCTGCCTGCCAAGCGTTTGCAGGCAGGTGTTATTTACAATATCCGAATGATGTTGTGTGCTTTGTACTATTGCACTGAGTGTGCCAACTTTTTTTAAAAACAGTTAATTAAAATACAAGATATTGAAAATAATAAATAAAAATAATTTTAATCTATATCAAGTAAATTTTATTGGTGGTTTTTAATGTTGAAAATATATCTAAAAACATATTTAAATATTTTTTTGGATATATGTATTTAATGGGATTTATGATTTCTATCGACTTTTAAAAGCTGTCCAGCTTCATTTAAAGTAAATTCATCAAAATCATTTGCTAAATAAAAATGACCTTTATAAAACTGGAGAACTTCGTCAGTAATAGCTTGTTGCCCGACTTTATCCTGATGTCGGGGGCTAAAGTGCGTCAGAATTAAATTGCTTAAAGATTGCTGTTCTGCAAATTCAGCCACCATTTTTGCTGAGCTATGCATTGGACCTTTGCCGACTTTATCTAAAACCGTTTGTAAGTATGTGGACTCATGAATAAGGAGTTGGGCATATTTGCAAGCGTCAGCTAATAGTTCTGGTTGGTCATTATCACCACCTATAATTGCATGAACTTGTTGATTTTGAATTTTGATAAAGTCTTGAGCTTTTAAGGTTTGTCCTTCAAATTCAATATTGTAGCCTCGTTTCAAATGGCCCCACATATCGCCTTGAGGTACGCCAAGCTGAGTTAGAGCTTGGGTATCTAACTTCTTCTGAATAGATTTGATATAAATGCTAAAAGCAAAACTTGGAACACGATGGCTTAGTGGATGTGCTTGAACAATGAATTCGTCAGTGATTTGTTGTGGCTGCGTTGCTTCATTCACATCAATAAATTGAAGGGAATAGGGTAAATGTAAATCTGTAAGTTGGGCAGTGATTTCAAACCATTGCTGAATTTCTTTCGGTGCAATCACGATTAAGGGTTTGCTACGGGCATTCATGCCTGCACTTGCTAATAAACCAACTAGACCATAACAATGGTCGCCGTGAACATGTGTAATACAAATGGCAACTAGGTTTTGTAGTGAAAGTTTAGCTTGTTGAATACGGTGCTGTGTCCCTTCGCCAGCATCAATTAAAATCCAGTCCTTATTTTTGCTGTTACGAACTGCTAATCCTGAAACATTACGTGTCAGGGTCGGTACACCTGAAGATGTGCCTAAAAAAGTAAAATGAAGCATATTCTTGGAATTTTTTGGTCAAATGCGTATTGTATATTATAGACACTTATAAAATTTTATAGAAATTATGGCGGATGCAAAGAAAACAGTCGTTATTGGCTTTGTCGGTTCTACACTTGACCAAGGGAGAAGGCCAGATCGCTGGCAGCGTTGGCGTCCTACACTTAGCCTGTTAATGCATGAAGATTTGCTTGTAGATGAATTGGTACTTTTACATGATCGACAGCATCATAATTTAGTTAAATCTATAGCAGCAGATGCTAAAGAGATTTCTCCACATACTGAGGTTTCTGGACATAAGGTAAGTATTAAAGATCCTTGGGATTTTGCTGAAGTTTATGGTGCACTCTATGACTTTGTAAAAACCTATCCGTTTGATGTCGAAAAAAATAACTATTTATTGCATATCACAACAGGAACACATGTTGCTCAAATTTGTTGGTACTTATTGGTAGATGCACATTATTTGCCAGCTCAACTCATTCAAAGTTCACCTAATCAACACAAGACATCAGAAGGTGAATATAGAATTATTGATCTGGACTTATCTCGATACGATGTTTTAAAACAGCGCTTCGATGATGAGCAAAAGCAAAATTGGCAACAACTTAAAGCCAATATTTCTACTCATAATAAAGCGTTTAATCAGCTTATTGAGGAAGTTGAATTAGTTGCAACCCGCTCTAGTGCGCCTATTTTAATAATGGGGGCAACAGGGGTTGGTAAGTCTCATTTGGCAAAACAAATTTTTCAGTTAAAGAAAGATAAATTTCAATTAAGTGGCCGTTTTATTGATGTTAACTGTGCAACCTTGCGTGGTGATAGTGCCATGTCAACTTTATTTGGTCATATAAAAGGTGCATTTACCGGAGCAGCTGCATCTCGTGCTGGTTTATTAAAAAGTGCTGACCAAGGCATTTTATTTTTAGATGAAATTGGTGAATTGGGACTTGATGAGCAAGCTATGCTGCTAAAAGCCCTAGAAGACAAAAGCTTTTTTCCTGTTGGAAGTGATAAGGAAATTCAAGCCGATTTTCAGCTAATAGCGGGTACTAACCGTGATTTGCGCAATGAGGTTCAAGCTGGTCGTTTTCGTGAAGATTTATGGGCTCGTTTGAATACGTGGACGTTCTTTTTACCAAATTTAAAGGATCGTGTAGAAGATATTGCACCCAATATTGATTTTGAGCTACAGCGTTTTGCTGCCATTCATCAAAGACAATTACGTTTTCAACGTGATGCATTAGAAATATATTTAAAGTTTGCTAAATCGGCAGAAGCATCGTGGCAAGGGAACTTTAGAGATTTAGCAGCGAGCGTAACTCGTTTGGCAACTTTATCTCAAGGTGAGTTAATTCGCTGTGAAGCTGTAGAAAAAGAAATTGAGCGCCTAAAGCAACTTTGGCTTATTCAGAGTGAATCTTACAATGATAAGAATACAGATATTTTGTTGAACTATTTGGATTCTGAACAAATAGAGCAGATAGATGAATTTGATCAGATTCAATTACGAGGTGTACTGAAAGTTTGTGAAAATTCAAAATCAATGGCAGAGGCGGGAAGACAACTCTTTTCAGTATCTCGCCAACAACGTAATACAACAAATGATAGCGACCGAGTGAAAAAATATTTAGCGCGTTTTGGGTTAAGTTGGAATAATTTTTAGCAGTTACTGTGCTTATGAAATGATGGACATAGACTCAATCTATGCCCATCAAATACACTTTATTTCATGATAATAAAACGTGTAATGATTTGACGAAGCTGTTTTAAATAACCTGTAAAGAAATGGTTAGCGCCCGGCAGAATCGTAATTGGATGCTTCTGCGGTTTTGCCCATGCAATAGCATCTGAAAGTAAGGTAATATCATCTTGCTCACCATGAATGAGTAGAATATCACCTTGAATTTCAGGGGTTTTATAGTGGCGTAAACCTACTACAGTAGCTGTTGGTAAGCCACACAAAATTAACTGTACTGGTTGTAATTCAGGGCTAAGCTGCGCATGACATTTTGCCAGAACATGTGAGCCGAAGCTAAAACCGCCTGCATAGAATGGCAAGCCTTCATGAAGCTTACGAACATGCTCAATCACAGCTAAAATGTCTTCGGTTTCACCATGGCCTTCATCATGAACACCTTCACTACCGCCTAAACCACGGAAACTCGGGCGGTAAACAACGCAACCATATTCATTAAAGATTTGGGTTAAAAGGGCAGGGACTTTATGTTGAGGGGTTCCACCTTGCAATGGGTGCGGATGACAAACAACCGCAAAGCCTTTGATTTCACCTTCAGGGCGGTCAACGAAAAGTTCAATTTTACCTACTGGACCCTGGATGAAAGTTTGCTCAGACATATAAGAACCGCTAAATAACAATACGTGATGCTATTTTACCGATAGTCGTCATTGAAAACACGAGTTAGCATTAAAAAATATCTACTGTTATAGTTGGTATTAAGAATAATTTTTTCAGGTTGTCTATGCTTGCTTTAATTTCTCCTGCAAAAACTTTAGATTATGAAACAGCGTTACCTACAGATGAGTTTACTCAGCCGCGCTTGTTAGAAAACTCAGCACAATTAATTGATGTTTGCCGCAAACTTTCTGCTTCGGAAATTGCGAGTTTAATGAGTGTTAGTGAAAAAATTGCCACATTGAATGCAGACCGATTTAGAGATTGGAAGCCCGAGTTTGATTTTTCAAATGCTCGTCAGGCAATTTATGCATTTAAAGGGGATGTATATACGGGTTTAGATGCTTATCATTTAAAAGATAAAGATATTGATTTTGCACAGCAGCATTTGCGTATGCTCTCTGGTCTATATGGTTTATTACGTCCTTTAGATTTAATGATGCCGTATCGTTTAGAGATGGGTACTAAATTAAAGAATACACGCGGTCATAATTTGTATGAGTTTTGGGGTGACATCATCACTAACCAAATTAATGAAGACTTAGCAGAAATTAAATCTGAATTGCTGGTAAATCTAGCTTCAGATGAATATTACAAATCTGTCAATGAAAAGAAAATTAAGGCTGAAATTGTGAAGCCAGTTTTTCTTGACCAGAAAAATGGCAAATATAAAGTCATTAGTTTCTATGCGAAAAAAGCACGTGGTTTAATGGCTCGTTTTATTATTGAAAACCAATTAAATAAAGCTGAGGACATCAAAGCGTTTAATACCGAGGGTTACTACTTTGATGCTGATAATTCATCGGCAAAAGAGTTGGTATTTAAACGTGATGAGCAATAATCCTAAGCGTGGTTAATAGATGATGATGCAGCTTTATTTATTAAAACTGAAACATTTTTGGTTTGAGCTGCATCAGCATTATCATTTTTCCGAACCGCAGAAAATTTATGATGAACTTATTGCGGCTTATAGTGAAAAGCAGCGAGCCTATCATACCGTCCAACATTTATATGAATGTTTGAGTTTGTATGAATTGATTCGGTCTGAGTTAAATGATCCTTATTCTGTTGCATTGGCTCTTTGGTTTCATGATGCGGTCTATGATCCAGAAGCTAAAGACAATGAACTTAAGAGTGTTGAGTTATTTGAACAAGCGATGGCGCAAGATTTATCATCCGATACTCTAGAGAAAATAAAGCGTTGGATTCTTGCGACTCAAAAGCATGCATTAACCGATGAAACAGATTTGCAATTTTTATTGGATATTGATTTAGCTATTTTGGCAGCAACACCTGAACGTTTTATGCAATATGAACAGCAAATTCAGCAGGAATATGCTTGGGTTGATCCAGAAGTATATGCAATTAAGCGAAAAGAAGTTTTAATGCATTTTTATCAGTCTGAGCCACTTTATCAAACTGCATATTTCCAAAAGAATTTTGAGTTAAACGCGAAGCAAAATTTAAAGCAAATATTAGAATAGCCTAAGCTAAATATAAAATTTAGATCTGTTGATTGAATAAAGAGATATAAGCTTTAAAAAGAAAAAAAGATGGTTATATGAACGGGGAGAGGAATCACTGAAAAACAGTGATTCCTTAGAAATAAATTATTTAAAGAAATAACCAGTCTCAGGTGAACTAGCATTTGCCATACGTTTACGTGGCATACGACCCGCTAAAAATGCTTCACGTCCAGCTTCAACAGCTTTTTTCATTGCAGAAGCCATCAAAATAGGATTTTGAGCAGCTGCAATTGCTGTATTCATCAGCACGCCGTCACAACCAAGTTCCATTGCAATAGCGGCATCACTTGCTGTACCAACGCCTGCATCGACTAGGATAGGTACTTTCGCATTTTCTTTAATAATTGAAATAGTGTGCGGATTTAAGATACCTAAACCTGAACCAATCAAACTACCTAAAGGCATAATCGCAACACAGCCCATACTTTCAAGTTCTTGTGCAATGATTGGGTCGTCAGAGGTATAGACCATAATCTCAAAACCGTCATCAATCAAAGTACGAGCGGCTTTTAAAGTCTCGGTTACATTTGGATATAAGGTTTTTTCATCACCTAAAACTTCAAGCTTTACTAGGTTATGACCATCCAGTAACTCACGCGCTAACATGCATGTACGTACTGCGCTGTCAGCATCAAAACAACCTGCGGTATTTGGCAAGATAGTATATTTTTCTGGTGGAATAACTGAGAGTAAATTCGGTTGATCTGGATTTTGTCCAATATTCACACGGCGAATTGCGACAGTTACAATTTCTGCACCACTGGCTTGAATAGCTAAATCCGTTTCATTTAAGTCTTTATATTTGCCAGTTCCTACCAATAAACGAGATTGAAAAGAACGTGAACCAATAATGAGAGGGGTGTCTTGCATGGATAACTCCGACTTAGCCGCCGCCAACAGCGTGAATAATTTCGATACGGTCATGTTGAGCAATCGTAATTTGCTCTAATTTGCTTTTAGAAACGATTTGCTGATTGTGTTCGACAGCAAAACGTTTTCCTTCAAGTGCCAACTCCTGAATGAGTTGCAACAGGTTTTGGCTAGGCGTGTCCGTTAATTCGCCATTTAAATAAATTTGCATGATCACATTCCGATTATTTTGCGTATTTGAAAGCATTCCAAGCCAAGATCAGCCATCCAGCAATCATTAAAGCTCCACCGATTGGCGTAATTGCACCTAATATTTTTGGTAATCCCAGCGCCATGATATAAAGCGAACCACAAAAAAATAGAATACCAATCTGGATAAATAAGAAAGATAACTTGATTGGGAAATGGGGAAGAACCTTACTTGAAATACCAAGCGCTAATAGGCCTAGAGCATGATAAAAAAAGTAGTCGGTTGCAGTCTGCCACCAAGCAAGTTGCTCGGGACTCGCGTGAGCTTTAAGACCATGTGCTCCAAAAGCACCCAACATGACTGCAAAAGCAAGATTAAGGGCTGAAATGGCAATCCACATAACAAAAAACGCAACTGAATAATGAAAGGCAACGTTACCATAGAATAGGTTGGCTAAACATAGCCAGATAAAACAAAAGGGCTTATCGCCCTTTTATTTTTTTCATTTACTTTAGCTTGCCGACATAGCGACTTTAATTTTTTCCATCGCATTTTTTTCAAGCTGACGAATACGTTCTGCCGAAACATTATACTCAGCAGCAAGCTCGTGTAGGGTGGATTTATCATCATCTAACCAACGGCGCTGCAAAATATTACGCGAACGATCATCTAACTGGTCCATGGCATCATGCAAAGCAGATGTACTTTGCTCTTCCCAGTCTTCATTTTCAACTAAACGAGCTGGGTCGTAGCGATTATCTTCAAGATACAACGCAGGGGCAGTATGTGGCGTATCATCGTCATCATCACCTTGCGCTTCAAAAGCAGCATCATAAGCAGTTAAACGACCTTCCATTTCCAGAACTTGTTCCGGAGTTACATTTAAGTCGTTGGCAATAGATTGTGCTTCTTCGAGCGTTAATTTTTTACTCGATTTTTTTAAACTACGTAAGTTGAAGAAAAGTTTACGTTGAGCTTTAGTTGTTGCAATTTTTACGATACGCCAGTTACGAATAACGTATTCATGAATTTCTGCCTTAATCCAGTGGACGGCAAAAGATACAAGACGTACGCCCATATTTGGGTCGAAACGTTTTACGGCTTTCATTAAGCCTAAGTTACCTTCTTGAATAAGGTCGCCTTGTGGTAGGCCATAACCTGCATAGCTGCGCGCAATATGAACGACAAAACGTAAATGCGACATTACCAGCATTTTTGCGGCATCAAGATCTTGGTCATAATAATAACGTTCAGCAAGTTCTTTTTCTTGCTCGGCCGTTAAAATAGGAATCTGATTGACAGTACTGATATATGCACCAAGGTTTACACCGGGCGCAGACAATGACAGGGGCATCAATTGATTGCTGCTGTCACTCATGAGTTCTCCTTATAGGATAGGATGGATTAACCAATAAATTCATCTTAATTTGAATTGCCTTCATAATTAAGGAAAATTGGGTAGAAAAATGTAAAATTTTATGCAGTTACTAATCTTGGATTTTAACAAAGAATCATTGAATTTCAATTAAATAGTGAAATTCTCTTTCTGAAATTTGCATGGTTTGACACATAAAATGATGTAAATTGCAGTAACGCGTTACATCAATTTCACTATGAGGGTCAGATGATTTCAATAAAAATAGCTGCTTTCCTGATACTTTCTTAAGTTCACGTTTCAACATTAATAAAGGCATTGGGCATGGTTGACCAAGGGCATTAATTTCAATAGGCGTTACAGTAGAAGAGGTAGTGCTCATTCATTATAAAAACAACTAAAAAAAATATTCTAACAAATTTTTTGATGAACTCTAGGTGTTTTATAAAAATTAAAAGGTAAAGGATTATATAAAAATTATTGTAATAAGCTGTTTAAAAAAAGAGCTAAAAATAGGGGAAATATTTGAAAAAAATTCTATTAATTGTCATAAACCCGTGTTAAGCTCGAACCGTTTTAGGGATTACCACACAGTTAAATTGTTTTAATAACCTATAACAAATGGATGTAACCGGAAATTGTTGATAGTTTTACAGAATGATTACAAGCTTTAAGATTATAAAAATTTTAAATACTTGTTTACTCTGCTGTTTGCAACACCGGAAGGTCCTTTTTTCATCATCTGAGGATTGACTTATGACAGCTCGTGAACAAGGCGTAGTAAAGTGGTTTAATGACACTAAAGGCTTTGGTTTTATTCAACGTAACGGCGGCGACGATGTATTCGTTCACTTCCGTGCAATCGTAGGTGACGGTCACCGTTCTCTACGTGACGGTCAACGCGTAGAGTTTAGCGTTGTACAAGGTCAAAAAGGTTTTCAAGCTGAAAACGTTCAGCCTTTAGACTAAGACTAATTCATCTTTTTGATGAATGATGGACGCTCCAATTTTTGAATTGGGGCGTTTTTGTTTATAATGATCTTCTCATTCGAGAGATTGTTTGTTAGAGCGCGTATTTATGACATCTGGTTTTGAAACCTTGAATTTACATCCGCAACTTAAAAAGGCGATTGATGCTTTAGGGTTTACTCAAATGACCCCAATTCAGCAAAAGGTTTTAAAATATACATTAGCCGGGCATGATGCAATTGGGCGAGCACAGACAGGAACAGGTAAGACAGCTGCCTTTCTGATTAGTGTAATTAATGATTTACTCAATAATCCGGTTCAAGAGCAACGCTTCCGTGGTGAGCCTCGTGCTTTAATCTTGGCGCCTACTCGTGAGTTGGCATTGCAAATTGAAAGTGATGCAAAATTCCTCACTAAATTCTCTAATTTACATGTCGTGACTCTATTGGGTGGCGTTGATTTTGATAAGCAGAAGAAGCAACTTGATGCTAATTTTGTTGATATTATTGTGGCTACACCTGGGCGTTTAATTGATTTTGTAGAACAAAAAGAAGTTTGGCTCGATCAAATTGAATTTTTAGTCATTGATGAAGCTGACCGTTTATTAGATATGGGCTTTATTCCTTCGGTAAAACGTATTGTTCGTTATTCACCGCGTAAGGAACAACGCCAAACTCTAATGTTCTCGGCGACATTCAGTTACGATGTCTTAAATTTGGCAAGACAGTGGTTGTTTGAACCTGTAACAGTTGAAATTGAGCCTGAACAAAAGACCAATAATGATGTCGAACAACGTGTTTACGTTGTGGCTAAACAAGATAAATATCGTCTTTTACAAGATATTTTACGTGAAGAGCCAATTGATAAAGTTATGATCTTTGCTAACCGTCGTGATCAGGTGCGCCGTCTTTACGATCATTTGAAAAAAGATGGGTATAAAGTAGGGATGCTATCTGGTGAGATTGCTCAAGATAAACGCATGAAAATGTTGGAGCAGTTCAAGCAAGGTAAGCATAACATCATGATTGCAACGGATGTCGCTGGTCGTGGTATTCATGTAGATGGCGTATCTCATGTAGTCAACTTTACTTTACCTGAACAATCTGATGATTATGTTCATCGTATTGGGCGTACAGGCCGTGCTGGGGCACAGGGTGTAAGTATTAGTTTCTTATCTGAAGATGATGCTTTCTATTTACCAGAAATTGAAAAAGCAATTGGTAAAAAATTACCGCTTACCCGATTAGATGGTTACTGCTAATAAAAAATCCCAATCAATTGATTGGGATTTTTTTACTTAATTAATTTTGCAGTAAAAGGTGAGGGTAGTCTGATAGTCATCATCTTTAGCCAAAGACGCATTTTTACCGGTTAAAGTACCAATGACACCCGCAGCAGCTTCTACCATTTGACCAGTCTTTTCACTGACCACATCTTTTAACACGCCGTGATAAGTGGTTTTTTCATCTACAATAACTGGGCTTGTACTTTTAGAGCACGTTTTTTGTGCCGCAGTAACTGCATTATTCTTTGCAATTAAATTGGTTTTACCAATACCAGTCACTTCAAACTGATTATTTTCTTTTTGAATTGCTAGAGTATTTTTAGGGGTGGTTGCACAAGCACCTAGTAATAAAACAACGCCGCTCATTGCGCTCGCTAAAATTATTTTTTTCATGATTCACCTAAGTTAATCGCCAAAAGACATAGCTATTTGAACATAAGTCTTCTAATTGATTTTGAAGACGTTGTATGAGTTTTGAAGTTTTGTATTAAAAAATGTCAAACTATAAGTTCACTAGGTTTATAAGCTAGATTCAATGGTGGATTAACGGTAGATTATGCTAATCTATTTCGAATTTTTGAGTTAGATCAATATTAATGACGGATTCAGCAATACAAATAATTCACCAAAATATTCATCAGCGTCAGTCTATTGGCCAATTAATTGAACCAGCTCCAAACTCAGAGCAACTAGAGTTAGCTTTTCAGGCTGCTTTAACGGCTCCAGATCATCATAGACTTAAGCCAACGCGTTTTGTAGTTATTCCAGGTGAGCAACGCGGTGCTTTCGGTGAGGTTCTAACAAAAGCTTTGGCAGATTTAGGTGAAACTGATCCCGCTCAACTTGAACGTGTTAAGCAACATCCTTTTCGCGCTCCGCTACTTATTTTAGCGCTGACTCAGTTACAAGATCACCCAAAAGTACCACATTTTGAGCAAATCTTAAGTACAGGTGCGGCAGTACAAAATCTTTTGTTATCTTTGCAAGTTCAAGGGTTTTCAACCATGTGGCGTAGTGGAGCTGTTGTTGAATCAAATTGGTTAAAACAGTATTTAGGTCTGCAACCACATGATTTAATTTCAGGTATTATTTACGTTGGCACAGCAGCTAAAGCAATTGCACCTCGTGCAGATATTGAAAGTAAAGAATTCGTAAAAGTTTGGCAGGCTTAAACGTCTGTAAAAGTAAGAAATAGGATAATAAAGCATGGCTGAATTTAAGTTTACAGATTTGGTGGAACCTGTTGCGGTCGATAAAAAAACGGCATTACGTATTACCGTTTTAGGGGGTGGTAGCTTTGGTACAGCCATGGCGAATTTAGCTGCTCGTAATGGCTGCGATACCATGATCTGGATTCGTGATGCCGAAACAGCAGAAGAAATTAATAAAACCCATATTAATAAACGTTATTTACCAGACTTCACTTTAGAATCTTCATTACGTGCAGTTTCTGATTTGGAACAAGCTGTATGTGATCGAGATATTATTTTGGTCGCAATTCCTAGTCATTCTTTCCGTGATGTCTTAAAACAAATTGCTCCTTATATTACTGCACAAGCGGTTGTTTCTTTAACGAAAGGTGTTGAAGCTAAAACGTTTAGTTTCATGAGCGATATTATTCGTGAAGAACTACCAGAAGTTCCATATGGTGTATTGTCAGGTCCAAACCTTGCCAAAGAAATTATGGCAGGCATGCCATCTGGTACAGTGATTGCTAGTGATTCCGAGCTTGTTCGCTATGCTGTGCAGCATGCGCTTCATAGTGCGTTATTCCGCGTTTTTGGTAGTGATGATGTGCATGGAGTTGAGTTGGGCGGAGCGCTGAAAAATATTTATGCAGTCGCAATGGGAATTGGTGCAGCATATAAAATTGGTGAAAATACCAAGAGTATGATTTTAACGCGTGCTTTGGCCGAAATGAGCCGTTTCGCAGTAAAACAGGGGGCGAATCCACTTACGTTCTTAGGTTTATCTGGTGTAGGCGATTTATTTGCAACTTGTAATAGTCCATTAAGCCGTAATTATCAAATCGGATATGCGCTAGGTTCTGGTAAAACGCTTGAACAAGCGAGTAAAGAGTTGGGTCAAACTGCAGAAGGGATTAATACAATTGTTCAGGTGCGTGGCAAGGCACAAGAACTGGACGTATATATGCCAATTACCAATGCTTTATATGAAGTGATTTTTGAAGGCGCTCCACCATTAAATATTGCACTTTCTCTTATGAAAAATGGGCATCGTAGTGATGTCGAGTTTGTTTTGCCTCATCATGAAGTCTGACGAATAAATGTCATAAATTGTGGTTATAATGCAGGAATTATTAACAAGGAAATTTTATGCAACTGACATTAGTTCGTCATGGGGAAGCTGCTCCACCAGTAAATGGTAATGATATTAAACGTCCACTTACTGCGCGTGGACATGCGCAGGCTGAACAAACGGCAACATTTTTAAAAGATATTGTAAAACCTGATATTTTTGTAGTCAGTCCTTTGTTGCGTGCTCAAGAAACATTGGCACATATTCAGACATATTTTAAAGATGTGCCTGTATTGTTGTGCGATAAAATTAAGCCAGATGATGATGCAAAAGAAGCAGTTGAGTGGTTGTCTCAAATTCCTTATGAGTCGATTGTGGTGGTTTGCCATATGAATGTTGTAGGTCATATTGCAGAGTTGCTTACTCATGAAAATTTCAATCCATTTGCGCTTGCAGAAGCTAGAATTTATGATCAAGCTGTGATTGCAAATGGTTTATCAACACAAAAAAATAGTTTTATACCCACAATATAATTAAAAAGGTTATTTAGCTGACATGCTGTATATATGGATGCCTGAAACCAATGGAACATGGCATTGGTCTAACGGAGAAAGCTGGTTGCAGGCTGCGAGTCTCGATCAATTAATACAAGACTTGCAAATACATCAAGGAAAAGAAGCTACGGTCTTTTTTCCGAGTCGTCATGCTCAAATGCTTCAGCAAACGATGGCGAAGTCCCACTATAAACAGCTGGGGGCTGATGGGGTTAAATATCTACTTGAAGAGTTTGTGACTTTGCCTATTGATCACATGAAAGTGGTCCACCATTTTCATGCAGATCTGTTAACTGTTTTGGGTGTTGCACAAGGTATGGTCGAGACATGGCAACATTCCTTGGCTTTATTGCCAACCAAACTTGTTGCTTTGCTACCAGATTTTCTGATTTTGCCTGAACCACAAACTGAGCAAGTTATTCTGTGTAATATTAACCATCAACTTTTGGTGCGTGAAAATAAGTGGTTAGGTAACTCAATTGATGATTTGGGGCTTTTTTTAGAATTTCAGCCGGCCGAAACACATTATCAATATAGTGGTTTAACAGCAGAGCAACTAGAGAGTTTGGAAGCCGCTTCAAGTGCAGAGCAACGTTCTAAGTTTGTTTATCAATTTCAGTCTCTAGATAAAACTAAGCAGCATCCTTTTAATGTTTTACCAAAGTCAAAAGGTCAAGAGCGTACTTTCTCTGGCTATTGGAAAGCTTGCGCTGCTGTAATTTTGGCAATTATTGTGGTGCAGTTTAGCTATGATTTATTGCGTTGGGTCAAATTGAAAAAAGTGGCAAATCAAACTGCTGACCAAACGATTGAACAATATAAATATTGGTTTGGGCCATCTAGTCGTGTAACTGAACAAAATATTAAAGGCCAGTTTGAAAGCCATCTAAGAATGAGTCAGCAAGGTGATACACAAGCACTTTCTTTGTTGAGCCGTGTTGGACCAATTTTAATGCAAAGACAGATTTTGGCTCAGCAACTTAATTATGATGCTTCAATCTTAACGATGGCATTAAAAGCAAAATCGGCAGATGATTTACAAGCTTTGACACAACAATTAAATCAGCAAGGATTTAAAGCTGAGCTAGGTAATGTTCAAGCAAATGGTGGTGGGGCAATTGGGGTGGTGAAAATACAATAATGAAAATGTTAGCTCAATTGCAGAATCGTTTTGATCAGTGGATTGAACAAGTTGTTCAATACCTAGATCGTTTAACTGTCCGTGAACGTGTTCTGGTGATCTTTACTACAATTTTTGTTGTAGTGGCTATTGTTGGGTCTTCACTTTGGAAAATGCATTCTTTGGCAGAACAACAGCAAAAACGCTTAAATGATTTAAAAGATTTGATGGTGTGGATGCAGAGTAATGCGGTTACTATGAAACCCGCAAATGAGCTTGAACTTGATAAGTCTGGAAAAATACAAAGAGTGGCTCAACAGCAAGGTTTAACTGTGACTTCTCAGCAAAATGGAGAGCAGTTACAAATTGTTGTAACACATCAGAATTATGCGGTTTTAGCTAACTTTTTAACACAAATTGCACAGATGGGCCTTAGTATTCAGAAGATGGAAATGGTTTCAAGTGAAGGTCAGATTAAATTAACAGCGACAGTTCAATAACATATTAAAATATGCTTATGTCAGGCATGGTGTTTTGTGCTGCCTGTGCCTATAATATGCGTACCTAAAATCAGTAGACTGTGATTGGTATGTTATATTCACTTGCTCGCCCGATGTTGTTTAGTTTAGCACCAGAGCGTGCCCATGAATTAACATTATCCATGCTTGATAAAGCACATAAGCTAGGCATGATGCGTCAGGCTGTAGAAGCAAAACCTACTACATGTATGGGAATCGAGTTTCCTAACCCTGTAGGTTTGGCAGCAGGCCTAGATAAAAATGGTGCTCATATTGATGCCTTAGCTGGTTTAGGTTTCGGTTTCATTGAAATTGGCACAATTACACCTCGCCCACAATCGGGTAATCCAAAACCACGTTTATTTCGTATTCCTGAAGCTAAAGCCATTATTAACCGCATGGGTTTTAATAATGATGGTGTTGATAAGCTGATTGAAAATGTTAAAGCTTCAAAGTTTAGAGGCATTTTAGGAATCAACATTGGTAAAAATGCTGATACGCCTGTCGAAAAAGCAGTTGATGATTACTTAATTTGTCTTGAGAAAGTTTATAACTACGCGTCATACATTACAGTTAATATTTCATCTCCAAACACTAAAAACTTGCGTAGTTTACAAAGTGGCGATGCGTTAACTGAATTACTGCAAACTTTAAAAGCGCGTCAACTTGAGTTGGCTGAGCAATATAATCACTATGTTCCTTTAGTTTTGAAAGTCGCTCCGGACCTAACAGCTGAAGATGTTGAGTTTATCTCTGCTCAATTATTAGATTTTAAAATTGACGGTCTTATTGTGACCAATACGACTTTATCGAGAGAAGGGGTGGAAAACCTGCCTTACGGTAATGAGTCAGGTGGTTTGTCAGGTGCTCCTGTATTTGAAAAAAGTACAGAATGTTTACGTTTATTTGCTCAATCATTAAAGGGACAAATTCCTTTAATCGGTGTGGGTGGTATTTTGTCTGGTGAGCAAGCTTTAGCGAAACAACAAGCTGGAGCAACACTTGTTCAAATTTATAGTGGTCTAATCTACACAGGACCAACACTTGTAAAGCAATGTGTTGAAGCTATGACCTAATTGAACATGAACACTATTGATATCATCATTCTAATACTTTTGCTCATTGGGGGGCTAAACGGTTTGCGACAAGGATTTATAAAAGCCTTTGCGAACTTGGTAGGATGGATTTTTGCATTAATTATGGGTGCAAAATATGCTGTTCTTCTAGCTCCGTCAATGTCGGGTTTAAGTCAGGATCCGGTGGTTCAAAAGATTGCGGCTTTTGCATTTATTGCACTTATTATTGTTGTTTTAACTTGGATCGTCACTGCACTTTTAAATGGCCTCTTGAAAAGTTTGAAATTGGGGCCATTAAATCGTTTAGCAGGTGGTGCTTTTGGTTCGTTGAAAGGTTTACTGGTCGTTCTTATTACCATGCAAGGCGTAGGACCTTGGGTTGAAGGTTCAGCAAACTGGAAACAGTCCATACTTATACAATTTTTACTGCCTTATGCGCCTTTAGCCACAGAGCTTTCTAAAGACGCAGCAAGTGAGGCATATCATCAGATAACATCTGGAGGCGGTGTATCTCGCACTTCTCCAAAACCAATGGACGAGTCGGAAGAATCAGAAATCCGGCCCGACCATTCAACAAAGAATCCTTTTTATTAATTCCTAGCTTGTCTGCGAGGTTGCTATGTGTGGAGTTGTTGGTATAGCCGGTAAATCGCCAGTGAACCAAATGTTGTTTGATGCATTAACGATGTTGCAGCATCGTGGGCAAGATGCAGCTGGAATAGTAACCTGCCATGAAGGCCGTCTTTTCCTTCGTAAGGATAACGGTATGGTGCGTGATGTCTTTCATACTCGTCATATGAGAGCATTACTTGGTAATTACGGTATTGGTCATGTGCGCTACCCAACTGCGGGTTCTGCTAGCAGTGCGGAAGCTCAACCATTTTATGTGAACTCACCTTACGGGATTACACTTGCACATAATGGTAACTTGACCAATGCAGAAGAAATTCATGATGACCTGTTTAAAACAGATTTACGTCACATGAACACTGATTCTGACTCAGAAGTTCTTTTAAACGTTTTTGCACATGAGTTGCAAAAGAAAGGAACACTAAACCCTACAGCTGAAGATATTTTCCATACGGTCTCTCGTGTTCATGAGCGCTGTCAAGGTGCTTATGGTGTAGTAGCTATGATCACTGGTCATGGTTTGGTTGGTTTCCGTGATCCAAATGGTATTCGTCCACTTATTTATGGTTCGCGTGAAACTGAACAAGGTGAGATGGAATATATCATTGCATCAGAGTCTGTAGCGATTACTGCACTTGGTTTTAAAATCGAGCGTGATATTGCACCAGGTGAAGCAATTTTTATTGATTCTGAAGGTCAGTTATTCACTAAACAGTGTGCGGCAGAACCAAAATACCGCCCATGTATTTTTGAATATGTTTATTTTGCTCGTCCAGACGCAATTATTGATGGTATTTCAGTTTATAAAGCCCGTTTAAAAATGGGTGAAAAATTAGCGCATAAGATTTTGCGTGACTGGGGTGAGGACCATGATATTGATGTGGTTATCCCAATTCCAGATACAAGCCGTACTTCAGCATTAGAGCTTGCAAATATTCTTGGTGTGAAGTTCCGTGAAGGCTTTATGAAAAACCGTTATATCGGTCGTACCTTCATTATGCCGGGTCAACAACAGCGTAAAAAATCTGTACGTCAGAAATTGAACCCTGTTGAGTTAGAGTTTAAAGGCAAGAACGTTCTATTGGTTGATGACTCTATTGTACGTGGTACTACGTGTAATGAGATTATTCAAATGGCACGTGACTCAGGTGCGAAAAAAGTATACTTTGCTTCAGCAGCACCAAAAGTAATGTATCCAAACGTTTATGGTATTGATATGCCTGCCAAGACTGAGCTTATCGCTTCAGAACGCAGCGTAGAGGAAATCCAAGAAATTATTGGTGCTGATCGTTTAGTATTCCAAGATTTGGAAGACTTGAAGAACGCCGTACGTACAAGTAAGGTTCCTACATTGACTGAGTTTGATTGCTCTGTTTTTGATGGTATCTATGTAACTGGTGGAATCGATGCAGACTATCTGAATAATTTGGAGCAGAAGCGTAATGATTCTGCGAAAAAGAAAAAAGATGGTTATATTGATGTCAATATTGATGCAGCGTCAGTAGATTTGACGGGTATTAAAGAAGAATAGAAATAGCCGAAAAAAGCGGGTGTTTCCCGCTTTTTTCTTTTATGATGAAACTTAACAATGTAATTGGGATTATTTACATTGAAAGAAGTAAGCCACTATTTAATCGAAAATAAAAATATGGCATGGTCCATCACTATGTGTTTGGTCGCTGTGCTTTTAACTATTTTTATTTTAAATCTCATTTTAGGTTTACTCGTTCATTTTTTTGATTATAGCCAACCGATTTGGTGGCACGCTTTAAGTCCATATTTTGTTGCTCTTTTGCTTTTTATTATGGTTTGGTCGGTGGTGACCGAGCTTTATATTTTGCGTAAAGGTGGTCATTCCCTTGCCAAACAGCTTAAAGCGCGTCGTTTGGTAAAAGGTGAGAGTACACCAGAAGAGCATGCGGCATTAAAAATTACAGAACATTTGGCGCAAACATTTTCTCTTAACGTTCCAACTCTCTATGTTTTGCCTGATGAAGTAGGTGTAAATGCGTTAACGGCAGGTTTTCACTCAAATGATATTGTCATTATTTTGACTTGGGGCGCTTTACAGAATCTGGATGAACTGGAGCTGTATGGTTTATTAGGTCATGAGTTTAACCAAATTTTATCGGGCGAAGCTGTAGAAAATACTAAATTAAAAATTTTATACAGTGGTTTAACGACGTTCAGTCAATGGGGTAGTAAACTCGCCAAGCAGGGTTTCAAACGTTATAGTCCAGGCTATAAGCATAAATTTGAAACGGTATTTGTAGCTGTCGGTGGCGTAATCTGGCTGGCGGGAAGCTTGGGTGTATTGATCACTCGTTTTATTAAATATTTAACATTAAGTGGTCGTACGTTTCGCAATGACCAAAAAACCATGCGATTATTAAAAAATAGTACAAATACCCAAACATTATTACGTATTTATGTTCACCATTCAGGATCACAAATTCATAGTGCTTATTCTGAATCAATCGCGCATATGTGTTTTGCAAACTCACTTAGCCCTCAAAGCTGGATGAATATTCACCCAAGTATTCGTGAGCGTATTTACGAACTTAACCCAACTTTACTGCAAGATTTACAATTAGAAAATTTAAAGAAACTTCGTAATAGGCCTTTATTTAGCCTTTTCCGTTCATTAGAAGAATCTGAGACTGAAATTTATATTCCGTGGTCATCACCACAACCTCTGCCATTATTACGTCTTTCTCCAATTAGTTTTGCATTAAATGATGCGATCAAGCCTTTGAGCAGCGATATCCGACGTAATAAAAAACGCCCTGAACTTATTCAGCGTGCATTGCAAACAGCCACTGGTTCGCGTGAGGTGATGGTTGCAATTTTAATGATTCGTCAATATCGAGAATTTATTCCGCAAGAAGCTCCGGTAAGCCATTCGATTGTCGATGCTTTGCTTAATCTGGATGGTCGTATTCATATTCAGATATTTCACGACGCATGTAAAAATATTGGCCATATGCCTGCAAGTATTGCGCGTCAATTTTTGACTAAACTGGCACTAATTATTCAAGAAGATGGGGAAATTGGATTACTTGATGCACTTCTACTCGAGCGTGTTAAGTACGAGTTAAACTTGATGCCACTTCATTTGCCGACAGCATTTGAAGAGGTAAAACCTCAAATTGTTCGTTTAATTGATGCATTACTTCATGTGCAACAAATCAATAGTCCGAATCAGTTAGAGGTTCGCGAACGTATCTTACGTTCTTTGCTTAATCCTGATGAAATGCATATTTATGATGAAATTTCGGATGAACCTTTAGACTTGGCAGAAATTTTAAATGATATTGCTGGGTTATTGCTGCGTGACCGCTTAAGTATATTGGCAATTGCTGAAATGTGCTTGTGGAGTGATCGTATTATTACTCAAGATGAACTTGATGTGCTTGAGTTGCTCTATTGGCGATTTGGTTTTGAGTCTGATGAAATTGTAGAGCAAATGCAGAAGAAAAATAGCGTTATGATTATTTAAGAAACATATGTAGTTTCCAAAGAGTATCATTAAAAGAAAACGCTGAAAAAAAATCAGAAGCCCGTTAGAATGTGTGTAGATTAGAGGTACTGATTTAGACATGATTGGGCAGCAAAGAAATATACTGGCAACTTTAGGAATAGACGTATGGATTCCTAGAACACAAGTGTGCCAAAAAAATAATGCCCATACTTTGTGGCGAGATCAGGTTGTTGAACCTCATGAGTCAATTACCGTACCTACCATAGATGTTCCTGCTTTTGAGCAAAAGAACACTCAGCCACAGGTGTTTGAAATTCCTAAAGTGGTGGAAGAGCCACCAATAGTAGTTGCAGAAGTCTCGCAGCCAGAGATACTTGTAGAAAAACCTAAAGTCATTGAGCAAGAGACAATTACTCCATTTGAGTTACAGGCTTATTGCCTTGAAAAGTGTGTAATCTTTGTTGATGTAACTGCATTAGAAAAAGAAGAAAAACAACTTTGGGCAAATATACAAAAGGCTAAAGTCGGGCACTATGCCGAATTAAAATGGCCTTTCCCGTTAGCTGCTTATCAGGATCAACGCGGCGTAGGTTCATATATTCAAGGTTTTTTAGATGCTGTGGCGGCAGAAAAAAAGATTTTATGTTTAGGTAAATGTGCCTATATTCAACATACAAATATTATTCATTTAGCTAGTTTAAAAGAAATGTTAGATAAGCCTCTCCTTAAAAAAAGGTTGTGGCAACTTATGCAAGATAACAATGAGTAGTAGGGATATACATGAAAAAGGTTGTGGTTTTTAGCCAAATCGATAAAGAAATTTTGTCACGGTTGCAGCAGGACTATCATGTTGTCGTATTAAACCCTAAATTGGGCGATATTAATGAACAGATACGACAAGAAGTGGTAGATGCTGATGGAATGATTGGGGCAGGCCGCTTACTTAATGAAAGTAACCTTGCTCCAGCACAAAAATTAAAAATTATTTCATCTGTGACAGTCGGCTACGATAATTATGATGTTGCTTATTTAAACCAAAAGAAAATCTGGTTATCAAATACACCACATGTTTTGACTGAAACTACAGCAGATCTTGCCTTTACTCTATTGTTAAGTGCAGCTAGAAAAGTACCATTTCTAGACCATTGGACTAAACAAGGTGAATGGAAAAGAACAGTTGGGCCACAGGAGTTTGGTCTGGATGTTTTTGGGAAAACACTAGGAATTATTGGGCTTGGTAATATTGGTGCTGCAATTGCACGTCGTGGTTTTTATGGTTTTAACATGAATATTGTTTACCATAATCGACGTGAAAAGCCTGAATTGGCTGAGCCATTGAATGCTCAATATCTAGGTTTGGATGAGTTGTTACAACAGTCTGATTTTGTAGTCACAGCAGTTGATTTAAATGCAGAATCTAAAGCCTTAATGGGTAAAGCTCAATTTGAACTTATGCAAAAACACGCTATTTTTATTAATATTGCGCGTGGTTCAGTGGTTGATGAGCAGGCACTTATTGAAGCTTTACAGCAGGAAGTTATTTTTGCTGCAGGTTTAGATGTATATGAAAAAGAGCCTTTGCAAGATTCTGAACTTTTCAAATTACCAAATGTGGTTACTTTGCCTCATGTAGGTTCTGCTACAGCTGAAACACGCAAAAAAATGGCAAACTTAGCATATAAAAATTTGGTAGAAGCATTGGAAGATAAAACACCAAGATATTTGGTGAATCCTAATTTCGTATAAATATTGAATAACACTTCATTGCAAATATAGTCTATTTTCAATGTTATAGTGAAAGCCTGTTCATATGATGCAGCAAACTCAAGCATTCTATGAATGGGCTTTTTTGTTAGTTTAATTTTAATAGAGAAGAACTTTTGAAATTTTTGCCAGTTATTTTAAGTTTGGCTTTTATAACAAATGCCTCTTATGCAGATCCTTTTGATCCAAAACCAGCTTCTGGACAAGTCGAAATTCCCAATATTGGTAGTGGAATTGGATTGCTTGACCAACAGAAAGAAAAATTTATTGGTGAAAAAGTTTTCCGTGAAGTTCATAAGCAAATGCCAGTCATACAAGATGTGTGGTTGGAAGATCAGTTTTTCCAAGTCTTCTCTAATATCTTGGGTGAAACACAACTTGGACAACCTATTGGGCTGGTTGTAATTAAAGATCCTCAAATTAACGCATTTGCTGTTCCAGGTGGGCTATTTGCACTAAATACTGGCCTTATTTCATCAGCTCGCAATATTGATGAGATTGCTGGTGTGATGGCACACGAAATTGCTCACGTTTCTCAAAGGCACTTTAGTCGTTCAGAAGAAGCCTTTAAAGGGCAAGCACTCTTAAGTTTGGCTGGTTTGCTGGCAGGCGTAGCTTTGGCTGCTCAGGCGGGTGGAGATGCAGGGGCGGCAGTCATGTTGGGTACGCAAGCTGCACTTTTGGATAAGCAGCTTACCTATAGCCGTAATCAAGAGCGTGAAGCCGATCGGATCGGAATGCAATATATGTATGCCGCGGGTTATAACCCACAAAGTATGGCGGATTATTTTGAAACAATGCATAGAGCAACTAGCCATGTAAGTTTTCTGCCGGATTTTTGGCTTACCCATCCTTTAACGACTGAGCGTATGAGTGAGGCTCGTCTAAGAGCTAATCAAATGCCTCGTGTTAAAAGTCGAATATATGATGTCGATTTTGAAATTTTAAAATGGTACACCATGGTGGTTGCTGGAGAAGCTACAGAAAATCAGCTTCAAAGTTTGGCCTCGCAAAAAAATCTGGCAGGGTTATTAGCGTTGTCTGCATTTTATTTAAAACAAGGTGATTATACGCAAGCTCAAACAACCTTAGATCAAGTAAAATCTAGTGGTAAGCCACTCGTTTCTTTAATTCAAACAGATATTTATTTGGGGCAAAATAAACTTGATCAGGCCTATAATTCTATTGCGCCATTGCAAATGACCATGCCTGAAAATAAAGCGTTTAGCTATAAGTTGGCTGAGGTTTTGTTACGTCAGGGGAAATATGCACAAGTACAGACACTTGTTCAGCATTTTATTAATAAAAATGCCCGAGATATTCAAGGCTGGCAACTATTACAGCAAGCCGCTAATTTAGATAAAGAGTCGCCTTTAAGGGCGGTGAATGTGTTGCGCTATCGAGCAGAGGCACAATTTTGGTCTGGTAGTGAAGAAAATGCAATTAAATCGATGTTACATGCACAGCGACTTGCAAAAGACAATCATGCAATGTCTGCTAAAATAGATAGCCGCTTAAAGCAAATGCAAGATGAACGACGAATGAAAATTTAGGACGTGTAGAGTAATCTTGTGATTTTCGCAGACACGAATTTACTTAAACTCACAAGTAACTGAAAGCTTGGTCTAAAAATTTATAAAGGAAAGAGAGGGGATTAAGCTAATTTAGCTTTAATTTTTGCTGAAACTTGAGCAGGATCGGCACGCCCGGCTATGATCGGACGTAGAGAATTCATCACCTTACCCATATCTTTCATGCTAGTTGCTTCTTGAGCAGCAATCGTTTGCTCAATGATAGAATCAAGCTCTTCCTCAGTCATAGCTTCTGGTAGAAACTGGGAAATAATCTCAGCTTCGGCTTGTTCTTTACTAGCTAAATCATCACGACCAGCACCTTCAAAGGCTTTGATCGATTCTTTACGTTGTTTAATTTGCTTTTCAATGACCGCAAGAACCTGAGCGTCGCCAAGCTCTATGCGCTCATCAACTTCGATTTGCTTAATTGCTGCTTGTAGACTACGCAAAACCGTCACTGTTGCCATATCTTTGGCACGCATAGAAGTTTTTAATGCATCAGTAATTTGGTCTTTTAAAGTAGTCATAATTTCAGCAGTCAATCACAAATTAATTAGTAAAGGCGAGTAGTACGTACAGATTCGCGAGCCAATTTCTTTTGGTAGCGTTTAACTGCAGCAGCTTTTTTGCGCTTACGTTCTTGAGTTGGTTTTTCGTAGAATTCACGCTTACGAACGTCAGCTAAAACACCAGCTTTTTCGCATGAACGTTTGAAACGACGGATAGCTACGTCAACTGGTTCGCCTTCTTTCAACTTAACTTGTGGCATGTAAAATCCTCTAGATTATGGATAAGATCAGGCACACCATTGCGCCGGATCACAAGTGAAGGTCAGTATTTTACTCATTTACAACTCATATCACAAGTCTATAATAGCGATTGCAATATTTTGACTCATATAAAAGGCAGTTTTGATGATTGTTTTAGGCTTGGAAACTTCTTGTGATGAAACAGGGTTGGCACTTTATGATAGCGAACTCGGCTTACGGGGACAGGTTCTTTATAGCCAGATAAAACTTCATGCTGAATATGGTGGGGTAGTACCTGAACTTGCTTCTCGTGATCATGTTCGTAAGCTCATTCCTTTAATGAATCAATTGCTTGAACAAAGTGGTGTAACGAAACAAGAGATTGATGCAGTTGCTTATACGCGTGGCCCCGGTTTAATGGGAGCCTTAATGACAGGCGCATTGTTTGGAAGAACTTTAGCTTTTTCTTTAAATAAGCCTGCGATTGGTGTTCACCATATGGAAGGGCACATGTTGGCGCCCTTGCTTTCAAGCCAACCGCCTGAGTTTCCATTTGTTGCATTGCTTGTTTCGGGTGGACATACGCAATTGATGGCAGCTCATGGCATTGGTCAATATGAACTCTTAGGTGAGTCTATTGATGATGCTGCTGGTGAAGCTTTCGATAAAGTTGCGAAAATGATGAGCTTGCCATATCCGGGTGGGCCAAATATCGCAAAACTAGCGTTATCTGGTGATCCGCTAGCATTTGAATTTCCACGGCCAATGCTTCATCAAGGCCTAGATTTTTCTTTTAGTGGTTTAAAGACGGCAGTTTCTGTTCAATTGAAAAAGTTGAATGGTGAAAACCGTGATGCTGATATTGCTGCTTCATTCCAAGAAGCCATTGTTGATACCTTGGTAAAAAAATCAGTAAAAGCCTTAAAGCAAACTGGACTTAAGCGTTTAGTGATTGCTGGTGGGGTAAGTGCAAATTTACGACTACGTGAACAGTTAGAAACTTCATTGGCGAAAATTAAAGCTCAGGTTTACTATGCAGAATCTGCTTTATGTACTGATAATGGTGCAATGATTGCATTTGCAGGTTATCAGCGTTTAAAAGCCGGCCAACATGATGGCTTGGCTGTCACGACTACACCACGTTGGCCAATGACTGAATTATCTATTCCAGTAAATTCTTAATATTTAAAAATAAACGGCTATTATTATTTAAATAGCCGTTTATTTTATTGGGTAGAACTGGTCAACTCTTTTAAGCCATTTAAACCAATCCAGTGCTTAGAAAACTGATATGCAGCACGACCAGAACGTTGTCCACGCATTTGGCACCAACGCAAGCTTTCGGCACGAACTTCATCGGTAAAAAGCATATTTGCTTTATCAAGATAGTGCTCTACGATTTCTAAATATAAGTTTTGATCCATTGGATAAAAAGATAACCATAAACCAAAACGATCTGACAAAGAGATCTTTTCTTCAATCGCTTCTTGAGGATGTAGTTCGGTATATTGAGGTACATCCACCTTGGTTACAGGTGTATTTTCATGCATGAACTCGGGTAATAAGTGACGGCGGTTACTGGTCGCATAAATAATAAAATTTGTTGAACCTGACTGTAATGAGCCATCTAATACACTTTTTAAACTACGATAATTTTCATCTTCAGCATTAAAAGCTAAGTCATCACAATAAACGATATACTTTTCAGAGCGGTTTTGAATGATTTTTTGGATTTTAGGTAAGTCTGCTAAATCATCACGTTCAATTTCAATTAAACGTAATCCTTGAGGCGCATACTCCGTGAGTAAAGCACGCACAATAGAGGATTTACCCGTACCACGTGAACCCGTTAACAGTACATCATTTGCAGGTAGGCCATTTAAAAACTGCAAAGTATTTTGAATGATTTTTTCTTTTTGACGTTCGATGCCTTTTAAGTCATCAAGATAAATATTCTTAGGCGTATAAATTGCTTTAAGTTGCTGGTTTTCCCATCTAAAAGCAGGTGCAGTAAAATCAGTTTCTTGTTTCGGTTCAGGTAAAACCTGCTGTAACTGATTTAATACAAGTGATAAGGTTTGAACTAAATTGTCGGGTAAATCAATGGTAGCCATGGTTAATCAATCATGTTAAACAGTAATTTACTAGGATACTAACACCGAAATTTGCAAGCTGACAAAAAAGATACTAGCAATGCAGTTTATCGGTTTTGCAATTGATTGAAATGTTCAGACCGCGCATAGTGTTGTCATGTCTATTCAGTAAAATCATCTGTGAAGATGAGGACGAAATATGTTTGAAAAAATACGAAGTGATATGAATCCGCATCAGGCTTACCGTATCAAAAAATTACAACGTCAGTTAGACATGGCTGAATCTTATGAAGAGTGGAAGTCTTTTGCATTAAAGCTAGATGAAGAAACAGGTGCGCAAGAGTGGAAGTTCGATAATAGTTCACCTTATTTTGATGCTGAGCTTATTTCTTATCGTTACACTTTACTGAAAAGATATCGTCAGCAACATCGTACTTTAGATTTGATTTATCTTTTAAAAGAAGGGTTGACCTACGATATTGCAAACATTGGCCACCCTATGTTGTTTGCTGCAACCCATGTAGGTACAAAGAAATTAATTGAAGATTATATTGAAGAAGTCAGCCAAAGCTTGGCTTATATTGCTTCTAGTGAATGTATTACCTTTCAAAGAAAAGAAAAAATCGAGTTTTTTGAAAATTGTGAAAAAGCATATGGACAGCCCGCGCTTATGTTTTCGGGTGGTGCAACTTTAGGTCTTTTTCATACAGGCGTATGTAAAGCTTTAATTGAACAAGACTTAATGCCCAAAGTCCTGTCTGGCTCAAGTGCTGGCGCCATTATGACAGGTATGTTGGGGACTTCTGCGAGTGAAGACGTTCAAAACTTATTAAATGGCGAGCAATTTTTTAGTGATGCGTTTCACTTTAGAAAGCTTCGTGAACTCATAAAAGGGAATGGGGGCATTGCGGATGTCCATTATTTGAAAAAATTCCTTATCGAAAACTTAGGTGATTTGACTTTTGAAGAAGCATTTAAAAAATCGGGTTTAAATATTAATGTGGCAGTTGCACCGTACGATGCAACAGAAAACCCAAGAATTATGAATGCAATTATGACACCCAACGTTTTAGTTTGGAGTGCTGTATTGGCTTCTTGTGCTGTGCCAGTTCTATTTCCACCTGTGCGTTTAACCAGTAAGCGTTATGATGGTGAACATACGCCGTATATGGCAAACACTAAATGGGTAGATGGCAGTGTGCGCAGTGACTTTCCACAAGAAAGAATGGCAAGGCTTTATAATTTAAACTACACCATTGCCAGCCAAGTAAATCCGCATGTTGTGCCATTTATGCAAGATGATGCACACCGTTTCCGTAAAGATCTTTTAAGTTGGCCTGAACGAATTTTAAGACGCCAAGGTAAAGTTCTGTCTATGGGTGTAATGGACTTTACCCGGCAAAGACTTGGCGCTATTTCTCCAGTAAGAAGATTGCTTGATCATGGGTATGGAGTAATAGGGCAGCGCTACTATGGCGATGTCAATATCATTGCCAAATATGGCCTAAAACATTATGCCTATACGCTACAAAACCCTCGTCCGCATTTGTTTAAGCGTTTACAACGAGAAGGTGAGCGGGCGACTTGGCCGAAAATCTCTTCTATAGAAACTCATGCGCGTATTGGTAAAACAATTCAGCATTGTTTAGAAGTTCTACGTTTTGAAGAAAAGAGACAACAACCAGAGTCTTATTATGCTGAAGCATGATTTTGCTTCTCATATAGAAAACCTAAAATGCGTAACAAAACCTAAAAGTGCAGCTTTAGGGCGGCATCTATGGACATGTACTATAGATGCTCATCACTACTGGCTAAAATACCATTTGCCGCATGTACATGCTCAAAGTGAGCAAGATTTTTTGCATGAATTGCAATTCTATGAAGATATTCAGCATAAAAAAGTGAACTGGCTTTTGCCATTTAAAATATTTGATGTCAGTACTATTTCCGAATTACATGAGTTCGAAGGGAAAGCATTAATTTTGCCAGACACCGATTGCTGGTTTGGTGATTTAGATCAAAAGCAAAATTTAAAAGATATTCGTGAGATGATCTATACCTCGCTTATAGCTTTAGCAGAGTTTCATGAGCTAGGGTGGATTCATGGAGATATAAAAAGGGAGCACTTTCGAAATTTTGATCAAGGGCTCTATTTAATTGATTTTGAAAAAACACGGCGTATATCGAATCCTGATTCAATCATTGATGCTACGCCAAGATATATGGCACCTGAACTGTTCCATGGAGCCAGTAAGAGTATACAAAGCGATTTATATGCTTTTGGAATTGTGTTGTATGAATGGTTAAGTCAAATACGTTTACAAGCAAATACTTATCATGATTGGGCTGTATTGCATTGTCAAAATTTAAACATTCAGTTGCCTGATTCAGTTCAATTTTTTTACCCTTTACTTGTAGGGTTATTGCAAAAACAACAGAAAAACCGTTTTTCAAATGCATTTGAAGCAATCAATTGTTTAAAGACGCTCTCAAACTGATAAAAATCATTGATCTAGTATCTGTATACAATTTACACGGTCAGTTTTTTTTAGAAAAAAAACACTTGTCACTGTTAGATCTTATCGCTAATATACACAGCCATCGGGGGCGTGGCGAAATTGGTAGACGCACTGGATTTAGGTTCCAGCGCCGCAAGGTGTAAGAGTTCGAGTCTCTTCGCCCCCACCACTTTAAGTTAAGACTTAAAGTTGATTTGAATGTTAAGTCATTTAAATCTTGGAAGAGGATTGGTGTAATGGTAGCATGACGGTCTCCAAAACCGTTCGTCAAGGTTCGAATCCTTGATCCTCTGCCACATTTATTTTAAATAAATGTCCCAGATGGGGGCGTGGCGAAATTGGTAGACGCACTGGATTTAGGTTCCAGCGCCGCAAGGTGTAAGAGTTCGAGTCTCTTCGCCCCCACCATTGAAAGAAGCAAGACGATGATCTTGCTTTTTTTATGATTAAATCTAAAGGGTTTAATTGTACTTATAGAGGATTGGTGTAATGGTAGCATGACGGTCTCCAAAACCGTTCGTCAAGGTTCGAATCCTTGATCCTCTGCCAAGATTCAAAAAAGCTCCTGTTAGAGGGGCTTTTTTTATGTCTAGCTGATTTTTATAAATAAATTGTGATTTAAAACTAATATTTTATAAAAGTAAGATTTAAGAAAATAAGATTTATTTTACATACAGACAAATCTGTATAAAAAATGCTTCCACTTTGTTAAGGTTTTGTTAAAATAAAATTAAGTTGATATTAATCACGGTTTAATTTTATATGTTGAACTATAACAAATTTAATAAAAGTGTCTTATTCATCTGCTTATCACTAACGGGGGGCCTAAGTTTTGCTGCGGACTCGGATGATCCTATTCGTCAGAGAATTCAGGCTGACCAAACTATTCGACAACAGCAACGTGATAGTGCTTTAGAAAAACAAATTCAACCAGATGTAAACGTTAATTTAGGGCAAGAACAAAATAAGATTTCAGCTCAGCAATTACAATATTTACGTTCTAACAGTGAAACACCTTGTTTTGAAATTAAAAAAATACTTTTAGAAGGTGAAGAAGCCCATCAATTCATATCAGATTTTAATGTAATTACTACTGGCAAGAACAATATTATTGGAAGATGTTTAGGGGTAAATGGACTAAACCAAGCCCTTGATCTTGTACAAAATAAAATTATAGCAAACGGTTATGTAACAACACGAGTTTTGCTTCCTCAGCAAAATATTGCATCCGGTACGGTGCGTGTTCGTGTTATTCCAGGACGAGTGGATCAGATTAAGTTCGCTGATGGTACTTCTAAACGTGCACATTTGTGGAATGCTTTACCGATGAAGTCGGGTGAGCTGTTAAATATTCGTGATATGGAGCAAGGTTTAGAAAACTTTAAACGAGTGCCAACGGTTGAAGCTGACTTTAAAATCCAGCCAGCAGAACAAAAAAAAGAACCAGGCTATAGTGATGTAGTTTTGGCTTGGCAACAGGCTAAACCTTATCGCTTGCATATAGGGATTGATGATTCGGGGAGTGAGGCGACTGGAAAATATCAAGGCACAGCAACTTTATCACTTGATGATGTGCTGACTTTAAATGATCTATTTTATATCAGCTATAACCATGATTTAGGTGGTGAAAACTCTGGTAAACATGGTACTGATGGCTTTTATGCAAGCTATACCATTCCATTTGATTATTGGTTATTTTCAACTAGTTATAGTCGTTCTAACTATCTGCAAACAGTCGCTGGAAGTAGTGAAACTTATCAATATAGCGGTAAAAGTGAACTCATTAATGCAGATTTATCTCGGGTAATTTATCGAGATGCACACCGTAAAACAGCCATAGGTTTTGGTGGATGGTATCGTGAATCACAAAATTATATTAATGATGTAGAAGTTGAGGTACAGCGCCGTAAGACTGCAGGCTGGAAAGCAACTCTTGATCATACCGAATATTTTTCTAATGCCACTTTAAGCGGCAATGTGACTTATAAACGTGGTACAGGTTGGTTGAATGCAATGAGGGCACCAGAAGAAGACTTTGGTGAAGCTTATACACATGTCGGGATTCTACAGGCCAATGCCAGTTTACAAGTGCCTTTTAAAGTGGGTCAGCAAAATCTGCAATATTTAGCTGAATGGCGTACTCAGCACAGCAATCAACCTTTAACTCCTCAAGACAGATTTTCAATTGGAAACCGTTATACCGTAAGAGGTTTTGATGGCGAGCAAACTTTATTGGCTGATAATGGTTTTTTAGTTCGCAATGAACTGAGTGGCTCAATTATGAATAAGCCACACTCTTGGTATGCAGGTATCGATTACGGAGAGGTTGGTGGAAAAACTGCACATTATCCGAATCCTTTACCAGGCACGAGTTTATTAGGTGCAGTTATTGGGTTGCGTGGACAAATTACTCCCTTGCGTTTGAATTATGACGCTTTTGTGGGTGCGCCTTTGAAAAAGCCAGATCACTTCGAAACAGATGATTACACGACTGGATTTAGCGTGAATTGGACCTATTAATTCAAGTTTAAAGGTCCAGAACTTAATCAACTTTATTAAAAAAAGATTTAGTGAGATTTTAGAATGAATAAGAACCGTTATCGTATTATTTTTAGCCATGCTCGCGGTATGTTTATTGCTGTTGCTGAAATTGTAAAAAGTAAAACTAAGCAAGCAGGGCAAAGTCAGGGACAAGTGGGAACAGATTCGACTATAGATTCGGTTCTACCTATTCATTATAAAAAACTAAATCCACTTAATTTTGCTGTAATTGGTTGTTTGGGAGCATTGGTAATTAGCTTACCAATGAGCAGTGTGGCTGAAACTCAGATTATTGCCGATAAAGGTGCGCCTACATCGCAGCAACCGACTATTTTAAATAGCGCAAATGGAACGACTCAGGTCAATATTCAAACACCAAGCGCAGGCGGTGTTTCACGCAATACCTATACTCAGTTTGATGTTGGACAAGAAGGCGCCATTTTAAATAACTCACGAAATAACACCCAAACTCAGTTAGGAGGCTGGGTACAAGGTAACCCATGGCTTGCAAAAGGCGAAGCCAAAGTTATTTTGAATGAAGTGAATAGTAATAATCCAAGTCAACTCAAAGGCTATATTGAAGTTGCCGGAAAACAAGCACAAGTTGTTATTGCGAATCCATCTGGTTTGATCTGTGATGGCTGTGGTGTGATTAACGCAGACCGTTTTACTTTAACTACGGGTCAAGCGGTAATGAACCAAGGTTATCTTGAATCATTCCGAGTTCGTGAAGGTCAAGTTACGATTGAAGGTAAAGGCTTAAACGGAAGTTTAACCCCTTATACGGATATTTATGCGCGTGCTTTAAAAGTAAATGCAGGCTTGTATGCAAATGAACTCAATACGGTCCTTGGACAAAATGATATTCAAGTCAAAGACCAAGTTGCTCCTCAAATCACGGCAACGACAGCAGTTACAACCACACCTCAGCCAAATTTTGCTTTAGATGTAGGCCAACTGGGTGGGATGTATGCCGGAAAAATCTTTTTGGTGGGAACAGAGCAAGGACTAGGTGTACGTAACGCAGGTACGATAAATAGTACTCAAAGTACGCTTACGCTGAATGCAAATGGTGATTTGGTCAATAATGGTAACTTGATCGCGAATAAAGATCAGGTACAGCTGAAAGCTCAAAATATTCAAAATACGGGTAATGTAAGTAGCGCAACTTCACAAATTTTAGTTGAGAGTCAAAGTCTAGATAACTCTGGTTTAATCAGTAGTGCAGATGAGTTACATCTTAATCAACAGAATAGTTTAAGTAATAGTGGCACCTTGAATGCTGCTCGCGTTGTTATTGATGCGGGTAGTCTAAAAAATAGTGGTTCTATCGAACAAACAGGTTTGCAAGGACTTGATTTAAAGTCGGGTTCAATGACAAACCTTGGTGGTAAAATCGGAATTGCCAAAAATACCACAGGTGGCGGTACGGGTGGATCGACAGGTGGTAGTGTTCCGATAGTTCCAACTGATCCATCCAAAGATGGCGGAAGTTTAGAAGTTGCCACTCCAATAGATACGACCCCAAAAACTTATGATCAAGGTTATATTCATGTTAAGGAACAACTAAATAATGACCAAGGGGCGATCATTGCCAATGGTGGTGTAGATTTAGACAGCCAAAATGGATTAGATAACCAAGGCGGTCAACTTAATTTGGGTGCTATTCATATTAAAGGGAATAGCTTTAATAACAACCAAGGTGAGCTCACGGTTAAAAGTGCTGATATCCAAACCTCAAGTTTTAGTAACCAGCAAGGATTACTGCAATCACTCACTTCTTTAGATGTAAATAGCCAGTCGATTGATAATCAAGGCGGTAAAATTAATGCCTTGAATAATATTAGTATGATCTCGAGCGGAAACATTCTAAATCAAGCTGGGCAGATCGCGAGTTCGTCTGAACTTTATTTACAGGGATTGGGCCTAAACAACAGTGGGGGTGATCTGGAGGCTGAACAATTATTAAAACTTAATCTTTCAGGTCATTTGAATAACCAGAAAGGAAAAATAGTCACTAATAATAACTTGGATAGTTCGCTTTTTGGTCTAGATAACGACCAAGGTGAAATTTCTGCAAAAAATATTACGATTCAAAACAAAGATCAGGCTTTAAATAATGGTTCAGGAACGATTTATGCTGACCAAAGTTTAAAAATTCAAACTGGATCTTTAAATAATGCAGTCAACGGTACGTTATCTAGTCATGAAAACCTGCAAATTGACAGCCAGCAACTTGTCAATCAGAGTTATATTCGTGCTGATCAACAATTAAAAATCAATAATACAGGTGTTATGACACAGCAAGGAGGTGTTCTTTCTGCCTCCGGTAATATTGATTTAACGAGTCAGCGTCTTGTTGGTGATGAAAAAAGTGTTATTGCGGTCGGTATCAATGCTCAAGGTGAGCAAGATCAAAATGCTCAAGCGGATTTAAATATTAAAACAGAGCAGGCACTTGAGCATCACGGAAAACTACTGGCAAGCCGTAATATTGATTTAGATGGGGCAAATGTAGATTTATCGCAAGGAACGGCAGCAGCTCAAAATATAAATATTACAGCTCGTGATGGAGATATAAATAATCAGTCTGGTATGTTACAGGCTGATTCTATTCAATTAAATGCAGTACAAAATCAACAAAGTTTAATTAACCAAAGTGGTCAAATTCTTGCTAAAAAATTGAATCTGAACATTAGGAAAGATATTAATAACCAACAAGGTTTGATTCAGCACACTGCGACAGATGACCTGAATTTAACAGTTCAGGGAATTATTAATAACCAGCAAGGCCGTATTCTCACAAATGCAAATCAGTTAAATATTAAAGCACAGGGACTCAATAGTGACTCTGGTGTGATTTTGCATTCGGGACAAGCTGGCTTAAATATGGATATACAAAATATCCATGCGCAAAAGGCTGAATTGAGAACTAATGGTGCACTTAAGCTTACGACCGATCAAGCACTATTAGACCAATCAAAAGTGTCTGCTACTCAAGCCAATATTCAAGCCAACCAATTGACTGACCGTAATGGTGAAATGCTGTTTAGTGCCGCAAATGGACAAAGTTCAATTCGTGTAAATGGTGACTACCAACATCAAGGAAGTGTATTACAAAGTAATCATAGCTTAGACATTCAGACAGGTTCGCTTAATAACCAAGGTGGGAATATCTTAGTCACCCAAAATGGTTCATCTTCACAACCTGTTCAGTTAAATATTGTCAGCCAAAACGATATTCAAAATGATTTGGGTAACATTGTGAGTGAAGGCCAACTTACATTGAAAACCGGAAAAGGAATAAGCAACCAACAAGGAAATATAATTAGTTCTAATACGCTTGAGCTTAAAACAGATCAGTTAATTAATAACCAGTCTGGGCAGATACAAGCGAAGGATATCAAGCTCTCTGCATCAAACTTAGATAATAGTTCAGGAGTGATTGCTGCTAAAACTGGTGATGTATCACTCAATATTAATAATCAGTTGATTAATGGTCGTGTCGAGCAAGCTAAGCCAGCTGGTATTATTCAGGCAGCACAAAATATAGATGTTCAGACTGGGCTATTAGACAACAGTGGTCTGATGTATGCGGGTCAAAATCAGCAACTCAAAGTCGCTCAAAATCTTAAAAATGCTGGACAGTTAGCTGCTCAAAATAATTTAAATATACAGACGGCTACACTGACCCAGACTTCTGCAGGGAGTATTATTGCTGGTTTAACATCAGATGGTTCATTAGCAAATCAGGGTAATCTTAACATTGATGCTACAGGTGCTATAAATGCGCAGGGGCAACTCATCGCGGGCGGTGATTTAAATAGTCAGGCAGCGAGTCATGTCTTAAACCAAAGCCTTGTTCAAGCAAAAAATATTTCGCTCAACAGTAAATCTGGTCAATTGAGCGCTCAACAAAGTACGATTCAGGCAGCTCAGCAACTTAATATCGTTACTCCAGATACGCTAGATACCCAACAAGCCAATTTAAAGGCGAATAAAGTTCAGATTAATGCAAAAGACTTAAATAACCAGTCAGGACATATCCAGCAAACAGGTTTAGATGATACTCAAATTTCGTTGACAGGTGATTTGAATAATCAAAGTGGACAAATTGACAGTCTAGGCCAAAAACTACAAATAAATGCTAATAATTTAAATAACCAGAATGGTCTTATCCAATCTGGTACAGCAGACAGCCAACTTATACTCGCTATAGCTAATACGCTCAATAATAATCAGGGCAATATCAAAACTGCTGGTAGTCTGCAAACGAATAGTTCTGAGTTAAATAATGATGCTGGAACGCTACTTAGCTTCAATGGCTTTAACATCAATACACAGCAGCTTAGCAATCAAGCGGGTCAAATTGTTGAGGCTGGAACACAAGACAATATTGTTAACAAATTAATTGTTAAAAACCTTCTAAATAATAGTAATGGCAAGATTCAGACAAATCATAATCTTGAAATTCAGACTGGTGTGTTAAAAAACAATGCGGGTAGTATTGTGACCGCAGGCGCAGCAGGTCTTAATCTCAACACGACATCACGACTAGATAACCAGTCTGGAAATATTCATTCCAGTGGTGATCTCAATGTAAATGCACAAGACATTTTGAACGGTCAGGGACAAATTCTTGCTGCAAAAAATGCTCAGCTTAATAGCCAAAACACCTTAAGTAACCAAGCGGGATTAATTGCAGCACAACAACAATTAATGATTCAAAGTGCTGCCTTGAATAACCAAACGGGTCAAATTGGGTCGGTAGATGCGGGCGTAAATATCCAGACGACTCAGCAAGCACTCAATAATCAGAGTGGTAAGATTCAGGCGAATCAAGCGATTAACCTCGATGTACAGGGGCTTGATAATAGCTTACAAGGTTTGATTAGTAGTACTAAAGGTGATCAAAGCAAAATTCAGATTGATACTCACCAGCAGAACCTGAATAACCAAAATGGGCAGATTAATAGCGGTAATACATTACAGATTAGTACCAATGGTCTGAACAATCAGCAAGGTTTAATCACTGCACAGGGTGATCTTGGTATAAACGCCGTGCAACTGATTGATAACAGACAAACCTATCTAAATGCTACCTTGCCAGAGTTGGCCCAAGGTATTCAATCTTTAGGACAAGTCGTTTTACAAACATCAGAATTAAATAATGAACAAGGTCAGGTCATTGCTGGCAATGGATTAACCATTCAAGCGCCTAAGGTGAATAACAGTAATGCGGGCTTGTTAGCCAGTGGACGAGACTTACTGATCGATAGTGTTGGACAAGCAGGTACGATTAATAATCAGAAAGGCAAAATCAGTGCTAATCAGAACATTAGTCTAAATACAGGCCTGATGAGCGGAAGCCAACTCGATAATAGTCAGCAGGGTCTCATTAGTGCAGCAAAGCAAGTCAAAATTATTAGTCAAAATATTGATAATTCAAATAATGACCAAAATCAGGGTATTCAGGCAGGGCAAATAGAAATAGCTGCTAGTACTTTAAATAATAGTGCTGGACGAATCTCTGCTGAGCAGCAACTTAATTTAAATATTTTAGATAATTTAAATAACACCAAAGGCTTAATTAGTAGTCTTGATCAATTAACAATACAAGGTCAGCAAGATAATAACCGTCTAATCGTAAACAATCAGCAAGGGACTATTATTGCAGGTGAAGAAGGCTCATCAACTGCAGGTTTAAATATTCTGGCCAAAGGTTTAACAGGCGACGGTAAGGTCTTAAGTCAGGGACAGTTAAATCTTCAGCTCAATGATGATTATGTACAAGATGCTCAAGGTCAGTTGCAGGCACAGGGAAATTTAAACCTTAGCTCTAAGGGAAAAGTTACCAATCATGGTGCAATCAAAAGCAACGGACAGTTATCTATTTCAGCAAATACAATTGAAAATGCTGTAGATGGCAGTTTGGAAAGCCAGCAAACTCAACTTGAATCTGTAGGCGTGCTCAATAATTATGGACTCATTAATGGTTCAAATACATATGTTAAGGCAGGCCAACTCAATAATATTGCCGGACGTATTTATGGTGACCATATTGCAATTCAGGCGAATACTTTAAATAACCAAAGCCTCAATGGTTTAGCGCCAGTCATTGCCTCAAGAGGTGATCTGGATCTGGGCATACAGGTTTTAAATAATCTGGAAAATAATCTAAATCATCAAAGTGGTTCGCAAATTATTGCCATGGGAGACTTGCGTATAGGAGGTTCGCTTGACTCACAGTGGCATGCTCAAGGAACTGCTCAGCAAGTCAATAACCGAAGTTCTGTAATTAATGCGAATGGCAATATCGACTTGAATGCTGATATTGTTAATAACCAGAATGTCTTTTTTACAACCAAACAACAGCAGACCACAGAGCAACTGGATTACTGGAATATGTATATTTCAGATTCGCGTGCCGGATGGTATAACCCTGGTCCTCAGTCCTTAATTACTCAGGAAATCTATAGCCAGAATCCAGATTTATTTACTAAATTAAAGCCTGCACAACAGCTTGTGACTTCCTATGACAACGCAACGATGCAGGATTATTTAAGTCGTCCTGATGGTTATTTCTTCATTGTAAATAACTATGATGATAGCTCAGCCGGCAACATGTTTAAAGGCTATGTTGTTTATAACGGACAACTGTATAGTACTGACCATTATGAAAATGTGAAAAGTACCCAAACTACGACGACGACTGTAGCTGATGAGTCAGCACCTGCTGTGATCAGTGCAGGTGGTAATTTAAGTTTCACAGGCACAATTAATAATGACAAAAGCCAAATTATGGTGGGTCAAAAGCTGATTGGAGATGCAAACGCAATTCACAATGTCGATGCCAAAGGTCCTAAAATTACGCATGAAACAGGAACGGTAACGCCGAGTTATGGAAGTTATGGGGGCAAGGGGCACGATAGAGTCTGGGCTTCTGCTGAACAAGCTTATAACCCAGCAGATGTTACCAAAGGGGTGGATTTATTTATCTATGAAAATCCAACCAGTGCGACCCCTGTTAAAGTGCAAGACCAAACCCAGCAAGTCAATAAAGACAATTTGACTGAACAGGCACTTAGTCAAAACCATGACTCCAATATTATTGGTCAGCAAAATACACAGGTTAATCAAACAGAAACTGTTCAACAAACTACAGCTCAAACAGATCGTATTCAATCAAATGAAATTAAAACAGGTCAGACACAGCTTAAAGGCGTAGTTGGGGCAAACACTACCGATCATAAAGCCATGAGTAATCGTGCAGTCGATCAAATTCAAAACACTGATACTAAGGCGACATCTGTTCAGGGACAAACAACACAGATTGATGGTAGTGGTTTTGAAATTCGTACTAACAACGCTAACGTTAAAGTTCCGAATAATGCGTTGTATAGTAAAAATCCAGACAGCCGTGCTAACTACCTTGTTGAAACAGATCCAGCGTTTAGTAACTATCGCAACTGGTTATCTTCAGATTATATGCTGAATGCATTGGGACTTGATCCAGCGCTTCAACAAAAAAGATTGGGTGACGGTTATTATGAACAACGTATGGTACAGGACCAAGTTGCTCAACTGACCGGTTACCGTTTCTTACAAGGATATGGTTCTGATGAGGAACAGTATAAGGCGCTCATGAATAATGGGCTGAGCTATGCAAAACAGTACAACTTACGCCCTGGTATTGCACTCACTCCAGAACAAATGGCTCAATTAAGCAGCGATATTGTTTGGCTGGTAGAAAAAGAAACCACCTTGCCAGATGGTACAAAAACCAAAGCTTTAGTCCCGCAAGTTTATGTTAAAGCGCGTGTAGGTGACTTAAAAGGCGATGGAACTTTAATTAGTGCCGATAGTATTCAGCTCAATTTAAGTAAAGATTTGACCAACGCGGGAACAATTGCTGGACGACAAGTTGTTCAAATTAATAGCCAGAATTTAAACAACCTTGCTGGAAACATCCGTGGTGGTGTAGTTAACCTGGGTACTGAAAAAGATTTAAATAATATTGGCGGTATGATTCAGGCCGATCAAGTCATGAATTTGCAGGTAAAAGGTAACCTGAATATTCAGTCAACCACACAGAGCAACCAAAATGCATTAGGCCAGAGCAACTATAGCTGGACAGGAATAGATCGAATTGCTGGTCTTTATGTCGGTTCAGCACAACAGCAAGCGTTGAGCGATCAGCCAACCTTGGTGATGAACGTGGGTGGTGATACTCGCATATTGGCTGCAAATATCCAGAATAACAGCGGTGGACGAAGTATTATTCGTACTGGCGGTGACCTTAAAGTCGGTAGCCTGAATACGGAAGTGACCAACAATGTGGTGGGTAGCTCAAAAGCTTATCATTTAGATACACGACAAGTCGAAGTCGGCAGTCAGATTAAGAGCCAAGGTGATTTAAGCTTACAAGGCAATAATATTCAGATTCATGGTTCACAAATTAGTAGTTCAGAAGGCTTAACTGCGTTACAGGCGAAAGAACAGCTACAGATTGAAGAAGGCCGAAATAAACTTGATCAACAAGATCAGTCAAGCTTTAGTAAGAAAGGTAAACTGAGTAGCTCTACGACCAGTGACTTTAGTCATCGTAGTTCTGATATTGCGGTCGGTAGCATTGTTGAAGGCAAAAAGGTGCTATTGGATGCAGGAAATATCAATGTCCGTGGCAGTAATATTGTTTCTGATGAGTTGACGCAGATTCAAGCAAAAGACAATGCAAATATTGAGGGAGCTCAGAACCAATACAACAGCCAAACCAATAGTGTTGTTAAAAACTCTGGTCTTATGTCTACGGGTGGTATTGGTTTTAGTTTAGGTAAAAAACAAGAAACTACTTTAAAAACCGAACAACAACTCACCAATAGTGCTTCTCAGGTGGGCAGCTTAAACGGTAATACTAATATTGTTGCGGGTAAGACCTACCAGCAAACGGGAAGTACCGTTTCATCACAGAAAGGTGATGTGAATATATTGGCGCAACAAGTCAATATTGAAGCTGCTAAAGAACAAAGCACAAGTGACTATAAGCATGAGATGCAACAGAAAGGCTTAACAGTTGCGGTGAATGTTCCAGTGGTTTCGGCAGTACAAAGTGTAGTGGAATCTGCTAAGCAAGTTGGTCAAAGCAAGAATGATCGTGTGAATGCAATGGCAGCAGCCAATGCAGGCTTTGATGCTTATAAAGCTGGGCAGTCTCTCAGTCAGTTAAAAGATGTTGCGAGTGCTGCTCAGATGGCGCAATCAGCAAATGTTAGCGTAAGTATTACTTATGGCGAACAGAAAAATACCGAAACGAGCCATTCACAAAGTACCACTGCGAGTCAAAGTCAGGTCAATGCTGGTGGACGCACATCTATTGTTGCCACAGGCGCAGGGGATCAATCGAATATTAATATTATTGGTTCAGACGTGTTGGGGCAACAAGGCACGCGTCTGGTTGCCGACAACAATGTCAATATTAAAGCAGCCGAACAAAACCATGTTGAAGAAAGTAAAAATGAAAGTGCAGGTTGGAACGCTGGTGTAGCAGTAAGTTATGGTAGTAATGGATTAGCATTTGGTGTAACGGCAGGAGGTAACGTTGGTAAAGGAAAGGGTGATGGAAGTGAAACCAGTTATCTCACTAGTCATGTTGGCTCTAAAGATAGTTTAACCACGATCAGCAGTGGTAATGCTACCAATATTATTGGTGGTCAGGTACAAGGTAAAGGTGTACAAATTGAAGCCGATAATTTGAGTGTAGAAAGCTTACAAAATAAAGCGGATTATAAGAGTAAACAACAGAACGTTTCAGGACAAGCAACTGTAGGTTATGGAGCGTCAGTGTCAGGTAGCTTTAGCAAGTCAGATGTCAAAGCCCATTATGCATCAGTACAGGACCAAGCTGGTATTTATGCAGGAGATGATGGCTATCAGATTAAGGTGAATAAGAACACCGATTTAAAAGGTGCGATTATTACATCGACACAGACTGCTGAGAACTTGAAGAAAAATAGCCTAGATACAGGTACTTTAACGTCTTCTAATATTCAAAACGTGACTGAATATGATGCTAAGGGTATTTCTGTAGGTGGTGGTTTTAATGCCGGAAAAAGTGGTACTGCAGGTAACAAAGAACCTGGCACGGTACTTTCGACACCAAACAAAATTGATCAACACGCTTCAACTACAGTAGGAGTAAGTAAATCTGTTGGGTTGGGTCTAGACGGCGATAAAGACAGTAGTGTGACCAAAAGCGGTATTAATACTCAAAACATTACAATTCGAGATGAACAAGGCCAGCAAGCGTTAACAGGTAAAACTGCTGGAGAGATTAAATCTGAGATATTGACGTCTGTAACTACAGATACCGCACGTGAGAATAGTGGAGCACTGCAAAATAACTTTGATAAAGATAAAGTTCAAAGTGAAATTAATTTGCAGATGGACGTAACGAAGAACTTTGATGCGAACCGTCAGGAAGCAAAAGCTGAGATCAATAAGAAGATTGATGATGCGAAAAAAGAAAATCAATCTATTATAGACAAGCAAAAACAAGGTCTAGGCTTAAGTAAACAAGAGCAAGACCAATTGAGTGCTTATAATGACAAAGTTGAAAATTATCAAAGACTAGGCATATTACTAGACAGTATATCAACAGGTTTGTCAGCTCCAACAAGTTCAGGTCTAGGTATAGCGACTGCAACCTTAAGTCCAGCGGCAAGTTATAAGATCGGTCAATACTTCAAAGAACAAGCGAGTAATAATCCAAATAGTCAACTCACGAGTGGTCAAGAAGCTGCACATATTTTAGCTCATACCGTTCTTGGTGCAGCAGTTGCCGCGGCTGGTGGAAATGATGCGTTGACTGCGGGACTTTCAGCAGGAGGAGCAGAGGGAGCGGCACCAATATTATCGAGTTTCTTGTATGGAAAAGATGCCAAAGACCTCACAGCAGATCAGAAATCTACAATTAGTTCTATTGTAGGTTTAGCAGGTAGTGCAGTTGGAGCAACGACGGGTGATATTGGTTCTACAGTTCAGAGTGGGCAGGTTGCGCAGAATGCGGTGGAGGATAACCTATATGCAATTTTAACAGCAGATAGAAAAAAATATGATGCTAAGAAAAATACTGAATATTTTAATGCTCTAAGAAATTGTACTCACATTCAATGTATAAACATGGTTTTAACCAATAATGCAGAAGATGCAATGAAAAATGCACCTCAAATGTTGGTATTGAATGGAACTACTTACAAAGAGGGGCAAATAATTGGGAGTGGTTTACAATATTTAGTGGTTAATGAAAATGGCGTGCTAAAAGCAAAATTACTACCATTAAATTATCAAGTTATTAACTCCATTAAAGAACTTGAAACTGGGCAATCTATAGCACAGGGTGGAGCATTAGCTGCACCATTAGCAAATTTAATAAAAGGGCTTCATGACTCTAAGACAGGTACATCATTATTAACGAATCAACAGTTAGATATGGTTGATCGAGCATTTGCTGCATTAGATGCAGTAGGTAGTTTTGGTATGATAACAGGAGCATTTGTACCCAAAGGAGTTAAAACTATAGGTGATTCAAAAACAATTCAGGAAAATAATATTTATCGTGATAACGATGTATGGAGCAACAAACCAAGTGGTAAACAGGAGTATGTACCTTTAATAGGGAAAGAAAACTTATTAGGGACACCAACAAAAATACATTCAAAAGATGATATGGTAACAAAAAATGCTATTACTCGTGAAAATGAAAGTGCAAAGATACTCGCAAACTATGGAAAAAAAGTGGAGCAGAATCCACCTACCTTATCAAATGGAAGAAATCCTGATTATTTAATAAATGGTGAAATATGGGATAATTATGCACCAACATCTTCTAATGTTAGAAATATCTGGTCGGAAGTAGGAAAAAAAGTTAAGAAAGAACAAGCACCTAATATTGTTGTCAATCTTAAGGGATCCAAAACAGAGGTTAATGAGGTTATTAAACAATTTGATAAGTATCCAATAATGGGTTTGGAAAAAGTTATTATTATTGATAGAGCTGGAAAACCAATTGAAATGAAGTTAGGTAAATAGATGAGTATACATATACATGCTTATAGTGCTTTCACTAAAGAGGAAACAGATAAAATTAATCAGATTATAAAGTTTGAATTTCCTAGTTATTTTAATTATGACTTTATAATTTATGAGGCTGATGATTTAAATGGGTATGAAAAAGAAATAGCTGTTGAAGATGTTGGAATTCCAGCTTCATTCAAGGCTGATTTTTTAATTTCTTTAAATAATAAAAGCGCAACTTCTAATATTTTTAAGGTTGCGCTAATTATAAAAGAAAGATTTGGTTCTGGAAATATTATTTTAATGCAAAATGGAGATGTAAGAATATAACTATGTTAATGAGTTTATTAATAAAGAAATAATCTGAGAAGTAATGTAATGGAAATTAATGAAATGAAATAAGAGATAATTTTTTATTCTTCAGAAGTTTATTAAATTTAACAATAAATTGGTATATAGAAAGCAGGGGATTATAGGGGGGATGATGCAATATATGATTGAGTGGTTGAGAACTAATCGAAATGATATTTAAAAAAATATCCAGAAGCAGAGCCTGAACTATTTTTTTACAACTACTGGAGAGTATATATTTATTAGCCTCCTTAAAGATGCTATACGAGGTGAAGGTTATTATAGCCTCCAAGAAACATCAAGTTATTTTCTTATGAATTATGTAATGGATGAGGGTCATATTATTGATGCAGCTGAATTTTATTTTTACGATGAACTTGATGGTAAAGTGCCATTTAAAGTTTTTGCTTCGGTTTTAGAGTTAATAGCATATAGCATATGCTGAGTACAATTCAGAGGAAAAGGAACAAATTATTGATTTAATGCCACGCCTTAAAAAAGTTTATGATATTTAAATTATTTTAATAAATATAGTTATTTAAGCTGATTTTTTATAAAAATTATTCCTTTATTCACCATAATATTTAATGTAACTAGAAATAGAAATACTGGGAAAATATCAAATGCATTACCAGTTATTTCACCAAAATATCAAATAGGAGATTTTTTAAATGAATAAATTAATGAGTGATTGGTTGAGTAATAATTGGAGTGCAATTCTAAAAAACTATCCAGAAGCAGAACCTTTATTATATTATTTTAGTGATTATTTTAATACTGTTGCTTGGGTTGATCCTATTATTGATATTATTAAAAGAGCTATTAGAGGTGAAGGGGCTAATATTCAGGAAACTTCAGCTTATTTACTCATGGATGATGTAGATGATGAAGGACATATTATTGATGCGGCAGAATTTTATTTTAATGGTGAATTTGATGGTAAAGTGCCATTTAAAGTTTTTGCTTCGGTTTTAGAATTAATAACATTAGCATATGCTGAGCATAATCCAGAGGAAAAGGAACAAATTATTCATTTAATACCGCGCCTTAAAAAAGCTTATGATATTTGAATAAATATAGTTGTTAAGCTAAGCCCCTATCCGAGACTCAGATAGGGGCTTAGCTTATTAAGAATGTATAACTATTTATTAACTTATAGAAAAGAATCTTCTATTTTAATTATTATGGGCCTAGTTCTAGTAAATTTTATGCATATTGTGAAATTATAACTTTTTTTAGCTAAATATTTTAAATTTGTTGCTCTAACTAGTGGAGCACTGCAAAACAATTTTGATAAAGATAGAGTTCAAAGTGAAATTAATTTACAGATGGACGTAACGATGAATTTTGATGCGAAATGTCATGAAGTACAAGGTAATTATTGAAACATGTAGTAATTGTCAAGTTACATGGCCGAAAGGAACAAAATAATGCATATTTCTAGAAGTGATTGGGAACCAGGTTTTGGTGAAATATTTACATGGTTTGCTATGGATAAAAATGGAAAAATAGCAGTAATGGTGAATAATTGTTGGGGACGGCTACCGGAAGCATTGTTGGTTATACCTAACTTTGAAGATTTATTAGATGATCTTAATGAATATAAATGGCAAGAATCAGAAAAGTATGCGAGTTATCCTGCAGAAAAAAATGGAGAAACTATACTAGATTTGTATTCATCTTTACTCCATGGGGAAAATTACCCTAGACAAGATGTTGAGTTTTGGGTGCAAAGTAAGCAAAATTCTGAAGATTTAAATGAAATTAATATGCCTTCAAAAAAAGGTTTTTTTATTTATCATAGTCTTGAGGGCGATAATGCTGGCAAAGACTACCCTGTGGGTTATAATCGAGAAACGAAGATAGGAGATTATTTTAGATATTTAATGCCAACAGTGTATGCATCAATTAATGATTTCCCAACAGAATTACATCATGGAATAGCTGTCTCTGATACAGTTGATTTTACTGTGGATAGATTATTTGATAACGAGAAAATAAGTGAATACTTCCCAAAAATGTATAGGTAACACCTGAGCTTTGTTAGGTAAAGATTTATAATTTGAACTACATTTAGTTAGAATGCAATGAAAAGGATTATATAAATATATTGGCTTGGTAGGTCAAGATACCTCTTGGATAAATCAAAAAAATGATCAGTCTAGGATTTGTAAAACAAAGGCTTTTACCATCGACTTGATTTTATTTTGTACAATTATGCAAGAGGTCTAATATTTATTTATACCACGACCAGTATAAAAACCGCCAAGGAAAATAGCGGAGCCTTAACTTGATCCTAGGCAAAATAATAAAGAAGGAAAGAAGAATGGATGATTTAGATTACTCGGCACCTTCTTATGTTCATAAAGATTCTGATAGGGTTAGTGTGCTGATTGCTTCAGTAATTGGTTTTGTAGGTTTGTTTTTTGTTTTAAGAAAAATCTATCTAACAGGTTTTTCTGATATAATCATTGATTTTAATTTTGAAACAATTGTTTTATTAGTGGTTTTGGTTGGATGGTTTTTTATGATGCTTTCAGGCCTGTCTTCAGTATTTCCTATTTATATTGATGGGAGTGGTGGGCATTATAGAACATTGTTTTTAAGAAAAAGAAACCTTAAATGGGAAGATGTAAATAATATTGCTATATTAAAAGGAAAGAAAGGTAATAAATTTAAATATAATACCATCGTGTGTAGTCGAGATCCTAGCAAATTAGTATGGTCTATTTCTGTTTCAGAAGATGATAATTATCAGGAGCTATATAAAGTTATTGACTATTATGTTCATAAATATGGAATTGAAGTTACATTAGAAAGTACTTTAGACGGTTCTGTCCAAAGACTTGATGGAATACCAAAGAAGTTGGATTTTTCATAAACTGCTAAGAGTTATAAATGAAATATTACTTTATAAAATATGCTTATCAATTTTATATAGGCATATTTTATGATCTATTAATGCCTATGAGTATATGGTCAATTATTAACTGCAGGATGTATAAATAGTGAATAAAATGTCTAGTAATGTCCTGAATGAGTTAGAAGAGGTAGTTTTCAAATATATTAATTATGAAGCTGATTTTTATTATTTTAAAGGCTTTATAATTAATAAAAGTAATACTTTAAATGATTTTATTAATTTTAAACATGATCTAGTCATGATAATAGAGAATTGGTTTGAGTATGTGGAGTTTTGCTATTTAGAGGAAAACTGGAAGAAATATGCTCTAGAGTTAGGATTTTTCTTGATTGATGGAATTAAAAATTATCCTAGTGAGGTCTATCTACCTTTAGAATCAATTATCGTGAAAGAGCAATTTTCTCGTTATTTATCCTGATTTTTAAATTGATATGAAAAATTCTAAAAATAAAATTTCTATAGATAAAAAACTAAGTAGGGCAGCCTACTCAACTTTGAGTAGAGTTTATATTTAACAGCCATCATTTTCGATATATTTCTTTAATATCATAAAATATACTACCTAGTATAGGTAGGCTCGATTGGTTTTCTCAGTCGTGAATGCTTATTTTGGGAACATTAAAATATTTAGATTTATATACTTCAAAAGTTAATATAAAGGAAAAAAGATGACTTTAGTTAATAAAACATTGGTCTCTATTGCAATGGGATTGGCATTAACTGCTTGTGGAGGTTCTGGTAGTGATGGTGGTTCTTGGAGTGCTCCTCAAACACCTAATACGGGGTCAAATAGCCAAGAGCAAACTGACAGAAGTAATAGCTCAGGTACTGTGACTGCAGCATTTGTTCCGACAGCAACAGCAAGCATGATGCTAATACCTTTTAATGGTTTCACATTAGGTAAAATGGATGCAAATAGAGCAGTACAAAATACTGATGGAAGCTATACCAAGTTTGAGAACTATGAGTTAACTGGAGATAAAATAGCAGTTAAAGATATTGCAGGTAATCAAAATTTTGCGTTAGGACGTTGGTCATACGGAACGGCCAATCAATATAAGTCTGATGGAACGCTTTCAAGCCAAGACATTTTACAGAAATCGCAAAACTTATATTGGACGTATGCCGTTTATAACGCATATACCCAAGGCGCGACTTCTGTGGGTAAAAAGACCTGTGAGGTTAGCGCATTTACTAAACCTTATCTGACGAATTGGGGCGACGGTTCATCATCGACTTTACCAAATTTAGCAACCTCTACTGCTGGTACAGCAGAGTTTGAACTTTTAGCGGATGGAAAAGCTACTTTTAAAATCAGTATTACAACAACGAATGGCAGAAGTACAAACACTGCAACGTATAGTCCAGGCCAAAAAGCTGACTTTGCTACAAATTCAGGTATTATTACTGGCGCAACAACGATTGATCCTACGTCAAGTATAAATTCAAATGGCCAATTTCTTGTGCAAGTGGGCCAAGGCTTAAATAAAGAAGTTCTACTTATCGCAAGCTATACAAATCAGCTTTCTGCAAAAGGCGAACGTTATTCAGGTCAAGCAATATTTACCTGTAAATAAATGCATAAAAATAGGAGGGATTGGCCTCCTATTTTTATAGGATAATTCATGTTACTTGGCCTAAAAACCATTTATTTATCAAATGCTTTGACTGATTTATTTTAAATGAAATGTCATTTTTTATGTACAATAATAGCAAACTTATAGAGATATAAAGGGAGTTGCACTATTTAAAGTTGAAACTAGTATCAGCTTTAGCATTAATAATCAAACTTGATGCTTCCTAGAGAGTGTAAATTAATAGTTTATATAAATGTTAATAATATAACTCGAATTTAAGCTATGAATAGGTAATTTTTGAAAAAATTTACCTTTTTGATTATTTAACTTTAGCGGACACATCTTAAACAATTGTGGCAGCAATGAGGGTTTACAGTCAGAATTATTTTGGAGAAATTTTTATAATGTATATTAGGTTGACTTTTAATGTGTCTGGAGTTTTTTTGAATGCTATTCAAGCTTTAAAAAATATATCTAGTGATAAGATTTATTTTGCTTTTGATGAAGAATACTCCAATTATATTCAGTTTAACTCTAATAAAGAGTTTTCTAATGAATATTATGATGAAGAATATGAGTCTATATTTTATGAGTTTATTTCTAAAAATATTGAAAATTTTATAAAAAATGGAGCTGATGATTTTAGTTTATTTATGGAAGTATATATTTCAGAAGATGAGCAATGTAATTTTGAGGTTTTAAATGCTGAATTCTTATCTTTAATCGGGAAATATAAAATTTCTATACCATTGAGTGTTTATAAAGTCACGGACTAAATGAGAGCGACGGAGGAAGCCGAGTTTTCCCTGTATTGATACATAAGTATTTGACTTGTACAATTTAAAAGTTTGAGATAGTAGGTAAGATCTATAAAAATTTGTGTTTTCGGGAAGGTTAAATGGTTGATGAATTAAAGAATATTATCAAAAATTTAAAAAAATATACTAATGAGGAAAGATGCTTTTGGTTGTTGAATAACTATCCTTTAAATAGTGAGAATTATTATTTGGCATTCCAGTTAATCCCTCATTTTTCATGGGGAAAAAAGGAAAGAAAAACATTAATGAATTATTATTTACATAAGTTACCATTTTTATCAGAAAGGCCATATTTAGTATTTTTGAAGATTTCACCGTTGTCACAGTTTATGAAAATTTTGGAAGAAATTGTAACTGATAAAAATAATGAAGATTTAACTCTATTGAGTTATCATCTGAATAGAATATTTCAATATGAAATAAAGAAAGATGTATATAATAAACATAAGGTTGATATAGAAAGGCTTTTAAATAAATTGAAGTAGAAATTCTACTATCACTAATTAATTTTCATCCCTTCTCAGAAAGCACCAATTTCAAATCAATAGATATGGATAAAACATGAATTCAATAAATCGCAGTAGTAAGTTCTTTCTTTCAGTTTTTCTGATGATGAGTCTTTCAAATACATATGCAGCAAAGACACAGGTTGAAGAAGTTGATGCTATGGAAGCTGCTGGAGCAGAAGTGGCAGAAGCGGGTGGAGCTGATGTTAGTGGAGTAGAGGTTGAATGTGGTGCTGATGGAGCTTGTTATGGTGTAACTTCTGTAGCTCCTGTTTCTGAGGATGAAATGTACGGTGGTATTGAACAGGAATATGTTGTAAAAGGCTGTAAAGTAACGGTCTACAATGATGGGCCAGTGAAAATGGTCGATGTAAAGACGGATCAACCATGTGATGCTCCACTTCCTAAAGGTCATAAATTCTCTAAAAAGAACCATTAATTATTTTATGTAGCATCTTTAAACGGGTGCTATTGAAATGAATTTACCAAGCCTCAAGCCAACTGAGAGTACGAGGTTTAGTTTTATAATTTATTCTCATGAACTACTTCATAAATTAGCCTAATCTTTTATTGCTGAACTCAATTATTTTTAAAAAAACCTATAAAAATAACAACATTTGATTTTACCCGTAGATTCTGTAGTTCATCTTAAAACCCACTGATTTATCAAATACTTTGTCTGATTTATTTTAAAACAGTTGTCACTTTTTGTGCTTGACGATAAATAGAGTGACTATTATCCTTTGCGTGCTGGCCTACATTGCCAGTCGGTTGTCGCAGACCGAATCAAACGAGCATTAAAAGATTCTTCTTTTAGTGTGTACACCCTCGTGCCCCCTCTACGGTGGAACGGAGGGGGACACCTTTGGGTGTGCTGGCCTCGTTTGACCAGTCTGCGAACCCCCTTCGTTCTGCCACCATAATTTTAATGTCTGGCAGAACTCCCAATAAAAAGGAGTCGGCTTTGCACATCCATTATTTCTTGGCAGCCTTTGCCAAAAGCTATAACAACACAACTTAGTTTATTAACGAGTTTGATTGCCATTAGGTTTATCAAGCTTTAAATCGTCACGACCAAAAACTTAGCAACTATAAAACTCGAGATGTGCCAAGCACAGTCTTTATGGGTTTTGCTGTGCCTTTTTTTCTCCCAGAAAGGGCACAGATTTTTATATCTCATTTATATACAACAAAAATTTATTTTATAACGGTAAAACTATGCCAAATTTAACGCTCCCAACACGTGCTTTTGAAGTTGTAAAAAAAGGGATTCATCTGTTCCATCACGGTGGGTTTCACACTGTTGGTGTCGACAAGATTGTGAGGGAAACCGAAGTCACAAAAATGACGTTTTATAACTATTTTCACTCTAAGCAACGTTTTATTGATATCTGTCTAATCGTGCAAAAAGAGCGACTTCAAGACCAAGTGACCGAACTGGTGGAGTATGACCATGACACAGCCGCAATAGATAAACTCAAGAAACTTTATTTTTTACATAGCGATATAGAAGGGCCATATTACTTATTATTTAAAGCCGTTTTTGAAACTAAAAATAGCTATCCAAACGCCTATCAAACCGCGGTAAGGTACAGAACATGGCTGACTAATGAAATCTATAGCGTACTTAGAACATTAAAAGCCGATGCATCATTTAATGAGGCCAGACTCTTTTTATATGTGATTGAGGGTGCAATTATCCCACTTGTAGATCACAGCAGTATTGGTGAAACAGATAAGACGTTAGATTATTTTTTACTGAAGGTTGGTCTGGTTTAGATAAATATCCCAAAGTACATTGGCTAAGTACTTTGGGATATACAGGTTTTAAATTTTACTTATAGTAAGTTTGAAGTTGCCCAACAATGAAGTCATAACTCGCTTTATTATATAAAGCAAATTTCCCTCTCGCTTGATAGTTAGTAATAGAATCACTTGGTACACCATATGTTTCAGAGGTGATATTACCTTTAACTTGCCATTCTCCATCATAAATTCTGCCATTCATTTCAACGGCTGGATCTTTACCGCCATCATAAATCTGATTTCCTGCATTATCTATAAAGTAAGTCACATTATAGCCACCAACAGTATCAAATTTATATTTGGCCATTGGGTAAATTTTCTGTTGCCATTCAGCTAGGGTTTTGAAATCAGTGAGATCGCTATCGAAGAAATAAAATTCTGTATTGTTATAAACAACAGACTTGGGAACATAAATAAAAGAACCACTTGGGAACGTTGCATTATTATTTAATAAGTTTGTAAAAGCTATTTGATTATTTTTCAGTGTTTCAGTAAAGCGATTACTAATATATAGGTAGTCTATATTTTTAGGATTACTTGTTAAAATATTTGATGGGAAGATGTCAGATATTTTTTTACCTGAAACATCTATCTTTTCATAATCGTAACTCACATTCTCTGAATTTAAATTACAAGTATCATTAAATTGAGCGGTTGAAATTTGTAAGCCTTGTGATGCAACGACATAACCTAGAGGCCAACCATTATTTTGTTTTTGGTAATTTTTTTTAGTAAAAAGACCAAAAGAGTTAAGGTCGTAACTTTGTACAACATCTTCCGCCAAACTACTTTCAATTTCGTCAGCAGTTATATTGTAAAGTGCTTTTGGATAAGCATATAACATCTGATCATTTCTTTTAATTTCATAGGCATACAGCTGTCTAATAGAAGTCGTAGTATTTGCTGTACGAGTAGTCTTAAATCTATAATTTAGAGAATATAATGCTTCATCAAAAATTGTATTTGTTGAAAGCGTAGAATTTAAGAGAATACCTCTATCACACTTTAAACTATTTACATTTTGAGTAGATTGCCCTTGAGCTTGCGATGATACATTTTGAGTAGATTGTTCCTGAGCTTGTGATGATACATTTTCAGTATTATTAGAGCTTGAACTGCCTCCACCGCACCCCGTTAACATAATAAACGAAATAGAAACTGCTAAAGTTGAAATTTTTTTCATGAATAAACCTTAAGTATTTATGTTTACTTTGCGGGCGTGATTATATATTTTTTATTTATTAAAAACAGACTGTTAAGTTGTATTTGTTAAATATTAAGTATATTTAAATATACTGCATAGTCATTTTTACCTAAAAAGCCCCTATGGAGCTTTAATTTTGTAAATTTCTATTATGAAGTTTTTTTAAATAAAAGGGCTTGTTATTTATAAATAATCTATATTCTTATATCTATATATAAATATTTTTAATCATTACTGATTCGTTTCTCAAGCATCTCCATAAAGGTTTTTAAAATATTATTGTGGTTTTTGCCTTTATGAGTAATTAAGCATATAGGGGTACTGTAGTGCATTTTATCTTTTAAAACAGGTTGCATCACACCGTCTTCAACCCATTTTTTTGCATAGTGGTCGGGTAAAAAACCTAAAAATTTGCCAGTTAAAATCAGAAAGGCAATCCCTTCGCGGTCACTTGCGGTCGCTTTACAATCTAAAAGTTGATGTAGCTTTACCGCTTCCGATGTAATCGCATAATTAGGAAGAATAGCTTGCCATTTTTTTAATTCATTTAAATTGATGCTACTACATTGGTTAAATAAAGGATGATTTTTGCCGCAATATAAAAATGAACTTTCACTATATAAATCGAAATAGTCTAAACCAGACAAAGGCGTCACAAGGGGTATAACGCCCGCATGTAAACGGTTATCGAGTACACGGCACTCAATATCTGACAAAGTACTCATACTAATATTAATAATAACTTCGGCATGTTCTTCGGCAAGTTGAGTCAAGGTGTTGGTGATATAGCCTTTAGGCATAGTCACAAGGTTGTTAATAATGCCGATATTAAACTCACCCTTAAGACGGTTATGCATTTGGTTGACTTTAGAGCGGAAGTCTTCAATCGCTGCCGTAAGCACTTCAATATATTTTAAAATTTCCCGTCCTTCATCGGTCAGGGCAAATCCGGCACGGCCTCGCTGGCACAGCCGAATGCCCAAACGATTTTCTAAATCACTCATATGCAAACTAATTGCAGAGCGGCTAATACCTAAAATACTTTCGGCAGATGTAAAGCTGTGACAGTCGCAAACTGTTTTAAATATTTTGAGAAGTTTTATATCAAAATCAGTGACTTGATTTAATTTTTTAGGTTTCATTTAGTTTTGTTTTTTTAAATCTAAACTCAAGATAATTTGAATTTATCAAACTTATGTCGCTATGTACACTCAAACCATAATTTGAAAATCAACAGGAATGGTTATGTTTGATACGGATAAATTTAGCGACTCTGAGCATACTTTAGATGCGGTTCAACCTAATAATAATATGCACATAAACTATCAGGCACACTGGATGCCTTTCTCTGCAAACCGAAACTTTGCTAAAGACCCACGCATGATTGTGGGTGCAAAAGGGTCATATCTAATTGATGATTTTGGCCGTGAAATTTATGACTCACTCTCCGGCCTATGGACATGTGGTGCAGGCCATACCTTACCCGAAATTCAACAAGCGGTAAGTGCTCAATTAGGTCAGCTTGATTATTCACCGGCTTTTCAGTTTGGTCATCCACTTTCTTTTAAGCTGGCAGATAAAATTGTTCAGCATATGCCTGAAAAACTACAACATGTTTTCTTTACCAACTCAGGTTCAGAGTCGGCAGATACGTCTATCAAAATGGCACGTGCGTATTGGCGCATTAAAGGTAAACCAAGCAAAACCAAATTGATTGGTCGTGCACGTGGCTATCATGGGGTAAACGTTGCGGGAACAAGTCTAGGCGGTATTGGTGGCAACCGTAAAATGTTTGGTCAGCTTATGGATGTAGACCATTTACCGCATACCTTGCAGCCAAATTTAACTTTTACCAAAGGCTGTGCAGAAACAGGCGGGGTAGAGCTTGCCAATGAAATGCTTAAGTTAATTGAGTTACACGATGCTTCAAATATTGCAGCCGTCATTGTAGAGCCTATTTCTGGTTCGGCAGGTTGTATTGTGCCGCCAACGGGTTATTTACAGCGTTTAAGAGAGATCTGTGATCAGCATGACATCTTGTTAATTTTTGATGAGGTGATTACAGGTTTTGGCCGTTTAGGAACATGGACGGGAGCCGAATATTTTGGGGTAACACCAGATATTTTGAACTTTGCGAAACAAGTCACCAATGGTGCCATTCCTTTAGGTGGTGTGGTGGCAAGCCATGAAATTTACTCTGCCTTTATGCAGCAAGACTTACCAGAACACGCCATTGAATTTACCCACGGCTATACCTATTCGGCACATCCGGTTGCTTGTGCGGCCGCTTTAGCAGCGCTTGAAGTTTTAGAGAAGAAAAACTTGTTAGCTCAATCTGCGGCGTTGGCACCAAGTTTTGAAAAAATGCTGCATGGCTTAAAAGGCTCACCGCACATTTTAGATATACGTAACTGTGGCTTGATTGGTGCGTTGCAGTTAGCTCCGCGTGATGGCGATGCCACCATCCGAGGTTTTGAACTTGGTATGAAACTCTGGAAAGAAGGATTCTATGTTCGCTTTGGAGGTGACACGCTTCAGTTTGGCCCAATGTTTAACAGCACTGAGGCAGATATTGACCGCTTAATGAATGCCGTGGGCGATGCGCTTTATCAAGTGAAATAAGGCTTATAGATATTTATGAGCATCGGTAGTGTCTCTGGATGCTCTTTAAAAAACCAAATGAAAAAGCAGTTTGATCTCAAAACTAATTGTAGTAAGGAGTAACAACAATGACAAATGGCCTAGAAGATTTTAGCTATGAAGAAGTTTCAACTGAAAATAGTACGCATAGTGAACAAGCCAAAAAAGTGCTAGGGCATTTCATTCAAGGAAGAATTGTATCTAAAACGGCAAGAAAACAGCCAGTTTACAATCCTGCGACGGGTGAAATTAGTAAAGAAGTCGAAATTGCAGATGCTCAAACGGTAAATGAAGCAGTTCAGGTAGCCGAACAAGCATTTCCTGCATGGCGTGATACACCAGTTATTAAACGTGCACGTGTCATGTTCAACTTCAAACAATTATTAGAACAAAATGCCGAAAAGATTTGCGCTTTGATTGGGCAAGAACACGGTAAGATTTCTCATGATGCTCAAGGTGAATTGCAACGTGGTATAGAAAATGTTGAATATGCTTGCGGCGCACCAGAGCTTTTAAAAGGGGAGTTTTCAAAAAATGTCGGTCCAGATATCGACTCATGGAGCGAGTTCCAACCGTTAGGCGTTGTAGCTGGCATTACGCCATTTAACTTCCCAGCCATGGTGGCTTTATGGATGTTCCCAATGGCACTGGTTTGCGGTAACTGCTTTATTTTAAAACCTTCTGAAAAAGCACCTTCTGTGGTTTTATACCTTGCAGAACTATTAAAACAAGCGGGTTTACCTGACGGCGTATTTAATGTGGTGAATGGTGACAAAGAAGCGGTAGATGCCTTATTGCACCATCCGCGTATTCAGGCAGTCAGCTTTGTAGGTTCAACACCAATTGCTGAATATATTTACCGTACCGCAACTTCAACAGGTAAACGTTGCCAAGCATTAGGCGGTGCAAAAAACCACGCGATTATTATGCCGGATGCCGATATTGATAACGTGGTGACTTCATTGTTAGGCGCAGCTTTTGGCTCTTCGGGCGAACGTTGTATGGCACTTTCGGTTGCGGTTGCTATTGGCGATGAAGTTGCCGATGTCGTAATTGATAAGCTGACTCAAGAAATGAAAAAATTGAAGTTCGGCCACTATGCAGATGCAAGCAACGACTTTGGACCACTTATTACCCAAGCGCATAAAGACAAAGTGCAGGCTTATATTCAAAGCGCAGAGCAGCAAGGCGCAAAAATTGTGGTAGATGGCCGTGATGCAAAACCGGCAGGTTATGAAAAAGGTTTCTTTGTTGGGCCAACTTTAATTGATCAAGTCACACCAAACATGACCAGTTACCAGCAAGAAATTTTTGGTCCTGTGTTGCAAGTTATGCGTGTGAATAGCATGCAAGAAGCGATGCAACTCATTAATGACCACGAATATGGCAATGGTACTTGTATCTATACCCGTGATGGGGAAGCTGCTCGCTATTTTAGCAGTCACATTCAAGTCGGTATGGTCGGTATTAACGTGCCTTTACCAGTACCTGTGGCTTACCACAGCTTTGGTGGCTGGAAACGTTCGTTATTTGGTGATTTACATGCGTATGGTCCAGATGGTGTCCGTTTCTACACACGCCGTAAGACCATTACACAGCGCTGGCCATCGGCTCAAGTCCGTGAAGCAAAACAGTTCTCAATGCCGACTTTAAATTAATTTTTATTATCAGGGAAAACAGCAGTTTTCCCTTTTTTCATGACTGTAGGATTTTAAGCATGTAATAGATTGTTTTTATGGATATATTTTTAAGGAATGAAATATGAATAATGATAGAACAAAAAAATTAGGCGAAGGACTCTCAAATCGCCATATCACAATGATTAGTATTGGCGGTGTTATTGGCGCAGGTTTATTTGTCGGTTCATCTTCTGCAATTGCCAAAGCAGGCCCCGCGGTCATTCTTGCATACCTGATTACCAGCATTATGGTATTTCTGGTGATGCGCATGTTAGGTGAAATGGCCGTTTTAGAGCCGGACACCGGTTCATTTTCTACCTATGCCCGTAAAGCCATTGGCCCGTGGGCAGGCTTCACTATTGGTTGGTTATATTGGTGGTTTTGGGTGCTTGCGATTCCGGTAGAAGCCATCGCAGGTGCTGAAATTTTACATTCGTGGTTTCCGAGCGTTTCAGTTTCTATTTATGCATTTTGCTTTATTGTGTTCTTAAGCTTAGCCAACTTTTTTAGTACCAAAAGTTTTGGTGAGTTTGAGTTCTGGTTTTCCTTAGTCAAAGTGGTTGCCATTATTGGGTTTATCATTATTGGTATTTTGGCAATTTCAGGTGTTTGGCCTTTAGCTAAAAATGTCAGTGGCGTTGCCAATTTATACAACAACGCTGGTTTTATGCCGCACGGTATGGGAGGCATTTTATCTGCCATTTTAATTACGGCATTTTCATTCTTTGGGGTGGAAATTGTCTCGATTGCCGCAGCAGAGTCATCTAACCCTAAACAGAAAATTAGACGTGCCACCAATTTGGTGTTGTACCGTATTATTCTTTTCTTTGTGGTCTCAATGTTTATTGCTGTTTCACTTGTCGATTGGCGTTCACCGGACTTACAAAAGTACGGGACATTCCAATACGTTTTAATGAGCTTAAACGTACCGGGCACTAAACTTATTATTGATACCGTTGTGTTTATCGCCGTGGCGAGCTGTATGAATGCCGCAATTTATACGTCTTCTCGTATGTTATTTCGCTTAGGAACACGCAATGAAGCACCACAGGCAGTGACGAAAGTGAATTATGCGGGTGTACCTGCTATTGCGGTGTTTTCTTCAACTTTTATTGGTTTAGTGTGCTGTGTCATTAACTACGTATTCCCTGGAAAAGTATTTAGCTTATTGCTCTCAAGTACAGGTTCCATTGCTTTGCTGGTGTACTTGGTTATTGCATTTTCACAATTGCGTCTAAGACATAAGCTCGAGGCAGCTGGAGCGGAAATTCCATTTAAAATGTGGCTATTTCCATGGCTCACTTGGTTTGTGATTATCATTATTTTAAGTGTATTGGCTTATATGTTTTTCTCGCCAGCATATAGTTATGAAACCACTTTATCATTAGGTGTGACTTTAGCTGTGGTGGGTTGCGGATTATTTGTGACCCGAAAGCGTAAAGCAACCAGCTCGGTTGCGATAAATCAGAGTAACTTATAAAAATATTAAATAAAAATTTTAATGCTATAAGTAAAAAGCTCCTTAATAAAAAGGAGCTTTTTACTTTTTAATTCTAGTTGTTTTATTTTAATTATTGTTTATCTTTTTAAATAAGCTGCACAGTTAGAAAATCACTGTGCAAAGAAGTTTAAATGGCTTGCCAGTTTTCTTGAACTTCTTTTGAGTTTTTATTTAAAATGACTTGATCATCTTTTACCTCCCCAATCCAAGAAGTAGGAATAAGGTGATGTTGATCGTTTTCATCACGAGTGAGTTTCAACTGATTTTCACCTTCTAGATGATCGACAGTCCCTACTTTAGTACCACAAGAAGCAATAACGTCTGCATGTTTTTTAATATCATTAATATTTAAAGTACTCATTTTGGACCTCTTCTTTGGAAATAGAAAAACGGTAGAAACTAAATTACTGGATAAAACAGCAGAAATCTTTGTTTTTTAATAAACCTTACATGATTATTTTATAATTTCACTTAAGCGATATATTTAGATAACAATGAAATAAAAAGAAATATTCATTTAATAAAGTTATAGAAAATATCTTTTCATTACATTTTATATCTTTAATTAAACAGAATTATTTCGATATGTTTAAGTGAATACTTTTGAATAATTATTTGTAATGAATATTAGAATATCTATAAATATGACTGTCTTGAGTATGTTGAGTGAATTCGAGCATGCTCAGGCTGAAAACAAAAGTCAGCTACGCCAAGATTTGCTTCGCGAATTGGTAAGATTAGCTAAAAATTTACCCTATCCAGCTTCAGGTCAAACCTATCAACGGTGGCAAATGTTTGCTCAAGTGGCAGGGTATGATTTAAGTCTAGCTAAATTATTTGAATCACATTGTGATGCCTTAAGTATTTTAAATGAGCTTGGCTATCAAGATGAAATAGATGATCAGACTTGGGCCGTATGGGCAGCAGAGGGTGGGCCAGCACCCGTACAAGTAGAGAGCAATCAGTGTAGTGGTATAAAAACTTGGTGTTCAGGTGCTGAGTTTATTCAAAAAGCTTTAATGAGCTATAAGGACAAGCAAGGCCAAGCACAGCTTTGTATTGTTGAATTGGCTCATCCTTCGGTTCAAGTTGACCTCAGCCACTGGCAAGCAGTAGGCATGCAGGGAACTCGAACAGCCCAAGTACATTTTGACAATACTCCAGTTACTGCTATAGGTCAGCCAAATCGCTATTTGGAACGTCCAGGGTTTTGGCATGGTGCCGCTGGCGTCGCTGCGTGTTGGTATGGTGCGGCGGTACGCTTAGTCAGTTTTTTACAGAAAAGCTGCCAAACCCATCCAAACGCATTTAAAAAAATGTACTTAGGAGAGCTAGCTCAACAGCTCTCTATAACTAAGCAGTATTTTCAATATGTTGCCAAGCTTATAGATGACGAGCCTATGCTCAGCCATGAGCGTGAAATCCGTATATTACGTGCCCAAACAGAACAATGCTGCCAGAGTGTTATTCAACTCGTTGGCAAAGCTTTAGGTGCACGGCCTTATTGTGAAGAAGCTATATTTTCACAGCTCATTGCTGATTTGCCTGTCTTTATTCGACAGAGTCATGCAGCTTTTGACTATGAGTCTATTGCAGAGCTCTGTTTGCCGGAGAAAAGCTTATGGGAACTTTAACGCATCCCTTGGTCGAAGACCGCGTGATTTCAGGTGAAGGGACACCGAAGTTCAGGTGGCTAGAGGCATTTAAAAATCATCCGTTAGATGGGCTGAATTTACAGTTATTTCAATCTAAACGAGTGGTGATTGTCGCGCCGCATCCCGATGACGAAGTGCTGGGTTGTGGTGGTTTAATGCAACAGCTAGTCAAAGAAAATTGTCACCTTGTTATTGTGGCTGTCAGTAATGGAACACAAAGCCATCCGCACTCAACAAAATACAGTCCAGATGAATTAAACGATTTACGGCCACAAGAAACTTTAGCTGCTTTAGACAGTCTTGGTGTGTCAGATTTTTCTGAACGAATTGCTTTAAATCTAACGGATGGTCAGATTCATTTACAGACTCATCAGTTGACTCAAGCGCTCAGCAGAATCGTTCAGCCTGAAGATATTTTAATTTGTAGCTATGCACTTGATGGCCATCCTGACCACGAAGCCGTTGGAAAAACGGTACAGGCCTTTGCAAAAGCTCATCAGTTACTCTGTCTACATGTATTGATTTGGGCATGGCATTGGGCAGAGCCTTTAGACCCACGTATTAATTGGTCCAAAGCAAAAGCTTATGCCTTAACTGAAAACCAATTAATTAAAAAACATCAGGCGGTTATGCAATTTAAAACACAACTTGAAGCCGATGAAAGCACAGGAAATTCCGCAGTTTTGTCTTCAAGTGCAATTAGCCGTCTTTTAATGCCTTATGAGGTATATCTGAGTGACTCATTCTCGTATGTATTTTGAGGAGTTGTATCGTAGTAATAATGATCCATGGGGCTATGATTATCACTGGTACGAAGCCCGTAAAAGACAAATCTGCCTTGCATTATTAACACGACCACACTATCAAAATGTTTTAGAAATTGGCTGTTCAAATGGGCATTTAAGTGTTCATTTGGCAAAGCGTGCGGCTCATCTTTTATGTATAGATGTGTCTGAGCATGCCGTTCATTTGGCGACTCAGCGATTACAATCATTTGAGCATGTAACTGTTGAAAATAGAAAAATACCTGAAGAATTGTATGAACAAAAATTTGACCTGATTGTGATTAGCGAAGTGGCGTATTACCTCACATACGATGAGTTAGATGAGTTCATTAAAAAATTAAAGCATGCACTAAACCCAGAAGGGGAAATTTTGTGTTGCCATTGGCGACATGATATTCAGGATTTTGAATTGAATGCCCAAAAAGTCCACCAAAGCTTTCAGCAATATTTTCCATTTCATCACTATTTAAGCCTAAACGATCCGGACTTTATGGTCGATGTTTGGACGGTTAATCCTTCATCAACAGCTCAGCGGGAACAATTACGATGAAAATAGGTGTTGTAATTCCAGCGCATAATGAAGAGCAACATTTGCCAGCCTGTTTGCAGTCAATTCAGGATGCGATAGAGAAAGTACCGGATGAACAAGTCGAGGTCATGGTTGTACTTGATAGCTGTACAGATATGTCGCGTTTAGTTGTACAGCGTTACGGAGTAAATTGGATTGAATGTGATTATAAATGCGTTGGCAAGGCTCGGGACTTAGGCATTCGCCAACTCATTCAAAATGGAGCAAGCTGGATTGCCTGTACAGATGCCGACACTATAGTTAGTTCAGACTGGTTAAGTTGTCAAATTCGATATCAACCTACCGATGCAATTTGCGGTATTGTCACTTTAGATGATTTGAGTCATTTATCGGCTCAAAAACAAAAAAAGTATTTGTCTCATTATCAAGACTGTATGGATCATCATCATATTCATGGTGCAAATTTAAGTTTTAGTGCTGCTGCTTATATGCAGGTGGGTGGTTTTGAGTCGATCCCATGTCATGAGGATGTTTCACTGATTGAGAAACTGACCAGACATTGCTGCAATATTACTTGGAGTAATTTAGTGCGTGTAACGACCAGCAGTCGCTTGGAAGGCAGAGCACCTCAAGGTTTATCAAATTTTTTAGAAAATCTTTAATTATGATAATTTTATTAAGTTTATTTTAATAATTGATTTTTATTCTTAATATATATCCTCTGTTACACCGATTGTTTCAGTGTTCATTGCGTTACATCTTTTGCCACATCACCCGATGTGGTTTTTTTTATTAAAAAATAACCAAACTGCGACTTGTAATGTTCAAACAACTCAACAACCGTACTCTATATTTAGCACGATAAAACAAAAAATCTAGTACTAGGGATTTAATACATTTTTTAGTCTTGGGAGTTTGAGCGAAATTTTGGCTTTTTATGAAAATACCTAAAATTATGATTTTTATAAGAAAAAATATAAAGTAATTCTAAGAAAGGTGTGTTAATTTGAAAATTAAATTAGTAATGAAATTTTAAATTTCACGGAAGTCTTATGAACGTTCGACTGTGTTATGCCAGCCAACGAAATGAAAATAATGAAGATTTGCTACAAGATTTGCGTGATATCCTGACTGAAGCTCGTGATTTCAACGATTTAAACGAGATATGTGGGGTGCTGTATTATGCCGATAATGCATTTTTTCAATGTTTAGAAGGCGAAAAAGAGATTGTTGAAAAGCTATTTGAGAAGATTCAAAAAGATCAAAGGCATTACAATATTAAATGGTTGTGCACATATTCCATTGAAGAAAACTCTTTTCAACGTTGGTCAATGAAATATGTGCAACGCAATACAAATATTGAGGCTTTCTTTCTTGGCATGGGAGAGAATACCTTTAACCCAATTTTGCTGAATCAACAAAATCTCAAATTTTTCTTAAATGAACTATTAATTGCAGAGCAAACTAAAATTAATACGGTTAAGAAAGTTGGAATGGTTAATCGGGGAGTAAACCCATTCTAGCTATTTGAAGCTATACCGATATGGATGTGCTTGAGTTTAGGTACAATTTTAGTCATGACTAAATATACAATCATTGAGACCGAAAGCATCCATATCACTTCTAAACTTTGGCTAATCACAAACATTGCCCAGTAAAAAAAACTAAAAAGGGCTATACACAGTCCACTACCTTTGTAGTACCACGTAATAAACATTCCGAAGAGTGCCGAAGAAATTAAGAGATTAAGCGTCTCGTTCATTCCTACATAATTAAAGAAAATAATTAGTAAGCACAACGCTAACATTGATAGTAAATATACAAATATATTTTTTGCGATAAACATTTTCTATATCCTATCTGAAGATTTTAAAAGGTATCTTTCCTCTGTTTCCAGAGGAAAGATAGTACATATTAATTTTTTGAGATTCTTTTTCTATTATTAAGAGTTTTTATATTAATAAAGATGACTTTATCATTTTCTCCAGATCTCTTTATTAATATTCAGCTTTCTATTTAATAGTAAAGATTGCTTATATGTAATGAAATTAATTATAGGAAAAACAATCATTTGTGTTGTAAGCTTTGGCTTACATAGTTGTGAGAGATTGCCTACATTTGTATAAAAAATGATCTAATTTTACAAAATTATTTGATTTGAAATTGTTATATTACAGTTATTTAGTTAAAAATATTGTTGAGATGAGCTTTACATAAATAACAAAAAGTAACATCGTCTTTAGAAAGCTAATTTTAAAAGTTAAATTAATTATTTGGCGGGAGCTATTTGGATTTAAAATTTTTTAACATTTGATAAAATGTTGTTTTATGAAAATAATTTTTTAATGAATAAAATTCATATTTTTTGAGTATGCAATATATTAAATAAGTGAAGGAGCGTAATGTTTTAAAAATCTAACTTGTAAATTGTGATAAGCAAGTGAACATGTTATCAATCAATAAAATGATATAGAAGAATGAGTTAAAATTTGAATTTTTAACCAGCGTAGAGATGACTACGCTGGCTTACTTTTTTGACTAGATTTAATCTGAACGTGTAGCTAACCAATTACTCATTTCAGGCCAAACAGAACTTGGAGCTTGGCTACCAGAAACAACACCCATATGGCCGCCTGGAACCACTTTAAAAGTTTTATCTTGGCTACTAATTAAATCCATAAGCGGTTTCACTGCGTCGGCGGTCACAATAATGTCTGTATCGCCCCCTACAGCTAACACTGAACAATTAATATCTTTTAAATAAGCTGTTAGTTCACCAAATTTGATTACACCTGTTGAGAGTTCATTATCTATCCAGAAACGTAGAATGATATCGCGCATCACACCACCCGGATACGCCAACATATTGTCGATAAATGAACTAGACGTAGCATGGTCAACAATAAATTCACGGTTATCAAGATTTTTAAAAAGCTGCCAATAGGTTTTTAAATTTCCAATCGGGTCAGTTAGCTTAAAGCCAAGCGTGTTTTGCCAGCCATGAATATGAAACACTTCACTTGGTACATGTTGGCGAATACGGAAAGGGGTGTGCTTACGAACCCACTGTGCAGGTTTAGTCAAGCTGCCATAGAGTTTACCCATATAACCTGCTTTATGGGTGTCGATAGGTGAAGCGAGAATAATCAGATTTTTAATATCTTTATCTTTAAATAATGCGGTATAGCAGAGTGAAAGTGCACCGCCTAAACTCCAGCCATGTAATGAAAGCTGCTGTTGTCCACTATGTGCACGGACTTGCTTTAACATTTCAGGCATAAAAACTTTAATGTAGGTGCCAAAATTGTATTTTGCTTGGTGGCGGGTTGGTACACCCCAGTCAATTAAATAGACATCAAAACCTTGAGCTAAAAAGTAACGTATAAGGCTGCGTGTAGGGAATAAATCGTAAATGAGCATGTTCACTGCCAATGGCGGAACAATCACTAACGGTACGCGGTGTTTATGTGTAGGAGCTTCAGTCTCATTTCTATAGTGACGTAAACTCATAATCTCATGCTTATAAATCACATCAAAAGGTGCTTTTCCTGACAAGGCAATTTGAGGACCTCTAAAAAACAGATCTGATGCATTGGTTAGCATGTGAGGTAATTTCTGACCAGCATGCTTTTTAAGAGATGTTTTAAGCGACTTCACTTGAGGAACATTCTGTCGAACTTTAAGCAATAAACTCATTGAATATAAAACCTATAAAGATGTTGCCCAGAGCAAATAACGAGCTGGTCTTTGAGGCATATTAACGGTAATGAAAAGCGAGTTCAGTGACTTAAAAGACAGTATTTTCTGCTTAAGATATCAAAACATAAAGATCTTTAAATTGTGGTTTTTATTGATTAAATTGTTGATTCTAGTAATTAAATAAATATTTTTAGAAAATTATTTATAAAATATTTAAAAATTTAAGCTATTTTTAAGAATACTAAAAATTTATTGGTAGGGTAATTTTGTAAAGTTTATTTGTGTTTTTTTTACATATTAAAAAATAAAATATAATTATTTTACAATCGATTAGGAATGTAATCAGAAAGTAGTCTATGTAATATATATGGAATTTGTATTTAATGGTTTTTATACACTAATTTCGGCGGTCATTGTTTTATTGTTGGGCCGCTTTCTTGTCAATCGGATTGATTTTTTAAAACGTTATAATATCCCTGAACCTGTAGCGGGTGGTTTGGTTGCTGCTGTAGTTTCTTTACTCGTCCACACTTTGTGGGGGTACAGCATTGTTTTTAGTAGCGAATTACAAACTAGCTTTATGCTCGTGTTCTTTGCTTCAATTGGTTTAAGTGCCAATTTTATGAAGCTTAAAGAAGGTGGTACTGCTTTAGTCATCTTCTTAATTTGTGTGGCCTCATTTATTGTTGTGCAAAATGCTGTAGGTATGAGCCTTGCGACTTTATTGGGTCTAGACCCACTGATTGGTTTGATTGCAGGTTCAATCACTTTAACGGGTGGTCATGGTACAGCAGGTGCATGGGGTGAAATCTTAGAAAGTCAGCATGGCATTCAAGGTGCTTTAGCACTGGGTATGGCGAGTGCAACGTTTGGTTTGATTATTGGTGGTGTGATTGGTGGTCCGTTAGCTAAATTACTCATTAACCGTTATAGCCTTGCTCAACCGAAAACTAATGCTGAAATCCAACATCGCGATACGCATGTTGAACAAAATTCAGATGACCTGGCGCCGTTTGAAAACCCGCATCAAGTTCGTTTAATTACAGCCGATAATGCAATTACCACGCTGGGTATGTTTGCAGCGTGTTTGGCGTTTGCTGAGTTTATGACTGGCTTTAGTAAGGGAACATGGTTTGAGTTACCAACTTTCGTTTGGGCACTTGGTGGCGGTGTAATCTTAAGAAATATTTTAGAAAGTGTGTTGAAAATTGATATTTTCGACCGTGCGATTGATGTGTTTGGTAATGCATCTTTGTCGCTTTATTTAGCAATGGCATTGCTTTCATTAAAGCTTTGGCAACTTGCCGACCTAGCTGGTCCGCTTGTGGTGATTTTGGGTGCTCAAACATTGACCATGGCTTTATATGCAGCATTTGTGACGTTCCGCGTTATGGGCAAAAACTACGATGCAGCAGTGTTAGCAGCAGGTCATTGTGGTTTTGGTATGGGTGCAACACCAACAGCCGTGGCAAATATGCAAGCGATTACCAACATGTATGGTCCATCGCATAAGGCATTTTTAATTGTTCCGCTTTGTGGTGCATTCTTTGTCGATTTAATTAATGCAACGGTTATTCAGCTCATGTTGAAATTTGTTGTTTAATAAAAAAAAGCCCGTAAGGGCTTTTTTTACGAGTGCTTAATTATGAACCTGAAAAAAGATATATATTTTTTTTCATATGGGTACTCTAAATTTTCATTTTCGGACGATTGAAGCCATTTTGTTTTTAGGATACTTCTTCTCAAAACTAATAATCGCCCTTAAACCTCGTTTCACATAGAATAAATTGCAGATAAATAAAATGAGAAATGTATGAGCTCAGAAGCACATTCAATTAGCTTGGTTGCCCCCGTAGTTTTATTGGCAGCGGCTGTTATTGCAGTCCCTATTTTTAAACGTATTGGCTTGGGTTCAGTATTAGGTTATTTAATTGCGGGTCTGATTATTGGCCCATTCGGTTTTGCCTTTTTTCAAGATTCCACCGCAATTTTACATATTGCCGAATTAGGAATTGTGATGTATCTATTTGTGATTGGTTTGGAAATGCAACCATCGCATTTATGGAGTCTTAGACGCGAAATTTTTGGTCTTGGTACGTTGCAGATCATTATTTGTGCGTTAGCTTTGACTGGCGTAGGGCTATTGTTTGGTTTCACATGGCAAGTCGCTTTTATTGGCGCGGCAGGGTTTGTTTTAACCTCGACTGCGATTGTGATGCAGTTATTGGGCGATCGGGGTGACTTGACTCAACCACGTGGGCAAAAAATTGTAGCCATCTTACTTTTTGAAGATTTATTAATTGTGCCACTACTGGCTATTGTTGCTTTTATGGCACCAAATCATGTAGTCGAAAGCACATCGGTACGTCTAGAAAATATAGGAATTGGTTTGCTCGCAATTGCAGGGCTTATTGCGGCAGGATATTGGTTACTTAATCCATTGTTTAGACTCTTGGCCGCTGCTAAAGCCCGAGAAGTCATGACTGCGGCGGCTTTATTGGTTGTGTTGGGAGCGGCGTTACTCATGCAAGTCAGCGGTTTGACTATGGCAATGGGTGCTTTCTTGGCGGGTGTACTTTTATCTGAATCAACCTTTAGACATCAAATTGAAGCTGATATTGAGCCATTCCGAGGAATTTTACTGGGCCTATTTTTCCTTGGGGTCGGCATGTCATTGGACTTATCAGTGGTTGCTCAAAACTGGCAACTCATTGTAAGTGGCGTAGTGGCCCTGATGTTTGTTAAAGCGCTCATGATTTATATTGTCGCTCGAGTAACCAAAAGTCCTCATACAGAAGCATTAGACCGCGCTTTACTGATGGCTCAAGGGGGAGAGTTTGCGTTTGTACTTTTCTCTGCTGCATTAAGTGCCCAAGTTATTGATAATACTGTTAAATCTAACTTAACTGCGATTGTTGTACTTTCAATGGTATTGACTCCAATTGTCGGTATTATTTTTAAACGATTTACTCAAGCTAAAGCAAAGGTTTCATTGGAAGACATCAATATTGCTGATGGACTAAGCGGTAGTGTTTTAATGATTGGCTTCGGGCGCTTTGGGCAGGTCACCAGTCAATTACTGTTGGCAAGAGGCGTAGATGTCACCATTATTGATAATAATACCGACATGATTCGAAACGCTGAAAAGTTTGGTTTTAAAATTTATTATGGGGATGGCTGTCGCCTAGATATTTTACATGCTTCCGGTGCTGCAACAGCACAGGCGATTGTGGTGTGTGTAGATAGTAAGGAAACGACTAATCGAATTGTTGAATTGGTTACTCACGAATTTCCTTTGGCAAAATTATTAGTCCGTTCATATGACCGTGAGCATTCACTGCATTTAGTCAAACAAAAAGTAGACTTTATGATCCGTGAAACGTTTGAATCTGCGATTAAGTTTGGTGGAGTGATTTTACAAGAACTTGGTGTAGATGAAGACGAAGTAGAAAGAATTACCGAGGAAATACGCGATCTTGATAATGAACGCTTTGAGACTGAAATCGCAGCAGATGACGTAAATGCAGGAGTAGGTATGCAATATACACATACTCATCATCCAAGACCGACAGCGCCATTGATTCGACCAAAACGGGAAGGGCGGATTTTAAATAAAGAAGATACCTCAGGAAATGAGAGTGTTGATTAGTTAAAACTTTAGTAAAAGCTCTCTTTAGAAGAGCTTTTACTGAGGCTTTTCTATAGATAGAAGTAGCTAACTGCTAAATTCTCTGGGTTTACCAATCAAACCGTCTTACTTTAGTAAAGTTAGATTGTTAATCATATTAAACTAACCTAGAGATGCTCTAACGCCGTGCCTTTAACAGGGTTTCTGCGCCAGTAATAAGGCTGTAAAAATCTAAGAAAAAGCTTCCAGGATGTGATCCATGCAATACGTCGGTTGGTTTTTGTGTTTTGAATAATTTGTTTTGCTAAATACGCACAAACAACTTCTGGTGGATCAATTACAAAGAAAAATAACCGTTTCATCTTCTTCCAATTTTGTATGTTGCCATTGGTCCAAGATGAAACTAACAAGTCGGTTGCCACCATACCGGGGCTAAGAGTGCCAGTTAAAATAGAGGTCGACTTAGTCTCTTTATAAAGCGCTTTACTAAAATAACTAACCGCTCGTTTGGTGGTTGCGTAAGGAGTCATTCCAGCACTCCATTCGCCGTTGCTTCCCCAGCCTTCCATATTAAAAATTTGACCATGACCCTGTTTGAGCATGCCTTTTAGAGCCACTTGAGAACCAAGCATTGTGCCCAAAATATTCGTCGAAATGGCTGCATTTAATTCATCTGGCTGAAGGTTAATAAACTCTTTTGTTGGGTGGCAGCTGCCTGCGTTATTAATCCATACATTGACTTGTCCAAAATGCTCAATTGCTCCATCCCATAAGGCTTGTACATCCGTAATTTGTGTCACATCACAGCATAAGCCAATAAAATTCTCTTTATTGAATTGAGTTTCTAAATGAGAAAGAGCATGGTGAAGATGCTCCGTGTTCCGTCCAGCAATCACAACTGAACATCCCAGATCTAAAAAAGCGTGGGCGAGTGCTAAACCAATACCTTTTGTGCTTCCAGTGATAACTACACAGCCAACTTCACGACTAGATAAACTCATTGAAATCTCTATAAATTTTTTAAAAACTTAACGCTATTAAGCAGCTTTATGAAAATGAGTTGTTTGCTCTTTTAATAAAAGCAAATAGATAATTGATAAACTTATCATCGAAATATTCATTACGATAGGGTTATAAGGCGAGATAAGTGTAGATGGTTTTAAAAAACCAATTAAAAGCAGTAAGCCGAATAAACCTAAAATACTTAAATAGTGAATGTATTTATGAGTAGAAAAAAGAAACAATAAACCAAAAATAATTTCAGCTATACCGCTGGCGCGCCCTGCAAGTTTTGCATACTCAAAAGAAAGTCCGATTGTTTGCCATACAAAGATTTCGTCAGAGTTAATAAAAATTAGTTTAGGAATGAGTCCTTGATAAATCCATAAAAAAGCGAGCACAAAGCTTATAAATTTTAATGCTTTAGCATTATTCATTAAGATTCTCTAAAAGTTTGAAATTTCAATTTTGATCATTGCGACTATTATGTTTTGATTTAATTTATTCTTCAACAGAAAATAAGATGAGCTTGTTTTTTGATCATTTTTTGTGGTTATTTTTTAACAGTAATGTAGGAATAAGATAGGAAGATTTTATATTAAAAACATAGGAGAAATGCTCCTATGTTTTTAATCTTATGGTTCACTCACTAATCTTGATATATTTTTTAAAAGTATATTTCTTAAAAATTGTTTATAGCATTCATCTGTATTTTTGTTCGAATGTTGAACTAAATAACCGTTAAGTTGTGTAATTATAATTATGGCTCTTTCTTTATATTCTTCTGATGAAATTTCATTATGAATAGGGAGTATGATTTTATATATAAGTTCAAAATTATACTTTTGTATCATTGACAAAGATTCATGTGCATAAGGTAAATGGTCAGAAATAGAAAAGACCTCTTTAAATGTATGCGTAATGACCGGTTGTTCTATTTCGTATATTATATTGGTAATAATATTCATAAACCGATGTAAAGGCGGTTCATTTGCATTTAAATTAATTAAAATTTCAATCCGTTGTATGTAGTCACAAATTAATTTATCGAGTAAAGCTTTTAATAAAACATCTTTATTTTGAAAATAATGCTGCAAGGTGCTTAAACTAATATTTGATTGAGCTGCAACTCCTCGCATGCTAAACCCAGAATAACCTTTAGTAATAAAAACCATCTCAGCATTTTTTAAGATTTGCTTTATTCTTTCTTGACCTTTTAGTGTGGTAAAGGACTTCTTTATTTGCATAGTATCAAAGGTATCAATTTTGATCATTATCCCGCCTGTAAGTACTATTTAAAAAAAGGCATTCTAAACCATGAAATTAGAAAAATATAAATAAAATATTTAAATTCTATTAAACTAATTATAGGTCACATGACCTATAATTTTTTTATCTCGGTCATTTGACCCAATTTAAAATTTAAAAATAGGTCGAGTGACTTGGTTTTGTTTCTTTAGAAATGATTTAAATAGGTCGGATGACCTATTTAAAATAGAGCAAATAGTATGCAATTTTTTTAAGTTTATAAATAATTGTATTTCAATGAATATTGATTAATTTTTATTTGGTTAATGATATTTATTTTCTTTATTTTTTTGAGTTTTTTTTAAAGTAGGGGTGGGTATTTAATTGTGTATTTTTATAGGCATTAAAAAAAGAATTTTAAATAAGTAAACATAGTCTTTTTGTAATGTGTGTATACAAGTTAAATAATTGTTATTAAATTGTGAAAGGAATCACACAATAGTAAAAGGTAGTTTGTTTTATATATAAAACAAATTGGACATATTTTATTTATTACGTTTGATTCATTTTGTTCTACAAAATTAATCATTATATATGTAGGTTATGAATATGAAAAACATTCAGAAATCACTTCTTGCAGCATTAATAGTTGCTGGTTATGCAGTAAATACTCAAGCGGCTGTTACTGGACAGGTTGACGTTAAATTAAATATCTCAACAGGCTGTACTGTAGGTGGTAGTCAAACTGAAGGGAATATGAACAAGTTTGGTACTTTAGATTTTGGTAAAACTTCCGGTACTTGGAACAACGTATTAACAGCTGAAGTGGCTTCAGCAGCAACAGGCGGTAATATTTCTGTGACTTGTGATGGCACGGATCCTGTTGATTTTACAGTTGCAATTGATGGTGGTGAACGTACAGACCGTACTTTAAAAAATACTGCTTCTGCTGATGTAGTTGCATATAACGTTTATCGCGATGCTGCTCGTACAAACCTTTATGTTGTAAACCAGCCACAACAGTTCACTACAGTGAGTGGCCAAGCTACAGCAGTACCAATTTTCGGTGCAATCGCTCCAAACACTGGCACAGCAAAAGCTCAAGGTGATTATAAAGATACTCTATTAGTTACTGTAAATTTCTAAATATAAAAAGAAATAATTAATTGAGTGGCAGGTTTGCTTAAAAGTGAGTGAACCTGTTTTAAATGGAGGGAAGATGATATTCAATCGCGGTTCTATATTTATAATTTCTTATTTTTTAGTTTCTTCATTAAATGCGGGTGGGATTGGAGCTAAATTAACAAATCAAATTGAATTATTACCTTCTTGTTCTATCAATAATAAAGTTGTTGAAAATAATGCGACAAATTTAAATTTCGGAACTGTTGATTTTGGTGAAACCTCGACTGGTTTTAATGGGGTGATCGACGCAACTTTAGTAAATAATGGAAACTCTGGATTGCAGATAGAGTGTGCTGGTATTTCTACTATAAAAATAATATTTGGTTCTGGAAATAATGATAGTAAAGTTCCTGCTTCATTTTCACAAAATTATTATCATGCATTAAGTAATGGTAGAGATTTTGTTGCTTATAACTTGCTCTATGGTTTAAATAAACAGGTCATTAGAGCGAACGATGCTTTTATTCTTAATGATATGAATACTAAAAATAATATCGATATTTTTGGTCAAGCCATACACGATGGTGGACGTATATCTAAAGGTGAGTATACAGATATAGTGCCAATTACAATTGAGTTTTAAGAAAATGAAATATTTTTATTTTAAAGCAATATTATTGCTATCTGTAAGTCCATTTATATATGCGGTAGATCCTCAATTAAATTCTAGTTTTAAAGTTCAAGCTAAAATTGAAAATGGATGTTCAATAGATAATATCGAACAAAAAATGGATTTTGGTCAGTATTCAGCTTTATCAAAAGATAAAGTCGTTGCTAATATTATAAATAGCAAAGAATCTTGGAATATTCGTTGTACAGAAAGTTTGCCTATTAGTATTTCTATAGATGGTGGTGAAAATCTACAGAATAATGTAAGACGCATGAAAAATGGTTCATCTTCGAATTATTTACCTTATAAATTATATAACTCTAGCAGTTTATCTACTGAATATATTGTTGGTAATAAATATTTATTGCCTGCCACAACACCTACAAACCGTCTGGCAAATTTTGAAATATATGGTGTCGTTGACTTAGAAAATAATAATGAACCACATACGGCCGGAATTTATAAAGATACTGTTTCAATAATGATTACATGGTGATTTGTATGAACAATTCTGCATTTATTAAAAATGGCATTTTAAAATCTTTTTTATTTGCAAGTACATTATCACTTGTTACACCTGTGATGGCACAAGCAACTTTTTTAATTTGGCCTATTTATCCAAAAATTGAAGCCAATGAAAAAGCAACTGCGGTTTGGCTCCAAAATACTGGCAAAACCGACGCGATGGTACAAATTCGGGTGTTTAAATGGAACCAAGAAGGCTTAAAAGATAACTATAGCGAGCAATCAGAAATTATACCTAGTCCACCTGTAGCTAAAATTAAAGCAGGTGAGAAGCATATGCTTCGTTTAACCAAAAGTTCCAATTTGCCAGACGGCAAAGAACAGTCATATCGTTTGATTGTAGATGAGTTACCGATTCGCCTTTCTGATGGAAACGAGCAAGACGCCTCTAAAGTGAGTTTCCAAATGCGTTACTCCATTCCGTTATTTGCCTATGGAAAAGGTATGGGTAGTGGTTTAACTGAAGAAAGCCAAAAAGCGAATGCAAAAAATCCTTTAGCCAAGCCCGTTTTACAGTGGTCAGTCCGCAACAATGACCAAGGCCAGTCTGAGCTATATTTAAAAAATAATGGACAGAAATTTGCTCGCCTTTCGGCACTTAAAACTTCAAAAACTGGCAATGATATTTCTTTAGGGAAAGCTGCTTTTGGCTATGTTTTATCGAATAGTACCGTGAAGTTTGCTATCGATAAATCGACTGCAAATGAGTTATTAAAAACTTCTAAAATTTATGGTGTGGATAGTTCTGGCATAAAACAAGAGTTGATCGAAATTAGCAAAATGGAGGATCCAACATGATCCTTCGGCATAATAATTTATGCAAAAGTATTTTGCTAATTTTGTTGTCGGGTGGATGCTTAAATATTTCAAATATTGCTTTTGCTGGCGATTTGCCTCCACCACCAAAAGATATTAACGAAATTAATCAACTGTTTAAGCTGTACCTAGACTTGGTTGTAAATCAATATTCAGTGCAGCAGGTTGTACCTGTTATTGTTAAAAATGATGAGTACTTCATACAAAAAAACAAGCTGATTGATGAGTTAGAAATTCAAATTCCTCAGGAGCTACTGACAAACAACGACACTGCTTTAACCAATCAAGATATCTTAACTTTGGGGTTTAGTGGTGATGCGAGTGACTGGATATCTTTAGATAAGCTGAAAGATGTAAGCTATGAATATCAATCATCAAACCAATATTTTAAGCTTAACTTTCCACCTGCTTGGATGCCGACTCAAGTTTTGGGGAAAGACTCATGGTATAAGCCTGTTGTTGCTCAGTCTGGTATAGGGCTGCTCAATAACTATGATTTTTATACTTATAGGCCGCATCAGGGTGGATCAACCAGTAGTTTATTTACAGAGCAGCGTCTGTTCTCTCCGTTAGGGGTTATTAAAAACTCTGGTGTCTATGTCAAAAACCAATATAAAAACGAAGGTAATGCCGAGTCTCTAGACAATGACGGCTACCGTCGTTATGACACGTCTTGGCAATTTGATAACCAAAAGAATGCTACATCTTTTGTACTGGGTGACATTATTACCGGTAGTAAAACGACTTGGGGAAGTTCTGTCCGTCTAGGTGGTTTTCAGGTACAGAGAAACTATTCAACCCGACCAGATTTAATTACTTATCCCTTACCACAGTTTATTGGGCAAGCTGCTTTACCAAGTACAGTCGATTTAATTATTAATGGGCAAAAGACCAGCTCAACAGAAGTACAGTCTGGTCCGTTTATATTAAATAATGTTCCCTTTATTAATGGTAAAGGTGAAGCCGTTGTCGTTACGACCGATGCAGTCGGACGTCAGGTTACCACTGCCGTACCGTTTTATATTTCTAATACTTTGTTAAAGCCCGGCCTATTTGACTATTCATTATCCTTAGGGAAAATTCGTGAAGACTACGGACTTAAAAATTTCTCTTATGGAAAGTTTGCAAGTGCAGCCGACGCCCGTTATGGGGTAAATGACTGGCTGACTGTAGAAGGACGTACTGAGCTTTCCTCAGACTTACAGTTATTTGGTGCTGGGTCTGTACTCAAACTTGCAAACTTAGGTGTGCTGAGTGCTTCTTTTAGCCAAAGTAAAGCCGATAAATCTATGTCTGAAGATCGGACGAAAGACTTGGAAGGGAAACAATATACGGTTGGGTACAGCTATAACCGTAATAGGTTTGGTTTTAGCATTAACCATAACCAGCGTGATGATGAATATACCGATCTTTCACGGCTGCAATATAGCAATTTAATTTCGGTCAATAGCAATAAAAGCTTAACGGCCAATACTTATTTTGCGACTAAAAACTCAGGCACCTTTGGTGTTGGTTATATCAATACCAAAGCAAATGACTTTAAAAACCGTTTTTTAAACTTGTCATGGGCACCTGTTTTACCGACTTATATGAATGGGGTGACCGTTTCATTAAGTGCCAACCGTGACTTTATCGAAAAAGAGTGGAGTGCTGCATTTCAGCTTTCGATACCACTGTTCCAGCGAAACGCGACTGTGAACTCGGGTTATGCATTTAATAAAGAGGGCGATACGGGCTATGTTAATTTCAACCGTTCTGTACCGTCTGAAGGTGGTTTCGGTGTCGATTTAACCCGACGCTATAATGAAAATAGTGAGGATTTAAATCAGGCACGCATCAATTACCGTAACGGTTATATCAATACTGACTTTGGTATGTCTGGAAACCATGACTATAACTATTGGTTTGGTCTATCAGGTTCACTTATTTATATGGCGGGTGAGGTATTTGCTTCAAACCGTTTAGGCGATTCTTTTGCATTGGTCGATACCAACCAAGTACCCGATGTTCTGGTTAGATACGAAAACAGTTTAATTGGCCGCAGTAATAAAAAAGGCCATATTTTTGTGCCATCCGTTACGCCTTACTATTCGGGTAAATACAGCGTCGACCCAATCGATTTACCTTCAAACTTTACCATCACGCAAGTTGAACAACGTATTGCTGCTAAACGCGGATCGGGTGTTGTGATTAAGTTCCCAGTTCATCAGTCTATTGCTGCCAACGTTTATTTAACTCAAGCAGACGGCAAACCTATGCCTGTTGGTTCTGTGGTGCATAGAGCTGACCAAGAGTCATCTTATGTGGGAATGGATGGCATTGTCTATTTAGAAAACTTAAAACCGAACAACACCGTGACTGTTCAACGTTCAGATCAGAGCGTATGTAAGGCAGATTTTTCTGTAGATGTAGAACAAGCCAAGCAACAGATTGTGGTGGTTAAGCCTGTTATGTGTCATGAGGTATCTTTACCATGAAAATAAAAACAAAAAAATTACTCAGTCATTTATGTATGTTTTCTGGACTGATGCTGGCTGGAAATTTGGCTCATGCTGCATGTAGTGTGAGTGCTTCCGGTTCATCTTCTATTTCGGTTCCGTCTATCTATTTAACGGAAAACGGTGAAAACTCTTCACAGTTTAATTCGGGTTTGTCGTGTACGGGTTTTAGCTTAGCTTTGGCGAACATGACTTATTTAAAATATCGGGTTGAGCAAATGTCGAATTCATTTACCAATGCTCAAACTGGAGAAAAACTCAATGCTGTTATTTTAGATAGTAACAATGAAATCATTAGCTTAGGCCAAGAAAAAGACATGAGTAGCTTTACGCTGGTCAATCTTTTTAGTGGGCCAGATGGTAATTTGCCTTTCTATATCCGTCTTCCGGCTGGGCAAAGTGTGTCTCCGGGTGTGTATCAAGCTGACTCACCATTAAAAGTAAAATGGTTCTATTCTGTACCCGCAGTTGCGATTGTGGGAATCGGGGTCTTCTTTGAAAGCCCAGGATTTAGACGTGGGGCATTAGGAATTGGCTTTAATTGGGGAAGTGGAGCAGACTCGCTTGGTTCACTCTCCATTACTGTGCTTCCGGACTGCCGAATTTTAACGCAAGACGTAAACTTTGGTACGGCCGCTTTTGCTTCTAAGCTTGAGCCTGTGCAGTCGTCTATGGGAATACGTTGCTCTGTAAATACGCCATATTATGTGAGTTTAAATAATGGGCTTTCCCCGCAAAACGGCAACCAACGAGCGATGAAGTCACAAACGGGAAATACATATTTAAAATACGATATTTTCAAAAACTCATCGAATGATCGATGGGGTAGTGGTAACGAGCGTTGGTCGAGTTTAAATGCGACTCTTAACCCCGGTGTACATAACGGAGTGACGCAGCAGAGCTATGTCTTTACCACAAAAATTGTCGATGAAAATGCAGACACAGTACCAGCGGGAACGTATCAAGATACGGTTACGGTACAAGTCGAGTTTTAAAAGCTGATTTATATAGAAGATAAAAGCTCAGTTCATGGGCTTTTTGACTTTAAAAGAAAAGAAATGCTTAATTTTTATAAACTTACTCAAGCTCTAATTGGTCATCATCTTTGGTAATTTTAATCTTTATCTTTTTATATTTTCGTTTATTTGGATCTAGCGCCGAGTTCATTACTTCATCTGCAAAAGGCGGGCATTGCATGAGCTTTGCATACGCTCTATAGCCAATGCGTATTCGAGTAGGTGGGCAATCGGTTCTTTTTGAATAGTATTCAATGAGAGAGTTCAGTTCTTGTAATAAAGTTTGCTGTTCCATCATACATACTTAACACTTAGATAACTCAAGCATAATAGACTTAAATGTTTAGTGGAATATGTATTTAAAATATACAAGTTGCTTAAATTGTGACTCAGTTCGCTAAAACTACTATTTTGTGTATCAAGTTTGTTTTTATATAGGTGCAAGCTGTTTTTTTAACCGAAATGTCATAATGAAAAGTTAAGTTAAGCCTATAACAAGAAAAGATGAAGATTGTTGCGAACAATAAAACCAAGAAGCAATTTTCAAGTAAAGCTGGTCTGTTGTAATTAAGCTAATTCGAAAGAATTGGCTTTTTTGTTTTACATATGATTGAAAGAGAAAAGACTTTTTTAAGTTTTTATTTATTCCAATAACAAGACTTAGAATTTTTCTCACAGTTAGTGTGCTATGACCTGATCAAGAAGAGAATCTGATATTACTTTCTCACAACTGAATATTACAGTGAGATATGCTAAGTTTTATAGTGTAAGTCACTATTACTTTTTAAGTTGGTGAGGTGTGTAATGAATGAAATATGGGGATATCATTTTAAAAAGGGATGGATTCATCAGCATAATTTTCTTGCCGCTTATCTTACTTTATTTAATGAGCATGATATATCTAAAGCTATAATTGCACTTGGTTATTTTGGAAAGTATGGAGTTTATCAAATAGATGATTCAATACTAGGAAATCCAATTGAAGTATATGAATTACAAAATGGTTCAAGACTGCCCAAATATTTAATTGAATATTGCCCAGTAGGAGCAAATGTCGATTATTTTGTTGCATATAATATGCCGAGCTTGATTGAGCTTTTAAACAAGCTAGCACCATTAGTGCATGCAGTAACAGCATGTAATCAAATTAATGATATATCACCGAATTTAAAAAAACGTTCAAAAGCAGACCATTAGAGTTTAAATACTATTTAAATTAATTCTAGTTACTAAGATTGAGTTAATTTTTGATTATTTGTTCTATTGGGGATATTCGAGATCCTCAATACAATGTACTAGTCGCACCTAAACTTGAAAACTTTCTAAGTGAATGCGAAGTAAATGATGCTGAACGCGTCAATAAAATTATTGAAAACCAAATTCGAATCGCCCCAACACCATACATGTTGTTGCACAGACGATTTAAAATTCGTCTTGTCGGTGATGCAAAGTTCTATTGATAGATTTTGCTTTCATTATTCAAGATCGAGTTGGTTATCATCTTTGGTGACTTTGATTTTTAACTTTTTATATTTTCGTTTGTTTGGATCAATTGCGGAGTTCATAACTTCATCTGAGAAAGATGAGCATAGCATAAGTTTTGCATAGGCCCGGTAACCAATCAAAATTCTACGTAAGGGATAGTCTGTTCTTGTAGAGTAATATTCAATTCGGGCGTTTAGCTCTTGTAGCAGGGTCTGCTGGGCCATTGGAATAATTTTCTATAAGTGGTTCATTACAGCATATAGAGATTTATCTTATCTAAGAAGAAATATTTTTAATATTATTGGTCGTTAAGCTATTCAAAATCATGTGTTATAAATTTTATTCCCTGTAAATTGAATTAGATATAACAAATTTTAAAATATTTTATTTAAGGTTTAATTTTTAAAAATAACAACTCTTTTTAAAATCATAAGTGTATGTGTGTTATAGTCAATTTTAAATAATTTTTGGTATAAAATGGATATTTGTATTGGTGGCCTACTAAATGGTCAGAAAAGGCATGATAATCAAAGCTTTTTTAAAGTAGAGAATCACTATTGTGATAGTTTCTCAGAATATACTAAAGAGTATTTTCATTTAAATGGTCAAATTTTTTCATTTTGGATTAGTAAAGAAATAGACTTTTTTGAAGCTCAAAAGAAAATTGAATTATATTTGATAAATATTGAAAATATTTAAATTAAACATGCATGATAGAAACTGAATTGATTAATATAAAAATATTTTTTAAATTTCTCTATACATGAAATTTAATGAATTTGTATTTTTGGGATTGTAATATAAAAAATAAAGTAGGATGCAGGTATGGGTATGAGTGATCAATTAATTGAAAGAGATAAACTTTTAAAATATCTAACCCAAAAAAATGCTGAGAAGGAGTTAGAGTGTGAATGGCTTAGAAATATTATTATTCGGTTGCTTGATGAAATTGAAGATAGTCGATTACAGGCTCTGCTGATTAGACAAGTCAATGAAGAGCTGATTTTACTAATCCAAACACATATAGAGCCAGAGTTTAAATTAAAGGATTTAACTCAGTTTCCAAATTGAATAAGTAGTAAATATTGCTAAAAATAATCATTTGTTTTGAAATGGATTTAAAAGAAATAAAATATTAACTTAAAATATTCAATTAAATTATAAGATTATATCTTTGTAAAAAATAGTTGATAGATTTTAGATGAGTGAAAAGAAATTGTGAAAAATGATAATAAGTCAATGATTTTTTTAAAATCTTTAATATAGAAGCCCTATATTAAATAGGGCTTTTATATTAATTAAAGAGTATATTTAATTAATTTTAATGTTTATTTTCCTTCTCGTTATTTTCTGGTGAAGGATTGTCAACTTCAGGAAATTGAACTGGTTTCTCAATTTTTTCCTCAGTTGATTTAGGGTTGAAATTATTTTGCTCTTGAGTTGCTTTTTTGGAAAAATCTTTAAAATCAGACATTTTAAACTTCTTTAATAATAGTAGTAAGGAAGCTTTATACTAGACCTTTAATTTAGTTACATTACGGTAGTTGTGAGAGCACTATGTAGTGATATGTTCTAAAAATAGGCTAGTTATCGACATAATATTTCTGTAAATTGATTTGAGTGTTGATATATATGTAAAAACATCATTTAGTTAAATACAGGATGTAACATATAAATTAATATTTTAATTTTTAGAAACCCTAAACATAAATTACTTGTGAAAATGTATTTAAATGTGTAGGTTTTTAATTTTTTTAATGATATAAATTATAAGGTTGAAAGTTTTGAAGTGTAAAAGTCTTTAACTACTTACTTGTAAATATATTTGAACAACTTAAAGATACATTTTTAGATAAATAATGCATACTTAGTTAGATTAAATTTAAAAAAGAGAAATAATATGGATACTGAAGTAAAAAAATATTTTGATGTTGCTGAATGTGTTTATAGGAATATTAGTTTTAAAAATCAGACTAATAAGGGGAGAGTCGACTATCTTAATAAGCTACTAGTAGAGATAAAAAAAGAAGCTGCTATCCATCAATTAAGGTTGATGTATAGTAATATTGATTTCGAAAACTGCTTAAATAGACCAATGAAAGAACGTGTTATCAAAATAGATTTAAGTCTGCTGCCTAGTTTAGATAGCAAACATGAATATATTATGTGGTTGGCGAGTTTTATAAAAAGTATTTCTGCCGAAAGAAAATAAAATATGTAGTCATGAGAATTTTAATTTAGAATTTTTTATCAAAAATTTTATTAATTTTGTAGATTGTTGAAAATTAAAATGAAAAAATATAATTATTAATTATCTTAATAATAAACAAGGTGATGACATTTAGATACATTTGTATAGTATCTAAGTTTGCATAAAGGGAATATTGTCAGTAAGTGCTAGATAATCATCTGCACATCATTAAATAGGAGAGACTCTAATGTCTCAACATGACCAAGTTAAAAATGATCAAGAAAAATCAAAACAGCAACAACAGCAGCAGCAAGATGGTAAAGAGTTTGTTCCTAAAAGTCCTGGTCAGAATGATTTAGAAAAATTAAATCAAAATGATGAAAATCAGAAAAAATAATATTATTATAAAATTTATTTTTTCTTAAAATATTAATTGGTAGAAAGAGTTTCTATTCTTTTTTCCAATTTCTAAGATTAAGAGGAATATTTTGAAATGTTTTTTATTATAGTAATTGTTTTTTTAGTTATTGGTGCTTATTTTTTAATTAAGTTTTTTTCAAAAGTTTATTTAGAGTTGCCTGAGAAAACTATAAAAATAGCTGGAAAAATATTTACTGAAAATAAAAATTTTTTTGAGCATGAAATAGTTGTAACTTTGTATCAGGAAGAGTTAATAACTTTGGTTGGTGAGCAAGATGGCGATAGAGTTACTGTTTTTAAAAATGCTGTAATATGTCTAGAAAAAGAAACAAATAAAATAGCAGTATATATTGATACTTTAAGAGTAGGATATCTTAATAAAATAAATGCTCATAGTTTTTCTGATTTTTTGAAAATAAAAGGTTTTAATAAAAGGGATGCTTTTGAAGTTGATGCGGTTATAATTAGTGAAAACTTAAGCCTGTGGAGTGTGAGGCTAGATATACCATATGACATGAAAAAATTTAGGTTTGATAAATATTAGATTTATAATAAATATTTAAGTGGTATTTCTGTAATGTATCTGAGAGCTTTTTTGAATTTAAAATAAAAAGAGATCATAATAATTTTATTGATAATAAAAAAGGAGAACGGTTATGGAACGTAGAGCTGTTAAAGTCCATAAAATGTTTAGAGAGTTTCATGAAGAAAAGGATCGTGGTTATATAGGAGAATATGATGAAAAACATAACCTTATAGCGATATATGATATTTTTAAAGAAAAAATGAAGAAAATAGAAGGAACTTATCAATGGATTTTACCTTCTTCGGGTGAGATCTTTTTTGTTGAAGAAGATCCCATCTATATTCGGTAATTAATAAAGAAATCATATTTGTTAATACACTAACTTTCAAAGATAACAATAAGGCGTTATCTAATCTGGCTTTAAATGATCTATTTTATATTGTTTAAATTTTAGACTGATTATCTCCTTGCTGGTAGTTTTTAGATTCCCGTACAGATCATCACTTTATAAACCCCAATTTAACAATAAATTTTAATTATTTAGCTTACTTTTTTAATGCTCTAAATTAAAACAAATGTCATTTTGTATGCTTGACTGTAATAGGGTAGAGCACTATTCTTTGCCTGCTGGCCTACATTGCCAGCCGACTTTGACAGGTCGGATACCCAAAGCACACGAAAAAGAATTTCTTTTTTGTGGGCATCCCTGCGTGCCCCCTCTGCGGCGGAACGGGAGGGGGACACCTTCGGGTGTGCTGATCTTTTGGGTATCAGTCTGTCAACCTTCTCTCGTTTCGCCACCATTATTTGACAGTAATATGGTGAAACTTCTTTATTACCCAAAGGAGTTCGCACATGCGTACTAATTCTTCTTTATTGGCCTTTGCCAAATTCTCTTTGCCCATACCGCTTAAAAAGTCTATAAAACGGTTTAATCGACTCTAGGTTTTCTACGCCTTAAAAATCGTTACGACCAAAAATCATAGCAACAACAAAACCGAGATAGGCGAGCACACCATTATTGTGCGGCTTTCTTATACCTGTATTTAGCACTCATTTTAAGAGTGAGGGTATTTATATCTCTTTTATATACAACAAAAAATTATTTTAAGCGGTAAAACTATGCGAAATTTAGAAACATCTTCCAAAAAACTACATGTAATTCAAACTACCATTCAACTCATGACGATACATGGGTTCCATAATGTAGGCGTAGACCTGATTGCTAAAGAAGCCAACATCACCAAATCCACGTTTTATAAATATTTTGGCTCGAAAGAACACCTGATCGAAATGTGCATCGCCTTTCAAAAAAGCTTACTGAGAGAAGAAGTGCTCTCTATCATCTACTCAAACCGTTACTACACGTCAAAAAATAAACTCAAAGAAATTATTGTTTTACATACCAATTTAAACAGCCTGTATAACCTTTTACTTAAAGCTATTTTTGAAATAAAACTGCTTCACCCGCAAGCTTACCGTATGGCGGTTGAATATCGAAAATGGTTGCGCCATGAAATTTTTGATCTGATTTTTAGCGGAGAAATTAATGAGCCAAAATTCGATGCCAACATGGTGATAAACCTTATAGATGGTTTGTTGCTACAGGTCTTAAGCTCGAACAGTTTGGAGCACAGGGATATAGCCATGGAGTGCTTTTTTAAGCCCACCTGTTTAAGGTAAATCAATTAAATGATAGGAATATAAAAAGTTATATGGCATGGCTATAACCATGCCAGTTTTAAGGGTAAAGGTAAGTGACTACTCTTTGGGACTTTACAATACGACTCTCAGAAAAAGTTGGTAAGTTATGATGAATAAAATAGGACCTCTATTAGATTCATCTAGCTAAAAACTATTGGGTCATAGCAACAAAGATATTTAAAACCCAAAATAATTATCTGTTTTATAGAGATGAGAAAAAAGTTAAGCAAAAGATACTTAGTATTCCAAAGATGACCACAAAAGTAGAGAGAGCCTTAGCATATCTTTTTAAAAGAATAGGTAGAGTAATTAAACAAGTGAGATAAGAGAGCAGAGATACAACCATACATATCGATATCCAAGCATAACCACGCCCCCCTTCAAAGTTGGATATATTAATTGTCAGAAGTTGGGCAATTAAACTACCAATGGCTAGACTGGCTGGTAAACCTAATATGAGATAACAAATGATAAGTCCAATAGGGGTACGTTGCTTAAATGATGAATTTAGTAAATTATTATCTGCTTTCATAAAGTATTACTTTTAATATTGTATGTCTAAATTATTGAAATAAAAGATGATAGCCTCATTTTAAGCAGAAGCTATCCGAGATGAACATAAATTAATTTCTTTAGAAAATATAGGGTTGGATTTCCAGTTAGGTTGTCTCTAGCTCAATTAATGTATTGATATAGTTCCAAGTTTTCTCTGGTTCAATCGGATTGTCTTCGCAAACAGACCCATTAATTAAGCCATCTAGAAGAGAGAGAAATAGGTGAGTTAGCGTTATAGGGTCCTTTATTTCTAATTCCTTAACAATAGAAGTAGTGGTATCAAATAACCAATTTCGATATTCATCTAGCACGACTTGAATAGACGGGTATAAGCTTCCTACATCCATACGTGCTTTATGAAATGGACACCCTCTGGCACCATTTTGATTTACCCAATTGATGTACCACATATACAGTTGTTCTAATTTTTCTAAAGGAACTGATTGTGTCGAGATATGCTCTTCTACAGCAGTCTGAATATCGAGTTTTAACTGCTGTAAGCAAGCGACCACCAGTTCTTCTTTAGATGGAAAATGTTTATAAAAAGTCGCTTTAGCAATATCCGATTCAGCAATAATACGGTCTATACCGACAGCGATATAACTTTCCTGAATAAAGAGCTGAGTTGCAGTGCTTAGAATGATTTCTCGTTTTGATGGTTTTTTTAATTTTATTTGTGCATTCATAAGGGTTTATTGCAATTTGTGGAAGTGTTAGGTTTGTTATTTTAGTTTATAGAAGGGCGGTTAGACTAGTCGCAATGGATAAAATTTAAACAAAAAAGCAGACAGAACTGTATGTATTTAATGGTATATGTTGAATTATGATCTAATTTATAAAAATGTAATGTTTAATTTAATAAGATTGATCAAAATTTAGAGTATTTTGCATCATTCTCAACCTCGTTCGATCTATCTCCATTTTTAGATATATCCCTGAATAGTTAGTTTTTTACAATGTATAAATGGGCAATTTTTCTTCATCAGGCTATGACAGCAAAGTTGATTTGTTTACCAACTCATGCCCATATTTTACTTAAAACCTTGAAACTAAGTATTAAATAGAGAGCTAATTAAATTTTTTGATATATTAAAAATATTAAATAAAATTCAATCTTATAAAGTTTATCTAATTAATTGTAATTAACTTATTGATTTATAATTATAAATAGAAGAGTGCCTAAATTTTAATTAAAAAATATCATAGATAATATGTTTTATACTGAATTTTGCATTAACTATATAATAAATAATTAAATTATTTGATTTTATTAACCTTGAATGATGTATGTAACACCGCTATGAATTTATTTAAACCATCGAAAAAGGTTAATAATGTTTATTTTCGCTTTGGAGAACATCAGTTTGTTTTATTAGCAGTCTTTATTTTTGCTGCGTCCAAACAGAATTGGTCTAAAAGTGATATTAATAAAGTTATAGAAGAAGCTTGTAGCAAGGATTATAAGCATTTAGTACATATACTTAGACATCATTCATAGCTCCTGTCAGATTGAAAAGGGTATAACTTCATATATCCTTTTTACAGTACATTTGTAAAATAGTTAGATATTTGATTTTTAATTAATACTTAAAACATATTGATTAAAATAGAGTGGAAGGCTTTATTTTTAGTAGTTTTTTTACTTTAAGTTCATAATGGTTTTATTTTAATCTAAAAAAATGAGCTTAAATAAAGAGCAATTATATAATTGAATTATTTGATAAAAGCTTTTAATCATTAAATTATTTTTTCATTTCACTCTTTAGATGGCCTACAAGTTTTTATGTATTTGACTGCATAAATCATCCCAAGCATACTCTAAAAGCTATCCATTCATTAATAAATAGGTTTGGTAAAGCTTGTAAATAATAAATTGATAATTAAAAGAGTGTGAAAATTGTTTAACTACAAATCCACTCAAATTGCTGCCAGGAAAATATATGATGAAAAAATTAGGTGTATTTACACATATCGCTTTAGGCCTAGTCATGACATTGGGCACTACTGCCAGTCAAGCAGATTCGGTATTGTCAAAAAAAGATGCAAAAGAGCTAGCTCAATATAGAGAAGCAGAACGTATTGGTAAGGAACATCTCATTAAATTTGATACCTTAGATTTTGATGTTTATAGCAATCAAAAATGGGATCGTTTGAAAGAAAGTCATGCTGTTAATATTCGCGTGCATTACCCAGATGGAAGTACGACGGTTGGAATTCCAGACCATATTGTTGAACTAAAAAAAATGTTCGTTTTTGCACCTAATACCAAAATCAAAACACACCCTATACGCATCGCTTCTGGAGAGTGGACAAGTGTTGTTGGTGAGATAGAAGGTAATTTTAGTCAACCTATGCCAATTGGTAACGGCAAAACTATTCCACCTACGGGCAAAGCATTTAAATTTAAAATGGTGACGGTAGGTCATTGGAAGAATGGCACGATGGATGAAGAATATTTATTTTGGGATAACCAAGCATTCATGAAGCAGATTGGTTTAGAAAAATAAGAGTGTATGAACATTAGTAACAACGTTCAATTTAGTATGTTTTACAAGAAATTAGACTTTTGGGCTTAAGTTACTAAAAACCTAGTTTATTCAAATAGACTGGGTTTTATTTCTATTGAGATTCAAAGGCATATTTGAAGAAACTCTAGTCGACTAGATAAATATAAATAAGTCAATTAATTAACGATATAAAGGTATTGGAGAAAGTTGTGGACGATCACAAGTTAAAAAGAAAAGTCGGCACACTTGAAATGGTTGTAGCTATGCTGCTTTCAGGGAGTATTGGTCTATTTGTGATTAAATCAGGTCAATCACCAATTAACATTGTATTTTTTCGCTGCCTTATATCAGCACTATGCTTAATACCCATCTGTTTATTCTATGGCCACTTTAAGAAAGTATACTTTGGCAAAAAAGAACTATTTTTAATGGTGACTTCGGGCTTACTTATTATTTTTAACTGGGTTCTGCTATTTGCTGCTTTCCCTAAAACTTCTATTTCTTTAGCCACGATTGTTTATCACGTAAACCCGTTTGTGATTTTATTTTTAGGGGCTTGGGTCTTTCATGAAAAGCTAAATAAAAGTGATGTGCTATGGACCATAGTCGCTTTTATTGGGCTCATCGTAATTATAGGTTTGGGCAGTGCCTCGGTGAACTCTAATCAGTTAGTCGGTTTGGGGCTGGTTTTAGTTGCTACTACTCTGTACTCAATATCTGTTCTAATGACTAAAAAACTAACTAACACACCGCCGTTATTAATTGTGCTTATACAGACCTTAAGTGGGGCCATTGTTATGACTCCGTTTATATCGGTTTTTGCAAACCCACCGATAGGTCAACAGTGGTTGTTCGTACTTGGGCTTGGAGTTTTACATACGGCATTTCTTTACTATTTAATGTACTCGGCATTTAAGAAAATACCTTTAAATAACATTGCGATCTTATCTTTTATTTATCCTATATCGACCATAGTGATTGATTATTTCTTCTTTGATCATGTGCTGACCAGTACTCAAATTTTAGGTGCAGGTTTAATTTTATTGGGTGTGCTGGGAGTAAAGTTGCATTGGAATGTTTTTGCGTTGAAAAGATTAAAATAGCAATACCAAGAGTTTTGCTTATCAACAAAGTTGCGAAAATGAGTCATCAAAGATTAAATTGCAATTGAGGTGAGCAAAATGAAAAATCAGTGGATAACAGACGAAGAGAGATGGCAAGCAATTGTAGATCGAAATACAGAAGCTGATGCATATTTTGTTTATGGCGTGAAAACCTCAGGTATGTACTGCCTGCCATCAAGTACAAAAAGGCTACCTAAAAAAGAGAATGTAGTGTTCTTTGAGAGTGCTGCGCAAGCAGAAAAAAATGGTTATCGAGCAAGCCAAAAAGTACAAAATAGACTCTCGAATGCACACGATCCAAAACTTGTAGACAAAATCGAGAAAGCTTGTAGATATATTGAACTACATGAAGAAAACTTGTCTTTATCGGACGTGGCAGATCATGTGGGAATGAGCGTATACCATTTTCACCGAGTTTTTAAGCAAATTACTGGTCTAACACCTAAAGGCTATGCCGATGCCCATAAAAGTAAAAAGCTAAGAGAAAACCTAGATGAAAATATCAGTGTGACTGATGCAATATTTAATGCAGGTTTTAATTCAAATAGTCAGTTCTATGAAAATTCAAATTCGCTATTGGGTATGACAGCGAAAGAGTGGAAATCTGGTGGTAAGGGTGTACGCATTTTTTTCGCCATAGGTGAGTGCTCTTTAGGAGACATTTTAGTTGCCCAAAGTCAGAAAGGAATTTGTGCAATTTTGCTAGGCGATGACCCTGAAAAGCTTTTAAAAGATTTACAAGATAAATTTCCAGAAGCTGATTTGATAGGGTGTGATGATGAGTTTGAGCAACTGATTGCGCATATTGTCGGGTTTATTGAAGCGCCACAAATTGGATTAGATTTACCGCTAGATATTCAAGGGACTGCATTTCAACAAAGAGTATGGCAAGCCTTGAAAGAAATTCCTGCGGGGCAGACAGCCAGTTATTCCGATATAGCCCAAAAGATAGGTTCACCTAAAGCCGTTCGGGCCGTTGCAGGGGCGTGTGCAGCAAACATGTTAGCTGTTGCTATTCCATGTCATCGTGTGGTTCGAAATGACGGTTTTATTTCGGGGTATCGTTGGGGCGTTGAGCGTAAACGTGCATTATTAGAGAAAGAAGCAGAACTGGCACGAACCTAAAATTGTTTTAGTAGGCTGTTTTTATAGAGTTAATTTTTTAAAAACAGCAAGAATCAGAGAGTCTATTTTCTTCGGGTTACTCAAAATATATCCATCAATTTAATCAAGATGGAATTGTGAGTATGAGCAGATTAAAAGACAAAGTGGCTATTATTACAGGTGCAAGTTCAGGTATAGGTTTAAGTGCCGCGTCGTTATTTGTAGCCGAAGGAGCGAAAGTTATTCTGGTTGCACGCCGTGAGCGTGTTTTAAAAGAGCTTTGCGATAGTTTGAATCGAGACGGAGTCGTTGCACACTTTATTGCAGGGGATCTTAATGACCCCACAACCATGCAAAAAGCAATTGATATGGCTACGCAATATTATGGCAGGTTAGATATTGCGTTTAATAACGCAGGCCTGTTGGGAGAATATCAACTGACTCACGACACAACCGATGAAAATTGGAATCATGTGATTCATAGCAATTTAACCAGTGCGTTTCAGTCTGCCAGAGAGCAGCTTAAAGTCATGTTAAAGCAAGGCTATGGTTCAATACTGTTTACATCATCTTTTGTCGGTCATCATATCGGGTTTCCTCAAATGGCGGCTTATGCTGCAAGCAAAGCAGGACTCATTGGTTTAACTAAAGTGATGGCAGCAGAATATGCAACGTCAGGCATTCGAGTAAATGCACTTTTACCCGGAGGAACAAATACTTCAATGGGTCAAGAGGCCGCTTCTTCTCCAGAAGTTCTAGAGTTTGTAAAAAGCATACATGCGATGAAACGTTTAGCAGAACCCGATGAAATTGCAAAGGTGGCGCTCTTTTTAGTGAGTGATGATGCAAGCTTTATTACAGGCAGTGCTGTACTCGCCGATGGTGGAGTGACTATTTGTAAAACCTAGATAAACAATGAATAAATTGGTCGTAAAAAAGTGAGGCTGCTAGAGCCTCACTTTTTATATGTACTTATTTTCCTTTTTTGGTTTTTAAATACTCGGCATAAGCTTCATCTGCGAAGCGTCTTAAAGAGTCACCAATAGCAGCATATTGGTATTCATTAAGGTTAGCCAATGACGCACGGGCAGAAGGGTGCTGCACACCAAAACCAGAACCCGGCAATAAAACTACACCTGTTTCATCTGCTACTCTAAACAATAGCTCGGTCGGATTTTTATTTTTCATCACCCAATCGGCAAACTCATCACCATAGAGAGTGCGTGAGGTGTTTTCAAGGTTAACAAGGGTGTAGTAGTCCACCGCATTTGGATCTGTTGGAACCTCGACACCAAGCTGTCTATAAAGTGCTGCATCGCGTTCACGTACAACAGATTTGACCGCTTTTTTATAGCTTTGGCGTGAGTCCATCATATTAAACAATGCAAATAAAACCATTTGCACTTGTTGTGGGGTAGACAGGCCCGCAGTATGGTTTAGAGCAACATTACGGCTGTCTGCAACTAAACGGTCAATAAACTTAATACTTGATGGGTCTGTAGTTAAAGATGAATAGCGCTCTTCAAGCTCTTTCTTCTCTTTTTTCGATAAATTCGCAATTTGCTTATCAAGCACATTGTTATTTGAAAGTGCAATGACACCAAGTCGCCAACCAGTCGCACCAAAGTATTTAGAGAACGAATAAACCAAAATGGTGTTATCAGGACAGATCGCAAATAGTGATTTGAAATTATCGGCAAACGTACCATAAACGTCATCAGTCAAAATAATCAGATCGGGGCGTTTTTTGACAATATCCGCCAAAATCGCAAGTCCTTCATCACTCATTTTTACCGATGGCGGGTTACTTGGGTTGACTAAGAAGAATGCTTTAATAGACGGATCTTCTAACTTTCTAAGCTCTGACTCTGGATATTGCCAACCGAGTTTAGGATCTGCCTCAATGAGCACTTCTTCAAGTTGGTAGTCATTAAGTTTCGGAATTTCCAGATATGGCGTAAAAATAGGACTACCAATGGCAATGCGGTCGCCATTTTTAATAATTTTATTTTCTTTTAATGAGTTAAAAATATAGGCCATTGCGGCTGTTCCGCCTTCAACAGCAAACAAATCTAAGTCTCTTTTTTGCATGCCTTGTACGCCCATTTCTCGTAAGACGTACTCTTTAATAATCGTTTCACTGACTCGGAGCATACGGTCTGGCACAGGGTAGTTACAGCCCAGAATACCTTCAACCATTTCAAGTAAAAAAAGATCTGGGTCTAAGCCTAATTGGTCGCGTACATAAGATACGGCTTTACCTAAAAAGACAACGCCCGGTTTATCGCGGTTTTCCAAAATGAAGCTGTCAAAACGTGATTGAAGTCCAACAGGGCGAGGGAAGCCGCCTAGACCCTCTGGCATATAAGAAAATGAAAATTCGGATTCGGTTGCCGAAAACAGACCTAGTTGAAAGAATGCTCGGCGTGGGATAGTCGCAAGAAAGTTCGGATTGCCTCGGCCAGCATTTAACATCATGCGGTCAGTTCGGCTTTGAGCTAATTCTATTAAATTATCTTTCAGTTCAAACGGACTGAGTTTTGCGTATTTAGAATAATCGACTTTCCCCATGGGACGTCTCCTTAATTATAGTGAGATGAATAAAATTTCTAATTCAATGTATAAAATCAGGCTAAGCCTACGATCAGTGGTCCGAGTAAGGTCAAGAACACATTTGCGAGGGCATAGGTGATTGCGAAAGGAACAGTCGGAATTGAGTTGCCTGCTTTGTCTAAGATGGCACCAAAAGCAGGGTTTGCACTACGTGAACCAGATAGCGCTCCAGCCATTACCGCAACGTTGCTATAACGCAGAACATAACGAGCAAACAGCATAGAAAGCAGCAACGGAACCAGTGTTACAACTACTCCAATCATAAAGAGTGAAAGACCACTTTCTTTAATGGTTTGAATGGCCTGTAAACCTGATTGTAAGCCAACCGCTGCAACAAAGCCTGCCAAACCTAAGTCTTTAAGAAGCTGTGAAGCCGCTAACGGCATATTGCCATGTACCTGATTTCGACTACGAATCCAACCAAACAGAAGACCTGACAGTAAAGCACCACCGCCAGCGCCAAGCGTTAATGGCACATCGCCCAAACGAATCACAAAAAGACCAATCACTAAGCCAACGACAAGACCTGCACCATGAAAAATCCAGTCTGTTTTTAGGCTTTCAGGTAAGGCTTTACCAGCTTCTTTCACTAAACGATCGAGGTCACTTTTTGTACCATAGACAGTAACGACATCACCTTGCTTTAAAACGGTGTCATCACTTAAAGGTTGAGTTTCATCGTTACGTTTAATCGAAAGTACATAAATACCATGCTTCAAATAAGCTGGAGTATTGGCCTTAATATCACCTAAGGTACGGTTAATGTATTTGGAATTTCTCAGGATGACATCGCTGGTATCCATAATCATTTCCATACCTTGCGATGACTGTAATTCGCTCCCAATTTGCTCGGCAACTGAAACTACATTTGCACGGCGACCAACCAGCAATACCACATCGTCAGTCTGTAATGTCAGCTCAGGAGCAACATCAATAAACTGATCTTTACGTTTTAACCGTTCAATCGTAATACTGGCTTCTTTTGCTTCAATTTCCGCAATAGTGTGTCCATTGGCTTGTTTAACTTTATAAATACGGCCAACAATCTCGGGCATTGCCAGTTCCTGACCCGGTGCAAGTTCAAAAGCACCTTTAAGTCGTTCACTTTGGGCTTTTAAAGCATCGTCGTGAATTTCTTTACCCATAAATTTAGGCAAGATATTTACACATACAATGATTGCACCCAACGAACCGAAAATGTATGTCACCGCATAGCCAATCGCGACATTTGCTTGAAGTCTTTGAATTTCAGCCAGAGGCAGATCGAGTCTAGAAATGGCATCTCCAGCAGTACCAATAATGGCTGATTGAGTCATGCCTCCAGCGGCGAGTCCGGCAGCCAAGCCTTTATCGAGATGGAAAATCTTAGCCATGACCAAAACAGTGACTAAACCACACACTGCCATAAATACTGCTAACAAAATTTCTTTTATAGACTGTGGTCCGAGTGATTTAAAAAACTGGGGGCCACTTTCAAACCCTACGGCGTAAATGAAAAGAGCAAACAAAATTGCTTTAACGCCGTTATCGACCGGTACGCCAATAAGACTTAAAACGACCGCTACAAGTAAGGAACCTGCGACTCCACCAAACTGAAATTTTCCAAACTGGAACTGTCCAATCCAGAAGCCGATTGCGAGTGATAAGAACAATAATATTTCGGGGCTGTGCTTTAAAACACCTTGTAACCATTCAATCATTTTGATCTCACTTTTATTATTAGATCTATCTTTAATATATAAAATTATTTATTTTTCATTTTTTAAAATACAGTATGAAAATTACTTAAGCAAACCTTTAAGTTGAGTGGTTTTCTTAAGTTTAATTATAAAAATTAATGTGCTTAAAATGCGTGTGACCCAAGGTCTGGTGGTAATTCTGAGTGTTTAAATCAACTATTAATTTTTTAATGAAAGGTAAAATTTATTTACAATAATATAAAGAATATTTTGTGAGATTAAAGCGTTTTTCTTATATCTAATCTTGAAAATAAATTGTTAATATATTGATATTTAAATAATTAATTTTTAATTGCTAGACTGGTCCTAATTTTTATATAAATTAAAAAATAATCTACTTAAAATTAAATTTTTGTTAATCGTGTCGCATAATTTATTCTATATATTTAAATTAATCTTCATAATAATATTTAAGTTTTAAAATTTACTTATATTTAAATAAAATTTATATAAAAACATAAAGCTTCTTTATATCGAAGCTTTATGTTTGAGATAATTTAACTTATTAAAAATGATGGGTTGGAACGATTTAAATTAGAAAATTAATTAATTGATTTTAATGTTTTCAAATAAAGATCAGCACGCTGTGCATGTCCAAAGCACCAATCTTCTGCGCTATTTTGCACAATCACAAACATGACATCTTGCTCAGGAATGCTAAATTTTTGATGGAGCTCTGCTGTTACATGCTGCATTAAATCTGATTTTTGCTGAGCTGTTCTGGCTTTACCAGAAGTGATGTATAGCAGCATAAATTTTTCAGTGCGGGAAGATTCCACCCAGTAATTAGGATCAACATATATATTGCCTTGAGCTAAGTGCTCAAAGAAATGAAAGCAATCATTTGGGGGAGTATCAAAATAACTTTCCATACAAGTCTGCACAATTTTCGATATTTGCGCTTTTTCAAGATCTGTATATGCATAACTGGTTGTAAAACGAATCATGGGCATGACCATATCTCCTCTGGCATATGTTCAAGTGCTGAAATGGCAGTAGGTAAGCCTGCATAAAAAGCAATATGGGTAATGGCTTCAATAATTTGTTCTTTCGTGATGCCTTCAGTTAAGGCATTTTTTATATGCCATTCAAGCTGCGAATAACGGCCTTGTAAAACAAGTGCGGTGATTGTAATAAAACAACGTGTTTGAGTATCAAGCACAGGCCTTTGCCAGATATCTGCAAATAAGTAGTCTTTGCCGAACTCATACAGCTTGGGCGAAATACTTTCTAAGTTATGAATATCAATTTTTCTGAACATTTTGGAACTCAACATTGATGCTGTTGTTGCTAATATGGCAGTTTGTTATAGTTTAAAAAATCAAAACTTTTCTAACTAATGATTCGGTTTTTATGAATGATTATACTAAAGCCCTCACTAATCTTGATTTAGACGCCTTACGTGCCTTTGTTAAGGGAATTGAGCTTGGAAGTTATCAGCTAGCAGCACAATACTTATGCCGTTCACCGGCCGCAATTAGCGCGCAATTAAAAAAATTAGAACAGCAAACGGGCTGCCAGCTTCTTAGAAAACAGGGGCGTTTATTAGAATTAACCCCTAGTGGTGAATTGTTATTGAGCCATGCTAAAAACATGTTGGCCATTAATGATACGGTACTTCTAAAGCTGCATCGGACTCAGGCCAGTGGTGTTATTCGTTTTGGTCTACAAGAAGATTTTGCTGAGGGAACCTTACAGCAACTCATCGCTCAGTTTATGTTGCAGCATCCTAATGTACAGTTTCAAATTCAGGTCGATCGAAATCAGAATTTGATTGAGAAAGTACAAAAGCAAGAATTAGATTTGGCGCTTATTTGGCAGCAAAACCCCGTAATTGAAAACTTTTATGAACTCAAAAGTGTCGAGACAAAATGGTTGTTTTGCGCCCATGCCCATATTCAGCAAATCATTGAAGATAAAGCTTCCACTCCACTCGTGGTATTGCAGCAACCATGCATTTTAAGGCAAATGGCTATTGAAGCACTGGAACAGGTTGGGCTGCCTTGGCATATTGCTTATGAGTGTAATTCTGTTCAGGCATTGTGGCCTGCTGTAAGGGCGGGTATAGGTATAAGCTTGAGATCATGTTTTCAGATTCCTTCAGACATTCATCGCATAGAAAGTGATGTATTGCCGGAGCTTAAGCCTTTAAATTTTGGTCTCTATTTCAATTCCACCACACAATCTGTACATATTATTCAGCAGTTTCAACAATATATTGAACAGCACCTACGGTAATTTTTATTCTAAAATTTCCATTGTCTGATATAGCTTTTAGATTGATTTATATTTTAATTTATCTTAGTAATAAAAAGAGCGATATGTGACACAGTAAAACGATAAACCTTAGAGTATAACTATGAAGCTTAAAGAATTAGCAGGTTGTGAGGAGTGCGATACCGTCTATCGTAGAGTCCCGCTTGCTTACGGAAAAAGAGCTTATTGTGTCTGCTGTGGTGCGGAGCTTTATCGGCATACCAAACCATTTACTACGTTGTTAGCCCTCATTTTAACGGCCTTAATTGTATTTGTTATTGCCAATAGCTTTCCGATTGTAAAAATTGAACTACAAGGCAACATATCCGAAACCACTTTATTGGGCGCCGTATGGGTCATGTTTCATTATGATCGGGCTTTTGTGGGTGTTCTGATTTTAATTACTACGTTTATTGTACCGCTTTCATATTTGTTATTACTGGGCTATGTCCTCGGTACGGTCAGTATATTTAAAAGACGACCAAAGTTTTTAGTTGGCGCCCTCCGAACACTGTACTTTATGAGAGTGTGGGGAATGGTTGAGGTATTCCTGATCGGAATTTTGGTCACCCTGGTAAAGTTAATGGGGATGGTGCTCGTTATTCCGGAAATTGCCTTGTGGGCATTTGCGGTCTTAAGTCTATTGATGGTTTATATTACATCCATAAAGGTCAGTGACATATGGAATGAGATTGATAGGTCACCATTATGAAAACGATAAAAAACGTGACTGCACCGAAAAATGAAAACACGGGTATGGTTCTAAAGCAGTATCCAAGAGCCAAAGATCTTTCGCTTATATTGTGTCACTGCTGTGGTTTATTAAACTCATCAAAACTAGATAAAACAGCCACTGGTAAAAAACATCAAGTTTTACGCTGTGTTCGATGCTATAGCGTATTGCATGAGCGTAAGCCGGGAAGTTTAAACCGTACCTTTGCGCTGGTGGTAGCTGCAACTATTTTGTATGTACCGGCAAACGTGTTGCCCATGACGATAACCGACTCACTTTTAGGTAGCCAAAAAGATACCATCATGAGTGGGGTGATTTACTTTTGGCAAAATGGAGACTATTTAGTGTCGGTGGTCATTTTTATGGCCAGTATTTTTATTCCGATGCTTAAGCTATTTATTTTGTATTTCCTGTTATTGGTTGTATATATACAGTCATCGGCCGCATGGAAATTTACCCCAGAGCAATGTATTAAACTGTACCGTATCGTTGAGTTTGTCGGGCGTTGGTCCATGATTGACGTGTTTGTGGTGGCTTTATTAACCGCGCTTATTCAGATTCAATCGCTTGCGACTATTTTAGCAGGGCCGGGTTCTATTGCTTTCGGCGCAGTTGTGGTTTTAACCATGTTTGCATCTTTAAGTTTTGACCCGCGTATTATTTGGGATAATTTTTATGCCTCTCAAAATACCAACAAGCCCAACCATTTTTCTTCGGAAAAAACCACAGTTATTCAAGACGAACATTCGCCGTTGAATAATGATTCCATTAATCCCAGTCAATAAAAGAACAATGAGTATGTCTGAAAACAAAACAACCGGCGGTACCTCAGATCATCATGAGACAGATGTTGAACTGGAAAACATGAATGATTTACCCGAACCTCAAGAAAAGAAAAATCGGTGGAAACCTTTACTCATCTGGCTTATTCCACTAGTTGCGCTTTTAATTGCACTTTCCTTGGCGGTGAAGGCGCTACTTTCTAATGGGCCAACCATTGAGGTGTCTTTTCGCACAGCCGAAGGCTTAGTTGCAGGTAAAACAACTGTGCGCTATAAGCAGGTGGATATTGGTGTGGTACGGCAAATTGATTTGGCCGATGACCGCTCACATATTATTGCGCGAATTGATTTACGTAAAAATGCCAGTAACTTTGCCGCGCAAGATTCACGTTTTTGGGTAGTACGACCACGAATTGGGACGGGTGGAGTTTCAGGCATAGACACTTTATTGTCAGGTTCATATATTGAAGTAGATGGCGGGAAGTCACCTGAGAAAAAACTTGAATTTACGGGTTTAGAAATACCGCCAGTGATTACTTCCGACGTACCGGGTAAAGAGTTTTTCTTAACAGCCGATGACTTGGGATCTTTGGATATCGGTTCACCGATTTATTACCGCCGAATTAACGTTGGACAAATTACTGCTTATAAGCTAGCTGACGACGGTAAAAGTGTGCAGCTTCAGACTTTTATTCGTGCACCGTATGATAAGTTTGTGACTACAGATGCACGCTTTTGGCAAGCAAGTGGTATTGATGTGACTTTGAATGCTTCAGGCTTTAATTTAGATACTCAATCGCTTGCGAGCATTGTTGCTGGCGGTATTGCTTTTGGTTTCCCTGAAAATTCAAATGCGACTACCGCTGCCAATAAGAGCAGCTTTACGCTTTGGGATTCAAAATCTGAAGCTCTCAAAGAACCAGACGGGCAGCCTCGTGGTGTGATTATGTATTTTGATCATTCATTACGTGGGTTAGCAGCGGGTGCACCAATCGACTTCATGGGCATTGAAATTGGTAATATTAAATCAATTAATGCAGAGTTTTATAACAACTATAAGCAGATTCGTATGCGTGTTGAGGCGGTTATTTATCCGTCACGCGTTGAAAATGGCTTAGCACTCAATCCAAACAGTGAAATTTTCAAAGATTTTGTTGAGCATGGATGGCGTGCACAAATGAGAACGGGCAACCTCTTAACGGGTCAAAACTATATTGCTTTAGATAAGTTCCCTAAAGCGAAACCGGCAAGTTTACAAGTCTTGAAAGATGGCCGTGTAGTTATTCCAACTACGCCAACAGAGTTAAGTGGTTTACAGGCACAGGTTTCTCAAATTGCTGACAAGTTAACCAAATTCCCACTAGTTGAAATTGGGCAAGATGTGCGTAAAACGCTTAACAATATGAATACTGCCATTGAATCTACCGACAAGCTGGTTAAACAGTTAGACGGTAAAGTCGCACCTGGTTTACAAGCAACCTTAGATGATGTTCGTAAAACTGTAAGATCATCCGAGTCTATTTTGTCGAGTGATGCGCCGTTGCAACAGGACGTCCGTAAGGCACTGCAACAAATGACCCGTGCGGCTGCTTCTTTACAACTCATGTCAGATTATATTGAGCAACATCCTGAATCTATTATTCGTGGTAAGAGACCAGAGGCCAACGATGAAAAATAAAAAGAACCAATTATTTCAGCACTCTAAAGCAGCCAAATGGTTGCTTGGGAGTGGGGTACTTTTAACGGCAGTTGCCATGACAGCCTGTTCTAGTTCGCCAACGCCAAACTACTATACGATTAGCCCTAAAATTACTCCAGCAGTGAGCTCGAGTATTCGAGTCATTGAAGTTTTACCGGTTGGACTACCAGATCGTTTAGACCGTGCGCCTTTGGTGCTCCAAGACAGCAATGGTAAGTCGACTGTACTTGATAATGAGCGTTGGACATCAACCATGAGTACGCAATTACGCGATACCTTATCGGCGGGTTTGCAACAGAAGTTAGGGGCAATTGACAGTTATAGCAGTGGGCTTGCTGGAAACAATCAGCCTTTATATCGAGTTTCTACAGACTTTTCTCATTTTGATATTGTTGATAAAAGCTATATTAATATTGCGGTGTCTTGGGTGGTGAAGCGTCAAATACCGCCGACTCAATTAGAGTCAAATAATGCAAAAGTCATTACCAATGCTGGATCTCAACTGAATTGTCGAATTGCTTTTAAGCAGCCGATTGATCAGAAAGCTAAGAAAATGGATGCGATTGTGAATGCTTCAAGTGAGGCCATGACTCAAATTATTAACACAGTGTCTGCTTCAATTGTGGCGTTAGATTCGAATAAAAAATCAGTTATTAGCAATGGTGTTTGTTCGTAAACGAATCGCTTTTAACCAACCCCTTTATTTGTGTACAACAGATAAAGGGGTTTTCTATTTTAGTTGCCTCGATAGGTTGAGTAACCGTAAGGGCTAAGTAATAAAGGAATATGGTAGTGATTTACGCTTCCATCCACTTTAAAAATGACAGGTACTTCGGCAAAAAAAGTTTGCTGTTTGTTCTTTTTAAACCATTCTTCAGTTTTAAACGTCACTTTATAAATGCCTTGTTCTAGTTTTTTATTTTCTGGATAGAGTGCTGTAATACGACCATTTGAATCGGTCACTTGCTGGTTGAGTTTAACCCACTGGTTATTGGTATTTTTCTCTAAAACGACTTCAACTTGAGAAGAGGGTAAACCCGTTTCTAGATTTAACACGTGCACACTTAGCGGATTAGTTTGTGCAAATGTAGCCGAAGCAATAAATAACGAAGATAAAGCAATGAATGATTTAGTCATGATGAAGCTCCTTATGAGTTAAAAACGGTTTCAATGGCTTTGCTTGCGCATTGATTGTCATTTTGTGCGCCGCCAGCACCCGCAACTCCAATCGCGCCGATCACTTGGTTCTCAAAACGAACAGGTACGCCACCACCTAACAAAAGTAAATTCGCTACGGTGGTTAAATTTTTTGCATCGGGGTTTTGGTTACTGTTTTGGCTTAAAATTAAGGTCGATGTTTTGGTCGATAACGCGGTATAGGCTTTTTTCTCGGCAGCCATTAAATTATGCGGGCCTACCAACTCATGCCGCTCGGCAGTTAAAGTATTACCGCCACGATCTACAACAACGACCGCAATATTTTGATTTAGTTGTTTACATGCCTGTTTAGCACTGTCGGCTAGCAGATGGGCAGTTTTAAGATCTAACGAATAAACTTGATTCAAAGCAGGGGGCTGTGCAAAAGTACTATTTGCAAATAGCACTGTTGTGAGTAGCAGCCAGTTTATTTTGTTCATAATGATTGCCTCTATGTCGCTTTGAAAATCTTAAACAAATTGCCTAATTTCAAGCATGACAATCACATTACAAAGTTGTCATCTTTCAAATGAGTCTCTACAAAATGCGTATCCTTATTATTGAAGACGAGATCAAGATCGCCACTTATTTGGTCAAAGGGTTAAAAGAATCTGGATATCAAGCGGAGTGTGTTCACTTAGGGCTGCAAGGTTTGGAAATGCTAAAGAGAGATCAATATGACTTGCTTATTCTTGATGTGATGTTGCCGGACATAGACGGCTGGAGTGTATTACAAGTACTACGTCAGTTTTCAAAAATTCCGGTGATTTTCTTAACAGCAAAAGATCATGTCATGGATAGAGTGAAAGGGTTAGAGTTAGGTGCAGATGACTACTTGGCTAAACCTTTTTCCTATATTGAACTGTTGGCACGTATTAAAAGTCTGTTAAGACGACAGCAATATCTGCAAGAAAACGAGCTAGCTATTAGTGATTTAAAAATGGATGTGGTCAACCATAAAGTATGGCGTAATGGAAACTTAATTGAGCTGAGCAAAACCGAATTTAATTTGTTGCGTTATTTGTTACTTAACAAAGAGCAAATTGTGACGCGTAGACAAATTGGTTCCGAAGTTTGGAATATTAACTTTGACACCGATACCAACTTTATTGATGTTGCAGTACGCCGTTTACGAAGCAAAATTGATGAAGGATATGAACCAAAACTTATCCATACCATACGTGGCTTGGGCTATAAAATATCGGTTAGCTTATGAACTTTAAATTTCTACGTTCGCTTGAAGTCCGTATTACATTACTGGTCACGCTTTGTTCTGCCTTAATTTTATGTTCCGTCGGCTTTATGACCTATTTAGGCATTAACCAGATTTTATTAAAGCAGCAAGATAAGGCTTTAGCAGACAGAATTAACCGTTTGGAAATTTTGCTGCAAGATAGCGAAAATGTAGAGCAAATCATTGCGCGGCCTAAGCTGTATCAAAACATGCTTGGTAACCAAGACAACTTGTTTCTGCTTATTCATAAAGGCAAAACTTTAATTAATATCAATCCGCTCCATATTCAGCTACCACAGCTTGCACAGCGTAATAACCTTCAGTTTCAAGATTTAGCTAACAATCCATATCCAACACGAATTGCGTGGAAAACCATAACCATTAATCAAGAGCCTTATCTACTGATTGCAGGTAAACAATGGTCGGAACGCATCAATATTCTTTTACCTTTTCAAGAAAGTCTCTTGATGTATGTGTTTGGGGGCGTGTTTGCAATCTTTGTGCTTTGTATTTTAGCGTGTCATTTAGGTTTACGGTCGCTACAACAGCTTCGCAAGCAAACTCATTCTATTAACGTAAATCAGCTACAGAAACGATTAAACCTCCCAAATTCACCTTTAGAAGTTGAGCTGCTTTCTAAAGATATAAACCATATGCTTGAGCGTATCGAAAAGGGCTATACGCAGCTCAACCGTTTTTCTGAAGATATTGCTCATGAGTTCCGCACGCCTTTAAATAATCTGATTGGGCAAACTGAGATTGCTTTAACTGGCGAACGTTCGGTTGAACAATATGAAGATTTGCTAGTGTCCCATTTAGACGACTACCACAGATTAAAACGCATGATTGATAGCATGCTTTTCTTGGCAAGAGCCGATCAAAAAATGGTGCTTGTTAACAAACAAGAAATAAATATACAAGACGTTTTAGAAGGGTTATGCCAGATTTTTGAATATCAAGCTGAAGAACAAGACTGTCATTTTAGTTTTAATTTAGAAGCTCAAAAGTTATTTGCAGATCCAGAGCTATTTCAAAGAGCCGTTTATAATCTTGTGTTAAATGCGCTGGTTCATGGTGGTAAAGGGCGGACTATTTATATCGCAACTAAAAATCAAATGATTGAACATAGACAATGGGTGAGCCTGACTGTGGTAACGGGAGGTGTTTCAATTGCTGAACATCAACTTGAGCATCTTTTTGAAAGATTCTACCAATGCCACTCAAGCCGAACTGATGAGAGTCAGACTGGTGGTTTAGGACTTTCTATTGTGGCTTCTATTATGGATTTACATCATGGCTCATACCGTGTTTATAACACACTTAAGGGCGTGTGTTTTGAGCTTGATTTTCCAGTTTTAAATACATCAAAGATTCTAAATTAACGATTTAATAGTGCTTCTTGATTTTTAAAATTCACACTTTGTTCACAACCCTCTGGCGTATGTTTAAACATATGAAATAAATAGAAGAGGGTAATGATGAAATTATTATTTAAATCACTTGTGATGAGCAGCGGTCTGGCCTTAGTTAGTCTAGCAACCTCTTTGAGTACTTATGCAGGTCTAACGATTAACCCAGTGGCTGTTGATTCTATCGATATTAATCAATACGCAGGTAAGTGGTATGAAATTGCCCATTTACCTATGTTTTTTCAGCGTAATTGTGTAGCCAATACCACGGCAACTTATTCCATTAACGCAGATAAAACAGTGGGCGTTTTAAATAGTTGTACGACTAAAAAAGGCGAAGTGATTTCATCTGAAGGTGTAGCTTATCCGCAAAATGAAGGTAACAGTAAATTAGAAGTAAGCTTTTTACCTTCTGGCCTCCGATGGATTCCTTTTACCAAAGGTGATTATTGGGTGTTAAGAGTTGATCCAGATTATCAAGTCGCTTTAGTGGGCGGACCAAGCACAGACTATTTATGGATTCTTTCTCGTAGTCCTCAAATTGATCAGGCGACATATAACTCCTATTTGCAAACAGCAAAATATTATGGCTATGATGTGTCCAAACTCATTAAAACAAAACAAACGAACTAATGAAGTTGCTGATTATGTTGGTTTTTAGATTTAGCTCATAATCTTGTGATCTTCACATAAAATTCATTGCGCATTTTCTAAATTAATAAATAAAGAAATGCTTTAGATCAGGAAGAATCAATGTCTAAATTTTTTCTACGCTGGATCGATAGCTGGTCAGATTCAGAAAATGCGCAGCTTACTAGTTCGGGTGAATATATCATTGAAAAGAAAATTCAATGGTTAAGAATCATACCTTTTATTTTATTGCATATCGCTTGTTTAGCCGCTTTTTGGGTGGGGGTGTCTTGGTTCGCTGTGGTCTTCATGCTTGGTTTTTATTTTCTTCGCATGTTCGCAATTACTGCTTTTTTCCATCGTTATCTTTCGCATAAAACTTTTCAAACATCACGTATTGTTCAATTCATTTTCATTCTGATTGGAACCATGAGTGCACAGCGCGGACCGTTATGGTGGGCAGCACACCACCGTTATCACCATCACTTTACCGATACCGATCAGGACCCGCATTCAGCGAAAGCAGGGTTTTGGTACTCCCATGTGGGCTGGTTTTTAAATGAACAAAATTTTGCCACTCGAAAAAAGGTCATTAAAGACTGGTTAAAGTATCCAGAGTTGATTTGGCTCGACCGATTTAGCTTACCTATTGTGATTTTGACGGCCTTAGCAATTTACGGTCTAGGTTCATGGCTTGCGCAGCATTTCCCTGAATTGGGGACCAATGGTCTACAGCTTTTAGTATGGGGATTTGTGATTTCTACTGTTCTTTTAATTCATGCAACTTTATGTATTAACTCACTTGCTCATCGTTATGGCTCACGAGAATTTAATACTCCAGATGATAGCCGTAATAATTTCTTTCTCTCTTTAATTACCTTGGGTGAAGGCTGGCACAATAACCATCACTTTTACGCGGGCAGTGTACGACAAGGTTTTCATTGGTGGCAGATTGATATCACCTTTTATATTCTCAAAATCATGTCTTTATTTGGTTTGGTATGGGGGTTAAAACCCGTACCGAATAAAGTTTACCAATATAAAAAAATTAAAGATCTACCGATAGAAAAAATTGAAAATGGGGAAGTGTTATGAAGATTGCCATTATTGGTTCGGGTATATCGGGGCTTTATGCTGCTTGGAAATTGTCAAAACAGCATCAAGTTACGGTATATGAAAAAAATAACTATTTTGGTGGTCATACTGACACTCACGAGCTAGAGATAGAAGGTGCTAAAGTCGCGGTAGATAGTGGTTTTATCGTGTTTAATGACTACAACTATCCGTTATTTACCGACATGCTTAAAAAATTAGGCGTCGAAACTCAAAGTAGCGATATGAGTTTTTCAGTGAATAATCTGGTCAGTGGACTTCAATATAATCCTTCAAAAAAATGGTCACTCTTTGCTCGTCCGCAGAACTTTTTAAACCGTAAATTTCTACAAATGCTCTCAGATTTGCTACGTTTTTATGATGACAATAAAGATATAGACGTGGCAGATATTGATGCTAATTTATCGATTGAAGAATATTTAGACCTCCATAAATATAGTCATGAGTTCCGTTATGAGCATCTTTATCCGATGTGCGGCGCATTATGGTCGGCTCCCGTTGAGCAGGTAGGCCAAATTCCATATCGATTTGTGGTGAGTTTTTTTCAACATCACCGCATGTTACAGCTAAAAGAGCGGCCGCAATGGCAAACAGTTAAACATGGCTCGGCAAGTTATATCCGTGCTATTCAAAAGAACTGCCCATCCCTTGAATGGAAATTTGCAGAAGTAAATGCTGTGAGCCGTTCACCAGAAAAAGTCTTGGTCGAAACTTCAGAAGGGCGAGCACAATATGACTGGGTAATTTTTGCCAGCCATGCTGACGATAGCCTAAGTTTAATTAAAGATGCGTCAGAACTTGAACGGGAAATATTAAGCCAATTTGGTTATCAAGATAATCGAATGGTGGTTCACCGTGATCTTTCGATTATGCCTAAAAGCCGTTTGCAGTGGGCAAGTTGGCATGTACATGTAACGCCAACATCACAAGTTCAAAACGATGAGTACGACATACATTATGGTTTTACTTACTGGATGAATAATTTGCAGAATTTACCCTGTAAAACCCAGATTTTTTGTACTTTAAACCCGAATATGAAAATTAAAGCTGAAGACGTCTTGGTTGAACGTCAGTATCGTCATCCGGTATTTGATGCAAAAGCAATTCAAGCCCAATCACGCTGGCAAGAGATTAATGGACAAAATCGTACTTCATTTTGTGGAGCGTATTGGGGATGGGGCTTTCATGAAGATGGGGCCCGTAGTGCAGCTCGTGTTGTAGAGCAAATCTTAGTGTTATAAATATTAAAAGCAGGAGGCTTCTCAAATGTTATTAAATAAACTTGCTATCGCTCCTGCACTTATTCGTCATAGACGTTATAGCCCCAAACCACACCAATTTACCTCGACCTTAAATTATTTGTGGTTCGATCCAGATCAACTAAATGAAATTACAAAAGATTGTTCACTTTGGTCGACGGATCACTGGAATGTATTAAAACTATCCGAAAATGATTTTTTAAATATGTACAGCGGTTCTATTAAGGAAAAGATAGAAAAAGCATTGCTGCAAAATAATAGTATTGTTATTAAGCCTGAATGGGAAATTAGAGTATTGGCTTTACCGCGTTGTTTAGGTTTTCGGTTTAATTCAGTCGTATTTTATTTTGTTTTATCCCAAACAGGCGAACCTCTATTTATCTTAAGTGAAATTACCAACACCCCGTGGAATGAGCGGAAAGTCTATGTGCATGAGTGCATAAAACATCAATGTAATGTGGGAGACTATCAGAGTTTCGATTTTAACTTTGAAAAATCATTTCATGTATCGCCGTTTATGCCCATGCAGTTGACTTACCGTTGGCGATTTAGTTTTTCAGAATTACAAAATGTTATTCATATGCAGCTCTTTGAACAGAAAAAACAAGTCTTTGATGCCACTATGCGCTTTGAACTTGTGCCCATCACATTTCCTTCACAGCAATATCGATATGCTCTTATGAACAGCCTAGCACCTTTTAAAATGCTGTTTTCCATATATTTAGAAGCATTTAAGTTATGGCGAAAAAAAGTTCCATTTTATCGTCATCCTAAAAAGATCAAGGTAGATAAGACATGATAAAAACATTTCTTTATGGTGAAGATGACTCGCTACCGTTGCTACTCAAGAGTCTTCTTAAATTACGTCATGGACAGATTACTTTTCAGGGCGCGTGGAATGGTACGGTTGGCGAAATCTCAGATCTGCATGTGGTGGTTGAGGTTCACAACCCGTTACTCATGGATCTCATTTTAAAAAATGGCGTTTTAGGAGCGGCAGAAGGTTATATCCGTGGCGATTGGAGTAGTCAACAACTTGTCGAGTTGATTCAGATATTAGCGCGTAATCGAGATGTATTAGACCAGATTAATCAGAATGCGATTGCTCAAGCCAGCCAGTTTTTGCTCAAGGCTTGGTATAGAAATAGAAAGAATTCTATAACGGGTAGCCGTAAGAATATTGCTGAGCACTATGACTTAAGCAATGACTTTTTTAAACTCTTCTTAGATCCATCTTTAATGTACTCAAGTGCAGTTTTTGAACATGAAAATATGACACTTGAAGAAGCATCTGACTTAAAAAAAGACATTATCTGTAAAAATCTCGATTTAAAACCATTAGATCATTTGGTTGAAATTGGAAGTGGGTGGGGTGGTTTTGCAATTTATGCAGCTCAACACTATGGCTGTAAAGTGACCACAATTACTATTTCGCAAGCGCAATATGATGAAGCCGTTACTCGTGTAAATGAAGCTGGCTTGGCACATCGAATTGATGTGCAACTCAAAGACTACCGTTTGCTTGAAGGAAAGTTTGATAAGTTAGTGTCAATTGAAATGGTTGAAGCAGTTGGTGCGCAATATTTGTCGACATATTTTGATCAGTGTAAAGCACTCTTAAAACCGAAAGGTTTGGCATTTATTCAAGCCATCACCATTGAAGATTTTCGCTATAAAAAAGCACTAAATACAGTCGATTATATTAAACGCTATATTTTCCCTGGTAGCTTTATTCCTAGCATAGCGATATTGACCCAAACCGCCTCTGAAAGTGGTTTGAGGTTAAAACATTTAAATGACATTGGTCTAAGTTATGCACAAACAATTCATCACTGGAGAGAGAGGTTTTTAGCAGCCCGAGAACAGGTTTTGGCTCTTGGTTTTGATGAAAACTTTATTCGAATGTGGGATTTCTATTTATGTTATTGCGAGGGTGGCTTTAAAGAAGGCGTGATAAGCAATGTTCACTTGTTGTTTGAAAGTACCAGTTACTAACCCAAACACATCAAGCAAGGAGAATGCTCATGTTATGGAATTTACTGATTCTGGATTTACTCATCATGTTGCTGAGTTGGCTACTCGCCACTGCAAATGGTCGTGCTGGGATTGTGGACGCCGCATGGAGTTTCTGTCTGGCAGTGAATATTATTGTGTCTTCTCTACTTATTTCAGTTGCTCCTGTTGAAGTACGAATTTTTATTGGTCTTTTTAGTGGCCTATGGTTTTTAAGATTATTTTGGCATCTATTAAGACGTTATCAATCTGAACAAAAAGAAGATGGCCGTTACGCGAGTATGCGTCAGGCAATGGGTAAGTTCCAGCATTTGGGCTTCTTCTTATTTTTTATATTTCAAACCTTTTTAGTGCTTTTATTCTTTTTACCGATGTGGATGCTACTCAATGTAGAGGTACCTGCATGGGATAGTGGATATAAAGTTACTCTAGAGATTGCTGCTGTAATCATGGGCATAGCCTTAATTGGAGAGCAGCTCGCTGATCAGCAGTTATATCGATTCAAATTAAACCCAGAACATCAGGGAAAGACCATGGACCAAGGTTTATGGCGCTATTCCCGTCACCCAAATTATTTTTTTGAATGGTTACACTGGTTTGCCTATCCAATCATTGGTTTAGCTGCGGGCCAATATGTATTGTGGATTTATCCGTTATTGATGTGGCTATTTTTATACTACGTCACAGGTATTCCATTTAGCGAAAAACAGGCAATTAAAAGTCGCGGTCAAAATTATCTTGATTATCAACAGAAAACATCAATGTTTATTCCGCGAAAACCCAAAAAATAGGTGCGCATATGGATTTTATCGTTCATCAGTCTTTGAAAATTGTTGAAAGTGGTGTTGTTCCAGACCATGCAATCAGGGCTGCAATTCGTGCTTTAAGCAAAAAGCGTTTAATTCAAGAAGGCCGTTATGACCCTGAGCAAGGAGCACAGTGCTATATGGATGTGCTTAATATGCTGAAGAAGAGCGAAATCGCTGTTGAAACGGACAAGGCAAACGAGCAGCACTATGAATTACCGACTGAGTTCTTTCAGGCGGTGCTTGGAAAAAGACTCAAATATAGTGCATGTTATTTTCCAACTAAAACAACAACTTTAGATCAGGCAGAGGAGCTTGCACTTCAGCTTTATTGTGAACGTGCACAACTCAAAAATGGTCAACACATTTTAGAGCTAGGCTGTGGATGGGGTTCTTTAACTTTATGGATGGCAGAAAACTTTCCACATTCACAGATTACGGCTGTTTCAAACTCTGCAACGCAGAAGAAGCATATTCTTGGGCAAGCAGAATTGAGAGGTTTAACCAATGTCGAAGTGCTCACCTGTGATGTAAATGTACTTGAATTAGATAAAGGCCAATTTGATCGTGTTGTATCGGTCGAAATGTTTGAACATGTCCGAAACTATCAACGTCTATTTGAAAAAATTCAGGGATGGTTAAAGCCTGACGGCTTACTCTGGTGCCATATTTTTTGTCATCGCTTTTTGCATTATCCTTTTGAAGTAAAATCAGACTATGATTGGATGTCCAAGTATTTCTTTACTGGCGGTTTAATGCCTTCAACTTCAACTTTTTTGCATTTCCAAGAGCACCTAGAGTTGGCTCAGCACTGGCAGTGGTCGGGTGAGCAGTATATGAGAACCGCGAATGCTTGGCTTGAAAATATGGATAATCAAGAGCAAGAGCTTAAGCCGCTATTTAAAAAAATCTATGGAAAAGATGCCAATATTTGGTGGCAACGCTGGCGTATTTTCTTCATGGCTTGTGCCGAGCTTTTTGGTTTTGAACAAGGACAAGAGTGGGTCATTGGTCACTATTTATTTAAAAAGCGATCATTGTAATTTTGACAGCCTATCCCGGCGATAAAGATATGATAAGAACTCGAAACGATGGCAAAGCTAGTCATCCATTAGCCCAAATGTTCAATCGATATTATTGGTTGCAGATAGGTCTAATTGCCTTATCGATCGTGGTCGGGTTGGCATGTAGTGCTTGGGTGATTAAAGGCTCTTTACTTAAAACGGCTTTAGAACAGGAAATGGAGCATTATTGGTTGCGTATAGATCGCAATCCCAATGCAGACCTGCCAGACACTAAAAACTTATATGGATATCGGTGGAATACACAGATCGCTCCTCAACCCTTTAAAGATATGCATTTAGAGAGTGGGGTACATCGAATCTTTATTGATGGTAAAGAACGTATGACCGTATATGGTGAGCGAAACGGCCAGCATGTACTGTTGGTGTTTGGCGAAAGTAATGTCAATAAGTTGGTCTGGTTATTTGGACTTGCACCACTCATGTTCAGTTTGTCTGTTTTATATAGCTTTTTGTGGTGGTCAAATCGAAGAGCGAGGCGCTATTTTTCACCTATTACACGTTTAGCAAATGCGTTAGAAAATATTGATTGGGCACATCAAGACACACAAGCATCTCCATTTAAAGATATAAATACCAATGGCAATATGGAAGCAGAGTACTTAAAACAGGCTCTTGAAAAATATCATCAAGTTTTAAGTGAATTTATTCGACGCGAGCGAGAGTTTACGGGAGATGTCAGTCATGAACTGCGCACGCCGCTCACGATTTTGAAGGGTAATGTGCAACTTTGTCAGACCAAGTATGGAGAAGACAAAGCTTTAACTCGCCTTCACAATACCATTGAAGATATGCAATTGCTCGTCGACACTTTACTTGCGATTGCGCGTAATACGGTAAAAAGTTTACCGTCTGAAAAGAATTTATTGTCTGAAATTGTGGAGGACTTAGTCGAAAGTTTAGAAGGCGTAAGTGTGAGTAAAGGTATACATATGCATATTCACCCAGACTCAGCCGAACAACCACGCTGGTTATATCCATCTATGACCAAAATGGTCTTAAGTAATATTTTGCGTAATGCTCTTAATTATTCCCAAGGTTCACAAATCGATATTATCCAACAAAAAAATAGCCTAATTATTGCGGATAATGGCATCGGAATTTCTTTACCAAATGATGTGAAGGTTCAGGAACTTAGTGATTCACAACTCTCTTTAAAAGCTAAAGGTCATGGCATTGGGTTACAACTGGTGCAAAAGCTTTGCAAACAATTAGGATGGCGAGTCGAACTGTTTGATCGGCAATACTATTTAGCTACACATCCTGAATTAGACTTAGAACAAGCAACAGGTTTAATTGTTGTGGTATATCTAAGTTAATCGGCCGAATTTTCCAAAGCAATCTTTAAACCGACACCTGCTACTGTGTGTAATAGTTTAGGGTCAAATGGTTTATCTACCATTTTTCTTAAGTTATAAATATGACTGCGTAAAGCATCACTTTCAGGTTCTTCGTCTCCCCACAGCTCCATCATAAGCTCTTGCTTGGTAACCACTTTCGGAGACTGGCGCATCAAAATTTTTAATAGTTTAAATTGAATAGGTGGCAATTCAATATTGTTTCCAGCGCGAACTACGGTTTGAGTTGCGCTATCAAGAATTAAATCATGAATCTGAATTTTATGATTCGCGACTTCACCCGCAGCTCTCTTAATTAAGGCACGAATACGCATCACTAATTCATTAAAATCAAATGGCTTAACTAAATAATCATCTGTGCCAGCAGTAAATCCTTTAAGTTTGTCGTCTAACGTATCTCTGGCTGTCAGCATCAGCACTGGAATATCAACCCCTTGTTCAGTACGTAACCAATTACAGAGGTCATAACCAGAACCATCGGGTAAATTTATATCAAGAAGTAAAAGATGATAGTGCTGTGATTTTAGAAAAGAACGGGCTGCATCTAAATTACGTGCATGATCGATGACATAACCATGCACTTCAAGAAATTCACAGACTGTTGCCGCCAGTTCAAAATGGTCCTCAACCATGAGGATAAAGTGATTACCCATAAGATTTTATTAAGCCATTAATTTAATAGTTGTTGTTTTAATTTAGCATTAAATGGTTCGCTACCAAACCAGATTTTAAAATATTGATTTGCATTTGGATTATTTATAGAACCTAGTAGTTTTTGATTTAACTTTAACTCCAGTTTTTGATTTTCATGTTGATAGTAAAGGCTATATAAATCTCCGCTCTTAATTGGTTTATAAAGCTCATTAATATGATTAAGTGGAGATTTTGCATCAAAACCACTAATATTTTTCTTCAAATAGTGTGCTGCCGCCCGCTTAAATGCCCATTCGGGAATATCTCGGTTATAGCTAAAATCCATTTTTATGCTTTGGTTTTGCCAGCTTTTTAAGCAGTCTTCAGCAAAGTAACTGACATTTCCTACTTTTTGACTCGTTACCATTAAAGGTGCTGAACTACATTTCTTTAGTTCAGCCGCATTTGCGTGAGATGCAATTAAAATACCTAGAAGTATTAAGACTCGGCTTTTTTGAACGGCAATATCCATTTATAAACTCCTCCAAATACAGGTAAAGAACGATAAAGACCGTTTGCTGGGTCCCAGAAATCTTGTTGGAAAATGATTTTCTGTTGATCATTAATTTTGATTTGGCTAATTCCGTAGGAAGCCATAGTTTTCGAGCGTCCTAGCATTTTAAAGTCATAGGTCATGTACCAATGGATGTAAGCACTATCTTGATGATGAGTTGCACTAATGAGTTTGACTGTGACCTTACTGACGCGTGTGTTCATACCCTCAAAGTGTTTAATCAAATCTTTTTTCTGAGAGAACTGTGAGAGGGTATCGTTGATATAGAGCTGATCTGCATAAAGACTACTTGCATTACTTACAAAGGATGGTGTGCCCAAAGTGTTAAACGCAGCAACAAAGTGATTACCAATCTCTAGTGCTTGTTCATCATTTAATGTAACACCCGTAATTTGTTGTTCGGCTTTACCATAATCACTTGAATAACTAGGCACACTTTTGCATGCTGTTAGACCTACTAAGGTAATCAGCCCTAAGGCAGTAGTTATAATTTTCATGAATGAATCCTAGCCAACTTTATAAGATTAAATTAAAGAGGCTGTCGTGAAATTTGCGTGAATTCTTATATTTTTTGATGTGCGTTTAATGATGGCTTCTTTGAAGCAAATAGATCTTCATTAACTTAAAGTTTTCTATAGGAATAATACTTATGAAGAAAATAATAGATCTTTTTTGAAGAAGATAACATCCATATCCATATAACTAGATGAGTTGGTTTTTTCAAAACCAAGCTTATTTAATAGGTTGTGAGCAGGTAAATTATCATTTTCTGAAAAAGCGATCACATGCTTAAAATTTCGATTTTTCATGTCATCTAGTAACTTAAGTGAAGCTTCAACAATATAGCCTTTATTTCGTTGAGTTTTAATAAGTCTAAAACCTAGTTCAGCTTCTGTTTTGCCATCAACTTCACAAATTTCAAACCCACAATAACCAATAATTTGATGAGTATCTTTTAAGACCACAGCCATTTTTCCAAAATTATACTTTTTATAATGCTCTAATATTTCGAAAAAACGAGTCGTTGCAGCTTCAGGTGTTAAGTGACCATAAGGTGAAAAAGCCATAAAATCTTTGTCTTGTAACATCTCAATGACTGTAGATAAATCTTCTTGAACAAATGGTTTTAAGATTAAACGGTCTGTTTCTAACATAAAGTTTTTACTAATTAGTTTTAAAAAATATATTTTATAAAACAGTTTATAGATTTAATAAAGAGAGCAATTTCCTTCTAGTCATGTTTAGCTTTTTATGGCTATAAAGAATAGATCAAATAAAAGGACTGAAACGAATGAAAACGATTGGCTTAATAGGTGGAATGAGCTGGGAGTCTACATCGCTTTATTATCAACAAATGAATAGAACAGTTCAGAACAAATTAGGCAAGTTACATTCGGCTAAAGTCATTTTAAGTAGTGTCGATTTTCAAGAAATAGCCGCTTTACAATCGAAAGGTCTATGGCAAGAGGCAGGCGAATACTTAGCTCAGCAAGCAATGAATTTAGAGAAAGCTGGGGTAGATTGTATAGTGTTATGTACCAATACCATGCATAAAGTAGCCCCTCAAATTGAAGAGGCCATTACGGTTCCATTTATACATATTGCTGATGCCACAGCGAAAGAAATTTTAAGTCAAAATATCAGTAAGGTTGCACTATTGGGAACAGCTTTCACCATGGAACAAGACTTTTATAAAGCTAGATTACAAAACCATGGAATTGAGGTGATTATTCCAAATGAAAGCAGTCGTAAAACAGTGCATCGCATTATTTATGACGAATTATGCTTAGGTGTGATTAATCCAGATTCACAACAAAAGTATGTGACCGTGGTAGAGGAGCTGATTGCGGAAGGTGCCGAAGGTATTATTTTAGGCTGTACTGAAATTTGTATGTTGATTGGTAATGTTAAATTTTCTATACCGTTATTTGACACCACCGCCATTCATGCAAAAGAAGCTGTAAATTTTGCTTTAGAGCAAAAAACTAACTCTGTTGCAGATAATTCTATATCAGTATGACCTAAGCTTTTAATCCTTTTTAAAATAAGAACGGATAACTGTCCAATTTGTTGAAAGCCAGCAGATGAGTGAACCTGCTGTAACCATAGCCGTTCCTTGCCAAAAGCTGATTGATAACTCGGTTTGTAAAACCAACATGGCAAGCAGAGAAGAGATGATGGGCGTAAAGTAAGAAGCAACTACTAGCATGGTGGTGTTACCATGAATAATGCCAATATTCCATGCCGCATAACCTAGCCCAATTGCTGTGGAGGCGAATACTAAAGATAAAGTTGTATTTAAATCGAGTGATGGCAAAACGGCTTGACCACTAAACAACAACTTTAGCCACAAGGTTGCAGCAACACCAATAAAGAAAATAGAAATAGGATTTTGCCCTTTACCTATTTTCTTAGTCAACACGCAGTAAAAAGCCCAAATAATGGCACCTATAAATGCCAAAATATAACTTAGAGGATTACTATAAAAGTTGTCGATAACTCGACTTAGACTAAAATCTCCATTTCCAGTCTGAATAAAAATAATGCCAAAAATTGAAATGATTAAGCCTAAAATAATAAATACATTAAATTTTAACTCTTTAAAAATGACAAAAGCTAAAACCGTCAAGCTTGGCCAAAGGTAGTTCACAATGCTTACTTCAATCGCTTGTTGAGCAGTTTTTGAATAGGCAAGTGCAAACGAAAAGCAGAGCTCATAAGCGATAAATAAAATTGCACCTAAAATTAAATATTTTTTAGAAATTAACTTAAAATTTGGCACTCTAAAAATAATTAGGAGTAGCAACGCACTTAAGGAGTAAATCAGTGTAATGCCAATATCTGGGCCGATGACAGTCGTGATATGTTTTACAAAACCCACCATAGAGGCCCACATCAGGATGGCACTTAAACCAATCAGTGTTGCTAAATTTTTTGACATAAGAAATAAATGAACTGAATTAAATGCCTGAGCTAACGTGAAAGTTAAAAATAGTTAAAGTAGGTCAGGGTAAAGGAATTTTTAATTAAAAAATAGTGCATTTAAAAAGCTAACTTAAAAAAACAAATCGTAAATATTTAGAATTATTTTAATTTTTGATAGGTATGAACTTAATCCTTATTTCGTCAGATAAATATAAAACCAACTTTAGTAAAGTTCGGCTGTCATTAAACGTTAAGCTTGTGTCGTGAAATGTAAAGTGGCCCATATCCTAACTGTTGTAATTTTGGTTATTGCTTTTATAGGCACTCAATAAAAAACCAAAATATGGAATAGGACATGACGTTGACGAAAGCTATACGTTTCTATGGAACAGGAACGCCAGAAGTAATGCGCTATGAAGATGTAGAAGTAGGAGATCCAAAAGCTGGAGAAGTACGCCTACGTCATGTGGCAGTCGGTCTAAATTATGCCGATACATATTTTCGTAATGGAACCTATCAAATTCCAATGCCTAATGGCATGGGCGTCGAAGCTTCAGGTGTCATTGAAGCTTTAGGCGAAGGAGTGACTCAGCTTAAAGTTGGTGATCGAGTTACTTATACAGGTTTTTTAAATACCTTAGGTGCATATAGCACCCACCGTCTAATTCCAGCAAATGCTTTAATTAAATTACCCGAAGAAATTTCTTGTGAAACAGCGGCTGCCATGACCATGAGAGGGCTGACCGCTGCTTATCTGATGCGCCGCATTTATGACTTTAAAGCGGGCGATTCAATTTTATTACATGCAGCCGCTGGTGGTGTTGGGCTGATCGTTTCTCAATGGGCTAAATTACTTGGCTTGACTGTTATCGGTACCACATCTTCAGAAGAAAAAGCTGCCGTAGCGCGAGCTCATGGTTGTGATCATGTCATTAACTACAGCTATGAAAATGTTGCCGAACGTGTACGTGAGTTAACAGGTGGCGTTGGTGTAAATGTCGTTTTCGATAGTGTTGGCCAAGCCACTTTCATGAGCTCATTAGACTCTCTCAAACGCCGTGGTTTGTTGGTCTGCGTAGGAACAGCGTCTGGTCCAATTCCTGCTTTTGATCCGGTATTACTTGCCGTGAAAGGTTCATTGTTTGTCACACGTCCAGCTTTGGCAGATTACATTGCAGATCCAACCGAGAAGAAAGAACTTGCAAATGAATTATTTGATCATGTTCGGCATGGACGAATCAAAATTGAAATTAATCAGCGCTATGAGCTAAAGGATGCAGTACAAGCTCATCGTGATTTGGAAGCACGTAAAACAATAGGTTCATCAATCTTTGTAATTTGAAGGGATTTCTTATGCAAATTGAACAGTTAACTTGCAATATTGGTGCAGAGCTCAGTGGCGTCAAACTCGCTGATGCGATTTATGATGATGGATTATTTGCTGAAATTCGCACACAACTACTTAAACACCGTGTGTTGTTTTTACGAGATCAGCATTTAACCCGTCAGGATCATGTCGCATTTGCAGAAAAATTTGGACAGCTCGAAGATCATCCTGCGGTAGGCAGCCATCCTGATCATCCGGGTTTGGTGCAGATTTATAAACATCCTGAAAGTCCTGTTGATCGTTATGAAAATGCTTGGCACAGTGATGCAAGCTGGCGCAAGGTTCCACCGATGGGATGTGTGTTGCACTGTGTTGAATGCCCACCAGTGGGTGGCGATACTATGTGGACCAATATGGTCATGGCCTATGCGTCTTTACCCGACGATATTAAAAATAAGATTGCTGACTTACGTGCCTACCACAGCATAGAGGCGAGTTTTGGTGCTGCTATGCCACTTGAAAAACGCTTGGACTTAAAAGCAAAGTTTCCCGATGCTGAGCATCCAGTGGTACGTACTCATCCTGAAACGGGCGAGAAAATTTTATACGTCAACGCGTTTACGACTCACTTCAGTAACTATCACACCAAAGAGCGCGTCAGATTTGGACAAGATGCCAATCCGGGCGCAGCTGAACTACTACGTTACTTAATTTCTCAAGCCTATATTCCAGAGTTTCAAGTGCGTTGGCGTTGGAAGCCTAACAGCATTGCCATTTGGGATAACCGCAGCACACAACATTATGCAGTCATGGATTATCCACCTTGCCACCGAAAAATGGAGCGGGCCGGCATTATTGGTGACGCAACCTATTAAATCTATAGGTTAATAATTTTATCTAATTGAAAATTCTAAAAATACATAAGGAGATGCACATGCAATTCTTTGACGACTCATTGCACCCAGAAAATATGGAAAAAGTAGTAATCACGGTTGCACCGTATGGACCCGAATGGATGCCAGAAGACTTTCCTGAAGATATTCCAGTGACCATGGATGAGCAAATACAAAAAGCTGTTGAGTGTTATGAAGCGGGCGCGACGGTGCTGCATTTACATGTCCGTGAGCTTGATGGTAAAGGCTCTAAACGCTTGTCAAAATTTAATGAACTTATTGCAGGTGTTCGTGAAGCTGTGCCTGACATGATTATTCAGGTAGGTGGTTCGATTTCATTTGCACCCGAAAGTGAAGGTGAGGCAGCTCTATGGTTAAGTGATGACACCCGACATATGTTGGCTGAACTTACACCAAAGCCCGATCAGGTTACGGTGGCAATTAACACTACACAAATGAATATTATGGAATTGCTCTATCCAGAATATTTAGAAGGGACATCATTGGCACATCCAGCGACTCAGGCTGCATATGCAGAAATGACCGTGCCAGCAGGGCCAGCATGGGTTGCCGAACATATTAAGCGCTTATGTAAAAACAATATTCAACCGCACTTTCAGTTAACGGGTATGCATGGACTTGAGACGCTAGAACGTATGGTGCGTAAAGGGTTGTATATGGGGCCGTTAAACTTAACTTGGATTGGAATCGGTGGCGGTTTTGATGGTCCAAACCCATTTAATTTCTTTAATTTTATTCATCGCGTACCCGATGGATGTACTTTGACATCTGAGTCTCTGCTCAAAAATGTGTTGCCTTTTAACACCATGTCGATGGCAATGGGTTTACATGCCCGTGTTGGTAATGAAGACACGATCATTGATCATCACGGACGTCGTTTTTCATCTGTAGAGCAAATTAAGCAAACCGTTCGGATTGCCCATGAACTAGGCCGTGAAATTGCCTCAGGAAAAGAAGCCCGTGAAATTTATCGTATTGGGGTGCAATACAACAGTATTGAAGAAACTCTAATCGCAAATGGTATGGCACCCAATCGTAAAGCAGGGCAAAAGGGCGTGCCACAGCGTAATTAATGTGACAAGGCCTAACGGAATTTAGGCCTCAAATGTAGTGCAGCTTATCCGCTTTGTTTTTTAAAAGTGAGTTGCTGCACTAGCTAAATAGAAATTATAAAAAATACAAGGAGGTCGTATGAATGCACATCAGTATTCAGATCAGATGAGCGATGTTGATACGTCAATCAGTATACCTCGTCGTTATGCATGGCTTGTTTTTGCTTTGACATTTGGTTTGCTCATTTCAGATTACATGTCTCGACAAGTCTTAAACGCAGTCTTTCCTTTACTTAAAAATGAGTGGTTGCTCAGCGATAGTCAGTTAGGTTTACTCAGTGGCATTGTCGCCTTAATGGTGGGTTTATTGACTCTGCCTTTGTCTTTAATGGCAGACCGTTTTGGAAGAGTTAAAAGCTTGGCCATTATGGCGGCTTTATGGAGTTTGGCGACTTTAGGATGTGCACTGGCTGAAAATTATGAGCAAATGTTTATTGCTCGTTTTATGGTTGGTGTGGGTGAAGCTGCTTATGGCAGCGTGGGAATCGCGGTGGTTGTGGCTGTTTTCCCACGAGAAATGCGTGCAACACTCGCCAGTGCTTTTATGGCGGGTGGCGTATTTGGCTCGTTTTTGGGTGTGGCTTTAGGTGGTGTACTCGCACAGCATTTCGGTTGGCGTTGGGCTTTTGGAGGCATTGCTTTATTTGGTCTCATTTTGGCCTTTCTATATCCAATTTTAGTGAAAGAAAACAGAATAAACGCAGCACCTCAAAATAAAATTCGTAGTAAAACCCAGCACATTAAAAGCCCTTTAAAAACTTTATATTCAAGTCGTTCAGTCATTGCCACCTACATTGGTAGTGGTCTGCAATTATTTGTGGGTGGTACAGTAATTGTCTGGATGCCGAGTTATCTCAATCGCTATTACGGCATGAGTACTGACAAGGCAGGTGTGATGGCAGCGGTCATTTTGCTATGTAGTGCAGTAGGCACAATTCTATGCGGTATGTTGTGTGATTATTTGGGCCGTAACTGTCCAGATCGTAAGGTCAGTTTAGCGATTACATACTGCTTGTTCGGTTGTGTTCTTTTATTCATTGCTTTTGCTATGCCTGCGGGACGGAATCAGTTACTTATCATCTGCCTCGGAATGTTTATTGCCCTAGGAACCAATGGGCCATCTAGTGCCATGGTGGCCAATCTCACACATAACTCAGTTCATGGCTCTGCATTTGCAACACTTACTCTGGCTAACAATTTTCTTGGTTTAGCGCTTGGTCCTTTAGTCGTTGGCAAAGTATCTGATGTGATTGGTTTACATAGCGCATTTCAACTTATGCCATTGGTCAGTATTGCAGCAGCAGCCGTATTTTTTTATGCCAAACGCCATTATCACAAAGATATCTCACGCTTTGAGCAGCAAGGAATAACTGAGCTTAAAAATCATTCAGGTAACCAAATACAAAAATGCGGGATGAATAACAAATGATGATTCGGCAATTACACATTGATGTATTTTTTGACTTTATTTGTCCTTGGTGTTTGATCGGGAAACGTCAGTTACTGATCGCTATAAATAGGTTTTATCAGCTTCACCCCAAAGTCAAAGTTATTGTGCATTGGCGAGGTGTTCAGCTTATACCTGATTTAGCTGTTGAAGGTGTACCGTTTCAAACGTTTTATTTGAAACGGTTAGGTAGTTTGACCGCAGTCCGTATGAGACAAGAACAGGTCAATAAAGCTGCACATAAAGTTGGGCTTAAGATCGATTTTGAACAGATTAAACGGATGCCAAATACCGCTAAAGCTCATCGCTTATTTGATAAAGCTTTAAAAATAGGTACTCCTGAGCAGTGCAATGCGTTGTTAGAACAACTCTTTGCTGCATATTTTTATGATGGGTTAGACATCGGAAATACCACCACTTTATACAAAATCACGAAACGTTGTGGCTTCTCACCTGAGCTTATCAAAGATTTGTTTATTCAAGATCATCAAGATTTTATCTCTGCAAGTACAGGAGGTAATGGTGTGCCTTACTTTATTTTTGATCGGGCTTCTGCCTTAGTGGGTGCGCAATCAGCAGATGCGCTTTATCAAGCGATGCAAGAGGCAATGCTGGCACAAGGAGAGTTGATATGACCAACCGATTTGAAGTGCCTTTTGAAAAAATACCGAATTCAGGTGAGCGGGCTTTTTTAAAAATTGGAGATAAAACTCTCGCACTATTTAACGTTGCGACTCAGTTGTATGCAATCGATGACAGCTGTCCTCATCAGGGCGCATCGCTATTTAGTGGACGTTTAGAAGGACGAGTGATTCAGTGTTGTGCCCATGGTTTACGCTTTGATTTAACAAATGGCTGTTTAGTTAATTCTGCTCAACTCAAAGTTGCAACCTATCCCGTAGAAGTGATCGAGGACAAGGTATTTATTATGATCGGTTATGGGGAAAATCATGAGTAGTTTAGTTTTGAGAAATTTTTCCCAGCGTACAAGAGAATTAGCACCAGGCTTTGTGGTCAGTTCGGTCGTTGCTGCGGCTGCCTGTTTTTTATCAGAGCATTATGGCGCACCAGTCATGCTATTTGCGCTACTGCTCGGCATGAGCGTGAATTTTTTAGCTGCTGAAAGTAAATGTAAGGCAGGTATCGAGTTTACCGCACGTAGTGTGCTTCGGATGGGTATTGCCTTACTCGGAATGCGTATTACTTTGGGTCAAATCACCGCACTAGGTTGGCAGCCTGTTGCGTTAGTCATTACTCTGGTTATTGTCACAATTGCCGTTTCTGTTATTGCTGCTAAAATTTTAGGCTTCCAAAAACTATTTGGCATGCTCACTGGTGGATCAACGGCAATCTGTGGTGCTTCAGCCGCACTGGCACTATCGGCTGCTTTTCCAAATCATCCGCAAAAAGAAAAAGCGACCTTGTTTACCGTGATTGGCGTGTCGGCACTTTCAACATTTGCAATGATTGTCTATCCGATGATTGCGAAGTGGCTAGAGTTATCGCCACAAGCGGCTGGTGTGTTTCTTGGTGCTACGATTCATGATGTGGCGCAAGTGGTCGGCGCTGGTTATAGCATGTCTACCCAAACGGGTGATACGGCGACTGTAGTTAAACTCATGCGTGTGGCAATGCTGCTTCCAGTAATTGTTTGTGCAGCCATGATTACCCGTATGCAAGGTGCAGATTCAACGGGGGAACGACCGCCATTGCTGCCTTGGTTTGCCGTTGGCTTTCTACTACTCGCTTGTATTAACAGTATAGGATGGGTACCAGCGATGGTTCAAAATGGAATCAATGATTTATCACGCTGGTTTTTAGTCATCGCAATAAGTGCTTTAGGTATGAAAACTCAGTTAAAAGAATTAGCATCAGTTGGCATTAAACCGATTCTTTTAATGATCGGCGAAAGCATATTTTTAGTGGTATTGGTTCTTGGGCTTATGCACTTGTGGTTTTAATTTTAAAAATTAAATTTTTAAGGAAGTTATGGAATAGTTCCCCAGCTTCCTTATATTTTAAACGACTTCATTGGGCTTCACATAAAGAGAAATTAATTGAGCAGGGCTTTATTGTGACTACGCCACGTATTCGGTGACATACCAAATTGGCTAATGAACCAACGCGTAAAAGAACTCGGCATTGAGTAACCTAAAATATCAGATACTTGAGCAAGTGAATAATTTAGATTTTTTAAATAACGAAATACGAGATCTTTGCGTACTTCATTCATTAAATCACTAAAACTCGTCTGAGCTTCTTCTAATCGACGCTGTAAAGTCCGTACGTGCATACCGTGTGTTTGAGCGACTTGATCAATCGTAGCGCGACCCATTGGCAAAAGAAGATAAATACTTTTACGAATATCAAAAATCATGGTCGATTCATTGCTATTTTGCAAAATATCTAAATAACGTTGTGCATGGTTGGCCATAGCCAGATTTGCTTGAGGGTTTGTTGTATCAAGTTCGGCCGCCGTACAAACAATACCATTAAAGTCACTACCAAACTCTAGCGCACAGCCAAAAATCCGCCGATGCAAAGTTAAATCACTGGGCGGGTTATGAGTGAAGTGTACACTTAACGGTCGCCATTTTTGCATCATGAGTGCTGCACAAAAACGATGGGTGATTCCTAAAGCAAGTTCTGTGGCTTGCCGGCTATATCCGCAATTTGTTGTCACCACTTCTTCTCGAATAACAACTGTATCGTCAATTTCTTCTATATATATTTCAAGTGAGTTATTGAGTAAATTCCTATAACGAACAATCGTTTGCAGCGCTTCTCTCAAAGTATATTGGTAACTTAATAATAAGCTCAGTTCACCAAAATCCGCGATTTCGCGTTGCTCAGCCATATGTAAACCGAATACATCGCAATTACTCATCTCGGCTGAGTCTTCAAGCAAGGTAATGGCTTTATCGACAGGAATACGTTGTTTAAGATCATTCAATTGAGTTTGGCTAAGCCCAACACGTGATAATAAATGGTAGGGATTTAGATCTAATTGCTGAGCAACTGCCAAATAATTTTTTAAAGAGGCGGTATGCGCAAGAGGCACCATTTTATTATCTCCTGTTCTTAATCAGCCATATTCCTTACAGCTCATATCTAGTTATAACTAAAATATTCGCATTACAAAAGCTTTTATTTAAGAGCCTAATCGTGATGTCAACTTAATTTTAAAACTGTTCTTTTGATTCATTTGTAATTACAAAAAATATTTTAATTAATTTACGAAATTTTAAAAAGATGTGTCGTCAAATGACAAGTCCGTGACGCCTTATGTACACCATTAACTGAAATGAGCCTTTATTGTGAATGGAGTTTTATAAAAATTCTTATGCATCCTAGATGGCAAAATTCACAGGCGTCGAAATGGAAAAAATACAAACCAAAGCAACAATTTTAATTATTCCGGGGTTACGCGATCATGTTCCCGAGCATTGGCAAACGATCTTAGAAACAAAGCTAGCAAAGGTTCGTTCTGTACCTCCTGTGCAAACCAACAAACTCAATTGTGAAAATAGAGTTGCTGCTATTCAGGCACAACTCGAACAAATACAAGGGCCTGTCATTTTGGTTGCACACAGCGCAGGCGTATTGATGACAACACACTGGGCTGCAAAATATCAAAGACCAATTCAAGGTGCTTTGCTTGTGGCTCCACCTGACTTAAACGAAAGCTGGCCAGAAAATTATCCAAGCCCAACCGTACTTCATCAAGAAGGATGGAGTCCTTTACCAGATCAAACACTACCTTTCCCCAGCATTTTAGTTGCAAGCACCAATGACCATTTAGCTCGTTATGAAGCTGTAAGTGAAATGGCAGAAAAGTGGGGTAGTCAACTCGTAAATTTAGGTGAAGTAGGACATTTAAACCCTGCATCTGGCTTTGGCTATTGGCCTTTAGCTGAACAATTCATTCAACAGTTAGATCAGGTCGAACAACCTGCCTAGTACAAAAAATACCTGCTTATGTAAACCATTTAAAAGCCAATGGATGGCTTTGAGTAATAAGCAATAAATAAGAAAAATCATATTTATAGGGAGATAATATGATGGGTCATTACGTCTATTTAAATCAAAGAAATAATCACGTTTTATATATTCAAAAAATAGGTGTTTCATTAAGCCTAATTTTATTTATGTCTAAAGCAAATGCAGCCAGTTTTGATATTGATAAAGACTGGAAGGTCGATACAAAAACGACATTAAGCTTAGGAGCCAGTTGGAGTACGCAAGATCCATCCGTTTCATTACTTTATCGGCCTGACGCAAACAAAATAGGCAAACAAGGCGCTAGCATTGATGTAAATGGTGATGATGGGCGTATGAATTTTAGTAAATATGATGCCATTTCAGAGATTATCAGAGGCATAACTGAAGTTAAGCTAAATGGAAAACAGCAGGGTGCGGTCATTAGCACTAAATACTGGTATGACCATGCTTATGAGACAGGACACGGAGACTTTAAACCCTTTAATGATTCAGCGTGGCCAAGGCTTGCAAAGTTCAAAGGTATCGATTTATGGAATGCCTATATATGGAAAGATTTTGAACTAGGCAGTGGGAAAAGCATCAATTTCAAATTAGGTAAACAAACATTAAATTGGGGGAAATCTCAGTTTTTTCAAAACGGTTTAAATTCGGTGAGTGCCTTTGATTTTACTGCAATTAACCGACCGGGTGGTGATGCAAAAGAAAGAATCATTCCAACCGAAATATTTTCATTTAACACAAGCATTAATAAAAATTTGAAAATCGAAGGGTTCTATCAATTTAAATTTAGACCTTCAGTTGTTGATGGTAACGGAACTTTCTTTGAGATTTCAGACTTTGTGCCCGAAAATGCAGGTCCAGTTTTAATTGCTGGAGGTGGAGATAAATTATCGGATACCGCAATTCGTTTACGTACCTATATTCCACGTGCAGAAAGTAGAAAAGCAAAGGACAATGGCCAATATGGTATTGCTTTAAAACAGACATTACCAAGTTTAAATAATGCTGAGCTAGCTATTTACTATGCGAACTACCATAGCCGTAATGCAAACTTTGATGGAACGGCTGTAACAGCAGCAGGACCTGAACATTTTAATACCGCAAGTTATTTTTCTATCTACCCTGAAGATATCAAAATGTTTGGATTAAGTCTGACTGGTAAAGTTGGAACAACAACAGTTTTTAGTGAGTTAACCCACAAACCTAATCAACCTTTGCAATTAAATGGCACAGACATTGTCTATGCTCAAGTGCTATCGGAAGGAACACCATTTGCACCGCCGGGAAAAACTGTTGAATTAGGTCAATATATTCAAGGATATGTACGCTTACCGGTAACACAATTTTCGGTTGGAGCAACTGATAGCATATTCAATATTTGGGGTGCAAATTCGATGACATGGTCTACAGAATTTGCCTTAAACCATATTGCAGATATTGGTAATCATCGGTTTGGCCGGACAGGCGCATTTGGCCGTAGTGAGCTTTCAACAGGTGCTTATAATCCTGAAACAGGCGACTTAAAATGTACGCCGTATGGTACAGCTCATCTTACCAATGCAGAAATAGACAATTTAAATGAACGCTTTTGTAATAAAAATGGTTTTTTTAATGAATGGTCATTTGGTTACCGATTACGTGGCGCATTAAATTATCAAGATATTTTACCCTCTACAGTGATTACGCCAAGTCTTAGTTTTAGACATGATGTTTATGGATATAGCCAAAACTTTCAAGAAGGGCAAATGAGTGTAAGTGCAGCGTTATCTATGACTTATCAGCAAAAATATACAGCAGAGATTGCCTATAATAACTTTTTTGGTTCTAATGAATTTAGCACCATAGATGATCGAGATTTTGTATCATTAACATTTAAAGCTAATTTTTAGTTCGGTTATTTTATAAAAAATATATAGAAATACTCGTTATAAATGAGATTTAGACGTGGAGGATAACTTTTGAAATTTAGATCAAAAATTGATTGGTGGCTTTTATTAATATTTGTTGTGATCACTGCCAATATTATTTTTAAAATTTATCAAGAAGTTCATCATTCTTCTATGGGCACCAATTTTTCGCATCTCATAATTTATAGTTTAGTCATTGTAGTTATTTGGTTCCCAATCTTTAGCACTTACTATGTGGTAGAAAATAGTACATTAGTCATTAAGAGTCTGGTTTTCCGTTGGAAAATTAATATTGATGATATTACCCAAATAGAACCTACTCATAATCCACTTTCGTCTCCAGCGCTATCGTTAGATCGACTCAAAATTAGCTATATGAAAAATGGAAGAATGACATCTATTATGATTTCCCCAAAGGAGAAAGAGGATTTTATAAGTGCTTTATGCAACAATCCTAATGCTAAGTTTTAATTTGTAATTTTTGTAGTTAATAACTAAAGCGATTTAAGTGCCTACAAAATCTGTAGTTATGTATTAAAAATTTGAAAATATGTCATGTTATGATCAGTACAGTTAAATAAATAAACTATAAGTCTATCTTCTAAAGCATTACCCTGTGCTGATTGCGAAAAAATAAAAAATGGAGATAAAGGATGCTTACACGTTTTTTACTGCCGATTTTAGGTACAACCGTTGTAGTTCTAGTTACAGGGTGTGCTTCATCCTCTCAATATCCGATTACCGAAAGTTATGGTCCAGACCCAAAGTTACCTGAACCTAAATCAAGCTTATTACCGACCGTAAATATAGCACCCGCGCAAGGGTGGCCAAGTGGTGTTATGCCAACTCCAGCAGAAGGCTTAAAAGTAAAAGCATTTGCTAAAGGACTTGAACACCCACGTTGGCTCTATGTATTACCAAATGGTGATGTGTTAGTTGCTGAAACAGATGCTCCTCCTAAACCCGAAGACAGTAAAGGCATTAAAGGTAAAATCATGACGTTTGTGATGAGACGGGCAGGCTCATCTCATCCGAGTGCTAACCGTATTACTTTACTTCGTGACACCAATGGAGACGGAGTTGCCGATCAGAAAACGGTATTTCTTCAAAACTTAAATTCTCCATTTGGTATGGCATTGGTCGGTAATAACTTATATATCGCCAATACAGATGCACTGGTGCGTTTCCCTTACCAAGAGGGTGAAACTCAAATCACAGCCAGTGGAACCAAAGTATTAGATTTACCGGGCGGTCCTTTAAATCACCATTGGACCAAAAATGTGATTGCTAACGCGGCAGGTACAAAGCTCTATATTACCGTTGGTTCTAACAGTAACGTTGCTGAAAATGGCCTAGATCAAGAAAAAGGTCGTGCACAAATTACAGAGTTTGATATTGCAAGCGGTCAGTCACGTCCATTTGCAACAGGACTGCGTAATCCAAATGGTATGGCTTGGCAACCGCAAAGTGGAAAACTCTGGACGGTGGTTAATGAGCGCGATGAAATTGGTAGTGACTTAGTACCTGATTATATGACCTCAGTTCAAGATGGCGCTTTTTACGGCTGGCCTTATAGCTACTATGGACAACATGTAGATGTGCGAGTCAAACCACAAAATCCAGAAATGGTCGCTCGTGCAATTAAACCTGACTATGCACTAGGCAACCATACGGCTTCTTTAGGTCTTACATTTTATGCAGCCGAACTGATGCCACAATTTAGAGGTGGGGCATTTATCGGGCAACATGGTTCTTGGAACCGTAAGCCTCACAGTGGTTATAAAGTCATTTTTGTACCATTTAGAAGTGGTCAACCTTCTGGTCCACCGCAAGATATTTTGACTGGATTCCTCAGTGATAAAGGTAAGGCTTATGGGCGCCCAGTGGGGGTGGCAATTGATTTTTCGGGTGCACTATTAGTCGCAGATGATGTTGGTAATACAGTTTGGCGTGTTTCACCTGTTGCTGAAACAACCTATGAGACTCCATATAAAAATAAATAGCCTATTTCCACGTTCTGAAATAGATAAATATTTATAATAACTAACCAATTAATCCTGTTTTTGTGTTGATTGGTTAGTTTTATTTATATATCTATTTTTAGTCTGAGTTAAATAAGGTTCTTTTTACAATTAATAATTAAATTTTGTTAGCATGCGCGGCATAGAGAATAAGAACTGTTGATATGAATTATGACCGATCAATTAAGAGCAAGATTTGAAAATTTAGAGCTTAATGCGGGTTTAGGAAAAATTAGTGCTTTTATATCCATGGCATTAAGCTTACTTTGCTTATTTGGAGCTTTATGTTTTTTGTTTCCCAGTGTGCTGACAACTCCTGAGTTACGTCCACTTTATGCAAAGCACTATAGTCTTTTTTATTATGGACTGATCACAGGCATTATTATTAGCGCAGGTTTTGGAGCATTTAGTGCAATCATCCGACAAAATCGATATGGCTTTTATGGTTTATGCTTTGCACTCATCGCAGCAGTATTAGGCTGTGGTGTTATTCATGCTCCAGTCATTCCAAGCGTACCATTTTATGCAGGCATTGATTATTTTGTACTTACCCTAGTCATCTTGGCTTTTATTTTTATACCCCTTGAAGGCTTTTTTGCTAAAAACCCTGAACAAAAGATCTTAAGAGTGGGCTGGGTGACCGATATGAAATATTTCATGGTCAGCCATATTGGTATTCAACTATTTAGCTTCTTAACGGTTATGCCAATTCAATATTGGATTACGCATTTGCCTGATAATCCAATTGTACCATATGTTCAAGCTCAGCCGATTTGGCTGCAATTCATTGAATTGCTCATTGTGGTTGATTTTACGGTGTATTGGTTGCATCGAGCCATGCATGAAGTTAACTTTTTATGGCGTTTTCATGCGATTCATCATTCGACTGAATATATGGATTGGCTAGCATCTTCCCGTTTACATGTTGTTGAAGTTTTAATGACTCGCTTTATTGCTACCCTACCAATTTTCCTTTTAGGGTTTCATACTTCTGCTGTTTTTGCCTATTTAATTTTTATTTCATTTCACGCTATTTTTATTCATTCCAATGTACGTTTTCGATTTCCATATCTACGTTGGTTTATCGCAACACCAGAATTTCATCATTGGCATCACTCTTCAGAAAAACCTGCGATTGATAAAAATTACGCTGCTTTTATTCCGCTTTATGATGTCTTATTTAAAACTGTATATATGCCGAATCATTTGGCAAGTGTTTATGGAACAGTTGGCTATAAAATTCCAAATAGTTTTATAAAACAGTTTACTTGGCCATTTAAAAAGTATGTAAAACGTTTTTTAAAACGCTGGCGTGACCAGTAAATGTTAAAAAAAGCCTCTGTTCGAGGCTTTTTTATATAGTTATTTATTTTTAAAATTTCTAAAAATCATGAAAAGGGCAACAAGTGACAATAAGACAATAAAACAAATATAACTATTTGCTGTATGCATCAGCCCAACTTTCCCTACAAAATAGCCAGCTAAAATTGCAGGAATACTAAAAGCCAAATAACTTTCCACAAAAAATGCAGCCATAAGGCCTGCACGTTCTTCTGGAAGAGCCATCGGCATTACACTACGAATGGCTCCCATAAACGCCGTACCAAAACCAATTCCAGTAATAATTGAACCTAGAAATAACACAACTGCATTTGTAAGATTAATTGCTAAAAATAAAATGATTGAACCAATAGCAATTGAAAGCGTACCAGTTAATAAAATACGGAAATTTGTCGATTTTCTAAGTGTTAATATACCTACTGCACCAGAAAGGGCGAGCGCCATAAACATAATACCGTTTAGCCATGCCGATGAAGTATGGAAAATTTTTGCCAGTAAAGATGGCATAAGTGACAAGAAGAAACCACTGACCATCCAAAGTGCAATATTAATTGGGCTAATACTTAATAAAGCACTTTTCGTTTGTGGAGGAATAGCCATCGCGGGTTTCAAAGAAGCAAGTGCACCAGTTCTTTTTTGGACCGTCTCTGGGGTAAGAAAACTTAAAATGAGTTCACAAATAAGAAGAAAACATAAGAATTCAAAAACAAGCTGTAAGGGGTGAGCGGAGAGCTGCAAAATAGAACAAGTCAGAAAAATCCCAACAGCCATACCTATCATAGGTGTAATACTATTAATTAGTGAGCCATGGAGCTTACTAAAATCTAAAATGGCTGCTCCTATAGCTGAAACAGCAAGCCCTGTTGCGATTCCTTGTAAGCCTCGTGCGATAAATAACATCGAAACATCTGAAGCAAATAAGAAGAAGCTCATTGAAATAATTTGCAGAGAAATGGCAGCAATAATGACTGGTCGACGTCCAATATAGTCAGACAAGGAACCAATAATTAGTAATGATCCCAGCAGCGTAAAAGCATAAGTTGCAAAAATTAAAGTTAATGTGACCGGTGAAAATTGCCATATCTGTTGGTATAGGCGGTAGAGCGGCGTTGGCGCACTAGATGCAGCCATAAATGTCATAAGCGTAATTGTGTTGAGTGTCAAAGCGCTTGCAGCATCTAATTGAAAAACAGCTCTTGACCGTTTTGAACTTGAATTGTTCATAGAACATCAATAACATAAAAGCGAATATTTAGCTTTTATACATTATTTTAACACTAAAGCAAATCCTTAGCTTTAGTGTATTTTGTATATAGATATAAATATTTATAAATTTTTTGATCCCTTTACAGAGTTTATAAATGGCAAAAGTTGTTACTGGATTACGTCCTGGTGGTCGCAGCGAGAGAATACAAACTGCGGTACATAATGCTGTAAAAGAATTACAAAAAGATTTCGAGCAAAGCCAAATTACAATTCCAATGCTTGCTGCACAAGCAGGAGTAACGCCTTCAACCATTTATCGTCGATGGGGGGATATCAACCAGCTATTTTCAGATGTAGCTTTAAATGAACTCAAACCAGATATGGAACCCAAAGATTTAGGTTCATTTGAACGAGATATCACAGCATGGGTTGAACAATATTTTGAAGAATATGCTTCAGAAGTTGGGCAAGATTTATTACGAGACGTACTCTATACGTCAAATTCGGATTCTAATAATGCGCGTAAATGTGAAACCTTGATTATTCAACAACTCGACATTATTCAAAATCGAGCAAAATTACGTAATGAGTTCACTATACCGAACCAAGAAATAATCGAGACTGTAATCGCACCTATGCTATTTCGGATTTTATTTACCAATCAGGAATTAAGCCTAGATTACGTACATGGTCTTTTAAAACGCCTATTTGTTTAAAGTAATAGGCGTAACTTCCTATTTTTATTGCTAAAAAATAGCTTATTTAAATAGCTCACCAAATAGGCTTTTGTTTTTATTAAATAACTATATATCAATATTTCTTATTATTTAAAAACTAAATTCTCATAATTTAAAATAAACATGAAATTGTCTTAATCATTTATTTTAAAAATGATGTTTTTGTTGAATTAAAAACAAAAGATAAAAGCTCATAAAGAGATGATTAATAGAACTAATTAAATAACAAACAAGTGGTTAGGTGTATTTTTAAAGTTTTTTTCTAAATTTTAATTTTAAAGAATGCAGAAAAAGACAGACTTTATATACAAAAATATACATGGTTTTTAAATTTTACATTTTCTAAATTTATAACACAGGGTATTTTTTATTCTTTACAATGGCTTCACTTCCTTTAAAGCAGCTTGTGGTGCACGCTTTATATTTTATTTTTTTATCCCCATCGAACAGGTATTTAGATAATGGATTTCAATACCCTTGACCAAGAAACCGTACAGAAAAAACAGAAATTTCATCAAATTTTGTATGTACAGGTCATCTTTGCAATTATTTTAGGCGTTTTAATTGGTCATTTTTACCCTGAGCTTGGACAGAGCTTAAAACCGCTCGGTGATGCATTCATCAAAATCGTTAAAATGATTATTGCTCCCGTAATCTTTTTGACTGTGGTTACTGGTATTGCCAGCATGACGAACATGAGTCGGGTTGGACGCGTGACTGGTAAAGCAATGCTATATTTCATTACTTTCTCAAGTCTTGCACTTGTGGTTGGTATGATTGTGGCAAACATCATTCAACCGGGTAAAGGTCTAAACATTGACCCAGCAACCTTAGTCAGCGATAAGGTAAATACTTACGTTGAGAAGGCTCATGCCACCAATATTACTGACTTCTTCATGAATATTATCCCGCAAACACTGGTAAGTCCGCTTGCTGGTGGTGAAATTTTGCAGGTTCTATTTGTGGCAGTACTATTTGGTATTTCTTTAGCTGCTTTAGGCGATCGTGCACGTCCAATCACTGATTTCCTAAATAACTTAACGGCACCAGTTTTCTACTTGGTTGGCATGTTAATGAAACTTGCGCCAATTGGTGCTTTTGGAGCTATGGCATTTACTATTGGTGCTTATGGAATCGAATCAATCGGTAATTTATTACTATTGATTATGACTTTCTATATCACGGCTGTACTGTTCGTATTAATCATTTTAGGTGCAGTGGCACGTTACAATGGCTTTTCAATTATTGCTTTAATTCGCTATATCAAAGATGAACTCTGGTTGGTTTTAGGTACAAGTTCATCTGAAGCAGCTTTACCGTCTTTAATGGATAAAATGCAAAAAGCGGGATGTGAAAAATCTGTAGTGGGCTTAGTTATTCCTACAGGTTATTCATTTAACCTTGATGGTACTAACATTTATATGACTATGGCTGCTTTATTTATTGCACAAGCATGTAATGTAGACTTATCTATTAGCGAACAACTTGCATTACTTTTAGTGGCAATGGTGAGTTCAAAAGGTGCAGCAGGGGTAACAGGTGCAGGCTTTATTACACTCGCTGCTACTTTATCAGTTGTCCCATCTGTACCTGTGGCAGGTATGGCGCTCATTTTAGGTATTGACCGCTTTATGTCTGAGTGTCGTGCATTAACTAACTTAATTGGTAATGCATGCGCAACAATTGTTGTTGCTCGTTGGGACAAAGCTCTGGACAAGGACGTTCTAGATAAAGCATTAGGTAAATCTAAAACGAATTAATTATTTAAAATTTTAATTCGAACTAAAAAACCTGTAGCAATTGGCAATTTGGGAGAGGCGCCATGCTACAGGTTTTATTTTATCTAGTCGAAAATTTAATTTAAAAAAAACTATCTTGTATGTAAATGCTTAATTATGGGAGGCCAATATAAAATTTTCACAAACTCTCATATAGATCTACTTTGAAAGCAGAACTTTTAAGTTGCCTATACTGAAAATAGTATATGCAAAACAGCTCAAGCTTACGCTTTTAAGTGATCCTCAAACTCTTCACCTAATTGCATCGCTAAGGCATTACCAGCCAAATCACACGTGACTAAGCCATACTCTTTTTTAAAACTGAAAGTGAAACCTTTTCCATCGGCCAAGTTTTTAACCGAATACCCTAATTTTTCTAACCAAATACGGAACGCAATTAAATTTTTAGCTTTAACAACCTTTTTCACGTGAGAACTCCTTCTTCTATCCGTGTCTTACACCTTATTTATTAATAGGGATTTACCTAGATTTTTTAAAGGGGGAAAACTTTGTTTTATTTTGCAACTTGTAAAAAAAGTAAAAGAGATAAAGTAATCTTCTTCATTTTATAAATTTATTCAGTTTTTATGTAATCAATTTTTGTACTAATAAAATGTAAGTATTTAATTTTTATGGTTATTTGAAAATAAAAAGATTAGGGTGAAATTTAATCAAAACAAGTTGATTTAAAATCAATAAATGTAAAAAATAATTTCATGAAACATGCTTTATTCAAAAAGATACAGTTCTTAAAATGAAACTGTATCTTTCGATAGAGCCCATAAATTTAGAAATTATCTTTTAAACTACGTAAATGAGCGAACTCATCTACACTTTCAGCACGTAAAAATGGATTAGTTGCCAATTCAAGTTCAATACTACTTGGTAGAGTAATTTTACCTTCCGTGCGAAGCTTACGAACTTGTTCTGCACGTTCTTGTAAGGCATGATTTTCAGGTTCTACGCTTAAAGCAAACTCAGCATTAGAAAGTGTATATTCATGCGTGCAATAGACTTTGGTTGTGGTTGGAAGGGCTGCAAGACGATTTAATGAGTGATACATTTGCTCTGCCGTACCTTCAAATAGTCGGCCACACCCCATTGCAAACAAAGTATCACCACAAAAGAGGGCATTCAGTTCCTCAATAAAATACACAATATGCCCTAAGGTATGACCTGGTGTTGCAATAATCTCTACTTTTAAATCATTAAATTTTAGATGGTCATCATGTTGAAGGGGATGAGTAATACCGGGAATTTTACTTAATTCATCTCTTGGACCATATACAGTTAGAGTGGAGTTAGCCGTTAAATCTGCAACGCCACCGATATGATCTTTATGCCAATGCGTAAGCCAAATTTGCTTTAAGGTTAAATGATGGTCATTGCAAAATTGAGTGACTAACTCAGCTTCTGTTGGATCAACTGCAACGGCTTCATGAGTTCCAGTATCTTCTAAAATCCAGATATAGTTTTGTAGGGCATTTTGCACATCAATAAAATGAATTCTATAACGCATTGTTTTATCCTGAAACCAAATCCAAAGAGTAACCATTAATTTTGATGATAACAGAAAATGGCATTAAGCCATGTACTCAACTTTTTAATAACAGGAGACTATAAAAACAAAAAGCCCCCGTTTAGGGAGCTTTCTATATAAATGACTTAGCGTATCTTAGAGAGCCAGTTGCCTAAAGTCTGTACAATCTGTACCAAAAGCAAGAGGATAATCACTGTTAAAATCACAACGCTTGTATCAAAACGTTGGTAGCCATAAGAAATGGCTAAGTCACCAATACCACCAGCACCAACTGCACCAGCCATAGCGGTCGCACCAATAAGGCTAATCGTAGCAGTCGTCAAGTTCAAAATAAGAGAACTACGAGCTTCAGGTAAAATAAAGCGTGAAATAATCTGCCAAGGTGTTGCACCCATTGCTTGAGCAGATTCGATAATTCCTTCATTTACTTCAAGTAGGGAAGTTTCAATAAGTCGGCCCATATATGGTCCAACATAAATCGTTAAAGGAACGATTGCCGCCCATGTACCAATTGAAGTGCCTACCAAGAACTTGGTGAGAGGAATAACTGCAATAAGCAAAATAATAAATGGGAGAGAACGCAGAGCATTTACAATTGGGTTAAGCAAATGATAAATGAATCTGTTTGGTAAGATCCCTTCTGGGCGAGTTACAAGCAGAATAATGCCTTGGATGAAGCCCCAAATACCACCAAATATAAGCGCAAAGAACACCATATTAAAGGTTTCTTGTAACGCAGTTACAAACTGGTCCATAGAAAGGGAACTGTGCCAGAAAGGCTGAGTAAGTTCAGTTAACCATTGTACGATTAAATCTCTCATACTTGATCTCCTGATTGAACTACGCTCACTTCATTTTTCTCTAAAAACTCAATCGCTTGACTGATCAACTGCGGGTCACCTAAAAGCTGTACAAACATTTGACCAATCACTGTGCCATTAATTTCAGTCATATTGGCAAATAAGATATTTAAACTAATATCATATTGTTTAATAAGTGACTGAATCACAGGTTCTTGAGCTGAACGTCCTAAGAATTGTAGGCAATAAATGCTGTGGTGATGTTGATTTTCTAATTGATTTAGAATGTTAACTGGCAACTGTTGATGTAAAACAGTTTGTATAAAGTTTTTAGTTGTTGGATGCTGAGGATTACTAAAAATATCAATAGTTGAGCCTTGCTCAATCACTTTACCAGCTTCCATAACTGCAACATGGTCACAAATAGATTCAATGACATCCATTTCATGAGTAACCATGACGATAGTAATTTTCTGTTCTTGATTGATTTTCTTTAAAAGCTCTAGAACTGATTGAGTAGTTTGTGGATCTAGTGCAGATGTGGCTTCATCGCATAATAAAATTTTAGGATGATTTGCCAAAGCACGAGCAATACCAACACGTTGCTTTTGACCGCCAGAGAGTTCATCTGGATAGGCATCTTTTTTATGCTTAAGATCAATAAACTCTAATAATTCATTTAAACGCTTTTCACGTTCTGCTTTTTTATAATTTAGCAGACGCATTGGCATTTCGATATTTTCAGCAACTGTTTTGGTTTGAAGCAAATTGAAATGCTGAAAAATCATACCAATATTTGCACGCTCCTGACGTAATGAACGTGCATCTAAAGCAGTGAAGTCCTTTTGATTAATGATAACCTGACCTTCATTTGGTCGTTCAAGTAAATTAATCAGGCGAATTAAAGTACTTTTACCTGCACCACTATAGCCAATAATGCCGAAAATACTGCCCTCTGGAATCTCTAAATTGATTTGATCGAGTGCGCGTATGGTTTGGCTTTTGAGCTGATAGTGCTTTGAAATGTTTTTAAATTGAATCATATCGTCAGAAACTATGCTTGAAAGAAAAAACAGGCAAAGATAATTTGCCTGTTTCACGTTTGGGCTATTATATTACTATTTAGCTTCTGAGAGATAGCTGATTGGTTTGTCTACGTCAACTTTTGTTCCACCAAAGTGTTCTTCAATGTATTTTTTAACAGCTGCAGTGTGGTAAAGCTTACCAACTTTTTGCAAGACAGGATCATTTTTACGTGATTCAGCAGTTGCTAGAACGTTGACACTAAGTTTTGAGATTTGATCAATAGGTTCATAGAACATAGAATCTTTGAGTACGTTTAAACCTCCCTCGAGTGCTATGGTATTATTTAATACAACTGCATCAAATTCATTTTTAAGACGTAATGCAGTTTCCATTTTGATTGGTTTGATGTTGATCTTTTTAGGATTTTCGATAACATCAATTGGACTGCCCTGAATAGGATTATAGTCAGCTTTAAGCTTGATTAAGCCAGCAGTTTGTAACAAGAGTAGCGCACGAGATTCGCTGGCAGCATCATCCGGGATTGAAATAATTGCACCTTCAGGAAGTTCTTCAATTTTTTTGTATTTACTTGAATAAATCCCCATTGGCTCAATATAAGTGGTAGAAACCGCTGCAATCTTATCCGGGTTTGAATTATTAAATACAGTAAGATAAGAATAAGCTTGGAATGCGTTCAAATCTACTTCTTTATTTGCAACTGCTGTATTCATTGAAACGGAGTCTGAGAAGTTTTTTACTTCTAACTTCAGTCCAGCAGCTTGGGTTTCAGGTAAAGATGCGATATAACGCCAAATGTCAGCATCCGAACCTGTAGAGGCAATTACTACCTTTTGTACTTTGGAACTATCATTGTTTTGTTCGGCTTGTTGAGCATTTTCTTGTTTGCTACATGCTGTCAATAATACTACTGACATGCTTAAAAAAAGGCTGATCAGCTTTTTCATTTAAAAAAGTCCTGATTAAGATATAGAACAATAACGATTGATCTATATCAATATGAAAAGAGAGGAGTTGGAATTACAACTAGTCTAAACTCTGTGATCTTTTTCTGGGGTTCCATAATTTGCTTGCATATTTTGGCTATAACAGAGGGTAATTGTTTAATAAACAAAAACTGTTTCCCCAAACAGTTCATCCCCAACAGTAGCCAAACGAGCATTCATAAATTTAGAATATTAAAAAACTCTCTACAGGCATAATTTGTAGAGCAAGTCTTTATGGAAATTATTAAAACAGCAGTGTCTGATGACAGTTACAACTATGTACTAATGATAGCAATAAAAATGTAGTTGATATAGAGGGCTTTTTTCTATTTGTTGATATCTTAATAAATCTTCTAAAAATTTATATCATTTTCTTCTATTGGTGTACAAAATAAAAAAGCTCCCTAAATAGGAAGCTTTTTTTGCTAACTTTTATTCAGCTTTTTCACGTGCAATCGCGCGGTAACCGATGTCACTACGGTATTGCATACCTGTGAAAGTTACTTGGCCGCATACTTCTAAAGCATTAATTTGTGCTTCAAGAACGCTGTCACCTAAAGCAGTTACGCAAAGTACACGTCCACCAGAAGTCACAATGTGACCATCTTCACGAGTTGCAGTACCTGCATGGAAGATTTTAGTATCTTCAGGTGATTGGCCGATACCAGAAATCACATCGCCTTTACGTACGCTATCTGGGTATCCTTCTGCTGCAAGTACAACACCGATTGACTTACGCTCATCCCACTCAGCTTCTTTTGGTAAATTACCTGCAATACCTGCTTCAACCAAATCAACAAGAGATGACTTTAAGCGCATCATGATTGGTTGAGTTTCAGGGTCACCAAAACGGCAGTTGAATTCAATTACACGTGGTTGACCTTGTTCATCAATCATTAAACCAGCATATAAGAATCCAGTGTAAACATGTCCGTCAGCCGCCATACCATCGACAGTTGGACGCATAATTTCCGTCATTACACGTTCAAAAACATCTGGAGTTACAACTGGAGCAGGAGAGTAAGCACCCATACCACCAGTGTTTGGACCTTGGTCGCCTTCAAAAATACGTTTATGATCTTGTGAAGTTGCCATTGGTAAAATATTTTTGCCATCAATCATACAAATGAAAGAAGCTTCTTCACCAGCAAGGAACTGTTCAATTACAACACGCGAACCAGCATCACCAAACTTATTACCTGCAAGCATGTCATCAATTGCTGCAAAAGCTTCTTCGTTGGTCATTGCAACGATTACGCCTTTACCAGCAGCAAGGCCGTCAGCTTTAATAACGATTGGTGCACCATTTTTTTCAACATAAGCTTTAGCTGCATCAACTTCAGTAAATACATCGTAAAAAGCAGTTGGAATGTTATGGCGTTTTAAAAAGTGCTTAGCAAATGCTTTTGAGCCTTCAAGTTGTGCTGCATATTGAGTCGGTCCCCAAATTTTTACACCAGCTTCACGTGCAGCATCTACTACACCATTTACTAATGGTGCTTCTGGACCAACAACAACGAGTTCAACATTATTTTCTTTAGCAAAAGCAATAATTGCTGGGTTGTCTAAAATATCAAGTTGAACGTTAACGCATTTTTCTTCTGTTGCAGTTCCAGCATTACCAGGTGCAACAAAAACTTGAGTAACTTTGGTATCTTGCGCGATTTTCCATGCTAGAGCATGTTCACGACCACCACTACCTAAAACTAAAATATTCATTTTTAATTTGTTCCTTAACTTTAATCCTTTTTCATCCCCCTCTATTTCTCGAAGTGGAGAGATAGTTCCATTATTGTGGAAAACCCTCCTGAATAAAAGGAGGGTTAGGGAGGACTAAATTTAAATTAGTGGCGGAAATGGCGCATACCAGTGAAGACCATTGCAATACCAGCTTCATCAGCTGCTGCAATGACTTCTTCATCACGCATAGAACCACCTGGTTGAATAATGCATTTAATGCCAGCTTTAGCCGCATTATCAATACCGTCACGGAACGGGAAGAATGCATCAGATGCCATAACAGCGCCTTCAACAACCAAACCAGCATGTTCTGCTTTAATTGCAGCAATACGCGCTGAGTTAACACGGCTCATTTGACCCGCGCCTACACCAATAGTTTGACGGTTTTTTGCATAAACAATAGCGTTTGATTTTACATATTTCGCAACTTTCCATGCGAAAATAAGGTCATCAATTTCTTGTTCAGTCGGTGCACGTTTAGTAACTACTTTAAGATCATCTTTAGTGATCATGCCCAAGTCTTGGTCTTGAACAAGTAAGCCACCGTTAACGCGTTTATAGTCAAGTTGTGGAGCGCGTGCATCAATTGCAGGTAATTCGCCACATACTAAAACACGAACATTTTTCTTCGCACCAGTTACTTCAAGTACGCCATCAGCAATGCTTGGAGCAATAATAACTTCAACGAATTGACGATCAACAATTGCTTGAGCAGTTGCAACATCTAACTCGCGGTTAAATGCAATAATGCCACCGAAAGCAGATTCTGGATCTGTTGCATAAGCTAAATCATAAGCAGCTTTAATGCCGTCTAAAGAAACCGCAACACCACAAGGGTTAGCATGTTTTACGATTACACAAGCTGGTTTAGCAAATGATTTAACACATTCAAGTGCAGCATCTGTGTCAGCAATGTTGTTATAAGACAATTCTTTGCCTTGTAATTGTTTTGCTGTAGAAACAGAAGCTTCTTTTGCGTTTGCTTCAACATAGAAAGCAGCAGATTGGTGTGGGTTTTCACCGTAACGTAAATCTTGTGCTTTGTTTAATTGAGTGTTGAACGTACGAGGGAATAAATCAGCTTCACCTTCGGTCTTACCAACGCGAGCGCCTAAGTAAGAAGCAATCATGCCATCATATTGAGCTGTATGTTCAAATGCTTTAACAGCTAAATCGAAGCGTGTTTCATAAGAAAGTGAACCAGCAGCTTTTAATTCGTTAATCACTGTATCGTAATCTGAAGCATTTACAACAATACCCACGGAAGCGTGGTTTTTAGCAGCAGCACGCACCATTGTTGGACCGCCGATGTCGATATTTTCGATAGCATCAGCAAGTGAACAGTTCGGTTTGGCAACTGTAGCTGCAAATGGATAAAGGTTAACTACAACTAGATCGATTGGATCAATGTTGTGTTCTTGCATCACTGCTTCGTCTAGACCACGACGAGCTAAAATGCCGCCATGAATTTTTGGATGTAGTGTTTTTACACGGCCATCCATCATTTCTGGGAAACCAGTATGTTCAGATACTTCAACAACAGCAATGTTATTATCTTTAAGCAACTTATATGTGCCGCCTGTAGATAATAATTCTACCCCTAAAGCTGCAAGGTTTTGAGCAAATTCGACAATTCCTGTTTTGTCTGATACAGAAATCAAAGCACGTTTAATAGTCATGATGTTCAAGTCAACAATTTCAAGTCTACGGATTAAAACCAATTAGAAGCATAAAAAAATGCCCACGACGTCGTGAGCATTTTATCATTTATTCACTCATTAAACCGTGAGCTTTTAACTTTTTGCGTAAAGTGCCGCGGTTTAGTCCAAGAATTTCTGCGGCACGTGTTTGGTTGCCACGAGTATATTCAAGAACTACAGATAAAAGAGGTTTCTCCATTTCTGCTAGCACCATGTCATATACCTGAGATGGTTGCTCACCTTGCAATTGTGCAAAATAATGACGAACTGCGCGATCCACGTGGATGCGAAGAGCAACATCAGATTGTGCAGTAAAAATAGGAGATTTGCTATTCATGCGAGTTAATCCGAAAATCAAATACTAGCTTGGGTAAAGTAGTATATAAATGTGGTCTAAAAATACGGAGTCCTGTTTTAGATCCTAAAACAGTGACTCTAAAACATAAGAACAATTAGCTTGCCATAATTCTTCGTATTGAGTAAAAAATAAGCGTAACAATAGTTAAATATTTGTTACAGCCCCCTCAAAAACAAAAAAAGTTAGGCTATGTGCTTAATGTAGAAAAGCACACATGCTTAACAGTATATTTTTTGAATTGAGAGCGAGGAGTATATGAGTCAAAGCTTTCGTGGCGCGTATCATACCATTGTCTAGGAAAAAGTGAGCAAATTAACTGCATTTTTTTTTAATTTTTTTTCACTTTTTTTACAATTTAGGGGTGGACAATTTCTAATCGATAATTTACTAGGCTTTTTTTGCTTTTATTTAAATCAAATTGAAATCTAAAAGGTGTATTAGTAGGGATGCGTTGAATGCCACGTAAATTCTCAACCAAATATTCCTGCGGTTGAAAAATGATTTCTTCTTGCTCATCTTCTTTACCAAAACTTAGTTTTAGATTAGGCAACTCAATACTTTTATTATTTTGATTAACTAGAACGCCAGAAAATTGTGTATGTTCTGTATCAACTCTACGTAGTTTTACCTTTTCTATATAAAGAAGTTGATATTGTTCAGTTGACTTACTGCAGTGCAATATTTGACAGACATAATTAAATGCATGGCTAATAGCAGGACTCTGCTGCATGAGTTTTGGGTTGAACCAGAGAATCTGAAAAGTAAAAACCAAAATCAGTATAAGATTCGCAGAACTCCAAAGCGTATAGTACAACCAGCTATGCTTTTTACCATTATCTTGTTCAGGTGAGGTTGCTTGTTCAGCTAAGTTGAGGTTGGGGAGCGCATTGATTGGTTCGTTATGGAAGTAATTTAAATTATTTAAATACGTCAAAAGATCAATATTAGAGTTTTCAACTTTTTGATCAAAGATATCTAACACATGTGAATGAGTCATATATCGTGTTTGAATCGAGCCGTCAGCTAAAACAGAGGAATTTGTTGCTTCTGGAAGTTCAACATTAACTAAATTAGTTAGAGCATTGAAATTTAAATTACATTTAGGGCAGCGGGTTTGTTTTTCATTCATGAGTTAAATAGTCTCAATTTATTGTTTTGCGTTTTCCTGATATGCGACACCAGTTTTCTTCGCGCTTTTCGACGTCTAATATATCAAAAAATTCAGAATAAACACCTGAAACATCAGCTACTTGCTCTTCAATTACACCAGCAAGTGCGAACTCACCATCAGATTTAAGTAATTTTGCAAACTCTGGCGCAAGTGCCATTAATGGTCCCGCTAAAATATTTGCTACCAAAACGTCTGCTTGTTGAGGTTTGAATTCTTGATCAAACTCTTCAGGAAGGCCAACATATAGGCGGTCTAATACCCCATTAAGTTCAGCATTTTGTTTTGTTGCTAAAACTGCTTGTGGGTCGATATCTGTCGCAAATACTTTTTTAGCGCCTAATAATAAAGCTGCAACACCTAAAATGCCTGAACCACAGCCATAATCAATCACGATCTTATCTTTTACATCAGTTTTACCTAACCATTGTAAGCATAAGAATGTACTTGCATGGTTGCCTGTACCAAAAGCAAGGCCTGGATCAAGTTTAATATTGGTCGCATCTGCTTCTGGTGGTTCTAACCATTCTGGCACGATCCAGAATTTTTCCCCAATTTGAATCGGTTCATAATAATCCATCCATGCGCGTTCCCAAACTTGGTCTTCAAGTTCTTCATGACGCATAGGTACATTTGGAAGCTGAGCTTTTAAGAAAGCTTTTAAAGTGTCAACATCAATTGGGTCTTGTTCGTCTTGTTGATAGATACCTGTAACAATGACTTTATTCCATAAAGGTGTTTCACCTGGTAATGGTTCAAGTAGAGCCTGATCTTCGGCATCATCCAGAGTTACGCTTACCGCACCTAGAGACATTAATAGTGTTTCTGTGAATTCAACTTGTTCTTGATCAACGGTAATGTGTATTTGTAACCACTTCACGAAAAGGACCTAAAATTTTATTTAAAGGCATATTGTAGCTGACTAGAAGGCTTTAAAAAAGAAAACGGCCCATCTTTAATGGACCGCTTTTGAAAATGATGATCTGATATAGAAGAAAATAAAGTGATTTCTTTATACCTTAAGTCAAAACTATATTAAGGAGCAGGGGCTTTAAATTGTAATTTGCCATTTTCATTTGGTTGGCAAGTACCATTAAAGGTTACCCCATTATGGCTGTAAGACACCCATTCGCCCTGACGTTTTTTAGCACAAGCTCTCAGTTCTTTTTGCATCACTGATTTACCTGACTCTGCAGCATGCTTAGTTGTTTTAGCAGTATGAGTCGATTTAGCAGTATGGTTAGTCGCAGCGTGGGTCAACGTTACGCCTGAAAAACAAAGGAGAGATGCGGTTAAGATTTTTAACATGGTACTTTTCATTTTGTGTTCCTTCTAGTTGCGTTAGTTTTAAAGTCATAGAAGTGCTGTACAATTTTTATTCTAAAATGAAATATTTGAAAAAACATTCACTTTGTATTGAATTCATGCAACAAAATGTCAAAACATGTGGTGTAGCGTAAATCATGTGATGACAATTTTGTAATTATGTACATCAATAAGCAGATAATTTTGCTATAATGTTCCGTCTTTTTTTTCTGGTGTTTTTGTACTCATGCACTATCCTAAAGTTTATGATGTTATCGTTATCGGTGGCGGTCACGCAGGTACGGAAGCGGCACTTGCTGCGGCGCGTATGGGACGACAGACTTTGCTTTTGACCCATAACATTGAGACTTTGGGTCAGATGAGCTGTAACCCAGCAATTGGTGGTATTGGTAAATCACACTTAGTTCGTGAAATTGATGCTCTTGGCGGTGCGATGGCTTTGGCTGCCGATAAAGGTGGTATTCAATTCCGTATTTTAAACTCGCGTAAGGGTGCGGCAGTACGTGCAACGCGTGCTCAGGCTGACCGTGTTCGCTATAAAGCTGCGATTCGTGAGACTTTGGAAAACCAAGCAAATCTTGATATTTTCCAACAAGCGGCCGATGACCTGATTGTTGAAGGTGATACTGTTAAAGGTGTTGTTACCCAAATGGGTATTCGCTTTGACGCAAAAACTGTTGTGTTGACTACAGGTACATTCTTGGGTGGTGTTATTCACGTTGGTTTAGAAAAATCAAGTGGTGGTCGTGCAGGAGATCCTCCTTCTATTGCTCTTGCTCAACGTCTGCGTGAATTGAAATTACCGGTAGGCCGTTTAAAAACAGGTACTCCACCGCGTATTGATGCCCGTTCAGTTGATTTCTCTGTTATGACACCACAACCAGGTGACTTCCCGTCTCCGGTGATGTCATTCATGGGGGATGCTTCAATGCACCCTGAGCAAGTGAACTGCTATATCACGCATACCAACGAAAAAACGCATGACATTATTCGTGGTGGTTTAGACCGTTCACCAATGTATACCGGTGTCATTGAAGGTGTAGGTCCACGTTACTGTCCTTCAATTGAAGACAAGATTCATCGTTTCTCTGATAAAGACTCACATCAGGTATTTTTAGAGCCAGAAGGCCTAGATACACATGAGCTTTATCCAAATGGTATTTCGACTTCATTACCATTTGATGTTCAGTTTGAGCTTGTACGTTCAATTCGTGGTATGGAAAATGCCCATATTTTGCGTCCGGGTTATGCAATCGAATATGACTATTTCAACCCACAAGCATTAAAATTCACACTTGAAACCAAAGCAATTAACGGTTTGTATTTTGCTGGGCAAATTAATGGTACTACCGGTTATGAAGAAGCGGGTGCTCAAGGTTTGCTTGCAGGTTTAAATGCTGCGCGTCGTGCATGGGAACAAGAAGAATGGACACCTAAACGTGACCAAGCTTATATGGGCGTATTGGTTGATGACTTGATTACTTTGGGTACAAAAGAACCATACCGTATGTTTACTTCACGTGCGGAATACCGTTTGATGTTACGTGAAGACAATGCAGATCAACGTTTAACAACTATTGGTCGTGAGCTTGGTTTGGTTGATGATGTTCGTTGGGCTGCTTATTGTGAAAAAATGGAAGCAGTTGAGCGTGAAACATCGCGTCTACAGCATTTGTGGGCAGCGCCTAATAACCCAATGGGTAAAAAGTTTGTCGAAATGACTGGTGCTGACTTGAGTAAAGAATGTAGTGCGATTGATTTACTCAAACGTCCTAATATTAATTTTGCTCAAATTGCAGAACTTACGGGTTCAGAGGTTTCAGAACAAGTTGGTGAGCAAATCGAAATTGCTGTTAAATACGAAGGTTATATCAACCGTCAGCATGAAGATGTAGCTCAATTAAAGCGTCTTGAAGAAACCAAAATTCCTGCCGATTTTGATTATGATGTCGTTTCTGGTTTATCTCGTGAAATTACTCAGAAATTAAAAACTGTTCGTCCGGAAACATTAGCTCAAGCGAGCCGTATTCCTGGTGTTACTCCAGCTGCTGTTCAGCTAGTAATGATCACGATTCGTAAAAATAACATGATGAAAAAAACAGCTTAATCATTTAAGTATATAAAAAAGCCCAGTTAAGACTGGGCTTTTTTATTTTCTGATCAAAAAATATATTAAAACTTCCTAAGGAAGAAAATAGATTTCACTACCTTTTTTTCTTATTTCACATGTTTAAAAGCGAAGGTTATATTGAATTCACGTTCAAACAAGAGGGCTTTAAACATGACAATGAAATCAATTCGCTACAATGGATATGATTTGGCATGCCAATGCTCATGTTCAATATAGCGCGGAAGAAGAAGCAGATCAGTTTTGATGGGGGAGAACATATTGATCTGAAAATAAATAAAAGTATAAATGCCAATATAAAATTAAGAAAATTACAATTCAAAATCTAAAGAGAACCATATGGTTCTCTTTTTTATATCTACTGATTATTTGCTCTCAGTTTCGATTTCTCGTACAGCATTGTGTACTTGAACTGGTTCAATATGAAGCAGCTTTTTACCGAAACTTCGTAACCACCAGACGAGTTGAGAGGTAAATGGAACAGTTGCCGTAACTTCGACAATGTTTTCTTCAATTGGAGTAATGGTCTGGTCTTTACTTAACTGACTTTCATAAAAAGTTTTGGCAGTTTGTTCGGTCATGGTTAAGGTGAGTTGAATAGACTCCGTAGGCTGATTGTAATCTACTCTAAAGCCTAAAGCACCCGAGTCAATATAATGGTCAATATCAAAATTAACGGGATGGAGCGCACGACTTTCTAAAACCTTAGCGGATTTGAAGCGGTGTAGAGCAAAGGTTTGCACTTCAGTTTTGTCGTGTCGGGTGCAAATTAAGTAAATAACAGCACCTTTTTGGACCAACGCGAGTGGATTTAAAATATAAGTTTTATCTTCACCTTGATTTACTCGGGCTTGATAAACACATTCAATTTGTTTGTCTTGTAATAAACCTTCATAAATTGCCTGTTGAGCAGCACGGTCGACTACAGGTGGAATGAGTGGTTGGCTTGCTGGCACAATCCGTACACGATTAATCCATTGCCTTACATTATTTTGTGTAGAAAGACTGCGTTTTGCTAAATCAAACCAAGGTCCCATCTCATCAAGTAGGCTGGGTGGGAGCAAATGTTTAAGATGTTCTTCAACCATCATAAAGGTTACAGCTTGAGAACTTGTCATATGCGGTAAGCTTTGAATTGGTGCATCTGATTGCCAACGCCAGCCTTGAGGCACAGCTTTGTTACTTTCAATTGGAAAACGCTGAGCAATTTGATTTAAATCACGCTGAATTGTCCTTAAACTGATTTCAATACCTTCACGCTCAAGCATTTCTTGCAATTCTCGAGTCCCGATCCATTTACCGGTAGGAAGGCGAGATAGAATCTGCCACTGGCGATATAAACTATTTGAAGTTTCTTTTTCTATTACAGACATAAGCGTAATACATCTATATCCAATTGCTTTGGTGTCAACACAATAAAAAAACTTTACACATTTAGCAAGTTTGTCAGATTCGGTTTATAGCTACTTTTACAATCAATGCTAAAATTTAGAAGAAAGTTATAACAAAGAAAGCCAATAAGCATTATAGATATATAAGTGGCACTGAAATTGCTTATTTAAAAATGAAATATAGATAAATGATAAGACGAGGTTGCTATGTCAGAACAAGAGAAAGACCTACAAGCCGATATTGATTATTTTTTACAAGAGCAGGCGACCAACGCATTACTTAACCAAACTTCGTTTATAGAAAATCTTTCGGTACAGACGAACTTATTTGAACAGCTAAAATCGCAGTTTTTTAACGAAATGCTAGATGATGTGACATCTAACGGTGCCGCTTCTAAAAAAATTGAGCAATGGTTGAGCATTCGTACTTTAGATGAGCTTAAGCAGTTAAATACGGAGGCCAAACAACATTTTCTCTATCACGGTATTACATTTAATGTGTACGGTGATAAAGAGGGTGCAGAGCGAACAATTCCTTTTGACTTAATTCCAAGAGTAATCGAAAAAAAACAATGGGAGAAAATAGCCGCTGGCTGTGCACAGCGAGTGAAAGCTTTAAATTACTTTTTAGATGATATTTATCATGGGCAGCATATTTTAAAGGAACAGTTAATTCCAGAAAGTCAGATTATTTGTCATGAAGCTTTTCAGCCACATATGCTCAAACATACGCTTAAAGGTAAAATTTATTCTCAAATTAGTGGGATAGATATTATTCGTGACGGTGAAGGGGAGTTTTTCGTACTGGAAGATAATTTAAGAACACCTTCTGGCGTATCGTATATGATTGAAAGTAGAAATATTAGCCAGCAACTTATGCCAGAGCTTTGTGCTGCTAATAATTTACAAGGAATTGAACACTACCCAAGTTTATTGAAAGAAATACTTCAAGAAAATTCAGATGTTGATCGCCCTTTCATCGTGGTTTTAACCCCAGGGCGATTTAACAGTGCTTATTATGAACATGCCTTTTTAGCACGTGAAATGGATGTGCCACTGGTCACTAACCGAGATTTATTCGTAGAAAATGATCAAGTATTTGTAAAAACAATTCGAGGACGTCAAAAAGTTGATGTGATTTATCGCCGTTTAGATGATGATTTTTTAGATCCGCTTGCGTTTAGACCTGATAGTGCTTTAGGTGTAGCGGGCCTAATGTCTGCTTATTTACAGAAAAATGTAGTGATTGCTAACGCACCCGGTACTGGAGTAGCTGACGATAAGTCGATTTATCCATATGTTGACCAGATGATTCAATATTATTTGGGAGAAACTCCAATTCTGAAAAATGTACCCACTTATCAGTGCCGTGAAAAAGAACATTTAGACTATGTGCTAGCTCATCTAGATCAATTAGTGATTAAGGAAGCTCAAGGATCTGGTGGGTATGGCATGTTAATTGGTCCTAAGGCGAGCTCATGTGAAATTGATGAATTTAGACGAAAACTGATTGCTACACCGCATGAGTATATTGCACAGCCAACTTTAGCTTTATCTGTTGCACCGACTTTAACCACATCAGGAGTGGCTGAGCGCCATATCGACCTACGCCCGTTTGTATTGAGTTCTCCATATCGCACAGAAATTGTGCCTGGAGGCTTAACCCGAGTAGCCATGCAGGCAGGATCTTTAGTCGTAAACTCCTCACAAGGGGGAGGGATTAAAGATACATGGGTCGTTGAAACGCTACATTCCTAATGGCTGGTTAAAGAGGACATTTATGGTTTTACTCAATTCGAGTGCACACCACATTTATTGGTTGGGCCGTTATTTAATGCGGATTAAATTTGCTGTATCACACTTGCCATTTACAGATGATGAAAAAGCAACTCAATTTGCAGCAGCATTTGGGCTGGTCATTGATCAAGCAGAATTACTGAATTGCTATATGTTAGATACGAAACAAACATATTCGTTACTGAACCAATTCGTTATTGCTAAAGATAATATTCAGGAATTAAGAGGAATATTATCTTCGAGCGCTTATGCGGAATTGAATCATGCGATTAAGTCCATTCGAGCTCATCCTAATTCATTAAGACAGGCTCTAGATAAATGTAATCAAATACTTGATGCTGAACATGAAGATATAGCGTTATTTCTGCATTTAGGACAAAAGATAGAATTATTTGATATACAACTACGTTTTCAGCAAGATCTTACAGGTCTTTTACAGGAGCTAGATAAATTACTTCAACGGTTGAATGATTTAGGTTGGAATATGCTTAATCAATCGTGGCAATTATTAAAAGATCATCCGACTTGGGATGCTTATTATAATTTTACTCAGCAGCTGGAATATATGTTCGAGGCATGATTATGAAATTGATGGTTAATCATCAAACGCATTATAATTATACTGAAACTGCTAAAAACAGCATTCAGTATATTAAAATGATGCCTCAAACATCGCTGCATCAACATGTTGTAAATTGGGCAATCAGTGTTCCAGGTGATAAAACACTGAAAAGAGATATTTTTAATAATGTCTGGTTAACTGCTACTCAGCGTTATGAATATCAACATCTCACTTTCATGGCACAGGGTATTGTAGAGCTTCTAAATACAGAAATAGGTGGGGTAGATGTACCTATACCAACCAATCTATTTCTTCAAAGTACAGAAGTGACTAAATATGATTCTGAAATGTTGGATTTTGCCCAGAAAATTGTAACTGTTAAAGATCGACAGCATATTGCCTTGCTTAGCGAAAATATTTTGCAAAAGATGCCATATCAACCAGATAGTACATCTGTTCATACCACTGCTACACAAGCTTTTCACACAGCTCAAGGGGTATGCCAAGATCATGCGCATGTTTTAATCGCCATGTGTCGTGCGTTACAATTACCAGCACGTTATGTCTCTGGTTATTTATTTGATCAAAACTATCCGCACCTAGCCAGTCACGCTTGGGCGGAGGTATTTTTAGATAATCAGTGGTATTGTTTTGATGTAAGCAATCAATTGTTTACGCCAAAGCATCATATTTATCTGGCAGTTGGTCGGGACTATCTTGATGTTGCCCCAATTCGAGGGGTGCGAGAGCAAGGTGGTATTGAAAATATGATGTCTGTGGTTCAAGTGCTGGCTTGTTGAATGTAAAGAGAACGAAATGACCTATTGTTGTGCGCTGAGATTAGAACAGGGTTTGGTGTTTATAAGTGACACTCGAACTAATGCCGGGGTCGATCATATTTCTGTGTTTCGTAAATTGCATACTTTTGGTGTGACGGGAGAGCGGTTTATTGCCTTGCAAACAGCAGGTAATTTAGCAACGACACAAGCGGTTATTGGGCATTTGCAAAATGCGCTCACTTTGCAGCAAGAGCCTAATTTATATAGCATTAATACAATGTTTGAAGTGGCCGATTTAGTCGGTAAAACTTTAAAAAATGTTTTAGAAGATATTAGCTCAGATACTCAAGAACAAATGAATTATGCTTGTAGTATTTTGGTGGGTGGGCAAATCAAAGGCGGCGATATGCAGCTTTATAATGTTTATCCGCAAGGTAATTTTATTTGTGCGACAACAGACACGCCTTATTTTCAAATTGGTGAAAGTAAATATGGTAAGCCTATTTTAGATCGTGCTTTATATTATGCGATGCCGTTGGATGATGCACTGCGCTGTAGTTTAATCTCGTTTGACTCAACTTTGCGTTCTAATGTTTCGGTAGGTTTGCCATTAGATGCGCTGGTCTATAGCAAAGATAGTTTTGTGATCCCTATGGGTAAACGAATTAGTGAAGACGATCCATATTTTTCACAAATTAGTCGTCAATGGTCGGATACTTTGCGCCGTGGTTTACAAGAAATGCCAAAACCTACAGATGATTACTGGCGTTGAAAGCGACTTCAAATAAAAAATCCAAGCTTGCTTGGATTTTTTTATTTATTCAATTATTAAGAGCTTTGACGGACTGGACGAGTACTTAAGCGGCAAAGTAGTTCATAACCAATTGTTCCGTTTGCTTCAGCGACATCATCAACCAAACGTTGATTGCCCCAAAGTTCAACTTGGGTACCAAGCTTTACTTGAGTATTTGTGACATCAATTGCAATCATGTCCATACTTACACGACCAACTACTGGACAAAGTTTGCCATCAATAGCAACAAAGTTTTGCTTTATATAAGCTCGTGGATAACCATCCCCGTATCCAATAGAAACTATTGCGATATCCATAGCCTTTTGAGCGCAAAAAGTCGAACCATAACCAACATGTTCACCAGCTTGAATGTGGTTTAACGCGATAACTTCTGCTGTGAAAGTCATGACTGGTTTTAAATCAAGCTCATGCACTGTTTTATCTGCAAAAGGTGAAGCACCGTAGAGCATAATACCTGGCCGTACATAGTCAAAATTCAGTTCTGGCCATTTAAAAATAGCAGCTGAATTACAGCAAGATGCTAAAACTGGATCACAAGCCTGTTTAACATGCAAAAATTGCTGTTTTTGCTGCTCGTTTAATGGGTGGTCTACATCTGCGTTTGCAAAATGCATCGCTAGTACACAGGTAAAGCCTTCAGATTTTAAAGTTTTAATCACTTCAATAATTTCAGGATTTTTAAAACCTAAGCGGTTCATACCGCTATTTAGTTTAACCCAAACTTTTAAGCCTTGAGCGATATAGGTTTGTTTGTGTTTAATTAACCACTCAAACTGTTGTTGATGGTGAATTACACATTCAAATTTTTCTTCAATTGCGATAGGCATTTCATCTTCAGAAAATACTCCCTCAATTAAAGTCACAGGTTGCTTGAATCCGAGTTGTCGGATTTCTAAGCCTTCTTGTAGACAGGCGACACCAAAGGCATCTGAGGCATTTAAGGCTGCTAAACAGTCTTTGACTCCATGTCCGTAAGCATTAGCTTTGACCATACTTACAATTTTTGAATTTGCTGCGAGTTGTTTGACACGGTTTAAATTATATTGAAGCGCTTGGCGATCAATATAAACTGTTGCTTGACGCACCCTCATTTACTCCTTTGGGCTAGAGATAGAGCTTATTCTTCATCATCATATTGGCTGTAATACTCAGGAGAGAGATTACTAAATCGGGTATATTGGCCTTCAAAGGCAAGACGGACAGTACCAATTGGACCGTTACGCTGCTTACCAATAATAATTTCCGCGGTGCCTGCTTCTTTAGATTCTTTGTTATAGACTTCATCACGGTAAATGAACATGATTAAGTCGGCATCCTGCTCAATCGCACCCGATTCACGTAAGTCAGACATTACTGGACGCTTGTTTGGTCGGTTTTCCAGACTTCGGTTAAGCTGAGATAGTGCAATCACAGGGCAGTTCATTTCTTTAGCTAAAGCTTTTAAGCTACGTGAAATTTCCGAGATCTCGCCAACACGGTTGTCACCCATACCCGGAACTTTCATGAGCTGTAAATAGTCGACCATGATACAGCCGATTTTGCCATCATGCATTTTGGCAACGCGGCGAGCACGGGCACGGAGTTCGGTTGGCGGTAAGGCTGATGAGTCATCAATATACAAATGCATTTGCTGAAGTTGCAGGATGGTACCTGTAACTTTAGTCCATTCATCAGCATCTAAGTTACCTGAACGTAAATGTCCTTGGTGAACTTTACCCATTGCCGAAATTAGACGCATTGCAATTGAGTCTGCTGGCATCTCCATAGAAAATACCAGAGCAGGGAGTTGGTTGTATTGTAAAACACTTTCAACCAAGTTCATTGCAAAGGTAGTTTTACCCATAGATGGACGTGCAGCGACAATAATTAAATCTCCAGGTTGCATACCGGAAGTTTTATTATCAAGTTCTAAGAAGCCAGTCGTTAAACCGGTAATATTTCCATCGAGTTTTGAAAGCTCATCAAGTTTGCTAATAACGTCAGCAGTTACAGAGCTAATTGCTTTAGGACCAGAATCTTTCTTATTGTTATTATGCTGTTCTGCTAAAGAGAAAATACTGGTTTCAGCCAAATCTAAAATTTCACTAACACCTCGACCTTTTGTGTCATAAGCATTCTGTAAAATTTCCGTACTGACTTTAATCATGCTACGTAAGGTGGAAAATTCTTTAATTTTGGTTGCATAAGTTTCAAGATTATAGAAACTCGATGGTGAGTCAGCCATAAGCTGCATCAAATATTCTTCGCCACCGATTGCACTCAGTAAATTTTGTTTTAAAAGCCAGTCATTCACTAAGACCGCATCGTACGGTGAATTTTCCTGTGCTAGTTTTTCAATCGCGCGATAAATATATTTATGACGAGTGGCATAAAAATCATTTTCTTTGAGGAGATCACTGACTTGCTCAAAAGATTCAGCAACGGTCATCAGCGCAGCAAGCACAGCTTGCTCGATGGCTAAATTGTGTGGGGGAGTGCGAAACTCTTTAAGTTGGCCTGATTCACTCGTCTTATTTTCTGTTGGAGATGAAAGCGTTAAAGAAGTGGCATTCGCCTGAGACATAATTAGACCTGATGATAAAATGTGTGCACAAAAAAGGGTTTTAAGCCGAGAACTATCTTAAAACAAAAATAAATAAACTACCTAATTAAAAAACCAATTAAACTGAAGAACTGATCAGGAATTAATATATCTAATTTTATTGCATAAATTTAAGAGATAAAAAAAGAGCATGCGTGAGCATGCTCTTTTTTTGATGAGAAATTACTCAGATACGATAGTAACGAGAACTTCTGCAACAACATCATGATGCAATTGGATTGCGATGTTGAATTCACCAGTGTGACGAAGCGCACCGTTTGGTAAACGAACTTCTGCACGGTCAACTGTAAGACCAGCATTCGTTAACGCGTCAGCGATGTCACGAGTACCGATAGAACCGAAGAGTTTACCTTCGTCACCAGCTTTAGCAGTGATAACGATGTTAACTTCGTTCAATTGTTCAGCACGTGCTTGAGCAGCAGCTAAAACTTCAGCTTCTTGCTTCTCAAGTTCAGCACGACGAGCTTCGAAAGCAGCAGTGTTAGCTTCAGTAGCTGCAACTGCTTTACCTTGAGGGATAAGGAAGTTACGGCCGTAACCAGCTTTAACTGATACTTTATCGCCTAATTTACCAAGGTTCTTAATGCGTTGTAATAAGATAACGTCCACAGATCACCTCACTTATGGTTGTCAGTGTACGGAATCAAAGACAAATAGCGAGCTTGTTTGATAGCAAGTGCTAATTGACGTTGATAACGAGCTTTAGTACCAGTGATACGGCTAGGAACAATCTTGCCGTTTTCAGTGATGTACTGTTTTAAAGTGTCGATATCTTTGTAGTCGATGTACGCAACATTCTCAGCTGTAAAGCGGCAGAACTTGCGACGACGGTAAAAACGTGCCATTGATGTTCTCCTTATTCAGCTTCTTGAGCAACTTGCTGTGCTTCTTCGCGTTGAGCTTTACGCGCACGCTTTTCTTCAGCACTCTTAGCAAGCAATGACTCTTCAGTGATTGCGTGTTCACGACGGATGATAAGGTTACGAATGATCGCGTCGTTATAACGGAATAATTCTTCTAACTCATCAAGCGTAGTTTGACCACATTCAACATTCATAAGAATGTAGTGCGCTTTGTGAATTTTGTTAATTGGGTAAGCCAATTGACGACGGCCCCAATCTTCTAAACGGTGAATTTGACCATCAGCTTCTTTGATCTGAGAGATATAGCGTTCAACCATACCTACAACTTGATCGCTTTGGTCTGGATGTACCAAAAGTACGATTTCGTAATGACGCATTGTCAGCTCCTTACGGTTTAAACAGCCCCTAAAAAATTAGAAGCAAGGAGTCATAGCTAAAATAATAATAGCTACGTCGCAAAAAATGCGAAGGCTGAATTATAGGTAAAAATTAGACTAAAAACAAATCTTTTGATAAGAAATATAAAAAGTTGTTTTTGAGGAGGAAATCCTCCCTTAATTAAAAGAGAGGAAGATTTGGAGCAGGAGATTGATAGGTAAAGCTAAAGCTCAAACTTAACAGGGTAATTAATATGACCGAGTAGAGGAAAAAACGTTTAGCCCATAGTTGGTCGTTTTCGGCTTTAAACCCAATAATCGATAAATAGAACCAATATGCAGTCAAAGCATTAAAGGTAATTAAAAAGAATACATTGGTATAGCCAAAACAATATAACCCATTCAAAACAGCTGCAAATAACAGGATATATATTACACATTCAATTTTCGTACGATAAATGGAACGTGCTACAGGCAAGATTGGAATACCCGCATTTTTGTAATCATCAAAACGATAAATTGCAATTGCCCAAGAGTGGGGCATTTGCCATAAACCGTATGCTAAAAACAAAAGTAAGGCTGCCACATCAAATTGATGAGTTACTGCTGTATAACCAATAACAGGAGGACTCGCTCCGGAGATACTACCAATAACGGTTTGATGGATTGAGGTACGTTTGGTCCACAAGCTATAAAAACCGACATAGACAACAAAACCAATTACTGCAAACAAAAAAGCGTAGCCATTTACACCAAACCACAAAATGCCAAAACCAATTAATCCAAGTACGAATGCATATATAAGTGCAACAGTAGGAGAGATGGTTTTTTTAACAAGGGCGCGGTTTTGAGTGCGCTGCATCTTTGTATCAATATCTTGATCAATAACATTATTGACGACACAACCTGAAGCAACAACTAACGTTGTTCCAATAAGAGTGAGCAATAATAATAAGATGTCTATAGAGCCTTGGGCGGCTAAGAAGAAGCCGCCCAAGGTGGTAATGAAATTACCGAAGAGAATTCCTGGTTTAGTCAGGAATAAATACTTTCTCAACATGACAATCAGTTTAGATCATCATATTGTAGTGAAGGTAATTCATAATCCACACAGAACCGATTAAAAGTACAGCGATACATAGGATTGTGTAGATAAATGCAATCATATTCCAACGTTGTTCAGATGATGTATTCATGTGTAAGAAGTACACAAGCTGTACAAGAACCTGAGCAACGGCAGTAATTGCAATCACTGTAACTAAAAGACCGCGGCTAAAACCACCTGCCATCACCATCCCGAATGGGATGATGGTAAGAATAACAGATAGAATAAAACCTACAGTGTATTGCTTAAAGTTACCGTGTGACGCACCAGCAGCATTATGCTCATGACTACTCATTAGAGAACTCCCAGTAAGTAAACGACGCTGAATACACAGATCCAAACGATGTCAAGGAAGTGCCAGAACAAGCTTAAACAAGCAAGACGACGTGTATTCGGTAAAGTCAAACCTTTAGTTTTGATTTGATACATCAATACTAACATCCACACTAAACCAGAAGTTACGTGGATACCGTGCGTACCAACCAAAGTAAAGAACGATGACAAGAATGCACTGTGAGTTGGACCATGACCTTCCTCTACAAGGTGATGGAATTCATAGAGCTCCATACCGATGAAGGTTGCACCAAAAAGGAATGTAATAAATAACCAAGTGATCACTTGATTTACATTCTTTTTATAAGATGCAAGTACAGCAAAACCAAATGTTACCGATGAAATCAATAAGGCAAATGTTTCAGTTAACACATAGCCTAATGAGTTATGGAACAGGTCATATGCACTTGGAGTCCCTGCTGGAACATGACTGCTTAATACAGCGAACGCAATGAAGAGTGATCCGAAAAGAATCAAGTCACTCATCAAGTATGTCCAGAAACCAAAGACCGTTAAATCTGTATCATCATGTTCATGATGACCATCGTGGCCATGGTTGTCGTGATGAAGTACTTCAGCCATTTCCTTAGTCCTTCTTCAAGTGTTTTTCAAGTAAAGCATAGCGTTCGTTTTCAATACGCTCAACTTCAGCAGCTGGAACATAGTAATCAACATTCTTAGTGAATGAGCTTACGATCAAGCTAATAACAGCTGAAGCGAATGAAACAACAACGAGCCACCAAATATGCCAGATAAGTGCAAAGCCAAGAAGAGTAATGAACATTGCAATGACAAAACCAGCAGCACGATCAGTCGGCATGTGGATGTCTTCATATTTAGTGTTACGTGCGTATGCTACACCATTTTCTTTGTCAGTCCAGAAACGGTCAACACCGCTTGCATCTGGTTCATGCGCAAAGTTATAGAATGGAGCAGGGGAAGAAGTTGCCCACTCAAGCGTACGAGCATCCCATGGATCGCCTGTAAGGTCCATGTTGTCTTTGCGTTGTAAGAAACCAACGATGATTTGCATTAAGAAACATGCAATACCAATAGCAACAAGAACAGCACCAAATAATGCAATCGCAAGGTATGGGTCCCATTCAGGGTTGTCATATGTATTCAAACGACGAGTCATACCCATGAAACCAAGGATATAAAGTGGCATGAATGCAAAATAGAAACCAAAGAACCAGAACCAGAACGCAGCTTTACCCCATGCTTCATTGAGCTTCCAACCAAACATTTTCGGCCAGTAGTAAATGATGCCGGCAAACATACCAAACACCACACCACCGATAATTACGTTATGGAAGTGAGCGATCAAGAATAATGAGTTGTGTACTAAGAAGTCCGCAGGTGGAACAGCCATAAGTACACCAGTTAAACCACCGATACCGAATGTTACAAGGAAGCCAAGCGTCCATAACATTGGAGTAGTAAAGGTGATGCGACCTTTATACATGGTGAATAACCAAGAGAAGATTTTCACACCAGTAGGAATCGCAATAACCATGGTCATGATACCGAAGAACGCGTTAACGTTCGCACCAGCACCCATGGTGAAGAAGTGGTGAAGCCATACAACGAACGCAAGAACAGTAATCGCGATAGTTGCATACACCATAGACTTGTAACCGAACAACGCTTTACGAGAGAAGGTTGCAACGATTTCTGAGTATAGACCAAATGCTGGTAATACCAAGATATATACTTCAGGGTGACCCCATGTCCAGATTAAGTTCACATAAAGCATTGGGCTACCGCCAAGCTCATTTGTGAAGAAATGGAAGCCGAAGTAACGGTCTAGAGTAAGCATTGCAAGTGTACCTGTTAATACAGGGAATGATGCAATGATTAATACAGCCGTACAAAGCGAAGTCCACGTGAAAATAGGCATGTCCATTAATTTCATGCCAGGTGCACGCATTTTAATGATGGTAACGAAGAAGTTAACACCAGATAAAAGCGTACCTAGACCAGAAACCTGAAGTGCCCAGATATAGTAGTCAACACCTACACCAGGAGAATATTGAATGCCAGATAGAGGAGGGTAAGCCATCCAACCAGTCGCAGCAAATTCACCTAATACAAGTGAAAGCATCATTAAACCAGCAGCACCAGCGAATAACCAGAAGCTTAAAGAGTTTAATAATGGGAAAGCAACGTCACGAGCACCAATCTGTAAAGGTACAGAGATGTTCATCATACCTACAACGAGACCCATTGCTACGAAGAAGATCATGATTACACCGTGTGCGGTGAAGATCTGGTCGTAGTGGTCAGGATGTAAATAACCTTCGCCGCCGCCTTTAGCGAGGAAAAGTTGTAAACGCATCATGATCGCATCGGCGAAACCACGCAAAAGCATGACAACAGATACGATGATATACATGATACCAATTTTCTTATGGTCTACTGTAATAAACCACTCATTCCACAAATATCCCCATTTTTTGAAATAGGTGATACCGCCAAGCACTGCAATTGCACCAATTGCCATAAGGACCATGGTGACAAGTACGATTGGCTCTGTCGGGATAGAGTCCCAACCCAGTTTACCAAAAATCATATCCATGTCTTATTCCCCTTGAGCAGCGTGTTCAGCTGCAGCATGAGTGTCAGCTGTTGCATGTTCAGCAGAGTGGTCAACACCATGATAGTTACTCATATAATGGTTGATAACTGTTTCAAACAGTTTTGGTTCAACTGCAGAGTAATAAGTCACAGGGTGCGGCTTAGTCGGGAACGGTTTCATCGCTTCTGCTTTAGCAAGCGCTTCTTGATCACCAGCAGCTTTAGCACGATTTACTAAATGCTCGATTTGGTGCTTAGAACGATCGCCATCACGTAAGGTTGCCAATTCAGCTTGGTCAAGCGTAGCTTTTTGAATTGCTTCTGGATTAATGGTTGAACCATTACCTGCTTTAACAGCTGCTACCCATTCGTTGAATTGTTGCTCTGTAACGCTATGCGCTTTGAAACGCATTTGAGAGAAACCATAGCCTGAGTAGTTAGAAGAGAAACCACGATATACACCAGTTTCATTTGCTAACAAATGAAGGTGAGTTTGCATACCTGCCATTGCGTAAATCTGACCGCCTAACTGTGGAATGAAGAATGAGTTCATTGTGAAGTTAGAAGTGATTTTGAAGCTTAACGGAGTTTTTTCTGGGAAACGTACTTCGTTAACAGTCGCAATGTTTTGTTCAGGATAAATAAAAATCCACTTGAACTGTTCAGCAATAACCTGAATAGTTAAAGGTGCTTTATCTGATTCTAAAGGACGGTATGGGTCATACTTGTGGGAACCCCACCAAGTTAACCAAGCTAAAATACCAATAATAATGACAGGGATACCCCATACTACAACTTCAATTGCAGTTGAGTGTGCCCATGTAGGTTTATAGTCTGCATCTTTATTTGACGCACGATATTTCCAACCAAACCATAATGCCATGATGATTGAAGGAATCACCACAAGTAACATTAAATAGATCGCAGTCATCATAAGGTCACTTTGACCTTGACCAACTGGACCTTTAGAGTTTAGAAGTACCATATCACCACCACACCCAGTCAAAAGTGCGGCAAGCGTTGATAAAGACAATACAGCTAAAATCGTTTGTCTCATTTTACAACCTCGGTGAAGAGTCCCATTCCCTAATTAAATATGGGATAGCGATTAAAGTGTCGCATGATTGAGAATGCTAGTCTTAAAAAATTAGACTTCTCAATGATGCGACACCGCTACGTTGTAGGGCATTATGCCTCATATCGACAAACTAAGCTACACATAAAGCAGCTTGAAATAATTGTTTTAAAACCCGATTTTTTTTGTAGGGTATCGAATCGAGATGGAGCTTTTATTTAAATATCAACTCTCTATAGAAAAAAAGGAGGCGGGGTGCCTCCTTTTTTTTAGACATTAAATGAATGAGTCATTCACTATCATTTGATCACTTTTGTTCTTGCAATTTTGTCATGTAGAGCTTGACGCTTTTGTCCTAATGCAAAAGCATAGTCAATAATTGTACTAATTGGCATAAACAGCAAATTTAATATAATGAAAACGATACTTCTGAGTAAGAAGATACGCGTTAAATTAACTTTGCCATTCGTTTCAGCATCGACAATTCTAATTCCAACAATTTTTTTGCCAATACTTTGTCCAAATTTGGTCAACAAAAATGCTTGAATAGCGAGCATTATTACTACATAGAGTAACATTGTATGCCACGCTTCAATTGGAATAAGTGTAAAAAGCTGCTGTTGAAGTTCAGCTGCTTTAGTTGATGCAACTTCTGCAGACTGCATCTGTTTTTGTAACTCAAAAAGTTGTTTATATTGAGCTTCATTAAAGAAAAAAGATGGAATGGCTGCAATAGGTAGCCAAAGTAATAAGTCAATAATTTTTGCAAGCGCACGAGATGAAATTGAAGCAAGCTCATGTGGTTTAGCTTCAACACGAATTTGCTGAATTGTCTCGTTATAAGGCGTATTTGTATTTGCTGAAAAAGCAGAATAACCCGTAGGTTGATATACAAGTTTACCTTGGGTTAATTCTCCTAAAGCTTTCCATTCTGTCATGCCTTCATGCCAAGCTAAATCAGTGAGTAAAACTTGTTGGCTTGCCAACATTTGATTTAGTTGTTCTAAGGTATAAGGCCCAGCTTGTTGATTATTACGTGCCAAGTAAATTTGCATAAGTAAAAATTCTCTATTCTAAAGATGAAAAAAGACCCACGGATGGGTCTTTTTCTATAACAAATTAGATTTGCTTGATTTTTTCTTCAGCAAGGAAGAACCATGTATCTAAAACTGAGTCAGGATTTAGAGACACTGATTCAATACCTTGTTCCATTAACCATTTCGCAAGGTCAGGGTGGTCAGATGGTCCTTGACCACAGATACCCACATATTTACCAGCTTTACGACAAGCATGAATTGCCATAGAAAGAAGAGCTTTTACGGCTGCATCACGTTCGTCAAACAAGTGAGAAACAATACCTGAGTCACGGTCAAGACCAAGTGTTAATTGAGTTAAGTCGTTAGAACCGATAGAGAAACCATCGAAATGTTCAAGGAATTGTTCAGCTAACAATGCGTTAGTTGGTAATTCACACATCATGATAACTTTTAAGCCATTCTCACCACGTTTCAAGCCATTCTGAGCAAGTAACTCAATTACGCGTTTTGCTTCAGATACGGTGCGTACGAAAGGAATCATGATTTGGATGTTAGTGAGACCCATTTCATCACGAACTTTCTTAAGTGCACGGCATTCAAGTTCGAAGCAGTCACGGAAGTTGTCCGAAACATAACGGCTTGCACCACGGAAACCAAGCATTGGGTTTTCTTCTTCTGGCTCGTATAACTTACCGCCAATAAGGTTTGCATATTCGTTTGACTTAAAGTCAGACATACGAACAATGACTGGTTTGTCAGCAAAAGCAGCTGCAAGTGTTGCAATACCTTCAACTAGCTTTTCTACATAGAATTCTACAGGTGATGCATAGCCAGCTGTACGTGTCATTACAGCAGCACGAGTTTCACGAGGTAAGCTTTCAATGTTAAGAAGGGCTTTAGGGTGAACACCTATCATGCGGTTAATAATGAACTCTAAACGAGCAAGACCAATACCTTCGTTTGGAATTTGAGCAAAGTCAAAAGCACGGTCAGGGTTACCTACGTTCATCATAATTTTGAATGAAAGTTTCGGCATAGACTCAACAGAGTTACGTTGAACTTCAAAGTCTAACGCACCTTCGTAGATGAAACCGGTGTCACCTTCAGCACAAGAAACAGTAACTTCTTGACCATCAGTCAATACTTCTGTTGCGTTACCACAACCTACAATTGCCGGTACACCAAGTTCACGTGCAATAATTGCAGCGTGACAAGTACGGCCACCACGGTTAGTAATAATAGCAGCAGCACGTTTCATTACTGGTTCCCAATCTGGGTCAGTCATGTCTGATACAAGCACATCACCGTCTTGTACTTTGTCCATTTCTTTAATTGAGTTAACAATACGGACTTTACCAGAACCGATACGTTGACCAATTGAACGGCCTTCACAAAGTACTGTACCTTTTTGCTTGAGAAGGTAACGTTCCATTGTGCCAACATTTTGACGGCTTTTTACAGTTTCTGGACGAGCTTGAACAATATAGATTTGACCATCGTCACCATCTTTTGCCCACTCGATATCCATTGGAGCGCCATAGTGCTGCTCAATAATAAGCGCTTGTTTAGCTAACTCTTGTAATTCGTGATCATTTAATGCGAACTGTTGACGTTCTTGTTTTTCAACGTCAACAACAACAACAGATTTACCTGCTGAACCTTCTTCACCATAAATCATTTTCTGGTGCTTAGAGCCGAGGTTACGGCGTAATACCGCATGTTTGCCCGCATTTAATAATGGTTTAGATAGGTAGAATTCGTCAGGGTTAACTGCACCTTGTACAACCATTTCACCTAAACCGTAAGATGCTGTAATAAATACGACATCACGGAAACCAGACTCGGTATCAAGGGTAAACATTACACCCGCAGCGCCAGTTTCAGAGCGCACCATACGCTGAACACCTGCAGACAATGCGACAACATCATGATCGAAGCCTTGGTGTACACGATAAGAAATAGCACGGTCATTATATAAAGAAGCAAATACTTCTTTAATGGCGATAAGGACGTTATCAATACCGCGAATATTCAAGAAAGTTTCTTGTTGACCCGCGAAAGATGCATCTGGTAAATCTTCAGCAGTTGCAGATGAACGAACGGCAACCGCGATATCAGGGTTGCCGTTAGAAAGTTCTGTAAAAGCGGCGCGAATTTCTTGTTCTAAGGTTGCAGTGAGTGGAGTCTCTACAATCCATTGACGAATTTTAGCGCCTGTTTCTGCAAGTGCATTTACGTCATCAACGTTAAGCTGTGCAAGTTCTGCTTGAATTCGAGCGTTAAGACCGCTTTGGTCTAAGAACTCACGATAGGCCTGAGCAGTAGTTGCAAAACCACCAGGTACCGATACACCAGCATTTGATAAATGGCTGATCATTTCACCCAAAGATGAGTTTTTCCCACCTACGAGTTCGACATCGTGTTTCCCTAATTTTTCTAGACCGATTACGCGCGCTTCCAAAGTTTTCACTCCACTTTTGCAGTATTAATGTCTATCTTGGCATGAAATTATAAAAATAAAGTGCTTAGTTGAGAATTATACTAAGCGACAGTCATGTAAGATCAGTTTACTATAAAGATTATATAGCACTAAGACAAATGTTTAAGGAGAATTTTAATGTCAGAAAGTAAACAGTTTAGACGGAGCGTTTTTTTTATTTCTGATGGAACTGCAATTACTGCCGAGACTCTTGGACATTCGTTATTAGCCCAATTTCCTAATGTGGATTTTGATATTCACATCATGCCTTATATCACAACTGAAGAAGCAGCGATGGCGGTTGTGGTTGAGATTAATAAATGCCAAACCCGAGATGGATGCCTACCATTAGTATTTGATACTTTAGTTGATCCGCATGTGCGAGAAATTATTAATACGGCTAAAGCGGTTAATTTGGATGTGTTTGAAGGATTAATTAGTAAGCTAGAGCAGGAGCTTGGCACACCACCAACTACACTGGTTGGGCAAACACATGCGGTAACCGATTCAGAATATTATAAGGCTCGTATTGATGCCGTTCATTTCGCGCTTGATAACGATGATGGTGCACGCACCCGCCACTATGACAAAGCCGATTTAATTTTAATTGGCGTGTCTCGTTCTGGAAAAACACCAACTTCTATTTATCTGTCTTTACAGTTCGGTATTCGTGTTGCTAACTATCCTTTAACCGAAGAAGATTTAGATGATAACCGCCTACCAGCGGTATTAAGAGAACACCGTAGCAAGCTTTTTGGTTTAATGATTGATGCGGAACGTTTAGTTGCTATTCGAAGTGAGCGTAAAGCAAATAGTCGATATGCGAGTTTTAGTCAGTGTCAAATGGAATTAAGAGCAATTGAAGGTATTTATATTTCAGAAGGTATTAAATATTTAAATGTCACTGAAATGTCAATTGAAGAAATCTCTACTCGTATTTTACAAATGACGGGTTTAAAACGTCGTATCGGTTAATTAAATCAATTATTTATTGTAACCATTCAATTTGAATACTATTAATGTAATCGGATTGAATGGTTTTAAAATTTATGAACATATTAAAAATAAAAGTTTTAAATATAAAACGCTAAGTTAATGAACCGTTTCTGATTGGTTATCGGCGAGTAAACCTTTTACCCACAGTTTGTGAGTTAAAATAAGCTTTTTGAAAATAAATGTATATGAACTAATAATTTATATTTTTATAAATATTTGTTTTTAGTTATTTTTTTTAAATACAAATACTTTTTTTATTCATATTTTTCATTTTTAAGTAAATCACATTAATTTTGTTTATTGTGATGAAAATCACATTTTTAATTATAATTTCACATCTCGATATGGGACTATCCGATTATCAAAATGCTAAAAAAATGTGTTTTTTCATTGGTATATCTCTTGCCAATTCATTTATACGCAGCTCAAGTTGATGTATTACGTGAGCAAGCTATTCAAAATTATAGAGCAGGGCAAACTCAACAAGCTGTTTCTCAACTAGATCAATTGTTAAAACATTATCCATATGATCAAAAACTGCTTGCTGATTATTTAGTTATTATGTCAAGTGAAAAAAGAGACCTGACGAATTTTACAGAGTTTTTGGCAAACGTGGATTATGTGAATTTTCCAGAATATGCACAGTTACCTTTAATTCAAAATTTTCGTGATTTTAAACATTTTAAAATAGCGATTGAATGGGCAAATAAGCTTAATATTCAAAAGTCAGTCGATGGACGTATTTTATTATCAGTTTTGTATGCTGAAGCTCAAGATACGGCAAACGCGAAAACTCAGTTATCGAATATCAATATTAACGGTTTAAAAGCTGATCAGCTGGTGCGGGTTGCATATGCTTACCGTTTGATAAATTTACCCGTAGACGCTTTAGCTACAGTTGAGCATGCTTATCAGCAACAGCCAAAGTCGTCAGCTGTTTTGCAAGAGTATGTTTATGATTTGGTTGCTATTGGAGCATATCAAAAAGCTCAGCAATTACTCCAAGCAAGCGAAAAAAATCAGCAAACTGAGCAATTACAACAAACTTTACAAGTCAGTGAATTTTCTCAGCATGTCAATAATGCAATTGCTCGCTATAAATATTTAAATCGCCAAGGTTTATCAGATGCAGAAAGCTTTGCTGAGTTAGATAGCGTGTTGGAACAAGGGCAAAAGATACAACAGCAGATGAAACCTGATGACCCTAACTATTTAAGGTTTCATTATGATTATTTATATGCATTAGATTTCAGAGGACGAGCGAAAGCAGTTTTAGAGAATTTTACTCAATTAAATATTTCGCTTGAAAAATTACCTGCATATGTACGTCATGCAATTGCCGATAGTTATTTGGCTGAGCAAAAACCGAAGCAAGCTGAACTTGCTTATAAGACGCTTTTAACCGAAAAAAATTATCCGGATATGATCGTCTATAGCGGGTTGTATTATTCTTATATTGAACAAGAAAAATATAAGGAAGCTGAACAGCTTTTAGCAAAAGTTGATCACCTTATTCCGACTTATAAATATAGTCAGGCAAAAGGTGTAGATAAAACTAGTCATCCTGACCGAGACGATTATATTGCTTTAAAAGGGATGCATTTAGCTTATGCCAATCATTTAGATCAAGCTGAAAAACACTTTCAAAAAACAGTAGAGCAGGCACCTGCAAATGAGAGTTTAATTAATAACCTTGCCCGTGTGGAGCGGTGGAGGGAAAAGCCTCTAGAAGCAAAAAAAACAATCTCTCGTTTAAATGGTATAGATCCGATTGCTAAAGATACTCGCATTAATGAAATGCAAAATGCTCAGGCTTTAGGTGATATCCAGACATGGTGTAAAACAACGCAAAACTTAGTACAGTTTTATCCTGATGATAGTGGTGTTATTAAAAGCCGCAAAGAGTTGAATGATCGTAATAGAGCTACGATTTCACATTCAACGACTTGGGGCCAAAGTAAAGCTAATAATAGCGATTCTGTAAGTGGACAAAACGGTTTAAAAGACCGTGAGATGGAAACTCGCCTTAATAGTCCGTGGATAAAAGATAATTATCGTTTATTCGCTTGGCATCAAGATCGTTATGGTGAATACAATTTTGGTGATGTCCATAACCAGCGCTATGGTGTTGGGGCCGAATGGCAAGCTAATCGTAAGGCATTGTCGGCGATCTTGTCGCAAAGTACAGATGGCGGACAAGCTGGTGTTCGTCTTGAGTGGTCACAGTGGCTAAATGATCACTGGCAGTATCAATTGCAATATAACAGTCAAGCTGACATTCCTCTACAAGCGATTGATGTAGGAGAAGATGGTCAATCTTACCGAGCTGCATTGACATGGCAAAAGGATGAATCACGTCAAATTGGTGCAAGTTACGGTTTGACTGATATTAGTGATGGCAATAAACAACAAGAATTTTCAACTTTTTGGCGTGAAAGACTATTTGCAGCGCCGCATCACATTACTTATGGCACTGTCCGTGGTTTTTATGGCAGTAATAGCCAAGATCAAACCGCTTATTTTAGCCCAAGTTCGCATTACAGCGCCGAGTTGAACTTAAGTCATGACTGGGTGACTTGGCGTGAATATGAACGTTCATTTAAACAGCATTTCGAGGCTGGGGTGGGCCTTTATAAACAAGCCGATTATTCCACTAAGCCAACCTATTCTTTGCAATATCAACATCAATGGCAGCTATCACGTACATGGCAACTCAATTATGGAATCGGCTGGCAATACCATCCTTACGATGGACATGCTGAACAGCATACCTATGGTATTTTCGGATTTGAAGGGCGTTTTTAATGAATAATTTATTTTCGAAAGTGTTGGGCTGTGCTTTGGCTTCGACATTGTTACCTCTGCAATTTGCATATGCCCAAATAGAAAAAGATTTACCAAAAAATCGCACAGTTTCTTTAACTTTTCATGACGTTAGAGATGATGTTTTAAAAGAGGGCGATCGGGATATATATGCAATTCAAACTAAAAATTTAGCGCAGTTCTTTGACTGGCTCAGTCAATCTGACTGGAAGCCCATACGTCTGAAAGATATTGAAGAGGCTCGTAAGCAAGGCAAAGAGCTACCTCATAATGCCATTTTGTTAACCTTTGATGATGGTGCTTTAAGTAGCTACAGTCGTATATTTCCATTGCTTAAGCAATATCAGATTCCGGCAGTTTTTGCACTCCCAACCAGTTGGCTAAATGGTAATACAAAAGCTGGCTATGAAGCCTATGGACAAGGGAACTTGGTCAATTGGAAGCAAGTACGAGAAATGCAGGATTCTGGCTTAGCTGAGTTTGCAAGCCATAGTGATGATTTGCATCATGGTGTGCTTGCTAATCCTCAAGGGAATGAACAACCCGCGGCAACTTCTTATATGTATTTAAAATCACAAGCGCGTTATGAAACGGACGCGGAATATCAACAACGTATTTTGAATGATTTAAAAAAATCTCATAATGTCTTAAAAAAAGAATTGGGTGTAGAGCCGAAAGCAATTGTATGGCCGTATGGTGCGGTAAATCAGCAGTTAGAGAAGCTAGCTCAACAAGCAGGTTTCACTTTTTCCTTTAGTTTAGGGCGTGATGGCGTAAATCAGATTAATGATCTGACCTTTAAACGTAGTCTTATGGTCGACAACTCTACAGCTGAACAGTTGACTGAGACGTTACTTAATATTTTGAATTCGGCCGAGAAAGATTTATATAAGCAGCCAAAACATTTTGTAAGTATGGATTTAAAGCAATTAGCTGCTTCAACCAATACTCAGTCAGATGAAAAACTAGGATTATTGTTATCCAAACTTTATAGCTTAAAAAACAATACGCTGATATTGAAGCCTTTAGATGACCAAGATGGAGATGGGCAATATGACGTTGCTTATTTTCCAACAACTCAAATGCCAGTTAAGCAAGATATTTTGAACCGTAGTTTATGGCAGGCACAAACTCGTGCAGGTCAGGCGGTTATTTTAGAACTACCTATTTACCCTCAAAAAAATAAACCATTTTTGGTGGCAGATTTAGCTAAAGATATTGCGCGTTTTAATAGCAATTTAAGTGGTATTCAACTTAATGCCGGAACTGCTTTAAATTGTGCAATGCAAAACATAACGCTGAACGAAAGCAACTGTGTTGAACAGGTAAAGCAATTATCACAACTGAGTCAACTGACTCAAAAAGCTGCAAAGCCTTATTTGAATATGAGTAATCAGGCCCAGTTTAGTTTGTTGCTAACACCAGACTTAGAGCATATTGAACAGTTACCAGTGCTTTTAAAATCACTATTAACCCAACATGATTTAGTGAACCTAAAATTTAATATGGTGGGTAAGCAAAAACAATTTAAACAAGCCCTAGAACTTTTAAATACTCTTGATGCGAAATACAAACAACGAATTATGCTGACATTAACATTGCCAGAAAATGACCAGAGAAATGCTTGGCAAGAATTAAAACAAGGTCTTTTCGATATTCAGCGCATAGGTATTCAGAAATTTGGTGTTGATGGCTATAACACTGAAAATGCAAAAAATGTTCATGAGTATTTATATAACCCAATGAGCTTGAATTCGAGTTCGGTGATGTATCAGCCCTTTGCAGGTTTAGCAACGGAGGGGAAAAAGTAATGAGAGTATTACTCGATATTCTATTTGCTTTTGCCTTTTTATATCCGCTGCTTATGGCTTGGACATGGATGGTAGGTGGCCTTTGGTTTTTCTTTAAACGTGAATACCATGAGCAACAGTTACCTGAGCCTTCAGGTGAAGGGTGCAGTATTATTATTCCTTGCTTTAATGAAGAAGCTCAAGTGCGGCAAACCATTCGTTATGCCTTGCAAACAAAATATCCAAATTTTGAAGTCATTGCTGTAAATGATGGTAGTAGTGACAGAACTGCAGAAATTCTTGATGAGTTAGCAGCACAAGATGCTCGATTACGAGTTGTGCACTTAGCAGAAAACCAAGGTAAGGCAGTCGCTTTAAGATCGGGAGTATTGGTCAGTAAATACGAATATTTAGTTTGTATTGATGGGGATGCTTTACTACATCCTCATGCTGTACTTTGGCTCATGCAGCCGTTTCAAAAATTTCCGCGTATTGGGGCCGTCACTGGTAACCCTAGAATTTTAAATCGCTCAAGTATTTTAGGAAAATTACAGGTTGGGGAGTTCTCTTCAATTATTGGTTTAATTAAGCGCGCGCAGCGAACATATGGTCGTATTTTTACAGTATCGGGGGTAATTGTAGCGTTTAGAAAAACTGCTTTGGTTCGTGTCGGTTTTTGGTCTGATGACAAAATTACCGAAGATATTGATATCTCTTGGAAACTTCAAATGGATCACTGGGATATTCAATATATTCCTCAAGCTCTTTGTTATATCTACATGCCTGAAACTTTTAAAGGACTTTGGAAACAGCGGTTACGCTGGGCACAAGGCGGGGTAGAAGTCTTATTAGAATATATTCCTAAAATGTTCAAAGTTCGCTTGCGCCGTATGTGGCCAGTCATGCTTGAAGCTTTAGTCAGTATTGTTTGGTCATATGTGATGATATTTATTTTCTTACTTTTCCTGATTGGGCTGTTTATTGACTTGCCTCAGCAATGGCAAATCAACTCTCTAATGCCACAGTGGTATGGTGTGATATTAGGGGGAACATGCCTCATCCAATTTTTAGTCAGTTTATGGATTGATCATCGTTATGACCGTGGGCGTCTTTTTAGAAATTACTTTTGGGTCATTTGGTATCCATTGTTTTTCTGGCTACTAACGTTATTTACCAGCGTGGTTGCTGTACCTAAAACTATATTTAACACGAAAAAACGTGCCCGCTGGGTTAGTCCCGATCGAGGCTTCCGTGGAGATAATTCATGAAAAATGAAGAAAAGGCTGACGTAGAAATTTTAGATATACCTGAATATATTGATCAGCCTGAATATGTAAAAAATAAGACCGCGAACTATACCTTGCAAACAATAGGTTGGTTTTGTTTAATGTGGCTGCTTTTTCCGCTAGTGTCATTATTTCTGTGGTTTTTTGAAGGACATCTTATTTATGACTATGTGTGGGTAGATCATATTTCGGAAGTGAAAACCTTATTACATTTACTCCTTTTAATTGGTCTAAGTGCTTTAGTTTTAATTTTGTGGGCGAGTTATAACTGGCTTAGATTTCATGGCGATGACCGTCGTAGTAAAGCTCCGAATAGTTCTGTTGAGTTATTGGCTTCACAATTTATGGTAAATACAGAGTCTTTATCAGAATTACAAAATGCACAACGTGTGGTCTTACATTACGATGATCAGGGGTATTTAACTCGATATGATTTGAAATGAGTGAGAAAAAAAGCATGGTCGATCAACCATGCTTTTTTTATTTTTAAGATGTTGTTCTAATAATGACATCAACAGGATGTTGAGTACCATCCATACTATAAATAGCGGTTTGGGTAACTTTGATAATTGGCCAAGTTTGCAATTTACAATTTGATCGTTGCAAAGCCGAATAGTAGCTATCAGATTTAAAAAAGGTTTTATTGGCTTGTGCTGTATTAGGCATTAAAAGTCGTCTCAGCCATGTTTCATTTACTTGAGTTTCAAGAAAACGTAGAGCTAGGATGCTTTTAACACGATTGTTAAATAACCTCCGGTTTTTGGCAATAAGCGGGTGGGTAATGAGGCGATGTATGCCGATTTGACTGTGGGGCAAAATAAAATGTGGTGTAATTTGAAATACAGTTACAAATTTTGCTTGTTGGCAAATTTTTTCTAAGTGCGTGACAGTTTCCTGATCTGTTCCAATAATCGCTACATTTAAATTAGAAAAATCATATGCTTTGATTGTATTTGATAAAAGAATTTGACCAGTAAAGGCGTCAAAATCCTGAACTGCATTTTGAAAAGTAGCTGATTTGGCAACATTATTTTTAAGTTCAATACTCATTTTCCAAAAGTCCTTTTGGTTTTCATTTATGATGATTTTTTATCGTTTTAATATAAATAACCAAGCAAGTAGTTTGGGTAAAGTATTTTCAGATAGGTGGTTATCTCATGCTTGAAACTGATTCAAGCATGAGACTTTATGTATATATTAATTGTTTGATTTTAAATTAATTAATTGAGTAAAGCTGTCTAAACGCTTATTTGTATCATAGACATCACAAGTAAAAATAAACTCATCGACTTCATATGTAGCCAAAAGCTTTTCTAAACCTGAACGTACTGTTTCAGCTGAACCGATTTGAGCCATCGTATAGAAATTTTCAACAGAAAGCTGTTCTGCTGTGTTCCATAGTCCTTGCATTGATGTAACTGGCGGTTTGAGTTTCAAACTTTCACCACGAATTAATCCTAAAACACGTTGGTATGCGCTTGTTGCTAGGAACTGAGCTTCTTCATCTGTATTGGCAACCACAACAGGAACACCCATTGAAACATAAGGCTTGTCCAAATATTCAGAAGGTTCGAAATTTTCACGATAAAGTTCGATCGCTTGACCAAGCATGCGTGGTGCAAAATGCGATGCAAATGAATAGGGTAATCCTAGTTTCGCAGCCAATTGCGCGCTAAATAAGCTTGAACCCAATAACCAGACAGGTACATGAGTATTTTGTCCAGGAGTGGCAATAATTCTTTGGCCGGGTTGAGGCGCTTTAAAATATTGCAAAATCTCAACAACATCTCTTGGAAACTGATCTTCTGTTTCCTGATGCCCGCGACGTAAGGCACGCATAGTGACCTGATCTGTACCCGGAGCACGACCTAAACCTAGCTCAATACGATTTGGATATAAGGTTGCTAATGTACCGAATTGTTCTGCAACCACTAACGGTGCATGGTTTGGTAGCATGATACCACCTGAACCTAAACGAATGCGCTGGGTATGAGCCGCGATAAAACCAAGTAAAACAGCGGTTGCTGAACTCGCAATTCCATCCATATTATGATGTTCTGCAAGCCAAAAACGGTCATAACCTAATTTTTCTGCATGTTGGGCGAGCTCTAATGCATGACGTAATGAAAACTCGATTGTCTTATCATCACGTATAGGAGCAAGCTCCAAAATTGAAAATTTGGTATCTTGAAGTGATCGCATGCGATATTCTCAAAAAACGTTATATCGAAATAATACGATATAAATGGAGTGATGTATATCGGTTTTTTTCGATATAAATTTCACTCCCAAATAAAAAAGCACCGCTAGGGTGCTTTTTAATATCTGTGTACCAATTAGTGGTGTTTATACCAACCACGATGTAAGCCATTATCATGACGATAATAAGCGCGATCATTGTAATAACGACGGTCATCACGATCATAGCGACGATCGTAACGGCGGTCATCACGATCATAACGACGGTCATAACGGTCATCATAGTTACGGTCTTGACCAACTTTACGACCTAAAGCAGAACCACCAGCTGCACCCACTGCTGCACCGATGTATCCACCGTTTGTACCACCCATGTTTTTACCAACGGTATAACCAGCACCACCGCCTAAAGCACCACCAATAGCAGCTTCTGTACGGTTACGACGGTCACTTGCTGCAGCTGCACCACCAGCACCACCTAAAGCAGCACCAATTGTTGCGCCAGATGTACCACCGATACTTTTACCAATTGCTGTACCTACTACACTACCTAGAGCAGAAGTTGCCGCTACACGGGTACCATTATCTGCATGTGCAACTGACACCATAGAGGTTGTTGCGATTAATGCACTTGCTAACCAAATATTCATTTTCATTTTGGAACTCCATGCTCATTTTGCTGAAGAGCAATCTTTATAACTTGAGCTAAATGTAATTAAAAATTTCGTGAAAATTATGGAGAAGGGCCATGCTGATACGATAGTTTTGTGTCTGCTTTGTATGGTTTATATTAAGATGTGAATAAATCATGAACGATATATCGGGGGATGGAAAAATTTTGACTATAAAAAAACACCCGAAGGTGTTTTTAGGTCTATGTCTTCACTGTGATTAGTGGTGATGACGGTGTTTTTTCTTCCAGTGCTTAGAAGATCGATCATAATCGCGGTCTTTAGAAATTTTATTACCTAAAGCACCACCACCTGCCGCACCTAAAGCAGCACCGATGTATCCACCGTTTGTACCACCCATGCTTTTACCAACAGTATAGCCAGCACCACCACCTAAACCACCGCCAATTGCAGATTCTGTACGGTGACGACGATCACTTGCAACTGCTGCACCACCAGCACCACCTAAAGCAGCACCAATTGTTGCGCCAGATGTACCACCCATGCTTTTACCAATTGCAGTACCTGCAACACTACCTAAAGCCGAAGCAGCTGCTACGTGAGTTGTATTGTCTGCATGTGCTACAGTCATCATAGAAGTAGCTAAAACAGCACTACATAACAAAGTATTTAATTTCATCATTTACTCCATGTCCCAAGTTGCAGGACCTTATATCTTTCGTTACGGCAAATGTAACAAAACACTTCTCTTCAAATGTGGAGAACCATCACTCGATTATTAGAGTTTAGTGTCTTCTTTGTATGCTTTCTATTAAAACAGGATGGAAAACCATCAATCTTATCTAAAAACTGAACAATAAAAATTAGTGAACGTAAGTCATAAGTGTTTGAGAGGAACAATATATAATTTAATAGGTTTACAGATGAAAAGAAGGTCTTTTTAAAGTTCAGGAATTAAAGGATTACATATGTCATTTAATCAGCATAATCTGTAAACTATGCGCTATTTTTATGATTTGGCTTATCTTCTTATATTTATCTAGATAAGTTTTTTGGACTTTTGAGATATTTCCTCTTATGAAAGCGTCACTCCGTTTACGACTTGATCAACTCTGTGATCGTCATGAAGAACTTACCGCATTGCTTGCAGATGCAGAAGTGATTTCCGATAACAAACGTTTCCGTAAACTGTCTCGTGAACATAGTGATTTAACTGAAATTACAGAAGTTTGGGGCAAATACCGTCAAGCAGAAGAAGACATTGAAACTGCTGAAATGATGAAGTCAGACCCTGACTTTAAAGATATGGCAGAAGAAGAAATTCAAGCGAATAAAGCATTGCTTGAAGAACTAGAAAGCCAGCTCAATATCTTGATGATTCCAAAAGATCCAAATGACTCTAATGCTGCGTATTTAGAAATTCGTGCCGGAACGGGCGGTGATGAAGCTGCAATTTTCTCAGGCGATTTATTCCGCATGTACAGCAAATATGCCGAGACACAAGGCTGGCGTATTGAAGTTCTTTCTGAAAATGAAGGCGAACATGGTGGCTTTAAAGAAGTCATTTGCCGTGTAGATGGCGATGGTGTGTATGGCCGCTTGAAGTTTGAAAGTGGTGCTCACCGTGTACAACGTGTGCCAGCCACTGAATCACAAGGTCGTGTACATACCTCAGCTTGTACGGTAGCGATCTTGCCTGAAATTGATGTTGATACTAACGTTGAAATTAACCCGGCAGACTTACGTATTGATACTTACCGTGCGTCAGGTGCGGGTGGTCAGCACATTAACAAAACCGATTCGGCAGTGCGTATTACTCACATCCCAACAGGTACAGTCGTTGAGTGTCAAGAAGAACGTTCACAGCATAAAAACAAAGCTAAAGCGATGGCCTTGTTAGTATCACGTTTAGAAAATGCAAAACGTGCAGCGGCTGATGCAGCAACTTCTGAGATGCGCCGTGATTTAGTTGGTTCTGGTGACCGTTCTGAACGTATCCGTACGTATAACTATCCGCAAGGTCGTATGACGGATCACCGTATTAACCTAACTTTATATAAGTTAGATGCCATTATGGAAGGTGATTTAACTGAATTGCTCGATAGCTTACATCGTGAATATCAGGCAGATCAGCTTGCGATGCTTGCACAGGAAAATGGCGGATAATGAATATTGCTCAAGCGCTTGCAATTCGTGGTGAGCCTGACAGTTATGAACGACAAGAAAATGCTTGGTTACTTGAGCATTTTCTAAAAATCAATTCGCTTGAATTAAAGTTTAGACTTGAGCAAGAGTTAACAGCCCAACAAGAACAAGATTATTTGGCTGGTCTTGAGCGTATCCAAAACGGTGAACCTTTAGCTTATGTGACGGGTTCGCAACCATTTTGGACGCTCGATTTAAAAGTAACGTCAGATACTTTAGTGCCACGACCAGATACTGAAGTTTTGGTCGAAACTGTTTTAAATCTAAATTTGCCAAAGAAAGCAAACATTGTTGACTTAGGGACGGGGACAGGTGCAATTGCACTTGCATTAGCGAGTGAACATCCAGATTGGCAGGTAACAGCAACCGATATTTATGGGCCTACTTTAGAGGTCGCAAAAGAAAATGCACAAGCTCATAATTTGCAACGTGTAAAATTCGCTTGCGGCGCGTGGTTTGAGGCACTTGAACCACAAAAGTTTGATTTAATTGTTTCTAATCCGCCGTACATTGACCCTGAAGATGAACACATGCAAGCTTTGGCTACAGAACCACGCCGTGCATTGGTTGCAGACCATCAGGGACTAGCTGATATTGAAATTATTATTGCTCAAGGCAAAAACTGGTTAAAACCGCAAGGCTGGATTGCACTAGAGCATGGTTATGACCAAGGGCAAGCTGTTCGAAATATATTTGCTGAGCATGGTTTTAGTCAGATTAAAACCATTCAAGACTATGGCCAGAATGATCGAGTCACTTTGGCATGCTGGATTTAAAATTACTTTTGTAGTGTATTCCGCCAACGTAATAACCAGTTTTCAATAAGTTTCATTAAGGTATCGGTTACTTTACCTAGCAACGCCAATAAAATAATTGCAATGATAACAATATCTGGTCGAGACGTTTCTCGGCCATCACTGAGTAAATAGCCAATCCCTTGTGTGGCTGCAATCAGTTCAGCTGCAATCATAAACATCCAAGATAAGCTTAAGCTGTTGCGTAAACCGGTTAAAATGCCCGGAGAGGCTGCTGGTAAAATAATAGATATAATCCGCTGAAAAGCATTAAGCCGATAAACTTTCCCAACTTCAATGAGCTTTCTATCTACATTATGGATTGCTGCAACTGTATTGGTATAGGTTGGAAAAAATGCTCCGATGGCAATAAGCGTAATTTTTGAACCTTCGTCAATTCCTAACCAAAGTAATAACAATGGAATCCACGCAAGACTCGGGATCGACTTAATTGCTGAAAAGGTCGGTTCTAAATAAGCTTCTGCTTCTTTACTTAATCCAACCCAAATCGCAAAAATTAAACCTAAACCACTCCCTATAATAAAACCCAATAGAACACGCCACGTACTAATATAAATATGGGAAAATAGGTCGCTATGAGCTAAATCTAAAAAAGATTGCCATAAACTAGTCGGTGCAGGGAGTAGATAAGCATCGATATAGCCATTTTTGACTAAAAACTCACAAGCCGCTAAAAAGATGAGGGGAATGAGTAGCGCTTTAAACCACCGTGTAAATTTATTGTTTAAATGCTTTTTCTGCGATTTTAAAGCCTGCTGAGCTAAGAAATGATTTAGCTCAGCTTTGTTAAGTGAATCACTCATATACTATTTCACGACTTTTTGAGAAAAACGTGGATCTAGTAACTGATCAACCACTTGATTGACGTTAGTACCTTTTCTAACCAAGTCTTCTTCTGTCAAAATTTTCCCAGAACGTTTTAGCGCTTGTGCTTGAGTTGCTGATGGAATGCTTTGATCAAAGTTGGTTCGACTCAGTTGTAGCTTAGCCACAGGGAGAGGGAGTTTTGATTCTTGAGCTAAAAGTGCTGCCACTTTATCTGGATTGGCTTTTGCCCATTTTCGGGCTTGTTCGTAGGCTTTAATAACGGCTTCAACAGCTTCAGGGCTTTGCTTTGCAAAGTCTTCTTTAACACTCAGTACGCTATAACTATTAAATGCTACATTACGATAAAGTAATTTCGCGCCCGATTGAATTTGAGCTGAAGCCATTAATGGATCAAGCCCTGCCCAAGCATCTACTTGACCGCGTTCTAATGCGGTTTTGCCATCTGGATGTTGTAAATGGACCAGTTGTACATCGCGTTTACTTAAGCCTACAGTGTCTAGCGCTTGTAGTGTAAATAAGAATGGATCGGTTCCTTTGGTAGCCGCAATTTTTTTACCTTTTAAATCTTTTAGGCTTTTAATTGGTGAATTTTTTGCGACAACAAGCGCGGTCCATTCCGGTTGGCTTTGTACATAAACCGTTTTAATTGGACTACCATTCGCTCGACTTAATACAGCAGCTAATCCAGCGGTAGAAGCAAAATCGATGCTGTTACTGTTAAGATATTCTAATGAGCGGTTACTTCCTTGACTAAAAACCCATTTAATTTGGGTATTTGGCAGTGCTTTTTCGAGAAGTTTTTGATCTTTAACGACTAAACTGGTTGGTGCATAGTAAGCATAATCAAGTTTAAGCGTAGTCGGAATTGCTGCAAAAGCAGATGAAGCAAATACAAACCCCAATGTTGATGCCAACAAAGTCTTTGGTAGAGAAAATTTTGATTTTAAAGACATGATAAAAATAAAACCGAAATGAAATAATTGATCATCCTTTCATGTGTTTAGTGGCTTACAAACTTAGTTATTTTGATTTGTAAATCAGTTTGAAAGATAAAAGTTTAGATAAAATTATAAGTTAATGTTTTATAGGCATTATTAAGTTTTAAATAATGCGTTATATGAAATATTCAATTTAAAAGACATAAATATCATAAGCTTAAGTTTTAAAACTTAAAGCTTCGTTGGATGCATATGCTATTGCTTGTGCGTAGTTAAATTATCTCGATACGCACCTGGGCTAACACCTGTCCATTTTTTAAAGGCACGGTGAAAAGCACTTGGGTCGTGGAAATTTAAGTCTTCACTAATGTCTTGTATTGAATCATTACTTTTGCTTAAGCGTTCAATCGCAATATCACAACGAATTTCATTTTTAATTTGTTGATAACTTACCCCTTCATGTTTGAGGCGACGTTGAACAGTAGCTTCCGAAATATTGAGTTGCTGTGCTACATCTTTGAGTTCGGGCCATTGGGCTGGGTGAAGCTTTAATAAATGACGACGAATAAGAACGCTCAAGGCATTTTCATTTTTAAAGCGAACTAACAGATTTTGCGGAGTTTGTTCTAAAAAATCATAAAGCGATTTTTTATCTTTTTTAATTTTAATATCTAAGTAGTGGGCATCAAACTCAACCTGATTTACTTCGGCATTAAATTTTATATCTTCACAAAAACGGACGAGATAATCTTGAATATCATTCGGTTTTGGACAACGTACTGCAATACTGTTTAAGCCAATTCGCTGATCTATCAGCCAACACATGAGTCCATGTACTAACATTAAAAAGGTTGCGTAGGTAAACATACGTTTGGGTTGGTCATGATCACGAATGACCAAATAAGCTTTTTCTTGTTCTCGAATTAACTCTCCACGCATATCATCTAAAACAAAGTTAAAAAACTTCAAAATATCATAGAGAGCCTTTTCTAAAGTTTCAGCCGTACTGACAAGTTTTGTAAGTAATTTATAGCTGCCACGACGCATGGGATGACTATCCATACCAAAAAACTCATCGTTCATGGCGTTGGCAAGTTCTATCCATAATTGTGCATACGTTGCTACCGGAACACGCGCTTTGGGTGTCATGAGTAATTCAGCAGGAATACCTGCTTTATTCAGAATAATTTGAGTATTTAGCCCTTTAGCATAAGCCGCACTTAATGCTTCATGTACCAGTGCAATCGAAATTGTTCCTTTACTTAAAGAAGATTGGACAACCATGTCAAAGACTCATTTTTTACGTATTTCAAGTGAAATATTTCATATTCAAAATTTGGATTGATCAAAAGCTGCAAGCATTTTGAGGTTTTTTGAAATTGTATCGGAAAAAAACAACTTTTACTCTCACTACTAAGGTTAAAGAACATTTCTATAGGACATTACATAATGAAAATTCAAGGAAAACATTTCGTGATTACAGGTGGCGGCTCTGGTTTAGGAGCTGAAACTGCTGAGTATTTGGTAAAGCAGGGTGCCTCAGTCACATTAGTAGACATGAATGTAGAAGCAGGTGAGCAGCAGGCGAAAAAGTTAGGGCCAAAAGCTGACTTTGTAAAACTTGATGTAACCGATGAAGCTGCTGCTGAGCAGTTCTTTAAAGATGTGTTGGTTAAACATGGTCATTTACATGGTTTGGTGAATTGTGCCGGTATTGGCCCTTCTGCAAAAGTAGTTGGTCGTGAGGGTGTTCATGACTTGGGATTATTTGCAAAGACTTTAAATATTAATGTCACTGGTACATTTAATATGCTGCGTTTTGCAGCAGATGCAATGAGTAAAAATACAGTTGAAACAGGTGAAGAGGACCGTGGAATCATTGTTAACACCGCTTCTGTTGCTGCATTTGACGGCCAAATTGGACAGGCAGCTTATTCAGCATCTAAAGGCGCTATTGTGGGGATGACTTTGCCGATTGCTCGTGAGTTAGCGAGGCATGCTATTCGTATTATGACCATTGCACCGGGAATTATGGAAACTCCAATGCTTAAGGGTATGCCACAAAATGTACAAGATGCTTTGGGGCAAATGGTGCCGTACCCATCTCGTTTAGGAAAACCAGAAGAGTTTGCTCGTTTGGTTGCCCACATTGCTGAAAATTCCTATTTAAATGGTGAAGTCATCCGTTTGGATGGTGCAATTCGTATGGCAGCAAAATAATAAAATAAGGATGTTGAAATGATTCTAAATGCTGAACAAAGCATGGTTCAGGAGATGATGCGTAACTATGCGCAAAATCAATTAAAACCAACAGCTGCACATCGTGATAAAACTCATGAATTTCCGGCTCAAGAGTTAAAAGATTTAGGTGCACTAGGTGCTATGGGGATGACTGTGCCCGATGAGTGGGGCGGTGCCGGAATGGACTATGTTTCTTTGGTACTCGCAATTGAGGAAATTGCCGCAGGCGATGGTGCTATTTCGACAATCGTAAGTGTTCAAAACTCTTTGATTTGCGGTATTACATTGGCATACGGTTCAGAGCAGCAAAAACAAACCTATTTGCCAAAATTTGCCTCTGGCGAATGGCTAGGGTGCTTTTGTTTAACTGAGCCACATGTCGGTTCCGATGCGAGCGCGATTTTATGTAAAGCCGAGAGAGATGGCGACCATTGGGTACTCAATGGCGTAAAGCAATTTATTACCAGTGGTAAAAATGCTCAAGTGGCTTTGGTATTTGCAGTTACAGATAAACAAGCTGGCAAAAAAGGTATTTCGTGTTTTCTTGTACCAACCAATACACTAGGTTACTTGGTAACTCATATTGAAGACAAAATGGGTCAACATGCTTCGGACACCGCAACCATTACGTTAGAGGACTGCCGGATTCCTTTAGAAAATTTGGTAGGACAAGAAGGTGAAGGTTATAAAATTGCGCTATCTAATTTAGCTGCTGGTCGTATTGGTATTGCGGCTCAATCTGTTGGTATGGCAAAAGCTGCTTTTGATGCTGCTGTCCAATACGCAAATGAACGTAAGGCCTTCGGTGTAGAGCTGGTTCAGCATCAGGCGGTTGGTTTTCGCTTAGCCGATATGGCAACCCAAATTGAAGCTGCACATCAGCTGGTTTTACATGCGGCAACTTTAAAAGATGCGGGGCTACCTTGTTTAAAAGAAGCCTCAATGGCCAAACTCTTTGCATCAACTATGGCTGAGCGAGTATGTTCGGATGCAATCCAGATTCATGGCGGTTATGGCTATGTTAGTGATTTCCCTGTTGAGAGAATTTATCGGGATGTCCGTGTAAGTCAGATTTATGAAGGTGCTTCTGATATTCAGCGCTTGGTGATTGCTCGTGAAGTGGCTCAAGTTTAGATCATAAGGTATTGAGTTTTTAAACTTAAAACTGCAAGAAGCCGCACACCATGTGCGGTTTCTTGCAATTGAAATGATGCATTTTTGCTATTAGTTTTGTTTGAAATAGATGGGAAAGTTGAAGAAATATTCTTCGAGCTTTAGCTAAAACAATAACAGTTAGGACAGATTTTGTGGCCTTACACAAAATCAATCATCAAACGGAATGAAGGTGAGCATCATGAAAACTTTGGCAGAAGCTTATCAGCAATTTGATCTTGCAAAACTCATTGAAGAGCAACTTGTTGGGCATCCCCAAGCAATAAATGCTTATGTTGAGTGCTGTGAGCGTTATGTAGGAAAAAATAAAACAGCGCTCATTTGGGAAGGAAAAAACGGACAGGCAGAGCACTATACGTTCGAGCAACTTGCTGAACTTTCTGGAAAACTTGCTAACTTCTTTAAAGCACAAGGGATTCAAGCTGGAGATTGTATTGCAGGGCTTTTACCAAGAACGCCTGAGTTATTAATTACAATTTTGGCAGCATGGCGCATTGGGGCTATTTATCAGCCTTTATTTACTGCTTTTGAAGCAAAATCGATTGATCACCGTATTACGACTGCGCAAACTAAACTGATTGTGACTAATGATGAACAACGACCTAAACTGAATACTTTAAATGTTCCAGTTATTGTCACTGTTCATCAGACTGGTCCTTTGTCTGAACATGACTTCGATTTTTGGCACTCCTTACAACGCTATTCTGAGCAATGTGAATCAGTTAGTCGTAGCTTTGACGATGACTTTTTAATGATGTTTACCTCAGGTACAACTGGACTTGCTAAGTCTGTACCTGTTCCACTAAAAGCAATTTTGGCATTTAAAGGTTATATGATTCATGCTGTCGATTTGCGTGAAGAGGATATGTTCTGGAATTTGGCAGATCCGGGCTGGGCGTATGGTTTGTATTATGGCATTACAGGCCCTTTAAGCTTGGGGCATAGCATTATTATGGATGAGCGTTCATTTAATGTAGATCAGGCAATTGAGTTAATTAAAAAGTATAAAGTAAGTAATTTAACAGGATCGCCAACAGCATTTCGAATGTTCTTTGGGTTTAAGGAAAAATTTGACCCTTCAATTAAACAACATTTACGCGTAGTGAGTAGTGCGGGTGAGCCATTAACACCTGAGGTTGTGAACTGGTTTAAACAGGATTTAGAGGTCAATATTTTTGATCAATATGGCCAAACTGAGCTAGGTATGGTGATTGCGAACCACCATGCGCTTGAGCACCCATTAAAAGTAGGTTCAGCTGGTTTTGCAATTCCTGGGCATCGTTTTGCGGTGTTAGACCAAAATTATCAAGAATTACCAACAGGTGGTGTTGGTATTTTGGCAATGGACTCTGAGCAATCTCCATTGATGTGGTTTAATGGTTATGGTGGCAATAATCGCAAATCATTTGTTGGTAAGTATTATTTAACAGGTGACACGGTCACTTTAAATGAACATGGCGGCATTGATTTTGTGGGGCGTGCTGACGATGTCATTACAACATCAGGCTACCGAGTTGGACCATTCGATGTTGAAAGTACTTTGTTAGAGTGCGAAGCGGTATTAGAGTCAGCCGTAATTGGTAAGCCAGATCCGGAACGAACCGAAATAGTAAAAGCTTTTGTGGTACTTAAACCTGCTTATCAAGCATGTGAAACATTAAAAGATAAGCTACAGCAATATGTTCGTAACCGTTTATCTCGGCATGCATACCCAAAAGAAATTGAGTTTGTGGATAGTTTACCGAAAACCACGAGCGGAAAAATTCAAAGAGGACTGTTGAAGCAGCAAGAAATTGCAAAAATGCAGCAAGCCTATGCAAGCTAAATTGAACAAAGGGAAATATTTAAATATTTCCCTTTATTTTTTATATTAGAGGTCGGCTTTCACTTCTTCACCAATCAAGTAAAACGTTCCACCTGCAATATAATGCAGGCTTCGAAGTTCTTTCGGTGCATCTTGAAAATGCCAGTGCCCATCTTTAAAAACGCGGCTATCTGCCCATGCACCCACAACAGAACCAATAAATAAATCATGAGCTGACTGATTGTGCGGTTCAGGAATAAGTTTACAAACCAGCCATGCGATACAACCTGATACAAGTGGGCTACTCAGGCCTTCTTGATAAAACAGTTCAACACCGCAGTGTTCAAGTTTTTGTGGGTCATCTAATTTACTAATGGTGCCAAGTTGCTTGGTCATATTGAGCTGTGCATAGCAGGGAACTTGTAGGGTGAAGTAACCGCTTTGCTCAACAAGCTGTCGAGTTTTCGTACTTTTATCTAAAACTACAGACACTTTGGCAGGTTTAAACTCTAATGCACATGCCCATGCGGCAGCCATCACGTTACGGTCATCACCATGTTGTGCAGAAACCAGCACAGTTGGACCATGATTTAATAAACGATAAGCTTTTTCTAACTCTACTGGTGCAATATATGATTGAGACATATTTAGCCTAAGTAACAAAGAAACTAGTTCATTCTATTGTTGCAGAAAGTGTGAAAGAAGTAATGTGAACAATAGAGCAGTAACCGAATAAAAAACTGTTTCTATTTTATAGCTTTCATAATGATTGACTTAGTCATAAAATCATTTGGCTTCTAAGTGAAAGGATTAACGTGTGACCGAGCTTCAAGATATCGATTTTGTAGAGTTAAGTGATGAAGAAATGCATCTCTATAGCCGTCAGATTTTACTTGATGGATGGGATATTGAAGCTCAGGAAAAACTCAAACTTGCCAATGTACTGATTGTTGGTGCTGGTGGTATAGGTTGTAGCAGTGCAGAGCTACTCGCACGAGCAGGGGTTGGAAAAATTACACTCATTGATGCCGATACCATTGAGATAAGTAATTTACAGCGTCAAATTGCATTTGGTCATGAAGATATTGGTCGTTATAAAGCTGAAGTTTTAGCAAAACGGTTACAGAAAATTAACCCTTATATCTGTGTTGAATACTTTAATGAACGTTTAGACGAAAATAACATTGATAGACTTGTTGAACACCAAGATGTAGTGCTGGATGGTTGTGATAACTTTACAACTCGCTATTTAGTAAATAGTGCTTGTAAAAAGCATCAGGTCGCATTAATTAGTGCTTCTGCAATTGGCTTTCAGGCGCAAATGTTTATGGTTGAAGGTGATTCAGCTTGTTATGAATGTTTATTTCCAAAAGAACAGCATGACAACGAAGGCCTCCGTTGTGCACAGTCAGGAGTGCTTGCAACTACTCCTGTGATGATAGCGTCATTACAAGCACATCACACTTTGTTATATTTAGGGCTTAATCGCACTCCTCTGAAACAAAAATTGTTACTTTGGGATGGATTAAATATGACACAACGTATTGTTAATTTTGATAAAGATATAAATTGTCCACTTTGTCAGGCAAGCTAATCAGCAAACAAAGCAAAATTTGCTACACTTGAGACGAATATTCTGGTTCTAAAGAAATATGAAAAAAAATATTTTATTTGATGGATTGCGCTCAGTTGCCCGTATCGGTGAAACCGCAGTGGTTGCTGCTAAAGCTGGTATTAAGTACGCAACTGATAAGCCAAGTAATGCCAAACTCATGCGTGAGACTTTTGAGTCGCTTGGCTCAACATATATTAAGCTTGGTCAGTTTATCGCGAGTACACCATCGCTATTTCCGCGTGAATATGTAGAAGAATTTCAAGGTTGTTTAGATCAGACACCAACTCTGCCATTTAGTTATATTCAAGGCGTGCTTGCCTCTGAATTTGAAGGGCGTGATTTAAACCAGATTTTTAGTTATATCGATGAAAAACCTTTAGCTTCTGCTTCAATTGCTCAGGTTCACGCAGCTAAACTGACCACAGGTGAAGATGTCGTTATAAAAGTACAAAAACCTGGCGTAGAAACTATTTTATACACTGACTTAAACGTGGTGCACTGGGCTGCAAAGCTGCTTGAACGTGCAGTCCCTAAAATCAAGTTTGCTGCTCTTTCTGACATTGTTGATGAAATCAAAACTCGTATGGTGCGTGAAGTCGACTTTATTGAAGAAGCCCAAAACTTAGATGACTTTATAGAATATTTAAATATTTCTCAAAACCATGCTGCGACAGCCCCTAAAGTTTATCATCAGTTTTCGACACGCCGTGTTTTGACCATGCAGCGTTTATATGGTGTGTCTTTGACAGATTTTAGTGTCGTAAAACAATATGCTAAAGACCCATCACAAGTGTTGATTACTGCTATGAATACATGGTTTGGTAGTCTTATGCTCTGTAAGAGTTTCCATGCGGACTTACATGCTGGAAATCTAATGTTGCTCGAAGATGGCCGAATTGGTTTTATCGATTTCGGTATTGTGGGTCAGTTAAAACCAGAAGTCTGGACAGCGTGTATTGCATTTATGGATGCCTTACAAAAAACTGATTATCAGGCTATGGCTGAAAACATGCTCAAAATGGGCATGACCCATAACAAGGTCGATGTTCAGGTTTTAGCTCAAGACTTAGAACGTTTGTTTAATGGCGTATTAATGGCCGATCCACAGCAAATTCTGTCTACCAATCCAGCCGATTTAAATGACATCATGATGGATATGGTTGGTGTAGGTGAGCGCCACGGTATTAAATTCCCACGTGATTTTGCCTTGTTATTTAAGCAAATGCTTTATTTCGATCGTTTTATGCGCGTACTCGCACCATATACTGATATTTATGCAGACCAACGTTTGAAAATGGTTCAAAATATGGAACCTGCTTCGTTGTTAAAGCACTAAGGTCAGTTTAAATTTATGGATGCCATTATTATTGAAGGCTTGAAGGTTGAGACAGTGATTGGCTGTTTCAACTGGGAAAGACAAATTATTCAACCTTTAATGTTGGATTTAACCATCCATAATGATTTGAGCCGAGCTGCAGAGTCTGACAAACTTGAGGACACACTCAACTATGCCCAGATTTGTGAGTTATCGGCTCAAATCATTCAACAAGCCAAACCTGAATTAATTGAACATGCAGCACATCTTGTTTTGAAATGTTTGTTTGAAACCTTTCCAACAATTGAAAAAATTACCATAACCATCCGTAAGCCCGCCATCATTGCAGAAGCTAATGCTGTAGGAATTCGTCTTGAACGCACCAGAAACAATTTTTGCGCTCGCCCTAGCGAGTAATTTAGACGCAGATCAGCACTTTACTTTTGCGTATACGCAATTAGCAACTTTGGGGAAAGTGCAGTTTTCATCTGTTTATCAAATTCCATGCCGAGATGGTATTGGAGATGATTATTGGAATTCAGCATGTCTATTAAAAAGCACTTTATCGTGTGACCAAATAGAATGTTTTCTAAAGCAACTTGAGTTAGATGCGGGGCGGGTTCGTCCATCGCATCATATTTCTTTAGATGTAGATTTGATTGCATGGGGAAGTGATCTGGACCATATGCAATTTAATTCTAAAAAATTACCTTTGGCGCTTGATGTAAAAATTCCTTTATATGAACTTTGGCCTTGTGAAACCTTAAAGGCTGATAGCATGCTTTATCCAGTCGTTAATTTTAAAGTTTAAAGGCTTTCACACTAGATTTTACGCAAACTTTACGCGGTCTTTAATTTCCTCAATAGAGAATTTACGGGCATTTTATCCATACTGAAATTCAATAAATTAGTGTTATTTCAGGACAATAAAGATGCTTATAAATTCTCAAATGCGCATCTTGCATCAGTCTGGCATTGTCTTATGCGGACTTAAAACAAATGATATTTCTTCATCTCTCCTTATTTCCAGTTTGGCAAATCAAGCCAAGGGGTATAGAGGAGAATAGCCATGTTAGAACTTATACTTGTTTTATTTATTGCTATTTTTCTAGCATGGTGCCTCGGTAAATATCTATCCAAAGTGATGACAAATCAGCCGATGGTGGGCGATGGATTATTTCGCTGGATTGAAAATCCTGTTTATCGCTTATTAGGTATATCCCCACAACAACAAATGAACTGGAAACAATATTCGCTAGCATTTGTTGTGAGCTGTGTTGTTCTAGCTGTGGCCGTTTTTGCTATTTTTATGACACAAGCATGGCTACCATTAAATCCAAATCATGCGCCAAATATGAGTTGGGATTTAGCATTACACACGGTTATTTCATTTTTAACTAATACCAATCAACAGCATTATTCTGGGCAAGCTCAATTATCTTATTTGTCGCAAATGACAGGTATTGTGGGCTTGCAAGTCATTACTCCAATGATGGGGCTGGCTTTGGTGGTCGCGACCTTAAGAGCTTTCTTTTATCAGCGCCCAAGCCATATTGCAGCCGATGTTGCCGAGCAGCCAGATCAAATTTTAATTGGTAACTATTGGGCAGATGTAATTCGCCCTACAGTCCGATTCTTGCTTCCGCTCTGTTTTGTTTGGTCTTTATTGCTCAACAGCCAAGGCGTACCAGCGACTTTCCAAGGGGGGCCAGAAGTACAGCTGATTGATAAAGCCAATACAGTTCAAACCCAAAAAATTCCTTTAGGGCCAGTTGCACCAATGGTAGCGATTAAGCAATTGGGTAGTAATGGTGGCGGTTGGTATGGTCCAAATAGTAGTGTGCCTTTAGAAAATCCGACACCACTTTCTAATTTATTAGAAATGATTGCGATATTACTTATTCCACTTACCGTGATTTTTATGGTTGGGCATTTTACCCAGCGTAAAAAGTTTGCTTACTTTGTGTTTGGTAGCATGCTTTTCATGTCGATTATTTCAGGTGCAGCGGCTGTATGGTCTGAGAGTATGTCATCGACAGCATCTCAACTTGCCGTAATGGAAGGTAAAGAACAACGTTTTGGACCAGCCGCATCAGCAGTTTGGGCAGCGATCACTACGCAGGTGAATAATGGTTCGGTCAATATGATGCATGATTCTTCTGCGCCGCTTACTGGTTTAGTCGAACTCATCAATATGTTGATTAATGCGATTTGGGGTGGTGTAGGCTGTGGTCTGCAACAGTTTATGATTTATCTATTACTTGCCGTATTTATTGCCGGTTTAATGACAGGCCGTACTCCTGAATTGTTTGGGCGAAAGATTGAAGCAGCAGAAATTAAATTGCTCGCGATTATTATCTTGATTCAACCTTTAGTCATTCTTGCATTCACCGCATTAAGCCTCAGCGTTCCAGGCATATCTGGAATTAGTAATCCGGGACCACATGGTATTAGCCAAGTGTTCTACGAATATGTTTCTGCATTTGCCAACAATGGTTCAGGTTTTGAAGGTCTTGGAGACAACACTGTATGGTGGAATGTTACTTGTAGTATCGCGCTATTGTTAGGACGTTTTCCGACCTTAATTTTGCCATTAATGATTGCGACACGTTTAGCAGCAAAAAGAAAAGCCCCCGAAACAGCAGGTAGTCTTCAAGTTGAAACTCCAACCTTTGCTTTAACGCTGATTACGATTGTTGTGTTGCTTACCTTATTACAATTTATGCCAGTTCTTGTCCTTGGGCCTATTGCCGATCAACTTTTGTTGGTTAAAGGCTAAGGAGGCGAGTGAAAATGAATACACAAACTCATGTAAATAGCCATAAACAAACCATGGCAGTGCCAAATTTTGAAGTTTGGAAAAATGCATTTGTGAAACTGCTACCGCAGCATGCAATTAAAAATCCTGTGATGGCAATCGTATGGCTTGGAACAGTAGTTACAGGCATTAGTACAATCTTGGGTTACACCACGCTGTTATTTGGTTTCGCGGTTACAGCAATTCTGTTTATTACCATTTTATTTGCTAATTATGCTGAAGCGGTTGCAGAGGCCAGAGGTCGTGGACAGGCATCTTCATTACGTGCAGCAAGAGAAAATTTAACGGCTCGAAGACTCAACTCTTTGACAGACCGTCAAGCGACTCAAGTTGCAGCTACAGAACTTCATTTAAATGATTTTATTGAAGTACATGCAGGTGAGCTTGTTCCAGCCGACGGTGAGATTGTAGAAGGCTTTGCAACTATTAATGAATCAGCTGTTACAGGTGAGTCAGCACCTGTGCTACGTGAAGCTGGAACAGACCGTTCAGGTGTTATTGGCGGAACCAAAGTACTTACAGATCGTATTGTTGTGCAAGTGACTGCTGAATCTGGTCAAAGTTTCTTAGACCGTATGATTGCTTTGGTTGAAGGCTCAAATCGCCAGAAAACTCCGAATGAGATTGCACTTGGCTTCTTGTTAATGGTGATGACAATCACGTTTTTAATTGTCGTGATTAGCTTGCCATTTATTGCCAAGTATTTGCATATTGAACTTGATCCAGTTGTGCTCGTGGCATTATTGGTCTGCCTGATTCCTACAACCATTGGTGGCTTGTTACCTGCGATTGGTATTGCAGGGATGAACCGTGCCCTCAAAGCCAATGTTTTGGCGAAATCAGGTAAAGCGGTAGAAGTCGCGGGTGACATTGATGTGCTTTTACTCGATAAAACAGGAACCATTACTTATGGTGACCGTCAAGCGACTTCTTTTTATCCTTTAACTTCGGTAACCGAGTCTGAGTTGAGAGCTGCTGCTTGGGTAAGTTCACTTGCGGACCCAACACCAGAAGGGAAATCGATTGTTAAGTTAGCAAAAGAGCAAGGTCTAAAACAGCAAGAACCTGAGCAAGCCGAATTTATCTCTTTTAGTGCTTCGACTCGAATTTCTGGTGTGAATTTACCGAATGGTGACCAAATTCGTAAAGGAGCTTTAGATGCAATCTTGAAGTTTGTAGATGAAGATTATTCTCAAGATCTAGAGTTAAAAGCACGTGTTGAACAAGTTGCCAAAAAAGGGGCAACACCATTGGTTGTCGCAAATCAACATCATGTATTGGGTGTGATTGAACTCTCCGATGTGATTAAACATGGCATTAAAGAACGTTTTGCCCGTTTAAGAGAAATGGGCATCAAAACCGTCATGGTCACAGGTGATAACCCGTTAACTGCTGCCGCGATTGCTGCTGAAGCTGGTGTAGATGACTATATTGCCGAAGCAAAACCAGAAGACAAATTGGCTTGTATTCGCACCGAACAACAACAAGGTCGTTTAGTTGCGATGGTCGGTGACGGAACCAACGATGCGCCGGCATTAGCACAAGCTGATATTGGTCTAGCCATGAACTCGGGTACACAAGCTGCAAAAGAAGCAGGCAACATGGTTGATTTAGACTCTGACCCAACCAAATTACTCGCTGTAGTTGAGATTGGGAAACAGCAGCTGATTACCCGTGGTGCTTTAACAACATTTTCGTTAGCAAACGACGTCTCTAAATACTTTGCCATCTTGCCTGCATTATTCGCTGCTGCGATTCCACAAATGCAAGTATTGAATGTAATGCACTTAGCAAGTCCAAACAGTGCGATTTTATCTGCATTAATTTTTAACGCGATTATTATCCCGCTATTAATTCCAATTGCATTACGTGGCGTGAAATTTAAACCTTCAACTGCAATTCAGTTACTACGTCGAAATATGTTGATTTATGGTGTGGGCGGTGTAGTTCTACCATTCATTGCTATTAAAGCGATTGATGTTGTGATTGTTCAATTATTTGGTTTGTAATCCGGAGTTTGAAATGAAAACTTATGCACAAAATTCAGAAGCAAATTTGGGTCAGACCTTAAGAGCATCTTTCGGACTTCTAATTTTTACCCTTGTCGGTTGTGGTGCTGTTTATAGTGCGATCGCTACAGGTGCGGGACAGGTGTTATTTAACAATCAAGCAAATGGTAGTTTGATTGAAATAAACCATAAAATTCTAGGGTCAAAATTAGTCGCTCAGCCATTTGTTGGAGAGGCTTATTTTCATCCACGTCCTTCAGCGGTTGCTTATGACCCAATGTCTATGGGGGCCACAAACTTAGCCCTTACCAATCCAGAGCTTCAAAAACAAATTGATGCTCAGATTCTTGCGGTTAAACAACAAGACCACACAGGTAATGCCCCTATTCCAAGTGATTTAGTGACTAAATCGGGTAGTGGTATCGATCCGCATATTAGCCCTGAATCTGCTCAAATACAGGTTGCTAGAGTGGCTCAAGCGCGTCATTTAGACCCTAAAGTTGTAGAAGAGCTACTACAAAAACATATTGAACCAGCTCAGTTTGGTGTATTGGGGCAAGCACGTGTTAATGTATTAGAGCTAAATATCGCTTTAGATCAATTACAATCTACACATTAACTTGAAAATAAAATTGTTAGTTTACCGGATGATATCAAGTGCAAAGCAATCGCGAAAATCAGGCTGAGGCCTTATTAAATCATGTTAATAGATATCAAGCCGGTCGACTAACGGTCTTTTTAGGTGCGGCACCTGGTGTTGGAAAAACCTATGCCATGCTTGCCCGCGCTAAAGAGTTATTTCAACAGGGCACAGATGTTGTTGTGGGTATTGTTGAAACCCACGGAAGAATAGAAACTCTAAAAATTTTGGAAGGTTTGCCTCAGATTGCTAGAAAGGAAATGCAATATCAGGGGCATACTTTAGAAGAAATGGACTTGGATGCTATTTTGCTACGGCATCCGGAAATTGTTTTGGTTGATGAGTTGGCTCATCGTAATATACCCAATAGTCGCCATGAACGACGGTGGCAAGATGTAAATGAATTGCTGGATGCAGGTATTGATGTATTTACGACCATGAATATTCAGCATTTAGAAAGCTTAAACGATGTGGTACATCAGATTACGGGCATTCGAGTAAATGAAACTGTGCCAGATCGTGTATTTGATCGTATTCGAGACATTCGTTTAATTGATTTACCTGTTAGTGAACTCATTGAAAGGCTCCATCAAGGAAAAGTTTATGTACCAGAGCAAGCGAATCTGGCATTACAAGGCTTTTTTAGCATTTCAAACTTAACTGCATTGCGTGAACTGGCAATGCAATGCGTTGCTGAGCATGTCGATTTAGATTTAAAACAGAGTTACACCTCTAAGGGTTTGAAGTCTATCTCGCTGCAAAATGAATTGATGATTGCGATAGATGGACAAGGCTCATCTGAATATTTAGTGCGGGCAGGTTGTCGGTTAGCTGAACGCTATGGAGCAACATGGACTGTAGTGAATGTTGCTAAAAGTTTGGACTTTGGGCAGAGTTCAGGAAATTCATATAAAAAAGAATATATTGAAATTGACCGAGCATTTGAGCTGGCTCGCCAACTCGGGGGGCGAACAGAAGTTTTATATGGGCATCGAGTTGCGTCAGTGTTAATGGATGCTGCCGTTGATCGAGGTATTTCCAATTTGGTGATTGGGAAAAGTATTTCGCCGTGGTGGTTAAAGTTATTTAAGAAAAATTTAGCTCAGCAATTATTAAATCAAGAAAATTCGATTGCTTTAACGATTTTGCATCCAGAACAGGGTACTAAAAAGACAACTCAACTTGAAAAGCCATCATTTTTATCATTAAAAGAAAGTGTTTTTGTTTTAGCGGTTACATGTGTCAGTATTTTTATAGCTCACTTTGCCGAAGTTCTATTGGGTATTGAAGATTTTTCTGTCATTTTTATTATTTCAGTTTTAATTGTAGCAACCAAAACGAGAATGCTCGCTGCAGTAGTGGCAGCCTTAATATGTTTCTTAGCCTATAATTTTTTCTTTATTGCACCACGTTTTACATTTCAAATTTCAGCACACCAAGGTGTGGTTACCGTTGTTGCTTTTTTTGCGGCCGCTTTAATTGCTGGGCGGTTGGCTTCTCAGTTACGCCAGCAAGTTTTGTCTTTAAAAGCTGCCAATGCCTACACCACAGTGATGCAAGACTTGGCACGTAAGCTTTCTAGTGCGGTGAACCTTGAAGAAGTCATGCAAACAGGACGTATGACTTTAGAAACCCAGCTTCAAACTAAAGTGTGGATTTCTATTCAAGATAGAGTCATTTCATCTGATATTGAGCTAAACGATAAAGAAAAAGTAGCCGCAGAATGGTGCTTAAAACATCAACAACCTTGCGGGCGCTTTACCGATACCCTTAGTCAATCAAACTGGTGGTTTTTACCACTTTTAGAACAGAAAAATAGCCTAGGTATAGTGGGAATTTACTTTAAGGATGACGTAGTTTCTCTAAATTTTGAGCAAAAGAAACTGACGGAAAGTGTAATTGAGTACATTGCACAGGCAGCACTTCGAACCCAATTGGTCAATGAACTTGAACAAGCAAAAGTTACTAGTGAAACAGAGCGCTTACGTTCAGCTTTATTATCTTCGGTATCGCATGATTTACGCTCACCACTTGCTTCTATTATTGGAGCCGCAGATACGCTTGCCAATTTTAAAGCTGATATGTCAGAACAAGACCAGCAAGATCTGCTTGAAACAATTCATTTAGAAGGTGAGCGTTTAGACCGTTATATTCAAAATTTGCTTGATATGACGCGCTTAGGTCACGAAGGCTTAACTTTAAAAAGAGACTGGATTGGGGTAGATGAATTAATTGGTTCGGCAACCCGCCGTTTAAAGCGTTATAAACCAGATACTCAAGTGATGGTTCAGTTACCTGAGAAACCGATTAGTTTGTATGTTCACCCAGCGCTGGTAGAGCAAGCTATTTTTAATGTTTTAGAAAATGCCGCAAACTTTTCACCTCCAGATGAATCTGTCATGGTTCGTGCTCAACTTTCATCAGAAGATGAAGTAAAAATTGAAATTGAAGATAGAGGTGCGGGAATTCCTGAAGAAGAAAGACATCGTATTTTTGATATGTTTTATACGATGGAACGAGGAGACCGTGGAAAATTTGGTACTGGTTTAGGACTTACAATCGTAAAGGCGATTATTGGTGCTCATATGGGTACAATAGAAGCATTTTCAGGGCGCCAAAATAAAGGTACTTTAATTCAAATCAGATTACCCATTCACCCAGTAAAAGAATAAGTTGTAAATTCATGATAAGTTCCGAAACATCACCTGTAGAAACACGCATTGTGATTATTGATGATGAGCCTCAAATCCGTAAATTTTTAGACATTGCTTTAAGAACTCAAAAATATAAAACCACGCTCTGCGAAACGGGTTATAAAGGTCTAGAAGCTTTAGCAACACAAGGGGCTGATTTGGTTATTCTAGATTTGGGCTTACCCGATTTAGATGGGAAAGAAGTGCTTCAAGAGTTACGCAGCTGGTCAAATGTGCCTGTTATTGTGTTATCTGTACGCGCTGATGAATACGAAAAAGTTGCCTTGCTCGATGCTGGTGCAAATGACTACATGACCAAACCTTTTAGTGTCCAAGAGCTCTTGGCGCGCATTCGTGTCATCTTAAGAAATCAACCAATCCAGCAAGAAGCACATATTTATGACGATGGTTATCTTAAAGTCGATGTCACGCAGCGTTTGGTTTGGGTCGAGCAGCAACCAATTACGTTAACTCGAAAAGAATTTCAACTTTTGACCCTATTAATGCGCTATCAAGGACAGCTTTTAACCCAGCCGCAGCTCTTAAAAGAACTATGGGGGCCAACCCATCAGGAAGATACGCATTATTTACGTATTTTAGTAGGCAAGTTGCGCAGTAAACTAGGAGATAACGCGATTCAGCCACGTTATATTGCTACTGAACCTGGTGTTGGATTACGTTTTTTATCAAAACAGAAAAATCATTAATGAGATATAAAAAAAACCTTAGGGTATTTCTCCCTAAGGGTTTGCAAAGTGGTTTATAGTTTTTTTGCTTTTTTTATTTATATATCCCAATGTCGTTCTGCTTCAGTCATCTGACTATAAATATTTTGATATTCAGCCTGTTTAACTGTGTACCAATGCTCGACAAAGTCAGCTCCTAAATATCCTTTTAAAATAAGACTTCCTTTAAATATTTTTAAGGCTTCCTGTTGATTGTTGGCTAATAAAATGTGCTCGTCTTGAAATTTTAAAAGATGTGCAGGTTTTGGCAGCGGTAACTTATGAGATAAGCCATAAGACACGCCAGCTAAAATAGTGGCTGTAACCAGATAGGGGTTACAGTCGGCTCCAGCAACCCGATACTCTAAACGTTGATTTTGTACGTCTGAGCATGGAATACGGATTGCGACATTACGGTTATTGGTATCCCAATTGGCTTCTAATGGCACATGATGCCCAATTTTAAAGCGTCTATAAGAATTAATATTAGGCGCTAAAATCGCCATAGATGCAGGCATTAACTCAATGAGTCCGCTAATCGCGCTGAGTAATTTGGTAGAAAGCTCATCTTTTTCTTCTTCTGAGCTAAATATATTTTCATGATATTGATTCAGCATACTCATATGAAAATGCATGCCACTACCGGCTTTTGCCAAGTTCGGTTTCGCCATGAAACAAGCAGTTAAGTCATGTTTTCTTGCGACTTGCTTTACAATTCTTTTTAAAGCATTAATTTGATCGCATAGCTTCAAAATGTCATGGCTATGTTGAAGGTTTAATTCATATTGTCCAGGAGATGACTCTGCAACAATCGCGGTAATTTCAATGGATTGTAGTAGAGCGGCTTTTTCAACCTCATCTAGGACTTGTTGATAGTTATTTGGTGCATCTATATCAAAGCATTGGTTTTCTATACATGTTTCAGCCTGATACTGAGGTGAGAAAAGATAAAACTCTAGCTCGGCAGCCATGACAGGAAAATAATTATGATCGTGTAACTGATTTAATATTTTTTTTAATATATTGCGTGGTTCATAACGGCAGTCTGTACCATCTTCTTCTTGCATGGATAGGTAAAGCTGGGCATTTAATTCAGGGGATAAGGCACTGGGTTGCAAGCTGCCTAAAATGGGCAGGCAAAGTCTATCTGGTTCACCAATATATTTTCCTAGGCCTGTTTCTTCAATCACTTTTCCATCCAGACTCATGGCGTAAACGGAAAGTGGAAAATAACATCCATGAGAGAGATTTTTGAGGCTTTTAACGTCAATTCGTTTACCACGAATATGGCCGTTTAAGTCATATAGACAAATATCAATGTGTTGAGTCTGAGGATATAAACTTAAATATTCATCAACTTCTTTTAAAAAAAGTTCTGCGTTGAAAGTGTTATCTTGTGTCGGTGCAATAAAATCATCTGATATTTTAAATACCTTAAAGTGAGAATCTTTTAAGTTTAAATTTGGGTAAATAAGCGTACTCATTATAAAAAACCTTGGTGGTTATTTAGCTAAAATCCTACCTTAGCCTTTGAAGTAAATCGCGTAAAAAAAGAGTAAAATAATTAAAGAGTATTTTATAAGTAATTTTTATTTTTTGTATTCATAATCAGTGGTTTGAGCTTTGTTTTGATAATAAATTATTAAAGTAAAATTAACATATAAGAGCCATCTGATAGTCCATGATTTCGCTTTTAAAAATTAAACATAATTAGAATTTGTGATCCTTAAATTTGGTGAGATGGTCAAACTGCTTTAAACTTAAACGCTTATCCAGTTAATCATTTATGTATAAGTCTCGAATAAAGTAGGACTTACATCGTGTATGTACTGGAATTTTATTTTTGCGTTTTTTTAAATTTTATTTTTGAGTTCTCTTAATATGAAAAATATCGGTTTAGCCATTTTGGCAATCAGCCTCTCGGGTTGTGCTGCAATGAGCGTAGAAGAATGTAAGACTGCAAATTGGTCATTAGTGGGTGAGAAAGATGGTTCAAAAGGTTCTTCACCGCGTTTAGATCAATATTACAAAGCGTGCGGAAAAGCCAATATTGTTCCAGATCAAAAGTCATATGAACGTGGATATAAAGAAGGTCTAGGGTATTATTGCCAGCCAGCAAACATTTTTTATAATGCTTTAGAAGGGAACGGTAATATTAATGTATGTCCAATCGAGCAGCGTAATCGTTTAAGACCTTATTATCGAGCTGCCTCAGATTACTACAATGCAAAAAATGAATACGACCGTTATGACGAAAAGTTTAAGCAGTATTCTGACAGTGCTTATAACGAAAAATTAAAGCCAGAAGAGCGTGAACGTTATCGTAAGCTTTTAAGAGAATTACAAATTGATCGTGACCGTATTAATCGCAACTATTGGAACTCAATTCGAGATATTGAACGTTTTAAATATGATCACGGCTTAAAATAATATTTGAAAAAAGGATTGATCTGAATGAGATCAATCCTTTGTTTTTTTAAAGATAATAACTCGTTTTAGTCATTAACTTTGAAATGGCAGTCATACTGATTTTTACCGCATATGGCAATTCAACACCACCTGCTTCAAGCGCTGTATGGCGATGATGTAATTCATCTTCATTCATTTGCTCTAAAATTTTACGAGAACGTTCATCTTGAGCAGGTAACTGGTTTAAATGGTCTTGCAAATGCATGCTTACCTGACGTTCAGTTTCAGCAACAAAACCTAAGCTATATTTATCACCAGCAATACCAGCAAGAGCGCCCATACCATATGAAAGGCCGTACCAGATTGGGTTTAATAAACTTGTATGGCTATTCAACTCTTTTAAACGGTCTTCGCACCAAGCTAAATGGTCTTGCTCTTCAATTGCTGCTTGTTGCATTTCACGGCGTACATTCGGTAATTTCGCCGTTAATGCTTGTCCATGATAAAGCGCTTGAGCACATACTTCACCACTATGGTTAACACGCATGAGGCCTGCAACATGGCGAGCATCTTCTACACCAAGTTGTGTTTCAGCCGTTTCAGCTGGGTTTTGGCGCTGAGCTGCTGTTGCACCCGGAACAAGACTACGTAATGCCTGATCAAAGGAGTTAATAAGTTGATCAATTCCCGTGTAGTGGCGCATAAATTAGTCCTCCAAAGAAAGATGTGCTGTGGCAAGCATTGGTTTTAGTCGGGCAAGAAGCCAGATACTAAAGATTGCACTAAGTACAGCTGTAATAATAAATAGTATTTTAATATCAATTTTTAAAACACTTAATATTAAGATTGAGAAAATTGCAGAAGAAACCATGAATACAGCATTTAAAATGTTATTTGCTGCAACCACTCGGGCACGATGGGAGCGAGGCGAATAAGCCTGCATCATGGCATATAAAGGAACAATATAAAAACCACCACTAATACCCAATAAAGTCACAGCAATCATGACATGGTAGTAAACCCAACCTTGAGTGAAAATATCTTTTAACGTCAGTAATGCACCAGTTCTTTCGGGTACAAAAGCTAGACTGGCTGCAAGATAAAGCGCAAAAACAGTAAGGCCAATTGCACCGATTGGCACCATTTTAATATTAATTTCTGAACCACCAATTTTGCGGCAAAGTAATGAACCGACACCAATTCCGACTGAGAAGAACGTGAGTAATAGACTAACCACATTTTCTGATGCATGGAGATTTTGCTGAGTCAGCTGTGGAATTTGCGTTAAATAAGTCGCCCCATAAAACCAGTACCATGAGTTACCTAATAAAATTGTGAACACTAACGGTAAGCTTTTGGCATATGTAATGGTTTGGAAGCTTGTACGAATAAAGTTCCAGTCAATATTTAAATCTGGTGCAGCAACTTTTTGAGGCAAGATAAAGCGACTAAACACATAGCCTATACAAGCAATAGCAACTACAGTCAGACTAATCCACAGTAAATTACCTTCTGATGATGCAATTACGGCACCACCTAAGATCATTCCGAACAAGATTGCCATCGATGTACCGGATTGAAATAAGGCATTGCCCGACATGAGTTCATTCGGTTTTAAAATTTCAGGCAAAATTGCATATTTAATAGGTCCGAAAAATGTGGAATGTGTTCCCATTAAGAATAAAGCGAGAAGAAGCAACCATAAATGCCCCAATAAGAAACCGGCAGACCCAATAAGCATAATGATGATTTCTAATATTTTTATGCCACGCACAAGTTGTGAGCGCTCATATTTGTCAGCAATTTGTCCTGCTGTTGCTGAAAAAAAGAAATATGGCAATATAAACAATAATGCTGCTAAATTATTGAGTGTGCTTACTGGGGCAGATTGTTGTTGAATCCAACCATACGTAATGACTAATAATAAAGCTTGCTTAAAAACATTGTCATTTAATGCGCCAAAAAACTGTGTAAAAAACATCGGTACAAACCGACGTGATGTCATCAGGGATTCATCTTGTTTCATCATGTGCAAGCTTCATTGAGTTTTATTAAAAAATGTGACGGAGTGTTAATTTGCATCGAAAACCATGTATGATATTTTTAACGCTTGATTAAATGAAAAATCAATGGTTTCGAGTGAGTTTTATCCTCATATTGGTGCGTTTATTAAAAAATAAGTTTAGAGTTTTCCATGCCTTCTAAAATTAAGTTTAAACAGTCAACTCTTTCTCACTCTATGCATTTAATCTTGAAAATGCAGAGTATACCTAAACTTATTTGTAGCAGCCTATTGTTAAGTTTATGTGTTAATCCTTGTTATGCTCAAAGTTCGGCTGATACTGTAACACCAGTCGCAAACCAGACAGTAGCTGATTCATCATTACAACAAACGAATACAAATAACCCAAACGATGTTCCGATTACTGATATTGCGACTCTTGTAACTCAAGCACAGCAACAACAAGATAGCTTGGCTATATTGCAACAACAAGAACAATTTCCAAATCAGATTGAAGAATTTAAGCCAATTACGCTCGATAACCTTGAAGATTTACCAGTTATGCCTGTTGACCAGAACATGGCAAATGAAATTTATCGGGTAGCAGAAGAGGCAAAGACTGAAGCTCAGAACTTCCAGAATGGAACGCAAAAACATCCAGAAATGGTGGTCAATGATGCATCTCAAGCAGAATTACATGAAATTACTCAAGCACCTGTAAATATTGACCAACTCATGAGTGAGATTCAATCGGATAGTAAGATTGTAGTCGAAGCAAATGAAACAGGAAAAACTTTACCCGAGCTTACAGCTGCGACTGAAGAACCACCCGAAGAAAAAGGTTTCTTTAAGCGAATAATAAATAAAATCCGTCCACCACGTGTGATTCCGATGGAACAAATACCTCGTATCTCTGCTGAGGTCAGTGGAGCTCCGGATGATCTTGCTAAAAATATTAAAGGCAAATTATCTACATTTACCCAAGAATCATTTGAAGATTTTAATTCCGCGTTACCTCAGCTTAGAAGTTTAAGTAACCAAGCTGCCCAAGCTGTGGGTTATTACAATGCTGAGTTTCGTTTTGAAAAATTAAGTGCAAGCCGCGTTCGTGTTAATGTTACTCCAAATGAGCCTGTACGAATTAATGAACAAAACATTGAATTTAGTGGAGCTGGTTCAAAACAGCCACAGTTTCAGGTTATTCGTTTAGTGCCAGACCAAGATGTAGGTGATATTTTTAATCATGGTCTGTATGAAACAACCAAAAGCCGAATTGTCGATGCTGCATCGAATAACGGGTATTTTGATGCGTACTGGCGTTTACATGATGTGAAAGTAAGCCAACCTGAGAACAAAGCAGATATTAATCTCAAGTATGAAACAGGTGAGCGCTATAAGCTGGGTAAGGTTGAGTTTCGTATGAGCGATCCTTCAAAACCATTGCCAATCAAGTTAAAAATTCTGGAAAGTATGGCACCTTGGCAAGAAGGTGATGATTACACATTCTGGCGTGTAAATGCTTTAGCCAATAACCTGACTAACTCGCGTTATTTTAACTACACTTTGGTCGATTCAATTAAACCTGATCCAATTGAAAAACCACTTGAATTACCGCCAGATTTGCAAGCATTGGTTGATCAGCAAAATGTCACTATTGATGAATCGAAATTGCTTTCCCCTGAGCAACAACAGCTTGCTAAAGCTCGACAGTTAGCTTCATCTAGTAAAGAAGTCACTCAAAATGTCGTGGACGAAAAACAATTTGCCGGAACTGAAAATCCACAATTAGCTGCGGCGCCCGCTGCTTTAAAAACAGCAGCAGTACAACACGCAGAGCAAGAATCGGAACAAGACCGTTTACAAGCCCAGGCACGTGAAGAAAAACGAATTCCGGTGATTGTGACCTTAAATGCTGACAAACTAAATAGTCTGGAAACAGGTGTTGGTTATGGTACTGACACGGGAGCTCGTTTACGTAGTCAATATCGCCGCTCGATTGTCAATGAATATGGTCATTCATTTGATGCCAACTTTGAACTTTCACAAATTCGGCAGTCTATAGATGGCCGTTATAGTATTCCTTATAAGCACCCATTAAATGATTACTTTAATATTGTGGGTGGTTATGAGCGCGAGACTAGAGATAATATCGGTCCTGATGTGAGTTTATTAACTGAATCTGCCGTATTGGGTGGTGAGCGAGTCATTAAAAAGCCATTAGGAAACTGGCAACATACGATTGGGGTACGTTACCGTCTGGACCGTTTAACTCAAAAAGGGGATGTTGATATTTCTGAGTTACCAGATGCTTTTAAAGCTGCTGCATCAGAACAAGAAGCATTGTTATTCGGTTATGAAACATCTAAAACTTCAAGTAATACACGTTTAAACCCAACTAAAGCATTTAAACAAAGCTATAAGATAGAACTGGGAAGTAGTAGTTTACTTTCCGATGCTAATATGGCGATTGCAACAGCGGGTTGGAGATTTATTTATTCTTTAGGTGAAAACGATAACCATCAGTTTGTGGGGCGATCTGATCTTAGTTATATTTTTACCGATGAATTTGATAAAGTTCCCTATAATTTAAGATTCTTTACTGGTGGTGATCAGACAATTCGTGGTTTTGATTATAAAAGTCTTTCACCAGAAGAAAATGGATATAAGATTGGTGGACAAGCTTTAGCTATTGGCTCTTTGGAATATAACTATCAATTCAAAGAGGGATGGAGAGCAGCTGTTTTTTCTGATTTTGGTAATGCTTACGATAAGAATTTTAGTAATCCGAGTGCTTATAGTGTTGGTGTCGGTATTCGTTGGAAGTCACCAATTGGACCAATTCGTTTAGATGTGGCTTCAGGTATTTCTGATGATAATCATCCGATTCGTTTGCATTTCTTTATTGGTCCACAACTTTAAAAATAAAATTTATTAGGTTTATTTTATGGCGGAAGTAGAACAGCAGCCCACTTCGGCACCTGACTCTCCTAAGAAGCGACGCATTTTGCGTAGCTTCTTGCTGACGATATTAATCATACTTTTATTACTTGTTGCTTCTATCATTATTATGATGTCGACTGACCGTGGAAGCCGTTTCTTATTAGATCGTGTTTTACAGGCGCAGCAAGTCATTAAATATGAATATGAAGGGGGTAATTTACTTAAAGGAATTATCCTCAAAAATATTATTGTTCAGTTGGCAGAAGTCGATGTTACTTTAGATAGAGCTGATGTTCGCTTGGGGTGGCGTTCTTTAATTTTAGAAAAAGAAGTACATTTGAGTAATGCAGATGTACGTAACTTAATCATTATTAATAAAGCTCCGCCATCAGATAAACCATTTGGATTTAAACCCATTAAATTGCCATTTGTGCTGCGGGTAGATCAGGCAGATGTCGATCATTTAGAAATTAAAAATTCAGGTTCTGTTGTAAATTTTCATGATGTTCATCTAAATGATGCGTTGTGGTCAGAAACAAAGCTAAAGTTTGAAAATTCAAGTATGGATATGGGGTATCTTTCTGTTCATAACGCAACAGGAAATATGGACTTTAGCGGTAAATATCCACTTAATGCGACTGCAGATTTAAGAATTCCTTCTTTAAAAAGTTTAAACATCCAAAATATTAAAGTAGCAGCCCGAGGAAGTTTAGACACTTTGCAAGCTGGTGTAGCAACCACCACACCAGACTTATTAACAGGTTGGGTCGTTCTACATCCTGTTCGTCATGAAGTACCTATGCAAGGTGCATTGTTATTCAAAAACTATCACTTGCCTTTACTGGTCGAACAAAAATTATTTGCTAAAAATGGCGTGATCAAGTTTCAGGGGGATGTGAAACAACTGAACTTAGCACTTGATACAGATTTAAAAGGTGAGAATTTACCTGAAGGCCAATACAATGCCTTAATGAATACCGATCTGGTTCACCAGTTGAATATTACTGACTTTAATGGTCAGGTTATGAAAGGTGCAATTAACCTTAAAGGGTTAGTGAACTGGAAAGATCATGTCACTTGGGATGTAAAAGGTCGTTTAGATCATGTTAATCCTAAAGATAAAGCGATTCCTCAAGTCGTTCAGGATTTCTTGCCACCAAGTTTAGATGCAGCCGTTTCTTCAACGGGTTCTTTGGAAAAAGGTACTGAAGTATTAGCTAATGTAGACTTTGACCGCTACGAGTCTTGGAAACTTAAATTAAACCAAGCTCCTGAAAAGAATAAAAAACCTCAGCCAATGTTTATGAATGTGGCTTGGTCAAAAATAGACCGTGCTATGCCATATATAGGTTGGTTAAGCAGTGATAGTGGTCAAGTTGATCTGACTCTGCGAGATGGTCAGCAAGATATTAAAGTCTCGACAAAAGTATATCAGCATGAACAGACTTTATTGCCAGCAGGGCAATATCTGGCAACGTTGAATGTTAAAGATAATATTCTTAATGTTCCTAGTTTTAATTTTGTGGCTCAAAAAGGTAGTCTCTCAGGTCAGGCCAAAGTTTTATTGCCTACTGAAAAACGTCAGCTGGCATGGAATGCCTTATTAAATGCAAAAGACTTTAATCCACAAAGTATTCATGCAGCTGCACCGGTTAACCTACTTAATGGCTCAGTTAAGGCAAGTGGTTTTGCAAAGCCAAATCAACAAATTATTCAACTGGAAAAAATTGATTTAAAAGGCCAATTGGCTCAAGCAAACCAAGAAACTGTTGCGCTATCTGGAAAAAGTACAGCAGCTTTATTATTTAATGATGTTAAAGCTGGTGGCGGTTTTAAAGGTTTTGCCGTTAATTATGATGGATCTTTAAAAGCACTTAATCAGGCTAATGGATTGTTAAAGTTCTCTATTGCAGGTACTCCAGAATTTATTCGAATTAACCAGTTACAACATGATGGTGTTGCTGGAAAAATCTATGCGACTGGATCATTAAATTTAAAAGATCGTATTGCTTGGGATATCAATAGTTCGCTTGTGCGCTTTAAACCTCAATATTTTGTTTCTAGTGTAAAAGGCGAAATTTCAGGAAATGTAAAAACGCAAGGTGTTTGGTCCGATAAGTTAAAGCGTATTGATATTCAACAATTGAATCTTGCAGGATTTTTGAATAACAAACCAGTGAGAGGTAAAGGTAACTTATCTGTACTTATGGATTCGAACCAAAAGGGCTTTTTACCTCAACAATTTGAAGCGAATAATCTATTTTTAGTGTATGCACAGAACCAGTTGCAAGCGACTGGTAATGCGCAGAATTTAAAAATTAAGCTCAATGCACCTGCACTTTATGAGTTGTATCCTGGTTTAAGTGGCCGTGCGTATGGAGATTTGAGTGTCCAATCTCAACCACGTTTGAAAGCTACAGCTAATATTGCAGTTGATAACTTTGCCTATACTAATTTAGTGAGTATTAAAAAACTGCGTGTACAGGGTGAACTTCCAACTTCTGAAACAACACCAACTCAACTCACAGCAAAGCTAGACAATTTGCGTAGTGGTAGCCGTCTAATCCAGTCTGCTGAGGTGAATTTGGCCGGAACACGAAAAGCGCACTTATTAAAAGTGCAGGCGAATAATAATGTTTCTAAGTTCTATGTGCAGTTAGCAGGCGGTTTTAACCAGAATAATGATTGGTTGGGGCAAATTCAAAAAGGTAGTTTTGATTCGCGTCGAATTCGTTTAGCACAAAATCAAAATGCACCTGTTGTTTTCTCATCAGCACGTTCTGAGTTATATGTGGGACAACATTGTTGGCAAAGTAGAAATAGTCAGTTATGTCTTGATCAACCTGTACGTGTCAGTAAAGCACAGGGCAATATTTCATTTGTTACCCAAAATCTGGATTTAGGCGATTTTGCTGCGTTTATGCCAGAAGGTTTGGCAATGACGGGTCAACTCAATGGCTATGCAAAAGCTTCTTGGGTAAATGGTGGACATCCTAAACTTGATGCACGTTTAGTGACACGAAAAGGTGAGCTAGGTCTAGCTGCGGAAGATCCTCAAGACCCGCCAACGACATTGACTTATGATGAACTGAGCGTAATCGCGAAGAGTATTTCAGATGGTCTATTGTTACGTGTTGATGTAAAAACACCTGATATTGGTACTGGCTATGCAAATGTCATTATTAATCCATACCAACCTTCTATGCCAATGCATGGTGAGGTGGCCTTTAACGATGTACAGTTAAAAGTTTTAAAACCATTCATTCAAGATGTACGTTCAATGAGTGGTACCTTAGCCTTAGCAGGTAAAGTGAATGGTACTTTAACCCAACCGCAGTTTACGGGTGAAATGCGTTTGAAAAACGGGGCAATCAGTATGATTTCCCTGCCAGTGAACTTAACCAACGTACAAGTGTACTCGTCTATTCGTCAGGATATGGCAACAATTGATGGTGCATTTAACAGTGGGCAAGGGGTAGGTTTACTTAAAGGTAGTTTCGACTGGAAAGATTCACCACGTCTACAGTTGAACTTAAAAGGTGATAACCTACTGGTACGCCAAGCACCATTAATTACTGCAATTGCAAATCCGAATTTAACACTCGATATGTATCCTTTCGATAAACGTTTAAGTTTGAAAGGGTCTGTAGATGTTCCTCGTGCACGTATTTCAATGCCTGAAACAACGGCACCTGTCATTAATACATCTTCAGATGTCCGTATTGTTCGTCAAGGCCAAGATCCACTTGCAATTTTACGTGCAGCAAAACCTTGGGATATTCGTGCAGATATTTCGGTAAATATTGGTAATCAGGTTATCTTCCAAGGCTTTAACAGTAATATTCCTTTAGTAGGTCGTTTGAACTTAACTCAGCGTGGTTATGAAACTGCAATGCGCGCAATGGGTGCTATTGGTGTGAGCCAAAAAGTGAAAATTGAAGCCTATGGACAAAGCTTAGATTTAAACCGTGCAATTGCCCGTTTCAATGGTCCGTTGGCAAACCCGACTTTAGATATTGATGCGAATAAGAATGTTCAGGGCAGTATGGTGGGCGTTCGTGTCACAGGTACTGCATCATCTCCAAACATTCAAGTTTATAACGATGCAGGCTTATCTGAACAAGAAGCATTAAATGCATTGGTAACAGGTCGTATTAATGAAGGTTCTAGCGGTTTAAGTAATTCAGAAGGTTTTAAATCTGATGTAAACAATACAATCGCTGCTGCCGGTATTAGTATGGGCTTGGGTGGTACTCGTGCTTTAACGAATCAAATTGGTCGTACTTTTGGTTTAAGTGGACTTGCACTAGATGCGCAAGGTACAGGGGATGATACTCAGGTAAGTTTAACTGGATATATTACCCCTGACTTATTCATTCGTTATGGTGTTGGTGTATTTACGCCAGTTAACAAACTTACCTTGCGTTATCAAATGAACCGCCGTTTATATTTAGAAGCAAGTCAGTCTTTAGAAAGAGCAATCGACTTATTCTACAATTGGCGCTTCTAAATGTATGAATTAAGAGCTCACTTTCAGTGGGCTCTTATTTTATTACATCCTTATAATGTTTTTTAAAAGTTGGCTATTAATCATATAGATCATCAATTTTTTGGCAGGAGTCACGCTTTAAATAGGTTTTTTATTAAAGAAAATTCACTTGAAAACTGCAGTTTTATAAATTAATTTTCAGAATCATTAAATGAAATTAGATTGATAATGCCTTGTTGATAATCGCAAATAAGGTGAGTTTTCCAAGGAAATGCCAGTGAAAAAAGATACTTGTGTTGAAATTAAAGAGAATAGGGATAACGAGCCAAATGTTAAATATCATGGGCTAATTCAAAAATTAACAACAACCTTATCAGTGACGTTTTTATCACTTGGTTGGGGGAACGTTGTGAATGCTGCAGATCAACAAATTGCTTTAGTTGGAACTTGGACATCAATTCCTAATGCACCACTTGTGCAAAAACCAAAACAGGCCAGTGAAGGTTTGTACCAGCTTCAAGTGAATAGCGATGGGACTTTAACACCCGTTAAAGTATTAAAAATGAAGAGTCCTTCATGGATTGTGAAATCGAAAGATGGCCGTTTTGCATATACAACAAATGAAGAAAACTCAGGGGAAGTCACTGCTTTATCAGTTCAAAACGGAAAGGTAGAGGTACTGAACACAGTGGATAGCCATGGGGGACATCCAACACATGCCTCAATTAGTTTAGATGGTAAGTTCCTGTTTGTATCGAACTATTCTGCATTCGATAAAGGTCGTGGTGGTGTAGCTGTTTTGCCAATTTTGCCAAATGGACATTTAGGTGAAATGGTACAAAATATTGTTTTCGCAGAAGGTTCTGGTCATGTCAAAGGTCGTCAGGATAGTGGTCATGCACATTCGACAACCTTCAGCCCAGATGGTAAGTATTTATATGCGAGCGATCTCGGAAATGACAAAATCTATACCTTTCGTTATAACCCAAGTAAAACGCAACCACTTGAAGCGGACAGTAGCCGAGATGTGACGTTTATTCATGGGTCTGGTCCACGTCATATGGTCTTTTCACCAAATGGCAAGCATGCATACATTACCGCAGAAATGCGAAGTGAAATTGTGGCGTTTAATGTGCAAGATGGACATTTGAAAAAAATTGCTGAGCTAAAGCTGGTACATGAAGATAAAACACCCGAATTTAAAAGTGCGAGTGGAATTATCCTTAGTCCAGATGGCAAATATGTAATTGCTGCCAATCGTGGTGCAGACAACAAACTTTTGGTATTTAAAATTCAACAAAATGGCTTGCTAGGTCAACCAGTCGTTTATAAAGCTAATGGTATTGAACCACGAGCTTTCTCATTCGATGCGACTGGTAAATATCTGTATGTGACAAATGTATACAGTAATAATATTAGTTTGTTCCGCTTTGATGCAAAAAGCGGTAGCTTAAAACTTGCTGGCGATGCTGCAAAAATATCTACGCCTACTGATATTAAATTTTTTAATTAATCTGAATTGATAAATCAGTATTTCTAACACTTCCTATAAAAGACCGAGAATTGCTATCTCGGTTTTTTATGGCAGTTTTTGCAAAGTTTGTCAGATTCAGTATGATGTGGGCAGCTTAGTCTGTGTAGAGTAATGATGAAAAAAGTTTTATTTGTTTTGATGGGTATGTTGTTAGTCGGCTGTACAGAGAAAAAACCTTTAACACCTGAAGAACAATGGCATGGCTTTTGTACCAGTGTTGGAAATGCAGCTAGAAGTATTGTATTCGATCGTCAGCAAGCAATTGAAAAGACTCAAGCGGTTGAACATGCAAATAAAATTGAAGATGAGATCACCAAAAAATTCATCTTGAATATTATTGAAAAAGTTTATGCTATTCCACAAGATGAACTAAAAACTAACCCAGAAGCCCTACAAGAAAAAATTAGAAAACAAATGGCAGATGAGTGCTTAGTTACACCACATGACAAAATGCCAAACTATAAAAAATTCTAAGTGTACAAGACATCGTCAACACTCCACTAAGGTGGAGTGTTCTTTCAATTCAAAATATCGCATGATAAGTCAGTCATTAAGATCATTATTTACACAGGGGTATTTAGTTACAAAATAATGGGCATCACGGAGAAACACCCCGCGCGCATTAACTTTTAGCTTGAACTCTAGTAAAATTTTGTTGTCCATATTACTTGTGAAGCTTTGTGAAAGCTGGAATTTACAAGTAATTTTTTAAAAAAAGAGGAATGAACACCGTGCTAGAAGCTTACCGCCAACACGTTGCTGAACGTGCCGCACTCGGAGTCCCACCGAAGCCACTTGATGATGCTCAAACTGCTCAACTTGTTGAGTTATTAAAAAACCCACCGGCAGGTGAAGAAGCATTCTTGGTTGATTTGCTTGAAAACCGTGTTCCTGCAGGTGTTGACCAAGCAGCTTACGTAAAAGCAGCTTTCTTGGCAGCGATTGCAAAAGGCGAAGCGACATCTCCGCTAGTTTCTAAAGAACGTGCAGTTTATTTACTAGGTACGATGCTTGGTGGCTATAACGTAGCACCTTTAGTTGAGCTTCTAGATGATGCTGAATTAGCGAGCTTAGCTGCTGAAGCATTGAAAAAAACTTTACTTGTATTTGATGCGTTCCATGACGTAGCTGATAAAGCTAAAGCTGGCAATGTTAATGCAAAAGCTGTTTTACAATCTTGGGCTGATGCTGAATGGTTCACTAGCCGTAAAGACGTACCAGAAGAAATCAAAATCACTGTGTTCAAAGTAACAGGTGAAACAAACACTGATGACTTGTCTCCAGCTCAAGATGCATGGAGCCGTCCAGACATCCCATTACATGCAAACGCAATGTTGAAAAACGAGCGTGACGGTATCAACCCTGAAAAACCAGGTGAAGTTGGTCCATTAAACCAAATTAAAGAACTTATTGCTAAAGGTAACCAAGTTGCTTATGTAGGTGATGTTGTTGGTACAGGTTCATCTCGTAAATCTGCAACAAACTCTGTGCTTTGGTTCTTCGGTGATGAAATCGCTCACATTCCAAACAAAAAAGACGGTGGTGTGTGCTTAGGTGGTAAAATTGCTCCGATCTTCTTTAACACAATGGAAGATGCTGGTGCATTACCAGTAGAGATCGATGTTTCTAACATGAACATGGGTGACGAAGTTACTCTTAAAATCGATCATGCTGCTGCAAAAGTTACTGCGTTCAAAAATGGCGAACAAATCGCTGAGTCTGAACTTAAAACTCCAGTACTTTTAGACGAAGTACGTGCTGGTGGTCGTATTAACTTGATCATTGGTCGTGGCTTAACTGCTAAAGCACGTGAAGCTTTAGGTTTAGCTCCATCTACATTGTTCCGTACTCCAGTACAACCAGCTGACACTGGCAAAGGTTTTACTTTAGCTCAGAAGATGGTTGGTCGTGCATGTGGTCTTGCAGAAGGTCAAGGTATCCGTCCAGGTACTTACTGTGAACCTAAGATGACTACAGTTGGTTCTCAAGATACAACTGGTCCTATGACTCGTGACGAGTTAAAAGACTTAGCTTGCTTGGGCTTCTCTGCTGATTTAGTAATGCAATCTTTCTGTCACACTGCTGCTTATCCAAAGCCAGTTGACGTACAAATGCAACATACGCTTCCAGACTTCATCATGAACCGTGGTGGTGTATCTTTACGTCCAGGTGACGGTATTATCCACTCTTGGTTAAACCGTATGCTTCTTCCAGATACAGTAGGTACTGGTGGTGACTCGCATACTCGTTTCCCAATTGGTATTTCGTTCCCAGCAGGTTCTGGTCTTGTAGCTTTCGCTGCTGCAACTGGTGTAATGCCACTTGATATGCCTGAATCAGTTCTTGTTAAGTTCAAAGGTAAAATGCAGCCTGGTATCACTTTACGTGACCTTGTACATGCGATTCCTTACTATGCAATCAAAGAAGGTGATCTTACTGTTGAGAAAAAAGGTAAGAAAAACATCTTCTCTGGTCGTATCTTAGAAATCGACTTAACAGAAATGGAAACTGACTTAACAGTTGAGCAAGCATTCGAACTTTCTGATGCTTCTGCTGAGCGTTCAGCTGCTGGTTGTGCAATCACACTTTCTGAAGAGAAAGTTGCTGAGTACTTACGTTCTAACATCACAATGCTTAAGTGGATGATTTCACAAGGCTATGGTGATGCTCGTACGATGGCTCGCCGTGTTGAAAACATGGAAAAATGGTTAGCAAACCCAAGCTTACTTAAAGCTGATGCTGATGCTGAATACACTAAAGTGTATGAAATTGATTTGTCAGACATCAAAGAACCTATCCTTTGCTGCCCGAACGATCCAGATGATGCAAAACTTCTTTCTGACGTTCAAGGCGACAAAATTGATGAAGTATTCATCGGTTCTTGTATGACTAACATTGGTCACTTCCGTGCTGCTGGTCAGTTACTTGAGAAAGTACCAAGCGGTTCATTAACAACTCGTTTATGGTTGGCTCCACCAACACGTATGGACGAACATCAGTTAATGGAAGAAGGCTTCTATAACACTTATGGCCGTGCTGGTGCACGTACAGAAATGCCTGGTTGTTCATTATGTATGGGTAACCAAGCACGTGTTGCGCCGAATACAACTGTTGTATCGACTTCTACACGTAACTTCCCTAACCGTTTAGGTCAAGGTTCTAACGTTTACTTAGCATCTGCTGAGCTTGCATCTGTTGCTGCTGTACTTGGTAAATTACCAACTCCAGAAGAATACCAACAATATGCAGCTCAAATTGACAGTATGTCTGCTGACATCTACAAATATTTGAATTTCGACCAAATGGGTGAATATACAAATGCTGCTGATAAAGTAGATACTAAGAAAATTGCTGCTGCTCAATTGACTTAATTTGTCGATTTAGTACAAAAAAGGAGCTGATTATTCAGCTCCTTTTTTATTTAAAAGAGAATTAATACCTAGTTCTTAAATAAAAATATTAAATAGATCATGTTTTGTTTATTTAAAATGTAAAAATAAATATAAGGCTAGATATTAAAGAAGATTTTGCTTTAAAATAATTGAACGAACTTAAAAATAATTAAAAAGAACATGGGTATTTTATATATGGAACTTAAAAATGCTAAAGACAATTGTTGAATTTAAATTTGATGATTACCATCTATATGATCAAAATTTATCAGCAGAAGACGGAAATACGTTAGTACAGAAAACTGAAGATATTGCACAATATATTTATAGTATATTGAAAAATAGATATCACTTAAGTATTGAATTAACTGCTGAAAGTTGGGGGTGGGAAATAGAAGTACCATTACCTGAGATCACCATGTATATCGGTATTAGTGTGTATGAAGAATACAGTAATGGCTTTGCGATATTCATTTCACCGAATACACCAATTTTGAGAAGATTTCTTTTTAGAAAGTTAGATATTACTCACCATATTATGCTGCTTCAAAATTATATTAATATCATTTTGAAGTCACATGCAGGTATTTATGATGTACAATGGTGGGAAGAAAATGAGTTTAGATATGTCGCTGCTCATTAAAATATAATTAGAAAATATGAAATATTATTTATGATTGTTTAGTTAATACAATTAATAAAATATTTTATTGGTCACTATAGTGGTGAATTTACGTATGTGAGCTTAATATATGTTCAATATAACGTGGCTCAGAACCGTATGCGAATTTTAGCTTGGAAGACATTACGCAAGTTCTTCTATAACAACCTTCATGACCATGATTACGAAACGACAGTAAGTCGATGTATTAACTACTTCTTGGTTTTCTTAATTATTGGGAATGTCATTGCGGTATTGCTAGAAACAGTAAACGATCTGTATTACAGCTATCGTATATGGTTTGACTACTTTGAAAATATTTCAATCACGATTTTTAGTGTTGAATACCTCTTACGCCTCTGGAGTGTAGTAGAGCGTGATCCTACACAAGCTGCATGGAAGCAGCGTTTTGCTTGGATGAAGAGTGGAGAGGCGCTGATTGACCTCATGGCAATTTTGCCTGCATATCTAAATTTCTTTGTACGAATAGACCTTCGTATGCTCAGAATTTTACGATTACTTCGACTATTAAAATTAACTCGCTATTTTATCTCTTTGCAAATATTGCTATGTGTCATTAAAAGAGAAAAAGGTTCGTTTCAGGCAGTGATTTTTATTTTAATCATTATGATTATTATGACTGCCTCTGGTATTTATGTGGTTGAGAATAAAGCGCAACCGGAAGCTTTTAGCTCTATTCCTAAAGCAATGTGGTGGGCGGTCGTTACCTTAACCACAGTCGGATATGGTGATGTCACACCTGTGACCAGCTTAGGAAAACTACTAGGGGCTTTAATTACAATTTTAGGGGTAGGGATTGCAGCTTTGCCAGCTGGTATTTTAGCTTCTGGTTTAGCCAATGAACTTAATCAGCGTAATCAGCGCCTTGAACAAGAGTTCCGTGAGTTACTTCAAGTGCGTGGTGTTGATATCTTGCATGATGAAGTTGAAATAGAACGTATTCGGCAAAAAGTGGGGTTACCAAAAGAACAAGCGCATAATTTGATTATCCAAATTATGCGAGAAAAGGTATTAGAAGAAAAAGAATCTGTGAGAGAGAAGAAATGCTATTGTCCGCACTGTGGTGAAAAGTTAACAGACTAGTATTTCAGCAAAAAGCCTGACGAGAGTCAGGCTTTTTGAGTTACTTTTTCTACAGCAAATGCAATGAGTAAGATAATAAGACCACCAAGGCTCAGTACGAAACCTACCCAGATCGGTGCAATCCAACCCATCTGATGGCTAAGTACCCAACCACCTAAAAATGCGCCTAAAGCATTGGCCATATTAAAGGCAGAGTGATTAAGTGAAGCTGCTAGTGTTTGTGCATCGCCTGCAACGTCCATCAGGCGTGTCTGTAAAGCCCCACCTAAACCCATTACAGTTAGTCCGATTAAGAATAAAGAAGCAATCGCAGTATAGATATTACTCATTAGGAAACTTGCAATAACAAAGGCAATTGCTGAGCTAATGAGTACGCCTACAATGGTTTTATTGAGGTTTTTATCTGCTAGCCAACCAGCTGCTAAACCTCCAATCACCATCCCGATTCCCCACAACGCTAACGCAATAGGAACAATTTGGATATTAACTTTTGTGTATTCAGTGAGTATGGGTGAGACATAGCTATATACCGAGAACATGCCCCCAAAGCCAATTGCTCCAACTGCAAGGGTTAACCACATATTTATATTTTTAAGCCCAGCTAATTCTGTTCTTATGCTGGCAGTAGCTTGAACTGGGATATTGGGTACAAAGCAAGCTACGGCAATTAAAGTAAAAAATGCAATCGTTGCTGAAAATTCAAAACCTGCTCTCCAACCAAAATGTTGGCCTAACCATGTAGCTAAAGGTACGCCAATAACCGTAGCAACGGTTAAACCCATCATCATTTGTGCAACCGCTGAAGCTCTGCGTGATGGGCCTGCGAGTTCAGCAGCTACGAGGGCACCGACTCCAAAATAAGCACCATGAGGTAAACCTGCGATAAAACGAGAAATTAAAACGGTTTCTGGTGTGTGAGCTAAAGCAGTACAAGCATTAGCAATACCATAAAACAGCATTAGACCGAGTAATAATGTCTTTCTAGGGACTTTGGCACCCAATATGGCAATAATAGGGGCACCAATAACAACACCTAATGCATAAGCACTAATAAAATGCCCAGCTTCAGGTACTGTAATGTTTAAGTTATGAGCAATTTCCTGAATAAGTCCCATTGCGACAAATTCTGTAGTTCCGATACAAAAACCACCTACTGCGAGTGAGAAAATTGCTAAAAAGAGTGAATAATGCCGATGTGTGGATGAAGGAGATTGGGGTGACGCCATAATAAATTAAAAAAGAGACTCAAAAATGAAAGTATAAGGGAAAAGAGATCAAAATAATAAAAAACTAAAATATTGAGAGTATGTTTGCACATCTTAAGCAAAAGTATTTTATCTTTATTTTGAATAATTTATCGAAATTTTTTAATAAATTATATATGATGAGTGCGTAATAATTTAAGTATTACAACAAGTTGTATAAATATTTAAAAAATAGAGAATCTAAAACGTGAGAAAATTAAGTATTGCCTGCCTTATGGGGTTGGTCATTTTATCTATGTCTGGTTGCTCAGTCTTTATGGCGGGTAATCAACCAAGTAAAAAAAATTTAAATGTTTTAAATCCGGGTAGTTCTCGCAATTATGTTATTGCTGAGTTTGGAGCACCTGTACTTTCTGAATATCGTGATGGTACAAGAGTCGAAATTTATACTTTCCAGCAAGGTTATCCAAAATGGGCGAAAGTCAGCCGTGCATTTGGCCATGGCATAGCAGATGTTGCTTCATTTGGGCTATGGGAAGTATTTGGAACACCAACTGAAACATATTTTAGTGGGAAAGAAACTTCTTACGAAGTAACGTATGGGCAAGATGACTTGGTGAAAAGCTTTAAGCTCATCGATTTTGAGCAGGCATTTCCCAAAGCAAAAGCACAATGATGAAATGAAAAGGGCCATGAGGCCTTTTTCTTTGTCTATATAAAAGGTTTTCCAGTTTCGATTTAGAGAAAATACTTAACTTTAAAATTATGAAAATTCACTTCTTATAAAAATAATTAAGTAAAGTTCATGTTGAGGTAAATTAATTAATATTGTGATAAGATGAATACTGTTCATTAATAGTGATTTATCTAGACTGGCTCTATTTGTACCAAACAACAAATGAGTTTAAAAAATTAATAGATAAATTAATTTGTTCAGGCTTTTGCCCATGTTAGAAATTCGTCATCTTAAAACTTTGGTTGCTTTACGTGAACATGGTTCACTTGTTGCAGCTGCTAATGATTTGTGTTTAACACCGTCTGCTATTTCTCACCAATTAAAAGAATTAGATCATTGGTATGGGGTGGAAGTGGTGAATCGTCGAAGTAGACCTGTCAGCTTTTCGAATGTTGGACAACGTTTACTCAAATTGGCTGACGATGTATTACCGCAAATTCAGATCACACAGAGTGACATTACGCGAATTGTTCATGGACAAACAGGCAGAATTATTTTTTCCTCAGAATGTCATAGCTGTTTTGACTGGCTAATGCCTTTGTTAAATCAATATCGACAACAGTATCCAGACGTAGATTTAGATTTTGCTTCGGGCTTTGAAGCAAATCCACATGAGCTTTTACAAAACGGTGAGTTTGATTTACTTATTACAGCCGATCCTATTGCATTAAAAGGAATCGAGTATTTTCCAATCTTTGAATATGAGTCACGTTTGGTTTTATCAAATACTCATCGATTGGTTCGTGCTGAAAATATTACAGTTCAGGATCTTGCAGAAGAGGTTCTCATTACTTATCCGGTTGATAAGCACCGTTTAGATATTATGTCGAAACTTTTTATACCTGCAAATATTCAACCAAAACAGATTCGAACAACAGATTTAACTCAAATGCTGATTCAACTTGTAGCAAGTGGCCGCGGTATTGCTGCTTTACCAGATTGGGTCGTGAATGAATATGAACAAAAAGGTTGGGTGACTAGCCGCCGTTTAGACTGTGTTTCTTCAGTTGGTTTAAGACGTACATTATATGCAGGCTACCGAACTGAAGAAAAAGAAAAGAGCTATTTTGAAGGATTTTTAAAGCAGTTAGAAAAGTTCTCGTTAAAACGAAATGCCTATTATTCTGGATAAAACAAATAATTTAGCCTAAGTATCGAAAAGGTGCGATTAAGCACCTTTTTAATATCTATGATTTATTTACCAATGAATAAAGACAGCAGGCCGGCAGCAATTAGTGGACCAACAGGTACACCACGGAGTAAGGCAACGCCCGCAACTGTTCCAATAAGTAAGCCTGCAACTACATCAGGTTGGCTTGACATAAGTTTCACACCACGACCACCTAGCCAAGCGACAAGTAGACCAATAGCAATAGCCAACAAAGATTTAAAACTTATAAAGGATTTTAAAATACTCTCTCCACTAAGCTTACCACTGGCAATGGGAGTCAGTACGCCAATGGTTAAAATGAGAATTCCTAAGTTGAGACCATGAGCTTGAATATAAGGAAAAAATTGATTTAAAGGTGTGATTTTAATGACGATTAAGATGCCTGCGGCGATAGTTACAGCTGCATTTTGACTTAGTAAACCGCAGATAAGTAGAACTAATAAAACCACTAAATTAACATCGAATTGGGCAAGCATGAGAGGCGGCAAGAAAAGCAAATAATTTGAATTGTATAATAATTGAGAGCCAAAATGTGAGAGCTTTTCAAAAGCGATAAAGTATAAAAATGGCCTTTTTAATAAGAATTTTAGTGTATCTGCCTCAATGATAAGAAGTTTTATTTTTAGTTACGCTTGGACACAATGTTATATAAATTAACAACTTAAAAAACCTTCTTTTGAGAGAGTATGATATAAAATAATCACTACTCATGATTTCGGAGTTAGTCGTATGGATATTATAGATATCAAGATTAAAGATCAGTTCGACAAAATTCATGATGCAAAAGCTCAATTAAAGACAAATTTAGTTGAACATGAAAATGAGCCGTTAAAGCTAAGTCAGCGTATTGAACATATTATTGTGGATAATGAAGTGATCTTACCTACAACTGAATTATTATTTGAAAGTGAACAAAACGAAAATATTTATCGCGTTATTGAAGAATAATTCAAAATTAATGGATGTTAAGTACAAAGATGTTCAAGCAAAAAGTAATAAAACTCTGAAACTACGTTAAAATAATGGTTTCGTTTTAAAGAGAAAGCTTTATGCTGCTGGAAAAAATTTTGCAATCACAAGGGTTTGGTTCACGTAAATATTGCCAGCAGTTAATAAAAAATGGTTCTGTAAGTATTGATGGGGAGGTAGTGAACGATCTTAAAAAACAGTTTTCCCCTGAAAATTTAGAGTTTTCTCTGTTTGGGGAAACCTATCAATATCGAGAAAAAGTTTATATTGCTTTAAATAAGCCGCAAGGTTTTGAATGTTCACACAATCCTCAGCATCATCAAAGTGTTTTTAGTCTACTCCCTGAAATCATGATTCAACGTGGCGTGCAAGCCATTGGTCGTTTAGATCAAGATACAACTGGCTTACTCTTACTCACAGATGACGGTAAATATCTTCAAGCTTTAACTCATCCTCGTAAACATGTTCCAAAGGTTTATCACGTTACGACTATAGATCCAGTGACACCTGAGCAAATTGAAATGCTTACTCAAGGCGTTAATTTACACCAAGAAAAAGGTATATTTGCTGCGACAGATGTGGCGCTATTAGGAACTCATCAGTTAACAATGACCATTCATCAAGGTGTATATCATCAAGTCAAAAGGATGATTGCAGCTGTTGGCAATAGAGTCGAAAAATTACATCGACATCAAATCGGTCAATTGGTTTTACCTGAAATTGAGGAAGGGGATTGGGTGTATTTGTCGGAGCAGGAAAAACAACTCGCTCAAAATATTATTTAAGAAAACAGTGGAAAGTCTGAAATTCACTGTCTCGAATAAATCCCATTTTTTCATAGAGACGGTGAGATTCATGATTATTCGTTTGAGTCTCTAGACTAATACGTAAAGCATTCTCTTGTTTTGCAAATAAAATCGCTGTATCGATGAGCTGTTTTGCTGAACCCTGACGTCGGAACATAGGGGTAACATAGACATCATCTAAGATATAGTAAGTTGAGCAAGCAACTGAAGAAAAACCTAAATAAAGTAAAACGAAACCTGTGATTTTTTCATCCTTAATATGGATAAAAAACACGCTTTCTTTATTCTCAAAACGTTGTTTTAAAAAATGATGTGATTCATCAAGATTAGAGGATGCACCATAAAATTGACGGTATTCATCAAATAGAACAGCAAGTTGACTTAGATCTTCATAGGTCGCTCGTCTTACAATCATTAGGCGCTCCTTGTATTTATCTTTATATTTTTACAAAGAGAGCATAACTAAAAAAACAACCAACTGACATTAAAAGTTGTTTAAAAATGCAACACCGTTAAGTTTTGTCACTTTCACCTAATAGAGCATTTAGCTCTTCAAATAAATCTTCATGGTCATCGTCTTCATTTAAACTTGAAGGGTTCTGATTTAAGGAAGATGCTTTCGCTTTTCTCAGTTTTAATAATTGTTCCATATTAATGTTCTGATTTTCGATCGCAAAAGGAATAGATTTAGTTAAGACGACTTGTTTAAAGAACAGTCGCACTGCTTGGGCAGGGGTAATCCCCAATTGTTTAAAAACAGCAAAAGCCTGTTTTTTCTCTTGGGAGTCAAGTCGAACCTGATAAACTTCTGTTTTTCGCATGAATAACAAAACCAAATGATTTTTAATTTTTAGGGATTTATTTTAAACCATCGCAATGTAATTTCAATGTCTTTCAGCATAAAAAATAATCTTTTTGTCATTACGGCGTGATTACAGTGTCAATTCAAACTGAGAATTGAAAACCATTTCCTGTTTTGTCAGTGGATCTATGAAAGAAATTTGTTTAGCTAAAAGCTGTAGCGGCTGAGAAAAATCATCATCGGCTTTATGCTTAACTACTGGATAAAAAGGATCATTTTTAATCGGAATTCCCAAATAGCTTAAATGCACACGGAGTTGATGTTGTTTTCCTGTAGTGGGTGTTAAACAGTATTTAGCCCAAGATTGGTTATGTTCAAGCAACTCAATTTGTGTTTCTGTATTGGTTTTAGTATGGGGGATAACGCACATTGTATAAAAGGGCGTACTTTTATCTAAATACAGTTTTAAAGTCTGAGGAAATTTTAATTCAGCTTTATATTGAGCGATTGCGTGATAAATCTTATGAACTTGACGATCTGCAAATAACTGTTGGTAAACCCCGCGTGACTGTGGTCGCTTGCAAAATAAAACGACTCCCGCAGTTTCACGGTCTAATCGATGGATTGGAGTTAAAAACTCATTACTCGTTTGTTTTTTTAATCTGACTAATAGCGTTTCTTGGACATATTGCCCGGTTGGACTAATGGTTAAAAAATGAGGTTTATCTACAACGAGCAAGTCATCATTTTCAAATAAAATTTGATGTTCAAACGGAACGTGGGCTTCATAAGCAAGAAAGCGATAATAAAAAATATGAGTGTTTGCTATATAAGGGCTGTCTAATGTTAATTTTTTGCCATTTGCCGCGTAAATAAGCCCATCTTGAAAACGTTGCTGCCACTCTACTGTTTTTATATGAGGAAAGTTTTCGCAAAGAAATTGATAGATGGTGTGAGTATTTGTTTGCGGTGGTAAATAGACTTGGCTTGCACTTACGCCATCAATCATAGGTGGGAAAAATTCAATCGAACTAGACATAAAAGTGTGTCAATATTTAAAAAATGTGGTTTAAAAAAAAGCCAACTTTAAGCACTTAAGTAGGCTTTAAAGCAGGGCAATGGTATCATATCGATTATTTTGAATCATGTTATGTGTGTTATGTCGTATTCATTGAAAATGGTCTTAAATCATGAAGAAGATACCCAGCGTTTAGCTCAGGCATTGGCGCAGCATGTTCAAGCTGGTGTGATTTATCTGATTGGAGATTTGGGCGCCGGTAAAACGACATTGACCCGTTATTTTTTGCAGGCTCTAGGGCATAAAGGCTCGGTTAAAAGTCCAACTTATACATTGGTTGAACCCTACAAAATCAATAATAAAGAAATTTTTCATTTTGACTTATACCGTCTCAATGACCCTTACGAACTTGAATTAATGGGAATCCGTGATTATCTAGATATTCAGGATGCTCTATTTTTATTTGAGTGGCCATCGAAAGGTGGAGACGAAATCCCTGAAGCAGATATCGTCATTGATATTCAAAAATCAGATGATGAACTCAATCGCTTCGTCACCTTAATTTTACCAACAGAGCATTTGTACCAGACTTTGCAGGAACAGCTTCATGACTGATGAAAAGCTAACACAACGTCGTATTCATACATTAGACGCCGCGTTAGCCAACCAGATTGCTGCCGGTGAGGTGATTGAACGCCCTTCATCGGTTGTAAAAGAATTATTAGAAAACTCAATTGATGCAGGTGCAACGGAGCTGATTGTGCGAATTGCACAAGGTGGTTCAACACTAATCGAGATTATTGACAATGGACATGGGATACATCCTGATGATTTACCATTGGCAGTGATGCGCCATGCAACAAGTAAAATTAAAACAGCAGAAGATTTACACGCGATTGTTAGCTTAGGTTTCCGTGGTGAAGCACTTGCTTCTATTGCAGCAGTTTCACGGTTGACTTTAACCAGTAGCCAAGATGAAAGCGGAATTGGTCATCAGGTTGAAGTGAATGGTACAGCCTTTGACCACCAACAAGTACAAGCTGTAGCTGCGCAAAAGGGTACTCATATTCGAGTTCAGGATTTATTTTTTAATGTTCCTGCTCGCCGTAAATTTTTAAAAAAGCCAACCACTGAATTTGGTCATATTGAAGAAATTGTACGCCGTTTGGCTTTAACGCATTTTGATATACGTTTTGTACTTGAGCATAACGATAATATTCGAATTAATTTACCAATAGCAGATAGCGGTGAATTAAGATTTCAGCGTGTACAGCAATTATTGGGGCAACAGTTTGTTCAAAATGCTTACTGGATTGATGCAGGCAGTATTAACATGCGTTTGTCGGGTTGGTTAGGACATCCTTCAGATGCACGTGCTCAAGCAGACTTACAATATGTCTATGTAAATGGCCGAATTGTTAAAGATAAAACGATTTCGCATGCTTTAAGAATGGCTTATGACGGAATTTTACATGGTTACCAGCATTCATCTTATTTACTTTTCTTAGAAGTTGATCCTGAAAATATCGATGTTAACGTTCACCCAACGAAACATGAGATTCGTTTTCTAAATCAACGCGAAGTACATGAGTTTGTAAGACATTACGCTAAAGAAACACTAGCACAATTTCAGACAGCGAGTGCTGATTTAGCACAAGCTATGAAAGTGGACGATACACAGGCTTCATTTGTACAATCTCAGCCTAAATATCAAGAACAATTCACATTGCATCGCACAGACCAAGTTGTTGATACAACACTAGATAAGCCTAGTAGTTATCAGCCCTCTACTGAACTTTTAACTGATTTTAATGATAGTCGTCCACAAGCTGTTCACTATGCAGAACAAACCCCAAAATATAATGGTTCTGCGCAGTTAAATAATGCATTAAAGACTTACTTGGCCCCATTACGTGATCAACCTGCTGCCAGTTTTTCAGTTAATGAAGATATTGAGCCTGTTGCTAAAGTCGATGAATTTCCATTAGGTATTGCCATTGCTCAGCTTCATGGAATTTATATTCTGGCGCAAAATACTGAAGGTCTGATTATTGTTGATATGCATGCAGCACATGAACGTATATTGCTGCAACAAATGAAAAATGCTTGGGATAAACCTGAGTTTTGGACATCTCAAAAGTTGCTTATACCTAAAGTGATCTCAATTAGCCGTATGCAAGCGGTACGGGTTGAAGACTTAAAACCTCAACTTGAGCGTTTAGGGTTGGAAATTGATTTGTATGGTGATGAGCAAGTCATTGTCCGTGGTGTGCCAGCTATTTTGCAAAAAGCAGATTTTGAAAATCTTATTCCCGAGCTTCTAAATGATTTAGACCCAAATGATGAAGCTCAAGGTTTACTACAAAAGCGTGATGAGCTATTGGCTGGTATGGCATGTCATGGAGCAGTGCGAGCGCATAGACAACTCAGCCTTTCAGAGATGAACGCATTATTGCGTCAAATGGAACAAACCGAATTTGCGAGCCAGTGTAATCATGGTCGTCCAACTTGGCGTGCATTTCCATTATCTCAATTAGATAAATTATTTGCTCGAGGAGAGTAGTTTTACATGTCAAATCAATTGCCCGTCATCAATTTAATGGGACCAACTGCAAGCGGAAAAACCGCTTTGGCATGTGAACTTTACGAGCGTGGAAATTTTGAGTTAATTTCGGTTGATTCTGCACTTGTTTATAAAGATATGGATATAGGTACTGCTAAGCCAACTCGAGAAGAGCAGGAATTATATCCACATCATTTAATAGATATTATTACTCCACTTGAGGTCTATTCGGCTGCCCAGTTTGTTGAAGATGCTTGTGTTCTAATTGACGAGATGCATTCACGTGGCAAAACTCCTATTTTGGTAGGAGGAACCATGTTGTATTTCAAGGCGCTGTTAGAAGGCTTATCAAGCAACTTGCCAAGTGCAGATGCAAATGTCCGTGCAGCAATTGAAGAAAAAGCAGCGAATGAAGGATGGCAGGCTGTTTACGATGAGCTGGTTGCTGTAGATCCAGCCGCTGGAGTGAAGTTTAAGGTTTCTGATAAACAACGAATTATTCGGGCGCTGGAAGTTTACCGTATTACTGGTGAACCCATTACCAAATTGCAGGCAGAACAACCAAAAAACGTACCATATCGATACATATTTCATAACTACGCTTTACTTCCAGATCGGTTAGAATTACATCAACGCATTGAGCAAAGATTAAGCAAAATGTGGGATATCGGTTTTTTGAGTGAAGTTGAATCTCTAATTGAAAAATACGATTTAGATGAAAATTTACCCTCTATGCGTTCTGTTGGTTATCGACAAGCTCTCGAATTTCTATTAAAAAGTGATATGAGTCTCAAAAAAAAGCAGGAAATGGAGGATAAAGCCTTATTTGCAACACGACAACTTGCCAAACGTCAATATACGTGGTTACGTTCTTTGCAAGAAATACACGATTTTAAAACTTACTTGACGATAAAGCAGGCGAAAGAAGACTTGCGAAACTCTTATGGATAAAGCAAAATTTGCACACTGTCTTTTTATAATTTTTAGTTGAAAAATAAAGATAGTTTTTTTGCGCTGATTTAAAAATTTTTTTTGGAGTTAAAAATGTCTAAAGGTCAAACTTTACAAGATCCGTTCTTAAATTCTCTCCGTAAAGAACGTATCCCAGTTTCTATTTTCCTTGTTAACGGTATTAAATTACAAGGTCATATTGAATCTTTTGACCAATATGTTGTTTTATTAAAAAATACTGTAAGTCAAATGGTTTACAAACACGCAATTTCTACGGTTGTTCCAGCTCGTAACCCACGTCCAGCAGGTGCACAAGGTGCAGGTTTCCCAGCTCAGGGTGGTAGTCAAGGTGGCTTCGGTGGTCAAGGCGCTGGCTTTGGTGGTGCTCAAGGCGCTGGCTTTGGTGGTCAAGGCGGCTTCGGTGGTCAAGGTGGCTTCGGTGGTCAAAGTGGCTTCGGTGGTCAAGGCGGCTTCGGTGGTCAAAGTGGCTTCGGTGGTCAAAGCGGCTTCGGTGGTCAAGGCGGCTTTGGTGGTCATCAAGGCGGTTTCGACAACGATTCTAAATTTGAAGATGGTCAAGACGACGAAAATAATCGTTAATTGATTAGCTTAGAAAAACCAGTCAGTGATGACTGGTTTTTTTATGGCTTTAAAAATATAAAAAGTATATTAAAGCTATCTGTGGTTGATCTCTCTTTCTTATAATTTAGGTTAATAGGTTCTTTGCAAATGATATTAATATTTGCTGCAGCACTGTGCAGTGTTCTGGTTTCTGTACTACTAAAAAATTTAAAGAAAAAGGGATACCATCCCATGCAGATGATTGCATGGAATTATGCTAGTGCAAGCTTGTTATGCTATTGGTGGTTTCAGCCAGATATACAGCATATATCTATACAGAACACGCCTTGGTGGCTCATTGTCGCTTTAGGAATCATTTTACCGAGTATTTTTTTGTGCCTTGCTAAATCATTAGAATATGCCGGTATTGTAAAAACAGAAATTGCGCAGCGATTATCCGTGGTGCTTTCTTTGTTAGCAGCTTATTTCTTTTTCCAAGAGCAGTTTAATTCTCTTAAATTATTAGGCATAGGTTTAGGAATTTTTGCTGTTCTTTTAATTGTATTTGGGCAATTCAAGGCATCTTCTGGGCATCAATCAAAAAAAGCAATTTTCGCATTGATGAGTGTCTGGTTTGGTTATGCAGCAGTAGATATCTTATTAAAATATACGAGTAGTTTAGGTTTGCAGTTTACATTGGCTTTGAATCTAATTTTTATAACGGCCTTTGTTTTATCAATTATTTATTTATTACTCCAAAAAAAGCCAACATGGCATTTTAAAAATGCATTGGCTGGATTAATGCTGGGCGTTTTGAATTTTTCAAATATAGCTCTATATGTTAAAGCACATATTTTACTTAAAGACTCTCCAGCAATTGTCTTTGCAAGCATGAATATTTTGGTTGTATTGCTTGGGATGGCTTGTGGTGTAGTTTTATATAAAGAAAAATTAAAACTGCCAACAATGTTAGGAACAATTTTGGGAATAAGTGGCCTAGTGTGTTTAGCATTTACCATGAAATAGGAGTCCAAGAGAAAGTTCTTTTGAACTCCACTAAGTTCTTATAAATGTGTAAAAATAACCTCATCCGGCAGACGAGATTTTGGCAACTTGGCATTGAAATCATTTTCACTTCTGTAGCCAAGTGAAACAATTACAGAGCTACGTAAGCCTTTTTGTTTTAAGCCAAATTCTTCGTTTAAAATATCTTCGTCAAAGCCACCCATAGGTGTTGCATCTATTCCTTCTAGACCAGCTGCAAAAAGTAGTTGTCCTAAAGCAATAAAAGTTTGATTTTCCATCCAACCAAATAAGTTTTTTTGCTCATTACGATAGAACTCGACGTAGCCATGGCGAGTATCTTTCTGACCGAGTTTTGCTTTTTCATCTTTAAATCGGCCACTTAAATCATCTTGCTCAAGTAACTGGTTTAAAAATTCAGGTGAAATATCTGTTCTTGTACAAAATACGAGTGTGTGTGATGACTCAAGAACTTTTGGTGCATTATAGGCATATCGCCCTGTTAAAGCCTTAGCAATACGTTCTTTAGCTGCAAGATTGTCAGCAACCAAGAAGTGCCAAGGTTGAATATTCACTGAAGAAGGGGTAAAGCGTAAAATTTCTAATAACTTATTGAATTTTTCTTGAGGAATTTTTTTCTCAGGATCATATGCTTTTGTGGTGTAGCGACTTTTAACCGTACTTAATAAATCCATACTTTACTCCATATCAATCTTATTACAATGGAAGGGTTCTAATCTTTGGCATCATACGCGATTTTAGTGAAAAACATCTGCATTTTAATGTGATAAAGAAATATAATACTTATATAAATTTTTTAATAATTTATTGAAAATGTTTGATTTAATGCCAAAAGATGCAAAGAGTAAGCTGCGAGAAATTAGAATTGTTAAAGCCTTTCTAATTTTTGCATTTGTATTATGTCTTTTAATTTTATACATCGAATATCAAAAATATGGACATATAAACTGGAAATTTGTATTCCTTACCTGTCTATGTATGATCTGGGATTTTGATTTAAATAAACAAGCTAAACATTTGAAAAATAATCAATTATAAATTAATAATGCCAATCAGTTAGTTTGATTTGCTGCAGATGTGAAGAGGGATCAATTTCTAAAATTTGTGCATGATCTTCTTTCCAGTCACCTAGTACAATCCGTTGTTTGTTCTGTATTTCATGAATAGCTGGACGGTGAGTATGGCCATGAATAAGTATATCGACATCTTTTATGGCAGAGAGAACAGCCTGTTTATTGACATCCATAATCTCATAACTTTTGTGTTGTTTGTCCGAATGACTTCTTTTGCGGAAACCGTTGACAAGTTTCGTGCGGAAACTTAGAGGTGTTCGTCGTAAAAAAGCGACTAAAAGCGGGTTTCGAATAATTTTTCTAAATCTTTGGTAGGAAATATCATCTGTGCATAACGCATCGCCATGTTCTAGGCGATATTGGTGACCTGCGATATTAAGATCATAGATATCAGGAAGTAATACACCATTAAACTTATTGAGGAAAACCTGATTTAAAGCAAAGTCGCGGTTACCAACTTGGAAGTAAACTCGATTCCCTTTTTGATTAAACGCCTTTAAGGCTTCAACAATTTCATCGAGCCATGGTGCTGAGTAATCATCGCCAATCCAAGCATTAAACCAGTCACCTAAAATATAAAGCTGTGTTTGTTTATGTTGATAATGTACCAACAAATCTAAAAACCCTCGAACGAGTCGAGGGTGTTCAGGTGACAAATGTAAATCTGAAATAAACAGATAGGTCACAGCTTTATCCTGAAATTATTCAGAAATAATTTTAGCAGATTCGATAACAACGTTTTCTAAAGGAACGTCAGCGTGATAACCACGGTTACCTGTACGTACGCCTTTGATTGCTTCTACAACGTCCATACCTTCAACAACTTTACCAAATACAGCATAACCCCAACCTTGAGCAGTTTTTGAAGTATGGTTCAAGAAAGAGTTGTTTTTTACATTGATAAAGAATTGCGCAGAAGCAGAGTGAGGCGCTTGAGTACGTGCCATAGCAATCGTACCAACATCGTTGCTTAAACCGTTGTCAGCTTCGTTTTCAATCGCATCGCGAGTTGCTTTTTCTTTGAAGTTTTCATCCATCCCGCCGCCTTGGATCATGAAACCATCAATGACACGGTGGAAAATAACGCCGTCATAAAAACCGTCACGTACGTATTCTAAAAAGTTTGCTACTGTTTTTGGTGCTTTTTCAGTATTTAGTTCAAGAACAATACGACCTTTATTGGTGTTTAATTCGACTTGAGGAAAACTCATTACATTAATCTCCTAAACATGGGCTTATGACCATGGGTTTTTTGGTTGAGAGAAGCATAAGCAAACTGTAAACTACAAGGCAAGTAAAAAACGTTAAAATCTTTGTGAAAAATGAAGATAGCGTTTATTTTTTCGAAATTTTATCTACAAAGAAGTGATTGATACACTATGAAGCCTAATGACGTTGTCTCGAACCTGCCAAACAACCCGACACCGAATACTCATGCCTCTGTCGATTCTGCGCAGCAAGAACAACAGGCTGGATTAGATTTTGTTCGCCAAGTCATTACTGATGATTTGGCTGCCGGACGTGCAAAACAAATCGTAACGCGTTTTCCGCCAGAACCAAATGGTTATTTACATATTGGTCACGTAAAAGCAATCTGTCTCAACTTTGGTGTGGCTGAAGAGTTTGATGGTCTTTGTAATTTACGTTTTGACGATACGAACCCAGATGCAGAAGAACAAGAATATGTTGATGGTATTGCTAATGACGTGAAATGGCTTGGTTTTAACTGGAATGGCGAACCACGCTATGCTTCTGGTTATTTTGATCAATTATATGCATGGGCTGTTCAACTCATTGAGCAAGGCGATGCTTATGTTGATTTACAATCTCCAGAAGAAATTAAGTTAAACCGCGGTAGTTTTGTTGAACCAGGGAAAAACTCGCCATATCGCGATGCTTCTGTAGAAGAGAACCTTGCTCGCTTTGAACAAATGCGTAGTGGTGAACTGAAAGAAGGTGAAGCAGTTCTACGTGCCAAAATTGATATGGCAAGCCCGAACGTGCATATGCGTGATCCAATTTTGTATCGTGTCTTGCATTCAGAGCACCACCAAACTGGTGATAAATGGAAAATCTACCCAATGTATGACTATGCTCATCCATTGTCTGATGCAATTGAAGGAATCACTCACTCACTTTGCACATTGGAATTCCAAGATCACCGTCCGTTTTATGACTGGATTGTTGAAAAGGTTAAATCTAAAGCCGTTCCACACCAATATGAATCTTCTCGTTTAAACGTAGACTACACCATTACTTCTAAACGTAAATTGCGTAAGTTGGTTGAAGGTGGTTATGTAAATGGTTGGGATGACCCACGTATGCCAACTGTTGTTGGTATGCGCCGTCGTGGTTTTACACCAGAAGGCTTACGTGATTTCTGTAAACGTGTAGGTGTATCTAAAACTGACGGTATTGTTGATGTTGCAATGCTTGAGTTCTGTATTCGCCAATCTTTGGAGAATACTGCAGCGCGTGGTATGGCGGTGTTGGATCCTTTAAAAGTAACACTTACAAACTTACCGGAAGATTTAGATCTTACGCATGCTCGTCATCCAAATGTTGATATGGGCGAACGTGTTATTCCATTGACTAAAGAAATCTATATTGACCGTAAAGATTTTGAAGAAGTACCGCCAAAAGGCTTTAAACGTTTAATTCCTGATGGTGAAGTGCGTTTACGCCATGCCTATGTGATTAAATGTGATGAAGTCATTAAGGATGCTAATGGTGAAGTGATTGAGCTGAAATGTTCAATTGATCCTGAAACTTTAGGTAAAAATCCGGAAGGCCGTAAAGTAAAAGGTGTGATTCACTGGGTATCTGCGACAAAAGGTATTCCTGCTGAAGTACGTATTTACGATCGTTTGTTTACTGAAGCGGCACCTGATGCAGATGATGACTTCTTGGCAAATTTAAATCCAGATTCTTTAAAAGTTGTTCAGGCTGTGATTGAACCTGCTTTAGCTCAAGCGAGTCCTGAAGACCGTTTCCAATTTGAACGTGAAGGTTATTTTGTTGCAGATCAACACGATCACACTCCTGAAAAACCAGTGTTTAACCGTGTTCTTGATTTAAAAGACAGCTTCAAACCTGAGAAAAAGTAAGAGATTAATTATCTCTTACTTTTTCGCAAGACGAACAACATGTTGTGATTAGAGAGCAGAGATTAATTATCTCTTACTTTTTCGCAAGACGAACAACATGTTGTGAGTGAACAGCAGATATCAAAAAAGCCCAACTGTAAAGTTGGGCTTTTTATTCGGAGGTCTTCTCATAATATTCTTTTTTTTATGATTCCACTTCCTTGGCAAAAGAGCTTAGGTAGGATTAATCACATAAAAATAAAGAACTAATAATATGAGAAGCATACTTGAAAGCATTAAATAAGTATTGACCGTATTAAAGCTTTTAATAAACTTCCAGATATCCATAGTAAATCAGCGTATATTTTATGTTACAAATTAATAATACACTGAAATTTTTCTGAAATGTTTCTAAAAATAAAATATAAAGCTTTTTTGTTTAAAAAATAATCAAACAATACGAGGTGATAAAAAGCTATATTCGATGCAGATTAGAAACTGCTCATTTATGCACTATAACCAATTCTTTTCAAGAATTTTTGAATTACTTCAAATGCAGCTTGTTCAAGTGCAGGTGCATATTCGATATTTTGCTCGCGCAATTTAGGAATTGAAATTCCAGCATGGCGAAGTTCACATGTATGACCAATGAGCCATTTTTCAAAATTTTCTTGAGTCGTTTCAATGTGAAACTGTAAAGCAAGAATATTATTACCGACTTCAAAGGCTTGATTGGTATAAATATCTGAGCTAGCCAAAAGGGCAGCATTTTCAGGAAGATCGAAAGTATCACCATGCCAATGTAGGACATGAACATTATTAAGTAAAGAAGATAATACCTGATTAGGGCGTAAACTTAAGCTCAGTGGGCTCCAACCAATTTCTTTTTGATGACCGGCATATACTTTTGCACCAAGTACATGAGCAATTAACTGTGCACCCAAACAAATACCAAGTGTAGGTTTATCCGCTGCCAAGCGTTGTTTAAGTAAAGCAATTTCATCTTTTAAAAATGGATAATCTTCAGTTTCATAAACTCCGATTGGGCCACCTAAAATAATAGTTAATCCATCGTGTGCAAAAGCAGCAGTTAGATCATCTACACCCGCTTCAAAATAACGGACGCGGAAGCCAAGTTGATAAAAGACATCTTCTAATGAACCTAAGTCTTCGAAAGCAAGATGCTGAATGGCATAAATAGTTTTTGGGAAGGCGTTTGTTGTGCTCATACAAATGATTCATAGAAGATCAATAGGTGGAGTATAGCGATAAATATAAAGAAGAAAATATCTGTATAAATCGTCAATACCTGAAAATTGATATTTTTCGTTAAGATAATGTTGTTATGCAAACGATTACCTATTTTGAGTGAATCTGTTTGCATATTCCATCTTTTAAAATAATAGCTTTTGAGTTGTCTCAAGGCCTATATCTGCAAGTTGATGCTCATCTTTTAAATTAACACCTGAAAAGCCAAGTTGTTTTGATTTTTTCATGAGTGCGATTAACCGTTGTACTGCAACAGGAATACTTAAGCCTGCTGAGCGTACATTGGAAATACAGTTTCGTTTTGCATCAAGACAGCCTGAATATGCATTCCATGTGTAGTAAATTCCCATACTATCAGGAGAGCTTAAACCTGGACGTTCTCCAATAAGCATCACTAGCATGGGTGCTTTAAAGATTTCAGCAACCTCATCACCTAAAGCAACCCGACTGCCTGTTGCCAGTGCAATGGGTGCAAGAGTCCAGTTTTCTTGCTGAACTTGTTCACTTAGCGCGGTAATGAATGGAATAGCATTCGCTTCAATTGCTCTTGCTGAGAGTCCATCACCGACCACAATACAAACATCGTATTGTTGCGGATTTTCTGCATACTTCTTAATTGAGGCTTCTTTTGATAGGTTTGAAAGCTGACGACCTAAATCTGGACGTTTAAGATAGATTTCCTTATTAGGTGCGTTGCTGTGGACATGAATACTTTGCAGCTGTCTTTGCGCTAATTGCTCAGATAAATAGGAAACATCCATATCTTGATAAACCGCATCTTTTGCTTGTGCATGCGACAACTGAAATTCAAGTAAGGCTCGTGTTGGGATACTACAACCCGCACGGCCCAGAGCAATACGGGCATCAGTAAATTGTTTAAGTTTTTCCCACTGGTCTTGATGAGTGGAAGATGGATATTGAATATCACGGTTCAGTTTCATGGTGTTCTCCCTAGTTCATGAGCAGACGAGAGAATTGGTCGGGCATGTGGTCTGCCCAACAGATTTGAGAGTTTTGCTGTTTAAAAATACCTTGCTGTTCAAGCCAAGCTGAAAACTCAGGGGCGGGTTTTAAACCTAGGAGTTGTCTTAAATAAAGGGCATCATGGAACGAGGTCGTTTGATAATTGAGCATGACATCATCTGAACCCGGAATTCCCATAATAAAGTTAATGCCAGCGGTGCCAAATAAAGTGAGGAGAACATCCATATCATTTTGGTCAGCATCGGCATGGTTGGTGTAACAAATGTCGCAGCCCATTGGGACACCAAGCAACTTACCGCAAAAGTGGTCTTCTAGTCCCGCACGTATAATTTGTTTGCCGTTAAAAAGATATTCGGGACCAATAAAGCCAACGACTGTATTTACTAAAAGCGGATTGTATTTACGGGCCACTGCATAAGCCCGTGTTTCTAATGTTTGCTGGTCAACGCCGTGATGTGCATTGCTGGATAAGGCACTGCCTTGACCCGTTTCAAAATACATAACATTTTGTCCAATGGTTCCACGCTTGAGTGCGAGTGTGGCTTCATATCCTTCTTGTAGTAAATCGAGTGAAATTCCAAATCCTTCGTTTGCCAGCTGGGTGCCAGCGATTGATTGAAACATTAAATCAATTGGCACATTTTTTTCAGCAAGTTGAATGCCTGAGCTGATATGGGTAAGTACACAAGATTGAGTTGGAATTTGATATTCCTGAATGACATGATCAAGCAATTTCAGTAGCTCTGACAAATTATGAAGGTTATCTGTTGCAGGGTTAATGCCAATCACGGCATCGCCATTGCCATACATTAAACCATCTAAAATACTGGCAGAAATACCGAGCACATCATCGGTCGGGTGGTTCGGTTGTAAACGGGTAGAAAGATGACCTTTTAAACCAATCGTGTTGCGAAACTGGGTGACCACTTCACATTTGCTGGCGACATAAATCAAATCTTGATTGCGCATAATTTTGCTGACAGCAGCCACCATTTCTGGAGTTAAACCTGATGCTAATGCTTTTAAGCTTTGGGCAGTGGCTTCTTCTCCAAGTAACCAGTTTCGAAAATCACCTACTGTAAAGTGTGAAATAGGGGCAAAAGCTGCCAGATCATGTTCATCAATAATTAGTCGTGTAATTTCATCAGTTTCATAATCGACCACAACTTCGTTCAAAAAGGTTTTAAGTGGTACATCGGCCAAAGTCATTTGTGCCGCAACATGTTCGGTTGCGTCTCTGGCCGCTACACCTGCTAATTCATCGCCAGAACGTAGCGGTGTAGCTTTTGCCATCAAGGTCTTCAAGTCAGCAAAGTGATACTGTTGATTGGCGACAATATTGCGATAACTCATAGTTACATCCTATTTTATAGTTCTTGTTCTGCGGCTTTAATATTTGCAAACTCTTCTTCTGGTGTACCTTTAACTAAATGATAACGGCTATGGAATAAAAAGTAAGCAATAAATACGACATAAATAGCGGCAGCAATAAACCAAACTTTCGGATTAACAACAAAGCCTGCGACCACAGCAGCGACTGCTAGAACTAGTGCAATGCTGGATGTAACGATTCCACCAGGAGTTTTATAAGGGCGAGGCATGTCGGGTTTAGATAGGCGTAGCTTGATGTGGGATAAAAGAATCAACACATAGGAAATGGTGGCACCAAAAACCGCGATTAAAATTAGTGAATCGCCTTCTTTGGTAAGTGAAAGCAAGAACCCAATAATGCCCGGAATAATAATTGCGAGATAAGGTGCTTTATTTTTATTGGTTAAAGAGAGTGAAGTAGGTAAGTAACCAGCACGAGAGAGTGCAAAAATTTGACGTGAATAGGCATAGATAATTGAAAAGAAACTTGCGATTAAACCTGCTAACCCAACAAAGTTTACGAAAGTCGCAAGCCAAGTGTTGGTGCCATAAACTTTAACCAGAGCATCTACGAGGGGAGCACCTGAGTTTTGCAAAGTACTTGCACCTGCTGCGCCTGCACCCAAGAATAAAATGAGCATAGCAAACGCCGTTAATATGAGCATTGCACCGATTAAACCGCGTGGAAGAGATTTAGCTGGATCTTTTGCTTCTTCGGCTGCTAAAGGTACACCTTCAACTGCAAGGAAAAACCAAATTGCAAAAGGAACCGCTGCCCAGATACCTAAATAGCCATGAGGTAGAAAACTGCTTGCGCCTATACCTGTACCAACTGGAATATCAAATAAATTTTGTGCATTAAAGTGTGGAATCATTGCCACAATAAATACAACAAGAGCAACAGCAGCGACAAGGGTAATTGCGAACATGATTTTTAAAGCTTCACCGGCACCTTTAAGATGTATGCCCATAAAAATGGCGTAGCAGGCGAGATAAATCATCCAGCCATTAATGCCAAATAGAGATTCGCAATAACCACCAATAAATACAGCAATTGCCGCAGGGGCAATTGCGTATTCAATTAAAATGGCTGTTCCTGTTAAATAGCCTCCAAAAGGGCCAAAGGCAGCACGTGCAAAACTATAACCGCCACCAGCTGTTGGCATCATGGTGGACATTTCTGACATAGAAAGACATAGACATAGGTACATCAAGGCGGCGAGTGCAGTGGCAATAAACATGCCACCCCAACCACCTTGAGCAATACCGAAGTTCCAGCCAGCAAAATCACCCGATATCACATAAGCTACGCCTAAACCAATCAGGAGTAACCAACCAACCGTACCTTGTTTGAGTTGACGCTGAGCAAAATATTCTGCTGATGAGACTTCTGTGCTTGAGGAAATGACGGAAGCTGTTTCTGGTTGATTCATACAATACTCCTGCGAGTGGGTTTGTATGAACCAATGCAAAAGCAATGCCTAAATGAAGCACTTCAGAGAGTAGATGGAGTTTTTTTATTCTAAATGATAAAAATTCAAGCTTAACAATCGGAAATAAAGAAGCCAGCAATCTAAATTACTGGCTTCTTATATAATTAGTCATCTTACTTCTTTCTAGTGTTGATAGTTTGGTATCAACTTGGTGCGAAACTTAGAAGAAGCCCATTGGTTTAGTTGAATAACTCACCAACAAGTTTTTAGTTTGTTGATAGTGATCTAGCATCATCTTGTGATTTTCACGGCCAATACCAGACTTCTTGTAACCACCAAATGCAGCATGTGCAGGGTAGATGTTGTAGCAGTTTGTCCAGACACGGCCAGCTTCAATAGCACGACCTGCACGATAAGAAATGTGAGCTGAACGTGACCATACACCTGCACCTAAACCATACATGGTGTCATTGGCAATTTTAATTGCATCATCAAAGTCTTTGAACGTTGTCACAGCAAGTACAGGTCCAAAAATTTCTTCTTGGAAAACTTGCATGCCATTGTGACCTTTAAAAATAGTCGGATCGACATAGTAACCATCGCCTACTTCTTTACGGCCGCTACCGCCAAGTAAGAGTTCTGCACCTTCTTCACGACCCGTGTTAATACAACGTAAGATTTTCTCTTGTTGTTGTAGTGATGCTTGAGCACCAATCATCGTTTCAGTATCAAGTGGATGACCAGTTTTAATACGTTTTACACGCTCGACAGCCATCTCTAAGAACTGATCAGCAATGCTTTCTTGTACTAAAGCACGAGAAGGGCAAGTACATACTTCACCTTGGTTTAAGGCAAACATGGCAAAACCTTCAAGTGTTTTTTCTAAGAAGTCATCTTCTTTATCCATGATATCTTCAAAGAAAAGGTTTGGTGACTTACCGCCAAGTTCTAAAGTGACTGGAATAATATTTTCAGTCGCATATTGCATCACCATTTGTCCAGTTTGGGTTGAACCTGTGAATGCGATTTTTGCAATACGTGGGTTTGTCGCTAACGGACGGCCAACTTCTGAACCGAAACCATTAACAATATTAAGGACACCCGGTGGTAAAATATCTTGGATGAGTTCAGCCACCAACAAAATACCCACTGGCGTTTGCTCAGCTGGCTTAATCACAACACAGTTACCAGCTGCTAAAGCAGGTGCAAGTTTCCATGCTGCCATCAAAATCGGGAAGTTCCATGGAATGATTTGACCAACGACACCTAGTGGTTCGTGGAAATGATAGGCAATGGTATCTTCGTCAATTTCAGAGATGCCACCTTCTTGAGCACGAATACATCCAGCGAAATAACGGAAATGGTCAATCGCAAGCGGAAGGTCGGCTGCTAAAGTTTCACGGACTGCTTTACCGTTATCCCAAGTTTCTGCAACAGCAAGCATTTCAAGATTTGCTTCTAAACGATCAGCAATTTTTAAAAGGATATTCGAGCGTACCGTTGGTGATGCTTTATTCCATGTTGCTTTTGCTTTGTGTGCTGCATCTAGCGCGAGTTCGATATCTTCGGCACTAGAGCGTGGAATACGTGTAAAAGCTTTTCCGTCAACAGGAGATACATTGTCAAAATAAGCACCTTTTACAGGTGCTACCCATTCACCGCCAATAAAATTTTCGTATTGTGATTTAAATTGAACTTTTGAGCCTGGTTGATTTGGATCGATATAGCGCATATAAATATTCCTTTGCTTTTTAGGACTAAAGACTAACAAGAACCCTGTCAGTAGGTACTTTCGTACTTTGTATAATTAGGATATAAAGAAGAAGGTTGGAGAAAGGTTGGAATAGAAATGTGGATATATAAGGAATTTACAAATGTTCACAAAAAAGGATTTATTGCAGCAACGGACGTTGATTGATCAACTGCGCACGCAAAATAGTCTCTCTCCTCAGAATGCTGCCAAACTCGGCCAAAGTATTGCAAGCTCATGGGAACGATCAGCTTCTGCTGCGATTCCTAAAGAGCGTTTTGCGGCTCCTTTAGTCGAAAAAAAATCTGCTTCACAAAATGCTTTAGATATGGCTTTAAGTCAGTGTGCCGACGATTTACGTCATATTGCAGAGCAATCTTCAATGGTGATTGCTGTCGGTGATATCGGCAGTACTATTATCTGGACGGCACCAAGTGCTCAAATGCAAAGTGCTGCTGAACGTGTACATTTTGTGCAGGGTGGTCAGTGGCGTGAAGAATTTGTGGGCACAAATGCCTTAGCTTTATCTTTAAAAACTCAACAATCAAGCTGTGTTTTTTCAAATGAACATTACATGGAATCGATTCATGAGTGGGTGTGCTATGCCGCACCGATTATCGACCCATACTCAAAACAAACCCTTGGTGTCGTTGATTTATCAACTACATGGAAGAATCATAATAGTTTAGGAATATTGGCAGCTGAACGTTGTGCATCCATTATTCAGTCTGCTTTGCTAGAGCAGCAGCGCCAGCAATTACATATTCGTGCTTTTTCGACACCGCAAGTTAAATTTAATGGCAAAAGTTTGTTATTAACACCGCGTCAAATTGAAATTTTAACCATATTGGCGTTATGTCCCCATGGCTTAACTTTAGAGCATCTTTATCAGGCACTGTATGGGGAACGTAAAGTCAGTATGGGTACGCTTAAAGCTGAAATGTCTCAACTACGAGATATTTTGGGTGGTTTACTGGGTTCACGTCCATATCGTTTGCTAGTGCATGTTGAAGCCGATTTTTTACAAGCTGAACAAGCGCTCGATGCAGGATATGCCGCATCTGCTTTGCAGCTTTACACAGGTGTATTTCTGGCAAAAACGGAAAGTCCATTTTTATGTGCATGGCGTGACTGCCTCGAATCACGCTTGAGCGATGCGATTTTTAAAACCCAAGAAACGGATTTATTACTTAAGCATTTAGCTCATTTCCCTGAAGCAATCGATGCGGTAGAACGTCTTATGGAGTTAGTACCGAGCGAACATCCCGCGCATCAATTGCTGATGAAATACCTTGACTCACCTAAGCTGAGTTAAGTGATTTTTTGATCCAGCCACTGAAACAATTGTTGATAGACTTGTTCTCGTACTGGCTGGGCCGAAAGGACTAAATCATGCAACCCGTTGTGAATAGAGACAACAGAGACATCGCCTTTGATTTTTTTACCAAATTTTTCAATGTCTTTAACATCTAAAATTACATCGCTTTGAGTCGCATCTGCTCCCCATTTTTTAGGGTTTTTAGTCTGATGAGAATGCATAATCAGCGCGGGAATATTGAGTTTAACCCCGCGATGTATTTCTTTTTGTGCCGTATGAATCGCATGTAAAAAGCTGAGTTGAACCGTAGAGGCAGAAGTCGGTTTCCAGTCCAGATTAAAGTCCCATTCGCCCTTGAGCTGTTTGTGAAGACTGGTGGTGTACCATTTGTTTAATTGACTTGGGAATTTAACTTTTGGCAGATATTTTCCTACTCGACTGAGTACTGGAATACCAAATTTTTTCTCGACCAAGCTTAAATTAAAATCGTAAAACGGGCTGTTTGCCCAAAGTCCTTTAATCAGAGGGTGGTTTGGGTTATGGGCAGCATAAAGTGTTGCTGTCAAACCGCCAGTCGAATGTCCTGCAAGTAATACTTGGGTGTGCTGTTCTTTGCCAATAATCTCTAATGCTTGAGTAATTTCAGCATCGTATTCATTTAAATCAAGCACATTATAGAAAATTTGATGAGGCAGCTTTGAGCGGCCATATTTTCTTAAATCAAGTGCATAGAAGTCGTAACCATGAGCATTGAATTGCTCAGCCATTTCAGTTTGAAAGAAATAATCTAAAAAACCATGAATATATAGTACGGCTTTTTGAGTAGATTGAGCGGCTTTTTTACGGACTAATGTAGCTACAACTTTCCCTTCATAATCATCAGGAAAACTAAGTGTGAGCTGTTCGTAGCCAGCACCTAAAATATCTGGGACATAAGTTTGATTAGCTGAAGATGTATTCATTTTTATCGAGCTATTGTAATTAAGACATGCTGAGTATCCTTCAATGAAATGGGCAAATTGTCAATCAGGTTTATAGATGGTTGGAGTATAGGTTCTAAAAAAAGGGAATACCGCTGGAGCTAAGTATTCCCCAAAAAAGTAAGTCAACGGTCGGAGGGATTTGACTTACTAGAGGGACATGCCATTACATCAGGATTAAAGAGCTGCTTTGAAAATCTCCACAACTTGAGCATGATTAGCTTTACGAGGGTTGGTCAGCATACATGCATCTTTCTGAGCATTATCTGCCATGACCGCAAGGTCTTCATTTTTCACACCTAGCTCTGTTAAACCAGATGGAATACCAATTGATGAAGACAGTTTACGAATGGCGTCAATTGCAGCATAAGCAGCTTCCATCACTGTTAACCCGTGAGTTCTTACACCCATTAACTCGGCGATTTTTGCGTAACGATCTGGGCAAGCAATTAAGTTAAATTCACAAACGTGTGGTAACAAGATTGCATTACATACGCCGTGAGGTAGGTTGTAAAAACCGCCTAATTGGTGCGCCATTGCGTGAACATAACCTAAAGATGCGTTGTTAAATGCCATGCCAGCCAAGTATTGTGCATAGCTCATTGCATCACGCGCTTCGATGTTTTCACCATTTGCGACAGCAGGTTGGAGCCATTGGCTAATCATGGTTATGGCTTTTTCTGCACACGCATCAGTAATCGGATTTGCCGCTGTAGAAACGTAAGCTTCAACTGCATGGGTTAACGCATCCATACCTGTTGCCGCTGTTAAACCAGCTGGTTTTGCAATCATGAGCTTCGGGTCATCAATGGCAATCAGTGGGGTACAACGCCAGTCGACAATTGCCATTTTTACGTGAGTGTCTGTATTGGTAATAATACAAAAACGGGTCATTTCAGATGCGGTACCAGCCGTTGTATTCACTGCAATGAGCGGTGTCATAGGTACTTTGCTTTTATCAATACCTTCATAGTCACGAATATGACCCCCACCAGCAGTGACTAAACCAATCCCTTTTGCACAGTCATGAGATGATCCACCACCTAGAGAGACAATAAAGTCACAGCCATTTTCGTTATAGGCATTTACACCGTTATGAACATTAATATCGGTTGGGTTAGGTTCTGCACCCGGAAAAATATGGCTCGCAACGCCTGCTTCAGTTAAATAGTTTGCGATAAGATCTGCGACGCCAAATTTAAATAAGCCTTCATCGGTCACAATTAATGCTTTTTTTGCGCCGAGGTTTTGTGCCTTTGTACCAATTTCTTTGGCACATCCTGGTCCAAAGAGTGATACACAAGGAATATAAAAACCGTTTGTTTGATCTGCAATATTTTTAAAAGCCATGGAGTGATTCCTTCTTCCATAAATCCATTGTTTGTTATTACAGGTGAGCCTCACCATGGGCTTAGTATTGTGATCTGAAGATTATTTTCCTACCTACCAAAAACCTACCAAATATTACTTGGGATTTAATTATTGATTTTTAATGACTTTATATAAAATTTGGCACATTCATTTAATTTTTTCGGGAAAATCGTTAAGCTATGGGCTGTTGAAGATGTACATATGAGATTATGAAACAGGAAACTGCGCTTAAACTGCTCAAAGCAGGTGAAAATGTTTTTTTAACCGGTTCGGCTGGTGCAGGGAAGACCTATACACTTAATCAGTACATCCAATACCTAAAAGCACGTAAAGTGCCTGTGGCAATTACGGCGTCTACAGGTATTGCGGCAACGCATATGAACGGCATGACCATTCATACGTGGGCGGGCATCGGCATTAAAGATCAGTTAACTGACGATGACCTAAAGCGTATGAAAGAGCGTAAATACCTCAAGGAACACCTTGAAAATGCGCAAGTTCTTGTAATTGATGAAATCTCGATGCTACATGCGAAGCAGCTCAATCTGGTCAATCAAGTTCTAAAATATTTTAAAGAAAGCGACGAAGCATTCGGTGGTATTCAAGTCATTGTGGCTGGAGATTTCTTCCAGTTACCGCCTGTAGGACGTAATGGTGAAGCCAATCGTGACAAGTTCTGCTTTATGTCAGATGCATGGGTCGAAGCCAAATTCCGCGTATGTTATTTAACAGAACAACACCGCCAAGATGATGAAATTCTGAACCAGATTTTAAATGCCATTCGTGCGCAAAATATTCAAGCAGATCATTTGCAAGCACTTCGTCAATCACGCGCGCATGATATTGGTGAGACCTTTACTCGTCTTTATACGCACAATATGGATGTCGACAATATCAATTATCAGCACTTAAATGAAATTGATAATGAAGGACATCAATTCAATGCTGTTTTAGATGGTAATGAAAAATTATTAGAAACTTTAAAATCTTCAGTGCGTGCGCCAGAAGAACTCACACTTAAAAAGCATGCCAAAGTCATGTTTGTAAAAAATAACTTTGATATGGGCTATATCAACGGAAGTTTGGGTGAAGTCATCGGCTTTGAAGAAGATGATGAAAATGGCTTACTGCCGAAAGTAAAACTGACTGATGGCACGACTTTGCTGGTTGCCCCTGAAACTTGGTCAGTCGAAAATGAAGCCGGTAAAGTCATTGCAAGTTTTCAGCAAATCCCACTTCGTTTAGCATGGGCGATTACTATTCATAAAAGCCAAGGTATGACTTTAGAAGCGGCTGAAATTAACCTGATGAATACCTTCGAGAAAGGTCAGGGTTATGTTGCATTGTCGCGCTTAAAATCTTTAACTGGTCTAAAATTATTAGGTATTAACGAGCAAGCTTTAGAGTTAGACAGTTTAGCTGTCAAAGCCGATCGCCGTTTCCAAGAGCTTTCAAAAGAAGCCGAAGACAACTTTGCAGATGTAGATTTAACGGCTCAGCATAAAGCCTTTATTCGTCATTGTGGCGGTACCTTAAATGAAACCGAGATCTCTCGTAATGAGAAGAAACTCGCAAAAGGTGGCAAGCAAAATTACGCTACGGCAACGCTAGACGAGACGCGTGTCTTATTTGAAGAAGGTTATGAAATTGAAGACATCGCGCATGAACGTGGTTTAACCCCAGCAACTATCATTAATCATTTGGCTCGACTTCATAAAGAGCAAAAGCTGGATATTTCAGTTGCCCATCCGGGTGAAGAAGTGGTCGAAGAAGTCCGTAAAATTTATAAGAAATTGAAAAAACGTCAAAATCCAGATCATTTTTCTGATGATGGTTCGATCAAACTAAGACCAATTGTTGAAGCAACCAGTCCTCGAATGGGATATGATCAGGTTCGATTAGCTTTATTATTTATTGAATAAAGTCTGATTGGCTTAATTACTTATTACATAAATTGAGGTGGCTATGCCGCACGTAGTAGTGGATTATTCAGAAAATTTAACTGGATTGAACGCAAAACAATTACTTGAAGAAATTAATAGTACACTGATTGAGACAGAGTTATTTAGTCCAGAAGACATTAAAAGCCGTGCGCGTAAAGATGATGTTTTCCTTATTGGCTTAGGGGCTGATCAAGCTTATATTCATGCAAAGGTCTATATTTTGTCGGGAAGAACGGCTGAACAAAAACAGCTTATGGGTGAGCAGTTATTAGCGGCGCTTAGCAACAAAAAATATTTACAACAAGGGTTTAATAAAGAAATTCAATTGTGCGTTGAGCTTGTCGACATGCCAAGAGAAGATTATTTCAAGCAAGTTGTATAACTATAAAAAGCGCAATTTCGATCAAGAATAGCGATGAGCACTATGTAAAAGTAGTGCTATCGAATGAACAGACATAAATGTATGGCTGTATATACACAAAAGCTGCAACTGGTTTGCGACTATATTCAAAGACATTTAGATGAAGATTTAGATGTTGATCGATTGAGCCAGATTGCAGCCTTATCTAAGTTTCATTTTCATCGTATTTTTGCCATTCATATTGGCCTAAATGTGATGAAGTTTATTCAACTTTCTCGTTTAAAACGGGCCTCTTTTCAATTGGCTTTTGAACCCGATCTCAAGATTATTGAGATTGCATTGCAAGCAGGGTTTGACAGTCCCGAGGCATTTACTCGTGCATTTAAGCGTTCATTTGATCAAACTCCTCGGGCTTTTAGAGATAAACCAGACTGGGAATCTTGGCACCAGAAGTTTGTTTTTACACTTCCAAAAAGTGAGCTAAAAATGAATGTAAATATTGTTGAGCGACCTGCTGAAAAGATTGCGTATCTATCGCATTTAGGAAGTCCCGATAAAGTTTTGGAAACTGCTGCGCAGTTTATTGCTTGGCGTAAAGAAACTGGCTTATCGCCTGTAACTAAGTCTAAAACTTATGGTATTCCTTTTGCTGACCCCGATCAGAAACCAGCTGACGAGTTTCGGTTTGATATAGCAGGTTCAATTGAAAAGGCGGTACCTGAAAATAGTTACGGCGTACAAACAGGTGAAATTCCTGCAGGGCGTTATGCAACCGTAAGACATTTTGGTAGCCATGACCAGATTAAAGATAGAGTCTATTACATCTTTAGAAACTGGTTACCTGAGCAACCAGAAGAAGCAGGGGATTATCCGGTTTTCTTTCACTATCACAACTTTGTGCACGAAGTGAACGAGTGCGACCTTGTTACCGACATTTACTTACTTTTAAAGTGAGTCTAGGGTGATACAGGCATAGCTTAGGTTATGCCTGTATGTTTAAAAGTTTGATATCTGCATATTGTTCAATCAGGTTGTCATCTAGCATATGGATATAATCCATAAAGATGCTACTAAAACTTCCCATAGTTTGCGCCTGATTTGCTGCAAGTTTACCTGCAATTGCAAAATGAACATGAGCTGAAAGAGCCGCAATGGTTGGTGTTGCCACAGCGCTATATGCTGCAATTAATGCACCCAAAGCACAGCCTGTTGCAGTAATTTTAGGTTGTAAAGGACTTCCGCCGTTTACTTGAATCACAGCATCTATTTCATTAGACAATATATAATCTGACTCGCCTGAAATAGCGATACAGCTTGCATGTGTTAAGAGAGAAAAAGCTTGTTGATAGGCTTGGTCGCTACTTAAAGTGCTGTCTACACCTTTAGATTGAACTTGATTGCCTGCAAGTGTACTGATTTCTGAAGCATTACCACGAATAACGTTTGGCTTGAACTGTAAAAGCTCGTCTGTCATTTTACTGCGCCAAGCTAAAATTGGTCCATAACCGACTGGATCAAGTACCCAAGGAACATTATTAAGCTGTGCTGTTTTGGCAGAGATTTGCATGGCCTGCATTTGCTCTGAAGTCGGAGTGCCTAAATTAATGCTTAAAGCCGATGAGATTTTGGTAAAACTTTCTGCTTCATAAGGATTATCAATCATGGCAGGTGATGCGCCAGAAGCCAGTAACACATTCGCTGTATAGTTGGCTGCAACGCTATTGGTAATACATTGTACAAGAGGCGCTTTTGCCTGCATGTTTTGCCAAGCTTCAATCACCTGTTCAATGAGGTTTGATGTTGAAGTCATCTGATTATCCTTATTAAGCCAGAGATAACATTTAACGGGTAAAATAGTGGTCTTGATGCTTACATCTTTCGCAAATCAAAGAAACATAATCTGCTGCATCATAATCAACACTTAAATCATTTGAACCACAATGCATACAACGTTTAACTGAGTAAAAGTTTAACCGAGGTTCAATTTTTCGCCATGCTTTCCAGACAGGTTGTACAAAGATCTGTTCGTCATAACCTAAAAAGCGGTTAAACAATATGTGGCTCATTTTACTGTAGGGAATATTGTACGGGCGTGGCAACATTGAAGTTTCCCACTTTTCTGACAAGGCTCTTTCCCGATATTGTTCTAAAGTTTTCTTTAATAAATTAGTATTAATAAACTTTTCATTACGTGGCTGTAGAGCTTTTTGCTTATAAAGATATTCAAGCGCGGTTTGAATCAAATAATAAATTTGACCAATGGCCAATGAGTCCATTAAACGGTAGCAAAAAGTTTGAAAGTTAGAGCTACCTGCAATTTGAATACCCCATGTTCGGCAGTAGAACTGCATAAACTGGATAATTTCTTGATAGAGCACCTGAAACAAGACATCTTTCACTTCATCGGCACTACGAAACGGAATGCCAAGACTTAAGTTTTCATAAAACCAGTGGCGTAATTGCTGGGCTACACTAAATAAGCTTGGGTCACTATAACCATCTAAACGAATGTTTAAATAAAAGCATTGTGGCTCATCCGATTGATCCTGTGCATTTAAAATCCCATCTTTATGAAGCTGTTTAATCAGATGGTTTTGGAACATCCAGTTGGGTGTAATAGGTTGATATTTTATTTGGTCCCAGTGAATATATTCGTCATGTGCAACATCGTCACGTGCATAGTCATCAAGCAGGCTAAGCAGAAAAAGTTTATTTAAAAAACTAAGTTGCTCCAAACTGCGCTGAGGTTGGTCTTTTGACTTAAACTGGCGTTGTTCTTGTAGGCGGGTTTGCTGTAAAAGCTTTTTTCTTTGTTTAGTGCATTGGTCACAATGGCACGTCATTTTTGTGTCTTTAAATACACGGTGCTGGCAATGACTGCATTCATGAAACTGAATGTCTTGCTCAAATTGTTCGGCATCTACCCAGTACATTGAAGCTTGGCAGAGTGGGCAATGGCTACTTTCATCTAGCTGTTTTTGTAGAATTTGTAAGGCCATTTCGCTCCGAACACTTAAATCAATCATGATTGACCTATTATACACAGCCGCATTGCCGATAGCTGAGATTGTCTTTTTGTTTGGTGCAAAAATAGAAAACCTAAAATCTTTATTTTGATTTTAGGTTTTCATAAGGGGTTAAAAGTTAAGATTAAACAGGGCACGGCAAGCTCTCATCGTGTTGTCCAAGTTTTTTAGCATTGATAAGCGCCTGTACTTTTTTGCTTGGTAATTTCACCTTACCTAATGCGTCATAAGTATTAACGATAGTGGTTACCTCCTGAGCAGTCATTGAAATACCTTCGGCAGTTAAAAACACGGCAATCACATGATGGTCGAGTCCTGCTGCGTCTAGATCATGAATAGCTTTAATATTTTCTAAGCGATGTAAATAAGTTTTTAATTCCATAGTGGCTACCTCTTGTTCTAATTGAAATACTTATACTGGTATATTAGTTAAGGCAAGAACCATGCCCAAAATGTAAGCAGCTCCTAAAAAATGTTAAAAGCGAAAGGAGTTTTATTTTTATTGTATAGATTGATTATATAAACAACGATTATCGTAATTTTGGTCTAATCTGTGCTAATAAAACCAAATTCTAATTTGAAATGTATAAATGAAGTCCCATTAATTTTATAAAGGTAAACAAACACAGTATGTATGAATGTGTATGATCAAGTTCATAAAATTCGTACTACGGTTTCCGAAAAGTATATAAGGAATAAAGATGAATATTGCGGCACAGCCTCCAGTTCAGGCAGATCAAACAGTTTATTTAAAAGATTATCAAAAACCTTCGTTCTTGGTTGAATCCATTAATCTTGATATTCAAGTCTATGACGATAAAACAATTGTTGATTCAACTTTAGTCATGAAGCGTCAAACTGCTGGAGACTTGGTGCTGTTAGGCCGTGATCTTGAGTTGCAATCTATTCAGCTCAATGGTCAAGAGCTTACTCCTGCACAATATTCACTCGATAGTGAACAATTGGTGATCACTAACGCACCAGATGAAGTCATTTTACAGACTCAAGTGATTATTCATCCTGAAACCAACACTCAGCTTGAAGGTTTATATAAAGCAGGCGATTTGTTTGTTACGCAAAACGAGCCTGAAGGCTTCCGTAAAATTACCTTCTATCCAGACCGCCCAGACGTACTTTCAGTCTTTACGACTCGTGTAGAAGCAGACAAAAAATACCCAGTATTACTCGCTAATGGTAACTTGCTTGAAACAGGTGAAGCGGGTGAAAACCGCCACTTTGCGATCTGGCAAGACCCAACTAAAAAGCCAAGCTATTTATTTGCTTGTGTCATTGGTGATTTAGCTGTACTTAAAGATCGGTATACGACTTCTGAAGGGCGTGATGTTGCTTTAGAAATCTATGCAATCGAGAAAGACATTCCAAAATGCCATATCGCGATGGAAGCTTTAAAGCATTCAATGCGTTGGGATGAAGAACACTACGGCCGTGCTTATGACCTAGACAACTATATGATTGTTGCTGTTAGTCAGTTCAACATGGGTGCCATGGAAAATAAAGGTTTAAACATCTTTAATACCTCATGTGTACTTGCCGATGAAGAATACACAACTGACGCTGCGATTATGCGTGTACAGTCGGTGATTGCCCATGAATATTTCCATAACTGGACTGGTAACCGTATTACTTGTCGTGACTGGTTCCAACTGTGTTTAAAAGAAGGTTTAACGGTATTCCGCGATCAGTCTTTCTCGGAAGATTTACAATCTGCTGCGGTTCAACGTATTGATGACGTTGCTGTACTTAAATCACACCAATTCCCTGAAGATGCGGGTCCATTATCGCATCCACCACGCCCAGACCACTTTGTAGAAATTAATAACTTCTATACAGCGACAGTCTATGAAAAAGGTGCGGAAATTAACCGCATGATGTCGACCTTACTTGGTAAAGAAAAATACCGTAAGGGAACAGACGAATACTTCCGCCGTCATGATGGACAAGCCGTGACTGTAGAAGACTGGGTTGCTGCATTATCAGCAGGTTCAGGTGTCGATTTATCTGCATTTTTAACTTGGTATAACCAACCGGGTACACCAAAGCTTGAAGCAAAAGGTGAGTACGATGCAGCAGCACAAACTTACCGTTTAAGCTTTAAACAAAGCCTAAAAGCACATCCTAAATATCCAAATTTAAAAGCTGTTCCAATTCCTGTGGCCTTAGCGCTATTTAATGCTAAAACAGGCGAGCAATATACTTTGCACAGTGACAGTCTATTCGTAAATGATGTTAAAGATGGCGTGTACTTGTTTGACCAAGATGAAGCAACCATTGAGTTTACAGGTGTGACTGAACAGCCAGTAGTGTCGTTACTCCGCAATTTCTCTGCGCCTGTAAATCTTGTATTTGACTATACCGATGCAGAATTAGCTTTCTTAATTCAGCATGAGACAAATGGTTTTAACCAGTGGCAAGCAACGCAAACCTTGCTTGAGCGTATTTTGTTAGAAGACCATTCTGCCGATGCGTACATTCAAGCTATTCAGAGCACTTTGCCTGAGTTGGTTGGCCGCGATCCACTTTTAGCATCTCGTTTGTTTGATGTACCAAGTGAAGGTTATTTGGGTAGTCGTATCGATCAGAACTATGCACCAGCCGATGTTCATGTAAAACGTGAGGCCTTGCTGAATCGTTTAGCACAAGAGTTAGGTTCATTCTGGAAAGATACTTACCTTACCCTTGACCCAGACCAACAAAAAGAATTCTCTTTAGCGATGGGTGTACGTGCATTAAAAAATATCATGCTTATGATGATGGCTCGTCAAGGCGACCAAACGGCATTTGAATTAGCACATGTGCAATATCAAAACACAGGCAATATGTCTGAACGCTTAGGTGCGTTACGTGTATTGGTTTGGCAAAATGCACCTCAAGCTCAAGATGCCCTAGCTGATTTCTATGACCGCTTTAAAGATGAAGCATTGTCTTTAGATCAATGGTTTATGATTCAGGCAGCAAATCCAAATGCCACTGTTGAGACGATTGAATATCTCACTCAACATCCTGATTATGACCTCACGACGCCAAACCGTATTCGCGCCGTAAGTGGGGGCTTGTCAAATAACCCTGAAAATACTTGGGGCTTTGGTGTAGTGCACTTTATTAATCTTGCACAATATCTTGATGAGAAGAACCCGATTTTAGGTTCACGCCTATTACAGGTATTGTCACGTTGGTACACACTTGCAGAGCCTCAGCGCACTCAAGTACAACAAGCTTTAGAGGCATTGCAGCCTAAAGTGAAATCTAAAAACGTTTCTGAAACTTTAAATAGTATGTTAAGCGTTTAATTATTTAAATATACTTAATAAAGGCCTCGTATGAGGCCTTTATTTTTACCCTTATTTTATATTTCTTTAAATTATGTCCTTTATTAATTTATATTAAATGTATTTTTTAAATATATTAAAGAATAAATCAATTTAATTTTAAGTTGAAGCATTGCATAAAAAAGCTATTTTTTGTGATTAATTACCGGAAAAGAAAAATGACACATTTACTTAAATTTCTATGAATAAATTTTTTGATAGAATGGTTAAATTAATTTAAATCAAATGCTTATGATTTGTTAATGTTGGTTTTTATATTTGTGGAGTAACTTTAAGTAACTATATTTTATTAAATAGAAATAAAAATAATAACAAGTTTATGCATTTTAATTATTTTTATGTATGATATTTAAAATAGGATAAAAAATAAGCTTTAAAAGAGCAGTCAAATAAAAAATGATTGTAAGAATAAGAGTTAATTTTTTTATATCTATTAATTCGACAATTTAATTTAAAAGGTTTTGGCCATGAAAAAGACTTTTTTTTATTTATCGGCAATAGCTGTAGGGTTATTTTCCCTGAACGCAGCAAATGCCGCTACAGCGACGGGGACATTAACTGTTAAGGCGACAGTAATAAATAGTTGTGTCCTTAATACCTCTGCAACAGGTACTACAACAAATGCGGTTTTGGACTTTGGTACTTTGAGTTCTCTCACTACTAATGTTGATGCAGATACCTCAACTACAGGTGGTACTTCAATTAAAGTTCTTTGTAACAATACTGTGCCATGGACTTTGTCGTTTGATGGTGGTCAAAATGTTTTATCAACCCAACGACGCATGATTGGTGGGGCAGCAAGTAATGAATATATTCCTTATAACCTGTATTCGGATACAGGACGTGCCACTGCAATTGGTATAGCAACAACCGCTTATAGCGGAACAGGTAGTGGTGCAGTACAAACAGTGAATGTATATGGTCGTCTTCCTGCTGGCTCAGCACTGCCGAGTGCGGGTAGTTATGTTGATACGGTAACAATAACGGTAACTTATTAAGTTGTATAAATTAGAAAAGCTGTTAGCCCTTTTGAAAGGGCTAATATATTAAAAAGATATATATTTGAGTAAAACATGAAAAAAAATATTTTTATTATTACGGGATTATTCTTATCTTTATCTAGCACTATTCACGCCGCCACAATCCGCCTTTCACCGGTAAGTGTAGAAATTTTAAGTCATCAAAAAGCTTCTTCAATTAGTCTATATAATCAGTCAAATGAAAGTGCTGATTTACAGGCACGTATATTTGAATGGACTCAAAATAATGGACAAGATCAATTAACACCTACAGATGAAATCACTATTAGCCCACCTTTTTTAAAGCTAAAACCTAGCGAGTCTTATAATTTACGGGTAGTCCGAATTAATCCGGAACCAATTTCTGGTGAAAAAACTTATCGTATTATTATTGACGAATTACCAAAACCAGTTGATAGCCGTAAAGCTTCTCAAGGTGTAAATGTATTACTTCGTTCGTCATTACCTGTATTTGTAGTCAATAAAGATGCGATTACTCAACTGAATTGGAAAATTGATACTCATCAAAAGGAAGCTTTTTTAAATATTAGAAATATTGGAAACCGACATGCACTTTTAAATGACTTAACACTTATAGATAACACCGAAAATAAAAGTTATCCGATTAAAGTGAATACCGTGAATGGCTACATTCTTGCAAACCAAGCACGAAGCTATTCAGTTAATAATTTTACATATCAGCCCAATCATAAATACAGCATTTCTCTGACAGTTAATGGTAAGAAAACCACACTTTAAGAGGCTTATATGAAATATATTATAGGTGTCTTATGTGTTGCGTATTTTCCAACGTATTCTTTTGCTGAACAATTACTAGATCATACAAATACTGCAGTTCCTAGTGTTCCTAAGTCTATAGGAAGTAATAATAAATATATGCATGAAAAGACGAATGGACAGCAGCAAGAACATGATTTTACTCAGCTATTTTTAAATATTTCTATTAATTCAAATACTTCTGAAGATTTGTTTTCCGTAAAACAATCTAAAGATGGAAAGTTATATATTCGTTCTGGTGACTTAAAAACGCTAAGAGTGAAAATGGATGAACATATCCCTGATAGCCAATGGGTATGTCTTAACGAACTTAAAGGAATCCAGTTTAAGTACTTAGAAAATGAGCAGTCTCTGAACTTACAAGTTCCGTCAAACATGTTAATGGGTTACTCAGTTGATTTAACTGGTCAACAGACCACTAGCTCCAGTCTGCTAAAAATGAAACCCTTAAATGCTGCACTCCTGAATTACAGCCTGTATCACACCATAACCAATGATGAGAGTATTTTCTCTGGTTCGGCTGAAGGTATTTTTAATAGCGGCATCGGTAATTTTTCATCAGGCGTTTTATACAACGGTAGTAATGAAACGAGCTATAGCCATGAAAAATGGGTACGTCTGGAAAGTAAATGGCAATATGTAGACCCTGAGAAAGTCAGAATCTATACCCTAGGTGACTTTATTTCCAACAGTTCTGACTGGGGCAGTAGTGTACGTCTTGCCGGTTTCCAATGGTCGAGTGCTTATACCCAACGTGGTGATATTGTTACCTCGGCGCTGCCGCAGTTTTCTGGTTCGGCGGCGTTACCTTCAACACTAGACTTATACGTTAACCAGCAAAAGATTTATTCAGGCCTTGTTCCTTCAGGCCCATTTGACATTAAGCAGCTCCCGTTTATTTCAGGAAATGAAGTCACGCTGGTGACCACCGATGCCACAGGTCAGCAAAGCATTACCAAAAAACCTTATTACTTTTCATCGAAGATTCTGGCAAAAGGCATCAATGAGTTTTCAGTGGATATTGGGGTTCCGCGTTATAACTACGGACTGTACTCAAATGATTATGATGATGCCACCTTTGCTTCGGGTGCGATTCGATACGGCTACAGCAACTCACTGACTTTAAGCGGTGGTGCAGAGGCTTCAACAGATGGCCTGTCGAATCTAGGCACAGGTTTTGCCAAGAATGTTTTTGGTGTTGGAGTGATTAATGCTGACATTGCAGCAAGCCAGTATAAGGATGAGAACGGCTATTCTGCCTTATTTGGTTTAGAAGGGCGTATTAGCAAGAATATTTCGTTTAATACCAGTTACCGCAAAGTATTTGATAACTACTTTGACTTGGCCCGTGTGTCTCAAATTCGATATTTAAAAGAAAACCAGATTACTTCTGAGCCACAAAATTATTTGAGCTACAGTACACTGGCAGATGAGATTATTAGGGCAGGGATTAACTATAACTTTTATGCGGGCTATAGCGTTTATGTCGGCTACAACCAAATTAAATATAGTGATAACTCGTATAAGTTGCTATCTGCTAACTTAAGTGGAAGTTTGAACAAGAACTGGGGCTTTTATAGTTCAGCTTATAAAGATTATGAAAACCAAAAGGACTATGGCATTTACTTTGCGCTTCGCTATACACCATCTACCAGAGTGAATGCTATTTCTAGCGTATCTAGTGATAGTGGCAGATTGACTTACCGACAAGAAGTATTTGTTCTATCGGAACCACAAATTGATTCATTTGGATGGGGTGGTTATGTTGAGCGAGATCAAGATGCACATAACAATAATGCATCGATCTATGGTTCTTATCGCGCCAGAGCTGCTTACTTAACGGGGCGCTATAACAGAATTGGAGACAATGACCAAGTTGCAGTTTCAGCGACTGGATCATTGGTTGCGGCAGCAGGACGTATTTTTGCGGCCAATGAAATTGGAGATGGTTATGCTGTTGTTACCAATGCGGGACCGCAAAGCCAGATTATCAATGGTGGAATAAATCTAGGAACAACTGATAAGTCTGGAAGATTTCTGATTCCAAGCCTCATGCCCTATAGAGAGAACCATATTTATTTAGATCCATCATATCTTCCTTTAAATTGGAATGTTAAATCTACAGATCAAAAAACAGTAGTAGGTTACCGCCAAGGAACCTTAGTTGACTTTGGTGCACATCAGGTCGTTTCAGGCTTAGTGAGAGTCGTTGATAAAAACAATTCACCATTATTACCGGGTTATAGCGTTCGAATTAATGGGCAGCAAGATGCAATAGTGGGCTACGATGGCGAAGTATTTGTTCCCAACCTATTACAACAAAACAAACTTGAAGTAGATCTTCTCGATCATGGTTCATGCCAAGTTGACTTCACTTATAACAGTAATCAGTACTCAACTAAGAAATTGGGACCTTATATATGTCATTAAATATTATGAATAAGGCTCAAATAGAGAGCTATAAAAAAATTTCCTTATCTTTAAAATACTTTATAGGCATTTGCTTACTTTATCTCGTTTATGCGTTTTTGAGTCCAACGAATGCTGCCTGTACGGTAGCTGGAACGACTAATAATACGTTTACTTACACGGCAGCAAATATTAATAGTGATGCAACTGTAAACTTTTCAGGAACAATTACTTGCACGAATGGAGGACTAATACCTCAAATCTCTCCGTTTATGTGTATGAAGACAGTATTTACAGGAGCAACCACTACAAATAATAGTGTATCGTTACCGTATACAGTCACTGCAACTGTTGGTGGAGCCGGTTCCTCTACCACTAACCAAACTTCCAATGTTTGGTATGGTCCAGTGGTAACTGTCGCTTCAAATAATATTCTTAGTTACTCGGTAAATGTGAAAGTACCAGCGCGAACAGGATCATTAATTGCCTATCCTCAAGGAACCTATACCGCTACGGTTCAACTCTTTTGGGATATGGATCTTCTAGCGGTGTTATGTTTAGGTGATTTACTCAGCTGGGACTCTGGAAATGTAACGCTAACAGCGAACTTTGTGGTACCGACGCTTTGTCAATTAAACTCAACGTCAAATGTCGATTTTGGCAATATCAATGATATTGGTATTACTAAGCGTGACTACACGACTCAGGGTGCTGTAAATACGACATGTAACTCTGGAACGCCATATTCGATTTATTTAGGGGATGGCAATAACCGTATAAGCGGAGGGTTCAGGCGTATGGCTAATAGTAATAATGAGTTTATTCCCTATCAGTTATACAAAGATGCTGCTTATAGTTCGGTGTGGGATGCTACGGGTGGAGTGAATAGCGTTGGGGGAACGGGAGGAGTATCTGGCACTGGAACAGGTAATGCTCAAACCACTACAGTTTATGGAAAAATTCCGCAAGGTACTACGATTGCAAGTAGACCCGGTAGCTACTCTGATAGTGTTGTTGTTACAGTGACTTATTAATTGTCAAATCTATAGAGGAAGCTCTTTTATGACAGAGCTTCTTATAATTCAAATTGTATTGGCTAGAAATTGCTAAAATATAAATAATAAAAATCAAATAATTCTTAGTTTTAGAAACTTGACCGTCATCAAAAATGGTTTGACTTAAAAAGGTATTCTGTATATTTATTGGTTAGTTCCAAAAAAGAACTAGTATGTGAAAACAAGTAATTAAAAAATAAAGGTAAACCAATGTCGGATATTATTTTGCACCAGTGGGAAATTTCTCCGTTTTGTCAAAAAGTTGCAAGGGCTTTGAAATTTAAGGGAATTCCATTTGATACAGTAAATTATAACGGTATTCTTGGCGCCAAAGTTCCTTTGCTAAGTAAAGTGGGTAAAGTACCCGTTATTGATCATAAAGGACAACGTATACAAGACAGTACTCGTATTGCTCGCTATTTAGATGAAGCCTATCCAGATACACCGCGACTTTATCCCGCAGATCCAAATCAAAAAGCACTTGCCGAACTGTGGGAAGACTGGGCAGATGAGTCTCTTTATTTTTATGAAGTATATTTAAGGGTAAATGATTCGGAAGCTTTAGAGGAAGCCATCCGTATTAGTAGCATTGGTCGGCCAGCCTATGAAAAGCCAATGGTGAAAGCTTTTATTTTAGCCGAATTAAAAACACAGCTTTTCTTTCAGGGCTTGGGCCGAATGAAAGCCGAGGATGTTGAAGCAGAGTTTATTAAACACTTAAACCGTATTGAGCAGGTCTTATCACAAAGTGAATGGTTGGTGGGAAATAACCAGACGATTGCGGATATTGCTGTGGTTGCTCAACTTGGTGAAGTCGTTCGAACAAGTAAAAAGTTTAGTAAAGAAATTTTGAATCGTCCGTTTATTGCTTTATGGTATAAAAAACAAACAGGGTGAAACGATTATGTCATTAGAACCACCGAATAAAACACGAGATTGTGCAGTTGTTATTGGTGTCGGGGCTTCGCAGGGGATCGGAGCAGCCGTTTGTCATCGTTTTGCAAAAGAAGGCTTAAAAGTTTACGTTGCTGGGCGAACTTTCCAGAAAATTGAAGCAGTCGCTGCCGAAATCCATGCAAAGGGTGGTGAAGCTGTTGCGTTTCGTTTAGATGCCGAAGATATACATCAAGTACAGGCCCTATTTGACACCGTTACTAGTCAAAACGAACGTATTACCGCTGTTATTCATAATGTTGGAGGGAATATTCCCTCAATTTTTTTACGCAGCCCGCTATCGTTTTTTAATGATATGTGGCAATCCACGTTTTTATCAGCTTATTTGGTTTCTCAAAGCTGCCTAAAAATTTTTAAAGAACAAAATCACGGCACGCTTATTTTTACTGGGGCGAGTGCTTCATTACGTGGAAAGCCCTTTTTTGCTGCTTTTACGATGGGTAAATCTGCGTTGCGAGCTTATGCATTAAATCTAGCTCAAATATATAAAACACAAGGCATTCATATTGCTCATGTCATTATTGACGGAATGGTAAATGGTGACAGAATTAATAAAGCTTTATTTGATCTAGGTCGTTTAGCACGTCTTACACGGGGAACGGGTGGACTTAATCTTGATGCAATAGCAGAAAACTATTGGATGCTTTATCTGCAAAGCCCTGAGCTCTGGACACATGAGTTAGATTTACGCCCATACCAAGAAAAATTTTGAGAGACGAATATGCTAAAAACAATATTTCAGAAGTTTCAAAAAAAGCAGGGCTGTGTGGTTGTGGCCGGTCATGATATAGAACTACTCGACCATGATTTTGTAATTTTAGATAAAAACTATCAAGCTCCATTACATGTATATCAAGTCATACATGATTCTACTGTTCGGAACATACAAGTAAGTTCTATAAATGATGGCATGACGAGTGTCCGCTTAAACTTGGTAAAAACTAAGCATTTAAAAAGTCTGCTGAAATATATAACAGAGCATCGTCATACCATTGAGTTATGCGTGTTTCAGCCAAATTTTTCATCTGCACCAAATATTGAAGCTTTATCTTTAGAAGAAATTGAGCACAGTTGGCAGACCACAGGTTTAAGTGCCGTGAGCGTGTCGCAGTTAGTACTTAAACCCATGTTAAAACAGCAGCGGGGTACAGTTATTTTTCTTGGAGCGCCATCTCATCATTCGGCTCACCACGATGTATTAAGCCAAAGTATGTTTGCGAGTATTCGAGCGTTATCGCAGTCGTTGGCAAGAGAGTTTCAGCCCAAAGGCATACATGTGACGTATTGCATGGTGGAAAAATGGGATGGACAAAACCCGCACTTTATTTCATCTGTTAAACAAGTGTGCCAGCACATCTATCACCAATCTGACTCTGCATGGAGCCAAGAGCTCAGCGTATCGTGAGATTTTACTTTCGCGTGTTCTTAAAATAGAGTACTGCTTTGGAATGACAGCACAACAATAATTTCGATAGGTACTCAAATGTTAAATATTAAGAATGCTCAACAAACGGTTAAGGTAGCGACTACAGTAGTAGCTTTGATGTGCTTTTCTTCACTGGCACAAGCATATCAATATGATCAAGCAGCACGTTTAGTTAATGAGCGCTTATCTTATATGAAAGATGTCGCAGGCTATAAAGCAGAGCAGCATTTACCGATTGAAGATTTAACTCAAGAAAAGAAAGTACTTGACCAATCACTTTCTGAGGCCGAATCTTTTGGACTGAACAGTGAAACAGTAAAGCCGTTTATAGTGACACAAATGAATGTAGCGAAAGCTATTCAGTACCGATATAGAGCAGATTGGTTGTCTAGCCCTGAAACCAACTGGAAGCCTCAGGACTTAAGCGAAGTGCGTTTAAAAATTAGTTCTTTAAATACCGAGCTTCTAAAAAATATTGCCTATGAACTTAAGAAAAATAATAACAAGGCGCCGCATGGTTGTAGCTATATGTGGTCAGTTCAGCACCCTCAACTTAAAGAAGCTGACAAGAAAGCCTTATGTGTAACATTGAATAAAATCAAATTAAAACAATGAAGCACCTAAAGCGGCTTATATAAGTCAATTATTCAATCAACATTAAGTCGGCAGTGTTGGCAGATTTAAGTGGTCGTAGGGCAAAGGTTGAACGCGTATGCCGAATACCTTTAATCGAATAGAGCTTTTTACGTAAAAAGCGTTCGTAGTGTTCGGCATCTTTTACGGCTACTTTCACCAAGTAGTCATAGTCACCCGTAACTAAATGCGCCTCGACTACTTCGGGAATGTCTGCCAAGGCTTCACTAAAGTTTTCTAGCATTTCGTCGTCGTGACGTTCTAGCGTAATTTCAATAAAGAACAACTCGTGAATACCAATCGCTTTTGGGTTTACGTTTACCGTATAGCCTTCAATAATTTTTAGGCTTTCTAAACGCTTGAGTCGAGTCCAGCAGGGTGAAGATGAAAGTCCAACCTCTTCAGCGAGCTGTGCAACCGTTAAGCGTCCATTTCCACGAAGGGCAGATAATATTTTCCGATCTATGCGATCTAGTGTGTATTCTGTGCTGTTCAAAATATAAACCAAAGAAGATTCTTCTGTTAATTTTTAATATACGTGATTTTTATGCTGAGATCATTTAAAAAAACTGAAAATACAGTAAACATTTTGAGGTCGACAGCCATACACTACTTCTATGCATCGAACTCTACTGGATAGGAGTTGTGATGAAGCAAAGAGCACTGTTTCAGTAAGGGTGACTAAACAGTGCTCTTTGCGGATCTTATAAGAACTATTACTCTTACCAAAATTGAACGTTTACTTATTTAATTTGGCAAAACTATTTCTTAATACTCACTTTCTAAATTTATATTTCTTTTTTATTCAATACCAACAACAGTTGTGATGTAGCCTGTTGTTAAAAGGATGGCTAGGCCTAATGACATTTCAAATAAAATGGCGTAACCCAACTGGTTTGCAAATTTTGGATGCTGTAAACGAGGGGTGAAATACCATTTGTTAAAGGCTGCTAGTAATAAAATAGATAGCACAAAGAGCAGTTTGATAATAAGCCCATGCCCGTAAGGAGTATTGAGTAGCGCATTGAAATTTTTAAGTAACAGCAGGGTAATAGTAACACCACAGAGAAGTAAAACTCCGACAATAAAGGCTGCAATTTTTCCAAAAAGATGCATACGTTCTTTTAACGCTAGGCCTTGAATTATTCTGCTCGTTTTCCATAAGGGATAGAGTGAACCCATCCATAAAGACATTGCGAGTACATGTGTTGATAGTAAGATTTGCGCAAATAAGGATAAATTCGTGACATGACCTAATTGAGAAAAACTGAAAACAATGGGTATTAATAGTAGAGTGAAAATCGATCCTTCAAATTTAGAAATCTGACTAATTCCACTGTTTAACTTTACGAGCATAAAGAGCAATATAAGCAGAAAGCTCATTGATCGAATGACATGAGCATGCCCAGTAGGAGTATTTATGAGTATGGTTATATAATTACTATTCCACATGCCTGAAAGGCCAGTATTGGCAAAACTTCCGATCAGAATAAAGAAACCCAAACCACTTGAGATTAGTCCTAAAACTGCACCAACAGTAATGTATTTGATAATAATTTTTTTAATTTCTACATAGGGTCCAAGCAAGAAATAACAGAAAGCGCCTCCAATAAAAAATGCGGTTCCCAAATATAAAAAAGCTTTAACAAGCCAAGTCACATATATCCAAGTTTCAGGCACCATTTTCTTTTCTCTATATAATATGTCAGCTCATTGCTGGCACGGGCTAGTAATACTTTTTTATTTTTGAGGTTTATTTAATAGTGAAAGTATATTCGCCACTCATGTTGTGACCATCAGAGCCCATTGTGCTCCAAGCTACCGTATATTTTCCTTTCTTTAGCTTTGGTACAGCGACTTCAAATGATTTTTTTAAATCATGACTCACTTGGTAATTTAAAGGAATGTCTCTACGTTGAGCATCAAGCAACTTAACGTTCATTAACATGACTTCGCCGCCGAAATTCAGTGTTATATTTTTAGGTTGACTCACTACCGAAGCATTAATAGCGGGAGTTGCGCTTACTAGGCTGACATGTGCAAATACGTTTGAGGTAGCAACAATCATAGTTGCTCCTACTAGAACATTCTGTAGAGCGGTCATTTTGTTGTGAACAAGCTTCATGTTTTTATCCTCGTAAAATGAATATTTGACTAAGTAATGACTGAATTAAAATAAAGGACGTACTTTATTGGTCACACTCTTTGTATGCCTATTATTCAAGATTGAGAGAAACGCGTTGATGACTCCAAAATTACATTTTTGTTATTTTTAAATTTGAAAACATACAAGTGCTACACTTACTTTAAACAAGATAGTGATTATTAAATAAACAAGTAAGAAAAATTAATGTATTCGCTACTTTAAAATTAAACATGAAGGAGGTTTTTTATGGACCATCATCATCATGAAGACAAAAATGGCAACAATACCCATATAGACCCCGTCTGCGGTATGAAGGTAACAGAAGAAAGTAAATTTTCCGAAAAATTTCATCATAGAACTTTTTACTTTTGCAGTGAAAAATGCCACTTAAAATTTAAAAATGATCCTACTTTTTATATGAATAAACTGGAAAAAACGAGTACAGCAAAAGAATCTCAAAACATAAATAATATAAATTCAATTGAAGTTAATCAGTTAGCAAATGCGAATACTTCTACAATTTACACTTGTCCAATGCATCCTGAAATTCGACAGAATCACCCAGGAAATTGTCCTATTTGCGGTATGACATTAGAACCTTTACTTCCAAACTTAGATGAAGCAGATGAAAATCCTGAGCTCAAGGATTTTAAAAGAAGATTTTGGTACACCTTACCGTTGACCCTGATTGTAGTATTTTTGGCGATGTTTGGTCATCAGCTGAATTGGTTTGAAATGCGGGTACAGAGTTGGATTGAACTCGTACTTACTTTACCTATTGTTTTTTGGGCAGGCTGGCCGTTTTTTGTTAGATGTTGGCAATCAATTTTAAATCGTAGTCCTAATATGTGGACTTTAATTGGAATCGGAACGGGGGCAGCATTTATATACAGTCTCGTTGGGACTTTGACTCCACAAGTATTTCCAGATTCTTTTGTTTCTATGGGGCGTGTCGCTGTATATTTTGAAGCTACAGCCGCCATTATCTCACTGACTTTATTAGGCCAAGTGCTTGAGTTAAAAGCTCGGTCACAGACCTCGGCAGCAATTAAATCTTTACTTGGGCTGGCTCCCAAGACTGCAAGAAAAATTAATGAGGATGGACAAGAAGAAGATATTCCACTTTCCCATGTACATGTTGGAGATTTACTTCGAGTAAGGCCAGGTGAGAAGGTACCAGTTGATGGAGTTATTACCGAAGGTTCAAGTTCTATTGATGAGTCGATGTTAACAGGAGAACCCGTTCCAGTTACAAAACGAGTAGGTGACCAAGTGATAGGTGCAACAATGAACATGAATGGTTCATTAGTGATGCGTTCAGAAAAGGTTGGATCTTTAACTGTACTTTCCCAAATAGTTCAAATGGTGTCTCAAGCTCAACGTTCAAAAGCACCCATGCAAAGAATGGCAGACCAAGTGGCAGGATGGTTTGTTTTGGTTGTCATTGGTATTTCTATTCTTACTTTTTTCGGTTGGGGGATATTTGGACCAGAACCAAGTTGGGTCTATGGGTTAATCAATGCGGTCGCTGTTTTAATTATTGCTTGCCCATGTGCGTTAGGGTTAGCTACACCTATGTCGATTATGGTGGCAACAGGGCGTGGTGCTTCAAATGGCGTACTTTTTCGGGATGCCGCTGCAATAGAAAATTTAAGAAAAGTTGATACTTTAATTATTGATAAAACAGGTACTTTAACAGAAGGTAAGCCATCCTTTGATAAGGCTATTGCTGTTTCAGGGTATGAAGAAAATGAAGTTCTTCGATTAGCTGCCAGTTTAGATCAAGGTAGTGAACATCCTTTAGCAGATGCAATTGTGCGGGCTGCCCGTGAAAGAAATCTTGCACTGACCAAACCGACATCTTTTGAGTCAGGCTCTGGCATTGGTGTTAAGGGCGAGTTAAATGGACAACAATTATCTTTAGGTAATACCGCATTAATGGAACAACTGGGGATATCCGTTGATTCATTTATACCTCAAGCTGAAGAATTAAGATCAGAAGGTGCGAGTGTTATGTATTTAGCTGTTGATGGACAACTAAAAGGATTATTGGCTGTTTCAGATCCAATCAAAATAAGTACACCTGAGGCTGTTCTTTCATTAAAAAATTCAGGTCTAAGAATCGTAATGGCTACAGGGGATGGCTTAACAACAGCTAAATCAGTTGGTAGTCGCTTAGGAATTGATGAAGTTTATGGGGAAGTCAAACCCGCAGATAAACTGCAACTTGTGCATAAATTGCAAAAAGAAGGAAGAGTGGTTGCAATGGCGGGTGACGGAATTAATGATGCTCCAGCGCTAGCTCAAGCAGATATCGGAATTGCGATGGGAACTGGCACAGACGTTGCAATGAATAGCGCCCAAGTTACTTTAGTAAAAGGTGATTTACGAGGTATCGAGACTGCTCGTTCGCTATCAGAGGCAACCATTAAAAATATGAAGCAAAATCTCATGTTCGCATTTCTTTATAATGCTTTAGGTATTCCTTTGGCTGCGGGTATTTTATATCCATTTACTGGCTGGTTGCTTTCCCCAATGATTGCAGCTTTGGCTATGAGTTTAAGTTCAGCATCAGTAATTGGTAACGCTTTAAGGTTACGTAGTCAAAACTAGTTGTTTCCGACTACTCATTAAGTTGAGCAACTAAAAATGAGTAGTCATATATTTTTCACTATAAATTTTTAAAGAGAATTTTAAAAATAATGCGCCCATCGTCATAGTTGGCTTGAATTATAGCGCCATGTACATCAAGGATTGATTTGGTTATTGCTAGTCCTAAACCTGTGCCTTCTTCAACACGCTGTCTCGAAGCATCTGTACGATAAAAACGATCAAATAATCGAGTGAGTTGTTCTTGTGATAGGGGTGAGCTTTCATTTTCAATTGTTAATACAGTCGAATCATTATTCTGTTGGCAATTAATTTCGATGATCGAATCTGATTTACCATATTTGATTGCATTGGATAACAGATTGCTAAGTGCACGACGCAACATTGAAGGATCGCCCTCGACGTAACCTTGACCAATCTGTTCTAGGGACATGCCTTTTTCTGCAGCAATCGCATCATAAAAATCAAATAATGCTGAGACTTCTTTGACTAAATTCACTCGCTGTAAGTTTGCTCTATGTAAGCCATGTTCTGCTTTTGCAAGAAAAAGCATATCAGACACCATTCGGGCTAAACGTTCAAACTCTTCTAAATTTGAAAATAGAATTTCCTGATAGGTGGTGATATCTCGGATACGCGATAAACAAACCTGAGTTTGAGTCAATAAGTTGTTAATAGGTGTTCTCATTTCATGCGCAAGATCAGATGAAAAATCCGAGAGTTTACCTACCGCTGTTTCTAGCCGGTCTAACATATCGTTGAATGCAATAGCTAATGATTTTAGTTCAGTTGGTGTATTGTCGACTTCTAAACGCTCGGAGAGATGCTGAGCTGAAATACCTTCTGCAACCTTTGCCATTTTTTGAACTGGACGGAGTCCACGCCAAGCAGCAAACCACCCTAAGAGCATTAAACAAAATGTACCGATAACGCCGATATATAAGAGCTGACGCCTAAACTCATTTAAGAAATGAATGTGCTCCGATGTATCAATTCCCACAATAATTTGAGCTGATGAAATATTATTATTTTGATCAGAAGCTTTGTTATAAATTAATCCACGATAAGTTTTATTTTCTATTTTCCATTCAATCCAAGGATTATATTTAGATTTAATGAGAGATTGGGCGTTAATAATTGCAGGGGCCGAGCTAAAAATAATTTGTCCGGTTGGACGCTCAATTTGAACGATTAGATCATGATGACCCACTAATGCATCTTTTAAATAGAGATTTAACTCTTCGGAATTGTTTGGATTTTGCTCAAGAATATTTTGTATAAGCTGAATTTTACCTTCTAACTGGGTGCGGTCCTGTGTTTCGAAATGATGCATGACTAGTTGATGAATGACTAATCCCATAATCATTAAGATCACTACAGTAGATAGCAAAAAGATAATTGCAATGCGAAAGCTAATTGCATTAAACACTTTATGCTTCATCTTCGACCTCTAGAACATAACCCATTCCACGTATGTTCTGAATTAATTTAGGGGTGAAGTTACTATCAATTTTATTTCTTAAGCGTTTGATCGCGACTTCAACCACATTGGTATCACTATCAAAGTTCATGTCCCATATTTGAGAAGCAATAAGAGCACGAGGTAAGATTTCTCCACGTCTACGCATGAATAATTCCATTAATGCAAACTCTTTCGCCGTTAGGTCAATACGTTGACCCGCTCGAGTGACACGACGTTTACGTAAATCAAGCTCAAGATCAGCAATAGCAATAATATTGCTGTCTTCTTTTTGTTGGCCCCGACGGAGTAGGCTTTTTACACGGGCTAGTAGCTCAGCGAAAGCAAAAGGTTTTACTAAATAGTCATCGGCACCTAATTCTAGACCTTTCACTCGGTCTTCAATTTGATCACGTGCTGAAAGAAAAAGAATGGGCATAGTTTTGCCGCTTTTTCGGATATCGTTAATGATGCTCCAACCATCTAACTTCGGTAACATCACATCCAGAATAATCAAGTCATATTCTTCTACAAGCGCTTGATGTTTACCTGATAATCCATCAGTCACCCAATCGGTAATATATCCAGCTTCAGATAAACCTTGTTTAAGGTAATCACCTGTTTTTATTTCATCTTCAACCAATAAGATTCTCATTTATAAAAATCTCATATTATTCATTTAGAACATAATAACGTTATAAAGACATGATTCGGTGTAGATTACAAAAATGTCATTTTCAGGTCACTTAGATGTCCGTTGGAAGCCTATAGGGTATTTAGATAAAGTTAATTTTTGGATCTAAAAATGAAAACTCTATTTCACCGTACTTTAACAACGCTTATGTGTGTTGGTGCTTTAATCACTGGAACCCAGTCTTGGGCAGCAGATGCAAAACAAACAACGGCTGCGAATGCGGAAATCAAGCCAAATTCTAAAGCACAAGAAAAATGCACAAAACCTTGTGGCATGAAGAATGATGGAAAAATGCAGCAAGACCATACGCAGCATGAGCATGGCAATATGGCAGATATGTCTCAAATGGATCACTCTAAAATGAGTGAAATGGATCATTCACAGATGATGAATATGGATCACTCAGAAATGGGTGATATGGATCATTCTAAAATGATGAATATGTCGGATAAATAAAAAATAGACAGATGAGAAAAAGAGCACTGTTTACGGAGTGCTCTTTTCGGATCTAATACAATGACAAATCGAACAATTACTTATTGAACAATTAATAAAACAGCGAGAATGAAAAATATACAACCACTGATTTTATTTAATCTGGCAAAGTTATTTCCAGATAGCATTTTTTCTTTAAAGATTGAGGAAAAATTAGCATAGACCAGATGGATTAAGAATCCGATAAGGCAAAAGGTTAAAGATAATACTAAAAATTGATTTATTATTTTTTCTTTTATATCAATAAATTGTGGAAAAAGAGCAATAAAGAAAACAATAGTTTTAGGGTTTAGAAGAGAAGCGAATAAACCTTGATAAAATAATTTGGACTTTCTAACCGTTTTTTCACTTGTCTCGGTATCTAATAAGTCTTGAGAAGGGGATGTTTTTACAAAGTTCTTATAGCCTAGGTACATTAAATAGAATGCACCTATAAATTTTAAAACAGTAAAAATAGTGGGATTACTAGTAATAATTAAACCAACGCCACTAGCCGAAATGACTGCAATAACAAACATACCAATAATTAAGCCAATAATGCCAAATAATGCGGTACGGACACCGTAATTTATTGAATTTGTCACTGTAAATAAGACACCAGGTCCTGGGCTTGATAATGTAAGAAAGGCAATTGTTATGAAAACTAGTAAACCACTCACTTAATATATCCTTTTAAAAATGAATTATTTATATTTAAAAAGCCTTCTGGTGTTCCTCAGAAGGCTTTTAATTTTATGCGTTTGCCAATTCTTTAACTGAATCTAAAGTACTTTTATCTCTTACCTCAAAGGCAACAAGACCTTTCCAATTATTTCGATTAATGGTCTCGATAAAATCAGAATAGTTTACAGTACCGCGACCAATACTAAAGTGTTGATCTTGCTCACCATTGTTATTGCTAAAAGAAATACCCTTAATTTTTTGATGGTATTTTTCTACAACAGCAATAGGGTCACCTTCACCCACATTTGCATGGCCTGCATCTAAAAAGAAATAGACATTTTTATGATCAATTTTGTTGAAAACATAATCGTACTCTTCCATATGGGTAAAGACATAATGGAACGGACGATAGTGTTTATAATTTGATAAATTTTCTAAATAAATATCGACTGATTTTTCAGCTGCATATTCAGCGAGTTCTTTAATAGACAAAATATAGTTATCTAGAGCTTTTTGTTTCGCGAGGACAATTTTTTTAGGTTCAACAATACCGCCGCCATGAATCACTAAAGGGGCGCCAATCTTTGCAGCAATATCAATCTCTTGTTTAACATATGCCACAGCAGCTTCACGTAAATAATCTACATCGCTACCTAATGGGGCTTTAAAATTACCGTGGAAAATAGGTTGAACATTATATTTTTTTATTAAGTTATTTAGATTTTCAATTCGTTCAGAAGACCAATCTGGAACCATTTCTCCATGTAGACTCCCATCTACATACCAGTGAGTACAACCATCATTATATGCCTTAACAATCCCTTCTTCGGCTGGTAAATACTGCTGATGTGCAATTCCAGATGCAAAGTTAAGATAATTATTCATTAAAGGCGAAGTCATTGTTATGTTCCTGATTTATTAAAGATATTCTGGGTATAATTATTTATTCACTGTCTACCCAGCCGCCATCTTATTTTTATTCTGCTATAAAAACATCAGACTAAAGTCGAATTTTTATAAGGCATATAAATCTCTATATGGACAGAGCCGTATATTGCACAAATGATCAAAATATTTGGATTTTCCCTTTTTATTATTCTTTAGTCATACTAAATTATATTAAAAATATTGTATATTTTAATATAATTTGTCATTAATTATCATATTTGGGATTTAAAATAATTACTTATAAGTGGCATTAGATTACAAAAAATTATTTGTATAATTAATGAGCTAATAGAATTTCAAGTTATCTGTTAGTTTAAATTGTATTCATAAAACCAAATATTATATGATCTACCAAAGTTGAATTATTAAACTGTAGTTTAAAATTTGGCCATAAATTAATATGAGTTTTTATTTTTTAGGGGTGAATATGAGAATTATTTTCTTATCTATATTAGTTTTATTACAGATAATATTTTTAACTCAGGCCGAGGCACGGGGAGGTCGTGGCGGAGGAAGATCATTTAGCAGCCATAGTTATTCATCTAGTAGTCATCATTACTCTTCAAAAAGTAAATTATCCCACGGACGAAGTAGCTATGGGGGTTCTAGTAGTAGCTCTTCTAGTAATAGTTCTTCCGAATGTCCTTGTAGTGGGTCAAATAATTGTGTTGGGCCTCGTGGAGGGACTTACTGTATTACGCCAAGTGGTAATAAAAAGTATCGATAATCAGTAAAATTGTCGAAATGATAAAAAAGCTCTTGTTACTTAAAGAGCTTTTTTTATATTCAAAGGTTTGTTTCTTTAGTCTAAACATGGAAACTTCAAAGTTGCTCTCAATCCGCTTTATTGAAAATAATAAGAGCACATTCTTTACTAATGTTTAAAGACGGGCATAAAACAAATCTAATATCATCTATTTGATTAAGACCAATCCCATTTATTAAACTTAATTCCATAATTTTAATAAGGTGATGAAATATTCAAAAGATAAGAGGATTTATCTAACTTTCTTATTATTAATAGACACTTATAAACAATTATTATTTAATACACCCGCAACATTGCCACTTATACTTTTAATAATTTTATCGGGGAAATAATGCGTAATTTTTTAGTAACAGCTTTCACTTTATTGGTAGGTTCATCAGTTTATGCTGCTCAAGAGCCTAAAACTTATATACAGCGAACAACTTGCGAGAGAACAGTACAACTACATGGTTTTTTAAGCCGTGCTCAACTTGATTGTAATTATCACTATACTTCACAAGAATTAGTTCATGAATCTGACAAATGTACCAAACATGAACTAGGTGAAAAGTATGGTAAAGAAGTTATGAGATTAGGTATGGACCAATTTGAAGCACGCAAACGTGAAGATATGAAAGGCCAATTATGTAGCACAGTTTTAAAAGAGTTTCCAAACTATATTAGAAAATAAAATGGAATCTTAAAAAGCCTCTGTAGGCAAGCCGATAAAATGGATTTTATTATTCATTTTATCGGTGTATCACAGTATATAACTATCAATTAAATCAGAAAATAATTATTAAGAATGTAATCAATATAAAAATTAGCTAATTGGGGATCTATTAATGATCATATTTTAGGTATGAGAATGAGTCGAAGATGAGAGGTATTCTTTTAACTCTAATTTAAAATTTTCCCATAATGTTTCAGGCTCTAATTGTGAGTAACCTAGAAATGCCACATCTAGTTGACTCTCATATGAGCGAATTAACAAACCTAGTTCTGCATTTTCTAAATAATGAATCAGGTAATGAGTATTCTGAAAGAAAGAATCTATCTGATCTTTATAATTCCAAGTATTTAAGTGCTTAAAAATATAATTTTCCAAAACTTTTATTGCTAAGCTATCTCGTGAATAAGAACAAAATTCACTTTTTTCTGTGAGTCTGAAGTATTCTAATATTTGCTCAGTGTTTGATAAAAAACAGATGTCTAAAGCTAGCTCATTTGTTGGATCATTCTCTAATACATGCACGGCCCAGTTCCGAATCTCTTCAGGTGTAATTAATTTTAGATCTAGCTCCATTTTTAATTGAAATTTATAACTATTAGACATTTATTTAACCTAAATTTATTAGATGATATTTAGAGAAAGTAAGAGCAGCATCTTTCAATATGCGGTCATATTTAAAAAAACTAGATAAAACCTTCACTCCATTTTTTGTCTAATTCTTTTAAATCATTATATGCTTTTTCAAATTCGCTCAATGGAAAACTTAATTGAGGAACAGAAGTCGAGCTTTTCCAGACTACGGATGTCACAACATCGTGAATATGGTTAAATGCGTAACCAAAACGAGCCCATACGACTTGATCTGCGGAAACAATTTGTTCAACCATAATTACGCTACATGTTAGATCTAAATCATCAGGGCAAATTAAGATTGGAACCACTGTTGAAATAGATACATTTTCATAAGGTTGTGGTTTAAGAAGTTTCCATGCGTTACTTAATGCTAACTCACTATCATGATCATATAACCAACCTTGCGCTGGAACTAAATCATTCATTTCGTCAATAACGCGCGCATTTTGATGCATCCATATATTTAATGGAATATTATCAATTGCAAGAATAGGAAATGGTTTTAAATTGCCATTTGCATCTTTAATGCATCCCTCAATTGGGTGTTCATGTAAAAGAGTAGCTGAGATCGTATTCATATTTATAAGTTAATGTGCGTTAAGCAAATATAATATATTCTATTCAATAGATTAACGAATCTAATCTAATGAAAAACAAAAAATTATTTATCCATTTTCTAGCCAATATCACATTGACACCCTAAATCTCTCCGATTATCCTTTGCCTGCTGGCCTACATTGCCAGTCGACTTTGACAGGTCGGATAGCCAACGCACACGAAAAAGTCTCTCTTTTTTGTGGGCATCCCTGCGTGCCCCCTCTGCGGTGGAACGGGAGGGGGACACCTTCGGGTGTGCTGATCTTTTGGCTATCAGTCTGTCAACCTTCTCTCGTTTCACCACCATTATTTGACAGTAATGTGGTGAAGCTTCTTTATAGCCAAAGGAGTTCGCTAATGCGTACTATTTCTTCTCATTTATTGGCCTTTGCCAAAGTCTCTCTGCCCATACCATTTAAACAGTCTATAAAACGGTTTAATCGACTCTAGGTTTTCTGCACCTTAAGAATCGTTACGACTAAAAATCATAGCAACAATAAACCTGAGATAGGCGAGCACACCTTTATTGTGCTGCTTTTGTATGCCTGTTTTTAGCGCTCAATTTAAGAGTGACGGTATTTCTATCTCTTTTATATACAACAAAAAATTATTTTAAATGGTACAAATATGCCACCTTTAGTACTTTCTACACGTGCTTTAAAAGTTGTGAATAAAGCAATTCATTTATTTCATCACCACGGCTTTCACTTAGTGGGGGTTGATAGAATTATCAAAGAGTCTGAAATTACAAAAATGACTTTTTATCATCACTTCCAGTCCAAAGCACGGTTTATTGAAATCTGCCTGCTCGTACAAAAAGAGCGGCTTCAAGACAAAGTCACGGCAATGGTCGAGTACGACTACAACTCAAGCGTGACGGATAAACTCAAAACACTTTATGATTTACATACGGACTTAGAAGGGCTGTACTACTTGTTATTTAAAGCCATTTTTGAAACCAAAAATACTTATTCAAACGCTTATCAAGTCGCCATTAAATATAGAACTTGGCTAATCAATGAAATTTATAGTCAGCTTAGAACATTAAAAGCTGATACCTCATTTCATGATGCCAAACTACTTTTACATATAATAGAAGGGACTATTATTCAAAGGCTCAGTCATAACGATGTAGATGAGCGGGACAAACAATTCGAATATTTTATAATGATATTTTCATAGAAATACTCTAAAAATAAAAGCCCCGAGGTTGGGGCTTTTACTGTATTAGGGACTAACCAAAGTTCTTACCACTTATGGCTATAAGTCACTTTAAGCGTTATACCATTTGCAACTAAGTGGCTGGTGTTATCGTTCGTTCTTAATAATTGGCTATAAAGCGGGTAGTACTTGCGGTTAAACATGTTTTCTAGGCCAATAGTCATGGTGTCTTTCTTGTTAAGCGCAAAACTACTGATTAAATCTGCTGTGGTATAAGATTTTACATCGTAGCGACCAAAACTATTTATACCATTTAAACGGTAATCTTCTGAACCGAAGTAAGTGGCTTGTAGACGGTTCGTCCAAGTTTCAGTTGGGCTATAAGAAATATAACCTGTGAGTTTTAATGGTGGAATACGGAAGCCCGTCATGTCCTGTTCAGCACCGTTTTGAGGTTTTTCACGGCCTTTCATCCACGTAACGCTACCACCAGTTCCCCACACATTTGCATCATCTAGATAATCAAGCGTTGCTTCAACACCTGTAACTTTCTCTTTGGTTCGAGCTAGGACCAAACCATTGTTGAATGATTGCACAGCACCTAAGTCAGAAGTAGAGTGGAATACCGCTAAGCTTGAAGAGAAGTTGTTAAAGTTTCCTTTCCAGCCGAGTTCGTAGTTATCAACTTTTACTGGCTCTAAGAATGATGAACCAAGGTTAAAACCTTCACCAGCATTACGGATAATCAAACCAACATCAGGTAATTGGAAACCTTGGTTAAACGATGCATAGATTGAATGTTGATCATTTGGAGAGAAAGTCACATTAGCATTGTATAACCATGCATCAGCTTTCACTTTTCCGCCCGGAACAGTGTAAGGATTGGTTTTGCCTAATTGTGATAATGGAACAAAGCTATCAATTTGCGCATAGCTGTCTTCATAGCGTGTACCAGCTTCTGCTGACCATTGATCATTAAAGCGGTGTTTTAACTGCACAAAACCACCGACACTTTGCGTGGTCAGTTCAGGTAAATAAATCAGTTTTCCGATTTTTACAAACTCTAAACCGCCAGATTGGTCATAAATATTAGGGTCGAAAATATCTAAAGGCATTTCGCTTTTTTCGCGGCTAAAGTCACCACCCCAAACCAATGAGGTATCACCTAAAAACTCAAGGGGAGTGGTCACGGTTAAGCGGCTACCGAGTACGTTATTTTCTTGATAAATCTGGTCGACTTGTTTACCACGGTTGGCATTTGCACGGGCATCAAACGGTGAAAAACGGGTAAAGAAGTCGCGGTAATAAATTTGAGCATCAACCTTATTACCAAAAAAGTCTTTATGGTTATAGGTCAAATTGTAGATTTGGTTTTCGTTTTTATTTTGGTCTTTGAGCTTTAAGCCTTTAATCGCTTTGGCTGGCACAGTTCCTGCTGGAGCTTTTTTTACACTTGGGTCAGATGCATAATCTGAGTCTTGCTCGGCATTATAGTAGTTTGCAGCAAACTGTAGGTATTGGTTGTCATCAATGTGATAACCCAGCTTACCACCGATGCTATAACCATTTGAATCGTAAAGGTCGCCCTGACTTGGTTCTGGTGCAACACGGTCACCACTTGCATCGTATGGGCTACCAATACGTTGATAACCAAAGTCGAGCGCATAATCAAAGGCGTTAAAACTGCCCGTAAAATACTGGTGAATATCGCCACTTAAAGCATTAGAACGCAGATTTGTAAGTGGTGTTTGTAGGCCAACGACCGTTTTAGCCGTAGGCTCACCGCCGGCAGCTTTTGTAGTAATTGAAATAATACCGCCCGCTGCGCCGCCACCGTAAATTGCGTTACTACCACGAATTACTTCAATGTTGGCAATACTTTCAGGGTCAATAGCTGAAAGTCCTCTCGCTGTATCACGTGTAAGGTTCATAGGAACGCCATCGACCAAAATAAGCGCATTACGGCCACGTAAAGTTTGACCATAATCGGTAATGGTTCGGCTTGAGTCCGATAGGCCCGGTACGGCTTTTGCTAAAACTGTCGCAATGTTTCCAGACGATCCATTTTTCAAAAGCTCAATTTGTTTTTCATCAAGTTTGGTGACTTGCTTGGCAGAAGTAGAAAGTTCATCTGCACGTGAAGCAGTAATTGTAATTGTAGGGAGTGCTTCAGGTTTCTTTTCTGTTTCTGTGGTTTCAGCAGGTGAAGCTGCAAATGCTGAATTTGAAAGGAAAATGGCTCCACCAAGTGAAAGAAGTGGAATGATATTTTTAACTTCAGACTTTCTTGTAAAAAGTTTATTACTTTTTATCTTATTTCCCATTATCTCGCCCTGAGAGTGATTTTAAATTGAGCGAATTATAAATGAGAATCATTGTAATTAACAATATTATTAATTGCTTAAAAATAATATATTTGAAATTTATTCAATGAATTAGGGGAGTAGGAGTCTATTCCCCCAAAAAATTGAATAGTGATTAGATTTCTTTAAAAGTATTTAGGTAATTTTGATGGGCACGGCGAATAATGCTTCGGTCATCACCGAGTACAAAAAGCTGAACAGATCGTTGTTTCCAAGCCGCGATATCTTCAGGTTGTCGGGGAATAGCACAGAAATGCTTTTGACTATTTTTAGTCTTTAAATACATCTCTTGAACTTTTTCTTTCACTTTTGGATGGCTAGTTTGCCACGGCATTCCCATCGATTGAGAAAGGTCGGCAGCACCTTCAAGAATAATATCAATACCTTCTACTTTTAAAATTTCATCTAGTTGTTGTAGTCCTTCTAAGCTTTCAATCATAGCAATGACAACCGTTTCGTTTGCTGCATGTTGAACAAAACTCGCTAAATCATCCATGCCGTATCGATTTAACCTTGTCGAGTTGAGTCCTCTTTGCCCAAGCGGCATATAGTGGCAATAGTTCACCGCCTGTTGAGCCTGCTCCGCATTTTCAATACGCGGAAACACAATGCCCGTTACCCCTGCATCGAACAGAGGTAGAACTAAATGGTTCGCGTTTAACGGCACTCTTACAAACACATCAAGAGGCATGGCTCTAGCAGCTAAAATCATGGTCTCGACTTGAGACGTACTAAATAAAGTATGTTCCAAGTCGATAATAATAAAGTCATAGCCCGCAAGTGCTAGTTGCTCGACATTAATTGGCGAAGCTACGGAACAAAAGATTCCGTAGAGCGTCTCGCCATTTGCTATTCGTTTCTTAAAAGAAATCGAATGCTTATTCATATTCAATTTCCTTAATAAGGCTGAGCGGGTTTGGTGTAGTTTGTACTCTTAAGCGAATTTCCGGAAGGAAACGGCGGCTTGCGAGTTGTTCAATATCAATGGTGTCATCTGTAAAGTTAAACAATTCATATCGTTCGCTAAACTCTGGATGAGCTTCTTTATGCTGATTGATGATGGTTCTTAACATGGTCCAGAATTTGATTTCATCGAAGTCATAATGTTCATTTAAGAAAATTGCTAACTCAGCCAGATTTACAAACCACAGCGCATCTTGAGTAAAGTCTCTTAACTCATTTGGAGAGTGGGTTTCTAAGAATGAGTTCGGGTTAATTTTGGCATGTTCTTTTGGCGCATCTTGCAAGTTAGGTAAAAGCTCTGGCTCACGTAAAAGATGACGACTAAAACGGATTCCATCGTGGAAATCTTTCAAGGCCGCTTTAACTGGTAAGCCATTTTTATGAATCAGTACCATGTTTTGCGCATGTGATTCTAAAGCGAGACCGTGGCACCACAAAATATGCATGATTGGTAGATAAGCATTGGTGAGTAATTTTTCTAACCAGAACTCGATACCATACTCTTGAATCCACTCATCAATGAGAGGTTTTTGGTCAATATCGAGTTGCATCAAACCTGTTACTGGCGTGGCCGATTCACCTTCTTTTAAGTAGCTGTAAATACTTTCGCGCCAAATGCAGGCGAGTGCGCCGTATTGAACAGGTAGCGCAATCGGCTGGTTAACTGAAAGACCGCCAATCTCTCTTAAAATAACTGGCTTACGCTGTTTCTCTAAAATATGGTCCTGCTCAACAATGTTATACAACCAGTCACTCATTTTTGCCGCATTTTGAACGGTATGCGGTGCCAATACACGAGAGGTTGAAGTATTGACCAAGTTCATTGCCAACTTGAGAGAAAGCGCCGAAATATCACTAATATTCGACAAGGTTCGAATCGACTGCTGTGGTAAGTAAGTTGGACCTTCAATATCTAACGGAATGATCAGTTGGTTGCTGATTGCATCTTGATAATATAATTCAATAATTTTATCCCACTGCCATGGGTGAATTGGGGTAAGAATATAATCTTTAAAATCTACATGTTGCTCTTTCAATTGATTGTTAATGGCTTGTAGATCTTTTTCTGAAAAATGCTGTTTATAAAGCTGTTCTAAGTTAATGGTTTCACTTAAAACCAGTTTGCATAAACTATTATGAGTTGCCGCCCATTGGACTGTAAAACCTTCAGAAAGCTCGGGTGCATATTTTTGGTTTTCTTTTAAATCGAAGCCGATACGAGATTTAAAACTTGGGTGATATAAATGGGCGTTGGTGATGCGTGCCTCTTGTTCTAGGTACGGCAAAGTTCTTAAAGGTTGAGCAGGGGCTTGGCTCAAAGTCTGCGCATGTTTAACGTAAGTTAAATTGAGTTCATCATTAAAGTTTTGCCATTTAACTGGGTCTGCTTCAATAATATTTTTGAGGTCAGCAAGTAGCGTTTTTAAGTTAGGGCGAGTTTCAGCGTCTAACGTAATATTAGAACGGATTAAGCTTGAAGGATCTAACTTAATTCGTTTAAAACTAAAGTGTCGTTTAGCCGCACAAGTATAGAAAACAGTATCGGAAATATAGAACTTGATCTGACCTTTAGAAAACTCGTATTTAAAAGTATTTTCAAAAATAAGCGCTTCTAGTAATTGGCCCATCACGCGATTTTCTGCGAGGGTTTTATAATTGGTTTGTTGTGTTGGTTGAAGAGGGCAAAGCGCTTCTGCGCCGCGATATTTATAAATAGGGTTTTCAACTTCAATCCAGATTGGATTGCCACCACTGTGGTAAAGCGTATTTAACATATTTGCCTTGATTGGTAATGTGAGTGAATGAATTAATAAGTCGCGGTACTGCTTGCCTTTGGCAGTAAAGTTTTCTTGTGTGAGGGTAAGACGGGTGGCTTGCCAAAGTTCAAATTCTTCAATGGCCGTAACTCGCGAAATTGCGCTGATGAGATGAGCAATATGGTTGATTAAGAGGTAATATTTTAAAAAGGTCCAAGCATCTTTTTGAGAGAACCAGACAGTACTATCTTCAGAAATAGATGAGTCGTCTTCTATCATTTCTGGAACAATGCTAATGCCTTCCATATCTCGAAGAATAAGGCGATGTGGATAGCCGTTTTTAAATTCCATTAGACTGTTTTGCATATGCGCTTCTACGCTAATACCTTTGTTTGCAAACAATTCAACTAATGGAATAAGCGAAACTTTAACGTACTGTTTCCACCAGAAAGTAATGAAGTCTTTCGCATCGGTCGATTGTAAGTTTTGATTCGGTGCAGCTTGCTGAATAAAGCTTAAAAGCGGGATTTCATGGTTTTCGTTTTCTTCAACCAAGCCACCGAGCATTCGGGTATTTTCTAATACCTCTGGCGTAAGCCCCGCTCTATAAATAATGCCAAATGAACTTTCAAGCTCTGGGATTTTGACTGTTTTTGCCTCTAACTCCGGCAGAATTACAAGGTCAGGATATTGCTCATTAATCTTGTGATTAATAATAATTTTGCTCGCATCAATCGCGCGTTCCATCTCATCCATTGGGTTATTACGAATGAAACTGGTAATTCGCACATCAATAGAGAGTTTTAAGAATAGGTTCGATTGAGGTAACCACACGGTGCGAACGGATGAGGTTGGCCATACGGTTTGACCTAAAGCTCCCAGATAGATCACGTCTTGGCTGTTTAAATGTTTCTTTAAAGATGAATGTTGAAGTAAGAAATTAGCTTGCCAAGGGTGGGTTGGCATGAGCTCATAGTTTGTGAAGTTCTCTTGCAAATGCTCTTTTGCCGTTTCTAAAACTTCATTTTCAATATGGTGAGAAGGTTCGGTCTCACTTACAAGTTTTTGGATTAGAGAAGAATGAACCGCAAAGTAATGGAGTTGGAAACTTGCGCCTAACTCAGGACTATACTTTTTCATGTCTTCTTTAGAGAAACCTAAATTGGCTTTAGAGGTCACATGAAAAGGGTGTCCATATAGCATGCCTTGTTCGGTTGCTTGAAAACTGCTTAACGCTTTAGTTGCTGATTGGGAAGGCTTATTTTCTAAAAAGAATTTTGTATTCTCGATACTATTGGCAATATCGGAATACAGATTCTTATTTTGGTTATTATCTTTAAATAGACTATTCAGCTCATCTGTAATGAGCTTCACTAATTTTTTAGGGTGGATGAGTGAGTTAAATGTATTGTCGTTTAAATTTTGCAGAACAAAACCACGCTGATATCGATGATAACCAGTGGTCGATAAGTGCTGAACTGCGCCATAAACAATCGTGTTAGATGAATTAAACGTATAAGCAAAATAGAGGGTATCTGGTTGCTCTGCATACAATGTGAATAAAGGAGAGTCTTGAGATGGAATAATGTGTTCTTCAAGATTCACTTTGAGTTCACGAAAGAAAGTATTCAGGTACTGTTCGAAAAGTTTATAAGACCATGCATCTGTTGTAATAATTGAGTTCATTCTTGTGCCTCTTCTAAAATTGTATCCATTAAGAATCTGTTCAAAATCACCACTAATCCCGCACCGATAAAAAATAGTGAAGTGCAGATTAGTGCAGCGGTAATATTGAAAAATGAGTAGGTGAGCGTGATGGTGATTGGGCCAATAAGTTGTCCTAAGACAAAGGCACTATTAGAAATACCAATCACTTTTCCTTGGCTTTGAGCGCCAGCTTTTAGAGAAATGGTGTGTAAGATCGAAGGAATCAGGGCTGCAAAGCAAAAGCCTTGTATGAGTCGTAATACAAGAACTAGCCAAATATTCGAAACCCAGATCAATGCGAAAATCGTGATGCCGCAAATTAAAGATGCGTAAATGAAGTTATTAAAAGAATCTCCTTTATCATCATTTCTTTTTCCCCAATAGGTTGCAGCAATAAAGGCTGCTCCCCATGAAAGCGCATGAATGGTTCCCGTTAAACTCGCAGCAGATAACGATGAATGAGTACTTTGGCTTATTTCACTAATGTATAAAACGAAGCAGGACACCAAACCAAAGCCGCCCGCTTGAACCAAAATGCCAGCGCTTAACCATGAAAAAATCGTTCTATCAAAGAAAGCTGGAAGCTTAGATTTCTCTTTAGTTTTTGAAGCCTCGGTTTTAACGGGATTGGTTAATACAAATGACGCGATCACAATGAGTGTCATCACAACAAAAGCTGTCGCGTTAAGTAATACTTCAACCCGCCATTGATCCATAAATATCCCGCCGAGTACGGGACCACATAGGCAAGCGAGTGCAACACTACTTTGCAGTTGTCCAAAAGCGGCGCCTCGTTCTTGCTCATTCGAGAGATATGAAACATAAGCATTTAAAATGACTGAGAGACCGCAAAAACCGAGTAAAATTCGCGCGAAAATAAATAGGTATAAATGCTGGGCGCTTGCCATGAGCAGTATTGAAATACAGAAGCCAGCCAGAGACAGTAACAAGGCTTTTTTATGGCCAAATGTGTCGGATAGATGACCCACAATTGGTGCTGTAAATAAACTGCCAATAGCTGGAGCCGCGAGTGCCAAACCTGCCCAGATAGTGGGAGCACTCATATGCGCCGTCAGTTTTTCCATATAAAGCGGCATGATCGGAATCAGCACCATGAGCCCAAAAGTGGAAAAAAACTGACAGAGCAAAATAATGAAATGATCTAGGCGAGATGAGCGCATGATTTAGATATCCATGGTCTCATAGCTAGAAACAGATAAGCTGTGATAAGGGTTTGGCGTGGTTCCGATTTTACTTGGCATGCCTGTTGAGTCGCTTTCTTGCGCAAGTAAAGGCGTAAGTAGCTGTTTAAATGGCCAAGTCTTATTGTCAAAAAGATAAGTTTGAATTTGCGATTTTGTTTGTTCTGAAATGGGTTGGGTTTCTACAAAATCTTGAATAATGTCTTGAACCATCTCCCAAAAATCGCTTTCTGTACGATCCGTATATTTCAAAGCAGCTAAAGCAATCGGGTAGAGGTTAATTTGAATCCCTAAGGTAATGAAGTAGTTAAATAAGTCTTCATTTTGAGTAAAGATAAGATTGTTTGGCGTGCTGGTATCAATGGTATAAACCGGAGGTGTAAAACCATTTTGTTCAATGGCTGTCGTACATATTCTTAAGGTATCGTGGTCACGTAAAACAAAGCATTTCAACTTATTATTTTCATAACACACCATGGTGTTTTGCCCGTGGCATTCAGGCATGATTCCTTTTGCCCAAAGTGTTAAGAATGTTTGAATAAAATGAACACTTAAGTCTTTTAGTAATGACCATTTGTCACCTTCAACGCCTAAAGTTTCCCAAGGGTCAACATATGTACAGCTTAAAGCTGACATAGTGATTGGGGTGACGTTTTTGTCTCGGCAAAAATCAGGTAAATGTCGGACTTGGCAACCGATTACACCTAAATTTTTTACAATCGGCTCTCGCTTACCCAGTACCCACCAGTGGGTTTCATTGCTCAAAAAGAGGCGATTTTTTAATAAAGAAGTTTCATTAATAACGTCATTTAAAAAATCATAAGCCGTATGTCCATTCATTAAATAACGGCCTGGCATAGAGCGGATTGCACCTAATGTTTTGGCATTGGTCGAGAGTTTTAAATGCAGAGTAGGGTTTGTGTTGTGAATAAGCGTTCTTAAAGAAGAAGTCGGTAAACCAATTGTGGTGACATGATTTAGGTCAATACCTTCATACTTATTTTCATCAAGCTTTAAATAGCGATGTTGAGTCTCTAACAAAGGCAGGGCTAAGTAATCATCTGAAAGCTCAGCCATTTTGTTAGTAATAAGACTTTCCTCAACTTCTGATAACAAAAGCTCTTTGTGAGGAACAGATTCCATATTATTGATCACATCATCTTTCTTAAAAGCCCACCAATACACCTCAATTTCTTTTTGAGTTGTGAGTGATGCAAGTTCACCTTTTGAGTGAGCGAATGGATGAAATGGACGATCAGCGACCAGTGATAGCAACTCGCTTTTGATTAAAGGTGAAGAAAATGAAAGGGCTGACTGTAAAATTTGAGGAATTTTTTCAGCCGTTACTAAGTTATCTAGCCAGTAATTAATCGCTTTTTGATGGTGTGGTGAAGGCCACCAAGTTGCTTGGGTTAAATAGTTAAAAACTTCAGAAATCGAAATTTTAGTTGTCGTATTGTTTAAGAGGTTATGAAGCAAAACTTCGGGTTGGGTAACATAGAAAGGATTTACACCATCTACTTTTAAACAGTTGAAATAGAGCTCCAACTCATCATTGAGAGTAATTGCCAGATAAGGCTTTTTATAGGAAATATGATCTTTAAAATCTCCATAATTCTCCATGTAGAGTGCATCTATCGTTTTTTGTAGTTGTGCTGTGTAAATCCGATCTAACATTTTATTTATTCCTATTCTTATAAAAGCGGTAGAACCGTGCCAACATTTTGTTCTTGTGCGGCATTGAAGAACCACTTAGCGCAGACAATGTCATCAATCGCCATGCCCATTGGGTTGAGCAAAATGATTTCATCTTCGTGTTCGCGGCCGTTTTTATGACCAATAATGATGTCGCCAAGTTCAGCGTGCAGTTTTTCACGGCTGAATAAGCCATCTTCAACCAGCACATTGATGACTTTCTTTTCTCGGTTTGATTGGTCCCAGTCATCCACAATCACTTTGTCGACTTTTAAGAAGACTTCAGGCTCAATATCCATAATTGAAATGTTTGAAACAAAGCAGCCTTTTTTAAGCCACTCAAACGGAATGTAAGGCTTATCTGAAACGGTACAGGTAATGAGGACATCGGCTTGCTGAATCGCAGACTTGGCGCTGTCATGAATTTCAATTTCTAGATGTGGATATTCCGATAAGAACAAAGCTTTGAGTTTTTCAGCCGCTTCAGGGTTCACATCAAATAAATGGATTTTTTTCACTTGAGCATATTGTTCAAGCACCGTCTTAATCTGCATTTGGGCAATTGGGCCGCAGCCAATTACGGTAATGTCAGAAAAGTCTTTTTTTGCTAGATACTTAATCGAAACACCCGTAATTGCAGCAGTTCGCATGGCACTGATGAGGCTGCCTTCCATCACTGCAACTGGATAATTTGTTTCTGAGTCATTTAAAACAATTAATGCGCTCGCACGCGGAATATTGAATTTTTTAGGGTTATGTTGTCTTGAACCAATCCACTTAATTCCAGCAATTGGATCGTTGCCGCCTAAATAACAAGGCATAGCGATAATACGGTCAGCAATATGGTCTGCACCTTGCCAGCGAAGGTATGGTTTTAAGGGTTGTACAAACTGTTTATTTGCATGCAGGGTTAAACCTTCAGTGATCGCTTCAATAAATGAATTACTATGATTTGCGCCAAGATTTAATAAATCTGATTGACTTAAATAGCGAAGGGTAGCCAAATTGCTCATGAATATGTCCTAAGGAGAAAGTTAAACAACATTTTGTAAAGTAAGGTTTTCTTGACGTCGTACGTTTCGATTAAAGTGACGCTTTTTGATCATTTCGAACCATTCATCTTCATAAACCAGATCGAGATAACGATCACCGCGATCTGGTAAAAGCGTTAAGATGCATGAACCTTCAGGGATGGTTGGAATCAATTTTTTTATGGCTGAAATTGATGAGCCGCTCGAACCGCCAGCAAAGATTCCTTCATGCTCAAGAAGTTCTCGGCAACCGAGTGCCGATTCATAGTCATCTACATAAATGACTTCATCGATTTCATCGGGGGAGAGGAGAGCCGGAACAGTACTTGCTCCAATACCGGGAATTTCGCGTGGACCAGATGTGCCACCGAACAGCACAGAGCCGACAATATCGACAGCGATGACTTTTAATTCTGGAAATCTTTCTTTAAGGCGACGAGACACGCCCATAATCGTGCCGGAGGTACTTGCTCCAATCACGAGGTAATCAATATTGCGATCAATTTGATTTAGGATTTCTTCTGCTTCACCAAAATAGTGGCTTTTCCAGTTGTTTGGATTGGCATATTGATTAATCCAAACCGCATTTGGCAGTTGTTGGCAGAGCCGTTTTACGGTGTCAATTCGGGTTTTTAAATAACCGCCGTTTTGGTCTTTTTCAGAGACCATTTCGATATTGGCTTTATAAAGCTTCAGCATTTGTAGGTTTGCTGAGGCAATTTTCGGGTCAATAACGGCAGTAAATTTTAATCCATATATTTTGCAAGCCATTGCAAGGGCAATCGCTAAGTTCCCTGACGAACTTTCAACAATGTGACTATCTTTATGAATTACTCCAGATTTTAAGCCTTCTTGTAGCATGAATAATGCTGGACGGTCTTTAATACTTCCTCCTGGGTTTAACAATTCCATTTTCGCAATCACTGAGACTGATTGATGCGTGAATAGCCTTGATAGTTGTAATAGTGGCGTTTTACCTATGCATTCGAGAATATTTTCATGGATCATGGCAGATCTTCTCAGGTTTTTATGTGTTGTAAATGATAATTATTATTAATTAAATTATTATTACGATTTATTCCAAGATTGTTGCGGTTTGTAAAGCAAAAGCAGGGGGAGTTATAAGAATTTTCACTAATTTTTTTGTTCTAATACTTTGAATAATAAAATGTATATTTTACAAAAGCTTAAATTATTAAAGTTTTTAAATATAAGCAGATAGGCAGAAACTTACTATTTTATAAAAATTGATCACAGTGAAAAAATGAGTTAATTGACAAAAAATAAAGGTAAATAATTTATGGAGAAAGTTTTTTTACTCAAAATTCTCCATTCAAAGGGAAGTTTATTGAAACAAAAAAGCTGTAATTTGATAAAACGAGCACTCCTTATGAAGGAGCTAAGAAGCTAGAGCCGTGTTGAATGGAACAGTTTTATTTAAAAAAGAAGATTCACTTATTGCCTGTGTGAATCATATTTCCATAAATTAATCTAATTTAGCGATTAAGTATTATAGACGTGTTGTATTTATGACGACATATGTAAACAAGCCTTAATCTATAACACTCGAACACTTTAAAATTATTGAAAATAAAGTTTTAAGGTGTAAAGGGTTGGATTTTTTTAATTATTATCGTGATCTTCAAGCTGAGTTAAGCAACTATCCTTGGCTAGAAATGATAGTTTCACTCACAATTTTGATTTTATTTGCTGCTTTGGCAAATTTTATTGCTAAGCGAATTATTGTTCGGGGAATCCGTCATTTAGTGACTAAAATCAAGTCACTTAACCAGTCAGTCTTTGCTCAGCATAGTGTTATTAAGCGATTTGCCAATATTGTGCCCGCCATTGTCATTATGAATGGGATTACAACAGTTCCGCATCTATCCGAAAAAGCAATTGCTTTAGTGCAGATGGGTGCGCAAGCATTTATTTTCCTGACTATTGCGCTCACGATCAGTGAATTATTAAATATATTTAATTTAATCTATCAGCGTAATCCAAAATCGAGAAACAAGCCGATTAAAGGTTATTTACAACTCGTTAAACTCATTATTTTTGTTGTTTGCGGTTTGATGATTTTAGGTACATTCCTTAAAAAGGATGTATTCACCTTGCTTGCTGGCTTCGGTGCAATGGCCGCCGTATTAATGTTGGTTTTCCAAAATACGATTTTGTCATTGGTCGCGAGTGTGCAAATTGCATCTTATGACATGGTACGTATAGGGGACTGGATTGAAATGCCGTCGCTGAATGCCGATGGTGATGTGATTGATATTTCATTGCATACCGTGACAGTTCAGAACTTTGATAAAACCTATACCACTATCCCAACCAATAAACTCGTAACAGACACTTTTAAAAACTGGCGTGGTATGAGTAATGCTGGATGCCGCCGTATGAAGCGTTCGCTTTATATTGATCAAACTAGTGTTCACTTTATGACTGAAGAAGAGCAGCAAAAGCTAAAAGACTTTCTATTATTAGATCAATACCTCAATGCCAAGCAATCTGAGATTGACGAATTTAACAAGCATTTAGGTAATCAATCACGCTATAACAAAAGACGTTTAACTAATATTGGAACATTTAGAGCGTATGTTGAGTTCTACTTACGTCAGCATAAGGGCATTGCTCAAAATCAAACACTTATTGTTCGTCAATTACAGCCGACGAGTGAAGGTCTGCCGTTAGAAATCTATGCCTTTACCAATACCACTGCATGGGTTTCTTATGAAGCAATTCAGTCCGATATTTTTGATCATCTTATCGCGATTTTGCCTGAGTTTGGTTTAAGAGTGTATCAGGCACCTTCAGGACATGATTTTCAAAAACTAACTGTCGAGTAATCACATAGTAGAATGCTATCTTTATTTAAATTTCAAATAGATAGCATTCTTTTAATATTTTTATACATTAATTTATAATTATTTTTGGAAAATTATTATTAAATAGCGGTATAAATTTACTATATAAAGTTATGCGCGATTCATAACTTAGAAAAGATTATTTTTTGAGCAAACTCGATCTAAAACTTTTCAGGAGTAAGGCTTAAGTAACAAATTTGACACTTTGAACAAAGAAAATACTAAATGTTTAAGAATAACAAACAATAAAGTTGCTTTACTAAAATTTGTTAGGTGAGTTGGAGTGTTTGAATGGCTACAGCAATAGAGAACAGAGCTAGACAACTTAAAAACGCAAAACGTGGAGGATATGCGCCAACCATTGCCAAAGACGTAAACAAACACAAAGTACAAAAACTAAGGAGAGCTCTAGACGAAGCCCGGCGATATGTAAGTGAACTCAATGATGAAACGGTTATTTTTGACGATCAAGACGCAAGGCAAAAGGCTGAAGGAGCCAAAGCAATTATTGAAATGTTTGAAGCAGCTTTAAGCGGTGCGTAAGCAGCATCAAACTAAAATATAACCATAAAAGACCTTGCTGAAGACACGGCTAACTTTCTAGTCCCCCGACTAGGTAACTTGGTTATTCAGCAAGGCAGTCAATAAAAATAATTCAAATATTTCTATATTCTATTTTTAGCTAAGACATCACAAAAAATCTAAGTCAAATAATATTATTGATGAGCTTAATTTTTTTCAGAAAATTATTACCAACTATAAAATCTTTCCGCACCAAAAATGCGATGAATTTTGCATTTTATTCAATTGTTGTGGCGTATTATGGAACTCAGTTTCAGAACACTCTTATTGATTACATTTGGCATTTCAAGACTTACATACTGCAATAATATATCCATCATACTTCCCTAAAAATCTGATTAACCACCAAAGTCAGAATAGGAGGGAAGGACCCATGCCAAAATTTCTAACAATTGCCGAGAAGGTCTATAAAAAATTCGAAGAAGATAAATTGTTCTCTGACAACCTAATTGAACAATTGAATAATTTAGTCAGCATTATTCGAAAAGAGATAAAGGGAACCCCCCTGTAAACTCAAATACAATTTTATAGATTTTGAAGAATGTCTAAGTAAACCTTTAAATGAATGTACGATTAAACTCGACATGAGCTTAATGCCTAAATATAAAAACAAGGGCGAATATATTATGTGGCTAGCGAGCTTTATTGAAAGAATCACGATTGGTGGACAGCCAAAACTACCACCCCTTTCAAGTATTGTGCCAGCCGACTTTAACGTAAAAAAAGAAGCTCAGACAGTACAGGAAAATAAAAAAGCCGTGTCGGAAGAAAATGCCAAGATGATAGTGAACTATTTTAATTCTGAGGAGTATAAGAAAAATAATAAGAAAGTAAATCTGGTTTAAAACCCTATAAAAGTGTGTGTCCACCGCACTTTTATAATCGCTGGAAAATTTCAGCAACCGCCTTCTGGGGCGGTTTTCTTTATATAATTTATTTACTTTATTTGGTCGCGCCAGTCTTATAATATGCAGTTTTTAATTATGATAAGCGAATATTACATATTATGAAATTAAGACTTTTTATCTTGGGCTTACTTATTTGTACCAATACTATGGCTGCATCAGGCACAATTTTTGAAGAGGAATATCATAGTCTTTTAGAAAAATTCCATACAGCTCAAGCACAAAGAGATGCTTTTATCAAAAAGAACGCGAATAAAAATCTAACTAGTTCGCAAAGGAAAAAGCTAGATTCAATAGAATGTACTTATATGCAATCTGAACTGCAATATGATGAATTTATTATTACTAGATTTAAGGAATATAAAGCTTTCATGAAGAAATCTGGTCTAGAAGCAACGAATGATAAAGAATTAATTAAAATGGATATTGATGCTTTGAAAGAAGAAATAAACAGTCCTCATGGGAAATGTAAATAACAATAAGCACCGGTAACGGTGCTTTTTTTTAAAGGACAATTTCTTATCAGTCTTACATAATATTAAATCTTTCAATTTTCAACGCGATATACATACTTAAAACAATTACATCATAAAAACTTCCATAACTTATCTCTATAGCATGTTAAGTTTTTCTACACATCTATAAAACTTATGGAAGGACTTAGACATGAAATGTTCATATCAAGATTTGAATGGAAATAGCATCGAAGTAACTTGTGAAAGTTATATACATATACCATCAGGTACTGGAGTAAACAAAATAGGCGGAGATAATCGGTCAGCGAACCTAATACATATTACCGAAGATTTTAGTTTTTTTAAGAAAACACAAGCAGATTCAATACCACTTTATCGATTTGCTGTTGATGATAACCAGAATGTTTTTAATAGTGATGAGTTGCCAGCGCTAGCGCAAATTGGTACGGATTGGAAGATTTTAGACGAATAACTTTAAAGTGAGTACATAACCATTTTATAACTTAATTTTTTGAATATTTTGTAAAATTTATCAAATAGTAAATATTTAACTAAACTTAATACAGGTATTATAGACAGCTAAATTAAATGTAGTCTGAATATTTATAGGCAGTTTTGGACTAAATGTTGAATAGAGAGAAAGAACATGAAGCGCCTTATTACATTATTTTTATTGCCTTATGCTACGGGTACGTTCGCTCAAGAGCCCTTCGAAGTCAGTAAAAGCTGTTTTGTAGTGAATGGTAAAAATAGTACGGTGTCTTGCTTACTTTCTTCTACAAATAACTTAAGTTCTAACTTTGAAAGATTAACTTTTCCAAATAGCAAAGTATTTATAAAAGAATCAAATATTTGTTCTCATGAAGATTCATGTGTGTCTGTGGGAAGTAATTTATCAAATTTAAAAGATGCGACTATTTATTATCGTGATTTCAAAACTAAAAAGATTATTGAAGCTCCTGAAAAAGACTCTTGGACGTGCTTTAAGCAACAACATGATCGGCTTGATTTTTGTGTTTCTTACAATTAATAAAAAAGCTTAACCACAGAGCGATAATTAAAGTAATGAGCTAAAACTTTAATTCATACCACATCTAAAATTTCTCACCTCTTTGCCATTAAAAAATTGGTTACAGGTGATTTTTTCTAATTTACATTTCTAAGCGAGAAGTACAAAAAAGTCTATAAACCTATGCTGATCGTAATATTGATAGCCAGTATTTATAAGCTAATCAATGGAAACTGTATGAGGTAAGATATGACTAAAATTATAGCTACCCTAGGTTTAGCAGCAATCGTTTCAATCTCTGTTGCAGCCTGCCAAGGCGAGAATGATACCAAGCAGCAAGATAAAACCACGACACCACACTCATTAGATAAAGACTCATAAAATTGAAAAGCCCATCTATTGATGGGCTTTTTAAATCACATTTTCACTTAGAAAAATGGGTTAGTCACAAGAACTAAACCAACTGAGAAAAACGAGTCATCTTTGGTCTGATTTAAACGATTACCATAGCTTGCATTGAACTGAACATTCTCTTTGTACAACATATATTTAATACCGGTTTGATAAAATGAATCACTTCGATCATTTCCATAAATTTCAGCAGTCAATCTTAAAGGTTTCGTAATGAATGTTTCTGTTCCCACACCCCATGTGGTTTGCTCGCGGTGAGTAGTATGTTCTCTAAGCCAACCCACATTGGTATGAACCAAGAAATGGTCATCTAGCATAGAAATACTCAAGGGAATATTCACAGTCCAATCTTTTTCAGAAGTGTGGTTGTTATTAATTTGGGTCGCAAATGAAACGCCAATTCCCCAGTTATTCGTCTCAAGTGGTTTTATAAGCGTTTTCCCTTGAACAGTTGTATAAGTCGCATTACCTGCTTCATCGGAAAAATGGCGCCCCATACCTACACCAAACTCAAAATTACCACCTATATTGCAAGAAGGAATAACCCAATATTCTTTGTCTTTAGGGTTATTCTGCATCCATGAATCGAGTTGACAAGAATGGGCAGGAACTAAAGAAGCATCATCAACCACCATAGGTCGTCCAGCATAGCTAGAAATAAATGCCAAGCAAGTGCTAAAAAAAACGACAGATTTTTTAAAATTAAGAAATAGCATTGATGACTCCAATACAACAAGGAGCATATGCAAGTATTTACTCGTCTTTCAACAAGACAGATAAATAAGAAATAAAGCAAGAAGGAGGGACTCTCTTAAATCCACAAGAGAGCCAGTGGGCTTTAGTGGATACTTAGATATGAGTCGATGATTTATTCTTATCAATCGAGCAAGTACTCACAATGAAGCCCCTAAAAATTCGTTGCGCGGATTCTAAGGTGGTTTTTCTGAGCTGGCAAGTTAAAGTTTCATGACATATATTTTTTGAACAACAATTAAAAGACATACAAACTCAAACGTTACTCATCAAACTTATACATAAATTAAAATTTAATAAAACGTATCTTTTTTATTATTATTTAAAAGAATTTCGAGGATTAAAAATGAAAAGAATCATTAAAATTTTATTATTAACAGGATTAATTGCAACCTTACCCTTAACTGTGACAGCTAAAAATGTTGAAAACAAAGTAAGCTTTTTAAAAGGTTCTGATCAAGCAACTTTAACAGGGAAATTTCAGGGTTATGATGATGTAAGGTATCGAGTTTTTGCAAAAAGTGGTCAGGTTTTAAAATTTAACATTAATAGTTATAGTAACTTAGCTTATGTTAATGTTTTTGCTCCAGGTAAAAAGCCAGGCAAAGATAAAGCATTATTGGTAGGTTCGACTATGGGTTCTTCAGGAGAACTAGTACTACCAGTCGATGGTGACTATATTATTCAAGTTTATCAAATGAGAAATAGTGCACGAAAAAATAGAACCGTATCTTTTAGTTTAGATCTTCAAATATTAAATAATAAAAATATAAAATGATAATTAAAAGATTTATATAAAAGCTCTCATAGTTAGAGCTTTTATATAAGATTGAAAATATTTTAAGTTAAATAAATTGACTCATGAATTCCGCACTTTTCAACAAAAGCTAAATCATGAGAGACTAATAATACTGCACCCTCATAGCTAGAAATAGCATTTGCAAATAGTTCTCTTGATTCAATATCCAAATGATTTTCTGGTTCATCGAGTAATAAAAGTTCAGGCATAGTCTCTGCATGACTCAAACCTAACAATGCGACTTTTAACTTCTCACCACCACTCAGTTGAGCTAAAGGATAAGTCCCTTTCTCACAACGAAGCCTAAGTTGACCTAGTAAATTTCTCCACTCTAACTCAGAAATATTAGGGTTAATGTTTCTTAAGTTCTCAACAGCAGACAAATGGTCTAACAAAAAGCTAAAGTTCTGATCGAGATAAAAGCAATTTACAAATAGGCTAATTTCATCTGTGGGCACTACAGCAGATTGAACAATCTGTTTAAGCAAAGTTGATTTCCCAATACCATTACGACCAATCAAATGAATTTTTTGAGAAGCTTTAAGGGCAAAATTAATGGGCTGCTGGGTTCCATAGTTCAGTTTTAAGTCATGAACTCTAAGAATTTCTCCTGAGCGTTTTTGAAAAGAAGGGAATACAAACTGCTGAGGCTTAACAGTTTCCAAAAGTACTTTTTTATTCTTTAAGTCTTGCTGGCTTTGATCAATTTGACGCTGATGTTGAGACTGAATTGCTCCTAAGCTTTGCCCAGCCTGTTCTTTTTTAAAGTCGAGCAAAATTTTAGCTTGTGAATTTGAATCACGAAGTTTGTTACCGGCACGCTCACGTTTCTGTGCTTTCATTAAAACATCATGTTGCTTCTGCTTCATATGCTTAACTTCACGTTGATGTTGATGTACCGATTGTTCTAAAGCTTGAATCTGCGTTTGGTATTGCTCATAAAAATTTTCATAGTTTCCTGTGGTGTGCTGTAAGCCATGTTCATTTAAATGATAAATATGGTCGACTTCATTTAGTAAAGTGAGATCATGGCTAATGATAAGAGCACCTGCCGGATGCTTCTTGAGTTGATGAATCAACCACTGCCTAGCATCTTGGTCAAGATGGTTACTTGGTTCATCAAGCAATAGATAGTGGTCGGTTTTTAAAAATAACGCTGCTAACGCTAACTTGGTTTTTTGTCCTTCACTTAACTGTTTCACAGGAAAGTTTAAGTCGGTTGGTAAGTGGGCCGATCGCAATAATGCTTCCCAAATAGAAGGGAGGTCCCAATTGCCTTCTAATAAATCATAATCATCGAATTCAGCTTCGCCTTGTTCTACTCTTTGCAAAGCTTTATAGAGATGGTCAATGTCTAAAGCTTCTGCAATGGTGGATGAAGAAAGACGCGTTAATTGAGATAAATATGCATGCTTTGTCTGCCAAGTAATTTGCCCACTGACGTGCATTTCCTCAGTAGGTGAAACCTCTTGGAGCAATTGCATAAGTAAGGACTTGCCTTGGCCATTACGACCAATCAAAGCGAATACTTGATGATACTCAAGTGAGAAATTCAATTCTTTAAACATCACTTTTGAAGGGAATTCTAAAGTGAGTTGTGATATTACACATGCCTGCTGAGTCATAAAAAACCCCATAAATACAGGATGTACAAAATAGGAAAGTTAAACTTTAAATAAAGACGTTAAGTCACTAAAAAATAGTCTATTTTGCACATCAAAAAAGAGAAAATTGATGAGAAAAAAGACTTACTTCATTGGCGTGACTCACAAAAATAGAAAATATAACAACGACATTTTATAACGATTTTTAGTCAGTGTAAAACTTGTGCAGTTTATATGTAGAAAAGCCTAATCGATTGATTAGGCTTTTCCTTAACATCAAGAAATTATTCTTTTACAACTAAAACTTGGATTTTGGTACTGTTTAGAACGTCTTGTGCAAAACTACCTAAAATAAGTTTTTGGAAGCCTTTACGACCATGAGAACCAATAACAATTAGGTCTGATTTTAAGTCTTCAACAGCTTTTAAAATGCCGTCAGATGAGATTTCACCTTGAATAATTTGTGTTTCAATATCAACACCTTCTTCAGCACATAAAGCTTTTACCTTCGCAAGTGTTTTTTCAGCATTAGCACGTGCTTCAACAAAATAATCTTTTACAACAGGAGAGATGTAATAAAAATCAACACCACTAAACGGATCCACTGCAACAAGACTAATTGCTGTAAGTTTACTACCAAAAGCTTTAGCAATATGAGCAGCTTGTCGTGCTGCTGCCAAAGAAATCTCTGAACCATCCACAGGTACAATAATATGTTGGTAATTCATAATGTTATTCCTCTTATTTACAAGTTGTTATATGTATGAAGCTTTTCTTACTTAAAGATTAACATATTTGTTTAAAGGTACAACTCAATTCAATTAAGTTGCAGTTAAATTAAATAAAAATTAAATATATTTTTGATTTTTATATATTTTTAAAATTGAAATATTAGGGTAAAAGGGATGGATAGAAAACTTTATTTTTAAGATGAACTTTACAATAAATTACTTTTCATATTTTTGTCATACAGAACTCGTATAACCAAATAGTATATTGAGGGGGAGAGGTAATATGGCAGATTTAACAGCAAAGAAAGTAAGTAAACTTATTGAAGAATTCCGCCAAACAGGCAAAGAACCAGAAAAGCTAGTGATTGGATATAAAACTTATGCACGACTTATGGCGGATGATAAGTTCGCTGAAAAAGTTGTACCTTCACTGGAAAACTCAAAAGATCGACTCTATAAAAATCTTAAAATAAAACTTGTTACTGAAAAACACTATTTTGAAGTAAAATAAAGCATAAATGTGATTCTTGTCACGCTTTACATTGTGTTATTAACATTTAGCAAGAATTATTAACATATTGTTTTTGAGTTAATACAAATAAGGTGTGTATTCAACATTTGAGAACAGTATTTATTGCTAAAAACGCTAGAATGAGTTGATTTTATCGTAAATGGTTGAATAAACTAAATGTTTAAGTTAATTATGGTTTTATTTTATCTCATCACTATTTTAGGTTTTTTATCTATAGTGGGTGGCATATTAACACTCAGTCTATTTTTAATTATTATTGGCTTAGGACTAATCTGTGCTGCATTATTATTGAAAAAAGAATTTAAAATAGATGTTATGTTTTGGAAATAATCAGCTGTTATATATCACTCACTGAATAAAAATAATTAAACCACCTCATCTAGAGTGAGGTGTAAATAAAATATCTAAGTATGATCTATATTATTTTAATTTATAAAAGGTATTTATAGCTATTCATAATCTTTATTACAATTCTCTATAAAATAGAAAATTAAAAATTACTTCAAGTGTTTAAAAATAAAAAGATTTCCTTTACGATGAAAGTAAGATGAAGTTGTCTCTTTGGTATAAGGTAAACAATAACAAAAGTGAGGTGTACACATGAGCTATAAATACGAATATGCAGGGTTCTGGTTACGATTTGGTGCAATGATTATTGATACACTTATTCTCTTTTTAGCCATTATTCCAGCCGCATGGATCTTTTACCGTGGAGATTACGATTTGATATTTGCTACAGGCATGAGTAGTAAACCTCAAAACTATTGGTTTGATCTGATCGTAAATTATGCTTTTCCATTTTTATATACAGTTTTATGTTGGCTCTACTTTGCAGGTACACCTGGAAAACGTCTTATGCGTTTAAAAGTTCTCGATGAAAAAACAGGGAATAAGTTAACTGTAATGCAATCTCTAATCCGCTATATCGGATATATTCCATCTATTTTGGTATTTTGTATTGGTCTTATTTGGGTCGCATTTGATCCTAAAAAACAAGGCTGGCATGACAAAATGGCAAAAACAGTGGTGGTCAAAGAGCTGTAATTTTAGTCAATATTTTGTTAATAAAAAATTACAAAAAAATTCTTGTGTGTTGCAGAGTAAAACCTATACTTGCCGCGAGTTTATTTAATGGAGATCCTAAATGGGTAGTTGTTCGAGGTTCGAGTTTAATTATCAATTAAACCAAAGCCAATACTGAGCAAGATCACCTTTAGGAAGGGCTATCTTGCAATGAGATAGCTTTGTAAAAAATTAGATTAAACCTATACAAATTACTTTATTTGTAATTAAGTACTTCAAGCGCTTATCTGTTTAGTTTCTCGCTAGAAATGGGGAGAAGCCAATGTTTTTATATGCTTCCACACACAGCTATGCCTACCAAACTTCAATGTTGGTAAATAATTTGTATCATAAGATTCAAAGTATCCGAGCTATGTTCAAACCTGTGACTTTTCGTCAGCGTTGGTTTGGCTTTGGGCTAATTTTCTCTTCTTCATCGTAAGTCTACGATCTCCTATTCCTTTCTAAATTTTAAATTTTTATAGACTTTATTTCTCAATAAGGTCGAGAGCTTTGTACGCCTAAAAAATGGAGGATTTCGTGATGAAATTCTGGCAACGACTCTTCACAGCATTTTTACAAAGATTTCATTTGATGCGTTTTTTTGGTCGTAATCGATCTTTTAAAGAGCTACATCAATCAAGCTATGCTCAAGAAATTAGCAAAAATTTATCTATGCGTTTGCTCGATGCATCAAGAGCCCAAACAGGTGACTTATTAAAAGAATTCGATACTCACTTCACAGGACTTACAGAAGAGCAAGCATATACACAGCAAATGGCAGTGGGGCTTAATGAGATTACTCATGAGAAACCATTAACTTGGTGGCAACATCTTTGGTATTGCTACCGCAATCCGTTCAATATTTTGCTTAGCCTTTTGGCACTGATTGCTTTCTTTACCGATGATTTAACTGGCTCAACCATCATTAGTGTGATGGTTATTCTCTCGACGTTACTTCGTTATTGGCAAGAAGCAAAATCAAATCAAGCTGCGGATGCTTTAAAGGCAATGGTGAGCAATACTGCTACAGTACTTCGTCATCAAGTCAGTGCAGAAGATTTAGCGCTTATGCATGAGCGCTATGGTATTGATATTAAGAATCAAACCAACCATCAATTTGAAATGCCAATTCAATATTTGGTTCCAGGTGATGTGATTTTACTATCGGCGGGAGATATGATTCCTGCTGATTGCAGAATTTTAAATGCCAAAGATTTGTTTGTTTCTCAAGCTGCAATGACTGGTGAATCGATGCCTGTCGAGAAATTTCCTTTACAGAAAAATCTCGAAGAAACGAGTGCTTTAGAGCTAGATAATATTGTATTTATGGGAACCAATATTGTTTCTGGTTCGGCTCAAGCAGTTGTTTTAAGTACCGGTATTCAAACATATTTTGGTGCACTCGCTCACCGAGTTACGGCTACTGATCGAAGCAACACAGCATTTCAAATGGGTGTCAACAAAGTCAGTTGGTTACTCATTCGCTTTATGTTAGTGATGGCACCTGTTGTACTGTTCATTAATGGCTTTACCAAAGGTGATTGGACCGAGGCATTTTTATTCGCACTATCAGTTGCTGTTGGTCTTACTCCAGAAATGCTACCGATGATTGTGACTTCAACTTTAGCAAAGGGTGCAGTTTTCTTATCTAAAAAGAAAGTGATTGTTAAACGTCTAGATGCAATCCAAAACTTTGGTGCGATGGATGTTTTATGTACCGATAAAACTGGAACACTCACTCAAGACAAAATCTTCTTATCTCAACATATTGATGTAAATGGTGAAAAATCAGACTTTGTGCTCATGCAGGCATTTTTAAACAGTTACTATCAAACTGGTTTGAAAAATTTGCTTGATGTGGCTGTGTTAGAAGCTGTAGATGATCAGATCAAAACGCAAAAGTTACGTTATAAGAAGTTAGATGAAGTTCCTTTTGATTTTGATCGCCGCCGTATGTCAGTAGTGGTACAAACGCCTCAAGAAAAAGTGCGTATGATTACTAAAGGCGCAGTTGAGGAAATGTTGAAAGTTTGCCGTTATGTTGAAGTAAATGGCAAAGTAGAACCTTTAACAAAACAACGTGAAGTGGCAATTGAAGCATTAACTCAACGTTATAACCGTGATGGCTTACGTGTTGTTGCTGTAGCGTATCGAGAGTTTGATAATAATCAAGAAAATTATTCGGTTGTTGATGAAAGTGATCTCATTTTAATTGGTTATGTCGCATTTCTTGATCCACCTAAAGAGTCTGCTCGAGAAGCAGTACAAAGTTTGCATGCTCATGGTGTAACTGTAAAAGTACTTACTGGTGATAATGAGTTTGTAACTCAAAAAGTGTGCCGTGAAATTGGTCTGAACTATGATCAGGTTCTGCTAGGTGGTGTAGTTGAAACCTTAACTGATGAGCAGCTCAAAAGAGCAGTGGAGCAATATCACATTTTTGCCAAGTTAAGCCCAGTGCACAAAGAGCGTATTGTTGATCAGTTAAAAGCAAATGGTCATGTGGTTGGCTTCTTGGGAGACGGTATTAATGATGCTGCTGCAATACGTGCTGCCGATATTGGTATTTCTGTAGACACTGCTGTAGACATTGCTAAAGAATCAGCAGATTTAATTTTGCTCGAAAAAAGCTTGATGGTGCTTGAAAAAGGTGTAATTGAAGGTCGTAGAACTTTTGCCAATATGTTGAAGTATATCAAAATGACGGCGAGTTCAAATTTCGGTAATGTTTTTTCGGTATTAATTGCGAGTGCTTTTATTCCATTTTTACCAATGCTGCCTATTCATTTACTCATTCAAAACTTACTTTATGATGTGTCACAAATCGTGATTCCTTTTGACAACGTGGATGAAGAGTTAATTGCAAAACCACAGCGTTGGCAACCTGAAGAAGTTGGTCGTTTTATGGTGGTATTTGGACCGATTAGCTCAATTTTTGACATTATCACGTTTTGTTTGATGTGGTTTGTGTTTTCGGCAAATACGCCTGAACATCAGACTTTATTCCAGTCTGGTTGGTTCGTTGTAGGGTTACTCACCCAAACATTGATTGTTCATATGATCCGTACGGCTAAGATTCCATTTATTCAGAGTCGTGCTGCAACCCCATTGTTAGTCATGACAGTGGTGATTATGTGTATTGGTATTTTCTTACCAATGGGGCCTTTAGCAAGTTATTTAAAACTACAAGCTCTACCATTAAGTTATTTCTTATATTTGCCATTCATTTTGATTGCTTATATGTGTATTACTCAATGGGTAAAAAAAATCTACATCCGCCGTTACGGTTGGCAATAAAACTATAGGTGCAAGATGAAGTTGCAATTTCTACAACATGCAGATTTATCCAATATTGTTGATACTTTAATTAGTCTCTCAGTTGCTTTTGTTTTAGGAGCATTAATTGGATTTGAACGTCAATATAGGCAACGGACTGCTGGTCTTCGAACCAATGTACTCGTCGCTGTAGGCGCTGCAATTTTTGTGGATGTTGCAACAAATCTTACTGGAGCAGATGGAGCTGTTCGGGTCATTGCTTATGTGGTTTCAGGGATTGGTTTCTTGGGCGCAGGTGTGATTATGCGTCAAGAAGGTAATATCCATGGCTTAAATACCGCAGCGACTTTGTGGTGTTCTGCTGCGGTTGGAGCTGCAGCAGGTTCCGATTTAATTATTGAAGCTATACTGGCAACAGCTTTTATTTTATCTGCCAATACGTTATTGAGACCGATTGTTCATATCATTGACCGCCGTCCATTAGACGATGACACAGAAGTCTTGCATGTCATTTACATCATATGTGACCGCAGCCAGAGTAAAGTGGTTATGGATGAATTAAACCTAACGTTGAAGCATCACAATTATCCTGCTAAAGACATTGATGTGACACCTTTTGGAGAGAAAGAAGTTGAGATAGAGGTGACGCTTATTGCGACTTCAATTGAGACAGAAGAAGCACAGCATATTATTAACCACTTAAATGCAATGCCACAAATACGGCAAGCTTTTTGGGATAAAAACGCAATTAATTAATTTAATAAGACTTTGCACTTAACTGTTTATGAAATGCTCTAAATGGTTAAGCGCAAAATTTTTATTTTAGGCCTTATTTTCTAGCCTTAAACTTAAGAACTACAAATACAATAATACCGACAATTAGTCCCCAAAATGCCGAACCTATACCGAAAAATTGGATACCCGAAGCACTACATAAAAAGGTAAATAATGCGGCCTCACGGTCTTCAACAGGGCCAAATGCAAGCGCAATGTTATGGCTAATGGTACCAAGTAATGCAATACCTGCTAAAGCTACAATAAAAATATGAGGAAAAGACATGAGCAAGCTTGTCAGTGTTGCGGCAAATAGTCCCATCAATGCATAGAAAAAACCAGAACTTATGCCAGCAATATAGCGTTTACTTGGGTCAGGATGAACTTGATCGTCAAGGCATACAGCCGCACTAATCGCGGCAATATTGACGCTATAACAACCAAAAGGTGCAAGCAAAACTTGGGTTAAACCGGTCCAGCCAATGAGTTGGTTAACATGTGGTTGATAGCCATAACTCTTAATCATGGCAATACCGGGTAAATACTGCGAAGCCATGCTAATCACAAAAAGAGGTAACGCTAAGCCCAAAAGAGCCGACCAGCTAAAGACAGGACTAATCCAAACAGGTTTAGCCAAAGACCAGTGAAGCGAAGGCATATGAAAGTCTAAAAACACAGGGCAGAGCACAACACCAGCAAGTGCTGTGAACACGATGCTATAACGCGGCCATAATCTTTTTGTAATGGTATAAATGATGAGCAAAGATAAAACGAATGCCCAATCATTTTGTAAACTTGCGAAAAGTGAAATACCAAATTTGAGTAAAACGCCTGCAAGCATGGCACTGGTCAAGCTTTGAGGAATATATGAAAGTGCTTTTTGAAAAATTCCTGAAAAACCTAAAATTGCAGTCAGTACACCAACAACTAAAAAAGCACCAATTGCTTCATTTATGCTATATCCACCGCCAGTTGCAATAATTAAAGCGAGACCAGCAGTAGACCAAGCTGTTGCTACAGGGTATTTAAATTTCCATGAAAGAATAAGTCCTGATAAACCAAGACCCAAACCTAAAGCCCAAAACCATGAGGTAATTTGTTCAGGTGAAGCACCTAAAGCTTGGGCGGCCTGAATCACTAAAATAGCCGAAACACTAATACCAATAAGAAAGGTAATGAAACCCGCGAATACAGCTGGAATAGAAAAATCTTGAAGAATCTTTTGCATGGCTAAATGTTCTAAATCCCTGAAAAATTAATATGTTTCTGCCTACATTTTCAGCTAGGTAAATCTAACAATTTTTTTTAAGAAGGTGCTTTCTATTTTTATCTTAAAAATGAAATAATATTTTTTAAATAGCTATAAATGCTATTATTCATTTCATAAAAATTAATGAATACTGGATATTGTTCTTATGGATGAACAAGCTGAAAATTTAACACCGCTTGATCTGAAAATTATGCGTTGTTTACAAGAAAATGGACGCTTAAGTAACGCCGAACTGGCAAAACTTGTAGGTATAAGCACCTCATCTTGTTGGAATCATACCCAGCGTCTTTTTAAAATAGGGGCAATCTTGGATGTTCGTGCGCGAATTAATCCAGCTACAGTACAGCGTGAAACAATTGTATTAGTGGGCGTAGTACTAGACCGCTCAACACCCGATAGCTTTCAAGCGTTTGAACAGGCATCAGGTGGTTTGGAGAATGTTTTAGAATGTTATCTGGTTGCTGGAGAAGTCGATTATTTTCTAAAAATTCGTGTTAAAGATTTGGCTGCTTTTAACCGATTTCATAGTGAGAAAATTATTGCCTTACCAGGAGTAAGACAGGTTAGGACATTCTTTGTACTTAATGAAGTTAAAACAGATGGCATGCTGGCATTTTAAATTAAGTATGTTCATCTTTATAGGCTAGGCAGATTACATCGTTGAAGTTGCCAACTTTAACCCAAATCCAAAAAATAAAATGCCAACCAAGAAAATACTACTTGCTGCAATTTTATGGTTTTGTTTAAAAAATGCCGAGAGCTTAATTCCAGAGAAAATAAGCGCTGTTAAATAGCTAAAGCTAATAATTTGTAAAATAACCGCTAAAATTAAAAAACTTAAAGCTGGATAAGTGTAATCTGGATTAATAAACTGAACAAAGAAAGACAAGAAAAATAAAATCGCTTTAGGGTTAAGTAAACTAATACTTAAGGCGGTTTTATAAGGGTGAATTTTATCTAAAGTAGGTAAATCAGCCATTTCTGGTTGTGGTTGATTACGTAGTTTCCAACGTTGAATACTGCCTTGTAAAAGCTTAAACCCTAAATAGGACAGATAAAGTGCACCGACGAGCTTAAGAATAATAAAAACCCAAGGAAATGCTTTTAATAAAGAAGCAGCACCCAGTACGGTACAGAGCATTAAAATAAGATCACCAGTAAAAATACCAAGTGCACCCATATATCCTGTTTTAATGCCGTAACGTGAAGCAATTGACATCACATATAGAGAGTTGGGTCCTGGCAATAACACAATTAGGAATGTACCAATAATATATGTTGTTATATCTGTTATGCCGAACACAAGAAACCCAATAAAAAACCGATTTTTGCCATGATAACAAAAATCGGTGATTTTGTATGAAAAGTGCAGTTTTTTAAGGTTTAATTTCTGCATCAATTCCAAAAGATTGACGTAATAAAGAACTTAATTGGTCACGAGCTTTAATAAAACCATCAACACCACCTTGTAAAAGTTGGAATGCCATTAAGTCATGATTAAGTTCGTCTTTAAAGCTTTGTTCATTCTGAGCAGGTCTAACAATAGCCTCTGCTTGTTTTGATTTAGTCGCATCAAGAGCTGCATCAACTGTACGTGTATCTTGCTCAAGCTGGGTAAGTAGCCCCGGTGAAATCGTTAGCAAATCACATCCTGCAAGGCCAAGCACTTGATCGATACTACGGAAGCTCGCACCCATCACTTGAGTTGGAATATTTTGCTGCTTGTAGTAAGTGTAGATTTTTTTAACTGAAACCACACCTGGGTCTTTTTCGATTGGGTAGGCATCTACACCTTCAGCCTTTTTGTACCAGTCTAAGATACGGCCGACAAATGGTGAGATTAAAGTCACTTTTGCATCTGCGCATGCTTGCGCTTGATGCAAACCGAAAAGGAGAGTCAGGTTACAAGCGATCCCTTCAGCTTCAAGTACCTTAGCAGCTTGAATACCTTCCCAAGTCGACGCGATTTTAATCAAAATACGTGACTGATCAATACCATAACCTTTGTAAAGTTCACATAATTCATGCGCTTTTTTAATGGTTGCTTCGGTGTCATATGAAAGGGCAGCATCAACTTCTGTCGAAACACGGCCTTCAATGAGTTTTAAAATTTCTACGCCAAATTTTACGGTTAAAATATCAATGGTTCTTTCAATCAACTCATCACTTTTATAGCCTTCTTCTTTGGCTTGATAATAAGCATCTTCAATCAGCTCTTTACTTTCTGGTTGTTCCGCCGCTGCCGTAATTAATGAAGGATTCGTTGTAGCATCTAAGGGACGAAATTTACGAATGGCATCAAGGTCGCTACTGTCAGCAACAACGGTCGTTAATGTTTTTAATTGGTCAAGTGCTGTATGAGTCATTGATATTCAACATCTTCAGTAATAAATCTTATGTTTTCTTTATAGCACAAACTCTATCCATACTGTCGATATATCAATTGTTATGTTTCAAAGAAAAACGTTTATGTTGTGCATCTAAATTGAAATTATTTTAAGGGACCTGCTGCATTCGCTTATCGCGAATATAGTCAATCAAAAACCTGGCAGCAGCACCAAGTTCATTTTCACGACTCCAAACTAAGTCGACGTAATATTCAAAACGCGGTGTAAAATCAAATACATCTAATGCTTTTAGCTTGTTGTTTAATTCAGGGTTTTCTTTAAACATCTCTTGTGGCAGTACCCCCCAACCCAAATTACGTAAAATCATTAGGCATGCAGAGTGGTGGTTGTCTGTACGCCAGTAATATTTTGAAAATAATAATTCAGGTTTTAACGTTTCATCTCGACTTGCCACCACAATTTGTCTCGTACCCAAAATCTGCTCATAAGAAACATGCTCTTGGCTTGCGAGCGGATGGGTTTTTGAAATAACAGGAATTAAAGCTTCACGTTTGAGTTCTACAAACTGCTCTCTATTGTCTAAATGTTCACGTTCAAACATAAGGGCCAGTTGGGCAGAGCCATCTAGTAACATGTGAAGTGCATCCTCTTGAGGGGCAGACACAATATTAATTTGTAGGTCAGGGAAGCGGCTTTCTAATAGGCAAACATAGTCGGTCCAATTGGTATGTAGCAGCTCAGACACCACAACAATAGTGAGGTTTGGTTCTAGACCAGTACTTAATGCATGGGCGTGTTGTTTCCATTGATTCATTTCAATTAATAGTTGCGCCGTTTTTTCATATAGCACTCGTGCTTCAGCTGTTGGGGTAGGTTCACGGCCTTTACGTTCAAATAATGTCAGGTTCAAATCGATTTCTAAATTAGCAATAGACATGCTTACAGCAGAAGGAACTTTTCCAAGTTTGCGTGCTGCTGCTGAAAATGAACCTGTTTCCATAACGGCTTGGAACATGAGCAATTGTTCTTGATTAATATTCATCTGTCAAAAAAACTGAAAGAACCTAATTGGATTAATCAAAATTATAAAAATAAAATGCACATTATCCAAGTAATTATTGAGTATTTAAAAATGTTGATTTCCAAGAGAAGACTCATTCATGCAATCAGTTATGAAGGAATTTTATTGGTCATCATTGCGATTGCATTAAGTTTTATTTTTGACATGCCGATGGAAGTGACCGGAACACTTGGTGTGTTTATGGCAGTGGTTTCAGTTTTCTGGAATATGATTTTTAACCACTATTTCGAAAAAGTAGAGCATAAATATAATTGGGAAAGAACGATGCCTGTGCGGATTTTACATGCAATTGGTTTTGAGGGTGGTTTGCTGATTGCGACTGTTCCAATGATTGCATATATGATGCAGATGACAGTGATTGATGCATTTATTTTAGATATTGGCTTAACCTTATGTATTTTGGTTTATACCTTTATTTTCCAGTGGTGCTATGACCATATTGAAGATAAGTTTTTCCCAAATGCTAAAGCTGCATCACTTCATTAAAATTAACTAGTTAAAGTAAAAAAGCACCCATCAGGGTGCTTTTTTAGGTGAGTCGTAAAATTATTTCTCTACGATTGCTACAACGCCTTCACCACCTGCTGTACAGATCGAGATTAATGCACGACCTGAACCTTTTTGATTAATCAATTTCGCAGCAGTAGCCAAGATACGGCCACCAGTTGCAGCAAATGGGTGACCTGCACCTAAAGATGAACCATTTACGTTAAGTTTAGAACGGTCAATTGAACCTAAAGGTGCATCTAAGCCAAGACGTTCTTTACAGAATTTTTCATCTTCCCAAGCTTTCAATGTAGATAACACTTGAGATGCAAATGCTTCATGGATTTCGTAGAAATCGAAATCTTGAAGTTTAAGGTTAGCGCGCTTAAGCATACGAGGTACTGCATAAGCAGGAGCCATTAACAAACCTTCTTTAGGACCATTTTTGCCAATGAAATCAACAGCTGCTGTTTCAGAGAAAGAAAGGTAAGCTAAAACTTCATGACCGTTTTCTTTTGCCCATTCTTCAGATGCAAGCAATACAACAGAAGCACCGTCAGTTAACGGAGTTGAGTTACCTGCAGTCATTGTTGCAGTTTCGCCTTTACCGAAAACTGGTTTTAACTTAGCAAGTTTTTCAACTGTACTGTCTGCTCGTAAGTTGTTGTCACGGTTAAGACCTAAGAAAGGAGTCATTAAGTCATCAAAGAAACCACGCTCATAAGCAGCAGCAAGTTTTTGATGGCTGCTTGCAGCTAGCTCGTCTTGTGCTTCACGAGTGATACCCCATTCTAAAGCAGTAATTGCTTGGTGTTCACCCATTGAAAGGCCAGTACGTGGTTCACCGTTGCTTGGTGCATCAAGAAGCTTTTTAAAATCAATTTTTGTTAAAGCTTTAAGGCGGTCTTTACCCGTTTTAGCAACATTGAGCTCAAGTAAAACTTTACGTAAGCCATCACCTACAGCAATCGGCGCATCAGAAGTTGTATCTACACCACCTGCAATACCTACGTCGATTTGACCAAGTGCAATTTTGTTGGCAACGACAAATGCTGCTTGTAAACCTGTACCACATGCAATTTGAATGTCATAAGCAGGAGTTTCAGGAGCAAGATCTGTGCTCAGTACAACTTCACGAGTCATGTTGAAATCACGGCTGTGTTTTAAAACAGCGCCCGCAACAACCTCACCAATACGCTTACCTTGTAAATTAAAGCGTTCAACCAAACCATTCAATGCTGCTGTCAGCATGTCAGAATTAGACGCTTTGAAATAAGCAGTATTTGAACGTGCAAATGGAATACGGTTGCCACCAATAATTGCAACGCGGCGAACAGTGTTTTGACTCATGGTTTTATCCTGTTGAACAGAAGGTTTGGTTTTTGTTGCTTTTGGTGCTGCAGCTACATTTGAAGATGTAGACGGGGTTGCTGAAGCAGCGCTCTTACTACGAGGGCTACGTGCAGGTGCAGTCGTTGAACGAGTACGTGTCGTTTTTTGTGTATTAGTTGCTGCTTTAGGAGTAGTGCTGTTACGCTTAGCCGTGTTAGAAGCCGACTTTGATGTATTTGACACTTTTTCCTGAGCAGAATTCTCGACTGCTGGATTTTCTTGAGTTGTTTTGCTCATAAGGCTTTTCCAAGCATAATAACGATATTCTTGTAAGCTACCTTAACACAATTCAAATAGACCTGTATTGACTAGAATGACATTGTAGATAGCATTCAGGTCAAGACATCCAAAGATGAACTCAAGTATGATTTGGAGTAACTCTAATGAACGACTGATTTCATATTGTTTCTGTCCATCTCATAACATAATGAAGCCTGTCGTAGAAAATTCATTTCTTTGAGAGATAATAATCATGACTGATCAATACCAAGCATTTACGCAATCTCCTATTGGTAAATTCGTTGTTAAAAATCTGGGTTTACCATCACCAGTTGCATTAGAGCGTTTTGAAAGTGCTCAGCCAGTAGTGAATGGTGCAGTATTGGTTGGCGCAGCGCCATCAAGTGTATTGTCTGGTGCGATTGCACAAGTACTTAGCAATATTCATGCTGACAGTTATGTAGGCAACAATGTTGCATTACAGCAAGAAGCTGCAAAAGTTGGTTTAAATTTACGCCCATTCAATGCAGGCGACAAAGAATCAAAATTCAAAGCAGTAGTATTTGATGCTTCTGGTATTCAAAACTCAGAACAGTTAAACGAACTTTATAAATTCTTTAATCCGATTGCACGTCAAGTTGCAACTTCTGGTCGTGTAATTGTGATTGGTACAACGCCTGAAACTGCAAAAACTGTAAAACAGGCGATTGCTCAGCGTGCACTTGAAGGTTTTATCAAATCTGTAGGTAAAGAGTTTAAAAAGGGTATTACTGCACAAGTTGTTTATGTAGACGAAGGTGCTGCTGCAAACCTTGAATCAACTTTACGTTTCTTGCTTTCTCCACGTTCAGCTTATGTGTCTGGTCAAGTAATTCGTGTATCTAAAGCAGATGTAGTTGATGTTGATTGGGCAAAACCACTTGCTGGTAAAACTGCATTGGTAACTGGTGCGAGCCGTGGTATTGGTGAAGCAATTGCACATGTGTTGGCGCGTGATGGCGCTCATGTTATTTGTTTAGATGTACCACAACAACAAGCTGACCTTGACCGTGTAGCTGCTGACATTGGTGGTTCTACATTGGCAATTGACATTACTGCTGCCGATGCAGGCGAAAAAATTAAAACTGCTGCGGCAAAACAAGGCGGTTTAGATATTATCGTTCATAATGCAGGTATTACTCGTGACAAAACTTTGGCAAACATGAAGCCAGAGCTTTGGGACTTGGTAATTAACATTAACTTGTCTGCTGCTGAACGTGTAAATGACTACTTGTTAGAAAACGATGGTCTAAATGCAAATGGCCGCATTGTTTGTGTATCATCAATTAGTGGTATTGCTGGTAACCTTGGTCAAACCAACTATGCTGCATCTAAAGCTGGTGTTATTGGTCTAGTGAAATTTACTGCGCCTATCTTAAAAAATGGTATTACCATTAACGCAGTAGCACCTGGCTTTATCGAGACTCAAATGACTGCGGCAATTCCATTTGCAATTCGTGAAGCTGGTCGCCGTATGAATTCAATGCAACAAGGTGGTTTACCTGTTGATGTAGCAGAAACAATTGCATGGTTTGCATCAACTGCGTCTACTGGTGTAAACGGTAACGTTGTACGTGTGTGTGGACAAAGCTTGTTGGGCGCTTAAGCACTTTTAGCTAAATAGGGGTGCTTGTGCATCCCTTTTTTATTCAAGAATCTATAAATTATAAAAGGTTAGGTATGAATACTCGTCATTTTAGCCAACTACCAAAAGCGGTATTGGCTTATCCAAAAGTAGTACAAGGCTTAATTTTTAAAAAGCCTCAGGGGCCAAAAATCTTGCCACAAGTTGAATATGTGGTAGACCGTCTTGAAATTGATCAGAGCCATCTCAAAGCTTATAACGAAGTGTGTGGCTTCCAAAATAATGGTTTTGTACCGGCAATTTATCTGGCTGTGCTTTCTCAAAGTTTACAAATGCACATGATGACAGCAGAAGCCTTTCCATTTCCAATTTTAGGTTTAGTGCATATCCGTAACCAGATTAAACAAACCAGACCAATTGGTGTAACTGAAAAACTCACTCTGTCATGTAAATTTGGGGAACTAAAACCGCATGATAAAGGTGTTCAGTTTGACTTTATTACCACGGCAAAAGTTGGCAATGAAGTAGCGATGGAAGGCTTAACGACTTATTTATCTCGCCAAAAAGTCGAGAAAAGAGTAGGTGAGAAAGTCAAAGAAGAACAAGCGCCAGCTTATGTTCCAAAGGCAGAGTGGGATATTTTAGAAAACACAGGCCGCCGTTATGCGAAAGTGTCTGGTGATTTTAACTTAATTCATATTCATGCCATTACAGCAAAAGCATTTGGTTTTAAACAGGCCATTGCGCATGGTATGTGGAGCAAGGCTAAAGCGCTAGCGAACCTTGAATTATCAAATGCTTATGAAGCAGATGTCTGGTTTAAGCTCCCAATGTTCTTACCATCAAAAGTTGAGTTTTTAACTGCCAATACAGACAAAAAGACTGATTTCTTGATCCGTAATGCAAAATCGAAAAAACCGCACGTTGCAGGAACAGTAAAAGCATTATAAAAATACCAGCAGCCTGAACAGAGGTTTGGGCTGCTTTTGAGCAAAATAACAAAAAATGCAAGGAACTTCATGTGATTAAAGAAATTTTACTGGCCGATACCCATAACTATCACGGTATTTTAGATGAACGTTTTATTGATTTAGCCCACCAATTTAGCCGTCTTCAAGATGCTAGAACTGGACAAGGTGGAGCTGCATTAGCGGTTTATTTTAGAGGCCAGAAAGTTGTAGATATTTATACAGGTCTCAAATCACAAACTGAAGCTTGGCAACCCGATACTTTGGCAGTTTGCTATTCTACTGGTAAAGGCGTACTTGCAACCTTAGCGCATATTTTAGTCAGTGAAGGTTTTTTAGAATACGATAAACCGATTGCGACCTATTGGCCTGAGTTCGCTCAAAATGGTAAAGAGCAAATGACTTTACGCCATGTTCTGAGCCATCAAAGTGGTATGTTTGATATTCGAAATATCATCGAAAGTGCGAGGGAAATGCTCGACTGGTCACATATGTTAGATGTGATGGCAGCCACCAAGCCTAGATTCCTTGCAGGAGAGGGCAATGCTTATCAAGCCTTAACATTTGGTTGGCTTGTCGGTGGAGTACTTGAAAAAGCAACTGGTCAATCTTTAGATCAGCTCATGCAAAAATATCTTGTTGAACCGTTGCAGTTAGACGGTGCTTATTTTGGTATACCTGCAAGTGAGCTAGACCGTGTAGCACGTTTAATTATTCAACCAAAACCTGAAAAACCAGCGGCTCCCCAAGTTGAAAAACCTAAAAAGCCTCAAGCACGCAAGAGTTCACTCTCTGAAAAAATGATTACGTGGACTGGACAAGATCCACAAGATTTTCAGGATGCCATGATTCCAAAAGGAATGAAGCATTTTAGTTTCTTTAGTGATGAAGGATTGCAAGCAGTCATTCCGGCGGCAAACGGTACGTTTACTGCAAATAGTCTTGCTAAAATTTATGCGATGCTGGCAAATCACGGTGAATGGAATGGACAGCAACTTATTCGCCCAGAAATATTTAAAGAGCTCAGTACTATTCAAAGTTATGCACGTGATCGTGTCATGCCAATTCCGATGAATTGGCGTTTAGGATATCACCGCATTATTACCATGGGTAAGCGCGCTAAAAATGGCTTTGGACATATTGGTTACAATGGTTCAGGGGCATGGTGCGATCCTGAGCGCGACCTGAGTTTTGCCTATACTCATAACTTCCAGATTGGTTCAATCACGGGCGATTACCGTTTGTGGGGGCTTACTCAAGAAGCCTTACGTTGCACTGACCAAATTTTAAAAGGACGTAAAGGCTGGTTCTAAGTTTTATATAATCAATAAATGCTGGTGTTTTTAATAAATGCCAGCTTCAATATTTATAATAATTCTAGACGAATAATTGCTTCGGTATGACGCTTAAAGTCTTCTTCAGCTAAACCTTGTAAACCAAGTTGATAAATACCTTCTAATCCACATACAAAAGCGATGAGTCGCCAAGCTATGTCTGTTGAATTAGATGTATTTTTAAACTCATCTTCTTTCTTGCCACATTCAATCGCTTGGACAATAGATTCATGCCAACTTTGCATGGCAAGTTTATACGCTTTTTGTATTTCTGCATCTTGTTCAATTAAGAGTTCTGCTTCATTCCATAAGCGTAAATAGGGCTGAAGTCTGTCTATATTTTCTGCACCTAATAAAATGAAGAGTCTTTGAAATTGGCTTGTAGTTTTTAGGGTTTTTTCAATTTCATCCAGCTGTTCCATGAGCTTTAGAAAAGCTTCAGCTTTTAAATGAGATGCCGAAGAAAAGTGGTGGTGAACTTGTCCGGTTGATGTTTGTGCTTCTGTTGCGATTCGGCGTACCGTCATGGCTGTAAAACCTTCAGCCAAAGCAACTTGCATGGCAGCTTGCAGAATCATTTCTCTGCGTTGATCGCGATTAAGATAGGCCATGTTTCTTTCACCTGACTGAATTCTACACAAATTACATTAAAACCAAAAGTTGGACAAGTGTCCAATTGTGTATATAATAACCATGATTTGAACACATGTCCAAGTTTTGGATATTGAAGAGCGTTATGCAGAAAAAATGGTTAATCCTGACAATTATCGTCCTTATATATTTACCAGTTACGATTGATGCGACGGTGATGCATGTTGCAACACCGTCTTTAAGTGCAGCATTGAATTTAACTGCCAATCAACTTTTATGGATCATTGATATCTATTCACTGATTATGGCGGGTTTGATTTTGCCGATGGGTGCACTTGGTGATCGTATTGGCTTTAAAAAATTATTATTTATTGGAACTGCAATTTTTGGAGTCGGTTCTTTGGCTGCGGCTTTTTCTCCAACAGCTTACGCCTTAATTGCTTCCCGCGCAGTTTTAGGTTTAGGGGCAGCGATGCTTATTCCTGCCACTTTATCAGGTATACGTAATGCTTTTATCGAAGAAAAGCAGAGAAATTTTGCACTCGGTCTTTGGTCTACAGTAGGTGGTGGTGGAGCAGCTTTTGGTCCATTGGTTGGTGGTTTTGTACTAGAACACTTCCATTGGGGAGCTGTATTCCTCATTAACATTCCGATTATTTTAGTGGTTCTGGTCATGATCGCGATGATCATTCCAAAACAACAAGAGAAAACTGATCAGCCAATTAACCTAGGGCAAGCTTTAATTTTGGTTGTAGCCATTTTAAGCCTGATCTATTCAATCAAATCGGCGATGTACAACTTCTCGGTACTTACAGTCGTGATGTTTGTGGTGGGTATAAGTACTTTAATTCACTTCATTCGAAGCCAAAAAAGAACGACCACGCCAATGATTGATCTGGAGTTATTTAAACATCCAGTGATTTCTACCAGCATTGTGATGGCGGTGGTTTCCATGATTGCTTTGGTTGGCTTTGAATTACTCTTATCTCAAGAGTTGCAGTTTGTGCATGGATTTTCACCATTACAGGCAGCCATGTTTATTATTCCATTCATGATCGCGATTAGTTTAGGTGGTCCATTAGCCGGAATCTGTTTAAATAAATGGGGGCTTAGACTTGTATCTACTGTTGGTATTTTAATAAGTGGATTTAGCCTATGGGGGCTTGCCCAGCTTAACTTTTCTACCGATCACTTTTTAGCATGGACATGTATGGTCTTTTTAGGCTTTAGCATTGAAATTGCCTTACTGGCTTCAACTGCTGCCATTATGTCATCCGTCCCACCTCAAAAGGCAAGTGCAGCAGGTGCGATTGAAGGTATGGCCTATGAGCTTGGAGCTGGTTTAGGCGTCGCTATTTTTGGGTTAATGTTGTCTTGGTTTTATAGCCGCTCAATTATTTTACCAGCAGAGCTTCCATCGAACTTAATTGAAAAAGCGAGTATCTCGATTGGTGAAACCATGCAATTAGCTTCTAACCTTGAAAGCCCTTTGGGAGGGCAATTAATTGCAGTTGCTCAGCAAGCTTTTAGCTATGCGCATAGTTGGGTGCTTACAATCTCCGCCATTTGTTTCTTCCTTTTAACTGTATTTGTCTGGTTTAGCTTTCCAAAGAAAGTAAATTAAGAAATCCAAAATAAAGGATAAAAAGAGAGCTGATCTTTCTTTTTATCCTTCAATATCTTTTTTAATATTTTCTTCATATCGAAAATTAGTTATTTAATTCTCATAAATAAACTATTCTTTAATAGGTTTCATGTTTTTATTTCAAAATGATTCAATATTCATGTAATTGAAATTTAATGAAAAATAAGTTGATCGAAAATTGACTGTAAAAAAATGGTTTGTTAACCTGCTATTCGAAAATCTAAAAACAAATAAAAGAGGCAGCTGTGAATTTTAAATTAAAAACATCACTTATTATTGGAGCAATTGTTGCGTCTTCCCTTGTGTATGCCGCAACTGTACTTTCACCAAATCAGAATAATAATAGTGGATCAATACCATCTGGTTATTCAGATTTAGAATTTTCTTTAGCAAATGGGAATTGGGTCAAAAATCTCTCTTTACCGGCAAGTGCTAATAATTCGGACAAAATTACAATTCGTTCTAGTGCCGCCTATAGTAGTTATTTAGATACTTCTAATACGAATATTCCGTTAGAAGTGTTGAAGATAAATAGCGGAGATATCTATCAATTCATCTTCAATAGCAGTCAAAATAAATGGATTGCTCAGCTAGCGACGGTTAGTCCTACTACTGGGGCTAACTATGAGTTAATACCGTTAACGACTGCAACCATGCAAAAAGTACTTATTCAAGATGGCAAATGGGCACAAACCATTGCTTTACCAAGTGACGTACGTGACGGAACAACCGTACAAGTTGTTTCTACAGCAAATGCAAGCTCAGAGATTGATAAAACAAATTTACTATTCCCAAGCAGTTTTACATTAAAAAATGGCTCTGAATATTGGTTTAAATATTATTCTGCTTTAGGAAAATGGGTTCCAGAATATATAAAACCTCAGAAGCTAAATGTTCAGCAAATCGGAACATCTTTAGCCGCGGTAAGTAGCCCGCTAACGGAAGTTTCATTTGGAGATGGAAATTGGGTTTCGAATTTCACTCTACCTGCGGCTGCAAGTGATCGAGATAGAATTATTATCAAGTCTACAGCGACTTGGTCTGCAAAAATTAATAACACGAATATTAATAGCCAAGCGACCTTAACACTTAAAACAGGCGATCAATATGAGTTTATGTATGTAAGCGACAAAGGATATTGGCAGCTGATCTCTTCACCAACAAAGGTGATTGATTCAACGGCAACAATCCCTGCAACTTTACCGAATATGACTCAGCCCACTTTAAAAGTAAAACTGTCTACATCAAATTGGCAGCCGACCTTGCAGCTACCAGCTCAAGCTCAAGTCGGGGATAAGGTCGTTATTGTGTCGAATGCATTGGCAGACACCTATATTAATGCGGCTAATGGTTTGTCTACTGCAATTAAAAATGGTGAAAATCGCCGTTTTATATACACTGCTCAAGGCTGGACAGTAGATAGTTATACAATTGATATGTTGTTAGTTTCCAGCCCAGAAGTAAATGCAATTTTAGGTGAGAGCGCTGCAAAACTTAGAATGATTGAAGGCGTAAATTTAACAAATTTAACTGCTGAAAATTCGAATGCACGTTTTTACTTAAGAGATGTGGGTTATATAACTTATAAAATCCCTGCTGCCACTTTAAAAGAAGTAATTTCTACTGGACGAGATGACACGACGGTACAAAATGAGCGTAAACGTGTATTGGCAGACGGTGTTTATTATCAAGGTAATGAACCTGGTGACGGCGGTTGTGGTTGGGCTTGGATCAATGCTTCTGCATATAACATGATTGGTGCAAATGATATTGCAGGTTGTTCTTTTGCCGCTATGCGCCATGAGGTCGGGCACAATCTTGGCCTGTACCATAATGGTTCAACCAATATTGGCTCAGGTTTTGCCCATCCGTTAGGAAGTACAGCAATGGGCGGTAATAATATTAATTTTTACTCTAGCCCGTATCTATATAACCCTAAATATGGTGTACGTTTAGGTGTAGAAGGAAAAATTGATGCGGTTAGTGTGATTAACCTGAATGCGCAGAAAATTTCTCTATATAACTAATCTCTATTTTAGCTGTAACGAATGAACAAAAATAAATTGTTAATAGGAACTGCTATCGCTTGTGTGGCGTTAGCAGTTTTAATCTGGTTTGCTTTTTCACAGCGAAGTTCTTCTGCTTTAACGTCGCCTTTAGAAAGTCGGCAAGAGTTTGGGCCAAAAATAGCAGATAATCAAAATGGTTTGGCCCGTCAAAATATGCTGAATTTGAGCGCCTCAGAAAAGGAAAAATTGTCTAGGCAACAGATTGTTTTTAATGAAATAGAAAAAGATCAGCTTCCTTCTAATATTAATTTTCCGCTACTTAAAAATGCGAAAGGTATGGTCATTAAATATGATCCAAATGTGATTGAACTTAAAAAAGTGGGTGACACTGTTAAGTTTCAAATGTTGGAATATGGCATTAATCGCACAGGAAAAATTGTAGAGATTGAACCTGTTGACCAAGATATTGTTCGGTGGACTGGAAAATTTGATCAGGGCGATCCAAATCAGAATTTCTTTACCATTACCCAAAGTCAAAAAGACCATTATACGATCATGCAGATTTTTACCGAGAAAGGAAATTATTCGGCTGAAATTAAGGATGGTGTAGGGCTGGTCCAAACCATGGATGAAGGTGTAACTGATCAAGAGCTTCATCATGATCATCCTTAGACAAATAAATGGTTCTGGTAGAGAAAAGAAGTCAGTTCGCAGTTTATCTGTACGGATATGAGCTTTATGCGTTCACACTCTTTTAAAAACAAAGTATGCTTATGCCTGTAAAAAGGAGCATACATGTATCAAGTACTTGCTAGAAAATACCGTCCACGTAATTTCAATGAGTTAGTGGGGCAAAACCATGTTTCTCGTGCATTAAGTAGTGCATTGGAACGCGGTCGTCTTCACCATGCTTATTTATTTACAGGAACGCGTGGTGTAGGTAAAACTACAATTGCACGTATTTTAGCCAAGTGTTTGAACTGCGAAACGGGTGTGACTTCTACGCCGTGTGAAGTCTGTGCAACGTGTAAAGCGGTAAATGAAGGCCGTTTCATTGATCTGATCGAAATCGATGCTGCTTCAAGAACAAAAGTAGAAGATACGCGTGAACTTTTAGACAACGTTCCTTATGCACCAACGCAAGGTCGTTTTAAAGTTTACCTGATTGACGAAGTGCATATGCTATCGACGCATTCTTTTAATGCGCTATTAAAAACACTAGAAGAACCACCAGAACACGTTAAGTTTCTGTTTGCTACGACTGACCCACAAAAGCTACCGATTACGGTTATTTCACGTTGTTTGCAATTTACTCTACGACCTTTAGCTGTTGATGAAATTACCAAGCACCTTGGCGCTATTCTTGAGAAAGAGCAAATTAATGCCGATCAGGATGCAATTTGGCAAATTGCCGAATCTGCCCAAGGTTCACTGCGTGATGCATTATCTTTAACTGACCAAGCCATTGCTTATGGTCAGGGTGCGGTACATCACCAAGATGTTAAAGAAATGCTAGGCTTGATTGACCGTACGATCATTTATGATTTGATTTTAGCGGTTCATCAAAACCAACGTGAAAAAGTGAGTCAGCTTTTATTACAATTTAGACATCAAGCGCTAGATGTTTCACTTGTGCTTGACCAGCTCATTTCAACATTGCATGAATTGGCAATTTTGCAATATCTACCTGATTTGAGTTTGAAATATAGCGATGAAATTAATCGCAAAATCATGCAATTGTCTAAGCTAATTTCTGCTCAAGATTTACAGCTTTATTACCAAATCGCATGTAAAGGTCGTTCAGACTTGCAACTTGCCGTGACGCAAGAGCAAGGTTTTGAAATGTGTATTTTACGCTTATTGGCTTTCCGTCCTTTAGCACCTAATGAAATTTTAGTTTCAGAGCCTGTTCAACAAAATAGACAAGCAGAAGTAGATTTAAATTCGCAAGCTCAGCAAACAGCTCAAGAGATTGCTCCTATAAGTACTGTTCAGTCGGTTGAAGTTATTAATCAACCCGTTATGGTTGAACCTGAACCTGAACCTGAACCTGAACCTGAACCTGAACCTGAACCTGAACCTGAACCTGAACCTGAACCTGAACCTGAACCTGAACCTGAACCTGAACCTGAACCTGAACCTGAACCTGAACCTGAACCTCAGTCTAATCAGGATTTAATGGTATTTGATCCAAATCATCATGAGCTGATTGGGCTTGAGTCAGCAGTTGTTCAAGAAACAATTAGTGTTCTGGAAGAGGATTTCATTCCGGTACCAGAACAAAAGTCAGTACAACAGGTTGAAACTCAGGCCAAACAAATTGAACCTGAGCCAACTTTTACGGCTGAGCCGCAAGGTTTATTTGAAGAATCTAGCGCTGCTGAATTTTCTCTTGGTCAGGATGCGCCTTTAACTCATGACTTGGTTTCTGAACCTATTATTGAGCAGCAACCATGGGTGCAACCCGAAGTGGTTCTTGAAACTGCTACAGCTGTAGAAGAATCTAGCGCAACTGATAACGGGCAGTTGATGCCTCAGGATATTTTGAAGCTTTCTGCTCAAGTCTTAGAAGGTGAGTGGACACTTGAAAAATGGGAATACTGGTTTAGAAACAGCCAGCTTTCTCCAGCCGTTCAAGAACTTGCTCAACATGGTGTAATGACTGGAGAAATTGGAGGCAATACGATTTTCCATATTCCTCAAGAATATGAAAATATGTTGACCCAATTACAACAAGGCCTCATTGATGCTTTAAAACAACAATGGCCAAATACACAATTTACGGTTGAGTATGGTGCAGTTAATACATCTACACCTTATGTCATGCAAAGCATTCGTAAAGAAAAAGCTTTCCATAGAGCGACAGAGCTATTACAGCAACAACCCGTTATAAAAAGCCTGATTGATACTTTTGATGGCGAACTCCAAAATATTCAATTAAAGCCTTAAATTTACATAAATTTTGACCTTGTGAGAAATGTGGAAATAATAGAATTTTCATATTTTTCACTGGATTGAAATATTCAAGTCACGCCACTGTCATTGTACTTTTCTATGTTAGCCATTTTAGATTTTAAATGGACTATATATCGTCATGAAAAGGCAATGCACAGGAACACCTTCCTTTAAATATTCTTATTTTTTATTGATCGGCGCCATTCTGCTGAGTGGTTGTAACGACTCGTCAAATGATAATTCAAATACACCAGAAACAGGTAAAAAGCCTGTAATGCGCTGTGCTCCTTAAACTTAAATAATAAAAAGAACCTGATCATGATTACACGTCGTAAATTTTTAAATTACTCTTTAAATATGGGTTTTGGTGCTGCGGCATTGGCAGCTTTTCCATCTAGTATTCAAAAAGCTTTAGCAATTCCTGCAAATAATAAAACGGGTACTATTCAAGATGTTGAGCACGTTATTATTTTAATGCAGGAAAACCGATCTTTTGACCATTACTTCGGAACATTAAAAGGCGTCCGAGGGTTTGCCGATCGTTTTACGATTCCTTTACCAAGTGGCCGCCGTGTTTGGGAGCAGCTTAGAAGTAATGGGCAAGTTTTAACGCCTTTTCATTTAGATGGTACAGTCAATAATGCACAGCGTGCAGATGGTACGCCGCATACGTGGAATGATAGTCAGTTGGCTTGGGACAATGGGCGTATGGCAAATTGGCCAGCCCATAAAACTGATATATCCATGGGTTATTTTAAAGAAAAAGAAATTCCATATCAGTTTGCACTTGCGAACGCCTTTACGATTTGTGATGCCTATCATTGTTCTATGCACACTGGAACGGATGCGAATCGATCATTCCATTTAACCGGAACAAATGGTGCAACACCGACCAAGCGTTCATTTGTAAACAATGAGTGGGACTGGATTGATGGTAACCCCGCTACGGCAGATCACGGTTACACTTGGAAGACCTATGCTGAGCGTTTAGAAGAAGCAGGGGTAAGCTGGATTTGTTATCAAAATATGCCAGATGAATGGGGTGATAACATGCTTGGTGCATTCCGTTCATTTAGAAAGGCAAACATTGCATCTGGTTATCCTGTTGCAAGCGGTGGTGAACCAAACAAACCCTACGCCGATACAGGTCAAAAGCTACCATACAAAGCCTATGATGCTGCGACCGATAATGCCAAAAATCCACTCTATAAAGGCATTGCAAATACATTGCCGGGCAATAAACCTGAAGAATATCTCGATGCTTTTAAACGCGACATTCGTGAAGGTAAGTTACCTCAAGTGTCTTGGATTAATGCGCCATCGATTTATTGTGAACATCCAGACCCTTCAAGTCCTGTCCAAGGGGCATGGTTTATTCAAGAAATTATTGATGCTTTAACTGCTGTGCCAGAGGTTTGGAGTAAAACAGCACTCATTATCAATTTCGATGAAAATGATGGTTACTTTGACCATGTACCGTCACCATCAGCACCATCTCGACTCAAAAATGGCCAGTACGCAGGCAAATCGACATTAAGCAGTGCCGATATGCAGGATGAATATTTTGATCACGCAGCGCCTGAAGGAAGCCATTCTCAGCCTACACCTGATGGACGAGTTTATGGTCCGGGCCCTCGTGTTCCGTTATATGTGATTTCACCTTGGAGCCGTGGTGGTTGGGTGAATTCGCAAGTGTTTGACCATACGTCTGTGCTCATGTTTTTAGAAAAACGTTTCGGTGTAAAAGAGCCGAATATCAGTCCATACCGCCGTGCAGTGTGTGGTGATTTAACCAGTGCGTTTAACTTTAAAACACCAAATGCAGATGTTTTACCGCAGCTGAATGGTAAACAAACACGTATGCAGGCCGATGAGCTAAGAGAAAATCAAGAAGCTTTACCAGCTGTTCCTGTACCCACGGATATAAAGTTACCGATTCAGCAAAGTGGTATACGTCTGTCGCGTGCGCTACCTTACGAGCTGCACACCAGCGCGCGCTGTAAAGCCGATGGTAAAGTGCAATTGATTTTCTCTAATACGGGGAAACAGGCAGCAGTTTTTCATGTATATGACAAACTTAACCTAGACCGTATTCCAAAGCGTTATATTGTCGAGCCGAATAAAACTTTAGATGATGAATGGGATGTTTTAAAAGATAACCTAGGTCGTTATGACCTATGGGTACTTGGTCCAAATGGCTACCATCGTCACTTCAAAGGCGATACTCAACGTATGCTTGATAGTGGCGTTAAACCTGAAATTCGAGTGTGCTATGACATTGCCAATGGCGATGTATACGTTGAACTCATGAATGATGGTACTAAGGATGCAATATTGACGGTAAAACCTTGTGCATATCGACAAGATACGCCGTTACAACTTACCGTAAAAGCGGGACAGGTTGTTAAGCAACATTGGGCTTTGGCTGACGTGGGACATTGGTATGATTTTGAAATCACCAGTCAGAGTGATCCATATTATTACCGACGTTTTGCTGGCCGAGTTGAAACGGGTGAAGACTCTTTTAGTGATCCTGCAATGACTTAAGTTTGAGTGAGGCAAAAAGAACAAATCATTTTCTTTTTGCCTCATTTTTTATAATAAAAATTTCTCTAAAACTTCACGAACTGACTCAGAAATTGGTACAGTCTTACGCGTTTCTCGATCAACAAACACATGCACAAAATGTCCTTGAGCTGAGGCTTGGTTCTGACCTTGTTTAAAGATTGCCAATTCATAGCGCAATGAAGTCGTGCCGATTTTACCAATCGCAACACCTACCTGAATAATTTCTGGAAATGATAACTCTTGAAAAAAGCTACACGCTGAATCAACCACTAAGCCAATTGATTTTGCTTCATGAATATCAAAACCTGTTTTTTGAATAAGCAATGCATTGGCTGCTGTATCAAAATAACTATAGTAAGTCACATTATTCACATGACCATAGATGTCGTTATCTGCCCAACGCGTTTGAATATCTAAAAAGAACTTAAATTGATCTCGGGTTTTTAAAACTGGTTTAGTCATTAATGAATCGCCTGATAAATTGCCAAAGCAGCGGCTTCTGTCATGTCTCGTGGATTATTTTGTAGTAAGCGAGTTTGCAAGATGGCATCTTGAGCAAGTCGCGGTAAACTCGATTCATCAATACCCAAATCTCTAAGTTTTAAGGTCAAGCCACTACGGTCTAAGTGGTTCTGCATGTGGTCAATAAACAGATCACACAAGCCATCAGTGCTGCCATTGCTGTATGGATCGAGCCATTGCATAAGCTCTGCATAGTATTTTTTTGCATTGGGCGCATTAAATTTTAATACTTCGACCAACACTAACGCATTGGTATGCCCATGCGATAAATGAAAATGACCACCCAATGGGTAAGCTAAAGCATGTACAGCGGCAACAGGCGAGTTTGCAAATGCTTGACCTGCGAGCATTGAACCGAACAGCATGTTTTGACGTGCTTCTAAATCATTACCATCTTTAAGAACTTTCGGTAAGTTATGGTTTAGTAGCTTCAAAGCATTCTTAGCTAAAATATCGGTGTATATATTCTTCTTGTATTTAGATGTATATGCCTCAATAGCATGTACCATCGCATCAATACCTGTTGCAGCAGTAATATGTGCTGGAAGGTTTTGAGTAAAAGTAGCATCAAGAATCGCAGTGTCGGCGTACAGTATTGGAGAGACAATCCCCATTTTTGTTGTCTCGCCAGTAGTCACAATTGAAATAGGCGTTACTTCAGAACCTGTACCAGCTGTCGTTGGAATCAAAATAAGTGGTAGGCGAGCAGTGGTTACTTGGTTTACGCCGTACATCTCTTGCAAACTTTGAGTTTGGTCAGGGTGGGCGAGTAAAGCAATAACTTTTGCAACATCTAAAGAACTGCCGCCACCAAAACCAATGATGGCATCTACATTTTGCTGTTTTGCATAATTGGCTGCATCTAAAACAACTTGTTCTGGTGGGTCAGCCTGAACATCTGCATAAATGACATATTCAATATTGAGTGTATCTAAAATTTGAAGAATGGGTAGATGTAATTGATTTTTGATCATGCCTGCATCGGTGACCAGTAATAACTTACGGTAAGCTTTTGATGACAAAACATTTTGTAATTCTTGTATAGAGCCTAAGCCAGAGATGATGTTTGGAACAGTTTGAAATTGAAAATGGCTCATATACGTTATTTCCTTATTCTTGAAAATTATTGTTGAACGGTTCTATAAGATTCAATCTTTAAATAACTTAGCATAAGACACTTTAAAATAAAGTAGTTCTGGGGCAATTATGTTGAGTGTTATATAAGATGAGCACTGTTTTTATGTGCTCGAAATCGGATATTCAGGCGATACACAAGTTATTTAAGAAGCCATTGAACGGTGGGCTTTTTGTTATTTATAGGGCTCTATAGATTTTCTGGCAAGCTTCTAATTTATATAATGTCTTAACAATTTATAATTTTATTCGGTTCTAAAAAATGAAAATTTCTAAAACTTTACTTAGTGTTATTGGATGCACTTGCTTCATGCTTAGCTCCGCAGCGATGGCAAAAACCAACTCTGGTGTATATTCACCTCAAAAGGGTGTAATTTGTGATAAATATATTTGTGCTGACAAGAAGGGTGTATCTAAAAAACTTACCGCCAAATACTTAGGAACTTACAAAGCCAACAGAGCATTCTCTCAAGGCGATTTTGATACTTCAGTATTTACACTCTCAAATGGTGTGTTCTGTGATACCAAAACGAAACTATGTCATGTCGATCGATATTTCGAGAACGGTCATCGTAGTAAAATTGATAGAAATATGACTGATAAGTTATTTAAAAATAAATGATTTTTTAGTTGCAGAAATGATGTAAAAATTTTGGATAGGTGATTTTCTAAAAGATAATTTGTAATATAAAAGTCCTCACTTATTCTGGGCTAAAGGTGAGGTTTTTACTTGCTAAGTCTTTCTAGATTCCTAATAAAATTTTACTTATACGCTCAAAACTTAAAGACAAAAACTTTGAGTTTTGCGAAAAAATTATGCTATGTTTAATTACGCTTTAATGATGAGCAAGTTTAACTCATGTACTGTTTACTAAAAAAAATCAATACCACCACCACGACCTTTAAAAAAAGGCTGCGTGTGATTTTTTATTAGAGCGACTTAATAAGATACCCCAACCCAGCCAATAATGGCTGGGTTTATTTTTCTCTGCTCATTATTGGTTTTTACAGAGAAAGATTATGGACTTAAGTAATAACTCAAAATCAGCTTTACTCGTCATTGATATGCAAAATGGTCTAGTCAGAGCAAAGTCGACGCCATACAACCATCAACTCATACTTTCAAATATTCTCAAGCTGATTGAACATCATCGCTCGAATAGCAAGCAAATTATTTTTGTCCGTCATGTTGGTGAGAAAGATACGCCCTTAGATCCAAATAGTCCAAATACTCAGTTGATCGCAGATTTATCTCTTAATTCAGATAAAGATATTGTCATTGAGAAAAGATACCCGAGTAGTTTCAAGAATACTGACTTAAAAGAAGTTTTAGAGAAACTTGGTATTGATGAAATCATAGTGACTGGGATGAAAACGGAATATTGTATAGATACGACTATTAGAGCTGCTTCAGAGTTTGGATATAAAGTAACTTTAATCTCTGATGCTCATACAACATCTGATTCTATAACTTTAGATGCACAGCACATAATTGATCATCACAACCAAGTTTTTAGTAATGCTTTTGCCAATGTAAAAACTACTGAAGAGTTTCTGTATTAAATAATGACTATTAGCGATTGGTAGGGTTTTAATTGTTAAGTATTTCTGTAAAATTGAGATGTTGCCTTAAACAACAATAAACCTTAATGATCAGCGCAAAGTCATAAGGGGAAGCCTACTTGAAAGAGTAGGCTTTTTTATTTTATCTGTAAAAGTCTTTCGATGAAGTTTTAACATAAGAAAAAGCAAGATATACAATTTATTTCTTATTGACGCGATGAGTTAGTTTCAATTCCAGATTATTAAGATCTATGACTTGATTAGATGAATCAACAAGTTTTAATTTGAGTTCATCATCTGAATTTTTCTTAAAAACTTTAACAACATCCCGATCTGCTTCAATAAAATTACCACCAGACTCAAGCATAGCAAGCAAAACAATATTTAGACTTTTACCTTTTTTGGTAAGTAAGTATTCTTTGCGTTCTCGTACACCTACTTCTTTATAAATTGATAACTCAAATATTTCTAATTCAATAAGATGTTTGAGGCGATTAGATAAAATTTGTTTTGATATTCCTGTATTTACTAAAAAATCATTAAATTTTGTTACCCCATAGAAAGCTTCTCTTAACAAGAGGATTGTCCATCTGTCATTCAATATTTCAGTAATTTTAAAGATTCCACATACATCTACGGGAAATTTATGGTCTGGAATAATTTGATTTGACATTAGAGGAAGCTCCAATTAGGATGGGTCTATAATTTAGACCTAGAATTAATTCAGGTAGCATTATGCCATTTATAAATATACAAACTATAGAAGGTTTACTCGATAAAGACAGTAAGGCTGAACTTTTTAAACGGATAACAGACTTATTTGTAGAAATAGAGGGTAAGGGTAATCCGGCTTTTCGAGAGCATGTTTGGATAAGAATTGATGAATATCCACCTGAACAGTGGCAATTAGGCAGCTTAAGGCCAACAAAGGAAATGATTGAGCTAATGACTGCATCTAAGTGATTTATTTAAAGCCCTATGAGTAGGGCTTTTATAATTGAGCATAGTTTTGCTGAAAATATGTTTGGCATATCTAATGAAAATAAAAATACAAATTTAGCTACTTTGTCGGCTGATTTATCAACTTTTAATCTATTGATAAACATTATTTTCCTTTTCAAGCCATCTGAGTTTTGACAAAATGCAACTTGTCACAATGGTCAACTCAAACCTGACAACAATTGATAGTTTAGTCAGGATTTTGCAAGATTTTACGTGCAAAATACTTATTCATATGTAATTCAAGTGGTTGGAATAAATTTCTAATGGAAACGCAGTATAAGGTGTTATGTGTCTGTTTAGGAAATATCTGCCGTTCTCCCACGGCTGAAGTTGTGTTCAGACATTATTGTGATAAACATCAACTTAATGTGATTGTCGATTCAGCTGGAACGAGCAATTATCATCCAAATAAAGCACCAGATCAGCGTAGCCAACTGCATGCGAAGAAAAGAGGCTATGACTTATCATCTTTACGTGCCAGACAACTTTCAACTCAAGACTTTTTAGACTTTGATTTGATTTTGGCAATGGATCATCAGAACTTTGAAGATATTCATGATTTGCTACAAAGCGCTATTTTTCAATTTGGTAGCCATCAAATTCGAGCAAAAGTAGCATTAATGAGTGAACATGATCCTCAATATCCAAAACAAGCTTTGCCTGATCCTTACTATGGCGGTGATGATGGTTTCGAGCGCGTACTTGACCAATGTGAATCAAGTACTCTGGCATGGATTAATGTCTTAAAAAAACAATTGAATGTTTAAGAATAGGTTTATCAATACAATGCAAATTCAAAATCAAGTACAGCTTAAGCCATTCAATACTTTAAGTTTAGATGTAACATCTTCTCATTATACTAAGATCACGTCTGTTGAAGACATTAAAGAAGCTTTAGATTTTGCTAAGGCGCATGAGCTAAATGTACTTGTATTATCTGGCGGTAGTAATATGTTGCTACCGCAGCAAATTAATGCGTTAGTCATTCATCTTGATATTCAGGGTATAGAAGTTTTATCTGAAGATGAGGATTTTGTTCGTGTCAAAGTGGGTGCAGGACAGATTTGGCACGATTTTGTTTTATATAGCACACAGCAGAACTGGTTTGGCTTGCAAAATTTAGCCCTTATTCCGGGCTTAGTCGGTGCTTCACCAGTACAGAATATTGGTGCTTATGGTGTAGAGGTTGGTGAGTTTATTGAGTCAGTACAAGTCTATGACCGTAAATCTAAAGAGACTCAATCAATTTTGGCGGCCGACTGTCATTTTTCCTATAGACATAGCATTTTTAAAGATGATCCGACACGCTACATCATTACGCATGTCACCTTTAAATTACTCAAACAAGCTCATTTGAAGCTGAATTATGGTGATTTAAAGCAAGCGGTTGGAGACAACCTAACTGCCGAGAATTTACAAAATCAGGTTATCCATATTCGCCAAAGTAAATTACCCGATCCTAAAGAATATCCAAATGTAGGAAGTTTCTTTAAAAATCCGATTGTAAGTGCTCAAGAATTTGAACGCTTAATCACACAATTTTCAACAATTCCACATTATCCTCAAGCCAATGGCAACGTTAAAATTGCAGCGGGCTGGTTAATTGATCAAGCAGGTTGGAAAGGTAAACAACTTGGTGTAGTGGGGATGTTTCACAAACAAGCGTTGGTTTTGGTGAATTATGCCAATGCATCTCTTGCTGATGTAAAGAAAACTTATCAAGCTGTACAACATGATGTTGATCAGCGGTTCCATGTTATGTTAGAACCAGAGCCTGTGCTTTATAACAGTTTAGGTTTAATTGAAAATCATACGGAATAGGTCTATGCCAAAAGTACACTTGATGGTACGTTTTGTACAAGTAGTTACTGTGCTATTTGTACTATTAGGCTGTTTCGTGGTTTTTTTATATTCGCCATTTTACTCAAAACTTATTGTAGCTGGACTTAACTATTTTGTTCCGGTAGATGTGAATGAAGTGGCAGCGGAAAGCCAGCGACAAGCTGCATTAAGTGAACATGATAACTTAGAGCCAGGTTCAAACTTATGGATTGCACGTCAAGCTTATTTAAAGCTGACCGAAGATGCGATACGTGAAAAAAAGACAGCAGACTTGGGCTACATCCAAGAAAACTATAAAGCTTTGCAGCAAATTATTCTTTTAGAAGAAAAAGAACAAGAGCAGGAAGAAGAGGACGACACCTCAGCTGTAAGTGTACCTCTAGTTGCTAAAAACTCAGAAATTGATGCTGCTGATGAAGCAAGTAGTCCTATTGATGAGGCACTTTTTATTAATAGTTCTGAAAACAAAGCGCTTACCGAACAATATACTGAGTTTTTAGCCAGAAAACCTGTCGTACCAGAACATCAGAAAGCGGTAAGTGAGCCTGAGCAGAAAGTTGAATATGTACGTAAAAATCCGTTACCGACTCAACCTAAAAAGTTATCAGAACCATACGCTATTGTGGTGTTAGGTGGTGGTTTAACTTTAGATAAAAATGGCAAAGATATTGTAGTTAACAGCTATACACGATTAAGACTGGAAAAAACGCTAGAAGTTGAAAAGCAAAACCATTTACCCATTGTATTAAGTGGTGTTGAAGCTCCTTACATGCAGGCTTGGTTGAAAGAACGTGGCGTTGATGCAAAATTATTAGAACAAAGAAGTATGAATACTTGTGAGAATACTCGCTTTAGTTCATTGCTGCTTCAAAAGAAAGGTGGTGCACCTACGGTGATGTTAGTCACAGATGAATATCATATGCCGCGTACGCGCCGTCTATTTGCTTTGAATGGCATCGAAACGATTCCAGTGATTGCCCCAATGCCAACAGCACTTACACGTTGGCAACCAAGTACACAAAACTACGATCATAGTCGTCGTGCAAATTATGAATTACTTGCGACAATTCGTGACATGTTATTTGGTTCAAGTGATTGTCGAGAGGTGCCTTAATGTCTGAGATTCCATTTCTCAATCCTGCCGTATTAAAACAATTAGATTTACCGGTGCCTAACCGTGATCTCACTCCGCAAGTTTTAAGTCCACTTAATTTAAATACATTAGAAGAACCTTCTCGTGAACTTTTAGCATACCGAAAATTATATGGTTTGCATTTGCTCGACTGTGACCATTGGCAAGGCTATGTTCAAATGCCTTTATTTCGTTTACATGTCCAAGTTTTTAAGCCTAAAGTAGATAAAGTACAGGGAACTGTATGTTTGTTACATGGTTATCTTGAACATAGCGGGATATATCAACCCATCATTCGTGAAATACTTGAACAAGGCTTTAGTGTAATTACCTATGATTTACCTGGTCATGGTTTGAGCAATGGTTCACCAGCAAGTATTCAAAATTTTGATCATTACCAGCAAGTTCTAATGGCTGTTTATCGGTATGTAAAACATGCAGATCAATTACCTAAACCTTGGGTTGGTATAGGTCAAAGTACGGGGGGGGCAATTTGGATGCACCACCTGCTTGAGTATGCAGAAAAAAGACAAGACCCAATTGTTGATAGAGTTTTATTGCTTTCTCCATTAATTCGACCTGCTAAAACTGCATGGTGGCATAATCCAGTAGGACTCGGCATTATTCGCCGCATAAAGCGTCAGGTTCCTAGACACTTTCGACGCAATAACCATAACCCTGAATTTTTAAGATTTATCCGTTTAAAAGATCCGTTACAGCCACGCATGATGGGTATGGACTGGATTTTGGCAATGTCAAAATGGATGCAGGAAATGGAAGAACGACCAGCTTGCCGTATTCCTGTCTGGTTGGCTCAAGGAGCGTTAGATCAAACGGTAGACTGGCGTTATAACATTGAGTTTATTCGCCGTAAATTTAGACTTCAAACATTATTAATGCTTGAAGAGGGGTCTCACCAATTAATTAATGAACGTGCAGATATTCGTGCGGCTTTAACTGGTTTGATTCCAGCCTTTTTACATGCTAAGCCGAAACATTTTTATTATTAAAAGATTAATGCACTCACTCTAGTCAATAGATTGAGTGCATCAGTTAATTAAATCAGATGATTATTTTAAGCTTTGATAAAGTTCTACGAAATTTTTATATACTGAAGATTGCTTTTGCGGTGAATACATATTTCGCTCAATAATACCTTTATCAGTTTTAACTAATACATTAATATTTTTCGCGTTTTTAAATTCCTGTAAGAATTGACTTGGAATAATAAAGTATGTCGTCGAGTGCTTAGGAACAAGGCGACTGACATTTGTTTTCTCAGTAGCTTGAGCTGGTTTATAACTGAATTGTTTCCCATCAATATCAAATACTAATGAATTAATATCATAGAAGTTATAACTACTACTTAAATGTACATCTACACGGACTTGGTTTTTCTGTTGCTCATTCCATTTAACGAGTAAGCTTGGACAAAGTTCTGTAGGTAAGCAATTAAGCTGACCCGCTGTCTTTACCTCAGATGTTGTTGTCGTGGTATTAGACTTATACGAAGTCGTACTACAAGCTGCTGTAAGTAAACAAGTACCTAATAAAAATAGGGCTTTTTTCATAATGTAATTCCAAGAAAGCACGTTTAATATTATTTATCTTAGAGATGATAAATTTTACCCTTCATTAAAGAGTTTTGGGGCTTAAAAAAGTAAATGGTTTTGCAATTTTAAAGTCAGAAGTCGCATCTCCAGCATAGATATGGCTTTGCTCGGGACCGAGATCCAGTCTACGCGTTTTACCATCTTTAAAATTTATTTTCTTCAAGTCGACCCAAAATACATTTGGTGATAAGGCTGATTCAAAAAAATAAAGCATCTGTTTATGGTCTGCAACAGTTCTCCAGCGAGTCGATGAAATATTAGGCTCTTCTTGTGTATTTAATCCATATGGAACAGAGGCATTCCGAATAACACTAAATACAGAAGCCTGAGCTTGTTTCATATCATCAGTTTTTGGAATTGCATTAATATAAAATGATGCTCGTGCAAAACGGTCAGAAGCACGGTTAGTACCCGGAAGCATAACGGTACCGCCGATTTGTTTCCAATATTCAGCAAGTGCGAGCTGTTTATCAAATGTAGGGGAATTAGTCATAATTTGATAACTTCGGCTGTGATGAATCACTTGTTTTCCGCCAATATATTCAATGATTGCACTATCGCCTGTTTTATCGGAAATAGATAAATGGAGTGTTGTGAGCCTTGATTCGCCCGGAACGCTATCTGTCACGATTGTATAGGGCTCTTTCTCTAGAGCTTTAACGGCTTCGTCAACGGTTGCAAAATTATCGAGTACATACTGTGCCCAAGCTGCGATGCTTAATAATGGTTTATTAGATTTTTTTACATCTGGATATTGGGATTCGACTAACCATAAGACATTAGCGACCAAACCAGCCTCATTCATTCCATCGGTTGTAGCAACTTCATAACCTGTAGCAATAACGCTGCCATATTTAGACGTCCATTTTATTGAATTTGGTCCTGCACTCCCATCACGAGCAACACCACTCGGCAAAATCCATAAATTTGTGCCTGTATCAACCTTCCAGTCCATTGAGCGGGCTGTAATAACATGTTGGTCATTGCCTAAATATACCGCACGTGTACAAGCGGCTGCATAGCTACTTAAACCAACAGCAAGAGCAATAAAAGTGGGAATGAATGTTTTTTTTAACATGAGTGAACACCTTCTTGTTATAACAATTTGAGGATATTTATTTAATAAAATTAAAGTGTGTATATTATTTATACTTTTATAGTAGGTGAAAAATATAGCAAAGACAAATTAATAACAGAATTTTATTTAAATCAAAATCACATAATAAGTTAGAAAATAGAAGGGCATCACAATAAAGATGATGCCCAAATAATCAATCTAATTTAAATTAAAAATGATTGGCATCGGCCATATTCCACATACGGTAATAGAAATTATCATCATCATTTTTTAGTTCAGATTGTAAAAGTTCTCCTTCTTTCAAGAAGAAATGCAATTGAGCATAGTTCTTGATTTCACGGTCATTTACACGCTGAGCCAAATGATGAGCTTTAATATCTGAAGGGTGGCGTAAACCAGCAGCAGCAATCATTTCTGATAAAGCATGCAATGTATTTTTATGGAAATTAAATACACGCTCTGCTTTAGTAGGTACATGTAGTGCTTTTTGACGGTCTTTATCTTGAGTTGCTACACCTACAGGACATTGGTTGGTATGACAACTTTGCGCTTGAATACAACCTACTGCAAACATAAAACCACGTGCTGAGTTAACCCAATCTGCACCTAATGCAAAAGTACTGGCAATATCAAATGCGCTAATAATTTTACCACTTGCACCAATTTTAACTTGGTCTCTTAGTCCAGCACCTACAAGCGTGTTATGTACAAAACGTAAGCCTTCACGTAATGGGGTACCAATATAGTCACTAAACTCAATTGGTGCTGCACCAGTACCACCTTCAGAGCCATCTACCACAATAAAATCTGGAACAATTTTTGTTTCAAGCATTGCTTTTACAATGCTCATAAATTGCCATGGTTGGCCAATACATAGTTTAAAACCCACTGGTTTACCACCAGATAATGTGCGCAGCTTTTGCAAAAAGTGCATCATTTCAATTGGTGTTGAAAAGCTAGAGTGTTTTGCGGGGGAAATACAGTCGTGGTCACGTGAAACCCCACGAATTTCGGCAATTTCTGCGGTAATTTTATGTTTAGGTAAAATACCACCATGACCAGGTTTAGCACCTTGTGAAAGCTTCAGCTCAATCATCTTAATCTGTGGTAATTGAGATTGCTTGGCAAACTTTTGTTCGTCAAATTTTCCATCTAAAGTACGACAACCAAAATAACCACTAGCAATTTGCCAAACAATATCACCGCCATTTTCTAAATGATAAGGGCTGAGACTACCTTCACCAGTGTCATGATAGAAACCACCTAACTGCGCTCCTTTGTTCAATGCACGTATTGCATTCGCACTCAAACTACCAAAGCTCATGGCAGAAATATTCATAATGGATGCACTATAGGGTTGAAGGCATTGTGCATTACCAATTTGAATACGAAAACTCTTAGGATCTGCCGGTGGGCATGGACTAATTGAGTGCACAATAAAACGGTAATCTTGTTGGTATACATCAATGATTGAGCCAAAAGGCTTATCCGCATTTTCATTTTTAGCGCGTTGATAAACTAAGCTTCTTTGCATACGCGAGAAAGGTAGGGCATCTTGATCGGCTTCAATAAAGTATTGGCGAATTTCAGGACGTATATCTTCAAATAAAAAACGGAAATGGCCCATAATTGGGTAATTTCTTAAGATAGAGTGTCTATTTTGTAAGACGTCATATAAACCCAATAAGCTCAATGCACTAGTGATTACCCATAAACCATTGAGTAGCGTATCTGAAATAAAATAATAGATACTATGAGGGGTATATACGGTTCTAAACCACGTGATACTAAGTGCAGTAAAAATACACAAGAACCAGAGAGAATGGCGTGAAAAGAATGTATTGAGAAATTTATGTCGAATGATTTGTGCCGGACTCGCCATATATGAACAAATTCCTAATGTTTTACTGGCACATACCTTGCCAAGAAGCAGCTCAAACTACAAGTAGGGAATTGTTAGTTGAAAATTAAATGACTATATATTTAGAAAGTGATAATGATATTTTGCTTGTAATGACCAGACATTCAATAAATATAATATTGAGTCGATTATAGAAATGATTAAATTTTATAATGAGAATGTTGGTTATAAATTTCATAGCTAAAGTTATTATTTGGACTATAGCATTGACTAAAATTAATATTATTTATAAAAGTTAATTGCAACTATTTTTTCATCATATAAATTTATCTTTTAATTTAAGTATATTTTTATATTTTATAGTATTGCTCAAATTCAAAAAAGATTTGTATAACACCTGATCAAAAAGCTAGCTTTTAAACTGATCATCTTGTGCTTTTTTAGACGTTTTTTGATAGTATTTGTCAATTGAAAGAGTATTTTCAATAGATTTTATTACAACTATATAGCATTCTAAAAAATTAAGTAAGGATTTGAAATGAGCTGGAAATTGTTAACATTTTCTGTTTTTTTTACTGATATTTTTTTATTATTTTTAATGTTTTACCTTGGCTACGATTTTGAAACGTTTAGGAAAGTGGCTTTAGTTGAAACCTTACTTGTTATTGTTGCCATTATATTTGATGCAATGGAACAGAAAAAGAAACCTATTTTCCCGGGTTGTATCGTTTACCCTTTGCTAGGCATTTTATTTATTTTAGGTTTTACTCCCATTCTTGATTTTTTCGCAGAACGTCCTAAGGGGTTCCATACTTGGGATATCAAGAATATGTGGATGGTTAACGTGAGTGACGGAAATTATCAATTAGATCGGCTTGCTTGGTATGGCAAAGCATATGTTCAACTGGGCTTTGCGATGGTAGGTGGAATTTTAGGTTTCATTTTTCATTTAGTCTTTAGAAATACTTAAGTGACGTATTTTTCTTCTTTGCTGAAGGTGTGATGCTCTTACTATATAAAATTTAAGAAAAACTGTTCAATTTAAAGCTAACCACTTAGAATTCTTATTCATAGAATATTGCTTTCTTATTCATTTAAAATATATAGAACAAACAAAAGCTTAAATTTTGTTCTTCTAGTGGAAGCGAAATTTTAATAAATGATAAACTATAAAAAATGATGGTAAAATTTAACTAATGAAATTTTATCATTTTTTATTAAATCTAATAAAAAAGTGATTAAAATTACCGGAAATTTCTATAAAAAGTGGTATAGACCATACAAAAACACATAATTGAGAAATCCATCGAATTTTGAATTGTTAATAGATATTTAAAATGAAATTAATATCAGTATTTTTGTTGTTTTTTTGTATGATGCGCGGACAGTAGAGTAAAAAAATGACGCTTTGAAAAAACAGTCGAAAAAGCTAGTGATTGGATTGGGGAAGGCTAGTTTTTACATCTATTAATTCTTATTGGCGTAATGTAAAAAGGTTTTCAATCATGAAAAAATCTCTCATCGGTTTATCAGCAATTGCTATGGGTTTAATGTCTATCAATGCTGCAAATGCTGCAACGGCTACTGGTACATTAACTGTTAAGGCTACAATTACAAATAGTTGTGTACTCAATACTTCAGCTACAGGTACAACTGCTAATGCAGTTTTAGATTTTGGCACTTTAAGTTCTCTTGCTAGCAATGTAGATGCAGACACGACTACTACAGGTGGTACTGCAATTAAAGTTTTATGTAACAACACTGTGCCATGGACTTTGGCTTTTGATGCAGGCAAAAATGCTCAAACTACTCAACGCCGTATGATTGGCGGTGCAACAAGTAACGAATATATCCCTTATAACCTTTTCTCTGATACTAACCGTGCAACAGCAATCGGTATTTCAACAACAGCATATAGCGGTACAGGTACTGGTAATGTTCAAACAGTGAACGTGTATGGTCGTATTCCTGCTGGCTCAGTTTTACCGAGTGCAGGTAGTTATGTCGACACAGTAACTGTGACTGTAACTTATTAATTTTAGATAAGTTAAATTCGCTGTTGTCGCTAGCTCTTGTTTGAAAGAGCTAGCTTAATTTGAGAAAAGTTGTTCTGGGCAAGTTATGAGAAAAAATATCTTTGTTGTTACAAGTTTATTATTATTTTTGCCTAGTATGCTAAATGCTGCCTCAATACGTCTTTCTCCTGTAAATGTGGAAATATTGAGTGATCAAACAGCATCCTCAATTAGTTTATATAATCAGTCAAATGAAAGTGCTGATTTACAAGTACGTATATTTGAATGGACTCAAAATGCCGGGCAAGATCAATTAATACCTACAGATGATATTGCAATTAGCCCGCCTTTTTTAAAATTACAACCGAATGACTCTTATAATTTACGGGTAGTCAGAATTAAGCCAGAACCTATTTCTGGTGAAAAAACGTATCGTATTATTATTGATGAATTACCAAAGCCTATTGATAGCCGCAAAGCGTCTCAAGGTGTAAATGTATTGCTTCGCTCATCATTGCCTGTGTTTATTGTCAATAAAGATGCAATTACGAAACTGAATTGGTCAATACAACAAGAACAAGATAATGCTTATCTTACGATAAGTAATGTTGGCAATCGCCATGCACTTTTAAATAATTTAATACTTATCGATACGACTACAAATAAAAGTTATCCGATTAAAGTAAATACCGTAAATGGTTATATTCTTTCCGGAAAATCAAGAAACTATAACATTAGCCCGGATTTTAAATTTCAAGCTAATCATAAATATAATATTTCACTGAATATTAACGGTAAGCAAGCATCTCTATAAAGAGGCACATATGAAATATCTCGTAAGTGCTTTATGTGTTATGTACTTGCCGGTTCATGCTTTTGCTGAATCATTGCAAGATAGCACCAATGCCGCTTTACCAAGCATTCCGGAAGTCGCAAATTCTTCTTATCAGGGTTCTAGTTCTGATAAAGGATATGTACAGCTATTTTTAAATATTTCTGTTAACTCAAATACTTCTACGGACTTAATCTCGGTACGTCAGAATCAAGATAAAAAGTTATATGTTCGCGCTCGTGACTTAAAAGTTTTAAGGCTAAAAATGGATGAGAATGTCCCTGATAGCCAATGGGTGTGTATTAGTGAACTTAAAGGAATCCAGTTTAAGTATCTGGAAAATGAGCAGTCTCTGAACTTACAAGTTCCGTCAAACATGTTAACGGACTACTCAGTTGACTTAACGGGTCAACAGACCACTAGTGCTAGTCTGCTAAAAATGAAACCCTTAAATGCGGCACTCCTGAACTACAATCTGTATCACACCATTACTAATGATGAGAGTATTTTCTCGGGTTCGGCAGAAGGGATTTTTAACAGCGCGCTTGGTAATTTTTCATCAGGTGTTTTATATAACGGTAGTAATGAAAACAGTTATAGCCATGAGAAGTGGATACGACTGGAAAGTAAATGGCAATATGTAGATCCTGAAAAAGTCAGGATATATACCCTAGGTGACTTTATTTCCAATAGCTCTGACTGGGGCAGTAGTGTACGTCTTGCCGGTTTGCAGTGGTCGAGTGCCTATACCCAGCGTGGTGATATTGTTACCTCGGCATTACCGCAGTTTTCCGGTTCAGCGGCGCTGCCTTCTACACTGGACTTATACGTTAACCAGCAAAAAATTTATTCAGGCCTTGTTCCTTCAGGTCCATTTGATGTTAAACAGCTGCCGTTTATTTCTGGAAATGAAGTCACGCTGGTGACCACCGATGCTACAGGTCAGCAAAGCATTACCAAAAAGCCTTACTATTTTTCATCGAAAATTCTGGCAAAAGGCATCAATGAGTTTTCAGTAGATATAGGGGTTCCACGCTATAACTATGGGCTGTACTCAAATGATTATGATGATGCCACCTTTGCTTCGGGCGCGATTCGATACGGCTACAGCAACTCACTGACTTTAAGCGGTGGTGCAGAGGCTTCAACAGATGGTCTTTCCAACGTGGGAACAGGTTTTGCCAAGAATGTTTTTGGTGTTGGAGTGATTAATACCGACGTTGCAGCAAGCCAGTATAAGGATGAAAATGGTTATTCGGCTCTGGTCGGTTTAGAAGGGCGTATTAGCAAGAATATTTCGTTTAATACCAGTTACCGCAAAGTATTCGATAACTATTTTGACTTGGCCCGTGTGTCTCAAATTCGATATTTAAAAGAAAACCAGATTACTTCTGAGCCACAAAATTATTTGAGCTACAGTGCACTGGCAGATGAAGTATTTAGGGCAGGGATTAACTATAACTTTTATACAGGCTATGGTGTTTATGTTGGCTATAACCAGATCAAGTACAGTGATAACTCCTATAAGTTGCTATCTGCTAACTTAAGCGGGAGTCTGAACAAGAACTGGGGCTTTTATAGTTCAGCTTATAAAGACTATGAAAATCATAAGGACTATGGCATTTACTTTGCCCTGCGCTATACGCCATCTACCAGAGTGAATGCGATTACAAGTTTCTCTAATGACAGCGGTAAAACTACCTACAGACAAGAAATAAATGGATTTACAGATCCGCAAATTGGTTCATTTGGATGGGGTGGTTATGTTGAACGAGATCAAGATGCACATGCTAACAATGCATCAGTCTATGGCTCTTATCGAGCACGAGCTGCGTACCTAACAGGTCGTTATAACCGAATTGGAGATAATGACCAAGTTGCACTTTCAGCGACAGGATCTTTAGTTGCAGCAGCAGGCCGTATATTTGCGGCCAATGAAATTGGAGATGGTTATGCTGTTGTTACCAATGCCGGACCGCAAAGCCAAATTATAAATGGTGGAGTAAATTTAGGAGAGACGGATAAGTCAGGAAGATTCTTAATTGCGAATTTAAGACCGTATCAATCTCATCATATCTATCTAGACCCATCTTATTTACCACTGGAATGGGATGTGACAACGACCAATCGAACAGCACTTGTGGGCTATCGCCAAGGAACTTTAGTTGACTTTGGTGCTCATCGAGTTGTTTCAGGATTAGTCAAAGTTGTAGATAAAAATAACTCCCCATTATTACCGGGTTATAGCGTCCGAATTAATGGGCAACAAGATGCCGTAGTGGGCTATGATGGTGAGGTCTTCGTTCCAAACCTATTAAAGCAAAATAAACTTGAAATAGATCTTCTTGATCATGGTTCGTGTCAAGCTAATTTCACTTACGAAAGTCAGCAATACAGTGCTAAAAAATTGGGGCCTTATGTATGTCAATAAGTATTGTAAATCATAGTTCCTACATGCTAGCCAAAAAGTTTTCATCTACTTTAAAGTATGTTTTAGCTAGTTTACTGTTATTTGTACTTTATGCATTTTTTAGTTCAGCACATGCTACATGTACAGTAACTGGTGGAAACACAACTGGTTCTTATAATTATACAGCAGCAAATATTAATAGTGATGCTACTATTACTTATACTGGAACTATTCGATGTACGAACGTTGGGAGTACTGCTCAAATATCAAGATATATGTGCATGAAGACAGTATTTACTGGAGCAACTACTTCAAATAGTAATGTTTCATTACCTTATACGGTTATTGCAACTGTAGGTGGAGCAGGTTCTTCTACTGCAAATCAAACTTCAAACTTTTGGTATGGTCCTGTTACTACGGTGGCACCAAATAATATTATTAGTTACTCAGTAAGTATTAAAGTTCCAGCAAGATCGGGCTCTTTAACAGCCTACCCGGTAGGGACTTATATTGGCTCCGTTCAAGTGTTTTGGGACATGCAAGCAAATTCGAGCAGTGTATGTGAGGGTGATAGTGGCGGTGGCTGGGACTCGGGTAATATGACGATTACAGCTAACTATGTAGTACCAAGTTTCTGTCAGTTAGATTCCACATCAAATGTCGATTTTGGCAATATTAGTGATATTGGTACGACTAGTCGTGACTATACGGCTCAAGGTGCGATTAATGCAACTTGCAACAATGGAACACCCTATAGCATTTATTTGGGGGACGGCAATAATCGTATAAGCGGTGGATTTAGACGTATGACCAATGGAAGCAGTCAATATATTCCTTATCAGTTATACAAAGATTCTGCTTATAGCACAGTGTGGGATGCTACAGGTGGCATAACAGCGGTGGGTGGTTCTGGAGGAGTATCAAAGACAGGATCTGGCACTAGTCAAATTTCAAATGTATATGGAAAAATTCCGCAAGGAACCGCTATTTCAAGTACGCCTGGTAACTATTCCGATAGCATAGTTGTTACAGTGACTTATTAATTATTTGCCAACTCACTATTTACTTAATTAAGGAGGTGAGTTGGCAATTATCATAAGTTTTAGTTGGTTTTTAGAGAGCTTTGTTTTCGTATTAGCAATATAAACAGTGTGATTAATAAGCTAAAACCGAAGATGGGCAAACTAATTCCTAAAATAATAAGTGTAAGTGCCGTGATTATTTTTTGTTGGTTGCTTGCACGCTTCCATACTAATAAAGTTTGGCTAACAAAATGGCTAGTCGTAAGTTTTAAATTAGATGTTTTAAACCAAGCTTTATATGCATAAATAATCATGACGCATAGCCCAAGTGCATATAAAGCCAGTATAAGCTGATTGACCCAACCGAATAAGACACCAATATGAGCATCGACTCCCCAGCGTGTAAGCTTTGCAAATAATGAATAATCTTTAAAAGCTAATTTATCGATGACTTTGTGTTGATGTATATCAATAGCCACACTATCTGCTTGTGTCGGCCATCTGCGCTGTAGTTCAGTAACAGTCCAAGCCTGATTTGCATCAACTGGTGGTTTGATTTGTATTTGTGCTGAGTGAATTCCATTTGCTCTAGCAATTGCTAATGCAGAGTCGAATTCGGTTGGCATGATTTCTACATCCGAAGTTTCCATGACCATGCCATGATGTTCTTTATGCTCATCATGAGACATTTTTGGTAATGGCGCATTATTTAAAGTTGTGGCTAATGTTGGCGTTTGCCAATTTAACCATTGACGAGCAATACGGATATTATCACCGGCCCATTGGGACCATGTAAGACCCGTAATCGCAATGAACAATAAAAGTGGTAATAAGGTTAAGCCAATAGAACTATGCCACTTTAATAAATTATTTTTATTTGTTTGTCTGATTTTGAAGTTTTGACGACGTTTCCACCAACTGTATAGTCCAGTCAGAGTTAAAATGCCGAGCCAGCTTGCAGCAAGTTCACTATAAAAACGGCCCCATTTTCCGAGTAATAAATTACTATGCAATTGATCTAAGAAGGTACGAAACGGTAGCACACCACTGGTTCCATATACAGTAAGTTGACCTTTTATAGAAAGTGTATAAGGGTCTACAAAAACAGCTTCATTATTTAAATGATGAGTTTTATCAGAAAAAATAACTCGTGTTGTTTGTATAGAACTTGGTGCTGGCCTAACTTCTGTAATTTGTGCAGACGCGGGCATGGTTTTTTTTGCTGCTTCAACCTGTTGGCTTAGTGGGTAGGTATCTTTATTTAAAGGCTGAACATACAACGTATCTTTATAGATAGATTGTTCTATCTGAGGAGTAATTGCATATAGAAGGCCTGTAAACGCCGCAATAAATATAAATGGGGCAATAAAAATACCAGCATAAATATGCACAAGACGAAAAAGACTACGCCAAAAGCTAGGGGTATGAGGCATGTTGAGGAGTATCAAACAAACTTTGGTGTGAAGTATATCTACTTTATTCTTAAATTTTAAAATAATTAAGGAATGAGGGTGTTTTGTATATCTAAGCAATTGTAAGAAAGGCTTTTTTAAATAAATAGATTAGAAGATAGAAGTAGGCTATTTTGACTACATTGAATTAGTGTCGAAAAATATATTCATTTATGGTTATGGGGCAAACTTAAGCCTTTGTTTGGGGGAGTATGAGAAATAATTTATAGATGATTAAATTTCTATTAAATTCATAGTTTATAATTGCATTTTATATAATTAAATAATTTATATAGCTATGAAAATTCATCATTTGCGAAGTGCAACTTTTATTATTGAAACTGGCCCTTATTTTATTTTAATTGATCCGATGTTGGGTGATAAAGGTTCGCTTCCTGCTTTTTCATACATCCGCTTTAAGGCTGAAAAGAATCCTTTAGTCGATTTACCTTTGAATGCCCAAGAATTATTAAACAAAGTTACCCATTGTTTAATTACCCATAGCCAAACTTTTGGAATAAAAGCATTTCAACATACTGATCATTTAGACCAAAAGGGTGAGGACTTTCTTGTTCAAAAGCAAATTCCTGTTTATTCCTTTCAAAATGATGTGTCGTATTTATCTAAATATGGGATAAATGTTCAGGGTGGTGTTGATTACTGGGAAGAAATCGAGTTTTTGGGAGGAAGATTAGTTGCCATACCAGCGCGTCATGGTCATGGCTGGATTAGTAAATTGATGGCGAATGGTTGTGGGTTTTATTTAGAATTGCCAAATGAACCTTCTTTATATATTAGTGGTGATACCGTACTGACCAATGATGTTAAAAATGCCTTGCTTAACTTTCAGCCTGATATTGCTGTAGTTGCTGCAGGACAAGCGCAAATGGATGCAGGGCAACCAATTCTTATGTCGACAGAAGAAGTACGTGAATTTATAAAGCTTTCACCTAAACATGTGATTGCTAATCATCTTGAAGCCTTAAACCATTGTCCAGTAAAGCGGGAGGAGATAAAGCAAATTTCTATTGAAATGAATGCTATTCATCGTGTACAGATCCCTGAAGATGGACAAACACTTATTTATGAAAATTAAGACAAGATTTAATCAATATTTATTAAATGAAAATCTTGTATTTTCATATTTTCTATTATGAGTAGCGAATAACGCTATGAGTTTTTTATGTAAATGATAGAATTGCGACGGCCAGTAAGTAGTATCTATTTTGTCTAACTAATGAGCAGTCTACAAAATGTTTGAAATTAAATTTGTAGACCGCTGAACTACAAGTGAGGGTAAACGTAGATATACCTATGCAACCATTTAGAATTTCAGCCTATTGAAAATACAAAGGTTTATCACTTGTTCCCATCACTTACAATCCAAACCAGACTAGGTGGATTCTACTTTTTTTACTATTCCATCGTTGGCACATTCATGCCGTACTGGAATTTATATCTTCAAGACCAAGGATTTAATTATCAGCAGATAGGTGTTTTATCATCTATTGCTATTGTGACACGTTTCTTTGCGCCTTTAGTCTGGGGTTGGATCGCAGATAAATCTGGTAAAAGAATGCTTCTGGTGCGGCTCGCAACTTGGATGGAGGCTTGCATATGGTTGGCTATCTTTATAGTTCCTAATACCTTCCAATCTGTCGCTTTACTCATGCTTATTTTTAGTTTTTTTCAAAACGCAATTTTAGCTCAGTTTGAAGGGGTAACCTTATTTTGGTTAGGTGACCAAAGAGCAAAGCTGTATGGCAAAATCCGAAAATGGGGATCGGTGGGATTTATTGTAGGTGTGTTCACCATAGGTGCAATTTTAGAAATTATTCCAATTTCTATGTTGCCTATTTTATTGCTTATTATTGCTTCACTTGCATTTATTTGGGCCTTTACGATTCATGAACCCGAGGGAGCTCCCACTTCACAAAAGTATTTAGAGCCTTTATTGCCTGTGTTGAAGCGTCCAGAAGTTACTGCTTTTTTCACTATTGAATTTATTCTTCTTTTTTCACATGCACCTTTTTATAGTTTTTATAGCAATTTTTTAAAATCTTTAAATTACAGTACGACCGAAATTGGCTTTTTATGGGCAATGGGAGTGATGGCTGAAATTGTAATGTTTGCATTTGCTGCCACATTTTTTAAATATTTTTCTTGGCGAAGTCTTGTTGCCATATGTTTAGTTTTAACAAGTATACGCTGGTTATTGGTTGCCGTTTTTTCTCATTATTTTATAGGCCAGCTATTTGCACAGTGCTTACATGCTTTTAGTTTTGGCTTGTTTCACCTTATTGCAATGCGGCTTATTTTCCAAAACTTTTCAATCGGGCAACAAGGGCGTGGTCAAGCTTTCTACAGTACCATGTGGGGGCTTGGAGTGGCATCTGGAAGTATTTTGGCTGGACATTATTGGAAAATTTTTACTGGTGAACATATTTTTATGATCGCTGCTTTAGTCGTGCTTTTAGGGTTGTGCTTTGTATTTTGGCTCCCTAAACAAATTGAAAAACCTGCTTCTTAATTGAGAACATTACTAAAATTGTTAGCCATAGGTAGTTAAAGATAAAAATTGTTTGAAGAGAAGTATCGGTTCGTTACTGTTGAAAAATATTGTTTTTATATGGTTATGAAACAATGTTTTTCTAAAAAAATGTGCTAACTTAAACCCATGCGTTTAATGATTAATAAATCTATGAAAAATATTTATATTATGGGATTATTATTGGCTTTTTCTGGTTTTGCTATGGCTGAGACAGTGACTCAACAGCCAACAGAACAACCTGTTCGCACTGCAAGTAATCCTAACGCTATACGTATTGTTACTCGTCCTGAAATTATGGGCTTGTGGGGAATGGAGATTCCAAATAATAAGAAATGTGTAGAGTACTATAACTTCCGTAGTAGTAATGATGTGGTGATTAAAAGCGGTGAAGAATGGTCATATGGTATTTATGAATACCAACCATCGGACGACCCTAAAGAGCAGCTATCAGCCTTAGTGATGCAAATTAAATTTGATAATAATAAAGTTGATTGCTCTGGTCAGCAGCAAGATCAGACTGGGGATGTTTCCCAATATTTTGTGCAATGGAAAAATGACCATACCATCAATTTCTGTTCAACTGCTAAAGGTGAGCAATGTTTTGCAACACTACGTCGCATGTTGCCATAATTTGAAATAGATATAAAAAGCCTCTTATGTAAGAGGCTTTTTTATTATGCATATTATGCAGTTTCAGCTTTCTTTTCTTCTTCCACTTTTTTCAACAAGTGTTTTTCAAGGTAATGGATGTCCATTGCTTGTTCACAGAAGTTTTTGTCTTGCAAGATAAGATCTTTATGTAAAGGAATATTAGTTTTAATTCCTGTAAGAATCATTTCGTCTAACGCTTGACGCATACGAGCAAGCGAAGTTTCACGATCTTTACCATGAGAGATCAATTTTGCAATCATTGAATCGTAATAAGGTGGAATGCTGTATCCAGGATAGATATGAGAATCTAAACGAATACCAGCACCGCCTGGTGCATAGAAACTTTCAATTTTACCTGGTGAAGGTAAGAATGTTGTTGGATCTTCAGCATTGATACGACATTCAATAGCATGGCCACGCACTTCAATATCTTCTTGTTGAAGTTCTAAGCCTAAACCTGCTGCAATACGTAATTGTTGCTCAATAATGTCAACACCAGTCACCATTTCAGTTACAGGATGTTCAACCTGAACACGGGTGTTCATTTCGATGAAGAAGAATTCACCGTCTTCGAACAAGAATTCAAATGTACCCGCACCACGATATTGCATGAGCTGACATGCGTGAACACAAGCTTCTAAAATATCAGCACGTGCTTGTTCTGGTAGATTTGGAGCAGGAGCTTCTTCTAACACTTTTTGGTGACGACGTTGTAATGAACAGTCACGATCATATAAATGAATCGCATGGCCATTACCATCACCTAAAACTTGAACTTCGACATGGCGAGGTTTTTGTAAGAAGCGTTCCATGTATACAGTATCATCACCGAACCACATTTCTGCATCACGTTGAGCTGCTTGAACTGACTCAAGTAATGTATCTACGCGTTCAACAATACGCATACCACGACCACCACCACCAGCTGCCGCTTTAACAATAAGCGGGAAGCCGATTTCTTTAGCTTCAGCTAAAGCGTTGTGGATGGTTACTGCATGGTCACAACCAGGTACTGTAGGTACACCAGCTTTTTTCATTGCAACAATTGCAGAAACCTTGTTACCCATTAAACGAATATGTTCTGGGCGAGGGCCAATAAATGTGAAGCCTGAGCTTTCTACAATTTCAGCAAACTCGGCATTTTCCGAAAGGAAGCCATAGCCTGGATGAATTGCATCAGCACCAGTAATTTCTGCAGCAGTAATAATTGCTGGGATGTTTAAATAGCTGTCACTACTTGCACCCGGACCAATACATACTGCTTCATCAACGAAACGTAAATGCATCAAATCTTTATCAGCATCTGAATAGATACCGACAGTTTTGATTCCTAATGTTTTGCAAGCCCGGGTAATTCGTAAAGCGATTTCACCACGGTTTGCAATTAAAACTTTTTGCAACATAGTTGTCCCCGAGGTATTACGCGCGATAACGGAATAAAGGTTGACCGAATTGGATCACATCACCGTTTTTCACTAAAATTTCTTCAATCACGCCGCTTTGAGTTGCTTCAATAGGGTTCATGATTTTCATTGCTTCGATAATACCCAAAGTCTCACCAGCAGATACAGTTTGACCTACTTTAACAAATGGTGCTTCGCCTGGGCTTGGAGCAGCATAGAACACACCAACCATAGGAGAAGTTTCAACTGCTCCACGTGGAGTTTTTGCAGCAGGTGCTTCAGCAACAGGAGCTGCTGGAAGTGCTACACCAGCCGCAGCAACGACAGGATTGCGACGAGTTAAAGCGATCGATTGATCACCTTCTTTAACTTCAATCGCTTGCAAGTCAGACTCAATCATTAAATCGATGAGTTTTTTAATTTTGCGGATATCCATGGGCGACTATTCCTGAACTAGTTTGGGTTAGATGGTTGAATTTTTTCAATAGCGTAATCGAGTGCAAAGCTATAACCTTTTGCACCTAAACCACAAATCACGCCAATTGCTTTGTCTGATAAATAAGAGTGGTGTCTAAACGCTTCACGTGCGTGAACATTTGATAAATGTACTTCAATAAACGGAATGGCAACGCCAAGTAGGGCATCACGTAAAGCAACTGAAGTATGGGTAAGAGCAGCAGGGTTAATAATAATAAGTTTTACGCCTTCTGTTTGTGCCTGATGAATACGGTCAACAATGGCACCTTCCCAGTTGCTTTGAAAAGTATCTAGTGTAATAGAGGCTTGTTTAGCTTGAGCAATAAGTTGTTGGTTGATATTGTCTAGGGTAAGATGACCATATACTTCTGGTTCGCGTTTTCCCAGCAAATTCAAATTCGGTCCATGAATTACCAAAATGGTCGAACTCATTCAGATTGCTCCAGCTCTAAAGTTGCAAATAATCTTTGCAAGATGTCTGCAAAGTTTGCTTATTATGGCATATGTTTCTACAAGTTTTTTATAATTTCTTTTAATTGTCGCAGAAAGGGTACACCAAATTCGGCTTATATATTGTAAATTTTGCGACGAATTAGCAATGTTAAAAAATGACAAAATTTCAAGTAATTTAATGGAGCTTATTTTAAACCGAATTGACAAAAACAGTTCATGTATTTTGTGTAACGACGGTATGGGCATCTTCAATTGTTAACATTTCATTCCACCGAGTTAGATAGTTTTTTGAGCGATGGCATTGTTTCATTTGCCAAGATGGATTACGCGAGTGATAACCCACTTGTAAATAATGACTACCAAAACGCTTACGAACTGTACCCAAAGTTTCCATTAATTGTTGTCTTTGATGAATAAGTTCCAGAGGCTGCCATAAATCATCAATGTGTTGTTGACGCGCGTGTAGACCACAAAATAATACTCCAATTTTTATATAACTTTTATTTTCTTTATATAAAACATCAATTTGCTGCATTGCTGCTTTTGTTAGTATGCATAAATCATCTGTTGCATAGTGAAGACCAATGGCCTGAGAAGTGGCTTTTTTATAAGGAGGTCTATCTGTTTTCTCATAAAGCATGACCTGAATGCAGGCACAAAGTTGTTCTTGTTTCATTAAACGGCGATGCGCTCGATTAAGATGAAAAATAAGTGCTTGTTTAATAATCTCAATGCTGGATAAAGCTTGAGCAAAACTTCGTGATGCTAAAATCCGTTTAGTTGGAATGGCAGGATCGTCAAGTTCAATACATGATTGGCCTTTTAGCTCACGAATAGTGCGTGCCATGACCACAGAAAATGCCTTTGCCATATGATGTTCATTGGCAAAAGTTAAGTCTAGGCAAGAGTACACTTCATAACTTTGTAGTTGTTTGACTAATTGATAGCCAATTCCCCAGACTTCTTTGACCGATGTCTGTTGCATGAGATCTTCCATAATTAATGGATCTAGGGTGATGAAATTACAGATTCCCTTAAAACTTTTAATTTTCTTAGCATAATGGTTGGCTAGTTTTGCTTGTGTTTTTGAATATCCAATTCCAATACAACAAGGTAGACCTAGCCATTGGAGGAGAGTCTTTCTCACCTCACTGCAGTAATCTGAGGTATCGATAGATTGAAGGTAAGGGGTGAGATGGATAAAGCATTCATCTATAGAGTAAGCTTCTATATCATCTGGAGAAAAAAATTGTCCCAGGACAGCAAAAAAACGACGGGACATCTCGGCATATAAAGTGTAATTGCTTGAATAAACTTCAACACCAGCTTCTAAAGCATCTTTCTCAATTTGAAACCACGGTACTCCCATCTTAATACCTAAAAGTTTTGCTTCTTCGCTACGTGAAACCACACAGCCATCGTTGTTAGATAAAACAACTACAGGTTTATCAATGAGTTTAGGGTTGAAAAGTCGTTCGCAGCTGACATAGCAATTATTGATATCAACCAGTGCATAAACTTCGCGGTGTGAGATTTCTCTCATTCTTTCATCCCCCAAATTCATCAACTCAAAATACATATTTTGAATTTGTAACATAATCAAGTTAACAAAATTATGGACAGATATCTAGGGGAGTTCTGGTTGTTCGTCGAAATTATGAAAAGGCTGTAAAAGGAATGAATTGTCAGTTATTGATATGGAAATGTCTGAAAATGATAAGTTTTAATTAGTTATGATCGAAACCATAAGAGCTATATTTAATGGATGGGTTGAGTCCTTTAAATATAGTAATGCGTATAACGCATTTGTCTTATGGGTCTTTCAAGCTGTCTTTGTTATAAAAGACAGCTTTTTTTTTATGATGATTTAAGTATTTCTTAGCTTGGCTTGATTGTAGCAATCGAGATTAATGCATTGAGCACTCAGTTCTATGATTTGAGCAGGGGATAAATGAAGTTTCTCCCATTTTTGCATTTGTTCAAATAGCCAATGGAAATCTTCAGGTTGTGGGGCAGCATTTTCTTTAACCAAGTGCTTTACAATATTTTGAATCATATAGTATTTATCGACATGTACTTCTTCAGAACAGTGAAAGCGGACAATTCCAAAATCGACCAACAACTTTAAGACAGGTGCAAAATCTTTTAAATTCCTCAATTCCTTTTGAGCTTTCATAATTGCTGTGGTGAGTGCAATTAAAGTTTGAGGATGTTGTTCAGCCCACTCTTGAGTTACCGCGAGAACTTTATCTGCCACATTGGGAATAATGTCCTGACTTGAGCATACGATTTTACTTAAGCCTAAAAGTTCGCCTTGAGTATTCCACGGTTCCCCTACACAAAAACCATCAATCACATGGTTATCTAAAGCTTCGACCATATACGGTGGCGGAAGTGCTTTGAGTTTGAGCGTTTGAGCTATTCTAGAGTCTGCCAAAGCAAGCCATTCTCTTAAACAATAATGATGGATTGAATGTTTAAATACGTGGGCTAAGGATAGAGCATTATCTTCTTTAATGTAGCTCGTCACTTTTTGGGCGGTAGTTTGTGCATCATCATTGTTATTAATAGCCAGTTGATGAATTAATTTCTGGCTTAAGCTTATAAAGGCACGGTTTTTACTTAAAATGAGAGGGGTTTGTAGTGCAATACCAATTTGGTCTGCACCCACGGCTGCTGCAGGCAGCATGGCTGATAAACAATGTGCGGCATCTAATAGCCCAAAAGCCAAACGGTCGCGTAGACTTGCCCATGATGCTTCTTTAACTAAAGTAACATCTAAACCGACTTCTTCGAAAAAACCTTGCTGTTTTGCCCAAAGCAATGCAAGACAATCAAGTAAAGGAATATAGCCGAGTTGCAATTGAGTCTTTTCTAATGTGCTCATTTATTCGTCCTTTAGTTGATCATTTAGTAGTTTTTGAGCGTCAAGTAAACGCCGTGCCATTTCCCCAATGGTTATACGGTGGCTCATGGCATTTTTTCTGAGAAGCTGAAAAGCTGTGTCTTCAGGTAAGCCATGCAGTTGCATGAGTAGTACTTTAGCCTTTTCAACATCTTTACGGTCTGCCAGTTTGGTTTGGGCTTCTTTTAAGTCACCTTCGAGCTTTTTATGTTTTTTATATTGCTCAATTGAGATCTCTAAAATGGTATGTAAGCGAGCAGGGTCTATGCCATCTACAATATAAGCGGTCACGCCTGCATCTATGGCTTGTTTGATGGTGTCTTTATCTGAATTTTTGGTGAACAGGACAGTGGGTAGGTCATAACTACTGACACAACTTTCAATAATATCTCGATGGGGATGATCCATATCGAGCAAGATGACATCGGCTTGTAAATCTTCAAGACGAAAAATATTTAAGTGGTCCAAAGTAAGGCAGGCCACCACTTCAAATTCATTTTCAAGCAGACTATTTTTTATATAGTCGGCTCGCGCATGATCATCATCGATAAGAGCTATTTTGAGTTTTGGCATAAGTTCAGAAAATCAGGCTAAGAAAATGCGCCAATTCGACGCGTTTTTTGTTAGGAAGTTTTAAGCAAGATTAGTGCCATCCAAAATTAAACCAAAAATTAGGATTAATTGACATTCTAGGAGGCCAAAAAGTTAGTTTGATCGATCTTGGTGCAAAAAAGTGATTCATTTTGTGACAAGACTTATTTTTATTTAAACCATTTAAGTGTAGAGCTTTGGTGCAAAGAGAATAGGTTATTATTTGAGGAAGAAAGATAGGAAAATTCTATCTTATTGAAAATAATTATAAAAAAATTGATTTTCGAATTTTATAACAATTGGCATGCAAAATGCTTAGTTAATTACAGGTCGAAGACGACCATAAGGTTTAAAGACGGCCAACGATGTCCGTTCTGATCGATTTTGTGAGTACAACCGTGCACACAAAGAAGTTACGTTCAGTCGGAGTGAAGGTCATGTCTTTATTTTTATTGCATAAAAAAGTTACATCTGAATTAACTAATTTTTCAGTTCCAGCGATGCGAGCCTTCTCTATGAGGGGGCTCGCTTTTTTTATTTCTATTTTTGATTTTGCTGTGCATTGGGTGTCGTCAACGAGTGAAAAAAATTGGTTTCAAGCAGCTACATGCTTTGTGAGATTGATTCATTTCTCGATAGAGCACAAAGCAAAAGAACAATGTCTATTTGAGAACGGAATAACGCAGCTTAAAAGCAACGTGATTTGAGGAGAAACACTATGAAATTGGTAATGATTGGTCATGGTATGGTGGGCCACAAATTCATCGAAGCCATTTTAGAAAAAGCAGATGATGAACTGGAAATCACGATTCTCGCGGAAGAACCTCGTATCGCCTATGACCGTGTACATTTGACAGAATATTTCTCTGGGAAATCAGCAAAAGATTTATCTTTAGCACGTTTTGACTTTGCTGATGCTCATGGCATTGACTTACGTCTAAATACAAAAGCAACTGCAATTGATACAGCTGCACAAACAGTCACAACCAATCATGGTGATGTCATCAGCTATGACAAATTGGTGTTGGCAACTGGTTCGTATGCATTCGTTCCACCAATTCCGGGTAATGACCGTGAAAACTGCTTTGTTTACCGTACGATTGAAGACTTAGATGCGATTCGTGCAGCGAGTCTCAATGCAAAAACAGGTGTAGTGATTGGTGGTGGTTTACTTGGACTTGAAGCTGCAAAAGCTTTACGTGATTTAGATTTAGAAACACATGTTGTTGAGTTTGCGCCACGTTTAATGGCAGTTCAAATTGATGATTTGGGCGGTAAAGTTTTACGCCGTAAAATTGAAGACCTTGGTGTAAAAGTTCATACACAAAAAGCGACACAATCTATCGAATGTGGCAACAGCACTACACATGTAATGAAATTTGCAGATGGTAGCGAGCTTGAAGCAGATGTCATTTTATTCTCGGCGGGGATCCGTCCACGTGATGAACTTGCACGTAACAGTGGTCTCGCGATTGGTGAGCGTGGCGGTATTGTCATTAATGATTACTGCCAAACTTCAGATAACAATATTTATGCCATTGGTGAATGTGCGCTTTGGCAAAATAAAATTTATGGTTTGGTTGCACCGGGCTATGACATGGCGCGTATTGCAGCAAAACACATTTTAGATGAAGAGTGTAATTGCTTCGCTGGTGCAGACATGAGCACCAAGTTGAAGTTGATGGGGGTGGACGTTGCTTCTGTAGGTGATGCACATGCCATGACTCCGGGAGCATTAAGCTATTTCTATGCAGATGAGCATGCACTGGTTTATAAAAAGATTGTTGTAAATGCAGATAAAACCAAATTGCTGGGCGCAGTTTTGGTGGGCGATGCGAAAGAGTACAACGATCTTTTACAAATGATGTTAAACGGTCTGGCTTTACCTGAAGTTCCTGAAAGCTTGATTATGCCTGGTTTTGAACAATCAGCAGGTAAGTCTGGTGGTAGCGGTGTAGATTTACTTCCAGACAGCGCGACCATTTGTTCATGTAATAATGTATCAAAAGCGGACATCTGCCAAGCAATTAGCGATGGTTCGACCTCTTTAGGTGCATTAAAGAAATGCACTAAAGCAGCAACAGCATGTGGTGGCTGTGCACCATTAGTGACGCAAGTGTTGAAGTCAGAGTTACAACGTCAAGGTGTAACTGTAAATAACCACATTTGCGAACACTTCCCGTACTCGCGTCAAGAGTTGTATCACTTGGTTCGTGTCAATGAAATTAAGACATTCGATGATTTGATTCATCAACATGGTCATGGTCTAGGGTGTGATATTTGTAAACCTGCTGCCGCAAATATTTTGGCATCTTGCTGGAACGATTTCGTACTTGAGCCAAGCCATGCAGGCTTACAAGACAGTAATGACTACTATTTGGGTAATATCCAAAAAGACGGTTCTTACTCGGTTGTACCACGTATGGCTGGCGGTGAAGTAACTCCAGATGGTTTAATCGCGATTGGTCAAATTGCGAAGAAATATAACTTGTACACCAAAATTACTGGCGGTCAACGCGTTGACATGTTTGGTGCTCAAGTTCATGAACTTCCATTCATTTGGGAAGAGCTGAATGCTGCGGGCTTCGAGTCTGGTCATGCTTACGGTAAATCATTGCGTACCGTGAAATCTTGTGTAGGTAGCACATGGTGCCGTTACGGGGTAGACAACTCAGTTGGTTTAGCGATTGAGCTTGAAAACCGCTACAAAGGTTTACGTTCACCACATAAATTAAAAATGGCAGTGTCTGGCTGTACTCGTGAGTGTGCAGAAGCGCAAGGTAAAGACGTTGGTATTATTGCGACCGAAAAAGGGTGGAACCTTTATGTCTGTGGTAACGGTGGTATGAAACCACGTCATGCAGAGTTACTTGCATCTGACCTTGATAAAGAAACGCTCATCCGTTACATCGACCGTTTCTATATGTTCTACATCCAAACAGCAGACCGTTTACAACGTACGAGTGTATGGCGCGATAACATGGAAGGTGGCTTAGATTACCTTAAATCTGTAGTTGTGGACGATTCACTTGGTTTGGCTGCCGAGCTTGAACGCCGCATGGAACACATCATTGGCACATATCAAGACGAATGGCGTACTGCGGTGGAAAATCCTGAAGTTCGTAAACGCTTCCAAACTTATATCAATGCAGATGCAAATGAACAGGCTGATCCACACATTCAATTTACAACTGAACGTGGTCAAATCCGTCCATTAACCGAAGCTGAACGTTCAGAAGACCGCATTCCAATGGTTGAAGCATAAAGGAGAGTTTCTATGAATATTGTACAAGACAAAAATATGCTTCCTGATGATCAATGGATTGACGTTTGTGCACTCGATGATTTAACCCCAAACACGGGTGCGGGAGCGCTAGTGGGCGGCCAAGCGGTTGCAATCTTCCGTGTGGGGCATGAAAAACGTGTTTATGTACTGAGCAATAAAGATCCGTTTAGCCAAGCCAACGTCATGAGCCGCGGGATTATTGGTGATTTACAAGGCGAACGAGTCGTTGCATCACCAATTTATAAACAACATTTCAGTTTAGCTACGGGCCGTTGTTTAGAAGATAAAGACCAAAAATTGGCGGTTTATCCGAGCAAAATTGTTGATGGTCGTGTTTGGGTCAATGCGGTGCCGCAAAAAACTTATATTACCAATACAGGTGTATCACAAGACAAACTTAGACTGGTGCTGATCGGGAATGGTTTGGCAGGGATGCGTTGTCTGGAAGATTTGCTTGATATGGCACCAGACCGTTATGAAGTTACGGTGATTGGTGAAGAACCATGGGGTAACTATAACCGTATTATGTTATCTCCGGTTTTATCGGGTGAGAAAACCATTGAAGACATTATGTTGCATCCACCGAAGTGGTACGACGATAAAGGCATTAAATTTATTGCTGGTGATAAAGCCGTAAAAATTGATCGTCCGCGTAAAGTGGTTTACACCGAAAAAGGCCAGACAGTTGATTATGACCGTTTGATTCTGGCAACAGGCTCGGCACCATTTATTCCACCAGTTCAAGGTGTTGACCTAAAAGGGGTGTTAACTTTCCGTGATATTTATGACGTCAACACCATGATTGAATACTGTGGTTCAAAAACTAATGCAGTCGTGATTGGTGGCGGTTTGCTGGGTTTAGAAGCTGCCTATGGATTAAAGCAACGTGGTATGAATGTCACAGTTCTACATTTGATGGACCGTATTATGGAACGTCAACTTGATGGACGTGCGAGTCAGTTATTACGTCATAGCATTGAACAAAAAGGTATTCAAATCATTACCGAAGCCAATACCGAAGCATTAATTGGTGATGAAGATGGTCATGTGAAACAAATCCGTTTAAAAGATGGTACGGTTTTAGATGCTGACCTTGTGGTGTTTGCTGTAGGTATTCGTCCAAATATTAGCTTGGCGCAAAGTGCAGGATTACGTTGTAACCGTGGTGTATTGGTGAATGACACCATGCAAACGTTTGATCCAAGTATTTACGCGGTGGGTGAGTGTATTGAACATCGTGGTCAAACTTTCGGTTTGGTTGAACCACTGTGGGGCCAAGCTTTTATTTGCGCGACCCATTTAGCAGAGCACGGCAGCTTAACTTTTAAAGCTCCGACCGTACCGACTCAGTTAAAAGTCAGTGGTGTCGATGTATTCTCGGCAGGCAATTTTGAGCCGAAAGATGATTATGAAGATATTATCCTGAATGATGAAAAACGCCAGATTTATAAACGTATTATCATTCAAAGCGACCGAGTAATCGGTGCAGTATTGTTTGGTGATACTGAAGATGGCATGTGGTATGCAGAGTTAATTGCAGATCAAACTCCTGTTTCTTCATTTAGAAATAAGCTGCTATTTGGTCGAGATTTTGCATTAAAAAATGCAGGCTAAATAGGGAAAGGAGCAGTTATGAATAGTATTCCAAGCGTTGAAATCGATAGCTCCGACCATGTTGCAAAAACAACTAAAACAACATGTCCATATTGCGGTGTAGGTTGTGGTGTTAGTGTAAACGTTCAACAAAAACCTCAAGGACCTGTGGTGCAAGTTGAGGGGGATGCTGAGCATCCTTCCAACTTTGGGCGCTTATGCATTAAAGGTAGCCGACTTGCGGATACTTTGGGGTTAGAAACACGTCTACTTCAACCGATGTTTGGTCGTAAGCCACATCGGACTGTAACCACATGGGATGCAGCAATCAATAAAATTGCCGATAAATTCCAGTCTTGTATCGATCAATATGGTCGTGACAGCATTGCATTTTATGTTTCAGGTCAGCTTTTGACTGAAGACTATTATGTGGTGAACAAGTTTGTAAAAGGCTATTTGGGCACTGCAAATATCGATACCAACTCACGTCTTTGTATGTCATCTGCAGTGGCAGGTCACAAACGTAGTTTCGGTGAAGATATTGTGCCAGCAAGTTATGAAGATTTTGAACATGCAGATATGGTGGTTTTGGTTGGTTCCAATACCGCATGGTGCCATCCTGTGCTCTATCAGCGGATTATGCAGGCTAAAAGCCACAATCCAGATATGTTTGTTGTGGTGATTGACCCACGTTTTACCAGTACTTGTGAGCAAGCGGATTTACATTTACCGATTTTACCGGGCCAAGACGTCGCATTGTTTAACGGTCTATTCCAATATTTATATCAAAATGGTCATGCCGATCAGGCTTTTGTGGATGCTTATACCGAAGGTCTGCACGATGTTTTGGAAAGCAGTGAGCCAGAAACTGATATTGAATATGTCGCAAAGCGTACGGGAATTGCACTCGATAAGTTGCAACAGTTTTTTGAGAAATTTGCTCAAACTGAAAAAGTCATTACCCTATTTTCAATGGGTGTGAATCAATCAAGTCAGGGTGTAAATAAAGCCAATAGTATTATTAACTGTCATTTATTGACTGGAAAAATTGGTAAGCTCGGCGCTGCTCCATTTTCAATGACTGGTCAGCCCAACGCGATGGGTGGCCGTGAAGTCGGTGGCTTAGCCAATATGTTGGCTGCACACATGGACTTAGATAATCCACTACATCAAAAAGTTGTTCAAACTTTCTGGGACAGCCCATTTATTGCAACTCAAGCTGGCTTAAAAGCAGTGGATTTATTTAATGCGGTTGAAGCTGGAAAAATTAAAGCCATCTGGATTATGGCAACCAATCCAGTCGTGAGTCTGCCAGATGCCGATCAAGTTAAACGTGCTTTAGAGAAGTGCGAGTTAGTCGTCGTGTCAGATATCTGTGCCGATACCGATACTACGGCTTACGCCGATATTTTGCTTCCAGCTTTAGGTTGGGGGGAAAAAGATGGCACAGTGACGAATTCTGAGCGTCGTATTTCACGTCAGCGTGCTTTTTTACCTGCACCAGGTGAAGCAAAAGCAGACTGGTGGTCTGTTAGCCAAGTCGCGAAAAAATTAGGCTTTAATGGTTTTGATTTCGAGAGTGCTGTTGATATTTTCAATGAACATGCAGCGTTATCGGCACAAGATAATACAGACATAGATACTCGTGAACAAAGTAATAATTTCCGTTATTTTAACTTAAAAGGCTTAATGAATCTGAGCGCTGTGGAGTACGATGCGCTGCAACCAATTCAATGGCCAGTGTGGAATAAAAACCAAGATGCTAATACCGTTCAACAACTGTTTGGCAAAGGGCAGTTTAGTCATAAAAATGCCAAGGCGAAATTGATTCCAACTGTTGCAATTGATCCAGTTCATGCAATTTCGGAAGACTATCCACTTATTTTAAACACTGGACGTATTCGAGACCAATGGCACACCATGACGCGTACAGGCTTGTCGCCAAATTTGACCAGTCACCGTGCCGAACCATTTTGCGAGATTCATCCGAGTGATGCCTTAAAGTTTGGTGTGCGTGATCAAGGCTTAGTAGAAGTTCGTTCGAAATGGGGCAGTTGTGTACTACGTGTGACATTCTCGTCGGGAGTACGTCGTGGGCAAATTTTTGCGCCGATTCACTGGACTGAACAAGTTGCGTCCGATGCTCGGATTGGTAAAGTCGTTAACCCCGAAGTCGATGCTATTTCAGGCGAACCTGAGTTCAAACATACACCTGTCACGATTCAACCGTTTTATACTACTTGGCAAGGTGTGCTTTATATACGTGAAGGATACGATTCGCATATTCAAGAATCGCTACATCACTGTGCATGGTGGACCAAGGTCAAAATGGTGAAAACTAATCGTTACGAACTTGCAGACCGCCAAACTTTTCATGATACTCAAAAGAATCTGAAAAGCTTTTTGCCATTTGCCGATGAAACCTTTGAATGGTTAAGCATAGAAGATATCTCTTCACAACTGAGCCATAGCGTTATTTTGAAAGATGGCATTGTAATTGCAAGTCTATATATTGCACCGTCAGATTTATTGCCAGATCGTGATTGGATCGCAAGTCTGTTTAAACGTGAACGTTTAAGTGCTTTACACCGAAAAGCGTTACTGGCTGGCATGCCAATGTCTGCTACAAATAATGACGGGCCTTTAGTCTGTAGTTGTTTTAAAGTAGGTAAGAACAAAATTATAGACGCAATCAAAACTCAAAATATTACTCATGAAAAACAGGTTACTGCATGTTTAAAAGCAGGTGGGAACTGTGGTTCATGTTTACCTGAGATTCGTGGCTTGATTAAAGCTTGCCAACAAGAGGTGGAAGTGTGAATAAGGGATATCCCGTAACTGATCTGGTCATTTTGGCGGGTGGACAAGCCCGCCGTATGAATGGTTTAAATAAGCTGTTGCAGCAATTTGATGGCGATACGCAACTACTCAAAATTCATCAAAAACTAAAGTCATCTGTATCTGAAATTTGGGTAAATAGTCATCGTGATTATTCGATTTATCAAAGTATTGTGCCTGATATTAAGTGTTTTCAAGATGATGCTTCCGGTTTTTTCGGCCCACTTATGGGCATGAAAAGCGCATGGTCACATGTAAAAGCAGATTATGTTTTGTGTATTCCCTGTGATGTGACGTATATACCTACGCAAGTCGTTGCGAAATTACACAGCGCACTACGCAAAAATAAACAAGCTCAGGCAGCCTATGTTTCAATTAATGGGGATGCTTTATACCCATTTTGCTTATTAAAGCGTGAAAGTCTGATTACGATAAGAGAGCAAATTGACAAACAACGATTAAGTTTAAAAGAGTGCTTTAAGCTTTTACATGCACAAGTCGCCGTATTTCAAAAACAAAACTTATTTTTTCATAGCATTAACTCTTTGGATGAGCTCCAACAATATAAACAAATCAATGCTTTTAAAGAGATATTTACCGCGAGTTAAACATTAGATTCTATCAATTTACAAACTAAAGTGATGTTATAAACAAATTTAAAATGATGCGTTCTTGACTATCTAATACATAAGTTCTATTTTGGAACTTGTTATTTTAATTCTAGCTAGATGTATAAAAATAAACGGAGCCAGAAAAATGATGGACGCAGCTCAGCAAAGTAAAACAGATGTGACCGCATGTATCTTATGTTCTAGAAACTGCGGTTTAAGTGTCGAAATTAAAGATAACCAGTTTGTCAAAATTAAAGGTGATCCCGAACATCCCTTTTCTCAAGGTTACATTTGCCAAAAAGCTGCCAGATTACAGCATTACCAGCAACACGCAGACCGTTTGACCACACCTTTAAAACGTCAGCCTGATGGATCATTTCAAGAAGTAAGTTGGGATGTTGCCATACAAGAAATTGCTGATCGATTAGTGCAGATTAGAGATGATTTTGGTGGGACTGCTTTTGCTTCTGTTGGGGGCGGCGGTCAGGGTAACCACCTCGGCGCAGCGTATGGTCGACAACTTTTGCTGGCCATGAAAAGTTATTATGCATACAACTCACTTGCCCAAGAAAAAACGGGTGATTTCTGGCTCAATGGTCGTTTATTTGGTAGTCAGGCTTGTCATACCACAGAAGATGTTGAACACGCAGATTATGTGCTTTTTATTGGAACAAATCCTTTTCAGGCCCATGGCATTCCCAACGCCCGAGACACGCTAAAACATATTAAGAAAGATCCGAATCGAACCATGGTTGTGTTTGACCCGCGTGTTACCGAAACGGCTAAACAAGCAGATATTCATGTGCAATTAAAACCTGGAACAGATGCTTTTTTAATGTCGGCGATGATTGCAATCATTATTAAAGAAAACCTTTACGATGCAGCGTTTATTAATCAGCACACACAAGGTTTTGAAGACGTAAAAGCAGTATTTAGTCGTGTGCCGATTGAAGACTATATTGCTAAAGCTGATGTTCCAGTCGATTTGATTTACCAAGTAGTTCGAGATTTTGCCAAAGCTAAAAGAGGCTGTGTGCGGATTGATTTAGGTATTCAACATACTTTAAATACGACATTAAACGGATATTTAGAAAAACTACTGTACTTAGTGACTGGAAACTTTGGAAAGCAGGGTACCAATAATTTGCATACCATGTTTATTCCAATCTTAAGTGATACAGATGAAAGAAAGCCGAAATATAGACGGAGTGTTTACCATAAAATGTTCCCGATTTCTGGGTTCTTCCCGCCTAATATTTTACCCGATGAAATCTTAAACGCAGGGGAAAAGCGAATTCGCGCAGTTTTTGTAGATAGCTGTAATCCGTTATTAACTTATCCTGATACACCAGCTTTTGAGGAAGCCTTTAAAGCCTTAGATTTGTTGGTTGTGGTGGATGTTGCGATGACAGAAACCGCAAGACTTGCACACTACATTTTGCCAGCGCATACCCAGTTTGAAAAATGGGAATTTACTGGTTTTAATTTGGAATTTCCTAAAAATGGTTTTCACCTCCGTCATCCTGTATTGGCCGCTCAAACGAATACTTTACCGGAAGCCGAAATTTATACTCGATTACTTGAAGCTATGCAGGTGATTCCAAAACGCTTTCCAATTTTAGAAAAAATAGCTTCAGTCGACTCGAAAAAAACAGCCTATTTACCGTATTTGTCTGCATTAGGACTCACTTTTGCACGACACAAAAAATATATTCCCTTTGCAGCTTCAATTATCTATCGTACTTTAGGTAAGCAGTTAGAAAAATCAGCTGGTTCAGTAGCTTTTTTATTGCCGCTCTCTATTCAATATGCTGTCTTACACACCAAAGCGGTACGTCGTGCAGGTTATAAAGGTAATCCGTTAACACAAGGTGTCAAACTATTTGAGCAAATATTAAAGCAACGTTCAGGTATGATTTTATCGCAACATGAATATGACGAAGTCTGGAAACTGGTAGCTTATAAAGATAAGAAAATACGTTTAGCTATTCCCGAGATGTTAATTGAGCTCGCAAATTTAAAAAATCATCAGGTTAACGTTGAAGAATTTCCTTTCATCCTTTTGTCGGGTGAGCGACGTAGTTATAACGCCAACCAAATTTACCGTGACCCAGCATGGCGAAAAGTAGATGCTGAAGGAGCTTTACGAATTCATCCTGAAGATGCGAGGCAGCTTAATGTAGATGCAGGTGGTCAGCTTAAATGTATTTCACAACATGGAGAAATTCAGGTTACCGTAGATTTTGATGAGGGAATGCGAAAAGGAGTTGTTTCGCTTCCACATGGTTATGGCATGCGCTTTCAAGGTGGTGAACCCATTGGACCACAATTAAATCGACTGATTTCCGCTGAACATTGTGATCCATTATCTAAAACGCCGTACCATAAATATGTACCCATCCGCTTAGAAAAGTGCTAGAAATAATGTAAGGCAAATAAGAGATTAATGCTGCACCAATTTTATACAGTTTTAAAATTACAGTGAATTGGTGCAGCCAAAGGTCTATCAAAAAACCGAAGAAGTTATGGATGATAAATAGAACTGGAACAAATTTTGCAATAAAGATCAAAGCACTACTAAGGCGCAATTTTACAAGTTTAATTGCTCTTAATGAGTGCTTGCAATATTTGAACTGTTCTCGATATGAGTGCAAATAATGAAACAATATCACTCTGAAACTGCGCCAATGCTTTTGCAAGACCAATATGGGCGTATCAAGCGAAAGTTACGAATTTCGGTAACTGATCGCTGTAATTTTAAGTGTGTATATTGCATGCCTGAACATCCTGAATGGTTAAATAAACAAGACTTGCTTAGTTTTGAGGCACTCTTTCAGTTTTGTCGTTTTATGGTGCAACAAGGCATTGAAAGCATCCGTATTACAGGCGGCGAACCATTAATGCGTCAAGGCATTGTTCATTTCGTTCGTGATTTACAAGCTTTAAAAGCATTAGGTCTAAAACGCATTTCAATGACTACCAATGGACATTATCTTGCTAAATACGCTAAGCAGTTAAAAGATGCTGGTTTAGATGATTTAAATATTAGTTTAGATAGTCTTGATTCAATTCAATTTAAAGAACTCACCAAGAAAAAATTAGAACCAGTTCTTGAAGGTATTCAAGCTACAAAAGATGCAGGACTACCTTTTAAAATAAACTGCGTGTTAATGAAAGACAAAAATGACGATCAAATCTTACCCATGGTGAGGTGGTCAATCGCCAATCATATTCCGCTACGTTTTATTGAGTTTATGCCGCTTGATGGTGATGCACTCTGGTCAAATAAAGATGTGGTGAGTGAAGCTGAAATTTTACAGGCGTTGCAACCGCATTATTCGGTACAAGTCATCGAGCAACAACATGAGCCAGCGCGTCAATATCTGCTTAACAATAGCTACGCTCTAGGCATCATTTCTACCATTACTCACTCATTTTGCCACCAATGTGACCGCATTCGACTAACGGCGCAAGGTGAGCTATATAACTGTCTCTTTGCTCAGCAGGGTTTAAATATTAAGCCGCAGCTTCAAGCACTATTACGTGCACAGAACTCAACTGATCATGTGCTGCATAGTCAGCACTTGAAAGATCAGGTTATGCCGTATATCTGGAATAAAGCCAAAGGCTTTCATGCCTTACAACATCAACAAACCCGTAAAATCAGTATGCATATGCTTGGGGGATAAATGCAGCAATCTATCCAAATTAAAATCGAATCATTTGGCGCAATTGAAAAATTGCTTCCACAAAATCTTTCGTTAGTTTTCCCCACCGATATTTTAGTTAAAGATGTCTTAGATGAAATTGTTTTATTACATCCAGAATGTACACAGGCCATGGAAAAATGTGCATGCGCTATTGGCGATAATGTCATAACAAGGCAATCAGCTTTAAGTCAGCCATGTACTTTGGTTTTATTATCACCAGTTGCAGGAGGATGAGCCATGCGAGATTTTGCACGTATACAAGAGCAGGCTTTAAGCCTTGATACCTTTGATCCTATTGAATCATTTCCTGAATGCGGTGGAATTGATATTTTTATGGGTACGGTTCGTAATCATCATGAAGGTAAAGCTGTTAAAGCACTGAAATATACCTCGTATAAACCGCTTTCTGAAAAAATGATACGTGAAATTGAACTGGAAATTGAGAAAAAGTATCAGGTATCTTATGTGCGAGTGGTTCATCGGATTGGATATCTAGATGTGGGTGAAACAGCAATCATTGCAATTGCTTATGCAGCCCATCGCCGTGAAGCTTTTCAAGCATGCGAAGAAGCGGTTGAGCGGGTAAAGCATGAAGTGCCTGTGTTTAAAGAAGAGTTCTTTACAGATGGTACAAGTCACTATGTAGAAGGCTGCTGTATTCGTAAGGATGCACCGCAAGAACACAAGCATCACCATCATGCCGGCCATGAACACTCACACTGAAATAAGCAAGACTAGGATAAATAATGAAAAACGTAGGAATGAAGCCGGAAAGTTATCGTGTTGCTGAAGCACAAGCAATTTTATATGCACCACCGCACTGTATTGAATTATTAAGACAAGGAAATACTGAAAAAGGGGATGCATTAAAAACTGCACGTGTTGCAGGAATTTTGGCAGCAAAACGAACTGATGAGCTGATTCCTTTGTGTCATCCACTGCCGATTTATCGCGCAGATGTTGAATATGAATTAGAACATGATTTTGTAAAGATTATTACCGTGGTCGAAACCATCGGTCCTACTGGCGTAGAAATGGAAGCCTTAACGGCTGCAAGTCTTGCAGGCTTAACCATTTACGACATGTTAAAACCGCATTGTGAACCAGAAGAGCTCTGGATGGATCAATGTAAATTGCTTAAGAAAAAAGGTGGAAAATCACACTTTAAGCGAGTTCTTCGTCAACCCGTTTCCGCTGCTGTTATTGTGTTATCCGATACCGTCGCAGCTGGCAGAAAGCCCGATACTGCCGGAAAATCTGTGGTTGAAACTTTAACCGAGGCAGGATTCGACCCGATTCACTACCAGATTTTGCCAGATGAAGCGGATACTTTAAAAAACTTAGTGCTTGAGTTGAGCAAATCATATGCTTGCATTATGACCGTCGGTGGTACTGGAATTGGTAAGCGGGATATTACGGTTGATACGCTAGAGCCACTTCTTGAACGTAAGTTAGATGGCTTAATGGAAGCTGCGCGTTCATTTGGGCAAAAACGCACGCCATATGCTGCAATGTCGCGTGGAGTGGCTGGTTTTATCGACCGTTCTCTAGTGGTGACTTTACCGGGAAGCCGTGGTGGAGCAAGTGAATCAATGGCTGCTATTTTACCTGCCTTAGTCCATATTTTTGATGTTTGCCGTGATTTACCACATCCGGGAGGCTATGAATAATGTCAGGTTGTGGTGCAGAACGTGGGTTGATTAGCGTAGATGAAGCAATTGAGCTGATTAGTAACCGACCTAAAAAATTAGGCTCAATTCAGCAAACTCTTCAAAATAGCCTAAGTAGATATCTTGCTAAAGAAAGTTATTCAGAAATTAATTTGCCAAGTTTCTCTCAAAGTGCTGTAGATGGTTACGCGCTTTGTAGTCATGTAGATGATTTAAATAACCAAAAGTTTCAGGTTACTGGCGAGATTCGTGCTGGAAGCGAAAGTCATGACATTCTGAGTGAAGGACAGGCAATTCGTATATTTACTGGTGGCAAAATTCCTGAAGGCACAACGCATGTTGCGAGGCAAGAAATAGTAGAGGTCGTGTCAGCACAAGAAATTTTGTTAACTGAACATATTCGCCCTAAAGCCGATATCCGTTTTACCGGAGAAGAAATCCAACAAGGGCAGTTACTTGCTCAAGTAGGACAGTTCTTAAATATTGGAAGCTTGGCTGCCTTAAGTATGGCGGGTGTACAAACGGTTGACGTTTACCGTGCGCCGAAAGTTGCTGTTTTAGTCACTGGTGATGAAGTTGCCGAAAAAGCTGAAGATCTTGCAGAAGGTAAAGTCTTTGATGCAAATGGTCCATTACTAAAAGCTTGGTTTGAAGATTACGGCTTAGAGGTTGAACTCATTCATGTGGCAGATGAGGCGGCGCAAGTCACGCATTACTTTAATCAGTTAAAAGATAGTCATGATGTCATCATAACCACAGGTGGAGTGTCCGTGGGTGATTATGACTTTGTTCGCCCATGCGCTTTTGAGGCTGGCTTTGAACAGATCTTTTGGAAAGTAAAACAAAAGCCGGGTAAGCCACTCTTTTTTGCTGAATATTCTCACACGGAAAAAGATCACCGTTGTTATTTGCTGGGGTTGCCAGGTAATCCGGCTGCGGTCTATGTATCAATGCAAGTTTACGGTAAAGTATTGCTTGACACTTTGCAGGGAAATCAAGCAGGGCCGGATTGGTTTAGTGCAATTTTAGATCATGATTTAAAAGAAGATGCGCGTGAACGTTTTCTACGGATGCATGCTTATTTTGACAATGGACAACTTAAAGTTAAAAGTCTGGCAAAACAACAATCACACATGCTCAGTAATTTAATGCAGGCCAATTGTCTGGTGCGAATTCCAGCAAGTGTGAAACTAGAAGCAGGTCATATTTTGAAGGGTGTATTCATCTCAAATTAATGATGAGTAATAATAGATATAATTCACTATACAATTGGGTGAGTTATATTTGTTAAGCAAATTTATATAATAGCTTTCTATTTTTTTATAATAAAAAATTCTTTTATAAAGTTGATAAGAAGTTATTTTTATAATGAATCTTGCATAACTCGTGGTAAGTGGTTTAGGGTATAAACAATAGGGCCATTAGGCTAGGAAATATCGAGGAACGCATAAAGATGAAATGGGATGACATCGGTGATCAACCTTGTTCGGTTGCTCGTATGCTATCAGTGATTGGCGATCGATGGACGATGCTAATATTACGTAATGCTTTTATGGGAATACGCCGTTTTGACGATTTTCAAAAATCATTAGGTGTAACTCGTCATGTCCTTTCAGATCGTTTAAAGCGTTTGGTTGAATATGAAATTTTAGCCAAAGCTCCTTATTTTGATCGTCAAGAACGCTTTGAATATCGCCTTACTGATAAGGGGTTTGAACTTTATCCAATTATTTTATCTATGGCGAATTGGGCAGATAAATGGATGGATCAAGGTTTAGGTAAACCATTAGAGTATCGTCATAAAACTTGTGGCCATAAGTTCGAACCAGTCATGGTATGTTCGGTTTGCCATGAACCTTTACATGCCAAACAAGTGCAAGTTTCAGCTGGGCCAGGCTATTTTGCATATATAGAACAAAAACAGAAACAAGCCTAATTTTCCTCTCTATAAATTATGAAGACTCTTGTTGAATCGCATCAGCTAGAGTCTTATAAATGTGGTCATGATTTGACTGTGTTACATTAAAACGTATGAATTGACCAGCATTAGGAGCTTGGCTAAACGCATTTCCTGGTGCAAGAATAACTTGATGGTTAATACAGTATTTTGCAATTTTTGAAGCTTCAACACCCTCTGGTAAATGACACCAAACAAAAATTCCCGCTTGAGGCTTAATCCATGGCTTTATGCCCAAAGGTTCTAGTTTGGTAATGGTATCGTGCATCGCTTTTGCTAAACGAACTTTTAATAATTCTATATGTTTACGGTAAGATCCATCTGTTAAAGCACTTAATAAAACTTCTGCAGACACGCCATTGTGAGAAAAGCTTGTGGCAATTTTTAGGTCAGTGAGTTGATCAATCCATTCTGGTTTTGCAATGATATAACCACAGCGAATAGATGCTGATAAGGTTTTAGAAAAACTTCCAATAAAAATTACACGTGACAGATTATCCAAAGCCGCAAGCCGAGGAGCAGCGCTATATTCAAAATCTGAAAAAATATCATCTTCAACGACAATCAAATTGGATTGCTCAATCAGTTTTAATAGTTGATGTGCTGTAGAAAGAGACAGTGTCGCACCAGTTGGATTGTGAATTCCTGAGTTGGTGATATAGAGACGTGGATTGTAAGTCTCAATTGCTTCTTTAAATGCCTCTAAGTCAGGGCCTGTTGGTGTGTAGGGAATACCAATAACTTTGACTTGATGAACTTTAAGTAATGCATGAAAGTTGAAATAACAAGGATCATCAATCAAAACGACATCATCGGGCTTTAGTAAAAATCGGCAAACCAAATCAATCGCTTGAGTTCCCGAATCAGTTAAAAGTACTTGGTTCAGATTCGCCTCTATCCCTTTTGCTTGAGAACGCCTTGCCAGTAAGTCACGTAGCGCTGGTAATCCCAATGGTGTTGAATAACCCATTAAACAATCATCAGGGCTTTTTGCGGCTGTCCTTAAAGCTTTACGAATACTGTCTAATGGCATCCAGTCATCAGGTAGCCAACCGCAACCAGGCTTAAAAACATCTGCTTTCGCTTCCAGAGATTGACGTGAAATCCATAATGGATCAACTGAACGATCTAATTTAGGGCCTAATTCACTTAAAGCTAAAGGTGCGAGCGGACCAACAATATAAAAACCAGATCCAGTTCTTGATTCGATTTTGCCTAAAGCAATTAATCTTTCATACGCCTCTACAACAGTGGATACTGAAAATCCCAGATCATTTGCTAATTTACGAACAGAAGGCAAGCGTGCTCCCGGCAATAAAGATCGATTTTTTATTTGTTGCTCAATTTCTGAAATGACAATTTCAATTTTTGTTTTGCTCTGATTCACGCGCTTAAAATCCCAACTGTATTAGTTGTTAATACATAACAGTTCTTTTAAATTGTACTGCTTTGTATCTGGTTTTATCACCTTAGCACAGCTTAAATTCTTCGTATAGTGACGGAGAAAATTATGAATAGGTTTATGAATGGCTGGGTAAATGGGTTTATTGGCGTGGCTATCTTTGCGGGGTCACTGCCAGCTACACGTGTAGCAGTAATGGGGTTCGAACCGGGCTTTCTAACTGCAGCACGCGCGGCAATTGCTGGTGTTTTAGGTTTAACTCTTATCTTTTTGCTTAAAGAAAAAAGACCAGCTAAGCAAGATTGGTGGCCTCTTGCCATTGTTGCTTTAGGAGTGGTGATTGGTTTTCCGTTGTTTACAGCACTTGCTCTACAGCACATGAATGCAGCCCATTCAATTGTATTCGTTAGTCTTTTGCCACTTGCAACTGCAATATTTGCTGTACTCAGAGGCGGAGAAAAACCGAATCAATTTTTCTGGATATTTGCAGTATTGGGGAGTGCCGTTGTTTTCGCTTATATGTTTTTTATTTCTGGTGATACATCACTTGGAATAGGGGACTTTTATATGTTGATGGCGATTATTTTTTGTGGCTTTGGCTATGCAGAAGGCGGTGTACTTTCAAGAAAAATAGGCGGGTGGCAAGTCATTTGTTGGGCACTTATTTTGTCTTTACCTTTTATGTTGTTGCTTACTATTTTCTATATGCCAGCTTCATTCCAAAGTGTGTCTACATCAGCTTTAGTTGGTCTTATTTATGTGTCTTTGTTTAGTATGCTCATTGGCTTTTTCTTTTGGTACAAAGGACTGGCACAAGGCGGTATTGCTGCCATAAGCCAACTACAACTTTTACAGCCTTTAATGGGGCTAGCTATTGCAGCGGCTTTATTGCACGAACATGTGAGCTGGTCAATGTTAGTGGTCACAGCAGCAACTATTTTATGTGTCGCTGCTGCTAAAAAGTTTACTTAACTTTATAAACAATTTGCTGGTTTAGGAACACCTGCCAAACGACTTAAATGACGGGCAACTAAACCAGTATTAAATTTTTGCTGTAAAACAGCATTATTGATATCAGGACTGACGGTTTTCATTAAAAACTTAATCAGAGGGCGTGTTGCAGGAGAGTGCCCAAATTGTTGATAAAATTGGCGAACCGCAGCTAAAACTTCAAAATGCCAATCTGTTAATTCAAGATCGAGAGATTTGGCGAGTTCCTGTGCGACTTCGGGATTCCAAATCGTATAGTCGACTAAATGACCATCTTGATCTAATTCTAAATTCATAAAAATGAGCCTAACAATATTACTTCAAAGAAATGCATCGATTAAATTGTAAAACCAGATCTGCAAACTGGTCATAGTTTAATACCTTAACGTGAGCCAAGGTTTCTGCATCAATTAAATCTTTTTCATGAGCCAAACAAGAAACTGAGCCAAACTGCTGACAAATGTCTACGGAAAGCTGTGCGGTTGAATCGCCCATAAAAACAATCTGATCGTCTTGATGAAAAAGCTTTTCAAGTTCTTCAATAATACGAGGGGTATGGTGATAAGAAGCTTGCACCAGATAAAGTGTTGATTGCGTCATTAAATTTACACCTTTATCTACCAATATAAGACATGATCGAAAGATTGGATGAGTTCAGTATCTAACTGAACAAACTCTAGCTCCTGCTCACTGTTTTGAACAAAAGGATGCTGTTTATTTTTGATCTCAACAAGAATTGGACTTAAGTCATAAAACTCAAAGCTATCCACCATGTTTGAAGCAATTTTAAAAGCATGCTGCAACTGGTCAAAGTTATGTTCATTTTGTAAGAGGCTAAGAGCTGCATCTTTCAATAATACTTTGACTGGTGAGCCAAAGGTTGCTAAAACCATAGTAGCGGCGAGGCTTTCATTGACTTGTAGGCTGGTTAGATTGGCTTGGGTCAAAATAACGAGTACAGTTTTCACACAATATACCTTTTAAAAGCAACAATCTAAGTTAACAAAGTAACTTAGAATTGAAGAAGACGAGAGGCTGACTGTACTGCATCAGCAAGTTCACCTAGTCCAACCAACTCAAAGTTGCTCGCTAGGTTGTGATGACTAAGTTGATGGCGACTCGCATTTTCTGCATCGGTAATCCCGCGTGCAAGAGCAGCGCTAACGCAAACAGGAAGTCGGATCGCGAGCTTTTGCCATTCATGCGTTAAATTACGCTGGTCGTCAGGAACCCACTGAAAGTCATTCGCAACTTGAACGCCATCTTGGTAAAAGAATACACGAAAGTCTTCATTTTTACTTTTGAGTGCCTGAGCAAGGCCCAGTGCATGCCAAGCATGGATTGAAGTAGGAGCAGAGGTTATTAGTAGTAATGTACTCATTGAGAATTCACTATGGTCATACGTCTAAATAGGCGTAGATACATTAAGAGAAAGGTAAGTATACAATGATTTTAGTGACAGGTGGTTTAGGCTTTATCGGTTCACACATTGCATTGAGTCTGTTGGCTCAAGGCCAAGAAGTGGTTATTGTCGATAATTTGGCTAACTCGACCTTGCAAACGCTTGAGCGGTTAGAATACATCTCTGGTATGTACGTTCCGTTTGTTAAACTTGATGTACGTAATACACCTGCATTGAACAAAGTATTTGAACAGTACTCAATCGATGCAGTCATTCACACAGCTGGTTTTAAATCTATTGAAGAGTCTAATTTAAAACCGCTCGAATATTACAACGATAATGTCAGTTGCATTATGAGCCTATTGCGTGCGATGCAACGTACAGGTGTTCGTCATTTCATTCATTTATCTAGCTTGGCCGTCTATGGAAAATCTGGTTTGCAGTTAAGCGAAACAGAAGATTTCAACTACGGTTATCCTAATCCATATATCAAATCTCAACAGATGATTGAAGAAATCATTAGAGATACTCATAAAATTGATCATGAATGGAAAATTGCGATCTTACGCCTATCAAATATTGTAGGTGCTTTTGAGCATGGTGTATTAGGTGAGTATGTTGCGCAGCTCCCTAAAAATATTGTACCGCTTGCACTGCAAGTGGCAGCGATGCAGCGTGATTTAATTGAATTACAAGATCAGGTTTCGACCGAAGACCATACCGTGGAACGTAGCTTTCTACATGTGTTAGATGTATGTGACGCGGTAAGTGCAACTCTACATTGGTTGCGTGACCAAACTCACTGCTGTGAAGCTTTTAATATTGCACATGACCAAGTACATTCAATTCGTCAATTATTAGATGAAATTTCACAAGTGACCCAAGCTGAAATTCCGACACAATCGGCAATTTATAAGCATGAAGAATTGGCTCAACTTGGTGCAAATGTAGGAAAAGCAAAAACTTTATTACAATGGAATCCGAAACGAACTTTAAAGCAAATGATTGAAGATGAATGGAGATTCTATCAAAACACATTAAATGGAAGATAAGATAATGATTCTTATTTACAATAATGGAATGCTTGAGTACGATACTAAAATTAACTAGCCAAAGCAAAAATTGCTTCAGCCCGTGAGTTCTTTAACCAGATAACCGAGGTTTCTATGCAAACACGAATTGAACATGACACTATGGGTGAGATTGAAGTTCCAAATGAAGCGCTATGGGGAGCACAAACCCAACGTAGCTTACAGAACTTCAAAATCGGGCAGGAGCGTTTACCCCGTGCCATGATTCGAGCGATGGGATTGGTAAAAAAAGCAGCAGCAATAACCAATGCAGAGTTAGGACAGTTACCACAAGATTTAAGTCAATATATTGTGGGCGCTGCCGAAGAAGTGATTGCAGGAAAATGGGACTCACAGTTCCCACTCGTAGTTTGGCAAACAGGTTCTGGTACACAAAGCAACATGAACTGTAATGAAGTGATTGCCAATATTGCCAACCAAAAATTAGGTGAAGTGCTGGGCGCACAAAAACCAGTACATCCAAATGATCATGTCAATCGTGCGCAATCTACCAATGACTCATTTCCAACAGCTATTCACGTAGCAGCAAGTTTGCAAATTAATGAATTGCTGATTCCAGCTGTAGAGCAGCTTAAAGCGACTTTGCAGAAGAAGTCCGATGAGTTTCACGATATTGTTAAAATTGGCCGTACTCATTTGCAAGATGCTACACCATTAACCTTAGGCCAAGAATTTAGTGGTTATGTTTCTCAGCTTGAGCACGGTTTAGTACGTCTACAACAAGCTTTAACTGGTTTATATGAGTTGCCATTGGGCGGCACAGCAGTAGGAACAGGGTTAAATGCTCATCCTGACTATGCTGTTAAGGCAGCAACTCAGCTTGCAGCTTTAACAGGTTTGCCATTTGTTACTGCTCCTAATAAATTTGAAGCACTTGCAGGGCGTGATGCCGCTGTTTTTGCATCAGGTGCATTAAAAACGCTTGCAGTAAGCTTAAATAAGATTGCTAACGATATTCGTTGGTTAGCAAGTGGGCCACGCTGTGGTTTTGGGGAAATTCGCATTCCTGAAAATGAACCAGGCTCAAGTATTATGCCAGGTAAAGTGAACCCAACTCAAAGTGAAGCAATGACCATGGTGGTTGCACAAGTGCTTGGTAACGATACCACTATTAATATCGCTGGTGCTTCGGGTAACTTCGAATTAAACGTATTTATGCCAGTAATTGCTTATAATTTATTGCAATCTATTCAGCTTCTTGGCGATGCATGTAATAGTTTTAATGATCACTGTGCGGTTGGAATTGAACCTAATCGCGATAAAATTGACCACTTCTTGCATAACTCTCTCATGTTAGTTACTGCATTAAATCCAGTTATTGGTTATGAAAACTCTGCAAAAGTAGCGAAAACTGCCTATAAAGAGAATAAGACTTTAAAACAAGTGGCTGTTGAGCTTGGTTTAGTAACAGCAGAACAGTTTGACGAGGTCGTTAAACCTGAAAAAATGGTTTCGCCAAATAGTATATAAGCAGTCTATATAGCCATCAGTAGTGCCATTTTGTACTGAATGTACAGATAAACTACTGATGGCTATTATATGTACGCATTAAATCTATAGCTTTTCATATGTGCTCTAACTTATTAGGTTGAGAATAAAAGCTACATCAGTAGATCTTCTATATATTCCCAACCATTTACTTTCATTTCTTCAAATTTTCTTTTTAGTTCTTCTTTCGTGTATTCATGAGCATCTTTTGCTAAAAGAATATGATAAGAATTTGAGGCTGGATCTATAGTGACCTCTGTAATTTCTATCGGTTCAATCACACCATTTTCGGTCAGACCAAGATCGGTAAAGCACATTCCTTTTAGTGGAATAACGCTGCATTCATATTCTTTCGAAATAAAGTAATGATTTGAATAAGTTGAATAGGTACGTGAAGCGCGGATCTTCATGGATCTCTCCTTTATGTGTAGAGAAGATCTGAATAGTCTGGCGTCTTTTAGCAGTTAAAACTGTTTAATTTTTATTGCTTATTTACTATGAATCTTTGTTATTTAAAGTTTTTTTAACAATCTATATCAAAACTATTATAAAAGCCTTCCATTAAAAGAAGGCTTCAGAATATATAAAAGCTTATTTTAAAATTTTGTAAACTTTCTCTTTGTATTCATCATTGGAAATAACGCCTTTATCATATTGCTGTTTTAATGATCTATATTGTTGAATGCGAATATCCCTTTTAAGACCTATATCATCATGATTTCTAATATAGTAGAGACTTCGATCATGATCACTCATATTCACAGTTGGATCAGGAGAGTAGGAGTGGGGGTTTTGAGGTTTCTCATCTTGGTATTGTTTGGCAATTTCGAAAAAATCTACTTTTTGCTTGCGTGGATCGGAGTGAAAAGGATTGTGTTGTGATTCGCTAAACTTATGATTCGAATTATTATTAACCTCAAGCATACTTCTATGGCGCTTCGATTCTTGGTCATAAAATTTTTGCTTAATTGGGGAAATAATTGTTTCAGAAAATACAGAAGAAGAAAAAGTAGTAATACTTAAAAATAATAAAATTAACTGTGATCTATTCATTTCTTTGGGAGCCAGATGAAATTGATTAAATCACTGTATTGTAACATTAAATTTTAATAAGAGGCTGAGTTTCAGTATATTTAATACTCACTCACTTTTTGAGCAATTAATTTATATAAGCGTTGTTTGCAAAGTTACTTGAATTTAATTTTTCTTATATATCTTAATCAAACCAACTTAGAGTTGAATAAGCTGCCATAATTGTTAAAATGCCCACCTTATCCTGTTTTTGTATTGTTTTTAATTTACATTTATTTTGCGATATTGAAATTAAACACATAATAAACAGTTGTTTAGCTAAGGATTTTTTGAATGCTCTCTATTTATTTAACAGATACTCAACAACATGTGCAGTTTAATGATTACCCAAGTGATCAGCCTGTTAAATTTCTGTTAAATCTTAAAAAGATTTTTCCAAGTACTGGTGATTTACTGTTACCTGTTTTGCCAGAAGATAATGATCTGGAAAACGTAACTTGGGAATCAACAACAAAAGACTTTGAAATTTTCAAAAAATTGTTGGCGGGTTGGGGGGTTATTGAGCTTCGTTTAAATGCCATCACTACATATAAGGATAAAAATTTTGCAAATGAGCTCATTAAACAAGCTCAAGTGAAACGTAAAAAAGTAGCACAAAAAAATCATCAGCTTTCTTTAGTTGCGTTGGATTATATTTTTATGCACGAAATTCATGCATTGATTGATGCTGAGTTGGTCACAATTGGTGAGAAGTTTTATTTACCAACCTTGCGAGAGCAATGGAAAGGTCTAGTTTCTGACCAAGTGCTTGAAGGAAAGCTCTAATAAATTGCAAAAGGTGAATTTAAATAATTCACCTTTTTTTATAATTAAATCAATTACTTTTCTATTTAATTAGATTGCTGTACAAAAGTTTACAAGAAAAGAATGCGTTTTTTTAAAAGTGGCAGATACATTGCTTATATAAATACAAAATTATTGCGGGAGAGAGGTTCTTAGGAACCCGCCGAAGGAGCAACAAGCCCGGAAACTCTCAGGCAAAAGGGACTGTAATAATTAAAAAATCTGGAGAGAAGCTTAAGATTTATAAGATGAAGAATAAAAACTTATAAGTCATAAACTCACCGAAGGGGAAGATCGAAATACTAAAAGGTAGTATTTAGGTCGAAACTCTCAGGTACAAATGACAGATGGGCTGTACTGATGAAATGTTTTTGCATTTCAGAGGAGTCTGTTATGCCACATGTTATTGTGATTGGTGCAGGAATCACCGGGGTTACTTCAGCCTATGAATTATCTCAATTAGGTTACCAAGTCACAGTGATTGATCGCCATCTTTATCCAGCTATGGAAACATCATTTGCAAATGGAGGGCAATTATCTGCTTGTAATGCAGAAGTCTGGAATCAGAAAGCGACCGTTATAAAAGGTTTTAAATGGATGAGGCAAAAAGATGCTCCTCTATTACTTAACCCTTCTTTTAGTTTGCACAAATACAGCTGGTTAGTTGAGTTTCTATCTCATATTAAAAACTATGAGGCCAATACTATAGAAACTGTTCGCTTAGCATTGCTCGCGCGTAAGCGCTTGTTTGAAGTCGCTGAAAAAGAGCAGCTTCAATTTGATTTGGAGAAACGCGGTATTCTTCATATGTACCACAGCAAGGCTGATTATGACATTGCTAAACAAGTGAATGACGTCTTAAACAAAGGTACTTTGGAGCGTTATTCAGTTTCACCGGAAGAAATGAAGTCAATCGAGCCATCTTTAACTGGTGATTACTTTGGTGGTTATTACACCCCAAGTGATGCAACTGGAGACATTCATAAGTATTCAACTTCTTTAGCTGAGAAGACTAAACAATATGGGGTTCAGTATAAGTTTGGTTTAGAAGTTACTGATATTAAGTGTCATACAGATAAAGTAGTGCTGAATTGTCAGCCAAGTGCTGAACATCCTCATCTTTCTCAATCAGATAGCTTTCAATTAGAAGGTGATGTTCTAGTTGTTTGTGGTGGTGTTGGAAGTTATCAGTTGGCTGACATGATTGGTGAGCGTGTAAATGTTTATCCAGTTAAAGGCTATTCAATTACTGTCCAATTGAAAGACGAGAAAAGCATTAAAAATGCACCATGGGTGAGTTTACTTGATGAAAGCGCCAAAATTGTAACGTCTCGTTTGGGTCAAGATCGTTTACGTATCGCAGGTACAGCTGAGTTTAATGGCTATAATCGAGACATTCGAGCGGATCGTATTCAACCTCTAGTGAATTGGGTGAACCGTAATTTTGACATTTCAACTGAGCATGTTGTGCCTTGGGCAGGTTTAAGACCAATGATGCCTAATATGTTACCAGTCGTAAAACAGTCTAAACAGCCACGGGTTTTTTATAATACTGGACATGGCCATTTAGGTTGGACTTTATCAGCGGCGACAGCTGTTTTGGTGAGTCAGGATATTCTACAAAAATATCCAGCTTAAAAAAGAAAAGCCAGTGTAGATGCACTGGCTTTTTCGTTTTATATCAATTAATCATATAGTCGATAAACACCCGTAAATCGTTCGCAGCCTTTTTGTTGAGTTTTTACAATAAGTAAGGCCTTTTGAAAATCAAACTTGTATTTACAGTGATGCTCATTATCTAAAATTTCACTTTTCTGCTCAGGAGAGCTATAAGCCATTAATGAAATAGTTTGAGCATCTTTTCGGTTATTTGGATTGCGGTATGCTAAGCCTTCAATTTTGATTTTATCTTTAGCAAGTTGATGTATTTGTAAATGAACAGGTTGGGAAGCAATATGTCCATTTTCAAATTTAAGATAATGCTGCGTCAGGGTTTGTTTAAGTGATGCATAGAAATTTAAGTCATCCCCACGTACATCAAACTGCTGTTGAAAACATGAATTGGTTTTACATTGTTGTGTATGTCTAAACCACAAAGTCTGTGTATCTTGTAAAAGTTTTAATGGTGCATCTGTGACTAGGTATGCAGAAAGATATTTATTGTTGAGTTGCTTACGTGCTTCACTAAAGGTTTTTGAACAAATTTTGAGCTCTGTTTTGGATTTAGAGCAGTCGATAGATTCCGCAAAAACAAGCGATGAGCATAAACAACTCAATGTCACGACAAAACTTAATCTTTTCAATTGATTCATATCAGTATTCGACGGCATGATCGCTTATACTTTCAGTCTACTTTGCTAAGTGTACTATAGCGAAACACAACAGTTGAATACAAGATTTCTTAAGTTTTTATAGAAGGGAAGAGTTGATATGGTTGCTCAAATTCGTATTGGACAAGGAATGGATGTGCATGCTTTTGAAGAGGGTAACTTCGTAACTTTAGCTGGCGTTCAGATTCCACATACGCATGGCTTGAAAGCACATTCTGATGGCGATGTCGTGTTACATGCGCTATGTGATGCTTTACTCGGTGCACTGGCGCTTGGCGATATTGGTCAGCATTTTCCAGATACCGATCCAGAGTTTAAAGGAGCGGATAGCCGTGTACTGTTAAAACACGTTTATCAGTTAATCTTAGATCGTGGTTATCGTTTGAATAATGCCGATATTACAGTAGCTTGTGAACGTCCTAAACTAGCGAAACATAATTTAGAGATGCGACAAAGCATTGCGGATGTTTTGAATGTAGATTTAAATCAAATTAGTATCAAAGCGACCACTACCGAAAAGCTCGGATTTACAGGCCGCCAAGAAGGAATTTTAGCAACAGCGACGGTATTAATCTCTAATTAAACTAAATCATCAGTTTGTTGCAAAGACTGTTGAAGTTCTAAGGTAGCCTTGCGGCCTTGTAGCTGTAAGGTAATACTATGGATCAGTCCAGTCCAAGTTTCATTGGGTTCCCATATCTCGTGCAGTAAATCTTGAGAAGTTGGCATGTCCATATTCATATAAAATTGTCTGTAGACATACATAAGACAACTTACTCGTTTGTTTTTGGCACAATGTACCCAAACAATTTCATTTTGAATCAAATGATCAATTAAATCTAAAACCAATAAGCATTGGTCAGAAGACGGTGTTTCCCAGTCAATTGGAATATGAATGTAATTTAAACCATGCTCAAGACAAACCTGATCTTCATTTTCAATACAATTCGGTGAGTTTGTCAAAGCTAAATTGATAACGGTACTACAGCCATACTCTTTAATAAGTTTGAGCTGTTCAACGGAAGGTTGTGCTGAACTAAATAAATGTTCATGAATAATTGAAAATGCAGGGATCTGAGATAGTGATTCTTCAAGGGTTGTCATAATCGCACTCTACAAGAGTAGGCTTGGCTTATTGTGTAGAATGTTATACACGATTCTAGAGTGTAGTTGAAATATAGACTGTTTATATATTCAGCAACATCGTGAAAAATTTTAAAAAAATAAACAAGAAAAATAAGAGTTTTATAGAAATAAAAAAAACAGCACCTTAAAGATGCTGTTTTTTTATCGAGATTAAGCTTTTTTCAAATTTTCATTCAATAAAAATTCCATTAAAGCTTTTTGCGCATGTAGACGGTTTTCAGCTTCATCCCATACAACTGAGTTTTTATGATCAAGCATGGTTTCTGAAATTTCTTCACCGCGATGTGCTGGCAAACAATGCATAAACAAACAATCTGGATGCGCAAGACTCATCAGTTTTTCATTGACTTGAAAAGCTGCAAATGCATTCTTACGTAATTTTTGTTCTTCTTCTTGTCCCATGCTTGCCCATACGTCTGTAACGATAAGGTCAGCATTTACAGCCGCATCTTCAGCATTGTCAAAAAGCTCAACACAATGTCCAAACTCTGCTAAAAACTCAGGTTTAGGTTCAAAACCCTTTGGCGAAGCAATTTTTAATTTAAAACCCATTAAATGTGCAGCTTCAATATATGAATTACACATATTATTGCCATCACCAATCCAGGCTACGGTTTTACCTTCAATGCTGCCACGATGTTCAATATAAGTTTGCAAATCTGCAAGTAATTGACAAGGGTGGTGATCATCGGTCAGACCGTTAATGACAGGAACTTTTGAATAAGATGCAAAACGTTCAACAATGTCATGACCAAAAGTACGAATCATCACAATATCAAGCATGCTTGAAATAACGCGTGCTGAGTCTTCAATTGGTTCACCACGGCCTAGCTGTGTATCACGAGGCGATAAAAAGATAGCACTACCACCAAATTGATTAATACCGGCTTCAAAAGAAATACGAGTACGTGTGCTCGATTTTTCAAAAATCATTCCCAATACTTTACCAACAAAAGGTTGATATACCTTATTGCTCTGTTGCATTTTTTTTAGTTCGCTTGCGCGTTGTAAAACGCGGTTGAGTTCTAATGTAGATAGATCACGTAAAGTCAGGAAATGTCTTAAAGCCATGTAGCTACTCCATAATAATTGTCTTTTAAATACAACAATTATCTGTTGTTGGCTGGGTGGATGTGGGAAAAAAGAAGTCTACTATACTATAAGCATTTCAAAATGCAAAAGAATTAGACTTTATGGTGGCCTTTTAAAAAAATATCTACACAATATTCAATATAATCAAAAGCTTCTTTCTCATCTGGTAGGGCTGGCATGCCCATAATCATACGCCATTCAATATCGCGTAAAATCCCAAAATACATGAGTGAAGAATGATAAGGAGAAGGGCATGTAATTTCTCCTGATTTATCCGCAAATTCTAATGCTTGAGTAAGTGTGTTTTGTAGATTATGTACCCATTTATCATATAGGTATTGTATGAGGACCGTATTACATTCGGTCTGTTCGATAATAAGTCTTAAAAACGCAATATGTTCAGGTTGAATAATGTGAACATAAACACGATTAAGTGTTTGAACTAGGTACTCTCTTAAAGTGCTTTTCTCTGGCTGAAATGGAATACAAACATCTTTAAAGAACATTTCACGTTTATAGTCACAAATAGCGGTAAAAAGTCCTTCTTTATTACCAAAATATTTATAAATAGAGGCCTTGGAACCCCCTGCATGGTTGACGATGTCATCTAAAGAAACAGCATCATATCCTTTTTCCAAAAACAGCTCGGTTGCGCTTAACAATAGTGCTAAACGACGTTCGATACCACGGCGTGTTTGAGGTTTATCACATATAGGATGATGTGATTCGAGGACTGGATCATGCATAAAATTTAATAACGGCGATTAAGACTGCTTATCTAGTATAGCAAAACTATCTTTAACGATGGTCATCGCTATATTTTTAGATCATCGGGTAAACAGTAAAGTAAATGTAAGAATGAGAAAATACATTAAAATATAATTGGTTAAGTTTGATTTTTGAGATTTCTAATGATGTAACTGTATGTTCACATTTTAGTTTAACCATATCTTTTCGATATAAATCGAGATAAAGAAAAAGCGGCTAAAATAAATTAGCCGCTTTTTGATTGTTACTTCGCTGTTAGGCTTCTGATAAATTCGCTTTGTGTTCGTCCTCATCGTCGTCATCAGCAGAATCCATTCCTAGTTCTTTTAACTTTCGGGTTAGGGTGTTGCGTCCCCAACCTAATAGCTCGGCTGCATGACGTTTGCGTCCACGAGTTTGCTGTAGTGCTGCGTTAATTAAAGTGCGCTCAAACATCGGCGTAGCAATATCCAAAATCTTCATTTCACCATTCTTAAGCTTTTGAATCGCCCATTGGTTTAGCAATTCATCCCAATGATGTAGCGAAATACGCTCAAATGAAGGTGCAGGTTGGCTAGTTTCACTATTTTTTTGGAGTGGAACCTGTTTGAGTTCGGAAGGTAAGTCTTCAGGGTAAACCTCACGACCAGTGATCATGACGGTTAGCCAACGACAAGTATTTTCAAGCTGACGAACATTACCAGGCCACGGTAGTTGCTGCATATAGTCAGTCGTTTCGGTGCGTAAAATTTTTGGACTTACGCCTAACTCTTTACCAGCACGAGCCAAGAAGTGTTGAGCCAACATCGGTATATCTTCACTGCGATGTGCAAGCTTAGGAATATGAATGCGAATTACATTTAAGCGATGATATAAGTCTTCACGGAAGCGCCCTTCATTCACCAATTTTTCTAAATCTTGGTGTGTCGCAGCCACAATTCTGACATCAACTTTAACAGGGATATGCCCACCAACTCGGTAAAACTCACCATCGGCAAGTACACGTAACAATCGAGTTTGTGTTTCAAATGGCATGTCGCCAATTTCATCAAGGAAGAGCGTTCCACCATTAGCTTGTTCAAAACGACCTTGATGTTGAGTGTTTGCGCCCGTAAAAGCACCTTTTTCATGACCAAATAATTCCGTTTCGATTAAATCTTTAGGAATTGCTGCCATATTCAAAGCAATAAATGGCTTGGCACGGCGCGGTGAGTGCTTATGTAACGCATGTGCAACTAGTTCTTTACCTGTGCCTGACTCACCATTAATTAAAACGGTAATGTGCGATTGCGATAAGCGGCCAATTGCTCGGAAAACCTCTTGCATAGCAGGAGATTCGCCAATAATTTCTGTCGATTGTAGTGGAGAAGCAGTCTTAGTAGCTTCTTGCTGCTGCAATTTATTGATATGCAAAATCGCACGATTGACTAAAGCTAAAGCTTCATCAATATCAAACGGTTTTGGTAAATACTCAAATGCACCAGTTTGATAGCTAGATACGGCAGACTCTAAGTCCGAATGCGCTGTCATAATAATCACAGGCAAATCAGGATGAGAGTTTTTGACTTTAGATAAGAAAGTTAATCCATCAATGCCTGGCATACGGATGTCAGTTAAGATGACATCAGGCGCATCATGATGTAAACGTTCGAGTGCTGTTTGAGCTTCTTCAAAATTGGTGACGTCAAATCCTTCTTCTTTAAAGGTCTTTTCAAGTACCCATCGCATGGCGCGATCGTCATCAATAACCCATATTTTATTTCGCGACACGGTCTGACTCCCAAGGTAAATATAAGCTAAACATTGTTTTTCCAGGAACTGATTGGCATTCAATCATTCCGTTATGTTGATGCATGATGTTCTGTGCAATACTTAGGCCAAGCCCTGTACCTTTTGCTCGTCCTGTAACCAAAGGATAAAACACAGATTCTAAAATGCTTTCGGGAATACCCGGTCCATTGTCTTCAATATCGACTCTTACGGCAGAGCGGTTGAGTACTCCATTAATGGTGACTAGACGTTGGATTCGGGTACGTAAAATTAATTCGGGCTCTTGATCTGTAAAAAATGATTTATTCTCTGTAATCGCTTGGATTGCGTTCACACTAATATTGAGCATGACTTGAATGAGCTGATCTCGATCGGCTTTTACATCTGGTAGAGACAAATCATAGTCACGCGTAATTTTAATTTTTTTCTTGGTTTGATTTGCGATTAAAGAACGTACACGTTCTAAAGGTTCATGTACATTTACGTTCTCGTAACTTGGTAGTTGTCTTGAACCCAACATGGTATCAGCTAAATTGGTAAGACGATCCACCTCGTTAATAATGACATCTGTAAATTCCGCATAACTCTCGTCGTTTAAGCTCCGAGCAAGTAGTTGGGTTGCACCGCGTATCCCAGCGAGAGGGTTTTTAATTTCATGAGCAACTCCTCGAACTAACTGTCGAGCCACTTGATGCTGTTGAATCAGGTTTTCTTCTTTAGAAATTTTCAACATGCGATCAATAGGATTTAGCTCAATAAGTAAGAGCGGGTGGTAGCTTTTACCTGCATTTAACTGTGAGACCGTATAATCAACATGTAAGTCTTTAAAGTTGACATTAATGACAGCTTCACGACGTGTATAAGGTTGTCCTGTTTTTAGAGTATTGAGCAAAGCTTCATGCGTATTAAAAGTATCATCAGGTGTATGAAGTAAATTTAAAACCGGTTGTCCAGAAGCGCGAAGCAAACTAATGTCAAAAAGTGCTTCACAAGCTGAATTCAAATAAAAAATATTAAAGTTACTATCGATTAATAAAATCGCAGTAGTTAAATTGTCTACCAAAAGGCGATAGTCGATAGGTGCGTGTTGATCCATTAGCGAATCGTTCCTGTCTTAAAATGGCGCAATGGCATCTTCATTGGTTCTCGGTTTTCACCGTTATAGAACATGAATGATGCAAAATATACGCCAACTTTGTTTATGGATTATTTTAAGGTTTTAAGCGTATTTAAAGCGCTCTAAAATCGTTCTTAATATCTTTTGGTCAAAAATAGCAGCCTGCTTGCTAATAATACCATGTTCCAACTTGGTGCAATATTGAGTTTTGGTGCAAATATTGGTTGTATTTTGGTGCATTACACAAAGAGTGGGGTTTCCACCTATGCTTGAGACGAGAAAAGACATACAATACGCGCATTCAAGTGGAGCGCAGATTCATGAAGACCCCCAAAGTCGGTTTTGTTTCTTTAGGTTGTCCTAAGGCATTGGTAGATTCTGAACGAATTTTAACTCAGTTAAAGACTGAAGGTTATCAAGTTGCATCAGATTATGATGGTGCTGATTTAGTTGTTGTTAATACCTGTGGTTTTATTGAATCTGCAGTACAAGAATCGTTAGATGCAATTGGCGAAGCCATGAGTGAAAATGGCCGAGTTATTGTTACAGGTTGTTTGGGTAAAGACGAAGATAAAATTCGTCAAATGCACCCTAATGTTTTAAAAGTTACTGGGGCAGCAGCTTACCAGGACGTTATGGAAGCTGTACATGAATATGTGCCAGCGCCGCCTAAACATAATCCGTTTATTGATCTTGTTCCTGAGCAAGGTATCCGTTTAACACCTAAACATTATGCTTATTTAAAAATATCTGAAGGCTGTAACCACCGTTGTACCTTCTGTATTATCCCAAGCATGCGTGGTGATTTAGTATCACGTCCAGTTGGTAGCGTATTAGAAGAAGCGGCTGCATTAAAACGCGCAGGTGTGAAAGAAATTTTAGTTATTTCACAAGATACTTCAGCTTATGGTGTAGATACAAAATATAAGTTGGACTTCTGGAATGGCCAACCTGTAAAAACCAAATTCTTTGACATGTGTGAAGCACTTGGTCAGCTTGGAATTTGGGTCCGTCTACATTATGTATATCCATACCCACATGTTGATGCAGTGATCGATTTGATGGCTCAAGGTAAAATCTTGCCATATCTCGATATTCCATTCCAACATGCAAGCCCACGTGTTCTTAAATTAATGAAACGTCCGGCACATAGTGAAAATACTTTAGAAAAAATTAAATTATGGCGTGAAAAATGCCCTGATCTTGTAATCCGTTCTACTTTTGTGGTTGGTTTTCCAGGCGAAACTGAAGAAGACTTCCAGATTTTGCTAGATTGGTTAGTTGAAGCTCAACTTGATCGTGTAGGCTGCTTTACCTATTCACCAGTAGAAGGCGCTACGGCAAATGATTTACCAGATCATGTGCCAGAAGAAATTAAGCAAGAGCGTTACGAGCGCTTTATGCAAGTGCAGCAGCAAATATCTGCTGCCAAATTACAAAAACGTATTGGTCAAACGATGACTGTATTAGTCGATAGTTTGGAAGATGAATATCCTGTTGCTGTTGCACGTTCTTATGCCGATGCTCCGGAAATTGACGGTAATGTCTTTGTAGAAGATATCGATAAGAGCACGATTCAACCAGGCGATATGTTGGAAGTCGAAATTACCGATGCGGATGAATACGACTTATTTGCAAAGTTAATTAAAATTAAATCGGTCTAATCGAATCACGATTCAAAAAGCATTCAGTTTAAGAGGTCTTGGAGCAAAATCATGGCGGAAACAATCAGCCCCCGTTATTCACGAATTTTATTAAAATTATCTGGTGAAGCTTTATCAGGTAATAAAGATATGGGTATTGATGCTCAAGTTTTAGATCAAATGTCACTTTCTATTGCACATTTGGTGGGCTTGGGTGTGCAAGTAGGTATCGTTGTAGGTGGCGGTAACTTATATCGTGGTAGCCAGTTACAAAAAGATGGTTTGGTTGGCCGTGTAACAGGTGACCAAATGGGGATGCTTGCAACTGTCATGAATGGTTTGGCAATGCGTGATGCATTGGTGCGCCGTAACATCAGAACTCGTCTTATGTCTGCACTACCAATTGGTACTGTTGTAGAGTCATATTCAAGTCGTGATGCAATTCGCCATTTAAGCCAAGGCGAAGTATGTGTTTTCGTTGCGGGAACAGGAAATCCATTCTTTACAACTGATACAGCAGCATGTTTACGTGGTATTGAAATTGAAGCAAATTTAATTTTGAAAGCAACCAAAGTAGACGGTGTTTATAATAAAGATCCAAGCAAATACGAAGATGCGGTGAAATACGATCATTTAACATTTGATCAGGTGTTGGATGAGAAGTTAGGTGTTATGGATTTAACAGCAATTTGTTTATGCCGTGACCATAATGTGCCATTGCAAGTATTTGATATGAATAAATCTGGTGCGCTTTTATCAGTTGTAATGGGTGAAAAAGAGGGTACACGCGTTACTAAGTAATGTACGTGTGCTGCAAAGCTCTTTATACTAGCGCTAAATTAAATTTGTTATATACATCCTTGAATAAATAAGTAAGGAAGATCATATGATTAACGATCTGAAAAAAGACAGCGAACAGCGTATGATGAAAACTCTTGAGTCTTTGGAACAAGGGTTTGCTAAAGTTCGTACCGGCCGTGCACACCCATCAATTTTAAATGGGGTAATGGTTCCTTACTATGGTTCTGATGTGCCTTTAAACCAAGTAGCGAACGTTGGTGTTGAAGATTCTCGTACGCTTATCGTTCAACCATTTGAACGTACAATGGTATCTGCAATTGATAAAGCAATTCGTGAAAGTGATTTAGGTTTAAACCCGATTACTGCCGATTCAATTCGTGTGCCTTTACCAGCTTTAACTGAAGAAACACGTCGTGATATGCAGAAAGTTGCACGCAGCGAAGCTGAAAATGCAAAAGTTGCTATTCGTAACATTCGTCGTGATGTTTTAGGTGATATCAAAGCATTGTTGAAAGAGAAAGAAATCTCTGAAGATGATGAGCGTCGTGCAGGTGATGATATCCAGAAAATCACTGATAAATATGTTGCGGAAGTAGATAAACGTCTTGCAGCGAAAGAAGCAGAATTGATGAAGGTCTAATTTTATGACCGAATCAGAAGAGTATCATCTTCCTAAGCATGTTGCCATCATCATGGATGGCAACAACCGCTTTGCAAAGAAAAACCAAATGCAAAAAGGTGATGGGCATCGAGAGGGTAAAAATATTCTTGACCCTATTGTTGAACATTGTATAAAAACTAGCGTCCGTGCTTTAACTGTTTTTGCATTTTCGAGTGAAAATTGGAATCGACCACAATATGAAGTCGATCTGCTTATGAAACTTCTTGAAGAAACCATTCATGAGCAAATACCTCGCATGAAGAAATTCAATATTGCTTTGCGTTTTATAGGGGATCGTTCTAGATTACCTTCACATTTAGTTGCCTTAATGGAAGATGCAGAGCAACAAACAGTACATCATGACGCCATGACATTAACCATTGCGATTAGCTATGGTGGTATGTGGGATATTGCAAATGCAGCTAAACAGGTTGCGCAAGCAGTTTCACGTGGTGAAATTGACGCTGATCAAATAAATGTTGATTTGTTCGAAAAATATGTCAGTCTAAACGATCTGCCAGCTGTGGACTTGTTGATCCGTACAGGTGGAGATTTCCGTATATCTAACTTCTTGTTATGGCAAGCAGCTTATGCGGAACTGTATTTTACGGATACTTTGTGGCCGGAATTTACAGTCGAGGAATTCGATCATGCATTGAATGTATTTTCAGGGCGTGAACGTCGTTTCGGTAAAACATCTGAACAAATTCAGCAAGAGAAAATCGAGAATTCATAATGTTAGAGCGGATTGTTACCGCATTGGTACTTGTTGCAGTTGTTTTGGGCTGTATGTTTGCTACGCAATCACATTATCCAATGTTGGTACTTATGATTGTAGCAGCAGTGGTGGCGGGGTATGAGTGGTATAAGTTAATGCCTCATGAAGCTGGCGCCGTAGTAAAGCCTAAAGCATGGGGTTATGGTCTACTAGTTGCCTTTGTTTCAGGCGTTGCCTTATTCTTTCATGACATTGCATTACTGCTATGGTCTGCTTCAATTTTAACTTGGCTCGTTAGTGTTTATTGGGTTAAGTCTTTTCCTGAATTTGATGGGTGGTATAACGCGACCCTTTATGTCATTGGATTAATTCTTATCTGTGCAGCAGTGACTGCGATATTTGTAGTATGGCAAAGCTCACCATGGTGGTTGATGTATTTGTTCTTGCTTGTATGGGGTGCAGATAGTGGAGCTTACTTTGTAGGTCGTAAATTCGGTAAAAGAAAATTGGCACCTACAGTAAGTCCAAACAAATCAGTAGAAGGTTTATATGGTGGTATTCTCACTACAGTTATTGTCATGCTTGTAGTGCAATATCAATATTTAAATCTAACTTGGGTTCAACAACTTTTATTCCTGATCTTGTCTTTAATCACAGTATTTGGTTCAGTATTAGGTGATTTATTTGAATCAATGATTAAACGCCGTGCTGGTATTAAAGATTCTGGCCGTGTTTTGCCAGGTCATGGTGGTGTACTGGACCGTATTGATTCTTTACTCGCAGCAGCCCCGATTTTTGCAACGGGAATGTATATATTAAAGCTTATTGGTGTAGATTTATAGATGACACAATCTGTTTGCATATTGGGTGTAACCGGTTCTATTGGGCAAAGTACCTTAAAAATTTTAAGTCAACATCCAGATAAGTATTCAGTCTTTGCAGTTTCGGCGCATAGTCGAATTCCTGAACTTGTTGAAATCTGCAAACAGTTCCGCCCTAAAGTTGTTGTTGTTCCTGAAAACAAAATAGCTGAACTAAAAACATCATTTGTTCAACAAAATATACAGGGTATTGATATTTTAGTTGGACAAGATGGTTTGGTTGATATTGCATCACATGCAGATGTTGATGTTGTGATGGCTGCAATTGTAGGTGCAGCTGGTTTATTGCCTACTTTGGCAGCTGTTAAAGCAGGTAAACGAGTATTGCTTGCAAATAAAGAAGCATTAGTTATGTCTGGTGAAATCATGATGCAAGCTGCTCTTGATCATCAGGCATTATTATTACCGGTAGATTCAGAACACAACGCTATTTTCCAGTCATTACCTCATAACTATTTGCAAGTCGATAGAACTGGGCAACCGCAATTAGGCGTATCCAAAATACTGCTAACCGCATCTGGTGGTCCCTTTTTAAATCATTCTCTAGAACAGTTGGAACATGTAACACCCCAACAGGCATGTAAACATCCAAACTGGTCAATGGGGCAAAAAATTTCAGTTGACTCAGCTACTCTTATGAATAAAGGGTTGGAGTTGATAGAAGCGTGTCATTTATTTTCAATATCTGAACATTTTGTTACAGTTGTTGTTCATCCACAAAGTATTATTCACTCTATGGTGCAGTATGTTGATGGTTCAACATTAGCACAAATGGGTAATCCTGATATGTGTACGCCGATTGCACATGCATTAGCATGGCCTGAGCGTTTACAAACAAGCGTTCCTGCTTTAGATTTATTTGAGTATTCTCAACTTAATTTTCAGGCGCCAGATACCCAAAAATTTCCTGCATTGAATTTGGCAAGACAAGCAATGCGTGCAGGTGGTTTGGCACCTACCATTTTGAATGCGGCAAATGAAATTGCTGTTGAAGCATTCTTAAAGGAAAGGATTGGATTTACACATATTCCACAAGTGGTAGAGCATACTTTGCAAGATTTAGAGAATGCAGCGGCTGAGAGCATTGAGTGCATTTTAGATAAAGATAAAGTGGCTCGGGCTATAGCTCAGAAATATATATCAAGTATTGGAGGCTGAAATGAATGCGCTTTTTATGATTGCAGCAGCAGCTCTTTTACTTGGTCCTTTAATCGCAATTCATGAGTTTGGTCATTATTGGGTCGCGCGAAAACTTGGGGTTAAAGTTTTAATTTATTCAATTGGTTTTGGCCCAACCTTACTGAAATGGACTTCTAAAAAGTCGGGTATTCAGTATCAGCTTTCTGCTTTACCTTTGGGTGGCTACGTTAAAATGTTAGACGAGCGAGAAGGTAATGTTGCAGAAGAAGATCTACCATATGCTTTTAACCGTCAAAAACCATGGAAGCGTATAGCTATTGTTGCTGCAGGGCCATTAATTAACTTAATTTTTGCTGTGCTTCTTTTTTGGATTTTGTTTTTACCAGCACAACAGCAATTAAATACTAAAATTGGCAAAATTATTCCAAATTCTCCAGCTGCTGCTGCCCAGTTACATGTAGGCGATAAGATTATTGCAGTTGATGGAAAAGAGACTGCAACTTGGGAAAAGCTAAATTTTGCTTTAATTGATCGTGTGGGTGAAACAGGTACTGTAAATATCGATGTTGATCGTGCAGGTACCGAGAAAAATTTTGTATTACCAATTAAAGATTTTTTAAAAAACCAGAATGATTCTGCGCTGGAATTATTAGGTTTCTTGCCTTATCGTCCTATCATTCCTGCTGTTGTAACAGACTTAACAGAAGATGGTGCAGCAATTCGTCAAGGCATGAAAGTAGGTGATCGTATTGTTGCGATTGATGGTCAACCTATGAAAGATTGGTTTGATGTAGTTGAAGTCGTTCAGCGTTCTCCAGAAAAACTACTTAATATTGATGTATTACGTCATGAGCAGTTGGTACATTTACAAGTTATGCCGCAAGGAAAGCGGGATAATATGGGACAGGTCAATGGTGTCCTTGGTGTAAAAAGTGATGCTGGAAAAATTACAATTCCTGACGAATATAAGCAAACAATTCAATATACTCCAATACAAGCTTTTGAAATGGCACTTGATAAAACTGGCCAAATCTCTAGTATGATTTTGAATTCGATAGTGAAAATGGTTAAAGGATTAATTGGATTAGAAAATCTTTCTGGGCCAATTACCATTGCAAAAGTAGCTGGACAAAGTGCAGAAATGGGATGGGAAACTTTTATCTCCTTTATGGCTTTAATGAGTGTAAGTCTTGGAATTTTAAACTTATTACCAATTCCAATGTTAGATGGTGGCCATCTAGTGTATTACATTATTGAAGCTATTCGAGGGAAACCTGTTTCTGAACAAATACAAATGTTTGGTCTAAAAATTGGTATGGTACTGCTCGGTAGTATGATGCTTTTAGCTTTATTTAATGACTTTATGCGTTTGTAAACGTATATGGATTTATAACTTACTGGAAAAAACTGGCATGCGGCACACACATTTTTTAATGCCTTTGGCACTTGTTAGCGCTATGGCAGCGGTACAACAAGCATATGCAGCTGATGATTTCGTTGTTAGAGATATTCGTGTAAACGGGTTAGTCCGTCTTACTCCTGCAAATGTTTATACCATGTTGCCAATCAACAGTGGCGATCGCGTTAATGAACCGATGATCGCCGAAGCAATTCGAACTTTGTATGCCACGGGTCTTTTTGATGATATTAAAGCATCAAAAGATAACGATACTTTGGTTTTTAATGTTATTGAACGCCCAATTATTTCAAAACTTGAATTTAAGGGTAATAAACTTATTCCTAAAGAGGCATTAGAACAAGGCCTTAAAAAAATGGGCGTTGCAGAGGGTGAGGTTTTTAAGAAATCTGCTTTGCAAACCATTCAAACAGAATTAGAGCAGCAATATACTCAACAAGGTCGTTATGATGCTAGCGTTACTGTTGATACCGTTGCACGACCAAATAACCGCGTTGAATTAAAACTTAATTTTAACGAAGGGACGCCAGCAAAAGTTTTTGATATCAATGTGATTGGTAATACTGTTTTTAAAGACAGTGAAATCAAACAAGCATTTGCTGTTAAAGAAAGTGGTTGGGCTTCAGTAGTCACACGTAATGACCGTTATGCGCGTGAAAAAATGGCTGCCAGCCTTGAAGCATTACGCGCAATGTACCTTAACAAGGGTTATATTAATTTCAATATTAATAATTCTCAGCTTAATATCAGTGAAGATAAAAAACATATCTTTATTGAAGTTGCTGTTGAGGAAGGTAACCAGTTTAAATTTGGTCAAACTAAATTCTTAGGTGATGCGCTTTATAAACCTGAAGAATTACAAGCCCTAAAAATTTATAAAGATGGCGATACCTATTCACAAGAAAAGGTAAATGCGGTTAAACAATTACTTTTACGTAAGTATGGTAACGCTGGTTATTACTTTGCTGATGTAAATATCGTTCCGCAAATTAATAATGAAACTGGTGTTGTTGACTTAAATTACTATGTAAACCCAGGTCAGCAAGTGACCGTGCGTCGTATTAACTTTACTGGTAATAGCAAAACTTCCGATGAAGTATTACGTCGTGAAATGCGCCAAATGGAAGGTGCTTTAGCAAGTAATGAAAAAATTGACTTGTCTAAAGTTCGTTTAGAGCGTACAGGCTTCTTTAAAACAGTTGATATTAAGCCTGCTCGTATCCCAAATTCACCAGACCAGGTCGATTTGAATGTGAATGTTGAAGAGCAACATTCAGGTACCACCACATTGGCGGTAGGTTACTCGCAAAATGGCGGTATTACCTTCCAAGCGGGACTTAGTCAAACCAACTTTATGGGTACTGGTAACCGAGTTGCAATTGATTTGTCTCGTTCAGAAACTCAAGACTACTACAACTTAAGTGTTACTGACCCGTACTTTACCATTGATGGGGTAAGCCGTGGTTATAACGTTTATTATCGTAAAACTAAGTTAAATGATAATTATAACGTTAACAACTATGTAACAGATAGTTTTGGCGGTAGTTTAAGTTTTGGTTATCCAATTGATGAAAACCAAAGCTTAAGTGCATCTGTAGGTATTGATAATACTAAAGTAACGACTGGCCCTTATGTTTCTACCTATGTGCGAGACTATTTATTAGCAAATGGTGGTAAGGCAACAGGCAAAGGATCATATTGTCCTTTAGATGCTAATGGAAAATCACAAATTGATAGTAAAACTGGAGAGTGTACAGCTCCAGAATTCTATAATAATGCTTTTGAAGGCGAGTTCTTTACTTATAACTTAAACCTAGGTTGGTCATATAACACGTTAAATAGACCAATTTTCCCAACGTCTGGTATGTCTCACCGTGTAGGTCTTGAAATTGGTTTACCAGGTAGTGATGTTGACTATCAAAAATTAACTTATGATACGCAAGCATTCTTGCCGATTGGTAAATCAGGCTTTGTACTTCGCGGTTATGGTAAGCTTGGTTATGGTAATGATTTACCATTCTATAAGAACTTTTATGCGGGTGGTTATGGTTCTGTTCGAGGGTATGACAACAGTACCTTGGGACCTAAATATGCCAGTGTGAATTTACAAGAAACAAAACAAAATGATCCTTCACCTGAAAATGTTGGTGGTAATGCTCTAGTTCAATTTGGTACTGAGTTGGCATTGCCTATGCCATTTAAGGGTGATTGGACTCGTCAGGTACGCCCTGTACTCTTTGCTGAGGGGGGACAGGTCTTCGATACTAAATGTAATATTGATAACTCTGTGTATGGCACTAAAGGCATGACCATTAATGGCCAGTCAATTTCAGATGTTAAGAAGTATTGTGAAGATAATTATGGCTTTGATTTAGGTAACTTACGTTATAGCGTGGGTGTGGGTGTAACCTGGATTACTATGATTGGACCATTGTCACTTAGCTATGCATTCCCGTTAAATGATAAACCGGGTGATGAAACTAAAGAAATCCAGTTTGAAATTGGTCGTACTTTCTAAGTACGACTTCATTGAACAACGAAATAAGGAAAGAAATTTACATGAAAAAATTAAATACATTAATGTTAGGGTTAGGCTTGACGGTGGCTTCAGTAGCAGCTAATGCAGCTGGTTATGGTGTAATTGATCTCGCTAAAGTTGTTGAAAGTAGTACTTATTTGAAGCAACAAAATGCAAGCTTAAACCAGTCTGTGAAACCTACAACGACTAAACTTGAGCAATTGGGTAAAGAGTTAGAAGGACTTCAACGTCAAGCTCAAACTCAAGGCCAAAAAATGAAAGAAGATGAGATTAAAAAATTACAATCTCAGTATCAATCAAAGTTAAATGAATTTAATTCAACACAGCAGGGTTTACAGTCTAGAGTTCAAACTAGCTTGCAAAGTATGAACACAACTTTTGAGACTAGAGTTAAACAAGCTGCTGAGCAGTTACGAAAAGAAAATAATCTTGACTTTATTTTGAATAAAAATTCAACTGTTGCCTATGACGCTAAGTATGATTTAACTGATAAAATGATACAAAAGGTTAATTCAATGAAATAAATTAATGAAAGTGCAACAATATCGTTTAGATGAATTAGCTCACCTCGTTAAAGGTGAGCTAATTGGTGAAGGTAGTCTTCAATTTTCAAACCTAGCAAGTTTAGAAAATGCAGATGTTAATCATCTTACTTTTGTAAATGGTGATAAATATCTCGAACAAGCTAAAGCAAGCCGCGCGGGAGCTTTTATTGTTACCGCTGCTTTAAAAGAACATCTTCCTGAAAAAGATAATTTCATTATTGTTGATAATCCTTATCTTGCTTTTGCAATCCTTACTCACGTATTTGATAGAAAGCTTATTTCAACAGGTATAGAAAGTACTGCTCAAATTCATCCATCTGCTGTTATTTCCGAAACCGCATATATAGGACACTATGTAGTTATTGGTGAAAATTGCGTAGTGGGTGATAATACAGTCATTCAGTCGCATACTAAACTTGATGACTATGTAGAAGTTGGAAAAGACTGTTTTATTGATTCTCATGTCACTATTACAGGCAGTTCTAAATTACATGATCGTGTACGTGTTCATTCAAATACTGTAATTGGTAGTGAAGGTTTTGGTTTTGCTCCATATCAAGGGAAATGGCATCGTATTGCTCAACTAGGTTCAGTTATCATTGGTAATGATGTCCGCATTGGATCAAATTGTAGTATTGATAGAGGTGCTCTTGATAATACAATTTTGGAAGATGGGGTAATTATTGATAACCTTGTGCAAATTGCACATAACGTTCATATTGGTTCAAATACTGCTATTGCAGCTACGTGCGGTATTGCAGGAAGCACAAAAATTGGCAAAAACTGTATTCTAGCTGGGGCATGTGGAGTCTCAGGCCACCTTACAATTGCTGATAATGTGACTTTAACCGGAATGTCAATGGTCACAAAAAATATTTCTGAAGCTGGAACTTATTCTTCAGGAATTGGGTTGTTTGAAAATAGTCATTGGAAAAAGACAATTGTACGCTTGCGACAATTAGCAGATGTGCCATTGACCCAAATCACTAAACGACTTGATCATATACAAGCTCAAATAGAGTCTCTTGAATCAACTTTTAATTTGCGTAAATAGAATATTATGACCGAGTCAACTACACCTAAATTTGCCATCCCTGAATTACCAATGCAGATTCAAACGATTCGTCAATATTTGCCGCATCGTTATCCATTCTTATTGGTTGATCGTGTGACTGAAGTTACTGACAATAGTATTGTTGGTTATAAAAATGTTTCTATCAATGAAGAGTTTCTACAAGGACATTTCCCAGAATATCCAATTATGCCTGGTGTTCTAATTGTTGAAGCACTAGCTCAAGTTTCAGGCGTTCTAGGTTTTATTATGAACAATGAAACACCAAAACCAGGTTCTTTGTTCCTGTTTGCTGGTGCAGAAAGAGTTAGATTTAAAAAACAAGTAGTTGCAGGTGACCAACTTGTATTAAAATCTGAGTTGGTAATGCAGAAGCGCGGCATTTACAAATACAATTGTACAGCTAGCGTTGATGGCATTGTAGCAGCAACCGCTGAGATTATGATTTCACACCAAAAAACAGAGCAGGCATGAGTAATCACGATTTAATCCATTCTACCGCCATTATTGATCCATCTGCAGTGATTGCTGCAGATGTTCAAATAGGACCTTATTGTGTTATTGGTCCTCAAGTGACTATTGGTGCTGGTACTAAATTACATTCTCATGTGGTAGTAGGTGGTTTTACCAGAATTGGCCAAAATAATGAGATCTTCCAGTTTGCAAGTGTTGGTGAAGTTTGCCAAGACCTCAAATATAAGGGTGAAGAAACTTGGCTTGAAATTGGTAACAACAATTTAATTCGTGAACATTGCAGCTTACATAGAGGCACTGTGCAAGATAATTCATTGACTAAGATAGGTAGTCATAACCTATTGATGGTCAATACACATATCGCACATGACTGTATCGTAGGTGATCACAATATTTTTGCCAATAATGTTGGTGTCGCTGGGCATGTACATATTGGTGATCATGTTATTGTGGGCGGTAATTCTGGAATTCATCAATTTTGTAAGATTGATTCTTACAGCATGATTGGTGGGGCCTCACTAATTCTTAAAGATGTACCAGCCTATGTTATGGCATCTGGTAATCCTGCTCATGCTTTTGGTATAAATACTGAAGGTATGCGAAGAAAAGGTTGGTCTAAAAATACAATTCAGGGCTTAAGAGAAGCTTATAAATTGATATTTAAATCTGGATTGACCTCTGTTCAAGCTGTTGAGCAAATTAAAAGTGAAATTTTGCCTTCTGTTCCGGAAGCTCAATTATTAATTGACTCTCTTGAACAATCTGAACGCGGAATTGTGCGTTAATTTTTAATAAGATATAAAAAAGGCACTGTTAAAAACAGTGCCTTTTTTATATGTTTAAATTATTTCTTAAAGAATTTAACTTCTTCAGATTTAGGATATTGAGTAAGGAGTTTGTTCTTATATTGATTTGCTGACACAGTATTTTTATCAACATCTTTCGCAATGCTATACAGTTGATACAGTGCTCGAGGTGCCTTGCTAGAGTTTGGATATTGGCTAGCGACAATATTGTAGTTCTTCTTCGCTTCATTGTAGTTCACTGGGTCTGTAGCTAAATGAAACTCGGCTAACCAGAAATAGGCATTACCTGTATAAATACTATTAGGATGGTTTTTAATAAAGTTTTGCATCGGAGCAATTGCTTTTTTTGCTCCACCTTGTTTGTAAGCATCTAAAGCTACGGTATAAGCGGCTTTTTCTAACTCAAGTGGATTTGATTGATTTTGGGCAGCGGTGATTGGTTGAGCGTTTGTTACGGGTGCACTAGGTTGTTGTTCAGAGGTGGTTGGAGTAGGTGGAGCTGCAACTACTTTATTGTCACCTGTAGGCTGAGATTGAGGTGCTGATGTATTAGTAGAAGTGGTGCTATCAGCAGTCGTATTTGAGCTATCTTCTTGTGTAGCACTGTCAGGGTCAACTTTTTGATGTAACAATTCTAGACGTTGATCTAAATCAGTATAGCGGTTCGCAAGGTCTTTCTTTAATTGCTCAATATCATTCGCTTGTTCTTCTAACTGACCTCTTAAAGTACGGACATCATTTTCTAATTGTTGGTTTTTTTGCATCAATTCCCAGTTTAAATTTGTAGGAACTGAAATATTGCTTGAAGAAGTATTAGATGCACTACCATCATTTTGACTTAAACCACGAGACTCGATAGGAATGTTTGCGTATAGAGAAGTGGTACTCATTAAGGCAATAAATAATAAAGAATGCTTCTTCATTTGCATGTGTATAAATCCATAATTTTATATAAAAGCCACCTTGATACAGGAATATAAAAAAACAATTCTCTAAATATCTAAGGTTTTTCATTGATCAATGCAATTAAAGCAGTTAACAGTTTAAATGCAAGGATAGTTTACAATCTTCAAGCATATTTTATGCAAAATACGAAAAGAGCATAAGTTCAGAAAATTACATTTTTAGGATTTTAAGCTGTTTTTGCTGATGAATTAATCAATCGAAACAAAAACTTGCTGAAAAAGACAGAGAAGGGTTGCAACTCTTTTAAAAATCTCTATACTTTGTTTTGCAATGGTAGCCCCGCTGGTGGCTTCGCAATTGTACTCTGTGAACCCCGCCAGGACCGGAAGGTAGCAACGGTAGCAGATCTATGATGTGCCGAAGTTTTGCTAGTGGGGCTGCCACCTTTCTTTTAATCTAATCTTCTTTGGATTGCTTTTAAAATTACATCTAAATCAAATCCTCTATATTGTAGAAATCTGATCTGTTTTGCTTTAAGTTTTGGATCTTTCTCTACGGCTTCTCCAAACTTTTTAACTTTAAGTTGATACGCCTGTTCTACCCAATCAATTTCCTGAATTTCATCGGCGATTAAATCATTTTCTATCTGTTTTGTTTTTAAAGCTTGTTGAATGCGTTTTGGACCTTTGCCTTTACGAATCTGGCTAGCTAATGTTAATTCCGCAACGCGCTGGTCACTTTGGTAATTTTGTTCAGATAACTCTTCAACAAGTTGTTTCACTTCTTCTATATTTTGTGCATAACGAGCTAATTTCTCAATCAGTTCTGCTTTAGAGTAGTCTCGACGAGTAAGTAAAGCAAAAGCATATGAGCGTAAGCGCTGGCCAGTAAGAGGAGGGCGCTGTTGAGATTGCTCATCGTTTCTTTTGAACATATAAATTTCCTTGTAAAAAACGCCCCGAAGGGCGTTTTATGACTTATGTATAATTAAGACTCTAATAAAAGATCTGGTTCTTCTTCATCATCTTCAATTTGCACTGCGCCATTTGTACCTGTAGTCAACAATTGCTCACGGATATTGCGCTCAATCTCTTCAGCTATTTGCTTATTTTCTTCAAAATAACGAATTACGTTATTCTTACCTTGGCCAATTTTATTACCTTGGTATGAATACCATGCACCAGCTTTTTGAACGATATCTTGCTGAACTGCTAAATCTACAAGTTCACCTAATTGGTTAGTACCTTTACCATATAGAATTTGGAAAATAGCTTCTCTAAATGGAGGAGCCATTTTGTTCTTAACAACTTTAACTTTGGTTTCTGAACCAACAATTTCGTCGCCTTCTTTTACCTGACCGATACGACGAATATCTAAACGAACTGAAGCATAGAATTTAAGTGCGTTACCACCAGTCGTAGTTTCTGGGCTACCAAACATAACACCAATCTTCATACGGATTTGGTTAATGAAAATAACCATACAGTTTGAACGTTTAGCGTTACCCGTAATTTTACGAAGTGCTTGGCTCATAAGACGTGCTTGTAGACCCATGTGAGAGTCTCCCATCTCACCTTCGATCTCTGCCTTAGGTGTAAGAGCAGCTACCGAGTCCACAACGATTAAATCAATCGCACCTGAACGAACAAGCATATCAGCGATTTCAAGTGCTTGCTCACCGTTGTCGGGTTGTGAAACAAGTAGGTTATCAATATCTACACCAAGCTTACGTGCATACTGAGGATCTAGGGCATGTTCGGCATCGATAAAGGCACATGTACCACCAGACTTTTGACATTGAGCAATTGCTTGTAATGTCATTGTAGTTTTACCAGAAGATTCTGGACCATAAATTTCGATAATACGGCCTTTTGGTAAACCACCAATCCCCAATGCGATGTCTAAAGTTAAAGAACCTGTAGATACGGCTTCAACTGCTTGAACAGTGTTGTCACCGAGACGCATAACCGTGTTTTTACCAAATTGCTTCTCAATTTGGCTCAAAGCGGCTTGTAATGCTTTGCTTTTATTCTCATCCATCTCAAAAACCTCAATACTCTATGTTCATCACGTTTAACCCAAGTGGATGCATTGAATCTCAACTTGTTTCACAGGGCTAATAGTGACAGATTTTTTCTCTAGCTTCTATATATTGTATATGTGAGTGCGACACAACTCGACGTTTTTATTCATCATCATAAGACCAATGGTCTTCATAATGTTGATCATTATCCTGTTTAAACCGATTGATTTGTCGCCGATCTTTCTTGCTTGGTCTATGGTCAGGTCGAGCTAGATTATGCAATTTTCGCTGGGAAGCAATCAACTCCCGTCTTGCAATACTTACTTCGGTTTCTTCATAAAGTTGTTGTGCAACTGGAGCGGGTCCTCTAGCGTTGGAAAGTGCTTTAACAACAATCGTCTTTTTATCGAAACCTTGCTGAACAACCAGTTCCATCCCAACACGAATTTCTTTAGAAACTTTTACACGCTCATTATTGTGATGTACTTTTCCCCCTTCAATTGCTGCTTTAGCAATAGAACGAGTTTTAAAAAAACGTGCCGCCCATAACCATTTGTCAACGCGCATGGTTTCTACAGCATCGTTTTCACGCAATTTTGACATCATTATCCTTTCTATCAGTTTGATTCAAAATAGACAGTAGCTCTGTAAGCTGATCTAGAGCTTTATACTCTAAATCTTGTGACTGCCTTTTACTCTTAAGAGTTGAGGGCTGTAAGATAGTAAACAAGTGTCTTATACCAAATTTTTCAGCAGTTTTTAAAACTGGAAGAGTGTCATCTAAAAAAATAGTCGTTTCTGGTACAAAATAATATAAACGTTGTAACTCTTGCCAAAATTGAAGGTCTTCTTTTGCATGACCAATTTGTTCGCTAGACACAATCACATCAAAAAAATCTTGAATAGGAATGTTATCAAGTTTTAATTGTAAACTTGCACAGTCTGCATTAGTGACTAACCAGCATTGATAACCTTGTTCTTTTAGACCACTGAGTAGCTCTATGCATCCTGAGCGTGTTTTAATTTTATGTTGAAATTCTTGCTGAAGTTTTAAAACATCTACGCCTGTAGTTTTTGTCCAATACTTTGAAGAATACCAGGCAAGAGTATGCTTATTACTACGATAAAACTGACTTAATATTTCTTGGCTTTCTGTTAAAGAGATTTGATGTGTTTGAGAATGTCTTTCAGGTAGGCATTCGTTCCATATAAAATCATCAAAAGCCAAATCTAACAAAGTTCCGTCCATGTCAAAAAGCACTATTTTATTCATGTTTTGAGAGCTCCAACTAAAATATACATGGAAGAAAAGCAGCTTAAGATTATAATCATTAAAGTCGGGAAAACGGACTGATTTGTTGTTATTTCATCATTTTAAAATTCTAATGGTCTGTAGTGAATAAACGAGTAGATAACAATAGTGCCCCTAAAGCTTGGACTACTCAATATTGAGAGAAAAGTAAAATAATGTTTTTCATAAGGTAATTTCTATATATCTGCTCTTACTTTTTTGAAGGTGTACTTTATGATAAAACTACTTAATAGTAGGGCTTGAACAAAATTTTTGAAAATATTCATAGAAGTAAAATAGGAGGAAAATGACTAATAAAGTCTTTTAGAAATATAGATTTATATTTATTTTTCGGTTCATTTTTTGATAAGTATTTTTGCTTTTCTATGAACTCTATGGAATTATTATTTAAATATTATTAAAAGTTGGAATAAAAGTGGGCTTATATACAATTAGATATGGTTATCGTAACAACAGTTTTTTTATAGCTTCAAACGCTGCTGGAAAGTTTATCGTGATTGATGCATTAGGAGCAGATTTTCAAATAGGTCATCAAATCTCTTATGAAGATACCAAAATAATAAACGAAACTTTAAATGATGAGACGGAAGCAAGAGTTCATCTGGAAAGCAATGAAAAAGAGGCTTATGAATATTTACGTGCCATGAAGTAATAAACTCGTTATTTTGATTTACATAGGATACGTATTGACAAACATTTTATAAATTGAACCGTACCTGTTTAAAGTTATATTAAAAATTATCCGAATAACAATTTAGAGCAGGCAATGAAAATTGGATTTATTGGAGGAGCCAATGACGGCATAGTGATCAATGCCGCCAATGGTATTGATACTTATAAACTTGAATGGCATTACAAGGCTGAGAAGCACTGTGAAGAACAGCCATCATTAGGGCTAAATGGCCCTGAATATGACTATTACAATCTATTAATTTTGAGAAAAAACAAAGAAGCAAAACTTTTCTATGTTTTAACTACAATGGATAAGGAAGCTATCGCAGATAAAATTAATGAATATTGGGAGCATTCCACTTCTGTAGGTTATGACTTTGATGAATAATCCTTATTTTTTAATTCATTGGAATGCTTGAAATATATCAATATGTACTTTACTCATAACTTAAACTTAGGATTATTTATTTCATAAAGAACATGTTCTTGTAGGGCATGTTTGTCTGGAAGCTTGGGATGATTGAAGTATTTAACTTTATACATTCCTAGTCTTTCCATCACAGCTTGAGATGGCTTATTCACAGTTGCTGTAAAAGAAACTACTTTATCTTTATTGAGAACATTAAAGGCATAGTCCAACGCTGCTTTTGCTCCTTCAGTGGCATAGCCTTTTTTCCAAAATTTTGTCGCAATTCTCCAGCCAATTTCAATGCAAGGGGAAAAATCAAATTGTTCTGGTTGGTCGTGTAGGCCAATAAAACCAATAAAGTCATGGCTTTCTTTTAATTCTACAGCCCAAAATCCCCAACCTTTTTCATCAATAAGGGCTGATGCTCTTTGAATTAAATTTATACTTTCAGTAGCAGATAAAAGCTTTGGAAAAAAACGCATCACATCTTTATCCAATCCCATTTCGATAAAGGGGGGAGCATCAGTTTCTTTCCATTGTCTTAAGATTAAACGTTCGGTCTCGATCATAGTAAAAGCTCTTTAAGTATAATTTTTAATTTAAACACATAGTCTACAGTGGCTTTTGTATGATTTTTTGTAAGATAATCTTAGAATTAATACTTACCACACCTTTAATTTTATTGAGTGTATTAATAACAAAATGTGAAAAAGAATTTAGATCTTTAGTGGCAACATGCAGAACATAGTTACATTCACCTGTAATGATATAGGCATTAATCACTTCATCAAAATTCTTGATTTGGCTTAAGAAAAAATTGTGATCATTTTCAGTGAGTTGAGCAAGTTTAATTTCAACCATGGCCTCAATTTTTATACCTAATTTTTCGTAGTTAACTTTCGCTTGATATTTTTCAATAATTCCGTTGGTTTCTAAAATCTTGACGCGTCTGTGACAAGCAGAGGCTGAAAGATTAACGAGATCAGCAAGTTCTTGGTTGCTTAAGCGGGCATTATCTTGTAAATACTTCAAAATTTTTAGATCGATTGCATCTACATTCATTTTCGAATTCCATCCATATTTTTTAATTTTAATTAGAATTCTATACGAAAATAGCCGTTTTTAATCAAATATTATCGAATAAATCGTACAAATTGACGTGATAAAATTCAAATACAAAGGAAATGTTGAAATAGGTGCAATACCAAATGATTACTCGTGAACAGTGTTTGTATTGGGATCAGGAAGATGAACTCAAAAAATTTAAAGATGAATTTGCATTGCCAGAAGGTGTTATTTATTTAGATGGCAACTCTTTAGGTGCTAGACCAAAGAAATCTTTGGCTGTCGCTCAGCATATTATTTCCCAAGAATGGGGGGAAGATCTGATCAATAGCTGGAATAAGGCTGATTGGTGGGGATTACCAACAAGACTGGGTGACAAAGTCGCTAAACTGATTGGTGCGGAACAAGGCGAAGTTGTTATTTCAGATTCAACTACACTGAACTTATTTAAAGTTTTATCAGCAGCGGTAAAAATTCAGGCCGAAAAAAATCCTGAACGTAAAGTCATCGTTGCGGAGAAAGATGCTTTTCCAACAGATATTTATATTATTGAAGGTTTCATTGATTTAATTCAAAAGGGCTATCAGGTTGAATTAATTGATGGAGTAGAAGACTTAGCTCGAGTTTTAGAGAAAGATGTTGCTGTGGTAGTTCTTTCTCACGTGAATTACCGTACAGGGTATTTCTACGATATGTCATCTATTAATGAGCAAATTCACTCTAAAGACGCTTTGGTGATTTGGGATTTATGTCACTCCGTTGGCGCCGTTCCAATGGACCTGAACCAAAGCGGTAGTGATTTTGCGATTGGTTGTACCTATAAATATTTAAATGGGGGGCCTGGTTCGCCAGCATTGCTCTGGGTCAATGAAAAGCACCGTGATCAGTTCTGGCAACCTTTATCTGGCTGGTGGAGTCACAAAAAACCGTTTGATATGGCACAGCATTATGAGCCAGCGAATAGTATTCGTCGTTATTTATGTGGGACTCAGCCGGTTATTTCTATGAGCCTTATTGAATGCGGCGTCGATATTTTCTTACATGCTGATATGCAAAAAATCCGTGAGAAATCGCTGAAATTAACTGACTTATTTATTCAACTGGTACAACAAGAATGCTCTGAATTTGGTTTTGAGTTAATTACGCCTTTAGATCATAAATATCGTGGTAGTCATGTTAGTTATCGTCATGAATTCGGTTATGAAATTATTCAGGCGCTTATTGCACGTGGTGTGATTGGTGATTATCGGGAACCTGCGGTGTTGCGATTTGGGGTTACACCTTTGTACTTAGGGTTTGAAGATATTTGGAATGCAGTACAGCACTTAAAAGAAACTATGCTGAATAGTGAATGGAAAAATAAACGCTATTTAGTTCGCGGTGAAGTGACCTGATTTTAAGGAATCAAAATAAAACAAATGGCTAGGAGGGCCTATGAGTAGTTTTGATGAAATACAAAATAGAGAAGCTGGGCTGCATAAAAAGTTATCTGCAAAACAGATGGGTATGATTGCCATTGGCGGAGCAATTGGAACCGGATTGTTTATGGGAAGCAAATTTGCAATTAGCTTTGCTGGTCCTGCAGTCATCGTCAGCTATGCAATTGGTGGTTTAATTGCATTTGCACTTATGGCTTGCTTGGCTGAAATGACAGTTCAGCATCCTACCTCGGGCTCATTTGGTGCATACGCTGAACATTATATGAGTCCACTTGCTGGCTTTTTAGTTCGCTACTGTTATTGGGCTTGTATTGTGCTGGCTGTAGGCACTGAGATTACCGCTGTAGCTGACTATATGAAGCTTTGGTTCCCCAATATCGGCTCTTGGGTCTGGATTGGATTTTTTTCACTGACCTTACTTTTTGTAAATGCCTATAGTGTTAAAGCCTTTGGTTTGGTGGAGTACTGGTTTTCCACAATCAAAGTTTTTGCCATTATCGTGTTTATTCTTTTGGCTATTGGTATCTTGACTCAAAGCAAAGAGGGCGCAAAGCAAGTTGTGACTAATTTGTCAGGGCATGGAGGCTTTTTCCCCAATGGCTTTAGTGGGGTATGGATTGGTGTCATTATTTCAATATTTAGTTATTTAAGTATAGAAATGATCGCCGTCGCAGCTGGTGAAGCAAAAGACCCTGAAAAAGCAGTAAAAAAGGCATTTAAAAGCACAGCACTCCGACTCATTTTGTTTTATTTATTGTCTTTATTTCTAATCGTTACTTTGGTGCCATGGACGGTTTTGATTGGAGCAGATGCAACAAGTCCTTTTGTTATGGTCATGAGGATTGTTGGTATTCCATATGCCGATAGTATTTTAAACTTTATTGTAATTGTAGCTGCCTTATCTGCAATGAATAGCATGCTTTATATTTCAACTCGTATGTTGTTTAGCTTGTCACGTGCAGGTGATGCACCAAAAGTTTTTGGCCGAATTAGTAGTAACGGTGTACCAGTAAATGCACTGTTGCTTTCCGCGGTAGGGATTGGTATTGCTAGTATTGTTTATACAATTAATCCGGCTTCTGCGTTTCCAATCATGATTGCACTATCGATGTTTGGTGCATTGTTCACTTGGGGCAGTATCTTTGTGACACATATGTTTTTTAGAAAGCATATAGCTCAGCAAAACATACAGCTAAAATTTAAAATTCCAGCCAGTCGATTCATCTCACTATTTGGTTTTATTGCGATTTTGAGTATTACAGTAACCACTTGGTTTACCAATGAGTTTAAGTCTACTTTGCAGTTTGGCGTACCTTTAGTGCTTGTTCTGATATTTTGCTTCTACTTAAAACGTTCCACCGTAAAGTTAAATCTCAACTCTAGTGAAGAAACATTGAAGTGATCGGTATATGAGACAATATAATAATGCTACAACGGTAGCAAATGAAGGTGAAATACTAGCAAGCTTTCAATATAGAAGCTTGCTGAGTTATCAAGCCTATCATCATATAAAAGATATAAAGTATGGTTCACAGAACCGATCAACGATGGATTTTTTTCCTTTAGCACATGCCAATAAAACCGTGATTTTTATACATGGTGGATATTGGCAGTGGTGTGATAAATCGGACTTTGCCTTTATAGCGCCGTATATTTTGGCCAAAGGGGCGCAGTGTGTACTTTTAGAATATGACTTGGCTCCTCAAAGTCATATTTCACAAATGGTGGCTCAAACTCAAAAAGCTCTAGATTTTATTGCACAGCAGAATTGGAAAACGGATGAAGTTTTATTAGTGGGCCATTCAGCAGGTGCGCATCTCGGGGCATTATGTTTAAGCCATCCTTTATTATCTGAAGCAGTTTTATTAAGTGGTATCTATGATTTAGCACCTATACGAGAGACTCATTTAAATCATGCATTAAACTTATCACAAGACGATATTTTGAAATATAGCCCTATTTATCACAAAGAGAGTGTTGATATTCCGTGTATGATTTTGTGCGGAGAGTTGGAGCTAAGTGAGTTGAGATGGCAAAGCCAAAATTATTTTGAGCATAAAGGTGGTCAAGATCAGGAGTTATTTTCCTTTGAGACTATTTCTGGGATCAATCATTATTCTATTTTAGAGCACTATTTTAAATATAGGTTGGAGAACTAGAGAATCCGACTTTTAAAGGAGGGTGATTGGTTTTAATATTTGGAATCAATAGCTTGAAGTTTTTCAATAATGGCGTGCTAAATGATATATGTTTTTATTAAATTTAATACAATATATTCATTTTAGGTTGTGTTTAAGTGGAAATGTAAAACGTATCACATTTAAGTAGCTTTTTATCACTACGTTGGATTTCAAGTTGACCTAAATTAATAACTCAATTAGATTAAAAGGATAGTGTTTTCTCTCTAATCGACAAACTGTTTAGCTGTTGCTTAGATGAGTTTTATAGTCCGTAGCTTCCCAAGATACGGACTTTTTTATTTTGTATCATCTCTTGATCATAAATATTTAGTGTACTAAAGCAGCAGTTAGTAGGAAGGATCGGGTCGAATTAAATGAAAATTTTAAAGAAGCATTGTAAATATATCTTTAAAGGTGTATATTTACTTATGCATATACTGCGTCTGTAAAGTTGTTTATTTTAATACCCTCATATTTTATATATGAGGGTATTTTTTATTAAAAGATTTTTTCATAAAATTAATTTATTTAAATAAAATTATTAGAGTTAGATAGTTTAAATGGTAATTGAAGTAAATAAAATATTTATACATTTACTATACGTAGAAATTATAGTTAAAAAAATTGTAAATTACTTATGATTGCTTGAATGAGTAAATTTTGAAATAATTTTTTTAATTTATTGTTTATCTATCATGTTGTTATGGATATTTTGAAGTTTTTAAAAAGTTTTAATACTGTAGGGACATACTTAACAATCATGACTATAGTTTTGCTCATCATGGTTATTCTTTTCTATATTGTTGATCCCAAATATTAAAGAATAACTGACTATAAAAGAATAAGATATATAAATTTTAATTAGATTCCTATCACAGTTTTTGTTGAAAAAGTTGAAGTATATTGTGTGAAATAAAAAATTATGAAAATATGATTTAGGTTAAAAAACAGATAAAACTCTTTATAATTTTCATCTGGAAGTTAAACCTGAAATAAAAAAGTTATTACTTATCATAAAAATACCTGAAATATAATATATGGAGATATACATGAATATTCACAAAGTTTCTGCTATTTGTCTTTCAATGGCAGCGACCCATTTAGCTTACGCAGCACCAAATCTTTTAAATTCTGCAATAGACTCTTCTCAAGCAAAAGGAATTATTAAAAATCAATATATTGTCATCTTGAACAAGGATATTGGTCCTGCTAAAGATTTTGCACAGAATATTGCAAAACAACATGGTGGCAGGGTTTTGCAGAGCTACGATAGTGCTCTTAAAGGTTTTGCAATTTATTTACCTGATATGGCAGGAACAGCCTTTATTGAAGCGATGAAAAAGAACCCACAAGTTCTTTCTGTAGAAAATGATACTGTTGTGAATATTGATGCAACGACCCAAAGTAATCCTGATTGGGGACTAGATCGCATCGATCAGAAAGCTTTACCATTAAATTCAACATATGCTTATTCGCAGACCGGTTCGGGTACAACAGCTTATATCGTTGATACTGGTATATTGTCTACTCATCAAGAATTTTCAGGTCGTGTATTAAATGGATATACAGCAATATCTGATGGTAATGGAACGACCGATTGTAATGGACACGGCACACATGTTGCTGGAACTGTAGGTGGTACGACTTATGGTGTTGCCAAGAGTGTAAAGCTAGTTCCAGTCCGAATTTTAGGATGTGATGGATCTGGTGCTTCAAGTAATGTTATTGCTGGTTTAGATTGGATTTTGAAAAATGGAAGTAAACCAGCCGTTGTAAACATGTCGTTAGGCGGGGCGGCAAGCTCTTCTTTAGATAGTGCAGTAGAAAATTTATATAATAATGGTTATGTAATGGTCGTAGCCGCAGGTAACTCGAATACAGATGCATGTACTTCTTCTCCTGCAAGAACAAGTAATGCAATTACAGTTGCTGCAACGGACAATACTGATACTCGGGCAAGTTATTCTAATTATGGAAGCTGTGTGGATATTTTTGCGCCGGGAAGTCAAATTAATTCTTCTTGGATTGGAAGTAATACAGCAACTAAAGTATTAAATGGTACCTCAATGGCAACTCCACATGTTGCCGGTGTAGTTGCTGAAATGCTTCAGAGCACACCTACTGCTACGCCTCAAACGATATCGGCTAATTTGTTAAATCAAGCAACCAGTAATGTAGTGAAAAATCCATCTGGTAGCCCAAACCGTTTGCTCTATAAATCGCCTTAATGAAAAGTTATCTTTCCAATATAAAAAAGGTCCCAAGCGGACCTTTTTAAATTTTTTATGTGTGTCTTCAGTGCTAAATATTTAATTATTATTTTTTCATATCTGCTTTGGGTAGAGATATAAATTCATGTAGTGGCATATCTAAGAAAAAATCAGATGCTTCTGTGTGCTTGCAATTTAACCAATCATTCCTAAGATGATTTGGTATCACAATAATTGAACGTTTTTCATCGTCTGGTTTATGAAACTGCTTCATGAATGGATGCTGATCTGCATTTATTGTTAACAATGACATTGACCGAACTTTCTGCTCATCAATGATGGTTTCTTCATAAATTGCTGCAAGTGTAAATGGTTCCCCATCTTGACGGAATATGCCATACCAATGAGCTTTTCCATTAATATATTTCGGTTCATAAATAGCTTCAACAGGTATAAGCCCGAATTGATCATGTGACCAAGCGTGTTTAAAAGAACGTTTGTGTTCAACCGTTTCCGTTCTTGCATTATAGGTTGCGTACTTAAATGAAACTTCTCTGGCATAGGGAGGTAACATTCCAAATTTAACTTTTCGCCATTCCAATTCATTTTGGTGAGATAAGATCATTGGACAGTCATCACTTGGATAAACATCCGATTTGTAATCAAAGGTTGGTTCAAATAAGTCTAATTGATGAGCATGATCTTTCTTAAGAGGTTTAAAATTTGCGCACATAACTGAACCTGACTTCCGCTGAAATCCTTAAGCTCTAGCTTGAATCTTTTAGCTGGGTGTTATGTATGTTTTTATAGTTTGAATTGTCTGTTTCAGTATTAATTTTTACTTTTCAATTACTTTGTTAAAGGTTGCTTTCATATCAATCAGTTTAAAAACTTGATGAACTATTTATAAGATAACTTTTAAGATATTCATTTGTTTTGAATAGCTACTTTTATGCAACAGAGCCTTTCAGAAATTTGGATTTTAATAAATATGCTATTCATCATAATACAAAAGATATAGAGAACTTATACAAATCAAACGTTTTTGATTTGAGTAACTCTTTAAAAAATTTATAAGGTGGAATTATGAATAAACATTTATTAGCCAAGGTCACTCTTTTAGGTGCTGCACAACTATTTATGCTTAACACGGCATTTGCGGACATTCCGCTTACGCCAGCGCAATTTGCTAAAGCAAAAACAGAAAATTTTGATAAAAAAGTTATTCTGTCTAACTTAAATAAACCGCATGCTTTGTTGTGGGGACCAGACAATCAGATTTGGTTAACCGAACGCGCAACAGGTAAAATTTTAAGAGTAAATCCTGAGTCTGGTAGTGCAAAAACAGTTTTTCAGGTTCCTGAAATTGTGAATGATGCGGATGGGCAAAATGGTTTGTTAGGCTTTGCTTTTCATCCTGACTTTAAACATAACCCTTATATCTATATTTCGGGTACTTTTAAAAATCCAAAATCTACAGATAAAGAACTACCTAACCAAACGATTATCCGTAGATATACCTATAACAAAACAACAGATACATTTGAAAAACCTGTTGATTTGATTACAGGCTTACCATCATCGAAAGACCATCAGTCTGGCCGTCTTGTTATTGGTCCAGATCAAAAAATCTACTATACGATTGGTGACCAAGGCCGAAATCAACTGGCTTATTTGTTTTTACCAAATCAGGCGCAGCATACTCCAACTCAGCAAGAGCTGAACAGCAAAGACTATCATACCTATATGGGCAAGGTATTACGCTTAAATTTGGATGGTAGTATTCCTAAAGATAATCCGAGCTTTAATGGGGTAGTTAGCCATATCTATACTTTAGGACATCGTAATCCACAAGGTTTAGCATTTGCTCCAAATGGAAAGCTTTTACAATCTGAGCAAGGGCCAAATTCTGATGATGAAATTAATCTCATTTTAAAAGGTGGGAACTATGGTTGGCCAAATGTAGCAGGTTATAAAGATGATAGTGGTTATGCCTATGCCAACTATTCGGCTGCAACCAATAAATCTCAAATTAAAGATTTGGGCCAAAATGGGGTAAAAGTAACTGAAGGTGTTCCCGTGACTAAAGAGTCTGAATGGACTGGGAAAAACTTTGTAGCACCTTTGAAAACGCTGTATACCGTACAAGATACCTATAACTACAATGATCCAACTTGTGGTGATATGACTTATGTCTGCTGGCCAACGGTTGCACCGTCATCGGCATATGTATATACGGGAGGGAAAAAGGCGATTCCAGGATGGGAAAATACATTATTGGTACCATCTTTAAAACGTGGGGTAATTTTCCGTATTAAGCTAGATCCGACATATAGTGCAACTTTGGATGATGCTATCCCGATGTTTAAAAGCAATAACCGTTATCGTGACGTGATTGCAAGTCCGGAGGGCAATGTCTTATATGTACTGACCGATACAGCGGGCAATGTGCAAAAAGACGATGGTTCTGTAACACATACTTTAGAGAATCCTGGTTCTCTCATTAAATTTACGTATAACGGAAAGTAGTTTATGTAAAAAACCCAGCTCTATAGCTGGGTTTTTTTGAACTTTAAATTTATCTATTCGGTTACGACCAATACGGGTACATGGATTTCTCCTAACAGTGCTTGAGTCACACTTCCTAAGAAGAACTTTTTAAAACCTTTTCGTCCATGAGAACCAATTACCAATAAATCAGCTTTTAGCTCAGTTGCTGCTTTGATAATTTCTGTGTGAATCGTTTGACCTTCAACAATCTTTGTTTCAACAGAAATTCCGTGTTGACTAAATTGCTCTTTAGCTTGATCTAAAATGCCCTGAATCGAAGCTCTCGCTTTATTAAAGTAATCTTGCGCAATTTCTGTACTATCAATGATTTCAACTGAAATAAAAGGATCAATAGTGAGCGCATATACTAAAGTGACTTTGCTGTTAAACGCTTTAGCAAGACTTGCAGCATGATTAACCGCAATAAGTGAAGTAGGAGAACCATCGACTGGAACTAAAATATGGTGATAACTCATATATTGCTCCTTATTGCCTTGTGACAATATTTATTGTTGAAGAACCTAAGTTTGTTATCGTTATGGTTATATTATCGCCAATTTTATGGTTTTTATTGTGTATTTTTAGTGTGCAAAATGAGCGACTACTTTTTGTATATACAGATTAATTCATCGAATAATGGCTTTCTAAATAAGCCTGACCTTGTTTAAGAATAGATATAACTTGATTTGCATCAATAGCTTGTTCGAATAAAAAGCCTTGTCCTATGTTATAACCAAATTTAAGAAGTAGCTCTTCTTGTTCTACTGTTTCAATACCTTCTGCAATTAACCCGAGTGAGAGGTTAGGAGCGAGTAAGCCAATTGCTTGGACAATTGCATAAATTGATGGGTCCTGTTGCATCTTTTGTATAAAGCTACAGTCGACTTTTAGACAATCAATTGGGTAGTCTCGTATATGCGTTAGAGAAGAGAAGCCTGTTCCAAAATCATCCAAAGCAATGCGTACGCCATGTTGCTTTAGTTTATTGAGTGCGCGAATAACATATTCAGAACCACGGTCTCCAAGCATATGCTCAGTAACTTCTATTTCAATTAAATGTGTGGGAATTTCAAGTTGATGAATCTTTTTTAATAATCTTTCGGCGTAATTGTCTCTTAAGAATTCAACTGGTGCAGCATTTAGTGATACAGGAAGTGGCTGAAAGCCTAACTTTATCCATTTAGCCATATCATGCAAAACTTGTTGCTGCATAATTTCGCCAATTTTACTGGCTAAATCATAGTCTTTAAAAGCTTCAGCAATTTGTGAAGGCAAACCTCTTTGAGCCGAAGTCGTGTGCCAACGCAGTAATGCTTCAAAGCCCACAACAGCATGAGTTTTTAAATCAACTTTAGGTTGATAGTAGGGTTGGATAGTATGGTGACGAATAAGTTGTCGAGCAATGTTAAGTTGAGAGGCGATGGCTTCGGTCAACTGCATCATACTCGGGTTATACATACGTATACCGCCACGACCTCGAGCTTTTAAGTCATGCAATGCCATGTCGGCACAGCTTAATAAGCTTGACTGATCGACCGCATCTTGCGGGTAAATGGCGCAACCAATGCTCATACCACCGTTGAGTACATTCCCTGCATATGTAATGGGTTGATTGAGTTGTTGAAGCAATACTTCAGCAAGTTCTCGGACATCATTTTCATTTTTTAAATGGCTGACAATGACTGCAAACTCATCGCCACCTAACCGAGCGACAGAACATCGTTCATGGTCTACGCACTGATTAAAACGTTTAGACAAGATTTTTAATAAGTGATCACCAGCACTATGACCTATGGTGTCATTAATGTGTTTGAAATGATCTAAATCAATTAAAAGTAACCCTACGCTTGTTTGGGTTTCTCGTGAGTAGGCTAGGGTACGTTTTAATTGGAGCTTAAATGAACGTCGGTTAAATAATCCAGTAAGTTCATCTCTCTCACTAATATCTCTTAATCGGTTTTCAGTAAGATATTGTTGAGTGACATTCCGAGAAACACACAATATTTGAATAATTTCGCCGTTTGTATGTTGAATTGGGGTAAGCATGTTATCCCAATATTCTGGATCTTGATTTGGTAAGCAACTCATGCCAGCGAATCGAGCCACTTTACCCTGTAAGGCTTTTTTTAAGGCAACTCTTCCGCGTTTACGAATATGCGGTGGTAAAAGATCTAACCATCGCATACCGAATTTTTTTTCATCGACAGGTACACCTAATGCAAGACACCCTGATTTATTCATATGAGATACTGTGCCATCTGTATTTAAAACTTTAATACAATCGACACTAATATCGAGCATTTGATTCTGTATATCGATATCTTTACGTAGGCTTTGTTGTTCTTGTATATCTTGATCAATATCTAGAAAACTAATAAACCATTGATTTTCTTGAGAAGGTTCATGATATTTCGATAATTGAATTGAAAGTTTACACCATCGATAGTGATGGCTCTTATGTAAAAGACGGCATTTAAATTCAACTCTTGATTGCAGCAGTATAGCACCTAACCATTTGTTTTTAACTTCTTCTAAATCGGCAGGGTACACGAAATCTAACCATTGCTGAAACAATGGAGGAGAGGTATCGTGCCAGTACTTTGTACACTCCGTATTGCAGTATAAAATTAAGCCTTTTTCATCACTGACCCAAGTCGGTAGAGGAAACTGCTCAACAATAAAGTGCTTTTGGGTAGTGTTCGACATTGAAGTCATAACATGCCTAAAACTGCTAAAGAGTTAAACTATTTATAAACTGTATTGTAATAGTTGTGTCGTCACCACAAAAGCTATAAAAAAATAATATTTGATGTTTTTTTCGCCTTGAATAAATGTTTTTCTAAAATAGAATTGATATTACTCATGTATGCATATGTTATTTATTAACTTTTAATTTTCTTAAGACTGTAGAAAATAGAGTATTCACTTTAAAAAATTATGCTTATTTTTGTAAAAAACTTGTTAAAACAGGTGTTTATATATCAAAAAAGAAGAGTTTATAGAGTAATTCATAGCAAATAAAATATTTAAGTGAGCAAGAAATAAAATGACTTTAGATATTTTTGTTAGAAAAATTTATATAAAAAATCAGTTTCAATTATTAAGCATTAATACAATAACCACCATTAACTTTACAAAAGTAATATAAAATAAGAGCTTGCAGTAGCGTAAAATTCTTCTTGTCAAAAAGGATATATCATTCCTTTTTGTGCATTTTATAGCCTACATTTTCCCCAAGATGTAGGTTTTTTTTATGCCAAAAATTTTATTATTTTACTGTTTATTAAATTTTTAAATTATAAATAAAAAAAGCCATAAAGGCTTTTTATACGGTTTGTGGTTTTTTCAACTGTTGTTGAATATAGAGATTCATATAGTATTGCTCTATATAATCATCAGCATAATTATTCGCTAATGTTTTTGTAGCTACTTGTTCATGCTTAGCGTAGCAGTTCGTTTCCAAGTCCTTCTCGAGTACCCACCATTGGCGATTAATACGACGAACCTGAAATTTATCACTTTTATATTTTCTTTTAGCCATTTTTTCCTAAAATTACAATGTGGATAATAAAAGAGAGTTTCTACTGGAGTTGAAAGAACATGTCAACAAGCATAGTGTTTAATTGGCTACTTTGTGAAATCTAGGTTCTGAGTCCTGTTCAGTAAATATAAAAAAAGCCCTCATAAGAGAGCTTGAAATCTAAACAAATTTTGCAAGTTTAAAAGAAATTAACGAGATAGATTTTTTAAAAGCATTTTTAAGCTTTCCATCATTTTTTCTAACTGTAGAGGGGTAATACCTTCAAATGATTGCTCAAGTACTACGCTGGTTAGATCGTTAATTTTATTAATCATTTCAGTACCACGTTCAGTAAGATATACACGTGTAATACGACCATCAGTTTGGCAAGAATATGTTTCAACTAAACCTTCATCTTTTAAGCGATAAACAATTTTAGTTGTAGTCGACATCTTTGAAATAATCATGTCAGATAGTTCAGACACGCTAGCGTGAGGTTTACTACTTAGCGCTAGCATAATACGTCGACGTGAGTTATCTAAGCCATATTTTTTAAGGGCATTATCAATATTTTGAACATATTGAGCATGGACCTGAGTAATCCAATAATATGGAAAATCTTCAAGAGTGAAAGATTCCGTTGTAGGTAAAAAACGCGCATACTTCTTTGTCATTGACTTTTCCCCATACCTTGGTGGATCGCATTTTATGAAACTAATTTTAATAGTTGAAAAATATAGTTTCACTAAGCAAGTTATATCAGGACTTTAAGTCATGAGCAAAATTTATATTATTTGATTTAACAAGGACAAACTATAAATTTTGCTAATCTGATAAAACTTATTTCTTACCGTTTATTTGAACTTGGCTGCTCGCTTGTTCGTAAAATGAACGATACCTGTTTGCATGAGAATCCTAGAAAAAAAAAGTTGTTTTGAACGTGACATTTCTATAAAAATTTTTTGTCTGTAAAGTCATAACTATAAAAAATCAATCCATTTAATAAAGAAATGTTTAATATAATCAACTCTTTGTTTTGGTTTGAAATACTAAAAATTTACCATACATTTAACACGATTGATGAATAATCTATAAATTTTATTGAATATTTGTTTTTATGTTATTGATTTTTAAATATTAAAATATTTTTCTTAAATAGGGAGATTCTTTCAAATTATAACTTAAATATGTAAATAGAATTCTAGAAGCTCAGAAATTAAAAGAAGAGTCTAATAAAAAGCTAACTCTTAGAGTGATATTAGCCCAAGATCCTGAGCAAGTAAAAGCTCGTGCAGTTCAAATTAATCAATAAAATTGAATAGAAATAAAAAAGGAGAATCAATATTCTCCTTTTTCTTAAATTATGAATTTGTTAATAATTTTCTTCTTGACTCTTTTTAAGGATGGCATAACTTACACCCGTTACGATGCTTCCAGCTGCAATTGCTGCTAGATATAACCAAGCGTGATTGATTGCATTTGGAATCAGAAGTACAAATACGCCACCGTGTGGGGTAACAAGTTCACAGTGAAATAGAGCAACTAATGCGCCAGTTACTGCACCACCTAAAATACAAGTTGGAATAACACGCATTGGATCTTTTGCTGCAAATGGAATTGCACCTTCTGAAATAAAACATAGACCAAGCACGAAAGCAGCTTTACCGGCATCTTTCTCACCTGTACTAAATTTATTTCTAGCAAGGAAGGTCGCAATTGCCATACCTATTGCAGGAACCATTCCGCCGGCCATAGTGGCTGCCATTGGCATGTAAGTATTGGTTGTAAGTAAACCGACTGTAAAAGCATAAGCAGCTTTGTTGATTGGGCCACCTAAATCAATACACATCATACTTGCCAGAATAATTCCCATTAATACGGCATTTGTGGTGCCCATGTTGTTAAGGAAATCTTTCATTAACTCAAAAATATGTGCTACTGGTTGGCCAACCACATAGAACATAATGAGACCGACAAATAATGTTCCTAATAATGGAATAATTAAAATAGGTTTAAGAGATTCTAAGCTAGTTGGTAGTTTAAGTTTTTTGGCAATAAATAATGCGATATAACCTGCAAGGAAGCCCGAAACAATGCCACCTAAAAAGCCCGCTTGTAGCTGTGCTGCTAATAACCCACCAATTAAACCAAGTGCAAGGCCAGGACGATCTGCAATTGAATATGCAATATAACCCGACAGCATCGGTACCATTAGGGTAAATGCTGCCGCACCAATCTGTTTTAATATGGCTGGTAGGCTGCCTGCTTGTTCGGCTGCATTTAGACCAAAACATAAAGAAAGTGCAATTAACAGGCCGCCTGCAACAACCATAGGCAGCATATAAGAAACACCAGTTAATAAGTGTTTATACACACCAGCTTTTTCAGTTTTATCTTTATTTTCCGTTGTAGCTTGTTGTTTACCTTGTTCTAAAACTTGTGCATTCGCAATTGCTTCGGCAAAGGCCTTGTCGGTTTGTTTTAAGGCAAAGCCAGTGCTGCATCGATAAACACGTTTACCTACAAAACGGTCTGTGTTGACCTCAATATCAGTGGCAAGAATAACAATATCGGCGTCCGCAATCGCTTGTGCTGATAAAATATTCTTCGCACCCACAGAACCTTGAGTTTCGACATCGATTTGATACCCAAGTTTCTCTGCACCTTGCTGTAACGCTTCAGCTGCCATAAATGTATGGGCAACTCCAGTTGGACAAGCAGTAATTGCAACAAAGTGAGTTGCTGCATTTGAAGTCTGCTTAGGTTTTTGATCCCATTCATTTGCTGGTTTCGAGTGTTCAAGCGCCGTTAAAAGTGCTTTATCAGCATCTTCTTTAATATCTTGAATAGACACTAAAGACAAAGCACTTTGACCAAAAATATTTAGGTTTTTAGGTTGTTGCCCAACAATAATCACATGATTAAAGTCATCACTTGATTCAAATTCATCGAGTGAAATAACGCTATGTTTATAGCCATGTTGTGTTGCGACTAAAGCAAGTTTACGAGCTAAAATCAAAGCATTGACTTGCTGTTGCGGACTATTAGTGACAAATAATAAATGTTTAGCAGTTTGCATCAGATTCACTCAATGAATTGATAGTAGTTTGTGCTTTTAATTGGTCTAGAACTTCGGGACTAGGAATTCGAAAACCAATTTGTGTTACAGCATGGCTTGCAATGGCTGTCGCAGTTTTTAAAGTTTCTTCAGGAGATAGTTGGCTTACAAGTCCGTGAATCATACCTGCTAAAAGGGAATCTCCAGCACCGACTGTACTTTTTACAATAACTTTTGGTGCTTGAGCATGTAGGGGATGAGAGGCATGCAGCCAATTTACGCCATCTTCACCCATAGAAATCACCACATGTTCAATGTCGGCTAAGCTGTCAAAAAGTTTTCTTTGTTCGGCATAGCTTGTTGCAGGACGTTGATAACTTTCTACGAGCTCATCCGTATTAGGCTTGATCATCCAAGGTTGACATGCAATTGCGGCAACCAAAGCTTTACCGCTGGTATCTAATGCAACTTTTTTATTTTGTTTTTTGATCAGTTGAATAAGTTGTTGTAACTCATCAATACTAAAACCTTGGGGTAGGCTACCAGCTATTGCAACCACTTCAACTTGTGGTAACAGAGATTCAATCTTATTAAATAGGCTTTGTTTGTCTGTTTCAGAAACAAAGAATCCTTTGCCGTTTAAATCGGTCATCCGCCCAGAATGCTCAGCAATTTTTATATTTTGGCGTGTTTCGCCATCAATATAAATGAATTCGGGTTGAAATTGAGCTTGGGTAAAATGTGTATCGAAAATTTGTCGATTATGTTCGCCTAAAAAACCGGTTACAATTACATTGTGACCTAAGTCTTTTAATACTTGAGCAACATTGAGGCCTTTACCAGCCGCATGAATTTCTACCGACTCTTGTCGGTTCACTTCACCTACTAGTAACTCATTCAGTTGAATGGTTACATCAATTGCAGGGTTTAAAGTAATTGTTAAAATTTTAGCCATTACTGTTCCCAATCTTATAAGTCTTGTTCAGATAGCTGGCGCACAGCAGGGGCGCTATCGCATAGTAAAGCTTGTTGCGCAAGCTTTTGAGCATGGCTATAGCTTAGTGTACGGATTTGAGCTTTTACTAAAGGAATGCTATTTGGGGACATACTCAGTTCGTCTACGCCCAACCCCATGAGAATAGGTACAGCTTTCGGGTCTGCTGCAAGCTCACCACAGATTCCTACCCATTTGCCGTGTTTGTGGGCAGCTTTAACAGTTTGATCAATCAAATTGAGAATACTTGGGTGCAATCCATCTGCTTCAGCTGAGAGTATTGGGTGACCTCGGTCAATCGCTAAAGTATATTGAGTTAGGTCATTTGTTCCGATACTGAAAAAGTCGACTTCTTGTGCAAGAATTGGCGCAAGTAAAGCTGCAGAAGGAACTTCAATCATAATGCCAACTTGTAAATTGTCACATGGATGTTGAGCTCTTACTTCATCAAGAATCGCTTTTGCAGCACGCCATTCTTCAACGCGTCCAATCATAGGGAACATAATTCGTAATGGACGATTATCCGATGCTTTTAACAAAGCAGTTAATTGCTGTCTTAAAAGCTCAGGACGTCTTAAGGTTAAACGAATTCCCCGTAACCCTAAGAATGGATTTTCTTCCTCAGCAATTGGTAGGTAAGGTAAGGGTTTGTCACCACCTACGTCTAATGTTCGTACAACAAGTGGGCGGCCAGCAAGTGCATCTAATACCACTCGGTAGTCAGCTTCTTGAACAGTTTCACTCGGTGCACTGCTATGAGACATGAAAACCAGCTCTGTACGAAGTAGTCCAATGGCTTCTGCACCACATTCTACGGCTTGTGCTGTTGCTTGAACTTTACCTAAATTGGCAGCAATTTCGACTTGGTGTTGATCTAAAGTAATAGCAGGTTCTTGGCTATGACGTTCGGCTTCTTCACGAATTTGACGCTGTTGCTCACGCTCTTGCTTAGCTTGTTCGATTTGAACTGTATCTGGATTTAAAACAAAAGTTCCCGTGTCACCATTAATGAGTAGGGTACTTTTCTGATCAATTTCCAAGACTTGTTCACCAGCACCAACAATGGCTGGAATGCCTAAAGCACGTGCCACAATTGCACTATGAGCACTTGCACCGCCTATAGCAGTTAAAATACCTGCAACGCGGTCTTTGTTAAGACGAGCCACATCGCTTGGCCCAACATCATGCATAATTAAAATATACGGCTCTTTAGGCTCTTCAATAACCACTTCACCACATAACTGTGTTAAGACTCGATCACCAATATCGCGTAAGTCTGTTGCACGTTCAGCGAGCAAACGGTCTGGTAGGGCTTCCTGTGCTTTGGCAGCAGCTTCAATATGCTCATGCCAAGCAGCTGGTGCTGATAAATTTTGGTTAATTTTTTGATAGACACCATTGATCAAATCAGGATCATCAAGCATTTCTAAATGAGCTTGAAAGATTTGTTTAATTTCAGAAGCATCAGCTTTGGCAATCACTTGGTGAATATTGTTTTTTACGGCATGTAATGCAATATCTAAATTTTCTTTCTCGGCTTTTACACTTAAACCCATACGTTCATATTGATAAACCTTCGGCTTAATTACATGTACTGGACCAAAAGCTAAACCACTTGATGCCGCGATTCCTGTATTGTTACCTAATGTCGTAGCATTTGATATGGCGGCTTGCACAGGTTGCTGTTCAGGTGATTCGCTGGTTACTACTGCTATTGCTTCAACTTCTTCACCTAAACCTTGCTGTACTGCAAAAACCACTTTATCTAGGCCATTCACTGCATCAGTTTCTGGCTCTGCAATAAAACGTAGAGTTTGACCACGTTTACAACCTAAGGCTAAAAGACGAGTTAAACTTTTAGCAGAAACAAAGCTACCGTCATCTACAGCAACTTGAATATCACCTTGGAACGTTTTTGTGAGATTGACTAAATGTGTAGCTGGTCGAGCATGTAAACCGTGGGCATTTGCTAATACCACTGAGCGTTGAGGCCAGTCGGGAATAACATCAGCCCCAATAATTTTTGCAATTTCGTTTGGAGCTTGAGTTTTATCTAACTCGGCTACTTGCTCCGGGTTAAATAAAATATCAATTAAACGATTAAATCTTTCATTATCGAGCTGCTCATTAGCAGCAATACAAACGAGTGTATTTAGCTTTTTACCATTTAGCTCTAAAACCTTTGATGGTTTAGTAATGCTAATAGCAGGTTGCTGAACAAAGTGATTACTGGAAATGGACCAAATTTGATCTTGCAGTTGAATAGCTTGTTCTGGATCAAGTGAACTTAGAAAACCACATTTTACAAAATTATGTTTTTTTAGCGTTTGAGAAGCTGTCCAAAATAAGTCTTCGATATCTTGCGCATCAATTTCGGTTTGAATGAGATTTTCATGAAGTGCTAAAGATAATGGCTGAGCTTGTAGTAATTCTATAATTTGTTCAGGTTTAGAAGCATTTTTTACTTGTTCACTTACATCATGCATTAATGCCCGAGTAAGAATTTGCAAAACTTGTAAATGTTCATCAGATTTCGCTGCAATCACGACAGCTAAATAGATTTTATTTTCTCCATCCCAGATCACGCCTTCAGGAAAATGGGCTAAGCGAATACCTGTTTTTAAAATATATTCACGTGATTGAGGAGTACCGTGGGGAATAGCAATACCTTGGCCTAAGTAAGTCGCGCTTTGTTGTTCACGATTGATGAGTCCTGTTATATATTCAGGTGTAACTAACCCATCTTTTTCCAATATATCTACTAGACACTTTAATGCATGTGTTTTATCAACAGCACGTTGATTCATATGAATATGTTGAGGCTCTAGTGCTAGCATAATTATCCTTGAACAATTTCTTTGGCTTTAGCTAAAACAGAAAAAAAGAAGCTGTTTGCATTAAACAAGTAAATATACCTGTTTTGACAACAGCTTCAGATGAATTACCTTAGCAGAACTTTAAATGTATATCGACGCATTTAAGTAAAAAGCTGCTCGTTTTTAATACAAAAAAACCTCTAAGCCGGATTACTGACTTAGAGGCGAAAATAAAAGCGGTGATTAATAATTTATTTCTTGTTCTAAAATAGGCCAAAGTTTTTGATGTGATTTTTTAAATAACAGCATATGGCCAATTGATTTATATCCCAAATCTTTTGGATTAAGTTCAATCATTTTTTTATTTGCATTTGGATATAAACTTAATAATTCTTGTACGTTGCGTTTAGTTGCAATCTCATCGTCATCAGCCCAAATAGCAGTAATTGAACACTGAATATCTGAATGAAAATCATAAAAAATAGTTTTGCCTATGGCATTTTTCACATATCCTGGACGGCTACAAAACTCTCTCCATTGTTGAGCAACTTTTTTAGGTAGGTTTTCTCCCATACCAATGAATTGAGTTGCGCCATAACCTTTAACAACACTAGAAACAGGGAAGATAAGATTAAACATAACTGGTGCTAGAAACTTAGTTTTTCCTTTAAGGCCTTTAATATGTCCAGTTGAGCCTGCAACCGTTATTACTTTTGCAACTTTATTATAGTTAGGTACGACCCCTAGTAATTGTCCACCCGCGCTGTGTCCAATAAGAATAACTTGATTTGCTTTCGTTTTTGTTAATAAAGCATCAATTGCCGCAGGAATATCCAGTGTTCCCCAGTCGGTAATACTTGCGGTACTTTGTTTTAAAGCTCCATGTAGAGACTCGCCAATACCACGGAAATCGAAACTCAATACATCGTGGCCTTGTTGACTTAGCCAAGTTGCAAAAGAATGATAAAAGTTTTTAGTAATACCTGTTGCTGGACAAATAAGGACAGGGTATTCAGTTTTCTTTTCTTGAGCAGGATAAAATTGAGCTGCAAGCTGATAACCATCTTTGCAGGTTATCCAAAAAGATTCATAAGTCTTATCCATAGATTTAAAGTGAATTGTCTAATCATTTACCTTAATGTACATGAGTTCTGAAAAGGTACTTGATTAAAATGTGACTATAAAGTCAAGATTTATGTTATACAGCTCTTCAAATTTTAATAAAACGAATAAAGGAAATGATGGAAATATCGAAAGCTGTACAGTTGGCTATTGTCTTTAGTGGTGTCTTTTTATGGATAGGAATGTTAACAGGAGTATGGAAATATTGGCAAATACGCCAGTCAGAATTAAGTCGTGCACATTATTATGTAGACATTGCACATAGAAGCAGTTTGCTTTATGCAGCAGCTACACTCATTTTGGCTGTATTAAGTTATTTCACGGTTTTAAATGAAGATATTGCTTTATGGTGTTTATTGGCAAATATACTATTTTTTAGTTTCTCAATTTTAGTTTATATCATTCACGGGTTTTTGCAGGATACAACCAATCAGTTTAAAAAACCCCATAGGTTAGGGCACTTTAGTTTACCGACATGGTTAATGACTTTCATGATGATCGCTTTAATTGTTACTGAGCTACTAGCAACTGCTATTTTGGTTATGGGAACGATCTTGTTGTTTTTAAGCAAATAAAAAATGGATGATCACTCATCCATTTTTGAATTCTATTATTTCTGTTGACTAAGTCGTCTTTTAGCTAATTTTCGCATTTTGTGGTCGACAAAGGCCCATACACAAAATACGAAAGAAACAACCATGGCATACATAAAGTATTCGGGTTTGAGATTCCCTTTAATCATACCTTGAAACAGTAGAGTCAGCATAAGAGCAAGCGTCGTTACTCCATAAACAACTGAATCTTTACTGTTCAGAGTGTTAATGAAGACTTGTTTGTTGAAATGTAATGATAACATCTCCATCCCTCCTTGTGGTTGCGCTAAAACCGAATGTTTTAGTCAAGAATAAGTTTAATGTTGTACTTGTATTTTTAGCTTAATTCAATAGTCAATTGAAAATTTTTTGAACAGTTTTATGAAAACCTCTATATTTATAAATAGTTAAGGTATAAAAAAGGTAAATATTAAATATTTTTGTATAAAATACTTAATATTTTAGAAAAGAGAAATTTTTAGGTGAAAAGTGTAATAATTTCTCTTTTCTCTCAATTTAATTTAGTTGCTTTGTTTCTTTAAGAAGACATCAATTGCGTGTTGTGCAATTTCAGCATCTTCAAAAGATTGGACACCAGAAACACCAATTGCGCCTAAAATCTGACCTTCATAAATGATCGCTTTTCCGCCTTCTAGCATACCTTTAGCACTTGGCAGACTTAAGAAACCAAGACGGCCATTTTGAAGAAGTTCTTCGTAAAATTTTGAAGGGCGGCCGCTCATTGATGAGCATTTAGCTTTTTCTAGACATATATGTGTACTGAGAGGAGAAGCACCATCTAGGCGTTTCATAAGTAATAAAGAGCTTGTTTCATCAACAATGGCTATACTGACTTTGAAGTTGTGTTCGATTGCATATTTTTGAGCTTCTTCCATTAAAAACTCTGCATCTGCTAATGTTAGGTAATATTTAGTTTTCATTTATGCTCTTCTTTCCTGAGTAAGCTAAAAATTATTTTAGTGTAATATTACAGTAAAAATTAATTATATCTATAGTTGAATTGTCATTAAATACTGCTGCTTGAAATAAAATGCTGGTTGGGTAAACGCAGCATTTTATTCGATATATAAAATCATGTTTGGGTAAAACTCGATTTCAAAAAAACACCAGATTAAATGCTTTTATGTTTAACTTTGTCGATAATGGTAGTCACCGCAAGAACAACTAAAGATGGGATCAACCATGCCAAGTTTTGTTCATTTAATGGTAAATGTTGAAGGAAAGTAGGAAGGTTATCTCCAAAACCAGCAACTTTAAGACCATCGATAATTCCGAAAATTAAAGCAATACTTGTTACTGAACCAACAATAAACGATGGTTTATGCCAAAATTTCCAGAAGAAACTGAGCATAATAACCACAATAGCAGGTGGGTAAATTGCACTTAAAACCGGTACTGATACAGCAATGAGTTTGGTCAATCCAAGATTAGAAATAATGAAAGAGAAACCAACTAAGATGAAAACTAAAAGCTTATACGGTAACTTAGTGAGTTGGGCAAAATATTCACCACATGCACAAGTTAAACCAATTGCAGTAACCATACAGGCTAAGAAAATGAGGCCAGTCAAGAATAATGAACCCATGTTTCCAAACGCATGTTGAACATATGCATGTAGGATTACAGCACCATTCGCTGCATTTGGAGCGACTTCATGGCTACCTAAACCTAATTTAAATAAGCTTAAGTAAACTAAAGTAAGACCAACACCTGAGATAAGACTAGCAATAATTGCATACTTAGTTACTAGTTTTTTATCAGTAACACCACGCGAATAAATCGCTTGAATAATAACGATACCAAATACTAAGGCACCTAAAGTGTCCATAGTGAGATAACCATTTACGAAACCTTCTGAAACAGGAGAGTTAACATAATGATTAATTGGTGCAGGAACATAGCCCGAAGGAATCATAACCGCTGCAATACCTAAAATTGCTAAAGCGATAATTTTTAGAGGAGCTAGAACATGTCCAACTGTATCTAAAAGCTTGTTTGGATATAAAGAAACAATAGTTACAAATGCAAAGTAAATCGCACTGTAAATTAGAAGACTACTGCTTGATGTTCCAAAGTAAGACGAAAAACCAATTTCATAAGAAACTGTTGCAGTACGTGGCGTAGCAAATAAAGGGCCAACTGATAAATAACAGACTACTGTTAAAATCAGACTTGCGATACGACCTAAAGGTGAACTAATGATTTCAATGGAACCCTGCATACGAGAGAGTGCCATAATCGTAATTACGGGTAAGCCAACGGCAGTAATCAAGAAGCCTATGGCAGCTAACCATACGTGATCACCGGCTTGTTGTGCCACAATGGGAGGAAAGATAATATTGCCAGCCCCAATAAAGAGGGCAAAGGTCATAAAACCTAAGGCAATAATATCTCCGGTACGAAGATGTTGCATAAATTAAATTTAACAAAAAAGAAAGAATTTTAGAGCAAAAGAGATCATGATCAAGCGCTATTTTATGTGAAAAAGCTTTTTTTCAGGACTTAAAAATCATTCAGAGATATGAAAAATATCAATTGGTTAAGTTATCTAGTTGAAAAATCATTGAAAGAAATAAAGAAAACAGTTTTTAAGTCTGACTTTTTAATGAAATTATGTAAAAATAAAAATATAAAATACGATTATGAATGTTGAATATTTGGGCATTTAAAGCTTTCCGCCTATCCTATATCCATTCTAAAATATTCTAAATTAACTAACATTTTTGTAGGCATGGTAAAAACAGTCCCTACGAGGATAAAATTGAATGAGAGCTTCTACTGTTACAATTAAAACTGAACAAGATCTGGAAAAATTAAGAATTTCTGGGCGTTTGGCTGCACAAGTTTTAGAAATGATAGGGAAGTATGTTAAGCCAGGTGTAACAACTGAATATTTAGATAATATTTGCAATGATTACATCGTAAATACTTTAAAAGTTATTCCTGCCAATGTTGGTTATCATGGGTTTACAAAAACAATTTGTACCTCAGTAAATGAAGTAGTTTGTCATGGTATACCTTCGCCAAATAAAGTTTTAAAAGATGGCGATATTATTAATATTGACGTAGCAATTATCAAAGATGGCTATTTCGGCGATACGAGCCGTATGTATTATGTGGGCAACGTAAATCCGCATGCGAAAAAATTAGTTGAAACAACCTATGAGGCGATGGTTGCTGGTATTCACACAGTTAAACCAGGAGCTACTTTAGGTGATATTGGTTATGCCATTCAATCAGTTGCTCATCGCGAAGGATATAGTATTGTCCGTGAATACTGTGGGCATGGCATTGGTAAAGTTTATCATGAGCAACCTAATATTCTGCATTATGGTCAACGTGGACAAGGTTTAGTTCTGAAGAAAGGTATGGTCTTTACGATTGAACCTATGGTTAATGCAGGGAAACCTCAAGTTAAAGAATTAAACGATGGTTGGACGGTTATTACTCAAGATCTTTCTTTATCTGCTCAATGGGAACACATGGTTGCAGTTACAGATACTGGTTTTGAATTACTGACACCATGGCCAGAAGGTGTGGGAAACTATCCGGAAATTTAATAATTATAAAAAAGTTCGATAAATTATCGAACTTTTTTTATGGAGCTTAATTTATTAATGTTCTGAAAGATGTTCCACAAGATAATCAATAAATACACGCACTGCTGGGAGTAATCCTCTACGAGAAGGATAAACAGCATGGAATATACCGTGGGCTGCTTTCCAATCTGGCAAGATTTGCACAAGCTGCCCCGATTTCACAAAATCTTCAGCCGCTGTATCAGGTAACAACGCAATACCACAATTTTGACTCGCAAGTTGGGCAAGCATATAAATATTTGTTCCCATGATGGTTGGACTAACCTTCACTTTCTTCAGTTGGTTGTCTGGGCCATGCAATATAAATTGTTGATCTAAATGCTCTTCAGACAAGCTTAAAATACGATGATCACTTAATTCATCAGGTGATTTAATATTACCAAACTCATTTAAATAAGCTTGGCTTGCAAAGAGGCTTTGTTCTATCAGCGCAAACTGTCTTAATACCAGACTAGGGTCATCATCTAGTTTAGATCTGACCCGTAGAGCAATATCAATCCCTTCATTAATAACATCAACGCGGCGGTTACTTACAATCAGTTGTAAACGAATCTCAGGGTATTTTTTTAAGAATGCCGGTAAAATTTTAGGTAGTTGGTTTTGTGCAATGTCTACTGGAACACTTACTTTAACTACACCTCTCGGTTGAATACTTAAGTGATCAACTAAATCATGGGCTGCTTGAGCAGCATTCATCATGACTTGTGCGTGTCTATAGATATCCATCCCAATATCGGTAACAGCAAAATGACGAGAACTACGCTGAATTAAGCGAACCCCTAAATTTTCCTCTAAATTATAAACACGACGACTTAATTTTGATTTTGGAATGTCGGTAACACGTTCGGCAGCACTAAATCCACCATGCTCAACAACAAGGGCAAAACAATAAAAATCATCAAGATCTGTGAGCATTAAAATATCCTATTTATGCAACACTAAAGATTTTACATTATTAGTTTTGCAACGATAAAGTTTGATTTTAATTTTTTGTAAAAAGCTTATAAATATGACTTAAAAAGAGGAGTTTAGATAATTTGAAATTTTAATGTAATTACATTGGAATGCTTTTGTAATTTATTATTTGAAATTGAAAATCAAATATGGCGTTCATACACTATTTTTCATAAAATGTATTTTTCTCGATTTTTTTTAAAGTATGTCTTACCAGTTAGTTGAATTACAGAATGCAGCGGCCAATATTCTTTGCCCAATTTGTAAGCTTGCGGTTATTGATTGGACACAAGAACAGTACGTTCAACCTTGTGAACATACATTATTTATCGCAATGGATTTAGGGTTTGAATTCGTAGCCGATCGTTTTGAAGAATGCATGACTCAAAATGTCGATGAATTACATGAAAATCCGGATATGAATATTTTTGAATCCATCACTACAACACCCTATAAAAATCTAACTATTTTAAAAGCAGATCTTGGTGTAGATGGTTTATATCGTTATGTGGGTATAAGTGATTGTTAAATTCATGAGTATAAAAAAGCCAATCTTTCGATTGGCTTTTTTATTATTACGCTTCTGGAGCTGCGCTGTATTGTTCGATTAATGGTTTTAATTCGCCATTTTGGAACATTTCGAGCATGATATCACTACCACCAATAAGCTCACCATTTACCCATAATTGTGGGAAAGTAGGCCAGTTTGCAATTTTTGGTAAAGTTGCACGAATATCAGGGTTTTCTAAGATGTTCACATATGCAAATGGACGACCAATTTGACTGAGCGCCTCTACTGCACGTGCAGAGAAACCACATTGTGGAAACTGTGGAGTGCCTTTCATGTAAAGTAAAACGGGATGCTTCGCAATTTGATCGCGAATTAACGCTTCAGTATCACGTGCTTGTTCAGTCATATGTAGATCCTCAACTAATCTTGCAGCATTATAGGGGGTGTTCACATTGCTTTGCAAACCACCTTGTTGCTTAAAGTTGCATAGAATATTCAATATTTTATTGTATAAACCGAAGTGATAGTAAAAAGCAGACGAAATTTTAGATAAATGAGTGATGAGACTTTTCATCAGCGCAAGTTTTTGTTTATATAAACCCTTCTTAAAACCTCATACAGACAGAGTTCGTGATGACTGATATTACCCTAGCTCCAGTACAACCTGATCAACCAACACACTTAATGGCTACTTATGGTCGCCAAGCGATCAGTTTTGTCCGAGGCCGAGGGGCATATCTGTATACACAAGATGGTACAGAATACTTAGATGCACTCACTGGTATTGCTGTATGTGGTTTAGGACACGCTCATCCAGCTATTGCAGAGGCAATTGCAGAACAAGCAGCTACACTCGTACATACAAGTAATTTATTTGAAATTCCTTGGCAAACTGCGGCAGCTCAAAAGCTTGCTGAAGTTTCGGGTATGGAAGAAATCTTCTTTTCAAACAGTGGTGCTGAGTCAAATGAAGGTGCAATTAAAATTGCGCGTAAATTTGGTACTCAACAAGGTATAAGCCTGCCAAAGATTATTGTTGCTGAGCAATCATTTCATGGCCGTACTTTAGCTACGCTTTCTGCAACAGGGAACAAGAAAGTACAAGATGGTTTTGCTCCTTTGGTAGAAGGCTTTATTCGAGTGCCATTTGGTGATATTGAAGCGATTCAAGAAGCAGCCTTACAACATCCCGATATCGTTGCTATTTTGATTGAACCGATTCAGGGTGAAGGTGGCATTAATACCGCGCCACAAGGGTTTAGCTATTTAGAAGAAGTTCGCCATCTTTGCAATCAGCATAACTGGTTGATGATGCTAGATGAAATCCAAACTGGTAATGGTCGTACAGGTAAATATTTCGCATATCAACATACAAATATTATTCCAGATGTTTTAACCACTGCAAAAGGGTTGGGTAACGGTTTTCCAGTGGGTGCGGTAATGACTCAAGGTAAAGCTGTTGGTTTGTTAGGCCCAGGCAGCCATGGTTCTACTTATGGCGGTACAGTATTGGGCTCTCGCGTGGTTTATACGGTAATTGATACGATTCAGAAGGAAAATGCAGTAGAGAATGCAGCAGTAGTGGGTAATTATATTGTTGACCAATTACGTGCCCAATTGTCTGGTAAGAACGTACAAGTACGTGGTTTTGGTATGATGATTGGTATTCAACTACCTAAAGATTGTGCTGAGCTTGTTGCGATTGCTCGTGATGAATACAAGCTTATTATTAACGTTACCGCAGGTTCTGTGGTTCGTTTATTACCTCCAATTAATATGACACAAGCTCAAGCCGATATTTTGCTAGAGCGTTTAGTCGCTTTAATTACGAATTATCTTTAAGTATTAAAGACAATAAAAATGGGCGTTAATCGCCCATTTTTATTTTTTGTATTTAGCCTGAAATATATTGTTTTAATTGTTCAATTAAAACTTTTTGGTCTTCCATAGCGGCTTTAACTAAGTCACCAATTGAAATAAAACCAACCAATTTTCCATTATCCAATACAGGTAAGTGACGTAAATGACGATCGGTCATGAGCTGTAAACATTCTTCAACTGTATTATTTAAACCTACCGTAATTACTTTTGCCGTCATAATTTCAGCAACGGTAGTACTATAAGATGAACGCTCCATAAGCGTTACTTTGCGTGTGTAATCACGTTCAGATAATATTCCGACAACTTTTTCACCTTCTGCTACGACTAAAGCACCAATACCTTTTTCAGCCATAATCGTAATTGCTTCGAGGACAGTTGCTTCGGGTGAAATTGTAAAAATCGCTTGTTCAGATTTGTTCTTAATTACTTGTGCAACGATAGTCATTTCTTCTGTCCTGTTGTTTTATCATTTTGATTTAAATTAGCTCGATTTTTAAAAAATGCAAAGACTAACGAGTCATTCAAATATAGATTTTATGCTCAAGCGCTCAAAAAGCACTCTAAATTTGGTAGCTTAAAACTTTAAGCTACCTGCCATTTCGGATGATTAAAAAAGAAATGATGCATTTGTTGAGTAGATAACTTCAACTTACGATGAGATGAGTTAAATAAAGCAGGGGTCACTTTTAACCGTGTTAAAGTAGGTAATAAAGATTCATGGAAGTCTTTTGGGGTAATTTTTCTTGGCTTGTAATTAGGCCAATGAGTTTTGGCATATCGATGTGCTTGAACTCCATTTAACCAAAACGGGAAAATAAAATCTTCCTGATCTGATTTAATAGCCCAGCCTTCATCAAATAGTCCCCAAAGAACCCCACAGTACATCATGGTTCTTAAAATATAAATCTTGATCATCAAGTCTTTAGAAACCGGTTGTAGATTAGTTAAACTGTTCATTTTAAATTTAAAGGTTCTCAACTTGTCTTGACTATTATAAGAAAACCACATGACATTTCAGTTTAAACAGGTATCAAATCGTAAACAAATATTGATGGCTCGAAATATCTATATAGATCAATACCAAAAAAAAGGTAATGCTGGAGCCGAGATTGAAGTGATGAAGTAAAGCTTTAGCGAAGCGCAAGAAAAATAGCAATTGAGTTTGCCTATATTGAATTTTTATAGACATAAAAAAACGCCACCTGAGCAAGACAAAGCGGCTAAAGCTTTGGCGAAGCGCAAGATGAACATAGTTATGGTTAATTTATATTGAACTTTTTACAGGCATAAAAAAACGCCACCTAAGTGACGTTTCTTTACGCTTGCATCGTGGCCAACTTTTGCCAATATTGTGCTTTCATGGAGTCACGTTCTACACGGAAACCTTGATAATATAGTTCTGCTAAGAACAGAGCAGCTTTACCGTGACCAGCACGAGCAACTTCTTCTAACTGTGCAACCGCATCTTGGAAATTCATTTGAGAGTGAATTGTGTTAACCGCAGTTGCGTATACATGTTCTAAATCATGATGAGAGATACGTTGAATCATATAAAACTCCTTATTTTAATTATGATTACTTTTTCTAAAGGCCACTGCCTTTGAACTAATGTAACTTAGAATTGTTAAACTAATATTACAAATTAATGGATTTGTCAACTATTGATCGGCATCAGTTAGTTCACTATTAGGATACATGATTAAACATTATTCACAAATAATTTTGAGTAAAATCAATATGAGAATAAAAGACAAGGAGAATAACTATGACAAATACTATCGATGGCTTTGTTTTTGATACTCCTCCTAAAGAGGAGCAAATCATAGAGCTTGCCCATTACCATCGTAAATTATTAGATGAAGCAATTTTCCATCAAGAAATACATTTAGGGGATTATTGTCTAGCACAACGTAAACGTGTTTTTGACTATGCTCGTCAATTAGCCCCTGACCAAAAAGCTCGATTCTATAATGTATATGATGGTGAGCTTAGAAAAATTGCAGATGAAGATGAATTGCATCCGGCTGATGCAGAAGAAGGTTTAAGCATTTTTGCTATGTTACTGGTTTTAGTAATTATTGCGGCAATCTTATACTTCTCTGTAATTCGCTCTTTAATAAGCTAAAGTTTGTTATCCAGTAAGGATAAAGAATAGAGCCTTACTGGATTTTGACCTTGTGCTGAAGTGCATTGAACCCTACACTACATAAATTAGAGGTAGGTCATGCTCACATTCAAAGAAAATTTTCTTAAATTAAAGTCTGAGTTCAAGGCAGATCAATGTTTTAATCTGGTTGTGATTATTATCATTGGCTGCATTTTTATGCTGTCTTATTTAGCATTACTTCGTCCTGTCAACTCAGAACAGTATCAACGTATTGTGCAACTTTCACGGCAGGCGACATATCCTAGAACTCAAGATATGGCTGAGTTGATTATGGCTCAATCAAAAATTCATAGAGCAGAGTATTTAAAGTTAATGCATGCTTATCAGTTTGAACATGATCACATCAAGGAATATCCTGCGTTAGCACAAGAAGATACTCAATAAGTATTGTCTTTATTCCAGCAAGGTTTTGCTCGCTATTGGAGCAGGCAAAAACTTGAATTTATGCTAAACTTTCTGTTTTTTAACACGCTGCTTTTCAAGGAATCGGCATGCAACAACAATCGAATATGCAAAATAAATTCTTGATAGATGCTGAGATCGGGGATGACGATGTCACATTGCCTAATTTACCTGCTATCGATGTTCCTATCGTTGAGTCACCTGTTAAGCAAGAAGTAAAAGCTGAAGAAGTTATTGAAGCTGCACCTTCAACTGAACCAGAGCAGCCTAAGTCTGGCTTCTTTGGCCGAATGAAAGAGGGTTTGACTAAAACTCGTCGTAATTTCACCGATGGTATGGTCAATATCTTAATTGGTGGTAAAGAAATTGATGATGAGTTGCTTGAAGAAGTTGAAGAGCAACTATTAGTTGCAGATATTGGTGTTGAGGCAACAAAAACGATTATTACCAACTTAACTGAACGTACTGCACGTGGCGATTTGATTTACTCACATTCGCTTTATAAAGCTTTACAAGAAGAGTTGGTTGCTTTACTTGCTCCACGTGTGAAGCCTTTACATATTGACCCAAATAAATCGCCTTATGTGATTTTAATGGTAGGTGTGAATGGCGTTGGTAAAACAACGACTATTGGTAAGTTGGCTAAGCGTTTGCAAGGTGAAGGCAAGAAAGTAATGTTAGCAGCAGGTGATACATTCCGTGCAGCTGCTACTGAACAATTACAAATTTGGGGTGAGCGTAACGATATTTCCGTTGTTGCTCAAGGCCATGGTGCAGACAGTGCTTCGGTTATTTTTGATGCTTTTGAAAGTGCGCGAGCCAAAGGTATTGATGTATTGATTGCAGACACCGCAGGTCGCTTACATAACAAAAGTAACTTGATGGAAGAGCTTAAGAAAGTTAAGCGTGTTATGCAAAAAATTGATGCAACGGCACCGCATGAAATTATGTTAGTAGTAGATGCAGGTACAGGGCAAAATGCAATTAACCAAGTACAAGAATTTGACCAGGCAGTTGGTTTAACTGGTATAACTATTACTAAGTTGGACGGCACTGCAAAAGGTGGTGTGCTGTTTAATATTGCTAGCCGTACTCATGTACCAATTCGTTTTATTGGCGTGGGTGAAAAAATTGATGATTTAAGACCGTTCTCGGCGAAATCATTTGTTGCAGCATTATTTGAAACAGAAAAATAATTTGCAGCTTATCTATAAAAACCTCACGAAATAGTGAGGTTTTTTTATATTTATATCTTTTTTTATTGTTGCGAAAATAAAACGAACTGTCATATTTTTAATGCTGATTATAAGAAATGAGTTTCATAGACTATATTCATTCCCAAACAACGGCCAATGGTCAATCAAATAGGTAGGAAATAACAAAATGTCTACTTTCTTAGATAAAATTAAAAACCGTCGTACTATTTATGCAATTGGTAAAAATGTTGCATTAGATCGCACAAAAATCGAAGAAACAATTCGTGAAGCGGTTAAACATAGTCCATCAGCATTCAACTCGCAATCTTCACGTGTAGTAACCCTTTATGGTGAATCACATGCTAAATTTTGGAACTTAGTTCGTGAAGCGTTACGTAAAATTGTTCCTGCAGATGCGTTCGCTGGTACAAATGCAAAAATTGATAGCTTTGTTGCTGGTGTCGGTACAGTACTATTTTATGAAGATCAAGCTGTTGTTAAAAGCTTACAAGAGCAATTTGAATTATATGCAGATAACTTCCCAGTTTGGTCTGAACATTCAAGTGCAATTGCTCAGTTTGCGACTTGGACTGCACTTTCAGAACTTGGTTTAGGTGCGTCTTTACAACACTATAACCCAGTTGTTGACGCCGATGCTGCTGAAGCATTTGATGTACCTGCAACTTGGAAATTACGTGCTCAGTTAGTATTTGGTTCTGTTGAAGCACCAGCTGGTGAGAAAGCATTCATTAGCGATGAAGATCGTTTCAAAACATTTAACTAATTTTAGTTAATGAAAAGAGTACCACTTAGGTACTCTTTTTTTATTTGTTTAAAATTAACGATCAAAATAGATATTTATTATAATTCAACAATATATTTTAAAAGTTTTAAGTGCAGCTTCGTCAAAAGAACAAGTGTCATAAAATCGTCATAATCATATTGCATATTGCTCATGTTTTTAGAAACTATTAAATATTATAGAGACGTGAACAGATGACTTTAAGATTAAGTGTTGCTGCGATTGGTTTATTACTCAGCGGTTCAGTATTTTCAGCAGTTACAATTACAGCACCAGAGGAAATTGTAATCCTTGCGGTAAATGGTCAAGAAGTCAATTCAGGATTATTTCGTTCTTCTAAGAATAACTACAAAGTTGATGCCGGTACAACGAACCTAAGTGTGCGTTATCAAGAATACTTTGAACATCTAAATGGTGAACACGATATTGTTAAGTCTGGAGTCGTTACAATTCAAACACCATCATTAAAAGATGGTCAAACCTATAAGCTTGCAATGGTAGGTGCTCCAAAAGAATTTGAACAAGCAAAAAAATATGCTGAGCAACCAACAGTCGCTGTATATAATTCAAATAATGAACTAGTTGTTCAACAGACTGGTGCAAATAATGAAGCAAAACCTTGGTTTGCGACAGGCTTGTTAGGTAAGGTTACTGACTTCACGACTAAATCATCTAAGCAACAACCTGATGCCATATATGCAGCTGCAAAACCGACCACAGCTCAAGTTGCTGCACCTATTGCCATAACAGTACCTTCAGCAGGTGTGGCACAAACGAATGATCAGCGTTTGGTCGAAATTTGGCAAAAATCTTCTAAAGCTGAGCGTCAAAAATTTATGGCTTGGTTAGCTGAACAATCAAATTAATCAATTGCTATTCAAAATAAAGCCGATTTAATATCGGCTTTATTTTTTAGAATATTTTAAATAGCCTAAGTATATTTATGATAAATTTAAATTTCCGTTTAGCTAAAGTGAGTGATATTCCCTCACTTGTAGATTTGATTAATCAGGCCTATAGAGCGCAACAAAGTAGAAGCTGGACAACTGAAGTTGAATTTGTAAAAGGCCAACGTATTAGTCAAGAGCAATTGAAACAGCAATTAGAATTACCTAACTCAGTATTATTGGTTGCAGAAATAAATTCTTCACAAATTGCTGCATGCATAGGCCTTACATTTCAAAACAACGCGGTTGAGATAGGAACATTCTGTACCGATCCTAATTTACAGAATATGAAAGTAGGTCGTTCGGTTCTGGAGTACGCTGAACAGTTTGCTTTGCACAAAGTACCGGAATTGGACAGTGCCATCATGTATGTTTTGAATGTGCGTTCAGAGCTAATTAGTTATTATGAGAGACGCGGATATACAAAAACAGGCAATCAAGAACCATATCCACTTGAAGCAGATGTTGGAGTTCCACTTGTACCTATTAAGCTGATTGAAATGAAAAAGGACCTCAAATGAGGTCCTTTTTGTTTAGGTTAGAAACCAGATGTAATAGCCTAAAAGCATGAGAGGCCAAGCTATCCATGGACTAAACAACCATTTCCATAACCAGAAGTGGGGTACAAAACCAACACCATAAATGAAGCCTCCAGAAATTCCCACCATGACCAGCATAAGCTGGCTATGATTGTAGTGTCCGTTTGCATCTAACATTAGTGAAGGATGAACCAGTAAAATTGCAGCAAGCGGCAATGCCAACAGAAATGAAATGGCCATTGCAAATGCTTGAGCTTTTCGTTGATTTGATGCTGTCATTGCGTTTGCCATGATTTATTCCTCATCTAAATTTTGATGATGTTCGATATAAAGAGCACTCAATACACCTGCAAAACATGCCATCAAAATCCCAAGAATCCATGCGAAATACCACATTTGCTTCTCCTTATTAGTACAAGCTGTGCGAGTTTGACTCGATATGTTTGTTGGTAATCACGCCCCACATTTTGTAATACGACCAAGTTGTATAGAGCAAAATGATTGGAACAAAAATACATGCAGCAACAGTCATAACACCTAAAGTACGGTGACTTGATACAGCATCCCACATTGTTAAGCTAGAGTTCGGGTTAATACTCGATGGCAATAAAAATGGGAAGAGAGCAAACCCAGCAGTTAAGATTGCACCTACAATCATTAAGCTTGTACCGGCAAAGCTTAAACCTGCTTTTGCTTTTGATGCTGTAAAGAAGGCAAGAATTGCCCCTAAAATTGCGACAACTGGAGCAACCTTAGTGATCGGATAGCTGGTGTAGTTGTTCATCCAACCTGGGTTGTTATTTGTGATGACTTGTTTAGCTAAAGGATTAAGAGCAGCATTTGGATCAATTACAGCAGCATAGCTATAACCAGGAACTTGACCGAAGTATAACCATGCCCCAATTACAAGGAAACAAACCAAGAATACTGCTGCCATAATTTGGGTGGCTTTAGCAGAACGCTGTTTTAAAGCGCCGTCTGTACGCAGCATAAGCCAAGCACCGCCGTGCGCGCACAGCATAGATAAACTGACGATACCGCAAACTAAAGCAAACGGATTAAGAAGAGCAAAGAAGCTACCCGAATATTCAGAGCGCAATGTGCTATCTAAACTAAAAGGAATACCTAAGAATAAATTACCGAATGCTACACCGAAAACTAGAGCAGGCACGGCACCACCAATACAAAGGCCCCAGTCCCAAGAGTTGCGCCATTTTGTATTTTCAAGTTTAGAACGATAGTCAAAACCTACAGGGCGCAAGAATAGGGCAAATAGCACAAGTAATAAGGCCCAATACATTCCGGAGAATGCAACTGCGTAAACCATAGGCCAAGCTGCAAATAGGGCGCCACCTGCGGTAATAAACCAGACCTGATTACCATCCCAGTGCGGTGCAATAGTATTGATAGCAGCACGACGTTCGTTATCAGTCTTGCCGACAAAAGGCATGAGTGCCATTGAGCCCATATCGAAGCCATCAGTTAAAGCAAACCCTATGAGTAAGACCCCAACTAACACCCACCATATGATTTTTAGGAGTTCGTATTCAATCATGATAAAACCTCCCCATTAACAGGTGCTTTCGGCTCTTGTTTTTCAAAATGATATTTACCAGTGTGAAGAGAACTTGGCCCTAAGCGAGCAAATTTAATCATTAAGTACATTTCAATAATTAAAAGGACGGTATAGAACGCTGCTAATGCGAGGATAGAGCCCCATACATCACCTGTACTTAAACTCGAAGTTGATAAGTGTGTCGGTAAAATCTCACCGATAGACCAAGGTTGACGACCTCCTTCAGCGACATACCAACCTGTTTGTGCAGCAATCCACGGAAGAGGTAACGCAAACAATGCGTATTTGAGTAACCAAGGTTTATTTTCAGCATTTCTTTTTGCTACAGCCCAAGTGGCTAAAATGAAAAGAAGCAACATTAAGAAACCAGAGGCCACCATTGCACGGAAAGAGAAGAACAATGCAGTCACATTTGGAACAGTGTCTTTGACAGCGGCTTGAATGTTTTGTTCACTTGCATCCACGACATTTGGTGCATACTTCTTAAGAAGTAGGCCATAACCTAAATCTTTTTGGTTTTTCTCAAATGAAGCCAATAACTCTGGTGAGCGATCACCAGCACGTAGTTTTTCAAGTTCAGCATAAGCAAGCATACCGTTACGAATACGGACTTCATGCTGTTGCATTAAGTCTTTTAAACCAGTGACTTCTTTAGTTGTTGAGCGAGTTGCAATTAAACCTAATGCATAAGGAATCTTAACTGCATAGTCTGTTCGCATTTCTTCATGATTTGGTACACCAAATAAAGTAAATGGCGCAGGTGCAGGATGAGTATCCCACTCGGCTTCAATTGCAGCGAGTTTAGTTTTTTGCACATCACCTAGCTCATAACCAGATTCATCACCGAGCAAAATCACTGAAAGTGTAGAAGCGAGTCCGAAAATCGCGGCAATTGCAAATGAACGGCGAGCAAAAGGAAGATCACGTTTTTTAAGCAAGTAATAGCTTGAAATGGCGAGTACGAAAATCGCACCTGTTACATATCCAGCAGAAACAGTATGTACAAATTTTACTTGCGCAACTGGGTTGAAAATAAGTGCGCCAAAATCGACAAGCTCCATACGCATGGTTTCGAAGTTAAATGCTGCGCCAACAGGGTTTTGCATCCAACCATTCGCAACCAAAATCCAGAGAGCTGACATATTAGAGCCAAGAGCAACTAACCAAGTTACACCTAAATGTTGTACTTTGCTCAGACGGTCCCATCCGAAAAAGAATAAACCGATAAATGTCGACTCAAGGAAGAATGCCATTAAGCCTTCAATTGCCAGTGGTGCACCAAAAATATCACCTACATAGTGTGAGTAATATGCCCAGTTTGTCCCGAATTGGAACTCCATGGTTAAGCCTGTAGTTACACCTAAGGCAAAGTTGATACCAAATAATTTTCCCCAAAACTTAGTCATATCTTTGTAAATTTCTTTACCAGATATCACGTAAGTTGTTTCCATAATGGCCAGAATAAACGCAAGGCCTAGGGTCAAAGGTACGAAAAGAAAGTGATACATTGCGGTCATAGCAAATTGGAACCGCGAAAGATCAACCACGCTTTCAGAAATCATCAACGTGTCTCCTTAATGTGGGAAGTGTTATCGCCTGCAATATGCTCAGCGACTTGATTGTCGAAATTTTTGGGGATAGTGGGAGCATCAAACCAAATATGTTTGATTGTTAAGAGAAGCACGACTTTAATTATTAGAATAATCGTAATTTCTCTAACTAATTTGGCATTAATATCTAGATTTTTAAGGCTCACAAAATAAACCTCGATACATATTAATTTCATTATTAATCAAAATATATTAAAAATAAACAATAAATATATTTTAAATAAAAACTTAATTATCTTTTTTATGCAAAACAATAACTTATATATTTAAATAATTTTAAATAAAATATCTAACTAAAATGGTATGGATTGATTATTAAATCCAACTAAAACACTTGTAAATAAATATATTAAGTTGATTAAAATAGTATGGTTAAATTTAATTCTGATTAAAATGGTTGGATATAATAAAGGTGATTTTATTTCAAACTAAAATAGTTGGATTAATTTTAATCAAAGAAAATAATAGGATAGAGAGAAGTAATAAAGCCTGTAAAAAGCGATAAAAGGCTACAGAAATTAAAAATAATTAATCAGGAGCGAAAAGATCGTTTGAGAGAGAAATTTTCTTGGCAACGTAATGGCTTTTATGAACTTTAATAAGAATCACTTGAGAATATAGTTCTAACTCACCAAATTCTGGTTCAACTTGTACATAGTGTAATTGACCGAACTCATCACGGACACGCGCTTGAGCTGAAAAACCGGGTCTGGCACTACCACTGGAAATCGTCGCTAATCGCCCTAACAGATTGTAATTGGTATGGGTAAGCTTTGGTTTAATCACTTGGTCAAGGCAGTGGATCATAAACACTGTAAAAAAGATTGCGATGACCAGCGCAGGAATAATTAAATAAAAAGGAGTAATAAAGTAATGCTGTATTGCAAAGAAAGAGAGTTGTAAGAAATAACCTGCAAAGCTGAAATTAATAAGTAAAAAAACGAAAATTAGAGCTTTAGAAAACTTAACATTCAGTAATGGCGAGTTAGTAAGCCAATCTGGTGCAATTTTTTTTAGTAGTTGGCTTGGGCGTAACCCAATATACATACCAATGGTTTCTACCACGCTGAGCAATATCAAAGCCACAACACTTAAATGAAATGGCATAAGATAATAATTAAAAAAGAAATCAGCCATGGTAGAAACTCTAATGTTGATGATCTCAGTCTACGATATAAATACCGCCATCTGAATGTACTTTAATCTCAACTTTATTTAAAAAATCACCTAAACAAGGACCTGAAATACATTCGCCTGTTTCCACGTTGAATAAAGCACCGTGAGTAGAGCATTGAATATATTCTTTGTCTTGGTCTAGAAATTGATTTTCTAAATATTCAAGTTCGGTTTGTAAATGTGGGCATAAATTCTGATAGGCATAGAATGAGCCATCACGCTGTGTAATGAAAATAGTAGTTCCTTGTAAAGTGTCAAAAGCTCTAGCTTCACGCTCAGGAACTTCTTCCGTCATACAGATCCTTTCCATTTCAAGCACATTCCTTCTGAAAATTTTCGAGAAGTTTAGCATAGTCATTAATGGCTAAACGAGGACCAAATTGAGACACAACTTCACTCGAAATTAAGATGGCTAACTGTGCAGCAGCAGTTAAGTCTTCTTGATGGTTTAATGCATAAAGGAATGCACCCGCAAAAGCATCACCAGCACCATTTGTATCTACAGCTTCGACATGACGGCCTGGAACATGGAAATGTTGAGTTGGGTTGGCAACTAGAGCACCTTTTGCACTTTGCGTAATCACAACAGTATGGTTTTTAAAACGCAATTGAGTGAGAGCATCTTCAACTGTAGCGGTATTGGTATACATTAAAGCTTCTTGCTCATTACAGAACAATAAATCTACACCATCATCCATAAGTTCTTCTAAGCCTTCACGAGCATATTGAACCATTGCTGGGTCTGATAAAGATAAAGCGATTTTAACACCGTTAGCTTTTGCAATTTCTCGAGCTTGTTTTACAGCTTTACGTGCTGTCTCACTTGTAGAAAGGTAACCTTCGATATAAAGCCATTTTGCTGTTTTAAGTGGCTCAAAATCGATTTGATCTTGAGAGAGTTCAGCCGTAATACCTAAATAGGTATGCATAGTACGCTCAGAGTCTGGGCTAATAAGTACCATACAGGTACCTGTTACACCTTCACTGATTGACTTTGGCGTGGTTTGGATGCCTGCATCATTTAGACCTTGTAGGTAAATTTCACCTAATTGATCATGACCAACGCGACACCCATAAAAAGCGCTACCACCTAATGCACTAAAGGCTACAGTTGTGTTTGCAGCAGAGCCGCCACTTGCTTGGCCTTTATAATCTTGAGTTTGCTTTAAATTTTCATATAAAGCAGATTGTGTTTCACCATCAGACAACTGCATTGTGCCTTTTTGTAAGCCTTGCTGACTAAGAAAATCATCAGACACTTTAAATTCTTGGTCGATTAATGCATTACCAATTGCAAAAAGATCTACAGTTGCCATATGTGTTGTCACAGAATAAAAAATCAGATCGATAAGTTTACACCATTGCTCACATTTGCTGTAGTTTGTTGAATAAAATTCAGGTAATTCAGCGGTTAGCAGACAAAGTATGTTTTGACTAGGCTATTGAAACAATCCTTTTAATAAATATTATCAATTAATAATGATTCTTGATAATATTTACAAAGGTATAGTATTTCATTGAAACTTCGCGTGAAATTATTCGTAGCGAACTTACATGAAGCGTTCTATTTTATTTATTTCATCATTTGGGGTTATAACAGGCCATGTATATGCCGCAGAGGCAGACTCACAGGCGGTAACCAACCTTCCAACAATTTCAGTAAAAGCTGAGAAGGAAAAAAATTTAAAACAAGAAGTAGGGCAAGCATCCAGTGCCACTAAGGGACTTATGCAACTAAAAGATGTTCCTCAAATTGTAAATGTTGTACCGAAACAAATTTTAAGAGAGCAGACAGTGACATCTATGCAAGGTGCCTTGCAAAACGTTGCTGGTTTAAGCTTTAGTGTCGGTGATGGACAACGTGATCAGGTCATGATTCGTGGTTTCTCAGCAATCACAGATAACTATGTAGATGGTATTCGCGATGATGCATTGTATTTTCGTGATATGTCGAATGTTGAACGAGTTGAGGTACTAAAAGGACCTGCTTCTGTACTTTATGGACGTGGTTCGGCGGGTGGTTTGGTCAATAAAATTAATAAAAAACCAATGGATGAATCTTTGCGTGAAGTGAGCCTGATTGGTAGTACTACAGGTCAACGCCGTGCAGAAGTCGATGTGAATGAAAAAGTAGCAGAGAATGTTAAGGTTCGTTTAACTGGTGCAGTTGAAGACTCTGATGGTTATCGTGATCAGGCCTTTTTAAAACGTCAGGCGGTGGCTCCATCAGTACAGTGGGATATTAGCGATAAAACTAAACTTTTACTTCAGGCTGACTATTTGCATGATGATCGTTTAGCGGATCAAGGCTTCCCGACAGATCCAATTACAGGTAAACCTGTTAAGACAAATCCTAAAACTTTTTATGGTGCATTAAACGGTAAAGAAGTTGGGGATGTTGACACTGAAATCTCAAGTCAAACTATAAGTCTGGATCATGAGTTTAATGATCAACTCAAATATCATGGTGCAGTTCGCCACTATAACTACTCATTAGACCGTCAATATAGTGTTGATACGCATCCTGCTGATAAATCAAAAATTACTTTGACTCAAAATAAGCGCTTGCGTAATGAAGATGGTGTGTATGTTCAACAAGAGTTGAGCGCTTTATTTAATACAGGTTTCTTAAAGCACAATACCTTAATTGGTGCCGAATATAGCAAGCAACATAAAGACGAACTGGTGTGGAGTAAAGCTCGTCAAATTACGAACATATTTAATCCACAGCTCGAAAATTGGGCTCCATTAGATACAAGTGTAGCTGCGGGAACTAATAATAGTAATACTTTTGAAAACTACGGCATCTATTTACAAGATTTAATGACAGTGACAGATCAGCTTAAAGTTTTAGTTGGTTTACGTTATGACAATCTATCACAAGATCGTAATAATAAAGTAAAGACTCAAATATTAAATAGAACTGATAACACTTACTCTCCACGAATCGGATTGGTTTATCAGCCAGTAAACAATCTTTCACTTTATACTTCTTATAACCGTTCTTTCCAACCTTTAGCTGATTCATTTGTTTTATATACAAATAGTGCTGATTTAAGTCCCACAAAAACTGAAAATTATGAGGTGGGTGCAAATTGGGATGTAAATGATCAATTGAATGTGACATTGGCTTTATTTGAAATGAGCCAAACCAATATTCAAAATCAAGATCCAGCTAATCCAACGCAAGCACTGTTAGCAGGCGAACAAAAAACCAAAGGTGTTGAACTTTCATTAACAGGTCAGTTGACTGATCAATTGTCCGTGCTAGCTGGCTATTCTTATATGAATGGTAAGATTGAAAAATCGACTATTGGATTTACGGGTAATCACTCAGCGCTTACGCCAAACAACACAGCTAATCTGTGGTTAAAATACCAAATTAATGATCATTGGTATGCAGCTGTAGGTGGTCGTGGTGAATCATCACGTTTTAGCGCGCCAGATAACAAAAACGTTTTACCAGGTTATGCAGTTGTGAATGCGGCCTTAGGTTATCAAAGTGAACGTTATGATGTGAACTTGAACCTTAATAACTTGTTTGATCGCGATTACTTTGTTTCAGGTCATAGTGGAGCAAATGATTCAAACATGATGGGTGACCCGCTAAATGCACAAGTCGCACTTCGCTATCGTTTTTAATTAACAAATATCAAAAAAAGCTCATCGAAATGATGAGCTTTTTTGTGTGTTGTATAGCATATAGATAGTATTAAAAGGTTTTGTTCTGCTAGGATACAACCACGTGGGCTATGTGTTTGATATCAAAGCTATGCCCATAAAAACTAATACTCAACAAAAACATAGTATTTTACTTGGCTTTTGTTCGCCAATCTCAAGCCGACTCAGGCTATAATGAGACTTATTCACTTATCCGATATGTTAGGAGATCACATGACTGTAGATGTCACTGAAACCATTTCTCAAACTGTTCACCCTGCGTTTCAGTTGCTACGTCAGCACCATGTTGAAGCATTAGATATTTTAGTGTCTGAATATAAGCATAAAGTCACAGGTGCGGTGCATTATCACTTGGCAACTGATTATGATGAAAATGTATTCCTTGTTGCGTTCAGAACACAACCTATGGATTCTAAAGGAACTGCACATATTTTAGAGCATACAGCTTTATGTGGTTCTGAAAAGTTTCCTGTTCGTGACCCATTCTTTTTAATGATTCGCCGTTCATTAAATACATTTATGAACGCGTTTACAGCAGCAGATTGGACAGCCTATCCATTTGCAACTCAAAATAAGAAAGATTTCCAAAACTTACTCTCTGTTTATCTTGATGCGGCTTTTTCAGCAAATTTAAATCCTCTTGATTTTGCTCAAGAAGGTATTCGTATTGAACTTGAAAATGATCAGCCTGTATATAAAGGCGTAGTGTTCAATGAAATGAAAGGTGCGATGAGTGCTCCGTCTGATCAGCTTTATCACCAGTTGGCTCATCATCTATTCCCTGAAACTACATATCACTACAACTCAGGTGGTGATCCTAAAGATATTCCTGACTTAACGTATGAACAGTTAGTCGAATTTTATAAAACTCATTACCATCCAAGTAATGCGGTATTTATGACCTTCGGTAACCAAACGGCATATGAGTTACAAGAGCAATTTGAAAAACTAGCTCTACATAAGTTTGCTGCGGGTACAACTTTATATTCGAAACCAGAAAAACGCTTAACGGCACCTGTTCAAGTCACTGAAACTTATGCTGTTGATGGCGATGAGTTAAAAGACAAAACTTACCATGTATTGTCTTGGTTGTTACCACAAGCGAGTGATATCAAACTACGTCTAGGTATGCGTTTGGTCGAAGGTGTTTTACTTGAAAACTCCGCGTCGCCACTACGTCATTATTTAGAAACTTGTGGTTATGCTCAGTCAACTGGTCCATTAATGGGCGTAGATGACAGTAACTTTGAAATGACATTCTATTGTGGCGTTCAAGGTTCAAACCCAGAGTTTGCAGAAAGCTTTAAAGATGGTGTTTTAAACATTTTACGTGAAGTGGCTGAAAAACCAATTGATTCGGCTTTGGTTGATGCGATTTTGCATCAAATCGAATTGCATCAACGTGAAATTAATGGTGACGGCACACCATATGGTTTAAGCCTAATTTTAAATGGTTTAAGTGGCGCTATTCACCATAATGACCCAATTCAAATTTGGGATGTTGACAGTGCCATTGCTCAGGTCAAAGAAGAACTTCAAGACCCAATGTGGTTATCTAATTTAATTCAAACACATTTGTTAGATAATCCGCATCGTGTCCAAATGACTTTAGTACCTGATGCAACCAAGTCTGTAAAAGAGCAAGAAGCTGAAAAGGCACGTTTAGCTGCGATTGGTGAAAAGCTTACTGAAGAAGACAAAGCAGAGATCGTTGCTAAAACCAAAGCATTACAAGAACGTCAAGATACACCAGACAATCTTGAGCTATTACCTAAAGTTGGTCTAGAAGACGTTCCTGCTGACTTGCATATTGTACAAGGTCAATTGCGTGAAATTATCTGTAATCGAATGGATACGCCGTTGAATTTGTATCATGCCGGAACGAATGGTATTTACTATCAACAAGTCCTCATTCAGATTCCTGATGATGTTGTTAGCTCACCATATTTCAATTTGCTCTCTATCTTAATGGGTGAAGTTGGTGCAGGTGAGTATGACTATCTTGAACTACAAAACTTACAAACAGCTGTAAGTGGTGGTTTGGGAATGGGTGCTTCGTTACGCAGTAAAGTTGACGATAAAGACAAAATTAGTGCTTGGTTAACTTTAACGACTAAATCTTTAACTCAGAAGTTCGATGCGATTCATTTATTAAAATTAGCATTTGAACAACTTCGTTTTGATGAGAAAGAGCGAATTATTGAGTTGTTACAGCAACGTAAGACACGCTGGCAGTCTCGTTTGTCGGGCGCGGGCCATAGTTATGCGATGCAAATTGCTTCTCGTAACATGAGTGCATTAGCTCAACGCGACTATCAAAACACTGGTTTAGGTGCATTAAATTGGTTAGGTGAGCTTGTTACTAAAATTACCCAAGACGATGGCGCTTATGATGCACTTATTGCTGAATTGAAGCATATCCATACCAAATTATTGCAAGCACCTAAACAGTTCTTGTTGGTATGTGAAGAGCATCAGTCAGAGCGTTTAGTTGAAGAAATTCAGAATGTTTGGGATAAGCTAAACGTTGATACAGCAGCGACTGAGTTAACTCTAGTTGAGCAAGAAAATGATAATCAACATGAAGCATGGTTAATTCAAACCAATGTTCAGTTCTGTGCTTCAGCATATCAAGCTGTGGACGTATCTCATCCAGATGCTGCGCCTTTAATGGTGTTGGCAGCCTACTTGCGTAATGGTTTCTTGCACAGTGCTATTCGTGAAAAAGGTGGTGCTTATGGTGGCGGTGCTAGTTATGATGGAAATGCATGTTCATTCCGTTTCTTTAGTTACCGTGACCCACGTTTAGCTGAGACGTTTAAAGACTTTGAAGCAAGCGTGCAATGGTTGTTAAATACAGAGCAACAACCTCATCAGCTTGAAGAAGCAATTCTTGGTTTGGTGGCGAGTATGGACAAACCTGGTTCACCAGCCGGTGAAGCAATTACAGCATGTTATGCACTGTTACATGCAAGAACTCCAACTTTCCGTCGTACATTACGTGAAAGATTATTGCATGTGACTTTAGAAGACTTACAACGTGTCGCGCGTCAATATTTAATTGAACAAACACCTGTAAAAGCTGTGGTTGCACCTTTTGCAAAACGTGATGAATTGCAACAACTGGGCTTTACGATTAAACAAGTTAATTAAAATAAAAATTGGAGATGAACATGGCGTTCAGACAATTTGAACGCACATCATTACAGCTAAGTATGGGAACCCTGCTTAGCTGTTTATGTGCGTCGGTGGCATATGCTGACACCTTAGCCCCTGTAAAACCTGCGACCGTAGATGCATGTGTTGCCCTTGCTTCAAATGCTGATCGCCTAGCTTGTTATGACTCTGTATTTAAGCCCTCAGCTTTACCGGCTGTTCAAGCTGCAGCAGTACCAGAGCCTGTTAAGAAAATTGATAAACCTGCTGTTCAGCCTGAAACATTTAAAGAGAAGGTTGTAGATACAGTTAGTAATATTAAAGTAATAGGGAAGGCTCCAAAAATTGAACCTACTACTTCTTTATTAGATCAACGTTGGGAGTTATCTGAAAAAAGTAAACTTGGTGTTTGGAACATTCGAGCTTATCAGCCTGTCTATTTGCTGCCTGTATTTTGGACCAGCGATAAAAATGAATTTCCAAGTAGCCCAAATCCCAATAACACCGTTAAAGAAGCTCAAGATTTGAAATCTACGGAAACTAAATTTCAAATTTCTTTAAAAACGAAAGCTTGGGAAAATATTTTCGGTAACAATGGTGATTTATGGGTGGGTTATACTCAATCATCACGTTGGCAGACATTTAACTCTGAAGAATCTCGTCCTTTCCGTGAAACGAATTATGAGCCTGAAGCAAGCTTAATGTTTAGAACAAACTATGAGTTGCTTGGTTTAGATGGTCGTTTATTAGGTGTAACTTTAAATCACCAGTCAAATGGTCGTTCAGATCCATTATCTCGTAGCTGGAACCGTGTCATCTTTAATGTGGGCTTAGAGCGTGGCAATTTTGCCGTAATGCTTCGTCCTTGGGTACGTATTAACGAAGCAAGTAAAGATGATAACAACCCTGATATTGAAGATTATATTGGGCGAGGTGATTTAACTGCTTTTTATAAGTGGAAAGACAATGATTTCTCGCTAATGCTACGTCACTCTTTAAAAGGTGGTGATGACTCTCATGGTGCAGTTCAGTTTGACTGGGCGTTCCCAATTAGTGGTAAGTTGCGTGGTCACTTCCAGCTATTTAATGGATATGGTGAAAGCTTAATTGACTATAACCACCGTGCAACTTATGCAGGTTTGGGTGTTTCACTCATGAACTGGTACTAAGTTAAAACCTATAAAAAAGCCGCTTTTTACAGCGGCTTTTTTATTAACCAATTTGAATGTTGGCCTGAGGGTGTTTGAGACGACTCTTTTTAGGAGTAGCAATTAAATATGCCAGCGTTAACGGTCCAAGTCTTCCTGCAAACATAAGTAGACTTAAGATAAACAAGCTACCATTATGTAAGTCTGGTGTAATCCCTCGAGACAGCCCAACTGTGCATGCTGCCGATACTACTTCAAATAATAAGTTCATAAAGTCGGCTTTCGGTTCTAACAGCAAAAGTATAAAGAACCCAATAAATATGAGGATGCTGGTAATCGCGGTAACTGCTAAGGCCTTATAAGTGGTTTCGTGGGAAACAGAATGATTGAAAACCCTGATTTCATCGGTACGTCTTAAAAAGGACAGTACACTTAAAACCAATATGACAAAAGTACCTACTTTTATACCGCCAGCAGTACTTAATGAACCACCACCAATGAACATCAGTAGCATCATAAGCAAAGAGCTGCTATTGGTCATTGCACCTGTATCAATGGTGTTAAACCCGGAAGATCGCGGAACAGTCGCTTGAAACCACGCATGTAAAGCTTGATCACCTACGCTTAGCATGCCTAATGTATGAGGGTTTTGTGCTTCCATAGCCCAAATTAAAATAAAAGCGACTAAATTAATAATGGCAATAGTCGTTAAAATCAGTTTGCTGTTTGGGCTAAGTTTTTTCCATTTTTTATTTTGTTTAATGTCCATGAGAACTAAAAAACCAAGTCCACCTATTGTATAAAGTAAACTCACCGTAAGACAGATCACATAGTTGTTTTGAAAACCCATTAAACTGTTATTAAATAATGAAAAACCGGCATTATTAAACGAAGAGATACTATAAAACATTGCATAATACAAACCACGAGCGAAGCCAAAAGCAGGCGTAAATGCGCACGTGAGAATGACTATTCCAATCAGTTCAAATAGAAGAGTATAGGTTACAACCCCTTTAGCCACAAAAGTCACTTTTGATAAACTGGTTTGGCCAAGGCTGTCCTGAGCCATCATTTGCTGTTTAAGACCAATTTTAGGCGAAAGGCTCAGTGCGGCCAAAATGGCAAAAGTCATGAAGCCTAAACCACCGGACTGAATTAGTAATAAAATAATGACCTGTCCGAAAAGTGTAAAAGATTCATGAATATTTAAAACGGATAGACCTGTAATAGTGACTGCTGACGTTGCCGTAAATAGAGCATCCATCCAACTCACATGACCGTTATTGGCAATAGGAAGTTTAAGCAATAATGTGCCAAAGACAATAAAGCCTAGAAAGCCCAGCGCTAAAAGAGAAGGTGGACTTAGATTTAGTGTTTTATGTGGTTTAGGCTTAAGAGACATATTTTTGGTTCGTTTTTATAGGAAACAATTAGAGAGTTTTTTAAGTTGCTGTAAATGACCTTCTAAAATAAGAATATCATGCGTTTGTAAGGTAAAAGTCTCTACAGTTTCAAATAAAATCTGTTGCTTTCGTTTTACAAGTAGTGTTTTAACTTGTGGTGCTTGCTGCATAATCCCATACAAGTTAATGCCATTTAATTTCTCTGGAATATCAATTTTCACAATATAGTGATCATCATCTAAAGACATGTACCGACTTACCATTGGGTAATTGAGTGCTTGAGCAACACGTACGCCCATATCTTCTTCAGGATGAATGATTTTGTTGATATTGAGGTGAGATAAAATTGTGTGGTGGGCTTTGGTTTTTGCTTTTACCCAAATTTTATCGATACCGAGATTTTTTAAATTCAGCACACATAAAATACTGGCTTCAATATCTTCACCAATTGCAACAACAACCGCATCACAATTTTGAATGTTTAATTCATCTAGTACATGTTCATCTGTAGCATCAGCAATGACAGCATGAGTTAAAACATCGGCAAGGTTCTCAACATTCTTTTTGACTGTATCAATGCCAATAACATCATGATTTAATTTTGTGAGTTCTTGAGCAACTGTTGCTCCAAAACTTCCCAAGCCGATGACCGCGAACTGTGCCATAAATAACCTTTTATACTTAATTAGGGCTTTATTTTTAATGATATTTTCTTTGAGATAAAGAGAAGCAATGTAAATATAGAAAATATTGGGCTTAAATAATAAAAAAGCCGACAAATATGTCAGCTTTTTTATCAAAATCAGAGATTATTTTAAGAAACGCTTATAGCCCACATTGTCAGTAATTTCTGCATATGGATAGCTAATTTGCTCTAGGGTTTCAATTAAGCCATCTGGATTTTGTTTGGCATCTGTCGCTTGTAAGCCAACCAACACACGACCTTCAGCAGCACCGTGGTTACGGTAATGGAATAGGGTAATATTGTGGGTTGGACCTAAACGAGTTAAGAAGGTGAGTAATGCACCCGGACGTTCAGGGAATTCAACACGGAACAATCTTTCATCATCCAGATTGGCATGACCACCAATTAAGTAACGAATATGCAATTTAGCCACTTCATCATCAGATAAGTCATCGACAACATAATTTTGCTGTTTAAGCTGCTCTAAAATTTCATGGCGTTCAGCATCACCACCTTTTAAGCTAATACCCACAAAAACTTGTGCTTCTTCTGTGTTATTTGCGCGGTAGTTAAACTCGGTAATATTGCGGCCTTGTAGGGCACGGCAGAAACCTAAGAATGCACCTTTTTCTTCAGAAAGTGTAACCGCGTAAATTGCTTCACGTTGTTCACCGAGTTCAGTACGCTCTGCAATGTAACGTAAGCGGTCAAAGTTCATGTTGGCACCACAAACAATCGACACCATGTTTTTACCGCTAATTTTATGCTCAGCTACATATTTTTTAATACCAGCTAACGCCATTGCACCTGATGGTTCAACAATGCTACGGTTTTCATCAAAGGTATCTTTAATTGCAGCACAGATTTCATCTGTATTTACAGTCACAATGTCTTGGTCAACAATTGGACCTGAGTTATCAGATTTGCGAAGACGAATAATATCAAACGGCAAAGCACCAATTTGTGCAACAGCAGTACCGTCTGCAAATAAGCCTACATGTGGCAAGATTACGCGTTCATTTGCTTCTAGTGCTGCTTTTAAGCAAGCAGACTCTTCATATTCAACGCCAATAATTTTCACATGGGGTGCAACTTCACCAAGGTAAGCTGCTACACCTGAAATTAGGCCGCCGCCACCTACAGCAACAAACACATATTCTACATCACGCCATTGACGTAAGATTTCATTTGCAATTGTGCCTTGACCAGCAATAACAAGTTCATCGTCATAGGGTGGAATGAATACAAGACCTTCAACTTCGGCACGTTGCTGAGCGTATTTATTTGCTACATCAAAACTATCACCATGTAATACAACTTGACCACCCAAGCGTTTAACTGCTTGAACTTTAATGTCAGGAGTCGTGCTTGGCATAACAATAATCGCAGGAATACCTAAACGTTGACCAGACAATGCCACGCCTTGTGCATGATTACCCGCAGATGCACAGATTACACCACGCTCAAGTTGGTCTTTCGGTATTTGACTAATACGGTTATAAGCACCGCGTAATTTAAAAGAAAAAACAGGTTGTAAATCTTCACGCTTAAAACGAATTGTATTATTTAATTTTTGACTAATTCGTGGAGCTGCTTCGAGAGGTGTTTCAATTGCAACATCATAAACCGTTGCTTGTAAAATTTGTCGTACCACACGAGACAGCATGTTCATCTTCCCTATAACAGTTTAAAATAGGAAATTATTGTAGCAAACCCTTGTGCATTTGCGCCGTTTATTGGCGCATAAATGTCAAAAAATAGTTGAGTGATGTAATGAGCCTATATGCAACCCAAGATGAAAAGAAACAAGCTGCTGCGAAAGCTGCTTTAAAACACTTACCCAAAGGTGGCATTTTGGGGGTAGGAACTGGAAGTACTGTAAATTTTTTAATTGATTTATTGCCTGAACTACAATTAGAGGCAGCTGTGGCAAGTTCGCAAGCAACAGCAGATCGTCTTAAAAAATTAGGTATTGAAGTGGTTGATATGAACCATGTAGGTAGCCTTGATGCTTATGTTGACGGTGCAGATGAGATTGATCGTCACATGCATATGATTAAAGGCGGCGGCGCAGCATTAACTCGTGAAAAAATTGTAGCTTCAATTGCTAAAAAATTTGTATGTATCGTTGATGATTCAAAATGGGTTGATCAACTTGGTCGTGATTTCCCATTACCAGTAGAAGTGATTCCAATGGCGCGCTCTGCTGTAGCTCGTAAATTGGTCAGCTTAGGTGGTGATCCGGTTTACCGTGAAGGGGTAGTAACAGACAATGGTAATGTGATTTTAGATGTATTTAATTTGAATATCTTAAACGCAATTGATTTGGAAAAAACCATCAATAATATCCCAGGTGTTGTGACTAACGGTATTTTTGCGTTAAACCCTGCAACAATTGCAATTGTTGCGACAAATAATGGTATTGAAGAGCGTACTGCACAGTAATGTCTGTGGAAATGCCAGAAATTAAAATTGTTCGTCACGTAAGGGCAAGAAAATTGCGCTTACGTGTTGAGCCTGCGTCTATACGACTGACTGTTCCGTTATTTTGTAGTAAGAAACAAATTCAGCAGTTTTTGGCGCAGTCTGAACAATGGCTGATCGAGACGTGGAGTAAACAGCAACACGTTCAGTCTACGTCGTTTAAGATTCCTTCAGAAATTTCTTTTTTCAATAGAGAACAACCTTTTCAAGTTGTGGTGCAAAAACAACATCGCATTTTTCAATTTGATTGGGAAAATAATTATTTATTTATTAAAGACCAACAACCTTACCAAGCTTTACAAAATGCCGTGATTGCTTATGCCAAACAAGAGTTACCACTTCTTTTGTCAGAGCTTAGCCAAAAAACTCGGCTGAGTTATGCCGAATGTGCAATTCGACGTCCTAAAACACGTTGGGGAAGTTGTAGTAGTCAGCATAATATTATGTTGCATGCAGGACTGGTTCTTATGCCAGCCCCAATTACCCGTTATGTTTGTATTCATGAGTTAGCACACACCAAACACTTCGATCATAGCCCTGCATTTTGGGCCGAAGTTGCAAAGTTCGACCCTCACTATATGCAGCATCGCAGACAATTAAAAGGTAATCCATTGCCTGCGTGGTGGTATGTCACAGCTTAGTTAAAGCTACATTCTAATTGTGTTGTCTGTAATACATCCGGTGCTTTGCGGCTATCGAGGCCTGCTTGAGCACTAACAATTTTGTTCGCTTTAATATGTAGCTGTATAAAATTATATTGCTGTGTTGAATTATTGGGTTCAGATGAGCTTGAGTTAAGTAAGTAACTATAACTTGCAGCGTCTGTTTGCAGTAAGTTATCTGTACTATCTGCGCTTAAGGCAGAACGATAAGTTTGTGAACCTTGAATTAACTCAATTTGCCCATTTGCACGGAAATTGAGTTGGCAGCCCGATGCGTTGTTTTCATAGTGACCGACTAAATAGTCTGTGGCTGGAAGTTTAGGGTCAGCTATATTGATGCTGGTTAAACCTTGTTTACACGGATAAGCCGAACCATTACAAGTCGCCGTAATACCACTAAAACCAACAGCACGTCGGTAATCACCCGCACCATCTATACGGAAAAAATCAGTCGTATTTCCAGAAGGCACAACACCAGAATAGAGTTTTTTCTGCAAAAGAGCATATCCAGTTTGATCTAAACTAGACTGACTTTGTGAATCAGCTAATTGCAATGTGGCAGCTTTTAAATTGGTAGCAAAATAATCACGAGTTGCTTTTTGATTGGCTGCAATGTCCAAAAGCGTATTTTTTACAGGGTCAATATTATCTGGCGATGGACTAAAAATAGGTGTCATGCTTGTATTGTCACCAATAAGTTTTTTGCCGTCTAAATATCCATCTTTTAAATCGGTTGCAAGGCTATTAGTCAGTTCTTGATAAGTATTCACATTGCCATGAATCGTATTCCAATATTGTAAATATCCAAAGCTCAGATAGCTATCTACATAACTACTTGGTTGCTTTGTTGAATACTGTAATAAATTTAGCACAGTCAGTGGGCTGGCTGGGCTTAAGCTTGGAATAGCAGCATCTTTAAACGCGCTAATAAGGGCGTTGTAAACATCTTGAGAAGCCAAATCAACATGTGATTGTTCAATACGGGTTGGATCTATCGTTTCTTGTGGAAGTTGTCCTGATCGGATTACAGCGCGTTGATAAATTGCTTCTGAACTTGGACTAATCAGTTGAGTTTTATTACTTATTGAGCTTGGGGTAATAAAAGCGTGATAGACGCCAGAAATATTCTCATATTTAGAATTAATTGGATCAAATACTTGAGATGAAGCTTGAGTTGTGACTTCTACTCGATAAAGCCGATTCAACTTGGTACTTGGAAGTTTAATATTATAACTTGTTAAACTGGCAACTTGGTTATCAATCAAAATACTATTGTCGGTATTGTCATAGACTTTGAGTTGAACATTGCGCATTTCGACAGGGGTTTTAAGCGTAAAATCTGTCATAACTTCAGGAGTTGGCACAGTCGGTGTTGGGGTACTAGATGAACCTCCGCTACTACTGCCACCACCACATCCAACAAGGGCTACGCTTAAAATTAAAGTACTAAGACCGAGATAAGTGCACAACTTTGTTTGTTTTGATTGATCAAGCATCCTAGCTCTCCAAAAATGAATCTGGTATTTATTTACTGATATTTGTTTGGTTCTGACAGACCAGCAAGTGCTATGTAATTAACGCTAAAAAATAAAAAAATTAAAATTACCAAGCATGAAATGGTTTTGTAAGCCTGGACATCCTGTCATACTACCGCAAGTATAGATTCAATATTTGAGGTAATGCACGTGATTTCTGTCGGAATTGTTGGTGGAACTGGTTATACAGGCGTTGAACTATTACGTATTTTATTACGACATCCAAAAGCGCAGGTTCGAGTTCTGACTTCACGTACAGAAGCAGGCAAACCAGTTGCTGATATGTTCCCAAACTTACGTGGGCATACAGATCTTCAATTTTCAGATTTAAACATTGATGCATTAAAAGAATGTGATGTTGTATTCTTTGCAACCCCACATGGTGTTGCGATGCAGCATGCAAAAGATTTGATCGAAGCAGGGACCAAAGTTATTGATTTGGCAGCGGACTTTCGTTTGCAAAATCTTGAACAGTTTGAAAAATGGTATGGCATGGAACATGCGTGCCCAGACGTACTAAAAGATTCTGTTTATGGTTTAACTGAGTTAAATCGTGAAAAAATTAAACAGGCTCAAGTCATTGGTAATCCAGGTTGTTATCCAACAACTGTTCAATTAGGTTTGGCTCCACTTTTAAAATCTGCACAAGCATTGATTGAAACCAAGAATATTATTATTGATGCAAAATCAGGTGTTTCTGGTGCTGGCCGTAAAGCAAGCTTAGGCATGATTTACAGTGAAAATGCCGATAACTTTAAAGCGTATGGTGTTGCAGGTCACCGTCATCATCCGGAAATTGTCGAAGCATTAGAAAATATTGCTGGACAAAAAGGTGGGTTTGATGGCCTTTTATTTGTACCGCATTTGGTACCAATGATTCGCGGTATGTTGAGTACAATTTATGTGGACTTGACTGAGGCTGGTAAGCAAGCAGACTTACAAGCTTTGTATGAAAACTTCTATGCAAATGAAAAATTTGTAGATGTCATGCCTGCGAATAGTTCACCTGAAACACGCAGTGTGCGTGGAGCAAATGAATTACGTATTGCTTTGTATAAACCACAACCAAATAAACTCATTATTTTGGCGGCTCAAGATAATCTTGTAAAAGGTGCATCTGGTCAAGCTGTACAAAATATGAACCTTATGTTTGGCTTTAATGAAGACGAAGGCTTACAAGGGATTGGTTTATTACCATAAAAAACTCTTTTTTGCTTCACACACATTTAAATTTCGATTTAAATGTGTGTCTTGACTCTGATCTTAAACACTGAGATGACGATGCAAAACTCGGAACAGACGACTTCTGTAGAAAGTTCGTTGCAAAAGAAAAAATTTTTAAACACCAATAAGCCTTTGTTTATTGGTGCTGCTATTTTAATGAGTGGTTGTTTTGCGCTCGGCTATACAATTGGGCACCGTCAAGGTTTAACTGTTGTAGGTTACGATGCAGATGCAGAGCAATTGGTTGAAGTAGTGCAAAAACAAAAAACAGCGTTAGATGCAGTTAACAAAAGCCTGAATGCTGCAGTACAAGAGCGTGATGTTGCTGTTACAAATGCGAATGACTTGTTTACAGCACTTAATCAAGCCAATGCTGATAAAACACAACAACAAGGTATGAGTAATATCTACCGTGAAATTTTAAGACAACGTGGTGGTTTAAGCTTAACCATTCAGGATTTGGCAATTAAACCACTACCAGAAAATGCTTATGAATATCAGCTTGATCTGGTGCAAGTTAGCCCGAGCAAACGCCGTGCTTCAGGTTCAGTTGAAATAAGATTGATTAAAGATACTGAAGTCTTGGTTGTGCCACTTGAAGATAAGAACTTTAACTTCACTGATTTTGAGCGCTTGACTGGCCGTTGGACAATGCCTAAAGGCTTTACACCTCAATATATTGAAGTGCGTTTAACAGGTGGTTCTGAGACACCAGTGATTAAACGTTTTAGTTGGCAGCGTGGTAAACCTGTCGAAACACCTTCTGCTTTTGTTGCAGAAATTCCTCAAGCTGAAGCAAATTCACAATAGTAACATCATATGCGAACAAATAAGCGTCAAACAAATTTAAAAGATATTAAGGCTTCTTTTCAGCAGTCTGGCTATGTCGATTGGCACTTCAATCCACGCTTAAGTGATTCGCAAAACGAAGATCATGACGGAGAGGTTGTTGTTCAAACAGCACCTCCCGAACTCAAGCGTCCACCCTTATATGCAGTAGTATTATTGAACGACGATTACACGCCAATGGACTTTGTAATTGAAATTTTACAACAATACTTTGCAATGAATCTTGACCAAGCAACTCAAGTAATGCTAACAGTACACTATGAAGGTAAAGGTACTGCTGGGGTATATCCAAGAGACATCGCGGAAACCAAGGCAAACCTTGTTAATAATTACGCTCGATCGCAAGGTCATCCATTACTTTGCCAGATTGAGCCTAAAGCATAAGGGGGTCACATGCTCAGTCGTCAATTAGAAGTATCATTACGTTTGGCTGTTAGCATGGCTCGTCAAAAGAGACATGAGTTTCTTACAGTTGAACACTTACTATTAGCCTTACTCGATAACGATTCGGCTGTGAATGCATTAAAGGCATGCGGAGCTGATATTGTTTCTTTACGTAAAGAATTAGAAGAATATGTAGAACAACATACTCCTAAGCTTGGCGAAAATAGCGAGCAAGCTCCACATCCAACAGAAAGTTTTGACCGCATTTTGCAACGTGCAATTTTCCACGTGCAATCAAGTGGTGGTGATCGTACTGTCGAAGGTGCGGATGTTTTGGTCGCAATGTACTCAGAGCGTGATTCTTTTGCTGTTTATTTACTTAAACGTCATCAAATTAATCGTTTAACTTTGACTCAATACTTGTCTCATGGGACACGTAAAGACGAAGTTCAGGTTGAAGAAGAAGTTGAAGACATTGAGGGTGAAAGCAACTCAGGCAATGCGGGGCCATTGGAACTTTATACGCTCAATTTAAATGTTGAAGCGCAAAAAGGAAAAACAGACCCACTTATTGGCCGTGAAAAAGAAATTGAGCGTACAGCACAAATTCTTTGCCGCCGTCGTAAAAACAACCCATTGCTAGTGGGTGATCCAGGTGTAGGTAAAACTTCAATTGCAGAAGGCCTTGCGTGGCTTATTGTAAATGGTAAAGCACCAAAACCACTGAGCAATGCAGAAGTCTATAGCCTCGACATTGGTGCATTGGTCGCAGGTACAAAATACCGTGGTGATTTTGAAAAACGTTTAAAACAATTGCTGAATGCTTTGAAGAAAAATCCAAACGCGATTTTATTCATTGATGAAATTCATATGATCATTGGCGCTGGCTCAAGTATGGGCAGCACTATGGATGCATCGAATCTCATTAAACCAGCTTTGGCAAATGGTACTTTACGTTGCATTGGTTCAACGACTTTCCAAGAATATCGTCAGGTATTTGAAAAGGATCATGCGTTATCTCGTCGTTTCCAAAAAATTGACGTAAACGAACCAAGCATTTCTGAAACTATTGATATTTTACGTGGCTTGAAAACTAAGTTTGAAGATTTCCACCACGTACAGTATGACGACAAAGCTTTGGTTTCTGCGGTTGAGCTTTCTGCGAAATTTATTAATGATCGTTTCTTGCCAGATAAAGCAATTGATGTCATTGATGAAGCAGGTGCACAGCGCCGCTTAAAAGCAGAAAGTGAAGACAGCTTAATTACTGTTGAAAATATTGAAGACATCGTTTCTAAAATTGCGCGTATTCCGCCTAAGACTGTGTCTAAAGATGATAAATCAGTACTTGAAAATCTTGAGCGGGACCTAAAACGTGTTGTATTTGGTCAAGACGAAGCAATCACTGCATTGGCTTCTGCAATCAAGTTGTCACGTGCTGGTTTGAAATCACCAGACAAGCCTGTTGGTAGCTTTGTATTTGCTGGTCCAACGGGTGTAGGTAAAACTGAAGTGACTAAGCAACTTGCGAAGTTGTTAGGTGTTGAGCTTGTGCGGTTCGATATGTCTGAATATATGGAACGTCATGCTGTTTCTCGCTTAATTGGTGCTCCTCCAGGTTATGTAGGTTATGACCAAGGTGGTTTGCTCACAGACGCGATCCATAAAAATCCGCATTGTGTTTTATTGCTGGATGAAATTGAGAAAGCACATCCTGATGTGTTTAACCTGTTGTTGCAAATCATGGATCATGGTGCGTTGACTGACAATAATGGTCGTAAGTCAGACTTCAGAAATGTCATTATTGTGTTAACTACAAACATTGGTGCAGAAAGTATTTCTCGTGCAAGCATTGGATTTACCGAGCAAGACCATAGCTCGGACAACCAAGAAGCAATGAAACGTGCATTCTCACCAGAGTTCCGTAACCGTTTAGACAGTGTTATTCAGTTCAAAGCTTTACCAACCACAGTGATTGAATCTGTAGTTGATAAGTTCTTAACAGAATTACAAGCACAGCTAGATGAAAAACGTGTAGTTCTAGATGTAGATCAAAGTGCGCGTGACTGGTTAGCAACCAATGGTTATGACCGTTTAATGGGTGCTCGCCCAATGCAACGTCTTATTCAAGAACACTTGAAGAAACCATTAGCTGAAATGATTTTGTTTGGTGAACTTGCAGATCATGGCGGTAATGTGGCGGTATCAGTGAAGAAAGAAGATGGCAAAGCAGTTGGCCTAAAACTTGAAGTTTTTGAAGATCACCATACGGCAGAACCAGCTTAATTTATGTTAATTGATAGTCTTTCTATAACCCGAATACTCAGTGTGTTCGGGTTATTTACTATTACTGCAATCGCTGAGATTTTAGGGTGTTATTTTCCTTATCTTATTCTAAAAGAAGGGAAGTCCGCTTGGTTGTGGTTGCCAACAGCCTTAAGTTTAGCTGTCTTTGTCTGGTTACTTACATTACATCCAGCAGCCTCTGGACGAATTTATGCGGCCTATGGTGGTATTTACATTTTTACTGCGCTGATGTGGCTTCGTTTTGTAGATCAGGTTGCTTTAACGAGATGGGATATTTTAGGTGGCTTTATTGTGCTTTGTGGTGCAAGTTTGATTATTTTACAGCCACAAGGATTAATTCGTTAATTATGAAAGTGGTCGGTTAAGTTTTAAGTGAAAAAATAAGAAATATTTTCGCAAAAAATACTTGTCAAACTCATCAACAATGCGTATTTTAGATTTAAGGAACATTTTTTAATATTTGAGATAAAGATGTTAAATCAATCTGTGAATTCTAACGCTTACTTTTATTTCTGGCAATTTAGATAGTTGCCTGAGCGTATTCGGGCACGAAAGTTGCCCATCACAGTTAATACCTGATCGGCAACCCCGATCAGGTTTTTTTATGCTTTATCTTTTTCAAATCGAGGAATTCAAAATGAACAACATGACTTATTCATACTTTAGCAACTTTTATTGGTTTTACTTTTGCCTACCTTTGCCAACGAATAGATCCAAAACGCTCAAATAAATGATCGGACTGATTCGGTTTCAGTCCAAAGGAAAAGACCAATGAATGCTTTAAATACTCTACTAACTCAAAGTAATACAAAAGAAACACCAGTTAGTTTGCCTGTCCAGTTAAAAGCTAAATATCCGCTTGTGCAGACCTTCGCACGTCAAATTGCAGAACACCGTCAAATTATTCAAAATATTCTTGCTGGTAAAGATCAGCGTTTAATGGTTATTACAGGACCATGTTCAATTCATGACCCAGTTGCGGTTCTTGAATACGCAGAAAAACTGCAAAAATTACAAGAAAAAGTAAAAGATCAAATATTCATTGTAATGCGTGCTTATATTGAAAAGCCGCGTACAACTGTAGGTTGGAAAGGTTATATGTATGATCCAAATCTTGATGGATCATCTAATCTACAATTAGGTTTAGAAAAATCACGTGAGCTTTATTTACAAATTATTGAAAAGGGTTTGCCGATTGCGAGCGAAATTCTAAGCCCAATGGCAACGGGTTATTTTGATGATTTATTGGCTTGGGGTGCAATTGGTGCTCGTACCAGCGAGTCTCAAATTCACCGTGAAATCTCAAGTCACATGCCATACAGCATCGGTTTCAAGAATGGTACAGATGGCTCAATTCAAATTGCTTTAGATGCTATTCAGTCGGCACAAAATGAGCATCAGTTTCTTGGTATGAATCAGCAAGGTTTACCTTCTGTCATTCAGAGTGCTGGTAATCCATTGCCACACTTAATTTTGCGTGGAGCCAATCATGGTCCTAATTATGATTTAGCTTCAATTCAGGCAATACGTGAAAAACATAAACAAAATCTTCCTGCCTTAGTCATTGACTGTAGTCATGGCAACAGTGGTAAAGACCCTTTACGTCAGCCAGAGGTTTTGCAGCAAATCGTTGCTGAACGCTTAAAAACTCAGGTGAAGGGTGTCATGATTGAAAGCCATTTAGTTGATGGTAATCAGAAGATTTCATGTGAAATGACTTATGGTCAGTCAGTGACAGATGGTTGTTTAGGATGGGATAAAACTGAACAACTTTTATTAAGTGTTGCTGAACAATTAAAAGCAAATGAGTTAGCTCATTCTGCTTAATGATTTATTGGTTTAAAAAAGGATCTGTTTTAGCAGATCCTTTTTTATTTTAAGAAGCTTGTTTAAGCTCAGACAAGAACGTCGTGATTTCATGACCGAACTTTTTCGGTTCGGTTAGTAATGGCGTGTGGCCTGATCGTTCGAAATAAATTGCTTTTGCATGTTCAACGCTGTGTGCAATAAGTGTTTGACCAGTTTCTGGGTAAAGTGTCGAATTACGTCCGATAAAGAAAGTTGTTGGGCACTGTAGTTGCTGAAGCGCTTCACGATAATCTTCATTGTGGAAAAGATAATTTTCGACATACCAAAATAAATAATCTAAACGTTGAATCGGTAATAAATACTTCTGTAAAAATGGTTGTTTTAATGCAGTTTTAAAAACAAAAGGACTAAATGGATTGCTACTTTGCAATTCAATAAAATCTACCCATAAACGTACTAGTTCTTGGCGGTCTGGAAGCGCTAATTCATAAAGATACTTAGCATTTTTGTGCTTTGATAATAATTGATAAATATCATTGAGTAGTTGTTTGAATTGGGCATGTAAAGGGCCGAATAAACCATATTGCCATGTCGAATCTACAGATATTTTTGGTGTCTGATCTATGTGTAAATACGCTTTTAACTGCTGTGCGAGATGGGCATGCTTCATACCATGCATTGCAGTGGTGGCACCCATTGAGTAACCCATTAAAATAAAGTTCTCAAGTTTTAGCTGTTCAATTAAATGGGCAACATCTTGCCAGTGACTTGATATGGCATCTTGGTCGGGAATTGCACAATTTTTTGAACCGCCAAAACCACGCCAGTCAGGAATAATGAACTCATATTCTTTGCGATTTGCATAGATAAACGGTAGCCATTGCCAACTCTGCATACCTAAACCAGATAATACTAATACCGGTTCACCACGACCAACACGGCGTACAAATAAACTTTCCTGATCGGACATGGTGTAATAAGGCATGGTTATTCTCCAGATACGTTATCTTGAGCAAAAAGTTTTAATTGAGGAATGACTTGTTCTAACCATTTAATCCACTCAGTTTCCATGGTAATACCGAGTTCCAAAATCATTTTGTGGATATATAACACTCTATCATTCAAGTCATCGCTATCTTTAAAATCTTTATCGTAAATACTTTGGTAAAGCTTGAGCTTTTCTTGGTGTAAACCAAGATGTCGTAACAGTTCGGGTAATATTTGATTATTGCTCAATTGCGCCTCAGCACGCAATCTTACCATTAAGTCATCTCTAAGCTGTGCAGGTTCACTTTGCTGTGTCATCCATGAGGCAAGTTCTATACGTCCAAGTTGTTCGACTTGATAAGTTTTTTTTCGGCCGCTATCCATCTCATTTTCTAAAGTAGAAACCCAGCCTTTTTTGAGCATGTTATTGAGTTCACGATAAATTTGCTGATGTGTGGCATTCCAGAAAAAGCCCATAGAACGGTCAAAACGGCGGGCAAGTTCAAAGCCTGTACTTGGTCGTTCTAATAAGCTGGTCAGTAAAACATGAGGAAGTGACATGGCAATCCGTTTGTAAGCAAAAGTAAAGTGTGACTCATAAGATTATGCAACATGTTGCATAAAAGTCAAAATTTGATTATAAATTTGTGCAACAAGTTGCATTAAGCAAGCAGATTAGCAAGCCAAGGAGTTGTTATGTCGTTATATCCACATTTATTAAAACCATTAGATTTAGGTTTTACGACATTAAAAAATCGCGTATTGATGGGGTCTATGCACGTTGGTCTAGAAGAGGCACCCGGTGGTTATGAGCGTATGGCGGCTTTTTATGCGGAACGTGCTAAAGGGGATGTAGGATTAATCGTAACAGGGGGTATTGCTCCAAATGAAGCAGGTTTAACCTTTGCTCATGCTTCTAAGTTGGATAGCACAGAAGAAGCCGAAAAACATAAAGTCATTACCGAAGCCGTCCATGCTGCTGGCGGGAAAATTGCATTACAAATATTACATACAGGCCGATATTCTTATCAGCCAGAAATTGTCGCACCTTCGGCAATTCAAGCACCAATTAACCCAATTAAACCTAAAGCAATGACTTCTGCTGAGGTTCAACAAACCATTGATGACTTTGCAAACTGTGCGAAGCTTGCTCAATATGCCGGCTATGACGGCGTTGAAATTATGGGCTCTGAAGGGTATTTAATTAACGAATTTATTGCAGCTAGAACAAATCATCGTGACGATGAATGGGGTGGTAGCTATGAAAACCGCATTCGTTTTCCTATTGAGATCGTAAAACGCACACGTGAAATAGTCGGTGAAAACTTTATTATTATTTACCGTTTATCAATGCTTGATTTAGTTGAAGGTGGTTCTACTTTAGAAGAAGTGATTCAACTTGCTAAAGCGATTGAAAAAGCTGGTGCTACGATCATTAACACGGGTATTGGCTGGCATGAAGCTCGTATTCCAACAATTGCCACCAAAGTACCAAGAGCTGCATTTACTTGGGTCACTGAAAAATTAAAAGGTGAAGTTTCAGTTCCATTAATTACCTCAAACCGTATTAATACACCTGAAATGGCTGAGCATGTATTAGCATCGGGTCATGCTGATATGGTTTCAATGGCACGTCCAATGCTTGCAGACCCCGAGTTTGTTTTAAAAGCCAGTGAAGGCCGTAGTGATGAAATCAATACGTGCATTGGTTGTAACCAAGCTTGTCTCGACCACATTTTCTCTATGAAAATCGCAACATGTCTAGTTAACCCTCGTGCATGTTATGAAACTGAACTGATTTTTAAAGAAACTCAAAATCAGAAGAATATCGCTGTCATTGGTGCAGGGCCAGCTGGTCTCAGTTTTGCTGTATATGCAGCTGATCGCGGACATCAAGTTAAAATCTTTGAAGCAAGTCATCAAATTGGTGGTCAGTTTAATATCGCTAAAACTGTACCAGGTAAAGAAGAGTTCTACGAAACACTACGTTATTTTAATCGTCAAATTGAATTACGCCCAAACATTGAGCTCGTATTAAATCATAAAGCAACTTATGAAGAATTAAGTCAATCAGGCTTCGATGAAATTGTAGTTGCAACGGGTGTAACGCCTCGTCAATTGCAATTTGAAGGTATTGATCATCCAAAAGTGTTGAGCTACTTACAAGTACTTAAAGAGCGTGTACCTGTAGGTCAGCGTGTTGCCATTATTGGTGCAGGAGGTATTGGTTTTGATACAGCTGAGTACCTAACCCATGAGGGTGAAAGTGGCAGTTTAAATCCTGAAAAGTTCTATGAAGAATGGGGGATTGATACTCACTATGAGCACGTTGGTGGATTAAAGCAGCCGAAAGTTGAAGCTTCTGAACGAGAAATCTATTTGTTACAGCGTAAAGCTTCTTCAGTAGGTGCGGGACTAGGTAAAACAACTGGTTGGATTCACCGTACAGGGCTTAAGAACAGAAATGTAAAAATGTTGGCGGGTGTACAGTACGACAAAGTCGATGATCAAGGTCTTCATATTACTGTTGATGGAAAACCAACAGTACTTGAGGTTGATAACGTGGTGATTTGTGCGGGTCAAGAATCATTTACTGCAATGTATGACCAATTAAAAGCAGATGGTAAAAATGTTCATTTGATTGGTGGTGCTAAAGAGGCAGGTGAGTTGGATGCTAAGCGTGCAATTCGTCAAGGCGCTGAACTAGCAGCGGTTCTTTAATGAGTGGAGTGAGCATTGTCTTGAATAAGAGAATGCTCACTACTAAAACCAATTTGAAGGAAAAATAAAAAATGACACTTGTAACAACGAAACAGTCATTAGAAAAATGGCACCACATGATTCAATCAAACGACTTATCGAACTTAAATGATTTGCTCGCAGATGAAGTTGTTTTCCGTTCACCGGTTGCTTATAAACCTTATGAAGGAAGACAAGTTGTTTTCTTTATTCTTACTAACGTGATTCAGGTATTTGAAAACTTTACCTATCACAGAGAATTCTACACAGAAGATGGTGAAAATGTAGTGCTTGAGTTTAGTGCGAATGTAGGCGACAAATCATTGAAAGGGATTGATATGATCCGTTTTAATGAGCACGGTAAAATTATTGATTTTGAAGTAATGATTCGCCCAATGAGTGGTTTAGCTGCATTGGCTGAGCAAATGGGTATAAGAATTGCTCAATTCAAACCGCAATAATTTTGTTAAATAGCCTAAGAGTCTTGAGGTATATAAAATGTGGTTAAAACTTTCAACATTGCTTTTATTGCCCGTATTATTTGTACAAGGCAGTAAAGTTCGAAAGAACACGCCACGTTTAGCAGAAGCCAAAGGTGAACGAGAAGGTAGCATTGGTCAAGGCAAGCCTTTATCTCTGCTTATTTTAGGAGATTCTGCTGCAGCAGGTGTGGGTGTAGAAACACAAAAAGATGCCTTGTCTGGTGCAATTATTCAAGAACTGCAAAATGAATTTTCCCTACAATGGAAACTTCATGCTAAAACGGGTGATACGACTCGACAAGTTTTTCATGCTTTGCAGCATTTAGAAGAGCAGAAGTATGATGTGATTGTGACATCTATTGGTGTAAATGATGTCACAAAGCTGACTTCTGCTAAATCATGGGTCAAACAACAGAAGCAATTATTTGATCATATTCAGAAACGATTTCAGCCAAAGCTGATTATTGTTTCTGGCGTGCCTCCAATGCAACATTTCCCAGCTTTACCTAATCCATTGGCTTGGTTGTTTGGGCAATATGCAGAGCAAATGAATCAAAAATTACAACAATGGTTGGCGCCACAGAGCCAATTTGAGTTTCTTCAATACGATATTGAAACTTTTCAAGCCATGAACTTGCCTATGGCAAGTGACGGTTTTCATCCAAGTAAAGAAGTTTACGCAGTTTGGGGACGGCAGGTTGCAGCCATAGTGCGGCAATCATTTAACTCATAGTCATAGGTAGTTATTGGATATGGGCATATCTGTTTTTAATAAAATTAAAGATTTCGGTTCGGAGCTGTTCGATTTAGTTTTGGGCGCTGAGCATCCAAAAGTTTATTATGATCCTCAAGGAAAAATAAAAGATATTTTGGATAAGCTCCCTCAACTTAAACAGAAATACCGTCCTACGCCTTGGTTAACGAATAGTCATGTCCATTTACTTTATTTTGATCTTATTAGAAAACAGACAATAAAGCTGGAATATGACCGTATTGATCAACTCACTATGAATGATGGTGGTGTTACAGCAATTGCTTGGTATGGTTACAATTTACCAGCAGATACACCAACGGTTGTAATTATGCATACCATTACAGGTACGCCTGAAAGTATGCGTGAGTTGGTACGTGATTTAAATCAATATACAGGCTGGCGAATTGCACTGTGTCTACGCCGTGGTCACGCTGGTTTGCCAATGCCTGTGCCGCAAATTTCTCTTTTTGGATCTACGCGTGATCTAAAAGAACAGCTTAATCATATTCAAAGTCTATTTCCGGCATCGGACTTATATGCGGTAGGTTCATCAGCAGGTACAGGTCTGCTTGTTCGCTATTTGGGTGAACAAGGCGAAGATACACCTTTTAAAGCTGCTTTTGCGATGTGCCCGGGTTATAACACTGAAATTGGTTTTAAAAATGTTCATCCTTTTTACAGTAAAATGATGACTAAAAAGCTCTTTAAGTATTTTATTTATCCGTATCAAAATACGTGGAGCAAAATAGCATCTTTAGAAAAAGTCTTATCGACAACCAATTTAGAAGAATTTGAAAAAGAATACTTCGAAATGGCTGGTTTTCAAGATTACGAGACTTACTGTAAATCTATTAACCCGATTTATGTTTTTGAGAATATTAAAATTCCATTAATGATTCTGAACGCGGAAGATGACCCTGTTTGTTCTATTAAAAATTTAGAGCCTTACAAAGAGCCAATTCAGCAAATGAGTACGGTGGCTGTAGTGACAACTAAAAAAGGAAGTCATTGCGCATTTTATGAAGGATGGCGTAGTACGTCATGGGCTGCACGTCTGATGTCTGATTATTTTTTAATTGAACGTAATAAATAGACAATCATCAAATGCATAAATAAAGCCCAAAGTCTGGGCTTTATTTTTTACCTCTTAAGATAAGAGTGGAGTTTTATCATTTATACCAATTTTTATTTTAGTGGCAGCAACTAAAGCTTTTTCATCTGTTTGGTTGGGGTGGAAATCAAAACGATAATATTCAAGAAATTTAGGAATCAAAACTTTATATTGTTTGCTAGCAAAGCTAAAAAAGTTGCGCCAAGATTTGAAGTTGGCCAGTTGCTTATCCCGTTTCATTAAAATAATTTGGTAAACGGTTGAAAAAGCAGTGATCAGAATTAAGCTAAAAGTAAAAACTGAAATACGAGGAATATAAGCACCTAATCCGTTGCCATATAAATGCTGATATAAGTCGAATGCAACAGCTTTATGCTCGGTTTCTTCTACACTATGCCATAACCATAAGTTACGAATAGTTGTATCAGTCATAAGCTCATTTACCGATTGCATCATGCTGACTACGAGTACTGCTGTGTAATGTTCCAAGCCTACTGTTACAAGCAAATTCCATTTTTTACTAAAAACTTTCTCAATAGCTTTAAGAACAATGCCTGTCGCTTTTTCTAATGACTCTGGATTTAAACCATATTGCTGCGCACTGACATGAAAAGCATGATGTTCTTTAGAATGCATTGCTTCTTGACCAATAAATGCACCTATTTCTCTGTCTAAAATTTTATTTTCTTTAGCTTTAGCACGTAAAGCACGCACAGATCTAACAAAATACGATTCTCCTTCGGGAAACAAAGTAGAAAGACCTGTGAAATAGTGGGTAAGTGAAGGCTCATCATTGCACCAATAACGTGGAATATTTTCAAAATTGTAGTCCATGCGGCGGACAGGAAAAGAGGCCGGCATACGGTTTAAAGCTGTATTCATTTTCTTGCTCCAATCTTCTTTTAATTTAAGTTCTAAAAAGGAACTTGATATAAAAAGTATAAGCAGACAAGATTTGAGTCAATGATTTTTGAATGATTGAAAATAGATTGTCCTAAAATGACAGACAGGGGAGCTTTAAAGATAAAAAAGAAAGGGATTAAATTTATTTATATTATGAAGATTATATAAATGCCCAAATTAAATAGTTAATTTGGGCATTCTTGAACAGAAGCTTAGTTTTTAAGTGCTGGTGTTGCAGCAGCAATTGCAGCAGCAACAGCGTCATCTTCTGTCTTTGCAGGCTCAGTTGCCTTAGCAGGTTTTGACTGAGCTTTTTCAGGTTTTGGTTCTGCTTTAGGCTCAGGTTTTTTTTCAGGTTTTGGTTCTACTTTAGGTGTCTCAGATTTAGGTTGTTCAGCAACTTGTGTCTGTGAAGATTCAGCAGAATGAGCAGGACGAGTTTCGCGACGAATTTCAGTTGTAGTATTGGTTGTTTCTTCACGCTGAACTTCAACTTGTGGTTGCGCTGGAATTTGAGCTTCTTGGCGAGTGTCTACACTCTCTAAAGATTCAAATTTTGCAGGCTTCGCTGGTTGAGGTTCTGAAACAGCAGTTTCAACCTTGTCTTGCTCTTCTTCTTTCGGTGTCTCTTTTTTAACGCATGCGGTTAACAATAGTCCAGCCGCAATTGCAGCACAGATTAAAAGTTTTTTATTTGCCATTGCCCAAAACAACATTTAATTGAGGAGTTGGCATTATAACAGTAAATAGCAATGAAAAAATCATGTCAGATTGAGCTAATTTTTTGTTAAAAATGCTGATAGAATAACCAGTTGTTTATTGTTCTTTGAATTGATGCGGTTTGACTTTGCTTTATAGGGGCAGAGTACAGTAAAATTGCCAAACATTGTAGGCCGATTTCGGCTTGATTGTACGAGAAACTTAATGACCCATTTTATTTTTGTCACTGGTGGTGTGGTTTCATCGCTAGGTAAAGGTATTTCTGCTGCTTCTGTTGCTGCACTTTTGGAAGCTCGTGGCTTAAAAGTCACAATGGTTAAAATGGATCCTTATATTAATGTCGATCCAGGGACAATGAGCCCATTCCAGCATGGTGAAGTTTTTGTTACCGAAGATGGTGCAGAAACCGATCTGGATCTGGGTTATTACGAACGTTTCTTACGTCGCGCGAAAATGACCAAACTAAACAACTTTACGAGTGGTCGTGTATATCAAGACGTTTTAAATAAAGAACGTCGTGGTGATTACTTAGGTGGTACAGTTCAGGTTATTCCTCATATTACCGACAATATTAAAGAACGTGTTCTTCGCGCAGGTGAAGGCTATGATGTTGCTATCGTAGAGATTGGTGGCACCGTAGGTGATATCGAATCATTACCGTTCATGGAGTCGGTTCGTCAGTTAATGGTTGAGCTTGGTCATAAACGTACCATGCTTATGCATTTAACTTTGTTGCCATATATTAAGTCAGCAGCAGAGTTAAAAACTAAGCCAACTCAGCACTCTGTAAAAGAGTTACTTTCAATTGGTATTCAGCCAGATATTCTTATCTGCCGTACAGAATATGATGTTGATGTTGATACTAAACGCAAAATTGCATTGTTCACTAACGTAGAAGCACGCGCTGTAGTGGTATGTAAAGATGCGAAAACGATTTATCAAATTCCACGTACATTCTATGAACAAAACGTTGATGACTTGATCTGTGAACGTTTTGGATTTAATGATCTTCCAGAAGCAAATCTAGAAGATTGGGACAATGTTGTTGAAGCATTACTAAACCCTGAATACACTTTACGTGTAGCTATGGTTGGTAAATATGTTGAATTACCAGATGCTTATAAGTCTGTAAACGAAGCATTGTTACATGCAGGTATTAAAAATCGCGTAAAAGTACAAATTGATTATGTCAATGCTGAAGAGCTTGAAAGCCAAGACGTATCTATTTTAAGTACAGCTGACGCAATTTTAGTTCCAGGTGGTTTCGGTGAACGTGGTACTGAAGGCAAAATGAAAGCTATTCAATACGCACGTGAAAATCGCATTCCTTTCTTAGGAATCTGTTTAGGTATGCAATTGGCTGTTATTGAATATGCTCGCCATGTTGCAGGTATGCCAGAAGCTTCTTCTACAGAATTTAACCGCTCTACAAAATATCCACTCATTGGTTTAATTACTGAATGGTTAGATGAGCGTGGTGAATTACAACAACGTAGTCTTGAGTCTGACTTGGGCGGAACAATGCGTTTAGGTGCACAAAAATCTGAATTGGTTGAAGGCACAAAAACACGTGAAGTCTACGGAAAAGCTGAGATCACTGAACGTCATCGTCACCGTTATGAAATGAATAATCGTTTCATTGAGGCGATTGAACAAGCGGGCATGAAGATTTCAGGTTATTCTTCAGCACAACATTTAGTTGAAACTGTAGAAATTCCTGATCATCCTTGGTTTATTGCTGTACAATTCCACCCGGAATTTACAAGTTCACCACGTGATGGACATCCATTATTTGCTAGTTTTATTGACGCTGCGAAAACACAGCATCAAAAAAGTAAGTAATGCGATTTTAAATAAACTGGGAAAGTTTAAATGTCACAATTAAAACCACAAGAAGTTGTACGTTTAGGCGATATACAAATGGCAAATCATTTGCCATTTGTATTATTTGGCGGAATGAACGTACTTGAGTCAAAAGATTTAGCTTTTGAAATTGCTGAAACTTATATTGATATTTGTAAACGCCTAGATATTCCTTATGTATTTAAGGCGAGCTTTGATAAAGCAAACCGTTCTAGTTTGCATTCATTCCGTGGTCCTGGACTTGAAAAAGGTATTGAATGGTTAGGCGACATTAAAAAACATTTTAATGTGCCAATTATTACTGACGTTCATGAACCATATCAGGCAGCACCAGTTGCCGAAGTCGCTGATATTATCCAGCTTCCAGCTTTCTTAAGCCGTCAAACTGATCTTGTTGAAGCAATGGCGAAAACACAAGCTATTATCAACATTAAAAAAGCACAGTTCTTGGCTCCTCATGAAATGCGCCATATTTTGCATAAATGTTTAGAAGCTGGAAATGACAAACTTATTCTTTGTGAGCGTGGCTCAGCATTTGGCTATAACAATTTAGTTGTAGATATGCTTGGCTTTGACATCATGAAAGAAATGAATGTACCTGTATTCTTTGACGTGACTCATGCTTTACAAACTCCAGGTGGTCGTTCTGACTCAGCTGGTGGTCGTCGTGCTCAAATTACAACTTTAGCGCGCGCAGGTATGGCAACAGGTTTAGCGGGATTATTCCTAGAGTCTCATCCAGATCCAGACAAAGCAAAATGTGATGGTCCATCTGCATTGCGCCTGTCGCAGCTTGAGCCATTCTTGGCACAACTAAAAGAATTGGATACTTTAGTTAAAGGATTCAAAAAGTTAGATACTCATTGATGCAGGAACTTGCATCGCGTTATTCATTCAACAGAGGAATTGTTCATGAGCCAAATCGTTGACATTCGTGCACGTGAAATTTTGGACTCTCGTGGTAACCCAACCATCGAAGCAGACGTCATCTTAGAATCTGGGGTGGTTGGTCGTGCATGTGCACCATCTGGTGCTTCAACTGGTTCTCGTGAAGCTTTAGAACTTCGTGACGGTGACAAATCACGTTACTTAGGTAAAGGCGTTCGTACAGCAGTTAACAACGTAAATACGTTGATTCGTGATGCTTTGTTGGGTAAATCAGTTTTTGAGCAAAAAGACATTGATAACACAATGATCGCGCTTGATGGCACTGAAAACAAAGAAAAATTAGGTGCTAACGCAACTTTGGCTGTGTCATTGGCTGCTGCACGCGCTGCTGCTGAAGAAAAGAAACTCCCTCTTTTCCAATACATCGCAGATCTTCGTGGTCAAACAATTTTGACTATGCCTGTTCCAATGATGAACATTTTGAACGGCGGTGAGCATGCAGATAACACTGTTGATATTCAAGAGTTCATGATTGAGCCTGTAGGTTTCACTTCATTTGCTGAAGCTTTACGTGCTGGTGCTGAAGTATTCCATTCTTTAAAATCAGTTTTAAAGAAACAAGGTTTGAACACTGCTGTAGGTGATGAAGGCGGTTTTGCTCCTAACCTTCGTTCAAACGAAGAAGCAATTACTGTAATTCTTCAAGCAATTGAGCAAACTGGTTATAAAGCTGGTTCAGACATGATGCTTGCACTTGACTGTGCGTCTTCAGAATTCTACAAAAACGGTCAATACGTTTTAGAAGGCGAAGGCAACCGTGCATTTACAAGCCATCAGTTTGCAGACTACTTAGCTGGTCTTGTAAATCAATATCCAATTATCTCGATTGAAGATGGTCTTGACGAGTCTGATTGGGAAGGTTGGAGCTACTTAACTTCAATTCTTGGTGACAAAATCCAATTAGTTGGTGACGATTTATTCGTAACTAACCCTAAGATTTTACAACGCGGTATTGATGAGAAAGTGGGTAACTCAATTCTGATCAAATATAACCAGATCGGTACATTGACTGAAACTTTAGATGCAATCTACCTTGCTAAAGCAAATGGTTACTCAACTGTTATTTCTCACCGTTCTGGTGAAACAGAAGATTCAACTATTGCTGATTTAGCAGTTGGTACAGCAGCAGGTCAAATCAAGACTGGTTCACTTTGCCGTTCTGACCGTGTTGCTAAATACAATCAATTGCTTCGTATTGAAGAAATGACTAAAGCGGCTTACCGCGGTAAAGCTGAGTTCAAAGGTTTAAACTAATCTTTTGAATAATGCTTTGCTTATTTAAATATTGATGAAAAATTAATATTTAAAAATAAAAGTGCTATTTCTACTTCTTAGAAATAGCACTTTTTTATTTATCCTAAACGCCGAGTTTTTAAAGATTCAGCCCAACTATGATGATGACAACGAGAGCATTCTTGATCGAGTTTATTTAAAACCTTAGTCTCGCCACATTTCATACAAGAATAAAAAGTATTAATTTTAAGTACATCAGCTTTACGATAGGCATCTGGGAATAAAGGAAGTCCCCATTTAACATCTTCATCCTCATAATAAAGTAAGCTCAAAATGCCATCGGATTCAAGCAGTGCTGTTCTGACTTGACCTAAATGTTCTACGTTTTGCTGGCGCATTTCTGAGAAAAATTCGTCATGAGAATATGTCTGTTTTTGGAAGTCTTTATAGACGAGAAGGCCATCTTTGACAACGTAAAGAGCTCTTCCTTCTAACAAGTTTTCAATTTTTTTATGCTTTACCATACCCCACGTAACAAAACGATATAATGAAAGAATAACTATAAAAGCTACGAATGCATGGGCAATGGGTAAATCTTTAGTAAACATAGGATCGCCAGCAGCAGACCCTAAACATAAAATGATAGCCAGTTCGAATAAGGAGAGTTGCCGAATACCGCGTTTACCAGATAGTCTTAAAAAACTAATAATGATAATGAACATGACAGTACAGCGAATTAATATTTCTAAAACAAAGGGCCACGTCGTGTCACCTATAAAAATATTAGAAAGATCCATCTTTTTTCTCACTTATTTAAAATAGGTATCAAAAATACATTTAAAATTCTTATCAAAATGAAAATTAAAAAACTATACTTTTTAGGTGGTTATTGGTTAAAAATATAAGAAATATGTGTTTTTATAAAAGCATTATTCATCTAAGCTCATAGGTATTTAATTATTTTTGAAAAATTTTTAAATGCCAAAAATAGAAGAGAGCTATAGTACGATTTTAAAACCTAGACTATTGTAGATACTTAAGAATAATTATTTTGGTTAGGCCTATGATCTATGTAGCACTTGCTGTTATTGGGGTTCTATCAGGACTGATTAGTGGGGTAGTAGGGACTGGGTCATCTATTATTTTATTGCCTATTCTTTCTTATATTTTTGGGGCGAAACTTGCGGTACCTATTATGGCGATTGCTGCAATCATGGGGAATATTTCACGTGTAGTGATGTGGCGTAAAGAACTTAATATTAAAGCATTTCTTTTATTTACTAGTTTGGGCATACCAGCAACGATACTAGGGGCCAATACCTTATGGATCATGTCACCTGTATTGTCTAACTTATGTATAGGTATATTTTTCTTCTGTTTAATACCGATTAGGCATTATGCCAAACGCCATAGTTTTAAATTTAGTTCATGGCAAATGGTTATTGCAGGTGGTGTGCTTGGCTATATTACAGGCGTTGTTTTCTCGACAGGCCCCTTATTACTCCCAGTTTTTAATGGTTTCGGTTTAACGAAAGGAGCTCTCTTGGCGACAGAGGCAGCCGCTTCATTTGGTATTTACGTAACGAAAAGCTTAACTTTTGGTGCTCTAGGCGTTTTACAACAAAATATTTTAATTGCGGGAGTTGCTGTCGGTTTTTCTCTAATTATTGGTAACTATATTGGCAAAACTTTTGTAATAAAGATGTCTGAGAAAACTTTTAATTTATTGCTGGATTGTATGTTAGTAGTTGCTGGTTTTTCTATGATATTTGCTGTTTTTACTCATTCTTAAGAGTAACTTTTATATCCATAGATTGATTTATAAACAGTTGTGTTTATAAACATTATTTTCCTTTCCAATTGAGTTTAATTTTGACAAAATGAAACATGTCACAATGGTCAATTTAAAGTAATATGACCATTCATAGTTTTGCAGGAATTTTGCAGGTATTTTGCATGTCGCTTGTAAATTGTCATACAATACAAAAACTTAATAAAAGTTTTTAATTAAAGCTCTTAATGCTATGTTAGAAGTATTTCGATCCACTTCAAGCAAACTTATATTGCTACTGGTTATTGTTTTAGTAGCTATATTGCAATATCAGTTCTGGTTAGGTGAGGGTGGTTATTTTCCTCATCAAGCGCTTATGCAACAGATCCAACAACAAGCTGAAGTAAATGATGAGCTTAAAGAGCGAAATCGCATTTTGGCAGCTGAAGTTTTTGACCTAAAAAATGGTACAGAAGCAATAGAAGAGCATGCTCGTCTTGATCTTGGTCTGGTTAAGCCTCATGAAACATTTGTTCAAATGAGTACAATTAGTACTAATTATAAGCCTATTTATATTGACCCGAACGCTAAAGTAGATTTGGAAACGAATGAGACACCTCCATCCCCAGACATCCCAGACTAAATTATGGGCGGTTATCCCTGCTGCTGGTTCGGGAAGTCGGTTTTCCAAAACTGAATTAAAGCAATATCAATACATTCAAAAAGCTACTGTTTTAGAGCATACAGTTAAACGTTTAAGTCAACTTCCGCTAAGTGGCTATGTCTTAGCAATTGGTGCACAGGATACTTTTGCCTCGACTTTAGCTTTTCAGGATAAACATAAAGCGCATTTTTGTAATGGTGGTGCTGAACGTGTGCACTCAGTATTAAATGCTTTGAGTTATCTGCTGCAGATTGCGGATGAGAATGATTGGGTATTAGTACATGATGCTGCAAGGCCTTGTGTGACTTTTGAATGCCTTAACGCTCTCGTTAAAACTGCGGTTGAAACAAACCAGAGTGCTATTTTGGCAATTCCTGTGCGCGATACGCTAAAACAAGTAAATAAAGAACAGCAGATTGACAAAACTGTGAGTCGAGAGTTGTTGTGGCAGGCTCAAACTCCTCAAATTGCTAAAATTGGAATCCTTAAAAAAGCAATAGAAATAGCCCTAAAAAATAATTTGACTATTACTGATGAGGCGAGTGCACTTGAGTCTATGGGAGAAAATGTACAGGTGGTCATGGGGCGTTCTGACAATATAAAAATTACTTACCCCGATGATTTAGAACTTGCTCGCTTGATTTTACAATCACAAACTTAAGATTTTATGTACAGAATAGGTGGTAATTTTTACCTTTAAAATAGCCTAAGTAGGTGCGGTTTTCTACATATCTATTCAAAATAATTAGTATTTTTTTTACAACTTGAATTTGTAAGATTGAATAAGTGATTTACTTAGATAATGTTCGATAGTCGAACAAAAAAATCCTAAATCGAACAAAACTATATATAGCTTACTAGATCAAAATACAAAAATTATCAAAAATGTTTAAAAGGGAAATCTAAGGGAAACACTCGGGATTGAGTGAAATATTTATCTATTCTTCTCGCCTCAGTGTGCCTAACTCTCTTACCTCTCTCTTCTTCAATGAGCACAATGGAGTTGTCTAATGATTGACAAAAGTAAGTCCTCTCTTAGCGAGGTTCTATCGCAGATTAAAGATGGTGCAACCATTCTGATTGGTGGTTTCGGTACCGCAGGACAACCCGCTGAACTCATTGACGGTCTGATTGAACTCGGTGTTAAAGGTTTAACCATTGTGAGTAATAACGCCGGTAATGGCGATTATGGTCTGGCGAAACTGCTGAAAGCGGGTTCAGTTAAAAAAGTGATTTGCTCTTTCCCACGTCAGTCAGACTCTTATGTATTTGATGAACTGTACCGTGCCGGAAAGGTTGAACTTGAAGTGGTACCGCAAGGTAATCTGGCGTGTCGTATTCAGGCAGCTGGTATGGGCCTAGGCGCTGTATTTACCCCAACTGGCTTTGGAACACTTTTGGCCGAAGGTAAAGAGACCCGTGAGATTGATGGGAAAGATTACGTACTTGAGTATCCGATCAAGGCGGACTTTGCCTTGATTAAAGCTTACAAGGGCGACCGCTGGGGCAATCTGGTTTACCGTAAATCTGCACGTAACTTTGGCCCAATCATGGCCATGGCTGCGGATGTCACTATTGCTCAGGTTTCTGAAGTGGTTGAGCTAGGTGGATTAGACCCAGAACACATCATCACCCCAGGTATCTTTGTACAGCATGTTGTACAAGTAGCGCCAGCACAGTAAGCAATAAGGAGAAATAACATGAGCTACCAGAAACTCAGCCGTGACCAGATTGCACAACGTGTGGCACAAGATATTCCAGATGGTGCCTATGTAAATTTAGGCATTGGCTTACCAACCAAGATTGCAAGCTACTTACCTAACGACAAAGATATTTTCCTTCATTCCGAAAATGGCCTGTTGGCATTTGGCCCACCACCAGCGGCAGGTGAAGAAGACCCTGAACTGATTAATGCGGGTAAAGAGTTTGTGACTATGCTTGAAGGTGGTAGCTTTTTCCATCATGGTGACTCCTTTGCCATGATGCGTGGTGGACACCTTGATATTGCTGTGCTTGGCGCTTTTCAGGTTGCAGCGAATGGTGACTTGGCCAACTGGCACACGGGTGCACCGGATGCGATTCCTGCCGTGGGTGGTGCGATGGATTTAGCTGTGGGTGCTAAAAAAGTATTTATCACCACAGACCATGTAACCAAGCAAGGTGAGCCAAAGATTGTGGCTGAGCTGAGCTATCCAGTTACGGGTAAACACTGTGTTGACCGTATTTACACCGATCTTTGCGTGATTGATGTGACCAAAGATGGTTTAAAGGTGATTGAGAAAGTGGAAGGTCTTAGCTTTGATGAGTTACAGGCTTTGACTGGTGCAACTTTGATTGATGCGACTCAAGGATAAGGAAGTAGGGAAATGACATTAAAAAACGCTTATATCATCGATGCCATCCGTACTCCATTCGGTCGTTATGCTGGTGGTCTTGCTCCTGTTCGTGCCGATGACCTTGGCGCTGTGCCGATTAAAGCCCTCATGCAACGCAACCCCAATGTAGATTGGGAACAGGTCGATGATGTGATCTATGGTTGTGCGAACCAAGCCGGTGAAGATAACCGTAATGTGGGCCGTATGTCGGCACTGCTTGCAGGTTTACCGTATCAAGTACCGGCAACCACCATTAATCGTCTCTGTGGTTCTTCACTCGATGCCATTGCCATTGCTGCCCGTGCCATTAAAGCAGGTGAAGCGAACTTGGTGATTGCAGGTGGTGTGGAAAGCATGAGCCGTGCACCTTATGTGATGGGTAAGTCTGACAGTGCTTTTGGCCGTAGCCAGAAGATTGAAGACACCACCATGGGATGGCGTTTCATTAACCCTAAACTTAAAGAATTGTATGGTGTAGACACCATGCCCCAGACTGCCGAAAACGTGGCTGAACAGTTTAACGTGAATCGTGCAGATCAGGACCAGTTTGCCTTGGTGAGCCAACAACGCACCGCAAGCGCGCAAGCCAAAGGCTTTTTTTCTAAAGAAATCGTGGCAGTTGAAATCCCTCAGCGTAAGGGTGATGCTGTTGTGATTGATACCGATGAACATCCACGTGCATCGACCACACTTGAAGGTTTAAGCAAACTTAAGCCTGTTGTCAAAGCAGATGGGTCTGTGACTGCGGGGAATGCTTCAGGTATTAACGATGGTGCAGCAGCTCTGCTGATTGCTTCTGATGATGCAGTTCAAGCTTACAACTTAAAACCGCGTGCCAAGATTATTGCTTCAACAGCAGTCGGTGTAGAACCACGCATTATGGGTTTTGCCCCAGCACCAGCCATTAAAAAATTACTTAAACAAGCCAACCTGACTTTAGAGCAGATGGATGTGATTGAGCTAAATGAAGCCTTTGCTGCACAAGCTTTGGCAGTGACCCGTGATTTAGGTTTACCAGATGATTCTGACAAGGTAAATCCAAACGGTGGTGCAATTGCTTTGGGTCATCCACTGGGTGCATCAGGTGCACGCCTCGTGACCACCGCCCTAAACCAGCTTGAGCAAACAGGTGGTCGTTATGCCTTATGTTCAATGTGTATTGGTGTGGGCCAAGGCATCGCATTGATTATTGAGAGAGTCTAATCATGAGCCAGTTATATGCCAGCTTGTTTTATCAAAAAGACGTCACTGACATCTTTAGTGACTCATCTTTAATCACATATATGATTCAGGTTGAAGTTGCGTTAGCTCAAGCACAGGCAAAAGTTGGCGTGATTCCTCAAAATGCGGCTAATACCATTGCCCAGGTAGCTGAGCAGGCAATAGAAAAGTTTGATTTTTCCGCTTTGGCTGTCGCAACAGGTTTAGCTGGAAATATCGCAATTCCATTTGTAAAACAGCTTACGGCAATTGTTAAAGATGTAGATGAAGATGCTTCACGTTATGTGCATTGGGGTGCAACGAGTCAGGATATTTTAGACACAGCTTGTATTTTGCAATGCCGCGATGCGTTAAACATTGTGGAAGCACTACTTCAACAGTGCTACACCGCTGCATTACAACAAGCTAAGCAATATCGCTATCAAGTCATGATTGGGCGTACATGGTTACAGCAAGCTTTGCCAATTACTTTAGGGCATAAACTCGCTCGCTGGGCTTCTGCGTTTAAACGTGATTTAGACCGTATCCAAGCCATGAAATCACGTGTACTTACTGCTCAGTTAGGTGGTGCTGTGGGTTCATTAGCTTCTTTGCAAGATCAAGGTTCGCTTGTGGTTAGTGCATTTGCTCAGCAACTGAATCTGACTGTACCGACAAGCACATGGCATGGTGAGCGCGACCGTATTGTAGAAATCGCAAGTGTGCTTGGCATGATTGTTGGGAATACGGGCAAGATGGCACGTGATTGGTCACTCATGATGCAAACCGAAATTGCCGAATTGTTTGAACCAACTGCAAAGGGCCGTGGTGGTTCATCAACCATGCCTCATAAGCGTAATCCAGTTGCAGCAGCTTCAGTACTTGCAGCAGCAAATCGTGTACCAGCACTTATGTCTAGTATCTATCAAAGCATGGTGCAGGAACATGAGCGTAGCTTAGGCGCATGGCATGCAGAATGGCTGGCAATCCCTGAAATTTTTCAGCTTTGTGCTGGAGCATTAACTCGTACTGGTGAAGTTTTACAAGGTTTTGAAGTTAATGCTGAGCATATGCAGCAGAACCTTGACTGTACCAACGGGCTGATTATGGCTGAAGCTGTGATGATGGCACTTGCTCCAAAAATTGGACGTTTAAATGCACATCATGTTGTTGAAGCGGCTTGTAAAACAGCTGTGGCTCAAAAGCAGCATTTATCTGAAGTTGTTAGTCAGTTAGATGAAGTAAAAGAACATTTTAGTCAAACAGAAATTTTGGAAATATTTAAAGCAGAAAACTATTTGGGCAACATTCAAGCTCAAATTGATGCTGTTCTGCAAGAAGCACAAGGAGGAGACATAAAGTGAAACAGCTTATAACCAATCGACAAGGTAAACAGCTCGCTGTATATACCGACGGATTAAAAGATGCTCCAGCACTTGTGTTATCTAACTCGTTAGGAACAGATCATGGAATGTGGCAGCCGCAAGTAGATGAGCTTAAAAGTCATTTTAATGTCATTACATACGACACACGTGGTCATGGCGAAAGTGATGTGATCGCTGAAACATCTTTACAAAATTTAGGTGAAGATGTTGCCGATATTTTAGATGCCTTAGATATTGAAAAAGCTCATTTTTGTGGCATTTCAATGGGCGGAATTACAGGGCTTTGGTTAGCTATCCATTACCCAGAGCGCTTTCTAAGTATTACTGTCGCAAATTCGGCGGCAAAAATTGGACAGGCTGAGGCGTGGTTGAGTCGCGCAGAATCAGTAGAACAAAATGGACTGGCTGAATTGGTTAAAACCACGCACACACGTTGGTTTAGCGAAAAATTCGACTATCAACATAATGTGGTTGCACAAACGACGATTCAAAGTCTGGCAAACACACCAGCACAAGGTTATGCCAATGCATGTCGTGCTTTAGCACATGCCGATTTAAGAGATGAAATTACACAAATCCAAGTTCCAGTATTGCTCATTGCAGGAACGGCAGATCCAGTGACCACAGTAGCAGATGCTGAGTTTATGCAGAATGCTATTAAGAACAGTCAAATTGCTAAATTAGAAGCATCTCATCTTTCTAATATTGAGCAACCACAAAGATTTACACAGGAATTGACTAGGTTTATTCAGCAAATCTAATAGCTTAATAGTTTAAAAGGAATTGGCCTTAAGGAGGCAAATATGGCGTCTCAGGATTACGCTGCACCAAATAAAAGTATCGATGCTCAAGCATTGATTAATGATGCTCCACTCAGTAAGTATCAATGGATGATTGCAATCATCTGTTTCTTAATTATTTTTACTGATGGTATCGATACTGCTGCAATGGGTTTTATCGCTCCAGCTTTGGCTCAAGACTGGGGTGTTGATCGCTCTCAGTTAGGCCCAGTGATGAGTGCTGCACTTGGTGGAATGATTATTGGAGCTTTGGTTTCTGGCCCAACAGCTGACCGTTTTGGTCGCAAAATCGTACTGGCTTTTTCGATGCTTGTATTTGGTGGCTTCACCTTGGCATCTGCTTATGCAACCAACTTAGATAGCCTTGTCGTTTTACGCTTTTTGACAGGTATTGGGCTTGGTGCAGCGATGCCAAACGCCACTACATTATTTTCTGAATACTGCCCAACACGTATTCGTTCATTACTCGTGACCTGTATGTTCTGTGGTTATAACTTAGGTATGGCAACCGGTGGTTTTATCAGTAGTTGGCTGATCCCGACCTACGGTTGGCACAGTCTATTTTTACTTGGCGGCTGGTCACCTTTGATCTTAATGATTTTAGTGATTTTGGTTTTACCTGAGTCTTACCGCTTTTTAATTGTGAAAGGCAAGAATCCAGAAAAAGTACGCAAAATCTTAAACCATATTGCACCAGCACAGATTCAAAATGCGACAGCGTTTCACGTACCTGAAGAGAAAACTGAGACAGCTCAAAAGAAAAATGTCTTTGGAATTATGTTTTCTAAACCATATGCGAAAGGAACGCTTTTACTTTGGTTGACCTATTTCATGGGACTCGTGGTTGTTTACTTGCTTACAAGCTGGTTGCCAACGCTTATGCGTGAAACAGGTGCCTCAATGGAGCGTGCTGCATTTATCGGTGGATTGTTCCAGTTCGGTGGTGTGGTAAGTGCCTTATTTATTGGTTGGGCGATGGACAAATTCAACCCGAATCGAGTGATTGCTATTTTCTACTTTGCAGCAGGTCTATTTGCGATTGCTGTTGGTCAAAGCTTAGGAAACTCAACATTACTTGCAGTATTGGTGCTTTGTGCGGGTATCGCAATTAACGGTGCGCAATCTTCAATGCCTGCGTTAAGCGCTCGTTTCTACCCAACGCAGTGCCGTGCAACTGGCGTGTCTTGGATGACGGGGATTGGGCGCTTCGGTGCGGTATTTGGTGCTTGGATTGGTGCCGTATTACTTGGTAATGATTGGTCATTTACTGCCATTCTTAGTTTATTACTAATTCCAGCGACTGCTGCGGCTGTTGCTGTATTTGTTAAATCACTTGTTGCGCATACCGATGCAACTTAATAGAGGTCTATCACAATGAATGATGAACAACGCTATAAACAAGGCATTGAGGTGCGGACTGAAGTTTTGGGTGAAAAGCATGTTGGTCGGTCTTTGCAAAACTTAAATGACTTTAACCAAGATTTTCAAAACTTTATTAGCCGTTACGCATGGGGTGAGGTGTGGTCTCGTCCGGGCCTACCACGTCATACACGTAGTTTAGTCACTATCGCAATTTTATTGGCACTTGGCCGCGAAGATGAACTACGCATGCATTTACGTGCTTGTTTCAACAACGGTGTAACCAAAGAAGATTTGAAAGAGTTGATCTTACACAGTTCACTCTATGCAGGTTTACCTGCTGCAAACGCTGCAATGCATATGGCTGAAGAAGTCTTTAAAGAGTTGGGGATAGAAGTAAACCCAATTGCAGCGAAAGAACAGGATTAAGGAGATAAAGATGTCACAACATAGCTGGGGTGCTTACGCCCAACGTAATACAGATGATCATCCACCAGCGTATACGCCAGGTTATAAAACAAGTGTATTACGTTCGCCAAAAAATGCATTGATCTCTATTAACGAGACCTTAACTGAAGTCACTGCACCGCATTTTTCTTCGAATCTGTTTGGCCCAAAAGATAACGATTTGATTTTGAACTATGCCAAAGATGGTTTGCCAATTGGTGAGCGTGTCATTGTTCATGGCTATGTTCGTGACCAATTTGGGCGTCCTGTAAAAAATGCACTTTTAGAAGTATGGCAAGCCAATGCTTCTGGTCGTTATCGTCATCCAAACGATAAGTTTATTGGTGCAATGGACCCTAACTTTGGTGGTTGCGGTCGTACACTAACTGACGAAAATGGTTTTTATATTTTCCGTACCATTAAACCGGGTCCATACCCATGGCGTAACCGCATTAATGAATGGCGTCCTGCGCATATCCATTTCTCTTTAATTGCTGATGGTTGGGCTCAGCGTCTAATTTCACAGTTTTATTTTGAAGGCGATACACTCATCGATACTTGCCCGATTTTAAAAACGATTCCTTCTGAAGATCAATGTCGTGCATTGATTGCACTAGAAGATAAAAACAACTTTATCGAAGCTGATAGCCGTTGTTACCGTTTTGACATCACTTTACGTGGTCGTCGAGCGACTTACTTCGAAAATGAATTGACTTAATCGGGAGCACGAGCATGAATAACTGGAATTTTCAGGAACTAAAAGAAACTCCATCTCAAACAGGTGGTCCTTACGTCCATATTGGTTTATTGCCACAACAAGCAAATATTGAAGTATTTGAAAACAACTTTAATAACCAGTTAGTACAAGACCAAACCAAAGGCGAGCGCATTCGTCTTGAAGGTCAAGTATTTGACGGATTAGGTTTGCCGCTACGTGATGTATTAATTGAGATTTGGCAAGCCGATGCGAATGGTATTTACCCAAGTCAGGCAGATACGCGTGAGCAAAAAGCTGATCCAGCATTTCAGGGTTGGGGCCGTACAGGTGCAGACTTTGAAACAGGCATCTGGAGCTTTAATACAATTAAGCCAGGCGCTACAGCAGGTCGCAAAGGTTCAACTCAAGCACCTCATATTGCATTAGTCATTTTCGCACGCGGTATTAATTTAGGTCTTCATACACGTGTTTATTTTGACGATGAAGCTGAGGCAAATGCTAACGATCCAATTCTAAATAGCATTGAATGGGCACCACGTCGTCAAACTCTCATTGCAAAACGTTTTGAAGAAAATGGTGAGGTTGTTTATCGCTTTGATATTCGTATTCAAGGCGATAACGAAACTGTATTTTTTGATATTTAAGAAACACTTAAGGCTACACATGATTGTCCATGGATGCGTGTAGCCTTCTTAAAGGATGGTATGACAGAGATGAAAATGAAAACATTATTAAGCTTAAGTTTGCTTGCACTCCCATTTTTTACTGCACAGGTAAATGCTGAACCTGTTGCTTTAGCTACTCAAACACAACCTGCGACTACAGCAGTTAAAACAATTGTTCCAATTACAGCAAAAACCAAAGAACAAGCTTTGGCACAAGCTCAAGTGATTGCGAATACAGCAGATGCTGATTTGGCAGAGTTCCGTATCGACTTACTCAGTTTTGCGAGTGATACAAAACAAGTGATTGCATTGGGGCATGAATTAAAAAAGATTTTAGGTAATAAGCCACTAATCGCCACCATTCGTACGAAAAACGAAGGTGGTCAGCTTGAAATTAGCGATGCTGACTATGGTAAGACTTATCAGGCTTATTTAAAAAATCCGTTCATGGACTGGTTAGATGTTGAAATGTTCCGTGATCAAAAAGTAGTTTCAGAAATTGTTCAAAAAGCACATCAAAAGAAAGTGCTCGTTGTCATGTCTAATCACGACTTCCAAAAAACACCAAGCCAAGATGAAATTGAAAAACGTTTGTTGAAACAAGATCAGATGGGGGCAGATATTCTAAAAATTGCCGTAATGCCAAAATCTAAACAAGACGTTTTCACTTTAATGAACGCAACTTTAAAAGTAAGTCAGCAAACCACTAAACCATTATTGACAATGTCGATGGGGCAACTTGGTACGATTTCTCGTGTTGCGACTGCCAACATGGGCGGAAGTTATAGCTTTGGCATGATTGGTCAGGCTTCTGCACCGGGTCAAATTGATGTGACCAAGCTCAAACAGATTTTAAAAACTGTTCAACCAACAAACCCATAAATCATAAGGATATGATGAAATGAATACATTACGTTTAACTACTCTTGCATTAGGTTTGATGGTTTCAGGAATAACAGCAGCACAAACTTATGTTGTTGACCGTTATCAAGATGATAGCAATAAAGGTTCTTTACGCTGGGCAATTGAACAAGCTAATGCGAATCCAAGTGAAGCGAGCGAGATCTTGATTCATGCGGTAGGCAAAGCACCTTATGCGATTAAATTAAATAGTGCACTTCCTGAAATTAAAGCACCCGTCAAAATCATTGGTACACAGTGGGATAAAACTGGTGAATACATCGCAATTGATGGATCAAATTACATTAAAGGCGAAGGGGCAAAAGCTTGTCCTGGTGCAAACCCTGAACAGTATGGCACCAATGTACGCACCATGACTTTACCGGGTTTTGTACTACGTGATGTCAATAACGTGTCTTTAAAAGGCCTAGATATCCATCGTTTCTGTATTGGTGTTTTGGTTAACCGTTCAAGTAATAACTTAATTCAGCATAACCGTATTAGTAATAACTATGGTGGTGCTGGTGTGATGATTACGGGCGATGATGGTAAAGGTAACCCAACAGCAACCACTACAAATAACAACAAAGTTTTAGATAACATTTTCCAAGACAATGGTGATGGTTTAGAGCTAACACGTGGTGCTGCATTTAACCTGATTGCAAATAACCATTTTATTTCTACTAAAGTAAACCCTGAGCCATCACAAGGTATTGAAATCTTGTGGGGGAACGACAATGCTGTAGTTGGTAATAAGTTTGAAAATTATTCGGATGGCTTACAGATTAATTGGGGCAAGCGTAACTATATTGCCTACAACGAAATGACCAATAACTCGATTGGTCTAAATATGACTGGTGATGGCAACATTCTTGATAGCAATAAAGTACATGGTAACCGTATTGGTGTAGCCATTCGCTCTGAAAAAGATGCAAATGCAAGAATTACATTGACTAAAAACCTGATTTGGGACAATGGTAAAGATATTAAACGTTGTGAAGCAGGTGGTTCATGTGTACCAAATCAGCGTTTAGGGGCAATTGTATTTGGAGTACCTGCACTTGAGCATGAAGGGTTTGTTGGTTCTCGTGGTGGTGGTGTGGTGATTGAACCATCTAAGCTTCAAAAGACATGTACTCAGCCAAATGAACAAGGCTGTAATCCTCAACCTAATCAGGGTATTAAAGCGCCTAAGTTAACAGCAAATAAAGGTTCAGTTAATATAGAGGTGAATGGTTTACCAAACCAACGTTACCAAGTTGAGTTTTTTGGAAATCAAAGTGCGGCATCAAAAGAAGCTGAGCAATATTTAGGAACTATAACAGTTGCTACAGATGCACAAGGCAACGCAAAAGCCAATTGGAAGCCAACAGTCAAAGTTGCCTCAATTACAGCAAATGTAACGGATCACTTTGGAGCAACTTCTGAACTCGGCTTTACGCAAGTTAAATAACAACAAATAAAGCGCCTCAAACAGAGGCGCGTTTAAAAGATAAAAAGGACTTGAAATGCCAAATTTAGTGAAACTGAGTGCGTTAACAATTGCTGTATTAGGCAGCCAATTTACGCTTGCTAATGAGCCTTGGTCACAAGACCGTCAATGGTTGCTTGGTGACTGGAATGGCGAGCGCCAACAATTAGAGCAACAAGGTTATAAATTTACAGCTTCTATTATGAGCCAAGCTGCTACAAATTTAGATGGTGGTTACAACGACAGCAATACTTTTGAAAATGCCGCACAACTTTCTTTAGGTGCCAACTTTGATTTAGAAAAAATTGCTGGATGGAAAGATACGACCGCAAGCTTAGTTGTGACTAAACGTGATGGTAATGCGCTTACTTTAGAGCGTATTAAAGACCCACGCTCTAGCCAACTAGGCAACGCGCAAGAAATTTATGGTCGTGGAAAAATCTGGCGCTTATCTCAAGCATGGATCAAAAAGGGTTTTGCTGATAATACCGTACAAGTCAAAGTTGGCCGTATGGGTATGTCAGAGGATTTTAATAGTTCTCAATGTGAGTTTCAGAACTTATTGCTTTGTGGTGGGCAGTTAGGAAAATCAATTGGTTCAATTTGGTATAACTCACCAGTTGGTATTTGGGGTGCAAACGTTAAATATCAGTTTGCACCTGAGTGGACTTTTGGAATTGGTGCGTATGAGGTCAATCCAGACAATATTAAAACAGCATCAAATAGTGATGGTTTTAATCTGGATATGAATAATGTGAAAGGTGCAACCATACCAGTTGAGCTTGCATGGAAACCAAAACTTGCTCTATTTAATGGTTTACCGGGTGAATATAAAGTTGGTGCACTGTACTCAACCGCAGAGGCGAATGATGTTAAAACCGCGGGTAAGGTTCATGACGGGAAACAAAGTTTCTGGATTAATGCACAGCAACAACTTAGCCATGCTGGTCAAGATCCAAAACGTGGTTTATACGTAACTTTTAATGGCGTTGTAAATGATAAAGCAACGACTTTTGTTCAAAGTACTCAACAACTTGCACTTTGGTATAAAGGGCCATTTGACAGCCGTCCAAATGATTCGATTGGATTTGGTATTGCCAATTATGTAGTCAATGATCGTGCTAAAGATAAGCAAATCGCAACAAACGAAAGCCGTGGATATTATAGCTACGATCCGATCGCATCGAACTATATTCCAATTCAAGACGACGAATTAAATATTGAGCTGAACTATACCTATCAATGGTCTCCAGCTGTCATGTTGCGTCCAAATATTCAATATATCCATCAACCTGCTGGTGTAAAAGAGGTTGACGATGCTTGGGTGGCGGGCCTGAGTGTGAAAGTCAATTTTTAACAATGATGATGGCTGGTTAGACATGGTTTAACTGGCCCAAATGCTTGAACTATTTGTGTTCAGTATATGTGGAGTAGGATCTATGTCTGAGTCAGATTCTAAGTTTCATATCTTATTCAAAATATGGTGTTTTATATTAGGCCTAGTTTTATTAGCTACCGGTGTTTTTTACATTGTAGGTGGTGGGAAGCTAGTATCTCTTGGTGGTTCTTGGTATTTCCTTATTTCAGGACTATTTATAACGGTTTCAGCAATTAGCATTTTCCGTAAAAAAGCACTGGGTGTTTGGATTTTTGCTGCTGTTTTTGTTGGTACGGTAATCTGGTCATTTGTTGATGCCGGCTGGGAGTTTTGGTCGTTATTCTCACGCTTAATGTTTCCTGCTGGTCTTTTTGCTGCGTTACTGTTTACCTTGCCTTCAATTCGACGTTATCAATTCCAAAATGGATCGGCAGCTCCAGCGTATGGTGTTGCTAGTCTAGTTGTTGTAGGTATGTTGATTGCGCTCTATCAAATGTTCCAGCCGCACCCAACAGTAGCAAGTTCAGGTGAAAAGCTACCTTTGGTACCAGTTGACCCAGCTAAAAAGCAGGTGAATTGGGAAAATTATGGAAATGATACGGGTGGTAGCCGTTTTGTTGCTCTCGATCAAATTAACCGAGATAACGTTCATAAACTAAAAGAAGCATGGCGTTTTAGAACGGGTGATTTTACAACGGGTAGTGGTAATGGTGCTGAAGACCAAATGACCCCACTACAAGTTGGAAATAAAGTCTTTTTATGTACGCCACATAACAACATTTTTGCAATCGATGCTGATTCGGGCAAGCAACTCTGGAAAGCTGAAGTAAACTCTAAAGCCGATGCATGGGAACGTTGCCGTGGTGTTGCATACTTTGATTCGACTAAACCACTTGTTCAACCAACTTTGGCTGGTGCGAATGCAGTAACTATGGTTGCGACCAATACAGCATGTCCACGCCGTATATATACCAATACTCCAGATGCTCGTTTAATTGCAGTGAATGCGGATACTGGTGAGCGCTGTGCAGACTTTGGTGTGAATGGAACAGTTAATCTACTCGAAGGCTTAGGCGATGGAACAAAAGCTCCACGTTTTGAAGTCACTTCTGCACCAACGATTGCAGGTACAACCATTGTGGTGGGTAGCCGTATTGCTGATAACGTAGCAGCGGATATGCCGGGTGGTGTTATTCGTGGTTATGATGTGATTACAGGTAAACTCCGCTGGGCATTTGACCCTCGTAATCCTGATCCTAATCATGTTCTAAAAATGGGTGAAACGTATAAACGTAGCTCGGCAAACTCTTGGGCTGCTATGTCTTATGACCCGCAAATGAATACAGTCTTCTTACCTATGGGTAGTTCATCTGTTGATATTTGGGGTGGTAACCGTAATCCATTAGACCATAAATACAACACTTCAGTTTTAGCACTTGATGCGACAACAGGTAAAGAGAAGTGGGTATATCAAACTGTTCACAACGACTTATGGGACTTTGACTTACCAATGCAACCAAGTCTAGTCGACTTCCCATTAAAAGATGGTACGACTAAACCAGCTGTTGTGATTGGGACCAAGTCGGGACAATTCTTTGTTCTTGACCGAGTTACAGGCAAACCACTGACTAAAGTGATTGAGCAGCCTGTTAAAGCTGCAAATATTCCGGGTGAACAATATAGTTTGACTCAACCTCGTTCTGTTGAAATGCCTCAAATTGGTAATCAGACTTTAACTGAGTCAGATATGTGGGGCGCAACGCCGTTTGACCAACTTATGTGTCGTATTAACTTTAAGTCAATGCGTTACGAAGGTCTATTCACTGCACCGGGTACTGATATTTCATTAAGTTTCCCAGGTTCTTTAGGTGGTATGAACTGGGGTAGTATTGCTTTCGATCCAACACATCGTTACATGTTTGTAAACGATATGCGTCTTGGTTTGTGGGTTCAATTGATTAAACAAACACCTGAAGACATCAAGATTCAGGCGAGTGGCGGTGAAAAAGTAAATACAGGTATGGGCGCGGTACCAATGAAAGGTACACCTTATAAAGTGAATAAAAACCGCTTTATGTCTGCTTTAAGTATTCCTTGTCAAAAACCACCATTTGGTACCATGACTGCAATTGACATGAAAACTCGTCAAGTTGCATGGCAAGTACCATTGGGTACAGTTGAAGACACGGGACCTATGGGTATTAAGATGGGTTTGAAAGCACCAATTGGAATGCCGACTATTGGTGGCCCAATGGCAACTCAGGGTGGTTTAGTATTCTTTGCTGCAACTCAAGATTACTATTTACGTGCTTTTGATTCTTCTACAGGTAAAGAACTTTGGAAGTCACGTATGCCTGTTGGTAGCCAAGGAACACCTATCAGCTATGTTTCGCCTAAAACAGGTAAACAGTATGTGGTTGTTTCTGCGGGAGGAGCACGTCAGTCTCCTGACCACGGTGATTATGTAATCGCATATAGCTTAGAGAAGTGATTAAAGAGGGCAAAAGGATAAATTTTCTTTTGCCCTTATTTTTTTATATCTTTTTTATATTAAGGTATTTATGGAAATTCTATATTTTTAGTTAGATAGCTTTACCAAATAGTAAAAAAGTGCTTGAAGTTATTACTAAACTTAGAAAATTCTTATAAACGATTCGACACGAACACTAGTCATAGCCTAACTATTAAGCAATTTTTTATAATGTTTTAACTATAAATAAACTTTAAAAATTTATTAAGTTTTGTTTAACTTAAGATTGTGAATTTTAATTAAAAATAAACATTATTCAGTTTTTAATCATCAAAAACCAGTTTTTTTTGTTGGAAAAACGAGCGTAAATATATATTTATATTATATTTATATAATTTATTGCATTACGCTAGAATGGTTGGCGCAGGTTATTACTACCCAGTAATAATTTGTATTTCAGGAATTTAAGCTTTAATTGGCTTAAGGCTCATCGAAAGATGGGCCTTTTTTTATGTGCATTCTATCCTAATTTTATAAAAATTTGAAAATAGCCTAAGCATTACTAAATAAAGAGACGAAAAATGAGTCTTTAATGACAATTTAGATATGATTTGTTAGATTAAAGCCACTTGATAATAATAGGTGATGTAATGAGATTTTTAGTTCTTGCAACTTTATCTGGTTTAGCTTTAATGGGTTGTGCTTCTGTTCAGCAAGCACCTAATACACAAGAAACAATTCGTTATGCTTCTAGTCCATGTTTTGGTGCATGTCCAATATACTCTGTAGAAGTAACACCTACTGGTTTAATTCGATTTGAAGGTAAACAATATACAAAAACACTTGGTGTTAAAGAAATCCAAGGTAGTGTAAAAGATTATCAAAAACTTGCCAGTGAATTAAAAACTTATCGTCCTCAAACAGGAACTCAATCAAAAACTGCGGGTTGCCAGCAAACTGCAACTGACATGTCTAGCTATTACATTACTTGGATTAAACCTAATGGCACGGAAACAAAATTAAGCCATTACACAGGTTGTATTTCTCCAGCAAACAACAGACTAAATAAAGTTATGGAAAAGTTACCTGAACAATTAGGTATCAAAGATTTAATCTAACGATAAAAGCCCCACAATTTGGGGCTTTTTCTTGTTAAGAATATTTATAGACTTAAGAGTTTTATTTTAAGTATTTCTAAATAAATAAGCGTATAATACATATTATAAAAACATATATTGTTTGGGTGGGTACATGTCAAATATTGTTTATGCCTTTTTAGGTGGTTTGCTACTGGGCATTGCAACAGTCGGTTATTTATATATAAACGGTCGCATCGCTGGAATTAGTGGTTTGCTTGCTCAAGTCATTAATCCGACTAAAGATATCTTTAAAGGCTCCGCATTCTGGTTTATTGCTGGATTAATTATTACACCCTTTATTTATGGCTATTTTTTTCAACCTGAAATTGAAATTAAAGCGAATATGTTTGCTCTTATCTTAGCAGGTTTATTGGTTGGTTTTGGTACTCGGCTTGGATCAGGTTGTACAAGTGGTCATGGTATTTGTGGGATGAGCAGATTGTCAAAACGCTCCATGATAGCAACAGCAGTTTTTATGTTTGCTGGCATGTTAACTGTTTATATCGTTCGTCATGTTTTGGGGTAATGTCATGAAAAACATTTTGGCTTTTATATTTGGTAGTTTGTTCTCTTTAGGTTTAATGATTTCTGGCATGTCTAATCCAGAAAAGGTATTAGGTTTTTTAGATATCTTTGGGCAATGGGATATCAGCTTAATGTTTGTGATGTTAGGCGCGATTGCTGTGGCATTTATTCCATTTCAAAAGGCTATAAAAAGTCCTAAAACAATCTTTAATGAACAAATTCAATTACCAATTAATACACAGATTGACCAAAGGCTAATTGCTGGTGCTTTTATTTTCGGGATAGGCTGGGGAATAGCTGGAATATGTCCAGCGCCAGCTTTAACACTTATCGGATTAGGACATTTTGAAGCGCTTTATTTTATTGTTGCAATGTTATTAGGAATGTTTATTTACCGAGTTTTAAATAAAGGAAATTAAAGATATGCAACAACCTCTAGTAAAAGATTTTTTTGATGAAAACACCAATACTTTTAGCTATGTTGTTGCAGATTTAGCGACTCGTCAATGCGCGATTATTGATAGTGTGCTTGACTACGACGCAGCTTCAGCAACTACAAAAACAACCAACGCTGATTTAATTATCGATTATGTCTTGGCGCAAAACTTCAAAGTACAATGGATTTTAGAAACTCACGTCCACGCCGATCATATGACCGCGGCTCAATATTTAAAGTCTCAATTGGGTGGTACAATTGCGATTAGTCAAAAGATTTCAATTGTCCAAGAAACATTTTCTGCTATTTATAATTTTGATTTTAAGAAATTTAATGAAAATCAGCCTTTTGATTATTTATTTGAAGATCATGAACATTTCAAAATAGGAGAGTTAGATGCCTATAACATTCCTACACCAGGGCATACACCTGCTTGCTTGAGCTATGTGATTGGTGATGCTGTTTTTGTCGGCGATACTTTATTTATGCCTGATTATGGTTCTGCTAGATGCGACTTTCCTAAAGGGAGTGCCGCTGCACTTTATGATTCGGTACAAGAACTTTACACACTTCCTGACAACATGCGCATGTACTTATGCCATGACTATAAACCCGAAGGCCGTAATGAATATGTCTGTCAAACAGATATTAAAACTCAAAAGCAAAGCAATATTCATTTAAACCAAAGAGTTTCCAAAGACTCATTTATAAAAATGCGTCAAGAAAGAGATGCTACTTTGGCAATGCCAAAATTAATTCTGCCTTCCATTCAAATTAACATGAACGGTGGAAATTTTCCGGAACCAGAATCAAATGGCATCCGTTATTTGAAAATACCTTTCAACTACTTCTAAAAATAGCCTAAGCAGTTATTCTGGATCTTTTTTATCTATCCGAATAGCCTAAGCTAGTTATAAAATTGACACCTTATGAAATAGCCTAAGCAAGATTTAAAGAACTTGTCTTAAATCCCGCGAAGTCTCTTGCAATAAAGGCAAAATGTGTTGGATTAAATATTCTTCAGTTGTTTTCATAGTTGGAGAAACAATATTTAAAGCTGCAACCACTTTAAAGTCTTGTCCATAAATGGGTACGGCGAGCGCATGAACACCTAATTCGTGTTCTTCACGTGAATAACACCAATCTTGCTCTCGAATTTCTTTTAGTAACTCTAAAAATTTATCATTTTCGACATGCGTATATTTGGTTAGACGCTGAAGAGGATATTTTTGAAGCCAGTCCAATTGTTCTTCTTGGCTTAAATGTGCCAGTAAAATTTTACCCGCCGAGGTCGCATGAGCTGGTAAGCGGTTACCCAAATGTAAACCATATGGATTTACACGGTCGGTTTGTTGGTGGGCGGCACTACGTGCAATAGTAATGGCTTCATAACCATCAAGCACCATCACTGAATAAATGAGAGAAGTTTGGTTAGTTAGAAGATTTAACAAAGGCTGAGACACTTTTGGAAGTTGAGCTGCACCTAAATAAGCTCCTGAAAATTTAAGAACTTTCGGGGTTAAATAGTAATAGTGACCATCTGACTCAAGATAACCTAAATATTCTAAAGTTAATAAATGACGTCTTGCTGCCGCTCGGGTGAGTCCAGTTTTTTCAGCCGCCATAGAAATGTTTAAACGATGTTGATTGCTGCTAAAGCTATCTAAAATCGCCATACCTTTACCGATGCCAGCAATGTAATCTTCATGACGAATCGTTTTTTTGTTGTCCTGATTCTGGATTATCCGTTCATCTTTACTCATTACTGGTCCTTGTACGATAGAAGCTTGGTAGATCAATTTGCTTTACTGAAAAAGTTTAATAATTTCATGTCGCAAAAATTGATGTCTTAAATTATCCCTTAAATCTTCGTGCCAAAACATACCCATTTTAATATTGCTTATCTCAAAAGGTAGAGAATGTAAGAAAATTTTAGGACTATAAGATAAATGCTGCAAAATCATACGAGGCATGGTCAATATTGCGTCGGCTTGAGCTCCCAAAACTTGTAACGCCGTTGAGTAGTTTTGACAGCGCATAAATACATTTCTTGAAATTTTCTGATGTTGGTTTAAATAAATATCTTCAAGCAAAGCGCCCGTACGGCGTGACGAAACACCGATGTGTCGTCCATTAATATAACGAGATAAATCGACTTCTTTAAGTTGGCTGCAAATGACGAACTCATCTGTGACCAAATGATCAAAGGTAATTTTAGGAGACAAGTATTGTTCTAGGTCAATCACGAAATCGAGTTGCTGCGTCGCCAAGTCCGCCATAATATGTTTTCGATCTAGCTTCATACTAACAAACTGCAAATCTAAATTAAGATTTTGAAAATGTTGAGCAAGCTTTGGAAGAATAATTGGTTCAATTTCATCATGCACGGCGATTTTTAAGCTTTTTAAACTTGTTGGGTCGAACACATGTTTCTGTTGGCTAATGTTTTGAATGGTTAAAAGTGCTTGCTTCACAGTTGGGTAAATCTGCTCGGCAAAAGGCGTTGCAGACATTTTATTGCCTACTCGTATAAACACATCATCTTCAAGTTGCTGGCGTAATCGTTGTAAAGCATGACTTGCTGCCGACTGCGTAATATTGAGACTACTTGCCGCATTTGAAATACTTTTTTGCTCATAAATTGCGATAAATAGCGGATATAAATTGATATCAATTCGGTGAAAAAAGCTTAAGTCTAAACCGTGAAAGTTATGAATATTATTCATGTGATGGTATTTAATAAAATCATTTCATTCATATTAAGTTTCAAGTTATGTTGATGTAAAGACCAGATAATGATGTAAAGGAAAAAGAATGTTTGAACTCTCAAAAAAAGCTCAGGATTTTACCGAGCGAACAAGAAAATTTATTTTAGAAGAAATAGAACCTGTCGAAGCAAAATTTTGGGAAGAAGTTCATGAGTTAAATCCAGATGGAAACTGGAAAAAATGGCAATGGCCTGAGCTTTTAGAAACTTTGAAATCTAAAGCTAAGCAAGCTGGTCTTTGGAATATGTTTTTACCCGATGAAAAGCTGGGTGCAGGGTTAACTGTTCAAGAATATGCGCATATTGCTGAATTAACTGGCCGCAGCTTATTGGCACCTACCGTTTTTAACTGTAATGCACCAGATACAGGAAATATGGAATTGTTATGGCGCTATGGCAGTGAGCAGCAAAAAAAGCAATGGTTAGAACCTTTATTGGACGGAAAAATCCGATCAGTTTTTTGTATGACTGAACCAGATGTCGCGTCAAGCGATGCAACCAATATGCAAGCCACTGCACTCATCGACGGTAATGAAATTGTTTTAAATGGCAAGAAATGGTGGTCGTCTGGCTTAGGTGACCCAAATGCTAAAGTCATTATTTTTATGGCACATACCCCAGATGAAACCAAAGACCGACATCATCAACACTCTATGGTTTTAGTACCGATTGACAAGGCGGGCGTTGAAATTCAACGTATGTTACCTGTGTTTGGTGACTATGATGCCCCGCATGGACACGGTGAAGTCCATTTTAATAATGTTCGAGTGCCTCTTGAAAACTTTATTGGTGGAGCGGGCCAAGGTTTTGAGATTGCACAAGGTCGTTTAGGGCCAGGGCGTATTCACCATTGTATGCGTTGTATTGGAGCTGCTGAAAAAGCGCTAGAACTTATGATTGATCGAGGTATGTCTAGAACGGCGTTTGGCAAAGAAATTTTAAAACTTGGTGGGAACCTTGAACGCGTAGCTGATGCAAGGGTAGCCATAGATCAAGCTAGACTTTTAACCTTGTATGCTGCTTATAAAATGGATACTTTAGGAAATATGGCTGCTTTAACAGAAATATCTGCAATTAAAGTAGTGGCTCCGAGTGTTTTAGAAAAAGTAGTCGACATGGCGATTCAGCTACATGGCGGTGCAGGCGTTTCAAGAGATACACCATTAACAGGTTTCTTTGCTCAAGCACGTAGTTTACGTTTAGCTGATGGACCAGATGAAGTACATAAAGGCATGATTGCCAAATTAGAGTTGGCCAAACGTGGTTATTTCGGTCGTCATAAGAAAGTATAAGTTTAAAGGAAATGAAGATGTCGGTAATTGATATAGGCGGTGAAGTACGTGAAGGTGAAGAACTTGATATTGGGGCAGTTGAAAACTGGTTAAAAAAACAAGGTGTTGATTTGGTTGGCCCAGCAGTCGTTACTCAATATACTGGTGGGGCGTCGAATTGGACTTACCGTTTAAAGTATGAAAATACCGATTTAATTTTGCGCCGTCCTCCAAAAGGAACTAAAGCGAAGTCAGCCCACGATATGGCCCGTGAATATATGGTGCAAAAAAATCTTGCGCCTTATTATCCGGTGCTTCCTAAAATGGTGGCACTTTGTAAGGATGAATCGGTCATTGGCTTTGATTTTTATGTCATGGAACGCATTGAAGGTATTATTCCTCGTGCAAAATTACCGCCTGAGCTTGGCTTGAATGAAGAAGATGTTCATCAACTTTGTGTGAATGTTATTGATAAGCTCATTGAGCTGCATCAAGTTCCTTATGAGAACACGCCTTTAGCTGAACTTGGCAAAGGAACAGGATATTGTCGTAGACAAGTTGAAGGTTGGGATAAGCGTTATGAAAAAGTCCGCACAATCAATGTCCCTTCTTTTAAATATGTCCGAAAATGGTTAAATGATAATATCCCTCAAGACTCTACGACTTGCATTATTCACAATGATTGGCGTTTTGATAATGTGATTTTAGATCCAGAACATCCAACTGAAGTAATTGGTGTGCTCGATTGGGAAATGGCGACCTTGGGTGATCCATTAATGGATTTGGGCAGTGCTTTGGCCTATTGGGTTGAGCCAACGGATAACATGATTTTTAGATCGACGCGCCGTCAGCCTACTCATTTAAAGGGAATGTTTTCTCGTAAAGAAGTCGTTGAGTATTATTTACAAAAAACAGGATTGAAGCCTCAAAACTGGGCTTTTTATGAAGTGTTTGGTGTATTCCGTTTAGCAGTGATTGCTCAGCAAATCTATTATCGTTATTACCATAAACAAACCCGAAACCCTGCTTTTAAAGATTTCTGGATCGTGATTCATGCGCTACATATCCGAGCTTTAAAACTTATAGGACAGCAAAAATTGCAAGATTCTGAATTTGCTCAGCAATCTATACAGAAAATACAGGGTATTTTAAGAAGATGACCACAATTTATCTGGTAAGACACGGACAGGCATCGTTTGGTAAAAGTAACTATGATGAGCTGTCTGAAAATGGTGAGGCTCAGGCGACTTTGTTAGGTCGTTATTTTAAGCAAATATTGAAAGAACAACCTTATGTGGTTGCTGGAACTATGCAGCGTCATGAGCAGACTGCAAAGCTTGCACTTAATGAATGCTTTCCAGATGCGGTGATTCATCATAATAATTTATGGAATGAGTTTAACCATCAACAGGTTTTTGCCCGTTATGAGCCGCGTTTTGAACAGCCTGAACTATTAAAAGCTGACGTGGCGCAAGAACAGAACCCTCGCGCGTATCTCGCCAAAATATTTGAAGGTGCCATTGGACGATGGACCGATGGCGATTTTCATCATGAATATGATGAGTCTTGGCCACACTTTAAAGAAAGAGTCGAAACGGCGTTGCAGCAACTTTGTGATGAGTTAGCAAAAACCAAACCTCGCTATGCAGTCGTTTTTACCTCTGGTGGAGTGATTTCTGTAGCCATTGGAAAACTGCTTGAACTCAGTCCTAATCGAACTTTTGCGTTGAATTGGGCAATTGCTAATACAAGCCTCACGACTTTGCGTTTGGTGGGAAATGAAGCTCAGGTTTTAAGTTTAAATGAACATCATTTTATAAAAGCTGAGCGTCCAGATTTACTGACATGGATTTAAAATAAGGATAAAAGCATGGCAAAGACGATTTTAATTACAGGTGCAAGTTCTGGATTGGGCGCGGGTATGGCGCATGAATTTGCAGCCAAAGGCTATAACTTAGCGATTTGTGCACGCCGTTTAGACAGATTAGAAACTTTAAAAACTGAACTGGAAAATCAGTATGGTATAAAAGTAATTGTAAAAAGTCTGGACGTCACCAATTACGATCAGGTTTTTGAAGTATTTCGAGCCTTTAAACAAGAGTTTGGCTATTTAGACAGAATTATTGTAAATGCGGGAGTCGGAAATGGCCGTCGTATTGGTAAAGGTAATTTTGAAATTAACAGAGCCACAGCTGAAACAAACTTTATTTCTGCTTTAGCACAGTGTGAAGCAGCAGTTGAAATTTTTAGAGAGCAAAACGCAGGTCATTTGGTGGTGATGTCATCCATGAGTGCGATGCGCGGATTGCCAAAACATTTATCGACCTATGCAGCGAGTAAAGCTGCGGTCGCTCACTTGGCCGAGGGTATTCGTGCTGAATTATTAGATACACCAATTAAAGTCTCAACCATTTTCCCTGGTTACATCCGAACTGAAATGAATGAAGGCGCTAAACATTTACCTTTTGAAGTCGACGCAAAAACAGGATGTAAAGCTTTGGTCAAAGCTATCGAAAAACAACCTGTAAAGGCTTATGTGCCACAGTGGCCATGGTTACCAATGAGTATTGCCATGAAGGTTTTGCCTTTAAGATTGGTCAATAAATTAGGATAAAAAATACCCCCTAAATTTAGGGGGTAATGTTTATTAGAACTTTTTGGTGTAATTAACAAAAAAACGGTCTTCGCCAAAGTCATTGCCGTGCTTAACATTGTAATCAATACGAATATATTGCAGAGCCACGCCTTTTAAGAAGGGTTGCTGAAACGCATAGTTTAAAATCACATTCGATTCTGTTTCATGATTTTTCTCACCATTGGCTGCTTTAAAGTCATTTCCGTAAACATATTTCACCATCGCGTTTAAGCCTGGTACATAATCTTTAAAGTCATAGCCATACATGACATGATAAGACTTTTCATCTTTTTTAAAGAATCCGGTGGCGTTCCAGTTAATGAAATAGGTTTCTGGTAAGAAACCATCCGGTAAAGGGTATGCCGATTCACCAATAATTTGTTGGTAACCCAAACCAAAGGTATGGTTTTTTACTTTAACTGTTTCTAGTACCCCAATATTCTGCGCATCGATATCAAAAGTATTGCCGTCATTTTTTGCATTGAAGTACTTAAACTTAGAAGTAAGCGCAAAGTTAGGTTGTTTCCAATTATGCTCAAGTCCTACATAGTGCTTGTTGTAGAGGTCTTCTAAATTACCGAAGTAGTATTCGCCCTTTAAAGACGGCGTAAATTGATAGCGCAGGTCAATGTAATTCAAGCCATCAGATTCTTTGGTAATTCCATTAGATGTGAACGAAAACTTTTTAAAGTCTTCTTCGTTTCGTGGCGAGACTTTTTCAACCCGACCAATTTCGGCATAAAGCTGATCTGAAAGTTGTGACTTTAAGTTGGTTCCCCAATATGAAGTGAGTAACTGACGACTAGCATCTACGGCAGTTACTGGTAAATCTAACCAAAGTTCACCCACACTTAATAAAGTTTTGTCATAGCCGAGTTTTAATGTCGCGCCGTATTTTAAATAGTCGGATGCCTGAGATTGTGTTTCTTTATTAAAAGGCAAAACCGTGTCTGCAACGTGTTTGTCAGAACTTAAACGCACGGCGTATTGAACAGAAGCATCAGCCCCAATTGTGATTGGCTTGTCAGCTATGACTAACGGGGTGTCATGCATTTTTGATTTATAAAATAAAGATGCTCCCTGAGACCAACTGCCAGTATCTTTGAGGGCATCATTATCAAAATCGCGGTTGATATAGGCATTTTTTAAAGTGAATTTCCATTCATCTTCAGTTTGCTGATTAGGATTTGCAGCCCATGAGTTGCTGCACATCAGTAATAAAGTGGCAACGGCTAAAGTGTGTGGTTTAAAACGGTGAAATAATTCCATAATCCATTTCCCAGATGTATGCCAGTCCTCGGCAATACTTAATTTTGAATATTTCGGTACTCTCTAAGCGTTTAGTTAGAGAGTACATTTTTGCAATTGGTGAGACCTATTAATTTAATTTTTCAAGCTTCATACTTTCACTAAAGAATTTGCAGCCTTTAAAAAGTAGGACCAAAGCCAGTACACACGACAAACCGCCCACAATAGATAAAGACGAACCCACCATTAACGGACTACCAAAAACTTTATCTGTGATAATGGCCACCAATGTTGTACCAATACCGAGTCCAATTAAGTTGCTCACCAAAAGGAATAGGGCAGAAAGGCGTGCTCTAAATTGGTTTGGGGCTAACATTTGCAAAGCAGTTGCCGAAATTACTAGAGGGAAAGATGCGAAAAACATTGCAGGAATCAGTAAGCTTACTGAAAGCCAGAGTTGATCTGTTTGGGTAAAAAATGCAATTGGAATAATTAGGCCAACAATTCCAATCACACCAGTGAACATCGGCGCATCTTGACGACCTTTTTTAATAAACCAGTCGTTTAACCAACCTGCACAAAACACACCTAAGGTATTTGCAATTAACAGAATCGTACCGAGCATGTAACCTGTTTCAGTCGGTGCAAGTTGAAACTTTCGAATATAAAATGCAGGTGTCCAGCTAGTCAGACTGTAGAGTGCCATTGCATAAAAGGTAAAACCTAAATAATGACAAGCAAATGTTTTCGAATGCTTTTTAATAAACTGAAGACATTGTGAAAATTTGACTTGGTCAACTTGTCCATTTTGATTGAGCTGTTGGCCTTTACGTGCAGGGTCTTTAACGGTCAGAATAAATAGCAGGCCAATAATGATGCCGGGTAAACCTACTACAAAAAAGGCAATTTGCCATGCTTTAAGTGCGCCTAATAGTGGAACTTCAATGAGTGTCACGCCTTTAAGCAAGTTAATGACATAACCGCCAACTAAAAAGGCGATACCACCACCTAAAAAAGCGCCAATTGAATAAATCCCGACCGCGCGGCCTAGTTTGTCCTTACTAAACATGTCGCTAAACATTGAATAAGCGGCTGGAGATAACGCAGCTTCTCCCACACCGACTGCCATGCGGCTCAAGAACAGTTGAATAAAGTTTTTACTTAGGCCACAAGTTGCCGTTGCTAGACTCCAAACAATAATCCCGATTGAAATCAGTTTTGGTCGTGAAAAACGATCGGCAATATAGGCTAAGGGTAACCCCATAACCGCGTAAAACAGTGAGAAGGCAAGGCCATGTAACAGGCTAAATTGTGTATCTGAAAGTTGGAGATCTGCTTTGATGGGTTCAATCATCAGCGCCAGAATTTGGCGATCAATAAATGAAAATATATATGCCAACATACAAAGTATGACGACATACCATGCATAAGCATTGCTTTTCTTTTGTGTCCTTTCAACAGCGATATTACTTTGGTTCATACACTTAATCCTTATGTATAAAACGCTTAAAGAAATTGATATCTAACTTTTATTATTCCTCTTAAGTTTTCGATATTTCCCCCTTTAGATAAGAATAATAAATAGGCTAAAAATGAGTAGTTTGGTCTCGTACAGACCGGAAGAGTCTGTTTAAACCCGATTAGGAATTAATAGGTTTTTAAATATCATGGAATTATTATTTTCTTTTTATATGTAAAATTCCATTACTTATTGAGTATGTTAGAATACCTAAAAAGTATGTTAAGTAAACAGATAGTAATAATTTATTGAATTAAAATACTGTTTTTTATTTATTTTTTAATATTAAAACTTATTTTTAATAAAGAGCAGCGAGAAAAGAAGAACTGTTTCATGCTGCTCTTGAGCGCATTGAACCCGATATCAAGTCAAATAATCAACTTGATGGCATGAGGTCAAATAATTTTTTTAACTGGTGATTTAAATTATGCAGCTCATCTTCTGAAAAGGCATTTAGGATGCCCGCTAAGGTGACCACACTAATTTGATTAATCTGTTCAACCAGCTCGACACCTTTGGGTGTTAATTTCACCATCGAGATGCGTTCATCGGTGGTAGAAGAGTAGACCTCGACAATTCCATCTTCTACTAAGCGATATACAGCTTTTGTTGCCGTAGTTAACTTTAAGGTAGAAAGATTAGCGATATCGGTAATACTGGCTTCACCCAAAGCATTAGTACTTAAAATGATTTTACGGCGTGTATTGTCAATACCTAGTTTTTTTATTGATTTTTCAATGAGTTGTGAATATTTTCCATTCACTTGGGAAACCCAAAAAAAAGGGAAGTTTTGAATACTCGACGGTTCTTTATTAGGAAGAAATTGTTCTAAATGATCAAGCATAGCTAAGCAATAACTTAGTGAAAAAAGGGTAATCCTATTATAAACAAAATTTTGCATATTTCCTTGAGAACAAATTATAAAAAATACTTGACAATTCCATTAAATTTTCTCATATTTTGATTAATGAATAAAAATACATGGAAAAGTGAATGAATATTATTAGCCAAAGCGTGCACAAAGGAAGTGGCAAGCTCAAGGTAATGGTCAAGGACACAATTGATATTCAAGGTCTAAAAACCATTGCTGGTAGTCGAGCTTTACTAAATGTTGAACCTGCTCAAGATGATGCTGAGGTGGTTAAAAATATTTTAAAATCTGACTGCGAAATTATTGCGAAAACAAATTTGCACGAATTGGCTTTTGGAATTACGGGCATTAACCACGCTTTTGGTACACCCATCAACCCTAAATATCCTGAACTTATTCCAGGTGGTTCTTCGAGTGGTTCGGCTGCGGCAGTTGCTGCTAAACAAGCTGACTTTACTTTAGGCACTGACACGGGTGGTTCTATCCGTATGCCTGCTGCGTGCTGCGGGGTTTTTGGTTTAAAACCGACTTTCGGTCGTGTGAGCAGAAAAGGCGTATATCCGCCGTCGAGTTCTTTAGATTGCGTTGGTCCTTTTGCAAATTCAGTCGAGATGATTGAAAAGGCCATGCAAATTATTGATCCAACTTTCAAACCTACGGAATTTACTCGTACACCAAAAATTGCTGTTCTCTATGTAAGCGCAGATGAGGTTGTTTGGAGCTGTATTCATCAAGCACTTCAAAAAGCCAATTTACAGACCACTTCAGAAAAAGTTGAACATTTTGAAGCAGCTTATGATGCAGGCATGCAGATTATTAATTATGAAAACTGGCAAGCTTTTGGTGCGTTAACTCAAACCGGCTTAATTGGTTCTGATGTAAATGGTCGTTTATTAAAAGCTGCAGCAACAACTTTAGAGCAAGTAAAACAAGCGGAAGCTGTAAAAGAGCAGCTCATCCAAGAACTCGATGCCTTATTAGAAAAATATGATGCATTGGTTTTACCGACACTTCCGCAAATTCCACCAAAAGTTTCTGAAGCTGAAAACACGGTCGCTTTTTTGAATCTTACAGGTTTAGTTCGACCATTTAATTTATCAGGTCATCCCGTTATTTCAGTGCCACTTGAAACCAGTGAAGGTTTACCAGTGGGCTTACAGATCGTATCGAAGCATCAAAAAGATGAGCAATTATGCGCTATAGCTAAATTTTGTGTTGATGCAATGCAATAAATTACAAGGAGTTAGATGATGAATAAGTTGTCTAAAATGGAGTTTGCTTCTCAAGACAAAGCAGTTGACTTAGACGCTTTGTGTCAAGAAATTCGTGAACGTGCTTGTACAGGTGAATTTGATAATCAGGCATATGTGAGCCAAGACGTTATTGAAAAGCTTAAGCAAATCGGTGTTTACCGTGCTTTGGTTCCGAAACGTTTTGGCGGTGACGAATGTTCACCACGTCAGTTTTGTGAATTAATCGAGACATTATCTAAAGCTGATGGTTCAGTCGGTTGGGTGGCAAGTTTCGGTATGAGCCCTGCGTATTTGGGCAGTTTGCCAGAAGAAACACTGAAAGAATTGTACCAAAACGGGCCAGATGTCGTATTTGCCGGAGGTATTTTTCCGCCACAACCTGCTGAAATTACCGATGAAGGTGTCGTAGTTCGTGGACGTTGGAAATTCTCAAGTGGTTGTATGGGAGCTGACATTGTTGGTGTGGGGATTTCACCGCTTAAAAATAATGAAATGCAGGGCTTGCCATGCATGGCAGTGATGCCTGCCAAAAAAGCCAAAATTGAAATGACATGGGACACCGTTGGCCTAAAAGGTACGGGAAGCCATGATTTAGTGGTCGAAGATGTATTGGTCGAAAAGAAATGGACCTTTGTACGTGGTGAACCTTCAAAACTAAGTGAGCCATTTTTTAAATATCCGTCACTTTCTTTAGCGACGCAAGTATTAACCGTGGTGGGTATTGGTGTTGCAGCTGCCGCATTAGAAGAATTTGAAAAATTAGCACCGGGTAAAGCATCTATTACGGGTGGGTCAGAAATTGCTAACCGACCAGTAACTCAATATGAGTTTGCTCAAGCAGATGCGGAATTTCAGGCAGCAAAGTCTTGGTTTTATCAAACCATGGACATTGTCTGGCATGAAATTATTACTGGACGTGAAGCAACTGCTGAACAAATTAGTGACATGCGTCTGGCATGTACCCATGCAGCGCGAGTTTGCGCCAAGGTGACTCGAAAAATGCAAATGCTCGCGGGCATGACAGCGATCTATACCAACAATCCATTTAGCCGTTTTGTGAATGACACCAACGTGGTGACTCAGCATGCCTTTATGGGCGATGCAACTTTACAAAATGCAGGCTCAATCAGTTTCGGGTTAAAGCCAACTCCAGGTTATCTATAAGTTTTAATTTTAAAAAAGGAATATTGAGATGGAAGCTAAAAAATCATTACGCGTTTTGTTCTGCATGGGTATTAACCAAAACTTTTTTGATGCAGAACCTGCTGAAGCAAAAGCAGTTTGGGCAGCGTTTGGTGAAATGTGGAATGGCATTCATGACTTACCGGGCGTACATGTTTTTGGAAATCTTGATGATGACCAAAGCATGGTTGGCCCAAGTGCGGGCTGGCCTTGGACAACGTACTTGCTTGCAGATGTTCCAGATATTGAAACAGTACATGCGGCTTGTAATTTGTTTAGAACGACGGTGGTGGGTGAAGGTCCATACAAGCTTTGGAAATATTGCAAAGTTGAAGCTCGTGTTGGACGCGAATTAATTATCCAACGTTAAGGCGATGGCAATGAATGACAAAGTGAATTTTGCAGAAATCATAGAACGACTAGAACAGTTAGAAGCGCACAACGCCATTCGTAATTGTCTGAACCGTTATATGGAAATCTGTGATGAGCTTAATGCAAATACAGATCTTGACGAGTTGATGAATCTTTTTGATCAAGACTGTATTTGGGAAGGTATTGGCGAGAAATATGCCAAATCCTTTGGTCGTTATGATTCTTGGCAGTCGATTTACGACATGTTTAAAAGCTATACCCAAAAAGAGTCTCACTTTGTTATGAATGCACACTTTGTAAATTCAGAACAAATTTATGTAAATCAAAATGATGCAAATGCTTCATGGCTGATGTTGCAGACTTCAACGTTTAAAGATGGCCGTAGCCACTTAAATGCAGCAAAGCTCAATGTGAAGTTTCAAAAGCAAGCAGATGGAACATGGAAAATTAAACATTTCCAAACACAGAATATTTTCAGTCGTCCCGTATCGCATTGGCACAGTGAAGCTGAATTGCCGGTACCTTCCCAGGAATGACCCAGGACATATTTAAAAGGACTATTGATATGAACAGTATTATCCCGACGCATAACATTGGCACTGATTACGATGCTTTGGTTCAAAGTGACCGTGCCCATACTTCTCTTTATAAAGATGAACGCATTTTTGATGAAGAAATGGAAAAAATCTTTTATAGCACTTGGGTGTGGGTTGCACATGCCAGCGAAATTCCGGAAGGCGGAAGCTATAAAACAATTAACATTGGTAAACAACCAGTTGTAGCGGTGCGTGATCGTAAAAAGAAAGTCCATGTACTTTTAAACCGTTGCCGTCACCGTGCCGCAACCGTATGCGAACATAAAAAAGGAAAAACAAATAGTTTTGTATGTCCGTACCACGGTTGGAGTTATGCACTTGATGGTAGTTTACGTGGTGTACCATCTCCGGAAAGTTACGGTGATTGTTTAGATAAGTCAGAATTACCGCTGGTGAGTCTGCGTGTAGAAGAATATAACGGCATGATCTTCGCTTCATTTAAAGAAGACATTCAACCACTTGAAGAGTTCCTTGGACCTGCAAAAAAATGGATTGACCTGTTTATGAAACAAGGCGCGGGTTATCCAATTAAAGTGTTGGGTGAACACCGTTTCCGTTTCCCGGGTAATTGGAAAATCCAGCTTGAAAATACGACTGACGCTTATCACTTCCCGTTAGTACACAAGTCATTCTTAAGTTCTGTCGATGAAAAAACCGAAGAACTCTTTAACTTCGAGAACCAACCGGGCTTTGTTGAAGACTTAGGTAATGGTCACAGTGTCATGGTGATGATTCCTGAACTGGTTGATTTAGACGAAGACTTAATGGAGCGTCCAATACAAGAACGTTTTGAAGACTTGGCTCAAGCTTTGCGCGACGAAGGTCATGAAGAATTAGAAGTACGCCGTATTGTTCGTGCAGTCGGTGGTTCTGGCTTTAACTTAAATTTATTCCCGAATATTGCATGTTCGATGGCGTTCTTCCGTGTATTACAGCCAATTTCAGTTGCTGAAACAGAAATTCATCACTCGGTAATTACGATGGACGGTGGTCCGCAAATTGCCAACCAATATCGCTTACGTTTGCATGAACATTTCCAAGGCCCATTTGGTTTTGGTACACCAGATGATTCCGAAGCTTGGGAACGCGTACAACACGGCGCCAATGCAGGTAATGATTTATGGATCATGCTCAACCGCGGTTTGCCGGGCGAAGTCAAAACTGAAGATGGCTTAAAAAGTGATGTCAGTGCTGAAACAGGTATGCGTGCAGCATATCAGCAGTGGAAAAAGATGATGAAGGCTTAAGGAGAGAGTAATGAATATGAATCTGCAATTATTAAATGAAGTCACTGCTTTCATCTGGGCTGAAGCAGATATGTTAGACCACAGTGAGTATCGTGAATGGCTTAATTTATGGAATGAAAAAGGTGTCTATATCATTCCAATTGACCCAAACCTCACTGACTACGAAAACAACTTAAATTATGCCTATGACGATAATCATATGCGTACTTTACGTGTAGAGCGTCTTGAAAATGGAGAAGCGATTTCTACAGCACCTAAAGCCAATACTGTACGTAGTGTTTCTCGTGTACGAGTTATTCAAGACCAAGATAATGAAATCGTTTTGCGTTGTGCTCAAAACTTACGTGAATTTCGTAAAGAAAACCTCAAGCATTACACCGCAGATATTACGTACCATTTGACGCGTGATGCGGCTACAGGCTTTAAGATTAAACGTAAAATCATTAACTTGGTTAACTCAACCGATACCTTAGCTGGTATTAGCTACATTCTTTAGGAGCGGTAACATGAAACAAGTTGTTTTAGTGACAGGTGCTGCTTCTGGACTCGGTAATGTCATTGCTGAATATTTTGCGAGCCAAGGCCATCAAGTGATTTTGTCAGCAAGTACGCTTGAAAAAGCCGAGAATGCCAAGGCACAAAGTCAGTATGCCCAAAATATGTTTCCCTTGAAATTAGATATTTCGGTTGAAGCAGATTTTCATGCTGCGGTGCAATGGATTGAAGAGAAATTTTCTAAACTTGATGTGTTAATTAACAATGCCACCGTTACCAAAGCAACGCCCGTATTAGAAATTACTGCAGCCGATTTTGATTGGGTGACCCAAGTTAACCAACGCGGCACCTTTCAAGCTTGTCAAATTATTGGTCAATATATGGCTAAAAAAGGCTATGGACGCATCATTAATATGGCCTCGTTAGCAGGACAAAATGGCGGTACTGCAACGGGTGCACACTATGCGGCAACCAAAGGTGCGATTGTGACGTTAACCAAAATTTTTGCCAAAGAATTTGCGGCAAAAGGGGTGACGGTTAATGCGGTTGCACCGGGTCCAATGGAATCACCAATCGTTCATAGCGTGGTGTCAGACGAAAAAATGGAACAGTTCATCCAAAATATTCCAGTTAAAGCTTTAGGAAATATGCATTTTATTGCTGAAACTTGTGGGTTGCTCGCGAGTCCAAATGCGGGGTTTGTGACTGGTGCAACATGGGATATTAACGGTGGTTTATTCATGCGTTAAGTCAATCGCTTAACCATGAAAAGGGAGTTAAATCATGACTACACTTTATGATGTTGTCGTTAAAAATCGCCATGTGGAAGGTGGAAATATTGCAGTCATGGAATTTGAATCTGCAACTTCTGCAATATTACCAAAAGTTGAAGCGGGTGCGCATATTGATGTGCACTTACCAAATGGTATGGTGCGCCAATATTCACTTTGTCAAAATCCAAATGACGAAGGAAAGTTCCGCCTTGGAATTTTACGTGACCCTGAATCACGTGGTGGTTCAGTCTCGGCTTTTGATGAAATTAAAGATGGCATGCAAATTCAGGTCAGTGAACCAAAAAATTTATTTCCACTTTTAAAAGCCAAACACAGTGTATTGATTGGCGGTGGTATCGGGATTACGCCGTTAATCACGATGGCCTATCAACTTGCACACGAAGGCGAATCATTTGAGCTTCATTACTGTGGTGCTAGCGCTGAGAACTGTGCTTTTGTTGATGAAATTAAAAATGGTGAGTTAGCAAAATATACAACCTTCCATTTTAAATCCGAAGGTGCAAGCCACCGAGCATTTTTTGAATCTGCCATTAAAGATATTGACTCGGAAAGCCATATTTACACGTGTGGTCCAGTCGGTTTCATGGATTGGGTGATTAACCTTGCCACGACTCACGATTTTCCTGAGCAGCAAATCCACAAAGAATATTTCCAAGTTGAAACTGATACTTCTGGAGATTCATTTGAGGTAGTGGCTGAGCGTAGCGGAAAAATCATTATGGTTGAAGCTGGCGAAACCATTCTGCAGGCTTTAGCTAAAGAAGGCATCGACATTGAAATGTCTTGCGAGCAAGGCGTATGCGGAACCTGTATGTGCGATGTGATTGAAGGTGAGCCTGATCATCGAGATGTTTATTTTACTGACGAAGAAAAAGCCAGCAATGAACAAATATTGGTGTGCTGTTCGCGATCTAAAACACCGAGACTAGTTTTAGATATCTAATGCTCTCGCGATTTATATGGATGTAAGAGAAGGTTTAGGAGAAAGATGATGAATGTATTACAACAAATAGATGAGTTTACGGTCGATCCATTACAGTTCCGACGAGCATTAGGAAATTTTGCAACAGGCGTTACCATTGTTACTGCACAAAATGCACAAGGTGAGAAAGTCGGTGTAACCGCAAATAGTTTTAACTCGGTGTCACTCGACCCACCACTTATTTTGTGGAGCATTGATAAAAAATCTTCAAGTTTTTCAGTATTTGAAGAAGCAACACATTTTGCAGTCAATATTTTATCAGGCACGCAAATTGAGCTATCTAATAAGTTTTCGAGACGCAATATTGATAAATTTGCAGACACCAATTTTCAACTCGGTGCAGGAAGCTCACCGATTTTAGAAAATTGTTCTGCGGTGTTTGAGTGCGAACGTTATCAAGTGATTGAAGGTGGTGACCACTGGATTATTGTTGGTAAAGTGGTTCGTTTCCATGATCAAGGCCGAAGCCCGTTGGTTTACCATCAAGGTGCATATTCTTGTGTCATGCCGCATCCGAGCCTTCAAGTTAAGCAAACTGAAGAGAACGGCGTAGACCAAACACATTATGGGCACTTATATAACAATGTTTGCTACTTGATGAGTCGTGCTTTTAAAGCTTATCAAACCGACTATATTCCTAAGCAAATGGCTTCAGGGTTCCGTACCAGTGAATCACGTCTTTTACTCGTTTTGGCCAGTGGTACTGCTTCAAGTAAAGAAGATTTACCTCGAGATATTGCTATGCCAATGCAAGAAGTTGAAAGATCGGCTGAAATTCTAAAATTTGAAGGATTGTTGGTTGATCACGATAACTTGTATGCACTGACCGAAAAAGGTAAACAAACGGCGCAGTATTTGTTTGATATTGCCGATAGCCACCAAAACGAAGTATTTAAAAAGTATTCTGAGGAGCAAAAGGATATTTTTATTACCATGCTGCGAGATTTTGCAGGAGTAGCATAAGTCCCATTAAGCTGATAAATTGAATTGATTTATCAGCTTCTTCACATCTAGCTGACTATCATCAAAACAATTCCAAGGATAAGGAATTTTTGGCACACAATTTGTTTATCAATAAAACATGATTGCAAATAAGCCAAGACAGTGCACCACCACAAACGCAAAATTTTGAGCGGTTGCACATGTATAGAGAGGTAAGGGATGAACCAATATGTAAGCGATGCATTACTCACATGGACGCACCATATTAAAAGTGTGTGCGGCAATTTTGAAACCGATTTTGACGGAACCCGTAATTTATTCATTGGTGAAGTTCAGTGCTTTTTATTGGGTGATACCGAAATTGCTTTTATCAAAAACAATGCAAATAAAATTGTCCGAAAAGCCGATGAAATCGATCGAGTGAATAATCGTTTTTGTTTTTTGATTTTGCAGTATTCGGGGAAAATGCTGCTCGAGTATAAAAATGAAACTCTAAGCCTAAATGAAGGCGATATTGTGTTGGTCGACCCGGTCGAAACCATTTCGATGTATCCGCAAGGTTTGGTAAGTCAGATTTCAGTACACCTCTCGCGTGAAAAATTACTTAAAGAAAATATTAGTACTGAATATTTTGGAAAACTGATTACGCAAAATATGAGTGGTTTTTTACTCAAGAATATTTTGAAAAATATGTCTGCTGAAAACATTAAACTTTGGTACGCAACTGAAGATGGTAATGCTTTTGAAGATGCATTGATTGCCTTAATCAAACCGACAATTAATTATAAAAATATTAATAGCTCCAATAATCTGATGGAAAAAGCTGAGCGCTATATTATAGAAAACTTAGCAAAACCAGATTTAACACCTAAATTAATTGCAGAGCATATTGGGGTGTCGCTACGTCATCTCTACCGTTTGTTCCTTCAAGAAAATTTATCTATTAACAAATATATACAGCTAAAACGCTTAGAAAAAGTCAAAGCAGATTTGCTTGATAAAAGAAATAAACAAAGCTCAATTACCCAAGTTGCCTTGAAGTGGGGTTTTTGGGATGGCGCTCATTTCTCAAAAATCTTTAAAAAGACTTATGGTATTTCTCCTAAAGAATTTAGAGAGGGTATGACAGTTTAAATTTTTAACTCTCAATGTCATTTTTAGACAAATTCGACGTCATTCTTGAACAAGCTAGTCCTATGTAACTGTGTTGAAATTAAATTCATTAGAGCAGGTTAGATAAGCTTAATAAACATAAAACTATTAAGTTGGTCTAATAAATTTCACTCACAGGAAGTGCATTTTAACTGTCTGATTCAGATAGTTCAGGGATAGATGAAAAGGATGAACCCAATGCGTAAACAACGATTATTGAATGACATACAAAAAATACTGGCACTTAACTTATCAATCGCTGCAAGCTTTTGGGGACTCAATACTCAAGCGTTTGCGCATGGTGGCAAGGCCGAAATGGTCTCACTTTATCAAAACATGAGTGAGCAAGGCGCTAAAGTTGTCAAAGACGATTTTACCAATACTTATATGATCACCAAAGGTTCTATGGTGGTTCGGGCCAAACCCAATTCAGATCAGGTTTTGGTGAACGGCAAACCTTTCAAGCTCAGCGTGCCTTTATTAATTAAAGATGGTAAACCTGTTATTGGAAAAGACTTTTTTAATGAAGTATTTCAGTCTGGTTTAGATCAAACTTTCAAAATTGAAAATACGTTTCATCCTCTTAATAGCTTAAATTCTGACGAAATTAAAAAGACATTTGATGTCATTAACAGCTCGAAATACGCCTATAAAAATATGCGTTTTGCCGAGTTAAAGCTTAAAGAGCCTGAAAAAGCAAAAGTTTGGGATTACTTTATTAATCACAAAGAATTTAAAGAAGATCGTATTGCCTCATTTATTTTATTAAAGGGGAGTCAAGCGATTGAAGGTGAAGTTAATCTTAACACTCAACAAGTTACCAAATGGAATGTCCTTAAAGACACTCATGGAATGGTGCTGCTCGATAATTTTGAAGCCGTACAGCGTGTAATTGAGACGAGTAAAGAATATCAAGACGCGTTACGCAAACGTGGCATTAGTGATGTGAAGAAAGTGATTGCTACACCACTAACTGTTGGATATTTTGGCGGTAAAGATGGACTTGATAAACAACTCAATATATTAAAAGTTGTCGCTTACCTAGATGTAGGGGATGGTAACTATTGGGCGCATCCTATTGAAAATTTAGTTGCTGTAGTTGATTTAGATAAAGAAAAAATTATTAAGATTGAAGAAGGCGCGATCATTCCTGTGCCAATGGCAAATCGTCCTTATATGTCGAATAAGCCCGTAGCAAGTAAGCTAAAACCACTCAATATTACTGAACCTGAGGGCAAAAACTTTAGCATTACAGGCCAAACCATACATTGGGGGAACTGGTGTTTGCATGTGGCGTTAGATTCTCGTGTTGGCTTACAGCTTTCAACCGTGACCTATAAAGATAAAGGTGTGAAGCGGAAAGTCATGTATGAAGGGAACTTGGGTGGAATGGTGGTTCCATATGGTGACCCTGATATTGGCTGGTACTTCAAATCTTATTTAGACTCTGGCGAATATGGTATGGGTACACTCACATCATCTATTCTTCCGGGAACTGATGCACCTGACAACGCTGTTTTACTTGATGCGGTGATTGCAGACTATAAAGGCCAACCACAAGTGATTCCAAATGCCATAGCTGTATTTGAACGTTATGCTGGACCTGAATATAAACATCACGAAATTTTTGGCAATCAGGATGCGAGTGAAGCTCGCCGTGAACTTGTGGTGCGCTGGATTAGTACAGTGGGGAACTATGATTACATGTTTGACTGGGTATTTGCCCAAAATGGTGTAATTGGAATTAATGCGGGTGCAACGGGTATTGAGGCGGTTAAAGGTGTTAAATCACGCACCATGCATGACAGTACAGCTAAAGAAGACACCAAATATGGAACTTTAATTGACCATAATATTGTGGGCACAACGCATCAGCACATCTATAACTTCCGCTTAGATATGGATGTCGATGGTGAAAATAATAGCTTTATGCATATGGACCCAGTGGTGAAAGCCAATGACAAAGGTGGTGTCCGTACAAGCACGATGCAAATTGATAGTAAAGTCATTACGAATGAGCAAAATGCGGCTGAAAAATTTGATCCATCCACTATTCGTTTACTCACCAATTTCAACAAGGAAAATAAATTAGGTAATCCTGTTTCTTACCAATTGATTCCGTTTGCAGGTGGAACACACCCTGTGGCAAAAGGAGCCAATTTTTCTAAAGATGAATGGTTATTTAAACGTTTGAACTTTATGGATAAGCAAATTTGGGTGACCCAGTACAATCCAGACGAACGCTATCCAGAAGGGAAATATTCAAACCGCTCAACTCATGATACAGGATTAGGACAGTTCATTGGCAACAATGAAAATATTGAAAATAAAGACCTAGTGGTGTGGATGACAACAGGAACAACCCATGTGGCACGTGCTGAAGAATGGCCAATCATGCCGACAGAGTGGGTGAATACACTCATCAAACCTTGGAACTTCTTTGACAGCACCCCGACTTTAAACTTGGGTGAAGAAGAGCAAAACACACAGCACGACCATCATTAAACAGGTGCATGATCTAGAGTGGGTAACGAATCGGTTACCCACACCTGAGCGTGGGTAAGTCGTTCGCAAAAAGGAATTTCTCAATGAAAAATTTATTTTCTCAGGTTGTGAGAGGGACTTTCTTTGTCTCATTTTTTTCAACTTTGCATGCTGGTGAAATTGAAATTAAACCGACTTTTGAAGCAACTTTTGGGGCTTTTAGTAGCGGTAAAAGCTATAACGGCGAAAACCTAGATGATGAAAGAGTCAATTGGCAAGAAGGTCATCTTAAATATGGTGCGAAGGGAAACTACACTTTTAAAAACAATCAGCTCTATGCAAGCTTGAGCGGTATTAGCTCGGCAACATTTGGCGATGGTGACGCAGGCCAAAATAGTAATGGTAAGGAACGTAAAACGGATGTGAATGAATGGATCATTGGTTTTAAAGACGGTACCAATAAAGATGAGTTAACGACCTATGATTTAAGTATCGGTCGACAAAATATCATGATTGGTGATGGATTCTTTATTGCGGGTGATGCATTAAATCTCGGTAAAGCGCCTGCGGACGGCACACTAGATCGGGGCGGAGCATATTATTTGGCAGCTCGTCGAAGCTTTGATTTTACAAGCTTGCTTCAATACAAACCACAAGAGAATACAACGTTAAAGCTGGCTTATTTAAAATCGAATAATAAAGCACAATTTTCACCTGAACTCTTTGTGACTGATCTGATGTATCAGCTTAAAGATAAGGGCGTTGGGTTTACTTACTTAAATGTATTAGACCTTGAAGATGCTGAACACGTTTCAGGGCGCGAAGATCTTAAAAACTATGCTTTGCGTTTGAATTATCAACTTTTACCAGAGCTACAAGTTAAGTCTGAGTTTGTTATTCAAGATAAAAAAGATAGTCAAGAAAATGCAGGTTACGTAGGACTGAACTATAACTTTTTATCTTCAAAATATACGCCCTCATTAGGTTACCGTTTTAGCCATTTTTCAGACCAATACGACCCCATGTTTTATGGAAATACAGTCGGCTTTGGCACATGGTTTCAGGGAGAAGTTGCTGGAAATTATGCTGGCCCATTTAATAAAAATGCAGATATCCATCAAGTTTCTTACAGTATGAATCTAAAAGAAAATTTCATGTTAGGTGCTTTGGCCTATAAGTTCAAAACAGTAAATAAGTCTTTAAGTAATGTGGATGGACATGAGCTGGATGTGTTCTCGGTTTGGTCCGTCAATAAAAAACTTAACGTTATTCCGTTGGTTGGACTCTATAAGCCTAAACAGGATATCCATAGTGGCGGCACTCAAAACTACGATGACAAAACCAATGTGTATGCACAGTTGATTCTGCAATACATCTATTAAATTAGAGCGAAGGAGACCGTGTTTATTGGCGGTGCATTCATAGAAATAAAATTAGGATGAAATCAGATGAATCAACAATATGACTATATCGTGATTGGTGCTGGCTCAGCAGGCTGTGTAGTCGCAGCACGACTATTAGAAGCCAAGGCAGGGCGTGTTCTTGTTCTAGAGGCAGGAAGCCGAGATAGCAGTATGTTTCATACTATACCTGCAACAGTAGTTAAAGTATTCCAGCAAAAATCATGGCAATACATGACTGTTCCGCAGAAATATTGTAATCATCGTGAAATGATCCTTGCACAAGGAAAAGTGTTGGGAGGTGGAAGCTCGGTTAATGGCATGATCTATTGCCGAGGCCAACGACAGGATTATGATTTATGGGCGTTGGAATGGGGATGCAATCAGTGGTCTTATCAGGATGTACTGCCGTTTTTTAAGAAAGCAGAAAAAAATGAAAGTCTTGCTGATGAATATCATGGACAAAATGGCATTTTACCTGTCAGTGAAAACCGCTATCGCCATCCTTTAACGCTTGCTTGTATTAAAGCAGGTCAACAAATGGGCATGAATTACGTCAATGATATTAATGGTTGGGATCAGGCAGGCGTAGGGTTTTATCAAACTACTACTCAAAACGGTTCTCGGGCGAGTACTTCTAAAACCTATTTAAAGTCAGTCGAAAACCACCCAGACCTTACGGTCATTACAGACGCCTTGGTACATAAAATTGAAACTCAAGGTGATCAGGTTACTGGGGTGACTTATAGTGTTGGCGGAAAATCACCAATTACGGTACTGGCTCAAAAAGAAGTCATTCTGAGTGCTGGTGCAATTGGCAGTCCTAAGGTTTTATTACTTTCGGGAATTGGTCCAAAACAGCATTTAGATGAACTCGGCATTGAATGTATTCGTGACTTACCTGTAGGTGACAATTTTCACGACCATTTGCATATGTCGGTTAATGCGACAGTAACAACCAATAATAGTCTGCTCGGTGAAGACCAAGGTTTAGCCGCAGTACGACACTTTTTACAGTGGTGTTTTACACGTTCAGGATTGTTAACCACCAATATTCTAGAAGGTGGTGGTTTTATTGACACCAATAACAATGGTCGACCTGATGTCCAATTTCATTTTTTACCTGTGCTGGATAATTTCGATAATACTCCTGGTGAAAAAGCAGCGGCTCAGGCACATGGCCTTACCATTAAAGTCGGACATGTACAGCCAAAAGCACGTGGGACTTTACGTTTAAGCAGTAAAGATCCAAAAGATTTGCCTGCTATTGATCCTAATTATTTAGGCCATCAAGAAGATATTGACGCAAATATCCGTGCCGTACAGGCCGGACTTCGCTTATTACAACAACCAGCATTGAAAGCGATTGTCAAAGAAGTGATTGAGCCTGCAAATATCGATCCTGATGATATTGAAGCGATTGATAAATGGATGCGCCAAAACATTAAAACGGTCTATCACCCTGCGGGTAGCTGCAAAATGGGCAATACCCCGCAAGATTCGGTCACAGATCAGACCCTTAAAGTACATGGTTTTAAAAATTTACGTGTGGTGGATTGTTCTATTTGCCCACAAGTTCCAAGCCGTAATACCAATGCAATTGCCATCATGATTGGTGAGCGTGGTGCCGACTTTATTTTGAATCAAGTCGCTTAATTGCTGTCATATCAATATTTTAGAAATGAAAAGAGGGAAAGAAAATGAGTGAAGTTCAGATTTTAGAAAGCGTACAGCAATTTATGGCACGTCAACATGGACATTTTATTGATGGAAAATTAATTGCCGCCGAGCATTTAGATAAAGTGGATATTGTAAATCCATCGACTGAACAGGTTGTTGCTCAAATTAGTATAGGCAGTCAACAGGACGTGGAAAGTGCCGTGAAAAGTGCTGAACATGCTTTTCAAAATGCTTGGGCTGAAACTACGCCGTATGAACGTGGCGTTAAACTGAACAAGCTAGCCGATTTAATTGAGCAATATGGTGAAGAACTTGCACAGCTCGAGACGTTATCTACTGGAAAACTTATCAATATTTCAAGACATCTTGAAGTCGCACAATCCGTTATTTTCTTGAGATATTTTGCTGGTTGGGCAACCAAAATTAATGGTCAAACCATGCAGCCCTCTATTCCTTCTATGCAAGGTGAAAAATATACAGCCTTTACTTTAAGACAACCAGTGGGTGTGGTTGCAGGTATTGTGCCTTGGAATTTTTCACTCATGATTGGTGTTTGGAAAATCGGTTCAGCTTTAACAACTGGCTGTACCATTGTGCTTAAACCAAGTGAGTTTGCCAGCTTATCTTTATTACGTTTAGCTGAACTTGCCATTGAGGCAGGTATCCCAGCTGGTGTAATTAATGTGGTTACGGGTAAGGGCGATACAGGGCAATATTTAATTGAGTCGCCACTCGTTAAGAAAGTCTCGTTTACAGGTTCAGTGCCCACAGGTATTGCGATTGGTAAACTCGCGATGAGCAGTGATTTAACCCGTGTCAGTCTAGAGTTGGGTGGTAAAAATGCCATAGCCGTTTTGGCTGATGCAAATATCGATGAGATTTTACCAACTTTGTTGCAAGCAACTTTTGTGCATCAAGGTCAAGTTTGTGCATCCCCAGAGCGTTTTTTTGTACACCGTACAAAATATGATGAACTTGTCGAGAAACTCTCTAAAGCACTCTCGCAGTTCAAAATTGGATCGGCTATGGATGAAGGAAGTATGTTTGGTCCACTCTCGAATCAGCCACATTTTCATAAAGTAAAACATTATTTAGATATGGCAAAAGCCAACAACCAAATTATTGCAGGGGGTGAGGCTTTAGATCAGACAGGATATTTTGTACAGCCGACTTTGATTTCCTTCAAAAATACGGATGATCCTTTATTTTCAGAGGAAACTTTTGGTCCAGTGGTCGGGGTAATGCCATTCGAAACTGATGAAGAACTTATTCAGCTTATGAATCAATCTCGCTTTGGTTTAACTGCAAGTATTTGGACAAATGACTTATCTAAAGCTTTACGTTTAATTCCTAAGATTGAAGCAGGCACCTTGTGGGTCAATATGCATACGTTCTTAGATCCATCAGTTCCATTTGGCGGGGTAAAAGCTTCAGGAATTGGCAGAGAGTTTTCAGATGCATTTATTGAAGATTACACCGAATTAAAATCGGTCATGATTCGGTACTAAGTTTTAAGATTCTGCGAGATATAAAAAATGGCCTATAAAGGCCATTTTTTTAATTCTTAAACTTAAAATTAGCTCACTAAAAAATCTTTTAGGATCTTATTAAAAGCTTCTGATTGTTCTACATTGGAAATATGAGAAGCATCTATTTCTGCAAGTTTTGATTGTGGAATGCGTTGCTGCATAAATTCACCATCTGCAACTGTAGTGACTGGGTCTTGAGTTCCAGCAATCACCAATACAGAAATTTTAATGTCTTTTAACTGTTCACGGACATCCGCTTTAGCCAAAGCCTCACAACAATTGGCATAACCCATTGCGCTGCCAGCACTTAAGTCGTTACACAGGTTGTTGACGATTGAAGCATGACTTTGGATAAAGGGATCTGTAAACCATCGCGAAGCTGCTGTAGCTGCGATTGGTTGTAAACCTTGCTCACGTACTAATTTTGCACGGTCAAGCCATGCTTGTTCTTGTCCAATTTTAGCGGCAGTATTTGCTACAACCACATGACTAAAACGGTCAGGGTAGTGAATCGCAAGCCATTGACCAGTTAAACCGCCCATTGAAATACCACAAAAAGCAGCTTTGCTAATATTCAGATGATCCAGTAAACGGACAACATCTTCACCTAATTGCTCTACAGTGTATGGGCCGTTAGGCGTAGATGATGAACCATGACCACGAGTGTCATAGCAGATCACAAAAAATTGATCTTTTAACTCATTAAACTGTTTTTGCCACATGCCATAGTTGGTGCCCAAAGAATTGGAAAACACCAGAGCAGGGGAAGATGGTTCGCCAAAGGTTTGATAGTTAATTTGTGCATCGGCAGATTGAAAAGATGGCATTTGTTTCTCCTTAAAGTGCTTCAACACGTTCAATAATTAAGGCGATGCCTTGACCTACACCAATACACATTGAACACAAGGCGTAACGACCACCTGTTTGTTCAAGCTGATTTAAGGCTGTGGTCACGAGGCGGGCACCTGATGCACCAAGTGGATGGCCCAATGCAATTGCACCACCGTTTGGATTCACCTTGTTAGAATCATCTGGCAAGCCTAAATCACGGGTCACGGCCAAAGCCTGTGCAGCAAAGGCTTCATTTAACTCAATCACATCCATCTGATCTAGCGTCAGGTTGGCTTGTTTAAGTAATTTTTTAATCGCTGGTGCTGGAGCAAAGCCCATAATGCGTGGTTCTACACCCACTGCTGTTGAAGCAATGATCTTGGCACGTGGTTTGAGGTTGTAAGTTTGAACTGCCTCATCAGAAGCAATCAGCAGAGCCGCAGCACCATCGTTAATACCTGAAGCATTACCTGCAGTCACTGAACCCTCTGCTTTTACAACAGGTTTAAGTTTGCTTAAAGCTTCAAGTGTGGTTGATACACGTGGATGTTCATCAGTATCGATCACAACAGCATCCCCCTTACGCTGAGGGATTTCAACTGCCACGATTTCTTTAGAAAAAAAGCCTTTGGCTTGCGCGCTTGCGGTGCGTTGTTGGCTCACCAAGGCAAACTGGTCCTGATCTGCACGATTCACGTTAAACTGTTCAGCCACGTTTTCGGCAGTCTGGGGCATGGTGTCTACACCATACAATTCTTTAAGTTTAGGGTTAATGAAACGCCATCCCATGGTGGTGTCTTCAATCTTCTGGCTACGGCCAAAAGCACTGTCAGACTTACCCATCACATAAGGTGCACGGCTCATGCTTTCCACACCACCTGCAATCACCAAGTTCGCTTCACCTGCTTTAATGGCACGGGCAGCAATGGCAATCGCATCGAGTGAAGAACCGCACAAACGGTTAATGGTGGTTGCCGGCACCTGATACGGTAAACCAGCAAGTAGTGCCGACATACGGCCGACATTACGGTTATCTTCACCGGCTTGGTTAGCACAGCCATAGATCACATCATCGACCTGCTCCCAATCTACATTCGGGTTACGCTGGATTAAAGCTTTAATCGGTACAGCGCCAAGGTCATCGGCACGGACAGGTGCAAGACCACCGGCATAACGGCCAAATGGAGTACGGATGGCATCGATGATATAAGCGTTTTTCATTCTAACTTTTGTCCTTTACTTCAGGCCTTTTTAGCCATTCTCCGTAAGTATTTCGCGGTGGCGACATGGATGTCGCCTCGTTGCTCAGCACAACAGGGAAGTTGTGTCTGAGTAACAAAGGTTTTTGGTTACTTTTTTAAAAAAGTGACACGAATTAGCTGGTGACATCTGGCTTAAACAGATAAGACCCCGTTGTGATGATTTATAAATTTTCATATCAACGGATAACATCACGGCTGTAATCTACTGTGATATCCGTAGGTCTGTTGCATAAGCGATACCTTACTTTTGAAAGGTCAAAAGTAACAAAAACCTTTGTTGAACAGAGGAGGCTTCCTTGCCTCCCTGTCCAACGGGCGACATCCATGTCGCCTCTCACGATAGTTACTGCTGTTTAAATTTTAATCTTGAGTGGCATCAATCAAAGTTGCACCCGTTAAAGCCTGTAACTCATCGAAGCTAAGACCTTCCACTTTCTCAATCACCTTTAAACCATCTTTAGTCACATCAATCACACAAAGATCGGTGTAAATACGGTCAACACAGTGTTTACCCGTAACTGGATAGCTCAGCTCAGCCACAATCTTCGGTTCACCTTGTTTGGTCACATGATCTGTGGTGATAAATACTTTTTTAGCACCTACAGCCAAATCCATCGCACCACCTACCGCAGGAATTGCATCCGGTGCCCCCGTGTGCCAGTTCGCCAAGTCACCATTCGCAGCAACCTGAAATGCACCAAGTACAGCAATATCAAGGTGACCACCACGCATCATCGCAAATGAGTCGCCATGGTGGAAAAAGCTGCCGCCTTCAAGCATAGTCACAAACTCTTTACCCGCATTAATCAGTTCAGGGTCTTCTTCACCTGCAGCTGGCGGTGGGCCAAAAGCCAATAGGCCATTTTCAGAATGAAGAAAAATATCTTTATCATCAGGTAAGTAGCTTGCAATCTTGGTTGGTAAGCCAATACCCAAGTTCACATAGGCGCCATCTGGAATATCTTGCGCCACACGTTTTGCAATCTGGTCACGGCTGAGTTTCTGGTAGCTCATGTTATTTCTCCTTATTGCTTACTGTGCTGGCGCTACTTGTACAACATGCTGTACAAAGATACCTGGGGTGATGATGTGCTCTGGGTCTAAACCACCTAGCTCCACAACTTCAGAAACCTGAGCAATAGTGACATCAGCAGCCATCGCCATGATTGGGCCAAAGTTACGTGCAGATTTACGGTAAACCAGATTGCCCCAACGGTCGCCCTTGTAAGCTTTAATCAAGGCAAAGTCAGCTTTAATCGGATACTCAAGCACATAATCTTTCCCATCAATCTCACGGGTTTCTTTACCTTCAGCTAAAAGTGTTCCAAAGCCTGTTGGTGTAAACACAGCACCTAGCCCCATACCGGCTGCCTGAATACGACACGCCAGATTACCTTGCGGTACCACTTCAAGTTCAACCTTTCCGGCACGGTACAGCTCATCAAACACATAAGAGTCTGACTGACGTGGGAAAGAGCAAATCACTTTTTTAACTGAACCGGCTTTAAGCAGTTTCGCCAGACCATAATCGCCATTACCGGCGTTATTACTCACAATGGTTAAACCTTTAACACCAAGTTCAATCAGACCGTCAATGAGTTCAGCGGGTTGTCCTGCGGTACCGAAACCACCAATCAGAATGGTTGCACCATCTTTAATCTGCGATAGAACCTCGCTAAGAGAGGACTTACTTTTGTCAATCATGTGAGAAACCTTAGAGCATGAGGTAACGTGATGTTATTACTACCGCTAAAAATTTATTTAAATTCTTAATGGTAGTAATAAATGGAATAAATTTTGTGAGTCAAAAGCGAACTTTTAACTCACATACACTTTCAATTAAGCGCTAGCGCGACGACGTTCAACTTCAGTTGAAGGAGCAGCAGCGGCATCTTTAACAAGTTCGATGTTAAATGTGATGTGTTTGAAAGCGTGATCTAAACCACGGCGTTGGATTTCAGCTGGGTCAGTTACATCAACTGCTGTTGCCACTAAGCCATCACGAGTTGCGAAAGCAAAGTCGTCCCATAAGTACTCATCACCCTCAATGTTGAATTGAGTTGTAAGCTTGCGGAAACCTGGTGCAGAAACGAAGTAGTGAACGTGAGATGGACGGTTACCATGACGGCCTAATTTGTTAAGAAGGGCCTGAGTTGTACCTTCTGGAGGGCAACCATAACCAACAGGCATCGTGGTTAATGCAACATATTTACCATCAGCATCAGTCAAGATGGTACGACGTAAGTTAAAGTCAGATTGTGACTTATCAAAGAATGAGTAGTTACCCAAACTGTTAGCATGCCATACTTCAACTTTAGCATTTTCAATGATATTGCCATCAGTATCAGTCACCGTACCTTCAATAATTAAGGTATCGATTTTGCCAGATTCAGTGCCATCATCCATACGAGCAAAACCAACAGTTTCAGGCGCGCCAGCTACATAAAGTGGGCCTTCGATGGTACGCGGTGTGCCACCCGTAACGCCAGCTTTTGCATCAGCTTCATCTGCACGTAAATCAAGATAGTGCTCTAGACCTAAGCCAGCTGCCAAAAGACCAAGTTCGTTTGCTTGACCTGCGTCTGTGAAATATTCCAAACCTTTCCATACTTCTGAAGGTTGGATGTCTAAATCTTCGATGGCTTGAAATAAATCCCCAAGAAGGCGCACTACAATTTGTTGAACACGTGCATCAACTTCGCCTTTTGCAGTGTCGACATTCATTTGTTTTACAAGCGCATCAATTTGTTGACGGTTCATACTAAAACTCCTTAAGTATGCAATACGGTTTTGGGTGGCAGCGCTGCGGGCATTCTGTTTTGCTAGCGAATAAGTGCCGCCACATTCCTTGTTACCTTCTGAATAATCTGCTTGGTTTTTAAATGGACTTCAGAGATCACATTTAAAAAATTCTTTGGATTTACGAATCATCATCACGAACAGAAGACGGGTGACGATTAAGTGCCATCACTTCGATGTCCATGTAAGGATAGAGAGGTAAACCCTGTAAAATATTGTGCAATTCTTCATTGCTCTCTACATCAAAAATGCTGATGTTCGAGTACTGACCTGTAATTCGCCAGATATGACGCCATTTACCTTGGCGTTGTAAGTCTTGCGAATATGCTTTTTCAACAGCCTTAATTTCATTTGCTTTGTCGGCTGGCATATCAAGTGGAATATGCACATCCATACGTACATGAAATAACATGGGAAACTCCTTATCCTTTTGCCTTAACGACGTAACTTCTCTACTTTATCTTCATTAATTTCAATGCCTAAGCCCGGAGCTGTCGGCAAATGCAATTCAAAGTTTTCGTAACGTAGCGGTTCTTTCAAAATTTCTTCGGTAAGTAATAACGGACCAAATAATTCAGTGCCGAACGCTAACGTTTCAAAAGTTGCAAATACATGGGCCGATGCAATACTTCCTACAGGGCCTTCAAGCATGGTGCCGCCATATAGGTCGATACCAGCCAAACCAGCAATTTTGCCAACTTCACATGCTTCAATCAGGCCACCAGATTGTTCAATCTTGACGGCAAATACATCTGCACCATGATTTTTTGCAATACGGTACGCACTGTCAGGTCCAGTTAAAGCTTCATCCGCCATAATGGCTACATCAAAACGATGGGTGAGGCGAGCAAGTGCTTCGGTATTTTGAATTGCACATGGCTGTTCAATTAAATCGATTCCACCATCTTGGAGCTGTTGAATACCATGAATACACTCAAGTTCTGACCATGCACGGTTTACATCTACACGTACACTAACATCAGCACCTAGTGCTTTTTTAATCGCAATCACATGGTCAACATCTTGCTGTAAAGGACGTGCGCCAATTTTAAGTTTGAACGTGTTGTGGCGCTTTAGCTCAATCATTTTGCGAGCTTCAGCAATATCTTTTTCCGTATCACCAGACGCAAGCGTCCAAAGCACAGGTAAACTATTACGCAGACGTCCACCTAAAACTTCGCTTAATGGCACGCCTAAACGTTTGGCCTGAATATCAAGTAGGGCAGTCTGAATGGCACACTTGGCAAAGCGGTTACCATTAATATTTTTACGAATCAGTTTTAGTGTTTGTGCAACATTTAAATCTTTAACTGATGTCAGTAATGGTGCAAAGTAGGTGTCAATATTGGCTTTGACACTCTCAGGACTTTCTTCACCATAGTTCAGTCCACCAATGGTGGTGGCTTCACCCCAACCGACAATACCATCCGTGGTCGTAATTTTAACGAGTACCAAAGTCTGGGTACGCATAGTAGTCACAGACAACTGGTGAGGACGGATAGTTGGAATATCCACAAGTATGGTTTCTATGGTTCTATACATGAAGTTTCAACTATTACGAACTTGTTTGTATACCATAGAAGAATGTAATAGCCTAAAATAGATATAGAACGGTATTTTAAGATACTAAAAAGGTATATTAATGGAATTAAGACATCTACGTTATTTTGTTACCGTTGTTGAAGAACAGAGCCTGACTAAAGCGGCTGAAAAGCTTTTTATTGCTCAGCCACCTTTAACACGCCAAATCAAAAAACTAGAAGAAGAATTAGGGATCGATTTATTTGAAAAAGGCTCTCGTCCATTAAAAGTGACAGAAGCAGGGCTGTTTTTTTACCAACATGCTGTTCAGATTTTAACGCATACGGCTCAAGCAGCTTCTATGGCTAAAAAAATGAAGCTAGTCGAGAACGTTGTTAAAGTTGGCTATGTGAGTTCGCTTCTTTATGGGCGATTACCGCAGGTCATTTATCTATTTAGACAAAAAAATCCTGATATTCATGTCGAGCTTATTGAATGTGGTACACGAGATCAGGTGGAAGCATTAAAACTCGGTAAAATCGATTTAGGTTTTGGTCGATTACCAATTAGTGATCCAGCCATTAAGCGACTTTTACTCAGAAAAGAAAAATTAAAACTCGCGATTCATAAAAAACATCCTTTAACTGAGTTCCAAGAGTCAGGAATTTACCTATCTCAAATTATTAATGAGACAATTTTCTCTTATCCAACTACACCTAAACCGAATTTCTCGACCACTATTCAAGCTTTATTTACCAAATTAGGTCTAGTTCCAGCCAAACTGACTGAAGTACGAGAAATTCATATGGCACTTGGCTTAGTGGCATCCGGAGAGGGTATTTGTATTATTCCAGAAAGTGCCTGTGATATTGGTATGAAAAATCTAACTTATTTAAATATTTTAGATTTAGAAGCCTATAGTCCCATTTCTCTATCTATGCGAAACATGGATCAAAGTTCCTATATTCCCAAAATTTTAGATTGTATTGAAGAAATTTATAGTGAAGAAGATGTGTCTAGAAACTTGAATTTATAAACGTTTAAGGTTCTTAAACTGGATATTTCATGTTATTTTAAAACTTTAAACCTATAGGTAATATGTAAAAGGAATTATTGAATGAGAAAAATTTTAGGTTTAGTTTCACTTATTATGTCTACTAGCGTTGTACATGCAGAACAATTAAACGAACAAGAAAAAACCTCTCCATATAGTGCAAATGTTACTTTTGCTAGCCAATATATTTCACGTGGTTTCCAACAAACATGGGGTAAACCAGCCTTACAAGGTGGACTGGATTATGCCAATCCCAATGGTTTTTTTGTTGGCACTTGGGCATCAAGTGTGAGCTCTAATTATTTGCGGGATGCCTCGGTTGAATGGGATTTTTATACAGGTTATTTAAAAACAATCGATAAATTTTCAATTGGGATGTCGGTTTTTTACTACTACTACCCAGGTGCGAAAAGTACACCGGAAACGGGGAGTAGCAGTTATAACTATGGTGAAATCGTACCTCAAATTGGTTATGGTCCTTTAAGCCTTAAATACTTTGTGACTTATACACCAGATTATGCTGGGTATAACTCTAAAACTATGGGTGGACCTGCTGGTAAAAGGTCGAGAGGTTCAAGTTATTTAGATCTGAACTTTACCCAGCCGATCAGTGAAACTTGGACTTTTGGCGCTCACTATGGCTATGAAAGAATCAAAAACTTTTCAGAGTCAAACTTTCAGGATGTTAAAGCCGAACTTATTAAAGATTTAGGTGATGGTTGGAGTACAGGACTCGCTTATACCAAGGCATGGGATAAAAACGCTTATTATAAAAAGTATAGCAATGGTGAGGTAGGCGCACCTGTTTCAAATCCGATCGATTCGACTTTTACAATGTCTGTAAAAAAGGTGTTCTAAGTTAAACTTATGAGTAATGGCTAATTAACTACGCTTGAAAAGATGCCTATATTCAAACTTTCAAACGTAGTTAAAAACGGCCTTTTTATTTATGCTTTTAAATTAATTACGGTAGGCAAATTAAGGACGACTTGCGCATCTTCTATAACATCTAAACGCAAAATTTTTGAAGCACCTAGTTCATTTAATAGCTTTGTTAAAGGGCCTTCATTTTTCACTAATCTTACTTTCTTTGGAAAAAGCTTTTGTGCGAAAGAAAGAATGTTTGATTGAACCTCCGTCTGGTGCCATTTGCCATCAACTACATGGAGCATAGTTGCTTTATTAATATGTGTTTCAGAATCGACACGTTTTAAAGTAGGAACAGCAGTTTTTAAACTTAAATCTAATTTTCCATCAAGATCAAAAATATTGGCTTGTACTTCTTTTGAGTTAATCTCAACATTAATTTTAGTTAACCATTTTGGTAGCTGGTAACCATATACACCACGCACTCTGGCAATTTCTGTATCGACAGGTAACGCCAAAACATGAGCATAAAAATGACGTTGACGCATCGATTTTATTAACTCTACGATATGTGGCCCACGAGCATTAGGTTGACGTACAACAATCGCAATCGACACTTCGTTATAAGGGTCATTGTCACAAACTGAATAGCTAAAGAATGTGACAGCGACCAACCCGTAACCCGGAAATGGTTGTAATGGCGTTAACTCAGCGGGAAGTTTTGCTTTAATTTGCTTAATAGGTGCAAGCATGAGCAGTTGCACATTTGCACTACGATAATAAAAGTTAGGTGCCCAGACAGGACCTACACGTGATTCCACAATTTTTTTAGGAATATGACGGAAAAAGTCGATATTACTGACAGCAGGGTCTTGAGCAACTTCATCTAAATCGGGGTTCATTCTGAAACGGTCATAATAACCACCTTGGGGTACTTTGACTTTTTGTTGCCCAAATTCAACTTCAGTAAACTGTTGTTTTGTATTCATGAAAGTTCACCTTTACATTAATTGACCGAGTAGCTAATGCTGTATATTTCAAGACGTGTTAATTTAGAACCAGTTCAGAAACTATAAGTTTAAAGTTAACTTTAAAGTCAAGATTTTAATTTTGATGATGAAAATCTTTGACATTTAAATGAAATAAAAAAGGGGAAAGATGAGAAGAATTTAAGGCGGTACTTTCATATAAATTTTATTTTAAAAAATACAATTAAGGTGATTGACCTTAAAGTTAACTTTAAGCTTAGTATAACTATCTAAACCCTTATAACGAATCAACAAGCAGTTTTTCATCAGGAGAATAAAGATGGGATATGTAACCACAAAAGACGGCGTAGAAATTTTCTATAAAGATTGGGGGCCACGCGATGCCCAAGTTTTATTTTTTCATCATGGCTGGCCTTTAAGTTCAGATGATTGGGACACACAATTGCTTTTTTTTCTTAAAGAAGGTTTTCGTGTAGTTGCTCATGACAGACGTGGACATGGACGTTCGAGTCAGGTGTGGGATGGTCACGATATGGACCATTATGCAGATGACGTTGCAGAAGTGGTTAAATATCTGAATATTAAAAATGCAATTCATATTGGCCACTCAACAGGTGGTGGTGAAGTGGCTCACTATATTGCTCGCCATGGTCAAGAAAACGTTAAGAAAGCTGTTCTTGTCAGTGCAGTACCACCATTGATGGTTAAAACTGAAAATAATCCTGAAGGTTTACCAAAAGAAGTTTTTGACGATCTGCAAAATCAGGTTCTCACCAACCGTGCGCAATTTTTCCGTGACTTGCCCTCTGGCCCGTTCTATGGTTTTAACCGACCAGATGCGAAACCATCTGAAGGTATTATTGCTAACTGGTGGCGTCAGGGTATGACAGGCAGTGCAAAAGCACATTACGATGGTATTGTGGCGTTCTCACAAACTGACTTCACCGAAGATTTAAAGAAAATCACCATTCCTGTTTTGGTGTTGCATGGCGATGACGACCAGATCGTGCCTTATAAAACGTCTGGCGTAAAATCTGCTGAGTTACTTCAAAATAGCCAACTCAAAATCTACCCAGGTTTTTCTCACGGTATGTTAACTGTCAATCATGAAGTGATTAATGCTGACTTGTTGGCGTTTATTCGTGAATAATTTAAAGCTTTAAACTTTAAAAAAGAGGCCTATTAAGTGCCTCTTTTTTATTTATAAGTAAATGAAATTGAAAGTAATAAATATAGAAATGCTAAAATGTATTGACATTAAAGTTAGCTTTAACCTTAAAGTAAAGCCATACTGAATGAGGTCATTCCAATGAAAGTGTTCGAAAAATTAGTATTCCCAAATGGCTCATATGTTCCTAACCGTATTGCTAAAGCGGCAATGGAAGAAAATATGGCTGATTTAAACCATGCACCATCAGAAGAATTAATGCGTTTATATCAGGCTTGGGCAAATGGTGGCGTAGGTCTAATTATTACCGGAAATGTGATGGTAGATCGCCGAGCGATGACTGGACCGGGCGGTGTAGTGCTTGAAGATGAAAAGCATCTGGATACTTTTAAAAAATGGGCACAAATTGGTCGCTCAAAAGGTGCTCAGATTTGGCTTCAAATTAACCATCCGGGGCGTCAAATGCAATCAAATTTAGGGCAACAAACATGGGCGCCTTCTGCTGTTGCTTTAGATTTAGGAAAAATGTCAAATCGCTTTAATACGCCAAACGAAATGACTGAATCCATGATTGCAGAAGTGATTCAGCGTTTTGCAAACACGGCACGATTAGGTGAAAAAGCAGGATTTACTGGTGTGGAAATTCATGCAGCGCATGGGTATTTATTAAGCCAGTTTCTTTCACCACTGAGCAATAAACGCCAAGATCGTTGGGGTGGTTCTTTAGAAAACCGCGCTCGTATTTTAATTGAGATTGTTGAAGCAGTTCGTAAAGTAGTTTCACCACAGTTTACGGTTGCAGTGAAATTAAATTCGGCCGATTTCCAGCGTGGCGGTTTTAGCGCTGAAGATGCTCAGCAAGTGGTTAAAATGCTAAATGAACATGCAGTCGATTTGGTTGAACTTTCAGGCGGTAGCTATGAAGCGCCAGCCATGCAAGGCCAAGCACGTGATGGTCGCACACTTGCCCGCGAAGCTTACTTTTTAGAATTTGCACAAGAAATTCGTAAAGTTGCCAAAATGCCTGTTATGGTGACAGGTGGTATACGCCGTAAACAAGTAGCAGAGAAAGTAATTGAAAGCGGTGTCGATATGGTTGGCATTGCCACAGCTTTAGCCATTGAACCTAATTTGCCAAATGCTTGGAAACAAGGCCAAAATATTTCACCTGAACTCAAGCCAATTACATGGGAAAATAAAACATTGGCTTCACTTGCCAATATGGCTGTGGTCAAATTCCAGTTACGTAATGTAAGTGCTGGTAAAAAAACAAAACCAAATGTTTCACCAGCTTGGGCTTTAATTTTGCAACAATCAGCGATGTCATGCCGTACTCGCCAGTATAAAAAAGGCATGCGTGACTATTTATTTGCTTCTTAAAAAGTGAGTTGTGTTATGACAAATCTTAACGATTCAAACTGGATAATTTATGGAGCAAATGGCTATACGGGCGAGTTAATCGCTCGTGAAGCTGTACGCCAAGGTCTAAAACCTACTTTGGCTGGCCGTAACAAAGCTAAGGTTGAAGCACTTGCTCAAGAGTTGGGGCTTGACTATAAAGCTTTTGGACTTGATAACGTAAATGCGGTCAGTGAGCAACTCCAAGGTTTTAAACTGGTTATGCACTGTGCAGGGCCATTTTCAGCAACCTCAAAACCCATGATGGAAGCTTGTATAAATGTCGGCGCTCACTATTTAGATATTACGGGTGAAATCGCTGTATTTGAACTGGCACAGTCACTGAACAGCCAAGCTGAAAAAGCTGATATTGTGCTTTGTCCGGGTGTTGGCTTCGATGTGATTCCGACAGATTGTGTCGCTGCTGCACTGAAAGAAGCGTTGCCAGATGCGACCCATTTAGCACTTGGTTTTGACTCTAGAACAGGGTTTTCACCGGGTACTGCTAAAACAAGTACAGAAGGCATGGCCGAAGGCGGAAAAATTCGTAAAAACGGAAAAATTACTACCGTTCCATTAGCACATTATGTTCGGACCATTGATTTTGGTGACGGTAAAAAAAGTGCCATGAGTGTTCCGTGGGGAGACGTATCTACAGCGTTTTATACAACAGGTATTCCAAACATTGAAGTATTTGTACCTGCATTTCCTAAAATGATTTTTGGCGCGAAAATGATGAACTATTTACGCCCAGTATTAAAAATTAATGCTGTGCAGAAGTTTATTAAGTCACGTATTGAAAAAACGGTTGTGGGACCAAATGAGGAACTTCGCGCGAAAGTACCTACCTATGTTTGGGGTGAGGCAAGAAATACGCGTGGGGAAATCAAAACTGCCCGCATTCAAACAGAAAACGCTTACAGCCTTACCGTAAATGGTTCACTGACTGTGGTGAATTATTTACTCAAAAATACCGTGAAAGGCGGTACATATACGCCAGCAAAACTGATGGGTTATAAACTAGTGACTGAGCTGCTGGGTTCTGGTCCGCTTGTCATTAATTAAAAGCTTTTATTAAAACAGCATGTTTATAGATCGTCCCGAATAAGGAGTCATTCTTGTTCGGGTTATTTTTAAATATTTCAAGTAAATACAGCTTTATATGGATAAAAGCAAAACAGAAAACAAAACACTCCATAAGAAATAATTCAAATTGAATATACTAAAAAGTGATAAATATTTTTCATAACAAAGGAATGAGAATAATGAGAAAACTCATACTGTTTCTTCATGCATCGCTAGACAGTTTTGTAGAAGGTCCAAATGGGGCAATGGACATAGGCTGGATTGCTTACGATGCCGATTTAGCAAATCATGCAAAAGAAATTTTGAGCACTGCCGATACGGTGATTTGGGGACGTGCGACTTACCAGATGATGCATAATTACTGGCCAACCATGCTTTCAAACCCCGAAGCTTCGGAGCATGAACGCAATCATGCTGAGTGGATTGAAAAGACTGAAAAAGTCGTTTTTTCAACCACATTAGATACAGTTGAATGGAATAATTCCCGTCTTGTAAAAGACCATGTCGAAGAAGAAATTAATAAGCTCAAACAGAAGCAGGGTAAAGATATGGTGATTCTGGGTAGCCCTAGATTCGCGCACTACCTGATGCAACTTGGTTTAATTGATGAGTATAAAATCACGGTTTCTCCCGTACTGATTGGTAGTGGTTTGCCACTATTCCAAGGCATTCAGCAAAAAACCAATCTTAAACTCATTGAAAATAAAACTTTTGCTTCGGGAGCCATCGGTCTTCATTATCAAAAGATAAGCTGATTTTTTTCTATAATATTTGTATGGAAAAAACCAATTACAGCGTTGGTCTATAATTGGCTTTTTTAGCTTATTGAATGGTGCTTAAGCGTTTAATAACTGCTTCGGCAATTTCTTTACTTGATTGAGGGTTTTGTCCAGTAATAAGTCTATCGTCCGAAACTACATACGAGGTAAACGGAATAAACGCTTCTTTGTAGTTTGCTCCATGTTCAATAAGTCCGTTTTGTAGAGAAAAAGGAACTTGAGACTTAATACCAGATAAAGTTTCTTCAATATTTGCAAAACCAGTAACGGTTCTACCAGCAATTAAAGGTTTGCCGTTTTCATCCTGTAAAGGCAATAAACCGCCTACGCCGTGACATACTGCTGAAACGATTCCACCTTGGCGATAGATCTGTTCGCTAATGTTTTGCAAAGCTTTATTGTTTGGAAAATCCCACATGGTTCCGTGGCCACCAGTATAGTAAATGGCTTTGTACTTCGAAGGATTAATTACGCTCGGAGCCAACGTTGTTTTTAACCGCTGCATAAATGCTAGGTCGGCTAAGTGATCTCGTGCTGATTTGTCTAGGTAAATGGACTTTAAACTGCGTTCATCTAGTGGTACTTGACCACCTAAAGGACTTACAAAATCCATTTCATAGCCAGCAGCCAAGGCCACATCGTAAAAATGAGTAAGTTCGCTTAGCCAAAGTCCTGTTTTATCCGAACGGGAAGGGTAAGCCGAGTGATTGGTCATTACGACTAAAATTTTTCCATTTGCTTTGGTAAGGCTTTGAGCTTTATTTGACTCTGCGGCATGTACTACATGTGTAGTCAAAAAAATGGCAAAAATAATGGTTAACCAACGCTGAAAATTCCAAACTTTAAACATCACAGGTTCCTCATTTATCACCTGTAGCCAATCGTATGTTTAAAGCACACTTTAAGGTCAATAGGTCTCGAAGAAATTACGGTGTATTTACTTTGTCGAAATAGAGGGTCATAAGCCGTTCTGCATTTTGCTCACACGTAATTTCATCGGGTTTGTCATTAATGGCATTAATCATGGTACGTAAGTTTTGCTTACTCACCTTTAGCTTTTGTTCTAAAAGTTCTATTTCCTGAATTTTTAATTCAATGGTTTGGATGAGTGCATCATGGTTCCAAGTGGCAACTTTTGAAGGCAAAAAAGCTTTAATTTCTGCTAAAGAAAACCCGACTTGTTGGGCTTGCTGAATCAAAGAAAGCTGCTTCAAATCGTTATCGGTATATTCACGATAACCATTTGATTTTCTTTTTGCTTTAGGTAAGAGTTTGATTTGCTCGTAATAACGAATTGTAGGGGTGCTTAAGCCGCTTAATTTCGATAACTCGCTAATATTCATAGCTACAGACTCTATTGACATTCAAGTTAACTTTAGACTTATAGTCACTTAAAAGCAAGGTTCATAACTTTACCAAGCACACACTTTCATTAACAGCTTTCTATGCTTTGATAGATGAAAGAATAGAATTATAAATATGGAAATGAGGTGAAAAAAATGTCTAAACGCATATTACATGTCGTGACTAATATTTCACGCTATAAGGATGTTGATGAACCAACAGGGCTATGGTTAGGCGAACTTACCCATGCCTATGATGAGTTTGAAAAGCAAGGTTATATACAAGATATTGTTAGCCCAAATGGTGGTAAAACACCGATTGAACCTAAGTCACTTTTGCCTTTAGTTGCAGATAAGTCTGTTAAAGACCGAGAAAAAGATAAATCTTTTATTATGCTGCTAGCAAATACATTTAAGCCTTCAGATATTCATTGGCAAGATTATGACGTAATCTATTACACAGGTGGTCACGGTGTGATGTGGGATTTTTTAGATAACCCTGAACTTCAAGAAATCACCAAAAATATTTATGAAAATGGCGGTATCGTTTCGAGTGTTTGTCACGGATATTGTGGCTTGCTCAATGTACGACTTTCAAATGGCGAGCGACTGATAAAAGATAAGAAGTTAACGGGCTTTGCTTGGAGTGAAGAGGTCTTGGCCGGAGTGGCAAAAAAAGTGCCGTACAATGCCGAAGAGTTAGCGAAAGAATACGGCGCTCATTATGAAAAAGCTTTTATTCCCTTTGCACCATATGTCGTTCAAGACGGCAAGTTAATTACAGGTCAAAACCCTTTTTCAGCTAGAAAGACGGCTTTAGCAATAGTAGCAGAGCTAGAAAAGCATGCGTCGTGAAAATTACTCAAAGTTATGAATAAGACAAGCCGAATACTAAAAATGAGTGTTCGGCTTATTTATATAAAACTACGAACGCCACCAATAATTTTCGACATTTGGTTCATTTAAGTTTAAGAGTTCACCCATTTGCGGTGTGCTAATCGCTAACGCATTTTCTTTAGCTAAACCGACAATACGTTCGAATGGGTCATCCCAAGCATGAAGTGCCAAATCAAAAGTACCGTTGTGCACAGGCAACAAATGACGGCCTTTTAAATCGATATGAGCTTGTAAAGTTTGCTCTGGCTGCATATGAACATCAGGCCATTCAGGATCATAAGCGCCAGTTTCTAACATGGTCAGATCGAAAGGTCCATAACGATGTCCAATCTCTTTAAACCCATCGAAATATCCCGTGTCACCACTGAAAAATACACGTAAGTCATTATCAATAATCACCCACGAAGCCCAAAGCGTTGCATTGCTATCGCCCATACCACGGCCTGAAAAATGATGGGCAGGGGTAGCGACCAGTTCAAGTCCATCTACATGCGTGGTGTCCCACCAGTCGAGTTGTTGAACTTTCTCTGCTGGAATTCCCCATTTAATAAGGGTATCGCCCACACCAAGCGGCGTTAAGAAATGTTCAACTTTATCGTTAAGCTGCATAACCGCATGGTAATCGAGGTGGTCGTAGTGGTTATGCGACAAAATCACACCTTTAATCGGTGGTAAGTCTGCAATGCTAATCGGTGGTTGGTGAAAACGTTTTGGCCCAATCCACTGAAAAGGTGAAGCACGATCCGAGAAAACAGGGTCGGTTAACCAAAACTCATTTTGCAGTTTTAACAAGATGGTTGAGTGGCCCAAACGGAATAGAGAGCGATCGGGTGCAGTTAAAAGCTGTTCTTTGGTTAAGCTTAAAACAGGAATTTCTTTGTTGGGTACCGTGTCTTTTGGCTTGTTAAATAGAAACTTCCACATAAGCTGAAGTGTTTTACCAAAAGAAGGCTTGTGTTGGTTCGGACGCGTATTTCTAAATTTGCCATTGTGCTGCTGAGATGGCATTAAGGGAGAAGGCAAGTCTGTTGTGTTTGAAATAGTCATCTTGTTTTTCCTTATTGGGAACAAACCTATATATGCAAATAAGAACTTGGGCTAAGTACTTATTTTGATTTAATTAAATGAGTATTTACTCACTCATTAATTGGTTTAAAAATAAGGACGCCGTGCATCCTTACTCTCTTATCTATATTGAAACTGCATGCCAAAACGCTTCAAAGCCAGATTTGCGGTAACGCTCGGTTTGAGAAGGGTCTTGGGCAATAAAATTAAGTGTAACTTCGGCAAGTGCACCTAAAATCGAAGCAATAAATAACGGTGGATAATCTCTTAATTTGCCATCGTTAATACGTTCTTGAATGTTTTGAGTAAAATCACAAAAGGTTTGCATACCAATTTGTTTGCTTTGCTCGGTAATTTGTTCCGATGTTGAAAGCTGCGCCATCACTTTTCGCTTAAGCGGAGCTTCTAAACTCCAGTCCAAATAGCTTTGCCAGATATGTGACATTTGTGTTTGCAGGTCAGCATTAGTCGGGTAATTAAGCATCATGACCTGACGTAGCTCAGCCTTTAGCGAAAGATATAACTGGTTAAGCAATTCTTCTTTATTACTAAAATAGGTAAATAAAGTGCCTTCTGCTACGCCAGCAACTTTAGCAATTTTTGAGGTAGACGCACGCTCGCCAAGCTCTGCTAATGTTTCAATAGCAGCACTTAAAATTGCATTACGTTTATCTTCACTACGAGGACGAGCCATATACAAACATGTTAATTGAGTGATTACTCAATCATACATAAAAATAGTAAGACAGCAAGATATATTTTGTTTGATCCACATTATTGATTCTGTCTAAATTGATTTGGTGTTAAGCCAAACTGCTTTTTAAAAGCACGTACAAAGTTAGTTGCTTCTTCATAACCAATTAAGTGTGCTACTTCCTGAATTTTATATTGTTTTTGTAATAATAGTTTTTTTGCCTCCGTAAAACGGACCTCGTTTAAAATTTTAATAAAACTCGTTCCTTGTGCTTGTAAATGACGTTTGATTGTTCTTTCAGACATATTTAAACGTTGGGCAACAAGAGGAAGAGAAGGATATGTACCATTAAAATGATATAAAAGTTCAAATCTTATTGATTTTTGAAGATCATCAGTAGCGTCTTTTACGATTCTTGTTTTGTCCTTTTCACAATATTGTAGAGCTTGCTGATAGGCAATTAAATCACCATGCGGGTTGCGATTTTTCAAATATTTAATCGGTAATCGAATACTATTGCGTTTACTATTAAAGTAAAACTTTACTTTGTTATTTTTAAATAATTGATAGTCTGGACTTTCATTCCAATCGAGAAAAATTTCAAATGTGTCTAAATTTTCTTGAATAAGAATTTCTAATAAATGAATTCCACCAAAAAGTAGACTTTCAATTAAAAATATTCTCAATTGCTGTGATTGTTCCATATCACCAAGTTTTACTGGATGTACATCGTCAAGATAAATATAGATAAAATTTTCGTCAGTAGCCCAGCTTGGTATAAAACTTTGGATACGAGTACAAAAGAATTTTTGGCAAAGATTGAGAGCAGTTTCTACATCCATGCTGCTTAAAAAGGCGAATCCTAAAGCTCCATGAGCTGTTAGGCGTAATCGGTATCCATACTGAATTCCTAAACGTTGATTGCCAGTCAGATGAAGAGCATTAACGACTAATTTAGACCATTGATGAGCATTAATGAGTGCATCATGTTGCTGAAAATCTGTTAAATATAAATCCGTGTTTTCAAGAAGCTTTGTTGTGCTAATTTCATATTCTTGAGTAATTTCTAATAATAGATGGGCATATGAAATGGAAATGCTTTTATTAAATAATCCAAATGGATCTTGCATATTTTTAGTCTTGGCCCAAATTGATCATTAATATGGCATGGTTGCACCTTTTTTGTAAATGCAATTCATAAATAATAGATGACTCATTTGTAATGATTTGAGTCTGATGATGTTAGCTAAATATTCTGCTGCTTTGGTCGAGCACCCAAAAGCGATGAAACAATTTCCATTTAATATTGCTTCTAAACTTTTTAGTAAAGATACTTTGAATGCTACGCAAGCTCAGATTGAGTCATTCAAAAGTTTTAAACATATTGGTGATCCAGTAGCTGACCGATTAGTTGAATGTATGCACCGCATAGGCGCGCCATCAAGACAAATGTTTAATCAAGCTTTGGAAAATGGAATAGAGACTGTTGCTCATCCTCCCCAAGAATTAATTGATTTTTTTGCAGTAGTCGATAATTTTCCATACTGGGTTGACCATAAAAGATTGGAGCGAGCGACGCAGACATATGAGTTAATTGGACGTGAAGCACTTTCTATTTTTATTCCAGGGTTAGCAGTGAGCTATATTGCTCCGACTGCAAACCAAGTCTTACTGAGATCGGGTGATCTTTATAAAAAAGCAGGAAAACGGGCCGTAGAAACTTTAAATTGGTTCAATGCAGTGACCGCACCAAATGCGATGAGTCATCGGTTTGGGGCAGGTTATAAAGCATGTATACGTATTCGAATGGTTCATGCTCACATGCGAAAAGCGATGCAATCAAGAGCTGATTGGGACTTTGATCAATGGAATCAGCCTATTCATCAAGTTATTTATACAGCCACAATTTTACCATTTGCACTCCTAGCCACTTTAGGTGCCAATCTTTCAGGTTTTATCTCTACCAAAAGTGAGCGCGAAGATATTTTTCACTTATGGCGATTAATTGCGCACGTAGTGGGTGTACATCCTTCACTTATTCCCACAAATGAACAAGATATTTGGCGATTAACATGGATGGAGCTAGATCAAGTATTTATTGCTGATGAAACTTCTGCCATGTTAGGTGGGGCACTCTGGCAAGCTTTAGATGATATTTTGCCTTTTGAACAAAAGAGTTTATTTGGTCGTATTCAATATAAATTGGCACATGATTATATTGCTACGCTTTCTAATTTTCTGCTTGGTAAGGAAATTGCGGTTGCTTTAGCTTTTCCATCAGCATCTGTTACTGGAACGATTTTGGTAGGTGGTACTTTTGCAAAGAATTTTGTAATGACTTCAACTGCTCGTTTTTTACCTCATGGTAAGAGTTATCTAAGAACAGTTAAGACTAAACAAAGACAAGCTTTAATGAGGCGGATCATTAAAAATACAGATGCAGATTTGAGTTATGAGAGAGGATGAAAGACTAGATTTATCTCAATAACGTAATACTTAGCTTAAATGTTCTCTCATTAATAATTGCTTTTATCTCGATTATTGTTTGTGGGCATAGTCTTTACGGAACTGGATTGGCGTCATTCTTGTCCATTTCTTAAAAGCTCGTGTGAAATTTGTAGGTTGTATATAGCCCAGATAAAGCGCAATTTCTTGTATATCCATATCACTATGAAGTAACAAATGTTCAGCTTCTTTTTGTTGAGCTTCTTCAAGCAGTTGTAGATATGAAGAACCGACTTGGTTCAAATGGCGCCGTAATGTTCGACTAGACATGTTTAAGCGAGTCGCAATTTCATCAAATGAGGGATAACCCACCTGTGGTTTTAAGTTTAGTTCGGCCTTTACAGTCAGGCATATATCTTTAATTTGCTCTGAAAAACGGATTTGTTCAGCTTCACACTGCGCCAGAGCTTGTTTAAAAGCAATCGGATCTGCCATTTTAATGGGTAAATCTAGAAGCTGTTTTTTATACCGAATTTGATTAGTCGGTTGATTAAAATGAATAGTAGGTAAGAGGTGTTGATAAGCTTTGTGATAGCTAGGTTCTGACCAGTCCACCCATAATTCAATATCAGAAACATCATGTTCTCTTAAAAATTGACCAGCTTGAATCACGCCAATCATTAGACACTCATAAAAGAACCGTCTAAGCGTTTCTGCTTGAGCGGCTTGATTGCTGACAACAGGGTGAGTTTCTTTAATTTCAATAATAGAAAATTCATGATCATCCAGCAGAGCAATACGATAATCTTTTAATCGCATGTTAAAGAATTGCGTTGAAACCTCAATGGCTTGACGTAAATTGGGGCTGCTCATTAAGGCGTATCCCATCGGGCCATGAGCAGTTAAACGCAGTTTTATTCCATATTCATATCCCAAGCCAGAATCTTTCGACATTAACAAGCTTTCCCACGCCAGTTTAGACCATTGCATAGGGGTAATTCGGGCGTCTAATTGGTCTAAAAGTGTTAAGGGAATTTTACTTTTTTTCAAAATTTCAAGCGCAGAAAACCCTTTGTCGACCATAATTTCTAGTAACAAATGAGCATAAGAAATTGGAATGCTGGCTTTGGATAGCCCATAAGGATCCTTCATATTCTTTTTTTGTTGTGGCCGAAAATGATTATCAGTATGTCTGATCTACATCTCACGCTCAAGTTAAAACTTCGGAATAATCAATTTATTCTATTTTGAGTAAGAATTATGAGCCTACCTATTCCACGAGCCTCATCTCGCGTTGTGATTACAGGTGCTTCATCTGGTATTGGAGAGGAGTTAGCAAAACAGTTCGCTTTACGAGGCTATTCCTTAGTTTTAGTCGCTCGCCGTGTCGAAAAATTAGAAGTACTGGCTGAAAAACTAAAAGCTGAATATCAAATATCTGTAGATTTATATCCATGTGATTTGGGAGATAGACAAGCTAGAGCTAAGTTTCGTCAGTATTTAGAAGGTATTGAGGTTTCAATTCTTTGTAATAACGCAGGTTTTGCAACTTTTGGACGACTTCAAGAGTTAGATGTAGATCGAGAGCGTGAAGAAGTCGAAGTCAATAGTGTAGCAATTCACGACCTGACTTTAGCGGTGTTGCCACAAATGCTCAAACGAAAATCTGGAGCAATACTGATTGTAGGCTCTACTTCTGGTCATCAACCCACTCCGGCAAATGCCACATATGCGGCAACTAAAGCATTTGCAAACTCATTTGCAGAGTCTTTACATAGCGAATTAAGTGGTACAGGCGTGACCTGTACTTTACTTGCTCCGGGTCCTACTAAAACAGGTTTTAATGAAGTTGCTGGAATTACCAAAATTGATGGAGTCGGTGGAAATTTTGTTTGGGTAACAGCAGAACGAGTAGCTAAAGAAGCGATTCAAGGCATGGATTGCAATCGCCGTATCGTGATTCCCGGTTTTATTGCGCAGGCGCAAACTTTCGGGGGACGTTATACCCCGCGCATCATCTTGCTCCCAATTCTGAAACAAGTATTTTCGAGATTAAAATCATGAGACAACTCATCAATGATTTAAGTGTTCCAGTGGGCTTAGCCAATCTTGGCAATAAGCTGTACCACAATGCGCAGTATTTGACGGCTGTTGTTGAAGTGGATGAAAAAGCGATGGCTCGTTGGTTACCGTCTGGGATGACACTGGTTCAGCCTGCCAGAGCTGATTTGTTCTGTGCTTATTTCCCGGAAAACGTCTATACGGGTGCTTACCATGAAGCGGGTTTATTCGTTCATATTAAAGTAGGCAATAAAACCGGAATCTTTTGCCCTTGGATGATTTTAGACGATGACCGCGCCATGATTATTGGCCGTGAATTGCTCGGCTACCCTAAAAAGATGGGAGAAATTAGCTGGGAAAATGATGGCAAACGCATTTTAAGCAAAGCTTCACGCCGAGGCACAACACTCATTGAAATGGAAGCCAAGCTTGGTGAAGTTATTCATGATGCACCTCCAATTTTAGGATTACCGCATCGGAATATTACGGGTGGGTTAGGAATTGGTTTACCACGTGAAGTTCGATTTACCCCGAAAGAGCATCCAGTTGAAGTGCGTCAGGTTGAAATGAACTTACGTTTTACAGGCACAGCAAACGATCCTTTACATGATATGGGGTTAGGCGAAGTTATTGAGGCCAGACTACATCGCGTTGATTTGTCGGGAGGGTTAATTCCACCGATTCAAATACCTCGTTTACGCACGCCGTTATTTTTATTACGTCAGTTTAATCCACGCGTTTTATAGCTGGAGAATAAAGATGAATGCATTTTTTGAGTCAAAGCCAGCACAAGATTTTTCTAAAATTTCCGCCTCAATTGACATTACAGTGCGCCAGTTAGACTTATCTTTTTCAGATGAAATACCAGAGTTTTGGTTTAAAAATAATCCCTTGCTGACCATGTTATTGACTGCATTATCGAGCGCATTTCCAGATGGTGAACGGCAGTTTATTTATAGTGTGCGTAATTATCAGGACAAAATTAGCGACCCTATTTTGCTTAAACAAGTCCGAGCTTTTATTGGTCAAGAAGCCCATCACGGCAAAGAGCACGATGCGCTTAATGCTGTCATGCTTAAAAAAGGTTATCCAGTTGAACGTATTTATAAACGTTTTAAAAAGATGAACTGTATGTTGCAACAACAGTTTTCTTTAGAGCATCAGTTGGCTTGCACGGTATGTATGGAACATTTAACGGCAATTTTAGCGGACTATTTTATTAGTATCGCGCCCGAAGACTTAGAGTTGTTTGATATTCATTTGCGAAAAATTTGGGCTTGGCATGTGATTGAAGAAACAGAGCATAAAGCTGTGGCATTTGATGTTTACCAATCTTTAGTGAATAGGCCTTATTTCTTACGGTTGGTGATGTTAGAAACCACGCTTTCGTTTCTCATCATTACCACCAGAGGAACAAATGAGCTTTTAAAGGCTTCTGGCAAAAATAGAGATTTTAAAAATCTATATGTGGGTTTGAAATATTTGCTTGGTGGTCAAGGTGTGATCCGAAAAATTAGCCGCAGTTACTTAGATTTTTATTCTAAAGATTTTCATCCTTGGCAACACGATAACCGTGAGCAAATGATGAAATTAAAAGACATATATCTCAATGAATGATTTTTAAATTTAGGAAGAAACAAAATGACAAAACCTAATACAAAGCTGACATTAGCAAGTCCTTTAACGTTAGCCTGTGGCATTACCATTCCAAACCGAATTGCCAAATCTGCAATGAGTGAACAACTTGCTGATCGGCATGGTTCACCGACCACTGACTTACAACAGTTGTATGCAGCTTGGGCCAGAGGTGGAGCAGGGTTGTTAATTACCGGCAATGTGATGATTGACCACCGTGCTTTTGTTGAACCACGAAATGTGGTTTTAGAGTCAGCAGAATTTCTGCAAGCAAATAAGTTATGGGCTCAGGCTGCACAAGCCAATGGCAGCAAAATTATTATGCAGATTAATCACCCAGGCCGTGTTGCGGTTTTGCCACTTTTGAAAAAGCCAATAGCCCCTTCAGCAGTTGGGCTTGATTTACCTGCTATGAATATTATTCGCATACCACGTGCGATGACCGAAGCAGAAATATATGAACAGATCAATCGATTTGCTCAAACTGCGAGGCTGGCTATTGAAGCTGGTTTTGATGGAGTACAGGTTCATGCAGCACATGGCTATTTACTCTCACAATTTTTATCACCTCTAGCCAATGTTCGGACAGATAAGTGGGGCGGTAGTCCTGAAAACCGACGCCGTATGCTCATTGAAACAGTTCAGGCTGTGCGAGCTGCAATAGGCAAAGACAAAATATTAAGTGTAAAACTCAACTCTGCCGATTTTCAAAAAGGCGGCTTAAGTCAGGAAGAGTCTCTACAAATTGCATTAGCTTTAGAAGCAGAAGGGATCGACCTATTAGAGATTTCAGGCGGGAATTATGAATCCCCTGCACAGTTAGGCTATGCACCAGATCGTTCTGCTCAGCGTGATGCATATTTTATTGACTATGCCACTGCACTTCGTAAACAAAGCAAATTACCACTCATGTTAACAGGTGGACTGCGCGATGTAGATTTTATGAACCATAGTGTTGCCAATGGTACGGTCGATTTGGTTGGATTGGCTCGGCCTTTTGCACTACAGCCAGATTTAGCCAAACAACTGTTAGCAGGAAAATCGGTATTAAAACCAGCAAAAATTCCAGCCATTGGATACAAACCCGTAGATGCCTATTTACAACTCGCTTGGCATGCTTCGCAATTTCGCCGTATTAGCAGTGGGCAACAACCCAAAGCGATTAAGGGCTTAGTGCGAACATTGATTGCCTTTGGTCCACGTATGGGTTTTAACATTTTGACTCAGGATTAATGGTAAGCGCTTTTGATATATAAGGATTTATTATCTTGAATAGTTTAATCATACAAAACCATGTCATTGTTCCGCGGCGTCCTGTATTTAATTTTACTGAAACGCCAACGCATTGGATTTATGACGATCCAATAGTTTCACAAATATTAAATTCAATTAACCCGATTACACCTGCACCAGAACGTTGGTTTTGTCAGACGTTTAGAGATGCATTGCCTTATATTAAAGATGAAAAACTTAAAGAGGCAGCAATTGCTTTCATTAAACAAGAGGGCGCTCATAGTTATGGGCACACTCTCGGAACACGGCATATAGAAGCTTTGGGTATTGATTTAAGTCGTTATACCAAACTGATGAATTGGATATTTAATGACATGATTGGCCCGAAACCATTAGGCTATGAATTGAAGCATCCACGCTTAAAGTCGATGTGGCTAACGACCCGATTAGCAATGGTGGCTGCTGCCGAGCATCTGACTGGAGTATTAGGGCATTGGGTTCTCAATGCAGAGGGATTACAACAAGCACCTGTCGATGTGGAAATGTTACGGTTATTGCAATGGCACGGGGCTGAAGAGGTTGAGCACCGTGAAGTAGCCGATGCAATGTTTAGATATTTTAGCAATAGTAATGTACTTCGAGTGGGGGCAGCGGTTTTCACGTTCCCTCTATTTATCGTTTTGGCTTATGTTGCTGTCGAAAATCTAGTAGAACAAGATGCGCAATTACCACATCGTTTTCGTTTCAAAGATTATTTCCGAGCAGCTCGACAAGACCGTGTGCCTAAGGTTGACGATATAATACGTGCCTGTTTGCGATACTTTAATCCCAACCACAGCCCTTTAAATGAAGGGTCAACTGAGCAAGCCTTAACTTTTTTATCTATAATAAAAGAACTTAACTAAATAAAAGCTTATACGAATATTGCTTCTTTTAGGCTCAGAAATAATGAATAAGACCTTTTAATTCATCTTATTCATGGTCTATAGCCGCCATATGAGCGGCTATATAATTTTCGAACTCTTGCGTAATCTAGATAATATTTGAGCTATGTACCTTATTCATCAAATTGTAAAACAACTTTCCCTTTTGCTCGTCCAGTATTTACATATTGGAGCGCTTCTTTAATTTGAATAAAGTCATAGGTTTGGTCAACTACGGGTTTAATTTTTCCAGCTTCTACCAGTTCAGTAATTTTTGAGAGCTGTTGACCATTTGGCTGCATAAATAAAAATGTATAAGTAATGCCGCGTTTTTTTGCTTTATGTCGAATTGACCAGCTTAACATCGGAATAACACATTTTAGGAACCAGTTCGGATTAATTACCTCTGCAAAAGCATGGTCAGGCGGTCCTGAAATACTAATAAGACGTCCACCACGTTTAAGAACGTTCAGTGATTTTTCTAAGGTTTTCCCGCCTTGTGTATCTAAGACTACGTCGTAATCTTTAAGTTCTTGCTCAAAGTCCATTGTTTTATAGTCAATGATGATGTCAGCACCTAGCTCTTTCACCCAACCACTGTTTTTGGCACTAGTTGTGGTCGCAACCGTAGCGCCAAGTGATTTGGCAAGTTGAATTGCAATTGAACCTACACCACCTGAACCTGCATGAATAAGCACTTTTTGACCAGCTTTAACTTTTGCAATTTCAACTAGTGCTTGCCATGAAGTTAAGGCAACTAATGGTAGGGCTGCCGCCTGTTCCATTGAAATATTTTGCGGTTTCAGTGCCAGTGAAGACTGTTGAACCACAGTATATTCAGCAAAAGCGCCGTTTAAATCTGTCTTGGCATAGACTTCATCTCCAGCTTTAAACTGGGTAACCTTCGATCCAACTTCTACGACTGTACCTGCAAAATCATTGCCTAATATGAAAGGAAACTTCACTGGGAGAATTGCTTTAAATTCACCCTCTAAAACTCTTAAGTCGAGAGGGTTAATGCTGGCTGCATGAACTTTAACAAGCACGGCATCTTCGGTTAGAGAAGGTTTGGGCTGTTCATCGAACTGTACGTCATCAATGTTGCCATAACGGCTAATGTAGGCTGCTTTCATTTGAAACCTCTATTTCTCGAAATTATTTTTAAAGTTTTATAGGCTTGGGTTTGTTCTAAACTTTCAAGCTACGGTGAATTAATTTGTCAAAGATCTTTGCAGGTGCAAATCGTCTTAACGCTTTTAAGCTTTTTGCAGTTTTTCCTGCTGTGTAGCGTGGTACGACCTGTTGGCTTTGAATAACGGTTAAAATTGTATTGGCAACTACACTCGGGTCATCTGACTTATTAATTGAATTAATCATTTGTTTATGTAGCTTTTCACGCGTTTGATCGTAAAAAGAAATTTTATTGTCTGCTTCGAGTAAGTTTACTCCCAAAGACGTATTGGTGTAAGCAGGTTCAATAAGTGATACACGAATACCTTGAGATCTTAATTCGTGATCTAAAGATTCAGAGTAACCTTCAAGTGCATGTTTAGACGCAGAGTAAAGCGCGCCAAAAGGCATAGGCACAAGTCCAAGAATTGAACTGATATTTAAAATAAGTCCTGAGTTTTTCTGGCGCATGTGCGGAATAACTGCGCGAGTCATTCGAACGGCACCGAAAAAGTTGGTATCAAAAATAGCCTGTGCTTGCTGCATTGAACTTTCTTCGGCGCCAGCAGGTGCTATTGCAAATCCTGCGTTATTAATTAAGACATCAATTCGGCCTTCTTTCGCAATTACTTTTTCAACGGCGTGGGCAACGGAATCTTCTTGATTTACATCCAACTCAATAAGATGAAATTTATGTTTTGATGAATCTTTTGCTCGTCGGCTTGTGCCATAAACCATAAATCCTGCTTTATGTAAAAGCTCTGCTGTTGCCAAACCAATACCCGATGATGCACCTGTAATGAGAACTACTTTGCCAGCCATATCATGTTCCTCACTTAAATTTTGTAGTCAATTCACGAATGAATTTCGACTTGATTTTTTAATCATAATCTAAAAATAAAATAGTTACTACTAAAAAGATAGTGACAATACATTTTTGTCTATGTATAGTTAGTACTAAATCGATACCTACTCTGTTTTTATCTTTTCTCTCTTTGAAAGATCATTCATAAAAACAGATGAATCAGATCAATGAATTAAATTTGAGGATCAGAGAAATGAAATTTTTATTAAATACAGTTGCTATGAGTTTGACGGCATTATCTGTTTTTAGCGCTCCCTTAACTCAGGCAGAAGTTGTGCCATCGGTTTCTTTTAATGAACCATCAATTCAGGCACATAAAGTGTCATCAAGTGCTGTTAGCAATCCGCAAGAAGGGCAACACGCCGAGCAAGATACAAATTGGAAGAATGTACCAACTCAATTTATTAGTGCAGGTGGCGTTAACTTCGCTTACCGAGAATATGGTCAACAAAACGGTGGAACGCCTGTCATTTTTTTAAACCATTTGGCTGCTGTACTAGATAACTGGGATCCACGAATTATTGATGGAATTGCGGCTAAACATCATGTTGTTGTGTTTGATAATCGCGGCGTTGGTGCTTCGACTGGTGAACCAGCAAAGTCAATTGAACAAATGGCAGATGATGCGATTACTTTCATTCAAGCAAAAGGCTTTAAGCAGGTTGATTTATTTGGCTTTTCGATGGGCGGCATGATTTCACAAGAGATTGTTTTGAAGCAGCCAAATTTGGTTCGAAAAATGATTTTATCGGGAACTGGCCCTGCGGGCGGTACAGGCATTAGTACCGTAGGGCGAGTTTCTAATTGGGATTTAGTTCGTGGAATGGTGACTGGTCAAGACCCTAAGGTTTATCTTTTCTTCACTCGTACAGAAAATGGTAAAGCTTCTGCAAAAGCCTTTATTCAACGTATTAATGAACGTACCGAAAACCGTGATAAAGAAATCACCATTTCTGCCTATCGTGCCCAGCTCAAAGCATTAAAAAAATGGGGAAGTAAAAAACCTGCTGACCTTTCTGTGATTCAACAACCTGTTCTTGTTGCCAATGGTGATCATGACCGAATGGTGCCAACAGTAAATACTTATGATTTAGCAAAGCGTTTACCGAATAGTTCACTTGTAATCTATCCAGATGCAGGTCATGGGGGAATATTTCAGTTTAATGAAGATTTTGTAAAACAGTCACTTACATTCTTAGCTAAATAAGAACTTAAATTTAGGACTATGACCATGACAACAATTACACACCAAACAGCCGAGACCCAATTCATTGAAGTAGATGGAGCAAATTTTGCCTATCGTCGATGGGGTAATGCAAATACAGAGCAAGCACCGCTATTTTTTCTTCAGCATTTCCGAGGTGGTTTAGACAATTGGGATCCACTGATTACTGATGGTTTAGCGCAAGGGCGTGAAGTCATTTTGTTTAACGGTCGCGGCATTGCTTCATCTACTGGCCAGCCCCGTACTCGCATTGAAGATATGGCAGACGACGCGGCAGCAGTCATTCGTGCATTAGGTTTAAAGCAGGTTGACCTATTAGGCTTTTCACTGGGCGGGTTTCAGGCACAAGATTTAGTACGCCGCCATCCTGAACTCGTCAGAAAACTAATGCTTTTAGGTACGGGACCAAGAGGTGGCAAACCACGCGGTGATGACCCAGAAGTAGCTGCATTGGTATTGAAACATGCAACAACTGCTGTGCCATCTGAAGAAGACTTCCTCTTTTTATTTTTTGGCCGATCTGAAGCCGCTATTCAGGCGGGGCATGAATTTTGGCAACGTCGCCATGAGCGTAAAAACCAAGATCCAGCAAGTTCAGTTGAAGTCATGCAGGCACAGATAGAAGCCAATATGCATTTTTTACCTAAACTTGATGAACAAGATCCTTTTGCACATTTACGTGAGATTAAACAACCTACTTTCATTTTAAATGGTGTCGATGATGTGATGATTCCGACCATCAATGCATATCACATGGCACTTAACATTCCAAACGCTCAGCTATTTATTTATCCCGATGCAGGACATGGTGCCCAATTTCAGTACCCTGAACGCTTCGTAAAACATGCAATACAGTTTTTAGATGAATAATACCTATGAGTTCGGTCCATTCAATTTGATGAATCAAGAAGATAAAAATGATGAAATTTAAATTATTGCTGTGGATGCTGACCAAGCTCATGCAGCGTGCTGTAAAAAAGAACCCGAAATGCGCAGCTTATGTGAAAGATAAAAATGTCATCTTTCAGATTCAAACAGCAAGTGGTGAAGGCCGCTATTTCGAAGTGAAAAATGGCAAGATTAACTCTTACTCGGGGCTAACCAAGTCACCAAGTTTTACCTTTACGTTTAAAACGGGTAGCAAAGGGTTTGCAGTGTTGTCAGCCAAAGACAGTGTGAACACTTTTTTAACTGCACTTAGAACACAAGACCTTGTCATTACCGGAAATTTTGTGGATGTGATGTGGTTTCAAAGTTTAGTGGACTTTATTCAACCCCATTCAAAACCCTCTTTAACTGTGTGAGATAAGCCATGACTCATCTGCAATTAAAAACGAATCTTTTGAATCAGCCTTTAACTTTACCGAATGGTGTCATCATTCCAAACCGGTTAGCGAAGGCTGCAACCAGTGAAACTTTAGCCAGCTATTCAAATAATCCAAACGAAAAACATGTTCGGCTATATCAGCGTTGGGCCGCATCAGGGATTGGGATGATCATAACTGGCAACATTATGATTGACCGCAAAGCCTTAGGTGAGGCTGGCAATGTGGTGGTTGAGGATGAGCGTGATTTTGCAATTTTACAGAAATGGGCAAAAACCGTGACCGAACAAGGTTCTCAATTGTGGGCACAGTTAAATCATCCGGGAAAACAATCACCGAAAGGATTAAATGTACGTAACATTTCTGCATCGGCAGTGCCATTTGGTGCAGAAATGCAGTCTTTATTTGCAACACCTGATGAAGCAACACACGAAGAGATTTTAGAAATTATTCAGCGTTTTGGGCGTAGCGCTGCGATATGTAAAAAGGCTGGCTTTAGTGGAGTTGAGATTCACGCTGCGCATGGTTATCTGATTAACCAGTTTTTGTCACCTTTGCACAATTTAAGAAATGATGAGTGGGGTGGTACACCAGAAAAACGTCGCCGTTTCTTAATGGAAGTTTATACAGAGATCCGAAAACAAGTCGGTAAAGAGTTTCCTATTGCGATTAAGCTTAACTCGGCAGACTTTCAAAAAGGCGGGTTTACCGAGCAAGACTCCTTAGAAACCATTCAGGCATTAGCGAATGCAGGCATTGACCTGATTGAAATATCGGGTGGCACCTACGAATCTGGAGTAGCCAAAGCTCCACAAAAAGCATCGACAATTGCACGCGAAGCTTTCTTTATTGATTTCGCAGAAAAAGTGAGAACACTTGTTAAAACGCCGTTGATGGTAACAGGTGGATTCCGAACTGTAGAAGGTATGGATCAAGCTTTGCAGTCACATGCATGTGATGTTATTGGAATTGCAAGACTTATGGCAATTGAACCTGATGTACCCAAATCTTTACTGGCAGGAAAAAATGGTTTTCAGTCAGTGCAACCCATCAAAACTGGCATCAAAAAAATTGATAGTCTGGGGATTATGGAAGTACTTTGGTATACCCAACAACTCAAACGGATTGGTAAAGGTAAAGAGCCGAAACCTAAGGAAAGTGGGTTATGGGCATTTATTAAATCAGTTTTACTCAGTGGTTGGGGAACTTATGCCACCCAACGTAGCCGAGCAAAATAACCCATTTACTTTACATCAGGCCAATAAAAAGCACTCCAATTGAGTGCTTTTATATTTAAATCATTCATTACTTTTGACTGATCGGGCGAGTACCAATTTCGGCTCCCGTCACTTGGTCAATTACAATAGGTTTGATTTCAGTGCCTTGTTCTGCATCAATGAAAGTTACCATTTTCTCAGGTTGCTCAAAGGGTTTATATTTTCGACCCCATGCACCAATCACAAATAAAGCTGGTAAAAAATCTTTACCTGCTTGAGTTAATACATACTCTTCACGTGGTGGGTGTTCAGAATATTGTCTTTTTTCGAGTAAGCCTTCTTCTACTAAAACAGATAACCGTTTTGTTAGCATGGTTGGTGCAATGCCTAAGCTTTTACGAAACTGATCAAAACGTGTAAAACCTGCATGAGCATCTCGTAATATCAACATGCTCCATGCATCACCTAGTACAGAAAGGCTTCTGGCGATTGGGCAGACTTCTAGATTGCTATTTTTACTCATATCGAATTAATAAACTCAATAGTAACTACTAAAACAATACTAACACAAAGTAGCGAATTAAGCGAGTTTGAATGCTAAATATACAATAATAACTCTATGTCCCGAGTCAATTTTGAACTATGTCTGTACTAGGCTGACTTTCTAATAACTTGGATAAATTATTTTCAAGCCAAGTAGTTAAATCAAAAAGTCGTTCGGAAGCCTCGCGTCCAAAGTCTGTTAATTGATAATCTACACGAGGTGGTATTTCTGCATAATCCTGTCGTACGATAAAACCATCGTGCTCAAGCGTTTTTAAGGTTTGTGCCAACATCTTTTCACTAATGCCATCAATAATTTTCTTTAACTCATTAAAACGCAGACGTTGATCTCGAAGTGCAACTAAAATCAAGACACTCCAACGGCTCGTGAGAGTTAATAAAATTTTTCGAGAGGGACAATCTGCTGCAAAAACGTATCCTTTCATCGCGTACCACCTTCATTACAAAAGTTTACATTTGTTTCTAAACTTACTTTTAGGTAAGTACTTACTTTTAGTAAGTTAAGGTACTACGATGATTGGAATATATCAACTACATCAGATGGAGATCATCATGCGTATTGCAGTTACTGGTGCATCAGGTCAACTCGGCCAATTGGTTATTTCTCAATTACTCGAACGGACTGACGCAAAAAATATTGTCGCACTAGTCCGTAATCCAGAAAAAGCATCAGATTTAAGCTCAAAAGGGATCGAAGTGCGTGCTTTTGATTATGTCGATGACGCAGATAAACTTTCGGTTCAATTGACTGGTATTGATAAACTTTTATTAATTTCATCGAATGAAATTGGCAAACGTACAGTACAACACGTAAACGTGATTAATGCGGCAAAACTTGCAAACGTAAAATTTATTGTTTATACGAGTTTATTAAAAGCAGATACAACACCGCTTCTATTAGCACAAGAACATGTTGAAAGTGAACAATATTTAAAAAAATCGAATATCCCCCATACACTATTGCGTAATAACTGGTACAACGAAAATTATGCGATGGGACTTGCACAAGCAGTTGAGCATGGCAAAATTTTTGGGGCAACGCATCACGGCAAAATTGCTTCTGCTTCACGCTTAGACTATGCGACTGCTGCCGCTGTGGTATTAACGCAAGACGGACATGAAAATAAAATTTATGAACTAGCAGGCGATGCGAGTTATACCCTTGACGATGTTGCAAAATGGGCAAGTGAAATTAGCAAAAAAGAAGTCATTTACCAAGACCTACCAGAAGAGGAATATAAAGCGCTCTTGATACAATTGAGTATACCAGAAGGGTTTGCTGGCATCTTGGCAGATTCAGATGAAGGTGTATCTAAAGGCGGCTTATATAGTGATAGCAAAGATCTGCACCAGTTAATTGGTCGTGCCACTACCAGTATGCAAGAGACGATTAAAGAATTCTTATCTTAAGTTAACGCTATAGTTCTTATCTAAAAGCAAAAAGGCTTAAATTGTTCGGATTTAGGCCTTTTGTATATTTTAATAAATAGGTTTCCTATCATTAATATGCAAAGTAAGTTGACCCGATCAGATTTTTTCCTGATGTATAGCGTAACTTTGATTGAATTGCTGTTACTGCTTCTTCTACCATTTCTACTTCTGTTTATTTTTACTTAAGTTTTTTCTTAATTGTGTAATTAAATGAAAAACAATAATTAATTAAATAATTTCTAGCCAATTTCACATTGACACCTTAATTTTTGAAGATTACCATTTGCGGGCTGGCCTACATTGCCAGTCGGTTTTGACGGACCGTAATTCAACCACATCAGGATTATTTCTTCTGAGGAATAGTTTTGTGTGCACATCTCGTTCCCTCCCGTAGCGGTAGGACGGGAGTGGGACACTTTCGAGTGTGCTGGAGTTGAACCAGTCCGTCAACCTGCTTCCGTTCTGCCACCATAATTTATAATGTTTCGGCAGAACTCCCAAAAGAAGGAGTTGGCTATGCACATTCATAAATTATTGGCAGTCACTGTCAAAATCAATCTCGACACAACTTAAATCAATTTAAAGCTTTGATGAGCTATAGGCTTTTCAGGCTTTAATTCGTCACGACTAAAACTTAGCAACAATAAAACTTGAGATGTGCCATGCACAGTCTTTACGGCTTTGCTGTGCCTTTTTTTCTCCCAGAGAAGGCACAGGCTTTTTTATCTCTTTTGAAACAACAAGAATTTATAACGGTAAAACTATGCCAACTTTAGAAACATCTTCCAAAAAATTACAGGTTATTCATACTGCAATAGAGCTGTTCAATCTCTATGGATTTCACAATACGGGCGTGGACTTAATTGCCAAAGAATCCAAAATTCCTAAAGCTACTTTTTACAACTACTTTCACTCAAAAGAGCAGCTTATTGAAAGGTGCATCTATTTTCAAAAAAGCCGCCTGAAAGAAGAAGTGCTGGCAATTATTTACTCAAGCCGTTACCGAACCTCAAGCGATAAAATCAAAGAGATTATTGTTTTACATGTCAATTTTAATAGTCTGTACTATCTATTGCTTAAAGCTATTTTTGAAATTAAAAAGATTTACTCTCAGGCCTACCAAATGGCAATTGAGTATAGAAAATGGCTGCTTCGAGAGGTTTTTGATCTGGTTTTTAGTTTAGAGAACAGCACACTAAAACCCGATGCCAATATGGTTTTAAACTTAATTGATGGTTTGATGTTCCAGATTTTAAGCTCAAATAGTTTGGATGAAAGGGATGTGGTGGTGGAGAGGTTTTTGAGTAGAGTAGAACTCTGTTAAGCGTGAAGCTTTATTTTGTTTTATAAAGTCTTATATGTTTAAAAGCTTATCAAATCATGAGGCTTGTTATTCAATAAAAGAAAACCAGTGATTCTATGGTTAAATTTTTTAGATTAGCTAGGTGGTTTTTTAATAAACATATATTATTTTAACAGCTGAATAAATTTATTAATTATATTTTATGGAAAATAAAACATGTAAATTATACGATCAAGTTAAAGAGCTTAAAAATTCGCATGTAATTGGGAAATCAGTATTTCGAGAGCTTCTAAAAAGGAGTAATACGCATTATGGCTTAGTAACTGAACCAGAGAATAAAAGAATAATTAGATCAACAGATCAATGGGCATCAATGATGCTATGTAATGATTGTGAAAATTTGCTAAATTCTAGATATGAAAATTATGCACTTTGGGTCTTAAAAAATAAGCAAAAAGGGGTCAAGCATAAGATTCGTCTCCAATATTTCACGATTGCACCAGTTAATCAATATCGCTTAATTATGTACGTTATTTCAATAATTTGGAGAGCAGCTGTTTCTCAACATAAAGTTTTTAGACAAGTTGAATTCTCAACAGAAATCACAGAATATTTGAAACAATGTATATTAGGAAAAGTAACTTTAGACCATAATCTTTTTTCTGTGAAAATATCAAAATTGATAGATTCCAGAAATTATTATACAGAAGATGTAATACAGGGAGTTATCACCAATCTTGCACCTAGATCAAATGGTAAAAATGTCTCATATTTAATGGTGTTTTTAGGTTATTGTTTTGAAATAAAATTAGCATGTGAAGAGATAAATGAATTGTATGAAATAGGTGTTCTGCGAAAAAAGAAAAGCATTTTACATATTCCTTATGTAGACATGTTAAGTATCCCTGAGGTTTTTCGATCTTTAAAAGTTACTAAGGAAATTGCTGAAAAATATCCACAAAAATTAAATTTTTTAAGTTAAATATTCTTTCACAAGATAAACTTTAAGAAAATAGATGAAATTGTAATATTAAAGAACCTCTGATTATAGAAAAATGCTTTTACTTAATTTTTATGTACTTTTATAGGCAAGATTGATGAAGGATTTCCTTGTTGTCTTTTTTCAAAGCTTCTTGTCATTTTGGTTGTTTTTCCTTGCCCCTGAATAAGGTAAATATTAGGTATACCTTATAGCGGTCGAACCATGAATAAATTGAACTATTGTTGTAAAAGAAAGCTCACAATTATAAGGGCTTTTTTTATTACACATTGCTTAAAATGTATACAGAAACCTCGCTAAAACGAGTTGGAACGCTACAAACGCGAATGATACTTTAAGTTTCACTCTTCCCAATAAGTGAGGTGAGCAATGAAATTGTTAGCTTTGTTCAGTATGGGAGTTGCAGCGAGTTATTGGTATAAAACTATAAAAAATAGCGAGCAAGCTCTTCTGAAACCAACTTTTGATGAAATAGTAAAAAACTTTGTATTAGCAGAATTTAAAGTCTAATGCATATTCTTAAATTTAATTAAATAAAAGCTCATCGGAAGATGGGCTTTTTGTTATGGTTCTTAGAATTACTTTGCTGAAGAAGTCATCTAATTAGAGGATCGATTTTTTTAGATATAAAAAAAAATAATACAGCTCAAAGGTCGGCGTGATATGGTATGTGAACACCTCCAAAAATATGGATTAGATATGTCAGACAATACAACGAAATGGCTTTGTGTAGGTGGTGTACTAAGTGGAGAATGGCGAGAGCAGCAATTAGAAGCTTTTGATGTTGACCCTAATGATTTAAATACTCATAGTTATGAACCAATGAAACTTATTAACCCTGTTACCAAAGTAGAACAGCACTTTTATGTATATACGGAGCTACAGGAACAGGCATATGATAGGGCAATAAATTTTGCTTTATACAAAAATCAATAAGAATGAGAGAGCACTTAGGTGCTCTTTTTAATGAGTGGGTAAGTACTGGTTAAGTTGAAACACAATTAAAAAAGCCCCTCATATCTGAGAGACTAGTCATATCAATTTTCTGGAATGAATGGCTGTAATTTCTTAAATAACTAAACAAATCAAATTGATAAAAGTAGTTAATAGTATAATAAATCAGTGCACTAATTTATTCTTTATAGTAGCAGGACCTCAAAACAACTTCCAAGGCACTGTTAATCAGAAATTATTTGTTATTAGGATCAGGTTGATCATTATTCTCAGGCAGATCTTTTACGGTGCCAGGAACTTCTGATGGTTGAGTTTCGGTAGGTGGTTGTGTTGCAGAATGCTTATTCATTTGGGCTTTAATGATATTAGCGTTGTTAGTTGTATTTTGAGAAAAACTTTTAAAACCTGACATTTTTATCTTCTTATCTTCACTAGGGAAAGTTCATACTACGCTTTAAATCACTTTACATTACGGTTGTTTTAAGACTTATATGTGTTGATATGTCATAGAAATGAACTTTATTTCGACTGTATATTTCATAAATAAAATCAATTATATATAACCTGTTGAGTCTTATCCTTTAAAATTCGGAATTATGCTATCTCAATTTCAAGTAGGGGTACATAAAACACACATATATAAATTTTCTTAAGGTATAGATGTGTAAATTTTAAAAATTAATTTAAATTAGTTGCCTACAAAATATTGATAGTATAAAAATTTCGTTAAGCATAATATGTCTAATTAAATTGGAGCATATTAATGCTAAAAGACATTACAATTATTGATTACCAAGGAAAAGAAACAAGAGCACAGGCAAACTATACAGAGGTAAATACTAATAGAATCAATCATTCATCTAGATTTCAGAGAACCAAGGTTGAATATATTTTGTTAAGAGGTGAATTTATTTACCCTACTTTAAATATGGTTTTCAATAGTTCTGATGGCAACAGCTATTATATAGAATATAAATGACCTACTTCGTTGGGTTTTTTAATGAGTGATTTTAAATAGTGATGTATAAATAAAAAAAAGACCAGCCAATTGGTCTTTTTTTCTTATATATCAAAACCTAATCCATATTTTGAACCTTCTGTACCTTAGGTAAAGTCGGTTTTTTTCCCAAGTACAACGCAATCATGGCTCCAATAAAGGTAAGAATGCAGAGTGGTAAAAGTGACACAGGGAAGCTCCCTGAGTAATCTTTCACTATGCCCATAATAGAGTTCATAAGGCCAGTACCTACATGTGCGATAGTATTTACCGCTGCAATACCAACAGCAACTAAAGTAGGTGGTAAGCGCTCAGAAACCAACGCCCAGAAAGGACCTTTAATGGCATAGTTACCCATCAAAACGAGTGAGAATAAAAGCAAGCTCAATGTTAAAGATGATGTGAAAAGAGTAAGGAGTAAACCAAAACTCGTCACAAACAATGGAATAGCTGTGTTAAGGCTCTTATTACCACTTTTATCGGCATGTACGCCCCAAACAATCATGAAAGCAGCAGCTAAACCAAAAGGAATCATATTTAAGAGACCCGTTTCCATGGCAGTCAGATGGAAAGCTTTTAGTATTTGAGGCATCCATAACGATAAAATATTGCTGGTTGCTGAACTTCCTGCATAGATAATTGCGAAGAACCATAAATATTTATTGGTAATAAGAAGTTTAAACTTACTCTTTTTCTGCTCAGCACTGTCTTGTTTTTCAGAATTTAACAATTGGTTTTTTTCAAAAGTTAAGGTGTTTGATAGCCATTCCTTTTCTTCTTGATTTAACCATTTAACATTATTTGCAGTGTTAGGCAGCCATACAAGACAAAATAAACCAAGAAGAATCGCGGGTAAGGCTTCTAAAATTAAAAGCACTTGCCATCCACTTAAACCCAGTAAACCATGTAAACCTAATAATAAAGCAGATAACGGTGAACCGATAAAGTTAGATAAAGGAATGGCAACCATAAAAACAGCAACAATTCGAGCCATATATCGTTTTGGGAACCAGAGCGTTAAATACAGTAGTACGCCCGGGAAAAAACCAGCTTCGGCAGCGCCGAGTAAAAATCTTGAAATCGAATAAGAAATGGGGCCGGTAATGAAGGCGGTACAGCAACCCACAATTCCCCAAGTAATCATGATTCTGGCAATCCAGATACGTGCCCCCAGCTTTTCCATTGCCATGTTGCTGGGAATTTCAAATATAACGTAGGCAATAAAGAATAATGTCGCACCGAAACCAAAGGCGGTAGCAGTTAAACCAATTTCTTGGTTCATGGTTAAAGCGGCGAAACCAATATTCACCCGATCAATATAAGCGATGAAATAACAAAGAATGAGGAAAGGAAGAATACGAAAAGAAAGTTTACGGATCGTTGACTTTTCTACTTCCGATATAGATATATCATTTTTCATACATACTCCTTATGTACGTGAGAAATCAAACAGCTCGGTCGGGTTCTGATTTAAAATTAAACATTGCTCGTGTTTATCAAACACGATGTGTTTAAAAGTTTTAAATGCGCCCTCATAAGTTATTGAAGATTCATGTTGGGTATGCGGCCAATCGCTTCCCCAAATGAGTTTGTGTAAAAAACCTTTTTCTTTGAAAATGTTATATGCCCGTTGGACTATATTTATGTTTTTTGGACTAGTGCCTAAACGGTAGAAACCGGACACTTTAATCCAGTGCTGTTTTGCGTTAAGTAAGCTTAAAAACTTCTGATAATCCGGATCTTCAATCCCTTTAACAGGGTCAACCCGGCCAAAATGGTCAATTACGACATCGAAGTGGTATTCATTCAATTGGGGTAAAAGCTGAACCAGATATTTTGGCGGTGCGTGTAATTCAACTTGCCAGTTGAGGCTCTCCACATTTCGTAAAAATTTTTGCCAGTCAGGTGTATTTAGTGCAGGAGGGTTAAGACCGAATAGATTTAAGCGAACACCAACGATGCCTTGTGCCTTGAGATTCGCGAGCTCATCAAGAGTCGTTGTATGTTGAACAACGGCGATCCCTTTTAAGCGGTTAGGGTATTGCTGAATTGCATTTAACATCGCTTGGTTATTGGTACCCAAAAAGCTGGGTTGAACCAAAACTCCATGCGTGAAATTGTGTTCATCCAGATGAGAAATAAAACTTTGTACAGTTGCATTGTAATCAGGTGCGTACCGTGCTGTTTCGATACTGTGGTCCTGAGTCGAAAAAACATGTGCATGTGTATCTATACAGTTCATTTTCATCTCACATTACAAATTTTAAAGCGAAAATAGCGATTAAAGCAGCAATGACTCCTACAGGAATTGCTTTAAATAACAGTTGATTAAAGAATTTGGTTTTGTCGATATCTGCTGGAGCTGAAGCCATAATGAGGCTACCGCCAGACGAGAAAGGAGAAATCGCTGTAGACTGAGCGCCAACCACAATACAAATAAACAGTACAAGTGGATTTAGCCCAGATGTAAGAGCAAGTGCTGGAACAATTGGGAATAAGGTAGGAGCAACTACGCCGAGAGTGCTTGAAAATACAGACATAATGGCACTGATCAGACATAAAAGTACGGGAATGACCCACACAGGAACATTGTTTGCTAACCATTCAGAAAGGGTAGTAATAATGCCAAGCTTTACACCTAATGCGATGAGCATACCGACACCGCAAATCATGATCAGTGTTCCCCAAGGCACCAGTGCAATGACCTTTTTCTCATCCGCAAGTTTCATAAGTAAACTAATGAGCGAGAAGGTAATCGCAAGGAAGGCTATATCAATTTTAGAGTTTAAAAAGCTAATCGTTTTTACATCGGGAAAAACAAGGTGCAAGATTGGAAAAACTAAAACAATCGACATCATTAAAATAATAAGGAAGATGGATTGTTTCTGTTTTTTGTCGAATGGTTCAGGCTTTTGATCTTCAATCACAATTGAATTACTTTTTCTATTCCAGAGGGTATAAATTCCCAACACCGCAATCGGAATAATTAAAGTTAAGACAAAAATTCCACTGCTATATGAAAAAGCTGTTTGTGAGCTAATGGCATTATTTTCCATTAAGCTTCGGAAAATAATGCCACTTTGCGATGTCATAAAATTTGCGCCAGCTAAAGCGCCGTAATTTGCAGCCATCCCACCAATAATCATATTCATATTAGTTTTTTTACACAGCAGCAGTGTAATGGGTGCCATAAAGGCAAGTACTGTATAAAAACCAGCACCTAAGCCTGCAATAATGGTTGCTGCGAAAAAAATCGCTAAAGGTAAAAACTGAGGAAACTTACGGCATTTATATAAAAGATGGCTGGCAAGCTTCTCTAGTGCGCCATTTGCCAAAGCAAAGTTATAAAACAAAGTAACGGATAAAATAATAAAGAAAATTTTGACAGGCCATAGCTCAATAACTTCTGAAGGCTTAAGTCCCATGCCAAAGCAGCCAATCAGGTAGGCAAATGCTATTGCAAAAAATCCAATATTGATTTTGGTTTTATAACCTAAACCTATAGATACGGCTAAAGTTATAAGCATCAATGCAGCCATATTATCTTCCTTGATAAATATATAAACATCTAAACATATATATGTTTGGTTTTTTGTATTACATATAACTATGCTAATATTGTCAAATCGATTTCATAATGTTTAACGCAAATGCTTGATGAGACTGCATTTAAAAATTTTAAATTGCCACGATATGAAAAGGTTCGTTGGGAGCTTCAAAAGCTACTGATTCAGTCAAAATGGACAGTTGAAGAGCCTATTCCAAGTGAACAAGAGCTTGCTCAAATGTATAGCGTATCGGTGGGAACCGTAAGAAAAGCCGTAGAAGGGCTAGTCGAAGACGGCCTATTAGTGAAACAGCAAGGAAAAGGAACCTTTCTTAAGCAACCTAATTTTGAAAATTCACTTATCCGTTTTTTTAGATTACGTAATAAAAAAGGCGAGTTCATTCAGCCACAAGGACAAATCAAAAAAGTTGAAGTGTGCGATGCAATACCAGAGGTGAATGCAGAGCTGGGACTTGGGCTTAATGAAAAGTTGATTTATATCGAGCGTGTCCGTAAACATGAAGAAGTCGTTGTGTTAAGTGAGCGAATTTGGTTGCCTGAACGCTTATTTAAAAATCTGGAAGAAATTCCAATCGCTGAGTTTGGGAATCTACTTTATCCTTTTTATTATCAGCACTGTGGTCAATTTATTTCTTCTGCAACAGAACGGTTAACTTTCGAGAAAAATATTAAAGATAGCCATTTAAATAATAAGCTTGAAGATCCTTTGGTTAAGGTATGCCGTATTGCAAAAAACCTTGAAGGTGTGGCAGTCGAATACCGTGAGTCGTTTGGCTTAGCAGATAATTTTCATTATGAAATAGCGATTAATTAGTATTTTGAAATGAACTTCTATAAATACAAATTGCATTGGAAGTTTGAAGTTAGACTTAGGTTCCGGTGGGCTAGTGCAAAGCCACAGTACCCACCGGCTGAATTATTTTAAAGATTTTATTTAAAAGCACTTATTTTTTAGTCGTATCCACAGAAACTACAACAGATAGACCTGGGCGCAACAACTTAATATTCGGTTGATTTTCAATAAGCTTGATGCGTAAAGGTAAACGCTGAACAATCTTGGTAAAGTTACCTGTCGCATTGGTCGCCGAGATCGGAGAGAAAAATGCACCAGTAGATGGAGAGAAGCTGTCTACCACGCCTTTTAATTCAACGTTATAAGCATCTACATAGACATTAACAGGCTGTCCAATTTTTATTTGTTTTAGCTCAATTTCACGGAAGTTGGCTTCTACATAGACTTGGTCTAAAGGAACAACCACCATGAGTGGATTACCAGCGCTTACAAAGTTACCTACGTTAGCTGACTTTTGACCAATCATGCCATCAATAGGTGCTCGAACTTCTGTATAACTCAAATTCAGCTTTGCTTTATCAAGTGCCGCTTGAGCTTGTTTTAAAACAGCTTGTTTGGCTTGAACCTGAATTTTATATTGGTTGAGCTGATACTGTGCATCGGTAACTTTTTCTTTACTGCTGTCTAAGTCAGCATATTGCTCAGTCAATGTAGTTTTTGACTGTTGTGTAATTAATCTAGACTCAGCACCAAGTGCCTGTAGTTGCTCATAACGCGCTGTATTATCTTTGGTGAGTTTAATTCCAGCTTCTACTTTTCTAAGCTGAGCCTCTGTTTCTCGAATAACAGTCGGTTGTCTTTCTACTACCAGTTTTGCTTCATTTAGATCAGCTTCCGCTTTAGCATAATTAGATTCTGCTTCAGCTAAAGCAGCTTCATAATCTCTTGCATCAATCCGTGCCAAAAGCTGGCCTTTTTTTACGGTCTGATGATCTTTAATATAAATTTCTTCGATATTTCCAGAGACTTTAGGAGCAATGGTTGAGTACTCTACATCTACACGTGCATCGTCTGTTTCAATAGTCGAAGATGGTAAAAATATAAGTTTTAAAACCCATAAAATAGAGGCTAAAACAATAATGAACGCAATAACCATAACCCAATGCTTTTTGAGATATTGCACCTTTGTTAATTTGGCTGACTCGGTCGCAGAGTGATCTTGGGCTTCTAGAGTACTCATAAAGATTTTCCTGAGTTATGACTATTCATTAACTTAATGAGAGCAATGCGTGGTGGATAAGTTCTAACGGGTAATATCAGCATCACAATGAATAAAATTGCAGTAAGGCCAGCTAAGATGAGATATTGATCGCTAATTACTAAAACAGATTGTTGCGCTTGAATCGCAGAATTTAGGGCAGATAAACCGCCTGAAACACGATCTGCACCATTTGCGGTAAGCACAGGCGGAGTAAGTGGATTAATGACAGGGCCTTGAATATTTTGGAAAACATGTTGTGCGGTATTTTCAATCAACCGTGTTGAATGGTATTCACCGCGGACGCGATTAATCCAGTCCAAAATGCACACACCCAATACGCCGCTAATCGCACGCGGAGTGTTAATCATCGGTGATGCATAAATTGCCATGGTTGGATGAACACTGTTTGTACCCATCATTAAGAGTGAGAGCACGACACAGGTTTGGCCCAAACATGAGATGGCGTGCCAAAAGTAAAATTGGTCTTGATTCCAAGTGGTATCGAGTTGACTTGCACCTAAACAACCGGCCATCACCAGAAGTAAACCAAAGCCATGTACATAACGGCTGTCGACCCAAGCTTGATTTAAAAGCTTCACAACAATAGGAATATAGATAAATTGCAATGCCGCAATTTGTAAGCCAATCCACATGGTCTGAGTTGGTTTATAACCATGTACAGCACTTAAGTAATTCAGTGGTAATGTGCTGGTGGACATACCAATAATGACAAAGCAAAAGAGAGCAATAACAGCATAAGCAAAATTTCGGATTTCGAGCATTTGCGGTTTAATTAATGGTGACGGATAACGCCATTCATGTATGAAAAACCAAGGTAAAGTTATTGCACTAATTAAGGCTAATACACAAATTAATTGAGAATGAAACCAGTCTAAATGATTGCCATGCAACAACATGGTGCTCAGGCTCGCTAAGCTAATAATCGCTAAAATGGCACCCATCCAATCGTAAGTTTTTATTCTTGAATAATTCAATGGATCTTGGGGAATACCAAAATAAACCAGCGCAGCGCTTAGCGCACAAAAAGGAATGGTTTGGAAAAATATCATTTTCCAGCCAACTACATCTAAATAAAATGCAGAGAGTGCAGCACTTAAGTGGGGAAAGAAAGTTGCTGTTAGCGCATAGCAGGCCAAACCCCATAAACGGATTTCTGGCCCTAGAAATCTAAGTGCACATGCCATGAGTAAAGGAATGGTTAAACCATTGGCAAGCCCTTGCAAGCCGCGTAATAAATAAAATATTTCAATGCTGGGACTAAAAGGAATTAAAACGCTAGAGACGAGACAAAGACCTATGGCAAAAAGAAGGACTCTACGCATAGAAAAAATAACGGCCCAACTGGTAGAGAGAATCATGCCAATAATCATGGTACTGGCATAAATACTGCTGACCCAATAACCAGAGTCGACACTAATACCCATTGCACCGCGAATATCGACCAAGGTAATACTGGTAATTCGGTTATTAAATTCGACAGTCATTGCTGCAAAAATTGCACCTGCCAAACCGATGAGTGGTCGTATATTCATCTTTTACCTTAAATTTTAAAAATGAATTCGTTGCATAGTGCAGTTATTGAGTTTAACTGTACCGATCGGTACTGTACTATCTTATTAAAATTACGTCAATTCTCGATTTTGAACTTTTCGATGAGTTACACTAACCACGAAATTTCTAAATATATTTGTAGGTTCGTATGTCTGATTGCATTAAAGCCAATGAAAAAGATCAAAAAATTCTAGATGCAGCAACCAAGTTTTTTCTGATCCACGGTTTTAGTGGCACGACGACAGACATGATTCAAAAAGAAGCTGGTGTTTCAAAAGCCACCATGTATGGTTGTTTTAAAAATAAAGAAGCAATGTTCGCTGCGGTCATTGAACGCCAATGCACCAACATGCAAAAACAAATTATTTTAGTTGAGACGCAAGCTAAAAATTTACGTTCAGCTTTAACAGAGATGGGTAAAACTTATCTCTGCTTTATATTGTCACATTCAGGTTTGGCTTTTTTTAGAGTTTGTATTGCTGAAGCAGTTAGATTCCCAGAATTATCTGAAAAATTCTTTCAAGTTGGCCCCCAACGCCTTGCAAATATTATTGCGGGTTATCTTGAAAAATCGGTCAAACAAGGAGAAATTGAGTTAAGTTCTTCTTCTGAAGCTGCTGCAAATATCTTTTTATCGCTTTTACGAAGTGATGCTCATTTAAAATGTCTGACCCATCCTGATTATTTAATATCTGAGAGTGAAATTAGTATTTGGGTTGAATATGTAGTCGATTTATTTTTAAAGAATATGAATTATCAAGAAAATAAAAGTTCTACATAAAAATGATAAAACGAAGGCCGCGAGAAGCGGCCTTTTTAATTCTGTCTGAAAAAGATTTATGGTTAATGATGTCCTTGTGAAACACCACCATTACCATCTGGAAGGCTAATGCGAATGTTTTGCATCATGCCTTGATCTTCATGATCTAGAATATGGCAGTGCAATACAAAGTCACCAATGTAGCGTTGGTACTTGGTTCTAACAATGACTTTATAACTGGCTCCTTTTACATTTTTAACCCAAATGGTGTCTTTCCATGTGCCTTTTAGACCACGGTATTGTGGGTCAGGTGGAGCGGATTTGTCGTAGTCATCAACGGCGTTGATATCACTGACATCTTTCCCACTAGGATCTTTAATCTCAACGATCTGAAACGGATTTACATGAATGTGGAACGGATGACTGGCTAATTTAGAAGTAAGTATCCATTCATCGGTTTTACCTAACTCAAGTGTGCGATCAATTCGGTCTGGTTTATATGGTTTTCCATCGACCTGAAATTGAGTTGGATTAGCATTCGTATCAATATTAAATTCTAAAAATTGTTTATTTGGTGTTGCCGGTAAATCCTGATGCGGAACAAAATGACTGAGCTTTAAATTTTGTTGTAAATCTTGAAGCACAGCGGGACGCATATCTGGTGCAATATTGCGTGTTGCATTATTGCTTAACACTGTTGTTAAAGACTGAGGTGCTGAAGTGGATTTATTGACTTGAATAATTCCAAGTAAGCGTCTCTCAGAAGAAGTACGGTCCACGTTAGCAGAAGCTGAAGCAGCTTCATCAATCAGACAATAGCGGCCTTCTTGCGGGAATTGCATTAAGGCATCGAAACGGTAACCCGGTTGAAAAACAGTGACTGTTTTATCCATGACTTGTTTGAGAGTTAAGCCATCGGCTGCAATAAGGTGTTGACTTACAATTGGGCCTGTACAGCTTTCTCTTAATAATTGCTTTTCACCCGTTGGTGTTAAATCGAGTTTAGAAGGGATGTTTTGCATTTGGCGAACGCTCAGGTTAATACTGTCGCGGACACCAGCATGAACCATTCGCCAACGTTCGACTTGTCCTGCTACAGCTTGAGTAATGAAAGGTTGAACTTCACCATTAATGCTTGTATATCGTCCTGATTTCCCCCAACCGCCGACACCAAAGCCCTGATAATCCCTAATTTCACCAATTTGATTATTTTGGCAAATGTAATTACCTTTTGAGTCAGTTTCGATTTTGCCATTAGCATCATAGCAAGCATATTGAATTTGCTGAAAAACCAGCGTTCTTTCTTTAAAACCATAGGTGAGTAAATCTAAATCACCTGTTTTATTTGGTGTGGGTTGACGATATCCACGAATAATCAAAGCACCCGCCATACCACTTGCGACTTGAATCGCGGTTGAACCATGTCGATGTGGATGATACCAAAATGTTCCGGCCGGATGATCAGGCGGTATGTTGTACTCATATTGGAAGTTAACACCCGGATTAATCGAAACTAAAACGTTATCACTATTTCCTGCTGGGTTAATCCATAACCCATGTGTATGCATATTGGTACCATCAAAACAATGTGGTTTATTCACATCAAAATGATCACCAGTACAACTAGGGTCTTTAGGAAGTTTTTTATGGGTAATTGGGGCTATATCAAGCTGATTATCTAAAGTTGCTCGTACGGTTTCACCGGGAAATACCTCAATGGTTGGAGCAATATAAGGCGTATTGGGCTGTGTATTTGTGCCTTGATAACTGCGTAACATGACTTTGTCATAACTGTTTGTTGCTGGGTTCCAGAGTCTATTTATTGTTTTTTTAACCTCCCAAGTAAACAGTGCTTCATTTGAAGACTGCATTTGCGGAACGGTTGTTATGGCAGTAGTAGGGCTTGGTACCGCAAGTAAAGCTTGAAGATTACGTGCAACAGACATTTCAGGAGGGTCTTCTAATATACGGTCAGAAGACTCCTCTGCTAAGGCATACCCACTCGCTAACGTTAGAGGGGTACATAATATTAAATGAGCTATTTTCATAATAAATATAGGCCTGAAAAATCAGGCCTCTCCCTTAATTATTATTTTGAAGTTTCTAAGCGAACTTGAGAAATGCTCAGTCCTTGAGAACTTACCTTTTGCTTCACTGGGTTAAGGGTTAAATCGGTAGCAACAAACTGAACCTCTAAGTCTTCAGCAGGTACGCCTAATTGATTAACTTGATCGCTGACTTGATAGACCAATTGACCCATAGCACCATTGCTCGCATGCCCGCCGTGGCTATGATCTAACACACCGAAATAGTTAATTGTGGCAACATAAATTTTTTGGTCAGGTTTATTTTTAGGAGATAAATAAATCTTATAAGTTAGATTTGGATTACCCACCATTTGTACATTATCTAAGATTAAATAAGTTTGTCCTGATGAAAGTGTGGTTTGAGAAAGTTGACTAGCACTTTTTAAGAAGGTTGTGGTTTGAGGTGCTAAAGCTACTTTTTGACTTACACCCATCAGTTGAATGGTTTTATTACTGCTGACTGGTTTATGCGCTTTTTTAAATAGATTTACTTTTCCTGCTTGACTACTCATAACTGGTGCTTGAACTTTACATGCGTTTTCATTGGTATAACGCACTGGAATTTTACCAGGGGTAAATACATCAGCAATGGTCATGGTGACTTTATTGCCGTTTTCGTCTGCAAAGGTGTATCGAGTGTTATACCAGCTATCTGGCATACCTAAGTTTTTCTTTGCCCACTCAAGTGTAATGGGTTGTCCATTGGCTTTTTTATTTAGCCAACATTGCCACAAGCGGTCGATATTGGCATGGTGCATATAAAATACAGGGTCTAAACCTGCAATTGGTACAAATCCCATATCTGGCAGCACACAGTTTTTACCTACCGCACAGTGCATTACACCATGAGGCTGAGACTGTAACTGGTTGGAAAATGATGTGAAGTCATTCCATTTAAATGCTTGAGCAGCGCTGGCATTATCTGGATCTATAGCGCTGATATTCTCATTTAAACCTGGTGTACGGAACTGGTCATATAAACTACCTGCTTGTTTACCTCGAACCAATTGAGGCAGCGCTAGTCCTTTCCCATTAGCCGCTTTTTCTTGGTAATAGTCCCAATAAGGAAGAGAGTAATCTTGTCCAACATACTTACGCACTGTTCGCTCGTAAAAATAAAGCATCATACGGTGCCAAGGTAAGAAGTTTAGATTGCCATGTTGGCATGTACCCCAAACTTCATCGGTAAAGCCATCGTTTGGAACTGTAGAATTTTGAATATGTTTATAGTAACTATCACACAAGGCTTGACTATTATCTTGTAAGCAACCTGCCATACGGTTTTTAAGATATGTAGTTTTATCAGTACCATGTGTACCCGTACCAAAATAGCCGTGAGTATTTGCCCAATAATTAAAACTTGTACGAAACTCCGGAGATAATGGATTTGCATTATTATTTGCTCGCATTTTTTCCAGACCTTTTTGCAGTGCGCTTACTTTGGCTGGGTCTTTTGCAAACTCCGTGGCACTCATTCGTAGTGAGTCGGCATGTGTTGCTAAGCTCATGCCACATAAAAGAGTGCCTAATATATAATAATTTCTTTTCATGGTTTAAAATCCTTGTTGTGTTTAATATTCTTATAGTTCGTAAGTTATTTGTAGTATGAGAAATTTCCAAATAATTGGATAATTCTTGTACATTAATCTAGCACATGAAATAGTCATTATTAAAGATTTATATTTAATATTAACTTTAGATTAATTTACTTTTTAAAGTTGTAATTTTTTAGAAAAACTTAATTTTATTATTTTAACTAAGATTTTGTTTATTATTAATTATTTATTTAATTGATAAAATTAAAAATGAGAAAATAACTATATTTTTGAGTATTGTGTTTCGTTTTTTTAATTTTTATGTTTTTAGATCTCATTATTTTTAAATATTTTACTCAATTAGATTTTAAAATAACTGGTATTAGTTAACTCATTATTAGAGAAGTGTGAAAGCCCATAAATATTTTTTCTGACTAGAAACAAGTATGACAACCGATTGATGGGTAAATTTATTTTTTAATTCTGGCATTTTTATTGCTTAATTATTTGTATATTCAATTAAACATTTAATTTGCACCTCATATAAATGATGATTCAAACCGTTTTGCTCTCTTATGGTGTTTTTTTCACATGAAAATTGCACCAAATAAATACATCTTTTTATTTTGCACCATATTTGTGCGTGGAGAGGTGTAATGAGGTTTTGGGCTTCAATCCTCACTTTACTCATTCTATGTGGATGTTCTTCATCTGAACAAAGTAGAAAAACTAAAGAAAACTTAGTAGGTCATTCGATATGCGTTTTTGATAGTACAAATACAAAAGTGTGTGTAGCCAAGCCAGCGCAAAGAATTGTTTCTCTATTTGAGTCAGGTTTAGATGGCTTATATATGCTAGGGCAAGGTCATAAAGTGATTGGCATACCAGCCGAAGTATACATTCAACCTTTATTATTTAACGCCTATTCAAAAATAGATCAACGCATTGCCAATAAACAGCTTGCAACGCCTTCACAAGGTGCCAATGCAACCAATATTGAAAGTCTTGTGTTGTTGAAACCCGATTTAGTAATTTTGGGGAGCGGGCAGACCCAAACGATCGCATTATTACGACAGTTTGGTATCGCTGTATATGTAATGGAGTCTGGCACTTACCAGCAAGTGAAAGAAGAGCTATCTGAAATTGCTGTTCTAAGTGGAGCTCAAAAGCGAGCTCAAGAAATTTTGAGTTTTTCTGATGAAATTATGGCAGAAGTCACAGCCAAAACAGCACGTCAGCCAAATAAGCAATCGATTTACTATGCGTGGTCAGGTGGGCGAATTTTTTCCACTTCGGGACGTCAGTCAATTACCAATGACTTTATTGAACTGGCAGGTGCTTACAACATTGTTCAGACCAATGCCAATCAACCTAATGTAAACCCCGAGACTCTCATAGAATGGAATCCTGACAATATTGTGCTTTGGAACACCAACCCAAAACTGATTTATGAACGCAAAGAATTACAAGGCTTAAGTGCCGTACAAAACCGTAAGGTATTTAATTTGAGCCCTGCATTTATTTATAACCCACATACCATCAAAATCATTATTACGGCGATTTATTTGAACCACAGCATTTACCCTGAACAGTCCGATTTACCTGTAAGTGCCTTACAACAGCGTATTTTAACCAAGTTGTATGGTGAGCACCTTGCAAAGGCGTTGGTGCAATAAATATGGAAAAACTGAAATATTATTGGTTTTACCCGTTACCGTTTATGATGATTTTTATCTCTTTGCTCATTGGGCCTACGCAAACCTTGAGTGCATGGGACTATTTGCGGTGGGGTGTGCAAGCAGTCTTTGGTACGCCATATTTTGATGCTGAACAATTTAGGCTGATGCAAAACATACTAGTCAATGTCAGATTACCCAGAATTTTACTGACCTTTATGGTGGGAGCTGCGTTAGCAACAGCGGGTAACGGTTTACAGGCATTGTTTCGTAATCCTTTGGTTGACTCGTATGTACTCGGTATTTCTTCTGGTGCCGCGTTTGGTGCAGCTTTGGCACTTTCTCTAAGTTGGCTTTCACCAAATCTATCCGCCTTTATTTTTGGTGTTTGTGCTGTTGCTTTAACGTATTTATTTGCACATCAAAAACATGAAAGCCAGACGTCTTTAGTGATGGTAATTTTATCCGGCATGATTGTATCGGGGCTGTTTTTGGCAGGACTTACAGTTATTCAATATCTAAGTGATCCATTTAAATTACAAGCCATTGTGCAATGGACGATGGGCAACTTACATCAGGCATCTTGGCAAAAGGTTCAATACGCCGTGCTTCCTATTTGTATTGGCCTTCTCGGATTATTTGCAATGCGTTGGCGCTTAAACTTAATGGCACTCGGTGCTGAAGAAGCGCAGGCGGTGGGTGTTAATCCGCGTTGGGAGCAGCTTCTTTTAATTGTACTAGTGACTGTATGTACATCAACTTCTGTGGCTGCTGCTGGCATTATTAGTTTATATGGGTTGTTTATGCCGCATATTATGAGAATGTTGGTTGGGCCAGATCACCGCTACAGTATTCCTGCCAACATGGTGTTAGGCGGTAGTTTTCTACTCATGATTGATAACTTTTCTCGGGTTTTTCTAACCTTTGAAATACCGATTGGTATTTTTACCATGCTACTTGGTGCGCCATTTTTCTTATTATTAATGAAAACACAGAGGACTCATTGGGCATGATTCAAATTGATCAGTTAAATTATGCCTATGGGCATAAACAGGTTCTCAAAAACATTCATCTGGAGTTTCCTGAAAATCAGTTTTCCGTCATTTTAGGGCGCAATGGCTGTGGCAAATCGACACTTTTTAAATTGATGGCGGGCTTAGAACCTGTAAAAGATGGGTTGATCCGTTACTCTGGAAAACCATTATCAGACTTTAAAGGTAAAGATCGGGCTGCGTTACTGGGCTTTTTACCACAGTTTCATAAAACCGTATTTCCATTTTCAGTTAAGGATGTAGTAATTACGGGACGTGCCGCTTTTAGCAGATATAGACCTTCAAAATCAGACTGGGAACGTGTAGACCAAGCTTTGCTTGATTTAGATATTGAGCATTTACGTGACCGTCCTTATACAGAACTATCAGGTGGTGAAAGGCAATTGGTTATGATTGCCCGAATTTTAGTGCAAGCACCCAAAGTGATTTTGCTTGATGAGCCAACCAATCATCTCGATGTTTATTACCAGTCTTATTTAATGAAAAAATTGCGTCAGTTGTCGCGGCAAAATTTTACGGTGATTGCGATTATGCATGATCCCAACTTGGCTTTTTTATTTGCAGATCATTTGTTTTTTATGCGCCAACATGAAGTAGTTAAGCCTGAATCTAAAACACGAATCACCGATCCGAAGTTTTTAAAAAGTGTCTATGATGTTGAGTTTCATGAAGCCATGATTCAAGACAAAACCATTTTTATCCCTGACCATTCTTGGCTATAAATATGACTTTTCACTATCATCTAGCTGACAAATCAGACTATGCATCTGCTGTAGAGTTTGCACTTTATACAAGACATTTATTATTCCCAGAAATCTATCATGGGCAAGTTCCCAAAGATTTAAAAAATTTTGGGCAATATTATGTTAATGATCCATTAGGTTGCTTTATTACCGTAAAAGATAAAAACCGTATTATTGGCACTATTGCATATCGGGCGTATGACCATCGTTTTGATTTAAATTTGCCATCTAATACAGTGGAAGTGGTTAAGTTGTTTGTATTGCCTGAATACCGCCGTAATGGTATCGCAACTCAGCTATGTGACATGTTGTTTAGCCATGCAAAAAACAATGAAATTACGACTTTGTATTTGCACACTCATCCATTTTTGCCAGCGGCTGAAGAGTTTTGGCGGCTTCAAGGCTTTGACGTTATTAAAAGAGAATGGATCGATACCTATGACACCATTCACATGAGTAAATCTTTATAGTGCTTTATCATGCGTATGAAATCTTTTTTGAAAATGGGTAGGTGGATAACCCATAATTTTACTGAACATTGCAGTAAATGCTGCCGAGTGCTCATAGCCCAAACTAAAGGCAATTTCAGTAATCGAGATATCTGCTTTTAACGCATTTAAAGCATAGATGATGCAGACTCGATTACGCCAAGCCTGAAATGACATGCCCGTTTCTGACTTAAACCAACGATGAAAAGTTCGTTCACTTTTATTATGGACATGTGCCCAATCTTTAGGGCTGCTATGAATATCGGGATGCTCCATAAACTCAGCACACTGATTAGATAGTAATGTGTTGTGAGGCAATGGAATAAACAGAGGCAGGGCTGGTGCAGCTTCTAATTCATATAACAATAAATCGATAACAGCGCCGTCACGGCCTGAACGTTGGTAGTCAACAGGCAGTTGATTTGCTTGAATCAGTAACTGATGCATTAGCGGTGAAACTTGCACGACCTCGCAATAGTTTGCCTGTCTTGGGGCATTACTTACTTCTATATACAAACTATAAGTACTGACTTTAGATAGCCATACCTGATGTGGTTTGCCTGCGGGTATCCATACGCCACTGTACGGTAACACGAGCCATTGTCCATCTTCAGTTTCAACTTTCATAAGCCCTTCGGGTGCATATAAGAACTGAGCACGGCGATGGCTATGCGTATCTAACAAAGTATCAGCAGGATAGTCCGATCCTAACGCTAAAACCGCTTGTGGTAGATGGTCTACATCGTTAATTGGAATATTACGCATATATTTTTGTCTGAAATAAATAAAAAGATGGCTTTTCTACGTTAGTTTGCCATAGAGCTATTTTATATCATGCCTCTATAAATGTGAGGAAGATAACGATGCTATATGAGCTATTTTTATTTGGACTACTTTCCGGTGTTACCACTTGGTTATTTGGTTTTGGCGGCGGTTTTGTTGCTGTACCTTTGCTTTATACAGTCATTATTCAAAAGTACAGTAGCGAAAGTATGGTTGGGGTACATGCGATGCAAATCGCCGTAGCTACATCAGCTTTTGTGATGCTGTGTTCGGCAAGTTTTGCAACTTTTCGACACTATCGGTCTGGACATATAGATTGGCAAAAAATCCGCTTTTTATGGAGTGGTATCGCATTGGGTGGAGTTGTCGGTGCGGTCATGGCTTCATTATTTAATGGAAATTGGCTTCGCTGGATATTTATGGGCTATGTGTTTGTAACCATTATTGATTGTTATTACCGAGCTGGGTTTATGGTGACATCAGTGCAAAAGCAAAACTATGGTCAAAACAGTGAACTCATTAAAGGCGGAATAATTGGTTGGGTTGCAGCACTTTTAGGTGTGGGTGGCAGTGTAATGACGGTTCCTTTATTACGGCGGCGGGGTAGTTCTATGGCAGAGGCTGCGGCTATTGCAAACATTCTCACGCTGCCTTTGTCTTTAACTGCAACGCTAACTTATTGTGTGTTGTCACTTTGGCAATCTACATGGGCACCTAGTGGATTTATCGGTCTAATCTGGTTAGAAGCTGCTTTATTCTTGGTTGCTGGAACATGGATCGGGCTATATTTTTCAGAAAAATTTATTTCAAAACTACCTGATTTATGGCGTGCAAAGTTGTATCCATTACTTTTAATCTTGGTTTTGCTGGTGATGCTTGTTGGCAATTAATTATTGATTTAATTTGTTACCGTAGCTAGCACCTATAAATCAACATATTACGTATTTATAAATGCTAGCTATGAATAGATGGTTATAGTGCAATTTTACTATAGATCGTTCTTGCTTCTGAGGTAATTGCTGTCATGTGAATCGCGCCGTGAATCATTCCATCTAATAAATGAAAGTTCACCTGAATACCAGCATCCCATAGTTTTTGAGCATATCTTTCACCATCATCCCGAACAGGGTCATATTCACAAACAAAAATGGTTGCATTTGGCAGTCCATCTAAAGACTGAGCGAGTAACGGACTTACAAGTTCATTCTGTTTTTCATTTTCCTCTTGCACATATTGATTCCAGCAATAAACCATTGTGGATGACTCCAAACCATAACCTTCGGCATATTGGTGATAAGACTTACTGCTCATCGTGGCATCTAAGGCTGGGTAGAAAAGAAGTTGATGGCTCACCTTAATTTCTGGGTGTTGTTTTGCCATTAGACATGCAGCGGTCGCTATATTTGCGCCCGCACTATCTCCACCTACAGCTATACGGTTTGAGTCAATTCCAAATAGTGAAGCATTCTCATGAATATAGCGTAATGCCGTAAAAAAATCATTTAAAGGCGTTGGGAACTTAAACTCTGGCGCCAAGCGATAGTCCACAGAAAATACAACGTGTTGAATAGATTCTGCTAACAACCGACAAGTGCGGTTCCATGCATCTAGACTTCCCAGACACCAACCGCCACCATGTGCAAAAACTAAAGCAGGCCGTTGCTCAACATTTTCGAGTGAATAGGGAACATAAACACGAACCTCAATTTCCATATCATCTGAAACAGCAACATACAAACTCTGTTGATAGCTTGCATCATGTTGAATGCCTTGCTGATCAATAATGTCTTTATTTACTTGTTCCCTTAGCTCTTGCAACGAGTTTACGGCTTGTGTATTTGGTTTGGACTTAAGCCAGTTTTCAATTTCAGCAAGTAGAGGCATGGCTTTTTTCCTGCTGCAAAAAATCTAAAATGAGAGAGCTAAATGTTTCTGACTGTTCTTCCATAATGAAATGACCGCAGTCTTTTACAATCGCACTGGTTAAATGTGGTGAAACCTTTTTCATGGTTTCATAAGGTGCATTGTCTGTGGCATGTTCAGCGCCTATGGCTAAAACTGGCATGTCTAAGCTTTTAGTTTCTCTGATTTTATTTTGACGTATGGTCTCTGGAATAGAACGGTAATAATTAAAACCCGCCGTTAATCGACCCGGAATTTTATAGGCTTCAATATAAGTTTCAGTTGCCACTTTATCTTTGTGCCACGACCATTTATCAAACATATAATTTAAATAAGTATCTTCGCGGCCCGCGATTAAGGCTTCGGGTAAGTCAAGGGTTTGGTTAAACATGAAGTGCCAAAGAAAAATATTTTCACTCGGCTCAACAAAAATAGGAGGTGCAGGTGCTAAACCGGGAATCACAGCTTCTGTTACCGCAAGACGAGTCACTGACTCAGGAAAGTCTGATGCAAGCGCATAGGCAACCCACATCCCAATATCATGACCAACAACCGAATAAGTTGGATATTCAAGTTCAGTCATGAGCATCGATAAAATTTTAGCAATACGCCCCGTATCATAACTTCCATCCAGTGGAGCTGAATTTCCTGTTCCGGGTAAATCAACAGCGATTGCTTGATAACCCTGTTTCGCTAGTTCAATCATGACCTTATACCACGCGTACCATGTTTGTGGCCAACCCGGAATAAGTAATACAACTGGACCTTCCCCTAAGGTCACGTAGTGTAATTTTTTACTCTCGATGTGAATGTAATGATGTTGGAATTCGTTATGTGAGTTTTCATTGAATAATTGAGTTTTCATGTTGATCTCTTACGATTCCTTAAATACCTAATAACTGATTAATTTGAGTCTGATTCACAGGGGCAGCAGCAAAGTCATCAAACACTTTATCGGTGACATGAATAATATTTTGCTTAATAAACTCGGCACCTTCGCGTGCGCCATCATCCTTATTTTTCAGGCAGCATTCCCACTCCAACGTTGCCCAGCCTTCGTAGTCGTAATGCGCTAACTTTGAAAAAATCGCTTTAAAATCAACTTGACCATCACCCGTAGAACGGAATCGAGCCGCTCGATTTCCCCAGTTTTGATAGCCGCTATACATTCCTTGGCGACCTGTTGGATTAAATTCGGCATCTTTAACATGAAACATGTGAATGAAATCTTTATAGATATCGATATATTCCAGATAGTTCAGTTGCTGCAAAACAAAATGGCTTGGGTCAAAAAGAATATGGCAACGTGGGTGGTTATGAGTTCGCTCTAAAAACATTTCAAATGTAATGCCGTCATGCAAATCTTCACCGGGGTGAATTTCATAGCAAAGGTTGATGTCTTGTTCATCACAAGCATTCAAAATAGGAAGCCAGCGAAGTGCCAATTCATCAAACGCCGTTTCTATAAGCCCTGACGGTCTTTGAGGAAATGGAAATACATAAGGCCACGCCAAAGAGCCTGAAAATGTCCCCATGTCTTTAAGACCTAAACGGGCAGATGCTTGAATTGAAGCGAGCATTTGTTGTTTTGCCCACTCGGTTCTAACTGCTGAATTGCCATGTAAATGAGATGGGGCAAAGTTATCGCACATTGAGTCATAAGCAGGGTGTACAGCCATTAACTGTCCAAAAATATGAGTCGTTAACTCACTAATTTTTAAGCCATGATTGCTTAAAGTACCTAATATTTCATCACAATAATCTTGGCTTTCTGCTGCCAAATTGACATCAAATAAACGCTTCTCCCAAGCAGGAAGTTGTACCGCTTCAAAGCCTTGGTTTGCTACCCAAGCAGCAATATCTTCTAGACGGTTAAAAGGGAAAATATCATCACTAAATTGAGCAAGATGAATACTAGGGCCTTTGATGGTTTTCATAATAAAACCTAATTAGTTGTCGATCGACAAACAATAGGCTTAATTTTTGAGAAAAACAACTTTTTATTTGAAAATCAAAACAAAACAGGACTATTTTGAATAAATCTTATTGATTTATTTGTGAAAATATTTTTTTCGAATAATAATGAAAATACTTACTAAGTTTGATAAAGGGTCATTATGGCTGGCAGACCAAGAGAGTTTGATCGAGAAGAAGCCCTCGTAAAAGCGAGAGATTTCTTCTGGCTTCACGGCTATGAAGGCACATCAATGTCAGATTTAGTTGAAGTTTTAGGGATTGCTTCCGCTCGAATTTATAAAGCGTTTGGCTCAAAAGAGGCTTTGTTTAGAGAGGCTGTAAATCACTATGAAAAGAACGAAGGTAATTTCGCGCAAAATGCTTTAAAGCAAAAAAATATTAAGGATGCAATAAAACAATTATTTCAAGATGCACTAGCGCTTTACACGCAAACCAACCATTCCTATGGGTGCATGGTGGTGTCAGCAGCGAGTGTGCTAGGTGAAGAAAACCAAGCTGTTTTGGAATGGATGAAAGCACAGCGTATTGCACGAGGCCAAAGTCTAGTCGAACGATTTGTTCAAGCAAAATCAGATGGTCAATTGGTCGCAGATGCAGATCCCAAAACTTTAGGGCAATATTACGCGCTTGTTCTCCATGGGCTATCTGTTCAAGCAAGAGATGGATATTCGCAAGAAGAGTTAGCGACAGTAATCAGCTTTGCTTTACAGAACCTTGATCGACATTTGGCAATCTAATCCAGAAGCATATTAACAAGACTCTGATTCGGGTTAACCAATCTGTGTAGAATATGAGGAGACCTAAAAGGTTTCCTTTTTTTATTGAAAAATTTATCTCAAAACTACCTGATTTATGGCGGGCAAAGTTGTATCCGCTACTTTTAATAATAGTTCTACTCGTCATGCTTTTCGTAAATTAATTTTTTATTTCAATTGTTTGAAGAATAACTTTTCTTAAATAACAAATCTCTAAATGCTCTAAAACTGCAAATTTTATGTCTTAAAGGGCTTTGAAAAAAGTTTGAAAAATAGACTTGAAATATATGGTGGCTTTATGCCACTATATATTCATCGAAGGTCATCAGGCAAAAAGAGGATGATATGGCTATCCAGCTTTTAGATGCGGCAAGAAATGAAATTCCAGTGAAATTCACGCAGTTTTCTGGTGGCGAGCGTCATGTTCAAATTGATGAAACAACGTTAGGTTCATTATCTGGCAACGTATTGGTCCGCGCGCAAATGACCTCAAGTCACGATGTGATGGACTATTTACTACTTGAAAATATATTGCTGACTCAAGGCTTAACCGTTGACTTAGAAATTCCATATTTTCCATATGCACGTCAGGACCGTATTTGTGCAGTCGGCCAAGCATTTTCACTCGATGTGATGACCAAGTTACTTAACATCAACTCAGACAAAAAAGCGGGCAAACAAGGCAAAATCACTGTTTGGGACTGCCATAGTGAAGTAACAACAGCTTTGCTCACTGCCAATACTTCTTTTAGCGAAGTGGTAAATGTGAGTTCAGTCGACATCATCAAAAAGAGTGAAGCGCTAAGCACACTGTTAAAAGATGAAAAAACAGTACTGATTTGCCCAGACAAAGGTGCGAAAGCACGTACACAAATGGTTGCAGATGCTTTTAATCTTGAGCGCAAACAACCCATCACTATTGTTCAGTGTGATAAAAAACGTGATCCAGTGACTGGCAAAATTTTAGGTACGCATGTACATGCGACTGATTTATCAGGCCTAACAGCGGTCATTACCGATGATATTTGTGACGGCGGTGCAACCTTTATTGGTATTGCCAAAGAACTCCGTCGTCTCAATTGCCATAAGGTCGTTCTATATGTGACCCACGGTATTTTCAGTAAAGGAATAGAGGTTTTTGATGGACTGCTTGACCAAATGTTTACCTCGGACAGCTTTCCACAACAACCATCAGACAAAATTTCAGTAATTGCTTTTGCAGCAAAATAAAGAGAACAAAGATGACTATTAAACTTAATCCATTAAACGCTATCGATTTTTATAAAGCCGATCACAGACGTCAGTATCCGACAGGTACAGAGTACGTGTACGCAAACTTTACGCCGCGTTCATCTCGACTCGCTAAAATGTTGCCTGACTTCGACGATAAAGTTGTGTTCTTTGGTCTTCAGGGTTTTATTAAACATTTTTTAATCGATACATGGAATGAAGGCTTTTTTAAACAACCTAAAGACAAAGTAGTGGCTACATATAAACGCCGTATGGATAGTTCACTAGGTGAAGGCGCAGTACCGGTTGATCACATTGAAGCGTTACACGACTTGGGATATTTACCATTACGCATTAAAGCCTTGCCAGAAGGCAGCCGCGTCAATATGCGTGTACCTGTGCTCACCGTGATTAACACTGACCCACGTTTCTTTTGGTTAACTAACTATATTGAAACTGTATTAAGTGCTGAGCTTTGGAAAAGCTGTACTACGGCCACAATTGCCTATGAGTACAAACGCTTATTAACTCAATATGCTTTAAAAACTGGCGCACCACTCGATTTTGTACCTGTGCAAGGACACGATTTTAGTAGCCGTGGCATGAGCGGAATTTATGATGCGGCGCAATCTGGTGTAGGCCACTTAACCAGTTTTATTGGAACAGACTCTGTTGCTTCAATTGACTACGCAGAAGAATATTACAATGCCACAGGTGTGATTGGGGTATCTGTACCAGCGACCGAACATAGTGTGATGTGTATGGGTACTGAAGACAGTGAGCTAGAAACATTTAAGCGTTTAATTTGTGAGCTTTATCCGTCGGGTGTTGTCAGTATTGTGTCTGATACTTGGGACTTTTGGCGAGTGATTACAGAATTTACGGTGGCTTTAAAACCTGAAATTCTGGCAAGACAACCGAATGCTTTAGGTTTAGCTAAATTGGTTTTCCGTCCAGACTCTGGTGACCCAGTTAAAATTATTTGCGGCGACCCAGACGCCGAAGTCGGCAGCCCAGCCTACAAAGGTGCGGTCGAATGTTTATGGGAAGTGTTTGGCGGTACAACCACAGACCAAGGCTATAAAGTGCTTAATGAACGTGTCGGTTTAATTTACGGTGACTCAATTACCCTAGACCGTGCACAGCGTATTTTAGAAGGGTTAGAAGCCAAAGGTTTTGCTTCAAACAACTTGGTGTTTGGTATAGGCAGTTTTACCTATAACTACTTAACTCGCGATACTTTTGGATTTGCCGTGAAAGCGACTTGGGGGCAAGTAAATGGTGTAGGACGCGAGCTGTTTAAAGACCCAATTACAGACTCAGGTGTGAAAAAATCTGCGAAAGGTCTTTTACGCATCGAAGAAAGTGAAAATGGTTTTATCTTGTTTGATGAGCAAACAGCCGAACAAGAACAAGGCGGAGCACTTAAAACAGTCTTTGAAAATGGTAAACTTCAATATGAGTGTACTTTGGATCAAATTCGCGAGCGTTTATCCATCGCATAACTGAGTTTAGATGAGCTGTTGCATGAGTATCGGCTCATCATTTTTATTGAGAGGCTGAACGTGACTATTCAAACTGAACAAGAATTCCTTGCCAGTTATGATCGCCGAGATTATGACGCACCTTTACTCACGGTCGATATGGCTATTTTCTCGGTATTTAATGGTCAGTTGCAGGTATTACTCATTAAGCGCCCCAACTTTCCAGCCAAAGGCCAATGGGCTTTACCGGGTGGTTTTGCCGATTTAAAGCATGATCAAGACTTGATGGCTACGGCTTATCGTAAACTGGTCGAAAAAACAGGAATCGCTTCGCCTTACTTGGAACAAGTTGCCTCTGTGGGCAATGCTAAACGTGACCCACGTGGTTGGGCCGTGACGATTTTGTATTTTGCATTAATTGATTTTAATGCTTATCAACATCAAACTTTGGCTGAGTACAGTGAATGGGTGCCTGTAACAAAAGCACAAGACTTAGCATTGGCGTTTGATCATAATGAATTGCTCAGCTTAGCTTTAGAGCGTCTCACCAATAAAACTCGTTATACCGCATTACCAGCCAGTCTTATGCCCGAGTTATTTACGCTGACTGAGCTGCAAACCATTTATGAAATTATTCTTGGGCAATCCTTAGATAAAAAAGCGTTTAGACGCCGTATGATAGAAGCGGGTGCAGTTGAAGAAACCAATCAAAGTAAAATTGTAGGCAAACGACCAGCTCAGCTTTACCGCTATGCACTCGATTCTTTCGATTTTATATTTCCTCGCTCACTCGAATTACCCAGGAATAAAGAGGGTGAAGATAAGCAAAACAATGAGCTTTCTGACTAGCGCATCTTGATGCACTTTGATTTATAATGCCGCGCTTATGATTGATGTCATGTTTTGATTAGCACTTTGCCTATGTCACACGTTTCTCCCTGCTTCCAGCAAAACCAGTTTTTTGTGTTGGTGGAATATCTCACTTCACTGCATGAAATTTATCCTGTGAAACATGAGTTTGCAGGATATCCGGCTGCAATGACATTGGCAGATCGAGTACATTCAGATCATGATATTGCGCCGCTTGAAGCCAGCAAAAGTTACCCAGACTCAATCGATAAAGTCTTACACTTTTCAGGTAAGGCCCGAGACATACAAGACTTTGAGCAATTTTTAGAACAAGCTCAAACAGCCAATATTCAAAACTTGTTATTGCTTACAGGCGATAAACTCAAAGAACACCATAATGGTCGAGATGGGCAGCCTCGTAGTAGATACCTAGAGTCGGTAAACGCCGTAATGGCTGCCAAGCAACATGGCGGGTTCCGTATTGGGGTTGCTTTTAACCCATTTAAATATGTCGAAGCTGAGCGTGATGCACAGTATTTAAAACTACATAAGAAAATTAAAGCAGGCGCTGACTTTATCATTACCCAATTGGGCTATGACATTGAAGCCTTAAAACAAGCCAAATCATTTTTAACCAAGAACAATTATTCGCAGCAAATACTGGCTTGCGTCATGCCACTGACTTTAGGCCGTGCTAACTACATGGTAAAGCATAAAGTTGCGGGTATTGTGATTACTCCACACATGCTAAAAGTCTTGGCAGAGGAAAAACAGGCAGGGCATACAGACCGTGTTTATTTGCGCTGTGCTTTACAGATTTTGATATGTAAACACTTAGGGTATGCAGGAATTCACTTATCTGCTTGTCATAAGCCAGAGGAGCAAATGCTGCTTGAAAGCTACGTCGAGCAATACAGACATCTGGAGCTTAAAGCTTTAGAAGAGCTTTGGAATTCACTTTGGCAAGTCACTACAGGCAAAGAGTTTTCGCCTGAAATTGCTCGGTTTTCGCGTCAGCCAACGTCTAAACAATTAATTAAATATCGCCAGCTACATGTTATGCATGAAGCAATGTTTGGATCAAAAATTGCTAAAGGTATTGGACGGTTTATTTTTAAAGCGTCTTTTTGGGAAAATACTTTGGTCGCCAAAGTCTTACTTAAAACCGAAGTTTTGAGTAAACACAGCTTAGTGGGCTGTGAAAGCTGTGGTCAGTGTCGGCTAAGCGATACTTTATATATTTGCCCTGAAACGTGTCCAAAAGGTTTAGCTAATGGGCCTTGTGGTGGTACAACTTTAGACCGCTGTGAATTTGGTGACCGTGAATGTATTCATTCAGTCAAAGCGAGACTTGCAAAAGCGGTTGAACAAACTGAAATATTAAAAGAAAAACTCATTCCAACCGTGCCGATTGAAACGAGAGGAACCAGTTCTTGGAAAAACTGGTATTTAGCGACTGAGGCTTAAGTTATATCTCTAATTAAATTCTTTTATTAAATTACTCTTCATTTAATAAAAGAAAAACAGTATGGTCAAGCCTAATGGTTATTACAGGTATGGGTATAATTTTTAATGGAGGTAGGCTCTCTGTTTCAAGAGGTTGTTAGTATTCTTATATACTATGTGAATAAAATAATATCTTAAATTAAAAAAGCACCCTATGGCGCTTTTTTAATTTTGTCTTCAGGCACTTTATTTACAACCTTAACTGTTTTCATTTCATAGCTTTGTACATTTTTATATTTATCGGTAATAAGACAATAACCTTTAAAACAAACTCCAGTATTTCGGAATCCTTCGTCCATAAATGAACTGTTTAAGGATACTTTAGCCATTTTATTGAAATTCTTAAAATCTTCTGCTGCTTGTTGTTGGCCTGTAGTGCCATTTGCAGCAGCTGCTTTAAAAATTAAATAAACGCCTATTACAAGAAAAAGTAAAAGAAAATAATGTAAATAAACAGCGAAAATAAAACTATGAGCCGGTGGATTGGTTGATGTAAATGAGCTATTACGGATATCTAGTTCAGTTAGCTTATTTTTTTGTTGAAATCTCTTAACTTTTGTAGCGGCTAAAAGTAGAAATCTTGTAGGTTTACGAAGCTTAGTTTTTAGATAGTGAAGAAACTTTTTAACTTTAATTTTTAAATCAATTAGAAAAGGAAATGGCCCTAAGATATTAAAAAATTGTCTAACTATATAAATAAAGAACATTATCACACTCAATGTTATAGCAATAAATGCTCCTAATACATATCGCCATTGTTCTTTGTTAACACTATTAATAAAAGAGATTACTATAAGAGTTGATAGTAAAGTTAGAACATGATGAATATTCTGTGTCATACCTTCGATAAGTATTACTGATAGAGGTAAATCAAAGACACTAATTTTATAATTATAAAATTCTGTATATCCCACGTAATACCAATAGCCGTTCCAATAAAGAAAGGTTGTAAATACTGTAGTTAAAACAGGCCAAGCAAATATAACATTTGTATTCATATACTTAAATTTAATACTGATATGGAATTTGTAATTATATTATATATTATTGTTAATTGTTTGCCGGTAACGACTAAAGGTTTATATAAATCGAATCAAGGCACAAATTTGGAAGGTTAAAGCCGAATGTGCAATCACTCTGAATAGATCTGAAAAACTACCGCCTGTAATGTTTTTATGCTTAAGGAAATTTGTCTCGAGACACATCGCCTAGACCAGGAATAAAACATGGCTCAGCCCTTAATTCTGTGGACAGAAAAAGTGGCAACTACGAGCAATGGATCGCTATCATTTATTAAGCGGAAATTAATAGTTTAGTTGAGATAGCGAGAGTTGCCTTCGCATTTTAAAAGCTCTCTACGGAAAGTTTTTTATATGATGAGCCTATCAACTAAAAATTAATATTTTTATGCTTTTGTAATTCATCTCAAATATTAGTAAAAAAATGACCCCAACACATGTAATGTCTAGATGACTATTTACATGAAAATTACAACATCTCATACCTACCAAATCAAAAAATAGATGTGTTATAGAAAAGGATGAGATTGGTATTAAGCTCAAAGGAAACACTTAACCGATCCTCTCAAAATTCGATAGATTTCGTTAAATAGGCAGACTATGACTGCACTTTTAGAAAAGGATTTCAGTCCATCTGAGTTTACATTGTTCTCCGAAATATTATGGAAACTTGGCTCAGGAAAAGGGCAATATAATTTACGTGAAAATATCCTTGCAGATATTGCCATTTTATTGCGGGCTGATTTCGCTGCATCTTACATTTGGGACTCAACCAATAACTTATCGAGAGAAGGCGTTATATGGAAAATCGACCCAAAAGCCATGAAGGACTATGAGTGTGTTTGGCAATTTGATGATCCGATTACGGCACAGCTTCGCAAACGTCAAAAATCAACCTTTGTAAATGAAGTCATGCCTCTCGCAGACCTGAAAAAAACACCCTATTACAATGAGTTTTTAAGAGCCTATGGTTTGTATCACGGCATAAATATTTATTTTGTCCGAAATGGTATAGATATTGGCGATTTACGTATTTGGCGTGCAAAAGACGCTGACATGTTTGGTGAGCGTGAAAAAAGAATATTAAATCTGCTTGAACCTTATTTTACTCAAGCCTTACCCACTGATTTATCAAGCCAATACGGTTTGACTTCGCGTGAACAAGAAGTGGTTCGCTTGGTATCTAAAGGTTTAAGTGATAAAGATGTGGCCAATTTACTGGATATTAGCTTTACTACATTAAGAACTCATTTGAACAATTCTATGAGAAAAATCGGTTGCAATAATCGCACTGAAATGGCCTTGCTCATTCGATATTAAAGTTTAAGCAATCCTCAATTTTGAGGATGCGAATGAATGAGCAATTTGTACTAAGTTTCTAAAATTACAACTTAAATGGATTAAAAATTACTATGTTAAATACAAATGAAAAAAATAATTGGATCGAATCACTTGATCTATCAAATGCTTCAGTAGATATCCTTACTAAACTCATTCATGAAAGAAAAGTATCTTGTGAAGAGCTTGTGCATCATTACTTCGATACTATTGAAAAACAGCAATCTTTAAATGCATTTATTAGCACAGATAAGGCTTCAGCAATTCAACAAGCTCAATATTGGGATAAATATCTACTGAGTGGAAAACCGTGTCCAGCTTTGATGGGTATTTTAATTGCGGTTAAAGATAATATTCATGTTGCAGGTTTTCCAAATAGTGCAGGTACGCCAGCTTTAGCTCAATTTAGAACTCAAACTTCTGCGCCCGTTATTCAAAAACTCATTGATCAAGGTGCAATCATTATTGGTAAAGCCAATATGCACGAATTAGCCTTTGGAGTAACAGGTTATAATACTGCCATGCATATAGAAGGTGTTGTGGGTACACGAAATGCAGTAAACCCGTTACACATTGCTGGTGGGTCTTCTTCGGGTAGTGCGGTAGCTGTTGCAGCGGGTATGGTTCTGATTGCTATGGGTACAGACACAGGTGCTTCTATTCGACTGCCAAGTGCCTTAAATGGTTGTGTGGGTTTTCGTCCTACAGTAGGACGATATTCACAAGAAGGTATTACCCCAATTTCACATACTCGAGATACCGCTGGACCTATTGCACATACCGTATCTGATGTTATTTTAATTGATGAGCTTATTACTCAAGAACCAAGAAAAGAACCATTAGATCCTCATCAAATTCGGCTCGGTATCAATTCATACTTTTGGAATCATTTAGACGAAGACGTTCATGAACAGGCTCATATTGCGCTTGAGCTTTTAAAAAGTGCAGGAGTCGAAATTATTTCTGTCGATATGCCAAATTTAGAACAACTCAATCAAGCTATTTCATTTCCTGTGGCTATATATGAAGGCAAATATGACCTGATTCAATATTTGAAAGATCATCATGTAAATTTGACTATAGAGACTGTAGTTGATCAGATTTCAAGTCCAGATGTACAGGCAATTTTTAAACTGAATATTCTTCCTGAGTTAACTCTAGATCCGAATGGTCAACTTGTTCCTGTTTTACCTTTGTATGAAAAAGCGATTAGTGAAGCTCGGCCACAATTGCTTGAACTCTATCAAAACACATTTAAAGCGCATAATTTACATGCTTTATTATTCCCAACATCACCAATTGTGGCACCACTAGCAAATGAAGAAGTCTATTCAATTGAAACTTTCCAGACCCTCATGCGAAATACAGACCCCGGCAGTAATATAGGAATACCTGGAATGAGTTTACCCATTGGAATGGGTACGAAATCAAAACTGCCAGTGGGTTTAGAAATAGATGGCTTAGCTCATCAAGACAGTGAAATACTTGCTATTGGTATAACTTTAGAAAAAATTTTCAAAGGTTTAAATCAATAAAAAATCACTTAAACTACTATTTTTAAAGGTTTGTTTTTGCTTTTAAATAATGGCTTTGAGATTGTTTTCTGCTTTTATTTTATCTGGAAAAATTTAAGTCATTTTACTCGGTAGAGTGACTTAATTATTAAAAATTACCGTTTATCATCTTTAATGATTTTGTTAGATTTCTTATTGTTGTTTTTAAAAAATATAATATTTATAAATTATATATATTCTATGTGTATAAGTATGAGAATTTTGATTGTTAACTCATTTTTAAATTGCATGTTATTTTAATTAATAATACTTAAATATTACACAATAAAACTTATTGTTAACATTTCTGCAATAAATTACCCGATTTGGAGGTTTTAATAAAATATAAATAATTTTAGTAATTTTTTAATTAACAAATATTTATGTTTGATTTTTAAATCGATTTATTAAGAGAAATCTATCGTAATTAGAATTAAATATTTTTTAAATATAGTTTATATAACATGATTTATTGACATAAATAGAAAAAATATATGGCAAAGAGGTCAATGATATTTAATTCACTTCAGAACCATAATTTGCACCAAATTTTACGCTGTCACGATTCATTGAATAAAACCAAGTGAAAAGTTACGTAAATAAGAAACCAATAATTTTATTGGCTTAAATAAAAAATCGAATATTACAAATAAGCGGAATGAATATGGATAACGTAGCTCAGCTAGAAACTGATACTAATTTCCAAAGTCGAAAGAAAATAACATGGGGTGTTTTTAGTGTCCTGTTGTTATTTTTAGTTGCTGGTATCGTATATTATTTTTTTGTATACCGATTTTATCAATCTACTGATAATGCTTATGTGCAAGCCGATGTAACTTGGGTTATGCCAAAGATTTCAGGCGAAGTGATGGAGTTATTAATTAATGATAATCAGGTGGTAAAAAAAGGGGAAACTTTAGCGGTATTAGATCACCGCGATTATCAAGCTCGTTATGATCAAGCCCGTTCTGTGGTCAGCTTAAAAGAAGCCGCACTCGGTGTACAACAACAAAATGAAAAGTCTGCTAAGTCATCAATTACAGAAGCAAATAGTGGTGTAGTGGCAGCACAAGCCGATTTAACTCGCTTAAGAAAAGAGTTTGAGCGTTATCAAGACTTATTAAAAGATGGCGTGATTACCCGACAAAACTTTGAGGGTGTTCAGTCTCAATATTTAACAGCTCAAGCACAGCTCAGCAAAGCGCAAGCCGCCGTAAATGCAGCAGAAGCCCAGTTGGGGAGTTTACAAGCGAGTCGAGCGCAGCTTTTAGCAGATATCCAAAGTGCCAATGCAAATTTAAACCTGTATCAGGTCGATCTGGCTTCTTCAAAAGTGGTGAGTCCTGTGAGCGGTAAGATCGGTAGCCTTGCAATTCAAAAAGGTTCACGTGTTTCTCCGCAAACTCGTTTGATGGCAATCATTCCTGAAAATAGTTTGTATGTACAAGCCAACTTCAAAGAAACCCAAATTGAAAAAATGCATGTTGGTCAGAAGGTGAAGTTAAAACTTGATGCTTATCCGAGCCTCACCTATACCGGAAAAATTGAGAGTTTTTCACCAGCTTCAGGCGCAACTTTCTCACTGATGCCACCAGACAATGCCACTGGCAACTTTAACAAAGTTGTACAGCGTATACCTGTACGTATTGCCATAGATTCAAGCCCGCATATTGATTTGATAAAACCTGGAATGTCGGTGAGTGCCACCGTTGACCTAAGAACTTAATAAAAAATTTTAGGTAATAAGAAAATGAATAAGCATGTTGAAGCCGAGTGGAGGTTTCCTGCAAAAACTGCATGGGCAATTTTTGCTGCCATGATTTTTGGCAACTTCATGGCGATTCTTGATATTCAGATTGTGGCGAGTTCTCTAAACGAAGTTCAAGCTGGCATGAGTGCAAGTCGTTATGAAGTCACTTGGGTACAAACGGTTTATTTAATTGCCGAAATTATTGCAATTCCAATGTCGAGTATTGTCTCGCGGGTGCTTTCGACACGGGTGTATTACACCATGTGTGCAATTGGTTTTACGGTGAGTTCATTACTTTGTGCTTTGTCGTGGAACTTGGAAAGTTTACTGGTGTTCCGTGGCATTCAAGGCTTTATGGGCGGCGGTATGATTCCGACCTCCATGACGGCGTTGTATTTACTGTTCCCCGAACCAAAACGTTCATTGCCTTTGGTCATGTTTGGCATGATCAGTACTTTAGGGCCTGCGATTGGCCCCACCATTGGAGGTTGGCTCACCAATAACTTCTCATGGCACTGGATGTTCCTGATCAATATTATTCCGGGCATTATCATTGCCACGGTCATTTACTCAGGCCCAAATATCGACCGTGCCAATTATTCACTTATTAAAAGCATGGACTGGTTTAGTCTGGTCGGTATGGCGATGTTTTTGGGTGGGCTTGAATATTTCCTCGATGAAGGCGCGCGTCATGACTGGCTTGCAGACACAGGCGTTCGTATTGCTTTTATGGTCTGCCTGATAGGCGGCATGATTTTCTTCTCTCGAAGTTTTACCCAGCCTAAGCCTTTGCTCGATTTATCGGTATTTAAAAATAAAAACTTTACCTTAAGTGCCATCACAACGTTTGTGATCGGTATGGCGCTGTATGGCTTGGGTTACATGATTCCCGTGTTTCTTGGGCAAGTCCGTGAAATGAACAGTAGCCAAATTGGTCATGTCATGATGGTGACAGGTATTGTCATGTTCTGTTTTGCGCCGTTCCTTGCGTGGCTTATTCCTAACTTCGATACCCGCAAAACCGTATTTGTCGGAATGGTTCTGGCTGGCTTTGGTGTATGGCTCAACTCGCATCTCAGCATTCACAGCGATTATGACTTTATGTTCTGGCCGCAAATTTACCGTGGTATTGGTCTTATGATCTGCCTGATTGTGGTGTCGCATTTGGCGATGAGCACTTTGCCACTCAGTAAAGTGGCCGATGCCAGCGGTATTTATAACCTCATGCGCAATATTGGCGGCGCGGTTGGACTGGCGCTTATTAACTCATCCTTAGACTGGCTGACCGCCATGCATGTCACCCAAATTAATCAGGCGATGACACCGCAAAACTGGATATTTACAGAAAGGCTTGATCAGCTCACGGCGCAATATCAAGAAGTCGGTGCAAATGCCCAGCAAATCGCGCTGAGTGTGATTTACCGCGACATTCATTTTCAGGCACTGACATCGAGTTTTAATGATTTATTACGCATGCTCGCAATCATCATGTTTGTGACCGCCTTTTTAACCATCTTTATGGACAGGGGGAAGAAAATGAATATGTAAATTTTTAGCAGTAAAAGACAGCTTTTTAAAGAATGAAAACAATAGGGCATATCAAAACGTATCCCTTCTTAGAAAAAGAACATTTATACGAGTTTCTAACATCGTCGTACGAGCGAGCGGAACTCACAGATCTGGATGTGGGAGATTAAAGTATTATGATTAATACAACATATAAACTGATTTCAAAATTGAACCTGAAAAACACAACTTATGGGCAATATTTTGAAAGAGAGCAAATTGATACTGATCGACTAAAAGTGATGTATTCCATTTACGAACAGTATTATGAAAATACCAGATTTTCTATTTTTGTAGACGATTTTAAAAATAAAAGCGGTGCGATCTTAATTTTTGACTCTGAGACAGATGAGATTGTCGGTTTCTCGACTGTAGTGGTTCAGCACTTCTACTTAAACGGTAAAGACTACACCGTGCTCTTTAGCGGTGATACGGTTATTTTGAAGAAGTTCTGGGGCACGCGTAGCTTACAAAGTACCATGCTCAAACTCATGATTAAGCTTCGCATCAAATATCCTTTTAACGAACTCTATTGGTTACTCATTTCTAAGGGCTATAAGACCTATCTATTACTTGCCAATAATTACTATGTGTACTACCCAAACATTAAAGATGAAAACCAACACCTTTCGGAAGTGGTTGAGCACTACTGTGAGAAATTCTTTGGTGAATATTACGACCGTGAAGCAGGCTTACTTAACTTTGGTGATGACTATCAGCCACTAAAAGGCGAAGTTGCACCCATTACCGCCGAAATGCGAGAAAAGAATCCTAACATTCATTTCTTTGAACAAAAAAATCCAACTTGGAAAGCAGGTACAGAACTGCCGTGTATAGGTCGTCTGGGCTGGAAAGATATTGCCCGTTTCCCAGTTAAGCTCATGACTAAGCCAACCAGTAAAGGAAAGTTTGAAGCTTGTGTAACCCATAAAACAAAACGTAGAGAGGCCATCCAATGAAAACTAATGAATGGCTAACGCTTGGCTCGCATCTTATTTTAAAAAAATGGTGTGATGCATCTGACCGTAATTTCCAAAAACAGTTTAATGCTTTAGAAACCACACAACGTCAAATTTTGCATTCGATATTACAGACTTCTACCTTTGCCAAAGATAAAAAGGTTCAAAACTATGAGCAGTTTGTAAAAGCCTTTCCTGCGACTCGCTATAGCGCATGGCGAGAAGACATTCAGCGTTACCGTGAACAAAAGCTTTCACTCTCTAGTAGTAAGTTGGTTCGTTTTCAGCCGACAAGTGGTTCGAGTGAACAAATCAAGTTTATTCCATATACCAAGCTGTTTTTAGATGAGCTTGACCATGCGATTGCGCCGTGGATGGCAAGCTTATACCGTAAATGCCCACAGTTGAGTTCGGGTACACATTACTGGTCAGTGTCATGGTTGCCTGAAAGTCAGCGTGAAGTTTTAAAAGATAAAAACTTAAATGATGACAGTGCGCTACTTGGCGTAGGTAAACGCATACTGTCTAAGTTTACCCAAGCCGTTCCAAGTAACGTTGCCTTTGCAGCCAATGCGGACGATGCACTGTTTGCCACCATTTGTTATTTGGTCGCAAACCGTAATTTAGCCATGATTTCGGTATGGAGTCCAACTTTTGCGCTGCAATTGCTTGAGCGTTTGGAGTTACTACAACAAGACGTGATAGAGGTGCTTAACAGCGGTAAATGGGGCAATCGTCAGGCTTCACTAAAAGAAGTGACCGCACCGCATAGCCCTGAAAGTGCTCAAGCATTAATTGCAAGTTCAAACGGCGCACAGATCGACTTTAAAAAACTTTGGCCAAAGTTAAGTTTAGTGTCGAGTTGGGATACCGCAGGTTCAAAAGCTTGGGCAGAAAAATTAAAAGAGAAATTACCCAGTGTTCAGTTTGAAGGCAAAGGGTTATGGGCAACGGAAGGTGTAGTGACCATTCCCTATAACAACCAATACCCATTGGCCTACCAAAGTCATTTCTATGAGTTTGAATACTTAGAGGGTGAGAAACAAGGCCAAATCGTTCCTTCATGGCAGCTTAAACAAGGTGATGTGGTGAGCCCACTCATTACTTCTGGTAACGGATTGCTTCGTTACTGTCTAGATGACTGTTTACGAGTCACTGGTTTTTTAGAGCAAATCCCGTGTTTTGAGTTCCAAGGTCGCCGTTTTGGTGTAGATCTGGTTGGTGAGAAACTTGCACCTGAAACCGCTCAACAGTTGTTGTCACAGCTAAATGAAACGGAATCGAAAGCGATTTCCTTACTGGCGATTGATACCCAACAACAGGTTAAACCATTTTATTGCGTGCTTTTTGAAGGTGAAATTCATCACAGTATTAGCAATGAATATATCGACAGTATTTTACGCCAAAACTTCCATTATGAACTTGCACGAAACTTGGGGCAGCTCGACCAGCCTCAAATTCGACAAGCCAATAACGGCTGGAATGCGTATAAGCAACTGGTCATGTTTGATGGGATTATCGAAGGCAATATCAAACCTGAGCCACTTAAAAAAGTCACCCTCAATAGTTTGGAACAACTATGAAAGGGATGAAGTTATTTAATACTCGATTTTTAACACTTCGACACGCCTTGTATTTAGGCGTGTTGGTTGTGTCGAATACACATGCCATGACTTTAGACGAGGCTTTGTCTGCTAGTTTAAGACATGAAAGTCAGCTTGAAGTCAGCCGTTTAAGCGTAAACCAGTCTACCGCTATGCTTGAACAGGCTAAACAGCGTGATGGACTCAAAGTCAATTTAGTTGGGCAGCTTGACTATGAAAGAATAGATACGCCACCAAAAGTCATGTTTCCAACTGAAGGAAACCGTAAAGGCCGAAGTTTGCAATTGCAGGCAGACTATCCGATTTATACCTCTGGGCGACATCGCTTGGGGGTAGACATTGCCGAAAGTCAGCTTTCTGCCCAACACCAAGGCTTGTCAGATCAACGCTCGGAAACCATTTTAAATACGGTCATGGTCTATACCGACGTATTAAAAAAGAAAGCCATTTTAGAACTCAGACAAAAGACTATGGCGAACCTGCAACGGTCTTTATATGAGTCAAAGCGCCGTTTTGATGTCGGCATGATTACTCGTGCAGACTTGGCTCAGGTTTTGGCACAAGTTGCACAAGGTCAAGCCGATATTACACAGGCGCAGTCTAATTTGACCGTAAGCGAAGCACAGTTTTATCAAGTAACCGGTACAACACCTGAAAACCTTGCTGCAATTAAGAAACTACCTGCTATTCCTAATGGGTTAGATGAAATTTTGGCTCAAACCAAAAATCATCCAGCTTTAATGCGCGCTAAATATGAAATGCAAGCCGCAGAGAAACAATATGCTTTAACTAAACGGGAACTCTGGCCAACAGTTATGCTGACCAGCCGTGCTGGAAAACAGGATGAAGCGAGTTATATTGGTTCTGAAAGTAACAACTATATGGTCGGGTTACAGCTCAATGTACCGCTCTATGACGATGGCTTAAATCGCGCCAATGTCAAAAAAGCGCAGGCTGATATCGATTTGGCTCATCAGAAAATACGAAGTCTTGAACTGGACTTAAATAAACGTACCCGTACCACCTATGCACAGCTTCAAACCATCCGACAAAATAAAGACGCATTGGCAAATGCCATAGAGGCAGCGTCTATTGCCTTTGTCTATACACGTAAAGAGTTTGATGTCGGCACCAAAACCACTTTTGATTTGCTTAATACCGAGCAGAAGCTACTCGATGTACAAACCCAAAAAACCGTAAATGACCAAGACGAAGTAGTGTTTGTCTATCAGTTACTCGACCAAATGGGACGTTTAAACAGTTTGGTTCCTATGCAGACCGTACAACAGGTGAATAATGAATAAAACAAATACACCACTCGCAGAAAATACCCTGATTACCCGTGAAGCAACTTTGGCAGATGATGAGGCTTTACGAGACTTAATTGCGGTGCCCATGACCACCAAAGGCATACAAATTAGTTTTCAGCGTGAACCGAGTTATTTTAAAGCGTCTGACATTGTCTATCGGCATAAATTGCATGTTGTAATTGAAGACACCGAGAGTCAAAAGAAGCTCGCTTGTTATAGCAATGGTTATCGTCCTTGTTATGTCGATCGGAGTGTTCAAAACTTGCGATATGCTGGTGACTTGCGCGTAGATCATAACTATCGGGGTAAATCACTAGTGAAGGTATTAGCCAAGCATGTAAAACAGACCATGCACGCACCGAACTTTAGCCAAATGATTATTTTTGATGATAACCATGCCGCACGTGCCGCTATACAAACGGGTAAAACGGGAATGCCCGATTATTATGATGAAGGACTTATAGAGACACTCAGCCTGACGAGTACAGGCGCAAAACGAAAAATCACGGCTTTTCTAAAGCAGACTTCTCAGCAAAGTGATATTCAAGAGATTCGTACCTGTATAGCTGAAGCCCAACATGTACCAGCCATGAATCAGTTTATTACCGATATGGCCGAGTTTTACAACTTTATACCTGCCTATAACTTTGAAGAACTTGCTCAAGGTCATCAGTACTTTTCAGGGATGAAACTATCTGACTTTTCACTTTACTTTAAGGGCGAAAAACTGGTGGGCATGTTTGGTTTATGGGATCAGCACAGTATTAAGCAAACCAAGATTTTAAATTATAGTTCGGCCATAGCTGTGCTTAGACCCGTTTATAACTTGCTAACCCCAATTACTAAAGGCATGCGTTTGCCTAAACTGGGTGACTCTATTCAGTACCATGTATTGCATACGCTTATGTGCCATCCTGAAGATTTAGCTTTGCATCATAAAATGCTCGAAGATGCCTATAACCAGTCAAAACGACAAGGCGTTGGTGTGGTGAGTTTTACGCTTTCCCATAAAGACCCGCGTTATCAGTTAAATCAGTTTTATAAAGGTGAGCGTTTAACGGGTATGCATGGTTTTATTAGTTATGAGGGCGATCCAAGACCAAATTTTGATAAAAACCTGATTCCATACTTAGAAGTTGGGCGTATTTAACCCTTATATAGCTTCGCCGTAGGTCATGAATGCGCAAAAATTTGCTCAATTCTTAAGAATATTAGATAGGATTGAGCAAATATATGCGCAAAACGGTGAATGTCGGCTAGAGCAAGAGACTTTTTAATAGTGATTTTGATTGCGTTACAAAATCAAGATAACTCGTTTGGGATTTAATAAAGCTAGCGAATTTGACCCTTTAGCCCAACCTATCTTGCGCCGTTGAAACAGCTAACATGGTTTGAAGGTAATAATCGACACGTGAGTGATTATTGTCTTTATGTGAGTTATGCGCATTAAAGGCTGCATCATGAAGTTTCACCACTCGAGCAATTGGATTTAAACCACAACGGAGTAAATATTCTTCGCGTGTTTCATCTTCTCGTTTAGTTAATGCATCGACGGCATCGCGGATTTCTTTTCCAAATAAACTTTCGATTTTGTCTAGCGTAAGAGGCGTGTCTTCAACACTATCGTGGAGAAGGGCGGTAATAATGTAGATTTCTGAAAATTGATGCTCAATTAGTGAATTGACGACACCTTTAATATGGTACTCAAAGTAATCATGAGGGCCATACTTTTGAGCTTGATGAGATTCTTTAGACAATGTCTCTGCGAGTTCAACTTGATTTTGAGTCATTTTTTGCTCTTATCACTTTAAGTATATGACGCGGCCTAATGGGTAAGATGGTCGCTTAGGTCATAATTTTATACTGAATAGCTGCTTTGTTGTGAATACTCTGGTTTGTTTGGAGAGCCTCTGCAACGTGATATTCAACGTATGAAAAAGAATAAATAAGTTATTGCTATCTAAAAATTTGAATGCGCAAAAATTTGCTCAAATTTATCTAAAATAAATCAAATTGCGCAAATATATTCACAAAAATTCTTTTTTATAGTATTTTTGAGAAAATAATTGCTCATTTACACGAATGAAAAAATTAACAATACAAGCTTTACTAAATAAAAACTGGATAGATATAGCAGAGTTAAAACTGTTAGAGCCTAAGCTGGGTTCGGCTAGTGCCAGTGAACTCGAATATGAATTGGATTATGCCATTCAATATTCAGACAGACGAGATGAGCACGCCTGTAGTTTATCGCTTCCTGTACAAATTCTTATAAAACATGAATCGAATACATGGTTTGGCTTTTTAGATGACATTGTTCCATCTGGAGCCGCACGCCGTTATTGGGTGAACTATCTAGATTTACAACGTTTAACCCATGCAGAGCAAGAAAGTATTCTGTTAGAAAAAGGGGGAATGGCACCCGTTGGTAATTTACGAATTAAGGAAGCATTGCCTCCTCTAAACCCAGAATCAACCTTGCACTTACGTTATTTTTCTAAGGAAGATGTGGCTGAGCGTAATATTGATTTTCTGGAATATGCTCAACAAATGGGAGCTATTAGTGGTGGTGCAACTGGTGCAGGCGGTGAAGCTCCCAAGTTACTTATTCGTGTTTCACCAGAGCAACAAGTTTGGATTGATACCTACCAAGAACAATTTGATCAGCCAGATCAGCATTATCTAGTTAAATTTCCGCGAAATAAACGCAGCGAGATTGATTGTGACATTCTCAGAGCTGAATATTACTACTATCAAATACTCAATGAGTTAGGTTTCAATACGATAGAAACAACGCAAATGCAACTCATTGAAGGTACAAAATATCCATCTTTGTGGCTACCAAGGTTTGACACAGAATGGCGTGATCAAAGTTGGCATCGTCATGGTCTAGAATCTGTGTATTCGGTACTCAATAAGTCTTCAGGTAGTCATCTTAATCATTTTGAAGTTATTGAAGAGCTATGTAGGTTACTCACAAGCATTGATTCAGATTTTGATGCTTCACAATTTGTTTGTGAGTGGTTACAACGAGATTTACTCAATATCATTTTTGGTAATTCAGATAACCACGGTCGTAATACCTCATTCCTAAAAAAATCTGGAAAAATTTATCTTTCGCCTATTTATGACTTTGCACCTATGAAAGCCGATCCGGAAGTTGTGACCAGATCGACGACTTGGGGAAGTCCATACGAGGAAGGTGGTGAATACCGTTGGGCGAAAATTACTCAAAAACTTGCTACTTGGTGTGATCCTGCCGTATCGCTAGCAACATTAAAGACTCTGGCAAATAATCTACTTGGCTTAAAGCAAAGATTAGTTGACAAAGGTGTTCCGAAACAAATTATTGAAATGCCTGCGCTATCATTTGATTACATAGAAGCTAAATTAAAAAGATGGGAACTGCTATGAATATAAAAAATCAAACCCAAGACCGTCAGCAAGTTCTTATCGATTTATATAAACAATATTTGTTGAGTGAAATTACGCTAGGACAACTACTTTCGTATTTACGCAAAAATGTGTTGGGTTTGTCGCAAGAACAATATGCAACTTTGGTAGGTATAAGCCGTCGGACTTTAACTGACATTGAGCAAGATAAAGGTAAGTTGACTCAGTCTGTGTTAGATAAAGTATTTAAGCCACTTGGTTTAAAAGCAGGGCTTGTGCCTACACATGAACATATTGTGAGTAAAATTATAAAGCCAAGCGAGTAGGTACTTAATTGAATATTTATAAGGATAAGCTCAGGAATGTTGTAAAAACAGTTTTTGAGCTTATCTAGCCCTTAAGTTTTTGAAATTTTAAACTTTAACTTAATGATATAAAAGCAGATTGTAAATATTACTTAAGAATATCCTTAATTATGTAATTAAATGAAAAATAATAATTATTTAAATATTTTCTAGCCAATTTCACATTGACACCTCAAATATTGAAGATTACCATTTGCGGGCTGGCCTACATCGCCAGTCGGTTTTAGCAGACCGTTTGTTTCGACCGCATCAGGATTATTTCTTCTGAGGAATAGTTTTGTGCGCGCACTCCCAGTTCCCTCCCGTAGCGGTAGGACGGGAGAGGGACACCCTCGGGTGTGCTGGAGTCGAAACCAGTCTGCTAACCCTCTTCCGTTCTGCCACCATAAATCTTATGCTCTGGCAGAACTCCATATATAAGGAGTTGGCTTTGCGTATCCAGTATTTCTTGGCAACCTTTGCCAAAAGCTATAACAACACAGCTTAAAACATTTAACGCCGCTTGATCGCCGTAAGGCTTTTCAGGCTTTAGCTCGTTATTACTTAAAACTTCATCAACAACTAAAACTTGAGATGTGCTCGGCACAGTCTTTACGGCTTTGCTATGCCTTTTTTTCATCTTTAGAAAAGTGGAAGGGTTTTATCTCATTTATATACAACAAAAATTTAATTTATAACGGTAAAAATATGCAAAATTTAACTCTCCCAACACGTGCTTTTAACGTCGTAAATAAAGCAATTGAGCTGTTCCATTACCACGGGTTTCATTTGGTCGGTATCGACAGACTTACGAGCGAGTCCGAAATAACCAAAATGACGTTTTATCGCTATTTTCACTCTAAAGAACGCTTTATTGATATTTGCCTAGTCGTACAAAAAGAACGACTACAAGAAAAAGTAGTCTCTATGGTCGAATACGATGAATACACCAGCGCAGCCGATAAACTCAAAAAGCTCTATGACTTACACGCAGATATAGACGGGCTGTATTACTTGTTATTTAAAGCCATTTTTGAAACGAAAAATAACTACCCAAACGCGTACACAACCGCCGTGAGATATAGAACATGGCTCACCAATGAAATATATAGCCAGCTTAGAGCACTTAACTCTGACGCGTCCTTTACCGATGCCAAACTCTTTCTATATATGATTGATGGTGCAATCATTCAGCGTTTAAGCTCGGATGAAGTTGATGAAAGGGTGTTGGAGGTGTTTTTGAGGGGGATTTAGAAATAAAAAAGGTGTCTTTATTGACACCTTAATATAATTAATCAACAAGATATAATTTTGTTTTCTTTTTCGGTATATCTACTTTAGCAAGTGCATCAAATGTTAGCTGATTGAAATCATCTTCAGAAATTCCTATTTCATCTAACATTTTATTTTTATCAAAAGAAGGTTGTGAAACTAATAATGAAATAATCTTTGGAAGCATCATACTTTCATCACGGTGAGTTTCTTCTGGTTCTTCAATATGATATCCAAGAGAGTTGATCTTCATTAGATTGCTTCGATTAACCCAGTCGCTGATCAAGCCTAGTTTATGAGCTTTATAATTTACTGCTTTTAATGATGTTCTCCAGATTTTTTTATATTCAATCATGTTATCAATTGATAGATAACGTGGAGAAGTTGCAAAAAACGCTTCTGCGGGCATTAAGAACTCTGATGCAAATTGATCTGCTTCAATTTCTAAGAGCTTATTATCTTTTTCCTCGCGAACCTTTCGATTATGAGTATGCATAATGATATGACCAAGCTCATGTGCACAATCAAAACGCGAACGTTCTGCCGATTTAAAATTATTGACGAATATAAAAGGAGAACCACTTTCATCGTCGAAATAAGACAGAGCATCAATTTCTTTAACTTCATTTGGAAGTCTAAAAATACGGATGCCTTTAAGTTCACAGAGTGACACAATATTGTTAATTGGTTGAAGCCCCAATCCCCATAACGCTCTTAATTCAATTGCAATATGATCAACATAACGATAATGCTGATCCTGTATCTCGGTAACATCCAGAACTGGACGAGAAAATTGGGGTAATTTAACCTTCTTGAGTAAGTAGGTATTAATATTCTTTGCTAGAAGTGTATAGGCTTCATTGGCTTTTCTATGTTGAGCCTTGATTCTAGCAACGGATCTATAAAAAATTTGTTCTGTATCATGAGGTTGAATATCATTTTCTATAAAAAATGACATTGGCACATTTAATACTCTACAGATTTCGGTTTGATCATTTTCACTGATTTCCTTATCTGCATCTAAAAGCTGCTTCACTTTAGAAAGCGAGCAGCCTAGTTTTTCTGCAAAATCAGTATTGCTAAGACCTCTTAAATCTTTAGCAATTCTTAAACGATCTTTACTAAACACGTTAACCTCAAGTTAGACTACAAGCTGAATATCAAAATCATCTGGTTTAATCTCGTTAGATGGTTCCAATATTGGCTTTTTAGGATCATTGTCGACTGGATGAGTATTATCTATCTCAAATGCAATTCTGCAAGTGTGATTGCTTGGTAATATGTCAATTTTTGTCTTATCAGGAGTTTGTACAAAACTTGTAGGGTATGCGATTTCAAAAGGAATTGTTGGTATATCGGTTGCTGTGTAGGCTGGATGAGATGTAGAAGGAAAATAAAGAATCCAAGTTCTTAATTTTGATGCATCATCATAACTAGATTGATTTTCTTTAATATTCTTCAAAGTCATATAACCCTTTTCACAAAGAGCTGATAGTACAAGTTCTGGATGCCCAAGGGCTAAGTTACCACTCATGAAAATAATCTGAATTTTCTTATCAATATTTTCTAGTCTTGGCTGGCTTTCATTATGATAAACCCAAGCTGGATCTGATTTTCTAAGAAGTAAAGCGAGCTGTTCTCCAATCTTTCCCCAACGAGCGATAAATCTTGATCTGTTGTATATTGTATTGGTTCTAAATTCAGAATCACCAACCATAATTGCTTGTATAACTATATGAGGATCAGGTAGACCCAGTTCTTTAGCTTTTGCTATAGCATCTTCACCACTGAAGAAGTCACAAGGTGTGGGTTCTGAATCCTTTAAAGATTCATTATTAAACATATCCAAATTCATAAAAGCAAAATCCAAAAGATAGCGAATGTCTTTTTTATAACATCTTTTGATGTTAAAAAAAAGACATTTATATGGAGTTGTGTTACTTTTATGAGAGATCATAAAAGACTTAATGGGGATGAATTAGTAAAAATCTAATTAAAAATAAGCAGTGCTTAGTTTGTGGTTCAACAATGAAGATTTACAACTATTAACTTTGAGAAAAAATATGAAAGATATTGAAATTTTAGAAATAAAAGGAATAGGCGATTATGAAGAAGGCTTATCGTTATTGTTAGAAGATTCTATAAATAGCGGAGCTTCAATAGGTTTCTTAGCTCCTATAGAAAAGAACGAAGTCTTAGATTATTGGCGTGAGGTCAACCATAAATTAGCACAAGGTAATAGCCGTCTATGGATTGCTATTCAACAAGGGAAAATTGTAGGTAGTGTTCAATTATCCTTAGTGAGTAAAAAGAACGGTGTTCATAGAGCCGAAGTTGAAAAACTCATGGTGCTTACATCGGCAAGAAAACAAGGAATAGCAACACTACTAATGAATGAACTAGAAAATTTTTCAAAAGAAAAAGGTCTGCGCTTAATTGTCTTAGATACCCGTGAAGGCGATGTGTCCGAACTTTTATATAGCAAAATTGGATTTGTTCGTGTAGGTGTAATTCCAAGTTTTGCATTAAGTTCAAATGGCAGCTATGACGGTACAGCTATTTATTATAAAAGGCTTGATTGAGGGCTGATATAAGTATCTACAGAGCAACCCATTTATCATTTAATTTTTATATTCAAAGTTTTTTCTAAAAATGAATCACTTTTAGTTTTCCAGACATTAGCAGGCACAGGATGTTTTGCATCTTGTATAAGTTCTAAGGTGTTTGGAATATCTTTACTATCAAGTAATTGATGTAACTGAATACTTTGCTTGGGGTCAATAATTGGGTCTTTGGTACCAACTAATATAAGAGTAGGAGGATAATGAGATGAAATTGGTAGCGATGATCTAACAGCGGATGCGGTTTCTATATTCTTTTCAGTAGCAATAGATTCATTTATTTCATTCATAACATTTGAAGGTAGTGTTCTAGTATTAGAACTCCACTCGGCATACATACCTTTAAAATCATAAAATCCCGATACCAAAATCAAAGCATTTATCTTTCCAGAATTTGCCACAACATTTGCTATGGAAGCACCACAGCTAATACCAACTACAGCAACTTTGTTTGGGTCAACATGTGGCTGTGATCGGGCAAAATTAATGGCTTGTACAAGATTATTTTGTGAAGCTTTACCACAAAAGTCTGATTTTCCAGATGACTTACCATATCCACTCATAGATACAGCAAAACTAAAAAAGTTCTTTTTACTATATTCATTTAACAAGCCTGAGCGTACAAAGGCTATAGCACCTTGTTTATCTTTCTGAATGCCATGTAAAAAGATAATTGCTGGATACTTTTTATCGGCTAAGAGGGCTGGTTCTTTCCAATAAATCTCAGTTGTTTGATTATCTGCTATTAAAAGTTGATGCTGTGCTTGCTTGGTATAAATATAAGGAAGAATAGATACACGGAAAAAGGCATAGAAGCCAACAACTAAAATCAAAGGAAGAATGTAGCAAAGGGCTATATTCTTTTTCTTATTAGGAAGCATGAGAACTCTTATAGTTATTTATAATTGTGAGTGATTTTCTATCTGTTGAAATTTAAAATCAATATATAAATTACTTAATTAAATAAACACGGATATTCCAATAACATCCGTGTAAGAAAATTGGTTTAAGTTAATGATGAAAGAAGAAGTTTGCTTAATTTATTCATCATTTAATGCACATTCAAAATTACTTGGGTTTTCTTTACATCTCACTTTTTTCAAAAAGTTCATCATTTTAGGGTCATAAATACCTGCTTTGGTTAGCTGTATACGTGCCTCGCGCATCATTTTCATATAGTTTAATTGTTCATTTTTAGGAATATCCATCCAGTATTTTGAAGGAATATCACTTTCATATTTAGCAATAACGCCAAACGTTCTGTTTAGTTGGCTGGCTACCCAAGTCCGTGACTTTTGCCCAAAACCTGCTGGAAATTGGTCTTTACGAATAATGAAGTTTGCTGAAATTTGAGTTAGAGGAAAACGAACGATAGCGCCTTTCTCACCTAGACCTTTGTGTAGCTCAAAAGGTTTAAACGCCACAATAGGAGCGGGTACAATATCAATTTCATGGTTATTAAACTTTGCGCCAGCGTTTGTCACGTCTACCGATACAGCCTGACCGCCAACCTGTTGTACAAGCTTTGGTTGAGCTTCATCATATTTAAATACTCCAATTTTCTTGCCGGCAGCTTTAGCGAGAGTATTTATACTTCTATCATTAACAAATAAATAAGCAGGGCCAATTGTCCCTAAACCTGCAATTTCGTAAGGGCCTACCACCATGTTTTTTGCGGCCATCGGTGAGGACAACAGCTTATAGGCATTAATTGCCGTTTTCATATTTGTTAATGCGCCAACAGCATCTAAAGACCCTGTATATTTATTAAATTGACGCCCACGTAAACCACTAATAATAGCGCCATCACATTTTCCAACTTTTAAGTCTTCAGCCGCAACACGTTCATCAACATATGCTTTTAAAGATAGATCAGCTCCCCAATTTTTGGCTTCAAGTGCATAATCCTTTGCTAAAGCAAAAGCATCTCCAGACTTACCAATAGGGTCAAACACACAGACGACTTGTTGCTTGGCATAAAGAGTTGTGGTTAAACAGGTACTTGTAATCAATAAAATAACTTTTAAACGATCCATATTTAATTATCCATTATTTAAATTATAAAAATTATTTTATGAATCTGGCTTAGATTAGATATGACACCTCAATAAAAATTTAAAAAGAAAAGGTCAAAAGACAGCTTTGAGTTGGATCTTATTTTTTTGTGATTTAGCTATGGTTTATATAATTTGAGATCTACCAGCAGGCTAAATTTAAAGAATAGCTGCACACACGTACTATATCAGTTTTTAAGAGCATGTAAAGAGGGTTTTAAAAATATTTATATAAATTTCAACAAGATAGAAAATTTTTTGTGTATTGCAATTTAGCCTAAGCAAATTAATAACTTTAAGAACCAAAAGGCAATTTAGCAAAATAATCTCTATGTAGCCAGTAACCACAAATGCAAGTCTTAAATTTAGGATGTAGTGAGTAACTCAGCTCGCTAGGGCAAATATAAAAGTGTAATTACATTTTGTAGAAGGCTGCCGAGAGAATTATTCTGGCTAAAACTAGAAATAGGGCTATGCCAAAGTAATTAAGAGCGTGAAGGCTCAGCAGACAGAGACACAAGCTTAATAATTGACCGCTGTAAAGAATAAACGGCGCAGCAGCAACGCAGAGTAGCCAAAGTCATATATAGGTAGGTTTCTACATATCTTATTTAACATAATATACATTATGCGAACTATTGTATGATTTACACTTAGATCTTTGATTTTAAAAGTCCTTCTCATTGTACGCTTGCTTCTGTTGCTTCAAGTTAGCTTTGAGTTTTGGTGGTAACTCTACAACAACGTCAAATATATTGCATGACTAGATGGGAATCTAGTCATACAATGCTTTCACTTAAAATTGAAACTTAAATTTAAACACAGTTATATCCTGTTAGTTGTAATTCTGCTTTAAGAATTTTTGCTGAATCAGTTGTAATGAAATTTTGCAGATAGTTTGTTGATTCAAAATAATATTCATGAACTGGTGTATTTATAACTATCTTATCAACAGTTATAGCTGCATTTGCCATATCACAAACATATCTTTTGTCTTTTTCTGAAAGACTTTTTATATCGTTTTCTACACTATTTAGTATCAGTTTTCCATGTACAATCACCGATAACCGTGGATAAACTTTTTCTAACATTTGCAGATATTTCTTTTCATCCTCATAATTTGGATAATCCTGCGCTTGAGCTAAGTTAAATAATGATAGACCAATCAAGCTAATTAGTATGCGTTTCATTTATAAGTTCTTGTAAAGTATATAGACTTTTATTATAACACAATTAAATAAAAATTTTATTGACAACTAAATAATTTTTCTTTTTGTAAATCTCATTGCACTAATCTTGTCTTAATTTCACTTAATGTACTTATTTAAGAATCAAACTGTATGACCTTAGGCAGCATTACAGCTTAACACTATACAATGACAATTTATTTAATAATACTAACTAGCTTTAGTTATTGTTTAAAATGTATTCAATATTATTTTTATTAATTAAAGCCTTTTATTTTAATTTATATAATTATCAAAAAACTTCGAGCTGAAATTATAATTATATAATTAACTTATGACAACCATATATTGTTATATTAAATAATATTAATTGTTAAATTATTTCGATTCACCCCTTTATTTTTATAAAAATTAAGAATATTTTAATTAAAGCATTTATTATCAGTAATTTAATTTTATAGTAACCAAGATTCATTATTTGTGTAAAAATGTGATTTGGTTGTCATTTCTAATAAAATACCTGTAAAGCAATAACTATTTATATAAATAAAATAATTAATGAGATATAGGTCACATGTTATTTATTTATTTTTTATTAAAATGAATTTGCATATTGTTTTTAAATAAAAAATATTGTATCTCTTATATTAACTATTTAATAAATAGGTATATATAAAATGAAAAATAATATATTTAAAATTGTAGTTTTGGCGGTACTTTCCACTTCCCCACTATTTTGTTATGCGAATAACACAATAATGATTAAAGGAAATATTGTTGAAGATACTTGTTCTACAATAAATGTTGAAAAAGAGTGTGCTCAAATCAATACTCTGAATACGACTATTGATACTCAATATTTAAGCAAAGATAATGTTTTCAACTTAGCAAGACATACTGAAAAAATGGATACGAGTATCGAAACCATAAGTGCTAATAAAAAGGTTGTTCTCGTTAACTATCATTGATAGCTCACATCAACTAACTCTTATTTATCTTTAATAGATAGGTATAGCTCAAGAGCGAATTTCCGATTTTCATACGGCAATCTAGCCGAAATTAAAAATTCGCTCTTTTCTCCAAAAAAATGTTAAATTATTCACGTTTTTTCAAACACAAAGATAAATAGTTCTATATAATCACTTCATTAAATTTTCCTTAAAATAATTTCCCTTAATTGTATTGCTTCTTTTACAGTTGTTTTTATAGCCAGATATTATTTAATTTTTATATTAAAAACAGCAACTTATATTAAAAATAGCATTCATTATTATAAATCAAATGATCAAAAATTTTTCTTATTATGTAAAAATAGTGTGATGAAGTTTGCATTTTGTTTAAAAAGTGTTAGTATCGCCGCATTACTTTTCAAGATGCCAACTTCTGGAAAAGTAACAGATTAAACTTTTATCCAGACTTTTGAGAAAACACTATGAAAAAACTTGCTTTGATCGCTGCTCTTTCAGTTGTAGGGATTGCGAACGCTCAAGCTGCTGATGGTACAATTACAATTAATGGTTTAGTAACAGACAAAACTTGTGACATCGTTACACCTGCTGGTAAAGACTTCACAGTTACTCTTCCAACTGTTTCTAAACAAACTTTAGCTGCTGCTGGTAACGTTGCTGGCCGTACTCCTTTCCAAATCAAATTAGCTAACTGTTCAGAAGGTAAAGTTGCGACTTACTTCGAACCAGGTGCAACGGTTGACTTCAATACTGGTCGTTTACTTAACCAAGACGCTACTGGTGCTAAAAACGTTAACGTTCAACTTTTAGGTAGCAACAACCAAGTAATCCCAGTTCTTGCTGCTGGTGCAAATGGCGCTCAAGCAAACTCTCAGTGGGTTGACGTTGCTAAAGCTGGTAGTGCAGACCTTAACTACTATGCTGAATACTATGCAACTGGCGCTTCTACTGCTGGTAAAGTGAACACTTCTGTTCAATACACAATTATCTATCAATAATTGATGGATGGTAGGGTTTCTATATTCCTATAGAGACCCTATTTTTGTGTAACGCTTTCCCGAACTTCCTTGGTTGAGACTCCTGAAATGAAATTGAACAGTTATAATTTTTTGTTAGGTTTGGCATTTGCTTCAGCGGTAGCCGCACCTGCCTCTCATGCAGAAATTGTAATTCATGGCACTCGTGTGATTTATCCTTCGGATGCTCGCGAAGTTACGCTACAAGTTAGCAATAACGGTTCAAAACCAGCTCTTGTCCAAGCTTGGATTGATGAAGGCGACCCAAAAAGTACTCCGGATCAATCAAAAGTTCCTTTTATGATTGCTCCTCCAATTTCTCGTGTTGAAGCAACAAAAAGTCAGACTTTCCGTATCACTGCTTTACCCACTGCTTCTCAGTTAAATCAGAAGCAAGAAACTGTTTTGTGGTTAAACGTTTTGGATATTCCTCCAAGACCAACTTCAAAAAGTTCAGATACGACACCTGATAATTTTCTGCAATTAGCCATTCGCTCACGTATTAAATTCTTCTATCGTCCAGCTTCGATTAAAGATGACGCGAACTTAGCAGCAGATAAGCTTCAATGGGTTAAATCTGGTCAAAACTTAACGGTAAAAAATCCAACACCTTTTCATATCACGATGACTTCTGTTTTTCAGAAAGTGGGTGATAAAAAAGTTGATTTATTACCTGAAGGGCTCATGGTTAAGCCTTTTTCTGATGCATCTGTTCAGCTTAAGAACGGCAATCTTCAGGATATGAGTTTTATTAATGTGAATGACTACGGTGGTCGAGTCGAACACTCAATAAAACTTCAATAATCAGATTTATATTTTTAATAAATTTTAAGCACCTATTATGTGAGTAGGCGGACTTAGCTATGCCAAAAAAACGGCAAGAATCTTATAAATTATTAAAACGCCATATTTGTTATTACTTGGCTTCTGGTGTTGTTACAATGACAATGCCTGTATTCGTGCACGCTGAAGAAACAGCTGCGAGTGCTCCTGTGGAAGCTGAGTTTGATTCTGCTTTTTTAATTGGCGATGCAAAAAAAGTTGATATTTCTCGCTTTAAATATGGCAACCCTGTTTTACCTGGCGAATACAACGTTGACGTATATGTAAATGGTCAATGGTTTGGTAAACGCCGTATGGTCTTTAAAGCTGTAGATCCAACGCAAAATGCGGTGACTTGCTTTACGGGAATGAATCTTCTTGAATACGGCGTAAAACAAGAGATTTTGACTAAGCATGCTCCCCTTCAAAAAGAAAATAATACTTGCTACAAAATTGAAGAATGGGTAGAAAACGCATTTTATGAGTTTGATAACTCTCGCTTACGTGTAGATATTTCAATTCCTCAAGTCGCATTACAAAAAAATGCACAAGGTTATGTCGATCCAAGTGTATGGGATCGTGGTATTAATGCAGGCTTTTTATCTTATAGTGGTAGTGCTTATAAGACGTTTACTCATTCTAATGACAGAAGTGAAACGTCAAATGCATTTATGGGAATCACTGCCGGACTAAATTTAGGTGGCTGGCAATTACGTCACAATGGTCAGTGGCAGTGGCAAGATACACCTGCTGAAAATCAGTCTAAATCAAGTTACGAAGAAACAAGTACTTACCTACAGCGAGCATTTCCAAAATATCGTGGTGTGTTAACACTTGGGGATAGCTTTACCAACGGCGAAGTATTTGACTCTTATGGCTATCGTGGTATCGATTTCTCAAGTGATGATCGAATGTTGCCAAATAGCATGCTTGGCTATGCTCCACGTATTCGTGGTAATGCTAAAACCAATGCAAAAATTGAAGTTCGCCAACAAGGTCAACTTATTTATCAAACAACAGTGGCACCGGGTAACTTTGAAATTAACGACCTATACCCTACTGGTTTTGGTGGTGAGATTGAAGTTACTGTTATTGAAGCAAATGGTGAGATTCAAAAATTTGCCGTGCCTTATGCATCTGTTGTACAGATGTTACGTCCTGGTATGAACCGTTATTCTTTAACTGTAGGTCAATTCCGTGATCGTGATATTGATCTTAATCCGTGGGTGGTTCAGGGTAAATATCAACAAGGTATTAACAACTATTTAACAGGTTATACCGGAATTCAGGCTTCTGAAAATTATACAGCCTTATTGCTAGGTGCCGCTTTTGCAACACCTATTGGTGCAATTGCATTTGACGTTACCCACTCTGAAGCTGACTTTGAAAAACAAGCTTCCCAGTCAGGGCAAAGTTTCCGTTTAAGTTATAGTAAATTAATTACTCCAACCAATACGAACTTAACACTTGCTGCTTATCGCTATTCAACTGAAAACTTCTATAGATTGCGTGATGCTCTTCTTATTCGTGATTTAGAAGATAAAGGCATAAATACCTATTCTGCTGGTCGTCAACGTAGTGAATTCCAAATTACCTTAAACCAAGGCCTTCCTGAGGGTTGGGGTAACTTCTACATGGTAGGTTCATGGGTTGATTATTGGAACCGTAGCGAAACGACTAAACAGTATCAAATTGGTTATAGCAACAATTACCATGGTTTAACTTATGGCTTGTCTGCGATTAACCGTCAAATTGAATATGGTTCAAACACTCAATCACGTGATACTCAGTACTTAATGACATTGTCTTTCCCAATGAACTTCAAGAAGAACTCAGTCAATGTCAACATTACTGCATCTGAAGATAGTCGTACAGTGGGTGCAAGTGGTATGGTGGGTGATCGCTTTAGTTATGGTGCGTCAATGTCGCATCAAGACTATACAAACCCATCATTTAACGTAAATGGTCGTTATCGTACTAACTATACAACTGTTGGTGGTTCTTATAGCGTAGCTGACTCTTATCAGCAAGCAATGGTGAGCTTAAGCGGTAGTATTGTTGCTCACTCAGAAGGTGTCTTATTTGGCCCTGAACAAGGTCAGACAATGGTACTTGTACATGCACCTGATGCAGCTGGAGCAAAAGTAAATAATACGGTTGGTCTAAGTGTAAACAAAGCAGGTTATGCGGTAGTTCCTTATGTTACTCCATACCGTCTTAATGACATTACGCTTGACCCTCAAGAAATGTCTAGCAAAGTAGAACTTGAAGAAACGAGTCAACGTATTGCTCCATTTGCTGGCGCAATTGCTAAAGTAGACTTTGCAACTAAAACTGGTTATGCAGTTTATATTAAAAGTAAAACTGTAGACGGCAACAGTCTACCGTTTGCTGCACAAGTCTTTAACCAAAAAGACGAAGCTGTAGGTATTGTTGCACAAGGTAGTATGATTTACTTACGTACCCCGCAAGCTCAAGACAGTCTCTATGTAAAATGGGGTGATGAAAGCAATGAGCGTTGTTCGGTTGAGTACAATGTAAGTAACCAGCTACAAAATAAGCAACAAAGCGTGGTAATGACGGAGGCTGTCTGCAAATGAAAAGAATATTATTAACGGGTGCTCTATTTACCGCTGGCTTTGGTGTGTATGGTGAAGCTAATGCAGCCTGTACGATAGTTAACTATAAGCCCAATGATGTTCTTATGGCGGTGGGTCGTGTCGTTGTGCGCCCTAGCGACCCAGTCGGTGCAGTTTTAAGAAAAGCGACTTTTCCTATTAGTAGTAACGGTACAGAAGCTTGGTATTGTGATTATACGGATTCAGTAATTGCTGAATTAACGCAAGCTTATCCATTAAGCTCTTTAGGCAATAGCATCTATACCACGAATATTCCGGGTATTGGTATTCGCCTGTACCGTGAAGCAGAAAATAATGCGAACTTTTCTGGTTATTACCCTTATCAACGCGGTGGAATATCTGGTAGACGTTTTTTAGCGTCGGGTTATTTTGTGGTGGAAATCATTAAAATTGCATCACAAACAGGTTCTGGGACTTTAGTACCTGGTAGATACAGTAGCTATTATGTCCGAGGTTTTCCAGATAAACCTTTCTTAACAAGTACTGTTAATGCCAACGCGATTACGATTGCTTCGTCTTCGTGTGAAATTCAAGGTAACATTAACAAGGTTGTACAACTACCAACAGTTACTAAAGCTGGCTTCAAGGGAGTAGGTTCAACTCAAGGTGAACAAACTTTTGATATGAACATTCTATGTAATGGTGGTATCAACCCTACTGGTTATGAAGAGAAAAACCTTATTAGTTTAACTTATGACTTTACGCAAGATGGAATAAACAATCAGGTTTTAGCAAATACTGCAGCTGCTTCTGAAAAAGCAAATGGTGTTGGCGTACAGTTACTATGGAACTATCAAAATAAAAATCAGGTTATCAAAAAAGGCGACAAGCTTGCTTTAGGTACATTGTCTTCTAATCAGACACTTCAATATAACGTACCTATGACTGCTCGCTACTATCAAACAGCAACGAATGTTACACCTGGTAAAGTTCGTGCTATGGCAACTGTAACTATTGAATATGATTAATCATATTCAATAGTTTATAAACCTAATAATTTCAATCAATTAAATATTAATAATAAATTTTACTTTATCACTACTTTCTAAAAATTTAATACTTAACTTTATAGGAACATCTATGAAAAAAATAGGTATCGTTGCAGTTAGTGCAATTACATTATGCTGGGCCATGTATGAAGTATCTTCTGATAATACCAATACAACATCGCGTAATGAATCCAACCAAAAAGTCGCATCTAAAAGCATTTCATCAACTACAAAGAATAAAAAATTGACAACTCAAATGCTGCTGGCTCAAACTAACTCCCTTAATTCTGCCCCAGTCTGCAAATATAATTTTGACGTAACTCAAGAAGATTTCGATGTATGGAATAATGAATACCCTGATTTTCCTAAGAAAATATTCCCATCGATAAATGGCCAAAAATTTGGTTTTAAAGTGGAACCTAGGTTACAAAGTGAGTATAGCTACGTAGATTATGTAGCTACAAGTAAAATAGATAGTCCGAATTCGATTAATGAAATTGGTGATTTAATGATACCTCACACGGGTATTGTTGCATTTGAAATGGAACTTAAAATTCCAACATCAACTCTTGGGAGCTCATCACTTGGAAATTCTAGTTATTACCACTCTGGCATCGGATTTAGTGGGATAACAAATAATGGTTATACAATTAGATCCAACTATTGGTTTGATATGGGGGGGTATGACCCAGATTTTGGTGAGAATCCAGCTAGATTACACTATTATGTAGCCTACCGACTTAGTGATGACAGCGGCCCTGACAATCCATACCATAAGGGTCAAAATATGACAAACAATTCAAATGGATACCAAAGATTAGGTATATATATTAATCAGAACACTAAGCAGGTTGGCTTTATTATAAATGGTGTTGATCAGGGGTATCAATCTACTTTGCCTGCTCCACTTGAGAATATACGTTTTTCTGTCTCAAGTAGTATAGGAATATATTCTAATCAATTATTCGGCCAAGAGTTGTCGAGTGAACTAATTACAGACCGTAATGCTCTACAGTTCAACTACCCTCAGGGTACAACTGACATGTGTGGCAATGCTATTTGAAATATAAAACTATGAAGCGTAAAAAAAGGGCTGAATCACAACAGCCCTTTTTTTATTTCATTTAGAAATGAATGACTGTACGGATTGATTTACCTTCATGCATTAAATCAAAAGCTTCGTTAATGTCTTGTAGAGGCATAGTATGAGTCACAAAAGGTTCAAGTTGAATTTCACCTTTCATCGCATCTTCGACCATTTTAGGAAGTTGTGTACGGCCTTTCACACCACCAAAAGCAGTGCCTAACCATTTACGACCTGTCACTAACTGGAATGGGCGTGTCGAAATTTCTTGACCTGCACCAGCAACACCAATAATAACGGATTGTCCCCAACCACGATGTGCACACTCTAGGGCCGAACGCATAACGTTTACGTTACCAATACATTCAAATGAATGATCTACACCCCAGTCTGTCATTTCTACAATCACTTGCTGAATAGGTTGATCGTAATCTTTTGGGTTTAAGAAATCTGTGGCACCAAACTGTTTAGCAAGTTCAAATTTATCTGGGTTTGTGTCAATTACAATAATACGTCCTGCTTTTGCTTGACGTGCACCTTGTACAACAGCTAGGCCAATACCACCTAAGCCAAATACTGCAACCGAGTCACCTTCTTGTACTTTAGCTGTGTTATGCACGGCGCCAATACCAGTCGTCACGCCGCATCCAAGTAAACAAACTTGCTCGTGATTCGCCTCAGGATTGATCTTAGCTAAAGATACTTCAGCAACTACCGTATATTCACTAAAAGTTGAACAACCCATGTAATGGTAAATCGGTTCACCATTATATGAAAAACGTGTAGTTCCATCTGGCATTACACCTTTACCTTGTGTAGCACGTACGGCAACACATAGGTTTGTTTTTCCAGATTTACAGAATAAGCATTCTTTACATTCTGCAGTATAAAGCGGAATAACATGATCACCCGGCTGAACGCTTGTTACACCCTCACCCACTTCAACCACCACCCCTGCGCCTTCATGACCTAAAATCGCAGGGAAAACACCCTCAGGATCATCACCAGATAGTGTAAAAGCATCGGTATGACATACCCCTGTATGAGTAATTTTTATGAGAACTTCACCTGCTTGAGGTGGTGCAACATCAACTTCAACAATTTCTAAAGGTTTTCCTGGGGCAAAGGCGACAGCTGCACGAGATTTCATCTTTGGGTTTCCTTTAAATCATTCGGTATTTATAGTCGAGCAAAATAGATTATATATCTGTAATACAAGAGCTTAATTTTGCTTAAATTAAATTGGCTTTCATGACAATCCATCACAGCATAGCCAGTCAAGTACGTCTAGGCAAGCCTACATTTAAAAAACAAGAAAACCCCTTACTTGAAGAGGTTTCTTATCAAATCATTAACTTATAACCAGCTTATTTTTACTTATAGGTAAATATCCGGTGGATATGGTGTGTTATCGCTAATAGGTGTATAGAGAGTATTTTCAACAAAGAACCCGTCTGGTGCTTGAGTCGTATCAATTGTTATGGAATCAAACATTACTTGCGGGTATGCCCAGATAAATTGCTTCATTAGACCAAGCGATAAGTTGTTTTTCATATCCCCAAAAATCCGTTGCCAGATTGGCGTTCGATAAGGCTTGTTTTTATCAAACCCATAGATATAAGCAATAGATGCATCGGGTACAAAACCAGATAAATAAGCGACTTTATTTGCAGGATAATTTAAATCTTGAGTTGGTATTTGTGAAACAGCTTGATGGGCTAAATCTAGTTTTGCTTCTAAAAGCCAATCATAGGCTTCAGTCATAATGTAATCAAAATGAGGGTATGAATAATGCTCACTTGGATAGTTGATATAAGTTGCTAGGGTTTGTATTGGAGAACGAATAGATGGGAAAAAGATTAATGGACACACTTGGGCATTTGCATATTTTGCTTTAATCGCTGTTCGGATATCTTGGCAGGTCTGCCCTAACTTATTTCTTAACCATGTTTTAAATTCATCATACGGTGTTCCTGTTTTATTCATCGCCTCATAGATTGTTCCTAAGTCTGGTGCATATAAACCTGTATCTGCATTAAAAGCTAACTTGGTTGGATAATCATAGACACATGGTAAATTAGTATCAGTGTTATACCACCACCAAGGCTCACCAATTTGCATGTTGACATCACATCCACCCGTCACCATGGTATCTGCAAACTCAATAAAAACTTTATGTAAGTATGCCAAAGCATTTTGATCACTTAAACTGAAGAAATAACTTGGAGGCTGGTAGCCTGTTTTACCCAAATTACTATTCCAGTCACGCTGTGCCCAAAACTCATTTGCGCCTAGCGAATACATTTCAAAACTTACCCCAAAAACGGGTTGCATATTTGCATTATGCAGAGCTTGGGCATATTTCTCATGCCATTTACGGGTACATGGGTTAACAACATCTTGTCCGGTCACTAATGTGTCTGGAATCTGGAATCTATTAATATCACTTCTCCAGATCATTTCAGGATAGTGTGACATGCCACAATAATGGTTAATAAAACCGTGATATCCCAAAGCAGCCATGTTATCGACGATTCGTTGTGGATTCAGATCGTAATGGTCGTCATAGCTGGTACATAAACCATAATTATGCTGAGGTACAACCACTCGGCTTAGATTTAACTGGGCATTTGCCCCTGTGACGACTGAATTGGTAATTCGAATATAACCATCTTCCGCCTGACTTAAAGGTAATGATGAGTGTGCGTTATAGCTACTTGTAAACGCTGAAAATGAAATTCGCTGAATATTGGTCACCGGAAAGCTATCTGTGGCCGAGAAGCCTGCTTTGACTGTATCCCAGTTAATATGAATATGGGCAGATCTTGAAGATGGAGTATTCGCATAGTTGAACAAAACAATATACGCAATTTTATCTACCCCATTATCGTTATAGTAAACCGTTAAAGTTGGGGTTAATGACTCATTATTTAAAACAGGCATAGAGGGTGACAGCTCAATGTCAAAGTCCCAAACCACACCCGAATAGCTATACTTGGTTTCATAAGCTAGTAATTTATGATCTTTAGAGTCGTAAGAGTCCCAACTAATACCAGCTAAGTCTGTGGTCATGCGTGAGCGGAAAGATGCTTCAAAACCATTGCCATAATTGGTAATAGCAAAAGACATGCTTTGTGGGCCATCTATTCTCCAATAGCTTGGGCTGAACCGATCAATAAGTATATTTTGAGTAATTGGATAAGGTGAAACAGTAGAATTATTTTGTACATTTTCTGAATTATTTATCATGTCATATTGCTCTTAATGGTTTTAAGAAGTTTTATATTAAATAATAATTTTATTTATATTGTTCAGATAAGTAACAATTGAGTTTAATCTATTAACAGTAGATAATTCTTATTGTCTTTAAAATAATATGAAAATAACACATTATTTTAATTCTAAAGTGGACTTTGCAATAAGGAGCAATGAATGCCAAATTTTTCTCAATTAAGGCACTTTAGAGTATTACTTATTTTTACTCCAGCGCTATCATTATTAAGTGGTTGCAACGATAACGCATTTTATAAGAATACTAAACCTACTGTTATTTCTTCTAGTATTGCAAAATCTTACCCAGAGCCAGACACGTATTTGGGTGAAAAACTTCAGCCAAATGAAAAGCTGACAGCACAACAAATATCGACAGTTATTGAAGAATCTATCCGAAAAGAATACTCATCAGGCCAAGCCTTAAGAGATGCACATCCGAAAGCACATGGCTGTGTTCGTACCGAGTTTCATGTACTTAAAAATATTCCAACTCAACTCGCAAAAGGTGTATTTGTTCCCGATAAAAGCTATGAGGCGTGGATTCGCTTTTCGAATGCATCCAAGGATGCCTCTCAAGCGGATATTGAAAAAGATGCCCGTGGCATGGCTATAAAAGTCTTAGGTGTACCCGGCGAGAAAATTTTAGAAAGTGAAAAAGAAGCCACAACCCAAGATTTTATTATGATCAATCACCCAGTCTTTTTTGTGAATGATGGGCAAAGATATCTTTCTTTTATACACGATATTAATAGTAAAAGTACTCTTAGAAAGTTTCATATTCCGTTTGCTTTAGGGATTAAGGGAACAATGAATGCCGTAGGAGCGCGTAATTCTAAAATTTCTAATCCTTTATATGCACGCTACTGGTCAATGGTGCCCTATCAACTCGGTTTGGGTAGTGACCGTCAAGCTGTTAAGTACTCTGTAAGAAATTGCTCAGCGGTGTCTACAGCTCTACCTGATCATCCAAACCATAATTTTTTAAGAGAGGCTTTAAAAGATAGCTTGCAGAAGCAAGAGGTTTGTATGGAATTTTTAATACAACCAAGAACTTCAACTCAAATGCAAGTTGAAGATGCAATGACAGAATGGAAAGAAAAAGAAGCACCTTTTTATCAAGTTGCGACTATTCGTATTCCAAAGCAAAACTTTGATACGCCTGAACAAAATCAATTTTGTGAAAATCTTTCCTTTACGCCTTGGCATGCTTTACCTGAACATAAACCTTTAGGTGCAATAAATAGAATGCGTAAAGTTATTTATGAAAATATAAGTAAAGTCAGACATGACATGAACTCTGCACCTCGACAAGAACCTTAGAAATCAAGTAGTCATCACTTAAATATAAAAAGAACTGCCGATAAGTAAGGCAGTTCTTTTTATATTTTTATTTATTAGAAATAGCTATATGGTTAAGGTCTGCATATCAGTTTTTCAACAATAGAGCTGGGAATGGCTAACCTCTTTTTTATTGTGTAATCTCCTTTACTTGTATCGATAGTGATTCGATCAATGAAATCTGCTAACCATAAAATAAAATCTTCCTCACTTTTATAGTTGGGAAGCAAACTAATATCAAACTTAAAAGGTAGTTCCTCTTGAAAGTTAAGAAGAGCACCTCCGAAATCAAAAAAATTATATAAAAACTTCAACTCAGTACCCATAATAGCTTTTTTTATTTCTATAATTAAATTATTTAAGTTTTTCAGATGATTGTTCGTGTGATCTTGTTTAATATTTTTAGAAATTTTTTCTGCTAATAGTAAGTATTTTGGCATTTCTATCTCCTTATTAATTTCTTATAAAATATGAGTATAAAATCAAAGTTATAAAAATAAGTTTTTAGTTTTTATTAAAATGTTATTTATTTTTAAATTTAATACAAAATTATGTAAGTTGAAACCATTTATTATTTTAAATTGTGATCTACTTTAATTTATATTCCAAGTAAATTAATAGGTTTTATATGAATCATAAATAAGCTCAATACTTTTAAATTATTGAGCTTATCTTTAATTTACTTAATATGATTAAAAGTATAATACTTTAATCTTAAGTCATTTTATGGGAATTCTTCATCTTATGAATTTTCCCACATTTCCTGCACTCTCTAACTTCATCATGTGAAATATCAAAGTCGTATTCCCAGATGTGCATACAGAAAAACTGTCTAAAATTATGGAGCATAGACACCTCCTTTTAAAAAACCAACACATATGAAAGTTCTTTATAGGTTCAGAATACATCTAGACTAAACTGTCTACAAGAGAGCCTTTTACCCTATCTTTTTTGAAAAATACGAGAAAAGCTCGGGTTCAATTGAAAAGAATGTATTTTAAAATTTCTATATCTCCTTCATGAATGAAGATAATTAAAAACTAACATTGATTTCTGTATCTGTTTTTATAGGGAACAAGCGAATTATGTACACAGTGAAAACTTATGTGAATAGATCCATATCAACATAGATTGTTAAGGTCAAAAAAAACCGCCCCAGAAGGCGGTCGCTGAATTTTGACAGCGATACATAGAAGTGTGGTGGAAACACTTCTATATTCTTTAAGTTATTTTTCTTCTTTTATCATTTTTATAAAAGCTTCTGATTTAAAGTAGTTGATGATGAGTTCACCATCATCACTTGTCTGTGCCGTCACTGATGAACTTTTAAAGTTATCAAACTCACTATTAAATTTAAAATCTGGAGGAATAAATTTTGAAATAGGCGGAAGTTGTGTCTCCCCACCTGTAGTCATTTTTTCTATAAATCCTGCTAACCATAAAATATATTCATCCTTATTTTTATGACTAGGCATTAGACTAATATCAATCTTAACGGCGCATTCATCTAGTGGTTTTGTCAGATATTCTTCGAAGTCGATAAAGTTATATTTAAGCTTAAATTTAGTGTCTTTAATTTCTTTACGGATTACGCCTATTAAGTTATTCAGGTGTTCCGTGGGACTATCCGAGAAAAGATCTTGTTCTTCAATTTTCTTATGTACCTTTTCAGCAATCATTAAATATTGTGGCATTTCCTATCTCCTTTTCCTTCCTATTCTTGGGAGGTTGCTTACTCAGCTTTTTAAGGAAGTATGATAGAAATCATGTGTTTTAATGTAGTTGTTAGTGACCTCATTGTAAGTAATGTGAATTTGTGCAGCTCGATTATTTATTAAAGCACAACTTATAAAAATAATGAGAATTACGACACTATTTTATCGCTAAAACTCCTAAATTATCGAAATAATTTCTTGCAGTAAAATGCAGCTCACATTGGCAAAATGATCATTGAATAGACCTCTTGTGATGTTTTAAAAATATCATTTAATACATTGTTTTATATAAATTTTAATTTTATGGTTTTTTAGAGTACAACAAAATCATACAGTTATTGTGATTTTTGACATATAAATTGAATATAAGAATGCTCAGATAGCTCTAACTTGGATGCGAATTAAATGCTTACATGATCAATCAGCTATATCAACAGTATAGTAATATGGCCTTAAGTGCTTGGGGTTTTACTGATTTACCTTCTTATACAGATAGATACGATCCTAATGAGAAAGATATAGTGATAAAGACAAATAACTGGTTGAATGATGATGCAGCAGAAGAAAAAACGCGTCAGGGTCTTACCGCCTTTGTAGCCCTTGATGATGCATTTATGAGTATTGCCTCACGTATCTATTTAATTAGAAATGCCAAGGAAACGATAGATCTACAATATTATATTTGGACCAATGATTTTGTGGGTAACCTCATTTTGCATGAATTGCTTAAGGCAGCAGATCGAGGAATAAAAGTTCGACTGTTAATTGATGATCAAAACGGCATAAAACTTGATGGCATATTAAGAACTCTCTCACAGCATACCAATTTTGAAATTAGATTATTTAATCCTTATAAGTTTCGATATCTACGCATTTTTGACTATATTTTTCGGTTCAAAAAAGTAAATCACCGCATGCATAACAAGCTCATTATTGCAGATGCTTCGATTGCAGTAACAGGCGGTAGAAATATTAGTAGTGAATACTTTGAAGCAAGCAGTAAGTTTCAATTTACAGATATGGATATTTTGTTCTATGGAGACGCCGTAAGGCATGCCCAAGCTGTATTTGCCGATTTTTGGGAAAGTACCTTAAGTGTAAATGCAACTGACATTATTGGAACTTGTGCTGAGCATCATTTAAAAGCTTTAAGAGAGCATTATGAACAATTACACCATGAAGACCATAGCCTCACTGAAGATAAGCTTTATGATGCGCAGAGCTATTTAAAAGAGCTTTTAGAGCATAACCCTATTCAGTGGTCTAAAGCACACTTTGTAGCAGACTCGCCCAAGAAGATTTTGGGTACTGCAACTGAACATGAAATGCTTTATGGGCAAGTCATGTCTATTATGGGTAAACCTAAGCAGCACTTAGAACTCGCTTCGGCTTATTTTGTACCAACACAACAGGGTACTTATTATTTAAAGCAACTGCGAGTTCAAGGAATCAAAGTTCGTGCTTTAACCAACTCTTTTGCTGCGAACGATGTTGCGATCGTACATGCTTTTTATAGCCAATACCGCGTAGAAATGCTTAAAAATGGCATTGAGCTTTACGAGTTTAAACCTGTGTTAGAACGGCGACGTAGAACATGGTACGAAATTGTAACGGGTAGTGTTATACCAGCAAAAGGTAAAAACAAATCAAGTTTGCATGCTAAATTTTTTGATGTAGACGGCAAAGTATTTATTGGTTCTTTTAACTTCGACCCCCGCTCTACTTACTTAAATACTGAAGTTGGCTTAGTGATTGAGTCTAACCAATTACAAACCCAAATTTCCGTTATGTTAGATCGGCATTTGCCGCAAGTAGCCTATCAACTAAAACTAAATAGCCAAGGGCAAATTATCTGGCTAGATTATCAGTCAAATGGGCAAGTTATTGAATATGATAAAGACCCGGGAACTAGTCGCTTTCAAAGAACAATGATTAAAGCTGTTTCTTATCTGCCTATTGAATGGATGATGTAATTTTGAATATTACAAGAATCCAATTTCATTAAAGAATTTTTGATAGGCTTCTGCTTTCTTCTCAAGTGCTAAAGGATATGCTCTAGAAGAAGATGGTAACCGATATAAATCAATATTGCGGTCTGCAAAGTAAGTTGATGTCGATGTCCCAATTAAAGGTTTTTCCGTATTTTCAGGTAAAACTGAAATTAAGGTATCAGTGGCTTTGTCGCCTGTCGTCATAATTGTCTGGCACAAAGGAATTTGCTGAAGCAGAGCCGTCAAGTCTGTGGGAGTCACAATTTCCAGAAATTTATCGGAAGCATTACCCTTGAGGCGTTTAATTTGATAAGCCGTATCGAAAATAGCAATACCTGTTTCAGTTAAAAACTCTCGGATACGTTCTTCATTAAATGTTTTTTGATTTTCACTTAAGAAATAGGTTTTATCTTGGAAGAAGATTAAGCCAAAAATTCTCCACATGTCATTTTGAAAATTTGGATAATAAAAATCCATCTTCCATTTATTACGAGGTGGTGGAAAACTCCCTAGCATTAGTAAACGGGCATTTTCAGGTAAAAATGGTTGTAGTGGATGGGTTTCTATCTCAATTATCATAAAAAATCAGTATTTACTTCAAAATTTATAAATAACTTAACGCATTTTCAGATTAATCACGAGTCAATATATGCAAATTCTGTTAATCAAAACGTTAAGTTACTTCATTTGACTCTTGTTGAGGTATGCTGATTTTAAAAATGCTATGTGAGTTCTCGTTGATGTAATCTACCCTTCCTTTATGTGCAATCACTAGCGCTTGTACAACCGAAAGCCCTAAACCAGTTCCACCTAATTCTTTATTTCTTGACTGCTCAAGCCGAAAAAAAGGATTAAATAATTCTTTATGATGCTCAGCTGAAATGCCTGGGCCTTCATCTTCTATTTCTAAAACCCAATACGGTTGATCACATTGGGTTGAAATTTGTAAGTTACCCGGATTTGCGTATCGCGTAGCATTATCAAGTAAAGCAATTAAAACTTGTTCTATTCGTCTGTGATCACATTTCACTTCCGGCGCTTGAATATTGAAAGCTACTTTAAGTTGAGCAGTTTGAAGTTTTTCTTGAAACATGTGCACGACTTTATAGGCAGTCTCATTAAAATTTATCGTTTCAATATTAAGTCTGAGTTGTTGGTTTTCAAAAAGGCTTAAAGTGCGTAAGTCTTCCACAAGGTTGGATAAGCCTTCAACTTGACTCAGTAAATTTTTAAATAAAACCGGATCTGGTTTAAAAACACCATCGATAATACCCTGTAGCCGTCCTTGTAAAATGGTGACAGGTGTTCGTAACTCATGGGCAATCGCAGCATTCCAGACATGAGCGTTCTGTACAGAAGTTTCAAGCTTTTGTGCCATATCATTAAAATTATGCATGAGTTCAGCAATTTCAGAAGTATGATGCATAGAGCTTTCTACACGTGCAGTTAAATCACCCTGACTAATTTTTTTTGCTGCATCTGCTAGTAGGTTAATTGGCACAATAAAACGTTGAGCAAGCTTAATTCCTAAAATAATGGAAAATGCCGTACCAAATAGAAGTACGGCGAACAGCCATATGCCGTCTAAGTAGTGAAAAAACTCATCGCTCTCTTTTAATTTTTCAAGAGAAATAAGACCGACTTCGATCGCAACATAATAAGTACCATAACCTAATATGAGCGAACTCAACGTAACAATTAGACTGGTAAAGCTAAGTGCAATAATCAGTTGTTTACTAATGCCGGTTTTATTTTTCATGCGGATTATCCAAACGGTAGCCTACTCCACGAACATTAATCAGCATGTTCTCTAAACCTAGCTCTTCCATTTTCTTTCGTAGCTTACTGACATGGCTATCAACAGTACGTTCAAGAGCATCCCGATCTGGTAAGCAATGATTCATCAGTTCCGAGCGGGTAAAAACTTTATGTGGATGAGGTAGCATCAACAGCAAAATTTTGTATTCAGTTAGGGTCAAATTAAGCGCTTGTTGCTTGTTATCTAAATATATATAGGCAGTATGTATTTCGGTATTTACTTCAATATTTTTATAAATCAGATTTCGGTTAGACATTTGCTGATTTTGTTGGGTGCGCCGTAATACTGCTTGTACGCGTGCAACCACTTCATTGGGATTAAATGGTTTTACAACAAAGTCATCTGCCCCAATTCTTAGAGCCATGACTTTATCAATTTCTTGATCTAAAGCAGTCAACATAATTACAGGTGTGGCTGCTTTTTGCCGAATTTTATTTAGAACTTCCCATCCACTTAATTCGGGCATTTTTATATCAAGTATGACCAAATCAATAGGTTGAGTTGCATGTATTTCAATGGCCTGTTTACCATTCATGGCACGTACAACACGCATGCCTTCACGTTTTAAATAATGCTCAATTATATCGCCAATATCATAGTCATCTTCTACCACAAGAATAAGTTTATCCTGACAATTAAACGTAAAGCTTGACTCAAACATAGCAATAAAACGCGATAAAAATTTGATTTATGATACGCGCATTTTTTCTTAAGTCTCCACACTTTTTCCACATATTAGTGATTTTAGTTACACACACATCAAAAATAATGCCAGCATCTAGAAGTCCATTAGGTGTTACAAAAGTGCAGAAGCATTTTTTAGTTCCATTCATATTCTCAATTAGTCTTGTTTTGCATGGTTGTGGTAAAGAACAAGCAACAGATCAAACACAAGCGCAAGAAGCTAAAGTCACCGTTTTAGCAATTCAGCCCCAGTCTGTGAACTTTAGTGAAAATCTACCTGCACGTGTTCAGGCTTTCCGTACAGCCGAAATTCGTCCTCAGGTAGGTGGTATTGTTGAAAAAGTTCTGTTCACCCAAGGTAGTGAAGTCAAGGCAGGACAACCTTTATATAAAATAAACTCGGAAATTTTTGAAGCTGATGTAAATAGTAATCGAGCAGGCCTAAATAAAGCAGAAGCAGAAGTTAATCGTTTAAAAGTACAACTTGAACGCTATCAACAACTCTTACCAAGCAACGCAATTAGTAAGCAAGAAGTAAGTAATGCCGAGTCGCAATATCGACAAGCGATTGCAGATGTTGCCCAAATGAAAGCTTTGCTGGCTCGTCAAAATCTAAATTTACAGTACGCCACAGTACGAGCACCAATTTCAGGCCGTATTGGTAAATCGTTTGTGACCGAAGGTGCTCTAGTCAGCCAAGCTGATAGCAATACAATGGCTACCATTCAACAAATTGACCGTGTTTATGTCGATGTAAAACAATCTATTGGTGAATATGAGCGTTTAAAGGAAGCTTTACAAAGTGGCGAGTTATCTGCCAACAATCAAAAAGGTGTGCAAATTTTAAATAGTTTGGGACAACCTTATAACGTGTCGGCAAAAATGCTTTTTGAAGATATTAATGTTGACCCTGAAACGGGTGATGTCACCATCCGTATTGAAGTGACCAATCCTGAAAGAAAATTACTACCGGGCATGTATGTGCGCGTCAACATTGAACGCGCATCTGTTCCTCAGGCTTTACTTGTTCCAGAACAAGCTATTCAGCGCAATATGAACGGCGACCCACAAGTTTATGTTGTAAATGCCAAAGGTGGTGCAGATCTACGTCCTGTAGAGCTGGGCCAACAATATCAACAATTTTATCTCATCAATAAAGGCTTGAAAGCTGGAGATAAAGTTGTCGTTGAAGGGATTGAGCGTATTCAGCCAAACCAAAAGCTAGCGATTTCAGCATGGAAAGCCCCTTCGGCAGCAAATACGGTGAAGCAAGGAGATGCTAAATGATGTCTCAATTCTTTATTCGCCGCCCTGTTTTTGCATGGGTAATTGCGATTTTTATTATTTTATTTGGTGTACTGAGTATTCCAAAGTTGCCTATTGCACGCTTTCCAAGTGTTGCACCGCCTCAGGTTAACATTACGGCAAGCTATCCTGGCGCTACTCCCAAAACGATTAATGATAGCGTTATTACTCTCATTGAACGGGAAATGTCGGGAGTAAAAAACTTACTCTACTATAGTGCTACAACTGATTCGTCAGGAACCGCTGAAATTACTGCAACGTTTAAACCTGGCACTGATGTCGATATGGCTCAAGTTGACGTACAGAATAAGATTAAAGCGGTTGAAGCCCGCTTACCGCAAGTTGTTCGTCAACAAGGTTTAGCAGTCGAAGCATCATCCTCGGGCTTTTTAATGCTGGTCGGTTTAAACTCACCTAATCATCGTTATTCAGAAGTCGATTTAAGTGATTACTTGGTCCGCAATGTGGTCGAAGAGCTTAAACGTGTTGAGGGTGTTGGCAAGATTCAATCCTTTGGTGCTGAAAAAGCAATGCGGATTTGGGTGGACCCAAATAAATTGGTTTCTTATGGACTCTCAATTAGTGATGTAAACAATGCGATTCGCAGCAATAACATTGATATCGCACCAGGTCGGCTTGGTGACCGCCCTTTGGTCAACGGGCAGCTAATAACAGTGCCTTTATCTGCCCAAGGTCAACTCGAAACAGTTGAACAGTTTAAAAACATTAGTTTAAAGAGCAATATTAGCGGTGCTCATATTAAGTTATCTGATGTAGCCGATGTAGAAATGGGCGCACAATCATATAACTTCGCAATTTTAGAAAATGGTAAGCCTGCGACGGCTGCGGCAATTCAGCTTAGTCCTGGTGCAAATGCAGTAAAAACAGCTGATGCAGTAAAACAGAAACTTGATGAATTAAAACCAAACCTGCCTGAAGGTATGCAATTTAGTATTCCTTATGATACTGCGCCTTTTGTTAAAATCTCTATAGAAAAAGTAGTTCATACATTACTTGAAGCCATGGCGCTGGTTTTTATTGTGATGTATGTATTTCTTCATAATGTTCGCTACACCTTAATCCCTGCGATTGTAGCGCCAATTGCCCTGCTCGGCACCTTTACCATCATGCTTTTGACAGGTTACTCAATTAATGTGCTGACCATGTTCGGTATGGTGCTTGCAATCGGGATTATTGTCGATGACGCGATTGTGGTGGTGGAGAATGTTGAACGGATTATGGCAACGGAAGGCTTATCGCCCAAAGAAGCGACTTCTAAGGCCATGACAGAGATTACCAGCCCGATTATTGGTATTACCTTAGTGTTGGCGGCTGTATTTCTACCTATGGCTTTGGCAAGTGGTTCTGTTGGTATTATCTATCGTCAGTTTACGATTACCATGTCGGTTTCAATTTTATTCTCGGCATTTTTAGCTTTAACCCTCACTCCCGCACTTTGTGCAACCTTGTTAAAACCAATTGATGCTCACCATCAAAAGAAAGGTTTTTCCGCATGGTTTGATCGAAGCTTTGATAAGGTCACAAAAAAGTATGAAGTTATTCTGCTAAAAGTTGTTAAGCATACAATTCCGACTCTCATCATTTTTGTGGTGATTACAGGTTTAACTTTTGCTGGTATGAGATATTGGCCAACCGCTTTTATGCCTGAAGAAGATCAGGGCTGGTTTTTAACTTCGTTCCAATTGCCTTCAGATGCAACTGCTGAACGCACTCAAAAAATTGTTAAAGAATTTGAAGATCATTTAAATGAACAGTCCGATGTAACAAGCAATATTTCAATTATGGGTTGGGGATTTAGTGGTGCTGGTCAAAACGTTGCGCTCGCTTTTACAACCTTAAAAGATTTTGGTGAACGTAATAAATCTACGACCGACTATACCAATTTCGTCAATGCAGAAATGGCGAAAAGTAAGGAAGGTACAACGATGTCAGTACTTCCTCCAGCTATTGATGAATTAGGTACATCTTCGGGTTTTAGTTTGCGCTTACAAGATAAAGCAAATTTAGGAATGCCAGCTTTAATCGCAGCACAAACAAAACTGATGGAAATGGCGGCTCAAAACAAAAAGTTTTATATGGTTTACCCTGAAGGTTTGCCACAAGGTGACAATATTAGCTTGAAAATAGACCGTGAGAAATTAAATACCTTAGGTGTAAGCTTTGCTTCTGTTTCAGATATTATTTCGACTTCTATGGGGTCTATGTATATCAATGACTTCCCAAATCAGGGTCGTATGCAACAAGTCATTGTTCAAGCTAATGCACAATCACGTATGCATTTAAAAGATATTTTAAGCTTGAAAGTTGCTGGTGCAAATGGACAACTGGTGTCTTTATCTGAGGTGGTCACTCCGCAGTGGAACAAGTTACCGCAGCAATATAATCGCTATAATGGCCGCCCTTCATTAAGTATTTCTGGCGTTCCTAATATTGGAGTTTCTTCAGGCGATGCAATGCGAGAAATGGAAAAATTGATTGCTAAGCTTCCTCAAGGCATTGGCTATGAATGGACGGGTATTTCTTTGCAGGAAAAACAGTCTGAATCGCAAATGGCATTTCTTATTGCTTTATCGATGTTGGTCGTGTTTTTAGTGTTAGCTGCACTTTATGAAAGTTGGTCAATTCCGCTTTCAGTTATGTTGGTTGTTCCTTTGGGTATTTTCGGTGCTATTTTAGCGATTATGCTAAGAGGAATACCAAACGATATTTTCTTCAAAATTGGTCTGATTACCATTATTGGTTTATCTGCAAAAAATGCGATCTTAATTGTTGAGTTCGCAAAAATGCTCAAAGAAGAAGGTATGAGCTTAATTGAAGCAGCAGTTGCGGCAGCGAAGTTACGTTTACGCCCAATTTTAATGACTTCTCTTGCCTTTACTTTTGGTGTGATTCCGCTGGTAATTGCAAGTGGTGCAAGTTCTGAAACCCAGCATGCGTTAGGGACTGGCGTGTTTGGAGGTATGATTTCTGCGACAATTCTGGCTATATTTTTCGTACCGGTCTTCTTTATTTTTGTACTGGGAGCAGCCGAAAAAGTATTTTTAAAGAAGAAAAATAACCTATAAAACTCATTGAGGCGGAACCCTTTGTTGTTTCGCCTCAATCATTTCTTTTATATTCATCTAAAGCCAAATTATTTAAGAGTTTAATACCTTAAAGACTTTACCTGTTCTAGGATGAGCAAAGCTATTGTCTTGATCTAAATTGATGACTTTGTCTGAAATCACAATCTTAGAAAGAGGTAACCAGTTTTGTTGTATTTCACTTGAAGCCAAATTTTTTTCAAATGTATTTTCGAAAATTTGTTCTACTACAATTTCCATACCGCACATACTTTTCGCATTAACTTCTTTTAAAATATGACGTTTAGACATTTTAGTCTCCATTTTCTTATTCTTAACATAAAAAATAATAGAGTTTGTTTTGCTACAATGTGTAAAATTTAACATTTAAAGTGTTCTTTTTGTTTTATTAAATATGTCTCAAATAATTAAATGAATAATAAAATTTTATATAACATGAAACTTATTTTTAAATTAACTTATTAGTCTTATTTTTATTTTAGATAAAGTTAATTTTATTCAATAATATTAGAAGGGTTCACTGATGAACCCTTATGAAGTTCTAAACTTGTACAGCATTATCGAGTGAGCCATCATCTTTAACTTTGTTATTATCTTTATTAATTAATGAGTCAGTGTCACTACCTGTGCTAAAGCTCTTACTATTTTTCTGCTTTTTCTTGTACATGCACATGCCAATTGCAATACCTGTTCCTAGTACTAAAATTGATTTTAACATTTTACACCTCTTCAATCGACGGAGAAACTTTTTATAAATCAGCTTAAATTAATAGCACATTCTTTGTTATTTAAGGGCTTTGATTTGAGCCGCTTTTGTAAGGTATTTAATTTTTATGTTAATTGATGAGTGTAATAGTTTCAAAAATAAATTTTGATACAAAGCAAAAAGCCTATTCTAAAAAAAGAATAGGCTTTCTACTGTATTTCAGGATTAAGCAGTATTATTAATTGCTTGAAGCAATCTTATTTATCTTTGAATACAACTTAAATGTATTTAATGCTGAACTTTTAGTCAAGATAGTAAAGAGATGATTTGCAGTTAATTGGTAAATCCTGTGATGAACTTCTCATTTTTTATAAGCAATAAAAAACGCCCATTTCTACTTCTCAAGAAAAAATGGGCGCAAGTGAAAACCACTAAAGACCTGAAATACCAAATGTTCTTACATTCAGTACTAGTGATTCTAGTTAATTTACCGAATGGTTGACAATTAAACCAGTTGTACTTTTTCTAGTCATTTCGGCCAATAAAAAAAGTAAAATAATTCGCTATTTTCAATAAGTTTAGCGATAGATTATTCACCTAAAATACGATTAAGCACAGTCAACCAGTTAGAAAAACAGATTTTTTCTATGATTTCATGCGAATAGTGCCTTTTTTGCATTCTCTCGATGAGTAGGTGTAGTCCCCTTACATCTTCAATTTCATGACTAATGAGCGCTCCATCAAAGTCGGAACCAAAACCAACATGATCTATCCCTATTTCGTCTATTAAATATTCTAGATGTTCTAAAATGACATCAATGGATGTGTTTGCATCACGCTGTCCATCTTTACGTAAAAATGCGACATCAAAATTTAATCCAACTATCCCTTTAGAGTCTCTGATCGCTTTGAGTTGCTCATCTGTTAGATTTCTGGCCTGTGGACATAAGGCATGGACATTCGAATGAGTCGCGACAATGGGCTGTTGAAGAATGTTAGCGGTATCCCAAAAAGCGCGTTCATTCATATGGGAAACATCAATCACCATTTTTTTATTAGCACAGCGTTTTATAAATGCTTTCCCCTCGTGTGTAAGGCCGGCTCCCGTGTCGGGTGAATGGGGAAACTTAGCATTTAAACCATGTCCAAAACGACTGGGTCTATTCCAAAGCGGCCCGATGCTACGAAGCCCTGCATCATAAAATACATCGAGTAAATCTGGATTGTGCTGTAGTGCTTCAGCGCCTTCCATATGCAATACAATGGCTAACTTTTGTTTTGCTAAACAGTGCTGAATATCCTGAACAGTTGTGCAAATTTGAATATCATTAGAATATTCGGCCAGTTGTTTTGCTAAATCAAGTTGTTCCAGACAAATTTGTTTAATTTGCTGTTGTGTGAAGTCAGATGAAGTTTGGTCAAAAAGCTTATTAGGATGGTGCTGCTGAACATAGGCAAAAGGTGGCAAGAAAATAGCAAACATACCGCCAACAAAGCCTGCTTCTTGACAGCGTTTTAAATCGAGATGCCCCGCTAAACGGTCATGAATAAAAGCTTGAACAGGATTGCGATGATCGCTTAACCACAGGCGCGTTAGTGCATCGTTATGACCATCAAAAACAGGAACTGAGCCATGATTCATATTTACGTTCTCACCGCTATTCATCTGCAATATTTTGAACAGGAATGTTGTGCTGAACCGTAAATTGCTTTGAATTTTTAGTATTACGGAACACCAGTTTTTCTAGAGAGGAATCGAGCTCACTCTCGGCACGTGCTTGTTCAATCAGTTGATGATATGGAGATTTACCACAGACAGGGTCTGCATTGCTTGCATCGCCTGTTAACATATAAGCTTGGCAACGACAGCCACCAAAGTCGCGGTCTTTGTCTGGGCAACTACGGCAACCTTCTGGCATCCATGCATCGCCACGGAAGTGATTAAAACCGGTAGATTCATACCAAATTTTTGATAGGCTTTGCTCACGAACATTTGGGAAAGAAATAGGCAATTGTCTTGCTGCGTGACATGGCAAGGCCATACCATCTGGAGCAACTGTAAAGAAAATTTTTCCCCAACCATTCATACAGGCTTTTGGTCTTTCTTCGTAATAGTCAGGGACTACAAAAATAAGTTTGCAAGGATGATTTTGCGCTTTTAACTTGTCGCGATATTCATTGGTAATACGTTCGGCACGTATGAGTTGTTCTCGTTTTGGTAATAAACCCTGACGGTTTAAAAATGCCCAACCATAAAACTGACAAATTGCTAACTCAACTGTATCTGCATTAAGTTCAAGGCAAAGCTCGATAATTTTATCAATCTGGTCAATGTTATGCCGATGAATCACAAAATTAAGAACCATCGGATAATCATATTTCTTAACAAGTCGGCACATTTCATACTTTTGTTCAAAAGCATGTTTCGAACCTGCCAAAGCATCATTAACGACTGGGTCACTTGCTTGAAAGCTAATTTGAATATGGTCTAGGCCAGCTTGTTTTAAATGGGAAATGCGCTGTTCGGTAAGTCCCATACCAGAGGTAATTAGGTTGGTGTAGAACCCGAGTTGGTGTGCATGTGCCACAAGCTGTTCCAGATCTTGACGTACTAAAGGTTCACCACCTGAAAACCCGAGCTGTACAGCACCCATTTGCCGAGCTTGATCGAAAACGTCAAACCACTCTTGAGTAGTCAGTTCATTTTTGTGCTGTGCGTAGTCTAAAGGGTTCGAGCAATATGGACATTGTAGCGGACAACGATATGTCAGCTCCGCTAGTAGCCATAGTGGTAAACCAACACCATTAGTCATATAAAATCAATCCAGTGCTGTTGCTGTGCAACTAACATGTAATCAATAACATCGTTGTCAATTTCAGCTATATCGCCAAATTGTTGCTTGAGCTGGGCAATAATGGCAGAGACATTATTTTTCCCATCAATATATTGTCCAATGGCCCCTGCACTTTCATTTAATTTGATCATGCCTTCAGGATATAAAATGACAAAGCTATTTTGAGCAGGCTCAAATTGAAAGCGGTAACCTTGTCGCCATGTAGGCACAAGATTTACATCAAATTGTTCTTTATTCATTTAAATAGTCCTTTGTGCCATACCCGTTCTTTGGTCACGCTATGATACGGTGCTTCATTGTGTACATATGCCAATGTTAAGGCATCTAAAATGCTCCATAAAATATCCAGTTTAAATTGCAATATTTCCAGCATTCTTTGTTGTTGTTCATGTGTGGTAAATGAATCAAGCGTGATTGTTAAACCATGTTCAACATCACGGCGTGCTTGACTTAAACGAGAGCGGAAATATTCATAGCCCTTGTCATCAATCCAAGGGTAATGCTGTGGCCATGACTCAAGTCGTGACTGATGAATTTGAGGCGCAAATAGCTCAGTTAAAGAGCTGCTTGCTGCCTCACGCCATGACGCACGGCGTGCGAAATTTACATAGGCATCTACGGCAAAGCGTACCCCAGGTAAAACTAATTCTTCGGAAATAACCTGTTCACGGCTCAAACCAACAGCTTCAGCTAAACGTAGCCAAGCCTCTCGGCCACCACCGTCAGGATATTCACCATCCTGATCAATCATGCGTTGAATCCATTCCTGACGCACACGTTGATCAGGACAATTTGCCATGATCGCGGCATCTTTGAGTGGAATATTGATCTGATAGTAGTAGCGGTTTGCAACCCAAGCCTGAATCTGTTGCTGGGTCGCTTTACCTTCATACATCATCACATGAAATGGATGATAGATATGATAATACTGACCTTTATCAATAATGGCTTGTTTAAATTGTTCGGTTGTTAAAGCTTCAGGTGTTTGAGTCATGTTTCACCTTAGAGTTCGATCTGCATGCCATCATAGGCAACCTCTACACCATTTGCCTTTAGTTCGGCAAACTGAGCGGAGTCTTCATTTAAAATCGGATTGGTATTGTTAATATGAATCAGCACTTTTTTCGGTGTATTGAGTTGGTTCAAATAAGACAGTGAACCACCTTCACCACTAATATATAAATGCCCCATTTCACGGCCAGTTTTTTTACCTACACCCGTTTGTTGCATTTCATCATCGGTCCAAAGTGTACCGTCAATCATGACACAATCAGAACTTTGCATAATCTGCATGATTTGATCGTCAATCTTTCCAAGCCCTGGCGCATAAAACAACTGTTTTTGCGTTTTATGATCTTTGATGATTAAAGCAATATTGTCGCCTTCATGCGGGTCATGGCGATGTGGTGAATATGGCGGCGCAGCGCTTTGAATAATTAAAGGTAAAAATTCTAAATTTTCGAAACCATCAATTTTAAAAGCTTGTTTAGGATTAATTTCATTGTATTGAAGACCGCCATTCCAATGCTTCAACATGTTAAAGACTGGAAAACCTGTGGTCAGGTCTTGATAGACCATTTCAGTACACCACACATTCATTGGACAGCCTTCGCGTAAAGTTAACAGTCCAGTGGTATGGTCAAGCTGGCTATCCATTAAAATAACGTTGGTAATGCCCGTGTCACGTAATTTACGCGCAGGTTGAGCTGCTTTAAAATCAAATAATTGCTGGCGGATATCTGGTGATGCGTTTAATAAAATCCAGTCTACGCCATTTTCTGAAATCGCAATTGAAGATTGAGTACGTACTTTGGCATTAATCGTACCTGTACGCACACCATGACAATTAGGACAATTACAGTTCCACTGAGGGAAGCCGCCTCCAGCTGCTGAACCTAAAATATAAATATACATAAAATTAATATCTTATTAGAAAGACATAAGCCCTAGAACAAAACTAGGGCTTATGACAGATTTGAATAGAAATAATTAACGTGCTTCAAAGTACATTGTTACTTCAAAACCAATACGTAAATCAGTGAAAGCTGGTTTTGTCCATTGCATAAATTTTTCTCCAGTCAGGATTAATCTTGTGAAATGAATCACTTGATCAAATCTTATAAAGCAATTAAAAATTTATTCTAATTAAAAATGTCACGTTTGTAGATAAGCTTGGTACAAGATATTGTTCGATAATTGTGTTTTTTGTCCAAATTTTAATAACTCCTTATCAATTAAAGGTGATTAAAAGGCCATAGCAGATGTATATTCTTCTACGACGGATGTTTTACACGGCTGAGTTCATTAAGTGTTGCTGCGCAATATAAAGCTCTTGCCCCTCTTTAGGCTGACATTGCACCCAAGTTCCATCGGCTTGTAGCTCCCACGCTTGACGATTATCTTTTAGATAATTGTTTAGCCCATCTTCAATCACTTGTTTCTTTAATTTTTTACTTTCAATTGGGAAACAGGTTTCGATACGAGAGAACAAATTACGTTCCATCCAGTCTGCACTAGCGCAAAATACTTTTGTATCACCATCATTATAAAAATAGTAAACCCGAGTATGTTCTAAATAGCGTCCAACAATTGAACGTACTCGAATGTTATCGGACAACCCTGCAACTTGTGGTCTTAAACAGCAAATTGAGCGAATAATTAAATCAATTTGTACACCCGCTTGGGAAGCTTTATAAAGTGCGCTAATGAGCTGTGGTTCAGTGAGTGCATTCACTTTAATGATGATATGTGCCTTCTTGCCAGCAAGACGATTTTTAATTTCCTGCTCAATAAGCTCTAGCAACTGAGAGTGCAAGGTAAAAGGTGCATGAAAAAGTTTTTTAAGCTTCGCCATTTTGCCCATACCAGTCAGTTCTTGGAAAATCTTATGTACGTCTTCACAAATTTCAGCATCACTGGTAAGCAGGCCAAAATCGGTATAAATTTTGGCATTCACCGCATGATAGTTGCCTGTACCTAAGTGGACATATCTTTTCATTTTGTCTTGTTCACGGCGAACGACCAAAATCATTTTAGCGTGAGTTTTATAGCCAACAATGCCATACACCACAACCGCGCCCGCTTCTTGCAATACGTTGGCTACTTCAATATTTGATTCTTCGTCAAAACGTGCCCGTAACTCAATGACCGCAGTAACTTCTTTTCCATTACGCGCAGCTTCTGCCAAAAGTTGAACAATTTCCGAGTTGGCGCCACTACGGTATAAGGTTTGTTTAATTGCCAAGACATTTGGATCTTGTGCAGCCTCACGAAGGAACTTGATAACAGGTGCAAAAGAGTCAAATGGATGATGAAGTAAAACATCGCCTGCTTTTAACACATCAAAAATTGGCTTTTTGCTATAGAGAAGTTTTGGTAAAACTTGTTGATACGGTTTATAGCGTAAATCTGGCAAATCAAAGTTTGAAATAAAACGGGCTAAGTTGACAGGACCATCGACGTAATAAAGATGTTCAGCATCTAAATCAAATTGTTCTAATAAATAGTTAGCAATTTCTTCAGGACATTTTTTTGCTACTTCCAAACGAACCGCTTGGCCAAAACGGCGTGAAGACAATTCACCCTTTAAAGCTGCAGCTAAGTCTTCTACATCTTCAGAAACGGTTAAATCGGCATTTCGGGTTACGCGAAATTGGTGGCAGCCTGTCGCTTTCATGCCGGGGAATAAATCGGAAATGTGCTGATGAATAATAGCCGAGAGCAGAATGTAATGCTCTGCACCACCAGAAATATGTTCTGGAATTTTAACAAGTCTTGGTAACGAACGCGGTGCCGGTACAATAGCTAAATCAATTTGGCGTCCGAAAGCGTCTTTACCTTCCAAAGTCACAATAAAATTAAGGCTTTTATTGACCAATCTTGGAAATGGATGCGCAGGGTCTAAACTAATTGGAGTAACTACAGGTTGTACTTCTTTAAAAAAGTACTCTTTAATCCAATCTTTATGCTTTTCTAATATATCGCCGTGCTGAATAAAGTGAACGCCATAACCTTGTAGCTGTGGCAACAACGTATAATTTAAAATGTTATATTGCTCTTCAACGGCTTCATGCGCATTTTTCGAAATTTGCTTTAATACTTCTGCTAATGGCAAACCTTCTGGCCCAGTTGCTTGACTCATTAAGCTAATTTTCTGGATTAAACTTGCCACACGGATCTCAAAAAACTCATCCAGATTACGCGAAAAAATGATTAAAAAATTTAAACGTTCAAGTAATGGGTGTTCAATATCTTTGGCCTGAGCAAGCACTCGTTTATGAAACTCTAATAAAGAGAGTTCTCTATTAATATACGTCTCTAAATTATGCTGGTTTGAGCTAGATAAAGTTGGTAATGATGTCATTCTTGACTCTTATAATTGATAAAAAGTGAACATGAATAAAAAAGATTAATTTAGTAATGTATAACCGATTTTATTCACCGGACATTTTGTAACTGTTTTATTGCAAATTCATGAATCTTTTATGAAAACCTTAAAAATTACGATCTATTTTAGTGCCTTATCTATTTCCTTTTGATCTTGCTTATCTACCATCATCTTAGCATTATTTTTTTAAAGATCATCTGATTTTGCTTAAGATTTAATTTTCATCAAATATTCACACAGTATGCGTATTTTTTATGCATCTTAATTCACCAATTGATAAAAAATGACGACTTTAAATATATTATTTAAGACAACATCTTTATGTCTGGCAATGGCTTTATTAGCCGGTTGTAATGATAACAATGACAGTGATTCAACTACATCTACACCCCGAAGTAATCAGACTGTCGATATTTTAGCTTTTAACGACTTTCATGGAAATTTAGAACCACCTAAACGCTACGTTGATGCAGCTAACCCAAATGACGCATCTCAGACAGTACGTATTCCAGTTGGAGGTGTGAGTTACTTTGCAGACGCAATTAAGAAACTTAGAGCTCAAAACCCTAATAATGCTGTTGTTTCAGCGGGTGACTTAATTAGCGCTTCCCCACTCACGTCTTCACTATTTTTAGATGAACCTACCATTGATGTCATGAATGATATTCAAATTGACTTTAATGCTGTGGGTAACCATGAGTTTGACCGCGGTACAGATGAGTTACGCCGTTTGCAAAATGGTGGCTGTCAACAATATACAAGCACAGCACCCTGCCAAATTAATAAAAACTTTAGTGGCGCAAAATTTAATTTCCTTGCCGCTAACGTCGCAATGAAAAACGATGCAAGTAAAACGATTTTTCCAGCCTATAAAGTCAAAACTTATGGCGGAATTCCGGTTGCATTTATTGGTTTAACGCTTAAAGCAACTCCAAGTATTGTGTCTGCGGCTGGTATTAAAGACGTTGAATTTCGTGATGAAGCAGATACGGTAAATGCCCTAATTCCTGAACTACAAAAACAAGGCATTCAGGCTTTTGTGGTAGTTGTCCATGAAGGTGCAGCACCAAGTACTAAGCTTAATCAAAAAACATGTGATGGTTTAAGTGGGCCTATTTTAGGTATTTTAGATCGCTTAAATCCGGCAGTTGATATTGTTGTTTCAGGTCACACGCATCAATCTTATATTTGTGACTATGCAACTAAAAATCCGGCTAAACCATTCTTACTGACTTCAGCTGGTCAATATGGCACACTGATTACCGATATTAAGATTGAGCTAGATGGTAAAACCGGCGACATCATTAAAAAAGATGCTAAACAAGTTCCGGTTCAAAGTGAGGCCTATACTTCAGGTACCACCACTGTAAACCTTACAGATCTTTATCAAAAATTTAGTAAGACACCAAGTATCGAAGCGATTTTAGACAAATACCGTCAAGCAGTGACTACTATTTCTGGGCGTGTGGTAGGAACGTCTACTGCCGTTGTGAGCCGTACTCAAGTCGAAAGTGGTGAAAGCCCACTAGGCGATATGATTGCTGATGCACAGCAAGCCTCTGCTCTTAAAGCAAGCGATCAGGGTTCGGACTTTACACTCATGAACCCAGGCGGTGTGCGTGCCGACCTTTTGATTAACAGCAGTAACCAAATCACTTTTGGTGATATTTTTGCAGTTCAGCCTTTTGGTAACTCTATTGTGACACTAAGTTTGACCGGTAAACAAATTCGAGATGTACTTGAGCAGCAATGGACTGGTGGAAATGCAAACTCTCCTAAAATTTTACAGCCATCTAAAGAGTTAAGTTATCAATATTCAGCAAATACAACTGTTTCACCGAGAGCAAGCAATATTATGGTTGCAGGCTCCCCATTGGTTGACACCAAGGTATACCGTGTAACAGTCAATAGCTTCTTGGCAGATGGCGGTGACAATTTTACGGTGTTAAAGGATGGTCAGAACCGTGTTGGTGGCGGTCAAGATATTGATGCCTTTGAAAGCTATGTTGCTAAAAATTCACCGTTAATTATTCCGGCTACGACCCGAATTAAAGTCATCAAATAATTTCATTTAATGACGTATAAAGGACAGTACGAAGCTGTCCTTTATTTTTATATGAAAAGCTAAAAGAGCTTTTATTCAGTATAGAGATTAAGTTCTACACTGCTGATGTCTGCTCCAGTATTTGCAAAAATAATATCCATAACTTCGTGCAATAGTTCCTTCACTTTTTCATGTTCAAAGTTTGAAGTTTCGGCTGTTTTTAAGCAAATCAGATTACAACTCATTTTGTCTTTTCTGAGTTTATAAATACTTTTACTTTTTCCCAAAAACACTCTTTTGACGAGTTTACGATTTTCAAATTCAGATAAAATTCGGTAAATGGTCCCTAGCGTTATTTTATATTCATTTTTAAGTCGTGCATAAATACTATCTGCACTTAAGCCATGTGGGTTCTCATTTAAAATTTCAAAAACATGTATTCTCGATTTTTTTATCGGTAGTCCATTTAATAATGATTTTGATATTGTCGTCATGTTAATTAACCTTAAAGTTTAGAAATATAGAAAGTTTTAAAAATTATTTTGTCTATATTTACCTGAAAATTATGGATATTTACTCACTAAAAAGCTCAAAGCCTATTCCCCTATGAATAAGCTTTGAGTCTAGATTTAACTTAGAAACTATAAGTCGCTTTCACAAAGTAATTGCGGCCATAAAGTTTGGTATTAAAAGTTTTGTTTTTATCTTCCAAGTCAACATCGGTCAGGTTTTTTACACCGTAGTCCAGTGTTAAACGTGGTGAAAGTGGTGACGTAAATGTCACATCGTAAGTGGTATAGGCCGGTAACTCCTTAGTTGCAGAGTACATTTGTTTGCCTACATAACTCACGCCTGCATTTACACGAAAGTCTTGAACTGGTGCCCAGGAAATAGAGCCATTGGCAAGCCATTCTGGTCGTTCGGTTAAGTCTTTACCTGTAGTTTTATTTTTCGCGTTTAGATAAGTTGCGTTTGCCTTAACACCTAAATTGTCAGTGAAATCATATCCACCTGTAAGCTCAACACCTTTGAGTTCTGCGCGGCTCACATTGGTCCAGATTTTTCTAAAATCACCTACTAAACGCGGGTCACCATCACTTAAGGTAATGGCTTCAATTAAGTTCTTTACATCATTTTGGAAAACCGTAACACCAGCGTTCCAATTTGGACGGGTCACAATTAAGGATGCTTCATAATTTGTGCTTTCTTCTGGCGCTAGGTTTGGATTACCTCGAATATGACAGCTGCCACCACATGAAATCATCGAGTAGTTAATATCTAGCTGAGCAGGAGCCGGAACTTTATAAGCTTGTCCCACGCCACCTTTAAGTATGACTCCTTCAGCGAGTTGATATGCTAAATAGGCTTTACCCGTCGTTTTACCATCAAAGTCATCAAAGTCGTCGTAACGACCACCTAATGTTAGGATGAGTGCATCATTAATATGGGTATCGTTTTGCACAAAAATGCCGTAGCTCTTTTGCTGATTCTTTCCAGTCCCGATATAACTTACAACATCTGTAATTTTCTGATCTTTATAATCGAAACCAGCAGTCGTGTTATTCATGAGCCAGTCAAAGTTGGCAAAAGCACGACCAATTAAATTTTCTTGTTTATAGTGACGGCTTTGCGGCGCATCGTACTCACTGTCATAGTCATAAATTTTGGCTGTTTCTTTACCAATATAAGCTTCTGTTTTACCCCAAGCCCATTTACCACGGTGAGCAATGCCTACATTGGTTCGCTTCATTTCAGATTCTTGAATGGATGTCGCTGCATCTTGTGTAAGCGGGCGCTTATCGTTGTTATAACCCAAATCTAGATCTAGAGTTTGCTGATCATTAATGTTCCAACTTAAAGTACCATTTACATTCTTGGTGTCTTTTTCTACAAAATATGCACCATCAGGATCTGGTTGGCCTTTTCTATACCACGCATCACGGTTATAGGCGTCACCTGCCAGAGTAAAACTTAAGTTATCGGTTAAACCACCGTATAGGTTAAATCCATAACGGTACTGGTTTTTACCATCGCCTCGGTCAGCCCGGTTATATTGACCAAAAATAGAACCGTGTAATTGTCCATCTTCTGCTTTTTTAGTAATGATGTTAATGACACCGCCCATCGCATCTGCGCCATAGAGTGATGACATAGGCCCACGAATCACTTCAACACGCTCAATGCTATTTAAAGGAATTGCGCTCCAGTCAAAGTCATTGCCTCGCCACATGGCGCCATTAGATGACATACGCTTACCATTTAAAAGAATTAAGGTGTAGTTCCCCGAAGTATTCAACATTCCTCTTATAACGATTTTATCTTGCCCACTGTTATAGTTATAAACCCCTGCTTGTTTTTGTAAAACGTCGGCAAGGCTAAGTGCTGCACTACGTTCAATATCTTCACTTGTGATTACACTAATTGATGCGGGTGCTTTATCTACATCTTGTTCTTTTAAAGCAGCAGAAACCACAATAGTTTTAAGTTTTTGAACAGGTTCATTTGTGCCCTGTTGCCCAATATCTATATTTGCTTGAACGGCGAAAGGAAGCAGTGTTGAGATGGCGACCACCAGCGCCTTTTTCGTTAATGTCATTTCTCGGTCCTTATATTTTATAACGATTACCATATGATAATTGTTATCATTTATGATGTGCCGAGCATGATAGCCCCATGACTTTTATTGTTCAAGATAAAAGTAATTATTATTTATATAATGATAATCATTATTGTTTGTTTTGTTTAAAAAAGTTAACATTGCAATTTGGTGTGCCTAAAAACCTATTGAAAACAAGCTTAAAGTAGACATAACAATGCTCTCTCGATTTTTTATTTATCACCCTATTTTTGTATCTGTCATTGCCATTACTATACTTATTTTTGGTTTTTTCTCTATTCGGGCAATGCCAGTTGAACGTTATCCAAACCTCGCGCCTCCAAGCGTTAGAGTGGTTGCTAACTACCGCGGTGCTTCGGCCGAAACAGTTGAAGAAAGCGTAACGCAGATTTTAGAACAACAAATCAAAGGACTAGATAACTTACTTTATTTCACTTCAAATAGTGAATCTTCGGGAACGGGTAGTATTGATATTCACTTTAAAATTGGTACAGATATCGATAAAGCACAATTACAAGTACAAAATCGCATTAACAGTGCATTAAACCGTCTCCCTGAGCAAGTGCAACGGCAAGGGGTAAATATTTGGAAAACTACAGGTGATATGCTGTTAATTGTGGGGCTATACGATGAGACAGGTAAAGCCAGCAATATCGATTTATCAGACTATATGGTCAATCACTTTGAACAGCCGCTCTCACAATTGCAAGGAATTGGTGAAGTTGATGTATTTGGTTCAAGTTATGCCATGCGTATTTGGTTAAATCCAAATCAGCTTAGAAATTATCAACTTATGCCGAGTGATATTGAACAGGCACTTGAAGACTACAATACCCAAATTGCTGCAGGTTCCATTGGTGCCATGCCTTCGGCTTCTGACCAGAATATTTATGCCAAAGTCACTGCGGGTTCGCGGCTAAAAACAGTCAACGATTTTAAATCGGTTGTGGTTAAAGCCAATGTAGATGGTAGTCTGGTTTATTTAAAAGATGTGGCGAGAGTCGAGTTAGGTGCTGAAAACTATGAAAGTATTAATACGCTAAACGGCTACCCTTCTGCTGGTTTGGGCATTTCACTCAGTCCTGATGCGAACGCAATTGAAACCTCTGCTCTAATTAAAGCAAAAATTGAACAGCTCAAGCAGCACCTACCCGCTGGATATAAAGTGGTTTATCCACGGGACAATACGCCGTTTATTGAAGAATCTATTAAACAAGTCATCATTACTCTGCTTGAAGCTGTGGTTTTGGTCGTCATTGTCATGTACCTCTTTTTACAAAATTGGCGCGCTACACTTATTCCAACCATTACTGTACCTATTGTGATTTGCGGTACCTTTGTTGTGTTGTATTTGACGGGTATGAGTATTAACACTCTTACCCTATTTGCACTGGTTCTAGCAATTGGTTTATTGGTTGATGACACGATTGTCGTGGTTGAAAACGTTGAACGGCTTATGCATGAGCAACAATTAAGTGTTCGGGATGCATGTTTAGCATCGATGCAAGAAATTAGCGGTGCATTGATGGGTATTACCTTGGTACTAACCGCCGTATTTATCCCGATGGCTTTTTTTAGTGGTTCAACGGGTATGATTTACCGCCAGTTTTCAATCACCCTAGCGGCTGCGATGTTGTTATCTTTATTGGTAGCCATGTTTATTACGCCAGCTTTGTGTGCTGTCTTACTAAAAAAACAAACTCAAAAACCTAAATGGGGACAAAAACTTGAGACTTTGCTTGAAAAAGTTAAAGTTGGTTTTAGTTTTTTAGCAAAAAGTTTAATCAAATTTAAAGCACTTTCATGTCTTATAGTGTTAGCTTTAGCTGCTGTTTTAATTGTGATTTATCGTAGTTTACCGACGAGCTTTATTCCAAATGAAGATCAAGGTTTGTTGGCTGTGCCTTATAGTTTGCATAACAGTGCTTCTATGAGCCAAACACAAGAAGTAGGTAAACTGGTCAATAACTATTTCTTTGAGCATGAAGCCAAAAATATCAATACCGTACTTGTAGTGAATGGACAAAATTTTTCAGGAAGCGGTCCAAATTTAGGTATGGCGTTTGTTTCCTTAAAACATTGGAATGAGCGTAAAGGTGAAGCCAATACCGCAAGTGCTATACGTGAGCGTGCTCAAAGTTACTTGCAAAAAAATTTACCAGCTAAAGTCATGGTAGGTATGCCTGCAAGTGTCTCTGGTTTGGGCCAATCTGATGCTTTAGAACTTTGGCTCAGAGATGTAAATGGTCAAGGACGCGATGAACTCATTAAACAATATAAAGCTTTAGAAAAAGAATCTCACAATTACCCTGCGTTTGAAAACCTAAGTCCGCTTGTAGATGAAAATAAGGCTGAAGTTTTTATTCAGCTCGACCAGAATAAAGCCAAGATATTAGGGATTGATCAACAAGCAATTCGTTCAACACTATCGACTGCTTGGGGTGGAAACTATGTGGGTGATTTTGTTGAAAGAGGCAAAATTAAACGAATCATTATGCAAGGTGATGCTGAATTTCGCTCTAAACCTGAAGATTTAGCTTATTGGCACGTCCGTAATAATACAGGTGGAATGCTTTCTCTTGCGCATTTGGGACAAAGTGAGTGGACTGGTGGTCCAGAAACACTAACAAGATTTATGGGACTTGCTGCCATACAACTTGAAGCAAATGTAAGTTCTGGCTTTAGCTCAGGTCAAGCAATGCAACAGTTAAGTGATATGGTGAGCAAACAATCTGGTGTAGATGTCGCATGGAGTGGCCTCTCTTTACATGAGCAGCAATCGAGCCAGCAAGCCTTATTTTTATACATTATCTCTATTTTATTTATTTTCTTATGTTTAGCCGCTTTATATGAAAGCTGGAAAGTACCTCTTATTATTTTACTAGGACTTCCGCTAGGAATTACTGGAACTATTGTATTTGCTAAAATTTTTAACTTACCAAACGATGTGTATTTCCAAATCGCGTTACTAACGGGTATTGGTTTGTCTTGTAAAAACGCAATTTTAATTGTGGAGTTCGCAACTAAAGCAATAAGACAAGGTAAAGGCTATGTTACTGCTGCGTGTGAGGCTTTAGCTTTACGATTACGTCCAATTTTAATGACGTCTTTAGCTTTTGGTGCGGGTGTTATTCCCCTTGTTGTTGCCACAGGTGCTGGTGCAGTGAGTCGCCATGAAATTGGTATGAGTGTATTTGGCAGTGTGATTATTGGAACCTTACTGGTCCCTGTATTTACAGTATTTTTCTTTGTTTTGGTACATAGTTTACCGGTTTTAAAATGGTCGCTTGGTCGTGTATTTAGATATAGAAAAGACCATTCATCTTTATAAAATAAAAAAAGCAGATCAATGATCTGCTTTTTTTATCATTTGAATTTAAGCGACTAGTTTCTCAATCCATACTTCTAATGTAGGTTGTTCTGCCAAATCTTCAAAGCTTACCTGAGCACCATAAGCCTGCCATTTACCCACTAAGGTCATTAAGCGAACTGAATCAAGTCCAAGCATGAGCAAATCATCATTTAACTGAATTTCTGAAGCTGGAATCTGTAGTTGCTCACTTACCGCTTGAACAATCCCTGCTTGGGTTAATGGCGAGACTGCTTGTTCTAGTTCCCAAGCACGAGTCACTTGTTGAGTTGTCATGACTTGAGCACAACGTGTACTTGCATATTTTAAAGCCATATCGTGTTCTTCACGACTAAAGTCAGCGAGAGCATCTCCACATAAAAATGGTTGTATGTTGAGCATAAATGCTTCTGCGGCACTCATTAGGCAGCCAATATGGGCATAAACACCACAAATAATGAGCTGATCACGACCTGACTCGCGCATAAGTTGTTCAAGTGGTGAAAACTTAAATGCGCTATAACGCCATTTTGTTAAAACGGTATCATTTTTCTGAGGCGAGATTTCCGGCAAAATCTGAGTAATATACGGGTCATCTTTTAGACCAGTTCCCCAAAAATCAGTTAATAACTGGCGATGTTCAGGTGTCTGATTACCAGGTTGTGCGGTATAGACCACAGGGATATTAAACTTACGGGCAGTTTCAATCAGTTCTTTAGTATTTTTAATAAGCTCTGGAATAGGTGCTTGAGTTTGATCATAAAAGTCTAAAAAATACTGCTGCATGTCATGGACCAATAACACGGCGCGATTGGTATGTAACTGCCAATGGGTTTTATTAGGTGTAAACTCATGGGCTTGAGGCATACTGTAACTGGCAATTTTAGGAATACTCATCAAATTTTTCCTTTTTTATCTTTAAGCAAGAACATTGGTTTTAGTTTCAAGTTGTTGACGTAATCTTTTTTTGTCGATTTTTCCAAAGGCTGTATATGGAAACTGCTCGATAAATTCGACACGATCGGGAATTTTGTAGGTAGCAAGCCCATAGTCTTTTAGATGTTGACGAACTGACATAGCAAGGCGAATTGGACTTGGATCATTGGTTTGTGATTGCCATGCAATAAAGGCACAGCTTTTTTCACCCATAATCTCATCAGGCATAGCAACCAGTGCTGCCAAGCGGATTTGTGGATGAGTTAATAAAGCTTGCTCGACTTCTTCAGTTGCAATTTTTTCACCAGCACGATTGATTTGTTCTTTCGAACGTCCTTCGACAACAATGCAGCCATCTTCACGAATACGAACTAGGTCGCCTGTACGATAAAAACCATCTGGTGTAAAAGAACGAGCGTTGTGCTCTGACGCTTGGTAATAGCCACGAATGGTATAAGGACCACGAGTGAGTAAATGCCCTACCTCTCCAGCCTCTACGGGTTGGTCATGATCATCTAGTACTAAAATTTCATCATCTGGCGAAATTTTTAAACCTTGGGTATGAATAATTTGTTCTTTTGACATGCCAAAACGGGTGTAGTTCACAAGTCCTTCAGCCATTCCAAAGACCTGTTGCAAATTAACCTTAAACTCATCAATTAAACGTAAGGCAACAGCATCGGGTAAACGCGCTCCTCCGACTTGCAGGCAACGTAAAGTTGATAATATTGGATCTTGATCTTTGGCTGCTTTGTCCATCCACGGTCGAACCAATGCAGGAACTAAACAAGCATCTGTCACACCGTGTTTTTTAATAAGTGGAAATGCAGTTTCAGGGCTTGGATCTGTACCTAAAACCACTGCGCCACCAGCATAAAAAATGCCTAAAGAACCAGCCGAGCTCATTGAAAAGTTATGTGCCGCAGGTAAAACCATCAATAAACGTGAAGTCTGATTGAGTTGGCAAATTTTGGCACTCTCACGTACGCTATAAAGATAATCATCATGAGTACGTGGAATCAGTTTCGGAACACCTGTGCTGCCCCCTGAAAGCTGTAAAAAAGCCACTTGATCTGCTGTAGTTGGCAAAATTGCTTCCGCTAGAATTTTTGTTTCTTTTAATAGGTTTTCGATAGCGACAAAATTACCAGCATCTCCAAGTACAAATACATACTCTAAGCAAGCTGCAGTTTGCTGAAGCTTTTCGGCAAGTTCTCGATAATCAAATTTTTGTGCACCAAAATCTGCACAGAAATAAGCTTTTGCTTGCGTTTGTTTAAAAAAGCTACTGAGTTCAGCATATCGATGGGCAGGCAAAGACATGATAGGTAAAGCACCTAATCGAATCAGTGCGAAAAATAGAACATAAAACTGATAGCGGTTTGGCATTTGTACGACGGCTTTATCGCCCGCACGTAAGCCATATTGATATAAATGGTTGGCACAACAATCAACTAGGTTGTCAAATTCTTCATAGCTAACAGCTTTATCACCATCATAAATTGCAATATTTTTCGAATACTTTTGAGCACTTTCACGCAAGAAATCACTCAAGTTTTGTCCAAGCCAATAACCTTTTTTACGGTAAACCTCAGCAAATTCTGCTGGATATGGCACAGCGCCAACTAAATAATTCTTAGTTGTCATTTATTTATTCCTTATCGTGGTAATTGGTCTGGTGAAATGTGCAAGCCATCAAGTACAGTACGGAACTTTGCAGCAGTTTCAGCATGTTCAGCTTGTGGGCGTGAGGCTTCCACAATTCCTGCACCGGCAAATAAACGGGCAATATTTTGATAAATACGAGCACAGCGAACAGTCACCGACCATTCACCATTACCTTCGGCATCGGCCCACCCCATGGTTCCGGCGAATAGTTCACGGTTAAATGGTTCAAGTTGCTGAATCAAATTTTTTGCTACGGCGCTTGGCTCACCACAAATTGCAGGTGTCGGATGTAGACGTTCAATTAAGTCAAAAACATGAGTATCGGCTTGCTTAAGTTCACCCGTAATGTGTGAGGCCAAGTGCCAAAGACGTTTGGTGCGAATAAGTGAAGGCTGTTTGGGCACATGCAGTTGCTTGCAAAAAGGAGTGAGTTCATCGGCAATCATTTCGATGACAAGAGCATGCTCATGTTGATCTTTTTGTGAAGCAAGTAATGCTCTGGCGTTATTTTGGTCAATAATCGGATCATCATCGCGTGCTAATGTGCCCGCAACAGGTTTACTCCAGATTTTATTATTTTGCTTTGCAATTAAAAGTTCAGGACTTGCACCAACAAACCAACCTTCGCTTTGAGGATGTCTTGCGACTGCATAGTTATATCCTTCAGGATTATGCTTGGCCAAGTTATAAAATACATCCGAGATTGGAAGATTGTCTTCAAATTCAAGTTGTAAAATACGAGCAAGTACTGCTTTATCTAGCTTTTGTGCCCGCATTTGTTGTACTAAATATTCAACTTGCTGTTGATAGTGTTCACCTGAAGGTAAATAATCGGCCTGCTTTAATATTAAGTCATCAAGATTAATATCAGTTTGTGAAAATAAAGCTTTCTGGTAAACCTTGGCATCTTGCATCAGCATTAAATTGACATCTGCCGATGAACTAAATGGCAACCCACCCATAACCTTGGCATCGCTATAACCATCTGCAATTGCTTGTTGTAATTGTAGACGGGCTTCGTTTAGCCACTCTTTTAACTGAGTGTCTTTTGTAACCTCAATATCTTTAAGTTTTTGATGACTCGATATGATGTATTCAGGAGTCGTAAATATAAAACCAGCGTTATCAGTGCAATTTAAAACTTCTTTTGCGAGTGTAATTCTGCTTTCAGTAAAATTTTCTCGTTGGATAAAATACGGATGCTGTACCGACATCTCGCAACTCCTTATAAAATTATTTTGTTGTGATGAATTAATATTTAAACGCCTAATGTGGCTCCCCCATCGACCACAATTTCTTGCATAGTAATTTGTGCTGCTTGGTCTGAAAGTAAAAAGCTAACGGTATTAGCGATATCTTCAGGCTGAGCAAGTTTTCTAAGTGGAATACCAGTGCGGTACTGGTTTAAGTCACCATCAATAACAGCAGGTGGAGGCGAATTATCTGTCCAAAGCTGCTGCTGCATTTGAGTGAGCGTAGAGCCTGGTGAAACAATATTGAGCCTGACTTGGTGAGGTGCGATTTCAAGTGCAAGATTACGGCAGTAATGGCTCAGTGCAGCTTTACTCGTTGCATACATGCCAAGTTGTATACGTGGCATACGTGAACTGTTCGAGCTAATCGTGACAATGCTTCCCTGCTTTTTTTCACAAAAATGTTTAGCAAGTTGTTGACTAATCGCAATGGGTGCCATGACATTTACAGCAAAAAGTGTTTGCCAGTCTTCTGTTTTTGCTTCAAGCATCGAACGCATAATCAAAACGCCCGCTGCATTTACTAAGCCTGTAATGTTGTGCTTTTCCAAAAGCTCCGCAATCAAATTTTGAGTAGTTTGTTGCTGTGTAATGTCTTGTGAAATTCCTTGCCAACGTGATATTTCATAGTTTTCTAGCTTTTGAATGATTTCCCATTGTTCTGGGTTTTCCTGTTGGTCAATACCAATCACTTGATATCCTTGCTGCAATAATTTTTTTGCAATAGCAGCTCCAATACCTCTTGCAGCACCTGTGACCACGATGGTAGAGCTCATATTTAACTCCTGTTTGAAGCAATATTAAATTGCGCAACATAATTGCAAATAATTATCATTATTATCAAGTGCAATAAATATCAAACATATGATTACAATCTAAATTAAGCTATTTATTAACCATAATTTTAAATTAAGTTATTGTTTTTAATTGATATTATAAAAATAAGCATTTCTTTATTGATTATAATGATAATTGTTTTCATTTACTAATGATAATCATTTTGATAATTTTACCGCGCTTTCTTGTCGAGATGGACTCAAAATGAAGCCATTTTCTCATCCCTTACATCCCCTATTTCAACAACTCAATGTTGGGAGTGAGGTCTGGTGGAATATCGTTAAAAAAATAGGTAGCCCACTCGTTAACCTACAAAAAAATAAAGCGCTGTGTACCTTTGTTTGGCGTAGTCCTGAGCCTAAAGAAAGTATCTTTGTCTATATTGATATTTATTCACAAAGCCCTTCTATCTATCAAAAGTGGAATCGTTTTAGCCGTATAGCTGGGACAGATGTGTATTTTTTTGAAATAGAGCTGCCTCTAGCTTGGGCTGGTAGTTATGTTGTAGTGACCGCTAGTGAAGAAGCGCCAGAAACAGATTGCGCGTCCACACGCCGCTCATGGTGGCAGACACAGCTTAAACAAAATGCTCAAATTGATCCTTTAAGCCATCAAGCAGTTTATACAGGACATTTAGCGCGTTATATCAATCAGATTCAACTCGAGAACACAAAATCTTTAATAAGCGATTGCCCAATTACAAAGACATTTAAATGGTCAAGTCGCTTATGCCAACAGGATTATTTGGTTGATATTTTTATTAGTGGTGAATTAGCAGAAGAAAGTCTGCCATTAGTTATTTTGCTTGATGGACAAATCTGGAGTCGAGAGCTTTCAATTCTGCCCGAAATTCGACATTTGACTGATTCAAATAAGATTCGTCCAGCAATTTATGTTTTTGTTCATAGTTTAAATAGTCAACAACGCCAACAAGATTATGGTTGCCATGATGCATTTAGTCAGGCGTTGGTTGATGAACTCATTGAAATACTCTTAAAAGAATATGCATTTATTTCTAAAACATACATTACGTTATGTGGTCAAAGTTTAGGCGGCTTATGTGCTTTACATAGTACTTTGTTGTTCCCGACCATTTTTACTTCCCTAATTTTGCAATCTGGATCTTATTGGTGGTCAGATTTTTCAAACAGTATTTTAGGGCGAAAACACAAAGGTAATTTTTTAGAACTGCTTCAAGACTTATCTGATCAATTATCAAAAACAACTCAAATTTATATCAGTGCTGGCACGTATGAAACCGATATGCGGGACGATGCCCTTCAGCTTTATCAACAATTGCAATCATTCAATCAAGTGAGTTTTCAGACTTTTCCGGGCGGACATGATGCCGTGAACTGGCGCACTGACTTGCTTAAGGCATTGCAACAAACACTTTCACTATAACCATTTGTTTCATCAAGGATAACAATATCATGAGTAACTTACAGGAAAATTATATCAATCCATTTGATAACGAAAGTTTATCTTTTCAAGTTCTAAAAAATCAGCAAGGTGAGTTCAGTTTATGGCCTGCTCAACATCAGGTGCCATCGGGGTGGGATATTCAGCATGGACCAGATACGCGGGCTTCATGTATTGCCTATGTAGAAAAGCATTGGTTAACCATTAATCCTTTTCAACAAGCGTAATGGAGAACAGTCATGAATCAAGCATTACATAATGAATTTACTCAAGAGCTTTCTGGGCCAACACGCTTTGAGCTTACTTCTACACAATTGGGGATATTTCTTGCCGATCATTTAAGTTCTATTAATGATCTATATACCATTGCTCACTGTCTTGAACTTCCTAAATCGGTTGATCTTTCATTATTTAAACAAGCCATTCAAATTGGTTTAAATGAAGCCGATACGGTCATTGCTTCATATTCATCTGACCCGTCAAAACCTTTTATTGAGCTTAATCATCAGGTACAAATACAAATAGAGGAGTTTGATTTTTGTCATTTAACACCTAAAAAAGCTCAGCAACGTTTATGGGATTGGATGCCAACAGATCGGTTATGCGCAAAATCACTTAAAGAAACCGATAATCACTTATACCGTCAGGTGTTATTTACGACGCATGACAAAGTGTATTGGTATCAGCGTTATCACCACATCATGCTTGATGGCTTTAGCATGATTAACCTGACAAAACGTATTGTTGATTTGTACCAGCAATTACAATCAGGAAAAGATCTTAGTCCTTCGACTTTTATTGAAGTTCAACATGTTATTCAAGAACGTCAGGCTTATGAAAATAGCCATCAATTTAAGCAAGATCAGAACTTCTGGAAGTCATATTGCCAAGATTTACCGAGTCCTGTCACTTTAAGTACTCATCACTTGGCAGCAAAAACAACAGCACAATTTGTTAAGCATCACCTTCGTTTTTCTTCAGGAATTTTAGCCCTGATACAACAGATTGCTTCAAATCTTAAAGTTGGTTTGAATGACATGATGATGTCATTGTCATTACAATATATTTGCAAAATGACCGACAAAGCAGAATTGGTTGTCGGTATTCCATTTATGCGCCGTTTAGGTTCAAAAGCAATTCGCTCGACTTTACCAGCGGTAAATGTCTTACCGGTAAAGTTCAGTGTGAGTGAAAAAGATAGTTGGGCGAGTTTAGCGCTGCATGTGCAGGCACAACTGCAACAGATACGTCCACATCAAAAATATGATGCTGAACAAATTTTAAGAGATTTAAATAGTATCGACATTTATGAACGAATGTATGGCCCTATTTTAAACTATAAAGCTTTTGACCAAGATCTGATATTGGATGGTGAAAAAGTTAAAACACACCATATTTCTACAGGTCCAATTGATGATTTTGAGTTTTCTTTTATTGTTCAAGATCAAGAACTCATTATAGAACTGCGTGCAGATGCAGAGCGCTATACACAAGATGAGCTCTTTATGCATGGGCAACGTTTAACTCTATTGCTTGAACAAGCGCTGATTCAATCAGAACAACAATGGAATAATTTTAATATTACCCCACAGCAGGAACTTGCTGCCCTGACCCAAAGTGGTATTGGTCCACGTGTTAGTCACCCTGAACAATATAATAATGTTCTAGATATTTTTTTTGAACAAGTTAAAAAGTATCCCGAACGTACGGCAATCGTGAGTGGCGAACGTCCAAACCTTGTGCATCTGAGTTTTGCTGAGCTTGCAGTACAAGTGAATCAACTCACTCGTTTTTTACAAGAAAATGGCGCTAAAAAGCAAACTGTCATTGCTGGAGCTATTCCTCGTTCGATTGATTCAGTTGTGGTGATGTTATCTGTACTAAACTCTGGTGCGAGTTTCTTGCCTCTCGATTTAGATTATCCAATCGATCGTATGCAAATGATGTGTGAAGATGCCAACCCATTATTTGTATTAACTACTCAAGCACTTGCACAAAAGCTACCGCAAAATATTCAGCAGTTATATCTTGATCATGAAGATGTTCAAACACACATTCGAAAGCAAGATGCGAGTGATATTCCTGCCGAAAATCGTAAATTTAATTTCCAAGACGTCGCTTATGTCATTTTTACCTCAGGTAGTACTGGCCGCCCTAAAGGGGTAATGAACACACATGGTTCTTTACTCAACCTTATTTTGTCGCATAAACCAACCATTTACTGGCCTGTATTAGAAGCTGTAAATGAGCGGTTCTCTAACCGTCCATTACGTGCAGCGCATACACACTCTTTCTCATTTGACTCATCTTGGTTACAAGTTTTCTGGATGCTCTGGGGCCAAGAGCTACATATTTTTGATGAAAACATGCGTCGTGATGCATTTGGTTTAGTGCAAGAAATTCAGCAACGACAAATCGATACACTTGATTTACCACCATCTTTTTGTGCACAAATGATGACGAATGGTTTATTTGCTGAAAATCAGCATCACCCAAGTCTTATTTTGATTGGTGGTGAAGCTGCACCGTTAGCTTTATGGCAACAGCTCAATGCTCAGCCAGCTCTTTTTGCTCATAATTTGTATGGCCCAACCGAATATACGGTTGATACTTTCCGAGCAGAATTAAAACAGACAGCTCGCCCTGTCATTGGTAACCCGATTGGTAATACACAGGCCTATGTACTAGATCGTCACTTACAACGATGCCCAGCTGGCGTGATTGGTGAGCTTTATATTTCTGGTTTTGGGATTGCCAATGGTTATTTAGGTCGCGCTGACTTAAGTGCTGCCCGCTTTGTAGCGAATCCATTTGAACATGGACAGCGCATGTACCGTACGGGTGATTTAGTCCGCTGGAATAGCGCGGGTAAACTTGAATTTATGGGGCGCTGTGATGACCAGATTAAAATTCGTGGTTATCGAGTTGAGATTGGTGAAGTTGAAAATGGACTTTCGATTTTGGCCAATGTTGAAAGCGCTGTCGTGATTGCAGAACCGATTAATAACAGTCATCGTTTACTCGGTTACTGTGTGGTCAAAGACATTGAACTTGATGAAAAAACCAGTGAGCAATTAAGTCAACAATATTTAAGCCAGTTACGTCAAAACCTGCCTGAATATATGGTGCCTTCTGCCCTGACTGTTATGTCCGAATTTCCACGAAATGTAAGTGGTAAAGTTGATAAAAAAGCACTGCCAAAGCCTCAAATTCGTACACATAGCCGAATGGCCGAAACGCCTGAACAACAGCTTTTATGTCAAATTACTGCATCTGTTCTTAAGCTTGACACAATTGGAATTGATGATGACTTCTTTATGACAGGTGGCGATAGTATTTCGGCCATTATGCTTTGTACTCAATTACGCCAACGTGGTTACGGTTTAAGACCAAGTGATGTATTCCAATTTAAAACAGTCGCCGCTATGGCACCGCAACTCACCCGTTTAGATGAACAACAAGCAGCCGTTTCAAAACCTTTATTTTCAGCAGAGCTAGAACAAAAGGTTCAAGAAAAATATGGAAAAAACAGCACGATTTTGCCTTTGCTTCCTTTGCAAAAAGGCATGCTGTTCTTATCTCAAGTAGAAAATCAATCAAATTATAATGCCTTTACTCGTCTTAGCTTAAATGGAGACATTGATCCGGTACGTTTACAGCAAGCATTGATTACCGTATTAAAACGTCACCCTCAATTAGGTGGCCATTTTGTTAGCGAATTAGCTGAAGAACCTGTTTTTATCTATTCATTACATCCTACTCAAGCTTGGCCAGTTCAGTTTTGCTCAGTCACTCCCGATCTGCTTGAGCAAACCATTCAAGAAGCATTGCAGCAACCGATTCAGCTCGACCAACCCTATGGCTTAATTCGGGCAACTTTAATTCAACATGCTCCTGAACAATCAGAACTATTGATTATGGTGCATCATCTGTTAACAGATGGCTGGTCAACTCCGCTGTTTTTACAAGACTTTATTAAAGCCTATCAGCAAACTAACCAACAATTGCCTGTGCTTGAATATAGTTATGAAACAGTGATTAAAGCTTTATCTGGACGTAACCATGAAACATCAAAAGTAATATGGCAACGTGATTTAGCAGATTTACAGCCACTTATTTTATTTAATCAAGCACAGCAAGCTGTACAGGAAACTTCATATCGTTTAAGTGCTGAGTTGGGTGCGAAACTTCAACACAAATTACGCCAGCAAGGCATCACGCTTAATGTCTTCATGCAAATGATTTGGGCAATGACTTTAAATATTTATGCTCATCGTGAAGATATTGTGTTTGGTACTCCTGTTTCTGGGCGTTCAGCACCTATCAATGGCTTAGATCAGCAGATCGGATTGTTTTTAAATACGATTCCAGTACGTGTAAAGCTCAACATGCAGCAAACACTTTGGGAACAATTGACTCAGTTACAACAATTACATGTTGAACATTTAGAACATGATGGTTTAGGTCTGGGTGCAATTCAGCAACTAATGGGGCAAGGCAATCTTTTCGATAGTTTGTTAGTCGTAGAAAACTACCCTGATAACCAATATTTGCAGCAAAAACTTGGTGATGCCGCTATTTCCAAACTCACAAATCGCGGTTATAGCCATTACCCGCTTGCTTTGTTAGTTATCCCTGATCATCAAATTGAGCTATTACTCGAACAGCGTGGTGTAATTGATCAACCAGAGCATTTCCTCGAGCGAATGGTCCAATTGATTGAAATTGCATTAAATGAACCAGAGACTTCTCTAGCTAACTATCGCTTACAACTGGCCGAAGAACGCGATTTAATCCAGAAAACAAATCAAACCCAATACTATGTTCGTCAGAGTACATTACAGCAATTACTCAGAGAACAAGCTCGAATTACGCCTGAACAAACGGCGTTATCTGATGAAAATCATCAGCTCAGTTTCAGTGAAGTGCGTTTGCAAGTTTGTGCTTTAGCACAGCAATTGCAAAGCGCGGGTGTACAGGCTGGAGATATTGTTGCGGTTGCCCTACCAAGATCAGTCAAACTGAGTATCGCTATTTTAGCAGTGATTGAAGCAGGTGCAGCTTATTTACCTATTGATTTACAACATCCGTCTGAACGCATCAAATTTATGTTGCAGGATGCCAAATCTAAACTTGTGATTGGTGAACAAAAAGATCTAGCTGCTATTGCCCATCCATCAATAGCCACCTTTGGTTTTAATGAATTGTTTGATGAAACAAAGGTTGATTTAAGCAGCTATAAAACGACAGTCATTACCCCACAGCATCCGGCATATTTAATCTATACATCGGGTACAACAGGTCAGCCAAAAGGCGTCATGGTTTCTCACCAAGCCATTGTGAACCGTATTTTATGGATGCAATCAGAATATCCACTATCAGCAGATGATACGATTTTGCAAAAAACACCATGTACTTTCGATGTCTCTGTATGGGAGTTTTTCTGGTCATATTTAGTGGGTGCACGATTGGTTATGGCACCTGTGGATGCACACCGTGATCCATTGGCATTGTTAACCCTCATTCAAAAATATCAGGTAACAACATTACATTTTGTACCGTCAATGTTGGCTGTTTTTGAAAATGCTGCTACCGAAATTTTGTCATCTGCTCAGCGTCAAAGTTTACCAATCCGCCGAGTGTTCTGTAGTGGTGAGGCATTACCAACGGCTTTAGCAAAATCATTTACCGAGCACTTTAGCTGTGAGCTACATAACTTATATGGCCCAACTGAAGCTGCGGTAGACGTGAGTTATATGGATGCAACACTGGGATTACACCCGGAAGAAAGTAGCGTTGCAATTGGATATCCAGTCTGGAATACCCAGCTTTATATTTTAGATCAATACTTACGCCCTGTTCCTGTTGGAGTGGATGGTGAACTTTATTTGGCAGGCCATCAACTGGCGATGGGTTATTTGCACCGAGCGGACTTAACAGCAACACGTTTTGTGGCAAATCCATTCGCAGCAGGTCAACGCATGTACCGTACTGGTGATATTGCCCGTTGGCATGCAGACGGCAGCATTCAATATGTGGGCCGTGCTGACGACCAGTTAAAAATACGTGGGCAACGTATTGAGCTGGGCGAAATTGAACAACAATTACGCTTACTCAGCGGTCTTGATGTGGTTGTACACCCTATTTCTTCTGAACAAAATAAAGCTGATGTTCAGTTAGTTGCTTACTTACAAACAACAGCACCTGTGGACATTGAGCAGCTAAAGAAACAATTGGCGAAACAGCTTCCTGCATATATGGTGCCAACACACTATATGTTGGTCGAACAATTCCCATTAAGCCATAATGGGAAGCTAGATCGTAAAGCACTGCCGCAACCAAAAATTAATCCTTTAAATACAGAAAAACAGTACGCCACCACTGCTTTTGAACATGAACTGACACGTATTTTCCAGCAAGTTTTAAATACAGATCAAAATATTGGTGTGAACGAAGATTTCTTTGCGATTGGTGGGCATTCCATTTTGGTGATGAGGCTTGCAATTGAGATCCGAAAAGTATTTAAGCGGACCATTCCAATTGGTCAGTTGATGAGTCATGTCACGATTCAACGTTTATCGGCTTTACTTCTTACACAAGAACGTTTGGCAGAAGTTGAACAAACTGGCATGCAACCTATTTTACCAATCCGTTCCGGCTCAGGGCATCCATTGTTCTGTTTCTACCCAGGTTCTGGTTCAGCATGGCAATATACGGTTCTGAATCGTTATGTACATCCTGATTTACCAATTATCGGTTTGCAGTCTCCTCGACCAGATGGCCTATTGGCAAATAGTACAGATATGGATGAGCTGGTTGAAAAACAACTTGAGATTATTCGCAAGCAACAACCAACAGGCCCTTATACATTACTAGGTTATTCACTTGGCGGCACTGTGGCCTATGCAGTTGCAGCGAAGTTAACTGAACAAGGTGAAAAAGTTGATTATCTCGGCTTATTAGACACTTACCCTGCTGAAATTCATCAATGGTTAGATTTGTCGCTAGAGGAAATGAATGCAGAAGCCGAACAAGAACAGCTTCAATTCTTCAATGATATTTTAGCAGATGCAGATACGGCATTAAGTGAAGAAACTCGCCGTTTACAAGAGGATATTTTTGCGAATTATCGCGATGCCGTCCGTTTATTAAAACCTTATAAGATGTCACGTTTTGACGGTGAACTACACTTAGTTGTCGCTGAAAAAGATTTACTTCCATATATCCAACCAGAACAACAATGGTCGCCTTTAGTTAAAAAGCTCAATATTATTCGACTAAGTGATGCAGACCATACCGATTTATTATCTCCGCAGCAGCTTGAAACACTTGGCCCGATTTTAAATCGCATGATTTGTCAGTCGCGTGGTTTAGAGGAGCATACGCCATGAGCTTCAAATCTATATTGACCGATTTTAGTCTTTTAAAACGTAATGCTCATTTCCGACATGTATTTATTGCCCGTACATTGTCCTTGTTAACCATTGGCATGTTGGTCGTAGCTATTCCAAAACAAGTCTATGACATTACAGGTAGTTCGTTAAATGTTGCCGTTGCAATGGCTTTTGAAGGCATTGCCATGTTTATTGGCTTGTTACTTGGTGGTTTGCTGTCAGATCGCAAAGATCGGAAATGGCTGATTTTATTGGCACGTGGTGTGTGTGGTTTAGGCTTTGCAGGCCTCGCCATCAATGCCATGTTTGAGCACCCTTCGCTCTATGCTATTTATTTTTTATCGGCATGGGATGGTTTCTTTGGTGCACTGGGTGTAACAGCAATGATGGCGATTATGCCTGTGATTGTAGGGCGCGAGAATATTGTACAAGCCCGTGCGATCAGTATGGTATCCGTACGTCTTGCAACTGTTATTTCACCAGCAATCGGCGGTATTTTAATTGCTGTTAGTGGTGTAGCAACTGTGTATTGGGTCTCAACCGTGGGTACTTTACTCACTGTGTTTTTATTAATGGGACTGCCTGCACTTAAACCACAACATGCATCAAATGGTGAGAGTCCTCTTCGCCAATTAGCTCAAGGGTTTAAGTTTGTTTTTAAAAATAAAGTGGTCGGTAGCACCATTTTAATTGGAACATTGCTCAGTTTTAGCAGTGCTATTCGTATTATTTTTCCGCAAATGGCAGACGAAATTTTTCACGGCGGCGCATTTGAACTCGGACTTATGTATTCGGCCGTTCCGTTAGGCTCGACTTTGGGTGCCTTACTAAGTGGATGGACAACAAAGTTACTCAAACCCGGCTTAGTTATGCTCTATACGTGCTTAGGTGTTTTTAGTTGCATGATTATGATTGGACTTTCACCGTGGCTCATCGTGACTTTACCAATTTTATGTGTTTTCGGATATTTGATGTCGATTGCCAACTTGCTTCAATACAGCATTGTGCAAGGACATACACCTGATGAATATCTAGGGCGGATTAACGCAATCTGGCTCGCACAAGATGCGTTAGGCGATTCGATTGCCACTACAACTTTAGGTCTTTTAACGCGGTTTTTACCAATATCAGGAAGTATCCTCTTCTTTGGCATACTAAGCTTTGCAATAGGATTTATGTTCCTATTCAACTCTCAAGATATGCGTGAAACAGGATTCCAAGATCCTAAGTTACAAGAAAATTAAACCCTACATAAAAAGAAGGCAATTCGTTGCCTTCTTTTATTTTAAGCAAAATTTCGTGCTTGAAAAACCCAAGTCATAATATGGTCTTGTTCTACAGCCCAGCCACCTTGATATTGTTCTAAGAGTTGATAGCGCTGCTGAATTTCTGGCAAAAAAGTTAGCGTTAATGTTTGATTTTCAAAATTAATATCAACGATAGATGCTTCTAAGAAATCAATATATTGCTTTGCAGTGGGATAAACCGCTTTATATAGACTTTCTTTTACAGAGAAAATTAAGCTCACATAACGGGCAAAATCAAAAAACTCTGCCGCTTTACCTTTCCATAAATCAAACTCAGATGGCGTTAAAATAAGATGTGTACTCTCTTGAGCAAATTCTGGGGTCACCCAATGCTCGATATCAATTCCTAAATAGCCGGCTTTGTCGGATAGCGCAACGATCAATTTATTTTGTGAATGACTAATGCTACCCAAAACATGGGGTGGCCAGACGGGCAAATGTTCGTGCATAGATGTTAGTGGCTGATCTAAACCGAAATGATGTTTTAAAACAGCTTGAGCCAATATCCTGCCACATAAATATTCATGTTGGCGTTTAGGATGGGCTTGAACAATTTTTGGGGGATGCTCTAATTGCTGATCTATATGTAAGTGCAGTGTTTTTGATAAGTCTAAACCATAACAATAGAACGGCATTTTAAATAAAATTGGTTTAGAAATTTCGAAAATCAATCCACAAAGAGACTCAGGAATATATAAATAATCACTTACAGTATTTGACATCAAATAAAGATTTTTTAACGAATTATCACCTATCTTATCGCACGGCAACACATCGATAAATAATTATATTTATCATTTGATAATAATTATTATTTACTTATACTATTGGATAAATTTCCCCCTTAATTTATTTAAAAATATTGATCATGAAACTTATAGGACTTTTTTTGACCCTGTTGGGAGCGGTCAGTGTCTATTGTAGTCATAGCAACCAAAACCTGTTATCTCAGCATCTGCCCACTCTATTTAAGTATTTAGGCCTATTGTTTTTAGTCATTGGATTAATTGCACTCTTTGCCAGCTTACCCAAAGTTGTTGCCGCTTTTTGTTGGTTCATGCTCATCATTTTTGCGTGGTCGTTTCTTCCTTTTATGGCGCTTTTTAAAAGGAAACTGATTACATGAAAGCTAAAATTCAGTCTCCGATTCAGCCAGACTGGTGGAGTAAAACTTTTGCAGGTGGGGTTTTTGGTCTAAGTCTTTCTATTGCGATTGGTAATTTGATTGTTTTATTAGGCCAACCTTATGTTGCCATGGATTTATTAGTGCAAGTGGGAATGTGGAGTGTTCCTTGGTTTTGGATGCCTATTATGTTTGGCAGTTATTTTTTTACGACTGGACGAAAAGCGCTTATCTATTTATCGATTGCGAATGCCCTAGCGTATAGCTGTATTTTTGTCTTACGGGGTTAAACATGAAAGTACGTTCAGACATCATGAAATTAGCAAAAAGCATGCATACTTGGGTGGGTGTATGTGCAGGGATTTTGCTTTTTATCTGTTTCTTTGCTGGTGGGCTCAGCATGTTTCAGCACCATATTAGTAAGTGGGCTACGCCAACACAGCAAGTTCTACCGAAAATCTCACCTGATCAATATAATGAACTCATTCAAAAAGTACAGACTGCCTATCCTGCTGCGCAAAAGAACTTCACACTAAATTTATCGTCCAATGAATTTCACTATGCACCCATTACTTGGAGTGAACATGAACGTGGAGATGGCTTTAATGCGGCTCAGTCTACGTGGATGGCAAGCTTAGATGATAAAGGTCAATTAATCGTTGCTCAAGAAAACTTATCTAAAGCAGGCTGGCTAATCGAACAGTTGCATGAAACAGCAGGCATACCGGGCATGGTCGGCCATCACGGATTAGGTCTCTATGTGATGGGCGTGGTTTCAATTTTATATTTTCTTGCCCTGCTTTCAGGAGTGATCATACTTTTACCAACCTTGGTAAAGGATTACTTTGTCATTCGGCCTGGTAAAAATAAAAAGCGATTTTGGCTAGATGCGCATAACGTGATTGGAATTACGAGCTTACCTTTCCACATCATTATTAGTATTAGCGTTATTGTCTTTGCTTTTCATGACTTTTTTTATGATGCGATTGGACAACTTGCACTCAAAGGCCAGCCTGTTTTTCAGCGTTCCCCCCCGGCCCTTATTCAACCTAAACAAACACAGATTGATGTGCAGCAAATATTAGCTCAAGCTAAAAAAGTAGCACCTGAATATTCAGTCGACTATATTCAGTTCAGTGGCCTAAACAAACCTGAAAAAGCCAATGCACGTATTGCCCTCTATAGTTCAGATCAAATGTTGCGTGGTGCGAATCAAGACTTTATGCGTATGAATCCATATGCAGTTGAGCACTTTAACCATAAAGGCATTAACACACAGACTGATGCCGGGAATAAGTTAATCAACGCCATGTTTAGCCTACATTTTGGAAGTTTTGGTGGTACGGGCGTACGTTGGATTTATTTTGTTTTAGGTGTTGGTGGCGCTTTCTTGTTTTATACAGGTAACATCCTTTGGGTTGAAACTCGTGCACGTAAGCAAAAGCGTGCTGAAGATCCAGTTCCTGTTCAACGTAAAGATGTAGTGTTCCTTGCGAACTTAACGATAGGTGCATGTTTAGGGTGTGTTTTAGCTGTCGTAGGTACAATGTTGGCCAGTCGTTGGCTTTTCGCAGCATTCAATATTGAAAGCATGAATCACCTCTTTATGTATGGTTATTATGCGATTTTCCTACTGACTTTGATTTATACCTTTGTGATTGGCTATGCAAAAGCTTTACCACAATTGTTGTTAACCTTAGTTTTGGTGTTATTTGCAATTCCGCTTACATCCCTTTTAGCCTACTTCATTCCTCAAAGTGGCTTATGGGTACATGGCGGAGAAATCTTGGTGGTTGATTTATTAGCTGTCATTTTTGCTTTCGCTTTCTGGCGTTTTTATCAACAAGCCCAAGATCGCCGAAAATCTGCTCCAACTGGCAGTTTATGGGCTAACTAACAACCATAAATCGACCAGACTGAAATAATGTGTGAAATATGAAAAATTATAAAACCCACATTGTTTCGGTCAGTTGTTTAATTTCTTGAATATCATGACTCACATAAATCATTGGAATTTTTATTTCCTGTTTTACTTTCTGAAAAAAAGGAATAATTTCAGCTTTATGATTCGCATCTAGTGCCGATAAAGGTTCATCAAGCAGTAACAACTTAGGTGAATATAATAATGCTCGACCCAGTGCCACGCGCTGCTTTTCCCCACCAGAGAGTTTGATGGGCATACGTTGTAATAAGTGCCCTAATTTTAATAACTCAATAATATAATCTGCTTCAAAGTGACGTTCTTGTTGGGAAAGGTGCTTAAGGCCGAATAATAAGTTTTGCTTTACCGTTTTATGGGGAAAAAGCTGAGCATCTTGAAAAACTAATCCAACATGCCGCTTTTGGGTGCTCAAATTAATGTTTTGATTTGAATCAAACCATGTTTGATCCTGTATTTTAATGAGCCCACTACGCGGTGTGTTCAGCCCTGCAATGGCATGTAAAATAGACGTTTTACCTGACCCAGATGCACCAAATAATCCAATAACAGTAGCATCTGACTGGAAACTAGGTTCAATATGAAATTGACCCATGTGTAGCTGAAAATGGCAATCAATCAACATAATCTTACTGCCCTAAGCGCTTCTTTTGATAACGATGAAACCACTGTGCAAACCATAGCGCTAAAAAAGCCACACTTAACGATAAAACTATAAGCCGTTGAATAGCGGCCTCTGTATCGGGCTGTTGCATTAAGCTATACATAGCCAAAGGTAAAGTGCGTGTCTCATTTGAAATATTACCCACAAAGGTAATGGTCGCACCAAACTCACCTAAACTGCGGCAAAAGCACAAAATAGCACCAATTAAAATACCACTACTCGCAAGAGGTAAAGTGACATGAAAAAATGCCCCTAAAGATGAGGCACCTAATGTCTTTGCTGCCATTTCTAAGCGCTGATCGACCAGTTCAATCGCTAGTCGAATCGATTGCACCAATAGCGGAAAACCCATCACTGCCGAAGCAAGAACTGCGCCTTTCCAGTTAAATGCAAAATCAATTCCGAGCGGTGCCAAATATTGTCCAATAATACCGCGACTCCCAAAAACTTGTAATAACAAATAACCAGGAACAACTGGTGGTAGCACTAAAGGTAAAAACACCAATGTTTCAATGAATGACTTACCCCAGAACTCTTTACGTGCCAAAAACCATCCCACACAAATTGCAGGAATAATGCTGACCACAAGACAACTTGCTGCAACCTTACAAGAAAGTTGTAGCACGCTAAGCTCTTCTGGGGTTAAAGAGAACATCATGGTTTTGCTGGAGCCAACACGCTAAAGCCATATTTTTTAAAAACAGCTTTGGCTTGATTGCTTTGTAAAAACTGATAGAACTTTGTTGAGCTCGGATTTTTTTTAATCAACCCTACAGGATAAGTAATTGGCGAATGTGTATTTATCGGAAATACACCAACTACTGTTACATCTTTACTAATCGCTGCATCGGTTGCATAGACAATCCCAACCTGACATTCACCACGCGCAACAAAGTTTAATGCCGCTCGAACATCTTCTGTTTCAACTAACTTCGGCTCAATACGGCTCCACCAACCTAAATTAGTAAAAGCTTGTTTAGCATATTTGCCTACAGGCACACTTTTAGTATCTCCTGTACAAATCTTGCCAGTAAATACTTTGTTTGGGTCGGTGGTTTTATCTAATTTTACGTTTAGTGACTGCCCTTTAGGAGTAATTAGAACCAAACGGTTGCCTAATAGATTTATACGGTCATTTGTTGCAACTCGTTTTTTATTTTGCAGATAATCCATCCACTGGGTATCTGCTGAAATAAATACATCCGCTGGTGCCCCAGCTTCAATTTGTTTCGCTAAGGTCGATGAGCCTGCATATGAAGTTTTAACTTCTACTTTATTTTGTTTTTCATAAATTTTTTCTAAATCGTTAATCGCATTCGTTAAGCTCGCTGCTGCATAAACGGTAACCGATTCAGCTTTGGCTGGAACATTAAAGACTAATCCTATGCTGAGCACCGAACAGACTAAAGCCAACTTTTTTATCTTCGTATCACTTACCATTATATTTACCTTTTTGTCGTTTTTTACAGCGATATATACCCAAGAATATAGCGATAAGCATAGACGATGAAAAGTAGAAATTATTTATAAAGATGGATATTTTTTCTGAGCAATTAAAAATCTATAGTTAAGCAAAACTGATTCGCGCTTAAATTCTTTGATTTATAAAATAATTATCATCTTATTTCTTTAAATAGCTACTCATAATTTGATAATCATGTTCTAAGGCTTGTCGAGCATTGATTTCCATTTGGCGATAATGCTGTAAGACTTTCTGGCCTAAAGCTGTAACAGCTGCCCCACCACCATGTGTTCCGCCTGTTTGAGTTTCCACTAAAGCTGTTTCAAAGCATTGATTCATGGTGTCTACCAACTGCCACGCACGGCGGTAGCTCATATTCATAGATTTTGCGGCTTGTGAGATCGAACCAGTTTTCTCAATCGCTTCAAGTAAGTCTGCCTTACCCGGACCAAACGCAATGTTCTGCTCTAAAAGAATTCTAATTTGTAATTTTAAGTTTTGTTCTTCCATAGACTTAGTTCACAAAAGTTTATTTTATGCTCGCTAACATTATAGGTAAGTTTAACAAGCTAAGACATATACAAATTTAAATCTCGATTAACTCTTAAAAATAGTCTTATTAAAAAATCAAAACTGCACAAAGTGGATAAAGATCTGGAAAAAACGGATAGAGGCCAAAGCCTAATCGAGGTTCAATCAGTTAAAAGCTGAATGAATAGGATTGAGCAAATGACCTCATCTAATTTAAAACAATGGAATGATTTTGTAGATGGATGTATCGACTTCCGTCCTAACGATGGCGTGTTTCGTATCGCACGTAACATGTTTACCGAGCCTGAACTGTTTGACTTGGAAATGGAACTTATTTTTGAAAAGGTTTGGATTTATGCATGTCACGAAAGTGAGATTCCAAACAATCATGATTTCCTAACAGTCCAAATTGGCCGCCAACCGATTATTGTAAGCCGTGATGGTAAAGGCGAACTACATGCCATGGTCAATGCTTGTGAACATCGCGGCGCGACTTTAACCCGTGTTGCTAAAGGCAACCAATCGACATTTACTTGTCCATTCCACGCATGGTGCTACAAGTCAGATGGCCGTTTGGTGAAAGTCAAAGCACCTGGTGAATATTGTGAAGATTTTGATAAATCAAGCCGTGGCTTAAAACAAGGCCGTATTGCCAGCTACCGTGGATTTGTATTTGTAAGCCTCGATACTCAAGCAACAGATTCTCTAGAAGACTTTTTGGGCGATGCCAAATTGTTCCTTGATTTAATGGTTAACCAGTCGCCAACAGGTGAACTCGAAGTACTTCAAGGCAAGTCATCTTATACCTTTGCAGGTAACTGGAAGCTACAAAATGAAAATGGCTTAGATGGCTATCATGTCAGTACTGTCCACTATAACTATGTCTCTACAGTCCAACACCGCCAACAAGTCAATGCATCAAAAGGTGAAGAGCTCGATACGCTTGACTATAGCAAGTTAGGTGCCGGTGACTCAGAAACTGACGATGGTTGGTTTAGTTTTAAAAATGGCCATAGTGTGTTGTTTAGTGACATGCCGAACCCAACGGTTCGTCCGGGCTACAGCACAGTTATGCCGTATATGGTCGAAAAATACGGCGACAAATATGCTGAATGGGCAATGCATCGTTTAAGAAACTTGAACTTGTACCCTAGCCTATTTTTTATGGACCAAATTAGTTCTCAGCTTCGTATTGTTCGCCCTGTGGCATGGAATAAAACTGAAGTCATCAGCCAATGTATTGGCGTTAAAGGTGAATCTGCTGAAGCGCGCCGTAACCGTATTCGCCAGTTTGAAGATTTCTTTAACGTATCAGGCCTTGGTACACCAGATGATTTAGTTGAATTCCGTGAACAGCAAAAAGGTTTTCAGGCACGACTTGAGCGTTGGAGCGATATTTCTCGTGGCTGTCAGTCTTGGGAATATGGAGCGACCAAAAACTCACAAGACTTAGGCATTCAACCTGTCATTACTGGCCGTGAGTTTACCCATGAAGGACTCTATGTAAATCAACATGGACACTGGCAACGTCTAATGCTCGATGGCTTAAATAAGAAAGCGCTGAAAATGCAGGATATTACTTTTGAAAACAATGCCGTAATGGATGAGGTGTAACCATGTCACAAGAACTATATTTTGCTGTATCTCAGTTTTTGTACAAAAAAGCAGAACTTTGTGATGCTTATGAATGGGATGCCTATTTAGAACTTTACGATGAAGATAGTGAATATCATATTCCGCAGTGGATTGATGACCATAACTATGTTCAAGATCCGAATCAGGGTTTGTCTTATATTTATTACGCAGACCGCACTGGACTCGAAGACCGTGTATTTCGTATTCGTACAGGAAAAGCAGCTTCTGCAACACCATTACCACGTACGTTACACAGCATGAATAATATTCGAGTTAATACACTGGATGATGGATTAATTGAAGCAAAAGTTGCATGGCAAACGCTCTATAACCGCCAAGGTTTAGAAGGCTGTTTTTACGGACACGCGACTTATCTTTTACGTCAAACCGCAGATAGTTTCCGTATTCGACGTCAGCACAGCATTTTGCTGAATGACAAAATTGATTCCGTTTTAGACTTCTATCACGTTTAAGGGGAATGAAAATGGGACATTCAGTTGCACTTAACTTTGCCGATGGCAAAACCTTTTTCATTTCGGTAAATAACGACGAATTGCTGCTTGATGCAGCAGTTCGCCAAGGAATTAACCTACCGTTAGACTGCCGCGAAGGTGTTTGTGGTACCTGTCAGGGGCAGTGTGAAACTGGGATTTATGAACAAGAATATGTTGATGAAGATGCATTAAGTGAGCGTGATTTGGCTGAGCGTAAAATGTTAGCTTGCCAGACGCGTGTGAAATCAGATGCAGCTTTTTATTTCGACCATGATTCAGCTATTTGTAATGCTGGTGATACTTTAAAAATTGAAACCAAAGTGACTGCGGTTGAGCTGGTTTCTGAAACGACAGCAATTTTGCATCTTGATGCAAGCAGTCATGCTGAGCAACTTCAGTTTTTGCCGGGTCAATATGCTCGTTTGCAAATTCCAGATACTGAAGATTGGCGTTCTTATTCTTTTGCAAACAGACCAAACGCAACCAATCAATTGCAATTCTTAATTCGTCTTTTGCCAGATGGTGTGATGAGCAATTACTTGCGTGATCGTTGTCAGGTTGGACAAACCCTACTTATTGAAGCACCGCTTGGTAGTTTCTATTTACGTGAAGTACAGCGACCACTGGTTTTTGTGGCTGGTGGAACAGGATTATCAGCTTTCTTAGGAATGCTTGATAACTTGGTTGAGCAGCCTAACTCACCTGCTGTTCAGTTGTACTATGGCGTAAATAATGAAACTGACTTGTGTGAACAACAGCGTTTACATGCCTACGCAGAACAGCTTCCAAACTTTAGCTATCACCCGATTGTGACTAAAGCAACCGAGGCTTGGCAGGGTAAAGCGGGTTATATTCATGAGCATTTAAATAAAGATCAACTGGCTGAACAGGCTTTTGATATGTATTTATGTGGCCCACCGCCAATGATTGAAGCCGTAAAAAATTGGTTAGATGAACAAGCTCTGCAAAACTACCGGATCTACAGCGAGAAGTTTTTACAGAGCAATACATCACGTTAAAAGTATAAATAATTTAAAAACCACTGAAACCTGAAATGATTCAATATACTCTGCAAGGGGGTATATTGAATTTTTACATAAAAATCAAAAGTTATTATATATCAATAACTTAAAACAATAAATTCTGACAAAATAAAATTGACCAGTTCGCTCGGATTTGCTATAAATTTTGATAGATCTTAAGGAATAAGATCATGATGAGATTAACTTATAGCACCTTTTATATCCCCCTATTCTCTTTCTCGAATGTATTAAATTGATGGACTAGATCCGAACTAAAAATTTGAGAAAATCACATTAATTAGCGGTTAAATTGGTCTGTATTTTGCTTATATCTCATTGTAATTTGCGAGTAACTTAATTTTTTAAGTGCCGTATTTACGTGTTGCAAAGCTAAGGCTTCACACATTTTGCACAGTAAATACAGGAGTGAGCCAAAAGGGATAAATATGAACCAAGCCAACTCCCCAGAACTCAGTGGACGACATTTTCAAAATGAGTCTATCTTTACCAATCATAATTTGGTGTTTGATCACCACGATTTAAGCGAAACCTGCCGAAATGTAGGGCAAATTTTTAAACCGCATAATCTTAAAATTTCTCATCAGAAGCGAGATTTCAGTGCAACCATGCACCATGTTAAAACAGGCGCATTGTCTATTAGTCGCTTGGAATATGGCGCGGATGTCATTATTGAACCAGATCATCTGGATAACTTTTACTTAATTCAAATTCCAACTCAAGGCTACGCAGAAATCGAGTTTGGTTCACAAAAGTTTATTTCTTATTCTCAAGTTGCTTCTCTTATTTCTCCTCAGCAATCTTTACGTATGCGCTGGCATGCAAACTCACCACAGCTCATTCTAAAAGTTTCAAAGGATGATTTTACTTACCATTGCCGTCAACACATTGCCGATTCAGAAAATAACTTACTCATTTTTGACCCCAAATTAGACTTTTCTACACAAAGTGGAGCCTATTTTTTACAGCTCGTTAGAACATTGATGGATGCTTTAGCATGTGATCAGCACCCGCTTCATCATCCTTTAGCCTTTAAACAATTTGAGTCAAATTTGTTTAATGCACTCATTTATGGCCAACCCAATAATGCCTTACATAAGCTTGAACAATATAAAGAAAAAACAGTCTCTCCTTATTTCGTGAAGCGTACAGAAGCCTACATTAAAGAACATTTACATAAACCGCTTAATGTCGAAATTTTGGCCGAGCATGCAGGTGTGAGTGTGAGAACCTTATTTACTGGTTTTAAAAATTATTTGGGGACTACCCCAATGTCTTACCTAAAAGAATTACGCTTTGAACAAGCTCATTTAGAGCTCATGCACAATGAAAATCTATCGGTCACAGACGTTGCATTTAAATGGGGATTTAGCCATTTAGGCCGTTTTTCTCAAGAGTACAAACGTCGTTATGGTGAATTACCTTCGTCTACTCGTCGATCTGGCCACAGTGAAGGTACAGGCTTAATTACTTCAAATTTTTCTTAAATTAAAAATAGATAAAAGCCTTTTATATTTGTTGATATAAAAGGCTTTATTTATGATTTAGAAATGATGAACATAGCGAACTTGTAGTCGTGTTCCTTCTGGGCGGTTTTCAGCATCCTGCTCAAAATATGCATTTGCAACTAAATGATCATTTTTAGAAAAACTATACATCGCGCCCGGGCCAATTGCCCAGACTTGTTCACGTCGACCTTTGACTTTTTCACCATCCACTTCAGTATCTGTGACTTGTTTTAGCCAATAGCCATTTAGTCCTAACCGAAACTGTTCGGTAATAGCATAGTCCGTTGCAAAGTTTACATGAATTGCTTGCCCTGCCTGCATATCATTTGCTCCAGCAAACGCATAGCTTGGGTCATCATTTTTAAAGTTATAGAGATAATGGATACGCGTTGAAGCTGTCCACTTTGGATTAAACCAATACGTTGCAGCCCAATAAGGATCAAATGAAACAGCATTATTACTGGGATTAATATCTTTTTGTTGATCGTATTCCCCAGTAGGTAAATTCATCTGAAACTCAAAACGATGTACAAACTTCGGCCCTTGTGCACCCATGACTGGATCGAACTGAATAAAAGGTCCGATCATAATGTCCCCAAAGCCACTTTGGGCCTTAATGGCAGCATTATTCAAGCCATCATCCATATCCATTTTGCTGACAAAAGGAACCAGAAAATTTATGCCTAGACTGGCTTTATCTTTTACTCGGACATTCGATAAATAACTAATCTGCTCAACCAGTACTTGATAATTTAAATCTGTTTTAGGTAAACCTAATTTTTGTCCATTGGCATCGACCAGTTTATTGCTATCGTAATTTTGAAAATAGGTTTGAGCATACCAACCGGGCCCTGCGGGTAAGCCGCCATCGAGAAAGCTGGTCATACCTAAGTTTACGGTCGGTAAATCATAGGCATGTGTAACCAACGGCAAACCCAACAATGTTCCTGCTAAAAATCCATGTTTAATTAAAGTGCTTTTCATCTTCTTATTTCCTATAAAAAAATCACGACCGGATTGATCGTGATTGTGGTGTATTAATGTGCTAATTCTGGATGCTCAGCAGCAATCCGATACTTTCCTGCATGGAATACCAATGGTTCACCTTGGCGTTGTTGGTATTGTTCAATTTGACCAATAAAAATCAGGTGATCTCCGCCTTCATACTGATTTACATTGCGGCAAACCAAGGTTGCGAGTGCATCGGACAAAATTGGAACGCCTGCATTACATTGTTGATGGGCAATGCCTGCAAATTTGTCTTCAGCACCTCGAGCAAAATGTCCCGAAAGCTGGTGATGCTCCTGTGCCAACATGTGAATGGCAAAATATTCAGCTTCTACAAAATCAGACAAACTTGGCGCTGTTTTTGAAAGACTCCACAAAATTAATGGTGGATCTAAAGACAGCGATGAAAATGAATTCGCTGTCATTCCTATTTTCCGACCGTCTTTACCACGGGTTGTAATCACGGTAACGCCAGTTGCAAACTGACCAAGTAAATTACGGATTTCTCTTGGATTTTCAGCATTAATGATTTGTAAACCTTGAGTTTCAATTGTGTCCATTTTTAATTCTCCCTTTGATATTTTGACCTTAAGCCACTTTTGCTGCGGTTTTTGAGGCCATGAATGCCTGAGCCTGATTTGCATCAAACCACCAAGGGGCAAAAGAGCGCGGGTCATCAAAGTTATTGGCCATAATTGAAGCAATGCTCTGGTTTTGGCTTGCGGCTGCTAATAGTTCAACAACATGAGGCTGTGGTGGCACTAATAGGCTATTGGTCCAAGCCACGACTTTTTCTGCATAGGCCCAATAACGCTCAAAGGTTTGAACCATCCATTGTTCGCTAAAGTTTTGATTATCATTGGCTAAAATGGCATCGAAATAGATTTTGCTACATTTAGCAGCGTTGTTTGAGCCTTGACCAGTAATCGGGTCATTCACCACCAAGGCATCTGCCATGCCAAAAATTTGCTTGCCAGAGGGTAATGTCAAAATTGGTTTGCGTATTGTCGGTGGGAAACGTCCTGCCAAATATCCGCCAGCATCGGTTAACTCAACATTTGTGCAACGTTCATATTCCCAAGGCACAAATTTCTTGAGTAAATCCAAACTGCATTGCAGATGCTGTTCAGGTGTTTTGACATCTTGCCAGCAGTCCATTGGCCCATTTGGAATTCCTTCAAACACCATAATGTCGCAAGGACCATTCACGGTAAGTGCGGGAAATGAAAAGTATTCGCCAACTTCGGGAATAATGTTAAAAGTGACACGAGAATAAGGTGAAATTGGCTTCATGTTTTTGACATAGGTCAAAGCCAAAGCGCGTTGAGGCTTATCAAAAACACTGCGCACATCATCACGTTCAAACTGTTTAACGACTTCACCTTTACCAGCGGCGAGTAATACAAGCTCGTAGTCGTTTGCGAGTTGTTCTAACTCTTCTATACCCACATCCTGAATCACCAATCGACCGCCACGGCGTTCAAACTCTTCCATCCAATATGGCATTTTGACGCGTTGATCGACCGATTGAGCGTAACGCTCAAGACGAGCACTCCATTCAAATGCTTTACCACCATTTTCAGGATTGACTAAAGCTAGCCCAATGCCTTCTACCGCTGGACATTGTTCTTCCCAAAAATTTAGTCCCAAATCACGTTCAGTTTGTAAAGCGGTATGAAACATACACTGGCTTGACATGACTTTACCTTGACGAATTTCATCGGCAGTTCGGTTGGTGATCATGGTCACGTCGTAACCTGTATCTAATAAACCTAAACCAAGCTGTAAACCAGACTGTCCTGCTCCAACAATTGCAATACGGCGCATAATCTTCTCCACAATTTTCTAAATGTGCTTTTAAAACGCTGTGCTATTCGGCTAAACGTGGAATAGCGGGCTGTGATCCTTCAGGGCCCATCACTGAATATCCGCCATCGACCGCATAATCTGCTCCGGTGACAAAACTCGCAGCGGGTGACAATAAAAACAAAACAACATTGGCGACTTCTTCGGGATGACCCAATCGGCCTAGTAAGTGATAATCGGCTGCCACGCTATCGGCTTTTTCACGGTTATTACTGCTGACTTCTGCAATGACACGAGACCATGTCCAACCTGGTGAAACTGAGTTGACGCGAATACCATCGGCAGCAAAATCCATTGCCATGCTTTGGGTGAGTTGACGTATCGCGGCTTTAGACACTGGATATAACCAGCGCCCTGTTTGTGCCACTTTGGCCGAGATTGAAGTAAAATTAACGATTGAACCTTGCTGCTTTTTTAGGTCATGGTATAAGGCACGGCTCAGCTCAACGGTAGAGACCAAATTAATATCGAGTGCTTGTAACCAATCCTGACGTGAGGATTTAAAACCGTCATCTAAATATGTACATGCCAGATTGACTAAGTAACTCACTTCACCTAAATGTTGGTGAATATCTGCCACAGCTTGTTGAATAGCTGCATCACTGGTTAAATCGGTTTGAATAAACATCACGTCATGGTTAAAGCTTTCTGCAATCGCTTTGCCTTTGGCATCAATATCTAAAATAGCGACATGAGCACCTGCACTTACCAAAGCTTGTACAACAGCTTTACCAATCAGTGTTGCACCGCCACTTACCACAGCGACTTTTCCTTTTAAATCTATATTCATTGCAGATACTCCTTAATTGACTGGTTTGCCTTCACTACTTGACCAAGATGGCATCAACGTATTTGAAGGAAGATCTTCATCAAGAAGTTTTCGTGCTGTTTCGACACCTGCAACTGGTAAACCTGTCGGGTCTAATAAACCAATTTGAACAAGCACCGATGCTTGGTCCCAGTAAATATGCTCATGGCACAACTTTGAACCTCTGAACTGAATTACACCCAACATTGGAATCTCGACATATTTACCAGTCGATTTTACACCGGGTAATAACCAGTCAATTTCAGCGTCGTGGGTAAAGCTCATAATGAACTCATCGACCACTTGTGTTGAGCCAACCGTACGAGAGATCGAAGTGATCTTCATATCTTTCGGGTTTTGGTGAACAAAATGATATTGATAAAAACGAGCAAGCTGGCTTTGGCCTACACCACCAGTTAAAGTTGGAATATGGTTGACATAAGGTTCTGCGACCATCGTTGCCATGGTTGCTGGCACATCACGCGTATCAAACTCATGACGAATATGCTCTTCCCATAGCGCAACTAAGTCATATTTCGGTCCAATCGTGTCATGTAGAGCGGTTACTGTACGCTCGTGGGCAAAACGTGCTGAAGGTTTGTGATAATGATTGCTTTTTGGGCGTGCAAAAGCATGATCAACACCTTCATAAACATAAGCTTGTACATTTGAAAATTGGTTAGCTGCATCAACAATCGCTTGTCTCGCATCTGGCGGTGTAAATTGGTCCAGCTCTGCAATATGTAAAACCAAACGCCCTTTTACGTTGGCTAACTCATCTAACGCTTTTTCAATGCCTACACCGTAATAACCTACGGCACATGCCACTTCTGAAAGTCGACAACCCGCAAGATACGCAAGCTTTCCACCTAAACAGTACCCCACCACTCCTAGGCCTGTAGAGGTGTCACATTCAGGTCGAGTCTTTAAAAAAGATAAGCTGTCTTGAATATCTTCAACACCGAGGTTTTCATCATATTGCTGATAAAGCTCAAAAGCTTTTTGAAAATCTTCTGGTGTGTAACCCAGTTCTATATTAGGTGCTACACGCCAAAATAAATCAGGAACTAAAACGGTATAGCCTTCTTCTGCAAGAAATTCTGCTTTTTCTCGCATGGCTGCATTCACCCCAAAGATTTCCTGACAAAGCACAACTCCAGGCCCTTTTCCTGTTTCTGGTGTTGCTAGATATGCACTGAACTGCTTTCCAGATGCTGTTTTAATTTGAACGGTTTGACCAGCCATAGTGTCAACTCCTGACATTGTTATGGCTTTATCTTCTATCCGAATATTTTTTTAGGCTGTCCAAAAGCTGCAAGCACTATCCAATCTCTGCGCAATTATCAAAATCAATAAAAATGGATAAAACACAAAAAATAAGAAAACTAATAAATTTCATAACTTTAAATTAAAAAATTAAATTAATACTTTTTATCTCATTTGGAAAAAATGGATGAAGATTAGGACTTATTGGATAGTGACGATTGGCTAAAAATAGTTCAATCAAGTCATGTAATTAATTTGATTACATAAAAAAGCCCAGTCATTTTCTAAATTAAGGCGTTTATTTATGCATCGACCATGGCCAATTTATGGACAACAAAAAACGTTAATGCTCATCAATATTTTATGTTGTAGTGCATTTTCTACTCAGGCTTATTCAGCGGATGAAGAATGGAAATTTACATCAAAAAATGCATATATAGACAGAAACTATGACAATCCAGATCTAAAAGACACAGGTAGCTGGTCACAATCAGTTTCTCTATTTTACAACTCAAATATGCATGATACGCCGTTAGAAATTGGGGGAACCCCAATTCAAATTGGCGCAAATGCTTCAGCACAATATGCGGTTCGTTTAAGCCAAGATAAACATGTTGCAGATACGGTATTACCTTTTGATAAAGCCACGCAGTCCCAAGCACCTGATTATCTAAAATATGGCGCGACTTTAAAGTTAGGCTATAACAAGACACTACTAAGCATTGGTGAATTATGGCTGGATTTACCCGTAACCACTGTAGATGCAAGCCGACAACTTCTGACGTCTTATTGGGGAACTAATCTTAAGAGTCAGCTAAACGATAAGCTTTTTGCAGAAATTGGTCGTATTGAAAAAGTATCACCGCGAAATGAAGAAGATTTTCATCGATTTTCTTTTACTTCAAAAGGTGTGACTGGCTACTCTGATGGCCTTAACTACATAGATCTTCGATATCAATTTACGCCTACATTGAAGGGTGAATATTATTTTGGAAATATGGAGGATTTATATAACAAACATTATGTCGGCGTTGACCACATATGGAAAAACTCTAATTTTTCAGTTAATTCAAAATTTAAATATTTCAATGCTAAAGATAATGGAAATCTTTTTGACATCGACGCACAAAACGTAGGGTTACTAGAAACGCTTAAAGTAAAAAATCATAGCTTTGGTTTGGGTTATCAGCAAATTATTGGTGAGTCTGCTTACCCGTTACCAGATGGATTCTTACCTGAAACTTATTTCATTAACTGGAACACCACTGGTTTCTTTAAACAAGATGAAAAGTCTTATCACTTCATCTATGGCTATGACTTTAAAGATCATGTGCCGGGTCTAAATACCACTTTCAAATATGTATATGGCGATCATTTCAAAACAGCAGATGGCTCAAAAAATAAAGAAAGTGAAGCAAACGTTATTGTCAATTATGCCCTTCAACAGCCGTTCCTCAAAGGCTTAGCTCTTCAGTACATCTTCATCAATTACGACGTTAAACATGGAAATGATTTCTCTGAAAACCGTTTCTTCGTCAATTACAGCAAAAAATTTTAATGAATAAGGAATACGTATGAAAACGATAGATGCAAATACGATTATCAACCGTGAAAAACTATCTCCATTGCAATGGACTGTTTTTATCCTAGGCTTTTTTGTCTTCTTCTGTGATGGTCTAGACACGGGAATTATTGGTTTTATTGCTCCAGCCTTACTTGATGACTGGGGAATTACCAAGCCTCAACTTGCTCCAGTTTTAAGTGCTGCTTTAGTGGGTATGTCCATTGGCGCAATTATTTCGGGGCCTTTGTCCGATAAGTTCGGGCGTAAAGGCGTCATTGTTTTTACAAGCCTTTTGTTTTCGATATTTACGATTTTGTGTGGTTTTGCCGACTCGACCCAAGATTTAATGATTTATCGATTTATTACAGGTGTAGGTTTGGGAGCAGCCATGCCAAACATCAGTACAATTGTCTCTGAATATATGCCTATAAAGCGTAAAGCATTCCTTACAGGTCTTGCTGGCTGTGGTTTTATGCTGGGTATTTCTTGTGGCGGTGTGCTGTCAGCTTATCTATTAGAAAGTTATGGCTGGGCTAAGGTGATTATTATTGGCGGAAGCATTCCCCTAATTTTAGTGGTTGCTTTATTGCTTAAATTACCTGAATCAACTCAATACTTAATTACACGTCATCAACAAGACAAAGCTCAGCGTATTCTAGAAAATATTCAAGGCCATTCGTTCCAAGATCCTGTAAAACTTGTTTTAACTCAAGCAGAAACTGCATCAGATGAAAATCCGGTTAAAGTCGTTTTAGGAAAATATCTGTGGGGTTCAAGCATGCTTTGGCTCTGCTGCTTTACCAGTCTATTGGTGTTTTATCTTTTAACAAGCTGGATGCCAACAATTCTAAAAACAGCAGGTTTTAGTACCCAACAATTTAGTTTAATTGCCGCGATTTTCCCTTTTGGTGGTGTGATTGGCGCAACCATTATGGGATGGTACATGGATAAACTGAATCCAACTACAGTCATTAAATATTCATATCTCATTGCTTTTGGACTATTCATTGTTGCTGGTCTGGTGAGTTCAAATATTTTCTTGTTAGGTCTTACTATCTTCTTAATTGGTGCTTTACTCGCAGGTGCTCAGTCTTCGTTGCTCCCTCTTGCAGCTATGTTCTATCCAGCAGTGTGCCGTGCAGTTGGTGTTTCATGGATGCATGGTATTGGTCGTATTGGTGCAATTTTAGGTGCTTTCTTTGGCTCGCTCATTTTCACTTTCAACCTAAGCTTAAGCGGTATTTTCTTTATTCTCGCACTACCAACATTCATCTCATTTATTGCACTTAGCCTGAAAGTGATTTATGAGAAATCTAAAAACAAACAAGTGTTAAAGCTAGAAGAAAGTCTATAAATATTAATCAATAAATAAAAAAACTGATTTAAGTAATTAAATCAGTTTTTTTATTTGGAAAAATTAAATATTAGAAAATTTTGCCTTTAGTCTCACTTGGATTTTCGCCAAATTCTTCGCGATATTCTTGAGAAAAACGACTTAAATGGTTAAAGCCCCAGTCATAAGCAAGCTTTGAAATAGAAACCTTTCTATCTGCTCCTGTGGTGCTCAGGATTTTATAAATTTGTTGGAGACGATATTTCTTCAAATACGACATAGGGCTTGTGCCGTAGTACTGTTGAAATTCGTCATACAATTTTGATTTTGAAACTCCAGCCAGACGCTGTAAGTCTTCTGCACAGATTTCCTCGTGTGCATGTTCAATAATAAAATTACGAACCTTACGGATATAAGCTGGCTCATCCTGATGTGAGAGTAACTTTAAGGCTTCAGAGTAGTTATTTTCTTGAGACAATAATAAAGCTTTAATTACAAAATTTTCATAGTCTTCAGACAACATCTGCAAACCATAAAAATTACTATATTGTGATTTTAACTGTACAAAATTCTGAATATTTTTCCACCATGCACCAATAAGTTGCTCCGAGTCTAGATGCATCTCAGGGTTAAAAATAATGGGCGTTTCTATGGGTTTATTGAGTAGATCTGCAAGAACAATCTGCATACTCCGTTCAGGAATAACAACCTGAAATTTTCTGCAATCTTTATCGATAATCAAATCTTGTTGATCGTTATTTGAAACAATAAGGCCTCTATTTTCATCAGATTGATAGTGAGCACCACGAATGTTGAGAGCTTGTCGCCCCTGTATAGGCAAACTAATGCTATAAGCTTTTAAATTTGAGATGTTAATGGCAACATTTGCACCATAACTAATTGTTCCGATTGCCATTTTTTTATTAGGCAAACGCATTCCGTCATAGTGAAAATCGAGAGTGTCTTTGTAAATTGTATCTAGACGGTGTTCACCACAAATTGTGGACATCAAATTCTGCGCAAATTCAGCTTTGCGTGAATAATGATTGAGTTCCGTCTGTTGGCTGAGTGATATCATATCCTTTTCACCTAGCTAAATAACTTATTGCTTAAAAAGCAACTTGTATGCCAATTAATATCCTTTAATTGACGAGTTTTCCTGAAAATATTTAATCAAGAAAGAGAGTAAAGATTACTTTCTCACACTCTATTAAATTTTAAAATTGGAAATAAGTTAAATACCTTTAAAGTATAATTTCATACCTTAACAAACTTATTTTATTAGATTTTTTATAAGCAACTATAGTTGAGATAAATCATTGTTTTGAACACTAAACTTACATATCTTTTATTTATAAAAAACCGCCTATTAAAAAATAAGCGGCTTTTATAAAACTCTAAATTATTGTGCGGTATAACCACCATCCATAACCACAGCCTGACCCGTTACCCCACCTGCTTTGTCACTCGCAAGGAAAATTGCATAATCAGCAATTTCTTCAACAGATAACAAACGTTTTTGAGGAACCATTGCCAGAATTACATCTTCAAGCGCGCTGTCTAGACTAACATTACGAGTCTTAGCCAAATCTGCAATTTGCCCACGAACCAATGGTGTATCGACATAACCTGGGCAGAGCGCATTCACTGTAATACCATCTCTTGCACATTCTAATGCGGCAACTTTTGTCAAACCGATTAAACCATGCTTCGCGCTGTTATAGCCTGCTTTGCCTGCAAAGCCAATCAAGCCATTAATTGAAGCCATATTAATAATACGGCCTGATTTTTGAGCTTTCATGATTGGGAAAACATGTTTAATGCCAATAAATGAACCAGTGAGCATGACCTGAACTAACTTTTGAAAAACAGCGGTTGGAAATTCTTCAATAGGTGCAACGTGTTGAAAACCAGCATTGTTAATTAAAATATCAACCGTTCCAAAAGTCTGTTGTGTGAGTTCAATCGCTTGTTTATAAGCATCTTCATCAGTTACGTCACATGGTGCAGATAAGGCTTCAAAGCCTTGTCCTGTTAACAGCTTTGCCGTTTCTTGGCACTTTTCAGCATTCATATCAGAAATGACAACTTTTGCACCTTCTTGAGCAAATTTCTTGGCAATCTCTAGACCGATCCCGCTTGCAGAGCCCGTAATAAAGGCTACTTTTCCGTCTAAAAGTTTAGTCATCTATCCACTCCTTAATATTTTTAACTTGTTGGTTTAAACAATACCAGTCACGGTAAAGACCGTAATCACCACAAATACCGCTAATGTTTTAATTACTGTGACTGCAAAAATATCCTTATACGACTGTTTATGGGTTAAACCTGTAACAGCAAGTAAGGTAATCACGGCGCCATTATGAGGAAGCGTATCCATACCACCTGATGCCATTGCAACCACACGGTGCATGACTTCTGGTGGAATACCTGCTGCTAAAATCGCGGCGTTATAGTGTTCAGCCATCGCACTTAAAGCGATACTCATACCACCAGAAGCTGAACCGGTAATACCTGCTAAAACTGTTGTCGTCACAGCCCCATTCACTAAAGGATTTGTAAAAGTACTGCTCATTGCATGACTAATCAGGGCAAAGCCCGGTAATGACGCAATAATTGCACCGAAACCATATTCAGAAGCTGTATTCATCACTGCCAAAAGTGAGCCACCAATACTGGCATTAATGCCCTCTTTAAAGTTCGTCACTACACGTTGGTAGTCAAATAAAATTGCAGCAATAATTCCGACAATAAGTGCTAAACCAACAGCCCAGATCGCCCCCGTTTTTGCGACATCAACCGTGTAATCGGCTAAACCTACAGTGGCAAAATCAAAGCCATTTGGATACCACTCTTTGATTGCTTTAGACAAATATTTGTTCATTACGGCAACAAGAATGAGAGGCACAAATGCTAAAAACTGACGAGCCGCACTTCCATTATTTTGCAAGTTCATATCGGCTTCAATTTCTTGAGACTGTGTATTGTCTGCGCCAAAACCAGAGTACCCTTCGCCTGCTTTTGCAGCAGCTCGGCGACGCCATTCTAAGTAAGCCAAACCCATGCATAGAACAAAGATAGCACCGATAATTCCTAGAAATGGTGCAGCATAAATATTGGTGCCAAAGAATGTAGTTGGAATTACGTTTTGAATTTGTGGCGTACCTGGTAATGCATCCATGGTAAATGTAAATGCACCGAGCGCGATGGTTCCCGGAATTAAACGTTTTGGAATATTCGCTTGTCTAAAAAGCTGGTTTGCAAAAGGATAAATGGCAAATACAGCAACAAATAAACTTACTCCACTGTAGGTCAAAATTGCACCTAAAAGTACAACGGTTAAAATTGCCTTTTTCGCCCCAATCCATCTTACTATGGTTCGAGCAATAGACTCAGCAATTCCTGACATTTCAACAACTTTACCGAAAATTGCCCCGAGCAAAAACACAAGAAAGTAATCTTTAATAAAGTTCACCATTTTGGGCATAAAGACACCCGAATAAAACGGTAAAACATTGGCTGGATTAATGAGTAAAACTGCAAGTAAGGCACAAATGGGTGCCATGAGAATGACAGAAAAGCCCTTGTAAGCTGTATACATTAACAGCCCAAGCGAAAGTAAAATTACAAATAATTCCCACATATATTCCTTCTCCCTAAAGAATAAATACTAGGTTCAATAAAATTACCAAAAGATATTTAGGTTATCCCAAACCTAAAATGATAAAAATCACAGTATCTATGAGTGGTAATAGGTAAATAAGCTTAAAAATAAAATATCACTAAAATATTTAAAAACAATGTAATTTATTTAATTTTTAAAATAGCAATAAATTACAATAATTTACATTGATTGAGTGGTAAAACACAACTATTTAAAAACCATTATTTTTTAATAAAACTTATTGATTATTGAGTAAATTAAATTAATATCTCTATATTATTTAATAAAGATAATTAAATAATATATTTTTTAAATTAGTTTAATTACATCATTAAATTAATAAATATTAAGAAGGTTAACTTCTCATTACTAAATACATTCCATCCTTTACATTAACAATTAAGCAGAATTTTTTTATATGAATAATCAGGTTTTTTATGAATAGATTAGGGCCTAATCATGGCAAAGGCGTTAAAATATAAAACTTTAATTACTGCGATCAACCTACGAGTCCAATAAAGATGAAGAAAAAGATGTTGTTTATAGGAAGTATATTGTTGACTTCTTTATCTACCTCAGCTGCACCATTAAAGTTACCCGATGACTGGACTCAAAATACTCAGCCATTCCAAATTACTGAAAATATATACTATGTGGGTACTCACGGTCTTGCAGCTTATTTGTTAGCTTCTGGTCATCAAACTTTATTGATAGATACGGGCCTTCCAGAAAATACAGAGCAAATAGAGCAGAACATTAAACAATTAGGTTTTAAGTTATCAGATGTAAAAATTATGGTTACGAGCCATGCTCATTGGGACCATGTAGGTGCACTTGCACGCATTAAACAAGATACTGGTGCTAAATTAATTGCAATGCAGCAGGATGTTAAGGCTTTAGAAATAGGAAAACCTATAGGTGAAAACACCTTCCAAACTATTCCTTTTACTCCAGTTAAAGTTGATAAAGTCATTCACGATGGAGAAGTAGTTAAACTAGGAAAATTAAAACTTAAAGCCACGCTTACCCCTGGACATACCCCAGGTTGTACAACTTGGTCAACTGAAGTTAAATCTAACGGTAAGAACCTAAATGTTGTTTTCCCTTGCAGTCTCTCTGTAGCTGGCAATGTTTTACAAAATAATCATCAGTATCCAGATATTGTTGCAGATTATCGTAAGAGTTTTGACCGTTTGAAAAATATGAAGGCAGATATTGTGCTTACTAGCCATCCAGAAGTTGCAGATGTCTTGGGCAATAAGGCGCGTAAAGACGCTGGACAAACCAATGCATTTATTCAACCAGAAAAACTTTCTAGTATTGTAAAAGATGCGGAAATGGCGTTTGAAAAATCACTAGTTAGTAGTCATCCATAAACATTAAGTTGTCATATTTATATGTGATAAAAATTTAAAAGCCCTGATGATTCAGGGCTTTTTTAGAAGCTGTAATATAATCACTCTTTACTATTTTCTTTTTCGAGTTATATCTAATCAAAATTATAATATTGATTAAACTTGATATTGATCCGCTTTCAAATTGGGTTGATCTACAAGTAACTCAATAAAAGATGGGATTGAATTAGTATTAAGTAAATACGGATTAAACTCATCAACATGATGATGAAAAAAGAAATCTTTTATTTTTGTATTGATAGGAGCAAATTTCATACTCCAATGTTTAAATAACCGTTGTTCAGATGGTTGCAAAAAGATGATTTCGCAGTTTTGATGCCTCGAATCTTTCAAAATTGATTTATAGAACAGCGCCTCAACTTGTTCTTTCTCACCTTCTAAGTATTGTAAGAAGTAACCATTACCATAGTAAAGCACACCAGTAATGTCATTTTTAGAATTAAATTTGACAGCTTCTGTAAGAATATCAATTAAATCTTGTTTTATTTGACTATGTTCACTATTGGTTTTACTTGCATACATAAAGCCTATTAAACTCATAGCGATAACTCGAAGGTAAATGTCAATGGTGCATTCTGACACTTACATACTATCCTTACAATGCAACCTACTTAAAACCTTGTATTTCAAAAGTAAAGATTATTAACATTTTGAAAATGACAAACTTTAATAAGCAGAAATCTTTTGTAAATGAATGCCAACTTAATCAACTAAACAGATACTTTTAATTTTAGTAAAATTAAAACTGTCTTTAATTTATGGATGTCTAATGGAGAACCATGAAATCACTCTTCAAGACGAACATCATAAACAATTTAAGATTGTCAAAGTTCAAGATGTTCGTTTTGATAGTAATACACTGACTCATAGTTACCAATGGTTATGGGTATTTGATCATAGCTCAGAGTTTTTCCCATTTGAACTATGGGATCAACTTGACAATGCCACCGTTCATCAAAAAATAAGACTGAATAATCAGGTCTTTAAGATTATCAAGATTTTGACAAAGAAAACCAAACTACGGTATTCCTGAGTAAACATTTTATCTCATATGTTTTAGATAAAATTACTAATTTATTCATTTGCGGTACGTAGCCATGGCGTAACTGTTAACCCAGTAAGTACTCCTTCAGGACTTAAAAAGCGAGTAACTGACTGCCCCCATGTTTCTAAACGATTATTTACCAGTAGTTGATATCCTTTAGAAATCATATGAGCTGAAGCTTGATTAATATCCTCAACTTCAAACTCAATCCAACTTTGAGGAACAGTAAACTCCTCGGGCCATTCTTTTCGACCAAAGCAGGACTCTGCTGCTTGATGTAATGGCCACAGTGCAAAGTGTTTTACACCGCCCAGCTCGCCATCTTCTGTACTCATATAAGATTCATTACCTTCCATCGCTTTTATTGGAAGGTTTAATGTGTCTTGATAGAGTGCTTTACTCTCTTCATTAACTCTTGTAATTGGTCCAAATCCAGCAACAAAAAGTACTTTGATAGGAGACATTTTTAATAACTCATTTTTATAAAGTAATAGATTCTTTTATACTTGAAATAATTCATTTTTTAAACATTAATTATTTTCTTGCTAATTTATGCCTAAAGATTTTAAGGATCCTCTTATCACTATCATCACGTCAATCATACATAATTTATTTTCTGATTTTTAAAAATGATCATTACTATTTCTTTTAGAAGAAATTTTAGAAAATATTGCCCAGAGAATGTTTAGATATGCTGACAAAAAAAACCTCGCCAATGCGAGGCTTAAATGTTCTAAAATTTATTTACTCAGAAGCTTCTCAACATTCTTTTCAATTAATTTTTTACTTTGATTATTCATTAAATAAAAGTAAAAAATTAATCCAAAAAATACTGCTGCATAAAGAATAATCGCCCATATGTACTTCAATATATTTTCAAATAACATATGATTCATCATGTCTACATCAATATTAATTCCAAAATTATGTACATATCGACTTAAGAACAAGGCAATACAATAAATTAAGATAGGAACTGCAAGAACTCCTGTCCAGATGTTAATTTTGTTTTTCTTAACTTCGAGTTTCTCAAAGTTATTCTCACCAAAATATCTTTCAATCTCAATAACTTGTTTGTTTAAATCATCTTTTAAAGAGATAGGTAATATCCTATCTTTAATATGATATTGAACGTCTTTTAATATTTCCGCATTTTCCAGAGATTCACCTAAAATTCTTAAATTTCCCATAAACAACCATAATGCAATCAGTAAAAAACAGGGATTTTAGTAGAAATTCTATATGAGAAATTGCTTTTTAACATAAAAGTAATAAATTAATTTGAATAAAAAATCCAGAAGATATTTTAACTTTTCTAAACACTTTCCTGTTTCCAATAGTTTTAATAAGATCAATTTTTATGAAGAACATGGATTAAATTAAAGTACTAAAAGAGAGTCTTTTTGCTAGTTGTTTTAAGATTAACTCTAATATTACCGATAGAGAAAATTTTATTTATACAAGCTTTCGCTAAAAATATTCTGTAGATAACGGACTGGAGTAGTACCTGTATGTTGACGGAAAAAAACGATAAATGCACTATCACTGATAAACTCCAGTTGTTGCGCCACCTCACTTATTTGTATACCTTCAGATAGCATTTCTATTGCTCTTAATAATCTCCATTGTTGTCTCCAGTTCTGATAATTCATTCCTGTATCACGAATAAATATTCGGCTAATAGTACGTTCGCAAGCACCTACTATCTGAGCCAGCTGACCTAAACGTGGAGGTAGTTCTCCCATACGTACGTGCTCTAACCAAGATTCTAGACGGGTATCTGATGGATACATTAATTGCCAATTTTCACTTTGTGCAGCACATATCTCTTCACAAAAAACAGTAATTAAACTTACCTGTTTTTCAGCCTGCATTCCCCATGGCCAAAATGCCATTCTTTCAATTACTTCAAAAAATAATGGATTGACTTCAACAATCTGTACTGGCAACTGAGATAAATTTGATGTTGGTAAAAAATATAGTGAGCGGTAAGCCATTACACCACGCATGATCGCTCGATGAGTTATGCCTGCAGGAATCCATGCAGCACGTCGTGGTGGAAGTAAAAAAGTCGTTTTATCTATTTCTATTGTGATACTACCAGCAGCCGAAAAAAGTAACTGATGACGAAGATGACAATGCTTACCAGAATCATGTTTTCCTATATCTGATGCAATACCAATCACTGGATCAGCGAAAATATCTGGATCAAAAATACTATCTGATGCAATTTTCAAAATCTGTCCAATAATTAATATATTCAGTCCTTATTATGATAATCAGACTTTTATCTTTCAAGAATAATAACCTTTAATATTCATTTATTAAGACATTTTATGAATGCCATACATCGTCCACCCTTGTGGCTTTTAACACTTCTGATAATGTTCCCTCAACTAGTTGAAACTATATACAGCCCTGCACTACCTTACATTTCCCACTCATTTGCAGTTAATAGTAAACAAGCAGCTCAGACGCTTTCAGTTTATTTCATCGCTTTTGCTATAGGTGTAGGGTTATGGGGATGGTTAAGTGACCAAATTGGTCGCCGCTCTGCCATGATGTTAGGACTTATCTGTTATGGGGCTGGGACACTATTAGCTATTACAACAGTAAATTTCAAATTTTTGTTATTCGCACGTATGATTTCAGCTTTTGGCGCTGCCGCTGGGTCTGTTGTAGTACAAACCATGCTTCGGGACAGTTATGAATCGACAAAACTAGCAAGTGTATTTTCCCTTATGGGAGCCGCACTAGCTATAAGCCCGTTTTTTGGTTTAGTAAGTGGAGGCTGGTTAATAAGTCATTGGGGTTATATGGGCGTATTTATAGCCTTATTTTTACTTGCCCTACTATTGTTAATACTAAGTGCTGCTTTTCTTTCTGAAACTCAGTCTCACCCAATAACTCACACTGGCATACGAACATTAGCTACCCGTATGTTCCTTGATAATTCGCTTTGGCAAAATGCCATGCTAATTGCCTTGTTTAATACAATGATTTTCAGTTATTACAGCCTTGCCCCATTTCTTTTTAATCAACTTGGCTGGAGTTCAGAAAAATTTGGCTGGACAGGATTATTATTAGCAATCTCTTCTCTTATGGGTAGTCTACTAAATCGAAAACTACTTGCCTCAAATATAGAACCAGAAATATTGGTAAGATATGCGTGTTACATAGTGATGTTATCAAGTGTGATTGCCTGGATATTACAAACAACTGTGTGGATATTGATCCCGATGGCTGGCGTCGTTCTAGCCTATGGTATTGCCATCCCAAACATACTTAGTCAGGCATTGTGTCATTATCGAGAACAAGCAGGAAAAGCTGGTTCATTATTTGGTCTAACATATTATTTACTGTTGGGTTGTATGCTCGGACTTGCTGGGTTAGTACAACAATTGGGCCTTGTTCTTACAGTCTGTGCATCGCTAGCCTTACTTCTGCAGCCAAAGCTAGAGTCGAGTTAATTGAAATATTTAACTAGATATAATCATTTATTTTTTAGATTTAAAGTGTATCTATTGAAAGCATTCTAGTATGAACTCTAATAAGAGTAATATAAGTTTAAAACACTATGAAAGCATTGAGCGTACTTATTCAAATTCTGTATAGCTTAAATTTTTTAAATTCAACTTTTGGTTTACAAGCTATGAAATCTTTGGATCTTAATCTTCTGGTTGTACTTGAAGCTTTATGGAATGAAAGACACGTTGGCCGTGCGGCAGAAAGCTTGCATATAACACAATCTGCAACTAGCCATGCTTTATCAAGGCTACGTAATACTCTAGAGGATCCTTTATTCATTCGTAACCCTAAAGGAATAGAGCCTACTCCACTAACAGTTGAATTAATGCCACAAGTAAAAACAGCTCTTGAATTAATAAGACAAGTTGCTACTCCTAGAGGGCAATTCGATCCAATGAACTTAAAGAGGCCCCTTGTAGTGGCAGTTACTGACCATGCAATATTAACAGTTATCAATCCTGCATTTGCTCAGCTTCAGAAGGCTGCTCCTGATATAGTTTTGAAATTAAAACAAGCTAATACTGAATCAGCTTTAAGCATGTTAGATAATGGAGATATTGATATTGTAATTGGCTCAGGATCTTTTTTTCAAATCCCCCAGCGTTTAGACTGCCAATTTGTCCATCAGGAAAGATTTGTAGGGATTGCTCGTAAAAATCACCCAGCTTTAATCAAGCGCGACAACAAAAAGTACATAGATATCAATAATTTTATCAAATTTCCGCATATCTTAGTCTCACCGAATGGAGATATACGAGGAATTGTAGATGAAGTACTAAAAACTCATAAGCTTACACGCAAAATTAGCGTAATTTGTCCTAGTTTTTTGGCTGTACCATTCTTAGTTGGTAGTTCAGATTCAATAGCAGTAATAGCTGAGCGAGTAGCATTAAAATTACAAGAGACTGCTCAATTGAGCATTTTTGAGCTACCTTTGGTATTACCAACTTGGGAGATTTATATTATTCGATCGAGAGATAGGATTAATGAACCTATGATCGAATGGATTACAAACACACTAATATCAGCGCAATCAGCCAGTTAAAAAATTCTTTTTTTAATTATTAATTTTATGCATGCATTCAATGAATGAATGCCATTAGAGATCATAATTTCAGCTGATTAGAATCACTCTAATACGATTATATAAATTATTGGAGTAATTCATGAATAACCAGCCAACCCTAGTCATGATTCCTTGCTTCTCAGGAGCAGCGTGGCAACTTAACCAACTTACTGAATTAAAAAATTATAATATGCGCACTTTTTATTTACCGAATGATATTAATAAAATAGAAGAATTAGCTGATTTCATTATAGACCAAGTAATAGATCTAGATAATTACGTTTTAGTTGGTGATTCTTATGGTGCTATAGCAGCAATTGCTGTTGCAATACGTCAACCAAAAGGTTTAACAGGTTTGGTCATTTCTGGCGGTTTTGCTAAAAGTCCGATTACTTCTCCACTACTCAAATTTTTATCAATGCTTGCCCCTTTCTTTTCAGGTCCATTTTATCGACAACTAACACTTCGATTTCATGCTGCAGAGCTCGCTTCATCTTTTGATAAAGAGGGAGAAATACCCTGGTCAACAAATCTAAGTAGAGATTTATTTATTAAATCCACGCCTCACAAAGCGTATATCAATCGTATTCAATCAATTGAAGAAATCAACTATATCTCTCTCTTAGGAAACATTTTAGTACCCACATTAATTCTTACACCTGATGAAGACAAGCTAATTGGAGAAGAAGCTTCTAAAACTCTTTTAAAGAATATTAAAAACTCAGAAGAAGTGATTATCAAGCGTACGGGTCATATGTTTCGATTTTCACACCCTTTCAAATACTCTCTTGAAATAAAAAAATTCCTGAAAAAATATCAAATGTAAATATTTAGAAGAAGCTCTCTTCAAAGGGCTTCGACACATAAATCTTGCATACTTGGTCTTAATAATATTAGTGATATATATTAATAAGCATGTACAGAAAGCTAAAATCCTCGTTAGAAAATTAGCTTTATTACTTGTTCTTTACTATCCTACAGTTTGTTCTCTATCAAATAAGTCCATGATTTTTATTTTTCATAATTTTTTTCAAAAAACATAATTTTAGGCAAATTTTCGTATAAATTACCCTTCAAGGTAAGTTGAGTAATCTAAAGGTAAGAAATGACGCTTAAACAACTAAAAGCTTTTTTAGCCCTTGCACGTACACTCAACTATGCCAATGCTTCTTTAGAGCTACATCTAAGTCAATCTGCTTTAAGCCTCACCATCAAAAGTTTAGAAGAAGAGTTAGGCGGAAAACTCTTTAACCGTAATACACGCCGTGTTGAGCTTACACAGGAAGGTAAATCTCTTATTCCCTATGCGAAAAAGTTACTCGCCAATTGGGATGAGATGGAAAATGATGTTAAACAACGTTTTAAGCTCAACCGTGGAACCTTAAGTATTGCATCTATGCCCTTTGTGACTCATGCAATTTTGCCTGAAGTCATTCACCAGTTTTTAGCACTTCACCCCAATCTTAATTTTTCAATTCACGATATTCCAAATGAGACCATTATAGAAAAAGTACAGGATGGTATTTTTGAGCTTGGTATTTGTTTTGAACCAGATCTCACAGAAGGCTTAGAATTTAAGCCCCTATTTGAAGAAGATTTCTTAGCTCTATTGCCAAAGACTCATCCACTTGCTCAATCATCTTCTATTACATGGCATGAGCTTTGTTCAAATCCATTCGTGACCTTGCAGAAACCTTCAATTGTTCGTTATTTAGTTGAGCAAAACTGTTTGCGAAATAACATAACGCTCGATTTAAAAGTTGAATGTCATCAAATTTCATCACTCTCAAGTTTTGTGGCTTACGGTATAGGGGTAAGTGCAATACCTAGACACTTTGCAAAACACATTGATAAAGAACATAACGTGTTGATTGAGTTAAAGGATGAATCTATTCATAAGACTGTGGGAATTGTTTATAAGAAGAACTTCGAGATTTCAAATATTTCGACTCAATTTATTGAGGCTTTGGTTCAATATAAATTTTAAAAAATTAAATACTGTATTTTAGGATGAGTTTCGCTCATGTTTAATAAAAATTAATTAATAATGATACTTTTCAATAAATTAAAATTATTTTTTAAAGTTTTTTACATAGTCCGAAACTGATCTTTTGTTATAAATTTGATACCATTCATTGATTATACTTATTAATCCTTTAAAAAAATTAACTTCTATAACGCAAAATGTGATGCTAAAACTAAATTACTAAGGGATATAGGAAAACAACAGAATGAATAAAGTTTATGCCAATGCAGAGGCAGCACTGAAAGATGTTATTGCAGATAATCAAACACTCGCTGTAGGCGGTTTTGGTTTATGCGGAATTCCAGAAAAACTAATTGTTGCAGTTAAACAAAGCGGTGTAACTGGTTTGACTTGTATTTCAAATAATGCAGGTGTAGATGATTTTGGTTTAGGTATTTTGCTTAAAACCAAACAAATCAAAAAAATGATTTCTTCTTATGTTGGTGAAAACAAAGAGTTTGAACGCCAATATTTAAATGGTGAACTTGATGTAGAACTTACACCACAAGGTACTTTAGCTGAAAAGTTACGTGCTGGCGGTGCTGGGATTCCTGCATTTTATACTCAAACTGGCGTGGGTACCCTCATTGCTGAAGGTAAAGAAGAACGTACTTTTCATGGCAAGAACTACATTCTAGAAGAATCGTTAACAGCAGATGTGGCTCTTGTGAAAGCATATAAAGCTGACAAAGCAGGTAATTTAGTATTCCGTAAAACTGCTCAAAATTTTAACCCTGAATGTGCGATGGCTGGAAAAATTACTATCGCAGAAGTTGAACAGGTTGTTGAAATTGGTGAATTAGATCCGGATGAAATCCATTTGCCGGGTATCTATGTAAACCGCATTGTACTGAATGCATCACCTGAAAAACGTATTGAGCATAAAACTTTAAGCACGGAGGCAGTATAAAATGGCTTGGTCACGTAACGAAATGGCACAACGTGCTGCAAAGGAACTTGAAGACGGTTTTTATGTCAATTTAGGTATTGGCTTACCTACTCTAGTTGCTAACTATATTCCTGAAAATGTTAATGTTTGGCTTCAATCTGAAAATGGTCTATTAGGTATTGGTGAGTTCCCAACAGAAGAAACTGTTGATGCTGATTTAATTAACGCTGGTAAACAAACGGTTACTGCTCGCGCTGGTGCTGCATTTTTCTCAAGCTCTGAATCTTTTGCCATGATCCGTGGTGGTCATGTCAACATTGCAATTTTAGGGGCAATGGAGGTTTCTGAAAATGGAGACTTAGCCAACTGGATGATTCCAGGTAAGAAAGTTAAAGGTATGGGCGGCGCAATGGACTTGGTTGTTGGTGTCCAAAAAGTTGTAGTGCTTATGGAACATTGTGCAAAAGATGGTACGCCAAAAATCGTAAAAAACTGTAGTTTACCTTTAACAGGTAAAGGCGTGGTTCATCGAGTCATTACTGACTTAGGTGTAATGGATATTACTCCACAAGGTGTAGAGCTTATTGAACTTGCTAAAGATGTCACGCTTGAACAAATTCAAGCTGCTACAGGTGTCGAGTTTTATAAAACGTTAGTCGCGTAAATTCTAAGATTTAGTTAGCTGTACAAGACTCAAGTTAGAAAGTGAGCTTGAGTCTTAGCCCTTTTAAGCACCGGATGTGCTGTTTATAAATAAGAACGAGAAGGATTTTTCAGCTATGGAAAAACAGCAAGGAATTTTTGAAAGATTTGCTCTTCGGATTAGTGACTGGTCTGAAAAATGGTTTCCTGATTCATATATTTTTGCATTACTCGGCGTCATTATTGTGTCTATTGCCGCTTTGGGTATTGGCGCCCCAATTCACGATGTGGCAACTTCTTTCGGTAATGGTTTCTGGAGTCTTATTCCATTTACCCTGCAAATGACTATGCTCATTATTGTAGGTTATGTCGTTTCTGTATCTGAGCCAGTCAAATACCTCATCCAAAAAATGGCACGTATTCCAAATTCTGGTCGTGGTGCTATTGTTTTGGTAGCAACCGTTAGTTTGCTAATCTCATTGGTCAATTGGGCTGTTAGCACAATCCTTACAGCGCTTTTAGTAATTGCTTTAGCAAAACGTAAAGAGCTTAATATGGATTACCGCGCAGCAGCTGCGGCAGCAATCATTGGTATGGGTGCAACTTGGGCTCTTGGAATCAGCTCTTCGGCAGCACAGCTTCAAGCCAATAAAAGCAGCTTACCTGAGTCAATTTACAACCTGACTGGTGTTATTCCATTTACCGAAACGATTTTCCTTTGGCAATCAATTGCGATGACCATTATTTTGGTGATTGTTTCAATCGCTATTGCATATTTTTCAGCCCCAAAAGGCAATAATGTTAAAACGATTGATAGTTTTGATGTGCAGTTTGAAGAAGACAAGCCACATGAGGAGAAATCAACGCGTCCAGGCGATTGGTTAGAAAACTCGCCTATTTTAACGATTATTGTGGTTGCTTTAGGTCTAATCTGGATGTTTTTTGAATTTTCAAAAAGTAATCCAATCATTGCTATTTCAAGTTTAAACACATACAACTTTGTGTTTTTAATGCTTGGTTTAGCATTACATGGCACACCACGAAACTTCTTAAATGCTGTTGCAAAGGCCGTTCCAGCCGTATCAGGAATTTTAATTCAATTCCCTCTGTACGGAAGTATCGCCTTTATTATGACCCAAGCTTTAAACAGTCAGGATTTATCGCTGTCTCATTATGTTGCCGAGTTCTTCGTTTCAATCGCGTCAAAAGAAACTTTTGCGATTGTGATGGGAGTTTACTCTGCGGTACTTGGATTCTTTGTACCGTCAGGTGGTGGAAAATGGATTATTGAAGCCCCATATGTTATGCAAGCAGCAAATGATTTGAAAGTGCATTTAGGCTGGTCTGTACAAATTTATAATGCAGCTGAAGCTTTACCAAACTTAATCAATCCATTCTTTATGCTTCCAATGTTAGGCATTTTAAAACTAAAAGCAAAAGATGTGATTGGGTTTACAGTCACTCAGCTCGTTGTACATTTTCCATTAGTTTTATTCTTGCTGTGGTTCTTTGGAAGAACACTCAGTTATACCCCTCCAACTTTTTAATTTAGTGGAGCCTTTGGTTTAGGCTAAAGGCAAATTTAGCAAAAACACCAATAAGAGATATTAAGATGAGTTCAATCGTTATAGTTTCAGGTAGCCGTACTGCAATGGGTGGTTTTCAGGGTAGTTTATCTTCTCTAACTGCACCAGAACTTGGCGCTGCTGTCATCCGTGAATCGATCCAACGTGCAGGTGTTAAACCTGAACAAGTAGATGAAGTTATTTTTGGTTGCGTACTCAGTGCAGGTATTGGTCAAGGCCCTGCTCGTCAAGCCATGCGTAAAGCGGGTGTACCTGATCATGTCGGAGCTGTGACCATTAATAAACTTTGCGGCTCTGCTATGAAAGCTGTATTAATGGCATCAGATACTTTAAAAGCAGGCAGTGCCAATATTATTGTTGCAGGTGGCATGGAATCTATGACCAATGCGCCGTATATTCTGCCGAAAGCTCGCGGTGGTTACCGTATGGGTCACGGTGAAATTAAAGACCATATGTTTTTAGATGGTCTTGAAGATGCTGAAACAGGCCGCTTAATGGGTTCTTTTGCTCAAGACATGGCAAACACCAAAGGCTTTACCCGTGAGCAAATGGATAACTTTGCGATTTCTTCACTTAAAAAAGCGCAAACTGCCATTACAGAAGGTTACTTCAAAGAAGAGATTGTTCCTGTTGAAGTAAAAACACGTAAAGGTGTGGAAGTTATTGATCAAGATGAGCAACCATTAAAAGCAAATCTTGAGAAAATCCCAACTTTACGCCCTGCTTTTAGTAAAGACGGTACAATTACAGCTGCAAACTCAAGCTCAATTTCTGATGGTGCTGCTGCGTTAGTACTTACCACTGAAGAATATGCTCAAAGCCATGGTTTAAATACTTTAGCAAAAATTGTTGCAACTTCTACTCACTCACAACATCCAAGCGAATTTACAATTGCTCCAATTAGTGCAATTCAAAAAGTGCTTGAGCGTGCTGGTTGGTCAGTTGATGAAGTAGATGCTTGGGAAATTAATGAAGCTTTTGCAATGGTAGCAATGGCACCAATTCATGAGCTAGGAATTGATGAAGCAAAAGTTAACGTACATGGTGGCGCTTGTGCTTTAGGCCATCCAATTGGCGCTACGGGTTCAAGAATTATCCTCTCTCTCATTTATGCATTAAAACGCTTAGGTAAAAAGAAAGGTATTGCTGCCCTATGTATTGGTGGCGGTGAAGCAACTGCTGTTGCAATTGAAATCTAATTAAAAAATAAAAGAAGATGTAAGGACTTTCCTTGCATCTTCTTTTTTATAAATAAAATTCTTAAGCTGTTTTAAATAGCTCATAGCAAGTTTGACGGAACCATTTATGGCTACTCTTATGGTGACAAGACATATGCCAATGTTGCTTGACGTCATAAGTTGGAAAATCAAGCGGTGCAGGTAAAATCTGTAAATTCTCTCTAACCAATAAAACTTGGCTTAAATAATATGGAACAGTGGCAATTGCATCTGTTTCCTGAACGACCAATCCCACTCCTAAATAACTTGGTAAGCGAATTAAAATGTTTCGATCCAACCCTTTATTTTGCAGCTCATTTTTAATGTGATAATGTCCAATCCCTGCATCAATATCGATATGATATTCGCGCATATAATCTTCTAAAGTAAAGTTATTCGGGTCTAAACGAGGATGACTTTTTGAGCTAATCACAACATAATGTTGACGGAAAAACTTCTGCTGATAAAAACCTTCTTCTAATTGGGGCAAGAAACCTATCGCCAAATCAATTTCACCATTTGCCATTTGATAGCTGGTTTCTGGCGTAATTGGTCTAATATTTAAACGAATGAGAGGTGCTTTTTCTTTTAAATAGTTAGTTAACTGAGGTAATAAAACCAAATGTGATACATCAGTCATCGCAATCGTAAACAACTGATCTGAGGTCAACGGATCAAAGTTCACATTAAAGTTATTAATACTTTCAACTTTATCAATAACTTCACTAATAAGAGGGAAAATCTGCTTTGCAAGTTCGGTCGGAATCATTTCATTTCCAACTCGAATAAACAAAGGATCATTAAAATGTTGGCGAATTTTGTTTAGACCGTTACTTACACTCGGCTGTGTTAAACCAATAGCATCTGCAGCCATTGAAACACTCTTGAACCGATAAATATGATAAAAAATATTTAATAATCTACTGTCTAGATCAAACAAAATTGTCTCCGCTTGGACTCAATAATCCATTGAAATAAGTTCAAAGTAGGTATGAAAGAGATAAATACTCCTATACCCTACTTTTGACTTATTGAAATTTACTCTAAATTAGCAAAGAACTTAGACGAGGGGCAATGCTTTATAATGCCTTTCATCGTAAAGACCCAAGCATAATCTACTTATTTGATTAATTTATATATAAATATCGTGTACTTCATCTTGCGAATGAGTATGCGTTATTGTTCTTGCTGGGCTTTAAAACCATTCCATATTTGTTGTACCGATTTATTATCACTCAAATTATTTTTGAAGATATAAATATCTTGGGCAAGGCAATATTCTTGCTGATCTAAAATGACTAATTTTCCAGCTGCAAGGTCTTCTTCAACGTTAATTTTCGGAATCCATGCAACCCCTAAACCCTGCAAAACCAGTTCTTTTAAGTTAGTCGCATTGTCCGTTTCATATAACGTTTTATAAACAAGTTTACCTTCTATCAGTTGGTCTACCAGTTTTCTTAAGTAAGCGTGTTTACTATAGGCAAGCAAAGCAAAATTACTTTGTATTGTATGTTTAGGACTATGGTCAGGCTCAGTGGCAGAAACAGGAACAATAACTGTTTCAGCAATTTTAATACTACTTAAAATATCATCTCCAACTTTTCTAATATTGCTTTTATCTGCATAGCAAATCATGAAATCACAGGCACCTTCTTTTAACAAAGACAGGCCTTCTCCACTATTCGTTGCGACAATTTCAATTTTTAAATCACGAATAAGAGTAGGAAATTTCTTTAAAAATGTTGTTAAAAAACCTGAAGCTAATGAGTGAACAACACAGAAACGAATGGTAGATTCAGTTTCATTTTTAATATTTTTAATGAGTTTTGCGGTCTCCTCTACCTGCTTTTCAATGTTTTTAGACATGACTAACAAAATTCGTCCAATGTCGGTAAATTCGATATTGTTCTTGTTGTTTCTAATGATGACTTCCGCGCCAATCATTTCTTCAATTTGCTGAATTCTTCGAGTAAATGCAGACTGACTAATAAATCTTTTCTCTGCTGCTTTTGAGATTGAACGTTCACGTTCTAATGTGAGGAGATCCTCTACCCAACGCACTTCTAAATTCATCTTATCTATTCCCTTTTAGATTTATAATTTTATTAATTGATATTTTTGGGAAATAGCATGAATAAATGTAGTGATGAATAAAAATGGTAAAACATAGGGAGTACCTGCAAAAATGCGAGAAGAGAATGGACAAAGCCAAACTATGAAAATGAAGTATTTAATAATTCTGACATAGAAAAGAAAATAAGAAAATAATAGGTTTTGTTTTAACACGTTAAGAGATGAACATAAGTTCGACTCAACTAAAAAAATATTTGAAATCAATAAATAAAAAAATCATCATAAAAATAAATAAAGTATTTGAATAAGATAAGTTTTAGAAATAAGTATAGGTCTTTATTTAATCATTTCATGGATAAAAAAAGTCCGCACCTTGGGGAAGAATGCGGACTGTGAACTGTTTCAATAACCAATCCTTAGGTTATTGATTAAATTTTTTAGACTCTTAAATTAATATACTATTCCACTATAAAAAGTATTTAAAAAATCTAGTCTTATATCTCGTCTACTCTGCCTAATCACAAAAACAAGAGAATTATTATTTACTCTTGCAATAGATCGGTAAGGTAATAATTGATGAGTAAATGATTACCTTACCTCATTTCAGGATTTAAGCAGTAATAATAATTAATTGTATTTCATACAATATTTAAGAAGAGTATAAGATAAAAAGACAATTCCGACTATTATACTAAAGTATCTATAGACGGACACATAGTACATTAAATCTTCACTAAGAACGACGACTTATAGTTGTGCTGATCTATAAAAGATGAACTAATATTCACCAATTAAGTAGTATAACTTTCTTGAAATTTCAACCATCATGTTTGAAGTATATTGACTGATTTCAAATATCTGTTTTTTCTGCGGGTTAAATACCATGTTGTCTTTTTCATCACTAAAAAAAACATAAGTTGTGTATTTATCCATGTGATGAATATGCTCTTTCAAGCTTAGTTTTTCACCAGAGTTAGGGTCATATGCAATAAACTTCATTCTCATGCATTTGTCTCTTTACAGCGCTTACATCTTAATAAAATTTCAGTCAAAAGATTATTTAATAAACAATAATCTTTATTGCCTCAGTTATTGATACGATGCAGTGGGAATATTTCGTTTTGCTTTTTGAATAGATAGTTCAGCATTCTTAATCGATTGCTGAGCTTCTTTAAGCATGTGTGAACTTTTGGTCTCAGTTTTTTCTTCATTTCCCAACAGGAGATAGCAAGCAAAACTTCCCAATATTAATAAAGCAGCAGTTACTTTTAACATAAACTTAATAAATCAAAATTTTCTGTATTATATGTATTTTTATGTGAAATGCATCACAATTTTATTAAAATTTATTAAACATAGCTCATTATTTGTTTATTAAAATTAATATTCACATGAAAATTCAAATAATTTAATGGTCTTTGTGAATAGAAATCGTTGTTAAGCTCGTTGCAGAATTTTTAATTTTTCTGATCTTCAGTGACTTATCCTTCATTAAAAAAACAATATAAATTATTGAATATATTTAATTTTATTAAAACTGTATTTTCTAGAAATTCTCAACTATTCCCTATTCATTTTAGTAGAGTTCAATTCTTTTTATGCAAAAAATGCATAATTGCTTTAATAAATGCATTAGAAGTGAAGCATTTCAAATTCTAAGATGAATCATCTTAACTAATTCGAAGTTTAATGATGAACGCTGATATTACTACCCGTATTGAGAAGGATCTTATTGGTCATCGAGAGATCAACAATGACCATTATTACGGAGTTCAAACATTACGTGCTTTAGAAAATTTCAACTTAACAAATAGTAAAGTTGGAAATTTCCCTAATCTAATTAAAGCATTAGCTATGGTTAAATTAGCTTGTGCTGAAGCAAACTATAATCTTAAAAGCTTAGATCAAACTAAATTTGAAGCGATTGAATACAGCTGTAATCAGCTTATTCGTGGTAATTTCCATGACCAGTTCCCAATCGACATGATGCAAGGCGGTGCTGGTACTTCAACCAATATGAATGCAAATGAAGTATTGGCAAACGTTGCTTTGGAATATATGGGACATTCTAAAGGTCAATATCAATACTTGCATCCAAATAACGATATTAATATGTCGCAGTCAACAAATGACGTGTACCCTACTGCAATTCGTTTAGGTTTGTTACTTAGCTTAGATGAGTTAAATCTTCCATTTAACAATTTGATTCTTAGCTTCTTGAACAAGTCTCAAGAGTTTGCACACATTTTAAAAATGGGTCGTACTCAGTTACAAGATGCTGTGCCTATGACATTAGGTCAAGAGTTTGGTGCTTTTGCAGTAACTCTGCAAAAAGACCTTGAGCAAATTAATACGCTTATTCCAAATGTTCTAGCTTATATGAACCTTGGTGGTACGGCGATTGGTACGGGAATTACTACTGAATATAGTTACCGTGAACTTGCGATTCAAGCACTTGGAAAAATCTCTGGTAAGAAAATTAAGTCTGCTCCTGATCTAATCGAAGCAACTTCAGATATGGGTGACTTTGTTCTTTTATCTGGTTTATTAAAACGTACTGCAACAAAGCTTTCAAAAATTGCCAATGACTTGCGTTTACTTTCAAGTGGTCCACGTACCGGCATTAATGAAATTAACTTAGAAGCGCGTCAACCTGGTAGTTCAATCATGCCGGGTAAAGTAAACCCAGTTATTCCTGAAGCAATGAACCTTGCTTGCTTCCAGATTATTGCAAATGATTTGGCTGTAACTTTAGCTGCTGAAGCTGGTCAATTACAGTTAAATGCTATGGAACCACTTATTGCATTCAAACTGTTTGAATCGATGGACTTGCTTGGTAAAGCAATGGCGATGTTCCAAAGTAAATGTATTGATACGATTACGGCGAACCCTGAACACTGTAAAGCTTTGGTTGAAAACTCAATTGGTATCGTGACTGCGCTTAACCCATATTTGGGTTATGAAACTACAACTCGTATTGCTAAAACTGCAAACGAAACTGGGCAAAGCGTATTGGCTTTAGTTCAAAATGAAGGTTTATTATCAGCACAAGTGCTTGATGAGATCTTGTCGATTAATAATATGGTTAAACCAAAAATGTCGGCTTAATTCCTGAAAATAAAAAAGGAGCTTTTATAAGCTCCTTTTTTATTTGTCCTGTAACTTTTAAAAGCTAAAAGTTGTAGAAAATTGAGCTGTGCGAGGATTACCTAAGAACAGATAGTCATCCCCCATAAATGCCCCTACATCACGCCAATATTTCTTGTTAAATAAGTTATCAATATTGAATCTAAAAGTTGTGTCATGCCCAGCAAAATTTGTTTTATAGGCAGCACCAATATTAAAGACACTATATCCGCCTACTTTTGCAGTTCCCTCTTTGTTTGCATATTTACTGCTGCTGTATTGCATACCACTGAGTAATCTTAATCCTTCAACTGACAGAACTTTATAAGATAACTGTGCAGTTGCGCGGACTTTCGGAACATTTTGAGTTTGATGGCCTTTGTAGCTGTCATTATCAATATCAACAAGACGAGATTTGGTATAGATAATGCCAGAGCTTACGTCAACTGTATCGGTTAAGGCACCAGTTAAACCTAACTCAATACCTTGGTTGTGTTGTTCACCTTGGTCAACAAAATCGAAAGTTCCATCTGCATTTACTTTGCTATATTGATTGTCTTGTTTTAAATCAAAAATAGCTGCTGTTAATAAGAAGTTGCGTATTTGTTGCTTAACACCAAGTTCATATTGTTCAGAATTTTTAGGTGATAAAACTTCTAGAGCATTATTAGCAAACCATGGTGCTTCACCACCATCTGACAAACCTTTGGCATATGAAGCATACAGATTAGTCGTAGCAGTTGGGCTATACATGAGCGCTAATTGTGGTAAAAACTTATTTAGGTCTGTATCTCGGCTTTGCTGCCCATCTGGCTTATAGGCTTGCTCATCAAGGTGAATCAGTTTTCCACCCAATAAAGTTGACCATTGATCATTAAATTGAACTCGGTCAGAGATTGTAAATGCAGTCTGATTGCTTTCCAGAGCTTTAAAACGATTACCTAATTTTTCAGTTGGCATTTGAAAGTCTGGTTTATCAACATAAATATTGCCAATTTCATTCTCAATAAGTTGATTGCTCGGATCATAACGCTTCAGGTTTTTACGTGTATTTTGTAATTCAAACGTTACATGATGCTGAAGGTTGCCGCCAGTACTGAATTGACCATTTAACCTAGCAGCAAACTGGTTGGTAATACGTGTGTCATCTGGACTACGATAGTCATAAAGATCATAGTTACCATCTTTGTCGAATACCGCAGATTCATTACCTGATGAGTAATAACTTCCATAAGGAAATACAATATAATCATCAATCACAACACGGCTTTGAGACGCACTTAAGCTAGCATTCCATTGATCGTTAAATGCATATTGATATTTCAAACTCGCATTTAGACTATTATTTACAACAGGCTTACTCCAAGACTGGTAACCCAATAAACGGTCTTGATCTACATTTGTTGGTACTTCTTGCCCATCAAGTAGTTGATAACCCGGTACCGAACGTTGGCTTTGATGTTGCGCTTCAATATCAAACAGTAGCTTAGAGCGATCATTAATTTTCCAGTCTAAAGCAACTGAACCAAACTCTCGTTTACCATTTGCGTGATCAACATTTGGGTGGATACTTTCATGGGCCAAATTGATTCGATAACCAAAACTATCATTAACAAAGCCGCCTACATCTGTTGCCAGTGTATAGCCACCTTCTGAATTTGCATCGACCGTAATAGTTTTAATATCGGCAGGTCTTTTGGTTACATAGTTAACCACACCACCTGGTGTCGACATTCCACTTTGAATCGCAGAAATACCTTTTAAAATTTCAACTTGCTCTTTATTTTCTAAAGCAACATTTTGCTCACCACGTATGTTGTGGCCGTTAATGAGATAACTAGAGCCTAAATCGAGGGCAAAACCACGTGCTACAAAGTTTGGATAGTAGCCAATAGCAGCGTAGCCATCGCCCAACGATGAATCATTTTTAATCACATCGGTTAGTGTTTTTGCGTGTTGATCTGCTAGGCGCTCAGAGGTAATGGTGGTAATAGATGCAGGAACTTTCTTTACATCATCAGTTTGAAAACCAGATAAATTAACTTTTTTAGACGTATATAGTGCATCATTATTTTGTGTAGCGTTCACTGTAATGGTTGGGAGCTGTGAAACCTCCGCTTCATTTGCATAGACGACAGATGTTATGAGTGCAATAGATGAAGCTAATGCCGTTTTAGAGCATGTCATGAAGTGAAGATTTAACGAACGTCTTTCCATTGAATAGTTACCTGCCATAGCGAGCATAATTTATAGGGCTAAAAATGGTTGTCTACCCTATTTTCAGCCACGCAAGAATACAGCCACATATATTGAGAAACAACACATTCTGTATTTTTTCGATTAAGTGAATTTGAACTAACTTTTATAAGTTCATCATTATATAAATTTCTTTTATTTTGATTGAAATTGAGGTTATAACTTTTTAAGTATTATCAAATAGCCAAAATAAAACTAAGCTCAAAATGAAACGAGCAAGGAGAAATGCAACTACTCATATGACCTAAAAATTAGCTCAATGATTTTAAAAACAATTCATTATCAAATTGAGTGAAAGGAAACGTTCGATCATTGGTTAAATTCTCTTTAAATCGAACAAAAGGACGTAATCTTACTAGAATCGAATTTTAAAATTAGAAAAAATGAATGGTTAGGAATTTTAAGGAAGTGCTCAAGGTCGAGTGATTTTTCATAGTTCATTCTGTTTTTACGTAGCATACCTAAAAAATTCCTAGTTTTTGTCTAAAAAACGATGGAAGAAATATGACAACATATACTCAGGAAGAAAAACGTAGTCGAATACGTGGGATTGTAGGCGCGGCCTCTGGTAATTTAGTTGAATGGTTCGACTTTTATATCTATGCAGTATTTGCTGCTTACTTTACTCAAGCTTTAACCGCGCCTGATATGGATAGTACGACCAAGTCTATTTATGTTTGGGGTGTGTTTGCTGCAAGCTTCTTTATGCGTCCGATTGGTAGTTGGGTATTTGGGCGCATTGCAGACCGACATGGTCGTAAAAAGTCGATGATTATCTCAATCTGTCTGATGGCTCTAAGCTCCTTTTTGTTTGCAGCTTTACCTACTTATGATCAAGTCGGTTTATTTGCCCCTTTTCTTTTACTTGTAGTGCGCTTACTTCAAGGCTTATCGGTTGGTGGTGAATATGGCGCCGTAGCAACATACATGAGTGAATTAGGCTTAAAAGGCCAGCGTGGTTTTTACTCGTCTTTCCAGTATGTCACCCTCTCTGGTGG